>NZ_CP031834.1:1302500-3702500 GCF_003590645.1 Mesorhizobium sp. DCY119 | reverse complement strand
GCGGAGCCGGATAACGGTAGGAGTGCTGGCGCATCGACCGGATGTTGCCGAGAAAGTCGATCAGCACCAGTTCGGCGCTGCGCCGCCCGATTTTCAGGCCGAGGAAATATGCGCCCTCTGGGTTCAGCGCCATCGGGATGGAGGGCTGTCCGATCTTGCCGCGAATGGGTTCCTGCCGCAGCAGTAGCCCGTCCTCTTCCAGTTCGCGCATGATTACCGACACGGTCTGCGCCGACAGTCGCGTCATGCGGGCAATGTCGGTCTTGGCGAGGCTGCCATGCTGGCGCACGAGCGAAAGCACCAGCCGCTCGTTGTGATCGCGCATGCCGCTCTGGTTCGTGCCGCGATGAAAATGGCTGTCAGCCAAAAGGGGCGAATTGCGCCCGGGGTCGCCAGTCTCCACCCATCTTCCTCCCGTCATTCCTGATGTCTTTTTGCAGAAACAATGCGCAAGGCAAGGCCCTTTTGTCAATAATAAATAAGAGTGATTTAATTATTGACAGATCGGTTTGGCTGATGTTTTCTAGCGGCAGATGATCGGGGCGGGACAAGGTGCCTCGGCGTCTGTGTGACGATGTCCAAACGGCATTGGTTTGTTCTTACTGGGAGGAATACCGTGACCAAGATCGCATTCTTGAAGTCGACCGTTTTCGGCGCTGCCGCTGCCGCGCTCATGACTTTCGCAGCACCTGCGTCGGCCGCCGACGTAAGCGCCTGCCTGATCACCAAGACCGACACCAACCCATTCTTCGTCAAGATGAAGGAAGGCGCCACGGCCAAGGCCAAGGAACTGGGTGTCAATCTCAAAAGCTACGCCGGCAAGATCGACGGCGACTCCGAAAGCCAGGTTGCGGCGATCGAAAGCTGCATCGCCGACGGCGCCAAGGGCATCCTGATCGCAGCGTCCGATACCGCGGGCATCGTGCCCTCGGTCAAGAAAGCCCGCGACGCCGGACTGCTGGTGATCGCGCTCGACACGCCGCTGGACCCGCTCGATGCCGCCGACGCCACATTCGCCACGGACAATCTCGAGGCTGGAAAGTTGATCGGCGCCTGGGCTGCCGCGACACTCGGCGATAAGGCCAAGGATGCCAAGATCGGCTTCCTCGATCTGACGCCGTCGCAGCCCTCCGTCGACGTGCTTCGCGACCAGGGCTTCATGATCGGCTTCGGTATCGACCCGAAAGACCCGGCCAAGATCGGCGATGAGGACGATGCGCGCATCGTCGGCCACGACGTGACCAACGGCAATGAAGAGGGTGGCCGCAAGGCGATGGAAAACCTTCTCCAGAAGGACCCGTCGATCAACGTCATCCACACGATCAACGAACCTGCCGCAGTCGGCGCCTATCAGGCGCTCAAGGCTGTCGGCATGGAAGGCAATGTCCTGATCGTCTCCGTCGATGGCGGCTGCCCGGGCGTGAAGTCCGTGGCCGAAGGCGTGATCGGAGCCACATCGCAGCAATATCCGTTGCAGATGGCTGCACTCGGCATCGAGGCGATCGCCAACTTCGCCAAGGACGGTACCAAGCCCAAGCCCACCGAGGGCAAGGAATTCTTCGACACAGGCGTCAATCTGGTGACCGACAAGCCCGCCGAGGGCGTCAAGTCGATCGATACGAAAGAAGGCACGGCCAAGTGCTGGGGCTGATTGCGGCCTGAACCTTTCTTTGGATACCGGCCGGGACTTGATCACCGGCCGGATTGGGCGGACGATGGGGGCGCCGAGCGCGCTCCCTAATCCGGCGCAGACCGATGCGCGCTCAGCGAAAACTCCTGCGCATTTCTTGACGCAGGTGGGAGGAACAAATGGCTCAAGCCCAGGAATTCGAAAAGGTTCTCTCGAGCAGCGACACCAATGTCGCCTCTTTCGAGGATCATGGCGTTTCGGTGCTGAAGCGCATCCAGCACTTTCTGCATTCGACCCCGGCAGCTGTGCCGCTGATCGTCCTCATTCTCTCCGTAGCCATTTTCGGCATCGCGATAGGCGGACGCTTCTTTTCATCCTACACGCTCACGCTCATCCTCCAGCAGATCGCTATCGTCGGCATATTGGGCGCGGCGCAGACACTGGTGATCCTGACTGCCGGCATCGATCTCTCGATCGGCGTCATCATGGTTTTCTCCGCGGTGGTCATGGGCAATTGCGCCGTGACCTACGGCCTTCCGACGCCGCTTGCGGTTGCGATCGGCCTCGGCGTGGGTACGCTTTGCGGCCTGCTGAATGGCGCGCTCGTCGCGTATATGAAACTGCCGCCCTTCATCGTCACGCTCGGCACCTGGAACATCGTGATGGCCACGAATTTCATCTATTCGGCCAATCAGACGATCCGGGACGCGGACGTGGCAGCGCAGGCGCCGCTGCTTCACCTTTTTGGCGTCAACTTCAAAGTCGGGACCGCGGTTCTGACACTTGGCGTGATCGCGATGGTGGTTCTGGTGCTGGTGCTTTGGTACGTGCTGAACCACACGGCGTGGGGACGGCATGTCTATGCGGTCGGCGATGATCCGGAGGCGGCGAAGCTTTCGGGCATCCAGACCAAGAAGGTTCTGATGGCGGTCTATGCGCTGGCCGGCTTGATCGCTGCCTTTGCCGCCTGGGTCTCCATCGGCCGCAACGGCTCCATATCGCCGTCAGCTGCAGTCACCGACTACAATCTGCAGGCAATCACCGCGACGGTTATCGGCGGCATCTCGCTGTTCGGCGGACGCGGCTCAATCCTCGGCACGCTGTTCGGCGCGATGATCGTCGGCGTCGTGTCCATGGGTCTCAACATGCTCGGCGCGGACCCGCAATGGAAAGTCCTGCTGACCGGCATGCTGATTATCGGCGCTGTCGGCATCGATCAATGGATCAGGAAGGTTTCGGGTTAACATGGCCACTCAACCGCTTCTCACCGCCCGCGGACTGGTCAAGCGCTATGGCCGCGTGACCGCGCTCAACCAGGCCGATTTCGACCTCTATCCCGGCGAGATTCTTGCCGTGATCGGCGACAACGGCGCCGGCAAATCCTCGCTGATCAAGGCGATATCCGGTGCCGTGAATCCCGACGAAGGCGAGATTCGGCTCGAAGGCAAGCCAATCGCCTTCAAGTCGCCGATGGAGGCGCGTGATGCCGGCATCGAGACCGTCTATCAGAACCTTGCGCTTTCGCCGGCCCTGTCGATCGCCGACAACATGTTTCTGGGTCGCGAAATCCGCAAGCCGGGTTTCATGGGCCAGTGGCTGCGCATGCTCGATCGCCCGGCGATGGAAAAGCGCGCCCGCGACAAGCTGACGGAACTCGGCCTGATGACGATCCAGAATATCGGCCAGGCGGTGGAAACGCTCTCCGGCGGTCAGCGCCAGGGCGTGGCCGTGGCCCGTGCGGCGGCCTTCGGCTCCAAGGTCATCATCCTGGATGAACCGACGGCAGCGCTTGGCGTCAAGGAATCGCGGCGCGTGCTGGAACTCATTCTTGACGTGAAGCGGCGCGGTATTCCGATCGTCCTGATCTCGCACAACATGCCGCATGTCTTCGAGGTTGCCGACCGCATCCACATTCACCGGCTTGGCCGTCGTCTCTGCGTCATCGATCCCAAGGATTATACGATGTCGGATGCGGTTGCCTTCATGACGGGGGCAAAAGCCCCGCCGGAAGAAGCGCTGGCTGCGTAAAATCCGCGCGGCGCTTTGAATCGATTGAAAATCCTGACGGATCGACTAGATTGATTGCGGGAGGATGCTGGGACCCTGCCGTAAAGACGGGCTACCGATAACGCTCTAGAGGCGATATGACGCTTGCATCCACATCCGAGCTCCCACGGCCAATTTTGGAAAATTCCGACCCCAAGGCCCTTGCCGCAGAGATTCTGAAAGCCCTGCGATACAGGGTCGGCAAGGACGAGTCGGTCGCAACCCAATTCGATTGGCTGACCGCTTCCATTCTGGTGGTGCGCGACCGCATCATCGACCAATGGGTCAAGGCGACCAAGGAAGCCTATGACGAAGGCGCCAAGCGCGTCTACTACCTGTCGCTCGAGTTCCTGATCGGCAGGCTTATGCGCGACGCCTTCACCAATCTCGGCATGATGGAGAGCATGCGCGACGCGCTTGGCTCGCTGGGTGTCGAACTCGATGTCATCTCCGCGTTGGAGCCTGACGCAGCACTCGGCAATGGCGGCCTTGGCCGGCTTGCAGCCTGCTTCATGGAGAGCATGGCGACAGTGGACGTGCCCGCGCACGGCTATGGCATCCGCTATGTCAACGGCATGTTCCGCCAGGAAATCCACGACGGCTGGCAGGTCGAACTGCCTGAAACCTGGCTCGACCATGGCAATCCCTGGGAATTCGAGCGCCGGGAGCGTTCTTTCGAGGTCGGTTTCGGCGGGGCGGTCGAGTCCATCACCACAAAGGATGGACGGTTGGAGCGCCACGTCTGGCGCCCGCAGGAGCGTATTCTGGCTGTCGCCTACGACACGCCTGTGGTCGGCTGGCGCGGAAACCGCGTCAATACGCTGAGGCTCTGGTCCGGCATGCCGGTCGATCCGATCCTGCTCGACACATTCAACGCCGGCGACCATATCGGCGCACTGCGCGAGAGCAACAAGGCGGATGCGCTGTCGCGCGTGCTTTACCCTGCGGATTCCAGCCCGGCCGGCCAGGAACTACGGCTGCGGCAGGAGTATTTCTTCTCCACCGCCTCGCTGCAGGACATCATCCAGCGCCATCTCAGCCAGTATGGCGAACTGCATTCGCTGCCCGACAAGGCGGCGATCCATCTGAACGATACGCATCCGGCGGTCGCCGTGGCGGAACTGCTGCGGCTTCTGATGGATGTTCACGGCATCGATTTCGACGCCGCCTGGGACATCACCAAGCGCACCTTCGCCTACACCAACCACACGCTGCTGCCCGAGGCGCTGGAAAGCTGGCCGGTGCCGCTGTTCGAACGCCTGCTGCCGCGCCACATGCAGATCGTCTACGCGATCAACGCGCAGATCCTGCTGGAAGCGCGGGCGAAGGCGGATTTCGACGGCGAGCAGATCAGCCGCATCTCGCTGATCGAGGAGAATGGCGAGCGCCGCGTGCGCATGGGCAATCTGGCCTTCGCCGGCTCGCATTCGATCAACGGCGTGTCGGCTCTTCACACCGAACTGATGAAGGAAACGGTGTTCGCCGACCTTCACCAGCTCTACCCGGACCGTATCAACAACAAGACCAACGGCATCACGCCGCGCCGCTGGCTCATCCAGTGCAATCCGGGGCTGACGGGGCTGATACGCGAGGCGATCGGCGACAGGTTCCTCGACGATATCAACGCGTTGAAGGACCTCGACGCGCTGGCCGACGACGCGGCATTCCGCGAAAAATTCGCCGGCGTGAAGCGCGCCAACAAGGAGCGCCTGGCTTCTCTGGTGCTGGAACGGCAGGGGATAAAGGTCGATCCCTCGGCCATGTTCGATATCCAGATCAAGCGCATCCACGAATACAAGCGCCAGCTTCTGAACATCATCGAGGCGGTGGCGCTCTATGACCAGATCCGCTCGCATCCCGAACGGGACTGGATGCCGCGCGTAAAATTCTTCGGCGGCAAGGCGGCACCCAGCTACCACAACGCCAAGCTGATCATCAAGCTGGCCAACGACGTCGCCAAGGTCATCAACCGTGATCCGGCGGTGGGTGGATTGCTAAAGATCGTGTTCGTGCCGAACTACAATGTCAGCACGGCCGAGATCATGATGCCGGCCGCCGACCTTTCCGAGCAGATTTCCACGGCCGGCATGGAAGCCTCGGGCACCGGCAACATGAAGTTCGCGCTGAACGGCGCACTCACCATCGGCACGCTCGACGGCGCCAATGTCGAAATCAAGGAACAGGTCGGCGACGACAACATCTTCATCTTCGGCCTGACCACCGAGCAGGTCGCTGAGCGCCGCGCTGAAGGCTACAATCCGCGTGCGGTGATCGAAAGCTCGCCGGAACTGTCGCAGGCGCTCGCCGCGATCTCGTCCGGGGTGTTTTCGCCTGACGATCCTAACCGCTATCGTGAGCTGATGTCGGGGCTCTACGAGCATGACTGGTTCATGGTCGCCGCCGATTTCGACGCCTATGCCGCAGCGCAGCGGCAGGTCGATGCCGTCTGGCGCAACAGCCCGGAATGGCACGCCAAGGCAATCCACAATGTCGCGCGGATGGGCTGGTTCTCGTCCGACCGCACCATTCGCCAATATGCCAATGAAATCTGGAACGTGCCTGCATGATGTGATTGCATGAAGCTGCCGGAAGAGCAGTGGGAGGGAACCTGAGAACATGAACAAGCCGCGCGCCAAAGCCGCGACGAATAAGCTGCCCGGAACTGCCTCGGACAGCGATGTCGCGGCGATCGTGGCCGGCACTCATGGAAATCCCTTCGCCGTTCTCGGCATCCAGGAAGCAGAAAAGGGTTTTGTCGCCCGCTGCTTCGTGCCACATGCCGAATTCGTCACCGTCTTCACGCTGGCCGGCAAGGAGGTCGGCGAACTTGCCCGCCGGCACGATGCCGGCTTCTTCGAAGGCAAGCTCTCTATCCGCAAGCGCCAGCCGCTGAAGTACCGCGCCCGCAATGCCGGCGGCGAGTGGTGGCTGACCGATCCCTACACATTCGGCCCGGTGCTGGGGCCGATGGACGATTATTTCATCGCCGAGGGCTCGCATCTCAGGCTTTTCGACAAGCTCGGCGCGCATCTTCTGTGGCACGAAGGGGCGTCGGGCGTGCATTTCGCGGTCTGGGCGCCCAATGCCCGGCGCGTCTCGGTTGTCGGCGATTTCAACGAATGGGATGGCCGCCGCCATGCCATGCGGCTTCGCCAGGACATCGGCATCTGGGAAATTTTCATTCCCGATATCGAGGCCGGGCGTTCCTACAAGTTCGAGATCATCGGCCCGAAGGGCGAGAACCTGCCGCTGAAGGCCGATCCTTTCGCCTTCCGCTCGGAGCTGCGCCCGGCGACGGCTTCCGTCACCGCTGCGCCGCTTGCCCATGAATGGGGCGATGAAGCGCACAGGAAGCACTGGCGAAATGTAGATCCGCGCCGCGAGCCGATCTCGATCTACGAAGTCCACGCCGGCTCGTGGCAGCGCCGCGACGACGGTTCTTTCCTGTCATGGGACGAGCTTGCCGACCGCCTGATACCCTATGTCGTCGACACCGGTTTTACCCATATCGAATTCATGCCGATCACCGAGCATCCCTACGATCCTTCATGGGGATACCAGACGACCGGGCTTTATGCGCCGACGGCACGCTTCGGCGATCCCGAATGCTTTGCCCGCTTTGTCGATGGCGCGCATCGCGCCGGCGTGGGCGTCATCCTCGACTGGGTGCCGGCGCATTTTCCGGTCGATGCCCATGGGTTGGCGCATTTTGATGGCACGGCGCTCTATGAGCATGCCGATCCGCGCAAAGGCTTTCACCCGGACTGGAACACGGCGATCTACAATTTCGGCCGCCGCGAGGTCGTTTCCTACCTCGTCAACAACGCGCTTTTCTGGGCCGAAAAATACCATCTCGACGGGCTGCGCGTCGATGCGGTGGCCTCGATGCTCTACCTCGACTATTCGCGCAAGGCCGGCGAATGGATACCCAACGAGCGTGGCGGGCGGGAGAATCTGGAGGCCGTCAGCTTCCTTCAGAAAATGAACATCGCCGTCTATGGCACGCATCCCGGCGTCATCACCATTGCCGAGGAATCGACCTCCTGGCCGAAGGTTTCGCAGCCGGTGCATGAAGGCGGGCTTGGCTTCGGCTTCAAATGGAACATGGGCTTCATGAACGATACGCTGGAGTATCTTGCCAAGGAGCCGATCTACCGCAAGCACCACCACGGCGAGATCACCTTCGGGCTGGTCTATGCCTTCAGCGAGAATTTCGTGCTGCCGCTGTCGCATGACGAAGTCGTGCACGGCAAAGGCACGCTGCTGACCAAGATGGCCGGCGACGACTGGCAGAAATTCGCGACCTTGCGCGCCTACTACGCCTTCATGTGGGGCTACCCCGGCAAGAAGCTGCTGTTCATGGGGCAGGAGTTCGCCCAGCGCGACGAGTGGAGCGAGGAGCGCCAGCTCGACTGGCACCTGCTCGACCATCTTCCGCATCGCCGCGTGCGCCAGCTCATTCGCGACCTCAATTACCTCTATCGTTCGCGGCCCGCCTTGCATGCGCGCGACTGCGAGCCGGAAGGCTTTTCCTGGCTGATTGCCGACGACAGCGCAAATTCGGTCTTCGCCTGGCTGCGCAGCGCACCCGGCGGCGCGCCGATCGCCGTCATCACCAATTTCACGCCGGTTGCGCGCGACGATTACCGCGTGCCGTTGCCGACGGCAGGCAAGTGGCGCGAGGTGATGAACACCGACGCATCCGACTATGGCGGTTCCGGCAAAGGCAATGGCGGCCTGGTCGAGGCCGTTGCCGGCAAGGACGGTGCCGTTCACGCCACGATGCTTCTGCCGCCATTGGCGACAGTCATGCTTGAGCTTGTTCTAGACTAGTGACTTGGGAGGGTTGCCATGGATACGAAAAGACCTCAACCGCTGGCGCGCGATGCCATGGCCTATGTGCTGGCCGGCGGCAGGGGTAGCCGGCTCAAGGAGCTGACCGACCGACGGGCAAAGCCCGCGGTCTATTTCGGCGGCAAGACGCGCATCATCGATTTCGCGCTCTCAAACGCGCTGAATTCCGGCATCCGCCGCATTGGCGTTGCCACGCAATACAAAGCGCATTCGCTGATCAGGCATCTGCAGCGCGGCTGGAACTTCTTCCGGCCGGAGCGAAACGAAAGCTTCGACATTCTGCCGGCGAGCCAGCGCGTCTCGGAAACCCAGTGGTATGAGGGGACGGCCGACGCGGTCTACCAGAACATCGATATCATCGAGCCCTACGGACCGGAATACATGGTCATCCTGGCCGGCGACCACATCTACAAGATGGACTACGAACTGATGCTGCGCCAGCATGTCGACGCCAAGGCGGACGTGACCATCGGCTGCCTTGAAGTGCCGCGCATGGAAGCGGTCGGCTTCGGCGTCATGCATGTCGACGAGAAGGACAACATCATCTCCTTCATTGAGAAACCGGCCGACCCGCCCGGCATTCCCGACAAGCCGGATTTCGCGCTCGCCTCGATGGGCATCTATGTCTTCAAGACGAAATTCCTGCTGGATCAGTTGCGGCGCGATGCCAACGACCCGGATTCCAGCCGTGACTTCGGCAAGGACATCATTCCCTATATCGTCCAGCACGGTAAGGCGGTCGCGCATCGTTTCAACAAATCCTGTGTGCGCTCGTCGGCGGAAACGCAATCCTACTGGCGCGATGTCGGAACCATCGATGCCTATTGGGAAGCCAATATCGACCTGACCGACATCACGCCCGAACTCGACCTCTACGATCGCGACTGGCCAATCTGGACCTATGCCGAGTTGAAACCGCCGGCAAAGTTCGTCCACGATCAGGATGGCCGGCGTGGTTCGGCGATATCCTCGCTGATCTCGGGCGATTGCATCGTATCGGGCGCTACGCTGCGCCGAAGCCTCATTTTCACCGGGGCCCGGATCAGTTCCTATTCCACGCTCGACGATGTGGTGATGCTGCCCGACTGCAAGGTTGGCAGAAACGCCCATCTGAAGCGGGTCGTCCTCGATCACGGTGTGGAAATTCCCGAAGGGCTCGTCGTTGGCGAGGATCCGGTGCTTGACGCAAAACGTTTCAGAGTGTCGGAAAAAGGCATTTGCCTGATCACGCAGGACATGATCGACAGGCTCGAAACCTAGGGTATTCGCATGCAGGTGCTTTCCGTCACGCCGGAGATTTTTCCGCTGGTCAAGACCGGCGGGCTTGCCGACGTGACGGGCGCGCTGCCGCTGGCGCTGGCGGAGCAGGGCGTTGCCATGCGCACGCTGGTGCCCGGCTATCCGGCGGTGATGGGCACATTCAAGAAGAAAAAGGCTCTGCTGGCTTATCCGGACCTGCATGGCGGCAAGGCTTCGGTGCATGCTGCCACCATTCTCGGCCTCGATCTTCTCGTGCTCGACGCGCCGCATCTGTTCGACCGCGTCGGCGGGCCTTACGGTGACGCGACCGGCGCGGACTGGCCGGACAACTGGCGAAGATTCGCGGCACTCAGTCAGGTCGGTGCGGATATCGCAGCGGGTGCGATCCCGGGCTACGCGCCGGATATCGTGCATGCCCATGACTGGCAGTCGGCGATGACGCTGGCCTATATGCGCTACGGCAAGGCAAGTGGCGTTCCCTCGGTCATCACCGTCCACAACCTCGCCTTTCAGGGCAGCTTTGCGGCGTCGATCTTTCCGCAGCTCGGTCTGCCAGCCAACGCCATGTCGCTCGACGGCGTCGAATATTATGGCGGCGTCGGTTTTCTCAAGGCGGGTCTTCAGGCCGCTTGGGCGGTCACCACGGTCAGCCCGACCTATGCCCAGGAAATTCGCTCGCCGGCTTTCGGCATGGGGCTGGACGGGCTGATCAATCTGCGCGCCGGCGACCTGCACGGCATCGTCAACGGCATCGACACCGATATCTGGAACCCGGCGACCGACCATCACCTTGCCGCGACCTACACCGCGAAAACGCTGAAGGCTCGCGCCGCCAACAAGCGCGCCGTGGAGGAACGCTTCAACCTCGATCATGACAACAGTCCGATCCTCTGCGTGGTCAGCCGGCTGACCTGGCAGAAAGGCATGGACGTGCTGAACTCGACCCTGGACGATCTTGTCGCCTCCGGCGCGCGGCTTGCCGTGCTCGGCTCGGGCGACCAGGGGCTCGAGGGCGCATTGCTGGCGGGTGCTGCGCGCCATCGCGGGCGGGTCGGCGTCGTTGTCGGTTATGACGAGGGGCTGTCGCATCTGATGCAGGGCGGCTGCGATGCGATCCTCATTCCGTCGCGTTTCGAGCCCTGCGGCCTGACCCAGCTTTACGGCCTGCGCTATGGCTGTGTGCCGATCGTTGCCCGCACCGGCGGCCTTGCCGACACGATCATAGACGCCAATGAGGCAGCACTTGCGGCTGGCGTCGCGACGGGCTTCCTGTTCGAGCCGGAAAGCGGCGACGCATTCCGCCATGCTATTCGCCGCGCGGTAGCAAACTATGCCGAGCCTGCGCTCTGGTCCTCGATCCAGCGGCAGGGCATGAAAGCCGATGTTTCCTGGGATCGAAGCGCGCAGAAATACGTTCAGCTCTATCGATCGTTGACTTCCAAAAGGACTGCCTGACGCATGACGACAACTGTCGCGACAAAACCTTTCGCCGACCAGAAACCCGGCACATCCGGCCTGCGCAAGAAGGTGCCGGTGTTCCAGCAGCCGCATTATGCCGAGAATTTCATCCAGTCGGTGTTCGATTCGCTGGAAGGGTTTCAGGGCAAGACGCTGGTGATCGGCGGTGACGGCCGCTACTTCAACCGCGAGGTCATCCAGACGGCGATTGCCATGGCCGCTGCCAACGGCTTCGGCAAGGTTATGGTCGGGCAGGGCGGTATCCTGTCGACGCCGGCCGCCTCGCACGTCATCCGTAAATACAAAGCATTCGGCGGGTTGATCCTGTCGGCCAGCCACAATCCCGGCGGCCCGCACGAGGATTTCGGCATCAAATACAATATCGGCAATGGCGGCCCGGCACCCGAAAAGATCACCGACGCGATCTTTGAGAAGTCGAAGACGATCTCGCGCTTTCTCATCGCCGATATCGGCAAGGTCGATATCGACACGATCGGCAAGTCTGATGCAGCGGGGATGATTGTCGAGGTCATCGATCCCGTCGCCGACTATGCCGAGCTGATGGAAACGCTGTTCGATTTCGATGCGATCCGCAAACTGTTCAAGTCCGGCTTCCGCATGCGCTTCGACGCCATGCATGCCGTGACCGGGCCCTACGCCAAGGAAATACTGGAAAAGCGCCTTGGCGCGCCCGACCACACAGCGCGCAACTATCATCCGCTGCCCGATTTCGGCGGACATCACCCCGACCCCAACCTCGTTCACGCCAAGCATCTCTATGATGAGATGATGGGGCCTGACGCGCCCGATTTCGGCGCGGCTTCCGATGGCGACGGCGACCGCAACCTGATCATCGGCAAGGGCATCTTCATCACGCCTTCGGATTCGCTCGCCATGCTGGCGGCCAATGCGCATCTGGCGCCGGGCTACAAGGCGGGTCTGAAAGGCATCGCGCGCTCCATGCCGACCAGCGGTGCGGCCGACCGCGTTGCCGAAAAGCTCGGCGTCGGCATGTATGAGACGCCGACCGGCTGGAAGTTCTTCGGCAATCTGCTCGATGTCGGCATGGCGACGATCTGCGGCGAGGAAAGTGCAGGCACCGGCTCCGACCATGTGCGCGAAAAGGACGGGCTGTGGGCGGTCCTGCTGTGGCTGAACATTCTGGCGGTCCGCGGTGAGAGCGCCAAGGAGATCGCCACCAAGCACTGGGCGACCTATGGCCGGAACTATTATTCGCGCCATGACTATGAAGAGGTCGAGTCCGACAAGGCCAATGCGCTGGTGGACGAGTTGCGCGCCAAGCTGGCGAGCCTGCCCGGAACGACGGTGCGCGGCCTGAAGATCGAGAAGGCCGACGATTTTGCCTATCACGATCCAGTCGACGGCTCGGTCAGCAAGAACCAGGGCATCCGCATCCTGTTCGAAGGCGGCTCGCGCGCGGTAATTCGCCTGTCGGGCACAGGCACCTCGGGCGCGACGCTCAGGCTCTATGTCGAGCGCTATGAGCCTGATCCGAAGCGTCATGATCTCGACACGCAGGAGGCGCTTGCCGATCTGCTCGGTGCCGCGGATGATATCGCGGGCATTCGCGCGCATACGGGGCGTAAGGGGCCGAGCGTCATCACCTGATGGGATCAGCGGATTTGAACCGTCCGGCGCCGCGTTTCGGCGCCGATATAGGCACGGACGGCATTCGCTTTTCCGTGTGGTCGGGCGCTGCGCGGCGCGTCTGGGTGTCGATCTTCGACGAGGATGGTGCGCGGGAACTGCAGCGCATCGAGCTTGAACCGCAGGGCGACGGCGTCCATTCCGTTTTCCTGCCCGGCCAGAAATCCGGCACGCGCTACGGCTTCCGCGCTGATGGAGACTATGCGCCGGAACAAGGCCTGTGGTTCGATCCTGACAAGCTGCTGATGGACCCTTATGCGGTCGCTATCGACAGGCCCTATGTCTTCGACCAACGGCTTTCGGCGCGGCGAGGCGAGGGCGGCGATACGGCCTCGCTGATGCCGAAGGCCGTGGCAACGGCTCTGCCCGAGCCGGTTTCGCCCCATTCACCGGTCTTCAAACCGGGTGGCCTGATCTACGAAGTCCCGGTTCGCGCCTTCACCATGCTGCACCCGGAAATCCCCAAGGAGCAGCGTGGCACGATTGCAGCACTCGCCCATCCCGCGATTGTTAAACATTTGCAAAAGCTTGGTGTCGGCGCGGTGGAGTTGATGCCGATCACGGCCTGGATCGACGAGCGCCACCTGCCGCCGCTCGGACTCAGTAATGCGTGGGGCTACAATCCGGTGACCTTCATGGCGCTCGACCCGCGCCTTGCGCCCGGTGGCATCGCAGAACTGCGCGAAACGGTGGCTGCGTTGCGCGAGGCAGGCATCGGGGTCATCCTCGATCTCGTCTTCAACCACACCGGCGAGAGCGATGAGTTTGGCCCTACACTGTCGCTGCGCGGGCTGGATAATCAGACCTACTACCGGCATGAATCCGATGGCCGGCTGGTGAACGATACCGGTACGGGAAACACTCTGGCCTGCGACCGCCCCATCGTTCAGGAAATGGTTCTCGATACGCTCCGCCATTTCGTCCGCCATGCCGGCGTCGATGGTTTTCGTTTCGATCTTGCCCCCATCCTCGGACGGACGGAAAGCGGTTTTGACGCCGATGCGCCTTTGCTCAAGGCCATGAACGAAGACGCCGAACTGGCCGACCGGGTGATGATCGCCGAGCCGTGGGATATCGGGCCGGGCGGCTACCAGCTCGGAAACTTCAAGCCGCCCTTTCTCGAATGGAACGACAAATACCGCGACGATATCCGCCGTTTCTGGCGTGGCGATCGCGGCATGATCGGCGCGCTGGCGACGCGGCTGGCTGGGTCTTCCGATGTGTTCTCGGGCGCGCAAACCAGCAGCGTCAATTTCATCGCCGCCCATGACGGCATGACACTGGCCGACCTGACCGCCTATGAGCGCAAGCACAACGAGGCCAATGGCGAACGGAACCGCGACGGCCACAACGAGAATTTGTCGTGGAACAACGGGGTCGAGGGTACGACCGAGGACCCGAAGATAATCGAGCAGCGCCGGCACGATTTGCGCGCTCTGCTCGCTACCCTGTTCGCCTCGCGCGGCACCATCATGCTGACCGCTGGCGACGAATTCGGCCGCACCCAGCGCGGCAACAACAACGCTTATGCTCAAGACAACGAGATAACCTGGCTCGATTGGGCAGGACGCGACATCGCGCTTGAAGATTACGCTGCGGCGCTCGCCATGTTGCGCAAAACGCATCCCGGCTTGCGCCGGATCAATTTTCTGACCGGAAAGCCAGCATCCGGTTCAGAGATTCCCGATGTCCATTGGCTTGCCGAGAACGGGGACGAACTCGATGAGCACAGTTGGAGCGACCCGGAGCGCCGGCGATTGACCATGGTGCTCGGTCAGGGTGATGAAAATTCGACTCGTATTGCAATACTGATCAACCGCGATCGCCGCGCGACCACATTTTCGCTGCCTGCGCGCGACGGTTTCCAATGGTGCCCATTGCCGTCGTCGAATGATATTCGTGTTGTGGAAAACGGCCTGCTTGTCAGCGGGCGCTCGCTGGTGTTTGTCGATGAAATAAAGGTCGACATTTCCTAAGTTTTTTCAGAGGAGTTGCGGATGACAGGCACGGTCAATACCGATTGGTGGCGCGGTTGCGTTGTCTATCAGGTCTATCCGCGCTCCTTTCAGGACACGACCGGCGACGGCAGCGGCGACCTGAAAGGCATCACGCAGCGCATCCCCTACATCGCCTCGCTCGGCGTCGATGCGATCTGGCTGTCGCCGTTCTTCAAATCGCCCATGGCCGATATGGGCTATGACGTCTCCGACTATTGCGCGGTCGATCCGATGTTCGGCACCATCGCGGATTTCGATGCGCTGATCGACGAGGCGCACAGTCATGGCCTGAAGATCATCATCGACCAGGTGCTGTCGCATTCGTCCGACCGGCATCCATGGTTTGTCGAAAGCCGTGCGAGCCGGGACAATCCGAAGGCCGATTGGTATGTCTGGGCCGACGCCAGGCCGGACGGAACCGCGCCCAACAACTGGCTGTCGATTTTCGGCGGGCCGGCCTGGGAGTGGGACTCTACGCGCCGGCAATATTACCTGCACAATTTCCTCGCTTCGCAGCCCGACCTCAATTTCCACAACCCGGATGTGCAGGCGGCGCTGCTGGAGACGGTTCGCTTCTGGCTGAAGCGCGGTGTCGACGGTTTCCGGCTGGATACGGTGAATTTTTATGTCCACGACAAGCTGCTGCGCGACAACCCGCCGATGCCGCAGGGCGTCGTCACCGACATTCCCGACACCAACCCCTACGGCTATCAGGATCATCTCCATGACAAGACGCAGCCGGAAAACCTCGAATTCCTGAAGCGTTTTCGCGCGCTGCTGGACGAATATGGCGGCCGCGCCGCTGTCGGCGAGGTGGGCGATGGCACGCGCTCGCTGCAGACGGTGGCAGCCTATACCGGCGGCGGCGACAAGCTGCAGATGTGCTACACCTTCGACCTGCTCAGCCCTGAGTTCTCGGCCGAGCATGTGGAGAAGAGCGTGCTTGCTTTCGAAAATGCCGTGAAGGACGGCTGGGTCTGCTGGGCTTTTTCCAACCACGATGTCCCCCGCCACATTTCGCGCTGGACCAAGCCTGGCGGCGATACCGATGCTGTCGCGAAGTTCGCCATAGCACTGCTCTCCTGCCTGCGCGGCTCGATCTGCCTCTATCAGGGCGAGGAGCTTGGGCTTGAGGAGGCGGATATCGCCTTCGAGGATCTGCGCGATCCCTATGGCATCCGCTTCTGGCCTGGTTTCAAGGGCCGGGATGGCTGTCGCACGCCGATGGTTTGGGAATCAGCCGCGACCAATGCAGGCTTTTCCTCGGGAAAGCCGTGGCTGCCGGTGCCGGAAAGCCATCGTGAACGGGCAGTCGACGTGCAGGAACGTGCAGCATCTTCGGTGCTGGCGCACTACCGCGCCGTTCTGGCATTCCGGCGCGAGCATCCGACGCTTGCCAGCGGCAGCATAGAGTTCCTCGATGCCGAGGGCGACGTCCTGGCTTTCCTGCGCGAAGCAGGAAACGAGAAACTGCTGTGCGTGGTCAATTTTGCGGAAGGGCCGGCGGTGTGGAAACTGCCGGCGGAACTCGGAGCGGTGACGGCACTGGCGCTTCCCGGTTCGCAGGCAAGGCTTGACGCCGGTGGCGTCTCCCTGCCGGCGCTAGGTGCTTTCGTCGGGCGATTGGATTAGGCCTTTATTGCACCAGCACTGAGCGTCCGCAGGTCGCGCCGTTGACTTGCACGTCTGCCTCTCCAACGCGGACGCCAAGCATCGTCAGCACATTGTAAAGCAAAGTGTCCAATCCGGGCGTAACGGCACCGAGTGTGTCACCGAGTGATTTCGTTACACCGGTGGGCACTCCGACCGGGATAATATCAAGCAACCTGGCTTCCAGTTTCAAATCGCCGAGCAGCGATTTGACAAGAGATGTGGTGAGATCGCGTGTCGAGACCTTCTGAATGGCCCGATCCTTGATCTGTTGATTGGTGAAGGTGAGCGTGGTGACGTTTTGGTTGTCGATTGCGGCGCGCGCCTCGACCCAAATGCTGACAAGCCCTACGAAGAGCACCTGCAAACTCACCACTTTCGTTTTGTCGCCTTTCGGCTTGGTACGGAAATCCTGCATTGCCGCGCTGCTGATGTCGGCAATCCGGATTTCAGCGACGCCTGGTCGGGCCGCAATCTTGACGCGACGGCTGTCTGGTCCCGTTGGACAACTGATCTCTGTTAGGCTTGCTTCCGCATAGGCGAGGTCGGCATAGATGGGAAGGGTGATGAGCTGACCTACAAGGGGTTCCAGCCCTCCGCCAATACCGATTATCAACTTGATGCGTGTTTGGGCAGTACGAACGACTGCGCCGGTTTCGCCAATGGTATACCATGGAGAAGATTGTGGCGGTTCACCGATAGCCATGTCCAATTTGGCGGATGCCAGGCCAAGCACGCTGACGTTGAGATCTAGACCCAGTTGCTTCTTTCCATCGGCCATGACCAGGCCGGCCGTCAGCATCTGCAGGACGTTGACATCTGCAGAAAGGCCTGCCGGTCTTTGGCCAAGCCCCAGGCTGGCCGCCGAACCAAGGCCCAAAACTTTCTTCAACGGTACCGTCACGTTGGCGGAAGCCACTCCGGCGATCTTCTCGAGAGCAACTTTCGCGGCATTCTGCTGGCCGGGAATAGCGGCCATCGCAGAGACGATTTGGCCAACGGTCGCGGTTGAATTCAGTACATCCGAATAGGTGCCGGCCTTGATGTTCAATTTTGTCGCCAGCGAATCCAGGAATGAGAAAACGCTGACGTCGGCACTGAGTAGCGCATTGTAATCCATGAGGCTCAAATTCACATTGCCGCCGACAAGTCCGGTCAACAAGGAGTTGAGGACACCGCCATCGAGAGACGCCAGCCGCGAGCCGACGGAGAACGCCGCTTCCGTCTTGGTTCCGGCTATTGCCTGTGTGGCAATAGTCGGTGGCGCAATGAGTGCGCCGGCGAAATAGCGTGCGCCGGTTTTCTTGAATGTGACTTTGACTGCATTGTAGGGCTGCGTGCCTGCCTGAAAGCGTGTTCCAACCGCCGCCGACGCGTTGGCAACATAGCGGCCGGGCGTTATCGTAACAGTTGGCTTGATGCCGTTGACCCCTGCGGGTGGTTGCGTGCTGACGCTGCCGACGACAATGTCGGTGATGCCGTTGTCGCGAAAGGTGGCGGTGACGGCGGCTTCTGCCTTCGAGAGATTGGCAGCCGCTGTAATTGCAGCGATATCAACCAGAGATTGCGCTTCGCGGCGCTCAGAATACAAAGAAGCTTCGTCGATGGCAACGGCCGCTATAACCACCGCAACCGGCATGGTTAGCGCAGTCATAATGGCGATATTTCCTGAAATACTCGAACAAAAACTTTTTCCAAAAAATATTTTTCGTACCTGCGCGCAGTATTGCATCAGATCCCCCCGACGCGGATTGTCGATTGACGGGAAATGGTCATGCCGGGCAGTGGCAGACCTTTGAACAACTTCCAGATTGGCAGGGTGCTTGCGTCATATTGCACCGCCACCACGAACTGACTGCCGTCAGCAGCGCTATCACGGGTGTTGACGGTCACCTTTTTGGGATCGACGAAGGGATAGCCGGACGCATTGAGGCGAATGAAGTTTGTGGCGAGCGTGCTGCGCTCTGTGGCGTTCAATCCAGCGATCGCTGTACGGGCCGCATCGGCGGCAAGTTGCTGAACGGAATGGCTGGCCCCGAAGTATATGCCATACGCGGCCATGCCAAGAAAAAGCATGATGAAGATGGGAGCGAGGAGGGCGAATTCGACCGCCGAAGTCCCCTTCCGGTCTCGCAGCAGACTCAATCTGATGTGAGCCCGTGCCTGTGATAGTTCTTTATTGTCGTCCACGCCATTCACCATCGAAAGCTGTGGGACATTGCTATATTTCAACTTCTGTAATGTAACCTATGGTTGTTTAAGGAACGGTTAAGTCCTGTGACTTTTTTTGGGAGAACAATTCTTCATCGGCAAACGTTTTGTTGCACTTGCAGGGCCCGTGACCACGTGCGGCGACTTCTTGCGACCTTCCTTTGGGTGACCCTCAGAGCCTGTTGAAATAAAATTACTCCGTCGCTAGTGTCAGCTCCCAGAACGGCGGCCGAAGAGACCGCTGGCTCGCTCAACGAGGCGGGAACGAGTTCTGCCTTGGGGCTTAACTGGCAATTTGTCGACGCTGAGGGGCGACGACATTCTGGGAGTGACGAAGATGCTGAAGAAATTTCTGAAGGCGACGGTATTTGCCGTAAGCCTGTCGATGGCGGGCGGCATGATGATAGCCCCCTCCTTGGCCGAGGTTGTTTATAACCGCGGCAGTGCCGCCGAGCCGGAATCGCTGGATCCGCACAAGACCTCGACCGTTTATGAAGCCCACGTTCTGCGCGACATGTTCCTGGGCCTGGTGACGGAAGATGCGAAGTCGGAGGTCATCCCAGGTGCAGCCGAGAGCTGGACCGTGTCGGATGACGGCACCGTCTACACATTCAAGCTGCGCAGCGGCGCAACGTGGTCGGACGGCAGCCCGGTGACGGCCGAGGATTTCGTCTACGCATTCCAGCGTCTTCAGGATCCGAAGACTGCGGCTGAATACGCCTCGATGCTGCAGAAGGTGAAGAACGCCAAGGAAGTGAATGCCGGCAAGATGAAGCCGGAAGAACTTGGCGTGAAGGCAATCGACGCCAACACGCTCGAGATCACCCTGGTCGCGCCGACGCCATACTTCCTCGAGGTGTTGACCCACCAGTCGACATACCCCGTCAGCAAGGCGGCGATCGAAAAGTTCGGTGCCGATTGGGTTAAGCCGGGCAATCTCGTTTCCAACGGCGCCTACACGCTGGCCGAGTGGGTTCCGAACGACCATATCAAGCTGGTCAAGAACCCGAAGTTCTACGACGCCGCCAACGTCAAGATCGACGTCGTCAACTACATCCCGACCGAAGACCGGTCATCGGCGATGAAGCGCTACGAGGCTGGCGAACTCGACAGCTATGACGATCTGCCCACCGAACAGCTCACCGACCTGAAGGCAAAGTTCGGCGATCAGGTCCGCGTCGCGCCGTATCTCGGTACCTACTACTACGCGATCAAGACCAGCAAGGCGCCGTGGGACAATGTCGAGCTGCGCAACGCCGTTTCCATGGCCATCGACCGTGATTTCCTCGCCGAGAAGGTGTGGAGCAACTCCATGGCTCCGGCCTATTCGATGGTGCCTTCAGGCATCGAAGGCTACACGACCTCGCCAGCCGCTTTCGCTGAAGAATCGCAGATCGACCGCGAGGACGCGGCCAAGAAGATCCTTGAGAAGCTCGGCTACGGCCCGGACAAGCCGCTGAAGATGGAAATCCGCTACAACACGTCGGAAAACCACAAGAACACGGCGGTCGCCATCCAGGAGCAGCTCAAGCCGCTCGGTATCGAGGTGACGCTGCTCAACACCGACACCAAGACACACTACGGGCACCTGGAGCAGAAGGGTGACTTCGACGTGGCGCGCGCCGGCTGGATCGCCGACTACAACGATCCGGAGACCTTCCTCGAAATCTCGCGCAAGGCCGATGGCCACAACTACTCGGATTACGACAGCCCGAAATTCGAAGAGTTGATGAATGCGGCAACCGCTGCAGGCGGCAAGCCCGAGGAACGCTTCAAGCTGCTGAGCGAAGCGGAAAAGGTGTTGGTCGATGATGTCGGCAACATCCCGCTGCTCTACTACAACTACCACAACATCGTGTCGCCGAAGCTCGCAGGCTTCGAGGACAATGTGATGGATCGGCATCCGTCGCGTTTCATCAGCAAGGAATAGTCCCGCCACAGCCGACCCGCCGCTTCCCGCCTGGGGAAGCGGCGGCTTCAGCTTTTCAGTGACAGCGGGGAACACCATGCTGCTCTATGTCTTCAGGCGGCTTCTAACCGCCATACCGACGCTATTCGTCATCGTCACCCTGGCGTTTTTCCTGATACGCGTCGCGCCCGGCGGCCCGTTCAACCAGGAGCGGGGCCTGAGCCCGGAAGTCAAAGCCAATCTCGAAGCCCAGTTCGGTCTGGGCGATCCGCTCTGGCTGCAATATTGGCACTATCTCCAGAACCTGCTGCACGGCAATTTTGGCCCGAGCTACAACCTGCCTGACTTCACCGTCGGTGAACTCTTCGCCAAAGGCCTGCCCATTTCCATCCAGCTCGGTGCTTCCGCGCTGACCCTGGCTCTGCTGATAGGCAGCACGCTCGGCATCATAGCGGCGCTGAACCAGAACAAGGCGGGCGACTACGCCGTCATCGCAACGGCGACCGCCGGCAGCACCATCCCGACATTCGTTATCGCGCCGGTTATCCAGCTTCTGTTCGGGCTGACCTGGAAACTGCTGCCGATCGGCGGCTGGGGCGACGGCGCCTTGATCAACAAGATCGGTCCTGTCCTGACGCTTGCGCTGCCGCAGATCGCCATCGTTGCGCGTCTGATGCGCGGTTCGATGATCGAGTCCCTGCGCTCGCATCATATCCGAACGGCGCGCGCGCTGGGCCTTTCCGACTGGTCGATTGTGGTCAAGCATGCGCTGCGTGGCGCGCTGCTTCCCATCGTATCCTATGCCGGGCCGGCGGCGGCTGCGTTGCTGACGGGCTCGATCATCGTGGAGACGATTTTCGCTATTCCGGGCGTTGGCCGCTATTTCGTCGATGCAGCGCTCAATCGCGACTATACTCTGGTGATGGGCACGGTCGTGGTGATCGCCATCTTCACCATCCTGTTCAACCTGATCGTCGACATTCTCTACGCCGTCGTCGATCCGAGGGTGCGCTATGACTGAGATAGCTGCTGTCGCACCTGCGCCGATCGTCGGTCGCTCCTTCTGGGGTGATGCCTGGGCGCGCCTGAAGTCGAACAAGGCGTCGATGGTCAGCCTTTACTACCTGATCTTCATGGCGATCATCTGCGTGTTCGGCCCGTATTTCGTGCCGCACCAATACACCACGATCTATGCCGACTACGTGCGCACGCCGCCGAGCTTTTCGGCCTATCCCAAGCCCGAAATGATCGAGACGGCACTGCGCGATACCGTCAAACGCATGCGCGTGGACGTGGAAGAGTGGCATCAGGAGGGTGAGCAGGTTTACGTGACCGTGACGTCGTCGAAGGAAATCGACGAGCGCAACACTCGTTACATCGACCGCTCCGACACGTTCGACAATGCCAAGGTCGAGAGCAAGTCACCCGACGGATTGAAGATGGTGCTGAGCGCTACGGTCAAGCAGCAATATTTCCTGTTCGGCACGGACAATACCGGCCGAGACCTGCTGTCGCGCACCCTGATGGGCGGGCGTGTTTCATTGGCCATCGGCCTGCTGGCGGGCGTGGTGGCGGTGGCCATCGGCGTGCTCTATGGCGCGACCGCCGGCTTTGCCGGCGGCAAGATCGATGAGGTCATGATGCGCATCGTCGATGTGCTCTACTCGCTGCCGTTCATCTTTTTCGTCATCATGTTGGTGGTGTTCTTCGGGCGAAACTTCGTGCTGATGTTCCTCGCTGTGGGGGCGGTGCTGTGGCTCGACATGGCGCGCATCGTGCGCGGCCAGGCGCTATCCATCCGAAGGCAGGAATATGTGCAGGCCGCCGAGGCGCTCGGCGTGACGAGGCGTGGCATCCTGCAACGCCACATCGTGCCGAACCTGCTTGGCGTCGTCGTCATCTACATGACGCTGCTCGTGCCGCAGGTCATCATCCTGGAGAGCTTCCTGTCCTTTCTAGGGCTTGGCGTTCAGGAGCCGATGACGAGCTGGGGCGTTCTCATTTCGGCGGGGGCGAAGAATATCGGCACGGCCAACTGGCTGCTGCTGTTTCCCGCCTTCTTCCTTGTTTCCACGCTGTTTGCCCTGAATTTCGTCGGCGACGGCCTGCGCGACGCGCTCGATCCGAAGGACCGGTGAGCCGATGACCACTTCCCAACCCATACTTGCCGTCAAGGACCTGCGCGTGCGCTTCCGCACGCTGGATGGTCAGGTCGATGCCGTGAAAGGTATCAATCTTCACGTCAATGCCGGCGAAACCGTCGCCATCGTCGGTGAATCCGGTTCCGGCAAGAGCCAGACCATGATGGCGGCGATGAGCCTGCTCGCTTCCAATGGCGAGGCGACAGGTGCGGTCGACTATCGTGGGCGCAATCTGCTTGCCCTGGACAAGTCAGCCCTGAACGATGTGCGCGGCCGCAAGATCACGATGATCTTCCAGGAGCCGATGACCTCGCTCGATCCGCTTTACACCATCGGCAACCAATTGATGGAACCGATCCGGCGTCATCGCAAGCTGGGCAAGGCCGAAGCGCGCAAGGAGGCGCTACGGCTGCTCGAACTGGTGAAAATACCTGATCCGGAACGCCGCCTGAAATCCTACCCCTACGAAATGTCGGGCGGCCAGCGCCAGCGCGTGATGATCGCCATGGCGCTCGCCAACGATCCGGACATACTGATCGCCGATGAGCCGACGACGGCGCTCGACGTGACGGTGCAGGCGCAGATCCTGACGCTTCTGGCCGAACTGCAGCGCAAATTCGGCATGGCCATTGTTTTCATCACCCACGACCTCGGCATCGTGCGGCGCTTTGCCGATCGCGTTTATGTCATGCGATACGGCGAAATCGTTGAGGAGGGCGTGACGGAAGCGCTGTTTTCCGCACCCGCGCATCCCTATACCAAGATGCTGCTCGCAGCCGAGCCGACCGGCAGGAAGGCTGCGCCGCCCGCCGGCGCCCCGGTTCTGCTCGAAGGCCGCAATGTCGAGGTGAGCTTCAAGATTGGTGGTGGGTTTCTGGCCGGCCCACCATTGTTTCTGAAAGCCGTCGATCGCATTTCCCTTGCTTTGAAGCGTGGCCAGACGATCGGCATCGTCGGCGAATCCGGCTCGGGCAAGTCAACGCTCGGGCGGGCGCTGCTGCGCCTCCTGCCGAGTGAGGGCTCGATCCGCTTCGGCGCGCGTGAAATATCGGGCGTGGATCGTGAGGCGATGCGTCCGCTGCGGCGCGAACTGCAATTGGTGTTTCAGGATCCATTCGGCTCGCTGTCGCCGCGCATGACGATCGGGCAGGTGATAACCGAGGGATTGCTTGTCCACGAACCGTCGCTGTCTTCCAAAAAGCGCGACGCGCGCGCGGTCGAGGCGTTGCTGGAAGTCGGTCTCGATCCGAATATGCGCAATCGTTATGCGCATGAGTTTTCAGGCGGCCAGCGCCAACGCATTGCCATTGCCCGCGCCATGATTCTCAAGCCGAAGGTCGTTGTTCTGGACGAGCCAACCTCGGCGCTGGACCGTTCCGTGCAGAAGCAGATCGTCGATCTCTTGCGCAAGCTCCAGGCCGACCATGAACTGTCTTACCTGTTCATCAGCCACGATCTGGCCGTCGTTCGCGCCATGGCTGACTATATCATCGTCATGAAGCAGGGGCAGATCGTCGAGGAAGGGCTGACCGACGACATTTTCGACAACCCGCGTGAAGCCTATACGCAGACGCTGATGGCCGCGGCGATCGATGTGAAGAAGTTCCGTATCGCAAGCTGAAGGGTTTGGTTTGAGCCCAACGCACCCCGATCATCCGATCGGGGGAAATTATCTCGGCGGCTTTCTGACATTGACGCCGACGTCGACAATGACGCTGCCTGAGATTTTGACGTCGAAGTTGCCGACCTTGAACGTGCCCGGTGTTGCCGGCACGCCATTCGGCTCAGGCTTGAGATCCTGAACGATCGGTTCCGGCTGCGAGACGCCCGGGAGCGGATGGGCGTCTTCCGCCGCAGCCGCATACGGCATGGCGGCGAAAACCGCAATCAAAACTGCGCGACACTGATGGGCGTTCGTGATCATGCGGCATCATAACCGCGAGCGGTGTTTGAAGTCAGCAGCAGCTGCGATCACGTTTTCGAAAGGGCAGAAAAAAAGCCCGCCGCGGGAGGAGGTGCGGCGGGCTCTATTTAAGATGCAGCGCGGGAGGAGGTGCACTGCATTGATGCTGGCTTTCGGGGAGGAGGTCGATCACCAGCAACCCAAACATATGACCTGCCCAATGATTCGACAATTGAAATTCGTGCATAGGAGATGTGCAAAATGTCGCATTCAGCCTAACTGTGACATGAACGACGCACCCCGGCCTGCGACGCTCAGATCGAAGCCATATGGAAGGGCCGGAGGATGGTGAGATTGCGGGCAGGGGAATTTCCAGACGAAAACCGCCAGGCGTTGGCGCGTTTGTGAAGCGGCTGCAGCGTTTTCAGATCGGGAATTTCGGGAAATAACTGGTCGGAGTGGCAGGATTCGAACCTGCGACCCCCTGCTCCCGAAGCAGGTGCGCTACCAGGCTGCGCTACACTCCGTCCCCAGTTCGCTGGTTTCTCTATTGTTTTCGCTCTGGCAGCGCAAGGGCCAAATCCAGGCGATGCAAAGAAAAAAAGTCGACAAACGATCAGAGAGGCTAAAGCGGCGCAAAAGCCTCACGGGCAGATCGTTTCTGGATAGAAGGCCCGGCGAGACGAATGCCCGCCGGGCGGGATGGCATTAGTAGTTGCCGTTGTAGTAGCGGTCGTCGCAAGGTGCCGTGTAGACGCTGCCGTCGCCGGCGCGGTAGCGGCACATATCCTGGCCGCGACGCTGCGGCGCGGATGAGGATGGCGTGGTCAAGGTACCGACTGCTGCGCCGAGCAGTGCACCGCCGGCCGCGCCCGCGACCGTGCTGCGCGTGTTGCCGCCTATGGCCTGGCCGACCAGTGCGCCGCCAGCACCGCCGATCAGTGCGCCGGTTCCCGCGCGCTGCTGCTGCTCGCTGGTGGCGCAGCCCGCAAGCGTCATTGCGGCAAGCGCTGCTGCAACCACAGTAATTTTACGAAGTTCCATAATTCACCTCTCCGTCGAAAGCCCCACCCTTGCCCTGACTGTTCAATGCGGCAGAAGCAAGATCGTTGCAAATGTTCGGTCTTCACAGATTGCGTCGGTCCCGCATTTGTCACCGGCCGGACCGCGGCAAGCCTTTTGTCATGGCGGAAAAACTGAGCAGTTGCATAAGGGAGGGCGTCTGTGACAATCAAGGCAACGCTTCGCGGTCCTGACGCGGGCGAGGGATGATGAACCGAATCGCGAGACAGGCATGACAGAACGGATCGTCAGTTTCGTGATGAGCGGCGGCGTCGGTTCGCGCCTATGGCCGCTGTCGCGCGAGGACAATCCGAAACAGTTTCACGACCTGTCAGGCGATGGCTCCATGCTGGTCAAGACCTTGCGCCGCCTGAAGGCGCGGCCTGCAGGGGAGGCGCCTGTCTTCCTGATCGCGTCGGAACGCCATGCCACGCGCGTGCATGCAGACGCCGGTTCCATCGGGCTCGCTGGTGGAACGGCGATTTTCGAACCGACCGGGCGCAACACCGCGGCAGCTGTCGCGACCGCATCGTTGCAAACGCTTGCCGCTTTCGGCGATGGTATCGTGCTGGTCGTGCCCTCCGATCATGAGATTTCCACCGAGAAACAGTTCTGGGACACCATCGAGCGGGGTGTTCCCGCGGCCAAGGACGGGCGCTTGGTCGTGTTCGGCGTTCGGCCCACCCAGCCGGAAACCGGCTATGGTTACATCGAGGTTGCAGCCAGAGGGCAAGGCGTTGTCGATGTCTCGCGCTTTGTCGAAAAGCCTGATCTGGAGACGGCAAAGACCTATCTGTCTGCTGGGAATTTCTTCTGGAACACCGGCATCTTCCTGTTTCGCGCCAGCGCCATGCGGGATGCGTTCAGGAAGTTCCAGCCGCAGATCTGGGCGGCGGCCGAGGAGGCATTCCTTGCAGCCACGAACGATCTTTCCGGCCTTTATCTGCCGCTCGAACTCTACGAGAAGGTTCCATCGATCTCGATCGACTATGCAATCATGGAGCATGCGACGGATATCGCCATGGTGCCTGCCAGCTTCCGCTGGAACGATCTTGGCTCCTGGCAATCGCTGCTGGATGTCAGCCCTTCGGACATGGACGGAAATGTCATCGTCGGCGATGTCGTCGCCATCGATTGCCAGAATTCCTATATCCGCAGCGAGGGCCGCCTGCTGTCGGCGATCGGGCTGAAGGATGTCGCCATCGTGGCGACTGCCGACGCAACCTTCGTCGCGCCTGTCAGCCGTAGCCAGAACGTCAAGAAGATCGTCGAGCAGCTGGAGAAGAGCGGCAGGCTCGAGACCAAATTCACGCCGTCGGCCGATCGCGTCGTGGTGAGCGGCGCGTGGCGGCGGCGTGTGCATCACTGGCTGTTTGAGGAGACTTTGCCGCTATGGTCGACCGTCGGCGTCGATGAGCTGCATGGCGGCTTTCACGAGGCACTGGCCTTCAACGCCACGCCGCTGATGAAGCCGAAGCGCATGCGCACCATGGCGCGCCAGGTCTATGCCTTCGCGGTTGCCAAGGCGCGCGGGTGGGACGGGCCGGCGGATGCACTGATCACGCACGGCCTGGATTTCATGACGGGCAGGGGGCGCACCGACCGCGGCGGTTGGGTGCGCACCATGAATGTCGACGGCAGCGTCGCCGATGCGACCGAAGATGCCTATGACCATTCCTGCGTGCTCCTGGCGCTGGCCCATGCGCATATGTGCGGCAATCCGGATGCACTTCGGCTTGGCGAAGAGACATTTGCTTTCATCGACGAGCATCTGGAAGACCACAGGCTGACCGGCTTTCTGGAGACGGCGGAAGGCGAGGGCATGCGGCGCTCCAACCCGCATATGCATCTGCTGGAAGCGTTCCTTGCCTGGCACACGGCGACGGGCGACCGCGGCCATCTCAGGCGTGCCGCGCGCATCATCGATCTCTTCCGTGGTCACTTCTTCGACGCCGATAGCTGGACGCTGGGCGAATATTTCGATGACGAATGGCGGCCTGTAGCGGGCGAGCAGGGCACATGGACGGAGCCCGGCCATCATTTTGAATGGGCCTCGCTGCTGGTGGATTATGCCGTCAAAAGCGGGCGTAACGATCTGACAGCCTATGCCAGAAAGCTTTATGCCTCCGCGATTGCCAATGGCCTCAATCGCTCGACAGGGCTCGCCTATGGCGCCGTGTCGCGGCAAGGCTTGCCGCTCGATCAGGTATCGCGAAGCTGGCCGCAGGCGGAAGCGATCAAGGCCGCAATCGCGCTCGACGGCAGTGGCGGACCTGACCTCAAGCCCGAGGTAGAGGCGCGCGTCGGGCGGCTTTTCCGCTGGCATATCGATCCAGCGCCGCTCGGCCTGTGGATCGACCGCATAGACGAGCGCGGCCGCTCATTGGCCACCGACGTGCCGGCCAGCATCTTCTATCATCTTACCTGCGCGCTGATGCAGTATCTGGACAGCACGGCAGAAAGTTAAAGCGTCGTGATGCTTTCAACGTTCCGGCATGGGTCCCGGGTCTGCGCATTCGCTTCGCTTATGCTCCGCCCGGGATGACGATGGAGAGAGACTGAACCTCAGTAAGGGCTCTCGACGTTACCGGTCTCGACATAGACCGACTTGATCTGCGAGTAGTGGCCGAGTGCCGCGAGCGCGTTCTCGCGGCCGATGCCGGATTGCTTGACGCCGCCGAAGGGCATTTCCACCGGCGTGAGATTGTAGGCGTTGATCCAGCAGGTGCCGGCCTGCAACTCGCCAATAACGCGATGCCCGCGTTGCAGGTCGCGGGTGAAGACGCCGGCTGCGAGCCCGAACTCGGTGGCATTGGCACGCTCGATCGCTTCCTCCTCGCTGTCGAAGGAAAGCACGCTCATCACAGGCCCGAAGATTTCCTCGCGGGCGATGCGCATGTCATCCGTCACGCCGGTGAACACGGTCGGCTCGACAAAGCAGCCGCCTTCAAAACCTTGCAGCGATGGAACACCGCCACCGCAAGCGAGCGTCGCGCCGTCCTGCTTGCCGATCTCGATATAGCCCAGAACCTTCTCGTGCTGCGCCTTGTTGACCAGCGGCCCCATCTGCGTTTCCGGGTCGAGCGGGTCGCCGATGCGGATTTTCTTGGTGCGCTCGACCAGCCGGTCCACGAACCGGTCATGCAGGCCCTTCTGGACAAAGACGCGGGTGCCGTTGGAGCAGATCTGGCCAGTCGAATAGAAATTGCCGAGCATCGCGCCACCAATGGCATTTTCGAGGTCGGCGTCATCAAATACGATAAGGGGCGATTTGCCGCCCAGTTCCATCGTCGCGTGCTTCATCTTGGAGCCGGCAAGCGACAGCACCTTGCGGCCGGTCGGCACCGAACCGGTGACCGAGACCTTGGCGACGACCTCGTGCTCGACGAGGGCAGCGCCGACATCGCCGTAACCCTGCACGACGTTGAACAGCCCGTCCGGCAGGCCGGCTTCGGTATAGATTTCGGCCAAGGCGAGCGCGGAGAGCGGCGTGTTTTCCGATGGCTTGAACACCATGGCGTTGCCCATGGCGAGCGCAGGCGCGGACTTCCAGCCGGCGATCTGGATCGGATAGTTCCAGGCGCCGATGCCGACGCAGACGCCAAGCGCCTCGCGCCGCGTATAGGCGAACGGCCCGCCGAGATCGACGAATTCGCCATTATAGGCAGCGATCGCGCCGCCGAAATATTCAAGGCAATCGGCAGCGGAAGGCGCGTCGGCCACCAGCGTTTCCTGGATTGCCTTGCCGGTGTCGAGCGTTTCGAGCTTTGCGAGTTGCTCGTTGCGGGCGCGCAATAAGTCGGAGGCGCGGCGCAGGATGCGGCCGCGTTCGACCGGCTTCAGCCGCGCCCAGGCCGGTTGTGCGGCACGCGCGGCCTCTATGGCCAGCTCAACGATGTTGGGCGTTGCGGAATGCAGCGTCGCTATCGTCTCGCCCGTTGCCGGGTAGACAACCTGAAGCGGCGCACCGCGTTCGTCGTCGACGAAACGGCCATTGATGTAGTGCGAGGCTTTCGGCTGTGCGCGCATTGTCGTCTCCGGATTCTTTATCAGCATGGCCGGTCAAGGCGCATCATGCAATCTATGGCTCAGCGGTCGGAAATCTGCCAGCGCGGGTTGATCCATGGCTCCTGGTTGGACGGAGCAAGCGGGGTGCGGCCAAGGATGTGATCGGCAGCCTTTTCGCCGGTCATGATCGAGGGGCCGTTGAGATTGCCGTTGGTGACGCGCGGGAAGATCGAGGAGTCCGCCACACGCAGGCCCTCGACGCCGATGACGCGGCATTCCGGATCGACCACGCTGCGCGGGTCGTCTGCGCGGCCCATGCGGCAGCTGCCGCAGGGGTGGTAGGCGCTTTCGGCGTGCTCGCGGATGAAGTCGTCAAGCTGCGCGTCGGTCTGGACGTGGCTGCCCGGCGAGATTTCCTTGCCGCGATAGGGATCGAAGGCGGCCTGGCCGAAGATCTCTCGCGTAAGGCGGATGCAGTGACGGAAGTCTTCCCAGTCATCCGGGTGGGACATGTAGTTGAAACGGATTTCGGGCGTGGCCCATGGATCGCTGGAGCGCAGCGTGATCGCGCCACGCGACTTCGAGCGCATCGGCCCGACATGGGCCTGGAAGCCATGCGATTTTGCCGCCGACTTACCGTCATAGCTGATGGCGCCGGGCAGGAAATGATACTGGATGTCGGGATAGTCGACGCCCGCTTTCGAGCGCACGAAGGCGGCCGCCTCGAAGTGATTGGTGGCGCCGAGACCGGTCTTGAAGAACAGCCACTCCGCGCCGATTATCGCCTTGGAAAAGGGATTGAGCACGGAATAGAGCGTGATCGGCTGGGTCGATTCCTGCTGGATATAGAGCTCCATATGGTCCTGGAGGTTCTGGCCGACACCGGGGCGATCCGCGACCACCTCGATGCCGTGTTGCCTGAGATGCGCGGCCGGCCCGATGCCCGACAGCATCAGTAGCTTGGGCGAATTGATCGAGGACGCGGCAATGATCACTTCGCGTCTTGCTTTAACCACCTGAATCTTTTTGCGAGCTTCGATCTCGACGCCGACGGCGCGTTGATTCTCTATGACGATCTTTCGCGCGAAGCCGTTGATCAGTTTGACGTTTTTGCGCTTGAGGGCAGGGCGCAGATAGGCATTCGCAGCCGACCAGCGCCGGCCGCCGAAGATGGTCTGCTCCATGGCCCCAAAGCCCTCCTGCTTCGAGCCGTTATAGTCGTCGGTCAGCTCGAAACCGGCCTGATGCCCGGCTTCGACAAAGGCGGAATAGAGCGGGTTCTTGCGCGGGCCGCGCTGGATGTTGAGAGGCCCGCTCGTGCCGCGCCAGCCGTCCTCGCCGCCATGCGAAGTTTCCATGCGCTTGAAGTAGGGCAGGACATCGGCATAGCTCCAGCCGTTCGCACCTTCCTCGGCCCAGTGGTCGAAATCATGGGCGTGGCCACGTACATAGACCATGCCGTTGATGGAGGAGGAACCGCCCATGACCTTGCCGCGCGGCGTCGCCAGTATGCGGCCGTTGAGATGCGGTTCCGGCTCGCTGGAAAAGCCCCAGTCGTAGCGGCTCATATTCATCGGGATCGACAGCGCCGATGGCATCTGGATGAACGGCCCGAAATCAGTGCCGCCATATTCGATGACGATGACCGAGTGCTTGCCGTCCTCCGACAGGCGGTAGGCCATGGCCGAGCCGGCCGAACCGGAGCCGACGATGACGAAATCTGCTTCAAGCATCTGCGGTGTGCTTCATGAAATCGTTGAAGGAAACATTGCCGCCGGTGGCGACAACAAGAACGGTCTTGCCGGCTACATCGACGCCGCCGTGAAGCAGGGCGGCGAGCGAGGCAGCACCCGAGGGCTCGAGCACCAGCTTCAGCCGCTCGAAAGCGGTCTTCATGGCGCGGCGCACCGAAGCATCGTTGACGGTAATGCCGCGCATGCCGGCCTGGCTCATCGCCGCGAAGGGAGCCTCGCCCGGCTTGCGCGCCATCAACCCGTCGCAGATGGATTTTCCGCCGAGCGGCATGGTTTCGATCGTGCCATGGTCGATCGACGTGCCCATGCCGTTGAAGCCTTCAGGCTCCACGCCATAGATGGCGGTCTTCGGCGACAGATAGTGGAAGGCAAGTGCCACGCCGCCGATAAGCCCGCCGCCGCCGATGGAGCAGAACAACAGGTCGGCGCTGACGCCCTTGGCCGCAAGCTGCTCCAGCGCTTCGAGCCCGGTACCAGCCTGACCAGCGACGATTTCCGGATCGTCGAAGGGATGCAGCAAGGTGAGATTTTCCTCCCCGGCGATCTGCCGGGCGCGTTCGGCGGCGACCTCTTCGCGGGCGCGGTCGCCATGGTCGGTCAGCACCACCTTGGCGCCATAGCCGGCGGTCGCATCACGCTTTGCTGCCGGTGCATCGATCGGCATGACGATGGTCACCGGAATGCCGAGGGCCTGACCGGCCGCTGCCAGCCCTTGGGCGAAATTGCCGGAGGAATAGGCGACCACGCCGCGCTTGGCTTCTTCCTGCGAAAGCTGCTTTAGCCGCCAATACGCGCCGCGCACCTTGAAGGAGCCGGCCCATTGCAGTGATTCCGGCTTGACGAAGACGCGCGCGGCACCCGTCTGTTCGGCGAGAAAGCGCGATTCCAGAAGTGGCGTGATCTGCGTCGCCTGCGAGGTGACGGCATAGGCCTTTTTCAGATGGTCTAGCGTCGGAACAAATACCTTCGTCATCATTCGCCTCTCGGGAAACGCTTCTGGTCTTCCAGAATGTCCAGGTTCATGTGGTTGCGCATGTAGCGCTCGGACGCCTTTTGCAGCGGCTGGAATTCCCACGGGTAGTAGGAACCGTTGCGCAGCGCCGGGTAGATCACCCAGCGCCTTGCCTGGCTCTGGCGAACGGCGGCGTCGAAGGCAGCCATGTCCCAGCGCGCCCGGACTTTTTCCATGAAGGCAGCGACCGGTTCCGTATAAGCCGGATCGGCGGCGAGGTTGGTCAACTCCAGCGGATCCGATTCAAGATCAAACAGTTGCGGCGGGTCGATCTCGCAATGGATGAATTTGTAGCCTCCCTCGCGGATCGCTACCATCGGCGCGTAGGAGCCTTCGGCGGCGTATTCCATGAGAACCGGCGCGGTTCGGGTTTCGCCATGCGTCAGCGGCAGCAGCGACTCGCCGTCGGTCCATGGCATGATCGCGCTCATGTCGATGCCGACGAGATCGCACAGCGTCGGGCAGATATCGAGATTGGAGACGGGTGCATTGAACAGGCCGGGGGTGATACCCTTGCCGGCAATCATCAGCGGCACGCGGGCCGCGCCTTCGAAGAAGCACATCTTGAACCACAGGCCGCGCTCGCCGAGCATGTCGCCATGGTCGGAGCAGAAGACGATGATGGTGTCGTCCAGCATGCGCGTGCGCTCGAGCACGGAGATGAGTTCGCCGACCTTATCGTCGAGATATGAAATGTTGGCGAAATAGCCTTGGCGCGAGCGACGCACCTGCTCCGCCGTTATGTCGAAGCTGTCGTAGTCGCTGGCGAGATAGAGCCGTTGCGAGTGGGCGTCCTGCTCGTTCCTCGGGATGAAACCGACTTCAGGCTCGAGCGCGGGGCAGTTTTCGTAAAGATCCCAATACTTCCGCCGCGCGACATAGGGGTCATGCGGGTGGGTGAACGAAGCGGTCAGGCACCAGGGGCGACGGTCGGTGTCGTCCGAAGTGCGGGCGTGATCATAGAGCTTCTGGGTCGCGTGGAAGGCGACCTCGTCGTCATATTCCATCTGGTTGGTGATCTCGGCGACGCCCGCACCGGTGACGGAACCGAGATTGTGATACCACCAGTCGATGCGTTCGCCCGGCTTGCGGTAGTCCGGCGTCCAGCCGAAATCGGCGGGGTAGATGTCGGTCGTCAGGCGCCCCTCGAAGCCGTGCATCTGGTCCGGCCCGACGAAATGCATCTTGCCCGACAGGCAGGTGTGATAGCCGGCGGCGCGCAGATGATGGGCATAGGTGGGGATCGAAGAGACGAATTCGGCGGCGTTGTCGTAGACTTCGGTGCGCGACGGCAACTGACCGCTCATGAACGAAGCGCGGCCCGGCGCGCAGAGCGGCGAGGCGGTGTAGTTGTTGCGGAAGCGGGCCGAGCGCGCGGCCAGCGCCTTCAGGTGCGGCGCGTGGAGAAAGTCGGCCGGGCCATCCGGAAACAGCGTTCCGTTCAACTGGTCGACCATGATGATGAGGATGTTGGGCCGACCGGTCATGAAGCCTTCTTGTGCTGGAGAAGTTTCGTTTCGAGATAGTCTTCGACGAGGGCGACAGCACTTGCGGCGTTGGGCGTGCCGTCCTTGAGTGCCCGGCGAATGTAGAGGCCGTCGATCAGAGCGGCGATTGATTCTGCGACGTGCCCCGCTTCATTTCGCGCCATCAGCCCGGACAGGCCACTCATCAGGTTGGAATGCAGCCGCCGCGCGTAGATGCGCAGCAGGCGGCGCAGCGCGGGCGCCTTCTGCGCCTCGACATAGAAGGCGAGCCAGGCAGCGATGATTTCGGGCTGGAACTGCTTGTCGGAGAAATTGACCGCGATGATCGCCAGAACGCGTTCCCTGGCGTCCCGAGCATGCCGCAATGCGGTGCGCGCATCCGCGTTCAGTTCGGATAGGATGTGCCGCATCGTCGCCTGAAGAAGCTCGTCCTTGGCGCCGAAATAATGATGCGCCAGCGCGGATGATACGCCGGCGCGGCCGGCAATTTCCGACATGGTGACGTCTAGCGAACCGCGCTCGCCGATCGCCGAGATCGTCGCGTCGATCAGCGCCTTGCGGCGCAGCGGTTCCATTCCGAGTTTGGGCACTTGAGATACTCCTGACGGGACATTATTTTTTATTGACTGATCAATCAATATAAAATCCGCAGGCAGGATCGACCGCGCGACGACGCTTTACCGCAGTGCAAAATAAGTTCATACTTGAACAGAAATCTGCCCGTTGGATTCAAACCGCAAATGTCGCAACATGCGACCTGCTGATGGAGGAATTTATGACTGCATGCATCGTGGGCTGGGCTCACTCGCAATTCGGCAAGCTTGCGGACGAGACCGTCGAGAGCCTGATCGTCAAGGTAACGAATGATGCACTCGACCATGCCGGCATCGGGCCGGATGATGTCGACGAGATCGTTCTCGGGCATTTCAATGCCGGCTTCTCGCCGCAGGATTTCACCGCCAGCCTCGTACTGCAGGCTGACGATCGGTTCCGCTTCAAGCCCGCAACGCGCGTCGAGAATGCCTGCGCGACCGGCTCGGCCGCAGTGCGCCAGGGCATCCGGGCGCTGGAGGCCAAGGCTGCCCGCGTCGTGCTCGTCGTCGGCGTCGAGCAGATGACCACCACTCCAGGACCGCAGGTCCAGCAGAACCTGATCCGCGCCTCCTACATGAAGGAAGAGGCTGACATCCCGGCGGGGTTTGCCGGCCAGTTCGGCAAGATCGCGGCTGCCTACTTCCAGCGTCACGGCGACCAGTCGGACGCGCTGGCCTACATCGCCGCAAAGAACCACCGGAACGGCGTCGACAATCCCTATGCGCATATGCGCAAGGATTTCGGCTACGAGTTCTGCCGCACAGAGAGCGATAAGAATCCATTCGTGGCCGGCCCGCTGAAGCGCACGGACTGCTCTCTCGTTTCGGACGGCGCCGCCGCGATCGTGCTGACCGACGCGACGACGGCGCTTTCGATGCGCCGCGCCGTTGCTTTCCGCGCGAACGAGCACGTGCAGGACTTCCTGCCGATGTCGAAGCGCGACATCCTGCTGTTCGAGGGCTGCGAGGAAGCCTGGGCGCGCGCGCTGAAGAATGCCGGTGTCACGCTGGACGATCTGTCCTTCGTCGAGACGCATGACTGCTTCACCATCGCCGAACTGATCGAATATGAGGCCATGGGCCTGGCCAAGCGCGGCGAGGGCGGCAAAGTCGCTCTCGAAGGCCAGACGCAGAAGGACGGCCGACTGCCGGTCAACCCATCAGGCGGGTTGAAGGCGAAAGGCCATCCGATCGGCGCGACGGGCGTTTCGATGCATGTGCTGACCGCGATGCAGTTGACTGGCGAGGCCGGCGGCATCCAGATCCCCAACGCCAAGCTGGGCGGCATCTTCAACATGGGTGGTGCCGCGGTGGCGAATTACGTCTCCATCCTGGACCGCATCAGATGAAGCATTCGGCCGTCGTCACCGGAGGCGCGTCGGGCATCGGAACAGCGATCGCCCGCCGTCTTCTGGACGACGGCTGGCCGGTTGCGATCATCGATGCCGACGAGCAGGCGCTGCTGACGGCGGAGGATCTGTTCGTCGACGAAAACGCCATCTTCCTTCAGGCCGACATCACCGATGAGGAAGAAATTGCGAATGCATTCGACGAGGTTGTCGATCGGCTCGGGCTGATCGGCGGCCTCGTCAATTCGGCCGGCATTTCCCGCGATGTCTCGGCCGAGGACACCAGCGCCGAATTGCTGCGGGAACTGCTCGACGTCAATCTGGTCGGCGCTTTCATCGCGGCGAAGGCATCGCTGGAACGCATGGGCGCGACGCTCTCCATCGTCAACATCGCCTCGGTTTCCGGCATGCGCGCCAATCGCGGGCATCTCGCCTATGGCGCTTCAAAGGCCGGCCTGAAAATGATGTCGGAAGTGCTGGCGCTGGAATTCGGCAATCGCGGCGTGCGGGTCAATTGCGTCGCACCGGGGCCGATGGAGGCTGCCGTGGTTTCGGGCCGGCATTCGGTCGAGGAGCGGCGGCTGTGGATCGGCCATGTGCCGCAAGCCCGCTATGGCGAACCGGAAGAGATAGCGGCAGCGGTCGCCTTCCTGCTTTCCCCCGAGGCCAGTTTCGTCAACGGCCACACACTGGCTGTGGATGGCGGGTTTCTTTCTGCAGGTGTCCACGGCGAGAGCTAGATTGTCTCCAGCATATGCTGGATTCAATGAAAGTCCTGTATAAACAAATAGATGGACCACTAATCCGATTCAGAACATGACGCTGTTCGGAAGAAGTCTATTCTATCAGCACGGAATGTGTTCCGCTGGCGATCCGGGTTTCCGTGCGCCAGAGATCGAGCCGGCCATAGGCGGGTATGAGAAGTGCTGGCCGCGCAAAATCCATTCCCGCTACCAGACCCAGGAACTGGAGTTCGATGCCGCTCTCGGCTCCTGCGGCAATGCCCAACAGCCCGCCGAGCGTGGCCTTGAAATCATGGCGTTGCCGGTCCCAGCCGAAAGAGGCCGCACCCGGCGCATAATCGCGGCCGACCGCGTTGGAAGGCATGCGGGCTCCCATCTGGGGCACAGATCGAATGACATGCGCGACGAAGCTGTTGGAGTTCGGTCCGGGCCAGATGTGATAGTCGCCTGCTTTCGAATAGGGATAATCCGCAATCGCTGTATCGATGCCGGCAAGAACCGCCTCCGCACTTGCGCCGTGAAGCTGGTGCACGATCTCAGGCGCGTTGGAATACCAGTAGGCGTCGGCTGGATAGGCATTCTTCCGGATGGGACTGCCCCAGCCGACCTTGTCATAGCGTTCGTATTCGGTGGCTCCCGGCCGTTTGACCACGATCCAGCAATGGAGGGAGAATGCGCCTTTCATGCCGCCGGTGCGTGCCGCCATTATGTAGACGGCTGCCTTGTCGTCGGCGCTTGCGGGCTGTAGCAGGCCGGAGCTTCCCCATGTTGCCTCCCGCCATGTGGAGGGTCGATCCTGCAAGCTCCACCAGGCCGCAGTCGCCAGTGTCGGCAAGATGAAGACGATCCCGATGAAAAGGAACAACCGGGCGGCAAATCTCATCTAGCGAAAACCTTTGCGTTGAAGCGGCGAACCGAATAGGTGCGTTGCCAACAAGACCAGTTCAATTTCGGTGAAATCATGACAGATCCGGTTCTCGTCGAAGTCCTGCGTGGTGATATCGTTGAAAGCGTGCATCGCGGATCGGTCGCGATCTTCGATGCCGACGGCAAGGCGGTTCTGGAGATCGGCGATACCTCGCAGGCCGTCTTTCCGCGGTCTGCCGTCAAGGCGATCCAGGCGCTGCCGCTCATCGAGACCGGGGCTGCGGATGCTTACGGCCTTAGTGACAAGGAATTGGCGCTGGCCTGCGCTTCGCACAATGGCGAGACGGAGCATGTCGAACTGGCTCGGGCCATGCTGGTAAAAGCCGGTCTGGACGAGGGGGCGCTGGAGTGCGGCGCGCATTGGCCGTCCTATCAGAATGCCACGACCGCACTGGCAAGAGCCGGCGGTTCGCCGGGCGCCCTTCACAACAATTGCTCGGGAAAGCACGCCGGTTTCATCTGCGCCTGCTGCCATGCCGGCATCGAACATCATGGCTATGTGAAGGCCGGGCATGCCTACCAGGAAATGGTGCGCGAGGCGATGGAGGGCGTGACCGGCGCAGCGCACAATGCCGACAATCGCGGCACCGACGGCTGCTCGATCCCGACCTATGCGGTGCCACTCAGGAACATCGCGCATGGCTTTGCCAGGATGGCGACGGGAGTAGGACTTGCGCCTGCGCGCGCGACGGCGGCCAAGCGCCTGTTTGCAGCCTGCATGGCCGAGCCCTTCTATGTAGCCGGCTCCGAGCGGTCGGACACCAAACTCATGGAAACTGCGCCGGGGCGCATCTTCGTCAAGATTGGCGCGGAAGGCGTTTTTTGCGCCGCAGTGCCCGAACTCGGCCTCGGCATCGCGCTGAAATGCGACGATGGCGCCGGGCGCGCGGCGGAAGTGATGGTTGCGGCGGTTCTGGCGAAGCTTCTGGCAAAGGACGAGGCGCTGGCGGAAAAGCTTAGCACGCTTGCCAATCCGACGCTCGTCAACTGGAACGGCATTACCGTCGGCAGCCTGCGTCCGGCAGCGGCTCTGGCGTAACGGTTCGCTGTTCAGCTTGCGTGATTGCGCTCGATGGTCAGATGCGCGAAGCCGCCATTGCCGCCTGAAGCGAGATCACCTGTGGCGGCGTCGAGCCAGCGATGACCGACGATTGCGCCATTCTTTGCGCCGTCGATGATGTTGTCGGTAATGACCGCCGAGCCGGCACCTTCCACAACGGTTACCGCAATTCCCGTGCCGGCGTTGCGGACGACATTGCCGGTGGCAGTGACATTGCGCAAATATGGCCCCCAGCCGATATTGATGCCGAAGGACGGTGCGTTTTCCACCACATTGCCGGTGACCGCAGTGTCGGCCTCGATGCCGATGCCTATGCCAAAGCCGGCTGCATCAGGCGGGTAGGGGCCTTGCTTCGACATGTTTCGGACGATGTTGTTGGAACAGACGCCGAGGCGTCCGCCTTCGTTGAAATTGACGATCGAGATGCCGTTGGCTGCGCCATCGACAATGTTGCCGGTGATGACAGCGCCCTCGAAGGAGAATTCGGAATAGATCGCGGTTTCGCCAAGCCGTGAGCATGTGTTGCCGGCGATCTGGACATTGTTTGCGCTGTTGGCGCGGATGGCGGAAAAGGCGCAATCCGAAACCATGTTGTTGGCGATCATCACATTGCCGGCGCGGAAGGCATTGATTCCGTTGCCATATTGGCCGGTACCGCCATTGCGCGCGGCAATCCGCTCGACGCGGTTGCCGGTGACAATGGTGCCGTCTTCGGCCGGCTGCCAGCGATGGACGAGAATGCCGCCATTGCCGCAGTCGGTGACCGTGTTGTTGGCGATCTGCATGCGCCCGGCTTCGACGGAATAAATGCCGGCGTCAGCTGCACCTGAAATGGTCGATCGTTCGATGCGGCCGGATGCTGCTTCCAGCGAAATACCGTTCTTGCCGCTGGCGATGATCTGGCAATTGTCGATGGAAAGCTGGCTGATGCGGCGCAGATCGACGAGACCTTGCGTGTAGTCGCCAAGCCATTTGTTGGCGCCATCCAGCACGAGGCCGGATAGGTCGATGATCTCTGCATCTTCGGCAGCGAACAGATGACCGCCGCCGCCATAGATGATGCGCGTGGCGCCCGGCACGCCGGTAAGGCGGACGCGTCGCGGCAAAGCAAGATTTGAAACGACATAGGTACCCGGAGGGAGGAAGACCGGCATGTCGCGATCGGCGGCGCTCTGTAGCATTTTGAAAAATGCGTTGCTCTGGTCCTCGAATGCGCCGGGCCGAACACCAAGCTCGGTCGCATCGATCGAGCCGCGCATGGACGCGAGTTCGACGCCGGCGATGCTTGCCGCCGTGGCACTGAGCGGCACGGTCAGTCCGCCAACGGCAAAGCCGGCTGTGCCGGCAAGAAAGCGGCGTCTGTTCAGCATTGGCACAGCTTCCATTTCATCCGATCGTCGCAGCATGAACCATGCCAATAGCACCTTATACGGCCAAGGGATTGCTTGTCGGATGTCAAGCCAGCGCTTAAGCTCGCTTTCATGAGCAGAGCTTTCACACGCGAGGATGACAACGAAGCCATCGCCGACATTGGCGAGCGGCCGATCAGTTCTCACCGCAATCTCGTGACAGAACACGGCCTTGCGCTTATCGAGGCAGAGCTTGCCGAATTGCGCGAGGAACTCGGCAAGGCGGAGCGGCAGGCCGACCGCGAACGGCTTGCGCTGGTTTCGCGAGACCTGCGCTACTGGACGGCACGGCGCGAAAGCGCGGAACTTTCAGTGCCGGAGCCTGACAGCGATGTGGTGCGCTTCGGCATGGGCGTGACGCTGGAAGGCGACGACGGCAAGAAAGTGCACTGGAAGATCGTCGGCGAGGACGAAGCGGACCCGGCAAAGGGCACCATCTCGCATGTCTCACCGATGGCCGTTGCGCTGTTCGGGAAATCCGTCGGCGACATCGCCACGGTCAACGGCAAGGAATGGGAGATCGTGAAACTGAGCATCGGCGGCTGAAGCGCAGCTTCAGAATCCTAGCTTGATCGTGTGATCTTGGAGGCTTTGGCAAGGCACCACTATACACTTGTGCCTTGCAGCGTCCTTATGAAAGCAGCCCATCCAACAACCGTTCCGCCGCTTCCGGGATGACCGTCCCGGGCGGGAAGATTTCGGTGGCGCCGGCTTTCAGCACCGCATCATAGTCCTGCGGCGGGATGACGCCGCCGGCGACGATCAGGATATCTTCGCGGCCATGTTTCTTCAGCGCGTCGCGCAGTTCGGGAACAAGCGTGAGATGGCCGGCGGCGAGCGACGAGGCGCCGACGATGTGGACATCGCGGTCGACGGCGAGCTTGGCGATCTCCTCCGGTGTCTGGAACATCGCGCCCACGGTGACGTCGAAGCCAAGGTCGGCAAAGGCGGTTGCAATCACCTTCTGGCCGCGGTCATGCCCGTCCTGTCCCATTTTGGCGACGAGAATGCGCGGCTTGGAGCCGGTCTTCTTCTCGAAAGCCTCGACCTTTTCCTGAACGCGATCGACAGTCGGGTTTTCGCCGATCTCTGAACGGTAGACGCCGGAGATCGTCTGTACGGTGGCGACATGGCGGCCGAAGGCTTTTTCGAGCGCAAGCGAGATTTCGCCCACTGTGGCTCTGGCGCGTGCCGCCCGGATGGCGAATTCGAGCAGGTTTTCGTTGCCGGTCGCTGCCTTGGTCAATGCGTCGAGCGCGCTTTCGACGGCGGCAACATCGCGCGTACCCTTCAGCTGCTGCAGCTTGGAAAGCTGGCGCGCGCGCACTTCCGCGTTGTCGATCTTGAGGACATCGACCTCGATGTCCGTCTCGGGCTGGAACGCGTTGACGCCGACAAGCACCTGCTGACCGGAATCGATCCTTGCCTGGGTACGGGCGGCGGCTTCCTCGATGCGCAGCTTGGGAATGCCTTTTTCGGTAGCAGCGGCCATGCCGCCGAGCGCCTCGACCTCTTCGATGTGCGAAAGAGCCCGCGCCGCGAGATCATGCGTCAGCCGCTCGACATAGGCTGAACCACCCCACGGGTCGATGATACGGGTGGTGCCGGATTCCTTTTGCAGGATGAGCTGCGTGTTGCGGGCGATGCGCGCCGAATGGTCGGTCGGCAGCGCCAGCGCTTCATCGAAGGAATTGGTGTGAAGCGACTGCGTATGTCCCTGCGTCGCGGCCATCGCCTCGATCATGGTGCGCATGATGTTGTTGTAGGGGTCCTGCGCCGTCAGCGACCAGCCGGAGGTCTGGCAATGGGTGCGCAGCGACAGCGAGCGCTGGTCCTTCGGTGAAAAGTTCTTCTGCATCAGGCCGGCCCAGAGCAGGCGTGCGGCCCGCATCTTGGCGACTTCCATGAAGAAGTTCATCCCGATCGCCCAGAAGAACGACAGGCGCGGAGCGAATTTGTCGATGTCGAGACCTGCGGCCACGCCGGCGCGGGCATATTCGATGCCGTCGGCGATGGTGTAGGCTAGCTCGAGGTCGGCGGTCGCGCCGGCTTCCTGCATATGATAGCCGGAAATCGAGATCGAGTTGAACTTCGGCATATGATGCGAAGTGTAGGAAAAGATGTCGGAAATGATCCGCATCGAAGGCTTCGGCGGGTAAATGTAGGTGTTGCGCACCATGAACTCTTTCAGAATGTCATTCTGAATGGTTCCGGCCAAATCCTTCTGCGCAACGCCCTGTTCTTCGGCGGCCACGATATAGAGCGCCATGATCGGCAGAACCGCGCCGTTCATGGTCATCGACACGGTCATCTGGTCGAGGGGAATGCCGTCGAACAGCTGGCGCATGTCGAGGATGGAATCGATCGCGACGCCGGCCATGCCGACATCGCCGGCAACGCGCGGATGATCGCTGTCATAGCCGCGATGAGTGGCAAGGTCGAAAGCCACCGAAAGGCCCTTCTGGCCCGCCGCCAGATTGCGCCGATAGAAGGCGTTGGATTCTTCCGCCGTCGAGAAGCCGGCGTACTGGCGGATCGTCCAGGGCTGCTGGACATACATGGTCGGGTAGGGCCCGCGAATGTAGGGCGCGCTGCCGGGATAGCCGTCGAGGTGCGGCAAGCCGGCGAGATCTTCGGGACCGTAGCGGCGCTTGATGGGAATGCCTTCCGGCGTCTGCCAGATTTTCGCATCCGCACCAGACTTGCCGGACGGCGGCTCGGACCAGGCTAGCTTTGAAAAATCGGGTATCATGATGCGGCTCCGATCAATTCGTCGAGCCTTTCAGCAGGCAATGCTTCACAAAACACCGTGCCGTCCGTCGGCGCCGGGTGACGGTCTGCCTTGATGGTTTCGACGGGGCGTTCGGACTTCACGGGGAAGACGGTGGTACCGACGATTGCCCGCTTTCCGGCTTTGTATTCGGCAATCCGCTTGTTGCGCGCCTCGATGACACGGCCCTGGATAAGCCCGTTGGCGAGGCTCCTGAGTATGCCGCCCTCAGCCTCGATGGCCTGAAACTCCTGCCAGGCTGCCTCGCACAATGCCGCGGTCAGCGCCTCGACGCCGCCGGAACCGGATGCCGGGTCGCCGACGAAGCCGATGTGGCTTTCACCCGCCATGATGAGTTGGGTGTTGCGTGCAATGCGTCGCGCAAAGCCTTCCGGCAAGCCGTGGGTGATGGTGTGGGGCAGGATGGCGACTGAGTCCGCGCCACCGGCAACTGCCGCAAAGCTGGCCAATGTGGTGCGCAGGATGTTGGTCTCCGGGTCTTTCACGGTCATCATCCGGTAGGACGTTTCGGCGTGAATGGCCGCCTGTGAGGGCGCAATCGAGCAGGCCTGCTGGACCCGCGCCCAGAGTTTTCGCAATGCCCTGATCTTGGCCATCGACAGGAACTGATCCTGATCGACGCTGAGCGAGAAGCCGATATGCGGGGCAGCGTAGAGCAAAGCCTGACGTGCCTCTTCGAACAGGCGAAGGTGAGCCACGGCGGAAGCCAGCATGACGCCGAGTTCCTGCGCTTCCGTCGCACCCGCATTGTGCAGCACGCGGCCGTCTGCCTCCAGAAGCACGCCCGGAACGCCAAGCGCGAAGAAATGCGCCAGCGATTGCGGCATGGATGCCTGGAGCGCCTCGATCGACATGCGCAGCCGCCCGGTGCCGGCAAAGATCGCTGCCGGATCGATGCCGAAGGAGAGATTGAGCTTTGCCGGATCGGCGCGTCGCTTGGTCAGGATCGCAACCAGCCAGTCGGCCATGGCCCGGCTTGAAGGATGCACGTCGATCCGCAGATAGGTGCGGTTGAGCACCACGCCTTCCAGAACCGCATCGAGCGCTTCGGCGGTTCCCGGCAGGCCGTATCCGAATGCATTCGGCGCGCCGTCGAATACCAGCGAAAGCCCGGTCGCGCCCTGGTTTATCTCTTCCAGTGCCTGCCGGTTCGCTCGCTTGGGGTCCGGATCGTCGATGCGCTGCGTAATGATCCATGGCGCTTCCGCGTTCTGGCGCGACAGGAACTCCGCGCTTTGCGCACGCTCGTAGAGCGGGTCGATGCGGATTCCGTCGTCTGTGTGCGAAACAAGCGTCTCTTCGAACGAAGCGCCGGAAAGCGCTTTTTGCGCCAGCGCTGTCCAACGCTCGCGGTCCGCCGGTTGGAATTCGACATCACTGAAAATCGCTCGGGCGTCCATACGTGTTCCCTGTTCTCCCGACCTTATCCGAGCAGAGCCCGAACATTATGGCCACCGGCGTTGTGTCGCAATGCAAACACACGCACAACGGCTTTTCCGATTGCCAAACCACAACGCCGACTGCAACCCTCAATCGGCCAATTTGCGCGATTGCCATTGTGACGCTGCAACCGCGCCACTATACATTTCTGGATTCCTGGCTTCTCGCGCCGGGCGTCGACTTGGTTTTTGGAGAGCTGGAAAATATGGCGCAGCAAGACAGCATTTTCATCGGGGCCAGCCGTAAGCCTGATGACAGCTATCAAAGACCTGAAAGTCTGCTCCTGAAATATGGAAACCGGCACGGCCTGATCACTGGCGCGACGGGCACGGGCAAGACGGTCACGCTTCAGATTCTCGCCGAAGGCTTTTCCAACGCCGGCGTTCCTGTCTTCTGCGCCGACATCAAGGGTGATCTGTCTGGTATTGCAGCGGTTGGCGAGCCGAAGGATTTTCTGCTCAAGCGCGCCGAAGCGATCAAGCTCGAGCCTTACGAGTTCCGTGAAACGCCGGTTATCTTCTGGGATCTGTTCGGCGAGCAGGGCCATCCGATCCGCGCCACTGTCACGGAAATGGGGCCGCTGCTGCTGTCGCGGCTGATGAACCTTACCAATGCGCAGGAAGGCGTTCTCAACATCGCTTTTAAGATCGCCGACGAGGAGGGGCTTCTGCTCCTCGACATGAAGGACCTGCAGTCGATGCTGGCCCACATGGCCACACGCTCGGAAGAGCTTTCGGCGCGCTACGGCAACGTCAACAAGACCTCGGTCGGTGCGATCCAGCGCTCGCTGCTCGTTCTGGAACAGCAGGGCGGCAAGAATTTCTTCGGCGAGCCGGCGCTGCGGATTCCCGACATCATGCGCACGACACCGGACGGGCGTGGCGCGGTGAATGTTCTGGCAGCCGACAAGCTGATGACGAACCCGCGGCTTTATTCCACCTTCCTGCTCTGGCTGCTTTCCGAACTCTTCGAGGAACTGCCGGAAGTCGGCGACCCGGAAAAGCCGCGTCTCGTCTTCTTCTTCGATGAGGCGCATCTGCTTTTCAACGAAGCTCCGAAGGCACTGCTCGACCGCGTCGAGCAGGTCGTTCGGCTTATCCGTTCCAAGGGCGTGGGCGTGTATTTCGTCACGCAGAACCCGCTGGACGTACCGGAAACGGTGCTCGCCCAGCTTGGCAACCGCATTCAGCATGCGCTGCGCGCCTATACGCCGCGCGAAACGAATGCGGTGAAGGTCGCGGCCGACACGTTCCGGCCCAACCCGGATTTCAAGACGTTCGAAGCGATAACCAATCTCAGCACCGGCGAGGCGCTGGTTTCGACGCTCGAAGACAAGGGCGTTCCTTCAATGGTCCAACGGACGTTGATCCGCCCGCCGTCGTCGCGCATCGGCCCGCTGACGCCGGAAGAACGCCGCAAGGTGATCAATGCCAGCCCGGTGACGGGTCAGTACGACCAGATGGTCGATCGCGAATCGGCCTACGAAATTCTGTTGGCTCGGGCCAAGCAGGGACAGACCGCGCCTCAGGGCGAAACCCAAGCCAGCGGCGGTGGCTGGACATTGCCGGATTTCGGCGGTGGCGGTTCAAAACAACCCACGGGACGCCGTACCGCACAGCCGCGCGCTTCCGGCCGCCAGACGGTCGCGGAAGCGGCGATCAAATCAGTTGTGCGGTCAGTGGGCTCCTCGCTCGGACGCGCGCTGGTGCGCGGGATTCTCGGAAGCCTGAAGCGGTGATCTAAAACAAAAGGACCGGTCAAGGCCGGTCCTTTGAACTGAGTCTCGGTTCGGAGCGGTCAGGCGACGCCGCCGAGACCGCCGGTAACCAGGATCGGGGTCTTGTTCGGGACGCGATCGTAGAGATCGATGATATCCTGGTTCATCAGGCGCACGCAGCCGGACGAAACAGACTTGCCGATCGAGCTCCATTCCGGCGAGCCGTGCAGGCGATAAAGCGTGTCCTGATTGTTCTGGAAGATATAGAGCGCGCGCGCACCGAGCGGGTTCATCAGGCCCGGCTGCATGCCGCCATTGGCAGCACTATACTTGGCGAGTTCCGGCTGCCGTCCGATCATCTCGTCCGGCGGCGTCCACGTCGGCCACTTGCGCTTCCACTGTATGACGGCGCGGCCGGACCATTCGAAGCCGGCGCGGCCAAGGCCAACGCCGTAGCGCATGGCTTCGCCGCCTTCGCGGACCAGATAGAGGAAGTGATTCGACGTATCGACGACGATCGTGCCCGGGCGCTCGCCCGTCGGGTCCTGCACGACCTGCCGCAGGAACCGCTTGTTCATCTTTTTCAAGGGGATGGCGGGTATTTCGAAACCCTCGTCAGTGACGGGGCCGTACATCATCGCGTAGTCGCCGAAAGACGAATCGACGCTGAGCTGCGGAGCCTCGGGCGGCGGTCCGTCGACATAGGCGCCGCGCGAGACGGTGCTGCATGCGGAAACGGCGATGGAAGCAGCACCTACGGCTGCCGCCCCTAGAAAGCCGCGGCGATTTAAGCGAATGGAGGAGAGTGTGTCAGTCATGATGCCCTTTTAAATCCCGGCGCTGAAAAGGATAGTTAACAGCGTCGCAAAATTCCGTGAACGCTCCGCGAGCGGAACGCTTTCCATCCCCCAAAGTTCGAGCGCGATAAGCGGTTTCGATTCTGGCCTGACGGTGAAGAAAAAAGGGCGAAGATGTGACGGCAGCGCCATGTGGCATATCGGCCACGGCGGGGCCGTCAGTCTCCGGTCAACAGCCCTTTGAGCGATGGCAGGATAAGGGCTGGGGCAAGGTCGCGATATTCGTCGGGCTGGTTGGTTCGGTTGATCCACACTGTGCGAAAACCGAACTTGGCAGCACCCGCAATGTCCCAGCGATTCGACGACTGGAAGGAAACGGCATCCGGGTAAAGACGCCAGCCTGTGGTGACGAGATCATAGACCGAAGGGTCGGTCTTGAACCGGCGCACGGTGTCGACGGAGAAGATGTCGTCCAGCACCTGATCTAGCGCCGCCGATTTCACGGCTGCTTCCAGCATCGCCGGTGAGCCGTTGGACAGTATGGCAAGCCGCGCACCGTCGGCCTTCAAAGCCTTCAGGACGGCTGGAACCTCCGGATAGCAATCGAGCCGCCAATAGGCGTCAAGAAGATCTTGCCTGAGTTTCTTGTCGGCAGAGGGCACCTTGAGAAAGGCAAAGTCGAGCGACTGTTCGGTCAGCTGCCAGAAATCGAGATATGCCCCCATCAGCGTCCGCGTCCACGAATATTCCAGCTGTTTCGCGCGCCAGATTTCCGAAAATAACTGGCCGTCGGGGCCGATCTTATCGGCATGACGGCGTACGGCAGCATGCACGTCGAACAGAGTGCCATAGGCGTCGAAGACATAGGCGTGGTGGCGCATCGATGCTCTCATTCTCCAATGCCGCGATAACGCAGCGAGTCACCTTAAGGTGCGGGTCGGCTGGCATCAACTTTTCCCCGTCTGCGGTGGTTGACGGAGGCGAGCAAAGCGTCTTCGATGCCGCTCACTCCTAAAGAAGGCGGATAATTCATGTCACTTTCAGCTGCCGCACAGAGCAAGACCTGGACCTATGTCGACGGTGACTGGCATGAGGGCAACGTTGCGATTCTCGGGCCCCGCAGCCATGCGATGTGGCTTGGAAGCAGTGTTTTCGACGGCGGGCGCTGGTTCGAAGGCGTTTCGCCAGATCTCGACCTGCATTCGCAACGGGTCAATTCTTCCGCGATCTCGCTGGGGCTGAAGCCGTCGAAGAGCCAGGACGAGATCGTCGGCCTGACACAGGACGGCCTGAAGAAATTCGACGGCAAGACCGCCGTCTACATCCGCCCGATGTATTGGGCCGAGCATGGCGGCTACATGGGCGTGCCGGCCGACCCTGCTTCGACCCGGTTCTGCCTCTGTCTCTACGAATCGCCGATGATCCCGCCGGAAGGATTTTCGCTCACCGTATCGCCCTTCCGCAGGCCGACGATCGAGACGATGCCGACCAACGCCAAAGCGGGTTGCCTCTATCCGAACAATGGCCGCGCCATTCTCGAGGCCAAGATGCGCGGTTTCGACAATGCGCTTGTACTCGACATGCTTGGCAATGTCGCCGAAACCGGTTCGTCGAACGTCTTCCTGGTCAAGGATGGCCATGTCTTCACGCCGGCGGCCAATGGAACGTTCCTGTCAGGTATCACGCGCGCCCGCACCATCTCACTGCTGGCCGAATATGGCTTCCGCACCACCGAAAAGGCATTGTCGGTGCGCGATTTCCTCCAGGCCGACGAGATATTCTCGACGGGGAACCACTCCAAGGTCGTACCGGTCACCCGGATCGAGGATCGCGATCTGCAGCCGGGACCGGTAGCCAAAAAGGCGCGCGAGCTTTACTGGGAGTGGGCGCATTCGACGCCTGCCAAGTGAGCATATTTTTCCGATGGAACCGGCTTCCGTGAAGAAAACAGGCTGACACTTTCGGGCGCGATGATCTAGAAGGAACCGCACACCAGTTCAGGGGTTGTTCGAAAACAATTCCACCATATGTCTGTCCGGCAAGAGATTGCCGGAAATTGCCAACGAAGGAGTACGACCATGGCTTTTGAATTGCCCGCATTGCCCTACGACTATGAGGCTCTCCAGCCCTTCATGTCCAAGGAGACGCTGGAATATCACCACGACAAGCATCACAAGACCTATGTCGACAACGGCAACAAGCTTGCCGCTGAAGCCGGCATGGAAAACCTGTCGGTCGAGGAAGTCGTCAAGCAGTCGTTCGGCAAGAATGCCGGCCTCTTCAACAACGCAGCCCAGCACTACAACCACCTCCATTTCTGGAATTGGATGAAGAAGGGCGGCGGCGGCACCAAGCTGCCCGGCGCGCTGCAGAAGGCAGTCGACAGCGACCTTGGCGGCTACGACAAGTTCAAGGCCGATTTCATCGCTGCCGGCACGACGCAGTTCGGTTCCGGCTGGGCGTGGCTCTCCGTCAAGGACGGAAAGCTGGCCATCTCCAAGACGCCGAACGGCGAAAACCCGCTCGTGCACGGCGCAACGCCGATCCTCGGCGTCGACGTCTGGGAGCATTCCTATTACATCGACTATCGCAACGCCCGCCCGAAATATCTCGAAGCGTTCGTCGACAGCCTCATCAACTGGGACTACGTGCTCGAATTGTACGAGAAGGCATAAGCCTTAGAGACCGCACTCAGAGTTTCGAAAAACCCCGGCTTGTCCGGGGTTTTTCTTTATGTTTGCCCGCTTCATGCAATCCCGCGGTCACGGCAAGATCACGCAAGCGTGAAGAGCATGGCGGGATGTTTTCGTCCACCTTGCGCGTTGAAAATCCCAGGCAGCCAGTTTGCAACCGGAGGACTATTGATGAAGAAGCTTATCCTCGCCGTCTCGGCGCTCGCGCTCGCATGTTCGGCGGCTCTTGCCGATCCGATCGCCGACCGCCAGGCCCTCATGAAGGCAAACGGCAAGGCTGTCGGAAGCATCGCGCCAATCATGAAGGGCGAAAAGCCGTTCGACGCAGCACTGGTGCTGGAAGCGCTGAAGACGCTGAGCGACGACGCCCAGAAGATCGATGTCGCCGCCATGTTCCCGAAGGGAAGCGAAACGGGCGAAAAGACGACGGTTTCTCCGAAAATCTGGGAAGACACTGCAGGTTTCCAGGCTGCGGTCGACAAGTTCAAGGCTGACACGGCTGCAGCCGTTGCTGCGCCTCCGACCGATCTCGATTCCTTCAAGACCACATTCGGCAAGGTGACCTCCAATTGCGGCACCTGCCACGAAACCTTCCGCATCAAGAAGAGCTAATCGCCTTCGGATGGGTATCGTCGGAAAGCTGGCCGTCGGAGCCGTTCTCCTTTGCGGCGTCGGCGCGGTGGCTTTCTGGATCCTGACTGAGCCGGTGCGCCTCGATGCGGCTGAAGCGGCGGCTCTCGGATCGGGCGATCCTGTGAAGGGCGAGCGGATTTTTTGGGCAGGGGGCTGCACCTCCTGCCACGCCCGTCCCAAGGCCGAAGGCGATGCCAAGCTCGAACTCGTCGGCGGCGTCGAACTGAAAACGCAGTTCGGCACTTTCGTTGCGCCGAACATCTCGCAGGACACGACGGACGGCATCGGCGCGTGGTCCGCCGAGGATTTCGCCAATGCCGTGCTGAAAGGCGTTTCGCCCTCCGGCGAGCATTTCTATCCGGCATTTCCCTACGCTTCCTATGCGCGGATGAAGACCTCGGATGTCGCCGACCTCTATGCGTTCATGAAGACGCTACCGGCGGTTGCCGGAAAGGCACCGGGTCATTCGCTGAGCTTCCCCTTCAACATCCGCCGCGGGCTCGGCCTCTGGAAGCAGCTCTATGTGAGCCCTGAGCCTGTGGTTGCGCTTAACGACAGCGCGACCGAAGCGCAGGTTGCCGGGCGCTATCTTGTCGAAGGTCCGGGACATTGCGGCGAATGCCATACCCCGCGCGATCTCATCGGCGGAACCGAGAAGAGCCAATGGCTGGCGGGTGCGGCCGCTGCGGAGGGGAATGGCATCGTGCCCAATCTCACGTCGGGCGAGGGCGGTATTACATGGTCGGAGAGTGAAATCGCGGACTATCTCGAAACCGGCTTCACGCCGGATTTCGATTCTGCCGGCGGCACCATGGCTGAGGTCCAGCGCAACATGGCGAAGCTGACCAAGGAAGATCGCGCGGCGATCGCCGCCTATCTGAAAGCGATCCCGCCGCATCCGAACGGCTACCCGCCGCGCCAGCAGCCGGCGAACTGATCTGCTCGCCGGCTGGATTTTGAGGCTTACGCCGGTTCGGCTTTTGCCTTGCCGGTTACTTTCAGCGCGAAGGCATAGTTGTAGGCGATCTCTTCCAGTCGCGAGAAACGACCAGACGCACCCGCGTGGCCGGCATCCATGTTGATCTTGAACAGGACCGGGTTGGCGTCCTTTTTGAGCTTGCGCAGGCGCGCTGCCCATTTCGCCGGCTCCCAATAGGTGACGCGCGGATCGGTGAGGCCGGCCACCGCCAGGATCGGCGGGTAAGAAAGAGCGCCGACATTGTCATAGGGCGAGTAGGCGGCAATGGTCTTGTAGTCGGCTTCCGACGTGATCGGATTGCCCCATTCCGGCCATTCGGGCGGGGTTAGCGGCAGTGTATCGTCGAGCATGGTGGTGAGGACGTCGACGAAGGGCACCTCGGCGATGATGCCGCCGAAGGCATCGGGCGCCATATTGGCGATCGCGCCCATCAGCATGCCGCCGGCGGAACCGCCCTGGGCGACGATGCGGTCGTGGCTGGTGTAGCGCTCTGCAACCAGGTGATGAGCGGCAGCGATGAAGTCGAGGAAGGTGTTGGTCTTCTTCTCGCGCTTGCCGTCGTCATACCAGGCGTAGCCCTTGTCCTTGCCGCCGCGGATATGGGCGATGGCATAGACGAAACCGCGATCGGCCAGCGACAGGCAGTTGGTGTTGAAGGACGCAGGAATGGCGATGCCGTAGGAGCCGTAGCCGTAGAGCAGGCAAGGCGCCGAACCGTCGAGCGGCGTGTCGCGGTGATAGATAAGCGAGATTGGGACGAGCTCGCCATCATGCGCCGGCGCCATCAGCCGGCGGGTGACATAGTCTTCGGGATTGTGGCCGGAGGGAACTTCCTGCGTCTTCAAAAGAACCCGCTCGCGCGTGCGCAGATTGTAGTCGAAGAGTTGGGTCGGCGTCGTCATCGACGAATAGGAGAAGCGGATGACATCGGTGTCATATTCATAGGAGCCGCCGAGGCCGAGCGAGAAGGCTTCCTCCTCGAAGGAGATCATATGCTCCTCGCCGGTCTTGCGGTCATGCACGACGATCCGCGGCAAGCCTTCCTTCCGCTCCAGGCGAACCATGAAATCCTGATAACCGAGGACCGACAGGATGAGGCGGCCGGGCTCGTGGGGCACCAGTTCCTTCCAGTTAGCGCGGCCGGGGGCGGTTACCGGCGCGGTCATGATCTTGAAATCCTTGGCGCCGTCGGCATTGGTCAAGATGAAGAAGATGTCGCCGCCTTCCTCGAGATCGTATTGCAGGCCGGTCTCGCGCGCCGCCACCAGCTGCGGCTCGGCATGCGGGTCGGCCATGCTGAGGAGCCGGTATTCCGACGTTTCGTGGTCGTTGATGCCGATGAAAATCCAGTCGTTGCGGCGCGAGCCGCCGACATTCATGAAGAAGCCGGGGTCGGTCTCTTCAAAGACAAGGCGATCATTGGCCGGATCGTCGCCGAGGGCGTGGAAGAAGATTTTCGACGGACGATGATTCTGATCGAGGCGCGTGTAGAAGAACCCATCGTCCGATGCATTCCAAACGCCCGAGCCGCCGGTATCGGTGACCTGGTCGGAAATGTCCTTGCCGTCCGACAATTCACGGACGTGGAGCGTGAAGAACTCTGACCCCTTGTCATCGTATGCCCAGAGCAGGCGCTTGTGGTCGGACGAATGGTCGACACCGCCGATGCGGAAATAGGGCTTGCCTTCGGCTTCAGCGTCGCCGTCGAGGATGATCTCCTCGGCGCCGCCGTCACGCGGCGTGCGGAAATAGCGCGGCTGCTCGCCGCCGATCTTGAAGGATGAACCATAGGCAAACGGCCCGTCCTTCATCGGCACCGAGGAGTCGTCTTCCTTGATGCGGCCCTTCATTTCCTGGAACAGGCGCTTCTGGAGTTCAACCGTGTCTTCCATCAAAGCCGACTGATAGGCGTTCTCGGCATTGAGATGATCGCGGATTGCCGGATCGAGAGTGGACGGCTCGCGAAACACCTCCTGCCAGTTTTCGGCGCGCAGCCAGGCGAATTCGTCGGTTCGGGTCACGCCATGGCGCGTGTCCGTCACCGGTCGCTCTTCGGTCTGCGGTGCCTCGATTTTCGGAAATATGCTGGAGTTGGTCATTGCGTCTCGCTTTGATGGGATTCTCAGGTAGGACTGAACACGGCGAACAGGCTGCGTTCAAGAGCCAGAAGAAAGGCCTTTTTAGATTTGCGTACGTCCTGCGATAGGTAGACATGAAGAAGCCGACCTTCAAACAATGATCGCGGGGATGACGGCGGACTTTTGCCGGGAAAGACTTGCCCGGACGCTGCCTCCCGTCTATTCCACTGTCATTCAAAAATCTGCACTGGCATATCGAGGTCGCCCGCGCCGGGCAACGGGATGGGAACGGGGGAACGGCCGCTGACATTTTTTGCGCTGATATTGCCGTTTCTGGCCGCTGCGGCAGCACCATTCCTGACCCGACTGCTGAAGCACAACGCTGCCTGGGTTCTGGCGCTTGCGCCTCTTTGGATGTTTTCGCATTTCGCCGGAATGTCAGGGCCGGTTTCCGAAGGAGCGGCGATTGCCGGCGGCTTTGACTGGATACCGAGCCTGGGTGTCCGCTTCTCCTGGTATATCGATGGACTGTCGCTGACGTTTGCCCTGCTCATCACTGGCATCGGCACGCTGATCGTGCTCTATTCCGGCGGCTATCTCAAAGGCCATCCGCACCAGGGCCGGTTCTTTTCCTTCATACTGATGTTCATGGGCGCGATGCAGGGATTGGTCGTTGCCGACTCCTTCCTGATGCTTTTCGTTTTCTGGGAACTGACCTCGATTACTTCGTTCCTTTTGATCGGTTTCGACCACGCTCGCGAAGCCTCGCGCCGTGCTGCCTTGCAGGCGCTGGTGGTCACCGGACTGGGTGGCTTGTCGTTGCTAGCCGGCCTGCTGGTAATCGGGGCGGCGAGCGGCCAGAATGATCTTTCGGGGCTGTTGGCTTCGGGCGATATCATGCGAAACAGCCCGCTCTATCTGGCAGCACTCATTCTGCTTCTGGGTGGCGCTTTCACCAAATCCGCGCAGTTTCCGTTCCATTTCTGGCTGCCCAACGCCATGGAGGCACCGACGCCGGTGTCGGCCTACCTGCATTCGGCAACGATGGTGAAGGCCGGCGTCTATCTCGTCATGCGCATGAACCCCGTGATGGGCGACACGGCTGCGTGGGAGACGATACTGCCGCTGTTCGGCGGCGTGACGCTGCTGGTCGGAACGCTGCTCGCGCTCAGACAGACCGACTTGAAGCTGATGCTCGCTTATACGACGGTCGCTTCGCTCGGCCTGCTTGTCATGCTTACCGGCTTCGGTTCGGAAAAGGCCATTGAGGCGGCGGTGCTCTATCTGATCGCGCATTCCATGTTCAAGGGCGCGCTGTTCATGGTGGCCGGCCTGATCGATCATGAGAGCGGAACGCGCGACATTCGCTCGCTGGGCGGGCTTCGCGGCGCAATGCCGATTACCTTCGCAGCCGCGATCCTTGCGGCACTATCCATGGGCGGCCTGCCGCTGTTCTTCGGCTTTCTGGCCAAGGAAGAGATTTATGCCGCGGTTGCGGTCGGGGGCGGCTGGGCCACTTTGGTGACGATCGTGGCGATCGTCGGCAACGCGCTGATGTTTGCAATCGCCTTTGCTGTTGGGCTGAGGCCGTTTATCGGCGCGCCCGCCAAGACGCCCAAGCACGCGCATGAAGGCCCCGTCCTGCTGTGGCTCGGCCCCATCGTCTTGGCTCTTTCGGGCCTGCTGGCGGGACTGTTTTCGACCGTTGCGCATCGATTGCTTTCGAGCCCGATGGCAAGTGCGGTCGCCGGGCAGGACCTGCAGGTCGATATTTCGACCATGCCGCATATAGGCATCCCGTTGCTTCTCTCAGCGCTGACCATCGCGCTTGGTATCGGTGCTTATCTGGCGTTGGACCGGCTGCGCGCGAGCATGGCTTCGGTTCTGGAGGCTATCGGCTGGGGGCCGGATCGCGGCTTCGACCAAGTGATACGCGGGCTGCTGCGGCTGTCGTTCAGCGTGACAAAAGTTGTCCAGAGCGGCCGGCTCGACATCTACATGACCGTGACCTTCATCGCGGTTGCGCTGACGCTTCTGGTGCCGATGGTGCTGTTCGACGAATTGCCTTCCATGCCGGTGTTTCCGGACCTGTGGTTCTACGAATGGACCGTGGTTGCTATCGCGGTGATAGGCCTTGGGGCTGTCGTTTATGCGCAGGATCGGCTGACTGCGATCGTTTCGCTCGGCATTCAGGGATTTGCGGTCGCGCTTCTGTTCATGCTGATGGGCGCGCCCGACCTGTCGTTCACGCAGTTTATGGTCGAAACGCTCTCGGTGGTTATCCTGGCGCTCGTCATGACGCGGCTTCGGCTCAGCGTTTCCGATCACCGGCCGACGGGTCAGAAGGTGCTGGATATCAGCGTTGCCGGCGCCTGTGGGTTGGCCTTCGGCATGCTGCTGCTCAAGGTAACGCAGCTTCCCTTCGACGAGACGCTGAGCACATTCTTCAAGAACTATTCGCTGGTCATCGCCCATGGCCGCAACGTCGTGAACGTCATCATCGTCGACTTCCGTGGACTGGATACGCTGGGCGAGATCGCCGTGGTCATGATTACCGGGCTGGCGATTCTGGCTCTGATCCGCATTCGCACCAAGGACCCGGCTGTCCCGGCCAAACGGAAAGGAAGGCGCTGACATGCGAACGCTGATCTTCCGAACAGCCGCGCCCTATCTGACCAGCCTGATGCTGTTGTTCTCGGTGTTCGTGCTGCTGCGCGGTCACAACGAACCGGGCGGCGGTTTCATTGGCGGGTTGATCGCGGCTTCGGCCTTTGCAATCTACGGTATCGCCTTCGGGGTGCCGGAGGTGCGGAGAGCAATGTATTTCCACCCAATGGCGATTTCGGGCTTCGGCCTGTTTCTGGCGGCACTTTCCGGACTGCTGTCCTATGTGCTCCATGTGCCGTTCCTGACCGGGCTCTGGACGTCGCCAAGCCTCTTCGGCATCACCGTCGATCTTTCCACCGTGATGTTCTTCGACATCGGCGTCTATCTGGTCGTGGTCGGCTCGATCACTTCCATCGCACTTGCCCTTGAAGAAAGGGAGGAAGGCTGATGGAGACGGTTCTTTCCGTGCTGGTCGGACTGTTCTTTGCGGTCGGCATCTATCTGATGCTGTCGAAACACGTGATCCGCATTCTTCTCGGCATTGCTATCTTCGGCAATGCGGTCAATCTGCTGATCTTCACCGTCGGCAGGATCACGCGTGAAGTGCCCCCGATCATTCCGCATGGCTTCGACGTGCCGCCGGGACCGGTGGCCAATCCGCTGCCGCAGGCACTGATCCTCACAGCGATCGTGATTTCCTTTTCCTTCTTCGCTTTCCTGCTGGTCCTTGCCTACCGCGCCTATCAGGAGATCGGCACCGACGACACAGACGGCATGCGCGTCGCCGAACCGGAAGGCGAAACCCTTCCGCCGCTGGGGTATTGAGTTATGGCGGGTGAAGCCGGAAAAATCGTCGACGTAACGGCTGCCATGATCACCGCGCCGGTGACGGCCGCGGATTGGCTGGTGATTGCGCCGGTCGTTATCCCGATCGTGTTCGGTGCGCTGCTGCTGATGTTCCGCCACGAAATGCGCTGGCATGGCATCGTCGCGCTGGTCGGTCTCGGCGCAATGGTCGGCACGGAAGTGGCGTTGCTGCTACACGTGCTGGCAAACGGCCCGCTGTCGATGACGATGGGAAGCTGGCTGCCGCCTTTCGGCATTTCCTTCACCGCGGATGCTTTGGGCGCGACATTTGCGCTGACGTCGGGCATCGTCGCGTTCATCTGCGCGATCTTTGCTATCCGCGACATCAATGTTTCCGGCAGGCGATACGGCTTCTACCCGTTCCTGATGCTGCTGATGGCGGGCGTCAGCGGGGCGTTCCTGACTGGTGATATCTTCAATCTCTATGTCTGGTTCGAGGTTTTCGTCATCTCGTCGTTCGGGCTGCTGATCCTCGGGTCCGAAAAGGCGCAGATCGATGGCGCGACCAAATACGCGATCCTCAACCTCGTGGCCACGACGCTGTTCCTGATCGCCACCGGGTATCTCTACGGCACCTTCGGCACGCTCAACATGGCAGATATCGCCCGCAAGGCCGAAGGTTTGCGCGCGACCGCGCCGTTGATGACGCTGGCATCGCTCTATCTGCTGGCGTTCGGCATGAAGGCGGCGGCATTTCCGGTGAATTTCTGGTTGCCGGCCTCCTACCACACCCCGCGCATCGTGACGGCTGCCCTGTTCGGCGGACTGCTCACGAAGATCGGTGTCTACGCACTTCTGCGGACGCTGGTGTTGCTTTTTCCGGTTGAGCGCAGTGTTCTGGCCGATCTCATAGGCTGGGTTGCGATCTTGACCATGGTGCTTGGTGTCATGGGCGCGCTGGCGCAGTCGGATACGCGGCGCATCTTCGGGTTCCTGGTGATTTCCGGCGTGGGCGTCATGCTGGCCGGATTGGCGTTGGGCACGCAGACGGGCCTCTCCGGCGCGATCCTCTATGCCGTGCATTCCATGCTGGTGATGACGGCGCTTTATCTGCTGGCCGGTATGATAAAGGAACTTGGCGGCAGTTTCTCCCTGCGCGAACTTGCCGGGCTCTATCGAAGCACGCCGCTGTTGACTGCGATTGCGCTCGTGCTGGCGCTGGCCGTTGCGGGCCTGCCGCCGGGCTCGGGCCTCTGGCCAAAGGTTCTGCTCGTAAAGGCCTCGCTGGAGGCAAATCAATGGTTGCTTGCCGGTGCGGTTCTGCTGAGCGGGTTCCTCACGACCATCGCATTGGGTCGCGTCTTCATTCTGGCGTTTTGGCGGGATCAGGAAGATGCAGGTGAAACGCTGGCGACCGATACGGCGTCACCGGTTCTTGGCTACGGTGTGCTGCTGGCCTTGATGGTCCCGATCGTCGTTTTGGGCGTGTATCCCGAGCCGTTCATCAAAATAGCCGACATTGCCGCCGGCGGGCTTCTGAACAATGCCGGCTATATCGGTGCGGTATTTCCGGCGGGAGGCGGATGATGACGGTCTATCTCGGCGTAATCCTGCTTGCTCTCGCATGGGCGGCCGTAACCGGCTCCTTCACCCTTCCGAACCTCGTCTTCGGCCTGGTCCTCGGAAGCTTGACGCTCTATCTCGTTCGAGAACAAAGGGGGCCGTTTCGCAGTGCCTTTCGCCCCGGCAAGGTGCTTTCGCTGGCTCTGCTATTCGTGAAGGAACTGATTCTTTCTGCATGGCGCGTGGCCCGGCTCGTGGTTTCACCCAGAATGGAACTGCAACCCGGCATATTCGCCTATCCTTTGAAGGTGGATCGCGATTTCGAGATAACCTTGCTGGCAAACCTTATTACGCTCACGCCCGGCACGCTCTCGGTCGATGTTTCGGACGACAAGCGCCTGCTTTACGTCCACGCGATCGACTGTTCGGACCCGGAAGCGGCGATCAAGGACATCGAGACGGGTTTTGAGCGCAAGATACTGGAGGCGTTCCGATGATCTCCGGTGAAGACTTCCTGGCCTATTGCGTGATCGTCGCTCTGGCGTTGCTCAGCCTTTCCTTTCTGCTGACGGTCTTGCGGGTACTGCGCGGACCAACGCTCCCCGATCGTATTCTTGCGCTCGACATGCTGGTGGCCATCGCCATCGGCTTCATCGCCGTTCTCGGCATCAAGACCGGCTATGCCTTTCATGTCGATATTGCGATTGCGCTCGGACTTGTCGGTTTTCTTGCCACGGTCGCCTTCGCTCGCTTCGTGTTGAGCCGCGGAGCCAAGGATTTCGACGGTCCGAAGGGCGCCAAAAGCCGACCCAGGAGGGGGAAGCGATGATCGAACCGTTGCTTGATTATGCTGCAGGTATTCTGATCGTAATCGGCGCTATTTTTGCCTTGATCGCATCGATAGGCCTGCTTCGGCTACCAGATCTGTACACGCGGATGCACGCAGCCTCCAAAGCCGGCACGTTGGGATCGTGCGTCATGTTGATAGCGCTTGCCGTTCAATCGCAGGATCTGGCCATATCGACCAGGGCGATCGCAGGCGTGATATTCTTCCTGTTAACTGTGCCGATATCTTCGCATCTGCTTGCAAAGGCTGCACATGCTTCCGGTTATCGCATGTGGGACAAGTCCGTTCGGGACGATATTGAAGGTTTCGTCCAGAAGACGAAAAAAATCACGCGAAATTGATCCACCGGCAATAAAAAATATAGTGCAGAAGCCGCATTTGACGATGCTGCTGAGCTTTCACCTACTTAAGGGTGGGGGATGTCAGTATCCTAAAGATATTTAGTGTGATTATCTGGACTGACCAAGGTCAAAAACAATAGATGAGAAAATATTTAATTGACTTACTTTGCGGTGAAGGTCATTAAGAAGGATCGACGCGAGTCGTAATGGTCTTGCCTGTCGTGAAATTCCGCAAAGCCCCACAAAATCAAAAAAAGGGGCGTTTTTGAAACTTATCCCTGGGGCCAGAAGAATATGGACATTACCGATACGTCTACCAAGAATTCCGAAATGCTAATTGAGCTGACAGCCGATGTGGTTGCTGCTTATGTCAGCAATAATCCAGTTCCGGTTGGCGAACTGCCAAATCTTATCGCCGACGTACATGCAGCGCTCGGTCGTGTTGGTGGAGCTGTAGAGCAGCCGCAGACCGACAAGCAGAAGCCTGCTGTCAATCCGAAACGCTCGGTTCATGAAGAATACATCGTCTGCCTTGAAGACGGAAAGAAGTTCAAGTCGCTCAAGCGTCACCTGATGACCCACTATGGTCTGTCGCCCGACCAGTATCGTGAAAAGTGGGGCCTGGACCCTGCCTATCCGATGGTCGCGCCGAACTATGCAGCGGCTCGTTCGCAGCTGGCCAAGAAGATGGGCCTGGGCCGCAAGCGCAAGACGGCCAGTAAATAAACTGCAATCAATACAGTTTCGGCGGCGCCTTCGGGCGCCGTCTGCGTTTCTGCGTCCGGCATGGGGCAGGGGACGCAACCATTCGAGGCGGCAGTCCTGTATCGCGCAACCGGTCAAGCACCTGCTTCAACGCGATATGGCGATTCAGATCGTAGGTCCAATGCCTGCGCATGCCCTTGAGACGCTCGCGTTCGATCGCCCTTTCCAAGCGAATTATCAGCCGCAGCCTTGGTTCGGGGTCGGCGCTCAGCGCGGTTGTCAGATCGATGCCGCAGGCGAGATGAAGTGCCGCGAGTTGCCGGGCGTTTTCCGTCTCGGCCATCTGGCGAGCACGGAATGCCTGTGATTCAGCGCGAATGTCGTTCATTCAAGTGGGTTTCCTTTGTTGACCCCGGTTGAACGCACTATCCGCCGCCTCCCAATGAGGGGGATAAAAATCGGCTTTTTATTTTTTCCGATTAGAAAAAAACAACGCTATTTCAATGTGATGAGTATTTTTGCCTACTAAAAATGTTCCTCTTTTGTTCACATTGCCGTCGAGTGCAGATATAAGAACTTATTCCTACACGCGGAGGGAAAGGTTCAGTGCATCTCACGGCGGCAGTATCCAGAAATTACCAGGAAGAGACGGAGCCCCCACGCGTCTCGCTGACGTCGAGCAGTGGGCGGCGGGAAGAACGCATCATCGAATTGTGCGAAGGCATGATGGATATCACGGCTGCCTTGTTCAACGTGTCGAGCAAGGAACTGCGCAGTCCGGGTCGGGGTGGCCTCGGCGTGTCGCGGGTCAGGCACATCGCGATGTATGTCACGCATGTCGCGTTGAGCGTGACGATGCGCGACGTAGGAGCCGGCTTCGGGCGCGACCGCACCACGGTCATGTACGCCTGTCACCTGGTCGAAGATTTGCGGGATGACGCGGACTTCGATCGCATGGTCGCGCTTACCGAGCGGGTCGCACTGGCAGCATTCGGCAACAAAGCGAGCTTTTGAAATGGCGCATCAGATGATCGAAGACAATGAAGGCTGTCGGCGGATCTCACGCTTTCTGTCCAGAGGTCCCGCCCTGGTTCAGGAAACGGCGGTCGACGGAAAACTTCTGCTCGAAGGCGAAGAGCACGGGACGATCGCCGTGGATCGGGAGGCTCTTGTCGATCTGATCGGCCGTGGGGTGGTCGCTCGCCGCGATGACAAGGTGAGGCTTGTCGCGGCGCGTCCTGCTGGAACACAGGCAGTAGTGGCCGATGAAACCGCCTCTCAGCAGCGGCAGCGCGAGTTTGAAACGAGGGTGATTGAAGTCGACGGCGTTTCTGCGCTGGCGACGGTCAATCTTTCCGAATCGCCGCTTGGGCAGTTGATGCGACGCAAGACGAGGACGGGTGCGTCCTTTCTGTCGCTGGCTGAATTTGAGGCGGGTGAGCGCCTGCGTTCGGATTACACGCGCGGGCAGATCATGCCGCGGCTGGGTGCGAACTGGGTAGCCAGCGTGGCTTCCGGCAAGCGCGGGGGCGGAAATGGGATCGCGGAACTGACCGGCTCGGCACTGGCGGCGCGCCAGCGGGTTGATCGGGCAATCACAGTCGTTGGCCCGGAGCTTTCGGGCGTTCTCATCGATGTATGTTGCTTCCTGAAGGGTCTGGAACAAGTGGAACTGGAGCGCGGATGGCCGGTTCGCTCAGCCAAGATTGTCCTGAAGACCGCGCTCGGTGTGCTGAGCAGGCATTATCGTCCGCAGTCAGTCACGCCGAGCCCGGCAAAAAGAATGCTGCATTGGGGCAGTGAAGACTATCGCCCGGTGCTGGACAGGTGACGAGCCGGCTTAGGCCGGCTGCAGCGCAGCCTCAGCGTCGCGCTTGATGCGCTTGATCATCGAACGAAGCCCGTTTGCGCGCTGCGGCGTCAGATGTTCGTCGAGGCCGAGAGAACGCAAAACGGCTTCGGCGTCTGTCGTTATGATCTCGCTGGCGCGCCTGCCGGAAAAAAGCGCAAGCATGATCGCAACGAGCCCGCGAACGATATGAGCATCCGAATCGCCCTGGAAATTGATGACCGGATCGACACCTTCGGCGGGCTCGGTAAGCAGCCAGACCTGACTGACGCAACCTTGAACCTTGTGAGCATCGTCGCGCGCCGAGTCCGGATAGGGAGGCAGGGCCTCACCAAGCTCGATGACATAGCGGTAACGATCTTCCCATTCGTCAAGGAAGGCGAAGTCGTCGCGGATGCTTTGCATAGTTGCGCTCATGCGCTCGATATAATGCCGCGGCCGCGCGACGTCACGGAAAAAGAAAGACACCGCAGGCGCCGAGAGGGCAGACTGGCCTGCGGTGTGGCCGCCTCGCTGGGCGGCAAAGAGAAATCGTTAGTTGGCAGCCGGTGCTTCCGGCGCGACCGGCGGGACGCTGCCGGTTTTCGTCGCGGTGTCGGGTTCGCCGAATTTGCTGTCCAGCATCTCGAAGGCGATCTTGGCCGCTTCACGCGCCCTTATGCCGACCGTGTGCATGGCGGATTTGCCGACTTCGCAGACTTCCGGTTTGCGTTCGCAGATGCCGCTGACATCGCCGACCGCTTCCCGGGCGGCGAGAAATGCCTGAATGGCATTTACATTCGGCTGGTCGCTCTTTGTCTCACCGAAGTCGAACGGGAGCACCAGAAGAACCAGCGAAAACCAGAATGCCATTTTGATGAGAAAGCCCATGTCCTTGCCCTCTGCTAACGTCGGTCATGCGTCTTTTCCGGCACGACTCGTTTTGTTGAGGTGAGATTGACATGGACGCACAAAGGACGGCTTGCAGAACTCGACGGCATTTTGCGCAAATTTTGCTAAAATTTTAAACGATCGGATGCCCGGCGTACCGAGGATCGCATGCCGGCAAAGGCTGGTAACCTTTGGCTAACCATATAAGCTTCTGTTCCTGATCGATATTTCCAGACGGCAAGGATGCAGCGTGCGCCGGGCATCTCGTTTTTGAGGGATCCGGCAACCTAACCATCTGTTTACTATGCAACAAACTGGCAGGGATTTTCGCAGCCACCGTACTGATATTCGCCATCAGCAGGGTACTGAAAGGGCGTGCCTTATCCATTCTTTAAAGGCTGGATGCGAGTTTCGAAGCCAATCAATAAGCGATCCGCGAAGCGGACCAGATGCGAGTGCGTTGAGTGAGTTTGTTTGCCACCAGATCCAGCGAAGTGTTCGGCGCCATTGCCGCCGCCTGCGACCGGTTGGTGCACCCTTCGGTGGCCGAGGCCTTTGCGCGCGCCCGTCAACAGCGCATGGTCGGCATCCTGCTGGCCGCGCCGTTCTTTGCAGCTGTCGCTGCGGCGTTCTTCCTGTCTGCTTCGCTAGGTGCTGCGACGACGCTGACCGTGATTTGCGCCGCCTTCAGCGTCGCCTGGGCCGGTATCGTTCTGATCGGCTCCACGGCTGATGACAAAGTTGCCGGCAGGGCTTCCTTGGTCATCGGTTGCCTTGCTCTTTCAGTTCTTGTTGCCGCTGCCGGTGGAACGGCATCTCCGATGACCGCCATGATATTGGCGCTGCCGTTGGAGGCCTATTGGCAGCGCCGCACAGTGCGATCGGCATTGTGGGGTGGCGTGGCTGCGCTGGCGGTACTGCCGCTGCAGGCGATTCTCACGACGGCCGTTTTCACCGAAACGGCGCCGGTTTCAGCCTGGCACTGGCTGGTTCCGTTGGCCTATCTGGCATCGCTGCTGCCTCGCATCGGTGGATTTGCCGGTGCGCAGAATCAAAGCGAGCAAAACGAAAGCCACCCACGGCTCGAGGATATCGTCGATGGCGTGGTGTTTCGGATGGCGCAGAGTGGCGACGTTGCTGATGTCTCCACGCAGGCGCGGACGAAGTTGCATCTCGCACCAGAGCTTCTGCTCGGAACAGGGCTGTTCGATCGCATTCATATCTCCGACCGGGTCGGCTATCTCTGCGCGCTCGCCGATCTGCGCGATGGTGCTGCGCGACAGACCGTCGAAGCCCGTATTCGCCTGCCGCAGCGCGACAACAGCAATGCGAGCGACAACTACCGGCCTTTCCTGATCGAACTGATGAATGACGGCGATGAAGGCAATGGCTTCACGCTGCTCGTCCGCGAGAATGACGAACTGGCTGGATTGCGCGCCGAACTGACTGTGGCGGCTGAGGCGGCTGAAACGCTCGAACTCGCCAAGGGGCGCTTCCTGGCAGCGGTCAGCCACGAGCTGCGCACGCCGCTCAACGCCATCATTGGCTTCTCGGACATGCTGATCCACGAGATGTTCGGCGGCTTCAAAGATCCGAGGCAGAAGGAATATGTCACGCTGGTGCGCGATTCCGGCCACCATCTGTTGTCGGTCGTGAACTCGATACTCGATGTGTCGAAGATCGAATCGGGTGCATATGCCACCAACCCCGAACTGTTCCGCTTCGCCGATGCCGTCGAGATGTGCCGCTCGATGATGAGCCTTCAGGCCGAAGCCAAGTCGATTTCACTTGCAACGCAGATCGCCCCGGAAGCAGGCGAAATTCATGCCGACAAGCGCGCGGTCCAGCAGATGCTGATCAATCTCGTCTCCAATGCCATTAAGTTCACGCCGAATGGCGGCAAGGTCACCGTCGGCGGCAAGCGGCTCGGCTCGCGGCTGCATTTCTGGGTCAGCGACAACGGCATCGGCATCGCCGATGACGACCTTTGCCGGCTGGGCAAGCCCTTTACGCAGGTGCAGAACGACTATACCCGACAGTTCGAGGGAACAGGTCTTGGCCTCTCGCTGGTGAAGGGGCTGGTTACGCTCCACGAAGGAACGATGTCGATCGAAAGTGCCCTGGGCGAGGGGACGACTGTGACCATAACCCTTCCCGTCGCTGGCCCGGCCAAAAAGGAACCGGCGAAGAAGGGGGCATTGCTGCCGTTGGAGGCTGGCAGGAAAAAGGAGACCGGGCATGGCGCGCTCCGCAAAACGGCCTGAGAAACGCGCTCCCAAGCCTGGTCCGCTTGAAGGAAGCGTGCTTGCCCTTGGCGGGATGATCTCCCGAAACCCGGTTCTGGTGGGCGGATCGACCGCATTTCTGGTTGCGCTGTTTTATGTATCCGCCAACGCGCTCTGGTACCAGCCGCATGCTCATACCAGTGCGTTCTTTGCGACACGGGAATTCAGTCTTCTGCCGGCACGCAATGAGTCCGCTTCGCTCGAGCCGGAAACGACAATCCAAATCGAGCGTCCGGAAGAGGTGCCCGCCGTGCCCGTACGGCCGAAGAGCGACCCGGCGGTTGAGCAGGTTCAGGCTATTCTGAAGGACCTGAATTTCTATGCCGGCACGGTCGACGGCATACCGGGCCCGGCAACGACAAAAGCGATCGAAACCTATCAGCGAAAGATGGGCCTGACGCCATCCGGCAAGGTCGATCAGCAACTGTTGAGTCAGCTGGGCGCAAATCCGACCACGGCCGGCATAACGCCGGCGCCGCGCCCGGCTCCGGTGCAGCAAACACCGACGCCAATTCCGGCAGTGCAGCCGGTTTCTGCGCCCGCGCCTAGCCCTCGGGTTTCGAAGATTCAGGCCGGGCTGAAGGCTTTCGGCAATGACGGCATCGAGATTGACGGGCTAGTGGGCGCACGGACGAAGTCGGCTATTCGGGAATTCCAGTCGCTGTTCGGGCTGCCCGAGACCGGCGAGCCTGACGAAGCCGTCTATGTGAAGATGAAGGAAATCGGCCTGACGAAATGAGGCTGGCGCATATTCGGGCGACCGGATAAGCGTTGCCCTCCTTTATCAGCTTGAGCCGTTCGTTTCCATGCGCGTCACCACCGACTTCTGGGTTTCCGCACTCCTGCGCCGGGTTTTCAGCGCAGGCGGCTTTGCTGCGATCGTCAAGCGCGGGGCGACGGAAGCGGGCGCAGTCTTCGTCATGTCGCGCAACCGTCTGGGCGAAACAGCTCTATACGGGCCTGCACCGCAGACTAGCTATGATTCAGCTCGCCCGGACGAGCGACATTTTTCACCACTGAATGTCGGCGAGGATACAGCCGCTTTGGAGGCTCGCCTGGAGAAGGAAAAGCGTTTCGATCCCGATATCTGGGTGGTCGAGATCGAGGCCGGACAGACGCCGGTCGAAGAGCTGATATCCATCGCGAAACTTTGAGCCGCGTACGCTCGGCGTCTTCAGCCAGCAGCGCTTCGGGTTACAGTCTGCAATGAGACGGGAGTGGATGGCGATCCGGCCTTCAACGTCTTGACGCTCTGGCGAGCAGCGTCCGGTTGCATGTTCCGGTAGCTATACAGAAACAGCCGGATTGATTCCGGGTCGGCGAATTTTCCGGGGTAGACGCAGGCAGCGATGAGAAACGCCTGTTCTTCGCTCAATTCCAGAGAGTGAAGAACGGCGATCAGTTCCGGGTGGTTGGCTTTTTCGGTGATCGACTTCGCTGTCGGAAAGTCGATTTGGCCGGCATCGGCAAGGGCTGTCTGGAAGAAAGCCGGATTGCCGGTCAAAGCCATGTCGCGAAGCTTCGCGTATCGCAGCGATCCTGCGGACTGTTCTGTCGTCGCATCGGGCGTAGTTTGGACCGGCACCATCATCGATCGCAGACGTCTGCGCGCATTGTCGGCGGAAATGCCGGGGACGGGTTCAGGATTGCCGTCGTTCAAAATCTGCGCCCTGCTGGCCGCTTCTACTTGAGCTTGACGCTCCTTCGGCAAGGGCAACCGCACCAGCTTTGGATTTTCGAGTGCCCAGACGAGATCGGCTATCGCCGGGTTGAGATCGGCGCGGCGTGCGATGGCACGCGCATGCGGCAATCCATGGCGGCCGATCAATGCGATGAGGTCAATATCCCTGAGGACCTTCGAGCGAATGAGCAGGGGTGCAGCTATGTCGACGGCTTCGTTGGAAAGCCGGCGGATCAGCGCGCCAGGCGCATCGGCACATTCCGAAAGTGCGGCGGCGGCAAAGCGGCGCGCCTCGACCGAGACCGTGTCGAAAAGCGGCAGCACCAGATCCTCAAGCTGCTTGATGTCGCGACGCGACGGACGTGTCAGCGAGCAGAAGGCCGACACGGCGGCGCGAAACAGCCTTTCGCTGCGTCCCGCTTCGCCTTTCAAGGCGAGTTGCCTGAAGTCTGAGGATGACACGAGGACTAGGCCTTACTCAAAACGCACACTTACAAAACAACCTGCCGGAGCCTGACCGAAAATTCGACGGTTTGGCGACAAAGTTAGCGTCGACCTGTTAGCTCAGTGTGCGTTGCATACTTTTCCATGCTAGCGCTAACGCATTGAAAAGTATGAGCATACTAGAATAACACGCTGCCAACTCTAATCCTTATCAAATCCTACATATCCTTGGTTAAGGGGGAGTGAACTGGCTCGAATGAACGCCGTTGCGTCCTCAAAAACTTCAATCTCAAAAAAACAAAACCCGCCGAAAAATCGGCGGGTTTTATCAGCGGTCTGGGCAGGCACGAAGCCTGCCCTTGCTTTTTACTGCGTCCGGCAGCGACCGGTCTTGGTGGTTTCCTTGTCGCCGTCATCGTAGTTGATGCCGATCTTCTCGCCGGCCAACGATGCAATTGTGCCCGGATACCATTCACCGGCGTTCTTGTAATTGCACTGGACCTTCATGCCGATCATCCAGTCGTAGGGGCGAACCTTGTCCAGGCTCACAGTCTCCCGATCACCGTCGTCGTAGCGGATCGTGACCGTCCCGCCCTCGACTTTTTCGGCAATGCCTGGAAACCAGTAACCAGCGTTTTTGTAGTTTCCGAGTACCCAATCACCTGCCGTTTGAGCGCTGGCGGCCCCGCCACCCAAGGCCATCATGCCGGCTGCAATCAATAAAGAGCTATACTTGATCAAAATCTGGTCTCCCATTACCAGTCCCCAAGCGGACCGTACAACGCTGTTGTTATGGCAACAGGACTGAATGCCAGATGAACCGTTGGCGTCGGCCGGTTCTTTTAGGCACCATATTTTTTCGAATGCGTTGGAATACGTTAGCAGTCTGTTAACTCTCTGCTGGCCTTATCAAGCATGGAGGCGTTGCGTAGTTGCTCCGGTCATACCGAGAGGGAAAGCGCGTGTCATGGGCAGCATACTGTCTTTCGTGCCGCGGAAAGCGGCAACCAGCCAAACGGACCGTCCATCAGAAACTCAGGCGTCCGTGATCATTTTTCCGGGGGTTCGCTACGAGCGACGGGCCATGTTGGAGGCGTCCGGCGTCAGTACGATATCGAGCTACGTCGGATCGAGCCATAAGAAGCCCGCCCCTCATCATTGAGGGGCTACGAGGCGAGGGGCTACTGCGGTTCGCAGGAGATGCTGCCAAGAAAACTGGCGGCAACTTGCTTCCAGCTGTCGTCCGGAACGAAGCTTCGCACCACGACGATGCCCTCATCGATCGGGGCCTCGACGAAGATCGATTTCTCAAATCCTTCCGGCAAATCCTTGCGGACCTCGATCATCTGGGCGGGCGTAAGGACGACGAAGTTCAACGAACGGTCCGTCGTCGTTCGATCATTGAAACTGTAGATATTCTGACCGGCACGGTTGTAGACCGAGACCGACCAGAACGGCATGTCGCCCTGCGCGCGCACCTGCACCACACCGTCGGTCAGATCGAAACGGCAGGCTGCCGCCTCAAATAGCGGATCGACCGATTTTACGGTCGATGTCGGGCCGGTCTCGGCGGCAAAGGGAGTAGCCGTGTAGAGATCCGCCGCCATGGCCAGGCGCGACCATGCGTCCCTTTCGGAGAAATCCGGGATCATCATCAGGACTGCGATATGAACGATGCCGGCGCCGAGCAGGCCAAGGATGATTGCATGAATAAGCCTAAGCATCGCAGCCGGCTTTCTTGACCAGCGGTAGCGCTACGTCAGCGATACCTGTGCTGCTTGCAATCGTCGTGTCGAAGAGAGTGAGCACGAAGAACATCGCACCCGAACCGCGCACCGCCAGCCAGTTGCCGGGCTGTGGGCGATTGCCGATGGAGATCGACAGGGAATTGTCCGGCGATCTGAGCACTCCATAGGAGTGGAGCGCGGCCGCCGGCTGTCTGTCATCCTTGATAGCAGTCAATGTCTGGTCGGCGGCGTAGAGCGTCCAGAAGCGCGCTGGGGGAACCGTGCCTTCGACGGTGTAGGTGCAGTTGCGTTGCAGTGCATCGCCTGAAGCATCGCGCTGGGCGATGAAGGAAAGACCCTCGGCACGGCCGAGCGCAAGCACCCCTTCGCGAGCTACACGCGCTTTGGAATAGGGATCGGCGTCAGCCGTGCCGATCTCCGGGAAGGCCGTCCATCCGCCGATCGATACCGCCCCCACGCCTTCCTGCAGCTTGAGCGCGTACCAGACGCTGGCGCCACCGCCGACGACGGCGATGAGAAGGGCGAGCACTATGAGGAAAGAGTTTTTGAGCATGATGCCCCGGACGGAAGGATGCCGCCCCGGCATATCGCGGTGTGGCAAGGCAAGGCAAGCGCGGCGAGAACAATCCCCGATGCTCGTAAGATGGCAACGGATGCGATTTCGGGAGCTGTCGTCACAGGGCCGATAGCGTTTTTGGTTCGGCTGGCGCTTCCAGCACCGGCGCGGCGTGGAAGAAATCGGTCATCTGCCGCAGCGCCTTTGTCGTGGTGCTGGACAAGACCGGCGGGCGCTCGATCTCTGCAGCCGCGGCTGCTTCCTCTGCATTCTTCTTTTCGGTTTCGGCGGCCTTGGCAGCGACCTTGGCGTCCACGAACGGGTCCTTGATGCCGGGAATGGGCTTGAGATCGATGTTCTGATGCGCGTAGGCCATGAAACGCTGCCAGACCATCGCCGGCAGCGAGCCACCGGTCATGTCCTTGGTGGTCGAAAAATCGTCGTTGCCGAGCCACACCGCGGCTGTGTAGTTGCCGGTGAAGCCGACATACCAGGCATCGCGGTACGACTGCGTCGTTCCGGTCTTGCCGGCGGAGCGGATGCCGGGGAGGGCTGCGCGCCGGGCCGTGCCGATTTCCGGAACCTGAACCAGCATGGAATTCATGTAGGACATCGCCTGTTCGGAAAGCACGCGCTTCGGCTTGGGTGCATCCTTGTCGTAATCATAGATGAGCTCGCCCGAATGCGTCACGAGCTGGGTTATGCCATGCCGCGTTCCGGCAAAGCCGCCATCGGCCATGGTATTGTAACCGGTGGCCTGATCCATCACCGTCATGCCGGACGTGCCGAGAACCATCGTCTTGTACGCTTCGAGTGGGGACTCGACGCCCATGGCTTCGGCCATGGCCTTGATCGGCGGGATGGACAGATAGTCCTTCGCCAGGCGCACAGGCACCGTGTTGACGGATTTCACCAGGGCGGTCGTGAGTGTCAGCCTGCCGGAAAACGAGCGGCCGTAGTTCTTCGGCGACCAGGCACCCCATGAGATCGGCCCGTCGGAAATCACCGAGTCCGGGGTGAAGCCGTGCTCCATCGCCGTTGCGTAGACATAGGGCTTGAAGGACGAGCCGGCCTGCCGCAGCGCCTTCGTCGCGCGGTTGAACTGGCTCGCACCATAATCCCGTCCGCCGACGATGGCGCGCACGGCTCCGTTGTTTTCCAGCACGACGACCGCACCTTCGGTGACGTGATATTGCTTGCCGTATTGGCGCAGATGGAACTCGAGCGACTCTTCAACTGCGCGCTGGATATTCATGTCGATGGTGGTGCGCGCCACGACCGAATGGTTGCCCGACTTTGCAGCAACGCGCTTGACCTCATCAAAAGCCCAGTCGAGAAAATAGTCCGGGCTCTTGCGGTCGCCGCGATCGACGACGTCAGCCGGGTGCAGGCGAGCCGAGAGGACTTGGCCCTCCGTCATGAAGCCCGATTGCACAAGGTTTGTCAGGACGACGTTGGCGCGCGCGCGCGCCGCAGGCAGATTGATGTGCGGGGCGTATTTCGTCGGAGCCTTGAACAGGCCGGCGAGCATAGCGGCTTCCGGGAGATTCAGGTCCTTGACCTGCTTGCCGAAGTAGAAATCCGCTGCCGCCGCGATGCCGAAAGTGCCGCCGCCCATATAGGCGCGATCGAGATAGAGCTGCAGGATTTCCTTTTTCGACAGGTTCGTCTCAAGCCAGACGGACAGGAAGGCTTCCTTGATCTTGCGCTCCACCGTTCGCTCGTTGGTGAGGAACAGGTTCTTGGCGAGCTGCTGGGTAATGCTGGACCCGCCCTGGACGACCGAGTTCGCCCGGACGTTTTCCGACATGGCGCGAAAAAGGCCGAGGAAGTCGATGCCGTAATGCTCGAAGAAACGGCGATCCTCGGTCGCCAGAACCGCCTTGATGACGAAATCCGGCATTTCGTCGACCGGTACCGAGTCGCGCTGGATGATACCGCGCTGCCCTATCTCGTTGCCGTAGCGGTCGAGAAAGGTGACGGCGAAGTCGTCCTGCTGGCGCCAGTTGCCGGTTGTTTCGTCGAACGCGGGCAGGGCGAGTGCGAGCAGGATGACCGAACCGGCCGCACCCATTGTGAAGCCTTCACTCAGAAGTTCGATGATGCCGCGCCGCCAGCCGGTGACGCGAAACCGCCGGAAGAAGATCGTCATCATCTCCCAGAACTGGCGCGCTTTGAAACCGGCCTCGTAAAGGGACGAATCGATCCAGGCATCGATAGCCAGCAACCTGCCGGCGCGCGGGCCTCTTGATTTTCGCTTTTCGAAAGGGTCTTCCATGCGACTGTAGCCCGAATGCGCGTTTCAAGACGTCCCAGATGTCATGCCGGCTCGTTGTCCGACATTGTTTTGTGCTCGATCTTACCGGATGAGGCGCCGGAAATCCAAGGCTCCCGTAAAGGCGACAAAAATCACACCCGAAATAGGAATATATTCTTGACACCGTAACGGTGCTTTGATAGTATCTCTATATCGTCAGAAAAGTGTGACCGGCGGGCCTGAACAGGCAGTAAACACCGCGTGAGATTGTCGGCACTTTTCTCCGGCACACCAAACCCCAGAGAGTCAGATGTTAACACGCACCCATGAACGGTGGATTGCGGCGCGCGCAATTTATGAAGAGACGCGGGCAACCGTCGAGCAACTGGCGGCGGCAACAGGCTGCAAGGCCGCGACCATAGAGGCACGCGCCGTGCGGGAAAAATGGGTTCGCTCTGCCGAGAGCACCCGACCCGCCAGCCAGAACGAACGCCTGGCAAAAGTGGTGGACCGGCTGATCGGCGAGGTCGAAGCCATCGGGATAGGAAGCGGTGAGAGCGCGACACTTCTGGACAAAGCCCGCATCGACGCGATCTCGGCGCTGACGCGTACCCTCGAAAAAATCGGCGAAATCACGCGCGGCAGCGATAGCGCGAAAGAGAACCAGATAAAACGAGATGCAGACATGGCCGGAATTCTCCGTCGAATTGACCAACGAATTGTCGAGCTGGCTGAGGGCTATGCAAGACAACTGGTCTGCCGAAAACCTGAGGGGCCGACCTGTTGAGCAGATCGAGAACGAATGGATTTTTCATGCGCGGCTTGCCCAGTATCGGCTGGAGCGGCAGCAGCCCGCGACCTGGCTTGTCATCGGCGGGCGCGGCGCCGGAAAGACGCGACTTGGTGCGGAGTGGGTGAATAGTCTCGTTCGCGGTTTCTCACCCTTTTCCGAAAAGAAACATATGCACATCGCGCTGGTCGGCGAAACGCTCGGCGATGTCCGGGAAGTGATGATCGACGGGCCTTCCGGCATCGTAACGATATCGCGTCACAATCGTCCGCGCTTCGAGGCAAGCCGGCGGCGGCTGGTCTGGGACAGCGGAGCGGTGGCGCAGATTTTTTCCTCGGAAGATCCCGAAAGCCTTCGGGGGCCGCAGTTCGAAGCGGCGTGGTGCGACGAGCTCGGCAAATGGAAAAATGCCGAAGCCTGTTTCGACATGCTGCAGTTCGGTTTGCGGCTCGGCGATCAGCCGCGACAGCTTATCACCACGACGCCCCGTCCGACAAAGCTCCTGAAGCGCCTGCTGGCGGAACCTGGCGTTGTCATCGAACGAATGAGAACCGATGAGAACGCGGGCAATCTGTCCCCGGCGTTCCTGCGGATGATGGAAAGGCGCTATGGCGGCACCGCTCTGGGAAGGCAGGAACTCGATGGCGAACTGATCGAAGACCGCGACGATGCTCTTTGGTCGCGCGGCATGATTGAAAATGTCAGGATTGCTGAACCGCCCGAGCTTTGCCGCATCGTCGTTGCGGTGGATCCGCCGGCTAGTTCGCGCAAGACGTCGGACGCTTGTGGCATCGTTGCGGCGGGGCTGGACCAGGAGGGGCAGGTTATTGTGCTGGCCGATGCAACCGTGCGGGCAGCAAAGCCACATGAGTGGGCCGCTGCTGCCGTTGCGCTGTTTCATCGTCTGGAGGCCGATTGCCTGGTTGCAGAGGTCAATCAGGGCGGCGACATGGTGACGGCGGTGATCCGGACAGTGGACCCGTCTATCCCGGTAAGGGCGGTGCGGGCGACGCGTGGGAAATGGCTGCGCGCCGAGCCCGTCGCAGCACTTTACGAACAAGGCAAGGTGCGGCACGCCGGACGCTTCGTCGAACTTGAAGACGAGATGTGCGACTTCGGCCCGAACGGATTGTCCGGCAGCCGGTCGCCGGATCGTGTCGATGCGCTCGTCTGGGCGATAAATGAACTGATGCCGGATCAAATGGCGCGACCGCGTATCCGGGACCTTTTGTAGCGCGCAACGCGTCGTTCAAATTCAAACAGGATGGACATATGGCTTGGAAATGGCCCTGGCCCCGCGATGCGGGGAACGGCAGTGTGCGGCCCGAACGCAAGAGCGGCAATCCGGGTGGTTTCGTCGCCATCCATGCCCAGGGCGAAGCGCGTTGGACACGGCGTGACTACGCGACGTTGTCGCGTGAAGGTTTCATGCGCAATCCGGTCGTGCACCGGGCGGTCCGGCTGATCTCCGAGACGGCCTCCGCGATACCGTGGCTGCTTTACGAAGGGGTTGCGGAACTCGACGAGCATCCGCTTTTGAGGCTGCTTGAGCGGCCCAACCAGCGGCAGGCAGGGGCGTCGTTTCTGGAGGCGCTCTATGGGCATCTCCTGCTGGCGGGAAATGCCTATGTCGAGCTGATCGAGGCAGGCGAGGGCGCGCGGGAGCTACATCTCCTGCGGCCCGATCGTGTGACCGTTCTGACGGATGCTTCCGGATGGCCTTCAGCGCTCGAATACCGCGAAGGCACGGGCAAGCGAAAAGCGCCCATGGGTATCCTGCGGGGCGGGGGAGCGTTGCATCTGACGCTCTTCCATCCGCTGGACGATCATTACGGCTTTCCGCCGCTCGAGGCGGCCCTGATGGCGCTCGACACGCACAATGCGGCGGGACGCTGGAACAAGGCGCTGCTCGACAATTCCGCGCGCCCTTCCGGTGCGCTGGTCTATGCGCCGAAGGAAGGCGGGAACCTCACCGACGAACAGTTCGAGCGGCTAAAGACCGAGCTTGAGGAAGGGTATTCGGGCACGACCCGCGCCGGCCGCCCGCTCCTGCTGGAGGGCGGGCTGGATTGGAAGGCCATGGGCATGACGCCGAAGGACATGGACTTCATCGAGGCGAAACACTCGGCGAGCCGCGATATTGCGCTGGCCTTCGGCGTGCCGCCGATGCTGCTCGGCATTCCCGGCGATAACACCTATGCGAACTATCAGGAGGCGAACCGGGCTTTCTACCGACTGACGATCCTGCCGCTGGTGGCCCGTATTTCCAAAGAGCTTTCCGGCTGGCTTGGCCCGGTGTTCGGCGAGGAATTGCGGCTCTGGTACGACGCCGACCGTGTCGACGGGCTGTCCGGGGAGCGCGACGCACTGTGGGCGCGAGTGGGGGCAGCAACATTCCTGAGCGATGACGAGAAGCGCGACGCGGTGGGTTATCAGCCGCGCGATATGGCGTGATCGTTCGCTCCAAACGAGGAGGTTCATCATGACCGAGATGTCACAGACGGCCTGGATCTGGTTTGCCAAAAGCGCCGGCGCGGTCGCCGGTTCGGCGATTTCGCTGGCTTATATTCTGCCGCATGGGCGGCACGACGCGGCGGCACGCTTCGCGGTCGGCGTGGTGTGCGGCCTGGTGTTCGGTGGAACCGCCGGCCTCAAGGTCGCAGCCGAACTCGGCGTTCAGGACATGATCGCGCCGGGCGAACTGGTGCTGATGGGATCGGCGATCGCGAGCCTTTGCGCCTGGTGGGCGCTGGGGTTCGTCATGCGCGCCTTCCAGCATAGCAGCCTCGCCCGGTTCATCGAAAGGAGACATGAGAGGATGAATGGCGATGGGCGTTGATGCGGCAAGGTTTTGCGAACGGAAATTCGTCGATCTGGTGCTCGACGAAGTTGAAACGGACGGCTCCTTTTCCGGCTACGCCAGCCTGTTCGGGCGGGTCGATCTCGGCAAGGATGTCGTCGAGCGAGGAGCCTTCACCAAGTCGCTGCGGACGCGCGGAGCGCCCGGTATCCGGATGCTTTTCCAGCACGACCCCAATGAACCGATCGGTGTCTGGACCGAGGTGAAGGAGGATGCGCGCGGCCTGTTCGTTCGCGGACGGCTGGCGAAGGATGTCGGCCGGGCCCGTGACGTGCTCGGCCTGATGCGTGGCGGCGCTCTCGACGGTCTGTCGATCGGATTTCGCGCCGTTCGCGCCAGGAAAGACGCGGCAAGCGGCATTCGCCATATCTTCGAGGCGGACCTCTGGGAGATATCCGTTGTCACCTTTCCGATGCTGCCCGAGGCGCGCATCGAAACGGTGAAGGGGCGAAGACGCCCGCTGCCAACGATACGCGAATTCGAATGCTGGCTCACGCGGGATGCGGGGCTGACAAGGAGCGAAGCCAGGGCGGTCGTCGCCAAGGGCTTCGCCAATCTCGCGAGCGGGCGGGATGCCGCCGCGGGAACTCCCACCGGCCTCGCGGCCACGATCCGCGAGGCGACGCGGATGATCAATGAAACAAGGAAATCCCTCATATGAATGCAGCACACAATTGCGATACGCTCGAAACCAAATCGGCTTCGGGCGAGCATCTCGATCTTTCCGATGCCTTCGGCGAGTTCATGACGACCTTCGAGGCGTTCAAGGACAGCAACAATGAAAGGCTGGCGCAACTCGAACGGCGCGGCACCGATGTCGTGACGACCGAAAAGGTCGATCGTATCTCGCGCGCACTGGACGAGCAGAAACGCGCCCTCGACAATCTCTCACTGAAGAAGATCCGCCCCGCACTTGGGCGCGAAGGCGGCAGGCTCGCATACAGCGAACACAAGAGCGCGTTCGAGGCTTATGTCCGCAATGGCGACGATCGCCAGCTTCGTGCACTCGACACCAAGGCGATGTCCTACGGTTCCGGCCAGGATGGCGGCTATCTGGTGCCGGACGAAACCGAGATGGAAATCGGCAGGCGGCTTTCGGCGCTTTCACCGATCCGTTCGATCGCTTCGGTGCGGCAGGTGTCTGCAGCGGTTCTGAAGAAGCCATTCGCCATCAACGGCCCGGCGGTCGGCTGGGTCGGTGAGACGGCGGCGCGGCCGCAGACGGCAGCGCCGACGCTCGCGGAATTGCAGTTCCCGACCATGGAACTCTATGCCATGCCGGCCGCGACGCCGTCGCTGCTGGAAGATGCGGTGGTCGATCTCGACCAGTGGATTTCGAGCGAAGTCGAAGCGGCATTCGCCGAGCAGGAGGGTGCAGCCTTCGTGAATGGCGATGGCACCAACAAACCCAAGGGCTTTCTCGACTACACGACAGTGGCCGAGGGAAACTGGGCCTGGGGCAAGATCGGCTACACGCTGACCGGCGACACCGGTGAACTGCCGGCCGACGACCCGTCCGATGTCCTCATCGATACGGTCTACGCGTTGAAGGCCGGTTATCGCCAGAACGCCAACTGGGTGATGAACCGCAAGACGCAGGCCTCGATCCGCAAGCTGAAGGACGCTGACGGCAACTACCTGTGGCAGCCTCCGGCAGCCCCTGGCCAGCGTGCCATGCTGATGGGCTTTCCGCTCGTCGAGGCCGAAGACATGCCCGATGCCGGCGCCGATGCGACGCCGATCGCCTTCGGCGACTTTGCCCGCGGCTATCTGATCGTGGATCGCACGGGCGTTCGCGTGTTGCGCGATCCTTACTCCGCCAAGCCCTACGTCCTGTTCTACACGACCAAGCGCGTCGGCGGCGGCGTGCAGGATTTCGACGCGATCAAGTTGCTCAAATTCGGCACTAACTAAGATCTTCTGACCTCCCGATCGACAATGTTAAACGGCGAGCCACCCCTCTCGTCGATCGCATTGTCGCGGCGGCCCCGGTTCCTCCAGCCGGGGCCGTTTTCTTTTTGAAATCCGAAAACGAGGTGCGCAAATGACGCTTTTCCGAACGGTCGATCCGGCCGTCGAACCGGTGACGCTGACGGCGGTGAAAAGCCATCTGCGCCTATCGCACGACACCGAAGATGAGTTGCTGTCCGGGTTGATCAAGGCGGCACGCGAGGATGTCGAGCGGGTAACCGGCGTTGCGATGATCAGCCAGAGCTGGCGATTGGCCATGGATCGCTGGCCGCGCAGCGGTCGCGTGGTGCTGGCGCGTTGCCCGGTACAGGAAATCCTTTCCGTGACGGTCTTCGGCAGCGAAGGAGAAGCTTCGCTGGTCGATCCGGCGGACTATCAGGTCGACACGCTTTCGCGGCCCGCGCGTATTCATTTCGAACAGCGTCCCGAGCCGATGCGGGCGATGAACGGCATCGAGATCGATTTTTCTGCTGGTTTCGGCGAGGCCGGGACGGACGTGCCGGACCTGTTGAAGCGCGCGGTCATGATGCTGGTTACCCACTGGTACGAGTTTCGCGCCAGCTACGGGGCGGCAGATCAGCCGGTTTCCTATCCGGCGGGCTACGACCGGCTGATTGCCGGCTATCGCGAGCGGAGGCTGTGATGAACGCAACCTTTATCGACCCGGGCCGACTGAGGACCGAGCTGGCGTTGCAGGAATGCGTTGTAACGTCTGATGGTCTGGGCGGGCATGGCGAGACCTGGTCCGAGATTGCCTCTGTCTTTGCTATGGTCGAGCCGGTGGGGGCACAAAGCGTCTTCGGCGCCGGGCAGTCACTGGAGACGGTGACCCATCGTGTCACGATCAGGCGGCGCGATGGCGTGGCAAGCGGCATGCGCTTCGTCAGGCAGGAGCGCGTGTTCGAAATCGTCACCGTTCATGATCCCGACGAGACCAGCCGATATATGGTCTGCAGGGTACGGGAGGAGGGGCGATGAAAGTGGCGATGACAATGACGCTCGACGGCCTTTTGCGTTCCCTGCGCTGGAAGGCGCACGATCTGGCGGAGAACGCCGAACGCCGCTACCGTACGCAACCGCGAACCCCGTTGATCGGAGAGGATATCCCCGATCGCGTGGTTCGAAGGATGGGGGACCAGGACGATGACCGCACCAGCCGCTGAATTGCAGAAGGCGATCTTCGTCGCGCTCGGCGGCGACCCGGCCCTGACGGTGCTTCTCGGCGGCGGCAAGATCTACGATCATGCTCCCGCCAATATCGCGTTTCCCTACATCACCTTCGGGCGCACGAGCATCTACGACTGGAGCACCGGAACCGAAAGCGGAACCGAGCAGCTTTTCACGCTTCATGTCTGGTCGAAGGCCAAGGGCAAGAAGGAAACGCTGGATGTCATGGAAGCTGCCCGGGCGTGTCTGGACGGCGGTTCCCTTACGCTCGACGAACATCACCTTGTGAACATGCGCCTCGAATTCGCCGAGGCGCGATATGACGAGGACCTTTCGGTCCATCACGGCTTGCTGCGCTATCGCGCGGTGACCGAAGAAGCGGCCTGAGTATTCGCGCTCCGGCGCGGCCGCACACTTCCAACAAAAAATCAGGAGACCACCATGGTCGCACAGAAAGGCAAGGACCTTCTTCTCAAGCTCGACTCCAATGGAGCGGGCAGTTTCGTCACGGTTGCCGGCCTAAGGTCGAAGCGTATCGCCTTCAACAGCGAGACCGTCGATATCACCGATTCAGACTCGGTCGGACGCTGGCGGGAATTGCTTGCCGGCAGCGGCGTGCAGCGCGCCTCCATCGGCGGCTCCGGGATATTCAAGGATGCGCAGTCCGACGCGACCATCCGGCAGCGTTTCTTCGCTGGTGAAATATCGAGCTGGCAGTTTCTGGTCCCGGATTTCGGGACTGTCCAGGGAGCCTTTCAGATCACCTCGCTCGAATATACCGGCAGTCACGACGGTGAAGTCACTTTCGAAATGTCTCTCGAATCCGCGGGGCCGGTCAGCTTCACGGTGATGCCATGACGGTAAACCGAAGGCGCGGCGAGATCGCCGCAGAACTCGACGGCAAGACTTATCGGCTGTGCCTGACGCTTGGTGCACTGGCGGAACTGGAAGCCGCCTATGCGGCTGACGATCTCGGCGCGCTGGTCGAGCGGTTTTCCCGCGGGCGCCTGTCGGCGCTCGACATGATCCGCATCATCGGGGCGGGATTGCGTGGTGCTGGCCACGACATATCGGACGATGACGTCGGTGGCATGCAGGCCGCAAACGGCGCGACAGGCTTTGCAGCAATCGTCTCGGACTTGCTGACCACGACATTCGGCACCGCACAGGGTGAGCCTTCGCCAAACCCTTGAAGGCCGCAGCGGCAGAACAAAGCGAATTCCCGTGGGACCACGTCATGGCCATGGGTTTCGGCCTGCTGCGGCTTTCTCCAAAGACATTCTGGTCGATGACGCCCCGCGAGTTTGAACGCGCGATCAGCGCGCTGTCTCCGAGCAAGGGCGCTGCGCCGCGACGCAGTGATCTTGTGTCACTCATGCGCGCCTTTCCCGACAAATCCTTACAGGAGGAAGCATGGCCGAAGACGTGATCGTCTCGATAAATGCCGACACGACACCCTTCCAGACGGCGCTCGAAAATCTGGAGAAAATGTCGGACCGCTTCGGCACCCAGCTGACGGGAGCGCTGAAAAATGCCGCGATCAACGGCCGGGAACTCGACGATGTTCTGCGCCGCGTCGGGTTGAACCTGGCCGGGATGGCGCTTGAGCAAGGATTGAAGCCGCTTCAATCGCTGGCTGGATCACTGTTTTCGGGACTGCTCGGCGGACTTGGCGGGATTTTGCCCTTCGCCAAGGGCGGCGTTCCCGGTCATGTGGTGCCGTTCGCCAGCGGTGGCGTGGTTTCCACGCCCAGCTATTTTCCGATGGGCCGCAATATCGGCCTGATGGGAGAGGCGGGATCGGAGGCGATCCTGCCGCTGCAGAGATCGGCCGATGGGCGGCTGGGGGTCGCGGCTTCGGGAGGCGGCTCGCCGGTCAACGTGGTGTTCAATGTCACGGTTCAGGACGCGGCCTCGTTCCGTAAATCCGAAGCGCAGATAACCGGCATGCTGGCGCGTGCCGTATCGCGCGGCACAAGAACCTTTTGAGGACGAGCATGACGGAACTTTCCGGTTTTCACGATGTGCGGTTTCCGCTTGCGATCTCCTTCGGTGCGACCGGCGGACCCGAAAGACGCAATGAGATTGTCGCACTGACCTCCGGCCGCGAAAAACGCAATGCCCGGTTCTCGCAGTCACGGCATCACTACGACGCTGGGACCGGCGTAAGATCGCTGGAGGACCTTCACGACGTGCTGGTTTTCTTCGAAGCCAGACGCGGGTCGCTGCACGCGTTTCGTTTTCGCGACCCCTTCGACATGAAATCCTGCTGTCCGGCCGATACGCCGTCGGCGCGAGATCAGGCATTGGGAAGCGGCGACGGTGCGACGGCTCGATATGCGCTGGTGAAACGCTATGGGACCGGCGACGAGGCTTATCTTCGCTTCGTGCGAAAGCCCGCGCCGGGCACGTTGAAGGTTGCCGTTGGTGGCGTCGAGGTATCGGCAGGATCCTTTGCCTTCGATGATGAAACAGGCGAGATCGTCTTTGCTGCAAATGCGATCCCGCCATTGGGGGCTGCAGTCACAGCCGGCTACGAGTTCGACGTTCCTGTGCGGTTCGACATAGAGCGCATGTCGATGAGCCTGACGGCCTTCAAGGCGGGGCAGATACCGTCCATTCCGTTGATCGAGGTGCAGCTTTGAACGCCTATCCGCAAGCTCTTGCCGAGCATTTGTCGCGCGACATCACCACCGTCTGCAACTGTTGGCGGATGACTCGGGTCGATGGACAGGTCACCGGCTACACCGACCATGACCGTGCTTTGCGCTTCGATGGAACTTCGTTTGAGCCTGAATCGGGTTTCAGCGCGAGCGAAGCGAGAAAAACAATCGGACTGGCCGTCGATACGGTCGATATCGAGGGAGCGCTGTCATCCGCGCTTATCAGCGACGATGATGTCGCCGCCGGGCTTTACGATCGCGCGAAAGTCGAGACTTTTCTCGTCGACTGGCGCGAGCCTGGTAATTTTGCCTTGTTGCGTACGGCGACGATCGGAAAGATCACCCGCAGCGACCAGCGTTTTGTCGCCGAGATGGAAAGCATGACGCATGCGCTGGATCAGCCGAACGGGCGCTACGTGACCCGTTCCTGCGACGCCGAACTGGGCGATGCGCGCTGCAAATTTCTGCTCAACCGACCGGGATACGGCGGAGCAGGCACGGTGATGTCCCTGGATGGTGCCGATACGATTGTGGTTTCCGGACTTGAAGCATTCGAAGCTGGCTGGTTCTCCCAAGGCGTCCTGACCTGGACGGGCGGTACGCGAGCCGGACGAACCGATCGCGTGGCAGATCATCGCCGCGACATACGCGGTATCGTGTTGATGTTACGACCCGGAAATGGCCCTGCCATCGGTTCGGGGGACAGCTTTTCGATCAAGGCCGGCTGCGACAAGACCTTCGCGACCTGTAAGGCAAAGTTCTCGAACTCGCTGAATTTCCGAGGATTTCCGCATCTTCCGGGCAACGACGCCGCCTATGGCTATGTCACGGAGGGCGGCCAGTTCGATGGACGTCCAGTCGTACCATGAGCCCTGGAGAGATATCGGCGGCAATTCTGGCCGAGGCGCGAAGCTGGCTCGGCACGCCTTATCGCCATCAGGGCCGGCGCAAGGGCGTGGGCTGCGATTGCCTCGGCCTGGTCCTCGGGGTCTGGCGCGAGATTTACGGGAGGGAGCCGGAGCTACCAGGTCCCTATGCTCCGGACTGGGCCGAGGCGGGTGAGCAAGACTTGCTGCTCTCGGCGGCACGGCGGCATTGCTTCGAAAGAGCGGCGGATGAGCTGACTGCAGGTGATCTGATCCTGTTTCGCTGGCGTCCGCATCTGGCGGCAAAGCACGCGGGAATTCTGCTCGAACCGGATCGTTTCATTCACGCTTATCAAGGCAGCGCGGTGGTCGTATCGGCGCTGGTGCCGCAGTGGAGACGCCGCATCGCCGGCGTGTTCGCCTTCCCCGAATATCCCAAGACAAACTGACCTCCGGAGGCCTTAATGGCGACCATTCTGCTGCAAGCCGCCGGGGCGTTTCTTGGCGGTGTGCTCGGTCCTGTCGGAAGCGCGATTGGATCGGCCGCCGGTGCCCTGGCCGGCTATGCCATCGACCGTGCCTTGATCGACAGTACCCGCCATCTGGAAGGACCGCGCCTGACGGGCGCACGCGCCTTCACGGCAGAGGAGGGGGCCTCGATCCCACGCGTCTATGGCGCGGCCCGTCTGGGCGGTACCTTGATCTGGGCGACGCATTTCGAGGAAACCCGTTCGACGAAGCGCCAAGGGTCCAAGGGCGGCGCGCGCGTCACGGAGTATTCCTATTTCGCCAATGTCGCCTTTGCGCTGTGCGAAGGTGAAATCGCTGGTGTTCGCCGTATCTGGGCGGATGGCCGCGAAATAGATCGAAACAATTTTGAGATCAGGATTTATCGCGGAACCGAGGATCAACCCGTCGATCCGCTGATTGAGGCCAAGCAGGGCAGCGGCAATGCGCCGGCCTACCGCGGTCTTGCCTATGTCGTGATCGATCGCTTTGCGCTTGGCGAATACGGCAACCGGATACCGCAGTTCCAGTTTGAAATCCTGCGGCCGGTCGGGAGTACGGCCAGAAACGCTCGCGCCATCTCGCTCATTCCTGGGGCGACCGAATACGGCCTTTCAGCGGAACTGGTGACGCGTCAGAAAAGGCCCGGCGAGACTGAGGCCGAGAACCGCCATATTCTCCATGCCGGCACGAATCTCGCGGCATCGCTGGACGAACTCCAGATGCTTTGCCCAAATCTCGAGCGCGTGGCTCTGGTTGCCACCTGGTATGGCGACGATCTGAGGGCCGGGAACTGCAAGGTTCGTCCCGGCGTGACCAGCCGGCTTTCTGCAGGCTTTTCCCAAAGCTGGAGAGCCTCGGGCGTCGGTCGCGACGCTGCGATGCTTGTATCTTCGGTTGACGGCAGCGCTGCCTATGGTGGCACGCCGTCCGACCGGAGCATCATATCCGCGATCCGCGAGATCAAGGCGCGCGGCCTGAAAGTGACGCTCTATCCGTTCATCATGATGGACATTGCGGCCGGAAACACGTTGCCAGACCCTTATGGAGATGCGGCTCAGGCCAGCTACCCATGGCGCGGCAGGATTACAGCCAATCCGGCGGCAATGCGGCCGGGTACCGCCGACAAGACGATGGCGGCGCGAACGCAGGTGTCGGCATTCTGCGGCAGCGCGCAGAGAAATCAGTTCACCGCTTCAGATGGAACGATCCTGTTTTCGGGATCGGCGGATGACTGGGGCTATCGCCGCTTTGTGCTCCACTTCGTGCATCTGGTGCAGGCCGCCGGCGGGGTCGATGCTTTCCTGATCGGAACCGAGTTGCGCGGACTGACCACGCTGCGCGATGGAGACGGCCAATTCCCGTTCGTCGAGGCGCTGTGCGCGCTGGCCCCCGATACGCGCGAAATCCTGGGCCCTGATACCACCATCACCTACGGCGCCGATTGGAGCGAATATTTTGGCCATCACCCGGCCGACGGCAGCGGTGACGTCTGCTTTCACCTCGACGCTCTGTGGGCGCATCCGGCCATCGATGCAATCGGCATAGACAACTACATGCCGCTCTCGGATTGGCGTGATTCAGATTACTCCTTGCAAAATCCTGACGGTTTTTCAGGGCCTTACGACGAAAACAGCATGAACGGCGCGATAGCCGGCGGCGAGGGCTACGACTGGCACTATGCATCCTATGGCGCACGAAAGCTGCGCGCCCGCACGCCGATCACGGACGGAGCCTACGGAAAGCCCTGGGTGTACCGATACAAGGATCTCGTAAACTGGTGGAGCAATCCGCATTACGATCATCTGGGCGGACAGGAGGTCCTGACACCGACCGATTGGGTGCCCTGTTCCAAGCCGATCTGGTTTACCGAACTCGGCTGCCCTGCCGTGGACAAGGGGCCGAACCAGCCCAATGTTTTTCCGGATCCGAAGTCAGCTGAAACCGCGGAACCGTATTTTTCAAATGGCGGCCGGTCTGATCTGGCGCAGCAACGGTTTCTGGATGCTCACTTTCGGCATTGGGACCCGGCAGGGCTGGATTTCATCGACGATTGGAACCCGGTCTCCCCCGTCTATGGCGGGCGCATGGTCGATCCGGCGCGCATGTATCTATGGGCGTGGGATGCACGGCCATTTCCGGCGTTCCCGCTTCGCACCGATATCTGGAGAGATGGCGACAACTGGCAGCGTGGCCATTGGCTGAATGGGCGGCTTCAAAGCCCGGGCGTTGGCGCACTGGTGAACCAGATACTTAGGGATCATGGTCTTCCGCCTGCCGAGGTCTCGGACGCAGATGGTACGGTTCATGGCTATGTCATCTCCGATCCGACTACGGCGCGCTCAGCGCTGGAGCCGATCATCGAACTCTTTGATCTTTCTGTCACCGAAGAGCCCGATCGGCTCGTCTTTCGAAGCGCCGGTTCGCAGGTTTCCGGGTCGATTGAGATCGATGAATTGGTCTGGAACGATGGTGATGCCATGGTTGAAACCGTTCGCGTGCCCGACCATGAACTGCCGGTTGAAGGCATCCTCGCATTTCGAGACCCTTTGACGGAGTATCAGGCGGCATCCGTCAGAACCGTTCGTTTCGGCGCGTCAGGCAGCCGCCAGCAGACCGTTTCGTTCCCGGGCGTGCTGGAAAAAGGGCAGGGCCAAGCGCTTCTGGCAGACTGGATGCGGCGTGTCTGGTGCGAACGTGAGACCGTGACTTTCGCGGTTGCCGCGCAAACGGCGGACATTGTTCCGGGCGCAATCGTACGTCTGCCGTCCTTGGCCGGTGGCTCTGAATTTCTGGTCACAGGAATAGAGGAGGGTCTGGTCCGCAAAGTCGCTGCGCGGCAGATAGTGCGCTCGGTTCCAGCACCATGGCAGTCAAGCAGGATCGAGGCGAAGCCGATGGCGGCGCAACTCGTTGGCCTGCCACATGTGGAATTCCTCGACTTGCCCGCCCCATCCGGTGGCCTGCCTCAAGATCAGTTCAAGGTCGCTGTCTGGCAAAAGCCTTGGAAGAGCCAGTTGGTTTTCGTATCCCCGGAAGAGACGGGCTTCGTACAACGTGCATCGGTTTCCCGCCCGGCAGATGTCGGCCGTTTGGTCGAGGCCCTGGCGCCCGGATTCGAAGGGCGCGTCGATCAGGTCGGCTCCCTCCTCGTGGAATTGTTCGATGCGGAAGTGGCGAGCGTCAGCTCCCTTCAGTATCTGAACGGCGCGAACGCAGCGGCAATCAGATCGACGGCTGGCGTCTGGGAAATCGTGCAGTTCCGGACGGCAGAAGAAATAGCTCCCGATGTCTGGCGGCTTGGCGATCTGTTGCGCGGTCAGTTGGGAACGAACGACGCGATGATGGCCGGTGCCGCTGCCGGCGCCAGTTTTGTCATGCTGGACGATGCGGTTCAGGCAGGGGGCCTGTTGGCCAGCGAAATCGGCCTTCCTCTCAACTGGCGTGTCGGGCCCGTGGGAACGGATTTTTCGAGCGCCAGTTTTGTAACGCAATCGGCAACCGGAGGTTTGCGCGCGCAGTTACCGCTATCGCCCGTCCATCTGCGCGCGACACTAAGGACGAATGGCGACCTCTCGATTTCCTGGATACGGCGGGGCCGCATCGATGCCGATAGCTGGTCGGCAAGTGAAATCCCGCTCGGCGAAGAACGTGAAGAATATCAGATCGAGATCGCCCGGCCGAACGGGGTTGCGATTCGCACCGTAACCGTTTTGGAGCCGAGGTGGCTTTATCCGGCAACTTCCATCGCATCGGATCTGGGTTCCGCGGCCGGCGAGATCGACGTGACCGTAAGGCAACTCAGCGTAGCCGTCGGTTGGGGCATCCCGGTCGGCCGGCGGTTTGTGCTGAATTAGTGTTCCAATTCTCCTGAAAGGAAAGAAACAAGCGATGAACGAAAGCAAACCCTGGTATCTCTCGCGCACGATCTGGGCGTCTGTGATCACCGTTATGGCCGCAACGGCCGGGCTGATTGGTCTTTCTGTCGACGATACCGATCAGGCTGTCCTGACGGACACTATACTTCAGGTTGTTACAGGGCTGGCTGGCATTGTTGCCATTATTGCGCGACTGTCGGCGACAGACCGGATCGGCTGAAATGACAGGGATCGTCGCAGGCTTGCCAGCCTGCTCCAATACTGCTGATCTATCGTTCATTTCACGTTCAGCAGTCATTGGGTAGAACGACACGCATGAAAACGCTTCGCTCAAAATTCCGGTCTGCTGCCCTGGCGCTCAGCGCCTCAGGCGTATTGTTGTCGGGGGTATTCTCTCTCCCGGCAGGAGCGGACGAATTTTCCGATGAACAGCCGCTGATCGTGGCTGCTGCCGACTGCTATTCGATCGGCCAGCAGGTCGCGGCTCAGAATGGCGGCACGCTTGCCAAAGCGAGCTCGGCAACCCGCGGCGGTCAGGCTGTCTGCGTGATCGTCGTGCTGGTGCCTGGCAAGGATGGCGAGCGGCCGCGACGTTCCGAGTTCGTTGTTCCGCAGAACTGAGTTCCGGTTTGCGTTGTTTCCCCACAGCTTGGAATCGGCCTATATCTGACCCCCGTTTGCGGTAACAGGCGAATAAAATCATGCGCATACTGGTCGTAGAAGATGACAAGGACCTGAACCGTCAGGTGTCAGAGGCGCTCAGCGATGCCGGATATGTCGTCGACACGGCATTCGACGGTGAGGAAGGGCATTTCCTCGGCGATACCGAACCTTATGACGCTGTCGTGCTCGATATCGGTCTGCCGCAGATGGATGGGATCAGCGTGGTCGAACGCTGGCGGCGAAACGGCCGCAAGATGCCTGTGCTTATTCTCACGGCGCGCGACCGCTGGAGCGACAAGGTTTCCGGCATCGACGCAGGGGCCGACGACTATGTGACGAAGCCCTTCCATATCGAGGAAATCCTGGCGCGCGTGCGTGCGCTCATTCGCAGGGCCGCGGGCCATGCTTCCTCGGAATTGACATGCGGTCCGTTGCGGCTCGATACAAAAGCCTCGAAAGCGGACGTCAATGGCGTGCCGCTCAAATTGACCTCCCACGAATTCAGGCTGCTTGCCTATCTCATGCATCACATGGGCGAGGTTGTTTCACGCACCGAATTGGTGGAGCATCTGTATGATCAGGATTTCGATCGGGATTCCAATACGATCGAGGTGTTCGTGGGCCGGCTTCGCAAGAAGATGGGCATCGACATGATCGAGACGGTGCGCGGCATGGGCTATCGCATGCGTGAGCCTAGCGTGTGAGGCCCGAACGTCTCCAGACATCGATTTTGCCCGGCGGACATAGCAGATGACCGTCGGACCCCGCTCGCTGGCATTTCGCGTCGTCGCCTTTTCAACCATCTGGGCGGTTCTTGCTCTCATTGCCATCTACACGGTGATCGCCACGCTCTATCAACAGACGAGCGAACGGGGCTTCGAGAGCCTTTTGTCTGCCCATCTCTTCAACCTGATCGGGTCTGTTGGCGTGTCGGAGCCCGGCGTGCTGACCGGTGGCCCTGATCTCGGCGATCTCAGATTTTCCGAACCAAATTCGGGCTGGTACTGGGTAGTCGAGCCAGCCTCACCTGGCCTGAGCGGTTCGCTTCGTTCGCTGTCGATGACGGAGCCGATTCCGTCGCCGACTGCCGAAGAGGTTCCGTTCAACTCCAGCTTCCAGCGCAATTACGAAACCAAGGGCATCGCCGGCGAAGATCTCGAAGTGTTTGAAAGCGAGTTCGTGCTCGATGCAAAGAATCGGATCGCGCGCTTTCGCGTCATGGGGAACCGGACGGAACTGGAAGATGAGATCGGCGTCTTCGAACGACGTCTCCTAACCTATCTCTCGCTGTTTGGCGTGGGGATGATCGCCATCAATGCGATCGCGATTCTTTTGGGCCTGAGACCGCTTGGCCGGGTTCGTGAGGCGCTGGCTATGGTGCGTGAGGGGACCGCCCAGAGGCTGGACGGCAAGTTTCCAGCCGAGATCGAGCCGCTGGCCAACGAAACCAATGCGCTTATCGACAATAACCGGCGCATCGTCGAGCGATCGCGCACTCAGGTCGGAAATCTGGCGCATTCGCTGAAAACGCCACTTGCCGTTTTGATAAACGAGGGGCGCGCCCTGGGAGGCAAAAAGGGAAAGCTTATCTCGGATCAGGCAACAGCCATGCAAAGCCAGGTCGATCACTATCTTCAGCGCGCTCGTGTGGCCGCGCAGCGCGATAGCGTCGTCTACCGGACGCCCATTTCCCCGATTTTGCACCGGTTGGTGCGAGTGATGGAGAAGCTGAAGCCGGAGAACCAGCTTACGCTCGTAGAACCGTCATCGGAAATCGTATTCGGCGGTGAACGCGAAGACCTGGAGGAAATCGTCGGCAATCTGCTGGAAAATGCCATGAAATGGGCAAATAGCACTGTGCGCGTGTCGGTTGATCAGACCCACGGCGAGGATGCGGTGGGCATGTTCTCGATAACGATCGAGGACGATGGACCGGGTATACCCGAGGAAAAGGCGCGCGAAGCGCTAAAACGCGGTCGGCGTCTCGACGAAACCAAGCCAGGCTCGGGTTTGGGCCTTGCGATCGTTGCGGATCTCGTCAACGAATACAGCGGCAAGCTCATGCTCGAGCGGTCTGCAATGGGCGGTCTTAGTGCGATTGTTCAACTTCGCAGTGTGCAATAGGAAGAATGCGCCGTTCGGCCATAGGCAAGCGGCCAAATTTCGGCCAAATATCAACACTAACGCAACGTCCAAGCCCTTGATCATGGTTGCAAATTCGGAGCTGGTGGTAAGCATGAAATTTCGCGTGACACTGGTTGCCGGACTGCTTGCCGTCTCGGGGTGCACGACGACCGGTTTGTCCGACACGAAAGTGGGCGCCGCCGCCGGCGCTATCGTGGGCGGCGTAACCGGAAATCAGGCCGGTTCGGCAAATGGAAAAGTCGCCTCAACGATTCTCGCGGCGATGGGCAATGGGCTGATTGGCGGCTCGGCCGGCGCTGGCATGGACGATCGGGATCGTCGAAGCGCGCTTGAAGCTGAGTACAAGGCGCTTGAATACACGCAAAGCGGCCAGCCCGTTTCATGGAAAAGCGAGCGGTCAGGTTTCTCGGGTCAGGTGGTCGCGGCGCAGCCCTATCGCGTTGGATCGCAGGATTGCCGACAGTATACCCATACGGTCTATGCCTCTGGCCAAACCCGAACCGCGCGTGGGACGGCCTGCCGAAACACCGATGGCAGCTGGACTCCGCTGACCTGACGCCCGTTTCAGCGTGTTGGCATAAGGTAGGGTTGGACGCTAATCCGCCGCAGGCGGATGATGTTGGCATGGAATCTGGTGGCGTCTATTAAGAGTGCATGATGTTCTGGATCGTTGCAGCCCTGCTCACGCTCGGTGCTAGCCTTGCGGTTTTATTGCCGCTTGCTAGCCGGCCGAAGGGCGATTCCGGCGGCAATGAGCATGATCTCGAAGTTTACAGGGATCAGCTCTCGGAACTCGACCGGGATATGGCAAGGGGTCTGATCGCTCCCGCGGACGCGGAACAGGCTCGCGCCGAGATCGCGCGCAGGATCATCCGGGCCGGCAGTGGCGGCGAAGGCGGCTCTGTTCCGCGCTTTGCGACGAGCGGTCGGGTACTCGGCGGTGTGGCCGTCCTTGCAATTCCATTGATAAGTTGGGGGCTCTATGCGGCCATCGGGTCGCCGGATGTCCCGTCCCAGCCGCTGCAGGAGAGGCTGGCGCAGAACCCGGCAGACGGTTCGGTCGACGAACTCATCGCACGGGCAGAAGGCCATCTCGCTGCGAACCCGCAGGATGGACGCGGTTGGGACGTGTTGGCGCCGGTCTATCTGAGGCTCGGCCGTTTCGATGAAGCCGCCACGGCCTACCGCAACGCCATCCGGCTGGAAGGCTCTACCGCAACGCGTGAAGCAGGGTTGGGCGAGGCGATTACCGATGCCGGTGAGGGCATTGTATCTTCAGACGCGCAGCGTGCTTTCGAACGGGCGCTGAAACTTGAGCCTACACAACCGAAAGCAAGCTTTTATCTGGCCACGGCGCTGGTTCAGGATGGCAAGATGGCGGAAGCCGCCAAGGCCTGGGAGGCCATGCTGGCGCTCCTTCCCGGTGACTCGCCCTGGCGAAGCCCCACGGAACAGGCACTGGCCGAGACCAGGAAGCGTCTGGCGGAAGCTGGTCCACAAAAGCCCTCCACAGGCCCGACCCAGACCGAGATCGATGCCGCGGCTTCCATGTCGCCGACGGACCGGACCGCAATGATCGAAACCATGGTGGCCGGGCTGGACGAAAAGCTGCGCGAGAATCCGAACGATCCGGAAGGCTGGATGCGGCTTGTGCGCTCGTATCTCGTGCTTGGCAAAAAGGATGATGCGCGCACAGCGTTCAATCGCGGTTTGTCCGCTTTGGGCGCTTCGACCGAGGACGGTCGGAAATTCGCCGACTTTGCAGCCACTCTTGGCCTCTCGGCGACGGAGTAGCTGGTATGACGCGTAAACAGAAGAGATTGTCGGTGATCGCAGCGGGCGCCGCATTTCTGATCGCCGCGACCGGTCTTACATTTTACGCGCTTGGCCAGAAGGCATCGTATTTCTACATGCCCGCCGATCTGCAGACGGCCACACTCGAACCAGGTCAGCGCATTCGCCTCGGCGGCCTTGTCGAAAAGGGCACGATCGTTCGAGGGCAGGGCACTGAGGTCAGCTTTGGCGTAACCGACAAGGAAAATTCGGTTAAGGTGACTTATACCGGCATTCTTCCCGATCTTTTTCGGGAAGATCAGGGCGTCATCACCGAAGGCACCTTTGGCGCCGACGGCGTCTTTGTCGCCGACAGCGTGCTTGCCAAGCATGACGAAAACTACATGCCGAAAGAGGTTGCCGATAGCCTGAAAGCCAAGGGCGTCTGGCAGGATGAACAGGCAGGGGGCGGTTCGTAATGGTTGAAACCGGTCACTTTGCGCTTGTTCTGGCCTTTGCGCTGGCCCTGGTACAGTCGCTGGTGCCGCTGTTTGGCGCGCGCACCGGCAATGAGCGGCTGATGGCTGTTGGTGGCCCGGTCGCTGTCACCGGTTTTGCGCTGACGGCACTTTCCTTTGCCGCCCTCACCATGGCCTATGTGCAGTCCGATTTTTCGGTCGCCAATGTCTGGGAGAACTCGCATTCGCTCAAGCCGATGCTGTTCAAGATCACCGGCACATGGGGCAACCACGAAGGCTCGATGCTGCTCTGGGTGCTGATCCTGACGTTCTTCGGCGCGCTGGTCGCGGTGTTTGGCACCAACCTTCCAAACACGTTGCGTGCTAATGTTTTGGCCGTTCAGGGCTGGATCGGTGCTGCATTCTTCCTTTTCATCCTGGCGACGTCCAACCCCTTTGCGCGGTTGGTGCCGGCGCCGATTGAGGGGCGGGATCTCAACCCGATCCTTCAGGATATCGGCCTGGCCATACACCCGCCGCTTCTCTATCTCGGTTATGTCGGCTTCTCCGTCTGCTTTTCCTTTGCGGTTGCGGCCCTGATCGAGGGCAAGATCGACGCCGCCTGGGCGCGATGGGTCCGTCCATGGACGCTTGCCGCCTGGCTGTTCCTGACCGGCGGTATCGCGATGGGATCGTATTGGGCCTATTACGAACTGGGCTGGGGCGGCTTCTGGTTCTGGGACCCGGTCGAGAATGCGTCCTTCATGCCGTGGCTCGCCGGAACGGCGCTGCTTCACTCAGCGATCGTCATGGAAAAGCGCTCGGCCCTGAAAATATGGACGCTGCTTCTTGCGATCCTCACTTTCTCGCTTTCGCTGCTGGGAACCTTCCTTGTTCGATCGGGTGTACTGACTTCGGTTCACGCATTCGCCACCGACCCGAGCCGTGGTGTTTTCATCCTCTGCATTCTGATGCTGTTTATCGGAGGCTCGTTGACGCTCTTTGCCCTGCGCGCCGGCAGCTTGACCGCCGGCGGGATGTTCCAGCCGGTTTCCCGCGAGGGCGCGCTTGTCCTCAACAACCTGTTCCTGACGACGGCTGCCGCCACGGTTCTCATAGGCACGCTCTATCCGCTGGTCATAGAGGCGATTACTGGCGACAAGATCTCGGTTGGTGCCCCCTTCTTCAACCTTACCTTCGGCTCGCTGATGGTGCCGTTGCTGATGCTCGTTCCGTTCGGGCCGCTCCTGGCATGGAAGCGCGGTGATATCTTCGGTGCCGCTCAACGGCTGATGTTCGCATTCGGCGGCGCATTGCTGGCCGTGCTGGTCACGATGCTCGCCGTCGAAGGGGAAACGGTCTTCGCCGCCCTCGGCATCGGGCTTGCCTTCTGGCTCATTCTTGGCGCGCTCACCGATATTGTCTTGAAGTCCGGCTTCGGCAACGTTGCTCCACGCGTCATGTTGAGCCGTTTCGTCGGCCTGCCGCGATCGGTATTCGGCACTACTCTTGCCCATCTTGGCGTCGGACTTTCCGTGCTTGGGATCGTAGGTGTCGTCTCGTTCGAGACCGAAAAGATACTGACCATGCGTGCTGGCGAGACCGTCGAGCTTTCCGGTCATACGGTACGCTTCGAAGGTCTGCATCCGTTCCAGGGGCCGAACTACACGGAAGATCAGGGACGCTTCGTGATTCTTGGTGCAAGCGGAAATGCAACGGGCGAAATCATCTCGTCCAAGCGCTTCTATCCCGCGCGCCGCATGCCGACGACGGAGGCCGGCATCAAGACGCTTGGTTTCAGTCAACTTTACATTTCGCTGGGTGACGAGACGACGGACGGTGCAGTTGTCGTGCGCATGTGGTGGAAGCCAATGGTCACGCTTATCTGGCTCGGCGGGCTGGTGATGATGATAGCGGGTGCCGTATCGCTGACCGACCGGCGGTTGCGCGTCGGCGCACCGGCGCGGCGAGCGAAACCTGCCAGGCCGAGCCCTGCGACGTCATGAAACGCGCGTCGCCTTTCGCCGCTGTCGCACTGCTGCTGGCCTTGGTGTGGAGCGGTGCGGCCTATGCGGTGCTGCCCAATGAAGTGCTGCAGGATCCGGCTCTTGAGGCACGTGCGCGCCTGCTTTCCGAAGAACTGCGCTGCATGGTCTGCCAGAACCAGTCCATAGATATGTCGGATGCCGAGCTTGCCCACGATCTGCGGGTGTTGGTGAGAGAACGCCTGGTTGCCGGCGACAACGACGTGCAGGTTCTGGATTACGTTGTTGCCCGCTACGGCGAGTTCGTACTCCTGAAGCCGCGTTTCAGCTTGCGCAATGCGCTGCTGTGGGGCGCGCCGCTGATCCTGCTTCTGTGCGGCGGTGTGGTGATGTTCTATGCCGCCAGAAACCGGCGCGTTTCCGATGTGCCGGCACTTACGGCCAAGGAAAACGAAGCGCTCGAAGAAATTCTGCGCAAGGACTGAGAACCGCTGGGTTCCAACGAAACATTACGAAAGTTTCATCCAGCGGAAAGAGCGTTGTAATGTAGGTTTCTCTATCCATCTTTCAGAGGATGCGGTTCAGACGCATCCCTTTGAAGAGGATAGTTTCATGACCAACTCCCCCACGCCCGTTTCGAAGACCCGCAGCCGGCTGTTGGCCGCCGCTGCTTCCATGGCTATAGCCGGGGCTATCGGCCTTGGCGCGGTCACTTCCGGCACCGTCCCGGTTTTCGCCGAGGCAGTGCGCGTCGACGCCCCCCAGGCCCCCGGTTTTGCCGATGTGGTCGAACGTGTAACGCCCGCAGTGGTCAGCGTTCGGGTGAAGGCCAAAATCCAGCCGACCTCCGATGACGGCGGCGATTTTACACCCGGCCCCCGCGGCTTCGACAATCTCCCTGACGATCATCCGATGAAGCGCTTCTTCCGCCAGTTCCGTGGCGACGGCGAAGGCGACCAGCGTGGACAGAGACGTTTCAACCGCCCGGACCGTGAGCGTGGCCCGCGGCCTGTCTCGCAAGGCTCTGGCTTCTTCATTTCCGAAGACGGCTATCTCGTCACCAACAACCACGTTGTCGACGGAGGTTCATCCTTCACTGTTGTCATGGATGACGGCAAGGAACTCGACGCCAAACTGATCGGCTCCGATCAGCGCACCGACCTTGCCGTTCTGAAGGTCGAAGGCGATGGCAAGTTCACCTATGTCGACTTTGCTGACGACTCCAAGGTTCGCGTCGGCGACTGGGTCGTCGCGATCGGCAACCCATTCGGCCTGGGCGGCACGGTTACGGCCGGCATCGTCTCGGCACGCGGCCGTGACATAGGTGCTGGCCCTTACGACGATTTCATCCAGATTGACGCGGCGGTGAACCGTGGCAACTCCGGCGGTCCCGCCTTCAATCTCAGCGGCCAGGTCGTCGGCATCAATACGGCCATCTTCTCGCCTTCGGGCGGCAATGTCGGTATCGCCTTTGCGATTCCCGCGTCCACCGCCAAGGTTGTTGTTCAGGACCTGATGAAGAACGGCTCGGTCCAGCGCGGCTGGCTCGGTGTCCAGATCCAGCCTGTCAGCACGGAAATCGCCGAGTCCCTCGGCCTGAGCGGCGCCAAGGGTGCGTTGGTCTCCGAGGCGCAGGACGATGGCCCGGCCAAGAAGGTTGGCATCGTGGCGGGCGACGTCATCACCCAGATCAACGGCAAGGACGTAGCCTCGCCCCGCGAGCTCGCCCGTCTCATCGGCGGCTTTGCACCCGGCAGCTCGGTCGACGTTACGCTTTGGCGCAATGGCAAATCGGAAACCGTCAAGCTTGACCTTGGCGAACTGCCCGGCTCCGACAAGCAGGCGTCGAACGACCAGCAGTCTGCGCCTGAAGTGCCGGCGGATGCACTTGCCGATCTCGGCTTGACCGTCACCGGTGCGGATAACGGCAAGGGGCTGGTCGTGACTGCCGTCGAACCCGACAGCGACGCTGCCGAGCGTGGCATCCAGGCCGGTGACGTCATCATGGCGGTGAACTCGGTTGAGGTGAAGGGCGCGGACGACGTTACCAAGGCCATGTCCGACGCCGCCAAGGCTGGCCGCAAGGCAGTGCTGGTGCAGGTCTCTCGTGACGATACCAACCGCTTCGTAACGCTGCCGGTAGCAAAGGGCTGACCCGCAGATAGAGTTCCTTCGGCGCGGCGATTTCAACACCCCCCGGGCGTCGCGCCGGAGAAAAAGGGGCAGGCGCGATTTGTCAGTCCGCATCGGCTCCAGCGGCAACAGGCTCCCATCGGCCTGTTGCCGCAAACTTCCGGAGATCGCGAATGAACGCTAACATCATGGAACAGGCAGAAATCGCGTATAGTGGTGCGATGAAGATTCTCGTTATCGAAGACGACCGCGAGGCGGCGGAGTATCTGGAAAAGGCGCTTGCCGAGGCAGGGCACACGGCTCATGTCGCCGGCGACGGCGAAACAGGCTTCGCGCTGGCCGATTCCGGTGACTACGATGCCATGATCGTGGACCGCATGCTGCCGCGCCGCGATGGGCTTTCCGTGATCGCTGGCCTTAGATCGCGGGGCAACACCACTCCTGTGCTTATTCTCTCAGCATTGGGCGAAGTCGATGATCGCGTCACGGGCTTGCGCGCCGGCGGCGACGACTACCTGACAAAACCTTACGCGTTCTCCGAATTGCTGGCGCGGATCGAAGTCCTCAATCGCCGCGCTGCCTCCCGCGAGGCCGAGACGGTCTATCGCACCGGCGATCTTGAACTCGACCGTCTCTCGCATACCGTTCGCCGCGCTTCGCAGGACATCACGCTCCAGCCGCGCGAATTCAGGTTGCTCGAATACCTCATGCGTCACGCGGGGCAGGTGGTTACGCGCACCATGCTGCTCGAAAATGTCTGGGACTACCATTTCGATCCGCAGACCAATGTCATCGACGTGCATGTTTCGCGGTTGCGCGGCAAGATCGAGAAGGGCTTCGACAGTCCGATACTGCATACGGTTCGTGGTGCGGGCTACATGCTCAAGGCCGGATAACACATGGCCTTGAGACTGCCTGCCATCATGAAAACGACGGCAGCCCGACTGTCGGCACTTTATCTGATCCTTTTCACGCTGTGTGCGGTTCTTCTGGTCTTCTACATGACATCCTTGTCGGCGCGCATGCTGACGGGGCAGACCATGGAGACGATCAACGAGGAAGTGCAGGGCCTTGGCAGTGCCTATCAGCGCGGCGGACTGCCGCTGCTGGTGCGCACGATCGAGAGGCGGTCGCGCCAGCCCGGTGCCAATCTCTATCTGATTGCCGACGCCAATGGCCGCATCCTCTCCGGCAATGTCCAGAGCCTTCAGCCAGGGGTTCTCAACACCGACGGCTGGACCGAGATACCGTTTTCCTACCAGCGGTTCGGCGAGGGTGCCGACCGGCGCACCAACAACTCGACCGATCCGGAGCCTGCCCAGATGGACGTCGAGGCACGGCACAACGCAATCGCCGTCGTGCTCAGATTACCCAACCAGATGATCGTGATGGTCGGCCGCGATCTTGGCGAGCCGGAGCGCTTCCGAGCCGTCGTGCGCCGTGCCTTGATGGTCGCGCTCGGCATGATGGGGCTGGGAGCGGCACTCATATGGTATTTTGTCGGTCGAACCGCGCTCAGACATATCGACAGTGTTTCCGAAGCGAGCCGCCGCATCATGGGTGGCGACCTGTCGGGCCGTCTGCCGGTGACTGGTGCCGGTGACGAATTCGACCGCCTATCCGAGAACCTCAACACGATGCTGGCGCGGATCGCCAATCTGAATGAGGGGCTGAAACAGGTCTCGGACAATATCGCCCACGACCTGAAGACGCCGCTGACCCGGCTGCGCAATCGCGCTGAGGCGGCTTTGTCCGGGCAGCAGAAGCCCGCCGAATATCGGGCCGCGCTTGAAGGCACGATCGCTGAATCCGACCAGTTGATCCGGACCTTCAACGCCATCCTGATGATCTCGCGCCTGGAAGCGGGGTACTCGGCCGAGGCGGTTTCGAAAGTCGATCTTGCCGCCGCCGTCCGCGACGTGGTCGAGCTTTACGAGCCTGTGGCCGAAGAAGTGGGCGTCGGATTGGAAACGGCGGTCGATGGCTCCTTCATTATCGATGGCAACCGGGAACTGGTTGCTCAGGCGCTGTCCAACATCGTCGACAATGCCATCAAATATTCGGTGGATTCGACGGAAAAACCCATGGTTCGGGTAACGCTTGAAAGAAATGCCGGTGAAATCAGGCTCGGCGTTACCGACAATGGCCAAGGCATCCCCGATGATACCGACAGGGAACGCGTCACTGAACGCTTCGTGCGGCTTGAGAAAAGCCGCTCGCAACCAGGCTCCGGCCTGGGGCTCAGCCTCGCGAAGGCGATCATGAAGTTTCACCACGGCCGGCTCGAACTTTCGTCAGCCAATCCGGGATTATCTGTCATTATGACCTTTCCACAGAGGGAGGCAGGGAAATGACGGCAGGGTCGGCTGCGAAGACGGCAAAAGCGGAAACCGAGAACTGGTTCCGTGGATCGACCGCCAGCTTGACGCCTTTGGATCGCGCGCGGGCTAGGCGCGAGCTTTCCGAGATTGCTGCCTCGGCCGAAGAAGATGGCTTTCCGCGGGTCGCCGAATTGCTGGCCGGGAAAAGCAAGCTGGCCGCATTCCTGGAAGCTGTGTTCGACCTTTCCAGTTTCATGCGCGATTGCGCTCGAAGGCGGCCGGACATCCTCGATGCGTTGTTCGACGAGACTATCGATGAGCGCTTGCTCTCGATCCGGGCCGCTATCGCCGCCGCGGCGCGTGCAGAGGACGTCTCGGAAAAGACGCTGATGATGGCGCTGCGCAAGCTCAAGCTGGAAGCGCATTTCCTGATCGCGCTCGCCGATCTTGCTGTCGAAGCCGACACCGCGACCATTGTTCGCCGCCTGAGCGACCTGGCGGATGCATGCACGGGTGCCGCAGTGGATTTCCTGCTTCGCGAAGCGCATTTCCAGGGCAAGCTGAAGCTGCCTGATCCCGAAAATCCTTCCGAAGGGTCTGGCTGGATACTGCTCGGCATGGGCAAGCTCGGTGCGCATGAGCTGAATTTCTCCTCCGATATCGATCTGGTCGTGTTCTTCGAGCCTGAAGCGCCGGCGGTCATCGATCCGCTCGACGCGTCAGAGCTTTTCGCGCGCCTGACGCGGCGTCTGGTCCGCATCCTTCAGGACCGCACCGAGCATGGCTATGTCTTCCGCACCGATTTGCGCCTGCGCCCTGACCCTGGCTCGACGCCGCTGGCGATCCCGGTCCAGGCGGCGCTGCTCTACTACGAGAGCCGTGGCCAGAACTGGGAGCGAGCCGCCATGATCAAGGCGCGTCCGGTTGCCGGCGATCTGAAAGCGGGCGCCGCCTTCCTTAGGGAATTGCAGCCCTATGTCTGGCGCAAATATATGGATTACGCCGCGATTGCCGATGTGCATTCGATCAAACGCCAGATCCACGCCCACAAGGGGCACGGCGAAATCGCGGTGAAGGGCCACAACGTCAAACTTGGGCGCGGCGGCATCCGCGAGATCGAGTTTTTCGTCCAGACCCAGCAATTGATCGCGGGCGGGCGTTTTCCGGAACTGCGCGGCCGCGAAACCGTGCAAATGCTTGGGCAGCTCGCCGCGCGGGGCTGGATCACCGCCGAGGCGAGGGATGCTCTGACGCGCCAGTACTGGTTCCTGCGCCGTGTCGAGCATGCGATCCAGATGGTGGCCGATGAGCAGTCGCATACCTTGCCCGAGGACAACGAAGGCTTGGAACGCATCGCCCATATGCTCGGATTTGCTGATGCGGATGCGTTCTCAAAGGAGTTTCGGGCGTCGCTGCAGCAGGTCGAGCAGCATTACGCGGCTCTTTTCGAGACAGCGCCTGAACTCTCTTCCGGCATCGGCAATCTGGTCTTCACCGGCGATGTCGATGACCCCGATACGCTTCAAACCTTGCATCGGCTCGGCTTCGAGCGGCCCAGCGACATTTGCCGCGTGATCCGCACCTGGCATTTCGGACGCTATCGCGCCACGCAGTCTGCCGAGGCGCGCGAGAGGCTGACCGAGTTGACACCAGCGCTGCTCGAAGCCTTCGGCAAGACGCGGCGTGCCGACGAAGCGTTGTTGCGCTTCAACGATTTTCTGGCTGGCTTGCCCGCTGGCATTCAGCTCTTTTCGCTGCTGCAATCCAATCCGGCACTTTTGAAGCTGCTGGCGACGATCATGGGAGCTGCACCCCGACTTGCGGGCATCATCACGCGGCGGCCGCATGTCTTTGATGGTCTGCTCGATCCGGCCCTTTTGTCCGAACTGCCCGACAGGGCCTATCTTGCAGGTCGGCTCGCAGCTTTCCTGGAAGCCGCAAAGACTTATGAGGAAACGCTCGACCGGCTGCGCATCTTTGCCGCCGAGCAGAAATTCCTGATCGGCGTACGCCTGCTGGCCGGTTCCATCGACGCCGGGAGGGCGGGAAGGGCCTTTTCCGATCTAGCCGATTTGACCATTGGCGCAGCACTCGATGCGGTGATCGAGGAGTTTTCGTCGCGCCACGGCAAGGTTAAGGGCGGCAAGACCGCAATTCTCGGCATGGGCAAGCTTGGCAGCCGCGAACTGACCGCCGGCTCCGACGTCGATCTCATCCTGCTCTACGACCATGATGCCGATGCGGAGGAATCCGACGGCGAAAAGCCGCTAGCGCCCTCGCATTATTACACGCGCCTGACCCAGAGGCTGATTGCCGCCGTTTCCGCGCCCACTGCCGAGGGCGTTCTCTACGAACTCGACCTGCGCCTGCGGCCATCAGGCAACAAGGGTCCGGTGGCGACGCATATAGATGCGTTCCGCAAATACCAGCGCGGAGAGGCCTGGATCTGGGAGCATATGGCGCTGACCCGCGCACGTGCCGTTGCAGGTGACGAGACGCTTTGCGATGCCGCCGAAGCCGAGGTTGCCGAAATCATCGCCTTGCCGCGCGATGCGGCGAAGGTCGCCAAGGAAGCGGGCGACATGCGCAAGATGATCGAGGAGGAAAAGCCGCCGAGAGACTTATGGGACATCAAGCTCATTCTTGGCGGACTGATCGATCTTGAATTCATCGCCCAGGTGGCGGTCCTGACCGGCCGGGTTGAGGCCGGAGAACGCACCACCGGTACCGGTGAAATTCTCGCACGGCTTGCGCCCGGTTTTGCCGACGCGCAGGTGCGCCAGGAACTCGGCGAAGCCTTTTCGCTCTATGTGTCGCTGACACAGATGATCCGGCTTTGCCTGACCGGCCATTTCGAGCGGCAGGATGTGCCGCCGGGCCTTTCGGACATGCTCTTGGCTATTACCGATCTTCCGGATTTCAGCGTGCTCGAGGCGCACGTCAAGGAAACGTCGCAAAGGGTCAGAACCTATTTCGACCTTCTGCTGCGTGCGAAACGAAAATAATCGCGATGGGAAATCGGGACGAGATTTCGGTCCGCACAACCATAAAAACAAGCGCTGAATAAGGATTTTCTCGGATGCCACCGGCATCCGGAGTTTGCTGCCCTCAGGCCGCCTGCTGCATCGGCTTTGGCGGTTTGCGCATCGGAATCCGAACCGAAACGATGGTGCCGACGCCCTCGTTGGAGCGGATTTTCAGCGCACCGCCGTGCAGCTCGGCAAGCGAGCGCGAAATTGCGAGGCCGAGACCTGACCCGGTGTGGTTCTTGGAAAACTGGTTCTGAACCTGCTCGAACGGTCGCCCGAGTTTGCTCAAGGCACCTTTGGGAATGCCGCAGCCAGTGTCTTCGATTGTGATCATAAGCGCGCCGGAAGCATTGCGCGCTCGCACCGATATATGCCCGCCTTGTCCGGTGAATTTTACCGCGTTCGACAGCAGATTGATGACGATCTGCTTGATAGCGCGGCGGTCGGCAAACAGGGTGAGAGAGTCCGCGATCTGCGTCTCCACCGTGATCGACTTCTGCGCCGCCTGCAGCGAGATGACCCGCACCGTCTCGCTGATGAGCGGGCAGAGATTGATCTCCTCGCTGTCGATCGAGAACTGTCCGGCCTCGATCTTCGACATGTCGAGGATGTCGTTGATGACGCCGAGCAGATATTTGCCGCTGCTGAGGATGTCCTTGGTGTATTCCTCGTAGCGGTCGGAGCCGAGCGGCCCGAAAAGCCCGGATTCCATCAATTCCGAAAAACCGATGATCGCGTTCAAAGGCGTGCGCAATTCGTGCGACATGTTCGCCAGGAATTCGGACTTGGCGCGATTGGCCGCTTCGGCGCGCTCGGTTTCCTTCATGTATTTCTTGTTGAGCTCGACCATTTCGCGCCCGCGCTCCTGCTCGGCGCGCCGCGCGACGCTGAGGTCGTGGATGGTCGCCATCAGCCGGCGTTCGCTGTCGACGAGCTTGTCCTGATGCTGCTTGATCGGCGTGATGTCGGAGCCGACGGACACGATGCCGCCGTCTCGGGTCCTGAGTTCATTGACCTGCAGCCAGCGCCCGTCGTTCAGTTGGCGCTCATAGGTCGCGCCGCCACGATTGCCGTTGGGAGAGGGAAGACGGCGTTCGGAGGCAAATGCAGCCATGCGCTGTTCGAGCACATGACGCGAGACGCCCGGAACGACGTCACGATCGGACAGGCCGTTGTCCTGCTGGTATTTGCTGTTGCACATGATGAGACGCTGCTGCGCGTCCCACAGCACGAAGGACTCGTTGATGTTTTCGATGGCCGTGCGCAGGCGCATGTCGGCGGCTTCTGAGCGCAGCGCCAGGTGACGCTGTTCGGTGACGTCCACGGCAATTCCGATGAGCTGGATTTCCGGTGCGTCTGGATCGATGACCTGCGCGCGGGCGCGCATCCAGACCCAGCGCCCATCGGCGTGGCGCATGCGAAAGACCTGGTCGATGTGGTCGATCTCGCGTGACACGATACGGTTGGCGAGCTGGAACAGGTCGCCGTCCTCGTGATGGATGATGTCGTCGACCTCGCCGAATGACAGCATCGTATCGCAGGGCTCGTAGCCGAGCATGTCGTACATCGAGCGCGACCAGTACATCTTGCCGCGCACCATGTCCCAGTCCCACAGACCGCATCGGCCACGCACCAGCGCAAGGTCGATCCGCTGATGGGCTTCAAGGTAGATGCGGTCCGCTTCCTGCGCCCGCGTCGCCTGGCTGAAATAGGCGTAGAGGATGATGATCAGCACACCCGCCGTCAGCACGAACAGCGTGACATTGAGCGACACCGTCTTGCGCCACTCGGCAAACACGGCGTCCTGCGGAATTAGCGCGGCAGCGGCGGCCTTGCGGTCGTCCGTCAGGCTGAGTGCTGCATACCAGTCCTCGCCGTGGACGCGAACCTCGATGACGCCGGCGCGCTCGCCGAACATGAACAATGGCTGTCCGCCGGAAACGATCCCGTCCAGCGCCCGGCCCTGCCAGCGCGTGGATTCCGGCGACACGGCAACGACGTTGAACTTTCCGTCCATGATTGCCAGCACGTGCCGGCTGCTCATGGCTCCCTGCTGCATGGTGCGCTCGAGCAGATCCTGGCTTTCCTGCACGAAAGAGCCGCCCATGCCGGTGATGGTGACCGAGTTGGCGAGTTCCGACGCGCCCAGTCCGAGTATTGCCTTGGCGTTACGCTCGACGTCGTCATGCCACGCCATCAGCGACAGGAAGCGGGCAGCAGCCACGACAAGAAGGAAGATGACGATAAGGACGGGGATGGAACGGCGCAACAGCGGCTCGGCGGCAAGCAGACGCCGGTAAGCCGGCTCGGCTATGATCCTTGCACTCCCTGCCAGACTGGCGCTTTTGTTTTTGACAAAAGCGCTGCCTCCGGGCGCGCGCCACGCGTCCGTCTTCGCCATAAAAAGGCTCCCCGAAATCTTTCCCCTAAAACGATCCGGCTACACCGTACATCCGAATCATCCATAAGGAATCAGAGGTGATTCGCCTTGTCCAGAGGTCGGAAGTGAAAAGATCGTAAATAGCCTCTCGCAGGCGCTATTTAGGCCAGAGTTCGCTCGACGATATCGCGCAGATCGGCAGAAAGATTCTCAGCCGCGCTGATTGCCAGCAGAGCCTCGCGTGCCTTTGCCTGCCTGCCGGGTTCCAGCGAACGCCAGGAGCGCAGGGCGGTCGCCAGCCTGGCCGCGACCTGAGGATTGCGTTTCTCGACTGCAAGCACCGTTTCCACGAAGAACTTGTAGCCGGCGCCATCGGCACGATGGAAGCCGGTCTGGTTGGCGCTGGCGAAGGTGCCGATCAGCGAGCGCACGCGGTTGGGATTGGCCATCGAGAAGGCGGGGTGAGCCGTCAATCTGCGCACCAGATCGACGGCATCCAGGCCGGGCGTTGCCGCCTGGATCTGGAACCATTTGTCCATGACGAGCGCATCGCTGCGGTATTTTTCTTCGAAAGCAGCCAGCGCATTCACAGCTTCCGCCGACTTCGTATGGCGATGCGCCAGCACCATCAGCGCTGCGGCACGATCCGTCATGTTGGTGGCGGCAGTGAAGTGATCTGCTGCAAGCGTCGTACCCTTCGGCAGAACGGAGAGATAGTCTAGCAGCACGTTGCGCAGCGCCCGGCGTCCGCCGCTGGCTGCATCGGGGCTGAATGAACCTGAAGCGCCAAGTTTCTCGTATAGCGCCTTGAAATGACTCTGGTTCGTCTTGGCGATGGCGCCAACAAGTGCTTCGCGCGCCGCGTAGATCGCGTCGGGATCGATATTCGCGCCGATCTCGCGGGCAATGTCGGCTTCGCCCGGCAGGCTGACCGCCAGTGCGCGGAATGCATGCTCAAGCGTTTCATCACCGGCAATCGTGCCGGCCAGTTCTATAAGTTCCCGCGCAAATGCGGGCTTCTTGCCGCCGAGTGTGCCACGGGTCGCGGTAATAAGCGCGTCCGTAAGCAAGGTGTTGAAGGCCTGCCAGCGCGAGAAGGCATCGCCGTCGTGCCGCGCCAGGAACATCTGGTCTTCCGGCTTCTGCTCTATTGAGAGGGTGATCGGTGCTGAGAAGCCGCGATTGAGCGAGACTGCCGGCCGCTCGACAACGCCCGAGAACGTCACGACATGCCGGCGCTTGCGCAGATGGAGCACGCCATCCTCGACGCTCGCGCCATCGACCGCGGTATAGGCTATATCCTTGCCGTCCTTCCCGACCAGCCCGAAAGCAAGGGGAATATGCATCAGCCGCTTGCGGCTTTCCGAAGGTGTCGGCGGCACTGACTGCTCGATCTCAAGCGTGAACTCGGCGGCTGCCGCATTATGCGATGCAGCGACCGTCACGTTCGGCGTGCCCGCCTGATGATACCAGAGCGAGAATTGCGACAGGTCGCGGCCGGAAACATCCTCGAAGACCTGCAGGAAATCCTCGATCGTAGCGGCATCGCCGTCATGGCGCTCGAAATAGAGGTCCGTGCCTTTGCGGAACATATCCGCGCCGAGGATGGTGCGGATCATCCGCACGACCTCCGACCCCTTCTCGTAGACGGTTGCCGTGTAGAAGTTGTTGATCTCGCGGTAGCGGCGCGGTCGCACGGGATGCGCCAGCGGACCCTGGTCCTCCGGAAACTGGTGCGCTCTCAGCGTGCGCACTTCCGCAATGCGCTTGACCGCGCGCGAACGCTGGTCCGCCGAGAATTCATGGTCGCGGTAGACGGTCAGGCCTTCCTTGAGGCAAAGCTGGAACCAGTCGCGGCAAGTGATTCTGTTTCCTGTCCAATTGTGGAAATACTCATGCGCGATAATCGCTTCGATATTGGCGAAGTCGACGTCGGTTGCCGTTTCCTCGTCGGCAAGGACGTATTTGTCGTTGAAGACGTTGAGGCCCTTGTTTTCCATCGCGCCCATGTTGAAGTCGGACACGGCAACGATGTTGAATACATCGAGATCATATTCCCGCCCGAACACCTCCTCGTCCCAGCGCATCGAGCGCTTGAGCGAGTCCATCGCATAGGCAGCAAGCCTTTCCTTGCCGTGCTCGACATAGATGCCGAGTGCGACCTCACGGCCGGACGCGGTGACAAAGCTGTCGCTGACGAGGCCGAGATCGCCGGCAACCAGCGCAAACAGATAAGACGGCTTGGGGAAGGGGTCGTGCCAGACGGCAAAGTGCCAGCCGTCACCGAGGTCGCCCCGTTCGCCGGGATTGCCGTTCGCCAGAAGCAGCGGCGCTTCATCTCGTTTCGCTTCGATGCGCACGGTGTAAACCGAAAGAATGTCGGGGCGGTCGAGGAAATAGGTGATGCGGCGAAAGCCTTCGGCCTCGCACTGCGTGCAATAGACGCTGTTCGAGCGATAGAGGCCCATCAACGCCTGGTTCTGAGATGGTGCTATCTCGGTTTCGACCACAAGCCGGAACCGCTTGGCCGCCGGCGGATTGGCGATCAAAAGACTTTCCGGTGTGGCCTGATAGCCCGACGGCGCGAGCGCCTTTCCATCGAGCTCGACGCGCTTGAGAACAAGCCCATCGCCATCGAGAACAAGCGGCGGCGTGCCGGAAACGCCATCGCGACGTTCGATCGTCAGTTCCGAAATTACGCGGGTGCTGTCGGGCGACAGCCTGAAGGTAAGGTCGGTCAGCGGAATGTGATAATCACTCGGGCGGTAGTCCTCGAGCCGGAAGACCTGGCCGGTATCTGTGCGCATTTCGTTGACTTTCCTGTCGAAATTCCGGCGTTCCGGGAGAATTGAACGGCCAAAGCTGGCCAAAAAAATGAAGGTTGTGCTCTTTACACGAAAGGTCCCCTCGACAAAACTATGAGGGAACCTATTTCAGGCCGACATTCTCCACCGAACATTGCGGGGCAATCATGACCGTCGTCACTCCGAAATTCGGGATGGGCGCATCTGTCTTGCGCGTCGAAGACCGGGCTTTCATCACCGGGGCAGGTCGTTACACCGACGACATCGTGCCGGAGGGCCTGCTGCATGGCTACGTGCTGCGGTCGCCCACGGCCAAGGCGGCGTTCAACATAACAACGGTGGAAGCGGCGAAATCGGCACCTGGCGTGCATCTGGTGCTTACCGGAGCCGACCTTGCCCATCTCGGCGACCTCAAGTCCGGCGTCATGCAGCCGCAGCCGGACGGCACGCGTGCGCCGACCCGCGATATCCCGATCCTTTGCCGCGACCGGGTCAACTATGTCGGCGATGCCGTGGCTTTCGTGGTGGCCGACAGCCGGGCACTGGCGCAGGACGCGGCCGAACTGATCGAGATCGACTATGACAGCGAGAACGCCGCCGGCGCGACCGCGACCGCGCTCGATCCTGAAACGCCGCTGGTGTGGCCGGAACTCGGCTCCAACCGGGCCTTCAGCTATCACATGGGTGACAAGGCCAAGAGCGATGCGGCTTTCGCCAAGGCGGCAAAGGTTACGCGCATCGACTTCGTCAACAACCGCCTCGTCTGCAACTACATGGAGCCGCGCTCTGCCATCGGCGAGTGGAAGGCGGATGAAAACCGCTTCGTGCTGACCACTGGCTCGCAGGGCGTGCATTCGATGCAGTACATCCTTGCGAACCTCTTCGGCATAGAAAAGAGCCAGCTGCGCGTCATCACTCCGGATGTCGGCGGCGGCTTTGGCCCGAAGAGTTTCGTCTACCGCGAGCATGCGTTGGTGCTGGAAGCGGCAAAGCGGCTTGGCCGCCCGGTCAAATGGGCCGGCGACCGCACGGAGCATTTCCTGACCGACGCGCAAGGGCGCGACAATGTCGTGACCGCCGAAATGGCGATGGACAAGGATGGCCGTTTCCTTGGCCTACGCGTCAATCTGCTGGCCAATATCGGCGCCTACATTTCGCAATACGGCCCGTTCATTCCCTATGTCGGCATCACCATGTCGACCGGCGTATATGATATCGAGGCGCTCAATGTGTCGGTGACCGGGCTCTACACCAACACCTGTCCGGTGGATGCCTATCGCGGCGCCGGCAGGCCGGAAGCCGCGTTCCTTCTGGAAAAGCTGGTGTCCGTTTGCGCAAACGAAATGGGCCTTTCTTCCGATGAAATCCGCCGGCGCAACTTCATCCGCCCCGAGCAGATGCCTTACCGCACGGCGACTGGCAGGCTTTACGACACCGGCGAGTTCGAAGGCCATATGAATGCCGCGATCGAGCGAGCCGGGTGGAAGACTTTCCCCAAACGCCTCGATCAGTCGAAGGCGAACGGCAAGGTCCGCGGCATCGGCATGGCGACCTATATCGAGGCTTGCGCCTTTCCGGGCTCGGAACCGGCTTTCGTAGAACTGAACCGCGACGGCACGGTGACGCTGAAGATCGGCACCCAGACCAACGGGCAGGGCCATGCCACAGCCTACGCTCAGTTCATCTCCGAGAAGCTGAACCTCGACATCGACAAGATCCATGTTCGGCAGGGCGATACCGACGAGTTGAAGGCAGGCGGCGGCACCGGCGGCTCGCGCTCCATTCCGCTCGGGGGCGTATCGGCCGCACGTGCGGGTGAGGATCTGGCCGAAAAGATCAAGCGCATCGCGGCAGATGAGCTGGAAGCTTCTGCCGGAGACATCGAGCTTTCCGACGGCGTCGCTCGCATCGTCGGCACCGATCGCGCGATTGATTTTTCCGCCATAGCCAAGGCGGCCAAGAAACCTGACGATCTCAAGGGTTTCGGCGAGTTCCTTCAGGACGAGTGCACCTATCCCAACGGCACGCATATCTGCGAGGTCGAGATCGATCCCGAAACGGGTGCGACGGAAATCGTCGGCTACACCATCGTCGACGATTTCGGCGTGACGGTGAACCCGATCCTGCTTGCCGGCCAGGTCCATGGCGGCGTGGTTCAGGGCATCGGCCAGGCGCTGACCGAGAACACTGTCTATGGCGAGGACGGCCAGCTGCTCACCGCGAGCTTCATGGACTATGCCGTGCCGCGCGCCGACGACGTGCCGTCCTTCCATTTTGAGACCCGCAACGTGCCCTCGACCACAAATGCGCTCGGCATCAAGGGCGCGGGCGAGGCTGGCACCATTGGCTCAACGCCTGCCGCACTCAATGCCGTTGCAGATGCCCTTTACCGGGCTTACGGCATCGGTCATATCGAGATGCCGGCAACGCCTGCGCGTATCTGGGCAACAATTCAGGAAAGCATCGGCTAAAAAGTGAATTCATCTGGGGGGAGGCGGGCCAGCAGCCCGCTGACCGGCATTGCCTTCAAGGTTTCGTCGGTCGCTGTCTTTGTGGCCATGTCGTCGCTGATCAAGGCGGCAGGGCCGTTGCCGAGCGGGCAGATCGTCTTCTTCCGCTCGTTCTTCGCCATGCTGCTGATCCTGGTTTTTCTGGGTTTTCGCGGCGAGTTGCGCACCGCCTTTCACACCGCGCGCCCTTTCAACCACATCGCGCGGGGCATGGTCGGCGTTACGTCCATGGCACTGGGCTTCTTTGCTCTCACCCGCCTGCCGCTGCCGGAAGCGATCACGTTGAACTATGCGCAGCCATTGCTGGTCGTCGTGTTCAGCGCGATCTTCCTCCACGAGACCATCCGCGTTTTCCGATGGAGCGCGGTCGTCGTCGGGCTGGTCGGCGTGCTCATCATTTCCTGGCCCACGCTCACGCTTTTCACCGGCGGTGGGGCCATGGGCAATGAAGAGGCGCTTGGCGTGATCGCGGCCCTTGCCGCCGCTGCCGTCTCGGCAGTGGCCTTGATTCTGGTGCGCAGCCTTGTCCACACCGAAAGAACCGGCACGATCGTGCTTTGGTTTTCGCTGACGGCCACGGTCATATCGCTTGTGACCTATCCTTTCGGCTGGGCGTCGCTGACGGGGATGCAGGCTGCGCTCCTGATCGGATCAGGTCTTTGCGGCGGCCTGGCGCAGCTGCTCATGACCGAAGGCTATCGCCACGCCGAAGTCTCCACTGTCGCTCCCTTTGAATACACCTCGATGATCCTCGGCATCGCGGTCGGCTATTTCGCTTTCGGAGATGTTCCGACGATCCATATGCTGGTCGGCGGCCTGATCGTGGTTGGTGCCGGCATCTTCATCATCTGGCGCGAACAGCGGCTCGGACTGGAGCGCAGGGCGGCAAGCAAGGCTGCGCCGCCGCCAGCCTGATCAATTCACGAAGGCTTTGGCGCGGCGCCGCGATCGTCCGCCAGCTTCTGGAGGAGGGCGGCTGTCTCGGCATCCGCCGGAAAGAAGGATTCGATCGCCAGTTCCGACAGCGTCACATCGAGCGGCGTGCCGAACACAGTGATCGTGCTGATGAACGATAGGATGTCCTTGCCCATCCGCAGCCGAAGCGGAAGAGCGATCGCCGCAATGTCGGGATGGGTCGGCCGCGAATTCGGCGGGCCGCTCGGATAGGTCCGTAATTCGCGCTCCAGCTCGGCCAGCGTCGCGTCGCCGGAGGCATCGACCTGATGTTTGAGGCGCTCGATCAGATGCGTGCGCCATTCATGCAGATTGACGATGCGTGGCGCGAGCCCCTTGGGATGAAGGCTGAGCCGCAGCACATTGACCGGCGGGGTCAGCAAGGATTGATCGGCAATGTCTGCCAGAAGCGGCGCGATGGCCCCGTTGCTCGCGACCAGAGTCCAGTTTCGGTCGACGGCTATCGAGGGGAAGGGCTCATGCCCTTTCAACACCAGTTCCACCGCCGCCATTGCCGGGGCCAGCGAGGTGTCACTGAGCGCCCTTTCGCTGAAGCTCGGTGCAAAGCCTGCCGCCAGCAATAACTGGTTGCGCTGGCGCAGCGGGATATCAAGCTGCTCGGCCAGATGCAGCACCATCTCGCGCGACGGAGCGGCCCGGCCGCTTTCCACAAAACTCAGATGGCGTTGCGAGATGTCCGCCTCGGCGGCGAGGTCGAGCTGGCTCATGCGGCGCCGGTTGCGCCATTCGCGAATGAGAGAACCGGCGGTGGAGGGCTGTTGCGTTGTCATGGCGTCACCTTAGGCGAGGCGCGTTGTCAATTCTATTACCTCTCGCGTAAAGGAAAATCTGCAAAAAACGCAAAGATTTCAACGGTCGGGATTTTTGAGGGTAAGACCGGGTTAAGAAAACAACGAAAAGCCAGCGCGGAGGGCTTTCACACGCTGGCTTTCGCTTGGGCGGGAACGGAGACAATGCCCGCCCGGGGAAACTGACTGTCTTGGAAGTCAGTTATTCGTCATTGAGGGCGGCATTGCCCGCTGTGGCCGTTCCGAGCAACCGACGCCGCAGGATATCAAGCTGTTCCTGTTGCTGCTGTGCGGCAACGCTGCCTAGCTGCGAGTTGCGCAAGGCCGCTGGCAGATTGCCCGCCTGCCGTTGAAGCTGTGGATTGTTGAACACACGGCCCGGAAGGCGACCGATGGTCCCTATCGTGGTGGCGACGCCACCGAAGCCGCCAGCCGCCATGTCGACCCCGAACACTGCCAGATCATGGAGCGGGGTTTTGCCCGTCAGCGTCCCGCGTAGCATTTCCTTCTCAGCTGCCGTGAACATCGAAGATGTGCGCTTGTTGCGGAGCAGCGAGCCGATTTGGTTGTTCAAGCCATTCAGGAAACCACCGGGATAATTCCGGGCATCCTCTAGAGCGCCCTCCACAAGCTCGGCTTTCTTGTTCCGCATGACCATTGCCCGAGCGGCAGTGCGCATTTCTCGCATCTGCCGCGCATCGAGCTTCGTCAAACCCGGATCAATCGACGGATTAACGGCGAAATCGTCAAGGCTCTTTTTCACGATCTCCAGCGCGGCGGCTTCCACCTCATCCTTGCCAGCTAATGCCGCCCGTAGTGCCTTGCCCACGGCGGACGACTGTGCGTCTAGGTCGCCAAAATCCAGCAGCGGACTTTCGGCAAGCTGATCAAGCAGCTTATTCGCCTTCGGGGCAATCGAACTCGGGAAGGTCTTAATCCGCTGCTTCGCGGTCATGATCATTTCGGAATATTTTTTAGCGTCGTAGGTCACACCGGCATCGCGGAGGCCATCATAGGCCTTCTTGATCTCCTGTCGCATGGCCTCCCCGGTCTTGAACTGCGCAGTCTTCGCCGCTTCCTTGGCGATGCGGGTCGCCTGTTTGCCCCAGTTCGTAGGCGTCATGGCCGACCCGATACCCCCGACGATACCGCCAAGAATGCGGGCAGGCGTCTCTAGGAACGTATCTTTGGTAAGCTGGCCCAGCCCCTCTGACGCCAGTGCAGGGCCGACCACCATACCAGCCTTGCGCACAAGACCACCCGGTGACAGCGCGTTGCTAGCGAACTCGCCAGCAGTGCGGCTGTATTCCCCGGCTGTCGTTTTCGGCTCATATTCAGTCGCGCCGCCTGACAGGTTAGCTGCCAATTCTCGGCTTGGCTGCGCCATAGGCGGTTGTTGGACCGTCTGCCCCTGTGACATCGCAGTCAGGTCACGCATGGCCTGTGCAGTGTTTGGTGGCTGTGCGGCGTTCGCAACCATGTCCACAAGACCAGTGACACCCTGAGACAAGCCCGCTACGGCGGACTTTCCCATGTCGGCCATCGTGTTGCCAATCCCGCCCGATCTGCGGCGCTCTAGTTCTCTGCGGGCAAGCTCCCGCAAGGCTTCCTCTTTACTGGCCATCGCGGATGATCCTTTCAAGCTCTTCGTCGCTCATGTCTTGCAGCGGGCGCTGTGCGGGTTGACCCTTCACCGCGTCCAACAGCGACTGCAACTCATCGGGAATGATGCTGCCATCGAGTTCGCGGATTTCCTTCAACGCTTGCGTGTCTGTCAGAAGGCCATCCGTGAAGTCTTCTACGATCCGGCTGCGTTCGCGGTCGATCTCAGCTTTGAGCTTAATCGAGCCAATGATCAGCTGATTGGCCCTCTTGTTATTTCGGAGCGCGGGAAGGCCCTGCAACAGCACGTCAATGTCCTTGTCCGATTGCGCACCACTGCCGGGAACACGCAGGCTCGGGAGCAAGCGGCTAACTTCCGCTTCAAAGGCCGCACCGGCATCAGAGAAGCCGGGGAACCGTTGGGCCAGCCTGCCCGTGATCGGGCCTGTAGGTGCTGCGTCTGACAACTCCGTGAGGATGCCCATAGAACGGAGCATCGAACCGGCTTGTGCGCCTGCGGCTAGATAGCTATCAAACTGTTCACCGATCTTCTGGCCAAGCCGTTTTCGCGCTTCGCTCTCGCCTTCGGACTGGTTGTTGTTGACGGTGACATTCGTCCCGGCACTCTGTTTGAGCGCATTCGCCATCTGGAGCGAAAGCTGACTGCCTTCGTCATCTCCGATCTTGGCAAGCTCTGCCGCCGTTTTGACGTATGTTTCGCTGGTCTCAGTCCCGCCGTTTCTTTCGAAAATGGCTTTCCGCTGTTCAATCCGGCCAGCGGTCGGGTCTTTGGTCGCGAGTTTTGCGACGTTCGCGAGGTCCGTCAGGCCACCTCCAGAGGTCATGAACTCCATTCCCTGCGGTGTCTGCACAAAATCCAGAATGGCTTTCTGAGGTGGAGTGCCAGCGTCTACCTTCTCGCGGATGAACTGCACGGCCTGCTGCTGTGCGCCGCTAAAGCGCTGGCTTTCTGCGTTGGCCTTTGTCTCGTTGCCACCAAAGAGCATGTTGCCAATCCAGCCACTGTTAGCCAACTTGCCGTCACCCGCAAATCGAGGGTCTATCCGACTAGACGGACCCACAGCGGGGCCTGCTACAGAGGCGTTCTGTGGAAGGGCAGATAGTGTGCCGCCACCTTGCGAAATCGCGCTGAATGGGTTGCTCTGGCCCGATGCTAGTGGCTGATCTAGGTTGCCCGCCCGGAAGAGGTCTTCAATACGTGCCATCGTCGTCGTCCTCCTTGTCGTGGGCCATCAGCTCATAGATGCAAGACGCAATCGCCTCGCAAAAAGCATCCTCGCCGTGATCATCCAGAAGGCTGGCGAGGTCATAAGCCAAATCTTCCTCATCGTCGGCAGAACGGGCTGCTTTCTTCACAGCCTTAACCAGAGCGTTCACTGGGCGTCCCCGGACATCAGGTCGAGCAGGCGCTGGCCTTCCTGAATACTCATCGGGCGAGGATTGAGAACAACGCCGTCGCTATCGGTCAGTTCAGCGCGGCCCATGCCTACGTCAGACAGCGTATAGCCGCCCTTGCTCGCAATCTCGGTGCGGACAGCGGTGGCAAATTCCGCATTGACGGAAGCTGTGGCCTTGGCAAGACGCTCTTTGCGATCACGCTCACGAAGCTGGGCATCCACGTCGAAACCAGCGGCACGAGCCAAATCAACGGAAACCGGATCGCCTTTCTGGTTGTACCACTCACCTGCCAAATCCTTGATTTGGTATACGAGAAAGCCATCAGTCCCAGCATTTCCGTAACGCCGAATTGACGCGCCCCTGTCCGCCGCGTAAGCCGCAAAGCTTCCGCCCTGATAGTTTTTCCAATCGTTTGTTGTGATGGTAGGCATTGTCTTTACTCCAGTGCTGGTTGGGGTTGTGGTATGGGTTTGGCCGTCTTGCGGCGGCTAGTCTCGACGTTCAGGGCAAGCTCGTAAGTGTCGATGTGAGGCCCATCGCCATCATTTTCGTATTTGCTGATCTGGCCCTTGCCGATTGCTGCCTCTCCGAGAGAGACCACGAGCTTTCCGGCATCTTCCTGCGTCAGCCCAAGGGCTTCACGCTTTGAACGAAGATCACGGGCACGGGACGGATTGAGGGGCCGCTTGGCAGGCTGGCCATTGGCCGATGCCAAAAGAGCATGGAAATCCACGCCTAGTTTGAGCAGCTGCCCGATGATTTGTTCCTGAATGACCTTGCCGTACTCTTCGATTTCGACGCGGTGTTTCTGGCGCTCATTGCGGAGCACGTCAGCGGCGGCTTTTTCAGATTGCTCCAGCCCGAACCACGGCGCGGTGTAGCGGCGCAAAGTGATCGGATCGATCTCGACATCATCAGTGGCGCTCAGCAGCCGAACACCCTTGGTAAACAGGGCATTGGCAATTTCGACAAGCTCGGTCGGGTACGTCGCCAGCACGTCGAGCGACGGCACGATGAGCGTGTCACCATACTGAATACGGGCGAGCAACTGCCGAAGGGTGTTGTCCCCGCCAGCTGCGGCGGCTCTGACATACCCGCCAGCGGGGATTTGCTCATCCAAGATGCGGCGCTTTGCCATCGCTCGGGCCGCGTCTACCTGCTTGCCGTTGGCGTGGTCATTGGCGGATTTGGTGTAAATGAAGACGGACATTTCGTGATCTCCTTATCGGGTGAAGCCGGTTTTGCGCTGCCATGCCGCGATCTCGCCGGACATGGATGTGGGCTGTTCATCGGCTGACGGCTGAGTTTGCTCCGGGCTGCGCCCTACGCCCGCTCCAGCGCCGTAATTGACGTTGGTGCGAAGGTCTTCGCCCGTGCCGGTGTCACCGCTGGTTTCAAGGGTATGGATATGGCCAACTGCTTCGTCTATGCGAGCGAACAACGCCGGACGGCTAAGCTCATCGGAACCAAGGTCGCTGAGTTCGGAAAGAGACATCCCGCTATTGGCCACGAGCAGGCTCACAGCCTTCTGGACCGCTGCCGGATCGGCATATGGGTTTTCCGTCCGGTAGGCATTCCAAAGCCGGTTGCTGACCTTGGCATAGCGCTGCTGCTCTTTCTGGTCGCGCTCCCAATCATCGCGGGTGAGCAAATCCGGCATCGCGGGAACAGGTGCAGCACCAACCCCGGCAGTCCACAATCGGCCATCCTGACCGCGAACGGTGGTCGCCGGATTGTAGCGCTGAGACAATGACTGGCCTGCGGCGCGGCCTACGGCCTGCACATCAGCCGTATCCATGGGCACACCGGTTGCGGACCCGTCTGCCAGCTTTTTCTGCAAGTGAACGATCTGCTGACGCGTGCGCTCAACGTGCTTTTCAAACGCCCGCTTGCGTTCATCCTCTTTGAAGTCTGCTGCGGATCGTCCGCCGTATGACGTTGCCATGTCCCATCAATCCTTGCTAAATTAGAATGTTATGATATAACATAACACATGTGACATTGCAAGCTGGAGGCAGTTATGGACGATTGGAGCATATCTCAGTTTTGTACCGTTGCCGGGATCAACCGGAAGACCGAATACCGTTGGCGAAAGGAGGGAAAAGGCCCTGCCTACACGCTGCAAATCGGCAAGCACACATATGTGCGGTACCCGATCGGGCTGGCGCTGTTGTGGATCAACCAGTTTCGGCCAGAGCGAGCGGAGGCAGCGATTTCGCTGTGGCTGGACACGGCCCCGGATGAGGTGCGGCGGTGAGCAGTGCACAGTACAACAGCCAACAGATGCTTGCTGGGGCACTTCGTATGCGGGCCGCTGGGCTGGAGCGTTGGTTGTCAGTAAATGAGCGCCGACTGTTGGCCGAGCATGACGCAGCAGAGGCAGAGAAGGTAGCCGTGCTCACAACGCAGCGACGGCCCTACCATAAACGCGCAGCTTGAACAGAAAGGAGGAAGTGACATGACGCAACGTAGAACAACGAAGCGGACGAAACCCGGTCCCGGTCGCAAGATCAGCACTTAACTGACGTTTACGTAAGACCCGAAGGGCCAATTGTACGCGTCAACCCGAAGGTCTATATTCGGGACAAAGAAAAAGGGCCGGAGATGAAACCGGCCCCACTTAGGAGAATACTTCAACCCCAAAGACCAATAAGGAGTTAATATGAATATAAGCCTTCGGGCGGATCAGGTCAAGCCCCTGAAAACTAATGACAATACTCGTTTAAACGCACGAGTTCACCTCACAATCAACAGTAATGAGAAGGCACTTCCACGTCTTCTTACTTTTGCTGAGTTAGAGAACCTCCCCGATCCTGAATGGCTGATAGAGGGCATCCTACAGGCCGATACGCTTGTGGTGCTGTACGGGCCACCGAAGTCTAAGAAGACCTTTGTGGCGTTAGATTGGGCCAATTCCATAGCGACAGGCCAGCCATGGGCCGGGAAGCCAGTTAAGGCCGGTGATGTCGTCTATATCGCTGGCGAGGGTCGCAAGGGCTTGCCCGCTCGCATACGTTCATGGATCGAAAGCCATGATGGGCTGATCCCTGATCGCCTCCGGGTGCATGATCGCCCGATCAACATAGCTGAGCCTTCCAAGGTGAAGAGCCTTGCCGAGACGATCCGAACGGACGGATTGCAGCCCACCTTGATCGTGGTCGATACGCTGGCCAGGAATTTCGGTGACGGTGACGAAAACCAAGCACAGGCGATGAATGCCTTTGTGAAGGGCTGCGATGCCCTAAGGTTTGCTTTTCCGGGTTGTGCCGTGCTCGTGGTCCATCACAGCGGCAAAGACCTCAGCAAAGGCGGACGCGGGTCCACGGCGTTGAAGGGTGCTCTTGATACTGAGGTGAAGGTGGACAGTGCTCCTAAGATGCCTACCGGCACGATCTCCTGCACGGCACAGAAGGACGCGGAAGAGTTCGACCCGATGACATTCCGGCTCAAGGCTGTCGGCAAGTCAGCAGCGCTCGAATGGAAAGTGGCCATCGGTTGGGATGACATACCGGACCAGCCAATGAAGCCGCGCGCCATGGCGAAGTCGGATAGTGCGGTTTTGGCGGCACTCGACAAGCACCCGGACGGGCTGTCTTATGGCGACCTGCATAAAGTGACCCGGTTGGCACCCCGCACCTTTGCAGATGCCATTAAGCGGCTGAAAACTAATGGCAAAATCGATGCTAGTGCGGACGGGGTTTATGTGCGGATTTAGTGCGGTTTTGGTGCGGTTCCGCACAAACTTGGATTGGTGCGGGTAGTTAGTGCGGAGGGGCGCTATATAGCGACCCGCACTACCCGAAGTCCGCAGTAAAAAAGGAGAAAGGGCATGACCAAGCTGTATGTCGTCGTCGCAGTATCCGATGATGCTTTTGCGCCTGACGTCATGGTGTTCGACCGCAACGATAAAGCTGAGCAGGCCATGAAAGAGTGCCTAGAGGAATACCCGAAGGGCCGTGTTTTTGTGCAGGCTGTCACGCTGAATAAATGGATGTGCAAGGGCAAACAGTGAGACACTGCGTGGTGCGATCCCGGGCACACCGGGGCGTAAGCCATTGAGTTCACACAGACCGGCTTGGTTTCATTGAGACCAGACCTCCCACTGTGCGTCCATCGTGCCATGGCTGAATATTTGAGCGGATGTGCGGTGCCCTGATACCGCGCTGGCAGGCGCGGGTTTATCAGATTATCAGCTTCTCACCGGCCCGACCGGGCACTACGAGGGGTCAAAGATTAAGAGACCGGGTTAAGTCAGGGCCGAAAAGCGTAATCTTTTCAATGATCTGCGACTACGGATATGGTAAGCGTCGGCTCACAGCGGGGCCGGGGTGCCGGGGGTCGGTCCCCCCAAAGGTCGGCGCTCGCTGGTACCCCATGAGCCTCATGACCGACATTGAGCGTGGAACGGAAAAAAGCAGACGGGTTGCTGCGGGGAAAAATAAAAAACCAGTGAAAACCTTGAGTTTATTGCGCTTTCCGGGCCAGCAAGGGAATTGAGTTACAACAACATCTGTTGTCTTCTGGCGTGTGGCAGAGGAGCGCGACATGGCATTGATGATCAACGACCCGAATATTGAGCAAAGGGTAGTTGCGGCGGTTAAAAACAGAACGCCGAACGCCAATAACGTTCGCATCCTGACGATGCAGAGAAAGTTTCTCAAAGGGTCGCTTATTACGATATCATTCGACGGTGATCCCGACCCCACTACCGGACAAATTCAATCATATATCAACCGGGTCTACGTGCACGGCAACAGCCTCGACGTTTACGGGCACGATGACGCATTGATGGCGATCGTGGGTGAAACGCACGTCAGCAGCACGTGGGAGATTTTCGGGAACACGAAGGTGGTTTCGGGGATCATCGCCACGTTGATGACAGTTGTCGTTATGGTCATCGTCGGCGTCAGTATGTATCGAGGCACCGAAATCATAGTGCCAGACCTAATATCCAGTGGCTGGCTGATCATTCTCGGCTTCTACTTTGGAAAGATGGGGTCGAAAGAGGATTAAGGGCAAGAAAGAAAAAGGGGCCAGTGACGGCCCCTTGTCGTTTAAACGATGTTTGGTTGCTTTACCCTGACCACGCAACGGCGATCATGCGAACGAGCCACCACACGAACCACATGACGCTGAGGCCGAACAAGACAGGGTTCGGGAACAGGGCGTTGGCGATGATCAGTAGGATGAGCATAATCATTTTTCTGCCCTCCGTGACGTGATCGTCTCCAGATGAGCAGCCCATGCGTTTAGGGCTGTCCGCGCCTCTGTCAGATAGTCGTTACGGATATAGGTCGCGTCGATGTTATCGCGGGCATGGTCGAGCACGGCATGAATGACGCGATCATAGAGGCCCATCGGCCCAAATTGCGTGTCAACCTTGAGCCGGGACAAACCGGTTGCGCCTGTCCGCCGTAGGTCACGCCATTGCCACCTTGTTACAGGGGCACCAAGTTCAACGCTCATGTGCTGGTGAAGCTCACGCATTGCTGCCTTGGCATCTTCGCTTATCGGGTTGCTGCCGTCTTCGGTGAAAACGTAGTCGCCGCGATGGGGCAGGCTGTTAAGCAATGTCAGGGCCGGGGCTGACAATGGGACGGGGTTTGCCTCTTTCTTCCTTAGACGGCGCTTGTTCCGTTCGGTATGGGGCACGTTCCAGACACCTGCCGTCAGGTCAAAATCTGCCCAACGGGCACGACGGACGGCACCCGGGCGCTGTAGGGTCAGAAGCATCAACTTGGCAGCAGCCCCATACGGGTAATTCAAGGTGCCGTTAGCAGTGCTGGCGACGTGCCACAGTGCCCGGATTTCTTCGGCGCTTAGCTCGCGTTCGCGTTCGGGGTGTTCATGAAGCTGGGTCAGGATCGCAAACGGGTTGCTGTTGGCCTTTTTGTAATAGACGGCCCAGTCTCCGAACCGCCGTAGGGCCTCTATCGTCTTGTCAGCAACGGCTGGGGCCATCTGGCGCAACACTCGGTCGGCTTCTACGTGGTCAATCTTCACGGTGCCGTCATGGGCAGCGTAGATTTTGCCCGTCCAGTGCGACAGGACACCGTTGCCTGTCGGCTTCCAGCCGCCACGGTCGTCAGGGCGTAAGCCAAGTCGTGCCGCGTAGTATTCGATTGTGGAGGGCAGGGCAGGCCGTCCGCGTGTCAGCCGCCAATTGTAGTTAGCGACGTATTCCCGGAACAATTCATCCACCTTGTGCCCGTCCCATGTGGCGACGATCACGGCCTCAATATCGCGCTTTAGCTTGGTCAGGATCGGCTTAGGGTCGCGCTTCTCCCGAACCAGACGGCGGCAGTAGGCGGCAAGCTCCTTTGCCATGCCAAGCGTCATCGGTTCCCCGACAACGGGATTTTCGCCTAGCTCTCGCGTGAGCTTCACCGGGCCTAGCGTTACGCTGTCCGTCCGCTTGGTGGTGGGGTTCTGATAGAAGTACTTCCACGATCTGCCGCCGCTGGGACGGCTGATAAGCTGCAAGCCGGGTGCACCTTTCACGGTTTCGGCTATGCTCGCCTTTCCGTTGGGAATGCGCTTGAGGCTATTATTGACCCAGAGACTAAACGGCTCAGATCGGTATTCGGTTTCTACTGCTGGCATGGTGCTAGCCCTTCAAATCCGAGATTAAGTTAGATTAATCGGTTGCTGCGTATGTGGTGACGCAAACCCCGGAAAACCAGCGTTCTGCGCTGGTATGAAGCTAGCTCTTATTACCTCTCGCGTAATCGCCGGGCGGCTTTCCGGCAGGCATGGTTCGGCCAGCTCAGGGCGATGAACGTCCGAAGCGCCAAGACTCTCAAAGCTGGAGAAGAACCATGACCATCAATGTTTCGCCCTTCCTTCGCAATGCCCTGCTGCTCGACGCAGTCGCCAGCGGCGCGACGGCCATTCTGGCGATGGGCGGCGCTTCTTTTCTCTCGCCGTGGCTCGGCCTGCCAGCCGACCTTCTTTTCTGGTCGGGCGCGGTGCTCGTGCCGTTCGTTGCTTTTCTGGTTGCTATGGCGCGGCGCGAGACGCTGGCGCGAATGACCCTGATCGACATCATCGGGATCAACGTGCTTTGGGTCGTCGCAAGCTTCGGCCTGCTCGTTTCCGGGCTGGTGTCGCCTACCGCGCTTGGAATTGCCTTTGTCAGCGCCCAGGCGATTGCGGTCGCGCTGTTTGCCGAATTGCAGTTCATCGGCATGCGCCGGGCCGGTGTACAGACGGCCTGACGAACAGAGACTTAGGTCAAGCTTCTGAGCCTGGCCTTCACTTCCAGAAAATCCCGCCACGCAAGTTTCTTGTGGGCGGGATTTCTCAGGAGGTAGGCCGGGTGCAGCGTCGGCATGGTCGGGATGACCGTGCCGGTTTTCGTGGTGTGCGAACGCCAGTTCCCGCGCAGCCGCAAAACGCCCTCGGTGGTGTTGAGCAGCGTCTTTGCTGACGGACCACCCAGCGTTACCAGTAGTTTCGGATTGGCCAGTTCGATCTGCCGTTCGATGAAGGGACGGCAGATTTCGGTTTCGTGCGGCGTCGGCGTGCGATTGCCCGGCGGGCGCCAGGGAATGACATTGGCGATATAGACGCTGGTTCGGTCGAGGCCGATTGCGCTGAGAATGCGGTCGAGCAACTGGCCCGAACGTCCGACGAAGGGTAGGCCCTCAATGTCCTCGTCGCGCCCCGGTGCTTCGCCGACAAGCATTACTGCGCCATCCGGGTTGCCGTCTGCAAACACCATGCTCTTGGCGGTGAATTTCAGATTGCAGCCGTCGAACGCGGCCATGTGCTGGCGCAGTTCTTCCAGCGTGGCTGCTTTGGCGGCGAGTTCACGGGCAAGGGCCGCCTGCGCCTCGTCGGGGACGGCAGCGGTCGCCGCCGGCCGTGGGGCCGGGCTTGCCTGCTGGTCGCGAAACGGCGTGCGAGGAGCCGCCGAGGGACCCGACTCGGAAACAGGGGCCTGTCGCGCCGCGGCTTGAGCCGGTGGCTGTGCGGGTTGCGTCAGCCGAGCGCCTTCCGCGAAGCGGTCAACGGGCTCTTCCGTCAGCGCGTCGTAAGCGCCTGCCTCCGCATAAAAGGCGAAAAGCTCGGCAAGTCCCGGCGGATCCTGTCTGGCGATGGAAGTCATGTCCTACATTCTTCCGTAGCGGCCGCGAAAGCAAGTCAGGTCGAGGGGATGCGCGGGTCCTGTACCAGATAAAATTGCCGCTTCGGCGTATAGTCACTGATGAGGAAGCCGAATGAGGCAGATCGGCGCGGGTCCACCTTGCCGTTCCGGTAGAGCAGCCTGTCATAAGGCTCGAAATCCCGGCTGAAGTCGGCAAAGCTGTCTGAATAGATGTTCTTGGAATCGGTGCGCCTTTGATCGAAGGAAAGCCCATCGCCGAACAGGCTCGGCTGGCCGAGTATCTCCTGAAGCTCGAATTCGACCTCGATCCAGGCCTGCTCGCTGCTGTTCCAGATGATCAGTTTCAGATGGATGAAGCCGTTGGCATATTTGCCGGAGAAGTCGAACGGGCGTATCGGCTTGGTCGTGCGGATGACCATCGTTACCGGACTTGCCGAGACCAGTTCCTCTTCGATGACGATCGGGTCTTCTCGGGTTCCCGTTCCGCCTATCGCCCGTATCTTGAAGCCGCCGAGTTCGTCGGAGAAGGAATAGGCGCCGGCAAGCCAGCGCTTGACCTCAGGTTTCTCCTCCTGCGCGTCGACGCTGATGGCGCAGACAAGCAACAGAAGCAGGGCAGAAGCGAGAATGCGTAGCAAATCACGGCAAGCCGCGCTCGGAAACCACGATACGGACCGGAAAATCTCAGCCTTCCGCATCTGGTGAGTATGACCGAGAAGTGCGCCGACGAAAATCCATGAAAACAGGGATGTTCAGAGCTTTGTTGCGAGGCTTCTTACCGCTTTAATTGACGTTTACGTTAACGTCGTTTAGCTTGGACTGCGGCGAATGGCGACGCTTGGCAAAATCCGCAATGTGAATATGACAGTTGCGCGGTTTCGCGTCGCTTTCGGATGCGCTAAGGGAACGCTGAAGCCAGCAAGAATTGCCTGATCGGCAAAAGCCAGTGCGGAGGATTGGATGAGCGAGATCGAACGCGAAAGCATGGAGTTCGACGTAGTAATCGTCGGTGCGGGCCCTGCCGGCCTTGCCGCTGCGATACGGTTGAAACAGGTCAATCCAGAGCTTTCCGTCGTCGTTCTCGAAAAGGGCGGTGAAGTCGGCGCGCATATCCTCTCCGGCGCTGTCGTCGATCCCATCGGCATCGACCGCCTGCTGCCAGGCTGGCGCGAGGAAGAGGGCCATCCCTTCAAGACCGCAGTGACCGACGATCATTTCCTGGTGCTTGGACCGGCCGGGTCGGTGCGCCTGCCGAATTTCCTGATGCCGCCGCTGATGAACAATCACGGCAACTACATCGTCTCGCTCGGCAATGTCTGCCGCTGGCTGGCCGGTCATGCCGAAGCGCTGGGCGTAGAGATCTATCCGGGCTTTGCCGCCGCCAGCCTCACCTACAACGATGCCGGTGCGGTGACCGGTGTCATCACCGGCGACATGGGCGTCGAGCGTGATGGCTCGCATGGGCCCGCTTTTGCGCCCGGCATGGCGCTGCTCGGCAAATATGTGCTGCTGGGCGAGGGCGCGCGGGGATCGCTTTCCAAGCAGGTCATCGCCAAATACAAGCTCGATGAAGGCCGCGAACCCGGCAAGTACGGCATCGGCCTCAAGGAACTGTGGCAGGTCAAGCCGGAGAACCACAAGCCCGGCCTGGTGCAGCACTCCTTCGGCTGGCCGCTCGACATGAAGACAGGCGGCGGTTCGTTCCTCTATCATCTGGAAGACAATCAGGTTGCCGTCGGCTTCGTCGTTCACCTGAACTACAAGAACCCCTATCTGTCGCCTTTCGAGGAATTTCAGCGCTTCAAGACCCATCCGGCGATCCGCGGCACGTTCGAAGGCGCCAAGCGCATTTCCTATGGCGCGCGTGCGATCACCGAAGGCGGCTGGCAGTCGGTGCCGAAGCTTTCGTTCCCGGGTGGCGCGCTGATCGGCTGCGCCGCTGGTTTCGTCAACGTGCCGCGCATCAAGGGCTCGCACAATGCGGTCCTGTCGGGCATCCAGGCTGCCGAACATGCGGCAGCCGCCATCGCTACCGGCCGCGCCAATGACGAACTCGTCGGCTATGAAAACGAGTGGCGCGCCTCCGACATCGGCAAGGATCTCAAGCGCGTTCGCAACGTCAAGCCGCTATGGTCGAAGTTCGGCACCATCATTGGCGTCGGCATCGGCGGTCTGGACATGTGGCTCAACACGCTGTTCGGCGTCTCGCCTTTCGGCACGCTGAAACATGGCAAGGCCGATTATGCGACCCTCGAGCCCGCCGCCAAGCACAAGAAGATCGCCTATCCCAAGCCGGACGGCGTCCTGACCTTCGACCGGCTATCGTCCGTGTTCCTGTCCAGCACCAACCATGAGGAAGACCAGCCGGTCCATCTCCAGGTCAAGGACATGGCCTTGCAGGAGCGCTCGGAGCATGACGTCTTCGCTGGTCCGTCGACGCGTTATTGCCCGGCAGGGGTCTACGAATGGGTCGATAAGGATGGTAACGCTGCCGCCGACCCTGCCGCGAAGGACGTGCGCTTCGTCATCAACGCGCAGAACTGCGTCCACTGCAAAACCTGCGACATCAAGGATCCGAACCAGAACATCAACTGGGTTCCGCCGCAGGGCGGAGAGGGTCCGGTTTATACCAGCATGTGACGGTCATATTTCGGTGACTGTGGGAAACCGCTGTAAATGACGGCGGTGCGGGCGGCGCAACATGAATTGTGCCGTTATGGTTCACAAATTGTTGAAATCGCCCTGGCGATGTGCTTGGCTCGGCTTTCCTTGCTGGAGCAAAGCCATGCGTTGTGTTGGAGTAGCAGTGCTTGCCGCCGTTCTCGGCCTGACCAATGCCGCTTCGGCAGGGTCGAACGTAGTCGTCATGAAAGAAAACTACACGATCACCGGCAAGACCGGGGAAGAATTGCTTGCAGCCATGAAGCGAACCGGCCCCAAGAAGGGCTACATGGTGCACGCCATGGCGCAGACGCGCTACTCGCTTCGCTGGAACACCAAGTGGGACAAATCAGGCGGCGGATGCCGTGTGGCGAACCCAGGCGCAACGCTTTACATTACGTACCGCTATCCCTGGGTGAAGGGTGGGATGTCGCCCGATCTGCAGAAACGCTGGGCCAAATTCATGGACAGTGTGCGCACGCATGAAGAAACCCATGGCCGCATAGCGCGTGAAATGGTCGATGCCGCGGAAAAAGCCGTGGCCGGTATCGCCAACGACAACGATCCCGATTGCTCGAAGTCGAACCTGGAGCGGCTGCGCCGCGTTCGCGGTGTCGAGTCAACGTATGAAGGCAAGCAGCGGCAGTTCGATGCCAAAGAACACCACTATGGCGGCAACGTCGACGGCATGCTTGCGCTGCTGACCGCCAAGCAGAATTAAGGTTCTGGACGTCAACCGTTCGGCAGGACAGGTTTTCCGGCGGAGACTGTCGCGGTAACGGTCTCCTGTTCTTTTTCCGTCGGCTTAAGCGAGAACTCTACCAGCACGGGCAGGTGGTCTGAGCCTGCTTCCACCAGCGTGTGCGCGGAATTCACGATCACGTCGCCCTTGTGAAAAACCTGATCGATCGGCAAGCCGCTGAAGCGCAGGAACTCCGGCAGCCGCCACCATTGCCATGTCGGGCCCACCGACGGCACCATAGTGAGATCGCCGAGCTTTCCGACGCGTGCGGTCGCGGCACTCCACGGCGTCGCGTTGAAATCGCCGGCCAGCAATGCGGTGCCACCAAGCAGCGACAGTGGCTGGGCCACTGCCGAAATCTGCCGTGACTGTTTGAACGGCCACGGCCAGCCAAGATGAAGTGCCGCTACCTCCACCGTCTTGCCGCCGAAATTGACCGGGGCGATGGCCAGCGAGCCGCGTTCGTAGCAATTCGCCTGGGCACCGTCAGCCATCGGCCGGCTAGAGAGGATCGCGACGCCGAAGACGCGGTTGGGATAGGGGCAGATGATGCTGTAGGGATATGCCGACGACAGCAGCGCCAGCTTCTCCTTCCACATGTCGGAGACCTCCTCCAGCGTCACGACGTCCGGCCGAAGGCGTCCGATCAGGGACAGCACCTTGTTCGGTTCCGGGTTGTTGTAGCGGAGGTTGAGCTGCAGCAATTTGTAGGTCGGCTGCTCGTCGCTCTTGGGCTGGAAGCTGCCGGCGTGGACCGCGCCGAGGCCGAGGGAATTCGATGTCGTCGTGAAAGCAGCAACCGCCAGCAGCAATGCTGCCACACCTTCCTTCCGATACCTGCTCGCAAACAGGGGAAGGGCGGCAATTGCCATCAGCACGGCAAGGTGCACGCGGAAATGAGCGAAGGAATCGAAAACCGGGTGCAGCCTTCCGAAGAAGCCGGCAATCAGGGGTAGCGAAAGCACGAGGACGGCGATGAACGCCCCCGTGGTCAGCTTGTTTCGTGTGTTATTTGTGCTCATTCCCGTCCTTATCGGCAAGAATGCGGCTCATTCAAGATATGCAATCGGGCGAAGCCCTTCGCCCGGGTGGATTATTGCAATTTTTTCGACCGTTGAGGCTTTGGGCCTTTCTGATCTCGATTTTCCTACTGAAATGCCGTCTCCGAGAAACTGCGAAGCTTGCGTGAATGCAGGCGATCCATCGGCATCTCTGCCAGCTTCTCCATCGCCCTGATGCCGATGGTGAGATGCTGGGCCACCTGGCGCTTGTAAAACTCACTGGCCATGCCGGGAAGTTTCAGCTCGCCATGCAGCGGCTTGTCGGAAACGCAGAGCAGCGTTCCGTAAGGCACGCGGAACCGGAAGCCGTTCGCCGCGATCGTGGCAGACTCCATATCAAGTGCGATCGCCCGCGACTGCGACAGCCGCTGAACCGGGCCGCGCTGGTCGCGCAGCTCCCAGTTGCGGTTGTCGATGGTCGCGACTGTGCCGGTGCGCATGATGCGCTTCAGCTCGTAGCCGGAAAGCCCGGTTACCTCGGCGACCGCTTCCTGCAACGCCACCTGGATTTCGGCCAATGGCGGGATGGGAACCCAGACCGGAAGGTCGTCGTCGAGCACGTGGTCCTCGCGCACATAGGCATGTGCCAGCACATAGTCGCCGAGCGCCTGTGTGTTGCGCAGGCCGGCGCAGTGGCCGAGCATCAGCCAGGCATGGGGCCGCAGCACGGCGACATGGTCGGTGATGGTCTTGGCGTTGGACGGGCCGACGCCGATATTGACCATGGTGATGCCGGCATGGCCGGCCTTCTTCAGGTGATAGGCCGGCATTTGCGGCATGCGCGGGGGCGTCGCGCCCTCGGACGGCCTGTTTTCGCCGGCTTTGGTGATGACATGGCCGGGCTCCACGAATTCGTCGTAGCCGCCACCGCCATTCGCCATCAGGTCGCGGGCATAGACGCAGAACTCGTCGATGTAGAATTGGTAATTGGTGAAGAGCACGAAATTCTGGAAATGGTTCGGCGCCGTCGCCGTGTAGTGCGACAGGCGGTGCAGCGAATAGTCGATGCGCTGCGCGGTGAAGGGCGCGAGCGGGCGCGTATCGCCCGGTAGGGACTCGAAAGTGCCGTTGGCGATATGGTCGTCGGTGCCATCGAGGTCCGGTACATCGAAGAGATCGCGGATCGGGCGTTTGATGCGGTCGGCAATCGATCCGTCGACATGGGTGCCTTCGAGGAAAGCAAAATGCAACGGGATCGGCGTTCCCGATTCCGACACGGTGATCTGCACGCCATGGTTCCGCATGATCATGCCAAGCTGCTCGAGGAGATAGCTTTCGAACAGGTCGGGGCGGGTGATGGTCGTCGCGTAGTGGCCCGGCAAAGGCATATGGCCGTAGGCCTGGCGGGAATCGACCTGCGTGTAGGAAGCGATCGTTACCCCGACTTCGGGATAGAAGGCGCGATATCGCCTGTTTAGATCACCGCCATTTGCAAGGGCGGTGAAGGAGTCCCGCAAAAATGCGGTGTTTCGGCTGTAAAGAAATTGGAGCGCCGCAACGGCCTCGTTGGCATCGTTAAAGCTATGCAGCCCGTAAGGTTCCGGGCTGGCAATCAATTCAATGGGTTCTGGGTAGATTCTCTTTTCCATGACCCAATATAGAGACTTGCTTCCAACCTTGGGAGGGGGACGACTGGGTCAGCGGTGCTTTTTTATTGGTCAGCCGCGCTGCAGACTCATCAGCAGGACGAACCCCGCGCCGACCTTCTTGTGTGCCGGTGCTTCGATCGTCGTGCCGGTCGAGCCGCGGGCTGCGGGCACGGCCAGCACCGGAGCTGCCAGCATGGCCAGGATAAGTGCCGCCCGCGGCAGGAGCCGAAGGGTATTCATCGAGGTGGCGGCGATCTTGTTCATGGACGTGGTGCTTTTCTGGTCCGGTGTTCGGTTACGGGCGGAAGCTTGTGATGCAGGTCGGATCGTTCGAGCAGAGCCTGGTCATTCCTTGTTCCCAGGAGCGCGTCGAACGGTTTGCCTGCGCAACCAGTATCGAGAAGGTCATTCCGAACAGGGTCATCAGCAGGCAGACTATGGTGAACCGGCGAGCAAGCATTGGGTGTCTCCTTCAATGACGGGGAGAATGCCCGAACGCGGCTGAACGACCTCTGAGACGGCCGTTCATCTTCGGTTCAATTTTATTAATCGACGTGTTCGGTTTGTTGGCTTGTGTTTCGCCGCCGCCTGCCTATGTGCTGAGAGCATTCCCGAAACGGAGAACCCTCCCATGACGACGCAGACCAAGCCGATCGAACTCCACTATTGGCCGACACCGAACGGCTGGAAGATCACGATCATGCTTGAGGAACTCGGCGTTCCCTACACGGTCAAATATGTGAATATCGGCAAGGGCGAGCAGTTCGAGCCGTCATTCCTGAAAATCGCGCCCAACAACCGCATGCCGGCCATCGTCGATCCCGAGGGACCCGGTGGCGAGCCGATCTCCGTTTTCGAATCCGGTGCGATCCTGCAATATCTCGGCCGCAAGTTCGGCAAGTTCTACCCTGCCGACGAACGCCTGCGCGTCGAGGTCGATCAGTGGCTGTTCTGGCAGATGGGCGGCCTTGGACCGATGGCCGGGCAGGCCCACCATTTCCGGCAATATGCACCGGAGAAGATCCAGTACGGCATCGACCGCTATACGAATGAGGTGAACCGCCTTTATGGCGTGATGAACAAGCGCCTTGCCGACCGTGAATTTCTAGCCGGCGATTACTCGATCGCTGATATGGCCAGCATCGGATGGGTGCGGCCCTATAAGAACCAGGGCCAGGAGATCGAGGATTTCCCGAACCTGAAGCGCTGGTTCGATGCCATTCTGGCGCGGCCCGCTGTCCAGAAGGCGATAACTGTCGGTGAAGATCACCGGCGCAATCTCGCCGACGACAAGGAAGCCCAGAAAGTTTTGTTCGGGCAAAAGGCCCGCGCCTGAAGTTTTCAGCACACCGGCGCAGGGTGCTTCCTTCGCCGGTGTGCTGAGCTTTGGAAAAACTAAAGCTTCGACCAGACCTGGGTCTTGCAGAAAATCTTGAGCGCGCAGCCGGTCATATTGAGCTTCGCGCCCGAAAGCGTTCCTGACCCGGAATAGGTCTTGTCGTCAGCCGGGTCGGTGATCGAGCCGCTATATTGATTGCTGCCGCTGGCGCTCATCTTGCCAATCGACTTGCCGGCATATTTGCCTGTCTTCAACGTGATACAGAAGCCGCCGCCGCAACTGGCAATCGCAGCGGTCTCGCCGCTCTTGGTCTTCCAGTTGCCTTCGATCGGATCGGCATAGGCCGCGCCTGCCATCAAAAGCGTCGCCGCAATTGCCATGCTCATCTTACGAAACATCGATGTCCTCCCTTTTTGAGCGTCTATCGGTCCGGCCTGCTCTCTCCCGCCATTCCGCCGTTTACGCAAACGTAAGCTAATCCAGTCGCCGGAAAAACAAAAGCGGTGTCCTTGCGGAAGGAAAGCAGGTTTTTTGCAGAGGCAAACGGTCCGCAGCCGGCCGATTTTCATGTTCGGCTCTCATGCGACCGGTTTTCGTGGTTACGGAAGGGTTTCCTTCCACCGCATGCATTTTCTTCAAATTTTCTGAGAAAGCCCGGAATCCCCGCATCCCTATCCTTAACAAATTCAGGCGTTTACCTCTTGTTTGAACTTTGTTTGCGCCAAATTAAGCACGTGATTTAACGACGGATTCAAGGCTCAGGTTCATTCTTCGAAGCATCGGAAGAGCAGCCCAGGACGACAAAAGAGGCGGCTTTCCAGCAACGGACAGGGACCTTCGAAATGGCACGTTTTGAAATGCTTGAAGCCGGGTTCGGCACGATGGGAACAACCGCCCAGGCCGATATCCTTTTTGAACTGGGCATGATGTATGCGACCGGCCGCGACTGTGAAGTCGATACCATCGCCGCCCACAAATGGTTCAACATCGCCGCGATCAAGGGCTCGGCCCGCGCCGCGGAACTGCGCTCCGAACTTTCGGCTTCGATGTCGAAGCTCGAAATCGCCAGGGCACTGCGCGAAGCGCGCGAATGGATGACCATGCACTGATCGTGCAGGCCAGGATTTGAATTAAAAGGCTCAAGCCGCGCAGACGGCTGGGTCTCAATAGAAAGAATGCGGCAGCTTGGAGGCGGGCCAGCCGCGCATGTCGAAAACGGGCGACTCAGCGTTTTGCGGTAAACAGGGACCGCAATGCGAAACCAGCAAAAGCCGTGACCGGTGGAAACACACCGGCGCGGCTTTTTCATTTTTCCACGATCTTTTCCGCTGGCCTTGCCGGATCGCCGATCTGGCGAGTGGCCTTTGCCATGTGCCTGCGATATCAGGATCACTTTCGGCGTCGAGGGCGACGCTGCGGAGGAAACGAAAATGATCAAGAAAACACTTCTGGGCGCGGTCTTTGCCGGCCTCATGATGTCAGCGTCTGCTTACGCCGATGACATCACATTTGCTGTCGTCGGTCCGATGACCGGCCAGCTTGCCAATATCGGCGACCAGTTCCGTCAGGGCGCCGAAGCTGCCGCCAAGGCGATCAACGAGAAGGGCGGCGTCATGGGCCGCCAGATCAAGATCTCGGTCGAGGACGACGTCTGTGATCCGAAGCAAGCCGTGTCGGTTGCAAACCGCATCGTTGCCAACAGCATCATGTTCATCGATGGCCATGCCTGCTCTGGCTCCAGCATTCCGGCATCGGCCGTCTATGCCGAAAGCGGCGCGCTGATGATGAGCCCGGCTTCGTCCAACCCGGTGCTGACCGACGACGCGGCTGCGAAGGGCTGGCCGACGATCATGCGTCTCTACACGCGTGACGATGCGCAGGGCGCTTTCATCGGCCCGTGGATCGCCAAGAAATACGCCGGCAAGAACGTCGTCATCCTGCACGACAAGAGCGCCTATGGTCAGGGCGTGGCGGATGCCGTCAAGGCGACCATGAACGAAGGTGGCCTCAAGGAGGTCATGTATGAAGGCATCAACGCCGGCGAGAAGGATTACTCGGCGCTGGTGACCAAGATGAAGGAAATGAAGGCAGACGTGGTCTATTTCGGCGGCTATCACCCCGAAGCCGGCCTGATGCTGCGCCAGTCGGCCGAGCAGGGCTTCAAGTTCCAGCTGATCATGCCTGACTCGATCGCCTCGCCGGAATTCTGGCAGATCGCCGGCCCGGCCGGTGAAGGCACGATGTTCGTCTTCCCGTCCGACCCGCAGGCGAAGCCCGAAGCCAAGGAAGCCGTCGAGAAGATCAAGGCCGGCGGCTTCGTGCCGGAAGGCTTCACCCTGTTCTCCTACGCCACCATCCAGGCGTTCGCGCAGGGCATCGAGCGTGCCGGCAGCGACGACCCGATGAAGGTTGCCGAGGCGCTGAAGAACGGCCAGCCGATCCAGACCGTGGTTGGCGACGTCACCTTCGACGAAAAGGGCGATCTCAAGAACGCCAGCTACGACATCAACCAGTGGCACGACGGGAAGTACGCGCCGATCGCGCAGTAAGCTGCACTAACAAACGCGTCGATGGCCGGGCTTGTCCCGGCCATTTTCATTTGGAGCTTACGTAAGCTACGCGGCGGAAGAACGCCTTATGCTATTTCCGCCTGCCGATAATTATCAATTGAGCGAACAAATCTGGTGAGGAGAGTATCGACATTATCGATCATTTTCTTCTTGGCTGCCCTGTCGAGCATTTGTCTGAATCCATCAATCAAGACCGTCGAAAGGAAGGACTTTATGCGGCTGTGGTCGCCATCTCTGCTGACATCTAGCGGAACAAAAATATCTATTGTCGCGTCCCGATTCTTTGCAGAAACCCGTAAATTATCAGGTCCACTCTTTTCCCAATGCCACAAAGATCCGCTAACTCGTAAAATGAAATGAAATTCAATTGGATAGCTCTCTGACTCTTTTGAGAACTCGTCAGAAACGAAGATCTTTAGAAGTTTCCAGTGTGGCGCCAGAGTTGATGATGAGGTTTCATCTCCAGCCTGCATGCTTAGGCCAACTATTGATCTCGCAATTTTTTGCTTCTGCTCGTCAGTAAATTCTACAAGCATGATGCCTCGTTCTGATGCGGTCCATTCAGCGACTGATCGGGAAAGCTCTAAGCGCTCACCTCTTCCTGAAACCGCACCAGCACTGTTCCGTCCGTCACCTGCGAGCCTTCCTCTGCAATCTCTGCGATGACGCCGTCATGCGGGGCGGCGATGGTGTGCTCCATCTTCATGGCTTCCAGGATGAGCAGCGGCTGCCCCTTGATCACCGCATCGCCCTTCATCGCCCGGACTAGCTTGACCAGACCGGGCATCGGCGCGCGCATGGAACCGCTGCTGCCGGCATCCGCTGCGTGAGCGAAGGGATCGGGAACGACGAAGGTGAAGGCGTGACCGCCTTCGAACACGGTGACGTGGCCAGGCCAGCGAGTGAAATTGGAGACTTGGCGCTGCCCTTCATCCGACCCTTCGGGCCACCGACCGGGGCCTAGCCACGGGTCTCGACCCGTCCTTCGGACCCCCGTGAACGGGGAGAAGGAAGAGACGGCAACGTTGCGGCCAGCCTTCTTCTCCCCGTCACTATACGGGGAGAAGGTGCCGGCAGGCGGATGAGGGGCAGCGCTGTCGATCATAACTTCGAGCCGCCCATCCTGCTTCACGACAACACTCGCCGCGAACTCCTCCTCGCCAAACCGAAGCGTCGTCCGCCGCGCAATCGGATGAAAATGCGAATAACCGGCGAGCGCCGACCACGGATCGTCGGTCGGCTGCTGCTCGCCCATGCCGGATGCAGCGAATGCTGCCAGCGCGATCGTGCGTTCATTCGGCACGGCGGTTACCGTCAATGCCGCCTGCTTGCGATCGATCAACCCGGTATCGACATCGCCGCTGGCAAAATCCGCATCAGCAGCCAGCGCCGCGAGAAACGCGACATTGGTGACCGAGCCTGCAATTTCCGTCGCCTTCAGCGTCTCGCCCAGCGCATCGAGTGACGCTTTCCGGTCAGTGGCATGAACCACCAGTTTGGCGATCATCGGATCGTAGAAGGGCGAGATCGCATCGCCTTCGCGCACGCCGGTCTCGACGCGCATGGTGGCGCCTGCTGGAGCCGCGGCCGGGAAGCCGAGACGGTGCAGCGTGCCGATGGCCGGCAGAAATCCCTTCGCGGGGTCTTCGGCATAGATGCGCGCCTCGAAGGCATGGCCGTCGAGCTTGATCTCGGATTGAGTCTTCGGCAGCTTTTCGCCGGCCGCGACCCGCAACTGCCACTCGACCAGATCGACGCCGGTGATCATCTCCGTCACCGGATGCTCGACCTGCAGGCGCGTATTCATCTCCATGAACCAGAAGCGGTCGGGCTTCAGGCCTTGCGAGGCATCGACGATGAACTCGATCGTGCCGGCGCCCGAATAGCTTATGGCCTTCGCCGCCTTCACCGCCGCGTCGGTCATCGCCTTGCGCATCTCGGCGGTCATGCCGGGGGCAGGGGCCTCCTCGATGACTTTCTGGTGGCGGCGCTGGGCGGAACAGTCGCGCTCGAACAGATGCACGGCATGGCCGTGATTGTCGCCGAACACCTGCACCTCGATATGGCGCGGCTTGTCGACATATTTTTCCACCAGCACCCGGTCGTCGCCAAACGCCGCCTTGGCCTCGCGCCGCGCGCTTGAAAGTGCCTCGGGAAAATCCTCCGGACGCTCGACCTTGCGCATGCCCTTGCCGCCGCCACCGGCGCGCGCCTTGATCAAGACGGGATAGCCGATCTCGCGCGCCTTGGAGGCGAGAATGACGATTTCCTGCGCTTCGCCGTGATAGCCCGGAACGACCGGCACGCCGGCCTTTTCCATCAGCCGCTTGGCGGCGTCCTTCAGCCCCATGGCGCGGATCGACGCCGCTGAAGGGCCGATGAAGACGAGGCCGGCTTCAGTCACCTGATCGACGAAAGCCGGGTTCTCCGAAAGAAAGCCGTAGCCGGGGTGAATTGCCTCGGCACCGGTCGCCTTGGCGGCAGCGATGATCTTTTCGCCGCGCAGATAGCTTTCACCGACGGGCGAGGGGCCGATATGTACAGCCTCATCAGCCATGGCGACATGAAGCGATTTCGCGTCGGCGTCGGAATAGACCGCCACGGTGGCAATACCCATGCGCCGCGCCGTGCGGATGACCCGGCACGCGATCTCGCCGCGGTTGGCAATCAGGATTTTGGTGAACATGGCGGTTCCTCGGAGCCGGCGTCTCTCTACGAACGGGGGCTTGCGCCGGCAAGAAAGTCTGTCTTGCCGAGCGGGACGCCCTTGTGCCGAAGAATGGCGTAGGCCGTCGTTACGTGGAAATAGAAGTTCGGCAGCGCAAAGCCGAGAATGTAGCTCGTTCCGGTGAAGTTCAGCGTCCGTGGTCCGGCCTTGAAACTTACAGCGGAGGTCTCGCGGCCATCCATGCTGTCGGGTGCGACAGCACTCAGATAGTCGATCGTGGCCGCAATGCGGGCCTGAAGATCGGCAAGGGAAACCTCATTATCCGCCATCGGGCGCGGCTCGGTCTGGCCTACGCGTACTGCCACGAAACGGGCCGTGTCCGAAGCTCGCTGTATCTGGCCGGTCAGCGGCAGCATGTCGGGAAAGAGCCGGGCGGTGGTCAGCTCTTCTTCTGCTATTCCCTGCTCGGCGGCGTAAGCTTCGCCTTTATGCAGATTGTGCGACAGGTTCCTAAGCGCCGTGATGAAGACGGGTATCGAAATGTCGTAGAGAGAAAGGGACATGGTGTCTCGCGGTTTGGTTGATCGTGTTGCTACTGCGGCGCGTGAGTCTGTTGTCACATCCTGAACACGCCGAATTTCGTCTCCGCCACCGGCGCGTTCAGCGCAGCACTCAAGCTCAGCGCCAGCACCTCGCGCGATTTCGCCGGGTCGATGATGCCGTCGTCCCACAGGCGCGCCGACGAATAGAGCGGCTGGCCCTCATGCTCGTATTTCATCAGGATCGGCTTGCGGAATTTCGCTTCTTCCTCAGCGGTCCATTCGCCGCCCTTGCGCTCGATGCCCTCGCGCTTGACCATGGCAAGCACGGTTGCAGCCTGCTCGCCGCCCATCACCGATATGCGTGCGTTCGGCCACATCCACAGGAAGCGGGGCGAATAGGCGCGGCCGCACATGCCGTAGTTGCCGGCGCCGAACGAGCCGCCGATGATCATCGTCACTTTCGGCACCTGCGCGGTGGCTACCGCCGTCACCAGCTTGGCGCCGTCCTTGGCGATGCCGCCGGCCTCGTATTTGCGACCGACCATGAAGCCGGTGATGTTCTGCAGGAAGATCAGTGGAATCTTGCGCTGGCAGCACAGTTCGATGAAATGCGCGCCCTTGAGTGCGCTTTCCGAAAACAGCACGCCATTGTTGGCGATGATGCCGACGGGCATGCCGTAAAGATGGGCAAAGCCGGTGACCAGCGTCGTGCCGTAGTTCTGCTTGAACTCGTCGAACTCCGAGCCATCAACGATGCGGGCGATGACCTCGCGCACGTCATAGGGCTGTCGGATATCGGCGGGAATGACGCCGTAGATCTCATGCGGATCGTGAAGCGGTTGAATCGGTTTCTGTAAGTTCAGGCTTACGCTCTTGTTCCGATTCAGGTTTTTGACAATGCGCCGTGTGATCGCCAGCGCGTGCTCGTCATCCATGGCGTAGTGGTCGGCCACGCCCGACTGGCGCGTGTGGACCTCTGCGCCGCCAAGGTCTTCGGCGCTCACATCCTCGCCGGTGGCAGCCTTCACCAGCGGCGGCCCGCCGAGAAAGATGGTGGCCTGGTTGCGCACCATGATCGTCTCGTCCGACATCGCCGGCACGTAAGCGCCGCCCGCCGTGCATGAGCCCATGACGCAGGCGATCTGCGGAATGCCGGCCGCCGACATATTGGCCTGGTTATAAAAGATGCGGCCGAAATGGTCGCGGTCGGGAAACACCTCGTCCTGGTTGGGCAGGTTGGCGCCGCCGCTGTCGACCAGATAGACGCAAGGCAGATTGTTCTGCATGGCAATTTCCTGCGCCCGCAGATGCTTCTTCACAGTGATCGGATAATAGGTGCCGCCCTTCACGGTGGCGTCGTTGACGACGATCATCACCTCGCGGCCTTCGATCCGACCAATGCCGGCGATCATGCCTGCGGCGGAGATATCGCCGTCATACATGTTCCACGCGGCGAACTGGCCGACTTCCAGAAAGGGCGAGCCGGGATCGACAAGCTGGGCAAGCCGCTGGCGCGGCAGCAGCTTCCCACGCGAGACATGGCGCTCCCGCGCTTCCTGCGAGCCGCCCAGCTCGACGGTTGCCGCCTTCTCGGCAATGTCGGCCACAAGCTCCCGCATGCGCCCGGCATTGGTTTTGAAGGCGTCGGAGGCGGGGGAGATAGAAGAGGTTAGGGCGGGCATGAAGACCTGCTTTATGAAAAATCTTGATCAGGCAAGGGAAAGCGTGTAGATGCCCGCTCCCCGCCCAGGCGGATCGTATCGTATCCTCGAGGAGATGACCAATGAGACGCATCCATATGCGCCCTCTGAAAAGTCTCCCTTCGGCAGAGGCCTAGAGCCGCCGAAGGCGGCATTTCTGCACCCTGAATATCTCGAAACTTGAGAGGAACGCGCCGCGCGTAAGCGGTGTGGCGATCACCATGTATGTGCGGTTCGTGACGCCGCTCATCCATCCGGCGAGCCGGGTGGAGGCCGGCTTTTTTCAGGCGTCCTGGTACCTTTACCGGAACGGCTGTCCTTATTGGATTCTGGACGAACTGGAACATCAGTTCGATTGGTTCAGCTTGCACTTGCCGGTACCAAAGCAAATTGGCCGGCATTTCAAGCGGCGCAATTCGATCTGGGGTATTTGCTGGTTCGATCCGGATGCCGCGGAGGCGATCAGCCGGGCGCGTTATTGCGCATGGCTGATCGAGGAGGGGGGCTTGCCTGTTCGCAGCATCCGAACCGCTGGCGAGCGCGAGCTTCTCTGGAAGGATTCGCACCAGATCGTCTCCAAGCCCACTGTGGATTTGCCGAAGGCCTTCCAGTGATTTGGCGGGGAGCGTTGTCACACGCCCTCCGCCATAATCTCCCGCCCGATCAGCCACCGTCGAATCTCGCTGGTGCCGGCGCCGATCTCGTAAAGCTTGGCGTCGCGCAGCAGGCGGCCGGTTGGATAGTCGTTGATGTAGCCGTTGCCGCCAAGCAGTTGCAGCGCGTCGAGCGCCATCAGCGTCGCCTTTTCGGCAGCGAAGAGCACGCAGCCGGCAGCATCCTTGCGGGTCGTCTGGCCGCGGTCGCAGGCCGAGGCGACAGCATAGACGTAAGCCTTGGCGGCATTCATGTTGGCGTACATGTCGGCAAGTTTGCCCTGAACGAGCTGGAAATCGCCGATGGCCTGTCCGAACTGGCGCCTGGTCTGTACGTAAGGCACGGCAACATCCAGACATGCGGCCATCAGGCCGAGGGGGCCGCCGGCGAGCACGGTTCGTTCATAGTCCAGCCCCGACATTAGCACCTCGACGCCGCGTCCTTCCTGTCCGAGCACGTTGTCGAAAGGCACGTCGACATCCTCGAAGACGAGTTCGCCGGTATTGGAGCCGCGCATGCCCAGCTTGTCCAGCTTCTGAGCAACGGAAAAACCCTTCATCTTGCTTTCGATGATGAAGGCTGTGATGCCGCGCGAGCCCATTGTCGGTTCGGTCTTGGCATAGACCACCAGCGTATCGGCATCCGGTCCATTGGTGATCCACATCTTGTTGCCGTTGAGTACGAAGCGGTCGTTGCGCTTTTCGGCGCGCAGACGCATCGACACGACATCTGAACCCGCACCCGGTTCCGACATGGCCAACGCGCCGATATTCTCGCCCGAGCAGAGCGCAGGCAGGTATTTCTCCTTCTGCGCTGCGGTCCCCCAGCGGTTGATCTGGTTGACGCAGAGATTGGAATGCGCGCCATAGGACAGGCCGACCGAGGCGGATGCGCGGGAAATCTCCTCCATGGCTACGACATGCGCGAGATAGCCCATGCCGGTGCCGCCGAAACCCGGGTCGGCGGTCATGCCGAGGAGGCCGAGCGCACCCATTTCTGCCCACAGATGCGCGGGAAATTCGTTGTTGCGGTCGATCTCGGCGGCGATCGGCGCGATGCGGTCCTGCGCGAAGCGGCGCACCATGTCGCGCAGCGCATCGATGTCCTCGCCGTGCCCGAAATCAAGCGTGTGCGTGTACATGGGCGTTCTCCCTGGCGTTTTCCGCGCCTGTCAGGCGCATTGTCATTGCGAGATAGGTCTCGGCTACTTCTTCCACTGAAAGCCGCTCGTCCGGGCGGAACCAGACGATGACCCCGGTGATCATCTGGATGATGGCGATCGCGGTCAGTCCGGAGTCGTCGATCACGAAGGTCCCGGCCTCCGCGCCGTCGCGCAGGATCTGGCGCAATTCCTTCTCATAGGCGGTGCGCAGGCGCAGAATCTGGGTGAGATTATCGCGCGAAAGGGCGCGCAGTTCCATGTTGGAGACATGGGTGGCGTGCCGGCGCGCGACATGGAAATGGATATGGTTGCGCACGAACGCGTTAAGGCGCGCGCGCGGATCGGCCTTGGCCGGGCGCGCCGCCTCCCACGTCGCAAGCAACCCATCCATATGCTCGCGCATCAGTGTGAAGAGCAGGTCTTGCTTAGTCGGAAAATAGCGGTAGAGCGCAGCGGCCTGCACGCCGACTTCGGCTGCAAGCTGGCGCATGGAAACCGCCTCGTAGCCAAAGCGGGCCATGAGGCTGATCGACGCCTCGCGGATTGCAGCTTCCGTCCTGCCGCCATCGGAACCAATCGTACGCGCCATAGCGTTTTCCAGCTTGATGAAGTGATAATAAAACGAACGTTCAATTAATTCAAGGGGCGTGATGCATTGAAGTAGGCTTCATTTCCGACCGAAGCTGATTCGACCTGATCACGCAGCGTCAGCTTCTCGGGCGCTCGTGAATGGTCGTCCCGGCGTCTGCGTTCTCATATTTCCGGCTTGTTTTCAGCCAGCCGGCGCGTCTCCAGCGCGCCGGTGGGATAGCAATACGCTGCGTCAACTGAACCGATATGCAATTCATTTGAGCCATTAACGAAACAAAAGCGAAAACGAATTGCAAAATGTTCGAAGATCAAACATGATCGAAAAATGGCCTGCCGCAGGGAGGAGCGTGGCGACTATGCTTGAACTCAAAGGGGTAACGAAGGTTGTCGGCGCCGACACGCATATCGATGCGGTCGACCTGACGCTTCATCACGCCTCCCTCAACGTTCTTCTCGGGCCGACGCTTTCGGGCAAGACCAGCCTGATGCGGCTGATGGCGGGTCTCGACGTGCCGACCTCGGGCTCGGTCTGGTTCGATGGCGTGAACGTGACCGGCGTGCCGGTGCAGAAACGCCGGATCGCCATGGTATACCAGCAGTTCATCAATTATCCCGCGATGACCGTCTATGAGAACATCGCCTCGCCGTTGCGGGTCGCCGGCGTCGATAGCGCCAAGATCGACAAGGAGGTTCGCCGTGCGGCTGAGCTTCTCAAACTCGCACCTTATCTTGACCGCACGCCGCTCAACCTGTCCGGCGGCCAGCAACAACGTACAGCACTTGCGCGCGCCATCGTGAAAAATGCCGGGCTGGTTCTGCTCGACGAGCCGCTCGCCAATCTCGATTACAAGCTGCGCGAGGAATTGCGCGCCGAACTGCCCAGGATATTCGCCGAGTCCGGAGCGATCTTCGTCTATGCGACGACGGAACCTTCCGAAGCGCTGCTTCTCGGCGGCAATACGGCGACGCTGTCGCAAGGCAGGGTGACGCAGTTGGGCCCGACCATCGACGTGTTCCGCCGGCCGCGCGACCTGGTGACGGCCAGAACCTTTTCCGACCCGCCGCTCAACACGATCGTGCTGCGCAAGAGCGGAGGGAGCTTCCTGCTCGATGGTGGCGTCAACCTGCCCGTGCCGTCAGAGCTAAAGGGCATTGCCGACGCCACCTACACGGTCGGCTTCCAGCCGCACCATCTGTATCTGGCGCGTCCGAACGGCGAAGCGGTGTCGGTGACGGCCAAGGTGAAGGTGACGGAGGTGACCGGCTCGGAAAGCTTCGTCCATCTCGACTTCGCCGACGTCCATTGGGTGATGCTGGCGCATGGCATCCAGGTGTTCGATCCGGACCAGACGATCGAGGTCTTCATCGATCCGCGGCATTTGATGGTGTTCGACGAGGCGGGCCGTTCTGCCGAAATCGTTCAGGCGCAGGCGGCGTAGGGGGGATCATGGCAAGCATCGAACTCGACCATATCCGCCACGCCTACGCAGGGCCCTCGAAAGCAGCCACCGTCTACGCGCTGAAGGATATCCACTACACATTCGAGGATGGCGGTGCTTACGCGCTGCTCGGGCCGTCCGGTTGCGGCAAAACGACGTTGCTCAACATCATCTCCGGGCTGCTGCACCCGTCGCACGGCCGCCTGCGTTTCGACGGTCGCGACGTCACCGAACTGTCGACGCAGGAGCGCAACATCGCGCAGGTGTTCCAGTTCCCGGTCATCTACGACACGATGACGGTCTACGATAATCTCGCCTTTCCGCTGCGCAACCGAGGCGTCACCGAGAGCGAAGTCGACAAGAAGGTTCGCGAGACGCTGAAGATGATCGATCTGGCGGATTGGGCGAATCGCAAGGCACGCGGCCTGACCGCCGACCAGAAGCAGAAGATTTCGCTCGGCCGCGGCCTCGTGCGCTCCGACGTCAACGCCATCCTGTTCGACGAGCCGCTGACGGTCATCGACCCGCATATGAAATGGGTGCTGCGCTCGCAGCTGAAGCAGCTTCACCAGCGCTTCGGCTACACCGAAATCTATGTGACGCACGACCAGACCGAAGCTCTGACCTTCGCGCAAAAGGTTGTGGTGATGTTCGAGGGCGAGATCGTCCAGATCGGCACGCCGGCGGAATTGTTCGAGCGGCCACGGCATACATTCGTCGGCTATTTCATCGGCTCGCCAGGTATGAATCTCTTGCCGGTCGATATCCAGGGCAAGAATGCGCGGCTTGGCAGCCAGTCGATCGCGCTGCCCGGCGCACCGAAGACGGCCGGGGAGAGCAAGGTCGAACTCGGCATCAGGCCGGAATATGTGCGGCTGGGCCGCGAGGGAATGCCTATCTCGGTCACCAAGGTCGAGGACATCGGCCGCCACAAGATCGTGCGCGCCGAACTGGAAGGGCGCGGCATCGCTGCGATCCTCGGCGAGGATGACGACATTCCGGCCGAACCCAAGGTCCGCTTCGACCCGGCAGGGATAAACATCTACGCCGATTCCTGGCGCGTCGAGATGGGAGCGTAACCCATGGAAAAGACCTTGAACAACAAGGCCTGGTTCCTGGTGCTGCCTGTGTTGGTGCTTGTGGCATTCTCCGCGGTCATCCCCTTGATGACGGTCGTGAACTATTCCGTGCAGGACACCTTCGGCAACAACCAGTTCTTCTGGGCCGGAACCGAATGGTTCCAGGAGTTGCTGTCATCGAGCCGGTTCTGGGCCGCGATTGGCCGCAACCTGGTATTTTCCGGCATCATCCTGGCGATCGAGGTGCCGCTGGGCATCCTCATTGCGCTGAACATGCCGAGGAAGGGCTGGGGCGTGCCGGTCTGCCTCGTGCTGATGGCGCTGCCGCTGCTGATCCCTTGGAACGTCGTCGGCACCATCTGGCAGGTGTTCGGGCGCGGCGATATCGGCTTGCTCGGCTATTATCTCAACCGGATCGGTATCGACTACAACTACGTGCGCGACCCGTTCGATGCCTGGGTCACCGTCATTGTCATGGATGTCTGGCACTGGACGAGCCTCGTCGTGCTGCTCTGCTATGCCGGTCTGGTCTCGATCCCCGACGCCTTTTACCAGGCGGCAAAGATCGATGGCGCATCGCGTTGGGCCGTGTTCCGCTACATCCAGTTGCCCAAGATGCAGCGTGTGCTTCTGATCGCGGTTCTGCTGCGCTTCATGGATAGTTTCATGATTTACACCGAGCCCTTTGTCGTGACCGGCGGCGGGCCTGGCAACTCCACGACCTTCCTGTCGATCGACCTGGTCAAGATGGCGCTTGGCCAGTTCGACCTCGGACCGGCGGCGGCAATGTCGCTTGTCTACTTCCTGATCATCCTGCTGCTGTCATGGGTGTTCTACACAGTCATGACCAACTACGACGCGGGGCGCTGAGATGACGGGCGTGAACGAACGGACGACCAGTGCGCGGGAAGGTGCGGTCAGCGACAGCGGGGCGGCAGGCGGGCTTTCAAGCAACCTGTCGAAACAGGAGATCGAGCGGCGCATGCGCCGGCGGGGCGAGGAGTCGCGCTGGTGGTGGATCGTGCCGACGCTCTACATCATCTTCCTGCTGCTGCCGATCTACTGGCTCATCAATATGAGCTTCAAGACCAACACCGAGATCGTGTCGTCGCTGACGCTCTATCCGCATGAGCCGACGCTGCGGAACTACCGCATCATCTTCACCGATTCAGCCTGGTACTCCGGCTACATCAACTCGATCATCTATGTGGTCATGAACATGGTGATTTCGGTCGCGGTGGCTCTGCCTGCGGCATACGCCTTCTCGCGCTACCGCTTTCTCGGCGACAAGCACCTGTTCTTCTGGCTGCTCACCAATCGCATGGCGCCGCCGGCGGTGTTTGCGCTGCCGTTCTTCCAGCTCTATTCGGCATTCGGGCTGATCGACACCCACATCGCGGTGGCACTTGCGCATTGCCTGTTCAACGTGCCGCTGGCGGTGTGGATCCTCGAAGGCTTCATGTCGGGCGTGCCGAAGGAGATCGACGAGACCGCCTATATCGACGGCTATTCCTTCCCGCGCTTCTTCGTGAAGATCTTCATGCCGCTGATTGCCAGCGGCATCGGCGTCGCCTGCTTCTTCTGCTTCATGTTCTCATGGGTGGAACTGCTAATCGCCCGCACGCTGACGACGACCGACGCCAAGCCGATCGCCGCGACCATGACGCGAACGGTCTCGGCCTCCGGCATGGACTGGGGACTGCTTGCCGCCGCCGGCGTGCTGACGCTGATCCCCGGCGCTCTCGTCATCTGGTTCGTCCGCAACTACATCGCCAAGGGCTTTGCCCTGGGGAGGGTGTGATGGACGCCATGAAGCCAAACCAAACATCGATTGAGGTGAGCGAGTTGAAAGCGCTGGCCAACCGGCTTTTTGAAACGCTCGAGCAGGCCGGCATCGACCGCATTCCGGTGACGCAAAATCGGTATTGGACAGTCTTTGTCTCGGAAGCTTTCGGGTCGGCTGAGCCACCGGAGCCAACCATGAGCGATGTTCTGGACGACCTGGCCGATCTGAGGTCGGAGGTCATGCAAGAAGACCCGGAAACGACGCTTGTCGCCTGGCATGCTTTCGAGCACCTGTCCGGATTGATGAAGTTCGTCGCTCGCGCCGATCTAGATGGCAACTTGACCTCGGTTTTGGCCAAGACATCGGAGCCTCGCCCATGAACATCGACTTCTCATGGATGGCATGGACCTGGCCGACCGCCGCCTTCTTCGCAACGATCTTCCTGATGCTCGTCGGCATGGGCGTCTGGGAATATGTTTCGCCCGGCGGCAATCCGCGCATCGGCATCCTGCGCTTCGAGACGACGCGCGGCGATCGCCTCTTCGTTTCGCTGCTTGGCAGCGCTTTCATTCATATCGCATGGCTGGGTCTCGTCGGACCCAATCTGTGGTGGGCTCTCGCTCTCTCCGTAGTCTACGCCGTGGGGGTGTTTCGCTACGTATAGAGGGGGAAACAGTCGGAACGGCCGGGTGCAGGTGGCCGCTCCAGGAAGTTTGAAAACCTGTTTTTGTGGAGGAAACACATGCGACGGCACTTACTGACTTCTACGACCGCCATTGTCCTCTTGTTCGGCGCAGGCAATGCCTATGCCGGCATGGACGAGGCCAAGACCTTCCTGGACAAGGAAATCGGCGATCTCTCGTCGCTTCCGCGTGCCGATCAGGAAAAGGAAATGCAGTGGTTCATCGATGCCGCCAAGCCTTTTGCCGGCATGGAAATCAAGGTCGTCTCCGAAGCCATCACCACGCACCAGTATGAATCGGATGTGCTGGCGCCTGCATTCACCGCGATCACCGGCATCAAGGTGACTCACGATATCATCCAGGAGGGTGACGTCGTCGAAAAGATCCAGACCCAGATGCAGACCGGCCAGAACCTCTATGACGGCTGGGTCAACGACTCCGACCTGATCGGCACCCACTGGCGCTATCAGCAGGTGCGCAACCTGACCGACTTCATGGCCAATGAAGGCAAGGACGTCACCAATCCCGGCCTCGACCTCGCCGATTTCATTGGCACGTCCTTCACCACAGCACCTGACAAGAAGCTCTACCAGCTTCCCGACCAGCAGTTCGCCAACCTCTACTGGTTCCGCTACGACTGGTTCAACGACGAGAAGAACAAGGCCGACTTCAAGGCCAAATATGGCTACGACCTCGGCGTTCCCGTCAACTGGTCGGCCTATGAGGACATCGCCGAATTCTTCACCGGCCGTGACGTCGACGGCAAGAAGGTCTTCGGCCACATGGACTACGGCAAGAAGGACCCGTCGCTTGGCTGGCGGTTCACCGACGCCTGGCTGTCCATGGCCGGCAATGGCGACAAGGGCATTCCGAACGGCCTGCCGGTCGACGAATGGGGCATCAAGGTCGATGAAAACTCGCGCCCGGTCGGCTCCTGCGTTGCGCGCGGCGGCGACACCAACGGCCCGGCCGCTGTCTATTCGATCCAGAAATATCTCGACTGGCTGAAGGCCTACGCACCGGCCGAAGCCCAGGGCATGACCTTCTCCGAATCCGGCCCCGTGCCGGCGCAGGGAAACATCGCACAGCAGATATTCTGGTACACCGCCTTCACCGCCGACATGGTCAAGCCCGGCCTGCCGGTGATGAACGAGGACGGCACGCCGAAATGGCGCATGGCTCCGAGCCCGCATGGCGTCTACTGGAAGGACGGCATGAAACTCGGCTACCAGGACGTGGGTTCCTGGACGCTGATGAAGTCGACGCCTGACGATCGCGCCAAGGCCGCATGGCTCTATGCGCAGTTCGTGACCTCCAAGACCGTGGACGTGAAGAAGAGCCATGTTGGCCTCACCTTCATCCGCGAGAGCACCATCCAGGACAAGAGCTTCACCGAACGGGCTCCGCAACTCGGCGGCCTGATCGAGTTCTACCGTTCGCCGGCGCGCGTCCAGTGGTCGCCGACGGGCACCAACGTGCCGGACTATCCGAAGCTGGCACAGCTCTGGTGGCAAGCGATCGGCGATGCGGCATCAGGCGCAAAGACGGCGCAGGAAGCCATGGACTCGCTCTGCGGCGAGCAGGAAAAGGTGATGGAGCGCCTCGAACGCGCCGGCGTTCAGGGCGATATCGGACCCAAGATGGCCGAAGAGCACGATCTCGACTTCTGGAACAAGGATGCCGTTTCCAAGGGCAACCTCGCGCCGCAGCTCAAGATCGAGAACGAAAAGGAAAAGCCCCAGACCATCAACTACGACGAACTGGTCAAGAGCTGGCAGAAGTAAGCTCCAACGCTCACGCCTCCCTCTCCCCGTTCTTCACGGGGAGAGGGTAAGGGTGAGGGGCTGTCTACACTTGGATATGAAACGAGGCGGCTTCGGCCGCCTTTATTTTTGCTGCGAACGCTTACCCGGCCCGTGCCGCCGCCAAGGCCTTCGGCAGTTCTTCCGCGAAGACATCAAGTTCATGATCCAAACCGACGCTGACCCGGATGCAGCGGTTCAGCACAGGCGCCATCGGCTTGCGGATGAAGACGTCGCGGGCGAGCAGATTCTGCATCACCTTCAGGGCAAAATCGGCATCGGCCTTGCAATCGATGGTCACGAAATTGGTGGCGGACGCTATCGGCTCTAGCCCGTTGTCGCGGGCGATGGCGGAAATGCGGTCGCGTCCTGCTGCGACTTTGTTTGCGACAGTCTTGAGATAATCCTGATCGGCAAGGGCTGCCACGCCGGCGATCTGGGCCATGCGGCTGACGCCGTAGTGGTCGCGGATCTTTTCGAAGTCGGCGATGGTTTCTTCTTCGCCGACGGCGTAGCCGCAGCGCAGGCCGGCAAGGCCGTAGGCCTTGGAGAAGGTGCGCATCCTCAGCACATTGGGGCGCGACACGTCGATCGGCGGTAGTGCCGAGGCCGGGCCGGTCTCGCCATAGGCTTCGTCGAGAATGAGCATGGTCGTCTCGGGCAATGCCGCGATGAAGCGCTCGATCTCGGTCGCTTCCCACCAGGTTCCCATGGGGTTGTCGGGGTTGGAGAGGTAGACCATCGGCGCCTTTTCGCGCCGCACGGCTGCCAGCAGGCCGTCGAGGCTCTCCCGGTCGTCCTCGTAAGGCACGGTCACCAGACGTCCGCCACTGGCCGCGACATGGAAGTTGAAGGTCGGGTAGGCGCCGAGCGAGGTGACGACGGCATCGCCCGCCGAGATATAGAGCCGCACCACGATGTTGAGCAGGCCGTCTATGCCCTGGCCGACGACGACATTCTTCAGCTCGACGCCGAGATGCTTTGCCAGCGCGACCTTCAAATCGTGATTGTCGGGATCGCAATACATCCACATGCCGGGCGCGGCTTCGTCCATGGCGGCAATGACGCTGGGCGCAGGGCCGAAGCTGCTTTCATTGGCGCCGATGCGGGCGCGGAAACTGCGCCCGCTGGCTCGCTGCTGCGCCTCCGGGCCGACGAACGGAACCGTCGAGGGCAGGGCGGCGATAAGCGGGGTTAGCGGCGGGCGTTTCGGCATGGCGATACTCTTGGATTGCGGGCGTCATTCGAGCAATTCCAGGAAAAGTGTGTAGCGGTTTTCCGTCCGGAGTTGCGTCTAAAAAGATATTTGCCGCCACATAGCAAAAATCCGCGGACTTGCCGCGGATTTTTTGTTGGGCCTGTCTTTGCCGAACGATCAGGCGTGAGGCACGGGTTCGGCGTTGGGGGTGTGTTCCAGGCCATCGCGGTGAACGACGTCCTTCGCCGACAGGAAGGTGTAGAACATCGGCACCACGAACAGGGTGAAGGTCGTGCCGATCAGGATGCCCGAGAAGATCACCAGGCCCATGGAGTAACGTGCGGCGGCACCTGCGCCTGCGGCGAGGATGAGCGGCACGACGCCGAGCGCCATGGCGGCCGTGGTCATCAGGATCGGGCGCAGGCGCACCTTGGCCGAGGCGATGATCGCCGCGCTCCGCGACAGCCCATGCTCTTCCCGCTGCTGGTTGGCGAACTCCACCAGCAGGATGCCGTGCTTGGTGATCAGGCCGATCAGCGTGATCAGGCCGACCTGCGTGTAGATATTCAGCGTACCAAGCCCGAGATTGAGCGGGATGATGGCGCCGAAGATCGACAGCGGCACCGACATCATGATGATCAGCGGGTCGCGGAAGCTTTCGAACTGTGCTGCCAGAACCAGATAGATCACGACGACGGCCAGCGCGAAGGCGATGATGATCGTGCTGCCTTGCTCCTTCTCGAGACGGGACTGGCCCGAATAGTCGGTGAAAAAGCCCGTCGGCAGCAGCGGCCGGGCGATGTCCTCGATCGTCTGCAAGCCGGTGCCAGTCGTCACGCCCGGCACCGGAAGCGCCGAAATCGTCGCCGAGTTCAACTGGTTGAACTGATCGATCGACGACGGTGAGGCGTTCGTCGTGATCTTCACGACAGCCGAAAGCGGCACCATCTCGCCGGACACACTGCGAATGTAGAACTCGCCGAGCTTTTCGGGGTTGTTGCGGTACTTGTCCGGCACCTGCGGAATGATGTCGTAGCTGTTGGAGTCGCGGTCGAACTGGGCGACCTTGGCCCCACCGACAAGCAGGCCGAGCGTCGTGCCGATATCGCTGATCGGCACGTTGAGGGCAGCCGCGCGGTCACGATCGACGGTGACTGTCACCTGCGGCGCATCGAAATTCAGTGAATTCTGGACGACGATGAAGCGGCCGGAGGCTTGCGCCTTCTGCTTGATCTGCTCGGCGATCTCGTAGACCTGGCTCGGGTCGCCGGTCGACTGGATCACCATCGAGATCGGCAAGCCACCGCCCGCGCCGGGAAGGGACGGTGGCGCGAAGACGAGCGCTTCGACGCCGGCCACCTTCTTCAGGCGGTTCTGGATATCGGTCTTGATCTCGTTCTGTGACCGGTCACGATCGGCCCAATCCTTCAGGCCCCAGATCGAGAATGCGCTGTTCGTAGCCCCACCAAGACCGACGATCGAGAAGTTCACCCGAACTTCAGGCAGGTCCTTGGTCAGATCGCGTATCTGGTCGGTATAAAGGCTGGTGTAATCCGTCGTCGCGTAGCGGGGCGCCGTGACAAGCGAGAACAGCGCGCCGGAATCTTCCTCAGGCGCCAGCTCGCTGGAGGTCTTCATGAACATGAAACCAGTAACGCTGACCAGCGCGATGACGATCATCAAGGTCACCGGACGGTATTTCAGCGAACCGGAGACCAGCCGCTCATAGCGGTTGGCGATGTTGTCGAAGGTTCTATCGACCCAGTCCTGGAATTTGCCATGGCCTGGTTTCAGGATGCGCGCCGCCATCATCGGCGTGATGGTGACTGCGACGAAACCGGAAATGACCACAGCACCCGCGAGCGTTACGGCGAATTCGCGAAACAGCGAGCCGGTCAGACCGCCAGTGAAGGCCAGCGGCGCGAACACGGCGGCAAGCGTGATGGTCATGGCGACCACCGGCGAGAAAATCTCGCGCATGCCTTTGAATGCCGACTGCATCGGCGTCAGGCCTTCTTCCATGTGGCGGTGGATATTTTCCACCACGACGATGGCGTCGTCGACGACAAGGCCGATGGCGAGAACCATGGCCAGAAGCGAAAGGAGATTGATGGAATAGCCCATCGCCAGAAGGATGGCGCACACGCCGATCAGCGAGAGCGGGATCGTGACCACCGGCATCAGCACCGAGCGGAACGAGCCGAGGAAGAGCAGGATGACAACGATGACGATAGCGACGGCTTCGCCGATCGTCTTGAACACTTCCTCGATCGAGGCGCTGATGGTCTGCGTCGCATCATAGACCATCGTGATGGTCATGCCCTGCGGCAGGCTCTCCTGAAGCGCCGGCAGTTCCTTGACCACGGCTGCTGCCGTGTCCAGCGGATTTGCCGCCGGCGTCGGGAATATGCCGATGAAAGTGCCGGGCTTGCCGTCGAAATTGACGACGGTGTCGGTGCTTTCCGCGCCGAGTTCCACGTCCGCAACATCGCGTAGCCGCACCACGCTTTCGCTGTCGGAACGCAGGGGCAGGGCGCCGAAGGCCTCCGGCGTTTGCAGCGTCGACTTCATGGTGATCGAATAGGCGACGTATTCGTTCTTGGTCTTGCCGGGGGCGGCAAGGAAGTTCGAGGAATTGATCGCGCTCAGTACTTCTGCCGCCGTCAGGCCGCGCGCGGCAAGCTTGATCGGGTCGATCCACACGCGCATCGAATAGTTTGCAGCACCCAGAACCTGAACTTCGGCGACGCCCTGGATGGTCGACACGCGTGGGCGGATGACGCGTTCGATATATTCGGTAAGCTGCTCCGACGTCATGTTGGGGTTCTGCAGCGCCAGATACATGATCGCAAACTGCTGGCCCGTTCCCTTGACGATCGTCGGGTCTTCTGCGGCCGTCGGAAGCTGGCTCTTGACCTGCTGCACCTTGGACATGACCTCGGTGAGCGCAACGTCTGGGTTTGAGCCGAGCTTCATCTGCACGGTCACGACGCTGGCCGAAGGGCGGCTCTGCGACGTGACGTAGTCGATGTTTTCCGTCGTCGAGACGGCGGAAGCGATCGGCGCGGTGATGAAGCCCTGGATGAGATCGGCGCTGGCGCCCGCGTAAGGCGTCGTGATGGTGATCACGGTCTCCTCGACCTCAGGATACTCGCGCACCGAAAGGTTGAAGATGCCCTGGAAGCCAAGCAGCAGGATCATGAAGGCAACCACCGTCGACAGGACGGGGCGGCGGATGAAGATGTCTGAGAAGCTCATTTTGCGGCCGGCTGGGGTTGCGCCGGATTGGCGGGGTTGATCGTATTGTCGATCGTCACGGGTGTGCCGTTGGAAAGACGGTTCTGGCCGGCAGTAACGATCTGGTCGCCGGCGGCGATGCCGTCGAGAATCTCGACGACGCCATTGGAGCGGCGGCCGGTCTTGACGAAGACCTGATGGGCTTCAAGCGCCGGTTCGCCCGCGGTCTCTGCTGCAGGCTTGGCCGCATCAGGCACCGGCTTGTCGTCAGCCTTTGCCGGGGTTGCAGGCTTTTCGGCCTCAGCCGGCGCATCCGCCTTCTTCGCAGGCCGGATGACATAGACATAGTCGCCGTAAAGGCTCGCGATTACCGATGTCTGCGCAATCGCCAGAACGGCCTTTTCCTCAGGCAGAACGACCTGAGCCTGAATGAACTGGCCGGGGCTGAGCTTGCCTTCGGGATTGGTGATCTCGGCGCGGACGGCGACGAGGCGCGAAGTCGGGTCGACCTTCGGCTCGATGCCGGTGATCGTGCCTTTGAAAGGCATATCATCCGAATTGACGCCAAACTTGACCGGCTCGCCGATCTTCAAAAGGTCCAGCTGCTGCTCGGGGATCGAAAAATCCGCACGCATGGTCTGAAGATCCTGAATCGTCGCAACGATCGTTCCCGGCGCGAGATACTGTCCGATATCGATCTTGGGGATGCCCATCGTGCCGGCAAACGGCGCCCGCAATTGCTTCTGGTCGACCACTGCCTGAAGCTTGGCAACCTGCGAGGCAGAGGCCTCGGCCGCGGCGCGGGCGGAATCGACATTGACGTCCGTGCCGACACCGCGCTTCTGCAATTCGGCGGCGCGATTGAGCGTCACCTTGTCGAGGGCTGCCTGTGTCTTGCCAGCGGCAAGATCGGCCTGCTGGACGGCGTCGTCGAGCTGGATCAGGACCGCGCCGGCCTTGGTCTGCTCGTTAGCCTTGAACAGGATTTCCTTGACGATGCCTGCAGCTTCCACAGTCAGGTCCACGCCCTGCGCGGCGTTGACCGTGCCGATGGCCTCTATGCCGGGCATCCAGTCGATCGGCTCCACCGTCGAGGAGGAAACGGTGACCTTCGCAACCGGCATGTTGGCGAAAAATTGCTGGATGGCATTGTCGCGGAACATGTTGAAACCGACGATGCCGCCGCAAACCAGAACAAGAAGAATGAACGCAATGATGAAGCGCTTGATCATGGATGGCACCGGGCGTGAGATGAGCGTGACGTTTACAAATTTCCGTTCAACCAACGCGCTAAACCAAAACGCGAAGTTTGAAAACTGCGGGGTTGCTTACTGTACCGTCTGGACGGTATTGTCAATTGCGTTATATGGACCCTCCGAGAGGATTTCCAAGATGACGAACGGCAAAATGAATTCCCGACAAAAGATATTGGCTGCGGCCGCCGAACTGGCCGGCGAAGTAGGCCCCGGCCACCTGTCGTTGGACGCCGTTGCGCAGCGTGCGGGGGTCTCAAAAGGCGGACTTCTCTACAATTTTCCGAGCAAGGCCAAGCTGCTCGAAGCTTTGGTGGAGCAGCATCTGAGCGAGTTCAATACCGCCCTGGAGGCGAAGGAAAAGCAGTGGGAGGGGAGGCCCAATAGCCTGGGTTCTGCCTATCTTGAACTTTTCGTGACCGACCTGGAGCAGCGCCAGCCGCCGCCATCTGGCTTGCTCGCGGCAATGGCTGAGGATCCCGGTTTCCTGATGCCGATAAAGCGCTTCAATCGCACGTTGCTCGACCGGCTCAAGGCAGGCTCAAAAAACGAAAACAGCGCGCTGATCCTGTTTCTTGCGCTCGAAGGCATGCGCAGCCAGCGCCTTTTCGATGTCGACATCTTGTCGACCGCCGAACGAGACGCGGTGATTGCATCGCTGGGGGCGGCGTTGGAGAAGGGCGATTAATATGGGGGTGAGGCTGACACTGCATGCCCGAACACACGAATACGGCGGGCCAAATGCCCGCCGTAAATGATCGAAACTGTCAAATCGCATGGTTGGATTTGCTACATGCCTTTGATCTTGCCGCAGAACTCGGCGAACTTCGTGCTGTCGGTCTTACCGCACTCGTCCTTCATCATTTTCTGATTGTCCGCCGACATTGCGGCCCAAGCGGCCTTGATCTCGTCGTCCGAGCGCATGGTCGTCATGGCGTCGTCGCTATAGAACGACTTCATCATCGTTGGATCTTCCAGCGGCTTCATCTTGTCTGCAGCTGCCGGATCGCTGGCTGCCGGGGCAGCCGTCGTTGAAGTTTGAGCGTATGCAGCGCCGGAAGCCAGCATGAGTGTCATGGCTGCAGTCGCAAGAAACTTGAGTTTCATGGCGTATTCCTTCCCTGATTGCCTGTATTTCGATCGACTTGAAGCGATCAATTAGGCAACGGTGGAAAGGGTGAGAGGTTCCAGAAATATATCTGGAATTGGTATGCTATTCTAAAAATAGTCCGATTGCGTGATATAGTTTAATTTTTTCTAATATATATTGGGAGTCTAATCAGAAATAGTCAGAATTTAACGGAAATGACGTGCGAGCCCGAACGGGCGCGGCTAAACACGCTCCCTCTGCGGCGAGTGGCACGCGGACAGTGGCACGCAATGGCGATATGCCGCCTGACAACGACCAACGCTTCGACTTGCCAGACGTTGCAGGCAGATTGTCCTATTTTCCTGCGGCCTTGGCCTTGTTGCGCGGACGAAGGCGATCACGGTCGAGTACGACCACGCAGGAATCCAGATCGTTCGTTGCAAGATGTGCATAGCGCATTGTCATCTGCAGGGTCTGATGTCCGAGCCACATCTGCACGCGGCGGATATCGATGCCGCCCTGCACGAGGCGCGACGCGCATGTGTGGCGCAGGATATGCGGCACGACCTGGGTGTCGCTTCCGAGGCCGACTTCCGCTTTCGCATCATTCCATATGGCGCGGTAGCGAACGCCGGTCAGCATCGAGAACGGACCTTTAAGGCCTTCGGCGCTGACATTGACCGACTCCTCGGCGCGTATGGTCATGGGGATGGTGCGGCTGCGTCCGGACTTGGTGATCCAGAAGCTCACGCGGTGTTCTTGGATGTCGTTCCAGATCAGACCGAGGGCCTCGCCAAGGCGGCAGCCGCTGTCGACCAGGAACAGGCTGAGCCGGTAGCTGTCTTCGCAGCGCGCCTTAATGGCGCCGAACAGGCGGTCTTCCTCGTCATGTTCGAGGAAGCGGATGCGGCCAGCCCGCTCTTTCTGCCGCCGAAACTCCGGCAGACTGTGGATATCCCCCATCTGACTCGCCTTTCGCAGCAATTTGCTGAGCGCAGCCATCTTCCTGTTGATGGTTGCGTTGCTGTTGCCACGCTCGCGTAGCTTGCCGACAAGGTCGTCGAGAGTGCTTTGATCGAAGGTGCTGAAGCGCTCCCCGAGCAAAATCTCATTCAACTCGCCTATGAAGAAGGTAACGTTGTATTTGTGGTTTCCGTCTTCCCACAGAATGTTTTTGTATTTTTCAAAAAGCTCGGCGAGCGAAAAGGTGCTTACGACATTGAATGGATTGGCATTAAAAGTCGGACTCCCTCCATAACTCGTCGAATATGAGACGACATGGCTGGAGAATTCGCTTTTCGCGCTTTCCTGTGTGCTCACTTTTCAGTCCCCAAGTCGATAGTGACCTATGGTCATTATCCCGCCCATATGCTGCTAAACATATTTCGCGGGACGTTGGAAACCCTATTTTCCTGAAACGGATCAAAAGTCCGGAAAATCATACCGGTGAATTTCTCCGATCCTTACGTCAACCCCTTGCGATAGTGCAGTTGTCTCCCTGTCTTCCGGCCGCCCGCCAACGCTTTATTTCCAAGAAAAAACGGCCCGGGACCGAAAGACCCCAGGCCGTGTATTAGGTTTTTAAACCAGTCGCATTAGAAGTTGCGCTGGAAGCGGATCATGCCGCCGAAGCCGTCGCCGAGCTTGTTGCCGTCGTTGTCGTGCCAGGAATTCCAGGCAACTTCCGGCGTGATCTTGAAGCCCGGAACGAGCTCGTAGCCAACGTTGGCAACAAGCGCGACATCCTTATTGTCGGCGTAGGAAGCCTGCAGGTTCAGCGTGGCCTTTTCGTTCAGCTTAGCCGAAGCGCCACCCCAGACAGCCCAGCTGCCGCCCCAAGGCTTGTAGAAGCTGTTGTCGACATTGTCGTCGGTGCCGTAGCCGGCCATCACGAAGAGCGAGATGGTATCGGTTGCGTTGACATCCAAACGAACCTTGCCGGCCCATTCTTCATAGACCGAGTCGTAACCGACGACGCCGGACACGCCGCCCCAGCCCTGCGTGTAAGCAGCGCCGACGACTACGTGCGGAACGTAGGAGTCGATCGTGTAGGCACCGTTGCCCTCTTCAAGAGCCACGCCGGCCGAGAAGCCATTGCTGCCCTTGTAGGTGTAGGCGATCTGGTGGGTGTCATACGGGCCCGACGCAATGATGTCATCCTCGATCACGCCACCGGCATAACCAACCAGCGTGGTGAAGAGCGAATCGGTCTTACCGATGCGGAAGCCGCCGAGTTCGATGTAAGCGTGGTTCATCTTGGCTGCCGTACCACCAGCAGTGGTGAAGCCGCCCGGAGCCGAGGTGTCATAGTCGAAGTTCAGGTGGAAATAGGCGCGCAGAGTGCCGAGTTCGGTTTCCGAACGGGCGTCGAGCTGCAAGGCAGCGCGGGCACGCTTATAATAAGTGTCGTTGAAGCCGTCGCCCAGCTTGTCAACAACGTTGATCAGGCCGCCGTAGCCGCCTTCACCAGCGCGGATGTCGTAACGGACATAGCCGCCGACGCGCAGGCAGGTCTCGGTGCCCGGGATGTAGTAGAAGCCGGCGCCGTAAACGTCGCAGACGCGGACATATTCCATGGGTTCCGGCTCGGCGACGACGACAGCGTCGGCCGCACGGGCACCGGATACTGCAGCGAGGGCTGCAGCGGAGCCGAGAAGCAGGCTCTTGATGTTCATTTTCTGACCTCCAGTCAGAATCACGTCTGGAGGTCGAAAAAGAGCGCTCACGCCAAAGCTTGAATCTTCTAACGGACTGAAAGAATTGGGAAATATGAGATTGGCGCTGGGCGCTGGCGGAGAGGAAGGGATTCGAACCCTCGAGAAGCTTTTGACCTCTACTCCCTTAGCAGGGGAGCGCCTTCGACCACTCGGCCACCTCTCCGTTGGGTCGCTGGATAAAGAAAAGGACGCGCGCACGCAATAAGGAGAGACGCTGTTTGATGAAATAAACGCCGGCAATCGGAAAACGACCCTGCCTTTATATCGGCAAGGGGCGGACGATCGGCTTCGGCATGCCTGTCGCGACGTTTCGCGAATCGTGAGGCATCAGCTGCAGGACGATTCCCACGTTTCCCTTGGTTCCCTTGGTTCCAGGGAGTTGAGAAGTTAATGAGTTCTTTCCGCGGGGTATCAAATCGTGTCATTTGTGCCACAGCGTTACGGGATCACACGCTAGGAGCTGCTGCAGGCATACGATCGTGGTTGAACGGCTGCGCACGGTGGGTAATGTCAGATTCGAGGAAGGGGCGAACATTCGTGTCTTTTTCAGTATTGGGGATGGGGCAGGGAAGCTGTCCTTCAGCAAATAAAACCCAGACCCGTTTTTTAACTTTGACTGGAGGTCAGAAAATGAACATCAAGAGCCTGCTTTTCGGCTCCGCTGCAGCCCTCGCTGCAGTATCCGGTGCCCGTGCGGCCGACGCTGTCGTCGTCGCCGAGCCGGAACCCATGGAATATGTCCGCGTCTGCGACGTTTACGGCGCCGGCTTCTACTACATCCCGGGCACCGAGACCTGCCTGCGCGTCGGCGGCTATGTCCGTTACGACATCGGCGTGGGTGACGGCGGCTACGGCGGCCTGAACGACGTAAACGACAAGCTCGATGCGCTGAACGGCGAGACGAACTTCAACGACACCTACTACAAGCGTGCTCGCGCTGCCCTGCAGCTCGACGCCCGTTCGGAAACCGAACTCGGCACTCTGCGCGCCTACATGCACCTCAACTTCGATTGGGATAGCTTCATCGACGCCAACAACGACAGCAACGCTGGCGGCACCACGGCGAAGATCAACCACGCCTACATCGAACTCGGTGGTTTCCGCATCGGCAAGACCGATTCGTACTTCACCACGATGACCAACTATGCCGGCGGCGTGATCGAAGACGATCTGAACGGCGGTTACGGTCCCTTCGACACTCACCAGATTTCGTACACCTACACCGGTGGTAACGGCTTCTCGGCTGGCGTGGCTCTCGAAGAAGGCACGGGCGACTACACGATCGACTCCTACGTTCCGCACGTAGTCGTCGGCGCTGCTTACACGCAGGGCTGGGGCGGCGTGTCCGGCGTCGTCGGTTACGACTCGGTCTATGAAGAATGGGCTGGCAAGGTTCGTTTGGATGTCAACGCAACCGATACCATCTCGCTCTTCGTGATGGCCGGCTACGGCACCGACGACAATGTCACCCGCAGCTTCTACAAGACCTGGGGCGGTAGCTGGGCTGTCTGGGGCGGTGGTACCGTCAAGCTGAACGAGAAGGCTGCTTTCAACCTGCAGGCTTCCTATGCTGACAACAAGGACGTGGCTGTTATCGCCAACGTCGCTTACGAGCTCGTTCCTGGCCTGAAGATCACGCCGGAAGTTGCCTGGAATTCCGTCCACGACGACGACGGCAACAAGATCACCGACGGTTTCGGTGGCTTCCTGCGCTTCCAGCGCAACTTCTAATCGGCTCTAACGCTGATTTGAGGAAAACCCGGCGGGCAATCGCCGGGTTTTCTTTTTGCGGAGCATCTTAGGCCATTGCGGACCTCGAATCGCCGGCTGCTTCCAGCAAATGGTGGCCAGATGTTCGTGCTGTGATGAAATTCTGGGCATATGCCTGCATGCCGGGCTTTATCTGTTAACGGAAGATGAATCTCATCCCCGATTTTGTGTCTTTTCCATCACAGCAGCGAATCTCAATTCGCCTTCGCCAGCTAAAATCTCAAGTCACAGTTGAATGCCGCCCGAAGTTGCGCGAAAGCTGACTGCAACAGGCGTCTTATTCCTGTCGGCTCCGTTCGGGCGGGCTCCCAACGAAACCCGGACTGGACTTAACGATTTTTGATTGGAGAGCGGAAAATGAACATTAAGGGCCTTCTTCTCGGTTCCGCTGCGGCCCTCGCAGCAGTCTCTGGCGCCCGTGCGGCCGACGCTGTCGTCGTCGCCGAACCCGAGCCGATGGAATATGTTCGTGTTTGCGACGTTTACGGCGCTGGCTTCTACTACATCCCGGGCACCGAGACCTGCCTGCGCGTCGGCGGCTATGTCCGTTACGACATCGGCGTTGGTGACGGCGGCTACGGCGGCCTGAATGACGTCAATGATAAGCTCGATGCGCTGAACGGCGAGACGAACTTCAACGACACCTACTACAAGCGTGCTCGCGCCGCCTTGGAACTGGACGCCCGTTCGGAAACGGAACTCGGCACCCTGCGCGCCTACTTCCAGATCAATTTCAACTGGGACAACGGCATCGACGCTAACAATGACTCGGTCGCCGGCGGCACCGACGTTGAAATGGAGCACGCCTATATTGAGCTTGGCGGCTTCCGCATCGGCAAGACCGACTCGCTGTTCTCGACCTTCACCAATTACGGTGCGGACGTGATCGAAGACGATCTGAACGGCGGTTATGGTCCTTTCGACACGCATCAGATCGTCTACACCTACACCGGCACCAACGGCTTCTCGGCGGCGGTCGGCCTCGAAGAAGGCGCGGACGTGTACACGATCGACTCCTACGTTCCGCACGTGGTTGTCGGTGCTGGCTACACGCAAGGTTGGGGCGGCATCACCGGCGTCGTCGGCTACGACTCGGTCTATGAAGAATGGGCCGGCAAGGTTCGCCTAGATGTCAACGCGACCGACACCATCTCGCTCTTCATCATGGCTGGCTACGGCACCGACGACAATGTCACCCGCAGCTTCTACAAGACCTGGGGCGGCAACTGGGGTGTCTGGGGCGGTGGTACCGTCAAGCTGAATGAGAAGGCTGCCTTCAACCTGCAGGCGCAGTATGCCGACAACAAGGATGTGGCGATTGTCGCCAACGTCGCTTACGAGCTCGTTCCGGGCTTCAAGATCACGCCGGAAGTGGCCTGGAATTCCTGGCACGACGACGTCACCAAGGAAAAGCTTGGCGATGGCTTCGGTGGCTTCCTGCGCTTCCAGCGCAACTTCTAATCGGCTTCAAAGCTGAATGTGAAAAACCCGGCGAGCGATCGCCGGGTTTTTTATTGATTGAAAAATATATCGAAATAACAGTCGTTTACGTAGCCGATAGACTATGTGCCGTGATCGGCCTTTTCCAAAAACGTAGCGATCTGTCTGGGCAGTTTGCCCGTCTCAAGCAGCGGCGCGTGGCCCTGGCCTTCGACGGTGATCGTTTTGATCGCGGGATGACGCGCGGCCATTTCCTTGAGCGTCTCTGCCGATAGAAGTTTTGAGTTCTCGCCGCGAATGGCGAGCATCGGCACCCCTTTCAAACCCTCGAATTGCGGCCACAGAACCGGAAGCGGCACGCTGAGATCCATGCTTGTGACGGTTTTCAGCAACGCCGGATCGAAATCCGCCACCGGCGCGGCAGCGTTGGTGCGATAGAGCGCACCGACAAAGCGCTCCCAATCCGCGTCAGTTAGTGCCGAGAAGGCCTGGCCATGCGTCGTGCGCTGGATGGCAATCGCATCAGCGATGCTTTTCGGCTTTGGTGCGCGTTCGAGATAGGCGCGTATATGAGCAAGGCCGGCACCTTCAAGGACCGGGCCGATATCGTTGAGAACGACCGCTTTCAGAATTGTCGGGCGCATCGCTCCCAGAACATGGATAATCAACCCGCCGCGCGAGGTGCCGATAAAGGCGCCGTGTTCTATATCGAGTGCAGCAAGTCCGGCGAGGATGTCGCCTGCTTCGACGGCGACGTTGTAGTTCTGCCAGTCCTTGTCATAAGCCGACTCACCGCGACCACGGTAATCGAATGCTACAACTTTACGTCGTGTTTTTGCCCTGCGTGAAAGAAACAGTGCCAGTTCGTGGAAATCCCGGGTATTGCGGGTCAGACCCGGAAGGCAGATCACCGGTGTCGATCCGGTGATGTCTTCCCCATAGATGCGGGCATGTAGCCGAAGCCCGTCCGGTGCAGAATAGAAGAAGTCTGAAAAGCCGAGAGAAGAACTCAATTGGCACCTGTCCAAAACACGCCGTGAATGTGAGGCGCCTGCAGGATTACCCGCCGCGAAGCGTGATGCAAGCCGTTAGCGGCGGGTATGAATCTCAACCTGGACTTGCAGGATCAGCCGCGTCCGTTCACCAGATCCGCGACGATGTCGAATTTGCCTGACAGGCGCATCTTGTAGACCTGATAGTTTTCCATGACGCGCTGCACATAGCTGCGTGTCTCGGAGAAGGGGATGCGCTCGATCCAGTCCACGACAGTGTCCACATCCTTGCCGCGTGGATCACCGTATCGGGTAATCCAATCCTGAGCGCGACGCGGCCCGGCATTGTAGCCGGCGAAGGTCAGCACATAGGAGCCGTTGAAGCGGCCGAGCTGTTCACCGAGGAATGCCGCGCCCAACGCGGCGTTATAGCCGGCGTCCGTGGTCAGACGCGCCTGCGAATAGGGCAGGCCGCTCTTTTTCGCCAGATCCTTGGCAGTGCCGGGCATCAATTGCAGCAGGCCGAGCGCGCCTACTCTTGAAACCGCTGCAACATTGAACTCGCTTTCCTGTCTGGCGATGGCGTAGGCAAGCGCCTTGCCCGAGCCGGAAATATTGGCGTTGGCCGGTATCACACCGATCGGATGCGACAGAGCCCCGATTTCGATGCCGCGTGCGGCGGCGATCTTTCCGACCCTCAACGCGAGGAAATGGTTGTCGCGCTTTTCCGCCATGACCGCGAGCAGGGCCAGTTCGCCCGGGCTTGTCAGTTGTCCGGCCAGATCGCGGTAGAGCGTGTCGGCAAGGCTTGCATAGCCTGCGTCTTCCAGCCGCTTGATGGCATTGACGGCTTCGCGCTGGGCAAAATCGCGCCGGTCGGCGGCAGTCGGCGAGGGGTAGGCGACATTTATCACCCCGCGGCCGATGCGCTCGGCGGCAAGCTGGCCGTAGAAGGTGGTGCCATAGCCAGCCGCGCGTTCGAAATAGGCTTTCGAGTTTCCTGGTCCGCCGGCTTCGGCCGCGCGGCCGAGCCAGTAATAGGCGCGCGACTTCGAAATTGATCCCTCGGCGAGGTCGGCGATGCGTGCAAAATGCTTTTCGGCGGTTTTTGCATCGTTCAGGCCGCGCAGGGCATACCAACCGGCATGAAATTCGGCATCGGCGGCATTGGTGGGGCTTTCCGCAGCATGTGCGGCGACGATGCGATAGGCGGTCTTCATGTCGCCCTTGTCGACAAGTTCGCGCGACAGAGACCGCCGCTCTATCCACCAGGAGTCCGGATCGACGAGCGAAGCCTTGTCCGTTGGTGCCTTGAGCATCACGGCGGCGGCTTGCGTGAAGTTTTCGCTGCGCCGTAGATACCGCGCCTGCGCAAACATGTAGCCGGCGGACCGTTGTACCGCAGGCACTGCGTCGAGCAGCTTTTGCGCGCCCTTGTCGCCCTTGATCACTGCGCTCCAGGCATCTGCCAATGCTTGCGCGCCGGCAAGGCCCGCCACGCGCTTGGCCGAATTGACGCGCTCAGCGTAGAGCATGCGCTCCATGCGGAAACGATGATCCGCCGCCGGGATGAGGCTGCCGAATTCATTGATAATCGAGACTTCGTCCTTGGCTTCGAGCTTCTCGACGCGCCAGAAAGGCGACAGGACGGAACGCGCCGCATCGCGGTTTCCCAGCGCTACATAGGCCCGCGACAGAAGAGTGACGCCCTCGACGGTTTGCGGCTGCGAGCCGCCAAAGGCGCGCACCACCGTCTGCGGGGCAGGATTCTCGCGGAAAAGCGCTTTTTCGCTGTTTCGGCGCAGTGCGGCCATGCCGGGCCAGCCGGGCAGCGCCTGTGCGGCTGCAGCAATGTCGCCGCTCGGCACGAGATCGCCGCCGCGAAGCGCGATGGCCCAGGCGAGGATGTGCCGATCGAGCGAATTTTCTGAAAGACTGTCGCGCACGGCGCGCGCGCGGCCTACCTCCTGCGCAGAAAGTGCATCAAGCCCGCTCTTCAGATTGCCGATGCTGCCGATCGCGGTCGATCCGGCGTCTACGAAGTCGCCGGGCCGTGCTGGAATGGCCGAAGTGGTCTGCGCGTCGACGCTCGCGCCGATCGCGAGAGCGGGCGTCAATGCGAAAATCGCGCCGATCAGCGCGAAACGGTGTTGCCTGTTGCCTGGCATGCTCTTTTCTATTCCCTGTCCATACAGGATACAAATGGGGTCGGGTTACAAAAAGCCTAGTCGTCGGTGGTGAAGGGCGGGTTAACGAAAGGTTATCGCAGCTCCTTGTTTTGTCCGCTTTCTGCTTTGCTCGATCCTTGCCGCAAGCTGATGTCAAGACTATGGTGCCCGGCCTTGCTTTCGGTTAGAAAGCCGGCGTCAATCACACTATTGCGGAACCGGGTGGTTCCAGGGAGTAGAACGAAATGCTGAGAGGCTCGCTTACCGCGCTCGTTACACCGTTCGAAAAGAGCGGGCGTTTCGACGAGAAAGCCTTTCGCGCATTCGTCGAATGGCAGATAGCCGAAGGCACGACAGGCCTTGTTCCTGTCGGCACGACAGGCGAGTCGCCAACGCTTTCCCACGAAGAGCATCGCCTTGTCGTGAAGGCCTGCGTCGAGGTCGCAAAGGGCAGGGTGCCCGTGGTTGCAGGCGCCGGTTCCAACAACACGGCTGAGGCAGTCGGACTGGTCGAGCACGCCGAAAAGGTCGGCGCGGATGCCGTTCTGGTTGTCACGCCCTATTACAACAGGCCGACGCAGCGCGGTCTTTATGCGCATTTCGCGGCGGTTGCCCAGTCCACCAGCCTGCCGATCATCATCTACAACATCCCGCCGCGCTCGGTGATCGACATGACGCCGGAGACGATGGGACGGCTGGCGCACGACTTCAAGAACATCGTCGGCGTCAAGGATGCCACCGGCAAGGTCGAGCGGGTTTCCGAACAGCGCATCACCTGCGGCAAGGATTTCATCCAGCTTTCGGGCGAGGATGCTTCCGCCCTCGGCTTCAACGCGCATGGCGGTGTCGGCGCGATTTCGGTGACGTCGAATGTTGCGCCGCGGCTTTGCGCCGAATTCCAGGAGGCGACGCTCAATGGCGACAAGGAGCGGGCGATCGAGTTGCAGGACCGTCTGATGCCGCTGCACAAGGCGATCTTCATCGAACCCGGCGTCTCCGGCGCGAAATACGCCCTGTCTCGGTTGGGCAAGATGGAAAACGTTCTGCGTTCGCCGCTGGTGACCGTTGAAGACGCCACCGCTGAAAAGATCGAAGCCGCCATGAAGCACGCCGGATTGCTCAACTAGAGCATGATCCCGAAAAGTTGCAGACTTTTCGGAAAAGATCACGCTTCAAGAACAAAAGTTTAGAGCGAGATGGAGATTCAAGTGAAAGTCATCTCGCTCTAAATCATTAGAGCTCTTGCGGAATTCGGCTCGCAGGGCCATTTGAGGGGCCTTGTGGTGCGTCCTTCGAGGCTCGCTTCGCTCGCACCTCAGGATGAGGGAGGCTGCACACTTAAAGCCAAGTTCCGAAATGCCTGTATGATGGAAACTTGGACTAAGAAATGCGCCTACTTCCCTCATCCTGAGGTGCGAGCGGAGCGAGCCTCGAAGGACGCACCAATCCGTGTCAATGTGATGCCATGAACCAGAAGAAATCCGATCCCAACAACAAGATCGCCGCGGAAAACCGCAAGGCGCGGTTTTCCTATGAGGTCCTTGACACAGTCGAGGCCGGCATCGTGCTGACTGGAACCGAGGTCAAATCGCTGCGGCAGGGGCATGCCAATATCCAGGAATCCTATGCCTCGGTGGAGGGTGGCGAGTTCTGGCTGATCAATTCCTATCTGCCGGAATATCTGCAGGGCAACCGGTTCAACCACGAGCCGCGCCGTCGCCGCAAACTGCTGCTCAACAAGCGCGAGATGGCGCGCATGAGCCAGAGCGTCGACCGCGAAGGCATGACCATGGTGCCGTTGAAGATCTACTTCAACGACCAGGGCCGCGCCAAGCTTTTGCTGGCGATCGCCCGCGGCAAGAAACTGCACGATAAGCGCGAGACCGAAAAACAGCGCGACTGGAACCGAGAGAAAGGCCGTCTGCTCAAAGAGCGGGGGTGAGAGGTCTCGCTGGCGGAAGAAAAGCCACTGATTTGGCTTTTCGAATGAATAAGTATCAGAGCCATAGATAACTTGAATCTACTTGCTTAGAAACTCCGCTACATCACTGAAAACACTCACGAACATCTCGGTCGTCAACCGCCCGGTGTTGGTGTTGTAACGCGAGCAGTGATAGCTGGAAAACACCGTCACATCACCGATTTCCTGACGCCCGCCATGCCGGAACGGGTGCCCGGCGACACGTCCGCCAAGCGCGCGCACGGTGGACTGATGGGCGATGGTGCCCAAGGTCAACACTGCCTCAAGATTCTTGAATCGCTTGAGCGTCGGTACCAGAAATGTGCGGCAGGTGTTGATCTCTGCGCCGACCGGTTTGTTTTCGGGCGGCACGCATCGAACCGCGTTGGTGATCGCAGTGGAGATCAGTTCGAGGCTGTCATCGGGCCGTGCCTCGAAACGACCTCGGGCGAGTCCGAAACGGATCAGCGTCTCGTAGAGCAGGTCGCCGGCGTAGTCGCCGGTGAAGGGGCGGCCGGTGCGGTTTGCGCCGCGCAGGCCGGGCGCCAGCCCGACGATCAGGAAGCGCACGGCGTCTTCGCCCTCGGGCGGCAGGAAGGTCGGCACCGGCGCGTTGAACCAGCCCGGCTCGCGCTGGCGCCACAGCGCAATGAAATCATGAAGGCGCGGACAGAGCGAGCAGTCGCGCGACGGTTCGACAGCTGTTGTCTGCATCAATAATCGTCGTCGTCAGTGTCGGTTTCGGCGGGCTCCGGACGGCGGACCGGTCTTTCGGACGGGTCACGGCCAATCTCGTTCTTCAGCGTCATCAGGTCGATGAAATGGTCGGCCTGGCGGCGCAGATCGTCGGAGATCATCGGCGGCTGCGACGCCATGGTGGAGACCACGCTGACTTTTCGTCCACGCCGCTGCAGCGCTTCCACGAGCGTGCGGAAATCGCCGTCGCCGGAGAAGATCACATAGTGGTCGACGACATCGGAAAGCTCCAGCGCATCGACGGTCAGTTCGATATCCATGTTGCCCTTGATCTTGCGGCGGCCGGTCGAGTCGGTGAACTCCTTGGCCGGCTTGGTCACGACCTTGAAGCCGTTATAGTCGAGCCAGTCGATCAGCGGGCGGATCGAGGAATATTCCTGATCCTCCACCAGCGCGGTGTAATAGTAGGCGCGCAGCAGATAGCCGCGTTTCTGGAAACTCGAAAGCAGCTTGCGATAGTCGATATCGAAGCCAAGCGAGCGTGATGTCGCGTAAAGATTGGCGCCGTCTATGAAGAGCGCAATTTTTTCACGGGGATCAAACATGTGAAATATCCTTTGGAAAAATAGGCAATCTCATAAAATACGCGGATGATGCCCGCTGGGTTGCGTTGGAAAATCACTTCACAAGCCATTGCACGAGAAAATATCGCTCGACTGCGGCCATTCCAAGGGGCTGGGACGGTATCGCAAGAAAATGTGATATTATCTTTCGGACAAAAGAATGGTGGACAGTGCGTGCTATCGCGGTCTTACTGGTTCGGCTACTCTCTCGGCACAGGCTTCGCCCTTGTATTTCGTGGGCTTTCGGGTTAATGAGCGCGCCTGTTTTCCATCACATCCACGTATGAAAGGGGCAATCCATGGCCCGCGTAACCGTTGAAGACTGCATTGATAAGGTCGACAACCGCTTCGAACTGGTGCTTCTGGCCGGCCATCGCGCCCGTCAGATATCGCAGGGTGCGGCGATCACCGTCAATCGCGACAACGACAAGAACCCGGTCGTGGCGCTGCGCGAAATCGCCGACGAGACGCTGTCGCCCGACGACCTGAAGGAAGATCTGATCCACTCGCTGCAGAAGCATGTCGAAGTCGACGAGCCGGAATCGGACGGTCAGGAACTGATCGACCAGGCCGACGCCACCGTGGCCACCGCCGAGGAAGATCGCGAAGAAGACAACGTCACTTTCGACCGCATGACCGAGGAAGACCTCCTTGCCGGCATCGAAGGTCTCGTCGCCCCGGAAAAAAGCGACGATTACTGACCCTTAGACACACTGTCGGCACTTTCGCGCCGGACGTTTCGTGGCTATCTATCATGCGCCGTATCGACCGATGCGGCGCATGATTTTTATTGATTTGTGAGATTTGGCCCATGATGCGTCAATATGAGCTTGTCGAGCGCGTTCAGCGCTACAAGCCCGACGTGAACGAGGCTCTTCTCAACAAGGCATATGTCTACGCCATGCAGAAGCATGGTCATCAGAAGCGGGCTTCCGGCGATCCTTATTTCTCGCATCCGCTCGAAGTTGCCGCGATCCTCACCGACATGCATATGGACGAGGCGACCATCGCGGTTGCGCTCCTGCATGACACGATCGAGGACACGACCGCCACCCGCCAGGAAATCGACGAACTCTTCGGCCCCGACCTCGGTAAGCTTGTCGAGGGCCTGACCAAGCTCAAGAAGCTCGATCTCGTTTCGAAAAAGGCCGAGCAGGCAGAGAATCTGCGCAAGCTGCTGCTGGCGATCTCGGAGGATGTTCGGGTCCTTCTCGTCAAGCTCGCCGACCGGCTGCACAATATGCGCACGCTGGATCACATGCGCGACGACAAGCGCCTGCGCATCGCCGAAGAGACGATGGAAATCTATGCGCCGCTGGCCGGCCGCATGGGCATGCAGGGCATGCGCGAAGAGCTTGAGGAGCTGGCGTTCCGCTACATCAACCCGGAAGCCTATCGCACTGTGACGGCGCGCCTGGCCGACATTTCCGAGCGCAATCGCGGCGTTATCGTCGAGATCGAGAATTCGCTGTCGGGGCTTTTCGAGAAATATGCCCTGAACGCGACCGTCAAGAGCCGCCAGAAGAAGCCATGGTCGGTCTTCCGCAAGATGGAAGCCAAGGCGCTTTCCTTTGAGCAGCTTTCCGACATTTTCGGTTTCCGCGTCGTCGTGGAGAGCGTCGAGGATTGCTATCGCGCGCTCGGCGCGATTCACACGACCTGGTCGATGGTTCCGGGCCGTTTCAAGGATTACATCTCGACGCCGAAGCAGAACGACTACCGCTCGATCCACACCACGATCGTCGGTCCGTCGCGCCAGCGCATCGAATTGCAGATTCGCACGCGCGAGATGAACAAGATTGCCGAATATGGCGTGGCCGTTCACGCGCTCTACAAGGACACCGGCGGCAAGGTGAACGCCAGCCACACCATCTCCAAGGAAACCAACGCTTACGCCTGGCTGCGGCGCACCATCGAGCAATTGTCCGAGGGCGACAATCCCGAGGACTTCCTGGAAAACACCAAACTGGAGCTGTTCCAGGACCAGGTGTTCTGCTTCACACCCAAGGGTATGCTGATCGCGCTGCCGCGCGGTGCGACACCTATCGATTTCGCCTACGCCGTCCACACGGATGTCGGCGACACCTGCGTCGGCGCCAAGGTCAATGGCCGCATCATGCCGCTGATGACCGAGTTGAAGAATGGCGACGAGGTCGAGATCATCCGCTCCAAGGCACAGGTGCCGCCGGCGGCGTGGGAATCGGTCGTCGTCACCGGCAAGGCGCGCGCCGCCATCCGACGGGCGACCAAGAATGCCATTCGCAAGCAGTATTCGGGCCTCGGCGTCCGCATTCTCGAGCGCGCCTTCGAGCGCTCGGGAAAGACCTTTTCCAGGGACAGCCTGAAGCCGGTGCTGCACCGGCTGGCCCGCAAGGACATCGAGGATGTACTGTCCTCCGTCGGTCGCGGCGAGCTGTCGTCGACGGATGTGATGAAGGCCGTCTACCCCGATTTCAAGGAAGAGCGCGTCACGCTGCCGCCCAAGCCGCGCGAGGAGGGCTGGTCGAAAATCCGCAACGCCGCCGGCATGCTCTTTCAGATTCCGGGCCGTGCCTCGCGCAAGGACAGGCAGGCCGCCAAGGAAAGCGGCGCTGTTCCCATCCGCGGCGTACGCGGCGATCTGCCGGTGCGTTTTGCGCCCGAAGGCGCAGTGCCCGGCGATCGCATCATCGGCATCGTCCAGCCGGGATCTGGCATCACCATCTATCCGATCCAGTCGCCGTCGCTGACCGCCTTTGACGACCAGCCCGAGCGCTGGATCGACGTGCGCTGGGATATCGATGAGGCGACGAAGGAACGCTTTCCGGCCCGCATCTCGGTCGTGGCCATCAACGCGCCGGGGTCGCTTGCCGAGATCGCACAGGTGATTGCCGAAAACGACGCCAACATCCATACGCTTTCCATGGTGCGGACTGCGCCCGATTTCACCGAGATGCTGATCGACCTCGAAGTCTGGGACCTCAAGCACCTCAACCGGCTGATCTCTCAGCTCAAGGAAAACTCGAGCGTCAGCGATGCGCGGCGCGTTAATGGCTGATTATTCTAAAGACGGGAACGGGATGAACACGAACCAGGTACTGGACATTTTTCGCGAAGCCGGCGCGGTGCTGGAAGGCCACTTCATCTTGACTTCCGGCCTGCGCAGTCCGGTTTTCCTGCAGAAGGCCCGGGTCTTCATGCATGCCGACAAGACCGAGCGGCTGTGCAGGGCTCTGGCGGAAAAAATCCGCTCCGAGGTTCCGGGCAAGATCGATTATGTCGTCGGCCCGGCGATCGGCGGTATCATTCCGGCCTACGAAACGTCGCGGCATCTCGGCGTGCCGGCGGTCTGGGTCGAGCGTGAGAATGGCGTGTTCAAGCTGCGCCGTTTCGAACTGGAGAAGGGTGCGCGCGTCGTCATCGTGGAAGACATCGTCACCACCGGCCTGTCGATCCGCGAAACCATCGACTGCCTGCGCGCGCTGGGCGCCGAGGTTGTCGCCGCCGCGTGCATCGTCGATCGTTCGGCGGGCAAGACCGATGTCGGCGTGCCGCTGGTAGCACTCGCCGAATATGAGGTTCCGGCCTATCCGGTCGACCAGCTTCCGCCCGAACTGGCTGCCATTCCGGCGACGAAGCCTGGAAGCCGGAACATTTGAGGACAGTCGTTCGATGATCATCGGCATCGGCAGTGACCTGATCGACATCCGGCGCATCGAAAAGTCGCTGGAGCGCTATGGCGAGCGCTTCACGGCCCGCATCTTCACTGAAGTCGAGCAGGAAAAGTCCGATCGCCGCAAGCAGCGGGCTGCCTCCTACGCCAAGCGCTTCGCCGCCAAGGAAGCCTGTTCCAAGGCGCTGGGCACCGGCCTTTCGCACGGCGTCTTCTGGCGCGACATGGGTGTGGTCAATCTTCCGGGTGGCAAGCCGACCATGCATCTGACCGGCGGAGCCGCTGCAAGACTGGCCAAGATGCTGCCGCAGGGCCATCGCGCGACGATCCACCTGACGATCACCGATGATTTTCCGCTCGCGCAAGCGTTTGTGATCATAGAAGCCTTGCCTGCCGAATAACCGCCATTTTCATGGCGCTCGTGGCGTTTTTTCGATCAGGGCAAAGATTGCCCCGCGCGCGTCGAGCCCTTATACCAACCCGACGCAGAAACTGAGGACGACATGAGCGTGGCTGATAAATCCGAGAAGAAATCCGGCGGGCTTGGCGAGACCGTCAGCGTCATCGTTCAGGCGCTGCTGCTTGCGCTGGTCATCCGCACGTTTCTGTTTCAGCCTTTTTCGATTCCCTCGGGCTCGATGCGGCCGACGCTTCTGGAGGGCGACTATCTGTTCGTGACCAAATGGTCCTACGGCTTCTCACGCTATTCGCTGCCATTCGGACCGGACCTGTTTTCGGGCCGCATCTGGGGCAGCGATCCGGCGCGCGGCGATGTTGTGGTCTTCAAGTTCCCGCCGAACCCGTCATTGGATTACATCAAGCGCGTGATCGGCCTGCCGGGTGACAAGGTCCAGATGAAGGACGGCCAGCTCTTCATCAACGGCACGGCCGTGCCGCGCGAGAAGGTCGGCGAGATCAACAATCCGGACATCACCGAGGTCAACCGCCCGGTCGACGTCTACCGCGAGACGCTGCCGAACGGCGTTTCCTACGACACGCTCGACCTGACGCCGAACTCCATCGGCGACAACACCCGCGAATTCGTCGTGCCGGAAGGGCACTTCTTCATGATGGGCGACAACCGCGACAACTCGACCGACAGCCGCTTCAACGTCGGCTACGTGCCGTCCGAGAACCTCGTCGGCAAGGCCAACATTATCTTCTTCTCGATCGCCGATGGCGCAAGCCCGCTCGAAATCTGGAAGTGGCCGTCCGAGATGCGCGCCTCGCGCCTGTTCAACTTCGTTCGTTAGGATGGCGTTCAAACGGCTGACCGGAAAAGACATTGCCGAGGCGTTGAAGCAACGCACCGGCCATGTGTTCCGCGACCATGAGCGGCTTCAGCGCGCGCTGACGCACGCAAGCGCGCGCGGTGCCAAGGCCGGAACGGACTATGAGCGCTTCGAGTTTCTCGGCGACCGCGTGCTTGGCCTGATCATCGCCGACATGCTGTTTCACGCCTTTCCGAACGCTGCCGAAGGTGAACTCTCCGTCCGGCTCAACGCGCTGGTCAATGCCGAGGCGTTGGCCGAAATCGCCGACGAGATCGGCCTGCCGGACCTGATCCGCGCCGGCAGCGAGGTCAAGACGCTCGCCGGCCGCAAGCGCGTGAACATCCGTGCCGACGCGCTGGAATCGCTGATCGCAGCCCTTTATCTCGACGGCGGCATGGAAGCGGCCAAGCGCTTCGTCCTGCGCTATTGGGAGCCGCGCTCCAAGGTTACCGGTGCGGCCCGCCGCGACCCGAAGACCGAATTGCAGGAATGGGCACATCAGGCGGCAAGTGCTACACCTGCCTATCAGATTGAAAGCCGCGAAGGCCCCGACCACGATCCGCTCTTCACGGTGAGCGTGCGTGTCGGGGAGTTCGAGCCGGCGACTGCTACAGGCCGCTCCAAGCGCGAGGCCGAGCAGGCCGCCGCCGCGGCAATCCTCCAGCGCGAAGGCGTCTGGGGCCAGGAAGGAAACGAAAAGTGAGCGAAGACGCCCCCGCAACCCATTCCGGCTTCGTCGCCCTGATCGGCGCTCCCAACGCCGGCAAGTCGACGCTGGTCAACCAGCTCGTCGGCGCCAAAGTGTCGATCGTCACCCACAAGGTGCAGACGACGCGCGCCATCGTGCGCGGCATCGCTACACACAACAATGCGCAGATCGTCTTCATCGACACGCCCGGCATCTTCAAGCCGCGCCGCCGGCTCGACAAGGCCATGGTCACGACTGCTTGGGGCGGAGCCAAGGACGCTGACATGGTGATGGTGCTGATCGACGCCGAGCGCGGCATCAAGGGCGATGCCGATGCGATGCTGACCAATCTGGAAGGCGTGCGCCAGCCGAAAATCCTCATCTTGAACAAGCTCGACCGGGTCAAGCCGGAAAGCCTGCTGGCGCTTGCCGCCACCTGCAATGAGCGGGTCAAGTTCGAGCGCACCTTCATGGTCTCGGCGCTGACCGGGGCAGGGTGCCAGGCGATCCTCGATCATCTCGCCGAAGCCTTGCCGGTCGGCCCGTGGTACTATCCGGAAGACCAGATCTCGGACCTGCCGATGCGCCAGCTCGCAGCCGAGATCACCCGCGAAAAGCTCTATCTGCGGCTGCATCAGGAACTGCCCTATTCGTCCCATGTCGAGACGGAAAAGTGGGAAGAAAAGCCCGACGGCTCGGTTCGCATCGAGCAGGTCATCTATGTCGAGCGCGACAGCCAGAAGAAGATCGTGCTTGGCCACAAGGGCGAGACGATCCGTTCCATCGGCCAGTCTTCCCGCAAGGATATCGGCGATATCCTCGAACAGAAGGTGCATCTCTTCCTGTTCGTGAAGGTGCGCGAGAACTGGGGCGACGACCCCGAGCGCTACCGCGAAATGGGTCTTGAATTCCCGCACTGAGCGGCCGAAGCTCCAGCCATGGAATGGCGCGACGAGGGCATAATCCTTGGAACCCGCAAGCATGGCGAAACCAGCGTCATACTTGAGGTGATGACGCGCGCCCATGGCCGCCATCTCGGCATGGTGCGCGGCGGGCGCTCGCGCAAGGCCCAGCCGCTGCTTCAGGCAGGCAACCGCGTCGATCTCATCTGGCGCGCGCGGCTCGACGAGCATCTCGGCATGTTCCAGGCCGAGGCCCTGGAACTCAACGCCGCGCGCCTGTTCGAAAGCGCCTGCGCCGTCTACGGCTTGCAGACGCTGGCAGCCCATCTGCGGCTCTTGCCCGAGCGCGACCCGCATGGCGGGCTCTACGAGATGCTGGGGCTGCTGATCGAGCATCTGGATGACGCCACCGCTGCCGGCGAGCTTGTCGTACGCTTCGAGCTGATGGTGTTGGAGGAGCTGGGTTTCGGCCTCGACCTCACCGAATGCGCCGCGACAGGGCGGCGCGACGATCTTACTTACGTCTCGCCGAAATCAGGGCGTGCCGTGTCGCGCGAGGCCGGCCTGCCGTGGCATGACAAGATGCTGGCGCTGCCGGCGTTTCTTTTGCGCGGTTCCAGCCCGCTGGCGGATATAACGACGATCGAACAGGCCTTCCGCCTGACGGACTTCTTCTTTGCCCGCCATGTCTATGAACCGCGCGGAATACAGGCTCCAGATGCGCGCGCCGGTTTCCTCAATGCGCTGAGGAAACGCAACGCTGCCGCGCAAGGCGTTCCGGGCGATACGGCAGCCTGAGACTACTCGGCCGGAACGAGCGCTGGCCGGTCGATCGGACGCTCCTTGATCGGCCAATGCACCACAGCGGCGAACAGGCCAAGCGCCACGCCCAGCCACCACACCGGATCGTAGGAGCCGAAGTGGTCGTAGAGATAGCCGCCCAGCCAGACGCCGAGGAATGAGCCGATCTGGTGCGATAGGAAGACCACCCCGCCGAGCATGCCAAGATGGCGGGTGCCGAACATGATGGCGACCAGCGAGTTGGTGGGCGGCACCGTCGACAGCCACAACAGCCCCATGACGATGGCGAAAATCACCACGCTGGTCGGCGTCTGCGGCAGCAGAAGGAAGGCGGCGACCGCGATAGAGCGGCCGATATAGATCCAGGCGAGGAAGATCGGCTTGGAGTACTTCTGGCCGATGACGCCGGAGGCCAGCGAGCCGATGATGTTGAAGAAGCCGATCAGGGCCAGCCCGATCACCGCATAGCGCGCATCGATGCCGATATCGGCAATGTAGGCGGGAAAATGCGCGGTGATGAAGGCGACCTGGAAGCCGCAGACGAAGAAGCCTGAAACCAGCAGCACATAGCTGCGATGGCCGAGCGCTTCGCGCAAGGCTGCGCCGACCGACTGGTGATCGATCGCATTGGCGGAATTCGGATTGTGCGAATTGCCGGCCAGCGGGATCGCCAGAACCGGAATGATGAGCATCATCGCGCTCATATAAACCAGCGTATCCGACCAGCCATAGGCAGTGATCAGGCCCTGGCTGAGCGGCGCGAAGAGGAACATGCCGGCCGAGCCGGCGGCAGTGCCGATGCCGAAGACGATGGAGCGCCGCTCCGGCGGTGTGTGGCGCGCGAACGCGGCAAGCACGATGCTGAAGGAACCGGCCGCAACGCCGAGGCCGACCAGTATGCCGCCGCCGATATGCAGCATGCCGACCGAGGTTGCCGTCGCCATCATGTAGAGGCCGGCGGCATAGATGAGGCCGCCCAGCGTCAGCACGCGCCATGTGCCGTAGCGGTCAGCGATCGCGCCGAAGAATGGCAGGCCGAGGCCCCAGAACAGGTTCTGCAATGCCATGGCGAGACCGAAGGTGGTGCGGTCCCAGCCCTTTTCGGCGAGCATAGGCAGCTGGAAGAAGCCCATCGCCGAGCGCGGGCCGAAGGTGAGGGCGGCAATCAGGCAGCCGCATATGATGATCAGCCACGGAACGGTTGCCCGCGCGCTGGTGTTTGCCGTTGCAGCCGTCATCATCGTTCCTCCCGAGTCAGTATCCGTTTTTATCGGATCGACAGGCATCCGCAAAATGAATTGGTCGCATCGAAGGTTCAGCGATGCTGATGGATCGGCGGGAATAAAGGCGCGGTTCCGAGCGTTCTTCTATGACTGAAGCAATTGTACAAACGGTTCGGTTTCGCCTTGTCGGGCTCGCTGAACAGGAGTTCAATCGGACTGGAACGAAGGCAATACCGGCCGCATCATGGATCAAAGAAGGGCAGCGATACTCGCCGAAATACCGCGCCTGCGCCGCTATGCGCGCGCTCTGCTGCGCAACCGCGATTCCGCCGACGATCTTGTCCAGGACTGCCTCGAGCGGGCGCTGGGCAAGCTCGACGGCTGGCGAACCGGCGATAATCCGAGGCGGTGGCTGTTTACGATCATGCATCATCTTTTTGTCGACCAGATGCGAAGGGACAAGCGGCGCGGCGAAGCTGCCATGCTGCCGATCGAGGCAAGCGAGGCGATGGCGGTTCCTGCCCATCAGGCCGAAGGCGTTGCCTCGCATGAGATACTCGACGCGCTTCAGGCAATCAGCCCGGATCGCCGGGCAGCGCTGCTGATGGTCGCGGTCGAGGGCTTTTCCTATGCCGAAGCCGCCAACGTGCTTGGTGTGCCTGCCGGCACGCTGATGTCGCGCATCGCGCGCGGCCGTGAGGAATTGCGCACGATACTGGAGGACGGATCGCGGCGCCGGGCAATAAGGGTCATCGAGAAATGACCGCACGCGATTTCACCGAACGCGATATCCACATGGCACTCGACGGCGAGTTGCCGGCCGAGGAGCGCGCGGCCTACGAGCTTTGGCTGGAAGCCAATCCCGACATGAAGGCACGCAGCCAGCGCTTTGCGACCGATCTTGACGCTTTGCAGAAATCAGTCGGCGGCGTGCTGACGGAGCCGGTTCCGGAACGCTTCGAGCGATTGCTATCAGGCGAAACACCGCAACGCCGCATCGTCTCCCCGCGTTGGCGTATGGCTGCTGCAGCAGCGATTTTCGTGGCCGGTGGGCTAGGCGGCTATCTGCTCGGCGTCACAGGCTGGGGCTCGATCGATGCAGCCGCCAGCCAGTTGGCCGATGGTGCGATAGCCGCGCATACGCTCTATGCGGCCGAGAAACTACATGTCGTCGAGGTTGGCGCCGACCAGAAGGATCATCTTGTCGGCTGGCTGTCCAAGCGCGTCGGCGTCAAGCTGATCGCACCCGACTTGACAGCGCAAGGCTTCGAGCTTGTCGGCGGGCGGCTGCTGCCGGCCGAAAGCAAGGCGGCTGCGCAATTCATGTATCAGGACCACACGGGAAACCGCGTGTCGCTCTATATCATCAGCGACGCCACGACCAAGGAAACCGGCTTCCGGCTGCTGGAGGAGGGCGGCACGCGTTCGCTCTACTGGCTCGATGACGGCTATGGCTGCGCCGTGACCGGCACGCTTCCGCAGGAAGCGCTGATGACGATCGCGAACTCCGCCTACCGTCAGCTTCTGGACGGCATGAAGGGGTGATTCTCCCCATGGCAGGATGAAGAACGGTCATCCCTGTCATCAAAGTTTCCGCGCTTCGCCATACGCTGCAAGAAGTCACAATTCGGCCCAATTCGAGGAGCGATAGCGCTTTCGATGCCGTCGCGCCAATGCCTCGGTCAGAGACGTTCTGCCCACCTTCGAGCACGCTTTCGATCGAGGTTTCCTGGCTCCTATGAACGCAGACATTCGCCCGGCCCGCGCCTCTGATATTGGCGCACTCGTGGCGCTCGAAAACGCGGTTTTCGAGACCGATCGCATGTCCAGAAACGCCTTCCGCCGCATGATCGTCAGCAAGAGCGCGTCAATCCTGATTGCCGAGCGCGACGACGCGCTTGCGGGCCACTGCGTGGTACTGCTGCGCGCTGGAAGCAACAAGGCACGGCTCTATTCGCTGGCCGTCGCGCCAAACAGCGGCGGTGGGCTGGGTCGCGCTTTGCTGACGGCTGCCGAAAACGCGGCAACCGCCAAGCGGCGAAAGGCCATGCGCCTCGAAGTGCGCGAGGACAATCTTCGCGCGATCGATCTCTATGAGAGGAACGGCTACCGGCCGATCGGGCGCAAGCCTGCCTATTACGCCGATGGGGCGGACGCCTTGCGCTATGAAAAGCCGCTCGGCGTCACGGCCCCCGGCGATAGTGGCCCGCCCGGCAACGGCGCCGGAACCTCCTCGCCATGAGTCCATTGTCCTTCGCCCGGCGGGAAGCCGGACGCCGCCAACATCACCATCCGAAACAGCGTGAGCAAAAATGACCTGGGTCATTCTTACAGGCAGGCAAAGCGATCTCGACCAGGTGGCGACACCGCACAAGATCATCACCAACCGCGATTATCTGGCGCACCCGGCGCTGTTTCGCGGGCAGCGCCCCAAGGTCATCAACCTGTCGAACAGCTACAGCTACCAGAGCCGCGGTTATTACGCCTCGCTGCTGGCCAGTTCGCGCGGGCACAAGGTCATCCCCACCGTCGAGACGATGATCGACCTGTCCGAGCACAAGCTCTACGAGCACGCGCTGCCGGAACTGGAACTGGCACTCAACAAATGCCGCAAGGACCTTGGCGGCGCCTTTCCGGCCAAGGCGGTGTTCTTCTTCGGCATCGGCTCGTCCAAGGCGTGGGACCGTTTCGCCAAGCTGCTGTTCGACTGGTTCCGCGCTCCGGCGCTGGAGGTGTCGATCAAGGACAACCAGCAATGGGCCTCCATCCACAGGATCGGCTTTCACCCGCTGGCGCGCATGGCACCGGAGGAAAAGCCGCGCTTCCTCGAAAGCCTGGCGACCTACACCAACCGCGAATGGCGAGACACCAAGGCTCGCACGCCGGCGCGCTACACCTTCGCGACGTTGGTGAACCCGCATGAGGAACTGCCGCCGTCCGAGATCAGTTCGCTGCGTCACTGGGCGAAGATCGCCGAGAAGATGGGCGTCGAGGTTGAGCCGATCTCGCGCAAGGATCTGGCCAAGCTGGCCAATTACGATGCACTTTTCATCCGTGAGACGACGTCTATCTCCAACCACACCTACCGCTTCGCGCGCCGTGCCCAGCAGGAAGGCATGCCGGTCATCGATGACCCGCTGTCGATGATCCGCTGCACCAACAAGGTCTATCTCAACGAGTTGATGACCTACAACAACGTGCCCGTGCCGCCGACGGTAATGATCGCAGGACCCGCCGATCTGGAATTGGCGGCGCAGACGCTCGGCTTTCCGCTGGTGCTGAAGATCCCGGACAGCTCGTTTTCGCGCGGTGTGAAGAAGGCGTCGAATTTCGAGGAATTGAAGCAGCTTGCAACGCTGTGGCTGGAAGATTCCGACCTGCTGATCGCGCAGAAATTCATCCCGACGGACTACGATTGGCGCATAGGTGTGCTCGGCGGCCAGCCGCTTTTCGCGGTCCATTACCTGATGGCCAAGAAGCACTGGCAGATCGTCAACCACAAGGCCAATGGCAAGCCGGACCAAGGCGGCTTCAAGTCATTCACCTTGAAGGATGCGCCCGCCCACGTCGTCGAAACGGCGGTGCGCGCCGCCCGCTGCATCGGCGACGGGCTTTATGGCGTCGATCTGAAGGAAACCCGCGACGGCGTCTTCGTCATTGAGGTCAACGACAACCCCAACCTTGACCATGGCTGCGAGGATACCGGTGAGAAAGACGAAGTCTGGACCAGGCTGACGCAATGGTTCCTCGACCGTTTGGAGCGGCCGGCTGTCAACAACTCGATGAATGAGCGGCTTATCCTGCCTGACGCAAACGCTCGATTGCGGAAAAACGCTTGAGAAAGGCAGACTGAACGGCTTTTGCGGGGCGGCAGGTCAGGTCGAAACTGTCGGCCGAAATGCCGCGTGGCCGCCCGAAGAACTGCGTCGCCTCCGAGATCGTGAAGCCGGCGAGGACAGTGGCTTCAAAGTACGCAGCGATCTGATCGGCCCGTTTGATTTCTTTTTTCAGCTTCTCGTTGATATCGGCGGGCAGCGAAAATCGCAGATGGATCGCCCGCTGCAACCGCTGCTCGACGGCCTTGTAGCCACCGCCGACCACCGACTTGAATGGCGAGATCATGTCGCCGATCACATATTCCGGGGCGTCGTGCAGTAGTGCCGCAAGCCGCGCATCGGGCGAGGGCTCCTTGACCTGTTGCGCAAAAATTTCCTCGACCAGCAGCGAATGCTGGGCCACCGAAAATGCATGGTCGCCGCCGGTCTGGCCGTTCCAGCGGGCAACGCGCGCCAGGCCGTGGGCGATATCGGAAATCTCGACGTCGAGCGGCGACGGATCGAGCAGGTCCAGCCTGCGGCCCGACAGCATGCGCTGCCAGGCACGGGCCGGCGCACCGGCCTTGTCGGCCATTATGCGTCCTCCGTCGAGGCCGACTCCTGCGGGAAGGTGAATTTTGCCCAACCGGGGATAGCCAACGAGACCGCAACCTCGCCGGCGGTTATCGCGGTGCCTGCATCCATAGCGTCCTTGACCCGGTCGATGCGAACGATCGCCAGTCCGTTGTTGCCGGAGACACTGCCGAGCGCACCGATTGTCTTTCCGGCAGCTTTGATATCGGTACCGCTTGGCGGCAGCGGTTCTTCCGCCGAAACCAACAGCACGCGGCGGCGCGCCGTACCGCGATGGTGCATACGCGAGACGACCTCCTGTCCGATGTAACAGCCCTTGCCGAAACCGACGCCGCCGGTCTGGTCGAGCAGCACGTCGTGCGGAAAAGCGTCGCTGAGCGCATAATCAGGACCGCTTTCGGCAATGCCGTGGGCGAGACGAAAATCCTCCCACGCCTGTATCTGGTCGCCGGCAGGAGCGGTTTGGCCATAAATGCGGAACACGCGAGCCGGTTCGGCAAAGCGCCGATCATGCCTCACGATTGAATCAGTTTGTGAGGCACTTGAATCAGAAACTGAAGCGTTTGAATCAGGATTCCATGAGACGGAGACAAGCAGTTGTTCCTGCTTGAAAATATCGACTTTTGCGCGAAGCTTGTAGAGCGTCAGACGGCGGATGAAATCGTTGGCGATGTCGGCACGGCATTCCAGCAGCAACCCGCCTTTGCCGTCGCGCGAGACGAGAAAATCGAACAGGATCTTGCCTTGCGGCGTCAGCAGCGCGCCCGGCTTGGCGTCTTCGGCGCCAAGGGCGTCCAGATCGGTGGTGAGAATGTTCTGCAGGAAATGCTCGGCATCCGGGCCGAAGATGGAAATCACAATGCGGTCGGGGAGCTGAACTGCGGGCATTCGGACGTGACCTGATCTTGCAAATCTGTTGGCCATTACGTAAGCCGCACGCATCGCAGGGGCAAGAGCCGGAAGAGACGCTGATGACAACGACGTTCGACCTCATCCTCAAGGGCGGCACGGTCGTCAATCATGATGGCACCGGCCTGCGCGATGTCGGCGTGCGCGCCGGGCGCATCGCGGCGATCGGCGATCTCGGGCAGGCATCCGCCGGTGAAGTCATCGATTGCACCGGCTTGCATATCCTTCCGGGCGTGGTCGACAGCCAGGTTCATTTCCGCGAGCCGGGGCTTGAGCACAAGGAAGATCTGGAGACAGGCTCCCGCGCCGCGGTACTCGGCGGCGTCACCGCCGTCTTCGAGATGCCCAACACCAACCCGCTGACCACCAGCGAGGCAGCCCTTGCCGACAAGGTGTCGCGCGCGACGAACCGCATGCATTGCGATTTCGCCTTCTGGGTCGGCGGCACACGCGAAAATGCCGGGGACGTTGCCGAGCTTGAGCGCCTGCCGGGCGCTGCCGGCATCAAGGTCTTCATGGGCTCGTCCACCGGCAACCTGCTGGTCGAGGACGATGACGGCGTCTTCTCGATCCTAAAGAACACCCGCCGCCGCGCTGCCTTCCACTCGGAAGATGAATTTCGCCTGCGCGAACGCCTCGGCGAGCGCGTTGAGGGCGATCCCTCCTCGCATCCCGTCTGGCGCGACGAGATCGCGGCGCTGCAATGCACGGAGCGCCTAGTGCGCATTGCGCGCGCCGCGCGCGCCCGCATCCATGTGCTGCATATCTCTACGGCCGAGGAGATCGCGTTCCTCGAAAACCACAAGGATGTCGCCACCTGCGAGGCGACGCCGCATCATCTCACCCTTTCCGCCGACGACTATGCGACGCTCGGCACTTTGATCCAGATGAACCCACCGGTTCGCGCCGCGCGGCACCGCGACGGTGTCTGGCACGGCATCTCGCAAGGCATCGTCGACGTGCTCGGCTCCGACCATGCGCCGCATACGCTGGAAGAAAAGGCAAAGCCCTATCCGGCCTCGCCCTCTGGCATGACCGGCGTGCAGACGCTGGTCCCGATCATGCTCGACCACGTCAATGCAGGCAGGCTGTCGCTGGAACGGCTGGTCGATCTCACCAGCCATGGCCCGCAGCGCCTGTTCGGCATGGCGCGCAAGGGCCGCATTGCGGCGGGCTACGAGGCGGATTTCACGGTCGTGGACCTCAAGCGCCGCGAAACCATCACCAACGCCCAGGCCGGCTCGAAAGCCGGCTGGACGCCCTATGACGGCAGGCAGGTGACCGGCTGGCCGGTCGGCACGATCATCCGCGGCAACCGCGTGATGTGGGAAGGCGAGATCGTCATGCCCGGGCAGGGACAGGCCGTCGCATTCTCCGAGGCATTGCCGGCCTGATCACTCAAGGCAGCATCGAGAACATTCAAAAACGAAAACACCCGCCAAAGCAGATGCTTGGCGGGTGTTTTTGATTCAGACCGGTATGAGCGGTGCCTGTCGGCGCGTCACTCGCCCGCGACGAAGAAGGCCCACTTGCCTTCCGGCGTGATGCCGAGGCGATAAAAATTGTAGACGCCGTAGCTCTTCATGTCTTCATAGTCGCCGGCGGTGACGATCTTGAAGAGCTCGACGCGCTGGCGTGGCGTCAGCTTTTCCAGCGGCATGGCGAAGAAATAGGGCCAGGCGTAGAGTTCCTCGGGCTTGCCCACATCGACATGGACATAACCGCCATTGAGGATGTTTTCCATGATGGCCAGCAGTTCCTCGCCGTTCTTGTCGCCGGAGAGGTCCTTGAGGTAGGTGATCGGGTCGTCTTCCAGGTCGCTGAGCGACAATTGCGTCGCTTCGTCGCCGGTGCCGATCAGCGGGCGCAATTTCTCGATATCGCCGCTCATTGCCACGTCGAGCAGCAACTGGCGCATGCGCTTCACGGGTTCGGGCAGCGACTGGACGTCGTAAAGAATTTCCGGCAGCGGCGCGTTCGGGTCTTCGCTGGTGTGCGTGGAGCCGTTGGGTGCCGCCGGTCCTTCGTCGGGCTCGGCCTGGTCATCCTGCTGCTGCACATCCGGCAGCGGTGTTTTCTGTATGGGATCAGGCGAGGGGACGGTATTTTCCGGCGCGGCCTCGTCCTGTGACGGGGCGGCTGGAGCATCTTCGCGCTTGATTTCGCTCAGGGCCGAGGCGGGCAAAGTTCCGAAAAGCACGGTGGTGGGCAGCGCAACGCCGACTGCCGCAAACCACAACAAAGCCGCCATATGCGCGCCTCTGCGGCTTTGCGATTTCGCCTGCGTCGATACCTGCATGTCCCATCCTCTCCCGAGGCATCGCAACAGATTCGATGCCCGTCAGTTTCTTACACTGAAAAAGAGGGTTTGGGGACGTGTCAATGTCGCAGGCGAACAGGCTCGAACTCGCCGGCGATAACTTTTTCGCGCATCTCGTCCAGCAGAGCCAAGGCTGCGGCTTCGCCATTGGTACGCAAAATCTCGACAAACGCTGTGGAAAGGGCAGCTTCCGCGATGATGTCGGCTTCGATGCCGGCGGACAGACCTTCAGCCCAGGCTTCGTTGTGACACTCCACCGCTGTCAGGCGCTTTTCTTCCCGGACCAGCGCGTCAATATCGCTGATCGTGTGCTCCATACTCATCTTCCACCCTTTCAAGTCATGGTCCCGGTCGGTCGGACCACCTTGAGCTGTCCCTTGCGAAGTCCCGATAGAAAGGGACAAAACTGACCACTGCAAATGCGATGTTTCTACTGTCTGCGCCTTGCAAATGGCCGATAGATCAAAAACCCCGAGTCATTTGACGGCTACCGTAACGCAAACGTCACGGGGCCGACAGGAATAACTAAAACTTAAGTTAACCCACAAAATGGCGGTTAAACTTTGATTTAGAAGTGTGGCGAATCCGCCACGATTCAACCTGCCACCAACGAAAGGCTTAGAGCGGCATAAGTCACTTGGGCCGAATGCTGGCGATGTCCGGAACAGACCGATAGTCCCCGGCCTCTCTATCCAGCCAGTTGATCTGTGTTTTCCCCAGATTCCTGAGGTACTCGCATGCTTCGGCAAACAGCGGCTCGCGCAAATCGCGGGCCGTCAGAAGCCGCTCTTCCGACCCGAGGCCGCATTTCAGGAAATGCACTTCAGCCGGTGTGTCGACATAGGATCGGGCGACAAACGCCGATTGCTCGTTTGAAAATCGATAGATGTCATACTCGTAGAAATAGTCGTAGTAGCCGTTTTCGTCCGGGTCCGACGCATCGATGTGATGAGTTGTTTCGACGGTCATCGCAGGGAGCGGGCTAGTTTCCATAACGAGCGGCGACATCGCGTGTCAGCGTCTCGCCTTCCTTCATGTAGCGGGCGATGGCTTCCGTTGCGGACGGTGTGCAACTCGAATAGCTGCCTTGGAACGAACGGTAGCCACGGTTGAAGCTGGCGATGAATTTGGCGCGCCGCGTCGGGTCGGGTTTTTCCGCCTCCAGAAGCTTCTCCATCTGGTCGCGCCACTGGGTTCCTTCCTCGCCGCACAGGTTGCGCAGGAAGTGCAGTGAACCGAGCACTTCAGACAGGCGCATCAGGCTGCCTTCGAACGGCGCCTCTACCGCGCGCGCCGGCACCGTCGCGGCCGAGGAGGCGACAGCGAGAAATGCGGTGAAAAACAGCGTGGCGCGGCTCATAAGCCCTTGTGGCGAAACAATTTGACAGCCGCAAGGCGGCTTGCCGCTCTATTCCCCGCTTATTGCAGCGTCGGCAAGCAGTGCGCGGGAAACCTCCATGACGGAATCTGTGACCGGCATGGCCTCCATCTGCGCCAGCGTGAAGAACCCGGCCTCTGCCGCGTCGCTGTCGGGATGCGGTTCGCCGCCTGCATCCTCGCCGGTAAAGACCTGAAGCCGGTAAGTGATGGCTTTTCCGTCGCGCTCGGCATCGATCATGAAGACTTCCAGCGTCTGGAGATTGCGCGCCCGCATTCCGGTTTCCTCGAAAAGCTCGCGCGCTGCTGCTTCCGCTTCGCTCTCTCCGGCCTCCACGCGCCCACCCGGAAAGGCATAAAGCCCCAGAGAGGGTGCCTGTCCGCGCTTCACCAGAAGCACCCGGTCGCCGCGCAGGAGCGCGACCGAAACTGCCGGTATGGTCAGCCTTTCCTGCATGTCTGCTGCTTTCCCGTGGCCGTGAATTGATTTGGGGATCGGCCGGATGGCCCAATCGATACAGGTTGCGGCAACGGATTTCCACCGCCACAGTGATTTCACAAGATCAACGGTACCAAGCCAAGAATGTGCGGACGTTTCGCGCTCACTTCCAGCCCAAAAGAGGTAGACGAGGCATTCTCGCTCCCCGAGCTTGAGGCTTTTCCACCGCGCTACAACATCGCGCCGACGCAGCCGATCCTGATGGTCATGGCCGGCGAACCGCGCCAGCCCGGCTCGAACCTGCCCGATCGAACGTCGCTGCTGGTGCGCTGGGGCCTGATTCCGACCTGGGTCAAGGACACGCGGAACTTTCCGCTGCTGTTCAACGCGCGTTCGGAAAGCGCATCCGAAAAAGCTTCGTTCCGCACTGCGATGCGGCATCGCCGCGCGCTCATCCCGGCTTCCGGTTTTTATGAATGGCGCCAGGACGGCAAGAAGAAGGGCCAGCCTTTTTGGGTACGGCCGCGGGACGGCGGGCTCATCGCCTTCGCCGGCCTGATGGAGACCTATGCGGAGCCCGGCGGCTCGGAAATGGACACCGGCGCGATCCTGACCACGCATGCCAACAGCGACATAGCTCACATCCACGAGCGCATGCCGATCGTCATTCATGCCCAGGATTTCTCGCGCTGGCTTGACTGCCGGTTCCAGGAACCACGCGACGTCGCCGATCTGTTGCGGCCGGCCGAGCAGGGGTTCTTCGAGGCAATCCCGGTGTCGGATCTCGTCAACAAGGTCGCCAACACCGGCCCGGAAATCCAGGATCGCATCGATCCGGCGCTGATTCAGGAAACGCCGAAGCCCGAGCCGAAGAAAAAGCCGCCTTCAGACGACCAGATGTCACTGTTTTAGAGTCTCAGGTAAACATCCATGCCGTCATCAGCTCTCTGGCCGGCCGCGCTGTCGGGGTTTCTTCTCGGCGCTTCGCTCATCATGGCGATAGGCGCGCAGAACGCCTTCATCCTGCGGCAAGGCCTGCTGCGCCAGCATGTCTTCGTCCTGAGCCTGATCTGCGCGCTGTCGGACGCCTTGCTGATCGCAGCGGGCGTAGCCGGCCTCGGCTCGCTGATCGCGACCTCGCCTATGCTGATCAATGTCGTGACAATTGGCGGCGCGATATTCCTGTTTTCCTATGCGGTCATCGCTTTCCGGCGCGCCATGAAGCCGGAAGCGCTGCATGCGGCCAAAAAGGGTGAGGGGAGCCTGAAGGCGGCAATCGCGGCCTGCCTGGCCTTCACCTTCCTCAACCCGCATGTCTATCTCGACACGGTGGTGCTTTTGGGCTCTCTGTCTGCCAGATACGAAGGTTCGGCCCGCGCCGCTTACGGCGCAGGTGCGGCTATCGCTTCCTTCGTGTGGTTTTTCGGGCTGGGCTATGGCGCCCGCCTGCTTGAGCCGATATTTGCGCGCCCGGCTGCATGGCGCGTACTCGACGTGCTGATCGGCCTCGTCATGGCCGGCATAGGGCTGAGCCTGTTAGGCCGCCTTGCCTATGGCTGATGCGGCCGGCTTGCGCTTCTTGGCTGCAAGTACCGCTGCCAGGATCGCTGCCGGACCGATGGCACGATAGTGGCTCGTGAGCGTGGCATATTGAGCGCGGATTCGCTCGGCTTCGCTCTTCGTGGTGGCTGACATTGTCATCTTCCCCAAGGTTATGTCCCGTCAAGGCACTGCAATGATGGTGCAATGGGACGAAATCGTGACGCGTGCCGTGATTTCGAGCCAGCTAACCAATTTCATGTATAGACATGTTTAATAAAAACTTACGATGCGCCCCGGCATCGAAAAGACGACGCGTTTCCCGCGAAGATGCGACTTGACGGCAACACTATCGGGCGCGATAAAGCCTTCCATGAAAACGCCTTACGCCATTTGTGGCATTTGCATTATCGGCTAGCGCACGCGCTGGTCAGGACGTTTTCGCCTTTTCTCCCCAGACAGGACAAACGCCCGGCCAGCAGGCTGGAGCATGTTTTCGCCTTGCGGCGATCTTCTTTACGGACTGGGATTTCGAATGTCGGACGGATTTAAAGGCCTGCGAATTTACAACACGCTGACGCGCACGAAGGAAGACTTCGTGCCGATCGATGCGAACAATGTCCGCATGTATGTCTGCGGCCCGACCGTCTACGACTTCGCCCATATCGGCAATGCGCGGCCCGTCATCGTCTTCGACGTGCTCTACCGCCTGTTGCGCCACCTCTACGGCGCCGACCACGTCACCTATGCGCGCAACATCACCGACGTTGACGACAAGATTAACGCGCGCGCGCTGCGCGACTTCCCTGACCTGCCGCTCAACGAGGCGATCGGCAAGGTGACGAAGAAGACGGCCGACCAGTTCCATGCCGATGTCGCGACGCTGGGCTGCCTGAAGCCGACCTTCGAGCCGCGCGCCACCGAATTCGTCGAGCCGCGCGCCGACGGCAAGGCCGACATGATCACCTTGATTCAACGCTTGATCGAACGCGGCCATGCCTATGAAGCGCAAGGCGAAGTCCTGTTCGACACCGCTTCGATGCCCGACTATGGCCAATTGTCGAAGCGTCCTCTGGACGAGCAGCAGGCCGGCGCGCGCGTGGCGGTCGATGCCCACAAAAAGAGCCCTGGCGACTTCGTGTTGTGGAAGCTGTCTTCGCACAACGAACCGGGGTGGCAAAGCCCATGGGGCAGGGGTCGCCCCGGCTGGCACATCGAATGCTCGGCTATGAGTGCGGCCTATCTCGGCGAGGTCTTCGACATCCATGGCGGCGGGCTCGACCTCATCTTCCCGCACCACGAGAACGAGATCGCGCAGTCGCGTTGCGCCCATGGCACTGACGTCATGGCCAACTACTGGATGCACAACGGCTTCCTGCAGGTCGAGGGCCGCAAGATGTCGAAGAGCGAAGGCAACTTCGTCACCATCAACGAGTTGCTGGAGACGGACAAATTCGGCGGCCGCAAATGGCCGGGCGAAGTGCTGCGCCTGGCCATGCTGATGACGCATTACCGCGAGCCGATCGATTTTAGCGTCCGCAAGCTGGAGGAGGCGGAGAACACGCTGCGCAAGTGGAAGCGCGCGGCCGATCTAGCCCCAGACGGCGCGGCGGCGATCCCGGCTGCGCTCATCGAGGCTCTGGCTGACGACTTGTCCACGCCGGCAGCATTTCAAGTCCTGTCGCAACTGGCTTCTGAAGCAGCCGGCAATGGCGAAGCTGCAGCTTCTCTCCGAGCAGCCTTGCCATTCCTCGGATTTGACTTGGATGTAGCCGAGGTCGATGAAAGCGCTGTCGCCGAAGTGATCGCCAACCGGCTGGCGCTGATTGCAGCCAAGAACTGGGCCGAGGCCGATCGCATCCGCGACGAACTCTTGGCGCAGGGCGTCCAGCTCAAGGACGGCAAGGACCCCGCCACCGGCGAGCGCATCACAACCTGGGAGGTAAGGCGATGATCGATCATCTTGGCATAAGCGTCAGCAATTTCGACGCCTCGAAAACCTTCTACGATCAGGCGTTTGCGCCGCTTGGTGCATCGCTGCTCTACATGGTGCCGGAGCAATATACCGGCGGCGTCAAGGTCGGCGGTTATGGGCGGGAGCGTCCGATGTTCTGGCTGCATGAAGCCTCGCCCACCGGACCTGGCAGACACTATGCCTTCTCGGCGCGGTCGCGCGCCGAGGTTGACGCTTTTCACAAGGCAGCCCTTGCTGCCGGCGGCAAGGACAATGGCGCGCCGGGCCTGCGGCCGCATTACCACGCCGACTATTATGGTGCTTTCGTCTTCGATCCTGACGGCAACAATGTCGAGGCCGTCTGTCACGCGCCCGAGTAGCGGAGGATTAGCATGAGCCTCGACAACAGGCCGGTCTATAGCGGTGGATGCCAGTGCGGCGCAGTGCGTTTTCATGTTGAAGGCACGCTGGGCGATGCCTCGATCTGCCATTGCCGCATGTGCCAGAAGGCGAGCGGCAATTTTTATCTGCCGCTGGTCTCTGTGCGTCAGGCAAAGCTTAGCTGGACGCGCGGGGAACCGAAAAGGTTCAAGTCGTCCAACTTCGCCCATCGCGGCTTTTGCGGCGATTGCGGCACACCGCTGACTTATGAAGCGCCTGATGGCGTCGCCTTGGCGATCGCCGCCTTCGACGATCCCGCGAGCATCCCGCCGACCATCCAGTGGGGCACCGAGGCGAAGCTGCCCTATGTTGACGCCATCCCGCAATTGCCGGGCGAAAGTACGATGGCAGACATTGAGTCTGCACCGTTTCTTGCCGATCTCGTTTCCTATCAGCATCCCGATCACGACACCGAAACCTGGCCTCCGGAGAAGCAATCATGACGGAATCTGTTCGAACCGGCGGCTGCCAGTGCGGCGCCGTGCGTTTTCGCATTCATGGTGCGCTTGGGCGCGCCTCGATCTGCCATTGCCGCATGTGCCAGAAGGCATTCGGCGGGTTTTTCGGTCCGCTGGTCGGCGCTCCAAAGGACGGCGTCGAATGGACGCGCGAGGAGCCGAGCTACTTCCAGTCCTCGGTCAATATCGACCGCGGTTTCTGCGCGCGTTGCGGAACGCCGCTGACCTATCGCCACTCGGACGGGCTGGAGATTGCCATCGGCGCCTTCGACGACCGTTCCGATCTCGATCCGAAAATCCAGGTCAATTTCGGCTCGCGCCTGCCATGGGTCGAGACGATCTTCGATCAGCCGAAACGCACCGACAACGATGACGCGATGCATCAGGAGAACATCATTTCCTTCCAGCATCCCGATCACGAAACACCCGCCTGGCCAACACAGGGTTTGAAACTATGATGCATGAACTGCGCACGCTCTATCCCGAGATCGAACCGTTCGATAGCGGCATGCTCGACGTCGGTGATGGCCACCGGATCTACTGGGAGCGCTCGGGCACGCGCGGCGCAAAGCCTGCAGTGTTCCTGCATGGTGGGCCGGGCGGAACGATTTCGCCAAAGCATCGGCGGCTGTTCGACCCGAAGCTTTATGACGTCATTCTGTTCGACCAGCGCGGCTGTGGAAAATCCACGCCGCACGCCAGTCTCGACAACAATACCACCTGGGATCTCGTGGCCGACATGGAGCGCCTGCGCGAAATGGCCGGCTTCGACAAATGGCTGGTCTTCGGCGGTTCGTGGGGCTCGACGCTGGCGTTGGCCTATGCCGAGACGCATCCGGAACGTGTCAGCGAACTGGTCCTGCGCGGCATCTTCACGCTCCGCCGCGCCGAACTCGAATGGTACTATCAGCACGGTGCCTCGCAGTTTTTCCCCGACAAGTGGGAACGCTTCCTCGCGCCAATCCCCGAAGCCGAGCGCGGCGACATGATGGCCGCCTACCGCAAGCGCCTCACCGGCGATGACTATGCCGTCAAGATTGAGGCGGCCAAGGCGTGGAGCATCTGGGAAGGCCAGACGATAACGCTGCTGCCCGACACGTCGGTAAACGCGCAGCGTGGGGGCGACGACTACGCGCTGGCCTTCGCGCGCATCGAGAACCACTATTTCGTCCATGGCGGCTGGGTCGAGGATGGGCAGCTCATCCGCGACGCCGGCAAGCTCGGCGATATTCCCGGCGTCATCGTGCAGGGCCGCTACGACATGGCCTGCCCTGCGGCGACTGCCTGGCAACTGCACAAGGCCTGGCCGCAGTCTGAATTTCATCTGGTCGAGGGGGCAGGGCATGCCTTCTCCGAACCGGGCATTCTCGACCGGTTGATCCGGGCGACCGACCATTTCGCGGGAAAATGACGATGGCACGCGAACGCATCTATCTCTTCGACACGACCTTGCGCGACGGCCAGCAGACGCCGGGCATCGACTTTTCGGTCGAGGACAAGATTGCGATCGCGAAGATGCTGGACGAATTCGGCATTGATTATGTCGAGGGCGGCTATCCCGGAGCGAACCCGACCGACACCGCGTTTTTCAGCCAGAAGCGGACGGCGCGCGCAAAGTTCGTCGCCTTCGGCATGACCAAGCGCGTCGGCGTTTCGGCGTCCAACGATCCGGGGCTTGCCGCGCTGGTGCAATCGAAGTCGGATGCGGGGTGTTTCGTTGCCAAGAGCTGGGACTATCATGTCCGCGTCGCACTTGGCTGCACCAATGAGGAAAACCTCGCCGCCATCGCCGCATCCGTCGAGGCGGCACGCGCTGCCGGCAAGGAAGCGCTGGTCGATTGCGAGCACTTTTTCGACGGCTTCAAAGCCAATCCCGGCTACGCGCTGGCCTGCGCCAGAACGGCATTCGATGCCGGCGCGCGCTGGGTCGTGCTGTGCGACACCAACGGCGGCACGCAGCCATCGGAAGTGCGCGATATCGTTGAAAAGGTCATCACCAGTGGGATTCCGGGCGAGAATCTCGGCATTCATGCCCATGACGACACGGGCCAGGCGGTCGCAAATTCGCTTGCCGCAGTCGATGCCGGTGTGCGCCAGATCCAGGGAACGCTGAACGGCATCGGCGAGCGCTGCGGCAACGCCAACCTGATCACGCTGATCCCGACGCTGATGCTGAAGTCGGCCTTTGCCGATCGCATCGAAACCGGCATATCGGCGGAAGCGCTGGCCGGCATTTCCCGCCTGTCGCGCAATTTCGACGAACTGCTGAACCGCGCGCCGGAAGCGCAGGCGCCCTATGTCGGCGCATCGGCCTTCGCCACCAAGGCCGGCATTCATGCATCGGCGCTAGCAAAAGACCCGGCCACCTACGAGCATATCCCGCCAGAATCCGTCGGCAACCGGCGCAAGGTCATGGTGTCGGATCAGGGCGGCAAGGCCAATTTCGTCGCCGAACTCAAGCGGCGCGGCATTGACGTGCCGAGGGACGACAGCCGCCTCGATGCGCTGATTGCCGTGGTCAAGGAGCGCGAGGCGGAGGGCTATGCCTATGAGGGCGCCGACGCCAGCTTCGAGCTTCTGGCGCGCAAGATGCTGCACACCGTGCCGGAGTTTTTTCGCGTCACCTCCTTCCGCTGCATGATCGAGCGCCGCTTCGACGCCAACGGCCAGTTGAAGACCGTCTCCGAGGCGATCGTGAAGGTGCTGGTCGACGGCGAGGAGAAGATGTCGGTCGCCGAGGGCCATGGCCCGGTCAACGCGCTCGACATTGCGCTGCGCAAGGATCTCGGTAAATTCCAGCACGAGATCGGCGACCTCGAGCTTGCCGATTTCAAGGTGCGTATCCTCAATGGCGGTTCGGAAGCCGTCACCCGGGTGCTGATCGAATCGCATGATGCCACCGGCGCGCGCTGGTGGACGGTGGGCGTTTCCGACAACATCATAGACGCCTCGTTCCAGGCGCTGATGGATTCCATCGTCTATAAGCTGATGAAGAACCGCGAGATGGCCGGGCTGGTGGCGGCGGAATAACTGCTGCCTGGCATAAGCGAAACTGAAGCGATCATCATAAGTTTACGATGGTGCCGGGCGTTTCGGGGGCGCATAGAGGCCGCATGACGACTCAGACTTCGGATTCGGAAAACGCGGCCACGCGCGGCTTTGGCTTCGCGCTCTCGGCCTATCTGCTGTGGGGCCTGCTGCCGCTCTATATGAAAGCGGTTGCTTACATTCCAGCGGTGGAGGTGGTGGCGCATCGTATCGTCTGGTCGCTGCCGATTGCCGGCGTCGTTCTGCTGCTGCTTGGCCGCACGACGGATGTGAAGGCAGCACTTCGCTCGCCCCGCACGATCATGATGGCGGCGCTGACGGCGACGATCATCACCTGCAACTGGGGCATCTATGTCTGGGCGATCGCCTCGGACAGGGCGGTGGAAACGGCGCTCGGCTACTACATCAACCCGCTGGTCAGCGTTGTCATGGGCGCGGTGCTGCTGGGCGAAAAGCTCAACCGCTTCCAGATCGCGGCCGTCTGCCTGGCGGTTCTGGCTGTGGCCATCCTCGCGCTGGATGCCGGCGGGGTACCATGGGTTTCGCTCGCGCTCGCAATCACCTTCGCGCTCTACGGCTATCTGCGCAAGACGCTGCCGATCGGCCCGAGCCAGGGCTTTTTCCTCGAGATCCTGATCCTGTTCGTACCGGCACTTGCCTATATCGTCTGGTTGCAGTCGCGAGGCGAGGGGCATTTCCTGGCCTCGAATCCTTACGATATCGCCTTGCTGCTCGGCTGTGGCCCGGTCACCGCCGTGCCGTTGCTGCTCTATGCGTTCGGGGCCAAGCTGCTCCGGCTCTCCACGATCGGGCTGATGCAATACATCGCGCCGACCATCGTGTTCCTGATCGCGGTGTTTCTTTTCGGTGAGCCGTTCAGCGGCGTCCGCGTCGTTGCCTTCCTTCTGATCTGGTTGGCGCTGGCGATCTACACCTGGTCGATGTTCTTCCGGCGCGCCGAACCGGTGACCGAGCCAGTTTAATTTCTTCCGCCGATCCGCCTGACCGCGAAATAGACGATTGCCGCGATCAGGCCCGATCCGATGGCCACCAGCCAGAAACCTTCGGGATTTTCCATGAAGGGCAGCCCGCCGACATTCATGCCGAACAGGCCGGAAATGATCGTCATCGGCAGCAGAACAGCCGTCATCACCGAAAGCACGTAGAGAAGGCGGTTCGATTCCGCACCCAGCTTGGCGATCAACTCGTCCTGCAGCAGCCGGGCGCGGGATTGCACCTGCTCACTGTCGTGGAGCAGTGCTATCGAGCGCTGCGCAAGCCTTGAGACGGTGTTGGATAGGGCAGGCGGCAATTCGTCGTCATGCATGTGCTCGACATGCCGCAGCAGACCCGACACGGTTGCGACGTGGCGGTGGATGAAGACGAGTTGCCGCCTGACCGCCGTCAGGCGCTCGCGCTCGCCATGCCAGGCATCGCCGACGATGCTGTCCTCGATCGAATCCAGCTCGTCCGCGATCTTGATCAGTTCGCCCGAAAGCCTGTTCACGCTGTTGACGATGATCGCTTCCATAAGCTCGCTCGGCGAGCGGAACGGCTTCTTGCGTTGCTCAACGACGCGGCGAACGTCATCGACGGACTGCAACGGGTGCCGGCGGGCGCTGACGAGCAGGGTTTCGTTGAAGGCGAAGCGCAACTGCCCGATTTCGCGGGCGTCGGTGTAGTGCTTGTGGCGCGTGTCGGTTATGGCGCCGTGCAGCCAGCCCTCGTCATAATCGATATGGAGCGTGTCGTCGCCGGCGAGCAGCGTGGCGCGGACGATTGCCGGCAGGTTTTCCAGCGCCTCGATCTTGCGCCTGCCGCGCGCGTCGGTCAGCGAATAGTTCTTCCAGTTCCAGCTTGCAGCGCCGGCATCCTCGGTTTGATAGCCATCAGCCGCAAAATCGAAGGCGAGCACGAGACCTTCGTCGTCAAGCTCCGGCGTCTTGGCGGTTTCGGACGATTGCGCGCGATCCGCCATGGGTTTTGTTCGGGGTCAGAGCTTGTCGATGACCGATTGCAGGCCGGTCGTCGGCGCATCGACTACGGAGCCCTCGGCGAGGATCGCGGCGACGATCGCTTCTACACGGTCGACGACCAGCGGATTGACCAGATGCGTGGTGTGGACGAAGCCCTCGGCCTTCATATGCTCGATCAGCGCCAGCATCGGGTTCCAGAAACCCTCGATATTGCCGAAGACGATCGGCTTGCGATGATGGCCGAGCTGCGCCCAGGTCATGATCTCGACGATCTCTTCCACGGTTCCGATGCCGCCGGGCAGCGCCACAAATGCGTCCGATTTTTCGAACATGATGTGCTTTCGCTCATGCATGTTCTCGGTGATGAGCAGTTCATCGAGACGGCCCAGAGCGTTTTCCGTCGCTTCCTTGTTGATGAGAAAGCGCGGAATGATGCCGGTGACTTTGCCGCCGGCCCGGATAGCGCCATCGGCCACCGCTCCCATGATGCCCTTGGTGCCGCCGCCATAAACGAGGCGCAGGCCCGCTTCAGCAATCGAGCGTCCAAGCGTGTGACCGGCCTTGAGGTAAACGTCGCTGCGGCCCGGTGATGAGCCGCAATAAACGCAAATGGATCGAATCGGGTTCATGCAACTGATTGGTGATTGCCTGCGTAACTTAGGTCAAGACCTTCTTAGGGCTTTTTCTTGTCGGCTTCGTGAAAACAGAGTAGACCCGCCTTAGGTGGCTAAAGGGTAGGGAAACATGGCAGTTACAGCGATCAGGGCGTTATTGTTTTTGGCCGGCGGCACGGCCGCTGCGGTCGGAACGGCCTATGTGTCCGGAGCGCTGGATCCCTATCTGGGCAAGACGCCGCCGATGGCTGCCTCCCTGACCGACACAAAAGCGCCCGAGGCCGATACCAAGGCGGCAAGATTGCCGTCTCAGCCGGCAGCACCCGAGACGCCGGCTCCCAAGGCGGAACAGCCCGCTGCCGAAGCGCCCGCCGCAGGCGCAGGTGCCGTGGTTGCCCCCGGAATTAGCGTGCCGTCCTTCGACGTCGTTCGCGCTGAGCCGGATGGCTCTGTTGTGATCGCGGGCAAGGCTGCGCCCAATTCGAAAGTGGAAATCGTTATCGGTTCCAAGATCATCGGAAACGGTATCGCCGGGCCGGAAGGCGATTTCGCCGTCGTGGTCGAAGAGCCTTTGAAGCCCGGCGATCATCAGATCGTGCTTCGCTCGACGACGCCCGACAATGTCGTGGCGACGTCGCCTGAAACCGCGGTCGTCTCCATCCCCGAGAACAAGAGCGGCCAGGTTCTGGCTCTTGTCGAGCAGCCGGGCGCTGCAAGCAAGCTGATCTCGATTCCAGAACCTGAACCCGCAGCGAAACCCGCAGAAGCCGGCGCCACGGAAACGACGCCGGCGCCACCTGCCACGCCAGCAGGGGAAACCGCCGCCGCGCCTGCTGCCGAACAGCCGGCCGGCCAGCAGGCGGCCGCAACACCTCAGCCGGAAAAGCCGGCAGCAACTGCCGCACCGGCAAGCGGGCCGACGGTGAAGGTGGAAGCCGTGGAGATCGAGGGCCGCAAGGTCTTCATCGCCGGTGCCGCCGATCCGGGACGCAAGGTGCGCGCCTATGCCAACGATATTCTGCTGGGTGAGGTGATTACGTCGCCGGGCGGACGCTTCCTGATCGAAACCGAGCGCGACCTTCCGGTCGGCGATTATATCGTCCGTGTCGACGGGCTTGAGCCGGATGGCGTCAAGGTCGCGGCGCGTGCGGCCGTGCCGTTTACGCGTGAGCCCGGCGAGGCAGTGGCGGCAGTAGCACCTGCCGATTCCGCCGAACAGCCGAAACCCGCACAGCCCGAAACGGGGGCCGCAGCACCTGCGCAGGGCACTGCGCCCGTCGCTACGGCCGAGACGCAAGTCACGCCGCCTGCCGGCTCCGGCGAGATCGCCGCTGCCGCACCGGAAGCGCTGTCGCCAAAACTCCAGAGCGTCGACAGCGCGGTCATCATCCGCCGCGGCGATTCGCTCTGGCGCATCTCACGCCGCGTCTATGGCCTCGGCGTGCGCTATTCGACGATCTATCTCGCCAACCAGGAACAGATCCGCGACCCCAATCGCATCTGGCCGGGTCAGGTGTTCAAGGTGCCCGAAAAGACCGACAAGGGCGAAGCTGCCGACATGAAGACCATCGGCGATCAGGCAACGACCACCACGCAGTAAAAACCGCCTTCTCTGGGAAAAGCCTTGCGAGGACCATGTTCATCGTCTATCGACGATGAACGATGAATGCTCCTCTTACTCCCGATTTCCAGACCTGCAGTTCCGCCGCCACGAAAGCCGTGGCATTGCGGTTCGCGGCGCTGTCACATCCGACGCGCATAGAAATCCTGCGCTACCTCTCCGGCAGCGAGGCATGCTGCTGCAAGGATGTCGTCGGACAGCTCGATCTGGCGCAGTCGACGGTGTCGCAGCATCTGAAAATACTGGTCGAAGCGGGTCTGGTGCGGTTTTCGCCCGAAAAGCAGCGGTCGCGTTACGAGATCGACCGGCAGGCACTGGCCGGATTTTCCGGGCTTGTGACTGCTCTGGTTGAAGATTGCTGTGCCAGTCGCGACGACCGAAATTCAAAGGCGTAAAACTCTTGGCCGATAAGACTGTCTCCGCCGATTCCGGCACAACGTTCAAAACATTGCTCAATCTGTGGCCCTATATGTGGCCCGCCGATCGCGCCGATCTCAAGGCGCGGGTGGTATGGGCGACGTTCTATCTGTTCGTCGCCAAGTTCGTGCTGATCGCGGTGCCTTATTTCTTCAAATGGGCCACGAACGCGCTCGCCGGCGACCATGCGCCGGCACCGCCGCTGCCGGATTTCCTGCTGGCGCCGGTCATGCTGGTCATTGCCTACAACGTGGTGAAACTTGTGCAGCTCGGCTTCAACCAGTTGCGCGACGCGCTGTTTGCCCAGGTCGGCCAGCACGCGGTGCGCCAGCTTGCCTTCCGCACCTTCGTGCATATGCACAATCTGTCGCTGCGCTTCCATCTGGAGCGGCGCACCGGTGGCCTGTCGCGCATCATCGAGCGCGGCACCAAGGGCATCGAGACGATCGTCCGCTTTACCATCCTCAACACGCTGCCGACCATTCTCGAATTCGCGCTGACGGCGGTGATTTTCGCCGTCGCCTATGGCTGGCTGTATGTGTTGGTCGTCGCCGTCACCGTCGTGCTCTACACTTGGTTCACGGTGTGGGCGAGCGACTGGCGCATTTCGATCCGCCGGGAGATGAACGATTCCGACACCGACGCCAATACCAAGGCGATCGACTCCCTGCTCAATTTCGAAACGGTCAAATATTTCAACAATGAACGCATGGAGGCTGAGCGCTTCGACCGTTCGATGGCGCGCTACGAGAGCGCTGCGACAAAAACCTGGACCTCGCTTGGCTGGCTGAACTTCGGGCAGGGCGCCATCTTCGGTGTCGGCATGGCGGTTGCGATGTGGATGTCGGCGCGCGAGGTGATGGCCGGCACGCAGACGATCGGCGATTTCGTCTTCATTAACGCCATGCTGATGCAGCTTTCGGTGCCGCTGAACTTCATCGGCTTCATCTATCGCGAAATCCGTCAGGGCCTGACCGATATCGAGCAGATGTTCGACCTTCTCGACGTCAAGCAGGAAGTGCTCGACCGGCCCGATGCGAAACCGCTGGCTGTCGGGGCGGGCAAGGTCGAGTTCCGTGATGTGCATTTCGCCTACGATCCCGCCCGCCCGATCCTCAAGGGCGTCAGCTTCGACGTACCGGCCGGCAAGACGGTCGCCATCGTCGGGCCATCGGGCGCTGGCAAGTCGACGATTTCGCGGCTTCTGTTCCGCTTCTACGACATTCAGCAAGGCGCGATCCTGATCGACGGGCAGGATATCCGCGACGTGACGCAGGAGAGCCTGCGTGCGGCCATCGGCATGGTGCCGCAGGACACGGTGCTGTTCAACGACACCATCGCCTACAACATCCGCTATGGCCGCACCGACGCCAGCGACGAGGAGGTCTTCAAGGCTGCCGAACTGGCGCAGATCGGACCTTTCATCGAGCATCTGCCGGACGGCTACAAAGCCATGGTCGGCGAGCGCGGGCTAAAACTTTCCGGCGGCGAAAAGCAGCGCGTGGCAATTGCCCGCACCATCCTCAAGGCGCCGCCGATCCTGATGCTGGACGAGGCGACCTCCGCGCTTGATACGCACACCGAGCAGGAAATCCAGGCCGCGCTTGATCTCGTCAGCCGTGGCCGCACCACCATCGTGATCGCCCACCGGCTTTCGACTGTTATCACCGCCGACGAGATTATCGTGCTCAAGGGCGGCCAGATCGCCGAGCGCGGAACGCATCTGTCGCTGCTGCGCAAGGACGGGCTCTACGCTTCGATGTGGGCGCGCCAGCGCGAGGCGACCGAAGCCGAGGAGCGGCTGCGCATTGCCCGCGAAACCGACGAACTCGGCGTCGTCGTGCGCCGCAGAACTGCCGAAGTCTGACCGCGCGCAATCGCATCACTGCAATGTTGCGTTGCGGCGGGCTGCCGTTTCCGGTAAGCAGGCCGGCAATCCAATTGGAGCCGCCCCCGCCCGATGAGCCTCGTCGATACCGTCAAGAACGCGTTCGTGCCCATACATCGCGAGGGCTATCCCTTCATTGGCGCATTTGCCGCCGCCACCCTGATTCTCGGCTATTTTTCGCTCAACCTGTTCTGGATCGGGCTGATCCTGACGGCCTGGTGCGCCTATTTCTTCCGCGACCCCGTGCGCGTGACGCCGGTGGACGACAAGCTGGTCGTCAGCCCCGCGGACGGCGTGGTCTCGGCTGTCGGACCCGCGGTTCCGCCGCGTGAACTCGGTCTTGGTACTGCCGAGATGACCCGCATCTCGGTCTTCATGAACGTCTTTTCCTGCCATGTGAACCGCTCGCCGGTGCGCGGGCGCATCACCCGCATCGAGCATCGCCCGGGCAAGTTCCTCAATGCCGAGCTCGACAAGGCCAGCAGCGAGAACGAGCGCAATGGCCTCGTCATCGAAAGCCCCCACGGCACGGTTGCCGCCGTGCAGATCGCAGGGCTGGTGGCGCGTCGCATCGTCTGCTGGGCCGACACCGACAGCAACATCGCCGTCGGCGAGCGTTTCGGGCTGATCCGCTTCGGCTCGCGCGTCGATGTGTTCCTGCCGCTCGATGCCACGCCGCGCGTTTCGGTCGGCCAGACCTCGGTTGCCGGCGAAACCATCCTGGCCGAATTCGGCGGCGGGGCCGCAACCCCGCTCGTGCGGGTCGCGTAACGGTGCCCGCACCCTTCCAGCATTTCGAGCCACACGGCCGGGGCGGACCGCGCATCCGGGAGATTCCGCTGCGCATGGTTCTGCCGAACCTGATCACGGTTCTGGCGATCTGCGCCGGCCTGTCCGGCATCCGCCTTGCGTTCGAAGCGCGTTTCGAGACGGCGGTCGTCATGGTGCTGATCGCAGCCTTCCTCGACGGCATCGACGGCCGCATCGCGCGGGCGCTGAAGGCGACTTCCAAGTTCGGCGCGCAGATGGATTCTCTGGCCGACATCGTCAATTTCGGCGTGGCGCCGGCCTTGGTGCTCTACGCCTATCTGCTCGACCGCGCCGGATCGTTCGGCTGGATCGCAGCCCTTCTGTTCGCGATCGCCTGCGGCTTGCGGCTGGCGCGGTTCAACGTGCTCGACGAGGATCAGGACCGGCCCGCCTGGCAAGCCGAGTATTTCGTCGGCGTGCCCGCACCGGCGGGAGCGGCGATCGTCATGCTGCCGATCTATCTGGTGTTCATCGGGGCGATTGCCCCGGACCGCACCTTCGGCTTCATCTGCTCGGCCTATACGGTGCTGATCGCCTTCCTGCTGGTCAGCCGCTGGCCGGTCTATTCGGGCAAGAAATGGCGGGTGCCGGGCGACAAGGTGCTGCCGCTGATCCTCGGCGTCGTGCTCTATGTGCTGCTTCTGGTGACGTTCCCATGGCAGACGCTGTCCGTCTCGGTGATCGCCTATCTCTGCTTCCTGCCACTCAGCGCCAGCGCCTATTCGCGCCGTTCGAGGCTCGAGGAAGCGAAGGCCAAGGAAGCTGCCGCCGCAGCAACCACACCCAAGGCGGAATAAGGCTTCACGCCGCCGCCTCTAGTCCGAGCCGCTCGATTGCCAGCTTGCGGGCCGAGACGTAGTCGGTCTTGCCGGAACCGAGCACCGGGATTTCGCCGACCTTGACGATGTCCTGCGGCAGCATCAGTTCGGCAGCCCCGGACAATTTGCCGAACTGCCGCAGCAGTGAGGGTTCGGCATCGCCTGCGGTGGTGATGAGCACGATGCGCTCGCCGCGGCGCTTGTCGGGCACGGCGACGGCGGCGTGATGCTCTTCCGGCCACAGCGACTGCACCAGCATCTCCACGGCACCCAGAGACACCATCTCGCCGGCGATCTTGGCAAAGCGCTTGGCGCGGCCGCGAATGGTCAAAAAGCCTTCGCGGTCGACCGAGACGATGTCGCCGGTGTCGTGCCAGCCGCTGCCCAGCGGCTGCAACACGCCGGGCTGGTCGGCGGTCATGTAGCCGAGCATGACATTCGGTCCCTGAAGCCAGAGCCTGCCGCCCTCCGGGATGCCTTCGACCGGCTCCAGCCGCATCCGCATGCCCGGCAGCAGCCGCCCGACCGTGCCGTCGCGATTGTGGGTAGCGGTGTTGACCGAAACGACCGGTGCTGCCTCGGTCAGCCCGAAGCCCTCTATGATCTCGGCGTTGAAGCGCTCGCGCCAGATGCGCCGCGTGTCGGCCTTCACCGGCTCGGCCCCGGCCACCGCAAAGCGCAGGCTCGAAAACTCGTCGCCGTCGGCATTGCGCGCATAGCCGGCGAGGAAGGTATCGGTGCCGAACATGATGGTCGGCCGCACCTTGGCGGCGATGTCGGGGATGATCTTGTAATGCAGCGGCGAGGGGTAAAGGAACAGCCTTACCCCTGACACCAGAGGCAGGATCGTGCCGCCAGTCAGGCCGAAGGAATGGAACGCCGGCAGCACGTTGAGCAGCTTGTCGTCCGGGCCGATATTGATGCGGGCCTCGGCCTGCATGGCGTTGGCGACGAGGTTGCGGCTGGAAAGCACCACTGCTTTCGGCGTGCCTTCCGAGCCGGAGGTGAACAGGATGACGGCCGGTTTGTCTGCGTCCTGGCTGTGAACCGGCCACCAGTACAGGCAGCTTGCGGCGATCTTGTCGAACAGGCTGGTGCTGTCGCGCAGTTCCTCGATCCAGACGAATTTCGCGCCGCCCTTTTCCGCCGCCTCGACGATGTCGGCCAACCCGGCCTTCTCGATGAAGGCACGCGAGGAGACTATGGTGCGGATGACGGCGGTGCGCACGGCGGCGGTGACGCTGGCTGGGCCGGCGGTGTAGTTGAGCATCGCCGCCACACGGCTTGCCGAAACGAGCCCGAGCAGCGAAAGCACCATGCCGTTGGTGTTGGGCAGAAGCACGCCCACGGCCTCTCCGGGCGCGCTGAGGCGGGCAAAGCGCTGGCCCAGCACCCGTGCGCCGACAAGCAGCCGCTGGTAGCTCAGCGCGCCGCTGACCACGTCCTCGACGATCGGGTGGCCGGCGCCATAGCGGAAGGCCGCGTGGCGAATGGCCTGGAACAGGCTGCGTTTGGGATCAGAGGCGGCAAGACGCGCCTCGGCGACGCGATCGAACAGCGCATCGGACGGACGCATGTCCGAATCGCCGATCATCTGCTGGATCGTCATCGGCTCCAGCGTGCTGACGGTGAGCCTCGGAAACCAGCTTCGCGGCGCCTTTTCACGCGGCGTCAGCGAAAAGGGCAGGTGCCGCGCACCGTCGACAAATACCGGGATGATTTTGGCATCGGCCTGCAGCGCGATGCGCGCCACGGCACGGTAAAGCCGGAAGGATTTCACGTCCGGCTCGACATCGGCGGGGATGTAGACGGCAAGCCGGCCCTTGCCCTTCAAAACCCGCACCAGCCGGCGGCTGACGAAGACATGCTCGGCGTTGAAGGCGATGGTGCGGCCCAGTTCCCGCCAGGGTTCGAGCCAGTGCGACCTGGCCGACCGCTCATCGAGGATGTGCAGGGTGTTTTCCGGCAGCAGGGCCAGCATCAGGGCGGGATCGAGCCGCGACTGGTGGGTGATGACGTAGACAACGGGTGCTGCCGCGTCTCGCGCCGCCCGCATCTTGCCGTCGCGTATGCGATAGACGAGCTTGAGCGGCAGGTAGAGCAGTGCCTGATGAAACGTCATCCCCAGGCGCACCTTCTGCCAAAGTGCCGCCGCCAGATAGGCCACAAGCAGGCAAAGGGCGATCTTTGCGGTCAGGATCATGCCTCACTCCCAACGCATGTTTTTTGGACGGCTCTTTCCGACCGTTTCGATCAGGAAACTAGACGATGCTGCGGGAAGGTCAATGCGTCCTTCGAGGCTCAGCGTCTCCCTCCCCCTTGAGGGGAGGGTGGCCCGTAGGGCCGGGTGGGGTCGCTGCGGAAGTGCTCGACGTTCGTTTTGCGTTGAGTTCGGCATGAACGACCCCCTCTGGCGCTGCGCGTTCCGGCCCTACGCTAGGGCTCCGGGCGTTCGTCACTCGAAAAGCCAAATCGTTGGCTTTTCGTTCGCTTCGCGAACCGCTCCTCACCCCCCTCGAGGGGGGGAGAATAAGTCGGCGCACTTCATCGCCACCCTCCCTCATCCTGAGGTGCGAGCGTAGCGAGCCTCGAAGGACGCACCTGTTCATCGCCACGCCCGGTTTTCACCGTCTGGCCATTGTCAAAGATCGGGAAGCGGGGCGCATGGCCGTGCCTTCCTAATGTTTAGTACGTGGCGCAGCTTCCGCGCCCCGCTCGGTGTCTGTCCCGAAGTCGGCCGGTCACAACGCCCGCTCCATGTACATTCCATGGACAAGACGCCGCGGGTTCTCCGCATGGTTTTGGGCAGAGGCATTTGCGCCGTGCTCGTTCCACGCCGGCCTGTGTCGGGCCCTCGGGTCCCTGGCTACCACACCAGGGCGGGAGGTCACCGCCACTCCCCCTTGATCCCGGTTCCAGACCCGGTCCCGCAGGAGCGATGCGGGGATTATGCGGGAAGTGTCTTGGGGTGGGGAAAGATTGGGCGAGAAAAAATGTGTGGGGTGAATGGAAACAATGGGTTGAGTGAAAATTGGGTGGAAATCTTTCCCCTCGTTCAACGTTGGAAGTTCTGCACCGTGGCGTACTCCACAGATGTTCCGGCATGGATCCCGGGTCTGCGCATTCGCTTCGCGCATGCTCCGCCCGGGATGACGAACTGCATTGTTTGGCGCGTGCTAATCGTCAGCGCTGGCGCGCGGCAATTGCGTCTCTGGTCTTAAACAACGTTTGCGATTAGCGGCGATACCCCCCTCTTCGTCATCCCGGGCGGAGCGAAGCGGAGACCCGGGATCCATGCCGGAATGCAAAAGAGCTTCAGCAGTGCAGAACGCGTCGACATCAGGGCCGGGCCACGCCAGACGATGCGCTGACCAATAGATCCCGGATAACCTCCGCTTCGCTGCGGTTTCCGGGAAGACGAAGGCAGAGATGCCTGCGCCAATCGCGTAAGGGCTGACGCCGTGTTCTGCACGGCTCCCAACTCCAAAGAAAAGCCGGCCACGAGGGACCGGCTTTGGAGTAAGGGGGACGGGCGGGGGGTTGGGCATAAGGGGACAGCCCGTCCATCCTCAAAACGCACGTTCCGCAAATTGGTTCCCAAAAAAGAATCTTTTTTGAAGATTTTTTTGAGTTCTTGCAAATACTTGAAATCGCAAGTTTTTTCGCGCTAAGCCATGCGCATCCGGCGCGCCACCAGCCAGTCGCGGCCGGCATGGGCAAAGACTGCGGCGAGCACGATGATGCCGCCGATGAGGCTTGCGGCAGGCGGCAGTTCGGACAGGAACAGCCAGCCGAAGAAGATGGCGAAGGGCACTTCTGCCGAGCCGAGCAGGCCCGCCTCGGCGGCGGGAATGAGCCGCGAGCCTTCGGTCCACAGCACGGAGGCAAGGGCGAAAGAGGCGCCGAAGGCCGCAAGAAGCAGGGCGTCACGCCCGGAAATGGCCAGCGGATCGGCAACGAACCAGCCCAGCGCGAAGAGCAGGAAGGCCGACACCGCACCCGCCCAGACCACCGGCGTGTCGCGGAATTTCCGGATCAGCACCATGTAGAGTGCGCTGGAAAAGGTCATCAGAAGCGCCAGCCCGTCGCCGAATGGTCGGCCGGTGCCGATGCCAGAAAACACCATCAGGCCGACGCCGGCGAGCGACAGGCAGGCGGCGAGCAGGGTTTGCGAGCGAACACGCTCGCGCACCAGCAGCCAGGCCAGCAGTGCAGCCACGAAAGGCGCTGTTGCGTAGATGATCGCGACATTAGCGACATAGGTGTTCTTGAAGGCGGCGATGAAGGCGATGCTGGCGAGCGCCCCGATCACGGCCATCAGCCAACCACGCCAGCCGAGGCGCAAGGGCGCTGGTGCTGTTTCGCGGCGGCGGCGCCAGAAGACATAGGCCGTGATCAGCAGGCCGCCGACGAAGCCGCGCCAGCAATTGATCGTCAGCGGGTCGGCATGGATCGATTTGGTCAGGACGCCGGCAAGGCCGAAGACGGCCGCCGAGGCGCTGACGAGCGTCACGCCGAGCATGCGTTCTGTCGATTGATCCAGTTCCACGATTATTCCTCTAAGCGGCAGCGAGCCGCAGATTACCGCATCGCCCCTGCCACCGCAGTGTCAGGAGGAAAGGAGGCTAGACCCGTTTGCGCAGATGCTCGCTGGCGATGATGACCACGCCGGCGAAGAAGATGAGGGCGGCGCCGATAAAAACCTCGCGGCGCGGAATGTCGCCCCAGATTGCGTAGCCGAGCGCGAAGGCCCAGACCAGCGAGGTGTATTCGAACGGCGCGATGACCGAGACCGGCGCGCGCTTCATGCCTTCGAACAGCATGAACTGCGCCACGCCGCCGAGCGAGCCGACGGTGACCAGAAGCAGGGCTTCCTGCCATGTCGGGGTCTGCCATAGGAAGGCCATCGGCACGCCGGCGATGACGAGGAAGAATGCATTGTTGAGGACGAGCTGCACCATGGTGCGTTCCTGCAGCGCGATCTTGCGCATCAGCACGATCGCCAGCGCCCACAGGAAGGCGGCGGCCAGCACCATGGCGACAGGCAGCGTTATGCCGAGCTTGCTGGGGTCGCAGGCGATGTAGACACCGACGAAGCCGATCAGTACCGCAACCCAGCGTATCCAAGGCACCTGTTCGCCAAGGATGAAGATCGACATGATGGTTATGATGACGGGGGCAGCGAAGTAGATGGTCGTCAGTTCGGCGAGCTGGAGATATTTTGCAGAACTGTAGAAGCACAGCCAGGCAAGCAGCGTCAGGAAGCTGCGCAACAGCATCGCCTTGACGATGGGCGAGCGGGCCGACTGGACGAGGAGTTCGCGTCCGCCAATCGCCACGCAGCCGGCAAGCACGGTTGCGCTGCGGAAGAACAGGATCTGCCAGACGGTGAGGCCCGTCACCAAGAGCTTGATCGAGGCGTCCTGCACCGAAAACAGGAAATAGGCGACGCCGGTGAGCATGATGCCGGCGTAGATATTTTCGCGCGTGTCGAGAACGACGGCATTGGTCATGGAGCGGTCCTGCGGAATGGCGCTGCGGCGAGGCAAAGCAGCCGGCGCGCAGCCGCAGCTATAGGGCCGGGAAGGCTCGCCCGGCTACGCCAGCCGCAGCCGAACGTTGGGGCAGGCCCGGTCACGTCTTGCGGGCCAAAGGGCGCGCTGGCGTGATATGGTTCGGTCATAAGCGCAATCGGGAGGCTGGCATGAACGCCGACGAACTGAAGTCACTGCAGGCACCGCTGAAACAGGGCTATCGCGACGACCCGGCGCAGGCGCTGATAACGCTGCGGGCAAAAGGCTCGATCGACGAGCAATCCATTGCCTGCAAGGTGGAGACGGGCAGGGCGCTTTCGGTTGCCGGTCTTCATCCGGCGACGGGCGGCACCGGGCTCGAACTCTGCTCTGGCGATATGCTGCTGGAGGCGCTGGTGGCTTGTGCCGGCGTGACGCTGAAAGCGGTTGCGACGGCGCTGGAATTCCGCCTTGAAGGTGCGGCGGTGGAAGCCGAGGGCGACCTCGATTTCCGCGGCACGCTGGGCGTGGCGAAGGACGCGCCCGTCGGGTTTCGCGCGATCAGGCTGCGCTTCGATCTCGACACGGACGAGCCGCAGGACAGGATAGACACGCTGATCAAGCTCACCGAACGCTATTGCGTGGTGTTCCAGACCATCAACAGCAAGCCGGAGCTATCGGTGAAGGCGAAAAACCACCGCCCGACGGCGAAGCTTTAGGAGTCAGGCTGGCTTATTCGGGCATCCGGTAGCTGACAAAACGGTCGTTCCGGACCTGGAAGAGCTTTCCGGTCTCGGTCAGTGCCGGGCTGGCCAGCGGCAGGATCTTTGCGGCGACCTCGGCGGGTTTCGGCAGCGTATCCGGGTCTTCGCCCGGCACGGCCTGTGCGCGCATGGCCGTGCGGGTCGCGCCCGGATCGACGGAATTGACGCGCAGCGCGCTGTTTTTCGTCTCGTCAGCCCAGGAGCGGGCCATTGCCTCGACAGCCGCCTTGGATGCGGCATACGGCCCCCAGAAGGCGCGGGCGGAGTGTGCTGCACCCGACGACAGGATGATGGCGCGGCCGGCGTCGGATTTGCGCAGCAGCGGATCGACCGAGCGGATAAGCCGCCATGTGCCGGTGACGTTGATGGCCATGACCTTGTCGAACACTTTTGCCTCGACATGGCCGAGCGGCGAGATGACGCCGAGCGCGCCGGCATTGGCGACGAGAATGTCGAGCTTGCCCCAGCGGTCGTTGATCGCGCCGCCGAGGCGATCGATGCCGGCCATGTCGGTGAGGTCGAGCGGCACCAGCGTGGCTTCGCCGCCGGCCTTCTTGATCTCGTCGTCAAGGTCTTCCAGCCCGCCGACGGTGCGGGCAACCGCGATGACATGCGCGCCGGCTGCCGCCATCTGCTTGGCGATCTGGTAGCCGATGCCGCGCGACGCGCCGGTGACGAGGGCGATGCGGCCGGTGAGGTCGGGGGCAGAGGTCATGGGAATTCTTTATTCTGTGCTGGAACTAAATTTATCGTGCGTCCTTCGAGGCTCGCTACGCTCGCACCTCAGGATGAGGGAGGCGGTGCAATTTGCCTGCTAAATTCTACCACGCCGGCGCTTCCAGGAGTTGGGACGCAAAACGCCAACCATCCTCATCCTGAGGTGCGAGCGTAGCGAGCCTCGAAGGACGCACCAATACTTATTGCCCGCCGGTCGCCAACAGCGACAAGGTCCGCACATTGTCGGTGCCTTCGAGGTCGAGCAGGCGGGTGGGGTATTCGCCGGTGAAGCATGCGTCGCAGAACTGCGGCTGCTCGTCGACGCGGCTCGCTTCGCCGACGGCGCGGTAGAGGCCGTCGATAGACAGGAAGCCGAGCGAATCGACGCGGATGAAATCTGCCATTTCCTCGACCGACATGCGCGACGCCAGCAGCTTGGCCTTTTCCGGCGTGTCGACGCCGTAGAAGCAGGAGGCGCGGGTGGGCGGCGAGGCGATGCGCATATGCACTTCCTTGGCGCCGGCTTCGCGCACCATCTGCACGATCTTCTGGCTGGTGGTGCCGCGCACGATGGAATCGTCGACCAGCACCACGCGCTTGCCCTCGATCATGCGGCGGTTGGCGTTGTGCTTCAGCTTCACGCCCATGTGGCGGATGGAATCGCCGGGCGAAATGAAGGTGCGTCCGACATAGTGGTTGCGGATGATGCCGAGTTCGAACGGAATGCCGGCCTGCTGCGAGAATCCGATCGCAGCGGGCGTGCCGGAGTCAGGCACCGGAACGATGATATCGGCATCGATCGGGCTTTCGATGGCAAGCTCCATGCCGATGCGCTTGCGGATGTCGTAGACATTGCGACCCTCGACTGAGGAGTCCGGCCGCGCGAAATAGACATATTCGAAGATGCAGAAACGCGATTTCTGCGGCTCGAAGGGGAAATGGCTCTCGATGCCCTTGCCGGTGACGACGACCATCTCGCCGGGCTTGAGATCGCGCACGAAACGCGCGCCGATGATGTCGAGCGCGCAGGTCTCGGAGGCAAGGATCCAGGCGCCGTCGAGGTCGCCCAGCACCAGCGGGCGAATGCCAAGCGGGTCGCGCACGCCGATCATCTTCTTGGAGGTCAGCGCGACCAGCGAGAAAGCGCCCTCGAGCTGGCGGATCGCCTCGATGAAGCGCGCGGTGATGTCGCGTTCCTTGCTCGTGGCGACGAGGTGAAGGATCGTTTCGGTATCCGAGGTGGAAGAGAAGATCGAACCCTGCTTCTGCAAGGTGCGCTGCACGGTCAGCGCGTTGGTGATGTTGCCGTTGTGGGCAACGGCCAGGCCGCCGGTCGAAAGCTCGGCAAAAAAGGGCTGCACGTTGCGCAGGCCCGCACCGCCCGTGGTGGCGTAGCGCGTATGGCCGATGGCGCGGGTGCCTTGCAGACGGTCGATAACCGACTGCTTGGTGAAGGTGTCGCCGATCAGGCCGACATGGCGCTCCACATGGAACTGGCTGCCGTCATAGGAGACGATGCCGGCGGCTTCCTGGCCGCGATGCTGAAGGGCGTGAAGGCCGAGCGTGGTGATCGCGGCGGCTTCCGGGCGTCCGAAGATGCCGAACACGCCGCATTCGTCGTGAAAATGATCGTCGGCCTCGGCCAGCAAGGTGTCGTCGGCTTGTGCCATCGGGCGGTCTCTCGTCAGAAAGCCATCATATAGGGCAGCAGCGCTCGCAGCGCCACCATCAATTGTTGGCGGGCGGCGTTTCGGCCGGTGCGTTCTCTGCAGGTGCTTCTGCCGGGGCATTGTCGGCCGGCGGTGCTTCCGTACCGGCTTCCGGAGCTTCGGTGCCGGTTTCCGGCTTCAGGCGCTTGAGGATCGAGTTTTCCGGGTCTTCCGGCAGCGCGTTTTCAAGCTTGGCGCCGATCGATTCCAGCAGCGGCTTCGACTTGGCGTTGGCGATCCAGGCAGGCGGGTTCGAGCCGACGAGCCAGTTGAAGAACAGGAGGCCGACAGCGACGACCAGAATGCCGCGCGCCGCGCCATAGAGGAAGCCGAGGGTGCGATCGAGCGCGCCGACGCGGCTGTCGATGATGAAATCGGCGATCTTCATGGTGATGACGGTGACCACGATCAGCGCGATGATGAAGACGATGCCGGCGGCAGCGCCCATCGCCAGCTTCTCATTGTCGAGATGCGGTTGCACGTAGGGCAGGACCATCGGGTAGAAGAAATAGGCAGCGGCTGCGGCAGCCACCCAGGACGCTATGGAAAGAACCTCGCGGGAAAGGCCGCGGACCATGGCGAGCATTGCGGAAACAAGCGTGAAGCCGACGAGAATTCCGTCAAGCAGCGTAATCGGCATGTCGTTCCCACTCCATGATGGCGCTTTGCGCCTTTCCGGGCCGCGCTGGCGGCGATCCGTTCAGTCGTCAGTGTTCCGGCGAAGCGACCCCGCAATCCGCACCACGAGATCGGTGAGCGTTGCGGGCTGGAAAGAGCCGGACCCGATTCCTCCGGATATTTCCTCGCTGCCCTTCGGCAGAACTGCCTGTCCAAAGCCCAGCTTTTCGGCTTCCTTAAGGCGCTGCTGCGCATGCGCAACCGGCCTTATGGCGCCCGAAAGGCTGATTTCGCCGAAATAGACGCAATCGGCGGGAAGGGCAAGACCAGTGAGCGAGGAAACCAGAGCGGCTGCAACCGCAAGATCGGCCGCGGGCTCCGAAATGCGGTAGCCGCCGGCCACATTCAGATAGACATCATGGGTGGCGAAGCGCACCCCGCAATGGGCTTCCAGCACAGCCAGAACCATGGCAAGACGTGGGCTGTCCCAGCCGACGACGGCGCGGCGCGGCGTGCCAAGCGGCGAGGGCGCAACCAGCGCCTGGATCTCGACCAGCACCGGCCGCGTGCCTTCCATGCCGGCAAAAACCGCAGCGCCGGGCGATTTTGCGTGTCTTTCGCCCAGAAAAAGCTCCGACGGATTGGCGACTTCGCGCAAACCCTTGTCGGACATTTCGAAGACGCCGATCTCGTCGGTCGGCCCGAAGCGGTTTTTTACCGTGCGCAGGATGCGATAATGGTGGCCGCCTTCGCCTTCGAAATAGAGCACGGCGTCGACCATATGCTCGACCACGCGCGGGCCGGCGATCTGTCCTTCCTTGGTGACATGGCCGACGAGAACGACCGCAGCGCCTGTGGATTTCGCATAGCGGATCATCGCCTGAGCCGACGAACGAACCTGCGTGACCGTGCCCGGGGCCGAATCGGCCATGTCGGTCCACAGCGTCTGGATCGAATCGAGGATGATCAGGTCGGGCCGCTTGCCATCGGCGATGGTGGCGAGAATGTCCTCGACATTGGTTTCGGCCGCCAGCTCGACGGCCGTGTTGGCGACGCCGAGGCGCTGGGCGCGCAGCCTGATCTGGGCAACCGCTTCTTCGCCCGAGACATAGACGATGCGGTGGCCGCGCGAGGCAAGGGCAGCTGCGGCCTGTGTCAGCAGCGTCGACTTGCCGATGCCGGGATCGCCGCCGACCAGAATGGCTGAGCCGCGCACGAAACCGCCGCCCAGCGCGCGATCGAGCTCGCCGATGCCCGACGCGATGCGCGGTGCATCCTCGATATCGCCCGACAGCGTGGTGAGCGCCACGGCGCGGCCTTTTCGCGCGCTGCGCATGGAGGCCGGGCCGCTGCCGATGCCGCTGTTGGTGCCTTCCTCGATGAGCGTGTTCCACTCGCCGCAGGCATCGCATTTGCCGGCCCAGCGCGTGTGGACCGTGCCGCAATTCTGGCAGATGAACTGTGTGCGCGTTTTAGCCATGGGTTTCTCGAAGCTGCTGCATGGGCCGATTATTCAGTGCGATTGACGGTCGCCGCGCGCCGCTTGATCGTGGCTTCGATAAAGCCAGTGCGAACTTTTTCGTAGAGAGCATAAGGTAAGAACCCGTGCGAGAAGCTCTTTGAGCCTGAGCGAATTATTGGCCGTAGGTCAGGTCCTGGCCAGTTGAATTCGTTGGCCTCCGTCAGCACGATCCACGAGCGCTGGTCATCGAGACCGAGACGGCGCTTGGTCGCCGTGGGGATTTCGACAGCGTCTTCAGCGTGCTTCGGCGGGCTGTGTGTCACCGGAAGGACGGTCACTATTTGTCGCCCTTCGTCATTTGCCACGGTTAGAACAACCGCGCATGGCCTGTCCTTACTGCCGTCTTCCAGTCCTTTCCTATGCTCGGATAGCCAGAGGTAGCTGTAGTTTAAGACAAGGCCCTCTCTGGGATCTGGAATCTGGGCCAAGGATCAATCGTCAAGTTCGTGATCGAAGGCTTTGGTCTCTTCCGGCGCGCGTGCCTTTTCCAACGCAGCAAGTTGCTCGTCGGTGATATCATCCAGACTAAGCACCTCGCGGTCGCGACGCTTCAGGCGATTGTATTCCTCAGTCGAAATCATGACCGTTCGGTCCCGTCCGTTTCGCGTCACGGCAACCGGCTGCGTGAGCGCCAAATCCTGATAACGACCTATGTTGCGCTGGAACTCAGCGGCGCTGACCTTGATCATCTCCGATCACTCCATCCATACAATACAGATTATACATATATTGCATGAAGTACGGAACATTTAGATGTTCTCAAAAAAATCCTACTCGAACCTCTCCGGCAGGTGATGTTCTTCGGCGAGGTCGGAGAAGCGGGTGAATTCGCCGGTGAAGGCGAGGGAGACCGTGCCTGTCGGGCCGTGACGCTGCTTGGCGATGATGACTTCCGCCTTGCCGCGCACGTCGTTCATCTCGGTTTCCCACTTGATGTATTCCTCGGTGCCGGGCTTCGGCTCCTTGTTCTTGAGGTAATATTCCTCGCGGTAGACGAAGATCACGACGTCGGCGTCCTGCTCGATGGAGCCCGATTCGCGAAGATCGGAGAGCTGCGGGCGCTTGTCGTCGCGGCTTTCGACCTGACGCGACAGCTGCGACAGCGCGATGATCGGCACGCTGAGTTCCTTGGCCAGCGCCTTCAGGCCCGTGGTGATCTCGGTGATTTCCTGCACGCGGTTCTGCGAGGCCTTGGCGGACGAGCCCTGCATCAGCTGGATATAGTCGATGACGATGACGTCGAGGCCGCGCTGGCGCTTCAGCCGGCGGGCGCGGGCGGCAAGCTGGGCGATGGAGATACCGCCGGTCGAATCGATGAACAGCGGGATTTTCTGCATCATCTGCGAGCAGGCGACGAGCTTTTCGAAATCGTTCTCGGTGATCTCGCCGCGCCTGATCTTGGAGGAGGGGATTTCCGTCTGCTCGGAAATGATACGCGTGGCGAGCTGTTCGGACGACATTTCGAGCGAAAAGAAGCCGATGACGCCGCCATTGGCCGCCTTGAACGAGCCGTCGGCCTGCTGCGCCGGCTCGTAGGCGTGGGCGACGTTGAAGGCGATGTTGGTGACGAGCGAGGTCTTGCCCATGCCCGGTCGGCCGGCAAGCACGATCAAGTCGGACGGCTGCAGGCCGCCCATGCGCTTGTCGAGATCGCGCAGGCCGGTGGCGACGCCGGACAGATGACCGTCGCGCATATAGGCGGCGTTGGCCATGTCGACGGCGGTTTTCACCGCATCGGTGAAGCTTTCGAAGCCGCCATCGTAGCGGCCGGTTTCGGCCAGCTCGAACAGGCGGCGCTCGGCGTCCTCGATCTGCTCTTGCGGGGCCATGTCGACGGGCGCGTCATAGGCGATGTTGACCATGTCCTCGCCGACCGTGATCAGCGCGCGGCGCGTGGCCAGATCGTAGATGGCGCGGCCGTAGTCGGCGGCGTTGATGACGGTGACGGCTTCCGCCGCAAGGCGGGCGAGATAGTGGGCCACCGTCATGTCGCCGACCTTCTGATCGGCCGGCACGAAGTTCCTGAGCGTGACCGGATTGGCCATCTTGCCCATGCGGATCATCTCGGCCGCAATCTCGAAGATCTTGCGGTGCAGCGGCTCGTAGAAATGCGAGGCCTTGAGGAAATCCGAAACGCGGTAGAAGGCGTCGTTGTTGACGAGGATGGCGCCAAGCAGCGCCTGCTCGGCCTCGATATTGTTCGGCGCTTCGCGATAAAGCGGTGTTTCGGCCACGCCGAACTTTTGTGCTGCCTCTGCCATGACTTCCCCGATCTTGCCTGCTCCCTGCCGTACCAGATGCCGTTGGCGGGCGGTGAACAAATGCAGCGTGTTGCCCGCAATTCACAATTACGCCAAACCGTCCACAGCTAGTTGGCCAGCCGGACGAATCTCGATTGACGCGAATCAGGATGGAAGCTTACCCCCGAGGGCCAGAACAAAACAGGAAAATGAGCGCAGTTTCCGACGTTATCCTCACCGCATCTTCGCGACGTGTCGGATGGGGTATCCCGGCCTCGATCCTGCTTCATGTCATTGTCGTTGTCCTTCTGATCGCCCTGTCCGGAACGAGGCCGCTGGACGTGCCGCAGGAGCACAATGTCACTGTTGAGATCGTTCGGCCGAGTGAAGTGCCGGCAGTAGCCGGAGAGCCCGAGCAGCAAGATGAGGCGTCGGCCATGCCATCCTCGCCGCCGTCGACTGACAGATTCGGCCCGGCGCCGGTTCCCCTGCCGGTCCAGCCGGACGACCAGCCGCCCGTGATGGTCAGGGCCAGCAGGATGATGTCGGAGGCAACCCTTGCCGATCCGCGCAGCAGGCAGGCGCGGGAAGGCCTGCGGGAACTGGCCGAGGCCGATCGCTCGGAACAATTGTGCAATATCGAGGCGATGGACCAGCTGCATGCGTGGCGCAACGACCTCCAGCCAGACCGCGTCGTTGCCTATGCCATGGCCGGCACGAAACTCGAGGAAAACACGATCCTGGCCGACGGCGCGGCGTTCCGCAGCAAGAGCCTATGGTACAATCTCAAATTCAAATGTGAACTGACGCCGGACCACGCCAAGGTCGCGGCCTTCGAGTTTCTGGTTGGCGAGGCCATTCCCAAGGGTGAGTGGGAAGAGCGCAATCTACCTTCGATACATTAAGGGTCACGATCGCAATTGGCTCGGCTGCCCGCTCATGCTGATATGGTTTGGGAGGACTTTCAGGGATTAACGCAATGAAGATAACGCACGCCACATTTCTCGCCGCCATGCTGCTTGGCAGCGCGGCCGGATTTTCTCCCGCAATCGCCGACACCGCAGCAACCAAGGACCAGATTGCCCTGTTCGCGACGGTCAAGGGCGAGGGCAAGACCGGCATCGCCCGCAAGACCAAACCCGTCGACGCCCGTGCCGCCGTGCCGGGAGAGGTGATCGTTACCATTATCAAGGGCGAAGGCGTGGAGACGAAATCCAAGCCGGCGGAAGCGGGGGACTGGGTCGTGCGCAACCGCTGCCCGGAGACCGGCAATGAGGAAATACTGGTCAAGGCCGCCAAGTTCCCCACCCGCTATGGCGAAGCACAGTCCGAACCCGACGCGAACGGTTATCGCGCTTTCTCGCCCAAAGGCTCGGACATGGGTTATTTCATCGTTTCGCAGGCGATGGGTGAGTTCACCTTCACCGCACCTTGGGGCGAGGCGATGGTCGCCAGGCCGGGCGACGCCATCGTGCAGGTGCCCGACGATGTCAGCGACACCTATCGCATCGCGGCTGCGTCCTTCGCCTGCACCTATGAGATCGTGACGCCGGCGAAGCCCTGAGACGGCAAAACGCGCTCCACCGCAAAAACGATCAAACGGACGGTTTCGGAAACGGGCATATCGGGCCATTGCCTGAAGGGAGTGACATGGACCCGGTATCGAAAGCGCTCTGGTTTGTCGAAAGCCACTTTGCCAAGGAGATTTCGCTCGACGACATCGCCCTTGTCGGCGGCGTCTCGCGTTTTCATCTGTCGCGGGCCTTCGTCGCCGCGACTGGCCAGTCGGTCATCCGCTATGTGCGCGGCCGCCGGCTGAGCGAGGCGGCGAGGGCCCTGGCGGATGGCGCGCCCGACATTCTCGGCGTCGCGATCGATGCCGGCTATGGCTCCCATGAGGCATTCACGCGGGCGTTCCGCGACCAGTTCGGGCTGACGCCCGAGGCACTGCGCGCGCAACACCATCACGACAACATCGAACTCGTGGAGCCGATTATCATGTCCGACCAACCGACAGTTACCCTGGAAGAACCGCGCTTCGTGGAAGGCAAAGCGATGCTGATCGCCGGACTTGGCGAGCGTTACGAATACGACAGGACAAACAATCTGATTCCGGCGCTGTGGCAGCGTTTCAACGAATATGAAGGCAGCATTCCCGGCGCGGTGCCGAATGCCTGGTATGGCCTGTGCTGCAATTTCGACGACACCAGCTTCGAATATGTCAGCGGCGTCGAGGTCAAGGATTTCTCGGAGATGCCGAAGGAATTCAGCTGCGTGCGGGTGTCGCCGCAGAAATATGCGGTGTTTACCCATCGCGACCATATCTCGGCTATCCGCGGCACGATGCACACGATCTGGAGCAAGTGGCTGCCGGAATCGCAGTACAAATCCGCCGATGCGCCGAGTTTCGAGCGCTATGGTCCGGAGTTCGATCCGCGCAGCGGAAATGGTGGGCTGGAGATATGGGTGCCGATCAAGGAATGAGTATCTTGCCGGTCACGCCCCGCGCGGCGCGAACAGGATGATCGAGGCGCCGGCGACGCAGATCGCAGCACCAAGAACGTCCCAGCGGTCGGGGCGAACGCCTTCGGCCAGCCACAGCCAGAAAAGCGAGGCGGCAATGTAGATGCCGCCATAGGTGGCGTAGGCACGGCCGGCGGCCTGCGTGTCGACAAGCGTGAGCAGCCAGGCGAACAGGATGAGCGACACCACGCCCGGCACGAGCCAGAGCGGTGATTTCTCCAGCCGCCACCACGCCCAGAAGGCAAAGCAGCCAGCGATTTCACAGATCGCGGCTGCGATGAAGATTGGAATGGTCATAGGTGGGGCTTCCGGTTGAGGTTGGCGCTGCCCCTCACCCTTACCACAGCAGGGCGAGTCGCGGGCCTCGCCCGTCTTTACGGCAGGGCAATTGCATATGAAAATTGCGATGAATGTTGCTTGTGATAACCCCCACCCCTAACCCCTCCCCACAAGGGGGAGGGGGACTCCTGCGGCTGTTTTGCGACGCGAAACTATCAATGATCCGCGCCTTGCGAGGATGCCACAAGGTTTCCCTCCCCCTTGTGGGGAGGGGTTAGGGGTGGGGGTTCCTCATATGCGACAGCCCTGCCGTAAGAGGGCGCCAGTGGTAGGCGCGTGAAGGGGCGTGGACCTTACGAGAAAAAACCTTACTCGCCCGCTTCGGGAATTCGCCGCGATCTCTGCGGCTTCTTCACGGTCTCGGCTTCCGGCTGGTGTGCCGCCTCGTGCATGGAGAGGGCCTTCTCACACTTGCCGATATAGTCGCGCGTCAGCGGCACGATGTCGTTGCGGCGGGTGAGCTGGATCTGGAACACCATGAGGTCCTGCCAGCGGAACGCAGCTTCCGAGCCGGCGAGATAGAATTCCCACATGCGGCAGAAACGCTCGTCGTAGATTTCCTTGGCCCGCTCGCGGTTGGCCATGAAGCGCTCGCGCCAGGCCTTCAGCGTGTCGGCATAGTGCATGCGCAGGACTTCGACGTCCGAGACCATCAGGCCCGACTTTTCGATATGCGGCAGCACTTCCGAAAGGGCAGGGATATAGCCACCGGGGAAGATGTGCTTGCGGATGAAGGCGTTGGTGGCCGAGGGCGGGCCGCTGCGGCCGATCGAATGCAGCACCATGACGCCGTCGGGCTTCAGCAGCGTGGCCACCTTGTCGAAGAAGGTGCGGTAGTGGTTGACGCCGACATGCTCGAACATGCCGACCGAAACGATGCGGTCGAAACGCTCGGTCAGGTGGCGGTAGTCGCGAAGCTCGAAATGGACGTGGTTCTCAAGCCCCTCCGCATTGGCGCGCTCGGTGGCGACCGCATGCTGCTCGGTCGACAGCGTAACGCCGAGAACGTCCGCATCGAAGGTGCGGGCGAGATAAAGGCCGAGACCGCCCCAGCCGGAGCCGATATCGAGCACGTTCTGGCCGGGCTTTATGCGCAGCTTGGCAGCGATGTGCCGCTTCTTTGCGAGCTGGGCTTCCTCCAGCGTCATGTCCGGCCGCTCGAAATAGGCGCAGGAATATTGCATGTCGTCGTCCAGGAAGAGCTTATAGAGCTCGCCCGAGAGGTCGTAGTGGCGCTGCACGTTGCGCCTGGAGCGACCGGCCGTGTTCAGCTGATAGAAACGGCGGAATGCATGGCGCAGGCCTTCGACGGCTTTCGTCCATGACGCCTCGATGCCGCCCGGACCCATGTTCTGGAAAGCGATGCGCAGCACGCCGAGAATGTCGCCCTCAACGACGTCCAGTTCGCCTTCCATGAAGGCTTCCGGCAGCGCCAGCATGGGGTCGAAGGCGATTGCGCGTTCTGCATGGCGGGTGTTGATGACGACATGGACGGGCTCGCCGGTACTGTCGCCGAAAGTGTGTGTGGAACCATTCGGCCCGGTGACGGAGAGGTTTCCCGTGCGCACGAGACGGTCGATAATACGTTGAAGCAGAATGTTCATGCCAAGGCACCCGATGCTGATTCTAAGATGGGGTCGACATCATTCTGCGTCAAAGCGCCACGGCTGAAAATGTTCCAGCTTGTACAAAAAAGCCCGGGTTTTCACCCGGGCTTTGGTCCAGTTCACGAATGAACAATCGGTTTTTCAAACCGTGATCAGGCTTCCTCGCCTTCTTCCTCGTTCGGGTCGAAGAAGTTGTCGGGGCGGGCATTCTCGTTGATGTCGTCGCCGTAGATGGCTTCGGCCGAGTCCAGCTTTTCGCCGGCTGCCTGGCGCTCGGCTTCGTCGGCCGTGCGGGCGATGTTCAGCGTGATGGTGACTTCGACTTCCGGATGCAGCGCAATGGCCACATTGGTCAGGCCGATGGTCTTGATCGGCTGGTTGAGCTCGACCTGGTTGCGGCTGACCGAGAAGCCTTCAGCGGTGACGATGTCGGAGATGTCGCGGGTCGAGACCGAACCGTAGAGCTGGCCGGTTTCGCCGGCCGAACGCACGACGATGAAGCTCTTGCCGTCGAGACGATCGGCGATTTCCTGGGCTTCCGACTTGCGCTCGAGGTTGCGGGCTTCGAGCTGGGCGCGCTGGCCTTCGAACTTGTTCTTGTTGCCTTCGTTGGCGCGCAGCGCCTTGCCCTGCGGCAGCAGGAAGTTACGGGCAAAGCCGTCCTTGACCTTGACGGTGTCGCCCATCTGGCCGAGGCGGGAAATGCGTTCGAGAAGAATGACTTCCATGGTTTCGTTCCTTTTCGTTGTCGCCACGAGGGGCGGAAATCTGGAACAGGTCAGGAAGCAAAAGGGCGTTGTCGCCGGTGTCGCTGTCCTGCCTGTCGCGGCAGTTAGGGATCGTCGCCGATCCCAACTCGGGATTTTACTCAGCTCCTGATCCGCGCCCGTCGCGGGGGGAGAGTGTGGCGGGCGGCAAACCGCCCACCACAGAAGGCTATTACTTCACCACGTAGGGCAGCAGGCCGAGGAAACGGGCGCGCTTGATCGCCTTGGCGAGTTCGCGCTGCTTCTTCTGGCTGACGGCGGTGATGCGCGACGGCACGATCTTGCCGCGCTCGGAGATGTAGCGCTGCAGCAGACGCACGTCCTTGTAGTCGATCTTCGGAGCGTTGGCGCCGGAGAACGGGCAGGTCTTGCGGCGGCGATGGAACGGGCGCCGGGTCGGGATCTGATTGATGTCGACCATTATTCTGCAGCTCCTGCCTCATCACGCGGCCGGCGCGGAGCGCCGTCACGGTCACCAAAATTGCGCGGGCCACGATCGCCACCGCCATCGCGGTCGCCGAAGCTGCGCGGACCACGGTCGCCGCGGTCACGGTCGCCGAAGCTGCGGTTCGGGCGGTCGCCACGATCGCCGAAGCCGCGGTCGCCACGCTCGGAGCGCTCTTCGCGCTTCTGCATCATGGCGGAGACGCCTTCTTCATGAGCCTCGACCTTGACGGTCAGGAAGCGCAAGACGTCTTCGGAAAGACCCATCTGACGCTCCATCTCGTTGAGAGCGGCCGGCGGGCAGGTGAGATCCATAAGCGTGTAATACGCCTTGCGGTTCTTCTTGACGCGGTAGGTGAGGGACTTCAGTCCCCAGTTCTCAACCCGGCCAACGGACCCGCCATGCGAGGAGATGACACCCTTGTAGTGTTCCACAAGTGCGTCGACCTGCTGCTGCGAGAGGTCTTGCCGGGCAAGAAACACATGTTCGTATAGAGCCATTGTTCTTTGCCTTTCTTCGTTTCCCTGTCCGGTTCCCGGCGGCTAAAGCCTCTGCAACTTCTCTTGATCCTTCGAGGGCCTGTTGGCCACCTCAGGAGAAGAAAGGAGCATGACGAGACGGTCGAGAGCGGAGACACGGGAGGCGGAAGCACTTTTTGCTTCACACGGCGGCTTCCTTGCGGAAAACCTCCGGCCCTCCGTTCAGCCCCCAGCTGGGACCGGCAGATTGCGGGCGTCTATACAGCATTCTGGCTGGAAGGCAAGGGTAGGGCCCGATCGCCGATCTGGCCCGGTCTTCAGGCTCGAGGCATCCGACGCAGAAAATTGCGCGCGCTCTGCCAACGCATCCTTAACCACCGCGCGAAATTGCGGGCAAGGGTACCCCGGAAATCAACGATCTCTTCACTGTGTTCACCCAGAAATCGCGGTAATAGGGCAATCCGGGGGTACATTTAAATGCTCGTCACGCGGTTCTGGCGCTCGACCAGCGGCAACTTCGCCATGATGTTTGCCGTGTCGCTGCCCGTCATGCTAACCGGCGTCGGCTTTGCGCTCGACGTCTCCAACCTGATGACGGCCAAATCCAATCTGCAGAACGCGCTCGATTCGGCAGTGCTCGCCGCTTCCCGGCTGGCCGACAAGTCGACATCGCGCGACGATCTTTTCGACGGCTATTTCAAGGCCAACACAAGCGGCCAGGGCAACCTCGTCAACCCATCTGCTCATCTGACGGTGGAGCAGGGCGTCAACTACATCAAGACCACTGCGACGGCCACGGCCGATGTGGCTCTTAATTTCAGCTTCGTCTTCGGCAAGAACGGGCATCTCTCCGTCAAGGCCAGCGCTTACGAATCGACGGCGAAGCTGGAAGTGGCGATGGTGCTCGACAACACCGGCTCGATGGGCGACGCCAATATGAAGGCCCTGCGCGAGGGCGCAACGCAGCTCGTCGACATTCTCAAGCAGGCCAAGACGGAAAAGCCCGAGCGCGAAATCCGCGTGGCGCTGGTGCCGTTCGTGACGGCGGTGAACATCAAGGGCGTAGGCTTCAAGGAAGACTGGATCGACAAGCGGACGATCATTCCTGTGAACGACAAGAGCACGAACGGCGTGAATTTCGAGACTATTTCTGCTTCCGACAAGCGACGTTACGGCCACTGGGAACTTTTCAACAGGCTGGGTGTGACATGGAAAGGCTGCGTGGAAGCCCGCACTTCAAAGTTCAATGCGGACGGCACTCCAAACCTGATCACTGACGCTTTAAATCTCGACGACACGCCTCCGGCGAAGCTGGTCTACACCGCGGCCGATCAAACGGGTAACGTAAAACCCGAGACCGTGTTCGTGCCCTATTTTGCGCCTGACGAACCCGGTGCTGCAAAGGGTACCCCTAACAGCGCCACAGCGTTCAATAATAGCTACCTGAGCGACGGCAACAAAGCATCGACGAAGGCGGCGCAAAAGACGCAGCAAATGGCTGTGGCTAAATACTCCAATACCAGCATCAAGAGTACTGCGGTGATCAACACAGCGGCTCCGGCAACGACCGGACCGAACTATGCCTGTCCGACACCGATCGCGCCGCTGACTACCGATCTTGAAAGCCTCAAGACCGATATCAGCAAGATGGTCTACTGGTATGGTTCGGGAACGAACGTGTCCGAGGGACTGGCGTGGGGCTATCGCGTCCTGTCGCCAGGCGAGCCCTATGACCAGGGTGACGCTTTCAATTCGGACCAGACGTCCAAGGTCGTGGTGGTGTTCACCGATGGCGAGAACAACGTTTTCGGCGCATCCAGCGAACTGGCCAATCAGTCCGACTACGGCGCTTACGGATATTTCGACACCAATCGCATGAGCACCTCGACCAGGGCTGTTGCCTTGACCAACGTCAACACCTGGACGGACGCCATGTGCACGCGCCTGAAGAACCAGGGCGTCAAAGTGTTCACCGTCGTTCTGGGTGCCGACACGGCTGCAAACCGCAAGCTCTACAGCGGCTGCGCCTCGACGCCGGCGAACTACTATCCGACTAAGGATGCCACCCAGCTCAAGGCCGCCTTCGACAACATCGCTTATGCGATTACGGACCTTTACGTCACGAACTGACGGTTTTCTTCACGCAATTCCCGACGGAAAACCGCAGCGCGCTTTTCCTGGAATTGCTGCCGCCGCCGTCAGTCTCAGATCGCAGGCACCGGCTTGCCCGTCGTCTCGGGGAAGAATTCCGGTGCGGCATGGCGCTTGCCGAACATCATGTCGTATTGCAGCAGGCGATAGTCGCGGATCTCGGGGTCGATCTCCTTGGCGCGCGACCAGTCGGGCAGGGCCTCGTCGTTCGGGGTGACCAGCATGTTGCGGTCGACGACGCGGAAATGCTCGCGCACGCCACCGAGGAAGCCGGTGTAGTAGGGATGGCTGATACCGGCCGTCTGCAGCACATGCAGCGCCAGGAAGGCCGGGCTGATCGAGCCGATGTTTTCCGCCGGCCCGCTGCGGTTCGACCAGATCACCAGCGGCGTCTCATGCTGCAGGCTCATTTCGGGCAGCGGCGCCTTGCGCGGTGCGACCTGGTCTTTCATGAACCCGGTCTCGATATAGACCGGCCCCAGCGGCGGCAGGTGGTCGCCGAAGAAGGCGATGACGGTCGGACGCTCGCGGTTCTTCGCCCATTCGATCAGCCGCGCCAGGCCCTTGTCGCCGTCGGAGGCGCCCTCGGCATAGCTCAGCACCGAATCGCGCGCCGTCTGGCTGACATTGCCCGAGACGGTGTGGCTGGTGTCCCAATAGCGGTTCGGCTCGTAGGGGCCGTGATTCTGCAGCGTGACGGTGAAGATGAAGAACGGATCGCGCGTGGCGTCGGCCTGGCGGATGATCTCTTCGGTCAAGGCCTTGTCGGACACCAGCGGCCCGCGCGAGGCGAGCGGCGGCAAATTGTCGGCCGACAGGAACGTGTCGAAGCCGAAGGCCTGGTAGACGGGCGTGCGGTTCCAGAACCAGCCGCCGAAGGGGTGGATGGCCTTGGTGGCGTAGCCTTCGCTCTTGAGGAAGGTGGCGAGCGAGGGAATCGGGCTGCGCACATATTGCTGATAGGGAATGCTGCCATAGGGCAGGAAGGCGTTGGAGAATCCCGTCAGCGCCTCGAACTCGACATTGGCGGTCATGCCGCCGAATTCCGGCGAGAAGATATGGCCGGATTCGAGCGAGCGCACATTGGCGATGGGGTCCGGCGTGATTTCGAGGCCAGGCAGCCGGGTCGGATCCCAGAAGGATTCGTTCATCACGATGATGATGTCGGGCTTTTCGGCGGGTAGCACCGGGTTATCGGCCTCTGGCCGCGTGATCGCAGCGATCGCCTTGTCCGAATAGCCGGCGGGCGCCAGCACCTTTGCCATCGGCACGTTCAGCGCGAAGGCGATGGCGAAGCCGTTACTGTTATAATTCTCCTTCTGGTCCCACATGATCGGGATGATCTGGAGCCGGTCGCGCGCCCAGGAGAAGGTCGCGTAGTCCATGATCGAGCCGAAGAACACCAGAGCCGGCAGCGCCAGGCCGAGGCGTGTGATGCGGGCGCGCCACGACAGCGCCGGTATGCGGCGGCGCCAGAACTTCCAGGCGTAAACCAGCATGCCAATCGCTGCGATCGCCCCGATCACCATGAAAACCGCCGACATCGGGCGCTGTCGCACCAGAAGCGGCGTCAGTTCGACAATCTGGCGGGCATAGAGAAAGTCGGTCGGGTAGAGCGGATCGCCAAGATAAAGTGATTTCTGATGGCCGATGAAGGCCAGAAGCAGCGCCAGCGGCGCGACCAGCAGCAAAGCGTGATGCGCGCGTCCAAGCAGGGCGTCGAGAAATACCAGCACCAGCGCAAAGATGACGACGGTTGTCCAACCCGGCCGGAACGGCTGCTGGAAAAACAGCAATGTCTGCTCAAGCGAGCCGCGAACGATCAGTTCGACGCAAAATACCAGAAGTGCCGATATGATGACGGTAAGCGCCAGGGTTCGGGCAAGATGGAGTACCTGCACGCGGCGTTTTGCACGGCCGCCGGCACTCTCACACTCCGTATCCCCTTGTGCCACAGTAAGCCGATTTGACAACTCACGAACCTCGAACGCGAAACAAAACCGTCATCTCACTGTCATCGAACCGTCACAAAATCTAGCGTCTGTGTTCAAAATGGGAAGGCCGCCGGTAAATTACTGTTGCATTTTTTCATGTAGCGGCAGGTAGATAGCAGCCGCGCTTCACGATCTGTGGCCTTGACTCGGTCGGCTTTCCTGCGCCACAGGGCCTTTCCGAAAAACAAATCCGGGAGCGGGACATGGCCGTTGCATTCACCTTTCCAGGCCAGGGCAGCCAGGCCGTGGGCATGGGCAAGGACCTGGCGGAGGCCTTTCCGGAGGCTCGCGCGGTGTTCGACGAGGTCGACGAGGCGCTGGGCCAGAAGCTTTCACAGATCATGTGGGACGGCCCCGAAGAGACGCTGACGCTGACCGCAAACGCGCAGCCGGCGCTGATGGCCGTGTCGATGGCCGCGATCCGGGCACTGGAAGCGCGCGGCTTTTCGCTGAAGGACAAGGTCGCCTACGTTGCCGGCCATTCGCTCGGCGAATATTCGGCACTTGCCGCTGCCGGCACATTCTCGATTGGCGACGCGGCACGGCTGCTGCGCATTCGCGGCAATGCCATGCAGGCCGCCGTGCCGGTGGGCGAGGGCGCGATGGCTGCAATCATCGGGCTTGAGCAGGACGACGTGGAAGCCGCCTGCGCTGAAGCGGCGCAAAATTCGGTCTGCCAGATCGCCAATGATAATGGCGGCGGGCAGCTGGTTATTTCGGGCGCCAAGGCCGCCGTCGAGCTGGCGGCAAAGCTGTGCACGGAAAAGGGCGCCAAGCGCGCGCTGATGCTTTCTGTCTCCGCACCGTTCCATTCCGCTCTGATGGGCCCTGCTGCTGACGCCATGCGCGAGGCGCTGGCCGGCGTGACGAAGAACGTGCCTTCGGTGCCGGTCGTGGCCAATGTCGTCGTCCGGCCGCTGAGCGATCCGGACGAGATCGCCGCCCGCCTCGTCGAGCAGGTGACCGGCCGCGTGCGCTGGCGCGAAACGGTGGAATGGTTCGGCGCAAACGGCGTGACCACGCTTTATGAAGTGGGGGCGGGCAAGGTGCTTTCCGGCCTCGCACGGCGTATCAACAAGGAAATCGCCACCGCAGCCGTCAACAACCCGGCCGATGTCGATGCCGTCATTGCGGCGCTGGCCTGACCAAAAACCAATGACCCCACCCGTGTGAAGGGTGTGCTCTTGAAGGAGAGTCAAAAAATGTTCGATCTGACCGGCCGCAAGGCACTCGTCACCGGGGCAACCGGAGGCATTGGCGAGGCAGTCGCCCGCGCGCTTCATGCGCAGGGCGCGACCGTCGGCCTTCATGGCACGCGGGTTGAGAAGCTCGAGGCGCTGGCTGCCGAGCTCGGCGACCGCGTAAAGCTGTTTCCGGCGAACCTGTCGGATCGCGACGAGGTCAAGGCGCTTGGCCAGAAGGCAGAAGCCGATCTCGAAGGCGTCGACATCCTCGTCAACAATGCCGGCATCACCAAGGACGGCCTGTTCGTGCGCATGTCCGACGCCGACTGGGATGCCGTCATCGAGGTCAATTTGACGGCGGTGTTCCGCCTGACGCGTGAACTGACGCACCCCATGATGCGCCGCCGCAATGGCCGCATCATCAATATCAGCTCCGTCGTCGGCGTTACCGGCAATCCCGGCCAGGCCAATTACTGCGCCTCCAAGGCTGGCATGATCGGATTCTCGAAGTCGCTGGCGCAGGAGATCGCCACCCGCAACGTCACCGTCAATTGCGTCGCGCCCGGCTTCATCGAATCAGCCATGACCGAAAAGCTGAACGACAAGCAGAAAGAGGCGATCATGGCCGCCATCCCGACCCGCCGCATGGGAACGGGCGCCGAAGTCGCCTCGGCGGTGGTCTATCTGGCGTCCAACGAAGCCGCCTATATCACCGGCCAGACGATTCATGTGAACGGCGGCATGGCGATGATCTGAGGTGCGCTGATCTTCGCGCCATGACGGCCTGCAAATGGCATTTTCTGCGCATCTGTCCCGGATTGGGTAGCGGAAGCCAGATTCAACTGTAGGCCTTGATTGCATCTCATTTGAGATACATATTGTGTTGACAGCTAGCTGGTCAGGTCGCTGCGGAGCGACCCGTCCAGCGAGTTACCTGCTACAAGGAGTCTTAGCATGGCTGCCAACACCAAAATGATTCACGTTCGGGTCGATGATGACATTCGTGACGAGGCCTCCTCGGTTCTTGGATCGTTCGGTCTTTCGGTTTCAGACGCCGTTCGGATGTTTCTTCATCGTGTCGTCGTGAGCCAGAGCTTTCCTCTTGAACTCAAGGTTCCCAACGAAACAACCCGTGCCGCCCTTGCCGAGGCTCGTGAGATCAGGAAGGCAAGCAGGGCTCGCTTTGCGACGCCTGACGAGCTTTTCGCTGATCTCGACGGCAAGAAGGTAAGTTCTGCGGGGAAACAACTTGAAAAAGCCAAGCGCCGCTAGACGAGCCCCTCTTCCGAGAGCGTCTGACTATACCAAGGAATTTCGAAAAGACTGGGACCGGTACAACAAGGCCGGGAAAATGGATATGAATCGCGCCATCGAGTTGATGACGCTGATCATCCTGAAAAAGCCTTTGGGAGCAGAGTGGGCCGATCACGAGCTTTCCGGTAACGAGTGGAAAGGGGCGAGGGAAGCCCATATCGGCGGCGATTTTCTCCTGGTCTATGATGCCGATGACAATTTTGTCGAATTCGTCAGGCTCGGCACACATTCAGAGTTGTTCGGACGATGAAAGGCTGGGGTGGAACGTAAGGCAGCCCCGGTAGTTGTGCTACCTAATGCCGCTTCCGATGCTCATGGACCTGAATGTCCACTCCGCTTGTTGCCTGCGGCAACCCCATTTCAGCTCGCCCTGACCCGAATCTCTACACACCTCGCGCCACTTGCTTCACACGCCGCTGGGGTTATTGTTTCCGGCGGAGCCGAAAGTCACTTCGCCTGACTCGGGTCAGGCTAATTCTTAACAGGGTTCACGCCCCACGACGGCCAATTCAGGCGTTTTCGCATTGGACGCGGGCGTCTTTTCGTGTAATGCGGCCATCAACGCGGCGATTTCGGCAAACTTCCTGCCATTGCCGCTACGTTCCCGGGAGGGAACATCTTTCAACTTGATTAGCGGCAGTCGTGCCGTTAACGAAGACGAACAACAAGAGACGAGGATGCCCAAATGAGTGACACCGCAGAGCGCGTCAAGAAGATCGTTGTCGAACATCTCGGCGTCGAGGCCGACAAGGTAACGGAAGCCGCCAGCTTCATCGATGATCTCGGCGCGGACAGCCTTGACACGGTCGAACTCGTCATGGCCTTCGAAGAAGAATTCGGCGTTGAAATCCCTGACGATGCAGCCGAGACGATTCTGACCGTCGGCGACGCCGTCAAGTACATCGACAAGGCCTCGGCCTGACGCCTAGTCAGCAGTCAGCATTTCCGAGAGTATCGCTATGAGGCGTGTCGTCGTCACCGGCATGGGTCTGCTTTCGCCTTTTGGCGTTGGCGTGGAACATGGCTGGAAAGAAATCCTGAGCGGCAAGAGCGCCGCCAGGAAGATCACGGAATTCGAGGTCGAGGATCTTGCCTGCAAGATCGCGCATGTGATTCCGCGTGGCGACGGCAGCAACGCCACCTTCAGCCCGGAAGCCTATCTGGAGCCGAAGGAACTGCGCAAGATCGGCGACTTCATCCTTTACGGGATTGCGGCCGCCGATGAAGCGCTCAAGGATTCCGGCTGGGAACCCAAGACCCCCGAGGAACAGCACGCCACCGGCGTGATGATCGGTTCCGGCATCGGCGGCATCGAGGGCATCGCGGAAAATGCGCTCATTCTCAAGGAGCGTGGGCCGCGCCGCATCAGCCCCTTCTTCATTCCCGGGCAGATCATCAATCTGGTCTCCGGCCAGGTCTCCATCCGGCACGGGCTGAAGGGCCCGAATCACGCCGTGGTGACCGCCTGCTCGACGGGCGCACATGCCATCGGCGACGCGGCCCGGCTGATCATATTCGGCGATGCCGACGTGATGCTGGCCGGCGGTGCCGAAGCGCCCGTGACGCGGCTTTCGCTTGCCGGTTTCGCCGCCTGCAAGGCGCTTTCCACCGATCGCAACGACACGCCCGAACAGGCTTCACGCCCCTATGACCGCGACCGCGATGGTTTCGTCATGGGCGAGGGCGCCGGTGTCGTGGTGCTCGAAGAGCTCGAGCACGCAAAGGCGCGCGGCGCCAAGATTTATGCCGAGGTGACGGGTTACGGCCTGACCGGCGATGCCTACCACATCACGGCTCCGGCCGAGGACGGCGATGGCGCTTTCCGCTGCATGACCGCTGCGCTCAAACGCGCCAACCTGCAGCCGGCGGATGTCGACTACATCAACGCCCACGGCACATCGACCATGGCCGACACGATCGAGCTTGGCGCGGTCGAGCGGCTGGTCGGCAATGCTGCGTCGAAGATTTCGATGTCGTCGACGAAGTCGGCGATCGGCCACCTTTTGGGTGCGGCCGGTGCCGCCGAGGCGATCTTTTCGGTGCTTGCCATTCGCGACAACATCGCGCCGCCGACGATCAATCTGGACAATCCAGAACGCGAAACGGCAATCGACCTCGTGCCGAACAAGGCGCGCGAGCGCCAGATCGATGTAGCGCTGTCCAATTCCTTTGGTTTCGGCGGAACGAATGCGTCGCTGGTTTTCCAGCGCTATAACGGCTGACGGCTGCCAAATAGGGCCGTTTCGCCGCGAATTTTGACATATTCGTGCCTAGGGTCTGCCTTCGACCCTTTTCTCGGTGGGGATTCGTCTGATTGCAAAGTGTTGAGGCGCTATGAACACCAATCCTTCCGACGGCGAATTCGGCCGGCGTCCCGAGCCGCCTAAACCGATCGTTCCGAAGAGCGCCAGCGAAGCACTGCGCCCGGAACAGGGCACGCCGCCGCCGAAACGCACGCGCTCGCGCGCCTCGCGTAATCAGTTCGTTGTGTTCCTCAACTTCATGCTTTCGCTGGTGATTCTGGCGGTCATCGTGGCCGGCGGTGCGGTCTATTTCGGCAAGCGTGAATTCGAAGGCCCCGGCCCGACGACTACGGCGCAGACCTTTATGGTCAAGCCCGGCACTGGTGTCCAGGACATCGCCGACCAGCTCGAGCGTCGCGGTCTGATCAGCGATGCGCGCATCTTCCGCCTTGGTGTGCGCGCCTATGGCAACGACATGGCGCTGAAGACCGGCGAATACGAGATCAAGCCGGGCGCTTCCATGCATGAGGTTATGGAACTGCTCAAGAGCGGCAAGTCGGTGATGTATTCGCTGACGATTCCCGAGGGCCTGACCGTCGAACAGGCGTTCCAGCGCATCGCCGAACAGGACGCGCTGACCGGCGACATGCCGGCGACACTGCCGCCGGAAGGCAGCCTGGCCACGGACACGCAGCGTTTCATGCGGGGCGCGACGCGCCAGCAGATCATCGACAAAATGCTGGCCCACCAGAAGCAACTCGTCGAAGACATTTGGGACCGCCGCTCGCCTGATCTGCCGCTGGCCGATATCAACGAATTTGTCACGCTGGCTTCCATCGTGGAGAAGGAAACAGGCCGCAACGACGAGCGCTCGCGGGTTGCCGCGGTGTTCATAAACCGCCTGAACAAGAATATGCGGCTGCAGTCCGACCCGACCATTCTCTACGGTCTGTTCGGCGGCAAGGGCCGGCCTTCCGACCGGCCGATCTACCAGTCCGACATCCAGAAGCCGACGCCCTACAACACCTATGTCATCAACGGCCTGCCGCCGACGCCGATCGCCAATCCGGGCAAAGCTTCGCTTGAGGCGGTCGCCAACCCGTCGAAAACCGATGATCTCTACTTTGTCGCTGACGGCACCGGCGGGCACGTCTTTGCGAAATCGCTCAACGAGCACAACGAGAATGTGGCGCGGTGGCGCGCCGTACAGAAGAAGCAGGCCGAAGAAGCCGCCAAAGCTGGGGAAACGCAAGGAACGACAGAGGGCGCGCCGGCACCTGCGGCGCAATAGGAACCCGCTGTTTCTACACGATGATCAGTCTGTATCGGGCCGCTTGCCGGCCCGCCGCATTTGCAGAAGCGGATTTCCGCGACTTTGCCGTTAGAGGAATTCCAGGAAAAGCGTGAAACGGCTTTCCGTCCGGAATTACGTAAAAACAAATACTTAGAGCGGTTCAACGATTCTATCAAAAACTGAACCGCTCCAGGCACGGAGAGGGGGCGAGGGATGACATTGCAGAGCATGACGGGCTTTTCTCGCGCTTCGGCCGAGCATGATGGCACGGCGATTGCCTGGGAACTGAAATCGGTGAACGGCAAGAGCGTCGAGGCACGGTTCCGGCTGCCGCAGGGTTTCGAGAGGCTGGAGCCGCAGGCGCGCCAGGCCGTGCAGAAGCGCTTTTCGCGCGGCAATATGCAGGTGACGCTCACGATCACGCGCGCTGCCGGCATGCTGGTGTCTCCGGTCGTCAACGAAGTCCTTCTCAAGGATCTGGCGGGGCTGGCAAAGCGCCTGCAGGAGCAGTTCGGAGCCTCCCCGCCAACGGCGGACGGGCTGCTCGCCCTGCGCGGTGTGCTGGACATACCCGAGACGACGGAGACCGAGGAGACGCGGGCCAGCCTGGACGCAGCGGTGCTGAGCGCGCTCGACGCCGCCTTGACCGGGCTGGAACAGGCACGCCAGGCTGAAGGGAAGGCGCTGGGCGATCTTCTGCTTGGCCATATCGACACGATAGAGGCGTTGACGCTCAAGGCCGAGGCCGATCCGTCGCGCGAACCTGCCGTCATCCGCGCGCGGATCGCCGAGCAGATCGCGCTTCTGATGGATGCCGCCAGTAATCTCGACGAAGGCCGCCTGCATCAGGAAGCGGCGTTTCTGGCGACCAAGGCCGATATCCGCGAGGAGATCGACCGGCTCAAGACCCATGTGGCTTCGGGCAGGGCGCTGCTCTCGGGCGGTGGCTCTATCGGCCGCAAGCTCGACTTCCTGGCACAGGAATTTAACCGCGAATCGAATACCTTATGCTCGAAATCGAACGCTGCCGCTGTTACAGCCATCGGGCTGGAGCTCAAGGCCGTCGTCGACCAGTTTCGCGAGCAGGTTCAAAATCTGGAGTAATGGCCTATGGCCGCTGAGACCAATATTCGCCGCCGTGGCCTCATGCTGGTGCTGTCGTCCCCTTCCGGGGCCGGAAAGTCGACCATTGCGCGCAATCTGCTGGAGAAAGACCCGGCACTTAGCCTGTCGGTCAGCGTCACGACACGTCCGCGCCGCGGCAGCGAGATCGACGGCGTGCACTACCATTTCGTGACGCAGCGTGATTTCGAGCGCCTGCGCGATTCCGATGCGCTGCTCGAATGGGCCGAGGTGCACGGCAACTATTACGCCACGCCACGCGAGCCGGTCGAGGCGGCGATGGCGGAAGGCCGCGACATGCTTTTCGACATCGACTGGCAGGGCGCGCTTCAGCTCAAGGACAAGATGCGGGTCGACATCGTCTCGATCTTCATCCTGCCGCCGTCGATGGCGGAACTGAAGGCACGGCTGAAGCGCCGCGCCGAGGACGCCGACGCGGCGATCGAAAAGCGCCTGCAGAATGCACGCGAAGAGATCGAGCATTGGAAGGAATATGATTTCGTCGTCGTCAATCACGACCTGAACCAGGCTTACGCCGAGGTCAGAGCGATCGTTGCAGCCGAGCGCCTGCGCCGCGACCGCCGGCCCGGCCTGTTCGATTTCATCTCAGGCTTGCTGGACGAGAAATTGTAGTTTTCCCAGCCGAAGTCAGGCCGGGAAATCCGGACGCCTGGCTGTTTCGGCGGGCGTCAGGTGCTCGATGATCTGGACGATGTCCGTCCATTCTATTTCCGGATAGTGCTCGCGCATGCCTTCCAGCATGACATCCTTCGGCCATTCCGCCTCGCGCCCGACAAAGGCCGCCGCCTCGGATAGCGGCAGGTCGGTGCAGCGAGTGACCCAGACGATTGCTGTCTTCGCGGCGTCACCGTCGCAGACATAGCGCATGTAGCCCGGTTCGATCCGGGTTTCGCGCCAGCGGATTGTGCTGGTTTTCTGCCCGGTCTCGACAAGCGGGAAAAGTCGAGGGACCACGCCGAGGCTCTGCATTGTCAATCCTTGCGCGACACGGCATTCGCCAGCGCCACGAACTCGGCGATATCCAGCGTCTCCGCGCGGCGTGTGCCGTCGATCCCGGTTGCTTCGAGCAGGCGGGCGCCCTCGATGCCCTTGAGGCTCTGGCGCAGCATCTTGCGGCGCTGGCCGAAGGCAGCTTCCGTGACACGCCCCAGCACGCGTACGTCGGCAGGGAGCGGATTCTCGCGCGGGATGAGATGCACGACCGACGAGGTGACCTTCGGCGGTGGCTTGAAAGCCTGCGGCGGCACGTCGAAGGCGATCCTGGCCTGCGTGCGCCAGCCGGCCAAAATGCTGAGCCGGCCATAGGCATCGCTGTCGGGTGCCGCCACGATGCGCTGCGCCACCTCGCGCTGGAACATCAGCGTCATCGAGGAATAGAAGGGCGGCCATTGCGGCACCGTGAGCCAGCGAATGAGCAGTTCGGTGCCGATGTTGTAGGGCAGGTTGGCGACGATCTTGACCGGCTCGCCGCTGGCGAGTGCCGCAAAATCGGTTTTGAGCGCATCGCCTGAAACCACTTCCAGCCGGCCGGGATAATGCGCCGAAACCTCGGCCAATGCTGCAAGGCAGCGCTCGTCGCGCTCGATCGCTATGACGCGCTTTGCACCGTTCATCAAAAGCGCCCGGGTCAGTCCGCCGGGGCCGGGGCCGACCTCGATGACTGTCGTGGCGCTGAGATCGCCGGCAGTGCGGGCGATCTTGCCGGTGAGATTGAGGTCGAGCAGGAAATTCTGGCCGAGCGACTTCTTGGCCTGAAGCTCATGCCGATCGATGACATCGCGCAGCGGCGGCAGTCCATCGAGCGTCATTTGGCTTGGCTTTCATTGTCGGCGAGCAGCCGGGCGAGCGTCAGCGCGGCGATGAGGCTGTCGGGGCGGGCAATGCCCTTGCCGGCGATGTCGAAGGCCGTGCCGTGGTCGGGCGAAGTGCGGATGAAGGGCAGGCCGAGCGTGACGTTGACCGTCTCGTCGAAGGCCAGTGCCTTGGCGGGGATCAGCGCCTGATCGTGATACATGCAGATCGCCGCGTCATAGCCGGCGCGCGCGCGCGGGTGGAACATCGTATCAGCCGGCAGCGGCCCGAAAGCGTCGATGCCGGCGCGGCGCAGCGCCTCGACCGCCGGGCGGATGATCGCCTCGTCCTCGCCGCCCATGGCGCCGCCTTCGCCGGCATGCGGGTTGAGGCCGGAGATGGCGAGACGTGGCTTCGCGATGCCGAAGCGCGCGGCGAGATCATGCGCCGTGATGCGGGAGATTTCTTCGATTGCCGCCCGGGTAAGCGCGCCCGGCACATCGGCCAGCGGAATGTGGATCGTCACCGGCACGGCGCGCAGATCCGGCCCTGCAAGCATCATGACGGGGATGATCTCGCGGCCTTCCTTCAGGCCGGCGAGATGGGCGAGATATTCGGTGTGGCCGGGAAAGCGGAAGCCGGCATCGTAGAGCGGCTTCTTGGCAATGGGGCAGGTGACGACGGCAGCAGCCACGCCGGAATGGACATCGGCGACCGCGCGGTCGATGGCTTCGACGATGCCGGCCGCATTGGCGGCATCAGGTAGGCCCGGAGTATCCGTGAAGCGCGGCTGGAGCGGCACGACGGGCAGGGCGCGCGCGAAGACGGCTGCCGCGTCTGCCGGCGTCGTTTCCTGGATCGGGACGGTGATGCCGAGATGCCGCGTGCGGGCGGCCAGCAAAGCGGGATCGGTCAGGAGGTAGAAGGGCGCGACGCTGTGCAAGTTGCGCGCCTGCCACGCGGCAATGGCGATCTCGGGGCCTATGCCCGAAGGATCGCCCGCCGTGAGTGCCAGCAATGGGCCGTCATTGCGTGGCGGCACAATGGATCAGCGCTCGACGATGCGGGCATTCTTCCGCAATTCGGCGATGTACTTCTTGTCGAGCTCTCCAGCCTGGTCGTCCTTCGAGCCTTCGGACTGGAACACCATCTTGGCGACGCGATCGTCCGAGACTTCGCGCGAGCTGCAGACGCCGATGAATTCGACGCCGCGTTCCGTCTCACGGACGCCCGTCGCGCCACCCGTCTTCGTCTTCTTGATCTGGTCGGCCCATTCGGCCGGCAGTTCAGGCGCAAGCACGCGGCCGAGGTCGCGCACGGTCACGTCCAGCAGGCCCTTGGCGAACTGGCGGGTGCTGTCGCAGCCGCTGAAGCGGGCACGCATGGCTTCAGCCTCGCGCTTGCGCTTGCCGATATTGCCGCGCTCCTTTGCGGGCACCACGAAGATGACCTGCTGAAGCATGTATTCGGTGGCGGACGGCTTGTTGCCGCCCTGCTGAAGCATGCGCTGGACGACGTCCTGCTCGCTCATGCTGCCGCCCTGCGAGCGGAATCGCGCCGAAAGCGCCTGGTTCCAGCCCATCTGGGTGCCGATGAACTGCTTGAAATGCTCTGCCGTCACACCGGCCTGCTGAAGCACGCCGGTGAGCTGCGAGGGCTTCATCTTGTTGGAGCTAGCAAAGCGATTGAAAGCGTCTTCGATCTGCTGATCCGAGACCTTGATGCCGAGGCGCTTCATTTCCGCCGTGCGCAGCGTCTGGTCGATCATCTCGTCCGCAGCGAGCTTGTTGAGATTGCCCTTGCGGTGCTGCAGCTTCATGAATGCCGCGCGCCGCTGAATATCGTAGGTGGTGATCGGCACGTTATTGACGACGTATTTGATCTCGCTGGCCTGGGCCGGCTGAACGGCCATCGTCAAAGGTGCCGAGCCTAGCGCCACAAATAACGCCAATCCGGTGGAAAGAAGATACTTCCTGATCGAAGTCATGCCGTTCGATCTCCGTGCTCGATTTTCTTGCTGAATAGTCATGGTTTTGGATGCCCACCCTATGCGGCGAAACGATGACCTTTGAGCCGTAGCGCTTACTGCTGCCCGAATTGGCTTGTTGTCGAGCCAAAATCACCGAGGGTACGGAAGGAGATGTTGAAGCCGAAGGTCCGTTCGTCCTCCTGTACCTTCAACGGATCGCGTTTTTGGCTCATCGTCATCGCGTATGTGAAGCATTCGTCGTCATAGGCGAAACCGACTGCGTCGCGCGTTACGACACCCGATTCAAAATCATACGTTCCCGAACCGAAGGTGCGCCAGTTCTCGTGGAAGCGAACCGAGGCTCCAAGCGTGACTTCCCTGCGGTCGTTGGCGAAGCCATAGAGAGGCTGCGCCTGGATGAAGGCGTACTGGGCCGTCAGCGACAATGCGCTTGTGTTATAGCCGGCCTTGAGTTCGGCGCGTCGCACTTCCGCGGTCTGCTCGTCCAACCGTGCGCTCACCGACGACGACAAACCGAACGGCGTCGCGAAGCCGACGAGGCCGACGAAATCGGAGTCGGTCGTCTCGAGACCGGAATAGGCGCCGACATTGACCAGGTCCGGCGAGTCGAACGAGTTGCGCCCGGCAAGCTGGTAGGATTGGCCGAACAGGGCGTTCGTCGTCCAGCCATTGTTGAAGCTGCCGGAATAACGCATGCCGACATTGGCGCGCGTGCCACCCTCTATGCGGTCGTAACCCGAAAACTTGTCGCGTTCGAACAGCGTCGTCGCGTCGAAGACGAAGCTCTGCGCGTCCTCGTTGGGAATGCCGAGCGTATCGGCATAGGGCTCGTCGGGACGGGCAAAGACCTGCGCCATGGGCTCGAGAATATGCGAGCCGCTGCTGAACGAGAACAGAACCGGCCAACGCAGTTCGAGGCCGGCCGTGGCCATCGCGCGATAATAGGCGGAGCGGACATCGGCCTCTACACCGATGTTCGGGTTAGCTGCCATGGCCTCGATTGCGGCGGCGGAGGCCGACGTCTGGTTGACCGACGTGCCATCCATCTGGAACGCGAGCAGCGGGGTGACCACGAGGCCGCCATCCGTAACGAAGTTGCGCTTCCATTCGGCTTCCGCCGTCAGTCTGGTTGAATTGCCGTCGATGCCGCGAACGAACGGCGTGGCCAAGCGGGCATCAAGCTCCGAGCGGTAGATCGAGCGCGCATTGACGTCGAAATTCAACTCGCCGCCGAACACAGGTTCGTCGGGCGTGTAGGAGTAGTCCAGCGAGGGCAGGGCCCACGCTTCTTTCGCGTCTCGTGCTGAGCTGGACGTGTCGAGATAATCCTCCTGGATGTCGAATTTCATCGCCCGGAGATCGAAGTAGTTACGGCCGCTCAGACCGGTCAGGTAGATTTCGTTGCGGCGGACATACTGGTTGTAGCCGTCGATCGAATATGTGCGGGCAAAATTCTTGTCGGTCTGCGCAAGAATATCCCAGCCGAACGCCCAGCGCGGATTGATGTCGAAATGGCCATTCGTGCCGACCATGCCGCGGAACTTGTTCGGATCACCGTTGGGGCCTGAGTCGACGGTATACCTGCCGTTGTCCCTCAACGCATCCGGATCATTCTGGCGGATGCCGGCGATCTTCAGGCTGTACTGGCCGTTGTTGAAACGCTGGTTCCATTCGGCCTGGCCGAGAAAGCCCTGCTTGGTGTAGCCGGTTCCGGTGATCGTGAGATCGTAGGTCGGCGACAGCGCGAAATAATAGGGGATGGAAAGGCCAAAGCCGAGTTCGGACTTCTGGCTTATGCTCGGGATCAGGAAGCCGCTCTTGCGCTTAACCGTAGGGTCGGCGATCTCGAAAGCCGGCAGATAGGCAATGGGAAAGCCGAAGAACTCGAATTTCGACTTCTCGAAGCGGACGACCTTGGTCTTGCCGTTCCAGATGATCTTCTGCGCCTTGATGCGCCAGATCGGCGCTTTGTCGGGCTTTTCCTCGCAAGGTGCGCAAGCGGTATAGACGCCATTGTTGAAGGTCGTCAGCGTGCCTGATTTTCGCTCGCCGCTCTCAGCGGCGAAATAGGTCTTGTCGACGGTTTCGACGCGCAGGGCATTGATGAAACCGTCGGCGAAATCGTCGGTAACGTCGATCTCTTCGGAATACATCTTGGTGCCGTCGCTATTGACGACCTGGACATTGCCGCTGGCGACCAGGCGCGAGCTCTTGCGATCATAGGCGACGCGCTGCGCGACGAGCCGGTTGCCGCCGTAATCGATCTGCACGCCGCCGACGGCGGTCACCGTGTTGGCGTCATTGTCGTAGACCAGGGTGTCGGCTTCCATCAGCATCTGCGAGCCGGCTGGAATGTCTGGCTTGAGGCTCTGGACGTCCTGCGCGAAGGCTGGCGCGGCGGGCAGGGCATAGGCGAACAGACAGGCAAGCGCCGTCGCACCATAAAGGCGCGTCAACGTCACCGATTTGCGCGCTGAAATCACCGCGACCCCCACCTAACCATCCTCCCTGTATAGCAGGAAGGTCACCCCAAAAAACATTGCTACTATCACTGGAAGCCACGCTGCAACAAAAGGCGGAACGAATCCTGCGTTCCCAAACGCTTTGACCAGAACCGATACGACATAAAGCAGAAACCCGGCGACGACGCCACCCAGAATCATCGTTGAAGATTGCCCCATCCTTGCAAAACGCATGGAGACTGTGGCCGCGATGAGAGTCATCGCGACAAGAAGTAGCGGCATGGCCATAAGCGAATGGAATTGCATGGCAAAAGCGTTGGCCCTGAGGCCGAAGGATTGGGCCACCTTGATCTTGCCCGGAAGCTCATAAAACGGGATCGTTTCGGGCCTGGCGAGCCGTTCCTGAACGAACTCCGGCTTGAGATTCGTCGGCACACGATCGGTCTCCAGCGTTTCCAGGCGAATGCCTTCGCGGAAGCGCTTGACGTTCTGCAATTCCCAGTAGCCGTCGCGCAGGAAAGCGCGCTGGGCGTCCTTGCGCTCGACGATCTCGCCGTTCTTGTCGAGTTCGAAGAAAACGGCGTCCGAGAGTTCCAGTCCCTGGTTGAGAATCGCTCGCGCGCCGATGATCGTGTCGCTGTCACCGGTCTTCTGGTGGATCCACGGAGCGGCAAAGGCCGAAACCTCGTTTGAGGCGCCGGAACGCAGGTTGGTCTCGATGAATTCGGATCGCGACAGACCGTAAGCCGCGAAGGGGTTCAGGACGCCGACGGTGAGGATGCCGAACAGAAGCGCGCCGATGCATGCCGGCAGCAGGAACTGCCAGGCCGAAATGCCCGCCGCCCGCGCGATCACCAGCTCATACTTGCGATTGAGCGAAATCAGCGTCGCCATGGCGGCAAAGAGCGCCACGAAAGGCACGGTCTGCATCATGATCATCGGCACGCGGAGTGCCGAAACCGAAAGCGCGGTAAAGAACGTGAAATTGGGCAGGCCGGAAACGCGGCTGGAAAATTCCGTGAAGTCGATGAGGAAGACCAGCGCATAAATGCCGAGAAAAAACCACATGGTTATCACGGCATAGCGGCTGAAGAAGTAGCGTCCCAGCGTCCAGCCCATTATGCGGACCCTCCGGCCAAACGACCTTTAAGGCGGAGCCAGAAGATGGACATGCGGTCACCGGATTGCGATGCAAAGTCTGAAAGACGCTCGGCCCAGGTGATCGGAAGCTCCATCGTTCTGTTGCTTCTGATAAAGCCGATTGCCACGAGGGACGTTATGATCGGCACGGCGTAGACAAGCGGGCTGAACAGCGGATTGGACTGCGACTGCTGGGTCACGAAAAAGCCGAGCCAGCGAACGAAAAGCGCGATCGTCACCGCCGTCATCAGAGGATGGATGCGGCTTTCACGGTGCGAACGCGCGTCGCCTGCAACCGCCAGCGCGATCAGCGCGAAGACAAGCGCGTAGAAGGATTCGGTGAAGCGGCGATGGATCTCGGCGCGGAACTGCTGCGGGCTGTTCTGGTAGATCTTGTCATTGGGATTGGGGTTGAACAGATAGGGCAGCGTGCGGTCCTTGGGATACATCGTCACTTCACTTGCTGCCGCTGAAAATGCTGAAAGATCAAAGGCATAGGAGGTGAAGCGAATGACGGAGACGTCGCCCGCGGGCGTCTTCCGGTGAACCACGCCGTCGTTCATGACGAGCATGCTCTTGCCGTCCTGCTGAACGACCGCGCCCTTCTTGGCGTAGTAGACCAGATCGACATTCGGCTGGCGCGAATCGGCAACGAAGATGCCTCCTAGCCGCCCGTCGGGAAGCCTCTCGCCGACCTGCACGAACAGGCCGTCATCGACCTTGCGGAACGTGCCTTCCTGGATGACCAGGGACAGGAGGTCGGCGCGCGCCGCAGCCACCAGTTCACGGCCGCGCTCGCGGGCATAGGGGTCGATGCCGTTGTCGACGGCGAAGGCGAAGACGCTGGCAAGAGCAGCGAGGATGATGATCGGGCGCGTTATCGTCGAACGCGAACTTCCGGCAGCGCTGATCACCACCAGTTCGGAATCGCTGTTCATCGTGCTCAGGGTCTGCGCCACCGCGATGATGATCGCGAAAGGCACGACGATGGGGATAATCGACGGCAGGATAAGCGTTGCAATCTCGAAGAAGGTGAGGGCCGACTGGCCGCTGTCGGTGACGAGGTCGATACGGGCGAGAACCTGCGTCGTCCATACGATCGCCAATGTCCACAGCAGGGCTGCCATGAACATCTCGAACGTACGTCGCATTATGTATCGTTCAACGACCTTCATTCGCCGCCAAATTCCATTGTTGTGGTCTTCTCATAGCGGCATGTGCCGACGCCGACGCCCGAATACAAGCTATCCGCGGCATCGTGGCTGCACAACCGGTTCGATCTGGTTCCCGTCCCGTCTCGGTTTCCCGGCATGGTGGAGTCTCGTCTGGGAGTGGCTAAGAAACAGCCAAGAAAGCTGGTTAATCGGATGTTAACGGCGAATCGGTGGCGTTCTTTAGCAGGCAAAAAGGCGTTGATCGACGCCATACAGCCTTGTGCAGGCAATGTCGCAAAAAGTTGAACGGCGCCGGTTGCGCCTTGCTAAATGAGACAAAACCGCGAAATGTCGGGCCTTGGTATTCTGGAATATCGCCTATCCGACATCCGCACTCCTTACGAAAGCAGACCCCTTCATGACTTCCATGCCCATAATCAGCTTTGCCAAATTCGTCGCCCCAAAGAAGGGCAGTGCGATCGTACTTGCCGCCGACGGCGGCGCGATGAGCGATGCGGCCAGGGCCTGGGATCCGGGCAAGGCGTTCGATCGGGCCTTTCCGGTAGCCGATTTCTCCGGAAAATTCGGTGCAACCGTCGAGGTTCTGGCACCTGAGGGCTCGCCGCTCGACCGCGTGGTGGCGGTCGGCACGGGCAAGGCGGCTGACCTCACTGATTATTCATGGTTCAGGCTCGGCGGCACGATTGCCGCGCAATTGCGCAAGGCATCCGAGATCGCGGTGGTTGCCGACCTGCCCGAAACCGCTGTTGGCGGGGCGCAAGTGGCGAGCATTGCTGGCGGTATCCTGCTGAGATCCTATGGGTTCGACAAATACAAGACGAAGAAGGACGATGCCGAAGGCAAGCCCGCCGCCAAGCCGGCGAAGATCACCATCCATTGCGCCGATCCGGCAGCCGCAAAGAAGGCATTCGCCGACGCGCAGGCCGTCGTCGATGGCGTGATACTGGCGCGCGACCTCGTCAACGAGCCGGCCAATGTGCTGGGGCCGGTCGAATTCGCGGCTCATGCCAAGGAACTGGAAAAGCTCGGCGTGAAGGTCGAGGTGCTGACCGAGAAGGAAATGAAGAAGCTCGGCATGGGCGCGCTGCTCGGCGTGGCGCAAGGCTCCGTGCGCCCGCCGCGCCTGGTCGTGATGCAGTGGAACGGTGGCAAGGCCAAGGACAAGCCGGTCGCCTTTGTCGGCAAGGGCGTGGTGTTCGATTCGGGCGGCGTGTCGATCAAGCCGGCCGCCGGCATGGAAGACATGAAGGGCGACATGGGCGGCGCTGCCGCCGTCACCGGCCTGATGCGCACGCTGGCCGCACGCAAGGCCAAGGTGAACGCCGTCGGCATCATCGGTTGCGTCGAAAACATGGTCGACGGCAATGCGCAGCGCCCCGGCGACATCGTAACTTCCATGTCGGGCCAGACCATCGAGGTGCTGAACACCGACGCGGAAGGCCGCCTCGTGCTGGCCGATGCGCTCTGGTATTGCAACGACCGTTTCGAGCCGAAATTCATGGTCAATCTGGCGACCTTGACCGGCGCCATCATGGTCGCGCTCGGCCAGAGCCATGCCGGCCTGTTCTCCAACAATGACGAGCTTGCCGAGCGATTGACCACTGCGGGCCTGACGACGCAGGAAAAGCTGTGGCGCATGCCGCTAGGCGCCGAATACGACAAGCTGATCGATTCCAAGAACGCCGACATGAAGAACATCGGCGGCCGCTTCGGCGGCTCGATCACCGCTGCGCAGTTCCTCCAGCGCTTCGTCAAGGACACGCCCTGGGCGCATCTCGACATTGCCGGCACGGCGATGGGCTCGCCCTCCAACGAAATCAACCAGTCATGGGCCTCAGGCTACGGCGTGCGCCTGCTCGACCAGCTCGTGCGCGACGCTTACGAAGCGTAGGGACGTGATCGCGGCTGCCGCGCCGGGGTTGGCGCGGTAGCAAGTTCTTGTTGGAATTCGCAAATGCGCACAACGATTTTGTGGCTTGCCTTCGTCGCTTGCATCCCATGCGCCCATGCACAGGCAAATCCATCTGCCATAACGCTGGATCAGCTTTTCAATATCTGCGAGTCTCGATCGGTATCGGAGTCTGCTTCGAGAGGCGAGCAACTCGGCTGGCAACGCTTGAGTGAGGCGGAATTTGATGAATGGCGCAGTGCTTTCGTAAACTATAATGGCGGCTCGGTGGAAGTCATAGGCTGGCGCAGAGGGGAACCGGAGCGCAGTGACAGCCTTTCGTTCTGGGTTGCGGAAGGCCCGAACGGCCACAAGGCCTGCTACTATTCCGCATCCGATGCTGCCGGACTTCTGGAGGCGCTTTCGCAACGTATTGGCAAGCCGGACAGCCTCGACAAGAACGAAGTGGTGATCTCGGCACATTGGAAAACCGGATCGTCCGAAGTGTATTATTCACAGGCGGGGGCGGGAGCGCTCGTAAATATCTCGTCGCCCGATTGAAAGGTCGTGCACAGCTTGGACGTGCCTGCTCGACCAGCTCGTGCGCGAGGCTTGCGAGGGGGTAGGGACGAGGGGAGGGCTGCCGCACCGGAGTTACGTACGGTGGCAATAAGCCATTGAAATTTGACCAACTATACGTTGTAAATGCTCATCTCTCACACGTCACGGTCAGGTTCGGGGGCCTGAGTCGAAATCAAAGTCCAAGCCGAAAGCGGGCATGAGGAGGACCATCTGATGAGCGACAGCAAGGCAACCACAGGATCGGCGAGCAATACCGGCAGGAAGGCATATCTGGTCGGCAGCGGCATCGCCTCGTTGGCGGCGGCCGCCTATCTCGTGAAGGAAGGCGGGCTTGCGGGCGAAAGCATTATTATCTTCGAGCAGGAAGAAAATTACGGCGGCAGCCTAGACGCGCGCGGCAATCCGCAGGATGGCTATTCGATGCGCGGCGGCCGCATGTTCGAAGAGAAGTTCAACTGCACCTACGACCTGCTGTCGTTCATTCCGGCCATCAGCGATCCCAAGAAATCCGCCAAGGACGAGCTGATGGAGTTCCATCAGGAGTTCTTCTGGAACGACAAGGCCAGGCTCGTTTCGGGCGGCGAAATCGTCGACGTTGCGGGGAGCGCGACCGGCTTGATCTCGTCGAGCTTTGCGCCACGCCCGAAGCGGTGCTCGGGACACGGACAATCGAGGAGTGGTTCAAGCCGGAATTCTTCGAAAGCAATTTCTGGTTCATCTGGTGCACCACCTTCGCCTTCGAACCATGGCACAGCGCGGTGGAGTTCAAGCGCTATTGCCTGCGCTTCACGCATCTGTTCTCGACCATCGACACGATGGCCGGCATCTACCGCACCCAGTTCAACCAGTATGACGCGATGGTACGGCCCATCGTCGGCTGGCTGAAGGAGCACGGCGTCGTCTTTCGGGCGGGGGCCGAGGTCACCGATATCGACGTTGCCATCGACGGCAAGGAAAAGGTCGCTACCCGAATCCGCTATCTCGCCGACGGCAAGGAAGGTGACATCGATCTGTCACCGGACGATCTCGTCTTCGTCACCAATGGCAGCATGACCGCCGACACGACCTACGGTTCCTCGACCACGGTGCCGGCTTTGCAGACGGAAAAGCACGGCGGCGCCTGGAAACTGTGGCAGCGTCTCGCGGCGAAATCGCCGGACTTCGGACATCCGGCGGCTTTCTGCACGGATATTGCGAAGACCAAGTGGGAATCGATCACCGTCACGGCTCACGATTCGGCTTTCTTCGACCTGCTCGAGGCGTTTTCGGGCAGCGAGGCCGGCAAGGGCGGGCTCGTCACCATCAAGGATTCGAACTGGCTGCTGACCGTGGTGCTCAACCACCAGCCGCACTATTACGAACAGCCGAAGGGCACCTGGGTCTGGTGGGGCTATGGCCTGTTTCCCGACAAGGTCGGCAATTTCGTAAAGAAGAAGATGTCCGAGTGTACGGGACGCGAGATTCTCGAGGAAATCCTGCTTCACCTCCGCTTCGCGGAGAAGATGGAGCATATCCGCGACACTTCGATCGTCATTCCGGCGATGATGCCATACATCACCAGCCAGTTCATGCCACGCACCGGCACCGATAGGCCACAAGTGATCCCGGCCGGTTCGAAGAATCTGGCCTTCATCGGCCAGTATGCGGAAATCCCCGACGACGTGGTGTTCACCGTCGAATATTCGGTGCGTTCGGCGCAGACCGCCGTCTTCGGCCTGCTCGGCCTGGAGCGAAAGGTCTCACCTTTCTACAAGGGCCAGCATGATCCGCGCATCCTGTTCGACGCGCTCAAGATGCTCCATCGCGCGTAACGTTCCGCTTCGGCAGCTATCGGTCGTCGGAATGGACGCTTTTTGGGCTGGAAATAGGCGCTTGGCCGCCTATTTCGAAAGAGGGCGGATGCGAACAAGGCCGAAATCCTGGCTTCAAAGCGAGAGGAACACGCAATGGCAATCGCAAAGAACACGATTTGCGTCTGGTACGACAAGGACGCCGAGGCTGCCGCCCGCTTCTATGCCGAGACCTTTCCGGACAGCGCGGTGAATGCCGTGCATCGCGCGCCCGGTAACTACCCATCCGGCAAGGAGGGTGATGTGTTGACGGTCGATTTCACGGTTGCAGGCATTCCTTGTATCGGCCTCAACGGAGGCCCCGTGTTCAAGCATAACGAAGCCTTCTCGTTCCAGATCGCCACCGACGATCAGGAGGAGACCGACCGCTACTGGAATGCCATCGTCGGCAACGGCGGCCAGGAGAGCGAGTGCGGCTGGTGCAAGGATAAGTGGGGAATTTCCTGGCAGATCACGCCGCGCGCGCTGACTGACGCGATGGCGGCTGGCGGCGCCGAAGCAAAGCGCGCGTTTGATGCGATGATGACCATGAAGAAAATCGACGTGGCAAAGATCGAGGCGGCGCGGCGCGGCTGAAGCTCCGTGGCGTCTTGCGACATTCCCATCCGCACTGCGATCGCGTAGTTTCACCGCATGGCTGAAGTTCTCTTTTACCACCTGACCGAATCGACGCTGGAAGACGCGCTGCCCGGCCTGCTCGAAAAGAGCGTGCAGCGCGGCTGGCGGGCGGTCGTGCAGACCGGCACTGAGGAACGGCGCGATGCGCTCGACGCGCATCTGTGGACGTTTCGCGATGATGCTTTCCTCGCCCATGCCACCGACCGCGAGGCTTTCCCGGAAGAGCAGCCGGTTCTGCTGACGACCGAACTCGACAACCGCAATGATTCAAAAATCCGCTTTCTGGTCGATGGCGCGTCACCGCCCGATATCACGCCTTACGAGCGTGCCGTGTTCATGTTCGACGGGCATGACGCAGCCCAGCTCGAAACCGCACGCGAGCATTGGAAGACGATGAAGGCTGCCGGCCACGCCGTCACCTACTGGCAGCAGACGCCCGACCGGCGCTGGGAGCGCAAGGCTTGAGCGTGCAGGCATCCGAAGCAAAGGACGATTTTCCAGGCATCATCGTCATTACTGGCGGCATGGGCGCCGGCAAGTCGACTGTTGCGCAGGCGCTGGCCGAGAGGTTGCCGAAAAGCGTGCATCTGCGCGGCGATCTTTTTCGCCGGCTGATCATCAACGGCCGGGTCGAAATGAGCCCCGATCCGGTGCCGGAAGCGGTGAAACAGCTGCGGCTGCGCTACGACCTCGCCTGGGACGTCGCTGCAAAATACGCGGAGGCCGGTTTTACTGTCGTCTATCAGGACGTGATTCTGGGCGAATTCCTCGGCTGGACGGTGGAGCGGCTTCAGGCCTATCGCCCGGCAGTGATCGTGCTTGACCCATCGGCCGAGACGCTGACCGCTCGCGACAAGGGGCGTACGAAGAACATCTATGGCGATCCCGTCCACGGATCGTGGACAGCCGAAATGATGCGGCAGGTGCTGCATGAGCAGACGCCGCGCATCGGCCGGTGGATCGACACTTCCGCGCAGAGCGTGGACGAGACGGTCGACGCGATTCTTGCGGGATTTAAGGGAGCGGGCGCGGAACGAAGCGCCGGCTGATCGTTGAAGGCGTCCGGTTACCGCCGATCCGCATGGACAGCCGGCCCCGCCGCGTGGCAGAGAATGCCCGATTAGAGCATCGGACCGAAAAGTGGGTACCGGTTTTCGGAATATTCCGATGCTCGTTCAAAATGCTGGATCGTTCTTTGTGCGTTCGAATGGCGCACGGCGATCTAGGGAGTTTTCGATGCGCTTCTTTTTTCTGCTTGTCCTGCTGGCCGGTGCGGCTCTTGGCGTCGTCTATCCCTGGGCGGTCAAGAATTTTTCCGGCCATGAGATCGGCACCTGGCGCGTCTATGAGCGCGCTTCCGGCTTCAAGACGGTCGACGTGACGCTTGCCGCGACCGATGCGCCGGTGCGCGTGCTGGTCGACATGACGGCGGTGGGCGGGGCGAGAACGGCGGGCAGGCAGGCGGTGCTGACCCTGACTGCGGCCACCGGCGGGCGCACGGTGCTGACGGATGTCCTCAACTTCGCCGACGGCGCGGTGCGGGAAAACGCGCCGCAGACCAGCCAGAAGATCTATCGCGACGATGGCGGCCTTCTCGATGACATTGCGGCTGGAACCTACACATTCACCGTCGGACAGGGCGATGCCGAAGGCATCGACATCCAGACGGTCGACCTGATCCTGCGCAGCGATGCGGGCGCAACGGACGAGCGGGCGCAGCCGCTGGGTCTTTCGCTGCTGGCGATCGGCTTTATCGGGCTGGTCATTGCCTTGCGACGCGGTGGAGGCGGTCGCCCCGGTAACCCGAACTCGCAGCCGCCAGCGCCACGCTGGGGCAGGGGCGGCGAGAACCGCTGACGTGAACTATCGCCACGCCTACCACGCAGGAAACTTTGCCGATGTCGTCAAGCACGCGGTGCTGGCGCGGCTGGTCGAATATCTGAAGCAGAAGGACAAGGCGTTCCGGGTGATCGACACCCACGCCGGCATCGGCCTCTACGATCTCTCCTCGGAGGAAGCGCAAAAGACCGGCGAATGGCACGGCGGCATAGGCCGTCTGCTCGATGCGAAGATCGAGCCGAAGGCGGCAAAGCTGCTGGCGCCTTATCTCGATGCGGTGCGCTCCGCCGATCCCGATGGCGGCCTCTCAGCCTATCCCGGTTCGCCGCTGATCGTGCGGCGGTTGCTGCGCAAGCAGGACCGGCTTTCGGCGATAGAGCTGCACCCGGCGGATTTCCAGCTATTGAAGGCGCTGTTCGCGGACGATTTCCAGGTGCGGGTGAACGAGCTCGACGGCTGGCTGGCGCTCGGCGCGCATTTGCCGCCCAAGGAAAAGCGCGGGCTGGTGCTGGTCGATCCGCCTTTCGAGCAGGAAGGCGAGTTCGAGCGGCTGGTCGATGGCCTGCAGCGTGCGCACAAGCGCTGGCCGGGCGGCATCTATGCTTTGTGGTATCCCATCAAGGACCGGCGGGCCGTGGCGGATTTCCGCGAGGCGCTGGCCGGTTGCGGCATCCCCAAAATCCTCGACATCCGCTTTGAACTGAGAAAGCCATCGCGCGAACCCCGGCTCGACGGCACCGGAATGATCGTCGTCAACCCGCCCTACACGCTGGAGGCGGAATTGCAGGCGATGTTGCCGGCTTTGCATGCCCTGCTGGCGGAGGAGAAGGGCGCGCAGTGGTCTCTGGAGTGGCTGGCGGGGGAAGACGAACGCCGGGGCGACATATGACCCCCCAGCGCGCAAACCCGCTTCATCTCCTCGCCGCATTCGGCTCGGGCGGTCTCCTGACGCTGATGATCCACTTCAACGGCGAGCTGGCGCGTTATGGCAACGCCTTGTTCGCTTCCTGGACCGCGCATGGCACGGGGACCGTTGCGGCCCTGATCTTTCTTGCGGTTCTTCGCCGCCGCGCCCCGGCCGGCGATGCGCCGAAAGCCCGCACGCCATTCTGGGCCTATCTTGGCGGCCTGTCCGGTGCGGCGACCGTCATGCTGGCGTCGGCTGCGGTCAATTCGCCGCTTGCGCTCTCCGGCACGCTTGCGCTCGGCCTCGTCGGCCAGATGATCTTCAGCCTTGCCGCTGATCGCTGGGGCCTGTTCGGCCTGCCGATGCGCCGTCCCGGTGCTCGCGATTTCGCCGCCCTGGGGCTGGTGCTGGCGGGCAGCGCCATCATAATCCTGTTCGGCAAAGGTGCCGCATGACGCTGTGGATCGTGCTGGCCAGCGTGGCGGGTGTGCTGGTGGGCGTCAGCCGGCAGATCAACGGGCGGCTCAGCCTCTCGACATCTCCGCTGCAAGCCTCGTTCTGGAACCATGCCGTCGGTTTCGGCGCGCTGACCGCGCTTGGCCTCGTCATCGGCGGATTGATTCCGGCGGGTGCTAGCGATGTACCGTGGCATGTCTATATCGGTGGGCCTATCGGGGTGGTTTTCGTTGCTGCCGGCAGCTGGCTCATCGCCCGCATCGGCGCGGTCAACACCGCGCTTCTGGTGATCGGCGGCCAGATGGTTTCGGGCGTCGCGCTGGACCTCTTGAGCGCCGCATCGCCGGCCGTCTGGGCAAGCGCCCTTGGCGTGGCGCTGATCCTCGCTGGCATGGCGCTCACCCAGCGGCGGCGGTGACTGGCTTGCGGCGACCAGTGCGGGCACACGGCTTCTGAAGTGCCCGCACGGTCGATTGCTCTCTATGCTGCCCGGCGCTTTACGCCGGGGTTCACGTTCTGGTTCATGCGGAAAAGGTTGAGCGGATCGTAGCGCTGCTTCGTCGCGACAAGCCGTTGATAGTTGCTTCCGTAAGCCGCTTCGATGCGGTCCACCTCGTCTTCAGGCATGAAGTTTATGTAGGCCGTTCCTGCGGCATGAGGTTTGATCGCCTCGAAGAGATTGCGCGCCCAGCCGATGCATGACTGGTCCATTTCCGGTTCGCGCCAGCGGGCGTGAACATTCATGACAAAATGCGAGCTTCTCTGCGGAAACGCGGTTGCTTCGACCCCGATCCGGCCGGCGGCGCCGCCGACATGGCCGAGAAATATCTCGCATTCCGGCCCCGGAAGCTCACGAACCGCTTTGAGCAGGATTTCGACCGTCGCATCCGAGAGCTTGGTGAGGTCATGGCTCTTCCAGTAATTGCGCGCGCCGGGAGTAAGCAGCGGATCGAATGCCTGTTGCCAGCCCGCGAATGGATTGGGACCGACGACGTCGGCGATCGGATTTCCAATCCCGCGCAGACGCGCTGTCGCCTTTTCTCCTGCCTGGATATCGCCGCAATAGCACATGGCAAGAACGAGCACTTCCTTGCCGTGCCACTCGACAGGCAGGAATGGAAGTGGCGGCGCCTGCCGCATGACCGCCCAGCAGGTGAGTTCATCAGGCGCTGTTTCGAGGGCTTCTCGATATCCTTTGAGAACTGCCTCGGCATCCGTGAATGGATGAACGACGAGCCCTGACAAGACCTGCGGACCAAGGTCATGAAGCTGGAACTCGAAGGCCGTGACAACTCCGAAGTTTCCGCCACCGCCGCGCAATGCCCAGAACAGGTCCGGGTTTTCCGTAAGACTTGCCCGCACCAGCTCGCCATCAGCGGTGACAACATCTGCCGAGACGAGATTGTCTATCGTCAAGCCGAATTTGCGCGTGGTCCAGCCGAAGCCGCCGCCAAGCGTAAGGCCAGCTATGCCGGTTGTAGAGTTTATGCCTGTTGGCACCACGAGGCCGAATGCCTGCGTTTCCTTGTCGAGATCGGCAAGTGTCGCTCCCGGCTCGACCCAGGCTCGCTTCGCCGCTGCATCGACGCGCACCGACTTCATAGGGGACAGATCGATCATCATGCCGCCGTCGCAGACCGCGCTGCCGGCAATATTGTGCCCGCCGCCACGAACGGCAACGAGTAGCCTGTTGTCTCGCGCAAAGCGCACCGCGATGATGACATCGGAAGCGCCGGCACATCGCACGATGAGGCCCGGCTTGCGGTCAATCATCGCGTTCCAGATCGTTCGAGCTTCGTCATAAGACGCGTCTTTTTCAACAAGCAGGCTGCCGCGCAGTTGCGCCCTGAGCGCTTCAACGGTCTCGGCGCTGACCGTCGTCTTTCCTGATTCAAGGCCGGTGAGGCTTATGTCGTCCATGATATTTCTCCCGATTTGAGGTTGGACTTCCCTCCGCGAATAAAGGAGCCTGCGCTTGTGTATGAGGGTCAACAAGTTCAGAAACTGAACCTGCGTATTCTTAGATGGAACATAAATGTACTTAAATCGGATAGGTAATAAGCGATAAACAACCATTGATTGAAATATGTTTTACTGTGATTATCGGTAAATTCATTTGAAAAGGCGCACTTCAATGTGCTGGCATTCGGCCTAAGGCCGCCCGTCGGCATGCGTGGGAGCAACGGAACGGCGGGCTGCATCCGTCGTGAAAAATCAAACCGAAACGCCGCCCGAAATTCCTCCCGCTTGACCGTTTCGCGGCCATTGCGCACAATCAACACTCAAGCTTCGCCTTCGGCGATGATTCATGAGGTTTTTTGCTATGTCCCGTATTGCTCATTTCGTGATGGCCGCAGCCGTCGCCGCCGGTTCGCTGCTAACGGGGCCAAATCTTTCCTATGCCGCCGACGTGGTCGCGCGACAGGAAGAGGGCACCAGCCTCTGCTCGGACCAGCGCTATCTCAACAAGATCATTCATCGCTTCGGTTATCAGGTTAAGCACGTACCGAACCTGCCGGATGTGGCGATCACCGATTTCCAGAACATTTATCCGAAGCGCTACGAGCCGGTTGACGAGCGCCATCCGATCGCGCGGCTCTATTGCGGCGCGACTGCCAGCCTTTCCGATGGGCGCCAGCACGAAGTCTTTTATCTGATCGAGGGCCGCATGGGCTTTGCCGGCATCGGCGACAACGTCGAGTTCTGCGTGCCGGGCTTCGACCGCTGGATGGTCTATAACGGCCGCTGCCGCGTGCTGCGTTAATCCTAGGCAAACCGATGTCTTGGGCGAGGGAGCGTCGCTGGCGTTTTGGTGCGGCGGTGCTCGGCCTTGCCGCGCTTGTGGCCGTTGCCGGTTGCAAGCCTTCCGGCGACAGCCAGCAGGCGGCGAACGCCCCGGCCTCGACCCAGGCGCCCACGACGACCCAGCCAGCAGTCGCACTGGGCAAGGGTTTCGATTTCTACGTACTGTCGCTGTCATGGTCGCCGAGCTACTGCGAGGCGGAGGGCGGCGAGGCCAATCGCCAGCAATGCGCGATGGGCAGGCCCTACGCCTTCGTCGTCCACGGTCTTTGGCCGCAATATGAGCGCGGCTATCCGCAGGATTGCCGCACGAACCAACCCGATGTTCCCAACGACACGCTGCGCACCCTCTACGACATCATGCCGGCTTCGGGCCTCATCCGCCACGAATGGCGCAAGCACGGTTCTTGTGCCGGACTGTCACAGGACAACTACTTCAAGGTTTTGCGGCAGGCGCGCGAGCGGGTGAAGATACCGGCCGAGTTCAACCGGCTCGATGGCTATCGCACGCTCGACCCGGACGATGCCGAACGCGCTTTCCTGCAGGCCAACCAGAGCCTGCCGGCAGACGGCATAGCGGTGACCTGCGACCGGCGCTATCTGCGCGAGGTGCGCATCTGCATGAACAAGGACCTGTCTTTCCGCTCCTGCGACGAGGTCGATCGGGACTCGTGCCGCCGCGACAAGGTGGTGATGCCCCCGGTGCGTGGCGGATAGTTTTTTCGCGGCTGGTTGTTGCTTCGCCGGCTCGTCAAAACTACGGTCTCGCGCATTATCCAGGAGACACCGCCTTCATGCCGAAAATTCTTTATGCCCCTGCTTCGCCATACAGTGCAAAGGTCAGGATGGCCGCAGCCTATGCCGGGATTGCGCTGGAAGGCGTGCTGACCGACACCAACGCCGAACCCGCCGAACTGATTGCCGCAAACCCGCTTGGCAAGATACCTGCGCTGCTCACCGACGACGGCGAAGCCGTGTTCGACAGCCGGGCGATCACCCAGTATCTGAACCGCGTCTCCGGCAATGCGCTTTTCCCGCGCAATCCGGCCAAGCGCCTGGAGGCCGAACGGCTGGAAGCGCTGGCCGACGGCATGTGCGACTGCCTGCTTGCCCATGTCTATGAACGCCGCTTCCGGCCGGAGGAAAAGGTGCATGCGCCATGGCTCGACAAGCAGTGGTCGAAAGTCGTCCGCTCGCTCGATCTCCTGAACGCCAATCCGCCGAAGCTGCCCAAGAAGATCACCGCCGGGCAGATCGCGCTGCGGGCAACACTCGGCTATCTGGATCTTCGCTTTGGCGGAAAATGGGAGCGCGGCCATGCCAGGCTCAAGCGCTGGGCAGCACGCTTCGACGAGAAGTTTCCGGAATTGAAGCCGTATCTGTCGTCCTGAGTCAGGATGCAAAAAAGCCGGGCCTCGAAAGAGGCCCGGCTTTTGTCTAACTGCCTGTTACGGCGAATTAGAACTTCATACCGACACCGAACTGGATGCGATGATCCGTGGCATCGACATCGCGGGTACCGCTACCCGTGGTGAATTCCTTGCTGCCGTAGTCGGTGTAACGATATTCGACGCGGGCAAACACGTTGTCGGTAACCTTCATGTCGGCGCCGACGCCAGCGGTCCAGCCGAGCATCGTGTTCTTGTCGGAAATGCCGCCTTCGGTGAGCTTGACGCTCTGGGCTGCACCACCAGCGGTGATGTAAGGCAGGATATCCGGGGTGACGGCATAACCGAGACGGGCGCGAAGCGAGCCGCCGAGGCCGCCCTTCACTTCCGTACCGGCGTTGTCGCCCTTGAGACCGCCATAACCGATGTCGCCTTCGACGCCGGCCACCACGTTGTCGATCTGGTAGTTGTAACCGGCAAAGCCGCCACCGATGAAGCCATCAGTGTTGACGGTGTTGCCCGGCTCCTTGACACGGCCCGAGAAGCCGTAGCCCAGCGTCACACCGGCATAGGGGCCGGACCACGTGTTGAGCGGGGGCTGCTCCATCGGAGCTGCAGGTGCCGGCGGCTCTTCCTGAACGACGTCGGCTGCATTGGCAACACCAGCGAAGGCCAACAGGCCGAACACAGCTGCCAAAGGCCGCGCGAATTTCAATTTGGCTTCCATTTTCTTACTCCTTAGCCACAGCACACAATGTTCTTCTGTGGGAGGCGCCCAGGCCGTCTGGGGGGAACAACGGCTCGGGTACCTGACAGTTCCCAATGTCGTGCCGAAATGCGGCTGCACCACACCCGAAATTGGGTCTTTGCCCGGCGCCAATAAGGCGGAAGAATGACGTTGCATCGCTGCAACAACATTGTCAGGAGAGTTCGGGTCGGAAGGCAAAAAGTGCCTTGGTTCAAGGGGTTGCGGACCCTATATTGAATCAGTTTCCGAACGTTCTCACTAAATTAGGCGGTTTGCATGAGGGCTTCGCCACAATGCCGCCAAAGGAACGAACGCGAATTAACCTGTGAGACGCCAAAATCGGCCAAACAGCCATTTGCGGTCGAAAAATTAGGGGTGGACAATGCGGAAATCGGGCAGGACGGCGCTGGTGACGGGTGGCGCCAGACGCATCGGCAGGGCCATCGTCGAGGACCTTGCAGCCCACGGATTCGCCGTCGCCATCCATTGCAACCGCTCGCGCAGCGAGGCCGAGGAATTGGCTGCAACAGTGGCCGCCAATGGCGGCGAGGCTGCGATCGTGACTGCCGATCTGACCGACATGCGCGCCGTCGACGGGCTGATTTCGCAGGCAGGCAAGGCGGTCGGCCCGATCTCGCTGCTGGTCAACAATGCCTCGCTCTTCGTCGACGATGATGTGACCGATTTCGAGTGGGCGACCTGGGATCGGCATTTCGCCGTTCATGTGAAGACGCCGGTTCTTCTGGCGCGCCGTTTCGCCGAAGCCCTGCCGGCCGGCAGCGAGGGCCTGGTCGTCAACATGATAGACCAGCGTGTCTGGAAGCCGACGCCGCGCTATTTCTCCTACGCGCTGTCGAAATCGGCGCTCTGGACGGCGACGCAGACCATGGCGCAGGCGCTGGCCCCAAGAATTCGCGTCAACGCGATCGGGCCGGGGCCGACGCTGGCCAACCCGAAACAGCAGCCCGAGGATTTCGCCGCGCAGGTCGACGGGGTGATCCTGAAGCGGGGGCCTGATCTTTTGGAATTCGGCGCAACGATACGCTATTTATGGGAGGCGCGCTCGGTCACCGGGCAGATGATCGCGCTCGATGGCGGCCAGCACCTTGCGTGGCAGACGCCGGATGTGACAGGCATGGTGGAATGAGTCCCAACGATCCGAACCTCAAATCGCTCCATCGGCCGCAGGCCGGCAGGGCCAGCGACGATGTCGCCGGCTACATGCCGGGCCATGAGGTCGAAGAGGATGAGGGGACGGAGGCCGAAGTGTTGCCGGCGGTGGCCGACGCCTCCTTCACCGCCATAGACTGGACCCCCCACGCTGGTGATGCCGACGGCATGGTCGGCGCGGAGGTGATCCAGACGCTGGTCAAGCGCCTGCCCAATGCGCCGGGTGTCTACCGCATGATGAATGCGGCGGGCGATGTGCTCTATGTCGGCAAGGCGCGCAGCCTGAAGAAGCGCGTGACCAACTACGCACAAGGGCGTTTCCACACCAATCGCATCGGCCGCATGGTGCGCGAGACGTCGACGATGGAGTTCGTCGTCACCCGCACCGAGATCGAAGCGCTGCTGCTCGAAGCCAATCTTATCAAGCGCTTGCGGCCGCGTTTCAACGTGCTTCTGCGCGATGACAAGTCATTTCCCTATATCATGCTGACCGGCGATCATCCGTCGCCGGGGATTTTCAAGCATCGCGGCGCACGATCGCGCAAGGGCGACTATTTCGGGCCGTTCGCCTCGGCGGGCGCGGTCGATCGTACCATCAATTCGCTGCAGCGCGCGTTTTTGCTGCGAAGCTGCACGGATTCGGTCTTCGAAAGCCGCACGCGGCCCTGCCTGCTCTATCAGATCAAGCGCTGCTCCGGTCCGTGCACCGGTGAGGTTTCGGCCGACGACTATGCCGAGCTGGTCTTCGAGGCCAAGGACTTCCTGTCGGGCCGCAGCCAGAAGGTGAAGACCGACATCTCCTCGGCCATGCAGAATGCCGCCGAAGAGCTCGATTTCGAGCGCGCCGCCATCTATCGCGACAGGCTGGCCGCACTTTCGCATGTGCAGAGCCATCAGGGCATCAACCCGCAGTCGGTGGAAGAGGCGGACGTTTTCGCTATCCATCAGGAAGGCGGGCAGGTTTGCATCCAGGTGTTCTTCTTCCGCACCGGCCAGAACTGGGGCAACCGCGCCTATTTCCCGAAGGCCGATCCGGCGCTCGAGGCAAAGGAAGTGCTCGGGTCTTTCCTGGCGCAGTTCTACGACGACAAGCCGTGCCCGAGGTTGCTTCTGCTTTCCAGTGAAGTGCCGGAACAGGAATTGCTGGGTGCAGCCCTTTCCACGCGCGCCGGCTACAAGGTGACGATCACTGCGCCGCAGCGCGGCGAGAAGAAGGATCTGGTCGACAACGCCGTCCAGAACGCCCGCGAGGCGCTCGGCCGGCGGCTGGCGGAAACCTCGACGCAGGCGCGGCTGCTGGCCGGCATGGTCGAGACCTTCGGGCTGGAAAAACCGCCGGTGCGCATCGAGGTCTACGACAACTCGCACATCATGGGCACGAATGCCGTCGGCGCGATGATCGTGGCCGGTCCCGAAGGCTTCGTGAAGAACCAGTACCGCAAGTTCAACATCCGCTCGACCGACATCACCCCGGGCGACGATTTCGGCATGATGCGCGAGGTGATGGAGCGGCGTTTTTCGCGGCTTATCAAGGAGCATGCTGCGCCGGAGGAGGGCGATGCGCAATCCGGCGAGGACGACGAAGCGGTTGGCTCGTCCTTTCCGGCCTGGCCCGACGTCATCCTCATCGACGGCGGGCAGGGGCAGATGTCGGTTGTGCGCAAGATGCTGGCCGATCTCGGCATCGAGGACAAGGTGGCGGCGATCGGCGTCGCCAAGGGGCAGGACCGTGATGCCGGCCGTGAACGTTTTTTCGTCAAGGGCCGCGAATCTTTCTCGCTGCCGGTGCGTGACCCCGTGCTCTATTTCGTGCAAAGGCTGCGCGACGAGGCACACCGCTTTGCCATCGGCTCCCATCGCGCGCGGCGCAAGAAGGAAATGGTGAAGAACCCGCTGGACGAGATCAGCGGCATCGGGCCGGGACGCAAGCGCGCGCTGCTCTTGCATTTCGGCACGGCCAAGGCGGTGAGCCGCGCAGCGATGGAGGATTTGATGGTGGTTGATGGAATTTCGGAGTCGATTGCCAAGATCGTCTACAACCATTTTCACGAGAATTAATCATTTGCGGGCTAAATGTATCCTTGGGCCATCGATTTCCCGCAATTGACCCCCCACATCCGCATCTGATTTGAGTACGAAAGCTGAAAGAAATAACGGATTAGAGATGGCCAGGCGCGCATTCAACCTTCCAAACATGCTTACCTACGCGCGCATCCTTGCCGTGCCGCTGGTTGTCCTATGCTTTTTTCTCGAAGGAAGATTGCAGTCGAGCGACTTCGCGCGCTGGGCGGCGCTGATCATCTTTATCCTCGCCAGCGTCACCGATTATCTCGACGGCTACCTTGCCCGTGCGTGGCAGCAGACTTCGAATATCGGCCGCATGCTCGATCCTATCGCCGACAAGCTTCTGGTGGCGACCTGCCTGCTGTTGCTTGCCGCCGACACCGATCAGCGCGGCGGCATTGCCGGCTGGTCGCTGTGGGCGGCGATCATCATCCTGTGCCGCGAAATACTGGTTTCGGGCCTGCGCGAATATCTGGCGGCGCTGAAGGTCAGCGTGCCGGTGACGCAGCTTGCCAAATGGAAGACGGCCATCCAGATGGTCGCCATCGCCTTCCTGCTTCTCGGGCCCACCGGCGACAAGATCGTGCCCTACTGGACGCAGATCGGCCTGACGCTGCTCTGGATTGCAGCCCTTGTTACGCTTTATACCGGTTATGACTATTTCCGGGCCGGCGTGAAGCATATCATCGACGAATGACACAGCATCCGACCAAACTCGTCTATTTCGCCTGGGTGCGCGAGCGCATCGGCCTGGCCGAAGAGGATGTGGCGCTGCCCGCCGAGGTGGAGACGGTGTCCGATCTTCTGCAATGGCTGAAGGGTCGCGGCGAGGAATATGAAAACGCGCTGCAATATCCCGACGTGATCCGCGTCGCCATCAACCACGAGCATGTCGAGCATCGGGAAAAGCTGGCTGGCGCGCGCGAGATCGCGCTGTTTCCGCCGATGACCGGAGGCTGAGCCACGATGTCGGCGAGCTTCAAACCCGATATCCGCATTCAGCGGGAGGATTTCGACGTCAACGCCGAGATCGCCCGGCTCTCGAAGGGACGAGCCGACATCGGTGCGGTCGTGACGTTTTCCGGACTCTGCCGCGACGAGGCCGGCGCGCTTTCCGCCCTTGAACTCGAGCACTATCCCGTCATGGCCGAGGCCGAGATTGCGCGCATCGCCACTGAGGCGATCGAACGCTGGCCGCTGCTTGGCCTGACCGCGATCCACCGCTTCGGCAAGATCGCTCCGGGCGAAAATATTGTCCTCGTCGCTGCCGCGTCGGCACATCGACAGGCGGCATTTGAAGCGGCGAATTTCCTGATGGACTATCTGAAGTCGCGCGCGCCCTTCTGGAAGAAGGAGCATCGGGTCGATGGCTCGACCGGCGGCTGGGTCGACGCGAAGGAGAACGATGATCAGGCCGCAGCGCGCTGGAAACGGCAGCAAACATAAGTATTGCGGCCTGAAATTTTCCGTCATCCTGTCACGGAACAACCGTATTCCTTCGCTCTAAAGGCAATGGTCGATAGAGGAGGTTTGATCATGCTGGACAGGCTCGCCGAATTTTTCGTTTTCGGTTTTGCTCCCCTGGTGATCGGCACTCTCATGATGCCGCTGCAATCATTTGCGCAGGAAAAGTCCGTCACGGGCGAGATTCTTTATCGCGAACGGATTGCCCTGCCGCCGAACGCCGTCGTCAAGGTTTGGCTATCGGATGTGTCGCTGGCCGATGCTCCCGCAAAAATTATCGGCGAGCAGACATTCAAGGAACCCGGCCAGGTGCCGATCAAGTTCGAGATCCGCTTCGATCCGGCGGTGATCCAGCCAAAACACACCTATTCCCTTCAGGCCCGCATTACGGTCGACGATACGATCTGGTTCATCAATGACGTGCGCTATCGCCTCGATCCGCTGAAGGCGGAGCCGCAATCCATGGTGCTGAGGATGGTCAAGCGCTCGATGGAAACCGAACCACCACCGATCTTCCGCACGACCTGGCTGGCCGAGGACATCGAGGGCGGCGGCGTGATCGACGATGCGCAGTCGACGCTGAAGTTCGATCCCGGCGGCAAGATCAGCGGGCGCGGCGCCTGCAACAGCTATTTCGGCAAGGCGACAATCGAAGGCAGCACGATCAAGCTCGGCGATATCGGCTCGACCTTCATGGCCTGCGCGCCGGCGATCATGGATCAGGAAAAGAAGCTTTTTGCGGCGCTGAGCAAGGCATCCTCCTATCGCATCGACGCAGACGGCAAGATGTTTCTGGTCGACGCGGAAGGGCGCGACGTGATCCGGTTTGCAAGTGCTGAGTGAAGCGACATTTGCATCGGTGGAAACAAAAAAGCCGGGGCAAAACCCCGGCTTTTTCATTGCAATCAGGCAGTTATGCCCGAAAACTGAATCAGAAACTCAGCCGACGATCTCGGTGTCGGAGAACCAGTACCTGATTTCCTGGGCAGCGGTTTCCGGGGCGTCGGAGCCGTGGACGGAGTTTTCGCCGATCGACAGGGCATGAACCTTGCGGATGGTGCCTTCGTCGGCGTTGGCCGGGTTGGTGGCGCCCATCACTTCGCGGTTCTTGGCGATGGCGTTCTCGCCTTCCAGGACCTGCACGACGGTCGGAGCCGACGACATGAATTCGACCAGTTCGCCGAAGAAAGGGCGATCCTTGTGGACGGCGTAGAAACCTTCCGCGTCGCGGCGGCTCATCCAGACGCGGCGCGATGCGACGACGCGCAGGCCGGCATCTTCCAGCATCTTGGTGATGGCGCCTGTGAGGTTGCGGCGGGTCGCGTCGGGCTTGATCATCGAAAACGTGCGTTCGATCGCCATGGTATATCCTTTTGAGAATGGGGAAGGGCAGATGTGGCGGTCCCTATACAAGCCGTCCGCCGCATTGCCAAGGCCCCTGAGGCATTTGCTAACTCTACCCTGCCGACCATCTGACGCAGTTTTCTGCGCTTCCGGTGCTTATGGATTTGAATGCCCACTCCGCTCGTCGCCTGTGGCGACCCCGAAAACCACGCCATATGACCCGGCAGGACGAGTTATCAAACGCCTCAGGCCTAGCCCGGCTTCAGGCCGCGGCGTCCACCGTGCGGCCGATGCCGTCGTGGAGGTCGAGGCAGCGCTCGAACCAGGCGCTTACCGGATCGTCGGCAGCAAGATACTGGAACGGCGACGTGACACGGACCCACTGCAAGGCGCCGAAGACGATGTAGTCGGGATAGAGCGGCGCATCGCCCCCGATGAAAGGCTGGTAGGTGAGCATGTTGCGCAATGGCTCAAGCGATGCGCGAAAGGCGGCAAGGCCGCTCTCGCGAACCGCAGCGACGTCCTCGAGCGACTTTCCGAAGCGGGCTTCGCGGCTTTCGCGGAAATAGGCCTTGTTGGCTTCGTTCTGCCGTCCGTAGATATCCATCAGTGCGGCTGCACCCAGATAGGGATGAAGCGTCATCTGCGACCAGCGCTCGATGAAGCGGGCCATCGCCTCGCCGCCTTCGCCGCCGAAGAGGGTCGGACGCTCCGGATAAGCCTGATCGAGATAGAGCGCGATCTGGAAGGAGTCCGCCACGACGGCATTGCCGTCGCGGATCACCGGAATGGTCTTCGAAACGCCGCCCTCGACTGCCGGAACCTCGAGGAAAGTGGTCGGCACGGTCTCGAAGTCGAGGCCCTTGTGCGCCAGCGACATCGCCGTCTTCCAGCAATGCGGGCTGTAGGGGCGCGTTTGATCGTGTCCGACAAGGTCGTAAAGCAGAATGGTCATTGGCGTGTCTCTTGCCGCGCGTTAGGAGTGGCGGACATATTCCTTGCTTTGCATGTCAAAAGGAAGTCCATGAGACAGCATTTCATGATGTTGGCCGCCTATAACGCTTGGGCCAATGGGCGCATTTACGACGTCGCCGCAACGCTCACCGAGGAGGAGTTCTGCCGCGATACAGGCGCTTTCTTCAAGTCGATGATGGGCACGCTGAACCATCTTGTGGCCGCAGATCGCATCTGGATGAAGCGCTTCACCGGCCAGGGCGATGCGCCGGCAGCGCTCGACACGATCATCCATGCCAATTTCACCAAACTGCGTGCCGCCCGCGAGGTCGAGGACAAGCGCATCTTCACCTGGATCGACGGGCTCGACGCGAAGGCTCTGGCCGGCCGCTTCAGCTACATGACCGTCAGCGACATGCGTACGATCTCGCAGCGTCTGGCACCGGCGCTCGACCATCTGTTCAACCACCAGACGCATCATCGCGGCCAGGCACATATGATCCTGACCGTGCTCGGCAAACCATCCGTGCAACTGGATTTGATCGCCTTCCAGAGGACGGAGGAAGGGCGAGCCTACGCATGAATTGCGGGTTGCTGAAAATTTCCTTTGAAAATTATGGGTTAGTCGAGACTATCTAAACATCTAATATAATTCGATCTATATCGAAGTAGATCAGAAACTATATTCATAGCTCTTTGAAACTAATCTCTCTGCTATTCGTAGTTGCATTGTTAGTCGGCGCGATTGTCGGCTGGCTCATGTCAACCACAGGAGAGAGTTATGGCTTCGATCATACGTAAAGTCGCCAAGACCTTGGCGAGTGGTGCAATCATTTTAGCATTCTGCATGCCGGTTCTTGCGCAGGACGCTCGCAGCGGCCTCGGTGGCTTAAGCAGCGTGAGCAACGGCCTTGGCCTCGGCGGCTCCAAGGGCGGCCTGAATGTCGGCGGCGCCAACGGCATAAGCGTCGGCGGCAGCAAGAACGGTGCCCTGGGCGTTGGCGTCAGTGTCGGCGGCGCCAGAGGCATCAACGCGGATGTCGGCGCGACTGTCGGCGGCAGCGAAGGGCTTGCGAATGTCGGCGTTGGCGCGACCGTAGGCGGCGCCAATGGCATTAACGCGAAAAGCAACACGTCGGTCGCCGGTCGCACCGGCCTGGTCGATTCCCGTACGGGTGCCACTATCGGCGGCGCCAACGGCGTGAGAGCCGGCGTCAACGCCAATGTCGGCGGGACGACGGGGCTGGCGAGCGTCGGCATCGGTATCGGCATCGGCGGTGGAGCGTTGACACCCGGTAATCCTGGAACTCCGGGAAATCCTGGCACGCCTGGCAATCCCGGTACGCCCGGTAATCCCGGTACCCCTGGCAAGCCTGGCACTCCCGGCAATCCGGGCGTTACCCCCGGGACCCCCGGTGCTTCGGGCGTGGTTGCCGGAATGAGCTCCAAGGAATTGGCCCGCTACAAGCGCCGCTGCATCGAAATCCTGGGAAGCCCATCCAGCTATGACGGTGACCTCGTAGCACTTTGCCGCTCAGTTCAGATGGCTGCGCGCTAACAGAGAACAGACGAGGAAAATGCCTCTAGGGATGCCGTGACATCCTGGAGCCCGTCATAGGCAAGAGAAAAGCGGCCCGCCACTGGCGGGCCGTTTTTCGTCCAGCTTCGATTTGCCATATGGCGGAGGCCTTGCGAACTTCCGGCGTCCAGTGCAAAAGCCCGCAATGCTTATTATAAACGACCTTTCCCTCCGCATTGCCGGACGCCTGCTTCTCGACCACGCCTCGCTTACGCTGCCGGCGGGAACGAAGGCTGGGCTTGTCGGCCGCAACGGCACCGGCAAGACGACGCTGTTCAAGGCGATCACCGGCGACATGTCGGCCGAGACCGGCTCCGTCAGCCTGCCCAAGAACCTGCGCATCGGCCAGGTGGCGCAGGAAGCGCCGGGCACCGAGGAGCCGCTGATCGAGATCGTGCTGAAGGCCGATCTCGAGCGCGCAGCCCTTCTCGAAGAGGAGAAGACGGCGACCGACCCGCATCGCATCGCGGAAATCCACATAAGGCTGGCCGATATCGACGCGCATTCGGCCGAAGCGCGCGCCGCGACCATTCTCGCCGGCCTTGGCTTTGACGATGCCGCGCAGAGGCGGCCGGCCTCATCCTTCTCCGGCGGCTGGCGCATGCGCGTGGCGCTGGCAGCGGTGCTGTTTTCCGAGCCCGACCTGTTGCTGCTGGACGAGCCGACCAACTATCTCGACCTTGAAGGCACGCTGTGGCTCGAAACCTATGTTTCGAAATACCCGCACACTGTGCTGCTGATCAGCCACGACCGCGACCTGCTCAACCGCGCGGTCAATTCGATCGTCCACCTCGACCAGAAGAAGCTGACCTTCTGGCGCGGCGGCTACGACCAGTTCGAGCGCCAGCTTTCCGAGCAGCGCGAATTGCAGGAGAAGGGCCGCGTCAAACAGGAGGCGGCGCGCAAGCATCTGCAGTCCTTCGTCGATCGCTTCCGTGCCAAGGCTTCCAAGGCCCGTCAGGCGCAGTCGCGCATCAAGGCGCTGGAGAAGATGAAGCCGATCTCGGCCCTGCTGGAAGACAGCGTGCGGCCATTCCACTTTCCCGAGCCGGTGAAGACCGTGGCCTCGCCGATCGTGGCGCTGGACGGTGTCGATGTCGGCTACCAGCCCGGAAGCCCGATCCTCAAAAAGATGACGCTGCGCATCGATGCGGATGACCGCATCGCGCTGCTTGGCGCCAACGGCAACGGCAAGTCGACCTTCGCCAAGCTGCTCGCTGGCCGGCTGAAGCAGGAAAAGGGCTCGATGACCATCGCGCCCGGCCTGAAGGTGTCGATCTTTGCACAGCATCAGCTCGACGATCTGCGGCCGGAGGAAAACGCCTACGAGCATGTGCGCCGGATGATGCCGGAAGCGCCGGAATCCAAGGTGAGGGCGCGTGTCGCCCAGTTCGGCCTTGCGACGGAAAAGATGAACACGCCGGCCAAGGATCTGTCCGGCGGCGAGAAGGCGCGTCTGCTGATGGGGCTGTCGGCCTTCGAGGGGCCAAACCTGTTCATCCTCGACGAACCGACCAACCATCTCGATATCGACAGCCGCGAGGCACTGATCCACGCGCTGAACGAGTTTCCGGGCGCGGTAATCCTGATCTCGCATGATCGCCATCTGCTTGAGGCCACCGCCGACCGGCTGTGGCTGGTCAAGGACGGGCATGTGAACCCCTATGACGGCGATCTCGACGATTACCGCCAGCAGATCACCGGCGTCTCGGCCAACAGCCGCGAGAAGCGCGAGGCGGACAAGGCCTCCAAGGCCGACCGTCGCCGAGAATCTGCCGCGCGCCGCGCCGCCATGGAGCCGATCGCCAAGGAAATCCGCGCGACGGAAGCGCTGATGGACCGCATCCGCAAGCGCATCGACAGCATCGAGGACGAACTCGCCAACCCGGCAGTCTACGAGAAAGACCCCTCGACCGCGACCCAACTCGCCAAGGAACGCTCGCAATTGAACGCCACGCTCAACGGCCACGAGGAAAAGTGGCTGAAGCTTTCGGCGGAATATGAGGAAGGCACGGCGGAGTAAGGTTTCTCTCTTCCTTCTTCCCGTTCATGGCCCTCGGGGAGATGGCTGTAGAGTTCGACCCCCACTCCGTCTCGGCTTCGCCGAGCCACCTCTCCCCCGTCGAACGGGGGAGAGGTGTCACGCGAAGCGTGACGGAGTGGGGGTCGACCTGCGGCAATGGGCGATTGTCCTGCCATGCAACATTGCTACGAACAAAGAAAACCGCGCAATCCTGGGCCCTACACCTTGCTTTCAAAACCCTGTAGTTTCGCCGCATGAACCAGCACGCCAAGCTCAGAATCGGCCATTCCGCCTGTCCGCATGACTGCCCGTCGACCTGCGCGCTCAATGTCGAGATCCTCGACGGCAACCGCATCGGCCGCCTGCATGGCGCCAAGGACAACAGCTACACGGCGGGCGTGATCTGCGCCAAGGTCGCGCGCTATGCCGATCGCATCCATCATCCCGACCGGCTTATGAAGCCGCTGGTGCGTGCCAGCGCCAAGGGCGAGGGCAGCTGGAAAGAGGCGAGCTGGGAAGCCGCCCTCGATCTGGTGGCCGAAAAATTCATTCGCGCCGAGGAAAAGCTCGGCAGCGAGACGGTCTGGCCTTACTTCTATGCCGGCACCATGGGGCTGGTGCAGCGCGACGGCATTGACCGGCTGCGCCATGCAAAGAAGTATTCGGGCTTCTTCGCCTCTATCTGCACCAATCTCGCCTGGACCGGCTATGTGCTGGGCACGGGCGCGCTGCGCGGCTCGGACCCACGCGAGATCGCCAAGTCCGACTGCGTCGTGATCTGGGGCACCAATGCGGTGGTCACGCAGGTCAATGTGATGACCCATGCGGTGAAGGCCCGCAAGGAGCGCGGCACGAAGATCGTCGTGATCGACATCTACGAGACGGCGACGATGAAGCAGGCCGACATGGCGCTGGTGCTGAAGCCGGGCACGGACGGCGCGCTGGCCTGCGCGGTGATGCATGTGCTGTTTCGCGACGGCTTCGCCGATCGCGACTATCTCGAAAAATACACTGACGATCCGAAAGGGCTGGAGGCGCATCTCGCTAGCCGCACGCCGGAGTGGGCAGCGGCGATCACTGGGCTTTCCGTCGCGGAGATCGAAGACTTCGCGCGGCTGGTTGGCACGACGAAGAAAACCTTCTTCCGCCTCGGCTACGGCTTCGCGCGCCAGCGCAACGGCTCGGTCAACATGCATGCGGCGCTGTCGATCCCGGCGGTCACCGGTGCCTGGCAGTATGAGGGCGGTGGTGCCTTCCACTCCAATTCAGGCATCTTCAAGCTCAACGGCGAATTGCTGGAAGGCACGAAGCTGCGCGACCCCAAAATCCGCTATCTTGATCACTCCCGCATCGGGCCGGTGCTGACCAATGCGGAGGACGCGCTTTACGGCGGCCCGCCGGTGACGGCGATGCTGATCCAGAACACCAACCCGGTGAATGTCGCGCCCGAGCAGCGGCTGGTGACGCAGGGCTTCCTGCGCGATGACCTGTTCACCTGCGTGCACGAGCAGTTCATGACCGACACGGCAAAGCTCGCCGACGTCGTGCTGCCGGCGACGATGTTCCTGGAGCATGACGACATCTACAAGGGCGGCGGCAACCAGCATGTCACGCTTGGGCCGAAGCTGATCGAACCGCCGGAAGGGCCGCGCACCAACCATTATGTCATCGAGGAACTGGCCAAGCGGCTGGGCGTCTCGCATTTGCCGGGCTTCGGGATGACCGAACGCGAGCATATCGACCACATGCTCTCAAAGCGCGGTTTAGGCGATTTTGATAGCCTCGAAGCCAGCCGCTGGGTCGACATGCAGCCTGAGTTCGAGGATGCGCATTTCCTGAATGGTTTTGGGCATCCCGACGGCAAGTTTCGTTTCAAGCCGCAGTGGAACGGCGGCGCCGCACCCAACAGGCCGCCTAAAAGTATGGGCATCTTCGGCCCGGTCGAGCAGCTTCCCGAATTCCCCGACCATGTCGACCTGATCGAGGTGGCCGACGCCGAGCATCCTTTCCGGCTGGCGACATCGCCGGCGCGCAATTTCCTCAACTCGACCTTTGCCGAAACGCCGGTGTCGCGCGAGAAGGAAGGGCGGCCCGAATTGCTGATCCACCCGCAGGACGCAGCAGCACTCGGCGTCGCCACGGGCGACCGCGTCGAGATCGGCAACCCGCGCGGCGAGGTGGTGCTGCATGCCAGGCTGTTCGAGACGATCCGGCGCGGCGTGGTCATCGCGGAAGGCATCTGGCCGAATTCCGCTCACGAGCGCGGCGAGGGCATCAACGTCCTGACCGGCGCCGACGCGCCAGCACCCTATGGCGGCGCGGCCGTGCACGACAACAAGGTCTGGGTGCGGGCGGCGGGGTAGTTAGCTGGCCATATCCAGATGATAGGGCGCGATCAGGGCATCCGCCGGAATTCCCCACGCTTTGCTCAGGCGCTGGATCATCGCCAGCGTCAGCGGACGCTTCCGGTGCAGTATTTCGGATGCGCGTGAGCGCGAACCGATCACCTGAGCAAGATCGCTCTGCGCCAGCCCCAGGGTTTCCATGCGATGGCGGATCGTGTCGACAGGATCGGCTGGTTCGATAGACCAATGCTTGTTTTCATAGGCGTCGATCAGTTCGGCAAGCACGTCGAAGCGATCAGCCTCCGGCGTTCCCTGTTCGGGGACTTCGGCAAAATACTGCTCGATCTCGGCCAGCGCCCAGTCGTAATCCTCCTCGGTGCGGATCGGACGAATATCCACTAGATTGTCTCCGGATCAATGCGATCATAGTCGGCGTGGGTGCCGACGAACTTGATCAGAACACGCCGGTAAGGGTAGGCGACGTGCACGATCAGCCGATAATTGTTGCCGCCGATATTGAATATCAGCCGGTTGTCGCGCACGAAATCCACTGTCGTTCCAAACATTGCCTTCACATCGGCAGGCTTCGACCAATCCGCCTTGTCGACCAGTATATACCAGCTGCGAAGCGGCATCTCCTGAGTTTCCCGTGGTGGGAACAAGAGCGTGTAGCCCTTCCCATTTCCCGGCATTCCCGCATTATGCAGGCGCGACGGACCATCGAGGAGCATGCCATGAGCGGCGATCATAACCATGGCGACATGCAGAACACGCCGGTATCGCGGCTGTGGATGGCGCTCGGCCTGACCGGCGCCTTCATGGTGGCGGAGGTCATCGGCGGCGTTTTCACCGGCAGCCTGGCGCTGATTTCCGATGCCATGCACATGCTGACCGACACGATGGCGCTGGCGATCGCATTGCTGGCGATCCATGTCGGACGCCGGCAGGCGGACCTGCTGCGCACCTATGGCTATGCCCGTTTCGAAATACTGGCCGCCGCCTTCAACGCGCTGCTGCTGCTCGGTGTCGCCTTCTACATTCTCTACGAGGCTTACAAGCGGCTGTTCGAACCGCAGGACATCGCCTCGCTGGGCATGCTGGGCATTGCGGTCGTCGGCCTTGCCGTCAACTTCCTGTCGATGCGGCTCCTGAGCGGCCACAAGGACAACAGTCTCAATGTGAAGGGCGCCTATCTCGAGGTCTGGGCCGATATGCTGGGTTCGCTCGGCGTCATGGCCGGTGCAGCGATCATCTGGCTGACCGGCTGGCAGTGGGTCGATTCGGTCATTGCCGTCGGCATCGGCTTCATGGTTTTCCCGCGCACCTGGGTGCTGCTCAAGGAGTGCGTCAACATCCTGCTGGAGGGCGTGCCGCCGGGCATGAAGATCGATGAAGTCGAGAGCGCTATTGCGGCAGTGCCCGGCGTGGCCTCGGTGCACGATCTGCATCTTTGGGCGATCACCCAGAGCAAACCGTCGCTGACCGCGCACGCCGTGCTTTCCGACGGCGCGGATGCGGAAACGGTGCGCCGCGCCATCGAGGCGCGCCTCCAGGCGGATTTCGACCTGCATCACACGACGCTGCAGATGGAACGGGTGCCGTGCAAACCCGTCGAACGGATTCACTGAGAGGTTCGTGCAGTCAGTCGAGATCTTTTGGCCGCAGGAAATGGCTGAGCCGGGCTGCTCCGGCACGCAGTTCGTCCCATCGGCCGTCGAATTCCAGCCGTGCCAATCCGGCGGTCGGGAACTTCTTGCGCAGTTGCTGCATAGCGGTTTCGTCGGAACCTTCGCCGGAAATCAGCGTGGCGAAATCCTGCATCCCCGGATTATGCCCGAGCAAAAGCAGGGAGGTGATCTCCTCCGGCGCGTGGCGCACCTCGGCCAGCAACTGCCCTGCCGAGGCTTCGTAAAGCGTGTCGCGGAAGGTTGGCTCGACGAAGCGCGGCGATTGGGCGGCGACGAGTTGCCAGGTTTCCCGCGTACGGACCGACGGCGAAACCAGCGCCATCTGCGGCAGCCAGTTGCGCGCAGCAATCGCCTTGCCCATCAGCGGGGCGGCGTCCAGGCCGCGCGGCGACAGCGGCCGATCGAAATCGTCGAGATCAGGGGCGTCCCAGCTCGACTTGGCGTGACGCAGGAGAAGCAGTTCCTTCATCGTGCGGCTCCAGCCAGTGGCTCTTGGCGGCTTACGGCGTGAAGCGCGCCAGCGCCTCGAGATCGACCGCCTCGCGCACCGCGCTTGGCGAAGACACGAATGCTGTTGCAATCTGCTCGACATGCTCGATGTCCGAAAACACCGTCTTGCCGTCCTGCATCGCGGCCTTGCCTTCGCAGACCATGCGCAGTGCCAGCGGGAAAAGATGGTGCTCGGCCTTCAGCACGCGCGTGGACAGCGTCTTTTCGTCATCGCCGATCAGAACGGGAACCGCAGACTGTGCGATGATCGGGCCGTCATCCATCTCCGGCGTCACGAAATGCACCGTGCAGCCATGGATGCGCGTGCCGGCGTCGAGAGCGCGCTGATGCGTGTCGAGCCCCTTGAAGGCGGGCAGCAGGGCAGGGTGGATGTTGATCATCTTTCCCTGCCATTTCGCTACGAAGCCTGGCGTCAGGAGCCGCATATAGCCGGCGAGGCAGACTATCTCGGCGCCGAAGCCTGCGAGTTCCTTGTCGATCGCCGCGTCATGCGCGTCCTTGCTGGCGAAATCGCCGCGCGCAACCACGCGTGTCGGGATGCCCTTGGATGTTGCCAGTTGCAGCCCGCGCGCGTCCGCCTTGTCGGAGACCACGCCGACGATCTCGGCCGGAAAGGCGCGGTCGTCGGAAGCTTCGATCAGCGCGGCCATGTTGGAGCCGCGCCCGGAAATCATGATGACGATGCGTTTGCGGGTCATAGGGCGATGGCACCTCGATAGATGACGCCGCTATCGCGGCGCGGCACGATGCGGCCGATCGGCGAAACGGTTTCGCCGGCTTCCTGTAGCACGGCGGCGACCTGTGCCGCCTGTCCCGATGCGACGACCATGATCATGCCGACGCCGCAGTTGAAGGTGCGCATCATCTCGTTTGCAGCCACGCCGCCCGTCTTGGCAAGCCAGGAGAAGACCGGCGGAACCTCGATAGCGTCGAGGTCGAGCTCGGCGGAAAAATCCTGCGGCAGCACGCGCGGGATGTTTTCGGGGAAGCCGCCGCCGGTGATGTGGGCTAGTGCCTTGATGCCATGCGTGCCGCGGATCGCTTTGAGCACGGACTTCACATAGATGCGGGTCGGCTCCAGCAGCGCTTCGGCAAGTGTGCGGTCGTCGGCGAAGGGTGCGGGATCGTTCCAGTCGAGGCCGCTTGTCGCGACGATGCGGCGGACCAGCGAAAAGCCGTTGGAATGGACACCTGACGAGGCGAGGCCAAGCAGAACGTCGCCTTCGACGATGTCGTCGGTCGGTAGCAACTGGCCGCGTTCGGCCGCACCCACGGCGAAACCGGCGAGGTCGTAGTCCTTTTCCTGGTACATGCCGGGCATCTCGGCCGTCTCGCCGCCGATCAGCGCGCAGCCGGCCTGCCGGCAGCCTTCGGCGATGCCGCCGACGATCGACGCACCCTGTTCGGGGTCGAGCTTGCCGGTGGCGAAATAGTCGAGGAAGAACAGCGGTTCGGCACCCTGCACGACGATGTCGTTGACGCACATGGCGACGAGGTCGACGCCGATCGTGTCGTGCTTGCCGGCCTCGATGGCAATCTTCAGCTTGGTGCCGACGCCGTCATTGGCCGCGACCAGCACCGGATCGGAAAAGCCTGCGGCCTTCAGGTCGAACAGTCCGCCGAAGCCGCCGATCTCGCCATCGGCGCCGGGGCGGCGCGTCGAGCGCACCAGTGGCTTGATCTTCTCGACCATGAGGTTGCCGGCATCGATGTCGACGCCTGCCTGCGCATAGGTGAGCCCGTTCTTCTGGCCGCTCATGGCTGTTCCTTTGACTGTCGACGGTTCAAGGGCGGCTCTTCGCATGAACCGCCCCGCCCTGCAAGAAGTGGGGGCAAAAGCGATGCGACTTTAGGCGGCAAAAATCGTGGACAGAAGTCTGTCGCGCTCTGGTATCTTGCAGGCAGAGTCGGGCTTGACCATGTATCAGGCTCGAGGTGTTGGGAGATCGCGGGGAGGTAATGACGTCGTGACCGTCGCGAATATGATCACGATTCTGCGGTTCGTGCTGGTGCCGGGCGTAATCTACGCCCTTTTGAGCAACCGCACCGACTGGGCTCTTGCCGGGTTCGTCATCGCCGGCGTGTCGGACGGCGTCGACGGTTTTGTCGCGCGTCATTTCAACCAGCGCACGGAACTGGGCGCCTATCTCGACCCGATGGCCGACAAGCTGCTTCTGGTCAGCGTCTTTGTCATGCTCGGCTTCATGGGCGAACTGCCGCTCTGGCTGGTGGTGGCGGCGGTTTCGCGCGACGCGCTGATCATCTGCGCGGTCGTTCTGTCGACCGTGATGGCAAATCCCGTGGCGATGAAGCCGCTGATGGTTTCGAAGGCCAATACGGCAGTGCAGATCGTTCTTGCCGCCTTCGTGTTGGGCGAGCTTGCCTTTGGAACGAATTACGACCTCATTCGGTTCGGCCTGATATTCCTGTCCGGGCTCTTGACCGTCGCTTCGGCAGCGGCCTATCTCGTGGACTGGCTGAGGCACATGAATGGTTATGGCGAAAGCGAAAATCCAAACGGTTGAGGTGACTCAAGAGGATCCGTCGGCAGCGGCGTTCCGCCGGCAGATCCGTTTCTGGATCATTACGGCGCTCGTGCTCGCGCTGCTGATCTATCTGTTCAGCGACGTTCTGCTGCCTTTCGTAGCCGGCATGGTGCTGGCCTATTTCCTTGATCCCGTGGCCGACCGCCTGCAGCGGCTCGGATTGTCGCGCCTCATGGCGACGATCCTGATCCTGATCACGTTTCTCATTATCGTGGTGATTGGGCTCGTCATCCTGATACCGATACTGGCCTCGCAGCTTTCGGATTTCATCACCAAGCTGCCGGAATATCTGACGCAGTTGCAGGGCCTCATCACCAGCTTCGACCCGCAATGGATCGAGCAGCGCTTCGGCGTCAACGCCAACGATCTGCGCGAAGGGCTGAATTCGCTGGCGACCACCGGCTTCGGCTTCCTGACGACGGTGTTCAAGTCGATCTGGAGCTCCAGCATGGCGCTCTTTTCCATCGCCAGCCTGTTCGTGGTGACGCCGGTCGTCGCCTTCTACATGCTGCTCGACTGGGACCGGATGGTCGCAACCGTCGATCGCTGGGTGCCGCGCGACCACGTCAAGACCGTTCGCCAGATCGCCACCGACATCAATTCCGCCACCGCCGGCTTCGTGCGCGGGCAGGGCACACTGTGCCTCGTGCTCGGGCTTATGTATGCCGCCGGCCTGACGCTGACCGGCTTGAAATTCGGCGCGCTGATCGGCCTGTTTGCAGGCCTTATCAGCTTCATCCCCTATGTCGGCTCGCTGGTCGGGCTGGTGCTGTCGGTTGGCCTTGCCTTCGTGCAGTTCTGGCCGGACTGGATCATGGTGGTGGCCGTGGCCTGCGTGTTCTTCGCCGGCCAGTTCATCGAGGGCAACATCCTCCAGCCCCGGCTCGTCGGCAAAAGTGTCGGGCTGCACCCGGTCTGGCTGATGTTTGCACTGTTCGCCTTCGGCGCGCTGTTCGGCTTCGTCGGCCTGCTTATCGCCGTGCCGGCGGCGGCAGCGATCGGCGTTCTGGTGCGCTTTGCGATATCGCAATATCTCGAGTCGCCGCTCTACAAGGGTCATCCCGAGATTGCCGAGGCAAAACCGGCCCGCACAGCCAGAGCTCCGCGCGCCGATGGCTAGGTTGTGATCTGCCATGCGTGAGCCGGAAAAACCGCGCCAGCTGCCGCTCGATCTCGGCCATACGCCGGGCTATTCGCGCGACGATCTCGTGGTGTCGCAGGCCAACGCACAGGCCGTTTCGCTGGTCGACCGGTGGCCGGACTGGCCATCGCCGGTGGTGGTTCTCGCGGGGCCGGCAGGCTCGGGAAAGTCGCATCTCGCGGCGATCTGGCGCGATGCTTCGCATGCGCTGCGCCTCAAGGCTTCCGATATCGAGAAGCACGTCGCTGAAATCGATGGTACAAGGCCGGTGGTGATCGATGATGCCGATGACCGGTTTCTCGACGAGAACGGCCTGTTTCACCTGATCAACCAGGTTCGCGCGACCGGCACGCAACTGCTTCTGACGTCGCGGCGCTTTCCGGCCGCATGGGGCGTGACCTTGCCTGACCTCGCATCGCGGCTGAAGGCTGCGGCAACGATAGAGATCGACGAGCCGGACGACCTGCTTCTGGCCGGCGTCATCACCAAGCTCTTTGCCGACCGTCAGATCGAGGTCGACCAGAACGTCGTGCAGTTTCTGGTCAGGCGCATAGAACGCTCGCTGTCCACCGCGATCCGCGTTGTCGACAGGCTAGACCGCGCCGCCCTCGAACAGAAGACGCGCATCACCCGTGCGCTGGCCGCCGAAACGCTGAATGCGCTCGACCAGGGACAGGCAGAGTTCGAGATTTAAGGCTGCTTCAGCGGGCGAGGCGGCGATAGACCTGCTGCGCCGCCAGGAGCACTGCAAGAATCGTGGCGTTCGAAAACAGGCCGACGGCAATCGCGGTCACGGTATCCTGACCCTCCTTCGCGCCGAAGCTCGTCGGAATGAGCACGGCCACGAAGACCAGCCCGAGCGCGATCGGTATCCAGCGATTCAGCGCCTGGGCGGTATTGGCTGCGGTGAGCAAGAGCGCAATCAGCAGACCGATCCTGAAAATGTCGGTCAACTGGGCGAGATAGATATCGATAATTGGCATGCGTCCTCCCTGACTGCGCGCGATAATGTGCAGGCTGTAGCGCTATGTCGAGAGGCGTTGGCGCTCTTGTAGCGGCGCTTGCCGGTCAGCGCCATTTCTGGTCACCTTTGATTCTTAAAGGGGCAGGGATTCGGGCATGACCAACAACGGACTGCTACTCAAAGGCTTGGCTGCTGTGATCGGGTGTTTTGCCGGCGCTTACATCGGCCAGGAACTGCTGGGCGGCGCAGCGCTTGGATAGACCGTAACCGGCGCCATCGTGGCGGTATTCTGCTATCCGCTGTTCAAAACCTTGATGGAGCGGCGCGCCCGTCCATAAGGGCGCGCTGTATCGGGAGGCGTTGGCTCTTATCGCCTGCGCGTCAGTTTTCCTGAACCGACACGCCTGATTCATCGATCCGCAGCTCGACGCCGGAAGGCTTCGATTCTTCGCGATAGACGTAGATGCCGAGCGCGATGACCGCGACGACGAGCGCACCGATTATGAGATAAAGCCTGTTTTGCTGCATGAATGTGCCCCGTTCTTAACGTTCTGGAATAGGAAAAAGGCCGGTAATTCCGGCCTTTTGTTTTTCGATCGAGACGATCAATACCAGCGACGGCGAGGTTCGCTGCTTGCCTGCCCGACGGCTATGCCAAGCAGGAAGCCGACAATGCCCACGAAGCCGAGCACAGCCGTCGTGGTTCCCGGATTCTCGCGGGCCACCTCGGAAACGGCCTGGGCCTGCGTGCGCAACTGCTGCGTTGCCTTGGAGGCGCGATCCGATGCGCTTTCGTAAAAGCTGGATGCCTGATCGCGGGCGTCATCCATCAGTTCGGCGCTGCGTGCCGAGACGGTCTTGTTGATCTTCGCGATCTCCTTGCGAAGATCGGCGATCTGCTTTTCGAGCGCCTTCTGAATATCTTCTGAGCTGGGTGTGTCGGCCATAAAGGATTTCCTTGTATAGGGGAGGTTCAGGAACGGTCGTCAAGCCGGATCGTTCCCGAACTATTTTGTCGAAAACGTTTCCCGCGATCAAAACACTGCGAGATACTTCAGCAGCGAGATGATGCCGATGACGATGACGATAAGCTGAACGATCTGGCGCATGCGGCCGTCGATCGGAAGTCGCTGAACGAGATAGAGCACCAGTATGATTACAAGAAACGTAATCAGGATGCCGATGAGAACCGATGAAGCCATAACCCCTTCTCCATGATTGACGGCGTGGCCGTCGTCTGAACTAGGCATAAACTATGCACCGACTAACGCCCGGACACCGTACGGGTTCCATTCGAGATCATTCTTGAGACGCCAAATCGGGATTTTGTGTTTTCCGGGCTTGCCTTCCAAACCGGCAAACCCTATGGACTGCATCGTTCGGAGTGTAGCGCAGTCTGGTAGCGCATCTGGTTTGGGACCAGAGGGTCGGGAGTTCGAATCTCTCCACTCCGACCAAAACGATGAGGGAAACATGTCTGCGCGCATCTTCAGCCCCGCCAAGACGGCGATGCAGTCGGGTAAGGCCAAGACTGGTCTCTGGGTTCTTGAGTTCGATCCGGCCATGCCGCGAAAGATCGATCCGCTTATGGGCTACACCACCTCGCGCGACATGAAGAGCCAGATTCGCCTCACCTTCGGCTCGAAAGAAGAGGCGGTCGCCTATGCCGAGAAGCATGGCCTCGATTTTCGCGTTCAGGAACCGAAGGAAGCCAAGCGGCGCCAGATTTCCTATGCGGAGAATTTCCGCTTCGACCGCAAGATTCCCTGGACACACTGAACCGCGCACGAGCCGGTTTGTGTGCTGAGGGGCGCGCGGTCCCGTAGCTCAGCTGGATAGAGCACCGGCCTTCTAAGCCGATGGTCACAGGTTCGAATCCTGTCGGGATCGCCAATAATTTCAATAGCTTAGGTTTCTGCCTTTCCTTTTGGATTTTTAAGTCGAGGTGGCAGGATTCATGCGGCTTTGTCGGCCGATTCGATGGTCATGTGCAGACCGAGCGCGCTCATCACTTTTATGATGGTGGCGAACTCCGGGTTTCCATCGACGCTGAGCGCCTTGTACAGGCTTTCGCGGGAGACACCGGCGGTCTTGGCGATCTGGGTCATGCCATGTGAGCGGGCTACGTCACCAAGGGCTTTGGCGAAGAAAGCCGCGTCGTTCTCTTCGAGTGCGGCATCAAGGTAGGCGACGACATCCTCCCTGGTGTTGAGGAAGTTGACAACGTCCCATTTCTTCGTCTGCAGAGCCATTTATCCAACTCCTTTTGCCAGTTCCTTTGCGCGCTCGACATCGCGACTTTGAGAAGTCTTGTCGCCTTCGCACAGGAGGATCACGACCTTGTCGCCTTGTCGAACAAAATACACCCGGTAGCCGGGGCCGAAGACCAAACGTAGTTCGCCGATCCCGTCGAAGAATTTGTGGTCACCGAGATTGCCTTCTTTGACGCGCTCGATGCGCACCATAATTCGGCTTCGCGCCTGCCTGTCTCGTAAGCTATCCAGCCATTCCTCAAACTCGGTCGTATAGTGAACGGCAGTCACCAAAATAGTATCCTACAGGCTACAAAGCAACAAGATGCTATTTCATTCTAGCTAGGTGCCTCTGTTTCGTGAAGGATGCGTGTAGCCTGTTGTCGGGTTCTGCGCCCGTTGCAGAACTCTCGCGGCGAAATAGCGGACATATTACATCGGCAGGAAACGCTCATGACCTCGACGGATTCCGACCTTCCCATCGCTCACTGGTCCGATATCGAAAACCCCGACGGCGAGACGTTCAAGGGCACGGACGAGGCGCGCAGCATCAACGCTGCCTTCGGCGCGCATTTCGGCCTCGAGCGGCTCGGCATTCATCATGAGCGGTTGCTGCCGGGCCGGCGCACATCCTTTCCGCATGCCGAAAGCGCGGAAGAAGAATTCGTCTATGTGCTGGAAGGCGAACCCGATGTCTGGCTGGATGGCCGGCTGCATCGGCTCAAGCCGGGCGATGGCGTCGGCTTTCCGGCAGGCACGGGGCTCGCCCACAGTTTCCTGAACAACACCGAGACGGAAGTCCGGCTGCTGGTCGTGGGCGAGACGGCCAAGGCGGAGAACCGAATCGTCTACCCGGTCAACCTCGAACGCAAAGCGATGCGCGACGACTGGTGGGACGATCACCCCAGGCGCCCATTGGGCGACCACGATGGATTGCCCGACAGGGTGCGGGCATCAAGGGCGAAGTAGGGGAGAGGCGTTGCCGCCTCAATCCTCCACCGCCGCTGCGGCTGCCAGTCCCTTGGCGATATCGGCCTTGATGTCCTCTACGTTCTCCAGCCCGATCTGCAGCCGGAGGATCGGTCCTTCATACGGCCCCTTGGCGACGACGCGGTCGCCGAGGAAGACGTGCACCGCAAGGCTTTCATAGCCGCCCCAGGAATAGCCGAGGCCGAAGATTTCGAGCGCATCGAGGAAGGCATGCGCCTGCTTCTGGCCGCCACCGGCCAGCACGACCGAAAAGATGCCGCTGGAGCCTGAAAAGTCGCGCTTCCAGATGGCGTGGCCGGGGTGGCTCTCAAGGCCGGGGTGAAGGACGCGGGCGACGCCGGGCTGCTTTTCCAGCCAGCGGGCGATTTCAAGCGCGCTTTCCTGATGGCGCTCCAGCCGCACGCCCATGGTGCGCAGGCCGCGCAGCACCTGATAGACATCGTCGGGTGCCGCACAGCAGCCGAGCGTCAGGAAACCCTGATGCAGCCTTTCCCATGATGCGGCGTTGGCCGAGACGGTTCCCAGGAGAACGTCGGAATGCCCGGCGGGGTACTTGGTTGCTGCGTGGATCGAGACATCGACGCCGTGGTCGAGCGGCTTGAAATAGAGCGGCGTCGCCCAGGTATTGTCCATCATCACCACGGCGCCGCGTTCATGAGCCGCTTTGGCGATTGCTGGAATGTCCTGCATCTCGAACGTGTTGGAGGCCGGCGATTCGGTGAACACGACCTTGGTGTTCGGCTTCATCAGCTCGGCAATGCCCGCGCCGACATGGGGATCGTAATAGTCGACCTCGATGCCCAGCCGCTTCAGCATGGTGTCGGCGAAATTGCGGGTCGGATGGTAGACCGAATCGACGATCAGCACGTGGTCGCCGGCCGACAGGAAGGCAAGCAGCGGCACCGTGACGGCGGCCAGCCCCGACGGCACGAGGATGGTCCCGGCCGAGCCTTCCAGCTCGTCGATGGCGTTTGCGAGTGCGTCTGTGGTCGGGGTACCGCGCGTGCCATAGGTGTATTTTTGCGCGCGGGCCGCCAGAGTGGCGGCGTTCGGAAACAGGACCGTGGAAGCATGCACGACCGGTGGGTTCACGAAGCCAAAATAGTCGCGCGGATCGTTGCCCGCATGCGCCAGGCGCGTGTTGATGCCCATGTCTGTGTAGTCTCGCTTGGCCATGTCTTCCCCGCTTCGATAAGAGGCTGACAGGCATAAAGCGGCGGGCTGAACGGCGCAACCGAGACGGGGCGTGGCCAGCCTCGAACTTTGTTGCTCCAGCGAAGTTCACGCGGCGGAAAAAGACCTGCCGCAAGGGCAATTCAAAGGCGGAAAATACCCTCTAAATGTCGGTTTTGGGCATATGGTTTTCAATTTCCCCTTCATCCGGTCATTGTGCTTGACCTCACGGACATAATCGCTTTCGATGCAGTTCGTGATTGTGATTGCTGCGAGCGCATCCTCTGCGATGCCGCGTTTCGGAAATGGGCCGGAATGCCAACGCTGCTTCCGCACGGGAAAAAAACGGGGCAAGTTCCCGAACAACAACAGAAAAGGGTCTGTGGGTTATGAAAAACTCCGTAAAAATCATTTTGGGCGCTGCCGCATTGGGGCTGCTGGCTTCGGCCGCATCTGCTGCAACGCTCGATGATGTCAAGAAGAAGGGCTTCGTGCAGTGCGGTGTCAGCACCGGTCTGGCCGGCTTTTCCGCGCCGAACGACAAGGGCGACTGGACCGGCATCGACGCCGATTTCTGCCGCGCCGTGGCGGCTGCGGTCTTCGGTGACGGCACCAAGGTCAAGTTCACGCCGCTCAGCGCCAAGGAACGCTTCACCGCGCTCCAGTCGGGCGAAATCGACGTCCTGTCGCGCAACACGACCTGGACCATCAACCGCGACACCGCACTCGGCCTGAACTTCGCTGGCGTCACCTATTATGACGGCCAGGGCTTCATGATCAACGCCAAGAAGCTGCCGGGCGTGAATTCCGCGCTCCAGCTTTCGGGCGCTGCCGTCTGCGTGCAATCGGGCACGACCACCGAACTCAATCTCGCCGACTACTTCAAGGCGAACAAGATGGAGTACAACCCGGTCGTCTTCGAGAAGCTCGAAGAGGTCAACGCCGCTTATGACGCGGGCCGTTGCGACGCCTACACGACCGACCAGTCGGGCCTCTATGGCATCCGCCTGACGCTCGGCGCGCCGGACGATCACGTCGTTCTGCCCGAGATCATCTCGAAGGAGCCGCTTGGACCCGCCGTCCGCCAGGGCGACGACCAGTGGTACCACATCGTCAAGTGGACCTATTTCGCGCTGCTGTCGGCTGAAGAGCTCGGCATCACCCAGGCCAATGTCGACGAGATGAAGAACTCCGGCAGCCCCGAGATCAAGCGCGTGCTTGGCACCGAGGCAGACACCAAGATCGGTACCGATCTCGGTGTGTCGAACGACTGGGTCGTCAACATCGTCAAGGCAGTGGGCAACTATGGCGAAATGTTCGAGAAGAACGTTGGCGCCGGCAGCCCGCTGAAGATCGCGCGCGGCATCAACGCGCTGTGGACCAAGGGCGGCCTGCAGTACGCTCCGCCGATCCGCTGATCGAGAACTATCCGGAAGGCGGATTCTCCGCCTTCCGGTTTCTCACATCAGGGGACGGTTAAATGGCATCCCAGGAAATACTTGGCCGGGACGCAGGCAGCCGCGTCTCGCTTATGAACGATCCTAAAATCCGCGGCATATTCTTCCAGATTGTCGTGGTGGCCCTCCTTGCGGCAGCGATCTACTGGATCGTCGGCAACACCGTCGAAAACCTGCGTCGCGCCAATATCGCATCCGGCTTCAGCTTCCTGCGCGGACGCGCCGGCTTCGACATCAGCGACAGCCTGATCGCGTATTCGTCCGATTCCACCTACGGCCGCGCGATCATCGTAGGCCTGCTGAACACCATCGTGGTCGCCGTCGCCGGCATCATCACGGCCTCTATTCTCGGCTTTCTGATCGGCATCGGCCGGTTGTCGCGAAACTGGTTGATCCGCAAGATCTCGACTGTCTATGTCGAAGTGTTCCGCAACATTCCGCCGCTGCTGGTCATCTTCTTCTGGTATTTCGGCGTGCTTTCGGTTCTGCCACCGCCGCGCGACAGCATTCACTTGCCGTTCGGATCGTTTCTCAACGGCCGTGGCTTTTACTTTCCGAAGGCAATCTGGGGCGAGGGCTCCTGGCTGATACTGGTGGCCTTCCTGCTTGCGATCGCCATGTCATGGTTCGTCGCGCGCAAGGCCCGTCAGCGCCAGATGGCGACGGGACAACCGTTTCCGATCCTGTGGACCTCCATCGGCTTGATCGTCGGCCTTCCGCTTTTGGCATTCATCTTCAGCGGTTTTCCGCTGACCTTTGATTTTCCGAAGCAATCCACGTTCAATCTGACCGGTGGTTTCCAGGTGAAGCCGGAGTTTCTGGCGCTTTATCTTGCCCTGTCCTTCTACACGGCAGCCTTCATCGGCGAGATCGTTCGCGCCGGCATCATGGGGGTGAACAAGGGGCAGAGCGAGGCGTCCTTTGCTCTTGGCTTGCGACCCGCGCAGACGCTGAGGCAGGTGGTGGTGCCGCAGGCCATGCGCATCGTCATACCGCCGCTCACCAGCCAGTATCTGAACCTGACCAAGAACTCGTCGCTTGCCATCGCGATCGGCTATCCCGATCTCGTTGCAACGGGCGGAACGGTGCTGAACCAGACCGGCCAGGCCATTGAAGTCGTGGTGATCTGGATGGTCGTCTATCTCGGCCTCAGCCTGGTGACGTCGGCCTTCATGAACTGGTTCAATGCCAAGATGGCTTTGGTGGAGAGGTAAGGTCATGCAAGAACACGATCTTTCCTATGTCCGCGCCGAAATGGCGGCATCCGAGCCGGCGCCGGCGGGCGTGAGCGGGCTTGGCGCATGGGTTCGCAAGAACCTGTTCGCCACCCCCTTCGATTCCGCGCTGACGCTCGTCGGATTGCTGGTGGTGGCCTACATCATCCCGCCGCTCATCAACTGGGCGTTCATCAGCGCCCAGTGGACCGGCACCGACCGTACTTTCTGCGCGACGGTGGCCCAGGGCGGTGTGCAACCCGACGGCTGGTCCGGCGCTTGCTGGGCCTTCGTCAACGCGAAGTTCGGGCAGTTCATGTTCGGCCGGTATCCGGTCGAAGAGCACTGGCGCGTCATCCTCGTAGCCATCATGTTCGTGGTGCTGCTGGTGCCGATGATGGTTCCTCGCATTCCTCGCAAGGGCCTGAACGCGATCCTGCTTTTTGCCGTGTTTCCTGTCGTCGCCTACTTCCTGCTCACCGGCGGCTGGTTCGGCCTGACGCATGTCGAGACCCCGCTGTGGGGTGGCCTGCTGGTGACGCTGGTTCTGTCCTTTGTCGGCATTGCCGTTTCGCTGCCGCTCGGCATCGTGCTTGCGCTCGGGCGGCGCTCGAAGATGCCGGTCGTCAAGATGATCTGCGTGATCTTCATCGAGGCGGTTCGCGGCGTTCCGCTGGTGACGGTGCTGTTCATGGCCAGTGTCATGTTCCCGCTGTTCCTGCCGGCCGGCATGACCTTCGACAAGCTGCTGCGGGCGCTTATCGGCGTGGCACTGTTTGCTTCGGCCTATATGGCTGAAGTGGTGCGCGGCGGTCTGCAGGCGATCCCGAAAGGGCAGTATGAAGGTGCCGATTCGCTTGGCCTGAGCTATTGGCAGAAAACGGGACTGATCGTGCTGCCGCAGGCGCTCAAGCTGGTCATTCCAGGCATCGTCAACACCTTCATCGGCCTCTTCAAGGATACGAGCCTGGTCTACATCATCGGCATGTTCGATCTGCTTGGCGTGGTGCGCCAGAACTTTTCGGACGCCGCCTGGGCCTCACCGCAGACACCGATTTCGGGGCTGGTCTTTGCCGGTTTCGTTTTCTGGCTGTTCTGTTTCGGCATGTCGCGCTATTCCATTTACATGGAACGACGCCTCGATACCGGCCACAAAAGATAAATAAAGGGGAAGGCCAATGGCCATAGAAAACGCAGTCAGCGCCGAGGAGATCAAGGTCGATCTCGGCAAGATGCAGATCTCGGATACCGACGTCGCCATCGATATCGTCAACATGCACAAATGGTATGGCGATTTCCACGTCCTGAAGGACATCAATCTCCGGGTCATGCGTGGCGAGCGCATCGTCATTTGCGGACCTTCCGGGTCCGGCAAATCGACGATGATCCGCTGCATCAACCGTCTGGAAGAGCACCAGAAGGGCAAGATCATCGTCGACGGCAAGGAACTGACCAACGATCTGAAGAAGATCGACGAGGTCCGCCGCGAAGTCGGCATGGTGTTCCAGCACTTCAACTTGTTTCCGCATCTGACGATCCTGGAAAACTGCACCCTGGCGCCGATCTGGGTGCGCAAGACGCCGAAGAAGCAGGCCGAAGAAATCGCCATGCACTTCCTGAAGCGGGTGAAGATCCCCGAGCAGGCCAACAAATATCCCGGCCAGCTCTCCGGCGGCCAGCAGCAGCGCGTGGCGATTGCCCGCTCGCTGTGCATGAATCCGCGCATCATGCTGTTTGACGAGCCGACCTCGGCGCTCGATCCGGAAATGATCAAGGAAGTGCTGGAAACCATGGTGGGCCTTGCCGAGGAAGGCATGACCATGCTGTGCGTGACCCACGAGATGGGTTTTGCGCGGAAAGTCGCCAACCGCGTGATCTTCATGGATCAGGGCCAGATCGTCGAGCAGAACACCCCGGCGGAGTTCTTCGATCACCCGCAGCACGAACGCACCAAGCTGTTCCTGTCGCAAATCCTGCATTGATCTTTTGGTACGCGCATTCGATGCGCGCGCTCTCGATCATGAAAGAAGCCCGGCTGAAACTCGGCCGGGCTTCTTTGCGTAAGCAAGTGCAATGGCCATCGAGGTCGTGCTCAGGATCGGTTCGGCTTCAATGAAACGACTTATTCGCTTCGCCGGTCTGGTGCTGCTTGCGGTTATCGTTGCGGTGGCCTTGGGAACGCTGGTGCCGCGACCGCTGTTTCAATCCGGCGAGGCAGGGCAGGGGCCGCTCCGCCGCATCCTCGTGCTGACCAACCCGATCCACACCGACATCGCCGTTCCGATCGACGATGATTTGCTGGAACGCTTCGGCTTCTTGCGCGAGGCGGGTCTGCCCGTCGATCTGTCTGAAGCGCGCTATCTCGTCTTCGGCTGGGGCAGCCGGGCATTCTACATCGGCACGCCGACATGGTCGGAGCTTAGCGCCGGGCCGGTGTTCCGCGCGCTGACGCTCGATAATTCGGCCATGCATGTCGAAGTCGCCGGCGACATTCCGGAACCAAACCCGGCCGTTGCCGCCTATGAAATCGGTGAAGCTGGTTTCCAGCGCCTGCTGGCTTTTATTGAGCAGGGCTTTCGGCAGGGAGCGAACGGCCCCGAACTGATCCAAGGCGCGGCCTATGGCGATTACGACGCCTTCTTTGAAGCCAATGGCTATTTCAACGCTCTGGTCGGCTGCAACACCTGGACGGCAGGAGCGTTGCGGGCGGCCGGCTTGCAGACGGGTTGGTGGAACCCACTCCCGGTCACGCTTGGTTACTCGCTTCGGCTGCACAATTGAGAGCTATCGACCGGACGGCTTCCAGCCATAGAGCCAGTCCATGTCGGCGGCGAGCTTTTCGGGCGGGCGCGTCTTCAGAACCAGATTGCGGGCCAGCGCGACCGGGCCTCTCGCATGCCAGGCGAAATGATTGAAGGCGCCGCGGCGGGCGACCTTTTCGATCCGCGGGCGGCGCGATGCTTCCCAGGCGGCGAGGGCGGTAGGCAAATCGTCCGGTGTGGCGGCCACGTATGCCGCAAGCGTATCTGCATCCTCGATGGCCATCGCCGCCCCTTGCGCCGCAAAGGGCGTCATCGCGTGCGCTGCGTCGCCGATGAGGGCGAGACCGGGAGCGATCCATGGCGCGTTTGGGTCGACGGTGTGGATTGGCCATGCTGTCCATGGGCCGGCGTTTTCGGCCAATTGCGCAAGCGCTGGTGCTGTGTTGCGCATCGCCTGTTTCAGGATGGAAATGTCGGCCTTGCCCGACCATCCCTCGGCAATGCCTTTTCCCGGCGTGAAGGCGACGAGATTGAACGCGGCCCCGCTGCGTACCGGATAGGCGATGAGGTGAAAGCCCGGATGCAGGAAGGCCATCACCGAATCCGGCGAACCGATTTCGGCAAAGGCACGGCCTTGCGGGCTTTGGCTGTCGATCATCGTGCGCCAGGCGAGTTCGCCGGTAAAACGGCTCTTTGCATTCGCCCCACCGCGCAGCGACGACCAGACGCCATCCGCGCCAACGACGAGGCGGGCGTCTGCCGGCTCGCTTTTTCCGGACTGATCGACTGAGACGGAAGCACCACCGTCACCCACAGTCACGCTGCGGACGGTAGCGCCTTTGACAAGCTGTATCGCCGGCTGCAGGGATATGGCTTCCAGCAGCGCGCCTTGCAGGTCGGCGCGGTGCGCAACGACATAGGGGGCACCCCAGCGTTTCTGAGCCATTGCGCCAAGCGGTACGCGGGCGAGTTCTCTAAGGGTCTTTGCGTCGCGCAGGATGACCGCTTCAGGCTGCACCGCCTTGGGCAGCAAAAATTGCAGCACGCCGAGATCATCGAGGATGCGGGTGGCGTTGGGCGAAAGCTGGATACCGGCACCGGCTTCCTCGAGCTTTTCCGAGCGCTCGAAGACGTCCACGGCAAAGCCGCGGCTGGCAAAGGCAAGCGCTGCTGTCAGCCCGGCAATGCCGGCACCCGCGATGACGATCTTTCCGGGGTGAGGAATATCCACCGGATCAATCGCCGCAAGCAGCGCCCGTCAGGCGGCGCGAACGATGTAGAGGCAGTTTTCCGGACGCGTCTCGCTGGCCTTCAGCGTGCCGTTGAACCGGTACAGCGTCGAGCAATAGGGGCAGACCTTTTCGGAGTCGGCGCCCATGTCGAGAAAGACATGCGGATGGTCGAAGGGCGGGTTTGCGCCCACGCACATGAATTCCTTCACGCCGATTTCAATCACGGCATGACCTGCATCGTTCTGGAAGTGGGGAATGGAACCGCCGGCCATGGCTTTCTCCTGTCGATTACATCTCGCTCTTAGCAAGCGTTTGAAGCATAGCCAACCTCTTTGCAAGCCATGTGAAATCAAACTGTCGCAAAACCCTGTCAGGAGATAAGCTGAGCCGAATAAGCGGCTGTGGTCGCATAAAGGATAAAGAGGGACATGAACGAGCTAAGACCGGTCCAGGCCGAATTCACCACCGTCAGCACCGCCGACGGCGATGCGTCCGCAGGCAATCCGGACCGTTTCGTCAATCGTGAGTTCTCGTGGCTCCAGTTCAACCGCCGCGTTCTTGAAGAATCACAGAACCCGAACCATCCGCTGCTGGAGCGCGTTCGCTTCCTGTCGATATCGGCCGCCAATCTCGACGAATTCTTCATGGTTCGCGTTGCCGGCCTTGCCGGGCAGATACGCGAAAACATCTCCATCAAAAGCCCCGACGGGCGCACGCCCGAGCAGCAGCTCGAACAGCTTCTTGTCGAGGTCGGTCGCCTTCAGGAAGACCAGCAGACAAGCCTTTCCGGCCTGATCGGTTTGCTCAAGAAGGAAGGTATCGAGAGCATCACCGGTGATGCGCTGACCAAGGATGAGAAGACCTGGCTCGAAAACCATTTTCAGGAACAGGTCTTTCCGGTCCTGACGCCGCTATCCATCGACCCGGCGCATCCTTTCCCGTTCATTCCCAATCTGGGTTTCTCGATCGCGCTGCAATTGCGTCACCGCAAGAACGGCGAGGAAATGACGGCGCTGCTGCGCCTGCCGACTGCGCTGAGGCGATACATCGGTCTGCCGGATCGCAAGAACTGCGTGCGCTTTATCCCTATCGAAGAGACGGTGAACATCTTCATCGGCAAGCTTTTCCCCGGCTATGAGGTCAAGGGTTCCGGCACGTTCCGCATCATCCGAGACAGCGATATCGAGGTCGAGGAAGAGGCCGAAGATCTGGTGCGGCTGTTCGAGACGGCGCTGAAGCGCCGGCGTCGCGGTTCGGTGATCCGCATCGAGTTCGACGGTCAGATGCCGGATGAACTGCGGGAATTCGTCGCCACGGAACTTGGCGTTTCTTCCTCGCGCATCAGCGTGCTGACCGGGCCGCTGGCGCTGAACCAGATTTCCGAACTTGTCGCCGTGCCGCGCGACGACCTGAAATTCACGCCCTACAACCCGCGCTTTCCCGAACGTGTCCGCGACCATCGCGGCGATTGCTTCGCCGCCATCCGGGAGAAGGATTTCATCGTCCACCACCCTTACGAATCCTTCGACGTGGTGGTGCAGTTCCTGCGCCAGGCTGCTGCCGATCCCGATGTCGTGGCGATCAAGCAGACGCTCTACCGCACCTCGAACGACAGCCCGATCGTGCGCGCGCTGGTCGATGCGGCGGAGGCCGGCAAGTCGGTCACGGCGCTGGTCGAGTTGAAGGCGCGCTTCGACGAGGAGGCCAATATCCGCTGGGCGCGCGATCTGGAGCGTGCCGGCGTGCAGGTCGTATTCGGCTTCATCGAGCTGAAAACGCACGCCAAGATGTCGCTGGTGGTGCGCCGCGAGGACAACCGCCTGCGCAACTATGTCCACCTCGGCACCGGCAATTATCATCCGATCACCGCCCGCATCTACACCGATCTGTCCTTCTTCACGACCGATTCGCACATCGCCCATGATGTCGCGCAGCTCTTCAACTTCATCACCGGCTATGCCGAGCCGGCCGACGAGATGCATCTGGCGATGTCGCCGCTGACGCTGCGGAGCCGGATTCTGAAACACATTTCCGATGAGGTTTCTCACGCCCTGGAAGGCCGGCCGGCGCAGATCTGGCTGAAGATGAATTCGCTGGTCGATCCGATGATCATCGATGCGCTCTACGACGCCAGCAGGGCGGGTGTGGAGATCGACCTGGTCGTGCGCGGCATATGCTGCCTCAGGCCGCAGGTTCCGGGACTTTCTGAAAACATCCGGGTGAAATCGATCATCGGCCGCTTCCTCGAGCACAGCCGGATTTATTGCTTCGGCAACGGCCATGGCCTGCCTTCGGACGACGCCATCGTCTACATCAGTTCGGCCGACCTGATGCCCCGAAACCTCGACCGCCGCGTCGAAACCATGGTTCCGATCACCAATCCAACTGTGCATGAACAGGTGCTTGGCCAGATCATGCTCGGAAACATCATGGACAACCAGCAAAGTTTCGAAGTATTGGCTGACGGTACCTCGCGGCGCATAGTGCTGGACGAGGGGGAAGAGCCGTTCAACGCGCAGGAATATTTCATGACGAATCCGAGCCTGTCTGGGCGGGGAGATGCACTGAAATCGCATGCGCCCAAGCGCATCGCGCAGTTCAAGCGGCGCAAGAAGTCCAGCGCAACCGGTAGCTGATGATTGCACAATCCCAGGGTCGGCTTCAGGATCGCCGACCGATTTCCATCATCGACATTGGGTCGAACTCGATCCGTCTTGTCGTGTATGAAGGCATATCCCGTTCTCCGACGGTTCTGTTCAACGAAAAGATGTTGGCCGGCCTTGGTCGCGGCATCGTTTCGACGGGCAAGCTCGATCCGGAGGGCGTAACCCGCGCCGTGGAGGAGTTCCGGCGGTTTCGCGCCCTGTCCGATCAGGCAGGCGCGGAGGAACTGCATGTGATCGCGACGGCTGCGGCGCGCGAGGCCGAGAACGGACCGGACTTCATTCACCGGGCGCAGCAGATCCTGGGCACCGAAATAAGGGTGCTTACCGGGCGCGAGGAAGCACATTACTCGGCGTTGGGGGTTATTTCAGGCTTCCATCCCGCAAATGGCATCGCCGGCGACCTTGGCGGTGGCAGCCTGGAACTGGTCGGCGTCGATGGCGAAAAGATCGGCCAGGGCATAACGCTGCCACTCGGTGGCCTGCGTCTGCAGGATATGTCGAAGAATTCGCCGGTAGCTGCAGCGAAGATCGCGCGGGACGAACTTGCGCGTGCCAAGCTGCTGAAAGGCGGGCAGGGCCAGGTTTTCTACGCCGTGGGCGGCACCTGGCGAAACCTCGCCCGCCTCCACATGAACACGATCAACTATCCGCTCAACGTGATGCACCACTACGAGATGGGCATCGAAAGCTCGCTGCCGTTCCTGCGTCAGGTCGCCAAAGGCGACATTGACAAGATGAAGGGCATCGAGGGCATCTCGAAGAACCGTCGCGCGCTGCTGCCCTATGGCGCGGCGGTGCTGCTCGAGATCATCGCGGCGATGAAGCCGTCGAAGATCGTGGTATCGGCGCTCGGCGTGCGTGAAGGTTTCCTCTATTCGTTGCTGTCGCGTAGCGAACAGCGCACGGACCCGCTCATTTCGGCCTCCGAGGAACTGGCGCGGCTGCGCGCACGGTCGGTCATGCATGCCCATGAACTGGTGCAATGGACCGGCCAGTCCTTCGCGGCCTTCGGCATCGACGAGACTGAGGACGAAGTGCGTTATCGCCATGCCGCCTGCCTTCTCGCCGATATCGGCTGGCGAGCGCATCCGGAATATCGGGGCAAGCAGTCGCTGAACATCATTGCGCATGCCTCCTTCATCGGCGTCGACCATCCGGGTCGAGTGTTCCTGGCGCTGGCCAATCTTTACCGGCATGAAGGCATCTTCAACGATGGAGCGGCAGCCGAACTGCTTGCGCTGGTGCCGCCGCGCTACATCGAGCGTGCGAGGCTGCTCGGCGCGATGCTGCGCGTCGTCTATCTGTTCTCGGCCTCCATGCCGGGTGTGATCCCGCAGCTTCGATGGGAAAATCGTGACAATGGCGCGCTGGCGCTGGTCATTCCGAAGTCGCATGCCGGCCTGACCGGCGAACGGCCGGCCGGGCGTCTGGCGCAGCTTGCCCGGCTTACGGGACGCAGGCTGGAACTGATGATCGAGGGCGAGCAGCCCTTCGTTCCGGTGAAGTAAGTTCGTTCCGGTGAAGTAAGGCAGAGCAATCCGCTTTTCAGCCGCGTTTGGCGTCGATCGAAAATGCGCCGGCGCCTGCAGCCGAGAGCGCCAGAAAGCCGCCGGCTATGGCGATATCCTTCATCAGCGCCTGCGAATGCATGAAAGCGAGCGCTGGATCGCCGCCACCCTGGCCGTAATGGCCGATTATGCCGGCAGCCACTGAAAAGGCCGCAAGCAGCAGTGATACCGGGCGGGTCTGGAAGCCGACGAGGATCAGCAGGCCGGCGATGAGTTCGAAAAGCCCGACACCCCAGGCGACGAGGGTGGGCAGGGGGAAGCCAAGCCCGCCGAAATAGCTGGCCGTGCCTGCGATGTTTGTGAGTGCGCCATAGCCGCCCGGGATAAACAGGGCAGCAAGCAGGAGCCGGGCGATTAGCAATACGATATTGGTCGGCATGGGCCTGTCCGCGTCGATTGCCAAGAATGCGCTCAGACGCGAAAAATGTCACCCAATGATGCCGCGAAAGAAAAAGGCCCGGATCGCTCCGGGCCTTTGGCAGTTCAGGAAGCCGGTTTAGCGGCCACGTCCGTCGATCGAGTAAGCGCCGGCACCGATGACGGCGAGGAAAATAAAGCCGCCGACGAGGCCGAGGTTCTTCTGCAGCATCAGCGCGTTGCCGGCCTGCGAGAAGTCGAGATGGGCGACGGCAGTTGCACCCAGCGTGAAGACGGCGAGCAGGATCGCGGCGATACGTGTCTTGAAGCCGACCAGAACGGCGAGGCCGCCGAAGAATTCGACGAGACCGACGACGACGGCAGTCACCGTCGGCATCGGCAGGCCGAGGCTTTCGAAGAAGCCGGCGGTGCCGCCGATCGCAGTCAGCTTGCCGAAGCCGGCGAGGATGAACAGGATGGATATCAGCACACGCCCAACCAGAATGGCGGCCGAGGCGTTAGCAGCAATGCCGGAGTCGGCGGCGGAAGAGTTGGTGGACATGGGAGTCTCCATAAGGGTTTATGGCCCTAAGATAGACGATCCCGGCTGTTCACCAAAGCCTCGAATTTGTCGACACATCGTTCACGATAGGAAAGATTTTGCGCTCTATCCCGGCCGCGTCATGTCTTCCGGCCGCACCAGTCGGTCGAAGTCGGCATCGCTGACATAACCGCCGCCGACCGCTTCTTCGCGCAGCGTGGTGCCGTTCTTGTGCGCGGTCTTGGCGATCTTGGCGGCGTTGTCATAGCCGATCGTCGGGGCAAGTGCCGTCACCAGCATCAGCGAACGGTCGAGTGCCGCCTTGATGTTCTCCTCACGCGCTTCGATGCCGACGACGCAGTTGTCGGTAAACGAGATCGCTGCGTCAGACATCAACTGCACCGACTGGAGGAAGTTGTAGGCCATCAGCGGATTGTAGACGTTGAGCTCGAAATGGCCCTGGCTGCCCGCGAAGGTCAGCGCCGCGTTGTTGCCGAACACCTGCACGCAGACCTGCGTCAGCGCCTCGGACTGGGTCGGATTGACCTTGCCGGGCATGATCGACGAGCCGGGCTCGTTCTCCGGCAGCGACAGTTCGCCGAGGCCAGAGCGCGGGCCCGAACCGAGGAAGCGGATGTCGTTGGCGATCTTGAACAGGGCCGCAGCCGCCGAATTGATGGCGCCGTGCGAGAACACCATCGAGTCATGGGCTGCCAGCGCCTCGAATTTGTTGGGAGCGGTGACGAAGTCGATGCCGGTGATCGCGGCGATGCGCTCGGCAACCTTTTCGGCAAAGCCGACCGGCGCGTTGAGCCCGGTGCCGACGGCAGTGCCGCCCTGGGCCAGTTCGCACAGGCCTGGCAGGGTCAATTCGATGCGCTTGATCGAGGAGGCGATCTGCGCGGCATAGCCGCCGAACTCCTGGCCGAGCGTCAGCGGGGTTGCATCCTGCGTGTGGGTGCGGCCGATCTTGATGATGTGGTCGAATTCCTTCGCCTTGGCGTCGAGTGCGGCATGAAGGTGCTTCAGCGCCGGCAGCAGGTCGTGAACGATGCGCTCAGCGCAGGCGATGTGCATGGCCGTCGGATAGGTGTCGTTCGACGACTGGCTCATATTGACGTGGTCGTTGGGATGGACCGGCTTCTTTGAGCCCATCACGCCGCCCAGCATCTCGATGGCGCGGTTGGAGATCACCTCATTGGCGTTCATGTTCGACTGGGTGCCCGAGCCGGTCTGCCAGACGACGAGCGGGAAGTGATCGTTGAGCTTGCCGTCGATGACTTCCTGCGCTGCCTTGACGATCGTCTCGCCGACCGCGGGGTCGAGGCGCTTCAGATCCATATTGGCTTCGGCGGCTGCCCGCTTGACGATGCCGAGCGCACGCACGACGGAAAGCGGCTGCTTTTCCCAGCCGATCTTGAAGTTGCCGAGCGAGCGCTGGGCCTGCGCGCCCCAGTAGCGATCGCTCGCCACTTCGATCGGTCCGAACGTGTCGGTTTCGGTTCTTGTCTTGCCTGCGCTCACGGACCAGTCTCCCGGAAATTTTTCAATGCCGGCAACGGCCTACCGCTTTGCACAATGGGCTTCAAGTGAAGAATGGAGGCAAGGCCAATCCTAATCGGTTCAAAGCAGCGAACGCTCGGTCGGCACGAGGCGAAGCCGTTGTACAGGTCCGGAAAAATGACCCAGAAGCCGGGGCAGCAGGCTATCAGCCCATGATGGGTCTGAATTCAATGCAGCCTCATAAAGAGCATGCGCTTTCGCGCTCTCGAAAATCTGGAAAGCGATGAAGACGTTCTCGCTGCTCCTGACCGGCAGGCGTGGAAAGGTGTTTTCAGCATGCTCCGTGACAAACCCGGCAAGGAGCGGAGCGCCAAGACGAGCGAGGAGAGGGATCGTTTCGCTTTCGAACAGTGCAATGAACTCGGCTTCGGATGCCGGCGTGATGTGGCAGATCGTGGCAGTGATCAATGTTTCCGCTTGCGCCTTTCCAGGCAGATCGCGCACCTTGCCCGAGAGATCGAAGCCGCTGGCCGGCCACGCCGGCTTGAGCAGCAGCACATCGTCGGAATCGATCATGGTGGCGTTAGCTGCATCCTTGTGAGCAGCCCAGACGGGGCCGCCATAAAAGGCCTCGAGCGCCGCCTTGCGAGCGGCCATCTCTTCGAACCCGCGCAACCAGACGAAATGGTCGGGCCGGTCGAGATCGCGGAACTGAGCGATGACCTTCATGCCGGTCGCTTCCTGGGTTTCGACCAGATGCGTGTCGAAAAGGTCGATCAATTCGTCACGCCTGCCCGGATGCAGCATGTATTGCCGCAGTTCGACGACTGGCGAGAATAGTTCGCTGGCGGTTGCGAGCGTTACGCTTGGGTGCTCGGACATCTTTCCCTCTTTAAAACAGACCGGTTGACCTGTTTTAATAACAAACCGGTTGCCCGGTTTTGTCAATCTGGTATTTTGCAGCCGGTTTCCCGTGGCCAGAGAAAGTCGAATGGCAAAAGCTGTACGAACCAGAACCCGCACCAACGACCCCGAAGGCATGCGCCAGAAGGTGCTGGATGTTGCGGAAGAAGCGTTTCAGGCGCGTGGCTACAACGCAACGAGCCTGGGCGACCTGATGCAGGCGGCAGGCGTGTCGGGCGGGGCACTGCATCACCATTTCCCAACCAAGAAGGCGCTCGGGCTGGCCGTGATCAACGAAAGGGTTGCGACGGCGGTTGCGGAAACCTGGATCGGGCCGGTCGAGGCGGCGAACACGGCGCGGGAAGGGGTACGACAGGTTTTTGTCGCAGTGGCGGGGGAACTTGAGCAGCAGGGTTTCGTGCGCGGCTGCCCGCTCAACAATCTTGCGCATGAATTGTCGCTGGCCGATCCGGAATTTCGCGCGGCACTGGCGAAAATTTTCGACGCATGGCAGCAGGCCATCGCCGAAAAGATCAAGCGCGACCAGCAAAGCGGCGTGGAAGACCGGCAAACCAATCCAGAGCGCTTTGCTGCTTTCACTGTTGCTTCTTATTCCGGCGCCATGTCGATGGCCAAGGCGGCGCAGAATGCAGGCGTGTTGAAGCTGTGTATGGAAGGTTTTGAACTGATGCGGTGAGGCACTTGGAGGTACTGTTGTTCAAGCGCGATGACGTCCTCCATTGGCCCGGCATCACTTTACCAAGCGAGCCCCAAACGTGGAAAAGGCGGCGCTGGGCGCCGCCTTTTCCCAAAGGGCGCTCGTGAAGGAGATCAGAGCGCGCCCTTGATCTTTTCCTTGGCGTCGCCGTAGCCCTTCTGGACCTTGCCGGCGACTTTTTCAGCCGTGCCTTCGGCCTGGGTCTTCTTGTTGCCAGTTACCTTGCCGGCGGCTTCCTTGACGGCGCCGCTGGCCTGTTTGGCAACGCCCTTGATCTGATCCTTGTTCACCATGGCCGCATCTCCTGTTTCGGGTTTGTTTGCCCTCCACAACGAGACTGTTCCGGATTGGTTGCGAAAAAATCGAAAAATTACATGAAATCAAAATGATGGCGGAAAACAAAAACGCTCCCCGCATCTCGTTTGAGGATGGGGGAGCGCTTTTTTGTCTTGGCTTTTCCTTGTGGATTTCTCCATTTTGGATAGCTTTCGACACCCGTAAAATGCACGGCCGCAAAGATGGTTCCATCGGTTGCGAATTTTTTTGAATCTTTTTTCCAAAGCAAAAAGGGCGCCCGAGGGCGCCCTTTCCGTAGATGTTGCCTGAGAAACAGGTGCTTTATGGACTTCTTAGAAGTCCATGCCGCCCATGCCGCCCATGCCGCCGCCAGGCATACCGCCCGGCATGCCGCCGGCCGATTCCTTCTTCGGAGCTTCGGCGATCATGGCTTCGGTGGTGACCAGGAGGCCGGCAACCGAGGCAGCGTCCTGCAGAGCCGTGCGAACGACCTTGACCGGATCGACGATACCCATGGCGATCATGTCGCCATATTCGCCGGTCTGGGCGTTGTAGCCGTAGGTCGCGCCCTTGTTGTCGAGGATTTTGCCTGCAACGATCGAAGCTTCAGCACCGGCGTTCGTGGCGATCTGGCGGGCCGGAGCCTGCAGAGCGCGACGGACGATGTTGATGCCAGCCTGCTGATCGGCGTTGACGCCGGTAGCCTTGATGGCGAGCGAAGCACGCAGCAGCGCAACGCCACCGCCAGGAACGATGCCTTCTTCAACGGCTGCACGCGTTGCGTTCAGCGCGTCGTCGACGCGGTCCTTCTTTTCCTTCACTTCCACTTCGGTCGCACCGCCGACGCGGATGACGGCAACGCCGCCTGCCAGCTTGGCGAGACGTTCCTGCAGCTTTTCCTTGTCGTAGTCCGAGGTGGTTTCCTCGATCTGCTGCTTGATCTGGGCAACGCGGCCCTGGATCTCGGCCTTCTTGCCGGCGCCGTCGACGATCGTGGTGTTTTCCTTGGAGATCGACACCTTCTTGGCGCGGCCGAGCATGTTCAGGCCGACGTTTTCGAGCTTGATGCCGAGGTCTTCGGAGATGACCTGGCCGCCCGTGAGGATGGCGATGTCTTCCAGCATGGCCTTGCGGCGATCACCGAAGCCCGGAGCCTTGACGGCAGCGATCTTCAGGCCGCCACGCAGCTTGTTGACGACGAGCGTGGCCAGAGCCTCGCCTTCGACGTCTTCCGAGATGATGACGAGCGGCTTGGAGGTCTGCACGACGGCTTCGAGAACCGGCAGCATGGCCTGGAGGTTGGAGAGCTTCTTCTCGTGGAGAAGGATGTAGGCGTCTTCCAGCTCGGCAACCATCTTGTCCGGGTTGGTGACGAAGTAGGGCGAGAGGTAGCCGCGGTCGAACTGCATGCCTTCGACGACTTCGAGTTCGGTCTCGGCGGTCTTGGCTTCCTCGACGGTGATAACACCCTCGTTGCCGACCTTCTGCATGGCTTCGGCGATCATCGAGCCGATTTCCGTCTCGCCGTTAGCCGAGATGGTGCCGACCTGGGCAACTTCTTCCGAGGTCTTGATCTTCTTCGACGACTTGACGAGGTGGGTGACGACTTCAGCCACGGCCAGATCGATGCCGCGCTTCAGGTCCATCGGGTTCATGCCGGCAGCAACGGCCTTGTGGCCTTCCTGAACGATCGACTGGGCGAGAACGGTCGCGGTCGTGGTGCCGTCGCCGGCAATGTCGTTGGTCTTCGAAGCAACTTCGCGGACCATCTGAGCGCCCATGTTCTCGAACTTGTCTTCAAGTTCGATTTCCTTGGCGACGGTGACGCCGTCCTTGGTGATGCGCGGTGCGCCGAACGACTTGTCGATGACGACGTTGCGGCCCTTGGGGCCGAGCGTGACCTTCACCGCGTCGGCGAGGATGTTGACGCCGCGGAGCATACGCTCGCGGGCATCACGGGAGAATTTTACTTCTTTAGCAGCCATTTTTGTGCTCCTGGGCCTTCAGCCCGTAATTCTGAGTGGATGGTGCGGTTACCGGGAAATCAGCCGATGATGCCCATGATGTCGGATTCCTTCATGATCAGAAGGTCTTCGCCATTGAGCTTCACTTCGGTGCCGGACCACTTGCCGAACAGCACGCGGTCGCCAGCCTTGACGTCCAGCGGAACCAGCTTGCCAGCTTCGTCGCGAGCGCCCGAACCGACGGCGACGATTTCGCCTTCCTGCGGCTTTTCCTTGGCCGTATCGGGGATGATGATCCCGCCGGCGGTCTTTGCTTCGGATTCGACGCGGCGAACGACCACTCGGTCATGCAGCGGCCGGAATTTCGACTTTGCCATTTTGAATATCCTTGGTGCGGATGTTGAAACTAGTCCTCCGTCCGGATCACCGGACCGTAGTTAGCACTCATCTTGGGTGAGTGCTAACGTGCCGGTGAGATAGGCCCGCATGGTTTTGGAGTCAAGGAGTTGGGGAGGGCAGATGCGGCAAAAATTTGCTTTGGTCACCGGTGCGCCGTTGGAACCTCATGCCAATAGACGAGGGTGGTTAAGCAAATGTCGCCATCGTACCCTTCAATCTTCCCTTCGCCGACAGACCGCCGGCTCAATCGTCGTCATAGGTCTTGATGTCGCCGAAGGCATAGCCGCGCTGGCGCAGAAGCCGGATCAGGGTTCGCAAATTGCTGTCGCCCTGAAAGACGTCCTGGAACATCTGGTCGTGCATCAGGAGCACCAGCTTGTTCTTCTTGACCAAGCGGCCATAGCCGAACAGGTGATCTATTTCGCTGACGAGACTGGTGACGCTCTGAACCGGCTTGCCGTCAATATAATGGACCCATTCATGGTCCCAGCCGTAGAGATAGTAGCCATAGGCCGAGACGAATTCGAAGCTCACCATCTCCCGGTCTTCCTCGTCCGAACGGATGGCGACGTCGTTGCGGGAGACTTCAGGCAGGCGAAAAACGTCGCGGCCGGGCAGGCGGGCATAGATCGGCGGACCTTTCAGGCCCAGCACCTTGTCGGCGCGCGCCAGATCTTCGAGCACCTGGTCGGTGTTCGAATAGAAATGCCGGTAGTGGTTGTTGGCGTGGCTGTAGCTGTGGTTGCCGACCGTCACCAACGGCAGTGATTTTGCCTTGGCGACCAGCGCGCCGCGCTCTGGGGTGAGTTCGGCATGGGAGCCGACCATGAAAAGTGTGGCGGGGACGGCTTCGTCCGCGAGCACTTTGAGGATCGTTTCCGTGCCGGGCAGGGGGCCGTCGTCAAAGGTCAGATAGATGGTGCGCTGGGCAGCCATGGCCGAAGCGACGGTGAAGAGCAGCCCGGCGGCCATGCACATTAGCGTGAGCGCCAGCGCTTTCCTCATGACATCCCCTCCAAATGCCGAATTTCGATGGCAGCGTAGGGTTGAACTGGATCGAGTCAAGCCAGGGCGGCCGCATGTTGACAGCACTCTGTCAGGATCATTGTGCACTGCATCACAAATTTGCGAGCACTGTGGTTTGGTATCTTGAATCATGAGCATGCTCATAATATATCCCGCTCATGATTTTGGACGGCACAGAAAAACTCGGCTTCCTCATCCATGATGCAGCACGGCTTATGCGCAAGCGTTTCGAAACGCTCGGCAGAGGCCTTGGGCTCTCGGCGGCGCAATGGCGCCTGCTGGTAAGGGTGGTGAAAAGCGAGGGAATTGCCCAGGCACGCCTGGCTGAACTGCTCGAAATCGAGCCGATCAGCGTTTCGCGTCTGCTCGACCGCATGGAAGAGAGTGGCTGGATTGAACGCCGCCCGGACGCAGCAGACCGGCGCGTCCGCATGATCTTCCCGACCGAAAAGAGCCGGGAGGCTTTCGGGGCGGTCAAAGGAGTTGCCGGTGAAGTTTTCGAGCAGGCCCTCGAGGGCCTCTCGCAGGAAGAGCGCCAGACCTTGGTTCACGGCCTGACGACGGTTGTAAGTAATCTCTCGGACGACGAAGGGTCGTGCGAGACTATGCCAAAGGGTGCAGCAGCATGAACGCCGTGTCTAAAGTTAAAGACAAAGAAGAAGTGACGGAGATCGAGGCCGAAAAGCTCACCCCGCCCGTAACCATTCCCCAGACGCTGAACGTCGAGCCGGTGCCTGCGCCGGCTCGCAAGAAGCGCCGTTTCGGCCGCCTGTTCCTTATGGCGGCCCTGCCGCTGGTGCTCGTCGTCGGCGGTGGCTACGTCTGGGTCACCGGTGGCCGTTATCAGGAAACTGAGAACGCCAATCTGCGCCAGGCCAAGGTGACGATCGCCTCGGAAATTGCCGGCCGCATCGTCGGGGTCGACGTTTCCGACAACCAGCTGGTCAAGGCAGGCGACACTCTGTTCGTGGTCGATCCGGAGCCTTACAGGATAAAGCTCGCGCAGGCCGACGCAGCCCTTGCTGCCGCCCGCCTCGATGTCGAGCGGCTTCGCGCCTCCTACAGCCAGGCCCTGTCGCAGGAGCGTGTGACGGCAAACGATATCGTCTTTCTGCAGTCGCAGTTCGACCGCGCTGCCGATCTCTCCAAGAAGGGCATCAACGCCAAATCTTCGCTGGACGAGGCGCGCCGCGACCTGACCAAGGCGCAGGACGAGCATGCGGCTGCCGTTCAGGGCATTGCCAGTGCGCGTGCGGCGCTTGGCGGTGATCCGGATATCCAGACCGACAAGCATCCGACCGTGCTTTCAGCAATCGCTGCCCGCGATCAGGCTGCCTATTCGCTGGCCCAGACCACGGTTCGCGCCCCGGCGGACGGCATCGTTGCGCAGGCTTCGTCCTTCAAGCTCGGCCAGTTCGTCGGCGCCGGTACGGCGCTGTTCAGCCTGGTCGAGACGGGTGACACCTGGGTAGACGCCAATTTCAAGGAAACGCAGCTGACCAACATGAAGCCGGGCCAGGAAGCCGACATCACGCTCGACACCTATCCGGGCCGTCCGCTGAAGGCGACCGTGCAGGCGATCGGCGCGGGCACCGGTGCCGAGTTCTCGCTGCTGCCCGCCCAGAATGCCACCGGCAACTGGGTCAAGGTCACGCAGCGCATTCCCGTCCGGCTGAAGGTCAACACCGATGGCCTCGACGTCGCGCTGCGCACCGGCATGAGCGCCTCGGTTTCGGTCGACACCGGCGTCAGCCGCGGCTTTGCCGGCCTGTTGCCGACCGCGCACGCGGCCGACGGCAAGGCACAGTAAATATCACGGCGGGAAATCCGCCGGCCTAACCACATTCTCCGCGTCCGCTCTCCGGCGGACGCGTGACATTCAGGTCCACGTCCAATGAGTGCGACATCCCACACCGAAGTCCCGCATCGCGGGCTGATTACGGTGTCGATCATGCTGGCCACGGTGATGCAGGTGCTCGACACCACCATCGCCAACGTCGCGTTGCCGTCAATGACCGGCGATCTCGGCGCTTCGGCCGACACGATCAACTGGGTTCTCACGTCCTATATCGTCGCCGCCGCCATCATGACGCCGGTGACCGGCTGGGTCGCGGATCGCGTCGGCCGCAAGGAACTGTTCCTCGCATCGGTTGTCGGCTTCACCATTTCGTCCATGCTCTGCGGCATCGCCTGGAGTCTGGAAAGCATGGTGCTGTTCCGCCTGATGCAGGGCGTTTTCGGCGCGGCCATCGTGCCGTTGTCGCAAACCTTTCTGCTCGACATCAACCCGAAGGAACGCCACGGCCAGGCCATGGCACTCTGGGGCGCCGGCATCATGGTTGGCCCGATCATCGGCCCGACGCTCGGCGGCTGGCTTACCGACAGCTTCAACTGGCGTTGGGTGTTCTTCATCAACCTGCCGGTCGGCATCATCGCTTTTCTCGGTTCGGCCGCCTATCTGCCGTCCATCGCCAAGCGCCTGCGCGGCTTTGATTTCTTCGGCTTCGCCATGCTTTCGCTCGGCGTCGGTGCGCTCCAGCTCATGCTCGACCGCGGCGCCGAGGTCGACTGGTTCTCTTCCATCGAGATCTGGATCGAGCTCGGACTGTCGCTCGTCGGCTTCTGGGTGTTCATCATTCACCTGACGACCGGCAGGGATACCTTCATCGATCCCAAGATATTCGCCGACCGCAACTTCGCGATCGGCCTGGTCTTCATCTTTTTCGTTGGTGTCATCCTGCTGGCCTCGATGGCGCTGCTGCCGCCCATGCTGTCCAACATCTTCGGCTATCCGACGGTGACGACGGGGCTTGTGATGGCGCCGCGCGGTGTCGGCACGATGATCTCGATGATTCTCGTCGGCCGTCTGGTGCGGCTGGTCGATGCCCGGATTCTGGTCGTCGCCGGGCTGCTGCTGGTTGCGCAGTCGCTTTACACCATGTCCGGCTTCACGCCGCAGATGGACAATTACCTGATTATCGAATCCGGTGTCATCCAGGGCCTCGGCCTCGGGCTGGTGTTCGTGCCGCTGTCGACGGTGGCCTTCGCAACGCTCGCTCCCGGCTTCCGCACTGACGCGACGGCCTTGTTCAGCCTCGTCCGCAACCTCGGTTCTTCGATCGGCATTTCAGCGGTGTCCGTTATTCTGACCCGCAACATTCAGGTCAACCACGCCGAGCTTTCGGCCAACATCACGCCGTTCAACCAGACGCTGAAGGCTCTGTCGCCTGCTGCCGCCGCCGGCGATCCCACCGCGTTGTCCCAGATCGACAACATCGTCAACCAGCAGGCGGCGATGATCTCCTATGTCAACGACTTCAAGCTGATGATGATCGTTTCGCTCTGCGCCATCCCGCTGGCATTTCTGCTGCGCAAGCCAAAGGTAGCGCCGGCAGGTGGAGCTCCCGCCGCCGCCCACATGGACTGAGAGACCGTTTGATAATGGGGCGCAGTGTTATCGCTGCGCTTCGGTCGCCATCTTGAGCGCCAGCGCGGCGAGCACGGTGCCCATCATCCAGCGCTGAATGACAACCCACACAGGGCGTCCGGCCAGGAAGGTCGCGATCGAACCAGCCATGATCGCGATGATGGAGTTGATGGTCACGCTGATGCTTATCTGCACGGAACCCAGCACCAAAAGCTGCGTGAAGACGCTGCCGGCCTTCGGATCGATGAACTGCGGCAGCAGCGACAGATAGAGAACTGCCACCTTCGGGTTGAGCAGGTTGGTCATCAACCCCATCATGAACAGCTTGCGCGGACTGTCCTTGGGCAGTTCGCGCACCTGGAAAGGCGAGCGCCCGCCGGGTTTGAGAGCCTGCCACGCCAGCCACAGCAGATAGAGCGCGCCGGCAAAGCGCAGCGCGTCATAGGCATAGGGCACGGCGAGCACCAAGGCCGTGATGCCGAAGGCAGCGCAGAGAATGTAGAAGACGAAACCGAGCGCCACGCCGCCAAGTGAGATCAATCCCGCAACTGGCCCTTGGCTTAGCGAACGCGAGATCAGGTAGATCATGTTCGGGCCTGGCGTCAGCACCATGCCGAGCGCGAGGAGGGCAAAGGTCGCGATATTGGAAAATTCGGGCATGGCTGGCCTCGCTGCAACAAAGCATGCTCGCTTCTGCGAGCAATGCAGGCTCTAGGCCTCCCGAAGCCGTGCGGCAAGGTCCTCCCCGGCGAAGGGATTACGCCAGTATCTCAGACGTCAAAGATGAGCGGAGCGGGTCACGTTCGGTGCCGTTCCGCCCTTGATGCGGCGCGGACCCGAAAAGCGCGGGCCGGTCATCAGCACGATGCCGAGATCGATGAGGCCGACGGCATCGTCATCGAGCGCCACTTCCGTCGCGATGACGGAAATGCCGGTCGCGCCGGCCTGCTCGCGAAGTGCCTCGATCTTCTGAAAATTCACCGGGTCGAGCAGTTCGCTGGCCGAAAGCTTGATGAAAGCGATCTTGCCTCGGGCACTCTGTTCGAGGCTTTCGGCATTTCCCGACCAACCCTCGACGGCAATTCGAACGCCGCTCTGCGCCAGCAGCCCAAGCGCTTGCGCATGATTGTTGTCTCCCTCCACCACCGTGGCAGGGATCGACAGAACGATTGAGCGCACATCGTTGGCGTGCTGCGAAAACAGGGTCAGCACCGTGGCCAGTTCCGCGCTGTCTTCAAGCAACGCTTCCGAAATCGCCACATGCAGGGGGGTAGCTTCGCTGGCCTCGCCAAGATGGCGTATCGCGGTCTGGACGGAAGATGCAACCAGCAGGCGCTCGAAGGCGGCCATCGGCAAGCCGGAGGAGGGATTTTCCGGACGGCGCAGTTCGAGCTGCCGATCGCCGCGCTGAGGCAAATGGGCGAACACGTCGAAGCCGGCAGCTTCGCCGCGCGCGATCGAGATGATGGGCTGCAGGCTGAGTTCGATCCTGCCCGCGCTCAAGGCATCACGGATCGCAGCCGCTGCATCGTCCATGGCCTCGGCCGGCTTGTCGTCCTGAGCCGAGCGCAGCAGGGCAGGGTGCGTGATGATGGTGGCGCTTGGCGCGACCGGTTCGACGGGCGCCGGTTGACTGATCGGCTCGATCCGCGCGGCTGCCGGCACGGCTTCGATCTTGCGCGAAACACTGGCAACTCGTTTGGTATTGCTCGCCAAGCCGGGCTTCTCGCGCGAGGACAGTTCACGGATCGCAGCGTCGACCGACAAAGCGAGCCGGGTGATCTCGGTGGAGGCGCTGGCGGAGCGACGATAGGCGAGCAGGCCGAAGATCGCGCCACAAAGCGCCAGCACCAATGCCGTGGCGGCCGTCATCAGAACCACCTGGGCTTCCGGCATGCCGCCGGCGACCAGACCGCTCAAGAGAAAATAAAAGCCCCCGCAGACGACCGCGGCGGCAACGAGGAACGACAAACCACGCTGCATCACAAAACCCTTTCGGAAAACCCGCCTTCGCGGCTCTCCCGTACGCAAACACATCCGACCCCGCGTCCTGATGCAGCGACCATTTTCTCACGATGCGGGCATTCTGTTAAGCGAAAGCTGGTGACACGGTGAAGAGGTTCGGTTAATTCCCATGCGCCCGGATCATTCATCCATGGCAACTCCACGACAGCGGATAGTGAAGGAAAAACCATGACGGGTTCGCCCGAAACGATCGGATCGCTGGACGCCGTCACCGGCCGCTATGGCGTGATCCTGTGCGATGTCTGGGGCGTGCTTCACAATGGTGAGGATGCCTTTCCGGAAGCCGCTGCCGCGCTAACGCGAGCGCGCGAAAAGGGCCTGGCGGTGGTGCTGATCACCAATTCGCCGCGCCCTCACGATGGCGTCGAGGAGCAACTTGCTGCGATCGGCGTACCGCAAAGCGCCTGGGACCGGGTCGTTACCTCAGGTGACGTGACGCGCGACCTGATCCGCGAAGCACCGCGTAAGCTCTTCCATCTCGGCGCAGATCGCGACATGCCGATCTATGACGACATCGATTGCGAGCTGGTCGAGGAATTCGAGGCGGATGCCGTGGTCTGCACGGGCCTGTTCGACGATGAAGTCGAGACGCCGGAAGATTATGCCGACATGCTGCGGCGCTTCCGTTCACGCAACCTGCCGTTCATCTGTGCCAATCCCGATATCGTTGTGGAACGTGGCGAACGTCTGATCTGGTGCGCCGGCGCGCTGGCGCGTGATTATTCGCAGCTTGGCGGCCGCACGCTGATCTCCGGCAAGCCGCACAAGCCGATCTATGACGTGGCCCTGAAGGCTGCCGCCGAGGTGCTCGGCCGCGATGTTACCCGCGAGGAGACACTCGGCATCGGCGATGGCATGCTGACCGACATCAAGGGTGCTGCCGACAACGGCCTCGATGTGCTCTATGTTTCCGGCGGCATCCACGCCCGCGACTATGGCGACCCGCTTAATCCAGATCTGGAGCGCCTGTCGGCCTTTCTCGAAAAGCACGGGCATCGCCCGGTGGCGGTGATCCCCCGGCTCCGGTAGATAGACGACCATGACGCAATCGTTTCAGCGCATAAACGGCACCGAAATGCTGCCCGAACGGCTGCGCGGCGGTGTGGTGGCGATCGGTAATTTTGACGGCGTACATCGCGGCCATCAGGCCGTGCTTGAGCGCGCGCTGGACGAGGCGCGCCGCCGGGGCGTGCCCGCGCTGGTGCTGACCTTCGAGCCGCATCCGCGCACGGTGTTCCAGCCAAACACGCCGCTTTTCATCCTGACGCCCGCGCCGATGAAGGCACGGCTTCTGGCCGAACTAGGCTTCGCGGCAGTCGTGGAACAGTGTTTTGACCGCGATTTCGCCGAACTCAGCGCCGAAGAGTTCGTGACGCAGATACTCGAAACCAATCTCGGCATCAGCCATGTCGTGACCGGCTTCGACTTCCATTTCGGCAAAAGCAGGCGCGGCGGCCCGGCCTTCCTGATGGAGGCCGGCGAGCGCCATGGCTTTGGCGTCACGCTGGTCGATGCCTTTCGCGACGAGGGCACCGAGATCGTGTCCTCCAGCCGCATTCGCGAGCTCCTGTCGGAAGGCGAGCCGGCGGAAGCAGCGGGCCTGCTCGGCTACCGCTATACCGTCGAGGCCGAGGTGACGCATGGCAAACAGCTTGGCCGCACGCTCGGTTTCCCGACCGCCAATATGGCGCTGCCGGAAAGCACGATGCTGAAACACGGCATCTACGCGGTCCGCTTTCGCCGCGCCGACGGCTCGTTGCATGACGGCGTTGCCAGCTTCGGCCGCCGCCCGACCGTGGACGACAATGGCGCGCCGCTGCTCGAAACCTTCCTGTTCGACTATTCCGGCGATCTCTACTGGCAGAACTGCCGGGTCTCACTGTTCGGCTATCTGCGCGGCGAGGTGAAGTTCGACGGGCTCGACGCGCTGGTCGTCCAGATGAAGCGCGACGAGGAAGAAGCGCGCGCGCTTCTTGCCGGCATCCGGCCGCTGTCCGAACTGGACAGCGCGATAGCGTTTTAAAGCACGCCGACTGTCATCCCGGAAGCCGGGAGCGTAGCGAAGGCTATACGGGACCCATTCCGTGACGTTGAAATTCCGGAATGGGTCCCGGCTCTTTCCCTCGCTTCGCTCGGCCGGCCGGGATGACGAAGAAAACTATTTCCTCAGCGCCAAGCCAAACGCGATAAAAGTCCAGCCCTGAAAGATCAGGTCGATCGCCAGGAACATGCCGAGCACCCAAAGGCTGTTCACCGGCCAGCCGAGCGCGATGATGAGGCCGGCGAGTGCCGTGACCACACCAGCCGCGACGAGCCAGCCCCAGCCGGCGGCAGGTCTGCTCTTGAAGCCCAGCCATAGCCGCAGGATGCCGGAGGCAACGAGGCTGACGGCAAGCAGGAAGGTCAACACGGCAGACGCCAGCAGCGGATTGTAGAAGGCGAGGAAGCCGGCGATCGCATAAAGCAGGCCGCTGCCCAGCCACCAGAAGAAATTGCTCCAGCTTTTGACGCCAAAGGCATGCGCGATCTCGATGACGCCGGCCATCAGCATCAGCGAGCCGACGACATAGACCGAAGCCACGGTGGCGATGAAAAGATTGCCGAAGGCGATGCCGCCGAAGATCAGAAGCAGGACCCCGAGCGCGACGAACCATCCCCATTTGGACCGCGCATCGCCGATGGCGTCTTTCAGAACTTCCGGCATTTCAGAAGGTAAGGTCATCGCCGTCATCTCCATGCTTGGATAAACGTTGCCACAATCCCGCCATGATTAAAGTAGCGCCACCCGCACGAGTCGTCCAGCGGGAGCGCGTGGCGCCGGTTGAGGCAACCTTACGAAATTAAATCAAATTTTACGCAAAGCCCGCAAAAGCTTGTGGCAACGATTGGTTGTGTGTGCGTGCGTGGGGCTGTTGATGATATCTTTCAATCGGATGTCGGTTGGTTGTTCGGTTGCCCTCTTGTTGGGGCTCTCGCAGAGCGCTGCAGCCGAAGGCGGTTTCTTCGACTGGGTTCACGGCGACTGGTACCTGACCGTCGGCGCATCGGGCATCGTGGCACCGCGTTTCGAAGGCTCGAGCAGCCGCATATTCACCGCCTCGCCGATCATCTCGCTCGGCAAGGCCGGCGCTCCTGCCCGGTTCGTCTCGCGCAACGACAACATCTCGATGTCATTGCTCGATGATGGTCCCGTGCGCGCGGGTCTGACCGGAAAGTTCCTGTTTGCGCGCGACAACGACATAAATGACCTCAAAGGCCTTGATCCCGTCCGCTGGGGCGGCGAGGTCGGCGGCTTCTTCGAGATCTATCCGACCGACTGGATGCGCATGCGCGGCGAGGTACGCCACGGCATCAGGGCGCACAATGGTATCGTCGCCGACATTTCCGCCGACGCCTTCTACGACGTCACGCCGACGATACGCGTTTCCGGCGGGCCGCGGGCATCCTTTGCCACAGCCAAATATTTCGACGCCTATTACGGCGTCTCGGCCTCCGAATCCGCAGCGTCCGGCCTGAGCCGATACGATCCCGGTAGCGGGTTGAAGTCTGTTGGCGTCGGCGGCGCGGTGAACTGGAAAGCCACCGACAAGATCACCGCCACCCTGTTCAGCGAATATTCGCGGCTCAAGGGCCCGGCGGCGGATTCCAGCCTGGTGAAGGAGCGTGGCTCGCGCGACCAGCTGATGTTCGGTGTCTCGGCGACGTATCGCTTCGATTTCCAGATGTAGCGTTTGCGCATTTATCCGCTTTATTCTCGCGGCTGCCTCCGCTAAAAGCGCGCCATGAGATGTCTCGCGCCCGTCTTCGCGATTGCTATACGAATTACGGGCCCGGCTTTCCGGGTGGCTTGAGGCTGCCTGAAAGTCCGGGACTTTTTGCCTGCGCGCTTTCCCGCGCATTTTCCATTAAATGACAGTTGAACGCCCGAGGCGCATTTCGCCGGGCAACCCGATGGCAAGACAATGACCGATACGTCCGAGAAACTCGATTACTCCAAAACCCTCTATCTGCCGCAGACGGAATTTCCGATGCGCGCCGGCCTGCCTGAGAAGGAGCCGGTAGCGGTCGCGCGCTGGCAGAAGATGGATCTCTACAAGCGCCTGCGCGAAAGTGCGGCCGGCCGCGAGAAGTTCGTGCTGCATGACGGCCCGCCCTATGCCAACGGCAACATCCATATCGGCCATGCGCTGAACAAGGTGCTGAAGGACGTCATCACCCGCTCGTTCCAGATGCGGGGTTTCGACTCGAACTACGTGCCGGGCTGGGACTGCCACGGCCTGCCGATCGAATGGAAGATCGAGGAAGAGAACTATCGCGCCAAGGGCAAGGCCAAGCCTGACCTGTCCGAACCCAAGGCGATGATCGAGTTCCGCCAGGAATGCCGCGCCTATGCCGAAAAATGGATCAAGGTGCAGGGCGACGAATTCCAGCGGCTCGGCGTCATCGGCGACTTCAAGGATCCCTATTTGACGATGAGCTATCACGCCGAGGCGCGGATAGCCGGCGAGCTGTTGAAGTTCGCGGCGTCCGGCCAACTCTATCGCGGCTCCAAGCCGGTGATGTGGAGCGTGGTCGAGCGCACGGCGCTGGCCGAGGCCGAGGTCGAGTATCAGGATTACGAGAGTGATACGATCTGGGTGAAGTTCCCGGTGGTTCCACAGCACATCGTTCGAGACGGTGCAAAGATTGAAGAGCATGCCGAGCGGACCGCACAAGATCTTTGGAACGCTCACGTCGTCATCTGGACGACCACGCCCTGGACCATCCCTGGCAACCGCGCGGTCAATTTCTCGCCGCGCGTAAGCTATGGCCTTTATGAAGTCGCAGCAGCCGAGAACGATTTTGGCCCGCAGCCAGGCGAGAAGCTGATCTTTGCGGATGCGCTGGCCGAGGACTCCGAAGCCAAGGCCAAGGTCAAGTTGAATCGTCTTCGCAGCGTTTCGGCAGAAGAGCTTGGAAGCCTTACGCTTTCCCATCCCTTTAAGGGCCTCGGCGGTGGCTATGAATTCGCGGTGCCCATGCTCGCCGGCGACCATGTCACCGACGATGCCGGCACCGGTTTCGTGCACACCGCTCCCGGCCATGGCCGCGAGGACTTTGACGCCTGGATGGATGCCGGCAAGAAATTGCGGGCGCGCGGCATCGATCCTGCGATCCCCTTTACCGTCGACGACGCCGGTTATTTCACCAAGGACGCGCCCGGCTTTGGCCCGGATCGCGAGGGCGGGCCTGCGCGCGTCATCGACGACAACGGCAAGAAGGGCGATGCCAACAAGGCCGTCATCGAGGAACTGATCAAGCGCAACGCGCTGTTTGCGCGCGGTCGCCTGAAGCATAGCTATCCGCATTCGTGGCGGTCGAAGAAGCCGATCATCTTCCGCAACACGCCGCAATGGTTCGTCTATATGGACAAGGAACTGGGCGACGGCACGACACTGCGCTCGCGCGCGCTGCAGGCCATCGACGACACCCGCTTCGTGCCCGGCGCCGGCCAGACGCGCCTGCGCTCGATGATCGAAGAGCGCCCGGACTGGGTGCTGTCGCGCCAGCGCGCCTGGGGCGTGCCGATCGCCGTCTTTGCCGATGCCGATGGCACCGTGCTCGTGGACGAGGCCGTCAACCAGCGCATTGTCGACGCCTTCGAGGCGGAAGGGGCCGATGCCTGGTTTGCGGAAGGCGCGCGTGAGCGTTTCCTTGGCTCGCGTGCCAACGAGCCATGGGTGCAGGTCATGGACATCCTTGATGTCTGGTTCGATTCGGGCTCCAGTCACACATTTACGCTGGAAGACCGCCCGGACATGAAATGGCCGGCCGATGTCTATCTCGAAGGTTCGGACCAGCATCGCGGCTGGTTCCACTCGTCGCTGCTGGAAAGCTGCGGCACGCGCGGCCGTGCGCCTTACAACACCGTCGTCACCCATGGCTTCACCATGGATGAGGAGGGCCGCAAGATGTCGAAGTCGCTCGGCAACACGGTGGTGCCGCAGGACGTCATCAAGCAGTCCGGCGCCGATATCCTGCGCCTGTGGGTGGTGACGACCGATTATTGGGAAGACCAGCGCCTCGGCAAGAACGTGCTGCAGACCAATATCGACGCCTATCGCAAGCTGCGCAACACCATCCGCTGGATGCTCGGCACGCTCGCCCATGACGAGGGCGACGTGGTGCCGGTGAAAGAGATGCCGGAACTGGAGCAACTGATGCTGCACCGGCTGGCCGAACTCGATGAACTGGTGCGCGCCGGCTACGACGCCTTCGAGTTCAAGCGCGTCACGCGCGCGCTGATCGATTTCATGGTGGTGGAGCTTTCCGCCTTCTATTTCGACATCCGCAAGGACGCGCTCTATTGTGAGGCGCCTTCCAGCACCAAGCGCAAGGCGGCAGTCCAGGTGGTGCGCCATCTGTTCGACCATCTGGTGACGTGGCTGGCGCCGATGCTGCCCTTCACCACCGAAGAGGCGTGGCTTGAGCGCTATCCGTCATCCGAATCGGTGCATCTCGAACAGTTCCCGGCGGTGCCCGCGGACTGGAAAAACGACGCGCTGGCGGAAAAGTGGAAAAAAATCCGTCAGGTCCGCAGCGTCGTTACCGGTGCGCTCGAGCTTGAGCGGGCCAAGAAGACCATCGGTTCGTCGCTGGAAGCCGTGCCGGTCGTCCACATGAACGATGCTGCGCTCGAGGCGGCATTGTCGGGCATCGACCTGGCCGAAATCAGCATCACCAGCGATCTGGTGGTTTCGCATCAGGGCGCACCCGCAGACGCCTTTGTGCTGCGCGAAGTGCCGGGTGTGGCGGTTGTGGTGGAAAAGGCCGACGACAAGGGCCTGCGCAAATGCGCGCGCTCCTGGCGCTATACCGACGACGTCGGTTCGGACCCGGAGTTCCCGGAAGTGTCTGCCCGCGACGCCAAGGCTCTTCATGAATTGAAAGCTTTAGGCCGTATTTAGGGTACATGTCGGGGAGGGCGCGGCGGCGGTCGTTGCCCTTCCTGACCGCTTGGGTTACAAGCGCGGGGCTCCGGGCGACAAAATCTCGCCGGATTCCCATCGGATGAGGGTTGCGGGAAATATCCGGATTGCGGTCCGATATAGAGCGAGAGGCGGTTTGCAGTGAAATTTTCTGGCCTGACTGAAATGACGCGTGCGCGCTGGATGGTGTTTGCGCCGCTCGTGGCTTCCAGCCTCGCGGTTTCGGGTTGCATGAGCGGCCCCACTTACGGCACCGACAAGACCTCGACCGAGCAGCTCGTCGGCGACGTCACCGGCATCCTTTCCATGGCGCCGAAAAATCGTGGCGACATCGAATACAAGCCGCGGCCCGATCTGGTTAAGCCCAAGCCGGGCGAAAAGCTGAATCTCCCTGCACCGCAGGAAAGCATCGTCAACGCCGATGCCAGCCAGTGGCCGGAATCGCCGGAGCAGAAGCGTGCGCGGCTGCGCGCCGACGCAACGGAAAATCGCGACACCCCCGGCTGGCGTCCGCAGATCCTGGGCGATCTCGGCGCACCGTCGTCGTCGTCGATTTCTCGGCCGGGCGTGACCGAACGCACCATGGATTCGGGCGTCGAGAAGGTTGGCAAGCAGGCGGAACAGCGCACGCTGTTCAACCAGCGTCTTGCCGAAACCAAGCAGGGCAGCCCGACGACGCGCAAGTTCCTGAGCGAACCGCCGCTGGTCTATCGCGAGCCGTCCGCAACCGCGCCTGTGGGCGATGTCGGTGAGGACGAGGTCAAGAAAGAGCGGCGCCTGAAGGCCCAGGCGACAAAGAAGACCGGCAACAGCTGGCGCGACGTTCTGCCCTGGTAAGTGTTGCGCCCTGGCCGATGGTCAGGGTTCGCGGCGGGCCTGAAAGAAATCCTTGAGAATCGTCGAAGCGCTTGTCTCGGCTATGCCGGGATAGACCTCCGGCACATGATGGCAGGTCGGCGAGGTGAAGAAACGCACACCGTTGACCACCGCGCCGCCTTTTTCGTCGCCCGCTCCAAAATAAAGGCGGCGAATGCGGGCAAATGAAATGGCACCTGCGCACATGGCGCAAGGCTCCAGCGTCACGTAAAGATCGAGATCGTTCAGGCGTTCAGCGGAGAGCTTTTGCGAGGCTTCGCGGATCGCCAGCATTTCGGCATGGGCGGTCGGATCGTTGAGTTCGCGGGTGCGATTGCCGGCGCTGGCGACGACCTGGTCGCCTTTGGCCATCACCGCGCCGACCGGCACTTCGCCACGCTTTGCCGCTGCTTCGGCCTCTGCAAGCGCCAGCGCCATGAAATCGGGGCGTTTCAATCCGTTATTCCCCTCGCAAGTGCAGGATGTTCCTGTTATCTACCGCCCCTGAAAGGCAAAGGCCACATGGACGACGATCGAAAAAAATTCCCGCGTAAAGGCGGTCCGCGCAAGGGCGGCAAACCCGATTTCTCGGCAAAGCCGCGCTTCGAGGGCGGCAAACCGTTCGTGAAGCGCGAAGGGGCAGCAAAACCACCCTACGCCAAGCGCCGGGACGATGCGACGCCAGGCGCAGAGCGCCCCAAGCGCGATTTCAAGCGTGACGATCGCCCGCGCGAAGGCGGTGAGGCTAAAGCCGAGCGCAGTGGCGCGCCGTTCCGCAAGGGGCCACGGCCCGAGGGCAAGTCCGGCTTTGCGGCAAAGCCGCGCTTCGAGGGCGGCAAGCCGTTCGAAAAGCGCGACGGCGCGGCCAAGCCCTATGCCAAGCGCCGCGACGATGCGGCAGGTGGCGCGGAGCGTCCCAAGCGCGATTTCAAACGCGACGATCGTCCGCGTGACGGTGCTGCGACGCGGCCTGAACGTAGCGACAAGCCTTTCCGCGCTGGTCCCCGGCCCGAAGGAAAGCCATTCGTTCGTCGGCCCGATCGCGAAGGCGATGCCGGCGGCGAGCGCCCGGCACGGCGTTTCGACCGGCCGCAAGGTGCGCGTGAAGGCGGTTTCGAAAAGCGCCCGCGGCCAGAAGGTTTCAAGCCGGACGGCGAGCGTAAGCCGTTTGCCCGGCCGCGCGTTGCCGAGGAAGTGGAGGAGGGCGAGCGCATTGCCAAGCGGCTGGCCCGCGTCGGCATTGCTTCGCGCCGCGACGCCGAGGAACTGATCGCGGCTGGCCGCGTCAAGGTCAACGGCAAGATCCTGGCTTCGCCGGCCTTCAACGTCATGCCGAGCGATACAATCGAGCTTGACGGCGAGACTATCCCGCCGATCGAACGCACGCGGATGTTCCTGTTCCACAAGCCGTCCGGTGTCGTCACGACGAATCGCGATCCGGAAGGCCGCAAGACGGTTTTCGATCTCCTGCCGGCAGAACTGCCGCGCCTGATGACCATCGGACGCCTCGACATCAACACCGAAGGCCTGCTGCTGCTCACCAATGACGGCGGCCTGTCGCGCGTGCTGGAACTGCCGGCAACCGGCTGGCTGCGCCGCTACCGCGTCCGCGTTCACGGCAAGGTGGACGAAAAGCAGCTTGCCGGGCTCAAGGACGGTATTGCCGTCGACGGTGTGTTCTACGGCGCGATCGAAGCTTCGCTGGACCGCGAGCAGGGCACCAATGCCTGGCTGACGATCGGCCTGCGCGAAGGCAAGAACCGCGAGGTGAAGAACATCCTCGGCGCGCTCGGGCTCGACGTGACGCGGCTGATCCGCATTTCCTACGGACCGTTCCAGCTTGGCGAACTGCCCGAGGGTCATGTCCAGGAAATGGCCGGACGCACGCTGCGTGACCAGCTCGGCGAGCGGCTCATCGAGGAATCGGGCGCGAATTTCGACGCCGATATCGTAAAGCCGTTCTCCAACAAGCCGGTGCGGCGCACTTTCGACAAGCCGGTTCCGGCAGCCGAGCCCGAAAGGGCACCGCGTAAGGCACGCCCGGTGCATATCGGCGAAGGCGGGCTGATCAAGAACCGCAAGCGCGACAATGAACGCCATCGCGAGGACGTGCTCGGCCGCTTGCAGACCAAGCCCGATCGCGGCTTCAAGAGTGATCGCGGCCCGAAATCCGATTTCGGCGACAAGCCGGCTCGTGGACCCAAGCCCGATTTTGGTGACAGGCCCGCGCGCGGACCCAAGCCGGCACGTGGCGGCAAGTCCGAGCGCGAATCGCGTCCGATCGAACCGCCGGGTGTCCGCAAGGCCAATGTCTGGATGGCTCCGGGCGCACGGCCGATCGGCAAGGGCAGAGCAGCCGCTGAAAAGGCGGAAGTGGACGCCCGCAAGGCCAGCAAGGCGCAGCATCACGGCAAGCCGTTCTTCGACAAGCCGGGCGGTGGCAAGACCGGTTTCGGCAAGCCGCGCCGCGAAGGCGATGAGGGCGGCAAGGGACCACGCGGCGGCGGCGATAGGCCGCGCGGCCCGCGCAAGGATCGCGGCTGATGCGCATAGTCGGCGGCGAGCTTCGCGGCCGGCCGCTGGCCACGCCGCGCACCAACGCCATACGTCCGACCACGGACCGCACCCGCGAAGCGCTGTTCAATGTGCTTGCACACCGGTTTTCCGACCGGCTGGAGGGCGCGCGCGTGCTCGACCTCTTCGCCGGCACCGGCGCGCTTGGGCTTGAAGCGCTGTCGCGTGGGGCGTCGTTCTGCATGTTCATCGAGGAGTCGGCTGAAGGGCGCGGCTTGATCCGCACCAATGTCGAAACCTTCAGTTTGAATGGCCGCACCAAGATTTTCCGGCGCGATGCGACCGGCCTTGGCCCGGCCGGCACCGTGCAGCCTTTCGGTCTCGTTTTCGCCGACCCGCCCTATGGCAAGGGTCTGGGCGAGGCAGCACTTAAATCCGCCCGCGACGGGGGCTGGCTCACGCCCGATGCGCTGTGCGTGGTCGAGGAATCGGCCGCCGCCGCTTTCGATCCGGGAACAGGCTTTTCGGTCATTGACGAGCGCAGTTATGGCGAAACCATCATACGCCTGATCGAACTTTCCTGATCTTTTCAGGCACTTCGTCTAGCTTCGGCCTCTTTTTCGGGGACACATGACGGAGAATTCATTTTTCCAGCCGTCATGTGGCTGCCATACCGCTCATGACAATTGCAGTGATGCCGAGGAGCCGTTGATGATTTTTGAAGCCGGGTGGGCAATACGGCGGGGAGGACGCTTCGTTGCGGCGTCCCTGATGTTGCTGACGGTAACCGCCGCGCCTGCCTTGATGGCCCCAGCGCAAGCCGCCCAGGGCGACCAGGAGGTTTCCGATTTCTTCCTCGGCAACGGCATGGAAGTGGTGGTCATACCCGACCATCGTGCACCGATCGTTACGCATATGGTCTGGTACAAGATCGGCAGCGCCGACGAACCGCCAGGCAAATCCGGCATTGCCCACTTCTTCGAGCATCTGATGTTCAAGGGCACGACGAACCACCGGGCTGGCGAGTTCGGTACCAGGATCGCCGAGATCGGTGGCAGCGAAAACGCTTTCACATCATATGATTACACGGCTTTCTTCCAGACCGTGACGCCCGACGCGCTCGAAACCATGATGAGTTTCGAGTCAGACCGCATGCGCAACCTGATTCTCACCGATGCCGTGATCGGGCCTGAGCGCGACGTCATCCTCGAGGAGCGTCGTTCGCGGATCGAGGGCAGCCCGGACGCGCTGCTGAGCGAAGAGGTTCAGGCAACGCTGTTCCAGAACCATCCCTATCGCATTCCGGTAATCGGCTGGATGCATGAGATGGAAAAGCTGAACCGCCCCGACGCTGTCGATTTCTACAACCGCTACTATGCGCCGAACAATGCCGTGCTGGTCGTGGCCGGCGACGTCGATGCCGCAACCGTGCGGGCGATGGCCGAAAAGACCTATGGCCGAGTGGCGCGCGGCCCGGACCTGCCGCCGCGCATCCGCCCGACCGAGCCGGAGCAGAACACCAAGCGCACCGTGACACTGACGGACGCGCGCGTCAGCGTGCCGAGCTTCTCCAAGGGATGGGTCGTGCCGTCCTATAATCGCGCCCAGCCGGGTGAGGCCGAAGCACTCGACCTGCTGTCGGAAATTCTCGGTGGCGGCACCCAGAGCCGGCTTTATCAGGCGCTTGTCGTCAAGGCTCGCATTGCCTCGGGCGCCGGCGCCTATTTCGACGGCACGGCATTGGATGACACCAGTTTCACCGTCTACGGCTCGCCGCTCGGCGAGACCGGGCTGGAGAAGCTGGAGGCAGCGGTCGATGCCGAGATCGTCAGCGTCGCTACCAAGGGCGTCACAGACGCAGAGCTGGAGAAGGCCAAGAACCGCTATGTCCGCAGCATGATCTTTGCGCGCGACAACCAGTCCAGCATGGCCAATATGTATGGCAGCACGCTGACCACCGGCGGGACAGTCCAGGAAATACAGCAGTGGCCGGACAAGATCCGGGCCGTTACAGCTGACCAGGTGCGCGCGGTGGCCGCCAAATATCTCAAGCCTGAGATTTCGGTGACGGGCTACCTGCTGCCGGTTTCAGCCGCGGCCAAGCCGGACGAAACGCAGGTTCCGCCGGCCGATGTGGGCGCAACCGACGGCGAGACGGGCAAGCCCGGTCCTGCCGAGGCCGCCCCCGCCAAGACACCGCCTGCGAATTGATCCGGATGGTTACCATGAGAACGACATTCGACATACGCGCCCGGGCGATCTCCTCGATCGTCACGCTGGCGATGGCGCTTTTCTTCCTTGTCCTGCCCTGCGTGGTCTCGGCGCGAGCGGCGATGAACATCCAGGAAGTGAAATCCTCCAGTGGCGTCACGGCCTGGCTTGTCGAGGATTATTCGGTTCCGATCATCGCAATCCGCTTCGCCTTCGAGGGCGGCGGTACACAGGACCCGAAAGGCAAGGAGGGTCTCGCCAACCTCATGACCGGCCTGTTCGACGAAGGTGCCGGTGATCTCGATAGCGAGACGTACCAGTCGCGGCTTGACGATGCTGGCGCCGAGATGAGTTTCACCGCACGGCGCGATAGCATCTACGGTTCGATGCGGCTGCTTGCCGACCAGCGCGAAGAGGCTTTCGACCTCTTGCGCATGGCGATCACCGCGCCGCGGTTCGACCAGGCGCCGATCGACCGCATCCGCGCGCAAATCGTGTCCGGCATCGTGTCCGGCGCGCGCGACCCGGAAGTCGCCGCACGGCTGAAATGGGCTTCGGCGCTCTACGGCGACCACCCATATGCGCGTCGCGACGAAGGCAACGAGCAGTCGCTCGCAACCATAACCGCAGACGATCTGCGCGCTTTTCACAAGGCGATATTCGCCCGGGAGAAGCTCAAGGTCTCCGTTGTCGGTGCGATCGATGCCGAAACGCTGAAGGCCGATCTCGACAAGCTCTTCGGCAGCCTGCCGGAAAAGCCGACGCTTACGCCCATCGCCGATGTGCAGCCGAAACTTGGCCAGGAAGTCCGCGTCGAATACGACCTGCCGCAGACGATGATCCAGCTCGCTTATCCGGGTGTCGAGCGCACGGCGCCGGACTTCTTCGGCGCGGTGCTGATGAACCACATTCTCGGCGGCGGCACGTTCACCTCGCGGCTGTTCGACGAGGTGCGTGAGAAGCGCGGCCTGACCTATGGCATTTCCTCGTCGCTGGTGAATTACGAGCATGCCAATGCCTTGACGATCGGCACCTCCACCCGCGCCGACAAGGCGGCCGAGGCGCTGGCGCTGATCCGCGACGTGATACGCAAGATGGCCGATGAAGGGCCGACGCAGGCAGAACTGGACGCAGCGAAGAAATACCTGATCGGCGCCTACGCCATCAACAATCTCGACTCCTCGAGCGCCATAGCCAGCACGCTGGTGGAGCTGCAACTGCAGGATCTCGGCATCGACTACATGAATCGACGCGCCGGATTGATCAATGCGGTAACGCTGGAAGACACCAAGGCGGCTGCGAAGAAACTGCTGACCGTCGATCCGGCGATACTGATCGTCGGGCCTTCGCTGGTGGCGGGGAGCAAGTGATGAGCCCGACCTTCGCCATCGCATTTGGTGGCGGCGGTGCGCGCGGGCTCGCGCATATCCATGTCATCGAGGCGCTGGACGAACTCGGCATCAGCCCGGTGGCGATAGCCGGCTCCTCGATCGGCGCCATCATGGGCGCAGGCATGGCGGCCGGCATGAGCGGCCGCGACATTCACGAATATGCGCGTTCGGTGCTCGGCAAGCGCTCCGAAGTGGCGTCACGCATGTGGCGGGCGAGGCCGGGCACCTTCGCGGAGATGATGGAAGGCGGCCTGCGCGTCAGCCAGTTCAACATCGAGCGTATTTTGCAGGTGTTCCTGCCGCCCCAAATTCCCGAGACATTTGCCGAGCTGAAAATCCCGTTGCGGGTGACGGCGACCGATTTTTTCGGTCACCAGATGACGGTGTTCGACGAGGGTGAACTGAATTCGGCGCTCGCAGCCTCCGCCGCCATTCCGGCCGTGTTCCGCCCGGTGCGGCGTGACGGCAAGATTCTGATCGACGGCGGCATCTACAATCCGGTGCCGTTCGATCTGGTCGAGAAGGATGCTGACATCGTGATTGCCATCGATGTCGTCGGCACCCCGACGGATGGTGGGCGCAAGAGGCCGAACTCCATCGACCTGATGTTCGGCGCAACCCAGCTGATGATGCAGTCGATCATCGCCAGCAAGGTCAAGCAGGGCAGGCCGGAGATTTTCCTGCGTCCGCCGGTGTCCCAGTTTCGTGCTCTGGATTTCCTGAAGATCGACGCGGTGATGAGCGAAACAGCTGCCATCAAGGACGAGCTGAAGCGCGCGGTCGAAGTGGCTCTGCGCAGCGCCGAGCGCCGCCGCTCGGCTTAACCTCACTGCAGCGTTGCTGCCTTGCCGGTTGAAAACGGCGACTGCGCCGAAGGCGGCGGCGATGGCATGGTCTCGTCGGGCACGGGCTGGCCGGCGATGCCGCGCACGACGCGGAAGCAGACAAGCATCGAGACCACGCCGAAGACCACTGCGCCCAGGCCCCAGCCGGCGATGACACCCTGGGCGCCGTAGAAATGCGCGCCGGCCCAGACGAAGGGGATAACGCCCAGCGTCGAGCGGCCCCAGTTGAACACTGTCGAATAGGTCGGGTAGCCGAGATTGTTGAAGGCCGCGCTCGAAACGAAGATCGCGCCGTTGAACAGGAAGCTGCCGGCGGCGAACAGGCAGAAGAACTCGATCAGTTCACGCGACAGCCCACTCGCACCGAAGATCGAGGCGATCGGGTGGGCGAATATCGCCAGCAGCGCCCACATCACCAGGACATAGCCGACGGTGAAGAAGAGTGCGTTGCGCATCGTGCTCATGAGGCGGTCGTATCTGCGCGCGCCGTAGTTCTGCCCGAGGATCGGCCCGACGGCGCCTGAAAGCGCAAAGATGACGCCGAATGCGACCGGCACGATACGCCCGATGATCGCCCATCCGGCCACGGCCTGATCACCGAAGGCCGCAATCTCGGTGGTGACGAAGGCGTTGCCGACCGGGGTCGCGATCTGCGTCAGCACGGCAGGCAGGCCGATGGCGAAGAAGGGCCGGAACGCGGCGGCAAGCCTTTCGCGGTCGGGCAGCCTGATAAGGTGATGGACGCGGTGCGCGCCATGGATGCCGACGGCGAGCATGACGATGCGCGAAAGCACGGTGGAGATCGCAGCACCATCGATGCCGAGGCCAAGGCCGAAAATGAGGATCGGGTCGAAGATCGCGGCAGCAATGGCGGCGGCGAGCGTCACATACATTGCACGCTTGGCGTCTCCGACACCGCGCAAGATGCCAGTGGTGCACATGCCGAGCGCCAGCAGCGGCGTCGAAAACAGCACCATCTGCAAAAAGCGCGTGGAAAGATCCAATGTATTGCCGGTCGCGCCGAGCATCGCGGTGAGTTCGCGCAGGAAGGGAAAGACGGCAATGCTGAGCAGCACCGTCGTAATCCCCATGAACACCATCGAGGCCCCGCCCATGCGGGCCGCATCCTCGCGGCTGCCGCGCCCCAGCGCACGGGAAACCAGCGCGCCGCAGGCGATCGTCAGGCCGATGGCGATCGAAACCGTGAAGAACAGCAGCGTCGAGGCAAAGCCAATCGCTGCCGCCAGTTCCTGAACGCCGAGCAGCGAAATGTAGAAGAGGTTCAGCGCATCAACGATAAAGACCGCAATCAGGCCCACCGATCCCGTCGCCGTCATCGTGATGACATGGCGCATGGTCGAGCCGGTGGTGAATTTGGCCGTCTGGGCAGGTTGCGACTTTTCGTTCATGCGGTCTGCTTTCGGCCTCGGATCGGCGATCAGTGCGCGAAGACTTGCTCGAGCGACCGGAAGCCCTTGAACTCAAGCGCGTTGCCGGAAGGGTCGCGGATGAACAGCGTCGCCTGTTCGCCGGGCTCGCCGGCAAAGCGGATCATCGGCCGCTCCAGCCAGTCGATGCCGTCCTGGGCTTCAAGACGGTCGGCCAGCGCCTGCCAGTCGTTCATCAGCAGGACCGCGCCGAAATGCGGGATCGGCACCAGCTTGCCGCCGACCTGTCCGTCATTGGCCGCCGAGGCCGTCTCCGGGCGCAGATGTGCCGACATCTGGTGGCCGAAAAGATCGAAATCGACCCAGGTATCGGACGAGCGCCCGATCGCGCAGCCGAGGACGTCACGGTAGAAAGCACGGGTTTCCTCGAGGTCGCGGACGGGGAATGCGAGGTGAAAAGGGGTCATGTTCGGGGTCCGGTTATTCTGCGTGAGGCGATATGCCCGGTTGCTATTGGCGCTATGGTGGTCGACTCCTAGACTAGAGTCGGATCGTTTCCAAAGGAATTGGTTCGGCACGGGTCTTTCTGCTGGACCACGCCCATTGCACAAGCGGGATGGGAACAATAGATGGTGCAGCAAGCCTGCGAGCCAACTGATTTGGGAAAATCCGCATGAATGACACCCTCGATGCCGTCAAGGACGCCGGAAAGCTGACCGATCGCGTCGCGGCTCTCGTCGAAGCGGCAAAGCGAGCCGGTGCGGATGCGGCCGATGCCGTCGCCGTCCGTGGCCGCTCGGCCGGCGTTTCCGTGCGGCTCGGCAAGGTTGAAGCCACGGAGGCGTCGGAAAGCGAGGATGTGTCGCTACGCGTCTTCGTTGGCCAGCGCGTCGCCAGCGTATCTGCGACGGCGGCATCCGACCCGAATCAACTGGCCGAGCGTGCCGTTGCCATGGCGAAGGTTTCGCCGGAGGATCCTTATCAGGGGCTGGCCGATCCTGCGCTGCTCGCCAAGACTGTTAGCGACCTCGATCTCTACGACGACACGGTCGTTTCAGCCGAGCGGCTGAAGGCTGATGCTCTGGCAGCCGAGGAAGCGGCTCTCGCGGTTCCCGGTGTCACCAATTCCGGCGGCAGCGGCGCGAGTGCTGGTCTCGGCGGCATGGTGCTTGCCACCTCGCACGGCTTTCTCGGCCACTATGTCGGCACGCGCTTTTCGCGCTCGGCCAGCGTCATTGCCGGCGAGGGCACCGGCATGGAGCGCGACTATGATTTCTCCTCGCGCCAGCATTTTGCCGATCTGGATGCGCCCGACGCGATCGGACGCTCAGCTGGTGAAAGGGCGGTGCGTCGGCTCAATGCCCGCAAGGCCAAGACCGGCCCGGTCGACGTGGTGTTCGACCCGCGCGTCTCGCGCGGCATTGCCAGCCATCTTGCCGGAGCCATCAACGGCGCCTCGGTGGCGCGCAAGACGAGCTTCCTGCGCGACATGATGGGCAAGCAGGTGGCAAACGGGATCATCACCGTCATCGACGAACCGCTGCGCCGGCGCGGCCCGGCCTCGCGGCCCTTCGACGGCGAAGGTATCGAAGGCGAGAAGCTGGTGATGGTCGACAAGGGCATCCTGAACCACTGGTTCCTCTCGACCTCTGCCGCCAAGGAACTCGGCCTCCAGACCAACGGTCGCGGCGCGCGCAGCGGCTCTTCCGTCTCGCCGACCTCGACCAACCTGTCCATCGAGCCGGGCGACCGCTCGCCCGAAGACCTCATCAAGTCGCTGAAGAGCGGCTTCTATGTCACGGAAGTGTTCGGCCAGGGCGTCAACATGATCACCGGCGAATACAGCCGCGGCGCCTCCGGCTTCTGGATCGAGAACGGCGAGCTTGCCTATCCCGTTTCGGAAGTCACCATCGCCTCGAACCTCAGGGACATGTTCCTCAACATGGTCCCCGCGAGCGATATCGACCGCAATTTCGGCACGGCCGCACCAACGCTACTCATCGAAGGAATGACGCTTGCCGGAAGCTGAGACAGCCAGCATATCGACCGCCGCCGAAGATCTGTCGCTGCTGCTGGATGCTGCGCGCGAGGCCGGCGACATCGCGATGCGCTACTTCAGGAAAAGCCCGGAAGTCTGGATGAAGACCGGGCAATCGCCCGTCAGCGAGGCAGATTATGCCGTCGATAAATTCCTGCGCGAGACGCTGACGGCGGCACGGCCAGATTATGGCTGGCTGTCGGAAGAGACAGCCGACACCGATGCGCGGCTGTCTGCCCGCCGCACCTTCGTCGTCGACCCCATCGACGGCACGCGCGGCTTCATCGACGGGCAGGATGCATGGTGCGTCAGCGTCGCGGTTGTCGAAGCGGGACAGCCGATAGCCGGCGTTCTCGATTGCCCGGCGCGGCACGAAATCTTTTCGGCAATACCGGGAGAGGGCGCGCGCAAGAACGGCTCGATCATCAGCGTTCGTGAAGTCGGCGAGGAAATCGAGATCGGCGGCCCGAAGCCGTTTTTCGACCTCATGCCCGAGGAATGGCTCCAGCGGGCGCATCGCGTCGCGCATGTTCCCTCGCTTGCCTATCGCCTGGCGCTGATTGCCGAAGGCTCGCTCGACGCCACCTTCGTCAAGCCCAACTCGCATGATTGGGACATCGCCGCTGCCGACCTGATCCTGCGCGAAGCAGGTGGAAAGCTTGTGGATGCGGCAGGCAACCTGCCGTCTTATGCCGGTGCCGTCACCGCGCACGGCGCGCTGGTTGCGGGCAGTGGCCATCTTCTCGCCGCCATTGCCGGGGTAATAGCGGGTGCCGGGCGCTGAAAGCGCGTCGAGGCGGTTTCAAAACAATCCGTTTTCATCTAGACAATGGCAGCTTTGCCAATCACGATTCAGGAATTCCCATGTCCGAGGAAGACGGAAAAAAGCAGCTTTTGCATCTGGTTTTCGGTGGCGAGCTGAAGAAGCTCGGCTCCACCGAATTTCGCGATCTGGACGCGCTCGACATTGTCGGCGTATTCCCCGACTACCAGTCCGCACATACGGCCTGGAAAGCGAAAGCCCAGGCGAGCGTCGACAACGCGCATATGCGCTATTTCGTGGTTCACCTGCACCGGCTGCTTGATCCGGAAGCCAAGGCGACCGGTCAGAGCTGATGGACGAAAGACGAGTGGCGTCGCCGGTCGTTCAGGCCGCGGCCCCGAAGAAACGCAAACCGGGCGGCGCGAAGGGTTTCTGGCGCAAGATCCGCAAGCCGCTGGCGCAGTCGAGTTTTGCCAAGGGCCTGATTGCGAGCCTTCTTGCCTACGGCCTGCGCTTCGTGCGCCTTACCAACCCGCTCGCCAAGGGTTCGACCGACGTCAAGCAGGCTCAGGCCGAAATGACCCCGGCCATCATCGCGCTCTGGCACGGCCAGCATCTTCTTGCGCCGGTCATGTTGCCGAGGCGGCAGAAGATGCTCGCCATGGTCTCGCGCAGCGCTGATGCCGAACTCAACGCGCTTGTGCTGGAAAAATTCGGCTTCGAAGCCGTGCGGGGGTCCGGTGGCCGTGAAGACAAGCGCCATGCGGAAAAAGGCGGCGCGCGGGCGTTGATCGTCCTGAAAAAGGCGCTCGATGCCGGCAAGAACGTCGCCATGATTGCAGACATTCCCCACGGAACGCCGCGTGAAGCCGGTCTCGGCATCATCACGCTGGCGCGCCTTTCGGGCAAGCCGGTGATTCCGCTGGCCGTCGCCACCAGCCGCCGCAAGGTGCTGGAACGAAGCTGGGACAAGACCACCATCAACCTGCCTTTCGGCCGCTGCGGCGTCATCGTCGGCGAGCCGGTCCATGTGCCGGCAGGCGCCAGCGAGGCGATGATGGAGTTCAAGCGCCAGGAATTGACCGCTTCGCTCAACCGCGCGACGGCACAGGCCTATCTTATCGCCGACGGTGGCCGCTTATGAGCGAACGCTGGGCGCGCAGGTTGCTTTCGGGTTACCGCCTTGCCGGCTCGGTCGCGTTTCCCGTCATGGGCGCCTATGTCGCTTGGCGTTCAAGCCGCGGCAAGGAAGATCACGCAAGGCGCCGCGAGCGTTACGGCCGGGCAAGCCAGCCCCGGCCGGAGGGCCCGCTGATCTGGGTTCATGCCGCGAGCGTGGGCGAGACGATCGCGGTTGTGCCGCTGGTGGAAAGCATACTCGGCTACGGCATCAACATCGTGCTGACGACAGGCACCGTGACTTCCGCGCAGGTCGCCGACGAGCGGCTTGGCGGGCGCGTCATTCATCAATATGTGCCGCTTGATATGAAGCCGGCGGTAAGCCGTTTTCTCGATCATTGGCAACCTGACCTCGCCATCATCGCCGAATCGGAGATATGGCCGATGACGATTCTGGAACTGGGCCGCCGTCGCGTGCCTCAGGTCCTGGTCAACGGCCGCCTGTCCGACCGCTCGTTCAAGAACTGGAAGAAGCGGCCCTTCATCGCTGAAGCGCTGTTCGAGAACCTCGCCCATGTGGTTGCGCAATCCGATGTCGACGGCCAGCGCTTCGCGGCACTCGGCGCGCGACCGGTCAGCGTTTCCGGCAACCTGAAGGTCGACACCGCGCCGCCACCGGTCGATGAGAAGGTGCTCAATGCGCTTCAGCGCCAGATCGGGAAGCGCAAGACCTGGGCGGCGATTTCGACGCATGACGGCGAAGAGGCTGTCGCAGCCGAAGTCCATACCATGCTGCACAAGCGCCATCCCGGCCTGCTCACCATCATCGTACCGCGTCACCCTGACCGGGCGGCCGCACTTGCCGAGGAGTTTACCGCACTCGGGCTTTCGGTTGCGCGGCGCAGCAACGGCGACAAGGTTACCGCAGATACCGACATCCTGCTTGGCGACACCATCGGCGAAATGGGGCTTTACCTGCGCCTGACAGAGATTGCATTCGTCGGCCGTTCCCTGACCTCCGAGGGAGGGCAGAACCCGCTGGAGCCGGCGATGCTTGAAACCGCCGTGCTTGCCGGTCGCAACGTCCAGAATTTCCGCGAAACCTATCAACGTCTCATCGATCGCGGTGGGGCCAAGCTGGTGCGCGACCGCGATATGCTCGCCGGCGCCGTCAACTTCCTGCTGGTGAACGAGGTTGCGCGCCACGACATGATGGCGGCCGGCGTAGTGACGGTGGACGAGATGCGCGGCGCATTGGCCAAGACCTTGAGGGCGCTAGAGCCTTACATCCAGCCGCTTGTCGTCAAATCGCGGCTCAAGGGACCGGGCGGACGGTAGCGGTGGCGAGCGAGGCGCCTCCTTTCTGGTGGGAGCGGCCCGACTGGCGGGCTTATGCACTGTCGCCGCTTTCCACGCTCTACGGAATGGTGGCCGCGCGCCGCATGGCGAGTGCGAAGCGCGAGACGGTCGACCTGCCCGTGCTTTGCATCGGCAACTTCACCGTCGGCGGAACCGGCAAGACGCCGGTGGCAATCGCGCTCGCCCGGCAGGCGCGGGCGATGAACCTGACGCCCGGCATCCTGTCGCGCGGGCATGGCGGCGGCTTTTCGCAGCCACATATCGTGGATGTGCATCACGACAGCGCAAAGCATGTCGGCGACGAGCCGCTGCTTCTGGCCGAGCATGCATCCGTGGCCGTAACCCCCAACCGGCCCGCCGGCGCCAAGCTGCTGCTGGAACAGGGCTGCGATTTCCTCATCATGGATGACGGCTTCCAGAGTGCGCGCATCCATATCGACTACGCACTGGTGGTCGTCGATGCGCGCTATGGCATCGGCAATGGCCATGTCATCCCCGGCGGACCGCTGCGCGCGCCTCTGCTGGAGCAGCTTCGCTTCGCCGATGCGGTGCTGAAGATGGGCGAGGGAAGTGCCGGCGATGGCATCGTGCGCAAGGCCTCACGCGCCGGCAAGCCGGTGTTCGAGGCGACCGTGCGCCCGCGCAATGCTGAAGCTTTGGCCGGCCGCCGGTTTCTCGCTTTTGCCGGCATCGGCCACCCCGACAAGTTCTTCGATACGATCGTGAAGGCCGGGGGCACCGTGGCGTTGTCGCGGTCCTTCCCGGATCATCACGTCTTTGCCGACGACGAACTGGCCGAACTGCACGCCACCGCGCGCGCCGGGCAGCTGGAGATGATGACGACAGCCAAGGACGCAGCAAGGCTGCGCCATGGTGCTGCGCCCCAGGATTTTGTCGATCAGCTCAATGTGCTGGAAATAGATGCCGTGTTCGAACTGGAGCAGGTTCCGGCGCGGATCATCGAGGAAACGCTGGAAGCCTGGCGCCGGCGGCGATCTGGTAATTAGCGCCTGACGCGCAATTCCGGATTGGATTCGATCTCGCGCGCGAGCGACACCGAGGCGTTCACATAGGGCTCCTGGCGCGCGACGCTCCAGTATTTCAGCTCGTCCAGCGGGATCGATTCACTGGTGACCGCGCAGCGCACGAACGCGCCGGGGCTGGTGACCTGGAAATCACCATCGAGATAGCGGATGCGGGCTTCCCTTGCGCCGGGGCCCTCGAAACGGTTCATCATGCGTGCGTGCTCAAAGCTTGTTTGAGATTGTTCCGCCACAAAATGCGGGCGAGGTCAAGCGGCAGGCTGCGGCAGGGCGAGACGAGGCTCTTCGCGATGGGCCGCGCGCGCGTGCTGGAGGAACAGATCGGCACAGGCCGACCAGCTATATTGCATCGCCTTGGCGCGCGCATCGGTGCGGCTGACGCCGAGGGCTGCGAGCGAGGCCTGGCGCAGATCTTCCGAAAGCACGCCGCCGACGCCGTCGGCCAGCACATCGCGCGGGCCGGTGACCGGAAAGGCCGCGACCGGCACGCCGCTGGCCAGCGCTTCGAGAAGCACGATGCCGAATGTGTCGGTGCGGCTCGGGAACACGAAGACATCGGCGCTGGCGTAGATATCGGCGAGTTCGTCGCCCGTCTTCACGCCGAGGAAGGTGACATCGGGATAGACCTCGCGAAACCGGTCCAGCGCCGGCCCATCGCCGACAACGACCTTGCTGCCGGGCAGGTCGAGATCGAGGAAGGCGGGAAGGTTCTTTTCCACCGCCACGCGCCCGACCGACAGGAACACCGGACCGGAGCGCGCAGTCTTGCGCCGGCGATCGGGGCGGAACATGGCCGTGTCGACACCGCGCGTCCATGGCCGCACATTGGTGAAGCCGCGCCCGGTCAGCTCCCCGGCAAGCGACGGCGTGGCGACCAGCGTGCCGCAACCGGCATTGTGGAAACGGCGCAGCCAGGCATAGCTCCAGCTTTCCGGGATCGGTGCGCGGGCGCTGAGATATTCAGGAAAGCGGGTGTGATAGCTGGTGGTGAAGGACAGGTCGCGCTTCACGCAGAAACGGCGGGCGAGAATGCCGAGCGGGCCTTCGGTGGCGATGTGGATATGGTCAGGCGCAGCTTCTTGGATGCGCCGGGCGATCTGGCCGGGTGTGGCAAGTGCCAGGCGGATATCGGCATAGGAGGGCAGGGGAATGGTCGAAAAACCCTGGGGCGTCAGCATCTCGACGGTGCAGCCCCGTGCGCGCAGCCCTTCGCAAACCCGTTCCAGCGTGCGCACGACGCCGTTGATCTGCGGATGCCAGGCGTCGGAGACGATCAGGATGCGCATGGTCGAGACTCGATGCGAAGTTGTTTCCGGCCGAGCTGCCCCTCATCCGCCTGCCGGCACCTTCTCCCCGTATAGTGACGGGGAGAAGGTGGCTTGCCGCAACGTTGGCGATCTCCCTCTCCCCGTTTTTCACGGGGGTCCGAAGGACGGACGAGACCCGTGGCTCGCCCGGGAATGGGTAAGGGTGAGGGGCAATTCACTTGGGCAAACAAAGCCATTTTCAGCGCGAAGGACGCCGAAATCCCGTCGGAAAACAATTTGGTCGAATCAAATATGCCGCCGCTTTGCATGGCGGGTTTTCATCATGTTTCGATGACAGGTGCGTGACGCGCTACTTCCGGCCGAACAGCCGCTCGATATCGGCAAGCTTCAGCTCGATATAGGTCGGGCGGCCGTGGTTGCAGGTGCCGGAGCCCGGCGTCGCTTCCATCTGGCGCAGCAGCGCGTTCATTTCCTCGGGCCGCAGGCGCCGGCCTGAGCGGACCGAACCGTGGCAGGCCATGGTCGCCGCGATCTTGTCGAGGCGCTCTTTCAGGGTTTCGGTGGTGTCGTTGTCGGCGATCTCATCGGCAAGATCGCGCACCAACTGGGCGACATTCGTTTCACCGAGCATCGACGGCGTTTCACGCACGGCGATGGCACCCCGCCCGAAACGCTCGACGCCGAGGCCGAAGCGGCGCAGCATATCGGAATGCGCGGCAAGGCGCGAAACATCGTCTTCCGGCAGGTCGACGATTTCGGGCAGAAGCAGCATCTGCGCCGGCACCGGACGGGCATGGAGCGCGTTCTTCAGCGCCTCATAGACCAGCCGCTCGTGGGCGGCATGCTGGTCGACGATGATCAGCGAATCCTGCGTCTGCGCGACGATGTAGTTTTCATGCACCTGCGCGCGCGCGGCACCCAGCTGCGCCTGAAGCAGCTCCTCCGGCAGCTCCGACTGTCCCGCACGAGCATCCGCACTGGCGATCGGGCCGGTGTCGAAGGCGGATTGCGGACTTTCGCCAAAACCGCCGTCGAGCGGACGATAGGGCGAACGCGCCGCGTCGAATCCTGTGGTGGCTGCTGCGCGGAAGCCCGGATTGAAACTGCGGTGGCCGTTTGCCGGACCAGGATGGGCATAGGCGGACGCACCCGGCCGGAAGGCTCCCATCATTGCCGCCGCACCGGATGTTGCGGAGCGCACGCCGGCATCGGCAAGCGCCTGGCGGATCGAGCCGACGATCAGCCCGCGCACCAGCCCGGGGTCGCGGAAGCGCACATCGGCCTTGGCGGGATGGACATTAACGTCGACGGTTGCCGGGTCGAGCGTCAGGAACAGCACTGTCACCGCGTTGCGATCGCGCGGCAGGACATCGGCATAGGCACCGCGAATGGCCGAGGCGATCAGCTTGTCGCGCACCGGGCGGCCGTTGACATAGGCATATTGCTGCAGCGCGTTGGCGCGCGAATAGGACGGGATCGAGACGTGGCCGGTGAGCCGCACGTTTTCGCGCACGGCATCGATGGCGATCGAATTCTCGGGAAACTCCCCGCCCATGACCTGCGCGATGCGAGTGAGCTGCCCGTCCGGGCTGTCATCGCTGGCCGGCAGCTCCAGCGTCGTGCGATCCGGCCCGGAGACCGTGAAGCGCACCGCTGGAAAAGCAATCGCGATGCGCTTGACGATGTCGCTGATCGCGGTCGTCTCGGCGCGCTCGCCCTTCATGAATTTCAGCCGGGCAGGGGTGGCGAAGAACAGGTCGCGGACCTCGACCGAAGTGCCCTTGTTGGCGGCGGCAGGTCGCACGGCGGAAACGTCGCCGCCCTCGATGCCGATCTCGGCAGCCGAGCCGGAGGCAGCCGTGCGCGAGCGGATCGTCAGCCGCGACACCGAGCCGATCGAAGGCAGGGCCTCGCCGCGAAAGCCGAGCGAGCGAATGTCATGGATGTCGGTCGAAAGCTTGGAGGTGCAGTGCCGCGAGACGGCAAGCTCCAGCTCGCTCTCCGATATGCCCGAGCCGTCGTCGCCGACGCGAATGAGGTTCAGCCCGCCGCCGGCGGTCACGACCTCCACGCGGGAAGCGCCCGCGTCGAGAGCATTCTCGACCAGTTCCTTGACCACGCTGGCTGGGCGCTCGATGACCTCGCCGGCTGCGATCTGGTTGATCATCGTTTCTGAAAGCTGGCGAATGGGCATGGCATCCATATAGCGGATTCGAAGGCGGCGGCGATAGCGGCAAGCCGTCAGTTTGCGTCATGCAAAGGCGCAAGGTTGGCTTTTCTTTGGTGTTGTTCCGGGGGTAGTCTCGTAGCGTAATCGGGAGGCCCGCATGGAACCCACCGTTATCGAGCAAGCGCCCGACGCTGCGCGCAAACGTGGCGGACGCGTCGCCCGGCGCGAACTGCGCTCGCATGGCCAGCAGGGGCACGGCCGGCCCTATATCCTGCGTGGCATCCCGACCTACGACATCATGTCGGAAGAAAATCTTCTTCGCATAGAGGCGACGGCCGATCGCATACTCGCCGAGATCGGCATCGAGTTCCGCGACGATCCCGCAGCTCTCGACCACTGGAAGCGGGCCGGCGCGAAGATCGAGGGCGACCTGGTGAAATTCGAGCCGGGCATGCTGCGCGAAATCCTGAAGACTGCGCCCGCCCAATTCACCCAGCACGCGCGCAACCCGGAAAACTCGGTGCTGATCGGCGGCAAAAGCGTGGTGTTTTCACCGGCTTACGGCTCGCCTTTCGTCATGGATATCGACAAGGGCCGCCGCTACGGCACGATCGAAGACTTTCAGAATTTCGTGAAGCTGGCGCAGTCCTCGCCCTGGCTGCACCATTCCGGCGGCACGATCTGCGAGCCGGTCGACGTGCCGGTCAACAAGCGCCATCTCGACATGGTCTACAGCCACATCAAATATTCCGATCGCGGCTTCATGGGCTCGGTGACCGCGGAAAGCCGCGCCGAAGACTCGATCGACATGGCGCGCATTGTCTTCGGCGAAAGCTTCGTCGATCAGAACTGCGTCATCCTCGGCAATGTCAACGTCAACTCGCCGCTGGTCTGGGACGCGACCATGACGACGGCGCTGCGCGCCTATGCCCGCGCCAACCAGGCGGCGGTCATCGTGCCCTTCATCCTCGGCGGCGCCATGGGGCCGGTGACCAATGCCGGCGCGATTGCGCAATCGCTGGCCGAAACCATGGCCGGCTGCGCGCTGACCCAGCTTGAGCGGCCGGGTGCGCCGGTCATTTTCGGCAATTTCCTGTCGTCCATGTCACTGCGCTCTGGCTCACCGACCTTCGGCACGCCTGAACCGGCGATTGGTTCGATGGTGATCGGCCAGCTGGCGCGGCGGCTGAACCTGCCGCTCAGATGTTCCGGCAATTTCACCACCTCGAAACTGCCGGACGCGCAGGCGATGAACGAAGGCACCATGTCGATGCTCGCTGCGGTTCATTGCGGCGCCAACTTCATCCTGCATTCGGCCGGCTTCCTCGATGGGCTGCTGTCGATGTCCTACGAGAAATTCGTCATGGACATGGATTTTTGCGGCGCGCTGCACACCTATCTCGACGGCGTGAAGGTGGACGACAATCAGCTTGCGCTGGAGGCCTTTCAGGAGGTCGGGCCGGGCAGCCACTTCTTCGGCTGCGGCCACACCATGGCGAACTACGAGACGGCATTCTGGGACACGGAGGTCGCTGACAACGAACCTTTCGAGAAGTGGGAGGCAGCGGGCTCGGAGGATGCAGCCATCCGCGCCAACAAGCGCTGGAAAAAGATGCTGGCCGAATATCAACCGCCGCCGCTGGATGAAGGCACAGACGAAGCGTTGCGCGATTTCATGGACCGGAAAAAAGCCGCGATGGCGGACGCGTGGTATTGACCGTCGATATGCCCGCTTCCGAGGTCGTCATGAAATACGAGGTTTTGATTGCCGCCTTTGCCATGCTCTCACCGACAGCCGCTTCCGCCGGTGAGGCACTGGATACGGTGAAACCGTTCTACGACCACATCGGCATCGAACTGGATCCCGCTGAGCGGGCCCGCTTCGTCGATCCGGCAAAATCCGTTCTCGACGCCCGCGACCGATTGGTGTCATCGGGGCAGGGCGACTGCCTGGACGACAACATGGCACTCGACAACGCCGCCTACGACAAGGCCGAATTCGACAAGAGCCTCAAGCTGGCAGAATCCGAGAATGGCGACACCGCCGTGGTGGTCGCAGCCTTCATGGCGTCGAAGGAGCCGCATCGCATGCAATGGAAACTGAAAAAGGTCGAAGGCCAATGGAAGATCGCCGACCTCCTGTCGGTCACCAACGAATGGGCGCTCAGTCAGTACCAATGCGAATGAATGTCACCGCCGCTGTTCCCTGCTCAGCCCCTGCCGCGATAGGGCGCGACGCCGGTTTCGGGCAGCCAGGCGCCTTCGGGCGGGGTGCCGGTCTGCCAGAAGACGTCGATGGGAATGCCGCCGCGCGGATACCAGTAGCCGGCGATGCGCAGCCACAGCGGCTTCGTCGCTTGCACCACACGCCGGCCGATCATCACCGTGCAGTCTTCGTGGAAAGCGCCGTGATTGCGGAAGGATGTCAGGAAAAGCTTCAGCGATTTCGATTCGACGAGTGCTGCGTCCGGGGCATAGTCGATGACGATATGGGCGAAATCGGGCTGGCCGGTGACCGGACAGAGCGAGGTGAATTCCGGGCAGGTGAAGCGCACGATCGCCGGCGCGCCGTCGCCGCGCGTGAAGGGCACGGTCTCCAGGGTGGCGGCTTCCGGCGAGGTCGGCGTTTCGGCTTTCGCGCCGAGCTGGGTGAGGTTGTCGGTGATGGTCATTTTTTCATCCTTTAGACCGGCGTTATAGAGAACATTGGGGAACAAAAAAGGCCATGACGAGCAACGACCCGCTTCTTCAACCCTACCAGCTCAAGCACCTGACGCTGAAGAACCGCGTCATGTCGACCAGCCATGAGCCGGCCTATTCGGATGACGGTCTACCCAAGGAGCGCTACCGGCTATATCACGCCGAAAAGGCCAAGGGCGGCATGGCGCTGACGATGACGGCGGGCTCGGCAATCGTGTCGCGCGACAGCCCGGCCGCCTTCGGCAATCTCCAGGCTTACCGCGACGAGATCGTGCCGTGGATGCGCGAGCTGGTCGATTCCTGCCATGAGCATGACTGCAAGGTGATGATCCAGATCACCCATCTCGGCCGTCGCACGGGTTGGAACAAGGCCGACTGGCTGCCGGTGCTCTCGGCCTCGCCGGTGCGGGAGCCGGCGCATCGTTCCTTTCCCAAGATCGCCGAGGACTGGGATCTGGACCGCATCGTCGCCGACTACGCCTCTGCGGCGCAGAGGATGCAGGCGGCCGGGCTCGACGGCATCGAGTTCGAAGCCTACGGCCATTTGATGGACGGGTTCTGGTCGCCTGCGACCAACCATCGCGACGACGATTATGGCGGCTCGCTCGACAACCGGCTGCGCTTCACCTGGCGGGTTATCGACGCGGTGCGCAAGGCGGTCGGCGAGAAGTTCATCGTCGGCATCCGCATGGTTGCGGACGAGGATTTTGAGAAGGGGCTATCGAAGGACGAAGGCGTCGAGATCGCGCGCCGGCTGGCGGCGTCGGGGAAGTTCGATTTCCTCAACATCATCCGCGGCCATATCGAGACGGATGCAGCACTCACCGGCGTCATCCCGATCCAGGGCATGCGAGCCTCGCCGCATCTGGATTTTGCCGGCGAGGTGAGGGCGGCGACGAAGTTTCCCGTATTCCATGCCGCGCGCATATCGGATGTCGCAACCGCACGCCACGCGATTGCCGAGGGCAAGCTCGACATGGTCGGCATGACGCGCGCGCACATTGCCGACCCGCATATCATCAAGAAGGTGATGGAAGGCCGCGAGCACGAAATCCGCCCCTGCGTCGGCGCCACCTACTGCCTCGACCGCATTTATGAAGGCGGCGAGGCGCTGTGCATCCACAATGCCGCGACCGGGCGCGAGGCGACCATTCCACATGTCATCCAGAAGGCAGATGGACCGCGCAAGGCCATCATTGTCATCGGCGCGGGTGCTGCGGGACTGGAGGCGGCGCGGGTCGCCGCCGAGCGCGGCCACAAGGTTACGGTGCTGGAGGCGTCAGGTCAGGCCGGCGGGCAGGTGCGGCTCGCCGCCCAAAACCCGCGCCGCAAGGAACTTATCGGTATCGTCGACTGGCGGCTGGCCGAGCTGGAGCGGCTTGGCGTCGAAATCCGCTACGACACATGGGCGGAAGCCGACGATGTGCTGGCGCTGAAGCCGGACGCGGTGGTCATCGCCACCGGCGGCCTGCCGCAGAACCCTCCGCTGGAGGCAGGCGATAATCTGGTCACATCGAGCTGGGACATCATCGCCGGCGCGGTCAAGCCGGCCGAAAACGTGCTGGTCTATGACGAGAATGGCGGCCATCAGGGCATGACGGCGGCCGAACTGATCGCCAATGCCGGTGCGAGGCTGGAACTCGTTTCGCCCGAGCGCTTCTTCGCGCCGGAAATGGGCGGCATGAACCATGTGCCTTACATGCGCGCCTTTCAGGAGAAGGGTGTCAGGATCACCATCAACACGCGGCTGGTCGCGGTGCGGCGTGAGGGAAATCAGCTGGTTGCGACCCTTGGTTCGGATTTTGCCGAAGGCTGGCGCGAGGAGCGGCGGGTCGATCAGGTCGTGGTCGAGCACGGCACATTGCCCATCGACGATCTCTATCTGGCGCTGAAACCGCTGTCGAAGAATGGCGGTGCCGTCGACTATGAGCGTCTGGTCAGCGGCGGTGATATCTTTCCGAACACACACCCTAAGAGGGGGTTCACGCTGTTCCGGATTGGCGATGCAGTCGCGGCGAGAAACATCCACGCGGCAATCTATGACGGCATTCGCTTTACCATGCGGATTTGAGTGCCGTCAGACATGCACCGTACCGTGCGACAGCTCGCCGGGGCGAACTGTCGGGCGCAGGCTGGCATAGGCGATCCAGGCATAGAACGCCGCGACGAGCGCAATGATGATCCAGCCGGGGATGGGCCCCAAAGCGGCATTGCGCACGATTTCTCCCAGCGACGTCGCCGTATCGTGGCTGATGCCGAAATCCTGCAGTTTCGGCGAGGAAATCTTCAGGATCCACGCCAGCAGCAGAAGCAGGAACATCCACGAGTAGTTTCTCTGCAGTCGACGTGAGACGGCCGCGTTGAGGCTCAGCAGGAATTTCGGCTCGCGCAGGTCGCTGCCCAGTATCTTTGCCCAGTCATTGTCGATCGAGCCCGAGCCACTGAACAGCGGCGCGAAATAGTTGCGTTCGATCAGGCGGACGCGGTTTCGGTACACGTCGAAGAAGCGGTAGCGCCGCGCCTCAATGACCAGCAGCAGAAGCATGAGCAGCATGGCGAAAAGCAGCACGCCATGGTGCGAGGCCGAAGTCGACAGCGAAAGCGAAAGCATCGCGGCGGCGGCAGTGATGGCCCAGTTGCTGGTGCGGTCGATGCGGTCGCGCCAGCCGGCCATCCGGGCGATTTCGGCGCGGTGATAGTGGGCGAGAACGGTGATGAATTCGGTCGAGGTGACCGGCATTGGCGGAACGGCGAACCCGCTGATGAACTCCTCGCTCAGTTGCTGTTGCTTGACGCTTTCCATGGTCTCCTCCCACAGGCAAAGCCGCACCGTGGGAGTATACGCCAGTCCGTTCGTTGCGTCCGGGCGAAACGTCGAAAAGCCTAGAGCGAGATGACGTTTCCTAGAATTGTCATCTCACTCCAGGATATTATTTTGAAGCATGATCTTGTCTGAAAAGTCTGCAACTTTTCGGGATCATGCTCTAAATTTCCAAGCGCTTGTAATTGGCGATGTCAGCGCGGATTCCGAGCCGGGACATCATTTCGTGGCGGTCGAAGCCGGTCTTGGCATGGAACTTCGCCACGGCGGCGGTCACACGCTCGATGACATCCGGCGTCTCCCATTCAACCATCGTCACGAAGTTGAACTCGCCTGGACCGGACTGCTGTTCCAGGATGATGTCGTTTACGAAACCCTCCTGCTTTCGCAGCAAAGCGTGCGTTGCCGCCACCTTGGCGAGGAACTCGTCGCGACCTGCCTCCGGAACCGCAAACTTGTCGACGCGATAGAACGGTCTGCGCTCAAGGGAACTTCTGTCTTCAATCATTTGATTTTCCTTTTTGAATTGTTGGAAGAATTCAAAACAGCCGCGCGATCGCCATGCAGATGACGGTAAGCACGAGTAGCCGCGCCGCGATGCGCTCGCCCTTGGCCATTCGGTCGCGAAGTGCTGCTTCATCTTCGCCGTTGACGCCTGCGAGCTTGCGGCGGGCAGGGGCGACCATGATGCCGAGCACGCCGGCGGCGGAGAGGGCGGCGACGATGCCAAGCGCCAGAACCTGTTCCATCGAGCCGAAATAGGCGCCGTGGAAGAAATACCAGAGCAATGCTCCGCTCAGCATGGCGACAGCCGCCGCTCCCATTTGCGGGCCGAAGAACCTTTCCACCCTGATCTCGGGATCGCGAGCGAGCGTGTATGTCGTGCCGGCCCAGAAGACGCCGGCCATGACATGCAGGCCGAGGGTGACGATGTAGACGTATTGCATGACGAACTCCTCGTTTCGTTCCCCGCGCACCACCAGATTTCATAAATAGATAGATATCGAACGATTAGAAGTCAATCATTATGCTTCAGGAAAATTCATGCTATCGTCGGCTCATGCCTTCGCCCTTTCGCCCTCCCATTGGTCTCACGCTTCATCGGATATCGCGTCAGGCGAGCCGTGCTTTTGACGAGGCGCTGGGGGAGGTTGGGGGCAGCCTGCCGGTCTGGCTGACCTTGCTGACCATGAAGACGCACAAGAGCGCCAACCAGCGCGAACTTGCCGCGGCAATTGGCATTCAGGGCGCGACGCTGACGCATCATCTGAACGGGATGGAAACGGACGGGCTGCTCACGCGCCGCCGCGATCCCGTCAACCGGCGGGTTCATCTCGTGGAACTGACGGCTGCGGGTGAGGCCACGTTCCTGCGCCTGCGCGACGCGGCGGTAGCTTTCGACAAGAAGCTGCGCGCCGGTTTCTCGGATGACGAGATCGCTGCTTTGGAACAGGCGCTGGCAAAGCTGGGCGCTAATGTCGGCGAGCGGGTTTGATCCCCGGTCAGCCCATCGCCTTCTCAAGCACCGAAAAGACGCGCTGATCCTGACATTGCGAAACGTTGAAGCGCAGGAAGCCCTGGGCAGATTGCGACAGGCTGAAAGCGTTGCCGGGCGCGAGCACGACATTGTCGGCCAGCGCGCGCTTCGCAATTTCGGCGGCATCGAGACCCTCCGGCAGGCTGCACCAAAGCAACATGCCGGCACGCGGCTCGATCCACGGTGTCAGGCCGAGCGCTTTCAGGCGCAGCGTGGTTTCGCCCATGGCACGGGCAAGGCGCTCACGCAGCGCGTCGAGATGCTTCCTGTAGCTTCCATCTCGAAGCATGTTGAAAACAAGCTCGGCCGAGAAAGGCGCTCCGCCGAAGGTGGTTGCGATTTTCAGGTCCGCCAGCCCGTCGATCCAGTCGCCGCGTGCAGCGATAAAGCCGCAGCGCACCGCGGCCGACAAAGTCTTGGAGAAGCTGCCGATATGGATGACGCGCTGCAGCCCGTCGAATGCGGCAAGCCTGGGCGCGGGTTCCCGCTCGAAGTCGGCGAAAATGTCGTCCTCGATGATGGTGAGGTCATGGAGGTCGGTAAGCTTGAGCAGGCGGTGGGCCGTGACCGGTGACAGGACCGCGCCGGTCGGGTTGTGGATCGCGGAATTGGTGATGTAGAGCCGCGGGCGATGCTCGCTCAGCGCCTGCGCGAACAGGTCGATGTCCGGCCCGTTCGGCCTGTAGGGCACGCTGACGACCTTCGCGCGATGCGCGCGCAGCATGGCGTGAAAATTGAAATAGCAGGGATCGTCGACCAGCACCGTGTCGCCGGGCTCGAGCAGGAAGCGGCAGATGAGATCGATCGCCTGGGTTCCCGATTCCGTCAGCATGATCTGGCCGGCCGGTGCTTCAATGCCGTGCGCGGCCAGCCGACGCGACAGAAGCTGGCGCAGCCCCGGCAGGCCAAGCGGCGTTCCGTAGTCGGTGAGCGTTGCCTGATCTGCGCGGGCGAGGGTGCGAAGCGCGCGGCGAATGCCGGCATCGGGCATCCATGAAGCGGGCAACCAGCCGCAGCCCGGCTTGAGAACATGGTCGCCGGCCTCCAGTGACTGGCGCGACACCCAGAGCGGGTCGACGGCGCGGTCGAGCCGCGGGCCGATTTCGGCGAGCGACAGCGGTATCGGGTGGCCCGCAACGTAAAAGCCCGCGCCGCGCCGCGACTGGATAATGCCCTCGGCGCTGAGCCGATCATAGGCTTCGACCACCGTTGATTTCGAAACCTGCATGGTCTCGGCGAAGCCGCGGATGGAGGGAAGCTTCGCCCCTGGGGCCAGCGAACGGCCGGCGATCCGCTTGCGGATTGCTTGCATGACACGCTCGACAAGCGTGCCGCCTTGCTCTGTCGGTAGATTATGGACAGTCATCTGTGCTGGCTCCGTCATCAGTACAGTTTGTAAATATTGTACTGCCCTGTCTCTGGAAATACCAGCGGCTGCGAACGATACCCGCCTGCAAACGGAGCAGGCGAAATGGACAGGGTCACGAGCGGCTGGATCAACGGGTTTGTCGGCGTGCTGATTTTCAGCGGCTCGCTGCCGGCCACGCGTGCGGCGGTGGCGGATTTCGATCCGGTGTTCCTGACCGTTGCGCGGGCGACGATCGCGGCTGTCCTTGCGCTCGCCTTCCTCCTCATCTTCCGCGAAAAGCGGCCCGCGCGCGCCGACCTCGTTTCGCTGGTGGTCGTGGCGCTCGGCGTGGTGGTTGGATTTCCGTTGCTGACGGCGCTTGCGCTCCAATATGTAACGTCGGCCCATTCCATCGTCTTCGTCGGCCTGTTGCCGCTGGCTACTGCTGTCTTCGGGGTTCTACGCGGCGGCGAGCGGCCGAAACCGGCCTTCTGGCTGTTCTCCTGCATCGGCAGCGCGCTGGTTGCCGGCTTTGCGCTGATGCAGGGCGTCGATGCCTCGCCGGTCGGCGATCTTCTGATGCTCGCCGCCATTGTCCTCTGCGGTCTGGGCTATGCTGAGGGCGCAAAACTGTCGCGCAGGCTCGGCGGCTGGCAGGTAATTTCATGGGCGCTGGTGCTGTCGCTGCCGATCATGGTTCCGCTGGCGGTCTTCACATTGCCTGGATCGTGGGCCGGCGTCGGTCCGCATGCCTGGCTCGGGCTGGGCTACGTATCGGTGTTCAGCATGCTGGTCGGCTTCGTCTTCTGGTATCGCGGCCTGGCGCTTGGCGGCATCGCGGCGGTCGGGCAGTTGCAGTTGCTTCAGCCGTTCTTCGGGCTGGTTCTTGCCGCGACCTTGCTGCACGAGACGGTCGGCTGGTCGATGATTGCGGTCACCGGCGCGGTCGTGCTGTGCGTGGCGGGAGCGAAACGCTTCGCCTGATGCAGTTGGGGAGGGAAGGCTACGCCCTGTTTCCCTGCAGAACCGTCAGTTTCGGCTTCCTGGCGCCGCGCGCGATCATCCATTCGCGCGCCGTCTCGTCCGGCATGGGGAAGGCGATGGAATAGCCCTGAACCTGGTCGCAGCCGACGGACAGAAGCGATTTCAACTCTTCGTCCGTCTCCGCGCCCTCTGCGATGATCGAGATGCCGAGCCCGCGGGCGAGTTCGGTAATGGCGCGCACGATCTTGGAGTTGTCGCCGTTCGCGTCGATGTTCTGGACGAAGCGGCGATCGATCTTCAGCCGGTCGATCTCGTTCGGATTGACGTGGCTGAGCGAAGCGTAGCCGGTGCCGAAATCGTCCAGTTCGAGATGAACGCCGGCGGAGCGGATATGGCGCAGCTTGGCCGCTATGCCGGTCTGTTCGTCGTCGAGGATGACGGATTCGACGATTTCCAGCGACAGCTTGTCTGCCGGCAGGCCGGCTTTTTCCAGAGTCTCGAACAGGAAGGCGTCGAAGTCGATTTCGCGCAATTCGGCCCCGGACACATTGACGGCGAGGCGGCCGAAATCGATGCCATCGCGATGCCACTCGGCTGCCGCGTGAATGGCCTTGGTGATGACGATGCGCCCGATGGCTACCATCAGTCCTGATTTTTCCGCCGCCGGAATGAACTCGCCCGGCGAAACCATGCCGCGTTCCGGGTGCTTCCATCGCACCAGGGCTTCGATGCCGGTGATGTTGTTCTTGGACATCGATATTTGCGGCTGGAAGAACACGTTGAAGGATTCGTCGGCAATTGCCTGCTTCAGATCGCTTTCGAGCAGACGGCGGTGTTCCAGTTCGTGCCGCAGCTCCTCCGAGAAGAAGGAAACGCCGCCGCCGCCGAGCTTCTTGGCCGAATAGAGCGCAAGGTCGGCATGCACGATCAGGTCTTCGGCATTGTCGGCGTCGACCGGATAGACGGCGATGCCGGCGCTGGCGCCCGGATTGATCAGCTTGCCCTGGTAGACGATCGGATCGTTGATGCGATCGAGGATGCGCCGGGCAACCATGTGGATGTCTTCCGTGGTGCCGGCGCCGTTCAGCAGCATCACGAATTCATCGCCGCCAAGGCGCGCGCAGAGATCCGAAGCGCGGCAGGAATCGCGCATCCGCTGCGCCGTGACCACCAGAACATAGTCGCCGGCGGCATGGCCAAGCGTATCGTTGATCTGCTTGAAGCGGTCGAGATCGAGCTGAATCACGGCCAGACGCTCGCTGCGCCTATGCGCACCTTTGATCAGTGCGTCGAAATGATCCGTCAGGAATGTGCGATTGTGCAGGCCGGTCAATCCATCGTGCACGGCTATGAAGGCCATGGAGTTGCGCGCATCGACGAGCTCAAGCGTCCTGCGGCGGATCATGTTCGACATCGGCTGGAAGATGAACAGCGCCACCATGATGATTACGCCGATGATTGCGTAGTACAGCATGCGATGGAGATCGAGCAGGCTGGTGAGGCGCTGGTTGGCGAAGGCTTCGATGCGGTCGCCAAGCGCGCTGTAGCCGGCCAGTGTCGCGCTTGCCACCGTCTCGTCCAGCGAGGCGCGCCCGGTGTCCAGCTTGTATTGAACGACACCGCCGCCCATGCCGAGCTGGGATTCGAAGGCCGAGATGAAGCGCCAGCCATTGGCGGCAAGCCCGACCGAAAAGAAATCGAGATGATGAGGTTTGGCAAACAGCACGCTTTCGATCGTGTTGGGGTCCAGGCGTGCTTCGGATACAGCGCTTGCGCCCGTCCGCTCGAGAAGGAGATCGTAATTCTGCTCGAATTCGGTCGTTGCCTCCCTCAGTGCCTTGACCAGCGCGGGCTGCTGTTCGCGCGCGGCACTGTTGACCGCGCTTGCAAGGAAAACGACGCGTTGGGAGAGGGCTTTCTGGGTGTTTGCGAGTATCAACAGGCTCTGGTCGCGCACCTGGGCGGCCATCATCTGCTGCAGCATGATGAACGACGCCGTCGCCATCGCCGCGATAATGATCAACGCGACCCAGTATGCGCCCTTGATAAGCAGGATAAGCCGGTCAGAACCGGCATTGATCTGCGGCTGCGACATGTCCCGGATGGCCCCTTAAACCCGCGATGTCAGTTGTGCGGTGGGATCATCCGCACAAAAAAGTTAACGACAGGACAAGCCTTTGTGAAAGTTTTCGTTTATTCACACAAAATACGGGGGCGCACAGAGAGTTTTTGCGATCGGCGATCGCATTTGATAGGTGTGGGAACCAAAAGTTTTTGCCCTTGCAAGCGATCTGCGGTAGAGTAATATTTCAAGCTTCAAATAAATCTGGGAAACGCCATGAACGTCGAAAAAAAGGTGGGGAGCGCGGCCTCCTTCGTTTGGAACGATCCGTTCCTTCTGGAGGATCAGCTTTCGGAGGACGAACGCATGATCCGCGATGCGGCAGCAGCCTTTGCCGCCGACAAACTCGCGCCCCGCATCGAGGAAGCCTATCTCGACGAAAAAACCGATCCGGCGATTTTCCGCGAAATGGGTGATGCGGGCCTGCTCGGCATCACCATCCCGGAAGAATATGGCGGCCTCGGCGCCGGCTATGTCACCTACGGGCTGGTTGCCCGCGAGGTCGAGCGCGTCGATTCCGGCTATCGCTCGATGATGAGCGTGCAATCGTCCCTGGTCATGTTTCCGATCCATGCCTACGGCTCGGAGGAGCAGCGCAAGAAGTTTCTGCCCAAACTCGCTTCGGGCGAGTGGATCGGCTGTTTCGGCCTGACCGAGCCGGATGCCGGCTCCGATCCGGGCGGCATGAAGACCCGCGCTGAGAAGACGGCCAACGGCTACAGGATTTCCGGCTCGAAGATGTGGATTTCCAACGCCCCCATCGCCGACGTGTTCGTCGTCTGGGCGAAGTCGGCGGCCCATGACAACCAGATCCGCGGCTTTGTGCTTGAGAAGGGCATGAAGGGCCTTTCAGCGCCCAAGATCGACGGCAAGCTGTCGCTGCGCGCCTCGATCACCGGCGAAATCGTCATGGAAAATGTCGAAGTCGGCGAAGATGCGCTTTTGCCGAATGTGTCGGGCCTGAAAGGTCCGTTCGGCTGCCTCAACCGCGCCCGCTACGGCATTTCCTGGGGCGCGATGGGTGCCGCCGAGGATTGCTGGCACCGCGCGCGCCAGTATGGCCTTGACCGCAAGCAGTTCGGCAAGCCGCTGGCGCAGACGCAGCTTTTCCAGAAGAAGCTGGCCGACATGCAGACCGAAATCGCGCTCGGCCTTCAGGGCTCGTTGCGCGTCGGCCGCTTGATGGACGAGCATAAGTTTGCACCGGAGATGATCTCGATCGTCAAGCGCAACAATTGCGGCAAGGCGCTGGACATTGCTCGGCAGGCCCGCGACATGCACGGCGGCAACGGCATCCAGATCGGCTATCATGTCATGCGCCACGCGCAGAACCTGGAGACGGTCAACACCTATGAGGGCACGCATGACGTCCACGCGCTGATCCTCGGGCGGGCGCAGACGGGACTTCAGGCGTTCTTCTGAGAAAAGCGGAGACGTTTGATATCAATCAGCCGGGCCAAGTGCCCGGCTGAATTTTTTGGCTCTCAGGCGCTGCAGGCGAAGATCGGTTCGCCAAGCGCCGCGACATCCACTTCGATCCCCAAGCCGGGACCGTCGGGCAAAGTCATCGCGCCGTCGGCGATCCGGAAATCGGCGCGGGCATTGGCAACCGTTACCCAATTGTGGAAATCGACCGTGTGCTGCCGTAGCCCTTCCGGCGTCGAAAGCAGCAGGCCTGAATAGGCGGCCGTATCGATCTGCGCCCCGCCGGTGTCCTCGATCGTGATCTTGAGATTTTTCGCGATGGCGATGTCGCGCAGCAGCTTGGCCTTGGTCAGCCCGCCGACGCGGGCGAGTTTTATCGTGATGCCGTCGACCAGCCCGTCCGCAATCGCCCGCAACAGCACGTCGACGCTGTCTATCGTTTCGTCCAGCACCAGCGGGCGCTCGCAAGCACGGCGGATGGCGAGGTTTTCGTCGTAGCTCGCGCAGGGTTGTTCCAGTGTGTAGTCGATATTGCGGGTCGCCATCAGGAAGCGGCGCGTCTCGGCCGTGCCCCAACTGCCGTTGGCATCGCAAAACAGCACCGTGCCGGCGGGCACCGCGCCGCGAACCGCTTCCAGCCGCGCAATATCCTCGTCCACATCGAGGCCGACCTTTACCTGAAGGCGGCGATAACCCTCGGCAATGTATTTTCGCGCCCGCGCCGCCATGGCGTCCGTCGCTTCCTGCGCCAGCGAGCGGTAGAGAGGCAGACTTGAACCTTCTGCTCCGCCAGTCATCGATGCGAGTGATAGGCCGCTGCGCCGCCCGGCCAGATCCCACAGCGCCATGTCGATGGCCGACTTCGCGTAAGGGTGTCCCTTGAGCAGCAGGTCCATGCGCCGGTTCAGCGCTTCGATGCCTGCGGCGTCGTGATCGAGCAAAGTGGGCGCAAGCTCGCGCATCGCAGCGAGAGCACCTTCTGCGAAGGCGGGATCATAAAAACTGCCGAGCGGGGCCATTTCGCCATAGCCGACAAAACCGTCCCGCGAACTGATCTCGATGATCGTCGAATCGAACCCTTCCGCGCTGCGCCCGCCCGAGCAGCGATAGGTGCCGTCGCGAAAGGGCTGCCATTGGCGGTAGAGGCGGATGCTTGAGATGGCGGTTGCCGGTGGCATGCGTTTCCCTGCGTGCTGGAGGTGGACTTTGCACGCAGTCTAGCGCCCGCACCCGCTTGAAGCGAAGGATGCGCCGGATAACCAAGTCGCTTTTGTGATAACGGCCACTCTCCGCGAGCTATTTCGTCGTCGCCTGGAATTTGCTCATCAGATACGGCCCGGAACGCACTGGAGCGTATTTCGGCGCTTCGCCGGGCGCGAGGCACTGCTCCAGGCAGACGATCTCGGCATCCCAATTGGGCTGGTGGAAGAAGGCCAGCGACTGGCGTCGCGCCATGCCGCCATCTTCGGGCGAGGGATTGACCACGCGGTGCATGGTCGAGACCCAGCGGTCGTTCGTCCACAGCGCCATCAGGTCGCCGATATTGATGACGAAGGCGCCCGGAACCGGGGGCACCGGCGTCCAGTTGCCGTCGGGCGTGATGAGTTCGAGGCCCTTGGACCCTTCCTGCGGCAGCAGGATGGTGAGGCTGCCATAGTCGGTATGTGCGCCGGCGCGAAGCTGGCCGGGTTTTGGCGGTGTGGTCTGTTCGGGATAGTTCAGCGCACGCAGCGCACTGATCGGCGCATCGATGAAAGCGTCGAAGTAGTCTTCCGGCAGTTTCAGGCTGACTGCGAACAGCCGCATGATGCGCGCGGCGAGATCTTCGAGTGCCGCGTAATAGGCCTTCCATGCCGGCACGAAACCGTCCGGCGCATCGGGCCAGATCGTCGCTGCATAGCAGAAGGCGAGTGCCTGTTCGTCGGTCATGCCGGCCGGCACGCTCAGCGGCCCGCCATTGAAGCTTTCTTTGAGGTCGGGCGGGCCGTCGACATCGCGCGACTTTGCCAGCGCTTCCAGTTCAGGGCCGAGATAGCCGTAAGGATAACCCTTGTAAGGTGCTTTGGCCTTCTGTTTCTCATCAGGCGGCAGGTCGAAGAAATCATGCGCCTTGCTCCACACGGCGTCGATCACCTGCTGCGGTACGCCATGGTTGGCGATGGCCAGAAAACCAGTCGAGCGGCAGATCGCGTCGACCTCGGCACCTAGCCGCTGGCGCTCCCCAGCGTCCGCTTTTTCGAAACGTCCGAGATCGAAGACGGGAAACTGCGCGGCCATGGTGAACTCCAGATCTGGACTGATATGCGATCCTAGCCAGCCGCCAAACCGGCTTCCAGAGCCGGGCGAAGGATTCTATTGGACGAATGACTGCCTGCGGTCGTATTTCCGATAGAACGGAGACACGCCCGACGGCAGAGTCGGTCCATACAAAGAGGCGACCCGGTATGAGCAAGACATTCCTTTCCCATCTCGAAACCGAGATTTCCGGGCTCAAATCGGCCGGGCTGTACAAATCCGAACGCGTGATCACCTCGCCGCAATCGGCCGAGATCGCGGTCGGCGGCAAGAAGCTCTTGAATTTCTGCGCCAACAACTATCTCGGCCTGGCCGACAGCACGGAACTGCGCGATGCCGCCAAGGCCGCACTCGATCGCTATGGCTATGGCATGGCCTCTGTGCGCTTCATCTGCGGCACGCAGGAGGAGCACAAGGAGCTTGAGGCAAAGATTTCCGGCTTCCTCGGCATGGAGGACACGATCCTCTATTCCTCCTGCTTCGATGCCAATGGCGGCTTGTTCGAGACGCTGTTGGGCGAAGAAGACGCCATCATTTCCGACGCGCTCAACCACGCCTCGATCATCGACGGCGTGCGGCTCTCCAAGGCAAAACGCTTCCGCTATGCCAACAACGACATGGCAGCCCTCGAGGAAGAGCTGAAGAAGGCCGAAGGCAGCCGCTTCAAGCTGATCGCCACCGACGGGGTCTTTTCCATGGACGGCATCATCGCCAATCTGAAGGGCGTCTGCGACCTTGCCGAGAAATACGGTGCGATGGTGATGGTCGACGACAGCCACGCCGTCGGCTTCGTCGGCCAGCATGGGCGCGGCTCGGCCGAGCATTGCGGCGTCGAGGGCAGGGTGGACATCATTACCGGCACGCTCGGCAAGGCGCTTGGTGGCGCTTCGGGCGGCTATACCTCGGGCAAGGCAGTGATGGTGGACTGGCTGCGCCAGCGCTCGCGGCCCTATCTGTTTTCCAACACGCTGGCGCCCTCGATCGCCGGCGGCTCGATCAAGGTGCTGGAGCTGGTCGCCAGCGGCGGGGCTTTGCGCGAAAAGCTCTACGCCAACGCCGCGCGCTTCCGCGCCGGCATGTCGAAGCTCGGCTTCACGCTGGCCGGTGCTGACCACCCGATCATCCCGGTGATGCTGGGCGATGCCACACTGGCGCAGGAAATGGCGCAAAGACTGCTCGACCACGGCATCTACGTCATCGGCTTTTCCTTCCCCGTGGTGCCGAAGGGCCAGGCACGCATCCGCACGCAGATGTCGGCGGCGCATTCGCCGGAAGACATTGACCGGGCGGTTGAGGCGTTTGGAGCGGTCGGTCGCGAATTGGGCGTTATTGCCTGAGCAAGACTCTTTCTAAAAACGATTCTGGATCAAGAGATTCGAGGAACAAGATCATGTCCAACATGATGCGCGCGCTGGTGAAGGCCAAGGCCGAACCGGGTATCTGGATGGAAGAGGTTCCGGTGCCGGAGATCGGCCCCAACGACGTGCTGATCAAGGTGCGAAAATCGGCGATCTGCGGCACTGACGTCCATATCTACAATTGGGACCAGTGGGCGCAGAAGACCGTGCCTGTTCCCATGGTGACCGGCCATGAGTTCGTCGGCGAGGTGGTCGATTTCGGTGCCGCGGTGAAGGACTATCATGTCGGGCAGCGCGTCTCGGGCGAGGGACACATCGTTTGCGGCCACTGCCGAAACTGCCGGGCGGGCAGGGGGCATCTGTGCCGCAACACGCTGGGCGTCGGCGTCAATCGTCCGGGCTCATTTGCCGAGTATCTGGCAATCCCGCAGCACAATGTCGTGCCGATCCCCGATGACGTGCCCGACGAAATCGCTGCGATCTTCGACCCGCTCGGCAATGCGGTGCATACGGCGCTGTCATTCGATCTGGTTGGCGAGGACGTGCTGGTCACCGGCGCCGGGCCGATCGGCATCATGGGCGCGCTGGTGGCGCAATGCGTCGGCGCGCGCAAGGTGGTCATCACCGACATCAACCCGGTTCGCCTCGAGCTTGCGCGCAAGCTCGGCGTGCATCACGTGGTCGACGCCTCGAAGGAAAAGCTGCGCGATGTCATGCGCGAGGAGGGCATGACCGAGGGTTTTGACATTGGCCTCGAAATGTCGGGCTCGGCGGTCGCCTTCCGCGACATGATCGATACCATGAACAATGGCGGCAAGATCGCCATCCTCGGCATTGCGCCCACCGGCTTCGAGATCGACTGGAACAAGGTCATCTTCAAGATGCTGACTCTGAAGGGCATCTATGGCCGCGAAATGTTCGAGACCTGGTACAAGATGATCGCGTTGGTGCAGGGCCCGCTGGATGTCTCCGGCCTGATCACCCACCGCATCGGCATCGATGACTACCAGCAAGGTTTCGATGCGATGCGCAGCGGCAATTCAGGCAAGGTGGTGATGGACTGGTGAGGCGTGGTCGCCGCGCCTACAAAGAATCGTCGGCACTCGGGGTCTGCCCGCCTTGGCGGCTCATGACGCGGTCGAACGCATCGAAATCTGCCCGGTTCTTGCGGTATGCCGATTCCAGTCCGGTCAAAGCAACCATTAGGGCGTTCCGTTCAGTCTCGCGCATTCTTTCGAGTAGCGTTCTTTCAAACGCCTTCGCCAGCGGCACCATTTCGGCATAGACGGTCTGGCCCGCTTTCGTCAGCGTCAGGTGCTCGACGCGGCGGTCGGCTTCGTCGGGGGTACGCGTCAGCCAGCGTCGGCGTTCAAGCTCGGCCACCGCGCGCGACACCTTGGTCTTGTGCATGGCCGACTGTTCCCCGATCGCTTTTGCCGTCATCTCTCCGTGCTGGCCGAGGCCCGCAAGAACGCGCCATTCGGGGCGGGTAAGGCCGAGCCTGTCCTTGTAGATCCTCGCAAATTCGCGGCTGACCAGATCGGCGATATGATAGAGCCGATATGGGAGGAAACTTTCTAGTTCCAGCTTATCATTGGGCATTTGCTGCACACCTTGAAGGACGCACCGACAACCATTGATAGTTACATTTTCAATGGTTACATCTGTAACCAATTCAGGTCAATCATGGGAGGAAGCCATGGTCTTTTCCTACATGCCGGGTTTCGGCAACGATTTTGAGACCGAAAGCCTGCCCGGCGCGCTGCCGCAGGGCCGCAATTCGCCGCAGCGTCCGGCCTACGGGCTTTATGCCGAACAGCTTTCCGGCTCGCCCTTCACCGCGCCGCGCGGCACCAATGAGCGCTCCTGGCTCTATCGTATCCGGCCGAGCGTGAAGCATACGGGGCGGTTCAAGGCGGCTGACTACCCGCTTTGGAAGAGTGCGCCGAATGTCGGCGATCATGAGCTTGCTCTTGGCCAGTATCGTTGGAACCCGGTGCCGATGCCGAAGGAGCCGACGGACTTCATCGCCGGCATGCGCACCATGACCACGGCCGGCGACACGCTGGGGCAGTCGGGCATGGCGGCGCATGTCTATGTCGCCAACCGCTCGATGGTCGACGATCATTTCTTCAACGCCGATGGCGAGCTTCTGGTCGTGCCGCAAGTCGGCCGGTTGAATTTCGTCACCGAAATGGGCGTGATTGAGCTGACACCGGGTGAGATCGCCGTGCTGCCGCGCGGGCTGGTGTTCAAGGTCGAACTGGTCGATGCGGAAGCGCGCGGCTATGTCTGCGAGAACTATGGCGCGAAATTCACCATGCCCGATCGCGGGCCGATCGGCGCCAACTGCCTCGCCAATCCGCGCGACTTCAAGACGCCCTGCGCGTGGTTCGAGGAGAGGGAGACGCCGTGCCGGCTGGTCGTCAAATGGTGCGGTTCCTTCCACGTCACCGAACTCGACCATTCGCCGCTCGACGTGGTCGCATGGCATGGCAACTACGCGCCCTACAAATATGATCTTGCGACGTTTTCGCCGGTCGGCGCGATCCTGTTCGACCATCCCGATCCGTCGATCTTCACGGTGCTGACCGCGCCCTCGGGCGAGGAAGGAACGGCCAATGTCGATTTCGTCATCTTCCCGCCGCGCTGGCTGGTGGCGGAAGACACGTTCCGCCCGCCCTGGTATCACCGCAACATCATGAGCGAGTTCATGGGCCTGATCCATGGCCAGTACGATGCCAAGGAAGAGGGGTTCGTGCCCGGCGGCATCAGCCTGCACAACATGATGCTGGCCCATGGGCCGGACGCGCCTGGCTTCGAAAAGGCCTCGAAAGTGGAACTGAAGCCGCATAAGCTCGAAAACACGATGGCCTTCATGTTCGAGACGCGCTTTCCCCAGATGCTGACGCGCTACGGCGCCGAACTGCCGACCTTGCAGCAGGACTATATCGATTGCTGGAAGGATCTCAGGAAGCGCTTCAACGGCACGCCGGAGGGCGACTGGTCTTGAGTAACAGACTGGTTCTGCTCGGCACCAAGGGCGGCCCGGCGATCAGACCGGGCGGGCCGTGGCCGACATCGTCGCTGCTCGAACTCGGCGGGCGAACGATCGTCGTCGATTGCGCGCTCGGCGTTACGCGCGGCCTGACCGACGCCGGCATCAGCCTGAAACAGCTAGATCTCATTTTCATCACGCACCTGCATTCCGACCATATTCTGGAACTCGGGCCGCTGATCCACACCGCCTGGACGGCCGGACTGGCGATGCCGGTAAAAGTCTTCGGCCCGGTCGGCACCGCCGACTACTGGCGCGGCTTCCTGCAATCCATGGCTTTCGACATCGACATTCGCATCGTTGACGAGGGCCGGCCCGACATCCGCGATCTGGTGAAGGTGGTGGAATTCGGCGAAGGGTCGGTACTTGCGGACGATGGGCTGAGCGTCACCGCGTTGCGCGTCGATCATCCGCCGGTGACGGAGTGCTTTGCGCTGCGCTTCGAGCATGGCGGCAAAAGCGTCGTGTTCTCAGCCGACACTGCCTACTTTCCGCCGCTCGCAGATTTCGCCAGGGGTGCCGACATCCTTGTCCACGAGGCGATGCTGGAGGAGGGCGTCGAGCGGCTGGTCGCACGGACGGGTAATGGCGCAAGGCTGCGCGAACATCTGATGGCGAGCCATACGCTGGCCGCCGATGCCGGACTGATCGCCAAGGCGGCAAATGTCGGCCGGCTCGTGCTCAATCATCTCATTCCGGCTGACGATCCTGAGTTCGGCGAAGTCGATTGGGTTGCCGCTGTCAGGAAAACATGGGCTGGCGGCTTGACGATCGGCCGCGATGGCCTTGTTGTGGAATTCGCGGACGAACATGCCGCATAAAGGGAGGACTGCATGAAACTGGCTACGCTGAAGAACGGCTCGCGAGACGGAAAACTCGTGGTCGTGTCGCGCGACCTGACACGCTACACCGACGCATCCTTCCTCGTCCCGACCTTGCAGGCGGCGCTGGACGACTGGCAGCGCATCGCACCGCATCTGGCGGCATTGGCGGAATCGCTTGAAACGGGCGCGGTTCCTTCGCAGCGCTTTCATGAGCACGACGCCCATTCGCCGCTGCCGCGCGCCTACCAATGGGCGGATGGCTCGGCCTATGTGAATCACGTTGAACTGGTGCGCAAGGCGCGTGGTGCCGCGCTGCCGGAGAGTTTCCTGACCGATCCGCTGATGTATCAGGGCGGCTCGGATTCCTTTATCGGGCCGCGCGATCCTATCCTGCTCGCAGACGAAGCCTATGGCGCGGATATGGAAGGCGAGGTGGCCGTCATCATTGGCGACGTGCCTGCGGGTGCCAGCGTCGAGACGGCGCGTGACGCGATCCGCCTTGTCATGCTGGTCAATGATGTCTCCCTGCGCGGGCTGATCCCGGACGAACTCGCCAAGGGGTTCGGGTTCTTCCAGTCCAAACCTTCGTCTGCTTTCTCGCCGGTGGCTGTCACGCCCGACGAACTCGGCGATGCCTGGGACGGCGGCAAGGTTACCCTGCCGCTTCAGGTTGACCTCAACGGAAAGCCGTTCGGCCGCGCCAATGCCGGCGTCGACATGACGTTCGACTTTCCGCAACTGGTTGCCCATGCGGCAAAGACCCGGCCGCTGGCGGCCGGCTCGGTCATCGGTTCGGGCACCGTCTCGAACAAGCTCGACGGCGGCCCCGGCAAGCCGGTTTCCGAAGGCGGCGCCGGCTATTCCTGCATTGCCGAAATCCGCATGATCGAGACGATCGACGGCGGCGCACCGAAAACACCGTTCATGCGCTTCGGCGATGCGGTGCGCATCGAAATGAAGGATTCCGATGGCCGTTCGATCTTCGGCGCGATCGAGCAGACCGTGCAGCGATACGAGGGCTGAGAGGACAAGCCTGTTCAGGGAGGAAGCGATGGACCTTCTGAGCCATAACCGCCAGATGGCGCGCAATAACCTCTGGTCCAACGACCGGCTTTATCGGGCGGTGGTCGCGCTTCAACCGGGCGAGTTCGAAGCGCCGCGCATCAGCTTCTTCCCCTCGATCAAGGAGACGCTGAACCACATCTACGCGGTCGATCTGTTCTATTTCGACATGCTCGAAGAGGTGGGCGAGGGGTTGGCGATCTTCGGCCGCCTCACGGACTTCGAAGATGCCGGCAAGCTTGCAGCCGCGCAGGCAGACTTCGATCGCCAGCTTGTCGCCTATTGCGACGCGCTTACAAGGAGCGATCTTGAGCGGCGGGTGATAACCGACCGGGACGAGGCGGGTCAAATCCCCGAGCGTATCGGCGACCTGCTCGCGCATCTCTTCCTGCACCAGATCCACCATCGCGGCCAGGTCCATGCGATGCTGTCGGGCACATCAGTCAAGCCGCCGCAACTCGACGAGTTCTTTCTCGATTACGATCTGCGGTTTCGGAGGGAAGAGGTGGAACGGCTGGGCCTCGACTGATCAGACGATAGCGACGTCGTAGCTGGCAAAATGCCTGTCGGCGGTCACCAGGGTCAGACCCTCAAGCTGTGCCTGAGCTATCAACAAGCGGTCGAATGGATCACCATGATGGCGCGGCAAAGTGGCCGTATGCAGGACATGCTGCGGAAGAATGGGTAACAGCATGACGTCGCTTGCCTGAATTGTTTCCAGCAAATCGCCTGGCATGGAAAGTTTGCCGGTAGCCGATTTGATCGCGATCTCCCAAAGTGAGGCGACGCTGATGTATTTTGGTGCTCCGCCCAGCAATATTTCGTCATGCGCCTTGGAGATGCGCTTGTCGTCCGCGAGATCCCAGAGAACGATGTGCGTGTCGATAAGATAGCCTCGATCACTCACGAAACGTATTCATCCCATTCCGGACCGAGCACGTCGAAGTCCTCGGCGATCCAGATTTGGCCTTTCATGGCGCCGCGTAGCGACTTTTTTGGCAGTGCATCTGCACTTGCCGCGATTTCGACAATCGGCTTTCCATGACGGGTCACGACAAACCGTTCGCCAGCTTCAGCGCGCTTCAGAATTTCTGAAAATTTTGCCTTCGCCTCGGCGGCGCTGAAGGTTGTAGACTTGCGCTCAATATTCATGGGCTGATCCTTTATGACCATAATTTAGGTCATAATTGACCGGCCCGCAATGCCGATCCTACTCCGCCGCATCCATCTTGATCACGCCGCGGCGGATCTGGTCTTCCTCGATCGATTCGAACAGCGCGCGGAAATTGCCTTCGCCGAACCCTTCATCGCCCTTGCGCTGGATGAATTCGAAGAAGATCGGGCCGATGACGGTTTTCGAGAAGATCTGCAGCAGGATCTTGGTCATGCCGCCGTCGATCACGCCTTCGCCGTCGATGAGGATGCCGTGGGTTTTCATCCGCTCGATCGGCTCGTCATGGCCGTTCACGCGGTCGAACGACATGTCGTAGTAAGTCTCGGGCGGACCGGGCATGAACTTCAGCCCGTTGCCGGCCAGCCTGTCGGTGGCCTCGTAGATTGCGTCCGTGCCGACGGCGATGTGCTGGATGCCTTCGCCCTTGTATTTGCGCAGATACTCTTCGATCTGGCTCTTGTCGTCGGTGGATTCGTTCAGCGGGATACGAATCTTGCCGCAGGGCGACGTGATGGCGCGGCTGATCAGCCCGGTCATCTTGCCGGCAATGTCGAAGAAATGGATCTGTTTGAAGCCGAACAGTTCGCGGTAGAAGGCCCACCATTTGTCCATCTGGCCGCGATAGACATTGTGGGTGAGGTGGTCGAGATAATAGAAGCCGACGCCCTCCGGCCGAGGGTCGCGCTCGCCGAGCCATTCGAATTCGGCGTCATAGGCCGAGCCTTTTGCGCCGTACTTCTCGATGAAATAGAGCAGCGAGCCGCCGATGCCGACGATCGCCGGCACGTCCAGCGTTTTGTCGTCGCCGTCATAGGGCGTAGCGCCTTTGGCGATCGCGTGGTCATAGGCATGCTTTGCATTCACCACCCGCCAGGCCATGGAAGGCGCGCAGGGGCCGTGTTTCTCCACGAACTTCATGCCGTAGGATCCGGGCTCGGCATTGAGCACGTAATTGATGTCGCCCTGACGCCAGATGGTGATGTTTTTCGTCCGGTGGCGGGCGACCGGCTTGTAGCCCATGCGCTCGAACAGTTCGGAAAGCTTTTCAGGCTCCTGATGGGCGAATTCGACGAATTCGAAACCGTCGGTGCCGGCCGGATTGGCCTCGCTGATGGTGGCGGGCGGTGCGTCGTGCGGGAAGGGACCCATGATTGCCTCCTGTCGGCTCAAGAGCCGGAATCTCAGTGTTCATGCATGATAATCCCGATGGCGTGCATTGTGCTTGCATTCGGGTGCCCGAAATGATGAAAATGTGCGTATATCATGCAAGAATGATCGGAAAGTTATGGATAGTACGCGCCTTGATCAGTTTGATCGCAAGATACTGTCATTGCTGCAGGTCGATGGCAGGCTCACCAACAACGACCTTTCGGAGCGCGTGAACCTGTCGCCGTCGCAATGTTCGCGGCGGCGTCAGCGGCTGGAGGATGATGGGTTCATCCAAGGTTACCGCGCCGTGCTTGACCGCGACAAGCTCGGTTTTTCGCTGGTCAACGTCATCTCGGTGACACTGGCCACGCACAATCGCGACAACGCGCAGCGTTTCTCTGACCTGCTTTCAAGGCTTCCCGAGGTGCAGGAGGCGCATGCGCTGACCGGCGAGATGGATTACATCCTGAAGGTGGTGACGCCGGACCTGAAATCGCTGGCCGATTTCGTCAACGGCGTGCTTCTGCCGCACGAATCCGTGCAGCATGTGAAGACGGCTATCGTCTTGCAGACTTTGAAAGAGACTTCGGCCCTGCCGCTTTGAGGGCAGGGCGCGCGAGCCTCAGCCTCTGAACGGCTGGGCGGCCATGAACAGATTGGTCGAGCGTGCGCCCGAGCGGCAATAGGCGAAGACCGGGCCTTGCAGTTCGTCCAATGCCTTGGCCATGGCTTCGGCATCGGCAGGCGTCACCGGCTGGCCGCTGACGATCGGGATATGACGAAAGGGCAGGCCCGCAGCCTCTGCGGCCTTGCCGATTTCGGATGCGGAAGGCTGGCCTGGCTGTTCATCGTCCGGGCGGTTGCAGATGATGCTCTTGAAGCCGGCGGCCTTGATGGTGGCGATTTCGTCGGTACTGATCTGCCCCGACACCGAGTAGTCGTCGGAGATCTGGCGGTATTCCATGGTCGTCCCTCGTCAACGCTTGTTTGCATGCAGCATATAGGCTGCGCTGCCTTTTCGCGACACTCCTGCGATTGCATTTTTTCGGTTGCAACCGCTCCACGGTTTCATCCGCCGGGTTAATTGAAGAAAATCCTTCGAAGACAGCTGGTTGGCGACGAAACCGGAATCAGTTTGCTAATTGATTTCGAGCAGTCCGGCCGCCCCCATGCCGCCACCGACGCACATGGTGACGACGGCGTAGCGCACGCCGCGACGCTTGCCCTCGATCAGCGCATGGCCCGCAAGCCGCGCACCGCTCATGCCGTAGGGGTGGCCGACCGCGATGGCGCCGCCATCCACGTTCAGCTTCTCGGGGTCGATGCCGAGCTTGTCGCGGCAGTAGATGACCTGCACGGCAAAAGCCTCGTTGAGTTCCCAGAGCCCGATGTCATCGATTTTCAGGCCGTGGCGCTGGAGCAGGCGCGGCACCGCGAAAACCGGGCCGATGCCCATTTCGTCCGGCTCGCAGCCGGCGGCAACGAAGCCGCGCAATGTGCCGAGCGGCGTCAGGCCGCGCCGTTCCGCTTCCTTGTCGCTCATCATCACGCAGGCCGAAGCACCGTCGGAAAGCTGGCTGGCATTGCCGGCGGTGATGACGTGGCCTTCGCCGCGCACGGGCTTCAGACCGGCCAGCCCTTCTGCTGTCGTGTCGGCGCGCGGACCTTCGTCATGGGCAAGCTCGACCTCGCGGTGCGAGACTTCCTTGGTCTCCTTGTCGACCACGGCCATCGTCGTCCTGATCGGCGCGATCTCCTTGTCGAAACGCCCGGCTTCACGGGCGGCGGCCACGCGACGCTGGCTTTCCAGCGCATATTCATCCTGCGCCTCGCGCGAAATGCCGTAGCGCTTGGCGACGATCTCGGCCGTGTCGATCATCTGCATGTAGATGTCCTGCTTGATCGCCATCAGTTTCTCGTCGATCAGGCGGAAATTGTTCATCTTTTCGTTCTGGACGAGGCTGATAGATTCCAGTCCGCCGGCGATGCCCGCCGTGACGCCATCGTTGCGGATGGCATTGGCGAGAACGGCCATCGCCTGCAGTCCGGAAGCGCACTGCCGGTCGATGGTAGTGCCGGCAACGCTGACCGGCAGGCCGGCGGTAACCAGGGCGCGGCGGGCGATGTTCAGCCCGGTCGTGCCCTGCTGCAAGGCGCAGCCCATCACGACATCCTCTATCTCGCCACCTTCGATCCCGGCACGGGCGAGGGCGGCGGCGATTGCATGGGCGCCAAGCGTGGCGCCCGGCGTGTCGTTGAGCGCGCCACGATAGGCCTTGCCGATCGGCGTGCGCGCGGTGGATACGATGACGGCGTCTGCCATTTCTTTCTCCTTGAGTTCTGGGTCGCGCCGATCAAGCGTCGTCGGAAAATTTGCCGGTCTCGGCCGCCTTTTTCAGCAACGGCGAAGGCTTGAACGCATCGTCACCATTGCGGGCATACCAATATTCGAGACGATCGACGATTTTCGAGATGCCTTCCAGCCCGGCCCAGAACATCGGGCCGCCCTTGCCGATCGGGAAGCCGTAGCCGTTGACCCAGACGATATCGATGTCGGATGCGCGTGCGGCGATGCCTTCCTCGAGGATTTTCGCGCCCTCATTGATCATCGGATAGAGCGTGCGCTCGTTGATCTCCTCGGCCGAAATCGTCCGCCGCTCGATGCCACGTTCCTTGGCCTTGCTCTCGATGAGCGCCTGGACTTCAGGATCGGGTATCGGCGTGCGCGAGCCGCTTTCGTAGAGATAGACGCCTTTGCCCGTTTTCTGGCCGAAGCGTCCCTGTTCGCAAAGCGCGTCTGCGATGATCGCGGTCTTGCCGGTCGCCTTGCGGTTGCGCCAGCCGATATCGAGGCCGGCAAGATCCCACATCTGGAACGGCCCCATCGGCCAGCCGAAATCGGCAAACACCTTGTCGATCTGTTCCGCAGAAGCGCCTTCGAGCAGCAGATTTTCCATATCCTGACCGCGCGCGGCAAGCATGCGGTTGCCGACGAAGCCGTGGCAGACGCCGACGACCACCGGCACCTTGGCTATCTTGCGGCCCACGGCAAGAGCGGTCGCCAGAACGTCCGGAGCCGTTTTTGCGCCGCGCACGATTTCGAGCAGCTTCATGACATTGGCCGGCGAGAAGAAATGCAGGCCAAGGAAATCCTGCGGCCGGCTTGTCGAGGCCGCGATCTCGTTGACGTCGAGATAGGAGGTGTTGGTGGCCAGGATCGCGCCGGGCTTTGCCACCGCATCGATCTTGCCGAACACTTCCTTCTTGACCGACATTTCCTCGAACACCGCCTCGATGATCAGGTCGCAATCGCCAAGGTCGGCGTAGTCCGTGGTGGTGGAAAAGGCGGCAAGGCGCTTGGCCTTGGCTTCTTCCGTCAGCGAACCGCGCGATACCGAGATGGAATAATTCTTGTCGATCATGCCGAGGCCGCGCTGAAGCGCTTCCTGGCTCATTTCGAGCAGCGTGACGGGAATGCCGCCATTGACGAAGGCCATGGCGATGCCGCCGCCCATCGTGCCGGCCCCGATGACGCCGACGCGCTTGACGTCGCGCGGCTTCACGTCCTTGCCGACGCCCGGAACCTTGGCCGCCTCGCGCTCGGCAAAAAACAGATGCCGCTGGGCGCGCGACTGGTCGCTGGAAATGAGTTTCGTGATGAACTCTCGCTCCCGGGCATAGGCCTCGTCGAAGGGCAGGGTGACGGCGTTGCGGACGGACTGGGCGCAAGCGATCGGGGCTTCCAGCCCGCGTGCTTTCTTGGCAAGTTCGGCAGCCTGGCTGTCGAAGGCAGCGAGATCGGCGTTTTCGATCTTGTCGTTGCGGTCGCGCACGGCCAGCAGCATGCCGCCTTCGGCCACTTTCTGCCGCGCGAAGGCGACGGCGTTGGCAACCAGATCGCCCTCGATGACAGCGTCGATGAGGCCGCTTGCCAGCGCGTCCTTCGCGCCGATCGGCGTGCCGGAAACGATCATGGAAAGCGCCTTTGACGCGCCGACGAGACGCGGCAGTCGAACCGTGCCGCCACCGCCTGGAATAATGCCGAGCTTCACTTCAGGCAGGCCAAGCTTCGCGCCGGCATCGGCGACGCGGAAATGGCAGCCGAGCGCCAGTTCCAGCCCGCCGCCGAGCGCCGTGCCATGAATGGCGGCAACTGTCGGCTTTTCGATGGTTTCAAGGTTGGCGATCAGGTCGCGTAGTTCCGGCTTCTGCATCGGCTTGCCGAATTCCGTAATGTCGGCACCAGCAATGAAGGTGCGCCCCGCGCAGGCAAGAACGATCGCTGCGACCGAACTATCCTCCCGCAGCGCGTTGAACGCTGCGAACAGAGGCTCGCGAACGTGAAAACTCAGCGCATTCACCGGCGGATTGTCGATGGTCACGATGGCAATCTCGCCGTCGCGGGCGATGGTCACGGCATTCGTCATGCAAAGAAACTCCCTGGCGGCGCAGCAAGCGCCTCATCCTCAAACCGATCGCGTTTTGCGGGAGTTTTTGCGAGCGCACAAGATGCGTGACCTCCCGTCAACGACATACTACCGAGTATGTTGAAGACGGGAGGCCCGGTCAATCGCCTTGGGAGGGCGAAGGCGTAATTCAGCCGGTGGAAGTTTTCAGCGAGCGCTCATGCCGCCCCTGCCCAGCTCGGAAAGGGGTCGGGCAGGGGAGACGATCAGTGCGTTTCGCCGGAACCGCCGACGGCGACGATGTTGAAGGGCCTGCCTTCGACGGCGATATCCTTTGTCTTCGCGAAGTTTTTCGCGTCGATGACGTGGAGCGTGCTCTTCAGCGGGTCGGTGACGAAGATGGCATCGCCGGCAACCGCGATGCGCGGGCGCGGATCGCTCCAGTGGCCGTTCATGCTGTAAGGCTCGGTCAGCGGCAACGTGTTGGTGATCGCGCCCGAAAGCACATCGAGTTGGTGGAGCATGCCGTCCTCGGTGAAGACATAGGCGACTTTCGGCCGCACAGGATCGACGGCGAAATGCACGCGCCGCGTCGGAAGTTCGATCCGCCGGAAAGCTTCCTTGCTGGTCGGGTCGATCAGCACCACGGCGCTTGGTCCATAATTGCCGAGGAAATATTGCAGGCCCCGGCCGCCGACCAGCGTCGTTGATTTTCCCTCTGGCAGCGTTCCCGAATAGGGCAGGAACTCGATGGAGGGCTCCTTGTCGCCGCTGGTTGCGATCAGCAGGCCTTTGGCGCAGGCGATGGCAAGGATATTGCCGGAGGCGGCTTCGCCATGCAGGTCGGGGCAGGAATGCACGTCACCCACTTGCGCGCCCGAAGCATCGACGACGCGGATGCCGACCGGCAGTTCGTCGGGCTTGTCCTTGTTGGGTTCGGTCAGCAGAACATGGCCGTCGAACGCCACCGCAAGGCCGTGATGCGGCGCGTCGGTTTTTGTTTCGCGAGTATTCGCCTTGCCGTCGAGAACATCCTTCTCGCTGGTCACGCGGGCAGTGCCTTCGCCATCGAAGAACAGCGCGATATCGCCGCCATGATCGACAAAATGCGAGGGCTTCTTGCCGGCAAACTCAACGTCCAGCAGTTTCGCATCCTCGACCTTCAGATCGCCATGGTCGCCGTGATCGCCGATGGAAATGCCGCTGGAGATCGCCTGCACGACGTCGCCCTTGCCCTGTACGGCAAAGATCGTTTTGCCGCTGTCGCTGCGGGCGAGGCTGGTCGGTGCTTTGGTCGTGAACTTGCCGAGTTCCTTGCCAGTTCCAGCGTCGAGCGCACGCACGACCGGCTCGCCATGATCGGCGATGAAGAGCCGCCATGCGGTGTTTTCCTCGGCGAAGGATGCAGTGGCTGCGATGCCAACGAGGAGAGCGACGACTGATGCCGTCTTGAGCAGATGAAGCATATTCTTCCTTTCATAATGTAATAACATAACAATTGGATGGGTGAAAAAAGGCGGAAGGTCGTCCCGCCTTTCAGGGCTAGCGCGTATTCGACCCCCACTCCGATTTGCGTCGCAAACCACCTCTCCCCCGATCGACGGGGGAGAGGAAACGCCGGTCGCAAGGTAGGCACCCTTCCTCTCCCCTTTTGAGGGGGAGAGGTGGCTCGGCGAAGCCGAGACGGAGTGGGGGTCGGCTGTGGCGTAGCGAGGGATTGGTTCGGCAGTGCTCCTAATCAGGAAAAGCAACACATTGTCAGGAGGTTGAAGTAACCTTCTGACTCAGTTTCACAGGTATCAGCTCCCGAGGATCGCGCCTTTGATGGTGGTGATGTTGTTGCGCATCATGTCGATATAGGTCGAGGCTGGGCCGTCCTTGGACGACAGCGCATCGGAGTAAAGCGTTCCCCCGACCTTGAGGCCGGTTTCGGATGCGATCTGCTCGATCAGCCGCGTGTTGGTGATGTTTTCCACGAACACCGCCGAGGCCTTGTCTTCCCGAACCTGCCTGATCAGCGCGGCAACGTCGGCTGCCGAAGGTTCCGCTTCGGTGGAAATGCCTTCGGGTGCCAGGAAGGTCAGGCCGTATTCATGCTCGAAATAGCCGAAGGCATCGTGCGAGGTGATGATCGTGCGCTTGCTCTCGGGTATCGAGGCGATCGCCGCTTTCACCTCTCCTTCGGTCTCCGTCAGCTTCTGCGTGTAGGCGTCAGCGTTGGCCTTGTAGGTGTCGCAGCCAGCCGCGTCGGCGGTGCAGAAGGCGTCGGCGATGTTCTTCACATAGATCTTGGCATTGGCGATCGACTGGAAGGCATGCGGGTCGGTATCGCCGTGATGGTGGGCGTGACCGGCGGCTTCGCCTTCTTCCGCTTCCTCGAATTCCTCCTTCATCTTGATCGGTTCAACGCCCTTGGTCAGTTCGACGACGGTCGCCCTGGTGGCGCTGGCCTCGATTAGGCGCTGCAAGAAGCCCTCGAAATGCAGGCCGTTGACGAGAACGACGTCCGCCTTGGACATCGCCACCGCGTCAGCCGGCTTGGGCTCGTAGACATGGGCGTCGCCGTCGGGGCCGACGATGGTGGTCAGTTCGATGCGGTCGCCGCCCACGTTCTTCGCAAAATCCTCGATGACGGAGAAGCTGGCAACGACCTTCAGCGGTTCGGCGAAGGCGGAAGCCAGGCCGAAAGGAGTTAATGTTATAACGCTCATGAGGGCGGCAAGCCGGATGGTCTTGAGCATGGATAGATCTCCTTGATGTTGATCAGGCGGTTCTGTGGCGGTGGTGGCGCAGGCGCGTGTTGAAGACGCCGCGCGTGCCGAAGATGGTCGAGAAGAAATAGACCACGCCGGCGGAAAGTATGATGGCCGGACCCGAGGGCAGGGATTGGTGATAGGAAATCAGCAGGCCGGCGATGCAGGACACAAAGCCTATGAGGATCGCCAGCGCGCACATGCGCTCGACGCGCGCCGTCCAGAAGCGGGCGGCTGCCGCCGGCAGCATCATCAGCCCGACCGATAGCAGCGTGCCGAGCGCCTGGAACCCGCCGACCAGATTGAGCACCACCAGGCCGAGAAAGATGAAGTGCACCGGCGTGCCGAGGCGGCTGACTGAGCGCAGGAACAGGGGGTCGAGGCATTCGGCGATGATGGCGCGCCAGAAGATCGCCAGCGTCAGCAAGGTTGTTCCGCAAATAATGGCGATCAGCGTCAGCGCCTCGTTGTTGAGGGCAAGCACGGTGCCGAACAGCACATGCATGAGATCGACACTCGAACCCTTGATCGAAACCATCAGAACGCCGAGCGCCAGCGACACCAGATAGAAGGCGGCCATAGAGGCGTCCTCCTTCTGAATGGTGAAGCGCGAAACAACGCCTGCACCCAGTGCGACGACGACGCCGGCGATAAGGCCGCCAATCGTCATCGGCAGGATTTGCAGGCCGAACATATAGAAACCGACCGCAGCACCCGGCAGGATGGCGTGGGCCATGGCGTCGCCGGTCAGGCTCATGCGCCGCAGCATCAGGAAGACGCCTACCGGGCAGGCCCCGAGCGAGAGCATCAGCGAGCCGGCAAGCGCGCGCTGCATGAAGCCAAATTCGACGAAGGGGGCGATCAGGAAATCATACATGGTGTTGCTCAGGCCGCCCTTGGACCGGATTCGTGGTCATGTTCGCGGCTCTCGCCATGGTCGTGATGATGGTGGCTGTGATCGTGGGAATGCACGTGGTCATGATCGTGCGCTTGGCCGTCCGGCTCGCACCAGGGCGCGTTGTCGTGCCAGGCTTCGTCGAAGCGGCGCGCCCGCAAGAGGTTTTCCGGGCGCAAGGTCTCCTTCGTTGCGCCCCAGGCAACAGGCTGGCGCGCCAGAAGCAGCGTTTCGGGGAAATGCTCCCGCACAAGCTCAAGGTCGTGAACGACGACCATCACCGTGCGGTTTTCGCCATGCCAGCGCTTGATCAGCAGGATCAGGTCGCCGACGGTCTTGGCGTCCACAGCGTTGAAAGGCTCATCGAGCAGGATCAGGTCGGCGTCCTGCACCAGCACGCGGGCAAACAGCGTGCGTTGCAGCTGGCCGCCGGAAAGCGTGTCGATCGGCCGCTTTTCGAAACCTTCGAGCCCGACCGCCATCAATGCCTTGGCAACGTCGTCGCGGTCGTCCTTGGTGAAGCGCCCGAGCAGGCCCCGGCGCGGCCACAGGCCCATGGAAACGAGATCGACGACACGGGCAGGGAAGGAGCGGTCGAGTTCCGATTGCTGCGGCAGATAGGCGATACGCGCGCCCTTGGTGTTGAGGCAGGTTCCGGCCATCGGCTTCAGCACGCCGACGATACCCTTCATCAGCGTCGATTTGCCGGAGCCATTGGCGCCGACGACAGCGGTCAGCGAACCGGTCTTCACCGCTCCGCTCAGATGGTGGACCGCCGGGTGGCTGTTATAGCCAAGCGTCAGGTCGCGAAATGTCAGGCAGGCGTCGGTCATGGAACCATCTGGAACTGGTGCGATCTTGCGATCGATGGCCTTGGATATGTGATGTTATTACATTAGTCAACGATAGGCCGGGCAAATGCGGTGGATTCATGGCGCGCCCGCTCGCCGTCCACAGTGGACAGGCATATCTCACTGATTTGCCGTGGCTGGCTCTTGCCGCGCGGCGGGCCGAAACTTAAGAGGCTGTTCGAACTCGCCCTTATGGGCAAGACGAAGTTGGCGGGCTGCCTTTGGAGAGGCGCGCGGCAACGAACCAAGGAAGGAAGAAAGTCCATGACCATCCGCCGCATCGATGTCGGTCCGCGCATGAGCGACATCGTCATTCACAACAACACGATTTATCTGGCGGGCCAGGTCGGCAAGCCCGGCACCAGCGTCACCGAGCAGACCAAGGATATCCTGGCCTCGATCGACGAGCTGCTCGCCAAGGCCGGCTCGGACAAGACGAAGATCCTTCAGGCGATCATCTGGCTCGCCGACATGAGCACCTTCGCCGAAATGAACGCCGTGTGGGATGGCTGGGTGCCGCAGGGCAACACGCCTGCTCGCGCTACCGGCGAGGCCAAGCTGGCCGCCCCGGAATACAAGGTCGAGATCATCATCACGGCCGCTGCCTGATCAGGCTGACAGGCACGTCTCGCGCCGCTGCGGTAGCGTGAGACGTGCCTGAAACCTCTTTGCCGAATTACGGCGTCCGCCGAGCGGCATCGCGTCCTGGACTGGGTTCATGAGCGTGCTCAATTGCGGACCGCGAACCGCAAAAAAGCCAGGATTCGCATCCTGTCATTATCGGTTGATCCAATTGACATTTTTTTGACAGGGAAATGTCCGACACATTTCCACGAAGGCCCATATTGCAAGGCAAAATAATATTTTAGCCGACGTGTGATGCAACCAATCGTATTCCGAATGGTTCTGGCCATATAATGGCTGCGTTGCGAGACGCGGCACCCTTTTTGTTGAGCGGATTTAATATTGATGAACGTTCAGACTGATCCTGCCGCGTTGGAGGAAAAGACAGTTGCAATTTTTCCGGCGGTTGCCGAGCAACCCATACGTTCGAACTACCTTCCAGAAGACCGCCTGAGGGCATTGGGCGAAAGCCTCGCCCGAAATGAAGTGACCGACTTCTACGGTCTCAAGCCTTTCGACTTCCAGGCCCGCAACCGCGAGAACGCCGAGAAGATTCTCGCCGTTTACCGCGCCACCAATGCAGCGCAGGCCAAGGGCGACGCCATAACGCCGGCCGGCCAGTGGCTTCTCGACAACAATTATCTGGTCGAGGAAACGATCTTCCAGATCAAGCGAGACCTGCCGCGCCGCTTCTACCGCGAACTGCCGACGATGACGCTTTCCAACGGCGTGGTCGTGCCGCGCGCGCTCGTGCTGGCGTGGGTCTATGTCGCGCATTCCGACAGCACCGTTCTGGCCGACATGTTCAAGGCGCTCGTCGACGGCTATCAGTCGGTCGAGCCGATGCATATCGGCGAATTATGGGCGCTGCCCTCGCTGCTGCGCTTTGTGCTAATCGAGAATTTGCGCCGGCTTGCCGTGCGCGTGAACAGGGCGCACGAGATGCGCCAGATCGCAAACGACGTCGCCGACCGGGTGCTCGCTTTCGTCGATGGCGACGATCGCAAGACGATCCTGTCGAGCTACACCGAGCACGCTCGCGACACCACCTTCGCCACGCAGCTTCTCCACCGCCTGCGCGATGGTTCGCAGAATTCGGGCAGGGCGCTTGTCTGGCTCGAGGACCAGCTCGAAAAATCCGGCTCCGACGCCGAAGAAATCATCATCAAGGAACACCAGACGTTGTCGAGCGGCAACGTCACCACCGGCAACATCATCAAGGGCCTGCGGCTGCTCAACGATGTCGACTGGACGATTTGGTTCGAGTCGGTCAGCCCGGTCGACGGGCTGCTGCGCGAGCGCAGCAATTTCGGCGAACTCGATTTCCAGTCGCGCGACCAGTATCGCCAGGCAATCGAGGATCTGGCGCGGCGTTCCAAGCGCAGCGAGTATGACGTCGCCGAAAAGGCGATCGACATGGCCGAGCAGGCCGGCGAGCCGGGCGATCCCAAGGCTGCCAACTGCAACGATGTCGGATTTTTCCTTGTCGGCCCGCGGCGGCTCGAACTGGAGAAGGAAATCGGCTTCAGGCCGGACTTCGGCCTGAGGCTTCTGCGTGCTTTCAAGAGCACCGGCTGGGCGGGCATCGTCGTGCCGGTTTTCGCGCTGACCGTCCTGCTTCTGACGATGTCGGGCTTTGCGCTGGCGGGGATCGGCCTTTCGACCCCTGCGATCATCCTGATGCTGGTCCTGTTCTGCGTGCCGGCGAGCGAAGGCGCGATGGCGTTCTTCAACACCATCGTTCTGCTGTTCCTGAAGCCGACGCGGCTGGTCGGCTACGAATTCAAGGAGGGCGTGCCGGCCGAGGCGCGCACGCTGGTGGTTGTGCCATCCCTCATCGGGTCGCGCGACGATGTCGAGGAAAACATTCGACAGCTCGAAGTGCATCACCTGGCCAACATGGAAGGCGAGATACATTACGCGCTTTTGTCGGATTGGCCCGACAGCGAAAGCGAGCAGACCTCCGGCGATCTCGAAATCCTCAATTATGCTCGCGCCGAGATCACCAAGCTCAACCAGCGCTATCCCGTCGAAGGCGCGCCGCTGTTTCATCTTTTGCATCGGCGCCGGCTCTACAACCCGTCGCAAAAGACGTGGATGGGCTGGGAGCGCAAGCGCGGCAAGCTGCACGAATTGAACCTCCTGCTGCGCGGCGATGGTGACACAACGTTCCTGCCGCCGGACGCTCCGCTGCCGGAAGGCGTCGTCCATGTCATGACGCTCGATGCCGACACCAAGATGACCCGCGATGCGGTGAAGCGTCTGGTCGGCAAGCTTTGCCACCCGCTGAACCGGCCGGAATTCGATGCCGACCATCGTCTTATCACCGCCGGCTACGCGATCCTGCAGCCGCGCGTGACGCCGTCGCTGACCAGCGGCGACGAGGCGTCGTTCTTCCAGCGCGTATTCTCGGCCAATCGCGGCCTGGATCCTTACGTTTTTGCCGTGTCGGACCTCTATCAGGACGTATTCGGCGATGGCACCTTCACGGGCAAGGGCCTGTACCATATCGACGCGATGGAAGCGGCACTGAGGGAGCGTATCGCTGAGAATTCCATCCTCAGCCACGATCTGCTCGAAGGCGCGCTGACACGTTCCGCGCTGGTTACCGACGTCGAGGTAGTCGAGGACTATCCGACGCGCTACTCGGTCGATGCTTCGCGCCAGCATCGCTGGGCGCGGGGCGACTGGCAGCTTCTTGGCTTCATCTTCGATCCGAAGTCGGGTGTGCCCGCGCTTTCCCGCTGGAAGATGGTCGACAATCTGCGCCGCACGCTGACGCCGATCTTCTGGGTCATGTCGTCGATCGGCGGCTGGACGCTGCTGCCCTTCACACAGGCTGCTCAATGGCAGGCCCTGCTCATTCTCAGCCTGTTCATGGCACCGACCTTCGACATCGTAAACTCGCTGATGCCGAAGAGCCGCGATGCGACCGCGCGCGGCCATTTCAGCGCGATTTCCCGCGACGTCGCCTTCGGCACTGCCATGGTGGCGCTGCGCGTGGTGTTGATGGCCCATAGCGCCTGGATGATGGGCGATGCGATCGTTCGCACGCTTTACCGGCTGTTCGTCAGCCGGCAAAACCTGCTCGAATGGCGCACGGCCTCGCAAGCGCACAAGACCGGCGGCAACGATCTCCTGTCTTATTACAGGATGATGCGTGGCGCGGTAGTCATCGCCATTGCCGGCCTGGCCATTCCGGTGGCCGCGGATTCGACCGGCAGCTTCGTCGCCTTCTTCTTCGCAATCTTCTGGGCCGGCTCGCCGGCTTTCGCCTGGCTTATCAGCCGTTCGGCCGAAACCGAGGACAGGCTTCGCATTTCCAGGCACGATGTCGACCGGCTGCGCATCGTCGCGCGGCGCACATGGGCTTATTTCGAAACCTATGTGAATGCCGACAACAACATGCTGCCGCCTGACAATTTCCAGGAAACGCCGCATCCCGTCGTCGCCAACCGGACGTCGCCGACCAATATCGGCGTCTATCTCCTGTCGGTGGTTTCAGCGCGCGATTTCGGCTGGATCAGCCTTGCCGATGCCGCCGAGCGCATCGACCAGACGATGAGCACCATCGAGCGCATGGGCCGTTACCAGGGCCATCTCTTCAACTGGTACGACACCACGACGCTGCGTCCGCTTTATCCGCTCTACGTATCGAGCGTCGACAGCGGCAATCTCGCCGGCCATCTGGTCGCCGTCGCTGCCGCCTGCGCCGAATGGGCGGAAGCGCCTTCCGTGCACCTTCAGGGCGATTTCGACGGCCTGCTCGACGCGGTCGCGGTTCTCGACGAGAGCCTCGATGAACTGCCAGACGATCGCCGCCAGCTGCGGCCGCTGCGCCAGCGGCTGCGCGACCGCATCGACGGCATGCGCCGCGCGGTCGAGACGATCAAGCAGCAGCCAGAAATGGCGTCGATCCGCACCATCAACCTGGCAGTGCTGTCCGGCGAATTCCGCAAGCTGGCAAGCGCCATCCATACGGAAGTCGGCTCTTCGAAAAGCGAAGTGTTGACCGAATGGGCGGCCAAGCTGGAAGCTGCATGCGAGGCGCATGTCCACGACGCTCACAGCGACGAGAAGTCGATCGAGGCCCTGCGCGCCAAGCTGAAGAACCTTCAGGAACGTGCGCGCCGCTTTGCCTTCGAGATGGATTTTTCCTTCCTGCTCCGCAAGGACCGCAAGCTGCTGTCGATCGGCTACCGAGTCGAGGAACATCAGCTCGACGAAAGCTGCTACGACCTTCTCGCATCGGAAGCTCGCCTGACCAGCCTGTTCGCCATCGCCAAGGGCGATATCCCGACCGAGCATTGGTTCCGGCTTGGCCGGCCGCTGGTCGAGATCGGCTTCAAGGGGGCCCTGATCTCCTGGTCGGGCTCGATGTTCGAGTATCTGATGCCGCCGCTGGTGATGAAGGAGCCGCAGGGCGGCCTTCTCAACCAGACCAGCAAGCTGGTGATCCGCCGCCAGATGCAATATGGCCGCTCGAAGCACATTCCGTGGGGCATTTCGGAAGCCGCCTACAATGGCCGCGACCGCGAGATGACCTATCAGTACACCAATTTCGGCGTGCCCGGCCTTGGCCTCAAGCGCGGTCTGTCGCACAACACGGTGATCGCGCCCTACGCAACGGTGCTGGCCGCACAGTTCATGCCGCATGAGGCGGTGCAGAACCTCGAGCGCCTGCGCAAGATCGGCGCGCTTGGCCGTTACGGCTATTACGATGCCGTCGACTTCACGCCGCAGCGCGTGCCGGAAGGCACCGACCATGCCGTCGTCTACAACTACATGGCCCACCATCAGGGCATGTCGATCGTGTCGGTCGCCAACGCCATTTTCGAAGGCCGCATGCGTGACCGCTTCCACAGCGATCCGGTGATCGAGGCTGCCGAACTGCTGCTCCAGGAAAAGGCACCGCGCGACATCCCGGTGACCACGGTGCGCACCGAGGCCGACGAGCGCGGCAAGGCCGAAACGGTCGAGCACAGCGCCGACACGCGGCTGGTGATCGAGCCTGCGCGTGCACTGCGTTCGACCAATCTCATGTCCAATGGCCGCTATTCGGTAATGGTGACGGCGACCGGCTCGGGCTACAGCCGCTGGAACGATCTCGCCATCACCAGATGGCAGGCCGACCCGACCGAGGACCGGTTCGGCACCTATCTCTTCCTTCGCGACATCGATACGGGGGAGTGGTGGTCGGCGACGACGGAGCCGAAACGCGCCGAATCCGAGCACGCCCAGACGCTTTTCTGCGACGACAAGGCGACCTTCATAAAGTCGGTCGGCACGCTGCGCTCCGAGGTCGAATGCATCGTCGTCTCCGAAGGCAATGGCGATGGCCGGCGCATAACGATTGCCAATGACGGCAATGTCGACCGCCACATCGAAGTCACGTCGTATGCCGAATGGGTGCTAGCGCCCGAAGCCAACGACAGCGCGCATCCCGTATTCTCGAAGATGTTCGTCGAGACCGAAATATCGGATAACAACAGCGCCATCTTCGCCACGCGGCGCAAGCGCGAGGCCAGCGAGCCCGATATCGCGGCGGCGCATTTCATCACCGATGCTTCGGGCCTGACCCGCGACACGGAAGCCGAAACCGACCGCCGCGCCTTCATCGGCCGTGGGCGCAGCATCGCCGATGCCGCTGCCTTCGATCCCGGCGCAAAGCTTGGCGGGCATTCCGGCTTCGTGCTTGATCCTGTCATGGCCCTGCGCCGCCGCGTGCGCGTGCCGGCCAACAAGAAGGTCTCGCTCACCTTCTGGACCATCGTCGGCGCCAATCGCGAAGAGATCGACGGCACGATGACCCGGCTCGATCACGCCGAGAGCTTTTCGCGCCAGGCCATGCTGGCATGGACGCGCTCGCAGGTGCAGACGCGCCATCTCGGCCTCAGCCTCGCCGACGCTGCCAATGTCCAGAAGCTTGCCCGCTATCTGCTCTATCCCGATCCCTTCCTGCGCGTGCCGGCCGAAACCGTAGCCTCGGGCCTCGGGCGTCAGTCGGCCCTGTGGCCGATGGCGATTTCGGGTGACTACCCGATCTTCGCAGTCAGGATCGGCGATGTCGCCGATTTGGAAATCGTCGCGCAGGCGCTGCGCTTCCAGGAATATATGCGCACGCGCGGTCTCGTCGCCGATCTGGTGATCGTCAACGAACAGGCGTCTTCCTACGTGCAGGACCTGCAGCAGTCGATCGAATGGCTCTGCGACAACAGCCGCATGCGCGGCAAGGAACTCGGGCCGCGCCAGCATATCTTTGCGGTGCGCCGCGATCTCATGGACGAGACGTCCTACAAGACGCTGCTGGCTTCGGCGCGCGTGGCGCTTCACACCCGCAACGGCACTATCTTCGACCAGATCGAGCGGGCGGAAGCCGCCGCATTGCAGGCGCGCGATGCGCTGATGGCAACAGAAGCTCTGGCTCTGACCGACGCTTCCGCAGAAGCACAGTCGACGGCACCGTCGCGCAAGCCTGTCGTTGCTGACGGCAAGGGCCTCGCTCTGTGGAACGGCTTTGGCGGTTTCGACCGTGACGGCCGCGACTATGTCGTGCGGTTGGGCGGTCAGAAGTCGACACCGCAGCCGTGGATCAACGTCATTTCCAACGCGTCGTTCGGCTTCCACACTTCAGCCGAAGGCGCATCCTTCACCTGGAGCCGCAACAGTCGCGACTTCCAGCTCACGCCCTGGTCCAACGACCCGGTCAGCAACCGTCCCGGCGAGGCGATTTACATCCACGACCTTGCCAGCGGCAAGGCGTTCTCGCCCTTTGCCGGCGTGCTGCGCGATCCGTCGATCGTCTACGAGGCCCGCCACGGGCAGGGCTTCTCAGTTTTCAGCGCGACCCGCGGCTCGCTTTTCGCCGAAGTCACGCAGATCGTCGATCCGGCGGACCCGGTCAAGATTTCGCGGCTGCGCCTCCGCAACTCCGGTGCGGTGCCGGCCCGGCTGCGCATCTATGCCTATGCCGAGTGGGTGCTCGGCACCAATCGCGCGAAATCCGCCCCGACGATCGTACCATCGCAGGATGCGGCGACTGGCGCGCTTCTGGCGAAGAACGCCTACAGCCTGGACTTCGGCGACCGTGTCGCCTTCCTGGCGAGTGACGGCGACGCGCAATCGGTGACGACCGATCGCAGCGAGTTCATCGGCAGGAACGGCACCGCCGAGGCGCCGCATGTCGTGACTGGCGGGCTGGCGCTGTCCGGCAAGGTCGAAGCTGGCACGGATCCGTGTGCGGCGATCGCGCGTGACATCGAAATACCTGCGGGCGGCGAGGTCACCATCCTCTTCCTGCTCGGCGATGCCGGTTCGCCGGAAGAGGCCAGCACCTTCGTCGCCAAGCATCGCAAGCGCGATTTCGACAAGCGGTTGGCCGAGAACGACAAGGAATGGCGCGGCTTCCTCGACACCATCCAGGTCGAGACGCCCGACGCGGCGCTGAACGCCATGGTCAACCACTGGCTGCCTTACCAGAGCGTCGCCTGCCGTATCCGCGCACGCTCTGCATTCTACCAGGCAAGCGGTGCATTCGGCTTCCGCGACCAGCTGCAGGACACGCTGGCGCTGCTGATGCACGATCCGCAGCTGGCATATGACCAGATCCTGAATGCCGCGCGCCGGCAGTTCGTGGAAGGCGACGTCCAGCATTGGTGGCTGCCGCGCACGGATGCGGGCGTCCGCACCCGGATTTCCGACGATGTGGTCTGGCTGGGCTATGCGACGGCGCATTATGTCAATGTCACCGGCAACGCATCCATCCTCAAGGAGAGCATTCCCTTCATCGAAGGGCCGGCCTTGCACGATGGCGAACATGATGCGTTCTTCACGCCCGAGAAGTCGAAGAAATCGGCTACGCTTTATGAGCACTGCGCCCGCGCGCTCGATCTAGCTATCCAGCGCACCGGAGCCGACGGCCTGCCGTTGATCCTGGGCGGCGACTGGAACGACGGCATGAACCGTGTCGGCGAGGAGGGCAGGGGCGAGAGTGTGTGGCTCGGCTGGTTCCTCCTGAAGACGATTGGCGATTTTGCGCCGATCGCCCGCGAGCAGGGCGACACCAAGCGCGCCAACAAGTGGGAAAAGCACGCCCGCAGCCTGAAGCAGGCGCTGGAGACGGCTGGCTGGGACGGCGAGTGGTATCGCCGCGGCTCGTTTGACGACGGCTCTCCGCTCGGTTCGCGCAGTTCCGAGGAATGCCAGATCGATTCGATCGCCCAGTCCTGGAGCGTGCTTTCGGGCGAAGGCGACCCCGTGCGGTCGAAGACGGCCATGGACTCGGCGATCAAGCAACTGGTCGACGACGAGCTCCAGATCGTCAAACTCTTCACCCCGCCCTTCTCGAAAACCGAAAAGAATCCCGGTTACATAAAAAGTTATCCGCCGGGCGTGCGCGAAAATGGCGGCCAATATACCCATGCCGCCACCTGGTTTGTCATCGCACTGACCGAAATGAGGCGGGCAGACGACGCCTGGCGCTGCTTCAGCATGCTCAATCCGGTCAACCACGCGCAGGATGAGGATGGCGCCGAACGCTACCGCGTCGAGCCCTATGTGGTCGCCGCCGATGTCTATTCGGAAGGCGAGAAAGGCGGCCGTGGCGGCTGGACCTGGTACACCGGGTCGGCGGGCTGGCTATACCGCGCGGCGGTGGAAAACATCCTCGGAATCCGCAAACGTGGCTCGCACCTTACGATTGATCCTGTTTTGCCGAGTGAATGGGATGGTTATTCAGCTACCGTTCATATTGGGGGCTGTAATTATCGCATCCGTGTGACGCGCGACAAAGCCGTGAAAGCGGTGACGGTCGACGTCAATGGAAAGCGATCGAAAGGTGCCTCGTTCGAGTTGCGAACGACTGGCGAAAATGAGGTGACTGTTCGGATTCCGTCCTGAAGAAAAGAATATTTCCAGGTCGGAACCAAGGTTAAATCATCTGCCATGATTTTGCCGCAACGGTGCCATTTTTCATTAAAACTCAATTCCTTAGGCGATCACGGCAGATTACGGGGCGTTGCCCGATGTTGTTTCGAAAAAACGGAACTGAGGCTGTATGTGAACATTGTCTTGCGGTGCAGCAGACAATGTTGGGACGAGCAATGGAGCGCTGCACGGTTTTTGTTCTCACGGAGTGAGTTTCGTGTCATTGCTTGAAATCTACTTTCGCGCACTTCGGTATCTTTCTACCGAAAAAAAGCGTGTATTTTTCATCTGCGCGGCCAATGTCGTCCTGGCCATCGTAACCATTGCCGAACCAATCATGTTCGGCCGTGTCATCGATGCCATCTCCGACAAGCGCGAGGTTTTCTCAACGCTGATGCTCTGGGCCGGGCTCGGGGCATTCAACATTCTCGCCTATGTGCTCGTCGCTCGTGGCGCTGACCGGCTGGCGCATGCCCGCCGTGCCGGAGTGCTTTGCGAGTCCTTCGAACGCGTCATCACCATGCCGCTGTCGTGGCATCAGGTGCGGGGTACGTCCAACGCCCTGCACACGATGCTTCGTGCGGTAGAAACGCTGTTCAGCCTCTGGCTTGAATTCATGCGCACGCACCTGACCACAGCCGTGGCGCTGCTGCTGCTGATCCCCACCGCCGTTTCGCTTGACCTGCGCATGTCGCTGGTGCTGCTGGTGCTCGGTACGCTATACCTCATCATCGGCCGCGTCGTCATGCACAAGACCAAGGACGGGCAGGCCAAGGTGGAACGTCACTATCACGAGGTGTTCTCGCATGTGACGGACTCGGTCAACAACGTTGCCGTGCTGCAGAGCTACAATCGCTTCAACGAGGAAGCCCAGCGGCTGCGCAAGCATGTCGGCGATCTGATCCAGGCACAGTATCCGGTGCTCGACTGGTGGGCGCTTGCAAGCGCGCTCAACCGCCTTGCCTCGACGATCTCGATGATGGTCGTGCTGATGATCGGTGCCTTGCTGGTTTCCCGCGGCGAGCTGCGCATCGGCGACATCGTTGCCTTCATCGGCTTTGCAACGCTGCTGATCAGCCGTCTCGACCAGATCTCGCAGTTCGCCAACCAGATCTTCGACTCCCGCGCCAAGCTGGAAGCCTTCTATGAACTGGAAGACTCCGTGGCTGACCGCAAGGAGCCGGAAGGCCTGCGCGACATGAACAACATCACCGGCCACATCCGCTTCGAGGATGTCAGCTTCGAGTTCCCGAATTCGGGGCAGGGCCTGCAGGACGTTTCCTTTGAGGTCCAGGCCGGTCAGACTGTTGCCATCGTCGGCCCGACGGGTGCTGGCAAGACCACGCTGATCAATATGCTCCAGCGTGTTCACACGCCGCAGGAAGGCCGCATCCTGATCGACGGTATCGACGTCAAGACTGTCACCAAGAAGTCGCTGCGTCAGTCGATCGCGACGGTGTTCCAGGATGCCGGCCTGTTCAACCGGTCGATCGAGGAGAACATCCGCATCGGCCGCGAGGAAGCGACCTACGCCGAGGTTCATGCCGCAGCCGAAGCCGCTGCCGCGCAGGATTTCATCCTGTCGAAGAGCGAAGGCTACGACACCAAGGTTGGTGAGCGTGGCGGCCAGCTCTCCGGCGGTGAACGCCAGCGTATCGCGATTGCCCGCGCCATCCTCAAGAACGCGCCGATCCTGGTGCTCGACGAGGCGACCAGCGCGCTCGATGTCGAGACGGAATCGCGGGTCAAGGAAGCCATCGACGGCGTTCGTCAGGGCCGCACCACCTTCATCATCGCGCACCGCCTTACGACGGTTCGCGATGCCGACCTCGTCCTCTTCATGGACAAGGGCCGGATCGTGGAAATGGGTGGCTTTGCCGAACTGTCGGCCACCAACGGCCGCTTCGCCAGCCTGCTTCGCGCCGGCGGCCTGCTGACCGACGAGGACGTGCGCGCCCTCAGCCACGTCTCGCAGGCTGCTGCCGCGGCCTGATTGGTCGGATAGAACTATGGGAGGTCGTCCTGCGGCGACCTCCCGCATTGCCCGGACGCTCGGACCGGGCTAATTAGTTCCCATGAGTGAAACGAGCGCGCGGCCCGGCCGCTTCATCGATCTTGCCAATCCGACCCGCTTCCTGGCGCTTGCCGACCGGCTCGTGCCCTGGCTGGCGGGTCTTTCGATTCTTCTGCTGGCGTTCGGCCTCTATCTGGGCTTCGCGGCGCCCGAGGATTACCAGCAGGGCACCACCGTCCGCATCATGTACATCCACGTGCCTTTCGCCTGGATCGCCATGATGTGCTACTCGCTGATGGCGTTGGCTGCACTCGGCACGCTGGTCTGGCGCCATCCGCTGGCCGACGTCTCGCTCAAGGCCGCTGCACCCATTGGCGCGGCCTTCACCGCGCTGGCGCTGATCACCGGCTCCATCTGGGGCAAGCCCATGTGGGGCACCTGGTGGGTGTGGGACGCGCGGCTGACCTCGGTCTTCATCCTGTTCCTGATGTATCTCGGCATCATCGCGCTGACTCGCGCTTTAGATGACCCCGCACGATCGGCGCGCGCCGCCGCCATCATCACGCTGGTCGGCTTCATCAACATCCCGATCATCAAATTCTCGGTCGACTGGTGGAACACGCTGCATCAGCCGGCGTCGGTCTTCCGCCTCGGCGGCCCGACCATCCATCCGAGCCTGCTCTGGCCGCTGATGATCATGGCGCTTGGCTTCACCGTGCTGTTCTTCACGCTGCACCTGATGGCGATGCGCACCGAGATCATGCGCCGCCGCGTAACCGCGATGCGCTACATCGCAGCCCGCCGCGCCGACCGGAAACCTGCCTGAATTTCAGTCTGGGTTGTGCGTCCTTCGAGGCTCGCTGCGCGAGCACCTCAGGATGAGGGAGGTTGGCGCTATGATGATGATTAGGAAGGCCGGCGCTATTCTTCGCTCAGATTCCGCTGCCATCCTACCGGATGAGCCAGCTTTTCAGAAATTGGTCTGAAACGCACCGACCTCCCTCATCCTGAGGTGCGAGCGAAGCGAGCCTCGAAGGACGCACCCCAATCAGATAGCTAAAACGCCTTGAACGTCAGCGTCGTCAGCGAGCGCACGATGCCTGGCACATTGGCGACGTTCTCGTTGATGAATTTGCCGATATCGACATCGTCCTCGATATAGATCTTCATCAGCAGGTCGTAGTCGCCGCTGGTCGAATAGAGTTCCGAAGCCACCTCGCGCTCGTAAAGCTGGTCGGCCACGGCATAGGTCTGGCCGGGCGTGCATTGCAGCTGGACGAATACGGTTTGCATGGAACCTCCGGATACTTCGTATGATGGGGCAATGCCCGCGAGCCTTCTTTACACGCCGAGCAGGGTCCGCACCAGCCTGTGGTCAGGATCGGCAAGCCCATCGATGACATCGAAATGATGCTTGCCGGCGTCTTCCACGCTCGACACGCTGACGTCGAAACCGCTCCAGAGATTTTCCAGAAGCGCGTTCTGCCGCCGGAATTCCGGCCGCTCGGCCGAGCCGACCCAGCAGGTAATGTCGATGCCGTCGAGCGGCTCCAACAGGGCGGCACTTTCGGACCGCGCGTCGGCAATATCCAGCCGGTGGGTCTCGTTCATCTTGGTTTTCATCAGCGGCCGCAGATCATGCAGGCCGGAAATCGATACTGTCTTCTTGAGCCGCGCAAGCACGTCGGCACCGAGCGGAGAGGTCGAGGTGTTCATGCGGCTGACCAGATGGCCGCCGGCGGAATGGCCCGTGAGATGGATCGGCCCTGCGATTTCGCTTGCCGCCGCAGTTATGGCTGCCCCGACCTGCCTCGTGATGTCGGATATGCGCGCTTCCGGGCAAAGCACGTAGGACGGCATCGCCAGCGCATAGCCATGGGCGAGCGATCCTTGCGCGAGATGCGACCACGCCGATTTGTCGAACGACATCCAGTAGCCGCCATGGACGAAGACGACGAGGCCCTTGGGCGTTCCCTCCGGCAGGAACAGGTCGAAACGGTTGCGCAGATGCGGGCCATAGGAAATGTCCTCGCGCAGGCGCTTTGCCGCGCGCAGGTCATCGCGGAATGAAGCCGCAGCCACCTGCCATTTGCCGGGAAACGCACTGGCGTCGGGGATGTAAGCCCCGTTGGAATAGGCGTCGCTCCAGTCCGTGGTCGAATTTGCCGACATTCCCTGCCTCACTGCGCTGGCGCCTTCAGCGGCGCACCATCCCGTTATTGACCATCTTGCCCGACCGTCCCGCAAGGGCGGAAACCTGCCGGCTCGTTGATCCAACCAGAAGCAGCTTCCGCCAACCGTCGATTAATTTCAAGCTTGAAATTTCATGCTTGAAATTATACGGACGCGGTGCCATCCTCTCATCGTCAATCGGAGTTGGTGCTGATGAAGATCGCCTGTCTCGGGGGAGGGCCAGCCGGCCTCTACTTCGCAATCAGCATGAAGTTGCGCGATCCGGATTCCGAGGTCGTCGTCATCGAGCGCAACAAGCCGGACGACACCTTCGGCTGGGGCGTCGTGCTCTCCGACGAGACCTTGACCAACCTCGCCGCCAACGACCCCGTCAGTGCCGCCGCCATCCGCTCGCATTTCGCTTATTGGGACGACATCGCCGTCCACTTCAAGGGCACGAAAACCGTCTCGACCGGCCACGGCTTCTGCGGCATCGGCCGCAAGCAGCTTCTGATGCTGCTCCAGGAGCGGGCGCGCGAACTCGGCGTTGAGCTGCGCTTCCAGACCAATGTCGAAAGCGTCGCTGCCTATGCCGAGGAGTACGATCTGGTTGTTGCCGCCGATGGCCTGAACTCCAGGGCGCGAAGCGAATTCGCCGCCGAGTTCGAGCCGGATATTGACGTGCGCGCCTGCAAATTCGTCTGGCTCGGCACGCATCAGAAATTCGGCGATGCCTTCACCTTCATCTTCGAGGAGACCGAGCACGGCTGGGTCTGGGCGCACGCCTACCAGTTCGACAACGACACCGCGACCTTCATCGTCGAATGCAGCGCCGAGACCTGGGAAAAGTTCGGCTTCGGCGAGATGAGCCAGCAGGAGAGCATCGAGGTCTGCCAGCGCATCTTCGCAAAGCATCTCGACGGCCACGCGCTGATGACCAATGCCAACCACATTCGCGGTTCGGCCTGGCTGAGTTTCCCGCGCGTGCTGTGCAAGCGCTGGTCCTACAAGAACATCGCGCTTCTGGGCGATGCGGCGGCGACCGCGCATTTCTCGATCGGATCGGGAACCAAGCTGGCGCTTGAAAGTGCGGCCGCCCTTGCCGAATTGGTGCACACGGAAAAGACGCTCGAGCAGGCTTTCGCGCGCTACGAGGACGAGCGCCGCATTCAGGTGCTGCGCCTGCAGTCGGCGGCGCGTAATTCGCTGGAATGGTTCGAGGAGGTCGAGCGCTATTTCGATCTCGACCCCGTCCAGTTCAACTATTCGCTGCTGACGCGCTCGCAGCGCATCAGCCACGAAAACCTGCGCCTGCGCGATAAGGCCTGGCTGGAAAGCGCCGAAGGCTGGTTCCAGGAAACGGCCGGTGCGCCGCAAGGCACGCGCCGCGCGCCGATGTTCGCGCCGTTCAAATTGCGCGACATGGAGCTGAAAAACCGCGTCGTGGTCTCGCCGATGGCGCAGTACAAGGCCGTCGACGGCACGCCGACCGACTGGCATCTGGTGCATTACGGCGAGCGCGCCAAGGGCGGGGCAGGGCTGCTCTATATAGAGATGACCTGCGTCAGCCCCGAAGGCCGCATCACGCCCGGCTGCCCCGGCTTCTATGCGCCGGAACATGAGGTCGCCTGGAAGCGTATCGTCGATTTCGTGCATGCCGAGACGGAAGCGAAAATCTGCGCCCAGATCGGCCACTCCGGCCGCAAGGGGTCCACCAGCGTTGGCTGGGAAGGCACCGACAAGCCGCTGAAGGACGGCAACTGGCCGCTGATGTCGGTTTCGGAATTGCCTTGGTCTTCGGAAAACCAGACGCCGAAGGCAATGACCCGCGCCGACATGGATCTGGTTCGCGACCAGTTCGTCGCCGCCGCCGAGATGGCTGATCGCTGCGGCTTCGACATGCTCGAAATCCACGCCGCGCACGGCTACCTGCTGTCGTCCTTCATCACGCCGGTGACCAACAACCGCACCGACGAATATGGCGGCTCGCTGGAAAACCGGATGCGCTATCCGCTGGAAATCTATCACGCCGTCCGCGAAGTCTGGCCGCGCGAAAAGCCGATCTCTGTGCGCATCTCGGCCAATGACTGGGTCGGCGAAAAGGGCGTGACGCCGCAGGAAGCCGTTGAGGTCGCAAAAATGTTCCAGCAGGCTGGCGTCGACATCTGCGACGTATCCGCCGGCCAGACAACCGAGCTTGCCCGCCCGGTCTATGGCCGCATGTTCCAGACGCCGTTCTCCGACCGCATCCGCAACGAAACCGGCATGGCGACCATGGCTGTCGGCAACATCTACGAGCCCGACCACGTCAACTCGATCCTGCTTGCCGGCCGTGCCGATCTCGTCTGCCTCGCCCGCCCGCATCTGACCGATCCCTATTGGACACTGCGCGCCGCCGCCTCGCTCGGCGACACCGTCGAGGCCTGGCCCGACCCCTATCAGCCCGGTGGCGACCAGATTCGCCGCCTGGCCGAACGCGCCGCCGAGATGGCGGCACAGGATCGCGCCGTATGACCGACCTCACGGGAAAGCGCGCATTGGTGACGGGTGGCGGCTCGGGAATGGGCGCTACGATCGCCCGGGCGCTTGCCGATGCCGGCGCAACGGTCGTGATATCCGGTCGCCGCATGGAGCCGCTTGCCGATGTCGCGGCATCATCGCAACGCATCGTCGCCATGACCGCCGATGTAACCGACGAGGCGTCCGTGAAGGCACTGTTCGAGCGCATCGCCCGTGAAGTCGGCGAACTGGACATCGTCGTCGCCAATGCCGGTGCCGCCGAAAGCGCGCCCTTCCACCGCACCAGCCTCGATCTGTGGCGGCAGATGCTGGACGTCAATTTGACCAGCGTTTTCCTGACCTTCCAGCAGGCACTTGCCGGCATGATGAAGCGCAGGGAGGGCCGGCTGATCGCAATCGCCTCGACCTCCAGCCTGAAGGGCTACTCTTACGTATCGGCCTACAGCGCGGCCAAGCACGGCGTCCTCGGCTTGACGCGCTCGCTGGCGCTGGAACTCGCCGACACCGGCATCACCGTCAACGCCGTCTGCCCCGGCTTCACGCTGACGCCGATGCTCGAACGCTCTATCGAGACCATCATTGAGAAGACCGGCAAGAGCCGCGACGAGGCCATCGCCACGCTGACGAAGACCAATCCCCAGCGCCGTTTCGTGTTGCCGGAAGAGGTCGCGCAGAGCGTGCTTTATCTCTGCGGGCCGCATTCGGCTTCGGTCACGGGGCAGGCCCTGTCCATTTCGGGAGGCGAAATATGAGCATGCCGCAACCGGGCGAAGCTCCCGACATGGCGAGGCAGCGCCTGCGCGTCTGGCTGAGACTGCTCAAGGCGACAAGGCTGGTCGAGGCCACCGTACGCGAGAACCTGCGTGTCGAGTTCGATACTACCTTGCCGCGCTTCGATGTGCTGGCCGCGCTCTACCGTTTCGAGGACGGGCTGAAGATGAGCGAGCTTTCAGCCGCCCTTCGCGTGTCCAACGGCAATGTCACCGGCATCATCGAGCGCCTGGTGACCGACGGGCTGGTGCTGCGCGTGCCGGTGGCCGGCGACAAGCGGGCGACGCTGGTGCGGCTGACCAAAAAGGGAACCGAGGAATTTTCCAGGATGGCGGCGGCGCATGCGACGTGGGTCAGCGCCATTCTGGAAGAGCTGCCGCCGGAAGCCTGCGAGCAGATGATCGGCCATCTCGATACAATCGGCAATTCGCCGAAACTGACAGCAAAGGTGAATGGCGATGACTGATATGGCGGGCTACGTCGCGAAACATTTCCGCTGGCGCGTCGAGGACGGCGTCGCCGTCATCACGCTCGACCGGCCGGAGCGCAAGAACCCGCTGACCTTCGACAGCTATGCCGAGCTGCGCGATGCGTTCCGCGCGCTCGCCTATGCCGACGATATCAAGGCCGTGGTGTTCGGCTCCAATGGCGGCAATTTCTGCTCGGGCGGCGATGTCCACGACATCATCGGCCCGCTGCTCGACATGGACATGAAGGGCCTGCTGCGCTTCACCCGCATGACCGGCGACCTGATCAAGGCGATGGTCAATTGCGGCAAGCCGATCATCGCCGCCGTCGATGGCGTCTGTGTCGGCGCCGGTGCCATCATCGCCATGGCGTCCGACATTCGCCTTGCCACCCCGGAAGCAAAGACCGCGTTCCTGTTCACCCGCGTCGGCCTTGCCGGCTGCGACATGGGCGCCTGCGCGATCCTGCCCCGCATCATCGGGCAGGGACGCGCATCGGAACTGCTCTACACCGGCCGCACCATGAGTGCGGAGGAAGGCGAGCGCTGGGGTTTTTATAATCGCATCGTCGAACCCGCATCGCTCGACGCCGAGGCTCTGGCATTGGCGAAACGCCTCGCGGACGGCCCGAATTTCGGTCACATGATGACCAAGACCATGCTCAATCAGGAATGGTCGATGTCGATCGAGCAGGCGATCGAGGCCGAAGCGCAGGCGCAGGCGATCTGCATGCAGACGCTGGACTTCAAGCGCGCCTACGACGCTTTCGTCGCGCACCAGAAACCCGTTTTCCAGGGCGATTGAGATGCCGGACCGCAGCTTTCTCGACTGGCCGTTTTTCGAAGATCGCCACCGGGCGCTAGCCGACAAGCTCGAGGCGTGGGCCGCCGCCAACATCAGGCATGGCGACCACGGCGATGTCGATGCCGCCTGCCGCGAACTGGTGGCAAAACTGGGCGAAGGCGGCTGGCTGACCCACTCGGCCGTCGATCCGGAAAACGCCGAAAGCGGGCTCGATGTCCGCAGCCTCTGCATCATCCGCGAGACGCTCGCCCGTCACGATGGGCTTGCCGATTTCTCCTTCGCCATGCAGGGGCTCGGCACCGGAGCGATTTCGCTGTTCGGTACGCCCGGGCAGAAACGCGAATGGCTGACGAAAACCCGCGCCGGCAACGCGCTGTCGGCCTTTGCGCTGAGCGAGCCGAAATCCGGCTCCGACGTCGCCAATCTCGATCTCGCCGCGCGCGAGGAGGGCGACTCTTACGTCCTCGACGGCGAAAAAACCTGGATCTCCAACGGCGGCATCGCCGATGTCTATACGGTGTTCGCCCGCACCGGCGAAGGGGCAGGCGCCAAGGGCATTTCGGCGTTTATCGTGCCTGCCGATACGCCCGGTCTGTCGATTACCGAGCGGCTGGAGGTGATCGCGCCGCATCCGCTTGCGCGGCTGTCCTTCCAGAACTGCCGCGTGCCGAAGTCGGCCATGCTCGGCAAACCGGGCGAGGGGTTCCGCATCGCCATGTCGGTGCTCGACGTATTCCGCTCGACGGTCGCGGCGGCAGCCCTCGGCTTTGCCCGCAGGGCACTGGATGAATCGATCGCGCGTTCGACCTCGCGCGAATTGTTCGGCGCGCCGATGTCCGAATTGCAGATGGTGCAGGGCCACATCGCCGACATGGCGCTCGACATCGATGCGTCGGCACTGCTCGTCTACCGCGCCGCATGGCTGAAGGATTCGGGCGCTGCCCGTGTCAGCCGCGAAGCGGCGATGGCCAAGCTCTATGCCACCGACCGCGCCCAGAGCGTGATCGACAAGGCGGTGCAGATCCATGGCGGCGACGGCGTGCGCAAGGGCAGCGTCGTCGAAAGCCTCTACCGCGAAATTCGGGCGCTGCGCATCTATGAGGGCGCCTCGGACGTGCAGAAAATCATAATAGCCAGGCAAACACTGGCGAGGGGATAATAACAAATGCTGGGACCATCGGCGCATACCGACACTTTCACACGTGACAACCTGCCGCCGGATGATGAGTGGCCGGATCTATTGCTCGACGGCTTCGACTATCCGCAAGTCCTGAATGCCGGTGTCGAATTCACCGATGCGATGGTAGCCAAGGGTTTTGGCGACAATACCGCGCTGATCGGCAATGGCCGCCGCCGCACCTACAAAGAACTCACCGATTGGTCGAACCGCATCGCCCATGCGCTGGTCGAGAATTACGGCGTAAAGCCCGGGAATCGTGTGCTGATCCGCTCGGCCAACAATCCTGCCATGGTCGCCTGCTGGCTCGCCGCCACCAAGGCAGGTGCCGTCGTCGTCAACACCATGCCGATGCTACGCGCCGGTGAACTCGGCCAGATCATCGACAAGGCCGAGGTCGAGTTCGCGCTGTGTGACACGCGCATCAAGGACGAACTCGTCGCCTGCGCCAAGGACAGCCGCTTCCTGAAAAAGGTCATCGGCTTCGACGGCACCGCTAATCATGACGCCGAGCTCGACCGCATCGCGCTCGACAAGCCGGTGAAATTCTCAGCCGTGCCGACGGGCCGCGACGATGTCGCGCTGCTCGGCTTCACCTCGGGCACGACCGGCGAACCCAAGGCGACGATGCATTTCCATCGCGACCTGCTGATCATCGCCGACGCCTATGCCAAGGAAGTCCTGGACGTGCAGCCGGACGACGTCTTCGTCGGCTCGCCGCCGCTGGCCTTCACCTTCGGCCTTGGCGGATTGGCGATCTTCCCGCTGCGTTTCGGGGCCGCCGCAACCCTGCTCGAACAGGCGACGCCGCCGAAGATGATCGAGATCATCGAGACCTACAAGGCGACGATCAGCTTCACCGCGCCGACCGCCTACCGCGTCATGCTGGCGGCGATGGAGGAGGGCGCCGATCTCAGTTCGCTGCGCATCGCGGTGTCGGCGGGCGAAACGCTGCCCGCGCCAATTTACGACGCGTGGATGAAGAAGACCGGCAAACCGATGCTCGACGGCATAGGCGCGACCGAGATGCTGCACATCTTCATCTCCAACCGGCTCGGCGATTCCGCACCCGGTTCCACCGGCAAGCCGGTCGGCGGCTATCAGGCGAAGATCGTCGATGACGAGATGAACGAGATGCCGCGCGGCGAGATCGGCAGGCTTGCGGTGCGCGGGCCGACCGGTTGCCGCTATCTCGCCGACAAGCGGCAGGCGAAATATGTCCGCGACGGCTGGAACCTGACCGGCGATTCTTTCTACCAGGACGAGGCCGGCTATTTCCATTTCGCCGCCCGCTCCGACGACATGATTATCTCGGCCGGCTACAACATCGCCGGGCCGGAAGTGGAGGCAGCGCTCCTCAGCCACGATTTCGTCTCCGAATGCGCGGTTGTCGGCGCCGATGACGAGGAGCGCGGCCAGATCGTGCAGGCGCATATCGTGCTGGCAGCGGATGTGCCGGCTGATGCCGCAACAATCAAGGCGCTGCAGGACCACGTCAAGCAGGTGATCGCACCCTACAAATATCCGCGCTCGGTCAAGTTCGTCGACGCCCTTCCCAAGACGGCGACAGGCAAGATCCAGCGCTTTGCACTGCGCGGCAGGACCGTCAACTGAGCGGAAGAGGAGTAGGTGCCATCACCGATCAGCTTCCCTTTCGTCAACGGCTTTCGTGGCTCGAAAGACGTAAAAGCCTGTTGATTTCTGTGCCTGTCTGAGGCTGGTTGTTTAGAGATGCCGGAAATAAGGGTTAAACCCGTTGCCCGGCGAATATCGGCAAAGGAGGATTGCCGAAAACGGGGCGCAGTTCGTTTCAAGCTGGGAGGCTTGTCGGGATTGGCGCTCTTCTGTAGGACCGGACCAGGGCTGGAAAATGGGCGGCGGGCATGTCTTGAAGGCGTGACGTCGGGTTGACCGGCCGGTTCATATTCCCGGTTTGGCGCATCAAAGTGTCAAGACGGCAAGTCTCATACGCAACATTCGGAGGAAACTATCATGAAACGCATCACCAAACGGCTTCTGGCAACCGCCATGGTCAGCACCGCCATTCTGGCAGGGGCCGCTTCGGCCCATGCCGATGTGAAGATCGGCTTTCTCGGCGGCTTCACCGGCCCGATCGAAAGCATGCTGCCGCCGATCTTCGAGGCGGCCAAGCTGGCGGTCAAGGATGTGAACGACCAGGGCGGCATTCTCGACGGGCAGAAGCTCGAGATCATCTCCGGCGACTCGACCTGCGCCGACGCCACGGCTGCATCGAACGCCGCCGACCGCATGGTCAATTCCGAGAAGGTGACGGCTCTCGTCGGCCCGCTCTGCTCGGGCGAGACCATCGCGGCCGCCAACAATGCCGCCATTCCCGGCGGCGTGCTGCTGATTTCGCCGGCTGCCACGTCTCCGGCGCTGACCACGCTCGACGACAAGGATCTGGTGTTCCGCACCACCTCGTCCGACGCTTACAGCGGCGAAGTGCTGGCCAAGATCCTGAAGGACAAGGGCACCGACAACATCGCCATCACCTATGTCAACAACGACTACGGCAAGGGCTTTGCCGACGCGCTGGAAGGCGCGTTCAAGACGCTCGGCGGCACCGTCTCGGCCAAGGAAGCGCATGAAGACGGCAAGGCCGACTACCGCGCCGAAGTCGGCTCGCTGGCGGCTTCGGGCGCAGACACGCTAGTCGTGCTCGCCTATGTCGACGGTTCCGGCTCGACCATCATCCGCCAGGCTCTCGAAGGCGGCGACTTCTCCAAGTTCGCCGGCGGCGACGGCATGGTCAGCGACGCGCTGGTCAAGAATGTCGGCGAGGGCAAGGTCGACGGCATGGTCGCGACCCGCATCGGCAACTCGGTCAGCCCCGGCACGGAAGTCTATGCCAAGATCGCCAAGGATGCCGGCCTCGACCCGAACGCCAATTTCGGCGCGCAGTCCTATGACGCTGCCTTCATGATCGCGCTGGCAATCCAGAAGCTCGGCAAGGATTCGCGCGAAGGCTTGAGCGCTGCGCTCCGCGAAGTCTCCTCGGCTCCGGGCGAGGTGATCCTTCCCGGCGAATGGGAAAAGGCCAAGAAGCTGATCGCCGAAGGCAAGGACATCAACTATGAAGGCGCTGCCGGCAGCCACGAGTTCGACAAGAACGGCGACGTGCCGGGCAATGTCATCGAGATGGTCGTCGACGGCAAGGGCTTCAAGGAAGCGGCCAAGTAAGCCTTTCGAGGCGCGAGGTCCGGGCTCGCCCGGACCTCCTTCCAAGATCGATGCGCGAGACTGCCGGCTATGGGGATAGCGGGGGAACGGTCTCGACAGCGTCCAAGAATGAAAAATGTAGTCTAGTGGGGGTGGCGTGAGCTCGCTCATCGAAGTCAGGAACGTCAGCAAACGCTTTGGCGGTGTGCTGGCCGTCGACAATTGTTCGCTCAAGGTCGAGCGCGGCACGATCACCGGGCTGATCGGCCCCAACGGCGCCGGCAAGACCACCATGTTCAACATGGTGGCAGGTGCGTTCGCGCCGACCTCCGGCTCGATCTGGCTGGATGGCAAGGACGTGACCGGCATGCCGGCGCATGAGCTGTTCGAGCACGGCCTGTCGCGCACATTCCAGATCGCGCAGGAATTCTCGCACCTCACATCACTGGAAAACCTGATGGTGGTCACTGCCGGAAAATCCGGTGAATCCTTCTTCGACGCCTGCTTCCGGCGCGGCAAGGTCGTGCGCGACGAACTGGAAACCCGGCGCAAGGCCGAGGAAATCCTGCAGGTCCTGCGGCTCACCCATGTCAAGAACGAGAGCGCCGGCAATCTCTCCGGCGGCCAGAAGAAGCTCTTGGAGCTCGGCCGCGTGATGATGGCCGATCCGCAGGTCGTGCTGCTCGATGAGGTGGCCGCCGGCGTCAACCGCACGCTTCTCAACGATCTGGCCTCCGTGGTCGAGACGCTCAACCGCGACAAGGGGCTGACCTTCTTCGTCATCGAGCACGACATGGACCTGATCGCGCGGCTTTGCGATCCCGTCATCGTCATGGCGGCAGGTTCGGTCATGGTGCAGGGGCCGATGGCCGAAATCCGCAAGAACCCGGAGGTCATCGAGGCCTATTTCGGCGGCGCGCCGGTGGGGGATGCCGCATGAGCATCCTGAAGATGACCGATGTCCACGCCGGCTATGGCGGGGCCAACATCCTGAACGGCGTCAATATGGAGATCGGCGCCAACGAGATCGGCGTCATCGTCGGCCCCAATGGTGCAGGCAAATCGACGTCACTCAAGGCCCTTTTCGGCCTGCTGACCGTTTCGGAAGGCAGCGTGGTCTTCGACGGCAAGGACGTGACCAACGCAAAGCCTGAAAATCTCGTGCGCGGCGGCCTGTCCTTCGTGCCACAGGAATTCAACGTCTTTCCGGCGATGACGGTGCGCGAAAACCTCGAAATGGGCGCTTATGTCCGCAAGGACGATTTTCGCCATCTCATCGAAAAGATGTTCGAATACTTCCCGCCTTTGCGCGACAAGCAGAAGCAGCCGGCAGGCGAGCTTTCCGGCGGCCAGCGCCAGATGGTGGCGATAGGTCGGGCGCTGATGATGGAGCCCAAGCTGCTCCTTCTCGACGAGCCGACCGCGGGTCTTTCGCCGCGCTACATGGGCGAGATTTTCGAACGCGTCATCGCCATAAATGCTTCGGGCGTCGGTATCCTGATGGTCGAACAGAACGCGCGCCAGGCGCTCGCCATTGCGCACAAGGGTTTTGTGCTCGCAGGCGGCAGGAATTCTTTCACCGACACGGGGCAGGCGCTGCTCGACAATCCGGAAGTGGCCGAAAGCTTCCTCGGCGGGGGAGCAAAACACTGATGGAACAGGTTGGTTTTCTCTCCGCCATGCCGATCAACGAGATCGTCTTCTTCATCAACAAGGTCGTGATCGCGGGGCTGATCATCGGCTCGGTCTACGCGCTTGGCGCGGTCGGGCTGACGCTGGTCTGGGGCATATTGCGCTTCGCCAACTTCGCCCATGGCGACCTGATGACGCTCGGCGCCTTCATTGCTTTTGTGCTGACCATGGCCATGCCCGGTCTGGGTGCGGCGGTCGGCCTGCCCACCGCCTTCGTCGTCATGCCGATCGCCATGGCGATCACAGCGCTCATAACCATCGGCCTCGACAAGGCCTTTTATCAGCCACTGCGCAAGACCAACCCCAAGCCGATCACGCTGGTCATCGCCTCCTTCGGCGTCATGCTGATGCTGCAGGGGCTCATCCGCCTCATCTGGGGCACCACGCCGCGCAACATGTATGTCACGCCAAAGGAAATCTACCGCATTCCCTTTGCCGGCAAGGATATCATCGTCACCGAACCGCAGCTTCTGCTGATCGTTTTCACGGTCGTCGCCATCGTCGCATTGCATCTGTTCCTGACGCGCTCACGCACCGGCAAGGCCATGCGCGCCATGTCCGACAATGCCGATCTCGCCCGCATTTCGGGCATCAGCACGGACAAGGTCGTGCGCACGACATGGATCATCGGGGGAAGCCTCGCGGCTGCTGCCGGCACGCTTCTGGCCATGGATGTCAGCCTGAAGCCTGATCTCAGCTTCAACATCCTGATCCCGATCGTGGCCGCCATGATCGTCGGCGGCATCGGCCAGCCTTACGGCGCAATCAGCGGCGGGCTGCTGGTCGGCTTCACCGAGACGGTGGCGGTGTTCAACTGGTCGATCCTGCTCAGGCCGCTGAAACCGCATCTGCCGGATTGGATCGAACTCCCGGCAAGCATCGCCTTCGTGCCGACCGAGTACAAGATCGTGGTGCCCTTCGTCATTCTGGTGGCGGTGCTGATCTGGCGGCCCAACGGCATCTTCAAGGGAAAGGTGCTGTGATGAAATCGATCGATCTGCGCACCATCACCCTGCTTTGCGGCCTCGCTGTCATCGTCGCGCTCGTCTTCATCTGGCAGGGCAATGCCTATGGCCTGCGCATGCTGGTCGAGGCGAGTTGCCTGGCGATCGTCGCCCTCGGCCTCAACATACAGTGGGGCTATGCCGGCCTGTTCAACGCCGGCGTCATGGGCTTCATCGCCATTGCCGCCTTCGGCACGATGCTGATCTCCTATCCGCTCAATCCGGTCTTCTGGCAGTCGGAAGCACCGGGCCTGCTCGGGCGCATGGGGCTGATCATCGTCATTGGCGGCGCCATCACCTTCCTGCTCAGCCGCTCGAACCGCTACGGCGTGCCGAAGAAGCTGCGCACCGTTCTGACGATCATCGCTGGCGCCACCACCTATCTGATGGCCGAAAGCGCGCTGGAACCGGCGGCTGCGATCATCGAGCAGAATTCCGGCTTCGTCGGCGGTTTCGGCCTGCCGGTATGGCTGGGCTGGCTGGTCGGCGGTCTGTTTGCCGCCGTGCTTGCATGGTTTATCGGCCGCATCACGCTCGGCCTGCGTTCCGACTACCTGGCGATCGCTACGCTCGGCATCGCCGAGATCGTCAGGGCGTTCCTGAAGAACGCCGACTGGCTGACCCGCGGCACGCTCACCGTCTCGCCGCTGCCGTCGCCTGTGCCGACTGCCACCGAGATCGGCTTCATCGCCGCGCGCTCGGCCTATCTTTGCGTTACGGCTGCGATGATCGTCGTCATCTTCGTGCTGCTGCAGCGCGGCTGGGCCTCGCCTTGGGGCCGCATGATGCGCGCCATTCGCGACAACGAACTCGCCGCCGAAGCCGTCGGCAAGGATGTGAACCGGCGCAGGCTGGAGATGTTCGTGCTCGGCAATTTCATCGTCGGCATCGGCGGCGCGGCACTCGTCACCTTCGGCGGCATCTTCGATCCGAGCGGTTTTTCGCCGATCAACCACACCTTCCTGGTGCTGATCATGGTCGTGCTCGGTGGGTCAGGAAACAATCTCGGCGCGATCTTCGGTGCTCTTCTGGTCTACATCATCTGGACTATGTCCGAGCCGGCAGCACTCTTCTTGTTCCAGCATGGCGCGAACCTCATCCAGCAAGTCTTCGATATCGCGCCGCCTGCCGACCTGCCGACGCGGGCGCTTCAGATGCGGGTTTTCGTCATCGGCCTGACGATCATTCTGGTGCTGCGTTTTGCGCCGAAAGGGCTTCTCCCCGAAAAAGTCACAAAATACGAGTGAGTGCTGGCGGGCCGGACCCGCACGCACCGAATTTCCCGGATTGGCAGCGCCATGTGGCGCTGCGGCGCGCGGCGTTTGACGACATCTGATCGTTTCGCAAAGGCGTGCCTGCCGTGGCCATCACCTCCGTAACCACTTCCCACCACAATCGTACTCTGTCTGATCTCTGGAACACGTTGCCGATGCTCTATGGCATCTCGGCTTTCGCAATCTTTCTGGCGACAAGGCTGGCTTTGACCATCTTTACCGGCTTCGACAATGTGCCTGTGTCGTCCTGGCCCTACATCTTCCTGCGCGGCCTGTGGTTCGATCTGGCGACGCTCGGCTTTATCCTCATCCCGTTCCTGTTTGCAGCAGCCGTAATACCGGAGAAATGGCGGCACACCCGGTTTCACGCCTATTTCGGGCGCTTCATTGCATGGTTGCTGATAGCCGTGCTTCTGTTCACCGCGATCGGTGAATTCTTCTTCTGGCTGGAGTTCTCCAACCGCTTCAACTTCATTGCGCTGGATTACCTGATCTACACCCAGGAAGTGATCGGAAACATCCAGCAGTCCTATCCGGTCAAGACGCTGGTGGCCGCCATCGGCTTGCTGGCCACAGGTGCTGTCTGGCTGATGCGCGGCTGGTTCCGGCAGATCGAGATCGGCGAGTACACCAGGAAAACCCGCGTCATCCTTGCCGCTCTCATGGTGCTGTGGCCGGCCTCGGCCTACACTTTCGCCAATCTCGACCAGATGTATGCCTCGGCCAACAACTACGCCAACGAACTGTCCGGCAACGGGCTTTTCAGCCTGGTCGCAGCATTTCGCCGCAATGAGCTCGACTACGACCGCTTCTATGCGACCATCCCCGATGGTCAGGCAAAGGCGATCCTGAAAGATCTCGGCGTGAAGAAGACAGGCCCGGCGTCGGAAGCGGCAGTGGCCAACGATGCCTCGGGACCCATGCCCGACTTCCTGCTGAAGCGTCCGAAAAACATCGTCATGATCACGGTCGAGAGCCTTTCGGGCGAATATGTCGGCGCGCTCGGCGACAAGCGTGGCTGGACGCCAAACATGGATCGCATTGCCGGCCAGGGGCTGCTTTTCGACCGCATGTTCGCCACCGGCACGCGCACCGTGCGCGGCCTCGAAGCGACGACGCTCGGCACCCCGCCGGTCCCCGGTCAGGCGATCGTGCGCCGTCCCAACAACGAGCATCTGACGACGGTCGGCGGCATTCTCGCGCATGACGGCTATGCCTCTACCTTCGCCTATGGCGGTTACAGCTATTTCGACAATATGGCCGCCTATTATTCCGGCAACGACTATGCCGTCTTCGACCGCACCGAATTTCCGGCCGAAACCATCCCGGCGGCCAATGTCTGGGGTGTGGCCGACGAGGCGCTGTTCTCCAATGTTGACGCCATGCTGTCGAAGCCTGAGGCGGCGGACAAGCCGTTCTTCGTGCAGATCATGACCACCACCAATCACCGGCCCTACACCTATCCGGACGGGCGCATCGACGTGCCGTCGCCGGGCGGGCATGAAGGCGGCGTTAAATATACCGACTATGCGATCGGCCATTTCATCGACGAAGCATCGAAGAAGCCGTGGTTCAAGGACACGATGTTCGTCATCATCGCCGACCATTGCGCTTCGGTGGCCGGAAAGGTCGAGCTTCCCGTCGAGAGCTATCACATCCCGATGATCTTCTACGGTCCCGGCATCGTGAAACCCGGTCATTTCACCGACAACATCAGCCAGATCGACGTGCCGCCGACCCTGCTCGACGTACTCGGCAAGCCGGGTGAATCCTATTTCTATGGCCGCTCGGCGCGTGAGTTGAAAGCCGATCCGCAAGGCGTGTTCATCAGTAACTATCAATCGCTGGGCTACTACAAGAACAACAGGCTGACAGTGCTCAAGCCGGGCAAAGTGGTCGAGAGCTTTACGGTTGATCCGATCACTTTCGAGACGATGCCGGGGCCGGTCGATGCGACGCTGGAGAAGGAAGCCATCGCCTATTATCAAACGGCTTCGCGCGCGTTCAAGACGGGTGAACTGACTGCGCCGTGGTACGCCAAGACCAACTGACGCGCACCGCCGTCACCGCATGAAAAAGGCCGGAAGCCGCATTCTTCCGGCCTTTTTTGCATTCTGGCGCAAAGCTCCCGGAAATTGCAGACATTTATTGATTGCCCGCTGTCGGCTATTGGTTTGCCCATTCGTCTTTAGGGAAGGAGACCCCAATGCAATATGCCATCCTGTGCTACAATTCCGAAGATGTCGTCGGTTCCTGGACCAAGGAAGAGGACGACAAGGTGATGGCCGATCTCGCCGTGGTGCAGGAAAAGCTTGCCAAAGCCGGCAAGCTCGGCCCGGTCGCGCGCCTGATGCCGACCACTGCCGCAACGACCCTGCGCAAGACCCGCGACGAGCCCTTCGTCATCGACGGACCCTTTGCCGAGACCAAGGAACAGTTTCTTGGCTTCTATGTCGTCGATTGCGCATCGCTCGACGAGGCCGTCGAGGTGGCGCGCGAACTGGCCGTCGCCAATCCCGGCACGGGGTCCTATGAAATCCGCCCCATTTCCATTTTCAGACCCGGACCGACACCCGCATGACCGACCCCCACTGGATAGAAGCGGCATTGACGGCGGCCCGCCCGCAGGCGGTGGGTGCGTTGCTGCGCTATTTTCGCGATCTCGACACCGCCGAGGAAGCGTTTCAGGAAGCCTGCCTGCGCGCCCTGAAGACCTGGCCGAAGAACGGCCCGCCGCGCGATCCCGCCGCCTGGCTGATCTTCGTCGGGCGCAACACCGGCATCGATGCCGCGCGGCGCAGGGCCAAGCAGCAGCCGCTGCCGCCGGAAGAACTGGTGTCGGATCTGGAGGATGCCGAGACCCATATGGCCGAGCGGCTGGATGGGGCGGACTACCGCGACGATATCCTGCGGCTTCTGTTCATCTGCTGCCATCCCGATTTGCCGGCCGCCCAGCAGATCGCGCTCGCGCTGCGCATCGTCTCGGGCCTCTCGGTCAAGCAGATCGCCAAGGCCTTTCTGGTCGGCGAAAGCGCGATGGAACAGCGTATCACCCGCGCCAAGGGCCGCATCCAGGGCGCCGACGTGCCGTTTGAGACGCCCGGCGCCATAGAGCGCTCCGAACGGCTGGCGGCCGTCGCGGCGATGGTCTACCTGATCTTCAACGAGGGCTATTCCGCCGGTCCCGGCGAAGCGCATGCCCGCGCACCGCTTTGCGACGAGGCGATCCGGCTGGCGCGGCTGCTGCTCAGGCTTTTCCAGACCGAGCCCGAGATCATGGGACTGACGGCATTGCTTCTTTTGCAGCATGCACGCACAGCCGCTCGTTTCGATGACAACGGCGAGATCGTGCTGCTCGAAGATCAGGATCGAAGCCTCTGGAATCGCAAGATGATCGACGAGGGTCTGGCCTTGATCGACAAGGCGATGCGGCACCGTCGCGTCGGACCATATCTGGTGCAGGCAGCCATTGCCGCGCTGCATGCCCGCGCTGCCCGGCCTGAGGATACCGACTGGGCCGAGATCGATCTGCTCTATGCGACGCTCGAGCGCTTGCAGCCATCGCCGGTCGTCACGCTCAACCGCGCGGTCGCCGTTTCGAAAGTAAAAGGCCCTGCCGCCGCGCTCGAGATGATCGAGCCGCTGGAAGAGCGGCTGTCCGGTTATTTCCATTTCCATGGCCTGAAAGGCGGCCTGCTGATGCAGCTTGGCCGCAACGAAGAGGCCCGCGTCGCCTTCGACTGCGCGATCGCGCGGGCCAACACCGCCGCCGAAGCCGCGCATATCAGAATGCATATCGATCGCCTGATGAAAGACGCCACCCCGCGCGCCGGCAAACGGGCCTGAGCCTTCGGTCAAATCGTGAGAACGCCCGTGCGCTATTTCGGCTTCGAGGCCTTCGCGTAGGCGTCGGCGAAATAGGTCAGGAACACATCCAGCATGCCGTTCTCATGCGGCTTTTCCTTGGCTTCCCATGTCGCAACGAATGTGTCCCAGGCGCGGCTCTTCCTGGAGGCGAAGGCGGACGCCGGAACCTTCTTCTCGATCGCCTCGGGCGACAAATCCTCGAGCAGCCGCGACAGCGCCGTCTGCATCGCGGCAAAGGTCGCGAATTCGTGGGTCTTGAGGTCGCGAAAAGCCTCGTCGATGCTGTGCTTGGCGTCGAGATAGCCGGCCCTGCGCCGGGTGAACATGATTTCCAGTATTTCCTCGGGGCGCGGCACGAATTTCAGCGGGTTGTTGTCGACCGCGCCGATCATCGTGCGGCTGTTGCTGCGGGCAAGCACCTTGGCGGATGCGCGCGCCTTCAGGAGCAAAGCGAGTTCCTCCACTGCCGTGCGCAGCACAAGCCCGATTTCGGCAGCGACATCCGAGGGATCGCGCTGCATGAAAATATCCGGCGAGACGCCGGCGCCAACCGCTATCGCCCGCAACAGCGCTTCCGCGCCGCCGGACTGCGCCGCTCCCATGGGAGCGTGGGCCGGTGAGGGCGGTGGTGTAGCCTGCGGCTGAAATGGCTCCGGTGCCGCTTGCGCTGACGGCCGTGCTGGAGCCGCAGCAGCTTCGCCTTCGAATGAAAACGAAAAGTCGTCCAGTGGACGGGCAGGCGCTCCGTGGACGGGCTCGCCCCTTGCCGGCTGGACCGAGCGCGATGGGGTCCCCGGTGCGTCGGTTCCCCAGACATTTTCCGGCCCCCACGGAGCTTGTGATGGTTGAACGCCGGCGTCGGCAGTAATCGCCACGGAAACGAGATAATGGCCGATCTGAAGCCGGTCGCCATTGTTCAACTGATAGGGGCTTTTGACGCGCTGGGTCGCCCCGTTGACGAAGGTTCCGTTGCGCGAGACGTCATGCAGCCAATAGCTGCCGTTCTCATGCCGGACCTCGCAGTGCCGGCCCGAAATGAACATGTTCGGATCCGGCAGCACCCAATCGCAATTTTCCCGCCCGATTTCGAAGCCGCGATCATGCGACCGGAATCGTGTGGGCCCGCCGCTCGGCAGTTCGGTCAGGTTCTCGATCGTCAGGTTGATCGTCATCAGGAAAAGTCCGTCGCGAGTGGCCAGCGCCTTGGGGCGCGCGATCCCGATAGCTAACGTCACAGTCTAACCGCCGCGACAGATGGATGGCAATCGCGACGGCCCGGTGTCTATCGCCCTTGTCGGTCCCATACGGGGGAAAGCGTCACGGATTTTTGGGCGACAAAGGGTGGAGGCAAACCCGTTTTATACATCTTAAGGTGGAATATAATCAGGCTATATTTATACAACAAATGCTCTATGGAAAGTTGACAGCGATATTCCGTAATTTTATTCTTGAAACGATTTCCTTCCACGAAGGAGAATTCCGATGAATGGAAAGTATTTAGCCGCCGTCTTGTTCGGCGCGGTGTCGCTTGCTGCTCCGCCTGCTTTCGCGGACTCACAGGTGAAAGCCAACGAGATTATTGATTTCTTCGCGAAATCCGCCAATCAGGGCGCAACGCGCGGCATCTGCATTGGCACCACCGCCGAATGCGAGCAAAGCAAGCCCAAGCCCGCCGGCTTCGACATGCTCATCAATTTCGAGCTCAATTCAACGCAGTTCACCAGCCAGGCCCAGCAAAACCTGAAGGAGTTCGCCAAGGCGCTTTCCGACAGGCGCTTGTCGACGGCGCACTTCGTCGTCGAGGGCCATACGGATGCGCGGGGAACGGACGAGTATAATTTCGGCCTGTCAGAGCGGCGCGCTCAGGCCGTGACCGCCTTCCTCCTGAAGAACGGAATTGCCGGAGACCGGGTAACCGCGGTCGGCATGGGCAAGACCAAGCCGCGCACCGCCGATCCGATGGACGCGATCAACCGGCGCGTGGAACTGAGACTGCAGGTTCAGTAGCGCTCGAATAATTGACGTTGAAGAAGGGGATGCGCCGGCGCATCCCCTTTTCTGTTTTCGATCTATCGGCGCTCACAAAGTCGTTTCGATCGTCTCCACCACTTTCTGCATCGCCTCGCGATAGCGCACGAATTCCGGCGAGGTCCTGACCACGGTCTGCGCCACTGTCGGGCCGTCGGTTGTCGCGCGCACGGCCCTGCCGGTCATCTTCTTTTCGGCCCATGCAACGACGTAAGCCGCGTTCTTGCCTGTCAGGAACGGGTTCGCGCTGATGACCTGGCTGCCGAGGATGGCGGCAAGTGACGCATCGCCCGACGCGGCCAGCACGATATGGGCGCCTTCCGGTCCGAGGAAATGGGCGAGGTAGAGCCGGCCGGCGGTGATGCCATGGCCATGCGAGCGCAACCGCGCCTCGTTTTCGCGCGCCAGATGCTCGACCATTTCGCGCGAGATGGTCGGGTCGAAGCGCAGCGCGAGCAGGGCCGAGGTGGACATCGACTGGAACAGGTCAGGACGGTAGGTCCGCATCATGCGGATCCATGTCGAGTTGATGAACTGGCCGAGTCCAGTCGCCGAGGATCGCGAATTCTTCGCCCGCGCGTTGCCGGCGCTTTCGACATGGATGATGCGGTTCACCAGTATCTCGACCGCCGCACCGTCGGGGTCTGAGGAGGGGGTGGCCTGCGCGACTGCAGTCTCCAGCGGGTTTATGGGAACGCCGTTCATATAGAGTTCGAAGTGAAGGTGCGGGCCGGTGGAAAGGCCGGTGGTGCCGACAAAGCCGATGGTGTCGCCGGCCTTGACCGCAAGCCCCGGCTGCACACCATTCTCGAACCGGCTCAGATGCGCATAGGCGGTCGTCTTTCCATTGCCATGCGCAATGCGGATGACATTGCCATAGCCCTTGCCATCGCCCGCATATTCGATCGTGCCGTCGAAGGCTGCCATCACCGGCGTCCCGATCGGCGCCTTCCAGTCCACCCCCTTGTGCAACAGAACCCGGCCGAGGATTGGATGCCGGCGGGGGCCGAAGGTCGAGGTCAGGACGCCGTTGACCGGGTTGACCATGCCGTTGGTGGTGGTGACGCTGTGGGTCGCATCCTTTTCGGTCATGCAGGAAAAATCCGCACCCGCAGCTGGCTGGTAGACGAAGCATTCCAGGTTCCGGTCCGGTCCGCGGATGGCAGCGTAGAGCACGCGGCCGGTGTTGCGGCCCGTATCGCGGCCGGATTTGGCGAAGATGATGACCAGCCGGTCGTCCTTCGTCGTCATCGCCTGCAGGTCGAAGGATCGCGACATCAGCATGATCGCTTCGCCGGTAACGCCGCTCGGCACCTGGTTGCGCGTCGCCGTGCTGTAAACCGCGTCGAGCAGGCGGTAGCTGAGGTTCTGTGCTTCCGGCGTGACGGTCTGCGAATAGCTGGACAGGTCTTCGTCTATCCACGGGTCTGCTCCAGCGACGAACTGGCCGTCATCGCCCAGCGCGATGGTTCCGATGTATTTTTCCGGCGCATTCACCGAAAGCTGGGCGAGGCCGTATCTGCCTTGACGGGCGTCAGGCCGAAAGCCGCGCAAACCGACGATGTAGCGATCGCCAAGCATATCCACTCCGATGATCGTCTTCGCCGCTTCGGCTGCCTTTTTGGCGTCGTCGGCGCTGAAGCCATATTCGGCGATGATGCTTTCCAGTGAGCGCTCGCCCTTGATCGAGACGGTGAAGTCTTCCGTCGTGCGGAAGCGGTCGGCCTCGCGATTGACCAGGCCAACGGTCGTGGTGTCCTCGATCGCCGTCGGCTTGATCGCCGGAAGCGCTTCCTTCGGCTGCCCCGCCGTCTCGCTCCAGCCGGCATCGGCATCGGCCCCGTCTTCGCCGATCATGCCGCCCGGCTCCGACGAGGGGGTGGCCTGCATATCTTCAGCTGGAACTTCTTCGTCCGTGGCTATCGAGCCGTCTTCTTCGAGGTCATCCTGGCCTGCGACAGGCACAAGCACCTCGTCGGATGCTTCATCGCTGCCGGCGGCGTCCGGTGTTACTGCCGCATCGTCGTTCGTGATTTCCTCCACCGGCGCAGTGTTTGTCTGGTCCGGCAGTGCCGAAAGGTCGGTCGGCGGCTGGTTACGCCCGCTCTGCGATTGGAAGAAGGCAAAATCCTCGGGACTGGATGGCAGCGCCATGATGCGCTGGCTGGAGGAAAGCATGGTGTCCGACAGAACCTGCACCGTCTCGGGGATTTGTGGCTGGTTAAGGTCCGGCGGCACCGGAAGTTCGTGCAATTTCTGAGAAGCGCCGCCGCCCGTCGAGCCGAGCCGGATGATCAGCGGGTCACCGGCCAGATCGACGATCGCGTTGACGAAAACCGGACGTTGCGGCTTCTCGGGAGCCGTGGCCTGCGCTTTTGTCTCGGGTATTTCGATTGCCTGCGGCCGCCAGTTGCCGGAAAGGAAGTAGGTGCCGGCAGAGACCGCAAGAACGAGCCCAGCCGAGACGGCAAGCGCGATCTGGCGGCGCAGCGTGCGCTTGCGCTCTACCTCCTGCTGCTTCCGCTTCTTGCGAAAGCTGTCGTCCAACTGGTGCATCGGAAATGGGCCTGGATGCCGCTGACGAAGAATACGCCACAAGTGATGACGACAAAACAGCCGCCGGAAAAGCTTAGTGACATTGCTAGATTACAATGAATGGAGGTGTCGTGATGAGATCAACATCACAGACGCCCAAGTTATTTCGTGCGTTGTTTGTATTCAGTTCGCCTCGGGATCTTTCAGGAAAAAAGTCCAGCGCGACATTTCCTTGGTGTCGACCAGCCTGAAGCGGGCGGATTGGTAGCCGCGCTGCCAACAGGAATCGGTGCCTTGAATGGAAAATCGCCTGGTGCCGATGCACATGTCGTGACCTTCATAGTCGCCGGTCAGGATCGGCTGGCCAAAGACGTCGGTGGCATAGACATAGACGTAGCGGCCGGTGAGTTCCTCCTTGATGACGTCTACGCAGCGATTGGCGCCAATGGTCCACCACCCTTCGGTGCCGAAAGTGCCGCTGGTTTCCTTGGCCACCGAAACGTTGATCGCGTCGATCGTCTGGTTGCAGATGGCGAACTGGGCATGAGCAGCGCCGGCAAAGCTGGCACAGAAGACGGCGAAAGCGGGCAGGGCGCACCCTTTCCAAAAAGCATTGGCCAACAGGGCGGAAGCTGAGTTCCTCATGGGCTCGACATCGCCAACCTTCGAAGTGCAGTTGATACAGACTATTTTGCAAGCCGTCGATTACTACGGATTGGGTACTGCCGGGGACACTCGAAACCCGCTTTTACAATAGAATCCCACGCGCTTTTGCGCTATCCAAAAGAACTGGATTGAATCCGCGAACAATTGGACTCCTGGAAACATGATACGGGAACGTTCCTTGTTTCGACGGGCGAAAATTTGCTTCGCCATACTTGTCGTATTTCTCGTGCAGATTTTTGCGAGCGCGGCTCAGGCTGAGCGCCGTGCGGCCATCGTGGTCGGCAACGGCGAGTACAAATTCGCACCCCTGACAAATCCGAAGAACGACGCCAAGCTCATTGCCTCCACTCTGACCGAACTCGGTTTCGACGTGCTGCTTTTCTACGACGTGAACAAAGCGGCGGGGAAAGATTTGCAGGATGCGATCCGCAAGCATCTCGTCGGAGCCGACATGGCGGTGCTGTATTATGCGGGGCATGCGGTGCAGTACAAGGGTCAGAACCTGCTTCTGCCCGTCGATGTGCGCACCGGCTCGGTCAAGCAGGTCGTTGACGACGCGATTGCGCTCAACACGCTCATCGACATCGTCAAGGACGATCCTGTCGGCATAAAGCTCATCATCCTCGATGCCTGTCGCACCAACCCGGTCGCGACAGAGGAGGGGTTGCAACAGGGCCTGGCAAACACCGAGTCCGGTACCGGGCAGGTGCTGATTGCCTTTGCGACCAGCGCCGGCGAGGTCGCCTATGACGGCACCGGCGTCAACAGCCCGTATTCCTCCGCACTGGCCAATGCGTTCCTGCAGCCCAATCTCGACATCTACGACACCTTCCGCACCGTGCGTGGCGACGTGCGCATGGCTACCGGCGGATCGCAGATCCCCTGGATCACAGGCTCCATCGAAACGAAATTCATTTTCAGGACAGGCGATGCGAGCGCTTCCAAAGAACCGGCAGCGCCGCAAGCGGGCAGCGAACTGACCGTCGATGAGGTGCTCTGGGCCTTCATTCGCGAAAGCCCGGACCCGGAAGATTTCGCCCGCTTCGCCAGCGTGTTTCCAAACAGCAAATACGCGCCGGAAGCCAAAAGCCGCAGCAGCGTCCAGGTCGCGGAATTGAACCAGCGCGGCCTCTACATAAACGGCGCGCTGGCTTCCACGGCGATTTCCGCCCCGCCGCCGGCAGACGCCAGCACCGAGGCCGCCGGCGAGGAATTCGTCTTTCAGCAGGCTGGCGAGCGCGCGGTGAGTGAGACGTTCCGTGTCTGGCCGCGCAAGCTGCCGGACACGGCGCATGGCATGAAGGCGATGGTATCGGATTGCGATCTCTACGCCGCCGATCCCAACGATCCACAACGCGCGGTTCCCGGCGTGACCAACGGCATGGTCAATGTCCGCGACGGCCTGCGGGCCTGCGCCTTCGCACTCGCTGCCGATCTGACCAATCCGCGCCTGCAGTTCCAGCTCGGCCGCGTGCTCGAGATCGCGGGCCGCTACGACTGGGCCGAGCATTTCTACGCCCTGGCCGGCCGCCAGCAATACAGCGCGGCACTCGTCAATCTTGGCTATTTGGCCCGCGTCGGCCAGGGCCGCGAGGTCGATTACGATCGCGCTCTCGATTTTTACATGCAGGCGTCGGCACTCGGAAATCTGCGGGCACGCACCAATGTCGGCTCGGCCTATATCAAGGGGCAGGGCGTGCCGAAAAACCCCGAAGAGGGCATCCTCTGGTACAGGCTTGCCGCATCGAGCGGCTGGACGAACGCCATCACCGCATTGGGCGATTCCTACAACCGAGGCGTCGGCGTCGGAAAAGACCCCGTTGAAGCGGCAAAGCTCTATGCGGCGGCATCCGATGCCGGGCAGATCGACGCCATGGCCAATCTCGGCCGGGCCTATGTCGGTGGCTCGGGCGTCGACAAGGATGTCCGGCGCGGCCTCGACCTGATGCTGCGCGCGACCGACATGGGCAATCAATACGCCCCATATTTCGCGGCGCGCGTCTTCCTCAAGGGCGACGATGGCGTGCCGGTCGACTCCGTGCGCGCGCTGAGCTTGCTGGAACTCTCGGCCCGACGCGGCTTCGAGGACGCCTATCTCGACCTCGCCAAAGGCTATCGGGATGGAAGCCTCTCCGGCGGAAAACCTGATCTGCGCCTTGCCTATTTCAATGCAGCACTGGCGGTGCGCTTCAAGGCCGACAATGCCGAGGAGATCAAGAACGCGATAGGCGACCGCCTGAAAGCGGACGCACGCAAGAAGATCGATGCGGATGTCGAGTTGTTCATCCAGCAGAACGGAAAGTAGTGGCGAGCTTCGCCGGAATGAAAAGTTTCGTTGTCATCGCAGTTGGTTAGGGTCTTTTTCTTGCGCCGTTGGTTCGATCATATCCGCACGACCATCCCCTGGCTGAGCCATGGCAATGCCGCTTCGCCAGCGGATCTGCCTGCCGCTGACGGGCAGGAAGGAATTCGCTATGTGCTGGTCGATGGGGACAAGGAGGCCAGGCCGCGCATCCTGATATCGCTGCTTGGAGATACGCCGCCCAACATTGCGGAAATCCTCGACGCCGTCGCGGCCGCCTGTCGCGAGGCGCAGGAATTTCCGGTGATCGTCATGTCGGAGCTGCGCCCGGATCTCATAGCCGTCACGGCCGCCCCGATCGAGTTCATGCCCTCGCGCCGTCACCTTCGGCTGTTGCGGGATGACGAGTACCAGCGCTATGTGCGGCGGCGGTGGGCTCTCATCATGGCCAAGTGGAATTTTGCCAGCGAGATCGAGCTCTCCCTGACCTTCGACGAATTCCTGGCAACGCAGATGGCCGCGCCGGCGCAAACCACTGCCGAGGCAAGCTCTTCATCTAGACCCGTGCAAGAGCGGCATGAAGCGGCGCGTCGGCTCGAACCGAAAACACAAGCTGCTCGATAAGACGGGCTGCTTCGTGGCCGCCGTTGATAAATTCGAGGCGGGCAGAGCGGCGGCGCAATTCTTCGCGAAAATCCTGCGACAGCGCGATATCGATCGTCTGTGACACGCGGCCGAGTTCGGACGCGCGCAGGCGTAGCCCGACATGCGTGGAGTGGGCATAGGTCGCGCGCAGATGCTGGTCGTCCATTTCCGGCGCTTCATTCGGAACGAAGATCGCCGGGATGCCGCCGAAGACGCATTCGTGAAAGCTGTTGTAGCTCGCATTGGTGATCATCAGATCGATCGCGCTCAGGCAATCCGAGAGCGGATAGAGGCTCCGGCGCACGACGCCCGGCGTTTCATCGCCGATGGGAGGGGCGAGCGGATGGTTGATCCGCACCACCTGAATGTCCCGGCGGATCAGGTCCTTGATGATCAGGTCCGGCAAATCCTCGAAGTCGAAATTGCGTTGCGAACCGAGCTGAATGGCGACAGTGAAGCGCTTGGGGTCGACGCCAAGCCGTGCCGCCGCATCAGTGCGGCAAAGGCCGGAGCCGGGATCGTTGAGAAGGATCGGTGAGACGGCCGCGACCTGACCGGGCATGTCCGTGGTCGGGCCCCGGTCTTCGTCATGCGCATATTCGCCCGGCTCGATGATCATGTCGAAGCAGGATTGAAGCTCGTCCGACAGCGCCTGGCCGCGAACCCACAAGGCGCGCCGCACCCATACCCAGGAAAGGTCGGGCCGCGCCGACGCGACGTTGACGAGACCGGGAAATGGATAGGTGCCATCGAAGACGACCGCCGCAATGTCCATGCTTTCGATCGCGGCGAGCAGCTCCTGCGCGTAGGCGATGTTCCAGCTGTCGTCCGTGACGCCCACTTTCACCGCCCAGGGAATGTAGTCCACCGCGTGGCCGCGCATCGCGATCAATGCCGATCCCGCTGAGCGGGTGAAGAATATGGGCTCGATGTCCGGCGACATGCGCTCGGCAATCGCCATCAGCCGGGTAATGTGTCCAAGGCCGATGCCGTTGGTCGCGACGAACAGGACGCGTTTTTTCGATGCATGGCGCCGGGCTCCCGCCGGCTGCTCGGTCACAGATACGCTTGCGGCCGTCTGGCGCCTGAGCTTGGCTATCCGCGCGGCGTTCAGCGCAGGCAAGCTTGGCAGTTCAAGGTCGTCATAGAGTTCGGCCATGCGTGCCGGATAGGTTTCTATCGAAAATCGCTCCGCAGCCGCTTTTCGAGCCAATGTCGACTGTGCTGCGTAGGACGCCGGCGATGAAATCAGCCGATCGATTTCCGCCGCGACATCCCTGACGTCGGTATATATGGCGCCTTCCCCGAACAGATCTGCGTGGCAGGGGTCTACGATCGTCACCAGTCCGCTAGCCATAGCCTCGGCAATGCCGAGCCCAAATGCCTCGACCCAGCGGCGGCTGTGAAAGTAGACATAGAAGTCGAGCCGGCTAAGGAATTCGCAAACACCGTCATCCGCATAGGGAAGGACGTTCCAGTTGGCTCCGATCCAGGGTCGGATCGCTTCGGGAACACCGCCCAGCACTTCGATCGACAGATGCTTCGCATCCGGATAGGCAGCCAGAAGATCGTCCTGCGTGTCCGGCCATTTGAGCGGATCGGCACGCGAATGACGGCCGAGCGTCGCGTCGCGTTCGGGTGGCGGCCTGCGGCGATCCTGCCAGTCCGCCATGTCGATCATGTTCCACAGGTCGTGGCGCAGCAGCCGGGGTTTTTCTCCGACCAGTTTCTCAAACTGTTGGCGAACCTTGGGCCCGACCGGCGCGAACGACACCGGAGCGCCGAACAGCCGCTCGAGATTGCGCTGCACGATCGCTGTCTCATACTGAGGCGCCCATGCACCGTCGAAGGGCGGGTGATGGGCAACGCAGACGACATGGCGCGGGCGAATGTTCACCGAAGCGGCAGGCATGTGTTCGAAGACCTGCGGATGATGGGCAAACAGAACGTCGCAGGTGACGATTTCCTCGCCCGTCAGCCAGGGCACGCCCAGCTCGTCGATCAGCTTTGCCGTGCGCCTTTCGAAGCCGCCGATGAGAGGGCCGCGCCTGCCGACGAACGGAATGAAGGCACAACTCAGTCCGAACCGATCCGCAGCTTTCAGTTCCGCCCGCAAGGCGGAGGACGTTCCTCCGGGGAACCTGGGGTCGGCGGCATGGATGATATCAAAATGCATGAATCGGTCTTGCCAGCATTGTTGTCAGTGTCATAAGCGGGCAGTTCAAGGGTATGCCGCTCTGCGGGGTGCTGGGGATTTCGGGCGTGGCGCCTTGGGTATGTTCCGCATCGTCACCGGCTTGGCAACGACCGCTCTGCTCATCTTGGCTTTCGCCATGGGCACATAGCAACTGCGCGGATGGTTCTTGATGAAGCTGCGATAGGCTGCAGACGTGTTCTGCTTCAGGGCGGCATGCCAGGCGAGTTTTTCCGCGAGATTGAACGGCACCGGATTGCAGGTATCGACCCTGGAAACCGGGGTGGGTGCCGCCATGCGCTGAAACGGCACGCACGCCGCAAGCAACACAGATCCAAGAACAGAAAAGCGCTTGAGCATGTGCCAACGCCCCCTCTTCAATTAGAAGACAAGTAGAACTCTGCAAGCAAAGTGCGTCAAATCAATTGATCTTCGGTCGATTGTAAAGTTTCGGAAGAAAACTGATATACCCATTTCGAATAAAGGGCGGATGCAAATCGAGGTAATATAAACGCTTGGTTGCCGAATATAGATGGCTGCACCGTGGGGTGTGGGACAACCGCGAGCGGTTATTCGGTCACGAGAAAATAGCCGAAGTCGACGCCGAAGCTTCCGTTCATGCCGTCGATCTTTCGCGCGAGTTTGGGAAACAGGTCGGCTGCTCGCGAGACCGTCCTTCCCGCCGGCAGACCGAGGTCCTGATCGCTGGCAAGCGCGATGACCATTTCAGGAGACACATCCCGAAGCCGCGCGCTCTGGAATTTCAGCTCGAAGGTCTCCTTGTCGCCTTCGGTGACCTTGGTGGCGAAGCTGCCCATGTTGTAGACGAAGCCATCGCTGTCGACCAACAGAAGGTCGAGATTTCTCGTTCCCTTCTTGCCGACGGTGGCGACAAGATTTTCACCGGGCTTCAGCCTGTCGGCAAGCAAGGTAAGCGACGGGCTGTCCATTGCCGTTGGCTGGACGGCATTCAGAAACTCGGTCACGGCGCACTGGGCGTCCGTTATCAACTGCCCGTTGACCTCCGGCTCCTTGGTGCTTTTCTGCTTCAGCGTGTTGTAGAGCCTTTCGAACGGCTCTTTCGTCAGACCGAAGCCTTTGATGTCGATCGACTGATCCGAGACCGTGGTGACGGCCGCGAAGAAGCAGCGGCCACCATCATAGTTGCGCAGCCATGAGACGCTCTGCTCGGCGGTTTCCACCATGTCGAGTGCTGCTTCCTTCGTTTCGGTCGGCGTGCGCTGGGGCAATGTCGGCTCAGCCTCTGCCGGCTGGCCTTGCGGCGGGGTGGCCGGTCCGGTTTCGGGCGGCGTCGCAGCACCGGGCTCGGTGCTCGGCTCGCTTTCAGTTGGAGTCGGAGTAATAGCGACCGGAGGCGAGGCGGGCGTAGACTCAGCCGGCTTTTCCTCGGACGTGGTTCTTGCCTCCTCCTGCGGCTTTGGCTCGACACTCTGCGATGGCGTTTTCGACTCCGCCTCCTTCAGTATGTCATCGAGGCTAGGCCCCGCCGGCTGCTTTTCCGGTTCCTGTTTCACGACAATTTGCGGCACAGACGGCTGGCTCGTGGTTTCGCTTGTCGTGGATTGCCCGAACAGCCCGAGATAATAGGCGCCTCCTGCACCGCCGGCCAGAAGCAGCACCAGCAGGCCGCCCATCAGGGCAGTTCTGGACGGTCTTGGCGCGGTGCTGCTCCCGGCCAGGTTCAGACGGCCGGTGGCGTGAGCTGGGGCAGATGACGGTGGCGAGCCCAAGCCGGATGATGCGATAGGCCCTTCCAACGCGGCTGCGTGCCGGCCAAGCGAGCCGGAGGAGGGCGCAGAGTTTCCAAAAGGCGAGTGCGAGCCCAGCGTATCGGGCGGCTGCGGGGCTGCCTCCGCTGATCCAGCGCCGGTTGATGCCGGTTTGGCCGATCCGATCCTTGCCGAGCGAAGCCATGCTGCCACCTGTTCGGCGCTGTCGGGCCGGTCGTTCTCCTCGGGCTGCAGCATCGCCTGCACGAGTGGCCGCAGGCCGGCATCGATATCCGACAGGTCAGGAACCGTGCGGCGCTTGTCGATAACTTCGACGTGGGAGCCGCCCATGTCGAGCGGCGCACCGCGAAGGGCGGCGGCAATTACCAGGCCGAGGCTGTAGAGGTCCGATCGCGCCGTGACTTCAAGGTTCTTGATGCCCAGTTGCTCGGGCGAGACGAAATTGTATTTGCCGGCGAAATTGCCGCCGATCAGGGTCCCGCCGCCGACATTTGCCGAGCGCGCTATGCCGAAGTCGATGATCTTGGGCTGACTGACGTCGCCATGCTGCAGGATGATATTGTCGGGCGAAAGATCGCGGTGGATCACGCCAGCCTTATGCGCCAGCGCCAGCCCGTCCGCCACCCGGATGAACAGCAGCCGTGCCTCGTTCGCATCCAGCGGGCTGATGGCGATGCGTTCGGCCAGCGACTGCCCATCGACGAATTCCATCGCCAGATAGGGCCGTCCAAGACGAGGATCGCGCGAGAAGGAATAGTAGCGCACGATGGTTTCATGATGCAGGCGGCCAAGAATGGTCGCCTCCTTCTTGAACAGCGCGAATATCGCCTCATCGTCGGCAAGCTCGGGCAGGATGGTCTTGATCGCGACCGGCTCGCCGGTCTGGATATTATGCCCGCGATAGACCTCACCCATCCCACCCGAGGCGATGCGGGCGTCGATCTCATAGGTGTCGTTCAGCTGCGTGCCCGGCTCAAGGGTCGTTCTGTTGACGGCGATGCGCGTTTTTCCATCCGAAGTCATGGCAACTCACATCTGGCTCGGCCATTCGCCCGGTCGCCCGCGCGTGATGTTGGCCGGAGAATTGCGGAACTGGACGACGACGACGGTGACATTGTCGACCGCGCCGCGGTCGAGCGTCAACCTGAGAAGGATGGCGCAGGCTTCACGCGCGCTATGACGGCTGAGCACCCGCCGCATCTCGTCGTCGGAAACATGGGCCGTCAGGCCGTCGCTGCAGATCAGGAATTTGTCCTGCGCGCGGATCCGCCCATAGGTGAAATCAAGTGTCGGGTTGTCGAACGTGCCGATGGCGCGGGTAATTACGTTGCGCCGTGGCGATACCGCCGCCTCCTCGGGCGTCAGCAGGCCGCGATCGAGAAGGTCCTGCACCTCGGTATGATCGCGAGACAGCTGTGAAAGGTTTCCGTCGCGCAGCATGTAGATGCGGCTGTCGCCGGCCCACAGGCAGGCATATTGATGCTCGAAGGTCAAAAGGGCCGCCAGCGTCGAGCCGATCATGCCGGCATTGCGCCGCAAGGCGATCTCCCGGATTTCGCGATTGGCCGTCGTCACCCGGTCTTCGAAGCGCGCGCGCAAATCCCGCGCCGAGCTTGGAACGCCGATCGACTTCAGGTTCTCGACAATGCTGTTGCTGGCAAGCTCGCCCCCGTCGTGTCCGCCCATGCCGTCGGCCACCGCAAACAGGCCGCTGTCGGACTGGACCAGAAAGCGGTCCTCGTTAAGCTCGCGAATGCAGCCGGTGTGGGTGGCGCCGTCGCTGTCGATGTCGAAGACATGCTTCATCATGACGGTTCCTAAAAGCCGGCGGGGCAGTTGAAATCGCGAAGCGCCGGCAAAAACAACGGGTTGTAGGAAGATCCGGTTCGTATGCTGTAGGAAACTTCACGGCCGCCGACGACGAACCGCACCACCAGGTCGTCGCCTTCCTGGGCGATGGAGCCGGTGTCGATCAGGCGCATCAGCGCCCAGGGGCCGTTCTTGTCGATACTCGAATCCCGCCCGGCTATTTCGGGGAAGATGCTGAGCTTGGCGCTGCTCGAGGCGCCGTCGCCAGGCCATGCAATCGTCTGCGGCGTATTTCCGGCCATCGAGGTCTGGATGACGATCTGGTTGACCACCAGCAGCGCCTCGGCGTCCTTGGAGATGGTGTGCGGGGCGATCGTCACCTTCACGGCAGGTGTCGGGCTGCCATCGGCAAAGAAGGCATTGCGGATTTCGGCTGCGCGCTGGAACTGGCGAAGCGTATCGCTGGAGAGCTCGCGCCCCAGCCGCGTGTCCTTCTGCCAGTCCCAGGCATCGCCGGTAATGTTTGCCAGCGGCGCCAGATGCTCGTCGAAGAACTTGTCCATCAGGCCATTGGGACCGAACAGCTGCGTGAATTCGCCAATCTGGACGTCGCCATCGGCATCCCTCGCAAAGGGGTACTTGCCGGAAACGATCCGCTGGCACAGCTTGGTGATGTTTGCGGCCAGCGCCTGATTGAGTTGCGATTTCGAACTGCTGGCCTCCGCCCCCTCGAACTCCTCGACGACTTCCGAGATCATCGTGGCGAATGGCTTGGGAAGGCGCGACATGGTTCCGCGCAGATTGACCACCTGAAGCCGCAGCTTCTCGTTGGCCGGTCCTGATTGCGACGGATAGTCGGTTATGACCTTCAGGCTTTCCCGGACTTCGCCGAGATTCTTCAGAAGGATATCGACCGGGCGGCTGCCGGGGGCTCCTTCGATCCAGTTCTGGTAAAGCCTGAAATAGGCCTCGATATTGGCGCCGGGATTGACCGCGCCCGCAGCGCTTCCTGCGGCTTCGCCAGCCCTCAGCTGCGACTTCCGATGAATGAGCCCGATGCGGGCAAGGCCGTAGATCTGTGCGCTTTCCATGTCGAGGCTGCCGTCGCCCCGGCTGAGCGTCGTCTCGTTGCCGACGGTTTCGAGCAGCTTGAGCAGCGGCGACGTCTCGGACGATGCCGCTGCCAGAACGCCATAGTCAGGCTGATCCTGCGTGATGGATTTCAGCTTGAGATTGGACAGCACCTTTTCCCAGGCCTCGATGAAGTCCTTGCTGTAGCGGTCGACGAGTTCGGGGCCGAGCGCTTCAAGCCCGCTGACCTGCTCGGCATTCTGCCCGGCATCGCCCATAACCCATTGCTCGGCGGCGAGCCGGTCTGCTACGCCTGCGAGCTGCACGAGGAAGAATTTGTGAAAACCGGCATTGGTGTAGAGGCCGGGGATTTTCAACTGGTCGAGCTGGGTGCCGTCGCGCGTCTCAAACACCTTGGCGGCATCGTCCCCGCTAAGGAGCGGCAGGTCGCGCAAGCCCTTGGCATAGGCCGAGGAACTCATGACGAGCCCGGCGCGATCCGCGAGCTTCATGCCGGCGAGCGATTGCTGCGCCTGCGCGATCAGCTTGCCGTCGAGTTCGATTGCCGGCACATGTGACCGCCCGAGTTCCAGCATGTCGCGCAGGTCGGTTGCAAGCTCCTGTCGGGCGGCTTCGTTGCCGGCACCGGGCAGGAGGTTGGCTTCCCAGTCCCGTTCCATCCAGCCAGTGATAAAGTCGTCCTCGACGCCGGGCGCCTTGCCGCCGAGCATCAGATAGGTCTTCAGCGCCGGATAGGCGACCGTCGGTTCGTTGATGCTTGCAGCCAGTTGCTGTTCCGTCCGCAGGACGAGGCGCGGGCGCAGCATACGTTCCAGTGCGTTGCGGTAGGTCTCTTCCGTTGCTGATGACAACGTCTCGCGCTGCGTCAGGCCAAACGTCTCGTTCACCGGTGTCGGTTCGTTGCGATGCGCATAGCCCGCCGGCATCTCGCGCAACTGGCTGAGCAGGGCAGCAATTGCGGAGAGGTCCGCTCCCGTGACCGGTTCGGACGCCGGCATGTCCTGTCTGGTCAGTTCCTGGCCGGCATCTGCGCGATAGGCCTCGATCGCGTTTCCGCCCGCCGCGATCAGCGATTTGTTGGCTGCAAAGCTCCAGCCCAGCGTGCCGAGCACCAGCGCTGAGACGCATGCGATTGCCGCCATGCCGCCATAGCGCAGCATGGCGCTGCGTCGGGCAATGCCCTTGTCGAGAGAGCCCCATCCTGCCTCGGCAAATATCAAATCCTGCAGCAGATCGTGGATGAAAAAACTCTTGCCGCGCCCGGAGAGATTTTCGCTCGCCTGCCTGACCGCAAGGTTCCTGCCCATAGCACCGATAAGCTGGTCGATCGGCGTGCCTTCCTGCGTGCCCGAGGAGAAATAGAAGCCGCGCAGGCTGGCGCTGCTTTCCGGCCGTGCCGGGTCGAATATCTGGTTGAGGAAGTCGGCCACACGCTCCCGCAACGCGCCGACCTGCGCCGGAAAGCCGAAGATGGCGATGCGTGCTGTCGCGTCCGGTTCTTCCTGCAGGCGATCCGGAAGCTCCTCCGTAAGGCGGCTGACCAGCGCGTCGAACTCGACCGGAACTTGCGATACGAGATTTTGCTTCCGCTTCTCGGTCTGGAAGGTCGCGCCCCACACCTTGCGGCGGCGCGCTTCGGTGAAGCTGCCAAAATACTCGCGAAAGCCCTCGATCAGATCGGCCTTTGTGAAGAGAGCATAGACCGGGAAATCGACCTTCAGCTCCTGAAGAAGCTCGAACAGGCGTTTTCGGATGGCGTTGGCGTGAGAAGCCAGCTCCCATTCCGGCAAGGTCAGCAAATCCTCCACGCTGATGGCGACAATGACACCGTTGATCGGCTGTCTTGTCCGGTTTGCCTTGAGCAGCGAAAGGAACGACAGCCAGCTTTTCTTGTCCGTCTCGGCGTCGGATTCGTGGGTCGTGTAACGGCCCGCAGTATCGATCAGCACGGCGTCGTCGGTGAACCAGAAGTCGCAATTGCGGGTGCCGCCGACGCCCTCGACGGGTGCCGCCCCTTCTTTTTCGGCGAGCGGAAATTTCAGTCCCGAATTGACCAGCGCGGTGGTCTTGCCTGCGCCGGGCGGCCCGATGACGACATACCACGGCATTTCGTAGAGGAACGAGCTTTTGCCGCTCGCGCGTTTGAGCACCGCGATGGCATCGGCCATCCGCTTGGCGAGCAGCGGGCCGTCGCTCCCTTGATCGTCATTCGAAAGAAGCGCCGCCTCGATGGCCTTCTGTGCGCCGCGCGCCCTCAATGCGCGGACGGCGTAAGCGCCGGCGACCAGAACGGTGGCGGCCGCTATCACGCCGGTCCGAATCCAAACTGAATCGAGTGGTTGCGAGCCGTTGAACGTTATCAGCGGGCCGGCGAACCAGACGACCAATCCGAAGCAAACGAGGCCCAGCAGGGCGAGAAGTGCCCCGAGCCAGGCGAATATCGGTTGCTTGCGGTCCATGCGTTCCTACTGCAGCGTTTCTTCCTTCGGGATCATGATTTCCACGCGCCGGTTCGCCGCGCGCCCTTCCTGCGTGCCGTTGTCTGCGATCGGTTCGAGATCGCCCTTGCCGTCGACCTTGATCCGCGCCGCGTCGGACAGCGATTTTGCCAGCACGGCCTGCACGGATGCGGCGCGCGCCAGCGACAGGTCGTGGTTCGACTTGTATCGGCTCGAAACCTTGGGCTTCACATTGTCGGTGTGGCCGATCACGCTGATCGGGCCGGGCTCCTTGTCCAGCGCCTCGGCGATCTTCTTGCCGATAGGCTCGAATTCCTTCCTGGCGTCGACTTTGCCGGAAGCAAACAGCACGGCGTTGCTGACGCTCACCACAATCTGGTCGCCTGATGGCTCGACCGTCATCGTGCCGGCGGCGATCTCGTCGGCCAGCGCTGTGCGAACACGCTGCAGCTGCGTGCTTTCCTGCGGCGGCGGTGGCGTGTAGGCAACAGCCTCGACCCGGTCGATCTTTATCGCGGTCGTTGGGCTCAATCCCGCAAGCCGCGTCTCCAGCGCATCGGCCTCGTTGCCGATCAGGAAGCGCAAAAGGAAAAACGCACCGACAAGAATGGCGCCGGCAAAGCTCGCGATCGCCCACAGCGGCACGCGCGGACCAACGCCCGCCCGGCGCAACGCCATGCCCCGCCAGCGCGGCGAAATCTCCTCGTCGGGCAGCGCCTTGATCTGCCGCATCCTCTGGTGAAGGTTGCCCGTCACGCGCTGCAACAGCGCGCTTCCGCCCGGTGTGCCGCGATACTGGCCCTGAAAGCCGAGCAGCAGGCAGGCATGCATCAGTTCAAGCAGATCGTATCGCTGCGCGGGGTCGGCGAGCGCCTTGTCCAGTTCCTCGAAGAACCCGACGCTGGCGGAGCGGACCTGAAAGAATTTCACCAGCAGGCTGTGCAGCGTCCAGGCATCGCGATCGACACCCGGCAGGCTCTGCACGATTTCGTCGGCAGTGCCGCACAGCACATATTTGGCGACCGATGCCTCGTCCTGCGCAACGCCCGCCTCAGTGGCCTTCTGCTCGAACTCGGTCACCAGCCGGGAAAGCTGGTTCATCAGCGGCGCCAGCTGGATTTCGGTGCTGTGCAGGCGCAGCCTGCCGAGCAGGATCAGCAAGGATGCCGCCGCCGCAATCAGCGGATTGGACGATGGAAATTTTACGCCGCTTGCTGCATTCAGCGCGACGTCGAGAGCAAAGCGCGGGGCCGCCTGTTGGGGCTGTCGCACACCCGTTTCAGGAGTGGCGATGGGGAATGCGGGGCTGAGTATCGTGCCGGTGACCGGCGGCCGTGCCGAAGCCTGCAGACCCGGTGCCGGAGGTGCGGCGTCGCGAAAATCACGCCTCGACACTCCGCCCGGGGAGGGGGCGATGACGGTTTTTCCTTCTCTTCCGAACGGATCATTCTTTCCGCTCATCTTCGGCTTTCCATGATGGCCTTAAGATCTGGATGATCCTCCATAAATATTCGGTCATCGCCAACGGCCCGAACAAATTCTGGTCACAAGCAACAATACTTGTCGAGGTGAAAATAGGCGTAGGCTGAACCCATTCTTATCTTTGCCGGGTTGCTCGGTAACAGGCTGGATCATCTATTGATGATCCAAGGGCTTGCATCAGATTTTCGCAAGGCCGGTGGTAAATCCGGCCAGCGACAACTGAAAGATGATGTCACCGCCCGTGTAGGAACTGACGCCGACATTCAGCAGGGTTCCCTGCTTCAATCCGTCGATCATTCCGGCATCGAGCGGGATGACCGCGTAGCTGCCGCGCTGGTCGGCGGTGACGATCGGATAGGTTGTTTGTGTTTTCTCGTCGATCCAGACCTTGACGCCATTTGTCAGCAGCAAGCCGTGCGGCAGGTTCAGCCGCATCGTGTAGGGCGCGCTTTTGTCTTTCCTGAAGATGGAAACGGCAAGCAGGCGCTTGCCGGTCTGCTTCTCCCGCAACAATTGCTCAAGGGTGCATGAAAGATTCTTTGATGCGGCGTCGCCCTGGCAGCTTATCCGCCAGCCTGGCTGCGGCTTTTCATCGGCGGTGGGCTTGGCTTGCGGCTTCGTCTGCGCCGTCGCGAAAGACAGGCTTGCGCAAATGCAAAGGACGGCAGCGACGCCGATTGCCGCAAACCTGCTTGCCCGGATTCGCGCCAAATCTTGTCCCCCTCGCAATTGAATGCCGACGCAATGGCTTAGAACTTCGCCTTGATGCCGATCTTGCCGGCCAGCGACTGGCTGTCGGATGAGAACTTGGTCTTCAACTCGCCGCTGAGCGTCGTCGTCTTGGAGAGCTGGAGGTTGAGGCCGCTCGACAGGGCCACGGAAAAATCGGCATCGTCGAACTCGAAGTCCAGGCCGGCGATGCTTCCGGTGTTGCGGTAGCCGATGCGCTGCTGCAGCTCCAGCCGGGCATAGGGGCTGATCGCCATGCCGTTGTCGAGGGCGAAGTCGCCATAGAAACCGGGCTCGAACTTGAGCGCGCCGAAGGACACTTTCGACTTGCCGAACTCGTTGCCCTGGCTGTCGGTGAAAGCGTCGCCTTCGAACGAAGCCCAGAGCGCGCCCCCGCGAAGGTCGAACTTCCATTTGTCGCCAAGCGGGAAGATATGCCCGACCGAGCCGGTGAGGGCATAGCCGACAGTGTCATAATTGCCCGTCGAGGCGAGGATGTCGTTGTTGATATCCGTCTGGCCGATGAAGGTGGTGGCCGAAACCAGCCCGTAGCTCATGCCGGTGCGGAACAGGCCATAGGTGCCGATCATTCCGCTCTTGTTGTCGGCGTTGCCGATGCTCCCCAACCCTTGAATGGAATCCATCGTCACGTCGGACGAGGCGTAGCCGCCGAAGAGGCCGACATTCAGCCCGTAGGTCTGGTCGAAACCGTAGTATTTCGCCAAGTCCAGTTCGACGCTGCCGGCAAGGGAAAAGTCGTGCGCGGTGAACGGCGGGCCCTGAAGGCTGTTGGTGCCGTCGGACACGGTGAAGCCGTCATGGCTCACTGCCGCGAATTGCCCGGACGCATAGACGCCGAAGCCAGGCGCTGCATCCGAACGGCCGGAGCCTTTCGGGAAATCGAGCGCAAAGGCAAGCGCGTCGTCGGTGATCTGCTCGATGGCCGCGGTCACCGTTTCGATCGGCTGCGAGTCGATCGCAACGCGCGTTGCCTGCGGCGAAACCAGATCCGAGGGCAGTGCGCGCAGATAGATGCCGCCATTGCTGCCTGTGATCACGTCATAGGCAAACAGCGAGCCGGGCGTGTTCGGTATTCCCCCAACCAGAAAGATCGGCGAAGGCGCGCCAGCGGTGGGCACGACCTCTCCGGCCACCGGCGCAATCGGGATGATGCTGACGCCGGTGAAGACCGGCGTGCCCAGGAGATTGACGAGAACGGTGTTTGTACCGCTCGCCTGGAATTGCCCGGCCGGGATGAAGCGGTCGCCCAGCCCGTCCCGCTGGTTGATGTCGATGCCAAGCGTTGCCCCGTTGAGCGTCAGATTGCCGACACTGAAGCGGTCCGTCGGGTCGTTGTTGATCATGGATATGGTGGAGTTGGTCGCCGACACATTGCCCGTGCCGGTCACCAGCGCTGCCAACGCGGCCCCGTCGACCGGTGCGAGCAAACTGACATCGCCTGCGACATACAGGGTCGAACCGTTCAGCAGCGCCAGATTGCCGATTGTCTGTACGCTGTCCCTGAAGCCGATGCTGGAACCGCTGAGAGTAAGGCTCGAAAATCTATCGAAGTTCTGGCTTCGGAAAGTGTTTCCGCTGGCGCGCGCAAGGTCGGTACCAGTGATCGTTCCGACAACGTTTGTGCCCTGGAACAGCACCCCGTCACGAAGATTGAGATTTGTCCCGGCATTCTCAATCGTCAGCGTATCGCTGGAGATGCCGGTAATGTCGCCGCCGATCGTGCCGCCGCTGAGATTGACCGTTTCGCCCTGCACGCCACCGGCAATGGTTCCGCCGCTGATAGTGACGACATCGGTTCCTGCGCCGCCGATCACCGAGCCGTTTACCGCGCCGCCTGAAACGTTGACGGCATCGTCGCCGTCGCCGCCAAGAACATCGCCGCCGACCGTGCCGCCGCTTACCGTCATGGTGTCGTTCCCGGCATTGCCATCGACCGATCCGGTGAGCGTCCCGCCACTCATATTGAATGTGTCGTCACCGGCGCCGAGATCGACGGAGGTGGCATCCAGGGCGCCGATTTGTGCCGTGCCTGAGACGGTCACGTTGTCGGTGCCGTTGCCGGCAACAACGCCACCGGTGATCGAGCCGCCCGAGATTGCAAACGTGTTGTTGCCTGTGCCTTCGCCGCCGTCGCCGAAAACGGTTCCGCCGATCGTTCCTCCGGAAATGTTTAGCGTGTCGTTCCCGTCATTGCCGTAAATGTCGCCTCCGACGGAGCCACCGCTGACGGTGATGCGGTCATCGCCGGTTTCGCCATTGATGAAAGTCGTCACCGTGCCGCCGCGAATGGTCACGATGTCGTTGCCTTCGCCGGCAGTTATGTGCTCGCCGATGACTGCCGTGCCCGATATGTCGATCGTATCGACGCCTTCATTGCCGGCGACGAAGGTGCCGACGCTGCCGCCCGATATCGTGATTGAATCATTGCCGGCATTGCCGCTGACGGAGCCGGCCAACGTGCCGCCGGTCATGCGGAAAATGTCGTTTCCATCTTCGAGGCCAACCGAATCCGGGCCATCGCCCGCCACGCCGATTTGGGCGTCGCCGGAGACGACAACCGTGTCAGCGCCGCCGCCGGCGAATACGCTGCCGACGATCGTGCCGCCGGAGACGGTTATGGTGTCGTTTCCGATGGATTCCGCGTCGTCGCCGAAGACCGACCCACCGACCAGTCCCCCGGAGACGTCTATCGTGTCATCGCCTGCGCCGCCAAAGACGCCGCCGTCTGTGGCGACTGCGGCCTCGCCGAATACAACGCCTTCGACCTCGCCGCCTGAGACGGTTATCTTGTCGTTGCCGGCATCGCCAAAGACACTGCCCCCGACCGTGCCGTCGGAAACGGTTATGGTGTCAACACCGTCGTCGCCAAAGACGTTGCCGTCGACCGTACCGCCGGACACCTCTATCGTGTCGTCACCATCATCGCCGAAGACGCTGCTCTCAACCACTCCGCCGGACACGGTTATGGTGTCGTCGCCAGTGTCACCAAAAATACTGCCTTGGACCGTGCCGCCGGATACGGTGATTGTATCGTTGCCGGTCGCTTCCGCATCGTCGCCGAAGATCGAGCCGCTGACCGTGCCGCCCGACACCTCTATCGTGTCGTCGTCGTCACCGCCAAAGATGCTGCCGTCTACCGCTCCGTCGGAAACGGTTATGGTGTCAACGCCAGAGTTGCCGTAGATGTCGCCGTTCACCGTGCCGCCCGAAACGTCTATCGTGTCGTTTCCCGATCCGGCAAAGATGCTGCCGCCAAATGTACCGGCTCCGATGGTGATGATGTCGTCACCCGCGCCGGTCTGAAGCTGGATGATCGGGGCGTCGCCAGCTTCGGTGTCCCGGCCGATGAAGCTTCCGCCCTTCATGCTGAAATTGTCGGTGCCGGCACCCATGTCGATCGAAAAGTCCGAAAACGGCTCGCCTTCGCTGTTGTCGTCCTGCTGGATGTCCACGTCGCCCGTCACCGTGAAGGTGTCGTTGCCGGCGCCGTCATATTCCGTGCCCAGCTGCCTGAGCAGAAACGTCGGATAATCGGTGGTGATGGTTTCGGTCTCGGCATCGTCGCAAACGACGGCGATCGAATTGATCGGACCGTCAGCAGGTTGCCGGGTGGCTTCGCACGCCTGGGCGCTGGAAGGGTAGATCGTATAGCCTATGGCAAGCGCTAAAATGGAAACGCCGGCGAGGTGAGCGGCTCTTGTGTCCCTGGTCATTGGCCCATCCCGGCCGGCCCGACACGCGGAGCGGCCACACTGAAAATGGATTCTTTGAACGCTCCCGGGCTTATCTATTTTTTGTTAGGCTTATGGTCGAAATGCTAGGCGAGCATCTCATTGCTTACAACACCTCATCCGCAGGTAGAGAAGATAATCGATTTAATGTTGCAATAAAGACACGAACAATTCTAGGTTGCTTCGTGTCAAAATCTCTTTGAAAATTGATGCTTTACAGTAATCATTCATCATCTTTGACGGACATTTAGCCGGAGGATACCTCAATTGGCCGATACTGAGCATCGGTTCAGTACCAAATTCGGGAGTTGAGCATTTTGACGCCGGGGATAACCTTCCCAAGAGTAGAGGTGGTGAAAGGTCGCCCGTTGCATTTCTGGCTGGGCGATGCCGGTCAATGCAAATTGTTTCTGTAGAAAATCGAACGATTTAGTGCCATCATCTTCAAGCAGCGGAAGTTACGCTGTTTTGAAGGAATTAACTGCAGAGACATCAAAGCGGTTATTGATATGAAACCTTCCAGGAAATTCTTGGTCTTGCTGTCTTTCCTGGCGCTTTGCCTCGTGATTCCGCTTCCGGTGTTCGCCGCCGCGGAAAACCAGAACACGCCCGCGCAACCCAAGCGTCTCGCTATCGTCATCGGCAATTCGAACTATCAGAGCGACCGCTATGAGGACCTGCCCAACGCGGCCAACGACGCCACCAAACTCTCGGAAAGCCTGCGTCGGCTGAATTTTGAAGTCGTGGTCGGAACCGATGAGACATCGGACCAATTCGAAAAGATCTTCGAACGCTTCGACGGCAAGCTGGACGGCTACACCGCCGTCCTGATCTTCTATGCCGGTCACGGCGTGCAGGTCGATGGCCAGAACTTTCTGCTGCCGGTGGATTCGCTCAATCCGACCGACGTCGGCAACCTGACGGCCAAGGCGGTGAAACTGAACGACGTGATTGCGCGCTTCGCCAGCCGCGACCGGCCGACATTCATATTCCTCGATGCTTGCCGCAACACCCCGCTGGGGTTGGATTCCGCCGGCGTCGGCCGCGGTCTTGCGCAGGTCGAAGTCGGCGAGAACACCTTCATCGCCTTTGCTACGCAACCGGGCAACGTCACGGTCGACGGGGCAGGGCAAAACAGCCCGTTCACCAAGGCTTTGCTTGAGAACATCGAGTTTCCGGGCCTGAGCATCTCCGACATGATGATCCGGGTGCGCAACGCGACGGAGGCGAGCACGCTCGGTAATCAGGTTCCGTGGGATCAATCCAACCTGCGCGAGCAGTTCTACTTCACCGAGTTGCAGGTCATCGACCCGCAGGAACTCGGTGCGACCCTCAACAGGATACTCCAGATTCCGAGCGCCAAGGCAAAGCTGATGACCCAGCTGGCATCGGCCGACAGCGACCTGCAAAGCACGGTCCTGCTTCTGGGCCGGCAATTGCCTGAAATTGTCCGTTCTGCCGATCCTGCCAGCCAGAACGATGCCGGCCAGCAGCAGATGGCGAGCCTGGCTCCGGCGGATTTGGAAAAGAACGTGGCGTCCGCCCTGGGATCGGTCGTATCGGGCAGCGACCAGACCGGCAGTGACATTGCAAACCCGCACGCTTCCGACGTCAGCCGCCGCGTGCAGGCCGAACTGTCGAGGCTCGGTTGCTATCGAAAGCCGATCGATGGCGTCTGGGGGCAGGGCTCCCAGAAAGCGCTTTCCGATTACTACCGGCAGACAAAGCAGGCGAATGCAGTGCCCGAACCCAATCTCGATCTTCTCGGCGACCTGTTCCTTCGCTCCGGCCGGGTCTGCCGGCAGCCGGTCGTGGCACCGAAGCCGGTGAAGACCGCCACCATGGACCGCGCTCGCGACGGTACGAAAGCCAGCCGGTCTTCGGGGCGTGCGCCCCAGCGCGAGAAGGTTCAGCGGCAGCAGAAGGCCAGGCCCGCTGCGCCCCCACCGGATATCGGCGCGGGCATCGGCATTGGCGGCATTTTTTGACGAATTGATTTCGATTGGCAGCGGGGCTGTGTGACATGCTTCATATCGGAGGTCGGGTGCGATTTCGTATGTCAGACGTGTCGTCGGCATGGTGCGGTCAGACGCGGTTCGCCGAATTCGCCGCCATGCCTTTGCCGCAGATAGCGGCTGACGCTCACGGCAGGCTCTAGAAAGGCGCACCCAAAAATGCCCGAAGCCACTGTCGTTCGAACACCGCTCGGCGGGGACAAGCTGATCTTCACCCATCTCGTCGGGCGCGACGAGGTCAGCCGCTGCTTTGCCTTCACGGTCGGTTTCGTCAGCAAGGATCCAGATATCGATCCCCTAAAGATGCTCGGCGGCGTCTTGTCCGTTGAGGGCGAATCCGGCGGCCCGAAACGCTGGTTCAGCGGCATTGTTTCGGAATTCCGTCTGACCCGCATCGAAGATCGGCTCGCGCATTATGAAGCCACTGTGCGACCGTGGCTCTGGTTCCTCGGCCATACATTCGACTGCCGCATTTTCCAGGGCTTGAGCGTTGTCGAGATAGCCGAGAAGATTTTCGCCAAGCATGCGCCGGGAAAGTTCGAAAAACGCCTGCAGGGGTCCTATCCGGCGCGCGAATACTGCGTGCAGTATGACGAGAGCGATCTGGATTTCGTGCAGCGCCTGCTCGAGCACGAAGGCATCATGTATTTCTTCGAATACGCCGACGGCGACCACACGCTGATCCTTGCGGACGCGATGAGCAAGCTGAAGCCGGCGCCCGGCGCCGAAACGGTTCCCTATCACTTCGAGGGCGAGGCGACGCGCCGCGACGTGGAGTACATAACCGAGTGGATCCCCGGCCGCTCGGTCCTGCCCGGAACCTATGCGCATACCGACTACGATTTCACCAAGCCGTCTGCCGACCTGAAGACGAAATCGGCGCAGCCATTTTCCCATGAAAGGGCGAAGGGCGAGCACTATCGCCAGCCTGGCGCTCATCTGGAACTCGGCCGTGGCGACGCGATAGCCGCGATCCGGCGCGAGGAGCTTCAGGCGGCGCACCAGCGCATTGCCGCAGCCGGCACGGTTCGCGGCCTGTTTTCAGGGTCCACGTTCAAGCTCGACGGCTTTCCGCGCAAGGACCAGAACCAGGAATATGTCGTATTGCGCGCCGACTACAGCATGTACGACCCGAGTTATCATTCCGGCACCGACAGCAAGGGCGAGAGCTACCAGGTCGTGATGGAAGTGGCGCCAACCGCGGTGACCTATCGTCCGCCCCGCATCACCCCGCGCCCCATCATGCGCGGTCCACAGACCGCGACGGTCGTCGGGCCCAAGGGCGAGGAAATCTTCACCGACAAATATGCCCGCGTAAAAGTCCAGTTCCATTGGGACCGCGAAGGCAAGAAGGACCAGAACAGCTCCTGCTTCGTGCGCGTTTCGCAAAGCTGGGGCGGCGGCGGCTGGGGCTTCATCCAGATACCGCGCATCGGCCAGGAGGTGATCGTCGATTTCCTCGAAGGCGATCCCGATCTCCCGGTCATAACCGGCAGGGTCTACAACGCCAACGAGATGCCGCCTTATGGGTTGCCCGGCAATGCGACACAATCCGGTTTGAAGACCAACTCGTCGCCTGGCGGCGGCGGCTACAACGAGATGATGTTCGAGGACAAGGCCGGCTCCGAACTGGTCAATTTCCAGGCCCAGAAGGACCACAAGCTGCTGGTCAAGAACGACCGCAACAAGCTGGTGCAGCACGACCAGTCAGACCGCATCGACAACAATGCCAAGCACTCGGTTGGCGTCAATCTCGACGAGGATGTCGGCAAGAACAAGACGACCAAGGTCGGCGTCGACCGCAAGGTGGACATCGGCTCCAACGACACCGAGACCGTCGGCATCAATCGCTCGCTGACCGTTGGTGCGGACGAAAAAATCCACGTCAAGGCGAACTCGACCGAAAACATCGATTCCAACCACACCCAGACCGTCGGCGCGATCCAGACCGTCACGATCAAGGCGGCGCGCATCGATTCCGTCATGGCGACCGAGACGCGCAGCGTAGCGCTCGCCCAGACAAATACCATTGGCGCAACGCGCAGCATGACCGTCAAGGCGGCGCAAAGTCACGACATCGGCGCCAACGACGATTGGAAGGTCAAATCGAACCAGACAGTCGATATCGGCGGCGACCAGACCTTCAAGGTCAAGGGCCAGCACAGCACCGACGTCAGCAAGGGCAGGGACGCCAAGATCAAGGAAGACGACATAGCCGAGATAAGTGGCTCACGCGTAGTCAAGGTCAAAAAAGGCAGTGCGGTCGAGATCACTGAAGATGGGCTGATCAAGATCGGCAAGGATTTGATCATCGAAGCTGGTGACTCCATCATCATCAAATGCGGCTCTGCAGCGATCGGCCTAAAGAAAGACGGAACGATCTCGATAGAGGGCAAGGACATTACGACAACCGCTTCCGGCAAGATCAACGGCAAGGCCTCAAGCGAGATCACCTGGAAGGGCAGCAAGATCAATCACAACTGACAGGATGTGGCGATGACCGACGTTCTGGAACGTATAGAAGGCGTAGTTATTGGCGTGTTCCTCGGTTTCGATGGGGAGGCACCACTTGTCGTCTTTCCCGGCAATCCGGAAGAGACGGCAATTCCGGCGCGCAGCCTCACCGAACTTACCTCGACAATGATCGGTACCGAAGTGGCGCTGCTCTTCCAGGAAGGTGATCCAGGCCGACCGCTGATCGTCGGTCGAATCGTGGAACCGTTGCGCAGATCATCGGCGCCTCATGTCGTGCGCGACGGCGAGACGGTCAGGATCGTCGCTGAAGAACGCATCGAACTTCGCTGCGGCAAGGCGACTATCATCATGGAGAAAGACGGTCACATCACCATTCGCGGTACCTATCTGACCAGCCAAGCCAGCGCCGCCAACCGCATTCGCGGCGGCTCGATCAACCTGAACTGATGCCGGCCCCGATCCTCAAAGAGATCGTCCGCCAGCATGCTGAACAGGCGGCATTCCTGTGGACGGTTTATGACCGTGCGTTGCTGTATCCGGATGAAAACCCGGAAATGGATGAGGTGCGCCTTGCCCGACTGGTGGAACGGCTGGAAGCGCATTTGGATGGGTTGAGGGTGGCCGGCGAGGAGGGGTTAAGGATAGCAGGCGAACGCTACCAAGAGTACCCGGAAGCAGGAGAGCTATTTGTCATCCGGATGCTTCAGCCCAGGGCTAAATCTATGCGCATTGAGAATCTTAATTTGGTGCAGGTTCGCGAGTATCTCGCCGCTAACAAGCCCTAGTTGTCGAAACGATATCCCGCCCAGGTCTCGCCATCATAGCGAATGGTGATCTTGTCTCCGAAACTAACCAAATATTTGTCATCCGCCACGACGCCGTAGCTGATGACCGTTGATTTTATCAGCTCAAGTCCGCCTTCCTTGTACACATAGACGCCCACAGTACTGCCGGCTATGTAGATGTTTTTCTTGAAATAACAAAGCCCGTGAAGGTCAGCTTCTGTAAGCTGTAAGTCCTCCCACTCTTCGTCGCTGCCCCGAAAAAGCGTGCCTGCCTCGCCGCAGACCCAGATTGTTGAGTCAGGCAATGCGAGCACTGAAGTCAGGCGACGGTTGGTCGGTAGTTCGAGGCGCTGCCATGTGGGCGCGACATAGCGCCAGAGGGAGCCTCTATTGCCGCAAGCATAGAGAGTTCCGTTGGCAGCGCGTACCACTCCGAAAAGCTTTTGACCGAGCGGTTCCGAAACTGCGGTCCAATCCGCGCCGTTCCATAGGTAAACGATTCCAGCGTCGCCGACGGCATATACCTCTTGGTCTGAAACACCCCAGACATATGTGATTGCACGTTCTGATACCGTGCGAGAGACCAAGCCGGCGTTGCTTTGTTGGTGCACTTCGCCAGTGTCATCCGAGATATGGAGGACGCCAGCGGGACTTCTCCAGAAGCTCGTGAGCCAAGAGTGTATTTCCGAAATCACGGTGAGCGTTAAGCTCTGCGGTGTTTCGCGCAAACCGGAAATTCGAATTATCCGTGACCAGTAGTCCTCCGAGTCCGTTTGAACGAGAAGCGTGAGAACAGAGTTTTCATATTCGGGAGACGCGCAGTCGCAACTGGGAATGAACTTGGGCATAGATCACCTCTAGCTTACCGGGGCGCCACTGGGTACGGCGGGGGCGGGGTACGACTTGTGAGGGATTTTCACGGGCGTATCATCCGTCATCCCCAACTCCTCCTTGAAATAGTCGTCGCAAGCAGTTCTCAAGCATCCTACCGCAGGATGCTCTTCGCCATTCGGACCATCGTTGATCTGAGGATCAAGGGCGTCCTTCATTGCGTCGAGATTATCTTCCCGCGCATCCTTGTAAGTTGGCTGCCAGGACGCGTCGTTCTTTTTCTTTGCCACCCAATCGCGCTTCGATTGCCGCTGCGTGGCCGACTTTTCGCCGTGCTGTGTCTCGCGCTTGCTGGCGTCCTTTAGACAAACGCAGGGGGCCTTGTTTATGTCATATTTTGCTTTCGGCCCAGCCGTGGGTATCGGAGGCCCATCGCGTCCCTCAGTGAAGCAGGCGGTTTGGACAATGTGGTCGGATTGCTCGAATGTATCCTTGTTTGTTTTGCCAAGGCGGTCTTCCGGCTCACAAGGGCTGTCCTCGTGCCGATGAAGCCGAAGATTGAGAGCACCTAAAATCTCAGCACACGACGCGGTTGCCGGGTTGACCCCTGCAATATGTGGCCATGGAGGGGCATTGGGTGGGTCAGACGCGTGATTGTTGGTGGCAAGATCGCTCATGCGGATAACCGGCTCGCCGTCGAATTTCACGTCTGGTGACCACGATTTGAAGAATTCCTTACCGGTGTTCTTTGAGGTGACGACACCCTTCTTGGCAGCGCAGCCAGCTTCCGTACCGCTGGTTTTGGTCAAGTCCGACTTGTTCTTGATGTTGACCGTCTTGCCGCCGATCGTGACCGTCCCGGTTCCTTGTTCTGTGTCGGAGGCAAAGCCGAAACTGGGATAGGGGATCGGAACACCGGGTGGAGTGGCTGGATTTTCAGGCGGCGTGAAGCACACATCAGGAAGAGCCGCTATTGTCTTGGCCCCGACGGCTTTGCCCGAAATCTCGAGGCCATTTGCGAAAACGCCAGACATCAGGCAGCTCTTGCCAGGAAAACCGCCGCTCCGCAGGCGCCTGAGTCATTCGAAGCATCAACGAGGACAGGGTTGCCCGCAGCGTAACCCTTCAATGCCGCTGTATGTGCAATCCCCAGCATGACCGGTACAACCGCCGCGCCAACATTCCCCAGAGATTCGCTTGGCGACCAAATGTCCTGGAACTCGTTGCGGACCCGCTGGACGCGCAATACTGCAAGGGCGTTCTGCTTGAACCAATATTGCTCTCCAATCAGGTCGGAGATGCGATATCCGATAGCACCGAGATCTGTCTGCTGCAGTGCTGCCTTGTAGGCTTCGGCAAGACCATCGCCACGCAAGGGCAGGTCTTGTTTGTTGTAGATTGACGCCGTTTCCCGGGAAAGCCCTAGTCCCCCAAGCCTAAAACCACCGCTCGTACTACGCGAGCATAAAACGGCGGCTGCCGCTTCTCCAGGTATGAACCCGTTCGGATTGCTCTGATTGAGCAGTCTGGACTGTCCAACATAATGAGAAACCGTGTTCGTGGTCAGGTAACTGTCCACTCCCGCGATCATGACATAAGGCGTCTCGCCCGAGGCGAGGAGCTTCCGCGCCTGGTCGAGCGCTACATGTCCGGAAGGACGGCCGTGCGCCACGATACGCGATGGCGCATGCGGCTCGACTTCGACGATCTCGGCTATGCTGCGCAGCAGGCGTGAAGCATCAAGCACCGGACGTCCTGGCCGATCTTCCTCGGCCAGGCACAGAATCAATGCCGTCTGGCCACGCGCCTCAGGAACTTTTTCAAAAGCCTCACAAATCGCGCCCGCCGCCATATGCGCGAGACGTTTCTCTCCAATCCAGTTACGCGGCAGCGGCACGGGTGCTCCGATCAGCCACTCTCCGGCGGGGCCGATAAAGCGCGTTTCCTGGAAACCGTCCAGCCGCGCCCGCATCGCGGCACATGAGGACGGCGCATCGAGGCCGACTGCGGTCACCATGCCAATCGAGACGATATCGAGGGAAGCGCTCAAGCGTCTTCCTCCTTCTGTGCCCCTGCCTGCGCGCGAATGTAACGGCGCCCCATCGCACGCGCTCTCAGCATCGATTCCGTGGGTGGGCCAACCCAACATTCCGAAAAATCAAGAATGGTGCGGTGAATGCGCTGCGATACTCTCCAGATCAGGGAGAAACGCCGGTTGTCCGGATCGAACAGGATTGTGTCGGGATAGACATTGCCCTCGAAAGTTTTGGCGCGGCCCTTGAACAGCGTCATCGGCAGCGCCGTTGGAGGCAGGCGAAAGCTTACGCGGCCCTCTGGCGTCAGATTGACCAGTTGCACCTCTTCGCCGCCGCGCGGCATGTCGATCTGCTGGTCAGCCGGCGCTATCTGATAATAGCGATCATCGAAATCCGGCGGCAGGAACGGGAAGATGTTGTCGATCCAGTTCTGATCGTAGGTGCCGCCATATTCGATGCGGCCGGGCCAGCCGCGCCCCATCGGGCCGAAACTCATCGGCGAATAATCGCCAAAGGGCGAGCGGATCTCCTCGCCGACAGCCTGCGTGTTGGGCAGTCGAAGCCCTGGAATGAAACGTTGATTTTTCGTCTGCGCCCAGCCGACGCCAACGGGGTTGCGCAGATAGGCCCCGGGAAGCTGTTCTTCGGGATTGAGCCTGTCGACGCCGCCCCAGGCATTGTCGTAGGTGATCGGCATCTTGAGGAAAGGCCGTGGCGCGGTGGAGGTAAACACAGCGCCGATCGCGCGCCATTCGCGGTGGCCGACGACCTCGAACAGCTTCGACCAGTTCCCGACTTTGATCCCGACCGGCACACGCTCGGCAGGGCGCCCGCCCGGAGCATATGCGCAGCCATTGGCAACCACGTCGCATCGCGGTTTGCGGAAGGCGAAATCGGTTTCCCACAGAGTGGCCGAATAACCGGGCTCGCCGGTCTGCGTGTCGGCCATGACCAGCGGCACCTGTTCGGCCGACTTGCGCACCGGGCCGCCCGGTGTGCTGGGAAAGTCGAATGTACCCTTCACCACGATGACGATGTATTCGTGTCCGGCCTTGTCCATCCCCATCGTGAATTCGTGCGGATAGCCCTTCTGGTTCCATACCTGCATCAGCCGGCCTCCCGGCATTCGGCCAGCAGATAATCGAGTGCCGCGCGCGGAGCCTCGGGGTCGACGTCGATGAGGTCTGACGACGGCTTCCAGAATGCCATGCGCCGAACCGGCTCGCCTTCAGCAGTCGCCGCCGGGAAGGGCAGGGTCGCCAGATTTGCCGCGAGCGCATTGGCATCGATCTTGCCGCTTCGTGCCAGGTCTCCGATTTCTTCGAGTGCCTCGAACCAGTCTTCGGCGGCAATCGTCATGCCGGTGATAGCTTCCGGCACGGCTGCTGCAAGCGTCAGCGGAAAGCGGCGGCTGATACGGTCGGTGCTCGGCATCACGACCCCGGCCATCGGCCCGAAGGCGTCCGGGCCAAGCAGAAACCGCAACGGCGGATGCGGCGGCTCGAAGTGCCTTGCCAGATGCCGGGATAGCCAGCGATCCCAGGGCTGAACGAAGCCGCTCGCGAGCCCCCCGGTGACGAAGTCGCCGGCGGTCGGCAGCTTGCCGAAATAGCCCGGAAGGATCAGATCTTCGTCGGGCATGTGAACCTCGCGAACATCTGAAGATTGTAGGGATTCTCGACACTTGCCGCCTTGAGCTCGAAGTCGGCGTAAAAGCCGTGGGTGGTGAGCCGAAGCTTGTAGGCTTCCGGCAGGCCGGTGGGGCTGAACTGGCCGCCGCGCAGCATTCTCAGCCACGCCCAGGCGCCGGTTTCGCTCACCATGATTTCGGGTGAACCGTCCATCGGCTGGAAGGCGAGCGTAATCACGCCGGTGCCGTCCTTGCCCGGCCACGTCATCGGCTGCGGGCGCGTGGCGTTGTTGAAGTAGATCAGGCTCTGCCCGTCGACATTCAGCGTCACGCGCATCACCGTCGGCGACAGGTCCTTGGGCTCCAGCGTAAAATTCATCACCGGCCCTGTGCCTCCGGGAAACAGGTCGTCGCGGATATGTCGCGCCTGTTCGAAAGCGGCGAGCGCGGAGGCATCGAGACCGAAATCGGCACGCCACTTCCACGGCTTGGCGGTGGTGTCGACATAGCTGACGAGATGCGTGTTGATGAAGGCGTCGATCAGCCCGCCGGGGGCGAACAGGCGCTGGAAGTCGGCAACATTGACGTCGATCGTGCTCGCGGGGTCGAACGGGTAGCGGTTGGTGAGCGCTGCCTGGCAGAAAGGCATGACGTCAGCGCGCCAGATGGCGTTGAGCTCGGAGGTCACCGCCTTTTCGGTCAGGCCGGTGGTGTCGCTGGCGATGCCCGACAGCCATTCGTCGACGGGTGGCGGCAGTATCATCGCCTGCTTGGCCACCGCGCCGGTCAGTTCGGCCAGCCCACCTTGCTTCTTGACGGCGTCCTGCGGGTTGGGGCTGGCGGTGATGGTCTGCAGCACGTTGGAAAGTGCGGTCATCGCCGCGGTCGCCGCATCCAGTGCCGGCGGCTTGCCGTCGACTTCTGCGACCGCGCCCTTCAGCGGCTTGAAATGCTCGGCCACCGGGCCGCCGGTTATGTCCACCTTGGACGACGCCCCGAGGCTGGGCAGCAGCTTTGCCCCGCTGGAGGCGAGCTTGCCGATCTTGCCCAGCTTGGAGAGGATTTTCGATGCACCTTTGGGCGGAACAGCCGGGCCGCCATCATCGTCGGGCCGGTTAAGCTCGGTCTCGCGCACGACCGCGTTGAGCAGGCGGCGCAGGGCGGAATCGGCGCTGGAAAGATCCTTGAGATTGTCGTTGGCGGTCTGGAGATCGGGCAGGGGCGAAAGCCGGATGTCGCGCAGCAGGCCGTCCCATTTGGCGATGAAATCCTCATAATAGAGCTTGAGAATATCCTCCGAGAGTGCGGCCACCGAGGTTTCGGAGTTTTCGGTGCAGCCGCCGGCAAACACCGCTCGGTCGAGTGCGGCCTGTGCTGCCGTATCCTGCAGCCGGTCCAACACCACATCGTGGAAGCCGGCATAGGTGAAGACGCCGGGCAGGCCGATGCGCAGCGTCTTGTCCGAACGGCGGGTGAACACCTTGGCGCCGTTGGGGCCGGCAAAGTTGGCCGGTATCCAGTCCTTCAGCGACGTGACGGCCGGATCGGCCAGCAGTGCGTTGTAGGCGCGCTGCGGCAGCGAGATCGAGCAGATGCTCTTCAGCGATTCACCCACCAGCGCGTCGTCGGGCTTGATGTAGCTGTCCTGGGTTGCCATGGCGGCGATCGCCGCGACCTGGTGGTCGGCAGCGGGTTGGTTGGGGAAGGGCGGTATGGGCGCGAATTTCGGCAGCTGCTCCACCCACCATTGCTGCGCGAAGTCGGTATCCATCTGCGCCAGGCCGGTCATCATGCGGTAGGTCTTCAGCGCCCCGAGCTGGAATTCCGGATCGCGGATCTGCCGCCACATCGTCGCCTCGAGCAACGCCACCATGCGCGGTTCGAGGATGTTCTGCAGCGTATGATCATAGGCGTCGGTCTGGGCGCGGGTGAGTTCTACGGCCGCCGTTGGTCCGATCAGTTCCTGCACGCCGCCGGGCACAGCGGTTCGCGCATCGGCGACCCGGTTCACTGCCGTGAGCGCGTCGTTCAGATCGAGAGGGTCCACAGGTGCCGGCTGCGTCGCAATCTGGGTCAACAGCGGTTGCAGTCCTTCGAGCTGGTTTGCCTGAGCGGCAATCGCCACGCTGTTGTTGCGATAGGAGAATATGGAAAAGGCCCCGGCGATCAACACGGCTGCCGTCGCAGCGGCCGCTGCTCCGCGCCATATCCAGGCGCGCCGCCTTATCGCCGCCGGATCGAATATACCGAGCCCGGCCTCCTTGAAGATCACTTCGGTCAGCAGGTTCTTCAGGAAAAAACTGCGTCGGTCGATACGCTGAGCTTGCGCCATTCTCGGCGCAGGCAGGCCAAACGAGGATGTCAGCGCTGCCGTCAGCCGGTCGATCGGCGCGCCTTCCTGGGTGGCCGAGGTAAAGTAGATGCCGCGCAGCCAGGCGCTGTCCTCGTAGCGGCTTTCGCCAAAGATGGTCTCGACAAGCACGCGGATCGGCTCCGACAGGCTTTCCACCTGTGCCGGAAAGCGGAATATTTCGGCACGCACGGCTAAGCTTTCCTCGCTTTCCATGCGCGGGATCATGCGGCGTTCGAGCTCGGTCGAAAGCGCCGAGAGTTCCTTGGCCACCTCGTTGCCATCGACGCGCACGCCGGGTGCGAAGGTCGCACCCCAGACCTGCTCACGGTCGGCGGTCGACATGCCGCCGAAGAAGGCCTCAAAACCTTTGATGAGGTCCGCCTTGGTCAGCATCAGGTAGACCGGCAGGCGGATTTGCAGCCGCTCCTGCAATTCCATCAGCCGCTTGCGTAGCTTGCGTCCATGCGCCTTCAGCGCCGCATCGTCCTCCGAGAGCGCATCGACCGAAAGCGCCAGTATGACGCCGTTCAGCGCGCGCTGCCCGCGATGCTTCTTCAGGAGGTCGAGGAAGCCGAGCCATTCGGTGGCATCGACATCGGGCTGGCTTTCCTGCTGGACATAGCGGCCGGCGGTGTCGATCAGCACCGAGTTCTCGGCAAAGAACCAGTCGCAATTGCGCGTGCCGCCAACGCCTTGCAGATCGTCGGTCAGGTCGATCGGGAAGTTCAGCCCGGATTGGCGCAGCGCCGTGGTCTTGCCGGTCGCAGGCGGGCCGATGATGACATACCACGGCATTTCGCGCAGGAACTTGCGCCCACCGAGCTTGCGCCGCTTCAGCTCGTTCATGATGTCCTGGAATTTAGCCCCGACCGCAGCGACGCTTTGGTCTCCGGCACTGAGCGGCTTTTCCACCGGGGCGGCGATCTCGGCCACGAACAGGCGGTTGGCGCGGATGGCGCGGCGCTGGGCGAGGATCAGCCAGACGAGCCACAGGATCACCAGCAGCGCGATCAGCGCCATCCGCACGGTCTCAGACGCGAAAGGCGCACTGTCGCCGATGCTGACGATCGGGCCGAACACCCAGATCAGCAGCGACAGCAGCGACAGGCCGATCAGGGTCCAGAGCCAGCGCGAAGTCAGGACAGCCCAGAGGAGGCGCAATATGAACATGCTACATCCTCTTCTCGATCAGCACTTCAACGCGCCGGTTCGCCGCGCGGCCGGCGCGCGTCTTGTTGTCGGCAACGGGTTTGGTCGCGGCGCGGCCCTCGGCACGGATGCGTTCGCGCGGCACGCCGTTCTCGATCAGTATGTTGGCGATCGTCACGGCGCGCGCCTCGGACAGGCGCTGGTTCGTCGAAAGCGGATTGCTCGACTGGAGCGGCACGCTGTCGGTATGGCCGACGACGAGGATATCGCCGACCAGCTCCTGGTTGTCCTGGATCACGCGGGCAAGCGAGGCGATCAGTGGCTCGAACCCGTCGGTGAGCTGGGCGCGGGACGACTGGAACACTTCCGGATTGGTGCTCTGGATGATCAGCGTGGTCAGCGAAACATTTTCGCGCCCCTTCAGCGCCTGAGCCAGATTGGCGGGGGCAGCAGCCTGGAATTCCGGCAGCAGCCCGACACCGACCGGCTCGGCCGCGGGTGCGGGCTGTTCGCGCGGCGCCCGCACGATTGCCGCGCGCTCGAAGGGAGGCAGGGCACCGACAAGCGTGGTGAGCTTTTCAGCTTCACCGCTCAATCGCATCGAAAGCCCGATATGCATTGCCGTTGCAAGCACCACTGCGATTGCCCCCAGAACCCAGATAGGCACGATGAAACGCGACGGCTCATCCGCCGCGATCACACCTCTCCAGTGCGGTGAAAGCGGCGCGGTCTCGGCATCCGCATTGCGCAGGAAGCGGGCGGCCGATGCGCGCACGGCGCTGATCGAGCGGTCGCCGGCACGGCCCGGCACGCGATACTTGCCGCGAAAGCCGAGCGACAGGCATTGATATTGCAATTCAAGCAGTTCGCGGTCGCGGTTGGGATGGCGCTCGAGCTCTTCCAGCCGCGCAAAGAACTGCGTGCCGGCATCGACGTCGCCGCGCAGCATCACCACGAGCGGCTGGCGCGGCCAGGCACTGGCGCCGCCCCAGGGCGTGTTGAGCGCGAGATCGTCGAGCAATGCTGCGACCGACCATGCCGCCGCATCCGCGCGCGCCAGCGAGGAGCCGCCGGCAATGGCGGCGTCGCGCGCCGTCACGAGTTCTTCCAGCAGCCGCGTGCGCAATGCCTCCGGGTTTTCCGGCGGCAGCGCGTTTTCCATTTCAGGCGCGAATTCCAGCAGCGGCGCAAACGCGTTGATGAGCGCATTGGGATGCGCCCTTGTCCGCTTCAGCGGCGCGCCGGGCGGTGGAACCGGGTATTGCCGCACGGGCGGCGGTGCCGCGACAAGGCGGATGCGGGTGCGATCGCGATCGTCGGAGAGGCCGAATGGATCGTCCCTGCTCATCGCCTCACCTGTTCACCGAATAGCAGTCGACCTGCGGCTCGCTTGGCAGCACGCCGGAAACCCCGATGACGAAGCCCGGCGCGTCGAGAAGCGAGGCCCAGTGTTCGCTGCGCTGGTCGAGTTCCAGGCAAAGCCGGTCGCCGTCATAGGGAATTTCGCGCGGCTGCGAATGCAGGGGTTTGAGCGGGATACCCGGCAGGCGCGATTTCCACAGCGCCTCGAATTCGTCGGCCGAACCCACTGTCACCTGATTGACGAAAATCTTGCGCAACTGTTCGTCCGACAGTTCCGAACCCACCCGCACCACGATGCGGCTGGCGGTCAGCACCTTCGGATTGTCGATGCGGATCTTCCAGACGTTGGTTGCGTGCCGCATGACGGGCAGGGCCCGCGACTTCGGCTCGACATAGCGCAGGCTGAGGATCAGCGAGCGCAGCGTATCGGCAAGCGCGGAGAAGGCGGGGCCGGGTGCCATATGATCGTAGATCGGCAGTTCGGTCAGCCGCCGCGAGCCCGAACCATAGGTCGCCATGCGTCCGGCGAGCCCTGCGAGTTCCAGAAACAGCTCGGCCGGATGAAACAGCTCCTGCGCCAGCATATGCGCCAGCCGTGGCCGCGCCTCGTTGGCGAGGTTGAGCACCAGCAGGTTTTCGACACTGCGTCCCGGTCCACCCAGCACCATCTTGCCATGCGCGTCTGCGATGCGGTCGAGACCGGTGATAACCTCCTGAAGCAGTTGCGAATACCAGGGCACCGCGTCGGTCACCAATGCAGGCGGCAGGAAATTTTCGACCAGCGATATCCCGCCATCGGCGCGCAACCCCTGTATTTCGGCGACCGGCATCGCCGTATAGCCGCCAACCGCAGAAGTCGGGGCGAGCAGCAGCGATTGCGGCCGGGCGATCTCGACTTCCTCGGCATCCGCACCGCCATGCACGGCATCACGCACCCACTCGATGCGACCGCGATAACGCGCGCCGGTCGGCTCGGCATGGGCAGGATCGAAGCTTGCCCCGCCTGGCGGTTCCAGCGGCAGGGCAAGCAGAACCGCGCCTGCGCCCGTTTCGGGCGTGATTGCCAGCGGCGTCGGCGCGTCCATCGTCTCCGGAATGGCGAAGGGCGTGCCGTCGGGCAGTATCCCGCGCGCCGACAGGATCGCGATCCGCCCGGCCTCCAGCATCGACTCGTCAAGCGTCAACGACCGGAAGCCGTATGTCTGCAACCGGCCGGCTTGCAACGCGCCACGCAGCATGTCCTCGGTGTGGCGGTCCTGCTGCTGGAAGTGCTGTGTGCGAAGAAACAGACCCTCGGACCAAAGCACCCTGTTGGAATCGCTCATGCGTTTCTCTCCGTCAGCCGAGCGACAGGCCGCCCGGGCCGAGCGTCACATTCTTCGTTACCTTGGATTTCGGATTGACCGGCGACGAGGCGCGCCAGTTGCGCCCATCCGGTTCTCTCACAAGCGCGACGACGCCCATGTAAGGCGCTTCCGGCTCGAAGCCGATTGTCTTGGACGTGCTTGCGCCCGGAGCAACCGCAATCCGGTCTAGCCCGACGAGATCGGCACCAAGCGCGGCAGACGGATCGCCCTGCAGGGCGAAATAGTCGGCCGAATTGAACGCTCCGAGGCTCTTCAGCCGCAGGATCAGCACGGTGACCGGGCGATCGGTGCCGTCAGGCCCTTTGTTCATGCCCGCTTCGCCCTTCAGGGCCACGGTGACCATGGCTGGTTTGGGTGCGCCGACGCAGGCTGAAAGGCCAGTCGCGCCAATTGCGATGAGAAAACCGCGTCGGTGGATCATGCACTACTCCTGTTCGTAAGCGTTGCGGAAATCGGCGCCGATCTCGCCCATGAAACGCGTCTCGGCGTTCGTGGCGATCTCGCGGTGGCGTTGCAGATAGAGGTCCCAGAGCTTGGCGCGGCGACCGCCGGCCAGGAGCACGTCCGCCTTCGAATGCGATTTGAGTTCCGCTTCGATCGTGGCCGGATCGAAGCGGTCGATCATGTGCCGCAGCGCGCCCTGTATGCCGCGCCAGGCGCTGACATGGTGATGGGCGAGATCGCGCACTGCGTCCTTGATCGCGGCATCGGCGGGCAGAAACCCCGGGCTGCTTTCGGCAATCAGCGTCTCCAGCGCGTCCTCCACGGTCGGCAGGAATTTGAGCGGGTTGACGCCGGACGCCTGCACCACGGTCTGGGCGATACGGGCATTGCCTTTCTCCTCGGCGCGCTTGCGCAGAAGCTGCATCAGCCCGTCCATCATCAGCCGGTATTCGCGGCCGAACTCTTCCATCTCGGCAATGGCGTCATTCGTTGGCAGCGCGGCAGCGTTCAACCCCATGCCGCGCAGGAAAGCTTCGCGAAGCGCGCTGTCGGATGGAGCAGCCGCCGGCTTCTGGACTGGTGCGGGCCTGGGCGCCGGCTGCCGCTCGGCCGGTGTGCTCTGCGGCTCAAGCCTCGTTCCCGAAACCGGCCCTCCGAAAAACGGGCTGTTTCCCTCAAAACCGTCGCTTTTTTCCTCGTCGGGTTTCGGCGTGGCGACGGGATCCATGCTGAACGGGTCGTCGAAAGCCGGCGAAGACCGCAGCCTGACTTCCGAACGTTCCGACGCATGGTATGCGCCCGGCTCTGGATGCTCGAACGGGTTTGGCAGATCGGCCGGCCTTTGCCGCTTCGGCTCTTCCTCCACGCGGGCGGAAAAGAAGTCGTCGCGGTCGATGGCTACCGGCGCCCGCGAGGCGGCTGCGGGGGAGGCGAAGGGAGAAGGCTGGGCCGTGGCGGCATCCTGAAGGTCGACACGCAGCACGTAGTCACCCAGACGCAGCCGCATGCCGTGGCGCAAGGCTGTCGAATTGCCGGCACCCAGCGGGCCGTGGGCATCGTCGACGAACAAGCCGCTGCTCGACGTGTCGGTCACGGTATAGCCGTCCGGGCCGCTCGCAATCGTGCAATGGGCGCGCGAAACGAACATGTCGGGGTCGTCCAGGCGCCAATCCGCCTCGGTGCTGCGGCCGATCACCAGTTCGCCGTCCTGCAGGCTGGCCTGGCGCATTGCCTGGGGCCGCGGTCCTTGCTCAAGTGTGAGAATGAGGCTCATGCCGCCTCCGCCATTTCTGGCCGCCAGCCAACCGCGACCCGCATCAGCAGGTCCTCCGCGTCGGCGCGCTCGCTCTTTTGCGGCAGCCATGTGGTGCGGGCGAGCCGCGCCGTTCCGAGCTTGGCCGCTGGGATCTCCTGGCGCGCGAGAACGATGCGCACATCGACATCGAGCACGTCGCCGACCAGTTCGCGGACGGCCGTCCGCAGAAGCTCCAGCCGCTTGCCGCCGGGCAGGAACGCCTCGTAATCCGCCAACGCAACCGGTCCGACGCGAAGCTCGATACGGCTTTGCCGCTGGAATATCCGTGGCCCGATCGTCGCCCCACGGCAGAGAGCGGCATAGGCGCTGCCAAGCCGGGTCTGCAGCTTAGCGGGAACAGCGGTCCAGACGCCGACGAATTCCTTGAGCTGGACCGATACGTTAAGCGCCTCGGCCAGGAACTGCGTCAGGCGCTCCGGGCCTTCCACCTGATGGGCGAGCGCTGGGGCTTGGCGCAGCTTGACCGCATAGAGTTCTGAAGATTTTGGTCCGAGCATGCCGGGCAGACCGATGCCGGACAGCGTCTCCAGCATGGAACGCACGCGGCCGCCGACCTTGCGCTCGACCTGCACTGCCGGATGCGCGTCCGCCCACGCCCGGTAGAACAGCGCGATCATCCGGTGCTGCAGGATGTTGGCGAAATCGACGAAGGTCGTGTCGCTGGTTTCGCGCGCCGCAGCACCCGCGAACCAGCGCTGCGACAGCCGGTCGAGCACCCAGCGCGTCAGGTGGATCGGCAGCGGGCCTTCCGGCCCCATCAATCCCAGATTGGCGACCGTGACGCGGGCAGGGGAATTGTCCACCGGCTGGCGAACCGCCACCACATCGCTCAACGCAAAATCGAGCCGCACATGCTGGCCGAGCCGCGCCGGTTCATGATCCGGCCTGCCGGAGTGACCGAACAGCCGGCCGTCGCCCTCAAGCTGCCGCAGCAGTTCGAAGAAATCGTAGGTCTCATCGGGGGGCGTGATCGTGCCTAGATCAGGCAGCGACTGCCGGGCGTCATCGGCCATGGCACATCCTCCTGTTTCCGGGTCAGCCGTGTGCGGGTGCGCACGAATGCGTTGATCGCGGCATGGCGGGCGAATAGCTGCGAAAGCAGTGCCGAAAGCAGCAGCGCACTTTGTCCCGCCAGCACAGACTGATCGATATGAAGCGTCACCTCCGTGCCGCGGCCGAAACACATCGGCCCGTCGATCGGCAGCCGCTCGACCACCGGGCGCGTTTCGACGCGGGTGATCGAGCGCACATGCCGCGCCAGTCCCGGATCGCCGCGATCGGCATAGAGATCGAGCAGTGCGTGCAGCGGCTCGGCGCCGCGGCCTTCTTCGGCAAGACTGAGGAAGTTGAGCGAGAGCTGCGCGACCAGCCGCCATGCCAGATCGTCGGCGCGGGATTCGCCAGCCGCACCCGCTGGCAGCGTGGCGGGAATGGCGGCGCGTGGCGGGCGCATCGAGCCGAGCAGCTTCACCGCCTCGACCGGATCGCCGCTTTCGAGCGTCAGCGTCGGCGTGTCGTCAAGGATCGGCAGGTCGCGATTGGTGCACAGTGCCGCGATATCGACGCGCTTCAGCGGCCGGCCCGGCTCGGTGCCTGCAGGCCGCGAAATCGCCAGGAATACATCGTCGCCGGCATAGGAGGTGCGGGTCTGGCCCTGGCGTCTTTCGTCCTCGGTCGCTCGGCGCGGACGTCGTTCGGTCGAGTAGACCCAGCCGCTGCCACGGTTCTGTCCCAGGCTGAACAGCGCCGGAATGTCCGCGTCAGGGCCCTCGACATCGGCATCCTCGACCCGGATCGGGCGGTATATCTCGAAATCGCGCGGCCGCGTGCGGTCGGCGTGCAGCACCTGCCGCGTGCGGCGCTTGTCGAGCTCGATCACATTGCACTCGCGCTCGAAGAGATTGATGATCGGTGTCGCGAAAAGCTCGAAATCTCCGGGCGTCAGATCGGCAAGTTCCGGCACTGGCCGCCGCAGCAGGAAAATGACTTCAAGCCCGGCCTCGCATTGCCGCACGACGCGTTGCAGCCCGTCGATGCGCGCGAAATGGAACCGCTCGGGCATGACGAAATATTCCCGCAGCAACCGATAACCCTCGAAGGTCGGGCGCGTGCGCGGCATCAGCGCCTCGTCGTCGCGAATGCCGATCATTTCCAGCGCCGGCAAGGGCGAGGGCCGGTGGTCCCGGCCTTCAGGGCGGGCCGCGACGCCAACGCAGCTGCCGAACAGCGTATCGAAGAGAAGCGGCGCTTTCGTGCGTTCGGAAAAGTAGAGGTCGAGCCGGTCGAGCGCCAACTCGTTGAGCTTGCCCTTGCCTGTGCGCGCAAAGGTCAGCCGCAGCGCTGCTTCGCCGCCGACGCCGTTGACCGGCGCGATGCCGGCCGCTGCCAGCGCGCTTCGATCCTGAATATAGCCGATCGAGGTGATCGCCAGCGGCCACAGCGTCACATCCTGCGCGGTGGTGTAGGTGCAGCGCGTCGACAGGCCGGGTTGCAGGCCCGATACCAGCCGCGTGCCGCGTTTCACGACATGGCCGGCGAGCATGGTCTGGACCTGCTGTCCCGGCTTCAGCACCACGATCGCTGTCGCAGGCGTTGAGGCAACCAGATCGGGATACAGCACCTCGAGCACGCTGCGGGAAAACCGCGCGCGCTCCGCATCGACCTTCAGCCTGGTGCGTGCCGCGAGAAAGGCGACGCCATCAAGCAGCCGCTCCACATAAGGGTCGGGGCAGGGCACCGTATCGAGCGACAGGTTGCGGGCAACGGCCGGATGCATGTCCGCGAACTCGGTTGCGAGCGCGCGGATGTGGGTCAGTTCCTCCTCGTAATATTCCAGGAAGACCCTGTCCATTGTCAGACATCCTTCAAATCGGTCCGTGCCGAGCCATTGTCGAGGTCGATCATCGTTCGCAGGCGCATCCGTTCGGGCGTCGGCGACATCATCAGCACCGCGTCGATTTCGATGGAGAGCCCCACGCTCTTGTCGCCGCTGTTGACGGTGACCTTCGTCGCGCTTTCCTTCAGCCGCGGCTCGAATGCCGCAAGCACGCTGCGGATTTCCCGCGCCAGCGCCTCACGGTCGAAATCGCGGGCGGAACGGCCCGAAAAGGACGGCACGCCGTAATTGACCACGCTGCGCCGCACCTCGGGAAAGTCGTCCAGCGACGGCGGATCGTCGCCGAGCTGGTCGGCCTCGAAAGCGGTGAGCAGCGGCGTTGCCTCGAAGCGCTCGGTGTTGAACAGCGCCTCGATGTCGCGCCGCACCGCCTCGCGCAGAACCTCCGCCGAAACCACGATACCGCGGGTTTCCAGTTCCATGCGCCGCTGGTTCTGGAAGATCAGGCGATGCAGGCTTCGCTTCTGGTCCTTCGTCAGCGCGGCGTCCGCCTCGATCGTCCGCGCTCCGCCTTCGAGCAGAACATCAACCCGATCCGATCCGATCTCGGTCCGAACGGCCTGCTGAAGCCCGTCGATGTCGGAGTTCACGCCCGGCAAATCATTGACGAGGCGGTCCCAAAGTGAAGGTTGGACCGCCTCGCGTCTTGCCTGAGTAGGGCTGCGGCTCTTGCTCATCTCGCTACCGGAAAGTCGTCGTGGAGATCAAACGCCGACACTGACGTCCATTTCGGCCGAGTGCTTGCCTTCCTCGTATTCGAACTTGATCTTCTTGTAGGCAAAACCGACGATTTCCTCGAGCAGGTCGGGCTCAAGCTCGCTGGGCTTCATGTCGTATGCGATCACCGAGGCATCGGTCAGCGTGATCACCAGGTAGTCGCTGCTCTTTTCCTCGATGGTCCGGCGGGCCGAGAATTTCACCTCGTCCAGCTTCTTGTTCTTGAACAGCGCCTGCTTCAGATAGGGCGAGGACTGGTCGTAGTGCTTGATGAACTTGATGACGCCGAGGGCCACGCGGCCACGGCGCGATAGCGAGTTGGGATCATGCGGCGCGACCATGCCGTATTCCATCCCGTGTATTTCTATTTCGTCGCTGTGCCCCTCGCGGCCACTGGGGCCTTTGATGTCGGGAACCTTGAGAAAACCATCCAGTTTCATTTCCGTTCTCCATCGTGCTCAAATGATTACTGCTTGACGGAAGGCAGCTCGGAGACGAGCCGGAGCGAGGCGTTGATGCCTTCCAACTGATAGTGCGGGCGTAGATAGAAGCGGGCCGCGTAGTAGCCCGGTCGGCCTTCGACGCTGTCCACCTGCACCTCGGCGGCGGCGAGCGGGCGCTTGGCGCGGGCCTTGTCGTCGGCGAAGGCCGGGTTGGCCAGCACATAGCGGTTGATCCACTCGGTCAGCCAAATCTGCATGTCGGACCGCTCCTTGAACGAGCCGACCTTGTCGCGCGCGATCGCCTTGAGGTAGTGCGCGAAGCGCGAAACCGGGAACAGATAGGGCAGGTTGGCGCTCAGCCGCTCATTTGACTGGGCATCGGGATCGACCAGCCGGCCGGCCCGCGTTTCGTCATCCTGCAGCGAATGCGCACCGATGAACGAAGCCAGGTCGGTGTTCTTGCGATGCAGGATCGGCATCAGGCCGAGCTTGGCGAGCTCCGCCTCGCGCCGGTCGTCGATCGCGACTTCAGTCGGGCATTTCATAGCGACCGAGCCGTCGTCGGTCGGGAAGGTGTGCACCGGCAGGTTGATGACCGTGCCGCCGTTTTCCACGCCGCGTATCTGCGTGCCCCAGCCAAACAGCTTGTGGCTGCGGTTGATGTTGACGCTCATCGGGAAGGCGGCATTCATCCAGACATATTTGTTGTGGTCTTTCTCGACCTCCTCCTCGAAGGAGAAGCCCTTCACCGGCACCGTCTCCGCGCCATAGGGCAGCCGCGCCAAAACGCGCGGCATGGTCAGCCCGATGTATCGCGAATCCTCGCTCTCGCGCAGCGACTGCCACGACGCGTAGGCCGGATTGGAGACGATCATCTGGAGGTCCTGCGGATTGGGCAGTTCCTGCCAGCTGTCCATGCGGAACAGGCGGGGTGAGGCTGCGGCAATGAAAGGCGTATGCGCAGAGGCGCAGATGCCAGACAGATTGCGCAGCAGCCCGACATCCTGCGGATGGTTCGAGAACTCGTAGGCCCCCATCAGATAGGTATAGGGCGCGCCACCGAGCATCGAATATTCTTCGGTGTAGATCTTCTTGAAGATCGGGCTCTGGTCCCACATCTGGCCTTCGTAGTCTTCGAGCGTTTCGGCCAGTTGCTGCTTGGAGATGTTCATCACCCGGATCTTCAGTTTCTGATCCGTCTCGGTATTGTTGATCAGATACCAGAGGCCGCGCCAGGTCCCCTCCATTTCGCGCACTTCCGGCGCGTGGAGGATTTCGTTCATCTGGATCGTCAGCATCTTGTCGATGCCGGCGATGAGCGACTTGATCGACTTGATCGCATTGGACGAGATCGCGGTCGTCTCGGAGCGCGAGCGGGCGGCAAGCGCCAGATTGCGGACCAGACCCTGCAGTTTCTCGCTGTCGTCCTTCTTGACGCGAAAATCCTTTTCCAGAAGTTCGCTGAACTCACCCAGGTCTACGGCTTCCGCCTCGGCTGCGCCGTTCGCGGCGACTTTTTCCTGCTCGGCCATGGCTCAGCCCTCCGCCTTGTCACTGTCGCTCAGCGCCTGTTCGGCGATCTGCCCGAGCAGCGGTTCGTTGTTCAGCATCTGGGCGATGCGTTTTTCAGCGTCGACACGCCCGTCCATGAAGCCCAGAAGCTCCTCGAGCTGGCGCCGCATCTTCAGGATTTCAGCCAGTTGCGGAACCTGCTCGGCGATCTTGTCGGGGGCGAAGTCGCCCATGCTGGTGAAGGTGAGATCGATCGGCAGTTCCTCGTCGCGCTCCTGGCCTTCGGGCTGGGGCAGCTTGTTGGGAACCCGCGCTTTCACCCTGGGTCCGAGCGCTTCCATGAAGCGCTTGAAGCGGTTTGCGTCGGTCTCGACGAAAGTGCGGTCCAGAACCGACTTCTGCGCCTCCGGCGTTTGCGATGCGCCGGAAAGATCGGCCATCACACCCATGACCACCGGCAGTTCGACGGTTGTCGGGCTTCCATATGTTTCGACGTCATAGGAAATCTGGACGCGGGGCGCCCGATTTCGTTCGATCACCTTGGCTTTGCTTTCGCTCATCGTCGGTCACCTTTCGTCCTTTTGGGCGGTTTTTCTGTTTTCGGGTTCGCCGGCGAGAAGCCGGAATTCCTTGAGGCCGGAGGGGGCGAGGTCCTCCATCAGTTCCACGAAATCCATCGGCACCATTCGCCGGACCCGTCGCGCCAGATGCGGGATCGGGCTCGATGGCTCGGTGCGGTCGTAGAAGGCGACGATGAGATCGAGGCACTTCAGCACGTCTTCTCGCGACGTGAGGCGATCGGGAAAGACGCCCATGGTTCCGGTGCTCGTTGTTCCGTTGTAAATCGGCGCAGCATGCCCGTTGGTGACCGGCTGCTGGATCTCGGGTGCCGCCTCGGCGGGGTTGCTCGCGCCTGTCGCCGTCTGGCCGGTCGCGCCGCGCTCCAGCGTGGCAAGAACGCGCTCGAGGAACTTTTTCAGATCGGCAATGGCGACATTGCCGTCACCCAGGCGTGCATTGAGCGCCACTTCGACGGCATAGAGTGCGGCCACCGCCTCGCGGGCGTTGCCGAGCATCTCCGTCATTTCGGCAGGCGCATTGTCGAACTGCGTCAGGCATCCCTTGCGCACGCGGTCCACGAGCTGGTCGTGCCTGTTGGCAAGCTCGGTCTTCTCCGCGTCGTTCAATCCGGAGGCGGCTTCCTTCAGCATCGCCCGGCCGTCCAGCGTGCCTAGCTCGAGGTCACGGCCCGTAATCGGGCCGAGGCCGCCGCGCGGCTCGAACATCGTCATCCGCCGCAGGTCGCCCAGCGGCCCGTCCTGGTCGTTCTGCAACTGCATGAGGGCGTTGATGCGCCTGAGTGCTGCATCGCGCGGAGGCGCATCCGGCCGCAATTCGGGGTGCATCGTCTCCCAATGTGCGTCGAAGGTGCCGGCAATCAGCGTCAGGCCGTCCTTCAGCCCGGCCAGTCCGTAAAGATTGGTCAGCGCCCGTGTAACAAAGACCAGAAGCCGCAGATCACGTCCCTGCGTGCGCAGTTCTTCTGCCTTCTCAAGTACTGCCGACCAGTCGGGTGGAATTTCTGTTCGGGAGGACGGGTTGTTGCGTTCATCGCGCGCCACTTCGATTTGCGGCTGCATGAGACGTTCCAGTTCATGGAAGTCCCTGTTATTACGCAGACTCTCCCCGGAAGGACTTTCTCCGTCCAGCGGACTCAACCAGGAAGATAAATCAATCATCTTCACCACCATCGGTGGATTCCGTCACCGAACGGAGCCTAGATTTACCACAAATCAGGCAGTTATCCTACAAAGCTTTCAGCATCTTGATTTCATGACTAAGGAAATTTACTTTTCCTCTGTTTGCATGAATATGACAAATATCACACTTGCCACAACAGATATGCAATTATGGCTATCGGCTTCAGTTTTGAGGCGTTGATTGGGAAGTCACGATTTTCCCAAAGCTTTGTAAACTCGCACAATCAGGGGAAACGTACTTCTTATTCATGTGATGACGTTTTGAAGAGACGCACAAACGATAGGAACCAGTCGTATCGGAGCCGTCATGCAGCAACGCAAGTCATCGCAAGGTTTCAAGCGCAAGGAATTGGTCGGAAAACTCAATCCGACCTGTGTGCGCGCCTTCAAGGCAGCGGCGGATGCAGCAAAGCTCCGCGGCAATCCTTATGTGGAACTTGTCCACTGGATCGAGCAACTTGTGTTGTCGGATCGGGCGGACGTGCAACTCATCCTTGCCGACGCTGGCGTCGATGCGAGCCGCCTGGCCGCCGACATGTCTCGTGCCATCGACAAGCTGCCCTATGGCGCAACCTCGATCGAGGAGTTCTCCGACCACATCTTCCACGCCATCCAGGAGGCCTGGAACCTGGCGTCGATCGAGTTCGGCGCGGATGAGGTTCGCGGCGCCTATGTGATCCTGGCCGCGCTGAAGACACCCGTTCTCGACGGGCTTCTGTCCAAGATCAGCCCGGAGTTCGACAAGATCGATGCCGACGGCGTCATCGCGCGCCTGGACGATGTGGTGTCCGGCTCGCTCGAGGCGGCTGGTCCCGCACCGGTCGCCGAGGCCGCACCTCTTCGGCGCGCGCCGGGGGGCGATTCAGCACTTGCCAAATATTCGACCGACCTGACCGCAAGGGCCCGCGAAGGCAAGCTCGATGCCGTGGTCGGCCGCGATCCCGAGATCCGCCAGATCGTCGATATCCTGATGCGCCGCCGCCAGAACAACCCGATCCTGACTGGCGAGGCCGGCGTCGGCAAGACGGCGGTGGTCGAGGGCTTTGCGCTGCGCATCGCCGAGGGCGACGTGCCGCCGATGCTGCAGAATGTCAGCCTGCGCATGCTCGATATCGGCCTGATGCAGGCCGGCGCCAGCGTCAAGGGCGAGTTCGAGAAACGGCTCAAGGCTGTCATTGACGAAGTACAGTCCTCCGAGACGCCGGTGATCCTGTTCATCGACGAGGCCCACACGCTGATCGGGGCAGGCGGTGCCGCCGGCACGGGTGACGCCGCGAACCTGCTGAAGCCTGCACTGGCGCGCGGCGAACTGCGCACCATCGCCGCGACCACCTGGGCCGAATACAAGCAGCATATCGAGAAGGACCCCGCACTCACCCGCCGCTTCCAGACGGTAAAGGTCGACGAGCCCGACGAGGCCGCTGCCATCCTGATGCTGCGCGGCGTTGCCGGCACGCTGGAAAAGCACCATCAGGTGCAGATACTCGATGAGGCGATCGAGACGGCGGTGCAGCTTTCGCACCGCTACATCCCGGCCCGCCAGCTTCCCGACAAGGCGGTGAGCCTGCTCGATACGGCCTGCGCCCGCGTCGCGATCTCGCAGCATTCGCGGCCTGCCGAGGTGGAAGATCTGATGCGCCGCCGCCAGGCGCTGGAAGTGGAAAAAGGCATCATTGGCCGCGAAACCGCGATCGGCATCGATGCCGTCGACAGGCAGGCGCGTGTCGACACGGGCATCGAGGAAACCGACGCCGCCCTGGCTGCCGCCGAGGCGCGTTGGGAACGCGAAAAGACCGTTGTTGCCGATATCCTGGAGGTTCGCGCAAAGCTGCGCGGCGAGGGCGTTCCGCTTGATGCCGTCACGACGGGCCAGGAGACTCCTGCCGAAGAGGAAGTCGCTAAGCAGCCCGTTGCCGAACTGGTCGGCGCTGAAGCTCCGGCAAGTGCAGAGGACGCTCCGATCGTCGCGGAACTGCCGCCGGAAGCCGAGGCCGCGCCACCCGCCAACACCGCTGATCTGACCCGCCTCAAGGGCCTCATGGCCGAGCTGGCTGAAATGCAGGGCGAAACCCCGCTGATCCTGCTCTCCGTCGACCGCAATGCGGTTGCTTCGGTCGTGCAGGACTGGACCGGCATCCCGACCGGGCGGATGCTGACCAGCCAGACCGAGAAGGCGCTGCGTCTGGCCGGCGTGCTGGCCGAGCGCGTCGTTGGGCAGGATCATGCCATGGAGATGATCGCCAAGCGCGTGCAGATCAGCCGCGCCGGCCTCGGCGCACCGGAAAAGCCGGTCGGCGTCTTCCTGCTGTGCGGCCCCTCCGGCGTCGGCAAGACCGAGACGGCACTTGCCCTTGCCGAGACACTCTACGGCGGCGAGCAGAACCTCATTTCCATCAACATGTCGGAGTTTCAGGAAGCGCATACCGTCTCGACACTCAAGGGTGCGCCTCCCGGCTATGTCGGCTACGGCAAGGGCGGCATCCTCACAGAAGCCGTGCGTCGGCGCCCCTATTCGGTGATCCTGCTCGACGAGGTCGAGAAGGCCCATCCGGACGTCCACGAAATCTTCTTCCAGGTCTTTGACAAGGGCATGATGGACGACAGCGAGGGGCGGCGGATCGATTTCCGCAACACGCTGATCTTGCTGACCTCCAATGTAGGCTCCGAAGTCATCATGCATAAGACGGAGGGCGGCCAGAAGCGCGAGGCCATCGAAGACCTCGACGCATCGCTGCGCGCACCGCTGCTGAAAGTCTTTCCGGCGGCATTCCTGGGCCGTGTCGTCACCATTCCCTACTATCCGCTGTCCGGCTCGATGATCGAGGCGATAACGCGCATCCAGTTTGCCAAGATCGCCCGACGGCTGCGCGCCAGCCACGACGCCGAACTGGTCATCGGCGACGGCGTGATGGAAATGATCAAGGCGCGCTGCACCGAGATCGAATCGGGCGGCCGCATGATCGATGCGATCCTGACCAACACGCTTTTGCCAAGCATGAGCCGTGGTGTGCTGAACCGGTCGATCGACGGCGAAAAGCTGGCCAAGGTCACCGTCGGCGCATCCGACGAGGGCTTCACCTACGCCTTCGAATAGCTCTCGGCTTTTCCCGCCGCTCGATAATGATGTGCAATGCACAATCTTTGGCCTTGCCTGTTTCCTGATGCGAAAATAGGCTTCCTCGCCATGCGGTGCGGCTGTAGAAACCGCCGGGATCAAAACAACAAGAGGCGTCAAAGTGAAAAGAGTTCAAACCATCGTCATGGCTGCTGCGGCTTGCCTGGCGGCATCGATTGCCAGTGCGCCGGCCTGGGCGCAGTCCAAGACGCTGACGATTTCCTGGTGGGGGTTCAACGGCGACAAGCTGGATGAGTACATCATCAAGCCGTTCAAGGAGAAATGCGGCTGCGAGATCGTGTTCGAGACCGGCAACAACGCCGACCGCCTCAACAAGATCAAGATCCGCGGCGGCGAGGGCGTCGATGTCGCCTATTTCACCGACGCCTATTCGCAGATCGGCATTGCCGAAGGCCTTTTCCAGCCGGTCGACAAGGCGAAGCTGCCAAATCTCGCAGGCATCTACGACATGGCCAAGGCGCCGCAAGGGGACTTCGGCCCGGCCTACACGATCGGCCGCGTCGGCGTGATCTACGATTCCGCCAAGGTGAAGACGCCGATCACCTCGTGGAACGATCTGTGGAAGGAAGACTTCAAGAGCCAGCTTTCGCTGCCCGGCATCACCACGACCGCCGGCCCGATGGCGGTGATGATCGCCGGCGCCCATGCCGGTGTCGATCCCTTCGCCGACAGCGACGCCGCCTTCAAGGCCGTCGAGGAGCTGAAGCCCAATGTGGTGAAGAACTACAACACCGGTTCCGAACTGGTGAACCTGTTCTCGACCGGCGAAATCAGCGCCGCAGTCGCCCAGGACTTTACCCTCGCGCAGATCCAGGCAGCCGTCCCGACCGCAGTCTGGGCCGATCTGTCCGACGGTGCGATCGCGACGCTGAACACGGTCAACATCCCCAAGGGTGCTGCCAATGTCGATCTTGCGCACGAGTTCATCAACTTCATCCTGTCGCCGGAAGTTCAGCAAAAGACTGCCGAAAACGGCGTCGATGCGCCGGTCGTTACCTCGGTCAAACTGACCCCGGAACAGGCCAAGCTCTGGACCTACGGCGCCGACATGATCGCCTCGCTGAAGCCGGTGGACTACGAAAAGCTCAACGCCGCCAAGACCGATTGGGTCGACCGCTGGAACGAAGTCTTCGGGATGTAAGTGCCGGCCCAAGGGCGGTCGCATATGAAATTCGACCCCCACTCCGTCTCGGCTTCGCCGAGCCACCTCTCCCCCGATCGACGGGGGAGAGGAAATGCCGTCCGCAAGGCTGGCTCCCTTCCTCTCCCCTTTTGAGGGGGAGAGGTGGCTCGGCGAAGCCGAGACGGAGTGGGGGTTGGCTGCGCCATATACGATTGCCCTGCTCAATATGCTGCACCAAGCCTTTTGCGGCGTTTTGCCCCTTTCTTGGCGGATCAAGGAAGGGTAGCAGACCTTATGCAATCGGTTTTCGAGCCCAAGTGCTGCTCGACAATGACGAAAGAGATCTGACTTCCATGCTGAAACGCTATGCCGGATGGTGGCTCGCCGCGCCCGCGACGCTGGTCGTTCTGGTCTTCCTCGTGCTGCCGGTGATCGCCACCATCGGCACGACATTCGGCGAGACGGCCGGAATCTTCTCGCCTTACACATCCTTCTTCGGCAGCGGTTTCCGCCGCAGCGTCCTGTGGCGCACGCTCGAAATATCGCTGGCCACCACCGCTATTTCGCTGGTCGTCGGTTTCCTCACCGCCTATGTCGTGTCGAAATCACCCGGCAGGCTGAAAAGCCTTCTCATCATCGCCGCGGTCTTCCCGCTGCTCACCGGCGTCGTCGTGCGCTCCTTCGCCTGGCTGATCATCCTCGGCAAGAACGGCATCCTCAACAGCTTCCTGATCGGTATCGGCGTGACGTCCGAGCCGTTCGCGATGCTCTACACCCAAGGCTCGGTCATCGTCGCGATGGTCTACCTCTTCGTGCCGCTGATGATCCTGACGCTGGTCGGCGTGCTCGAAAACATTCCCGAGGATGTCGTGCAGGCTTCCGCCTCGCTGGGTGCGACGCCGGCCGGCACGTTCCGGCAGGTCATCCTGCCCCTGGCTGTGCCCGGTCTGATCGTCGGCGCGGTGCTGGTCTTCACTGGCTCCTTCACCTCGTATGCCACGCCGCAACTGCTCGGCGGCGAGCGCCAGATGGTCATGGGCACACTGATGTATCAGCGCGCCATGGTCTCCTTCGACTGGGTCGGCGCCTCCACCATCGCCGCGATCATGGTGGTGATAACGGTCACCGTCGTGCTGGCCATGAGCCGCGTCGCGCGGCGTCTCAACCCGATGGCGACATGATGACCACACGCATCAATCCACTGCTCATCCTGTTCACGATCCTGGTCTACATCTTCCTGACCGGGCCGCTGATTATCGTGCTCGGCGCCTCCGTCAGCGACACGACCTACCTGACCTTTCCGCCGCAGGGCCTGTCGCTGCGCTGGTTCGAGAACATCTTTGAAATCAGTGCCTTCCGGCGCACCATTGTCACCAGCCTTCAGCTTGCCATTCTGGCCACCGGACTGGCCCTCCTGATCGGCATTCCGGCTGCCTATGCGCTCAACCGCTACCGCATCCAGCTGCCGACATGGCTCTCCACCGTCTTCGTGCTGCCCATTCTGGTGCCGGAAATCGTCCTCGGTTTCTCGCTGCTCAAGTCGGTCGCGGTCGGCGCCAGCGCGCCGATCTTCCTGACGCTGCTCATCGGCCACACGCTTCTGGTCCTGCCCTATTGCGTCCGCGTCATCTCGGCGAGCCTCGCTTCCTTCGATTTCTCGATCGAGGAAGCGGCGATCAGCCTCGGCAGCCGGCCGCTGAAAACCTTCTTCACCATCGTGCTGCCCAATGTCCGCTCGGGCGTGATCGCGGCCTTCATCCTGGCTTTCATCACCTCGATCAACGACGTCTCGACGTCGCTGTTCCTGACCGGCCCCGGCATCTCGACGCTGCCGATCCAGATCCTCGCCCATGTCGAGCAGTTCTTCGATCCGACGATTGCGTCGGTGTCGGTGTTGCTGATGTTCCTCACCGTCGCCGTCATGGCGATCGTCGAGCGCACGCTCGGCCTTACCTTCCTTGCGAAATGAAACCATGACCCAGGCTCTGACCGTACAAAACCTCACCGCCCACTATGGCACGACCAAGGTGCTGGAGGACCTGTCGCTGTCCGTCGGCAGCGGCGAGCTCGTCTCGCTGCTCGGCGCGTCCGGCTGTGGCAAGACGACGACCCTGCGCCTCGTCGCCGGCTTCCTCCAGCCCACCTCCGGCACGATCACGCTTGGCGGCAAGGATCTGACGCGGCTGCCTGCCTACAAGCGCGACATCGGCCTCGTCTTCCAGAACTACGCGCTGTTCCCGCATCTGTCGGTGCTCGACAATGTCGGCTTCGGGCTGAAGCAGCGCGGCGTGGCATCGTCCGAGCGCGAAAAGCGCGCCAAGGCGATGCTGGAGCGCGTCGGGCTTTCCCAGCTCGCAGACCGGCTTCCCGGCGCATTGTCGGGCGGGCAGAAGCAGCGCGTCGCGCTCGCCCGCGCGCTGGTTATAGAGCCGCCGCTGCTGATGTTCGACGAGCCGCTGTCCAACCTAGACGCCAAGCTGCGCGTCGACATGCGCGTCGAGATACGCCAGCTGCAGCGCGCCAACGGCACCACCTCGGTCTATGTCACCCACGATCAGGAAGAGGCGTTCTCGATCTCCGACCGCGTCGCCATCATGAATGCCGGCCGCATCATGCAGCTCGGCACGCCCGAGACGCTCTACCAGCGCCCGGCCAACGCCTTCGTCGCCCGCTTCGTCGGCTTCGAGAATCTCGTGCCGCTGAAAGTCACCAAGCGCGACGGGGCGAGTGTCACCGCGCAGACCCGCGACGGCTCGACGCTCACGCTGTCGCAGGACCGCTTCGGCGCCATCCCCGACGATTTCGTCCTCGCCGCCCGCGCCGACGGTCTCGCCGTCACCACTGATCCCAAGGCGCAAGGCATTCCCGCGACGCTTGGCTTGAGAACCTATCTCGGCCGCGCCTATCAGTACCATAGCGAAACCGCCGCCGGCACGCTCGTCGCCAATGGCGCGCTTTCCACGCCGCAGGAACCCGGCAGCGCCGCCAAGCTGGTGCCTGTGCCGGACCAGTGCTGCGTGCTGAAGCCGGAATGATCTGAGGACGTTTCATGTCTGTCCTCATCACCAACGCCCTCATCCTCCCTTGCTCGCCGGACATGCCCGTCATCGAGCGCGGCTATGTCCACATCGAGGGCGACGCAATCAAGGCGGTCGGGTCCGGCCCGGCACCGCAAATCCCCGGCGCCGAAATCATCGACACCGACGGCGACCTGATCATGCCGGGCATGGTCAACCCGCACTGCCACATGGCCATGAGCCTGTTCCGCGGGCTGGGCGAAGACGTTGACGACCGGCTCTACCGCTACATCCTGCCGCTGGAGCGCAAATTCGTGCGGCCGGAGGCGGTGCGTGCCGGCACCGCGCTCGCAGCGCTCGAACTGATCGGGGGCGGCGTCACCACCGTTGCCGACATGTACTACTTCGAAACCGAAGTCGGCCGTGTGGTCGACAAGGCCGGCATCCGCGGCGTGCTTGGCCAGACGCTCGCCGATTTCGATCCGCCTGACCACAACAGTTTCGACGAAGGTTTTGCCCTCGTCGAGCAACTGGTGGCGGAATTCTCCGGCCACGACCGCATCATTCCCTCCATCGCGCCGCATGCGCCTTATTCCACCGGCATGGCGGTCATGGAGCGCGTCGCGCGCTGGGCCGACGATCATCCCGGTATCCCGGTGCAGATGCATCTGGCAGAAACCGACGCCGAGATGGCCTGGGCCGCGAAGCTCGGCGGCCTGCGCCCCGTCGAAGCGGTCGAGAAGGCCGGTCTTCTGCGCAAGGGCCTGATCTGCGCGCACTGCCTCTATGTCAACGACAGCGACATGGAAAAGATGGCGCACGCCCGGGTCTGCGTCGCCCACAATGCGCGCTCCAATGGCAAGGCGGGCAGGGGCATCGCGCCGGTCGAAGCGATGCGCAAGGCCGGCATTCCCGTCGGCATCGCCACCGACGGCCCGATGAGCGGCAACACGCTCGACCTGTTCTCGCAGTTCGCGCCGGTGTCGATGTTCCAGAAATTGCTTGGCCATAGCCGCAAGCCGATGCCCTCCGTCGAGGTCATCCGCATGGCGACCATCGAAGGCGCGAAGGTGCTCGGGCTGCACGAAAAAATCGGCTCGCTGGAACCCGGCAAGAAGGCCGACCTTATCCGCATCGATCTCTCGGCCCCCCGCATGCAGCCGATCTACGACATCTATTCGACACTGGTCTTTGCCACCATGCCGACCGATGTGCGCGACGTGATGGTGGCCGGCCAATGGCTGATGCGCGGTCGCGAAGTGCTGAGCCTTGAGCGCAAGAAAGTGCTGCGCGACGCGCTTCAGGTCGCCAGCGCCTTCAAGGCCGAGATGGCCCGTATTGATGCTGCCGGCTGAGCCGCAGCGAAGCAACGACAGGACAAAGCTGTGAGCAAGAACGACGCTGAAAACCATCTCAACAAGGTGCTCGAAACCATCGACGCCAATATCGACGCCAGCCTTGAGCGGCTGTTCGAGCTGATCCGCATTCCGTCCGTCTCGACCGACCCGGCCTACGCCGCCGACTGCCGCCGCGCCGCCGATTGGCTGGCGAAGGAACTTTCCGGCCTCGGCTTCGACGCCTCCGTCCGCGACACCGCGCGCCATCCGATGGTTGTCGGGCATGATCGCTCGGGCGAGGGGCCGCATGTCCTGTTCTACGGCCACTACGACGTCCAGCCGGTCGATCCGCTGTCGCTGTGGAACTCCGACCCATTCGAGCCCAGGCTGGTGCCGCAGCCCAATGGCGACACCCACATCGTCGCGCGCGGCGCTTCCGACGACAAAGGCCAGTTGCTGACCTTCGTCGAGGCATGCCGCGCATGGAAGGCTGTTACCGGCAAGCTGCCGATCCGGGTTTCGACACTGTTCGAAGGCGAGGAAGAAATTTCGAGCCCGAGCCTCGCGCCCTTCCTTGAAAAGACCGGTGAAGAACTCAAGGCCGATGTCGTGCTGGTCTGCGACACCGACATGTGGGACGCCGAGACGCCGGCCGTCACCACCATGCTGCGCGGCGTGCTGAAGGAAGAGATCGAGATCACCTGCGCCGACCGCGACCTCCATTCCGGCATCTACGGCAATGCCGCGCGCAATGCGCTTCAGGTCCTATCCGACATCATCTCCAGCCTGCGCACGCCGGACGGCGGCGTCGCCGTCGAAGGTTTTTATGACGGCGTCGAAGAACTGCCGGCAGCCGTGAAGGCGCAGTGGCAGCGCCTGCCTTTCGACGAAAAAGGTTTCCTCGGCAATGTCGGCCTCAGCATCCCCGCCGGCGAAAAGGGCCGCTCGATTCTCGAGCAGGTATGGGCCCGGCCGACCTGCGAAATCCACGGCATCATCGGCGGCTACACCGACGAAGGTTTTAAGACCGTCATCCCGGCAAGCGCAAAGGCAAAGCTGTCGTTCCGTCTGGTGGCGGGCCAGGACCCCGAGAAAATCCGCGCTGCCTTCCACGCCCATGTCCGGGCGCGCGTGCCGGAAGACTGCAAGGTCGAGTTCCTCGACCACGGCGCCAGCCCCGCCACCGTCATGCCGATCGATGGCGCGTTGCTGCAAAAGGCGCTGGGCGCACTCACAGTGGAGTGGGAGCGCGAGGCGGCGATCGCCGGCACCGGCGGCTCGATCCCGATCCTCGGCGAATTCAAGCGCAAGCTCGGCATGGATTCGCTGCTCATCGGCTTCGCCCGCTTCGACAACCGCATCCACAGCCCGAACGAGAAATACGACCTGTCGAGCTACCGCAAGGGCATCCGGTCCTGGGCGCGGATACTGGCGGCGTTTGCGGAGCAGGATTGATGCTAAAGGGGTGTGTCCTTCGAGGCTCGCCCCTTCAAATGCGCGGCTAACAGACGGCGCCTTGCGGGCTCGCACCTCAGGATGAGGGAGGTCGCGCTATTCACGTGCCAGATTCTGCTGACGCTTCGATAGTGTTAGGCGAAATCCGCCAACGCTCCAGAGTATGAAGACGGCACCCCACCGCCCTCATCCTGAGGTGTTCGAGGCTCGCCCATCCAATGCATGGCTAACAGACGGCGCTCTGCGGGCTCGCACCTCAGGATGAGGGAGGTCGCGCTATTCACGTGCCAGATTCGGCTGATGCTTCGATAGTGTTAGGCGAAGTTCGCCAACGTTCCAGAATCTGAGAACGGCACCCCACCGCCCTCATCCTGAGGTGCGAGCCCGCAAAACCGTGAAGGTGTGCCACCAACCTCAACGGGCGAGCCTCGAAGGACGCACCCCGAAACCAAACCTCACCACACCACCTTGTGGCTCTCTCCCGTCTGCACGTTGACAAACCCCTGCGGCACGGCGTCCGTCGGCGCCACCAGCACCCAGCGCCACGGCGCGCAGGTCAGCGTCGCAAACTGCAGCCGCTCGGGAAAGCCGGGGAACCAGCGTGGCGAAAACGTTGGCTCATAGAGCCATTCGATCTTCTCCGCTTCTACATAAAGAGCCTGCATCTCGGCATCGAGTGCTTCAGCCGTCCGGTTCGTCATCAACCCGCCGACCTCGTAGCGCACATCGGCCACGACCTTGCCGTCGGTCACCAGCGCCCAGCCGCCCTGATTGTCGCGGATGCGATTGACGACTTCCGCCATCGCGGCATCCGACGAGCCGACGACCCAGATATTGTGTTTGTCATGGGCCACCGTGCAGCCGACGGCTGTGTCCGGCGTCTTCGGGCCGCAGCCCAGCCAGAACATCTTTGCCACCTTGCCCTCGCCGGAAAAGCGGTCGACGACGGAGAACTTGGTGATGTTGCGCGCAGTGTCGCGCTGCACCGCGCCATTGGCCACCGGCAGTTCGGTCGTGATGAAATTGTCGTCCCAGTGGAACGGCCGCAGCAGCGCCGCCTGCATCGCGTCGCGACCGGCCTCTGCTGGAATGGCAAAATCATCCGCCGTCATCTGCCGCTCGATATTGACCGTCTTCGTCGCCCAGTCCGGCCAGTCGATAGCCGGCAAATGACCAGTGAAATTCTTTGCCTGCGATACCTGATCGCCATCAGCCCAGACCTCGGCAATCGAAACGGTCGCCGCATCGTCCAGCAGCACCAGATCGGCGAACCGCCCCGGCGCGATGCTTCCCACGAAGGGCGTCAGCCGCATGTGCCGTGCCGGATTGATCGACACGCATTGATACGCGATCTCCGGCGTCAGCCCGCTTTCGATGGCAAGGCGCACATTGTGGTCGGTCGCGCCCATCTTCAGCGTGTCGGAGGCGCTGCGGTCGTCGGTGGCGAAAGCCACCTGGCTCCAATCGCGCAAACCGCGCTCCAGGAGCCCGCCGATGATGTCGGGCATGGAATGCGGGCGGATTTCGATGAAAATGCCGCGCCGCAGCTTGTCCCACGCCTCCTGCGGCGTCCACGCCTCATGGTCGGAGGACAGGCCGGCGGCGGCAAAGGCGTTGATCTCGGGCAGGTCGCGCAGGCCCGCGCCATGGCCCTCGACCACGCCGCGCTGCTCGAATGTCGCCTGGATCATGCCCCACAGCCGCTCATAGGAAGGGTTCTGCGGGTTCCAGACCGCCGGCCAGTCCATCACCTCGTCCAGCCCGGCGACCATCGCGCTTTGCGCGAGAAAGCCGGCCTGCTCGGCATAGCCGAAATGACCGCCGCCCCATTCGTAAGCCGTGGGCGGCACGGCTGACCCGGGCAGCGGGAAAATCTTCATTGGCGAGCCGGCGAGCCGTGCGGTCAGCCAGAATTCCAGGTTCTTCGGCCCGTTGACGTTGGAGAATTCGTGGCTTGCCTCGCAGGTCCAGGTGTTGCCGCGCGGCATGACGAGTGCTGCCTCATGCTCGGGCGTCAGATGCGAGCTTTCGATATGCTTGTGGATTTCGCCGAAGCCGGGAACGGCCGAAAGATGCGTGCGGTCGGTCGTCTCGCGCGCCGTGCCGGCAAAGGTGCCTGCCGGCCCAACATAGGCGATGCGGCGGCCACGGATCGCAACCTCGCAATCCTCCATCCACGTTCCGGTATGGACATCGAGCAGTCGCCCGACACGCACCACGCGGTCGGCCTCGCGCTTGCCCAGCGCCACCAGCACGAGGTCCTGCCGGATGCGGATTTCATCGGCGGCATTGATCAGCAGATCGTCGGGAAGGCGGGACGTTTCGGACAATTTCAAACTCACTCGATATGTCTGGGTCAAGCATTTCAGCTTGCTTTACCTGACCCGAAAATGGGAAGCGAAGCCATATTCGAATCGACCCTGAAACGAAAGGCCGCGCCCTTATGCCAACCGCTCCCGCCCGCACCGTCGTCATCGACACCGACCCCGGCATAGACGATGCGGTGGCGATCCTGCTCGCGCTGAAATCGGCGGAATTCGACATCAGGGGCATCACGACGGTGGCCGGCAATATCGGCATCGCCACCACGACGCGCAATGCCGGGCGCATCCTGGCGCTTGAGGGCCGCGCCGATATTCCGGTCGTTTCGGGCGCTGCCGGGCCGCTGTCGCGAAAAGGTTTCGACACCACCGAAATCCACGGCAATGACGGCCTCGGCGGCGTGGCGTTTCCCGAGCCATTGGCCCCGGTGGCAGGCAACGATGCGCCGGCTTGGCTGGCGAAACTGCTGGACGAACTGCCCGCCGGTTCGCTCGACATCCTCGCGCTCGGCCCGCTCACCAACATCGCGCGCCTGGTGCAGGATCACCCGGCATCGGCAAAGCGCATCGGCCGCGTCATTGCCATGGGCGGGGCGGTGCATGAGCCCGGCAACATCGGCCCGCGCGCCGAGTTCAACATTGCCGCCGACCCGGAAGCGGCGGAAATCGTTTTTGCAGCCGGTCTCAACTTCACGCTTATCCCGCTCGACGTGACGCGCAAGGTGCGCGCCACCCGCGATTACACCGCAGCCCTTCAGGCCACCGGCGTGCCGGCTGCAAAGTCCTCCGGCGAACTCATCGACGCCTATTTCCAGTCCACCACCGGCGGCGAAAGCCGTCCGCTGCATGACCCCTGCGTCATGCTTCTGGCGCTGGATGAAAGCCTGTTCGGCTGTGAGACGCTGAAAATCGCGGTCGATACGGGTGCGACACGCGATGCGGGCGCGATGACGATCGATGAGAAGGGTGCTGCGATTTCCGTCGCGATGAAGGTCGATGGGGAAGGGGCGTTGAAGCTGCTGTTTGAGAGGCTGGTAGGCTGAGCGAGTAATGGGCTAGCGGCGCGCTCCCCCTCTCCGTCTCGGCTTCGCCGAGCCACCTCTCCCCCGCTTTGCGGGGGCGAGGAACCCAAGTCCTGAAATGTCGCAGCCGCGCAGAACCTGGGTTCCTCGCCCCGCTTGCGGGGAGAGGTGGCTCGGCGTAGCCGAGACGGAGAGGGGCTATTCCAGCGAGAACGATGAAGGCTAATCCTGCCCGAACATGAGCACCTCCGCCAACACCCCTACACCCCCGCCAACTCCTGCTCTACCAGCTTTGTCCAGAACCGCACCCCCGCAGGTATCGCCGCATCGTTGAAATCATACCGGCTGTTGTGGTGCAGCGCGCCATCCTCCGCGGGACCGTTGCCGAGCCAGACATAGGCGCCCGGCACTTCCTGGCTGAACATCGCAAAATCGTCGCCGGCGGTGGAGGGCGGGAACTCGGTCATCACCTTCTCGGCTCCAAGCGCGCTTTGCGCCGCCGCCAGCGCCCGCCGTGTCGCATCGCGGTCGTTCACCACCGGCGGCATCTGGCGGATGTAGCGATAGTCGGCCTCGATGCCGAAAAGCTGCGCCGAACCCTGTGCCAGCGCGCCGATCTCCGCTTCGATCTGGTCGCGCACCGCAGCCGAATAGGCGCGCGAGGTGCCGCCGATTTTCACCGTGTCGGGAATGACGTTCAGCGCCTCGAAGCTGCCGCCCTCGATCGCGCAGGCGCTGACCACTGCCGGCTGCAGCGGGTCGACGCGCCGCGCCACGATGGTGTGCAGCGACGTCAGGAACTGGCCGGCCGCCGTCATCGCGTCACGGCCGAGATGCGGTTTGGCGCCATGCGTGCCGACACCGCGAAACGTCGCCATCCAGCGGTCGGACGAGGCAAGCTGCGGCCCGGCCACCACCGCCATGCTGTCGGTAGCGATGCCCGGCATGTTGTGCAGCCCATAGACAGCATCGACCGGAAACTTCTTGAAGAACCCATCCTCGATCATCGCCTTCGCCCCGCCGCGCCCTTCTTCGGCCGGCTGGAAGATAAAATGCACGGTGCCGGAAAAGCGCTTGCGCCGCGCCAGCTCGCGTGCCGCCCCCAGCAGCATCACCGTGTGGCCGTCATGGCCGCAGGCATGCATCTTGCCGGGCGTGGTCGACTTGTAATCGCGCTCCTCGGCGGTCTCTAGCATGGCCAGAGCGTCCATGTCGGCGCGCAGCGCGATCCGCCGCGACCCGTCGCCAAGCTTCAGCGTGCCGACGACCCCGGTCTTGCCGAGACCCGCCTGAACCGCAATGCCGGCCTCGGCCAGCATCTTCTGGACGATGCCGCCAGTGCGGACTTCCTCGAAGCCCAGCTCGGGATTGGCATGGATGTCGCGCCGCAAGGCTGCCAGCATCTCGAATTCCGCATGATCGTCTTGGCTGCCCGCTGTCTTCACCGTAAAACTCCGTCCGGCCCGCCTTTGCGAATCCTCGCGGCGCGCAGGGCCAGCTTCGCCGCCTCTTCCTTCTGCAACAGAAAGACCCATTTTGCCACTTGCCCCGCATGAATTCTGGCAGACCGTCTATCCCGCCGGAACTTTCGAAACGAACCCGCAAGACGGCTTCGCGGACCTTTATCCCGCAACGCTGCCCGACGGCCGCCAGATCGCGCTGCCCATTCGCGTGCTGCCCGGTGGCGAGGACAAGGCGGTGGCCTCGCTCATCGTCAACCAGGCGAGCTTTGCCGTGGAGGACGCGCTTGCCGACGCAATGGCGGCACTGGCGTCCGCCTATGCGCCGGAAGCCGTCATCGGCGTGCCGACGCTCGGCCTGCCGCTGGCCAATGGCGTCGCGCGGCGGCTCGGCCACGCCCGCATGGTCGCCTTGGGAACCTCGCGAAAGTTCTGGTACGACGACGCGCTCTCCGAGCCGATGAGCTCGATCACCAGCCCGGCCCATGCCAAGCGCATCTATGTCGATCCGCGCATCCTGCCGCTGCTGCAGGGCAGGCGGGTGGTCGTGGTCGACGATGTGGTGAGTTCCGGCACGTCGATGCTGGCCGTGCTGCGCCTGTTGCGAAAGGCCGGCATCGAGCCGGTGGCAGCGGTCGTCGCCATGCTTCAGGGCAACAACTGGCGCGCCGCGCTTGGCCAGCACGACGCATCCGTCGTCGCGCATATCCACGGCGCGATCGCGTCGCCCCGCCTGAAACGCACGGCGCAAGGCACATGGCTGGCCGAGAAAGCATAGGCTGGAACGTCGACATCCAGGCGCCTGCGGCGAGCCACATCATTCTTTCGATGCAGCGCAATCGAGGGCTTGATCGATGGGGCGGATGTGCTAAAAGGCGCCACCGAAAGGGAGCGGGTTTTGCCTGACCGGGGCAAAACGGTGCGTCGCACCAAACCGGCTCTTTCAGCCAAGCGATTGAAATATCTCGCTTTTGGGGAATAGGTTAACGGTAGACCCACGGACTCTGACTCCGTTAGTCCTGGTTCGAATCCAGGTTCCCCAGCCATTTGATTTCATTGAGCTTTTTCGATTTCATCATTAGAACATTTCAGGTCAGTCGGACGCCCGGTCGGGAATTTTCGTTCTCGTTTCGAGCTTTCTAATCGCAGCCTCTGCCATTGCCGGGTCGCGGTGCAGGTAATTGGAATCGAGAATCGCGTGCACGTCCCGCAGGCTGTGGCCGGTGATTGTTGCGATCTGAGGAACAGAGGCTTCCACCTTTGCAAGCCGGGTCACGGCTGTGCCTCGAAGATCGTTGAACGTCACGCCGACGACACCAGCGGACGCACACGCTTTGCGCCACGACGAACGAAAGCCGTCTGCGGTCCAAGGATCGCCGTCGCTGTTGAGCAGTATCTGCCCCGCCTTGCCACGTTTGATGTCCAAGGCGGCCTTCAGCGGCGCGCCGACAGGTATGAGGACGCGCGTTCCAGTCTTGGATTGCTGAAGGCGAATTACCTTGCCGTCGTATTGCTGCCAGGTAAGACGCAACAGGTCGCCTTGTCTCTGCCCTGTCCACAGCGCGAGGATAAGCGGGAGATGCAGGTGTCGGGGTGCGCTGGCGAGGAATGCAGCCTCATCGGCGTCAGTCCAGACATGTTCAGCACGAGACCCACGATAGAGCCGGCCGCCCTTCTCGCAGGGATTGGCGCTTACAAGGCCACGCCCATACGCCCAGGACAATATGCGGGCGAGAACCTGCCAACCATAGTCAGCTTGGCGTCGTGAGGCCTTGGCGCGCTCGTCGCGCCACTCCATGAAGATACCGCGTGTCCGCCGATCGCTCATGCCGGATAGCGGAAAATCGCCGAACTTCTTCTCGATCACTTTGATTAGCTTGACGTAATCGCTTTGGGTCCGAGGAGCCAAATCGTCCCAATCTGAGCTGGATTGAAAGCCGTTGAGGACAGAAAGCAGCATACCCTGGCGAGGCTGCACTTTGCGTGCCACCGCCGCGTTGTAGGCCGCCATGAACTCGGAGTCGCCTATCTTCCCGGGAAGGCGCGGCCCACCCTTCCACGCATAGTGATAGGTGACAACGCTTCCGTCCGCGAGCGTCTTTGTCTTGCTGTTGAGGCCTTTAAGACGAACGCGCATGGCGATCTAACCAATTGTCGAGATCATTCTGAGGATCCGGCGTTTTCCCCGCTGCAACCAAAACGATTCTACCCGTTGAAGGGTCGATTTCTGCGCGACCGACATCCATGCCACCTTTGCGCGCACCTTTGACGGCACGGGCTAAGTCGGCGATTTTAAAAAGGACCGGTGTACCAGCCATGGTTAGGCCTTTCATCAGATTGATGCGGGCGCGTGGCGCTTTCCTTCATGCTGATCGAAAACGAACGGTTTGAGAGCCACTTGGTTTGCTCGGTTGGCCCGAACGGCCGCTGGAGTGTTCATTTCCACAATCTCGATGATTTCACTCACCGAAGTAGCCTTTCGGCCCCGACCCGACTGCGATGGCCGATTAAGATTGAGCGAGAGAATCCAGCATAAGACGCCTGAGGCTGTTCATGTGGATGACGAATGCAGCAGGCTTGCTTAAGTCCAATACGGATGCCAGCGTGGCATCTAACGGCGCATTGACGATCCTAGCTTCATCTTCCCCGGCATAGCCAACGATTAGTGTCTCGCCCGCTTCGTAAAGGGATCCCGGCGCTCTGGCCGGCTTATCAGCGCAATGCCAATCACCAGCATCGAAAAACTTGAGAACATGCTGAAAGGCACGATCTGCGGCCACACCCGACAGTGTGAGTTTCGCCATGAGCGCCAGCCGCATGGCACCTTCAAAGGTGATTTTGTGTGCCTGGCCGTTCGTCTCGGCACGTTCGATTTCATGGTCTTCGAACCAGAATTTTGAATTGTGTATCCATGTGCGCACCGTCGCGGAATTCGTCCCTGCCGCCTTGGCTGCCTCTGCAATTGTGAACATAAGAACCTCTCGCTGTTTTTCTACAACAGCTCTACCTGTTTTGTTAAAGCAGGTCAATTCGCCTCGGGGTAAAACTTGGTGGCTAAATTCGCCGTCGTCAGGGCAGGCGAATGTTTGCTCGCTTCAAGATTTCCAACGGGAATCTTGAGAAGGGTCCGCAAATTTGCAGACCCCCTGGGCGGGCACGTGTGCACACCCTCTCATGCGCACCAATCGTCGATAATTTCGTTGGGCTCTTTCTCGTCAAGCCGTGGAAATTCCCCACTGTCGATCTCATCGAGCAGCGCTACGAGTTGGTCTATAGTCGCCTCGATGCGCTGTCGAGTTGCGGGCGTCACCGGCATAAACGTGGTTGACTTAAGCCGAGCGTTCACAGCCATGTTTCCCCCGCGGCCTTCAGAGCTATTTCCATTTGATCGTCAGAAAGCGTATGAATATCAAGACATTCCTTCATGTAGCGGGCCTTGGCCCGCACTTCGGCTGTGTCCTTGCAAACATATGAACACAAGCGATTCAGAGAGCGCTCTTCAGCAGCGGAAGCCTTTCCGCAGATCCTTGTTTCGCGTGGCGTTGGATCGCGTCCCAATTCGGCGCTGTCATCCAAGTGCACAACAGCCATGTAGGTCTGATATGCCTCCCGGTGTTTTGAAATTAAATCAATCAACTTTTTTGAGACGAGACCGCTGCCCTCAGAATCGGCCGGAAGTTGCACGGTCATTCGTTTCAACGCCCTCGTGGCTGTGATCACAGCGCGCCAAGGCCAAGCAGGTCCTTCGCCTTCCTTGATATCCGCAACAGCTATTTTTATGAGAGCTGCGGCGCCCGCGGGAGTTGTTGGAATTGTTGCGGCCATGCGTTCTGCATCGGCGCGCATCTCACGCAGCGCGCGGCGATTACGACGATAGACGGGTGTCATTCCAGTCTTTTTATCCCACTCATCTATTTCCCTGCGTTTGACTGCGAGCTTTTCGACTGTGGCCGCATACTCAGCCTCTACTTGGGTGGGATTGCGTCTTCCGGACGCCAATAGCCGGTCGCGATATGCATCAACTTCTGACGCTCCTATCGCCGAATAGTGATCCCATGCGACGAGTGCCAATGGCCGGCGGCCATGAATATCCCAATGGGCTGCCTCGGCTTTCCATTTCGCCTCGCAGAGACGAAACCAATTGGCTCTAGACTTCCGATACACGCGGATCGCTTCGAAAACCGGATCGACAGCCGCCGCGGGCTTACGACCAGATGCACTCATTCCCAAGGCACTATCGCGCTCAACTTTCTCCCATTCCTGATCTGCGGCCGTTTCAGCAAGCGCATATGAGGTTGCGGCGGCCGAGAGCGGTAAGGCCATCGCAGCCGAAGCAGATGCTGCGACCACCGAACGACGGGAAACGTGCTGATTCATAAATCTCTCCATGGGTTCCTGATCGGGCTCCACAGCCCGCGCCATGTCATTTCCATCGGCACGTCCAGTTGACGACAACGCCGCCTTCCATACCCCCAGAATACCGAGTGCTTTCCCCGTTTCGTTGGAAGGACGGTTAGAGCGGAGTGAATCGTCATGTTCAGTTTCGGGCAAGCCTTCGGCGGCTGCCGCAACACGTGCGTTCGGCATTGGTTTTCTCCAGCACTTGTGATACTTTCACTTGTGCATTTATCATAAGGAAACGCAGTTGTGAAGCCTGCACAAGTTAGGATGGCAAGAGCGGCATTAAATTGGTCGCTCGCGAATCTCGCCAAGGCGGCAGGCGTGCACCGAAACACTATTTCCAACTATGAAACCGAAAAGTTTGGCGGATCTGAAGAAGCTCTCATCGCAATTCGCCGAGCGTTGGAAACGGCGGGAGTGATCTTCGTCGACGAGAACGGCGAAGGGCCAGGCGTGAGGCTGAGGAAGGTGCGCACCAGAGACGAGGCGCTAGCGCAGGCAAAGGCCAATCTGGAAGCCATGACCGACGAGGAAGACGCCGAAATCACGGCTTCCGCAACGGCAGATCCGGATTCTCAGCTGGTTGAAAGTCTAATTCACCGAAAGGGAAAGAAAAGGTAAAAACGCTTAAGGGAAACGGGGTAGGAAATGACAACAAATGCCGATAAGACAAAGCCGAAATTATCTATAGAAGACGATCTAAAGAACCTAATTATAAATCTTCCATTATATTCGGAAATTAAATTTTCAAATGACGACAGGAAAGAGATTTATGAATTTTTTTACAGTAATTTTCAAGTAGATTGCTATTGCGTTTCCTGCAAGAAGGAAAGCACGTTTAAAACAATTCGAGAAGAACCCGATGCTATCAGATTGGCCCTAATGGGGCACGGCAATTTGCCGACCACAGGGACATTTATGGCGGATTTGATTTGCCAGCGTGCTGATCACCTCTATCAGTACATTTTTTACTCAGATGGGGAAGTTGTTTGTAAAATTGGTCAGTTCCCTTCTATGGAGGATATCGCAGGATCCGATATAGAACGGTTTAGACCTGTCTTAGAGAAGGGATACTACAGGGAGTTGCATAGAGCAGGAGGGTTGGCCAGCCATGGAATTGGTATCGGCTCTTTCGTTTACTTGCGCCGGATATTCGAACGTTTGATTTCTACTCATTACCAAAGATATGTAGAGAAAAACGGAGAGGTCGAAGGTTTTTCCACGATGCGAATCGTAGAGAAGATTGGGGCATTGAGGGACATTCTTCCGGACGCTTTGGTTAAACACAAAGCCGCCTATGGGATATTAAGCAAAGGAATTCATGAATTAGACGAAGACACTTGCCGGAGATATTTTCCGATCGTCCGCGCTGCGATTATATCGATACTTGAGGAAGACCTCCAAGCCCTCGAAAAGCAAAGAGCGGCAGACGAGTTGACCAAAGCACTGGGAGCCATCGCAGGTGAAATTAGTGCCAAAAGCTCAACGGACGTAGGATAAGGTAGAAGTGAAAACTCTTTTAAATCTCACACACAAGCGCGCTGGTGACCTGCTACCCGGTGAGCTTTTTCGGTTGTCTTTCAGTTCCGTGAGCGGCTCTTCCCTGGTGCTAATGTTGGGGCATACTCGCGACGGTGACCCCCTCTATGGGTTTATAAGCAGCCCTGATTTTCAGACACCACTCACATGGTATGAGGGCTCTTCAACAGACCGCTGCCTTTCTTACAGCATTGACTGGTTGCTGGAAGAGCGCCCCGGCCCAGAAACTGCACCGGGAGGGAAGGCTCCAGCCACGCCACGGACGGCGATCCATTTCGACAACGATGGGACGATTATGCGATTTAGCCCAGCGCCAAGTTTTTCCAACAACGCCATCAATTTCAACTTGTCGACCGGGAAGCTTGTAGGGCAGGGTTCCGGTTACATGGCTCCAATGGTCAACTGGGCGATTTGGGCCAACTTGGAACATTACCAAAGTCCACGTGCTGACGCGCTGTTCGTGTATCCGCCAGCGTAGTCTATAATTTCGCTATCGCCTTCTTGAGCGCTCCGCTTAGTTCGATCGGTCGAGAGGCGCTTTGAAAAGCTGAAGCGCGCACGATTTCCTTTGGCGGATACCTCTTCAGGATTCTCGTGCTGATTTCGTCCGAAGTGATCGTGGTCAACTGAGCGAAGCCGCCGACCGCCGGCTCTCTTGCGGCCTGATAGTCAAGCACGCCGATAAAATCTCGCAGAGGATCCGGCGAGGCGTGGAAGGCTTCGAAAGCGTCGTCTGAAACCTTAGGCGTGCAGAGGAAATTACCGAAGAAGAACGGTTCCCATGTCGGAATACCGTGCCCCACGCTGCTCGTGATTAGAAACGCGGCCGGCCCGGATTTTGACCAACCTGCTATCACGATATCGAAATCCCGCTTGAAAATGCCTGCCGGCCAGTTTGGATGCTGCAGCTTCGTCAATGCCCGAAAATCGTTGCGGAAGAACTCCACCAGGTCTTTGAAAGACGGCGCCGCAGAGATAATCGGCAACATAACCTGCAAGAGTTCGGCCGGCCCTCTCGTCGCGACTGCCATGCGCAGATGCGGCAGAGGAATTACCTTCGGGACCGCGATCGGCCCCAGGCCTGGGGCGGCGCACAATCCGTCCGTAAGCACATGCGCGGCGTTCTCAGTGATTAGCACATTGATGGCCGTCATGGCAGCACGTTGAAACCAGCAATGCATGCGGTCATGGCGAGGGCGGTTATGCCGCTAGCCAGTGTACTAAGTGCCCAGTTCGGAAGGCTAGGCAGTGCTGCCGTCACCGCATAAAAGATCAGGCCCTCCAGAAAGCCCACATGAGCGACGTGTGCGAGAGGCGACGTGCTGCTTTCCAGTCCCAGCCGCTGGTTTCGCATCCTGATGTGATTGTTCACGTTCCCACCCATGTTCCGAAAAGGCGATCAGTAAGGATGCGGCGGCACTGGATTGCCGGCCAATGCCGCCGCGTCGTCAGCGCACCATCGCGCGCCGCCGAATTAGACCACCTCAACCGGAGGCGGCGAAACGCACAACCTTGACGGCTTCACCGTTCTGGACCTGGCCGCCAACTCGACGGTAAGCGTAGAAGAGAACGTGAGGCTTCATGGTGTAAGGGTCCGTTAGAAGGCGTACCCCGGGCTTATCGACGATGATGTAAGCCTGCTGGAAATCGCCAAAAGCAATCGATCGTGAATCCACATCGATATCCGGCATTTCCTCATCGAACTCGACAGGAAAGCCTAGTAATGTTGCTGGCTGGCCATCACGTGCATCAGCCCATACAAATCGACCCTCGCTGTCCTTCAGTTTGCGAACAACGCCGGCGGTTGCCATGTTCATCAGCCAGCGAGCGTTTGGCCGATATGGAGCGCGTAGGCTGTAGACCGTGTCTATCAAGACATCCGCGGGGCTGACGCCCGTTCCTGCGTTGGCCAATGCAAATCCGCCGCCGACCCCCGTGTTGATGTGCTGGATCGTGAAGTAGTCGCGATCGCCGTCTGTGTCAGGGGATGTCGGTCTGAAAAGTAAGCCCTGAGGCTTCTCGATACCATTGCCATTGATATATGCGGCACCCTCGGTGCGAGCGAACTTGTCGGAAATCTTGCCTTCCAGCCATCCGCCGATATCAAATCGACCGTCATCGAGCAGCCGTTGTGTCACCGGTTGGTTTGTGTAGATCTCATTCACGGGCACCTTCAGATATCGCAACCTTGCGGTATCGAGAGGTGGCCTTTCTGATTTTTCTCCCACCCATTCCGCACCGATATCAGAGGGATCAATCGGTTCCTCGAATGAATCTCCTGTATCGATCGTCTCGCGTCGAGCCAGTCTGCCGAGAGGCGATATGTCGAAAGTGCGTCTTTGTATAACGCCACTCAAGACGGGAACGACGGTGTAGCCGCCATCCGGATCGGAGCCAACCGACATGCCGGCCGTAAGCTCCATACCAGACCCTTCGGCGCCGAGCGACGCCAGGCTACTGCCGTCGCCGGTCCTTACGAAGCGACCAATTGCTGCGTGCTCCAAGTCGGCAGCACTGGTTTCTGCACCGTGGACGCCGTCCGCCCTCATGCTCCGAGGGTATTCGATATTAGCCTGACGGGATTTGGCAGGAATCACAATGTTGCCAAGCCTCTTTTCGGCAGCGGCAATACGATCTTCGATACCGGAAAACTTTTGCGACACCGTTGAATTTAGTGTTTCGATCGACCTGGCAAGAATATTCATATCGGTCATCGGTTCGACTCCTTGAGTGACTGTTTGAGATTTTCGATGGCGTTGATGAGGGAGGGAACGGTAGGCGCTACTGCCGTTTCGAGAGCGTTCCATCCACCGGCCGCGACACGCTCGGCTGCTGCGCGGGAAATGCCGGCAGCTCGAAGAGTGTCGACAAGCTCTGCCTTTGAAGTCAGAAGCAAGGCGCCTTTCTGTGCTCCAGCGCGCAGAGTTGGCCGCCGGATGTCTACAAGGCTAACTGCACCAATTTCCCATTGCTCTGCGGCGACGGGCCCAACTGCGCCTCGTCGCAATCCGCCAGGTGGCACAATCACGTCCGCTGAAAAGCCCCCGATGCGACCATTCTCGATTTGGCTGGCGACATCGCCGCCAGGTTCGTGATCGATGATGGCCGAGACGAATAGGCCTTCGGAATCGGCTTCCAAAATGCACGATCCAATTACTTCGCCCGCGTGATGGGAACGAATGAGCGGATACTCATGGGACGGAAGATCACTAACGCTACGAGCAGTAGCGTCGAAATAAATTCCGGTATCATCGGTTACAGCCCATTGGAGCGCATATCCCGTGAGTTTGATTTTGCCGGCCAAAATTCGGAAATCTAAGGGACATGGTCGCGCATGGTGCACACGCGTTTCGCCATTCGAATAAAATTTGGAAGTCATCACGCTGTCCACCTTCAATAAGCAAAAGCCATCAAAACCATCTTAGGTTTTCTGCTTCGCTGCCCGGTGTGGTGGCCGGTGCCTTCGAAGGTGGATCGTCGCCCTGCGCCGCGTTCCAGCCGCTGACGCCATTTGTTCGAGCCGACGAAACAGATAACCTGTTTTTCAAAAACAAGATAGCCCTCGCAAAAAAATAATCTGACAATTTTGCGGCGACGCGCGCTTCGATACCCACCGGTCCGGGCCCTTGGCCCTCCAAGCTTTTGACCCGCCCCCTCATAGCTCCGCCTCGATCGAGGCAAACCCGGCCGGCCCACCTTTTGGGAGATAGACGACGCGCTGCTTTCCCATGTCTGGAAGCCATGGCCAGCCGCGCCTGGCAAACTCATCTCGCCATGCTGCGAACACGTCACCAGTCACTGGGACCGGTTCCATCAACGCAATGTGAGCGTGCAGCTTTTCCTCAACCAGGCAGCCCCTTGCATCGGCAGCGGCTTGGAAGATTAGGTTCACGCGTCGGAAACCGTTGTTTGCTTGATGCTGAAGGCGATACCGCTCGCCGGATACACCGCCCTTGGCGATCTCAGCAGCCATGAAGGCAGAAGGACGAAGCATGTCCTTGTCTGGTCCCTTCAGGAGCATCGCGATTACCTTGACGCCCCAGAGCGGTCCAGCGGGTGGCGCATAGGAGCTCGAGGCCATAGCCTGTACTTCGCCGCTCTCTGCTTCCCGGATCCGGATCTGCGCTGCGAACTCTTCAGAGGTCGGAAGCTTCGAGCGCTTTGAAGCGGAACGATCGACCTTGCCGGTCACGAAATCCTTTACCACACGCTCGACGAGATCGAGCGGCTTGCCTTCAACTGCCCAGACGTAGGCCTGCACTTTGGCCCTGGTCGACTCGCCTCCCTGTCCGAACGGAGTGTCATAGTTGGCGAAGAGCATCGACAAGATGTCTCTGATCTCAGTTGAGGCTTTCGGTACAATAGTGGCGACAACATTTGCTTTGGTCATGACGAAAAGAACTCATCAAGGGCGGCGATCATCGGGTTGTCGACTCGGGTGAGGGGCTGTTCTTTCCCCCTACCTCTCGAAAAACGAGAGGGCTTGCGCGCGCCAGCGCGCTTGTCCCCGTTAGGGGACTTAGGTCGTTCTAATAAAGGGTCGTTATACGTAGTATGGTGTGACGCTGGCGTCACACCCCCTGTGATGCCTACATCACACCCCCCTGTGACGCCTACGTCACATACCCCTGCCGATATACCGGCACCCTGTCCGCATTCCTCAGCCGTGATTGCGTCGTCTAGTTCAACCTCTGTTGGCTCGCGATCCATTGCGACTTGGTAGAGGCTGGCAAGTCTCGCGCCGTTCTTTCCGAAGCGGTCACGCTTGCGCACATACCCCAATCCGACGAGTTCATTGATTGCCCGTGCCACGTTTTCACGGCTTCCGCCGATCTTCTCTGCAAGCGTTTTCTGCCTAACGATGCACCAGCCGTTGTTGTCCGAATGCGCCCCGAGCGCGGCCAAGACATGCAGTCCGAGACGCGAAAGGCGGCTGTCAAAAACAGCGTCGGCAGGGAGGATTGAATAGCGCGGCCCGTCCATTACAGGGCCTCAGATGCGGTCGGAAAAATGCCGCTAAGCCATTGAAAATACATGCCGCCATTTCTCCGCATTCGGAGAAAAAGCTCAGTTAAATCAGACAGAGGCGAGGGACTCTGACTCCGTTAGTCCTGGTTCGAATCCAGGTTCCCCAGCCAAATATCTTGTATCCTTATATTTCAGGCCTTAGCCGCCATTAGAGAATGCTCTGTGTTGCAGCTAATGAGTGTTCCACATGGGTTTTGTAGACCCTGCAACGCTGCATCTTGGCAGTCCCTATCGCATCTGCGACCATGTGAGCTAACGGGAGGTTGATGGGTATGACTGGGGATGAAGGGTTCAAAGCAGCGACCGAGATAGCAAAAACTGCAGGCAAAGCGATTGACGCCAGTGAAAAAGGCGCACGCTATTTGGCGGAAACGTTCAGTGAAGCAATCAATGCAATAGCTGGCGCGGCGGCGGATTCGGCGAAGGGCTTTAGAATACGCAATCGCGCCTCAGTTGCCGTAAAGACCCAAAGTCATCTTGAAGCCTTAGGACTTGATATAGCGTTTCTCGAAATTGAGCACCGTGCAGCTGTTCCCTTGATCGAAGCCTTGTCGCTGGAAAGCGATGATGGTCTTCAGGAAATGTGGGCCGTCTACATAGCGAATGCTGTTGATCCACGCCAGCAAACAATAGGGATCACACGGATCATCACAAACGCGATAAGCAAACTTGAACCGGAGGATAAAAATGCTCTGGATTACCTATTCAAGCTCGATCTTGCGGAGCCAAGAAAAGACTCTATACGCTTGAAGCCATCTGATTTTGGCATTGCGGATGAAGCACTCAATTATTCTCTGACTCGTTTTGTGGCATTGGGACTTTTTTCTTGCGACAATTCTGGGAGCGTCGGATTCGCTGCGCACGAGGGTCATCGGATGCCTTGTAACCTCGAAATCTACACCTCCATCGGTTGGTTTCGTGCGCTGCCTCTGCTGCTCATGTTCAAACAGTCTCTCACTCGGGCATTGTAGCATCGGGCTCGGTGTCACCGAGCTCGTCATACTGCTGCCGCCTTCGAACTCTCGTTCTTAACAATTGGACTGACAACATCGTCGTTGCAGTCGAGCAGGGCCGGGGCGAGGAAGGCAGTTACTTCAATTCACTTCACCCATTCGAAACCTGTTCCCGCCAAACTCCAACCCTTGGCGCTTCACCTCCTCGACCTACATGTTAGGTTCGGATGAAAATGGAGAATCAGGCGATGACGCGAAGCTTAGTGGTGTGGACCTTGTTGGGCGCTGTCGCCGTGCTTGCCGGCTGCCAGACCGCACCGGTGCCGCAGCAGCAACCGGCCGGCATCTGCCGGGACAGGCCTTTTGAGGCCGGCCTGTGCTATCAGGACACCAACTGGCGGCTGTTTTCGCCGCGCTGGTGAGCCATTGGCGGAGAGTTAGAGCGCGAGGTTCTTATGACTCGCGCTCGAGCCTTCAGCTTCACTCCCGCCGCGCGAACTGCGATTTCTCGAACACCAGCACCACCACCAGCGCCAGTATCAGCGGGATGATCAGGTAGAACAGGCGGAACACCAGCAGTGCCGCCAGCACGGCCGCCGGGTTCATGTCCGATAGCCCGGCGAGGAAGACGATTTCCAGCACGCCGAGCCCGCCGGGCGCATGCGACAGCAGCGCCACGGAGAACGAGATCACGAAAACGCCGAGAATGATGAAATAGCCGGGGTTTCCCTGCTCGGGCAGGGCAAAATAGATGATCGCGGCTGCCGCCATCAGTTCCATCGGCCCGATGATCAGCTGCCGCGCCACGATCGGCAGGCGTGGATAGTGGATTTGCAGCCGCCCAAGCTGCAGCGGCTTCAGCCCAAGCCAGCTGCCGAAGATATAGAGGCCGATGAGCGCCAGGATCAGGCCGCCCGTCATCCGCGATGCCGAGATGGGCAGGATGTCGACGAATCGCTCCAGCACTTCCGGCTCGGACAGGAGCAGGACGGCTCCAAGCAGCAGCGCGCCGAGCGCGAAGGTGAATGAACACAGCGCCACGAGAATGCCGACTTCCTGGCCGCTCAGCCCTTTCGTGGCATAGGCCCGGTAGCGGATCACGGCGCCCGAAAGCACGGAGCCGCCGATATTGTGCGACAGCGCATAGGTGGTGAAGGAGCAGACGGTGATGAAGGCGAAGGAAACCTTCTTGCCCAGATGCATCAGCGCGATGTGGTCGTAGCCGGCAAGGGCTGCGTAGGCGACGATGGAACTGAGGCCCGCAAGTATCCAGCCGTGCAGGGGAATTGCGGCCAGCCCGTCGCCGACATCCTCGACCGATATTCCCCGCAGTTCGTGATACAGCAGCCAGACGGAAAAGCCGACCGCGCATAGTCCGATTATCGGCCAAATGTAAGATTTCAGCTTCATCGCGTTCCGGCCATGCGCAGCGAGTGTCCTTTCGTGGCGTCTTCGTGGGGGAGCGCGCCAGAACCGGCCACGCTTCGCGGTAACGTCTTTCAGCAATGCCTTATCGAAGCCGGCTGTTCAACCGTCAACGTGGCGGCAAGTCGTCGCCCGGCTAAAATTCCTCCGGCTACCCTTGGTGATTGGTCGCCGCGCTGCTATCGTTGTTCCAACTGAAAAATTGAAAAGCGTGTGCGGCGTCCGTTTCAGGTTCGCGCGGCGCAAAAAGGACATTCGACGTGGAAGACCGCGAACCCGGCGCAGAGGCGCCGGATGCGGGCGCGTACAGGGGGTTGCGGTCGCCGGATAGCGGCGCAGGCAACCCGCCGGCCAACCGGGAAAACCGGGCGCCGGGCCCTCGATCCGGCAACGGGAATGCGAGGGCCGATGCACCGCAGCAGCCAGGAAAAGGCAAGAAACGCCGCAAGCGCAAGCGCGGCCGCAAGGTTTTTGCGCGTGACGGCGTAAAGCCCGACGCTGCCGGCAAGGCTTCGCCGGGAGCGCCAAGCGCGCCGGTCGCGGCGCAGAATCCGGCAGTCGCTGCCGCCCCGATGGTGGACAGGCGACCAAATGCGCCGGACAGGCATTTCAATGCGGAACTGCCGGTTTTTGCAGCACTTGATCTCGGCACCAACAATTGCCGCCTGCTCGTGGCTGTTCCCGGCCGCCCCGGCCAGTTTCGTGTCGTCGATGCCTTTTCGCGCATCGTGCGGCTGGGCGAGGGGCTGACGGCCAGCGGCCGTCTGTCGGATGCCGCTATGGACCGCGCCGTGGAGGCCCTGAAGATCTGCGCCGACAAGCTGCGCAGCCGCAAGGTCAGGCGTGCCCGGCTGATCGCCACCGAAGCCTGCCGCTCGGCTGCCAATGGCGTGGAGTTTCTTGAGCGGGTCGAGGTCGAGGCGGGACTCAAGCTCGAAATCATCGACCGCCAGACCGAAGCACGGCTCGCTGTTTCCGGCTGCGGCTCGCTGGTCGAGCGCGACACGGACGGCGTGGTGCTGTTCGACATCGGTGGCGGCTCGTCTGAAATCGCGTTGATCGACCTTTCCAAGCAGCGGTCGCCGCGCCTCGCCAACCACATCGTTTCATGGACCTCGCTGCCGGTCGGCGTCGTTTCGCTTGCCGAGCGCTTCGGTGGGCGACACGTTACGCCCGAGATTTTCGATGCCATGGTGGCGGATGTGACCGGGATGCTGTCGGCCTTCGAAGGCCGCGACCGCATCAACCATTTGATGGAAGGTTCGCGCTTTCACCTGCTCGGAACCTCCGGCACGGTCACCACGCTTGCCGGCGTCCATCTCGGGCTTGAGCGCTACGACCGCCGCCGCGTCGATGGGCTCTGGATGGACAATGCCAGCGTCGACCGCATGATCGAAAAGCTGCTCGGCTGGGATTTTCAGGCGCGCGTGGCCAATGCCTGCATCGGCGCGGACCGCGCCGATCTGGTGCTGGCCGGCTGCGCCATTCTGGAAGCCATCCGCCGCGTCTGGCCGTCGGAGCGGCTGCGTGTGGCCGACAGGGGCCTGCGCGAAGGCATATTGAGCGAACTTATGGCCGAGGACGGTGTCTGGCGGCGCAACTGGCGAAACGGACCACGGCAATGACTGGCCCAAAAAAACCCGGCAAATCCGGCCCCGGCGGCATACGCGTCCTGAAAACGCGCATCAAGAAGAAGAGCGGCCTGAAGGAATCGTCGCGCCGCTGGCTCGAACGCCACATGAACGATCCCTACGTTCAGCGCTCCAAGGCTGACGGCTACCGCTCCCGCGCCGCCTACAAGCTGATCGAGATCGACGACCGCCACCATCTGCTGAAACCGGGCATGCGGGTCATCGATCTGGGTGCTGCCCCCGGCGGCTGGTGCCAGGTCTCGGCTGCCCGCACCAAATCGACGGCGGAACACCCGCATGTCGTCGGCATCGATTATCTCGGCATGGACGCAGTGCCGGGCGCGCCGGTGCTGATGATGGATTTTCTCGACGATGACGCTCCGGCCAAGCTCATAGAGACCCTTGGCGGCGAGCCTGATCTGGTGCTGTCCGACATGGCTGCTCCCACGACCGGACACCGCCGCACCGACCACATCCGCACCATGCATCTGTGCGAGGTGGCGGCCGATTTCGCAATTTCGGTGCTGAAGCCGGGCGGGCATTTTCTAGCCAAGACCTTTCAGGGCGGCACGGAATCCACTCTGCTGACGCAGCTCAAGCAGAATTTCCGCTCGGTTCATCACGTCAAGCCGCCGGCCTCGCGTGAGGAATCGGCCGAGCTTTATCTGCTCGCCAAAGACTTCAAAGGCCGGGCGGCTCCGGACGAAGAGTAGTCGCTAATCCGCCTCAGCGGCTCAGCCTTGCGGCGGCACCGCTTCGATTGCCTTGGCGGTTCGTCCGCCATGTCCTGACACGGCGTTGCCGGCATCCGGCGCGAGCCGCAGGAAGGACAGCGAGGCGACGGCGGAGACGGCGGCAACGATGAAGAACGCGATGTGGAAGTCGGCCAGCGTCAGCGGGCCGCCATGCAGCTGCGTCGAGACTTCCAGTATGCCGCCGGCCAGCGCCACGCCCAGCGCCACGCTGATCTGCTGCGCAACGGCGGTGAGCGGTGTTGCCTTGCTGGTGTCGGCGTCGGAAACCTCGGCATAGGCAAGCGCATTGACGCCGGTGAAGAACATCGAGCGGATGAAGCCGCCCATCAGCAGCATTCCAAGCATCAGCGCATAGGGCGTCTCGGGTGTGAAAAACCCGTTGATGGCAATCGTGGCCGCCGAAACCAGCGAGCCCGCGACCAGCACCCGGCGGAAGCCGGCTGCCCTGAACAGCCAGGCAGTCACCAGCTTCATGCCGATCGCGCCAATCGCCGAGACGAAGGTGATCATGCCGGACTGGAAGGGCGTCATGCCGAAGCCGATCTGGAACATCAGCGGCAGCAGGAACGGCACCGCGCCGATGCCGATGCGAAACAGGCTGCCGCCCAGCACGGCGGACCGGAACACCTGGCTGCGGAAAAGCGATAGCGCCAGCAGCGGGTTCTGCTTGCGGCGCGCATGCAGGAGGTAGATCACGCCCGATATCAGCCCGACGATGAGCGTCGCTATGCCAACGCTCGGGGGCAGGGCAGGCAGGCTGACCACCGAGAGGCCGAAGACCACGCCGGATGCCGCCAGGCCGCTGAGAATGAAGCCGGCTGTATCCAGCGGCGGCGCGCCTGCCGACTCGGTCTCCGGCAGGAAGCGCGTCGCGAGCCACATCCCGATCACGCCGATCGGCACATTGATCAGGAAAATCCAGTGCCAGGTGAAATAGGTGGTTATGAAGCCGCCGACGGGCGGGCCGACCAGCGGCCCCACCAGCGCTGGAATGGTGAGCCATGACATTGCGGCAACGAGTTCGTTCTTCGGCGTCGCGCGCACCAGCACGAGCCTGCCCACCGGCGTCATCATCGCGCCGCCCATGCCTTGCAGGAAGCGCGATACCACGAAAGCGGCCAGCGAATTGGACACCGCGCAGGCGACCGAGCCGATGACGAAGACGGCGATTGCGGCGCGAAAGACGTTCTTTGCGCCAAAGCGGTCGGCCATCCAGCCGCTGACCGGAATGAACACGGCGAGCGAAACGAGATAGGCGGTAAGCGCCAGTTTCAGTGCGATAGGGCTGGTGCCGATGTCGGTTGCGATTGCCGGCAGCGATGTGGCGATGACCGTCGAATCCATGTTTTCCATGAACAGGGCGACCGCGAGGATAAGCGGGATTGTGCGATTCAAGGAATTTTCCAGGATACGAGGGCTGATTGAAAAGGCTGCATGGGACAACTGCGCCGAGTTTACACGGTTCGCAGCCTATGTCGCCGCTTTTGGCCCGCTGGCAACCCCCCGAGGTTGGGCCAGGTGCCGAAATGGCGCAAAACCACGCTCAAATCTGTGTGAGAATGCGCGTGCGCTATAGTTGGCGATCATGCGCTGACAGCCATCCAATCCCGTCAGGCCCGCAGGGCAATTTTGTCGAGCAGCGCCAGGCTGGCGGGTTTTGCCGTTATCCTGACGGCCTCGTCGAGGAGGTCTACCGAGTGGAGCATCGCCTCCAGCATGTCGGCGAGCGAGGCGCTGTAGGAATCCCCGTCGTTGCGAAGGGCGATTATCCTGCGGGCTATACCGTCGAAAGAATTGTCCAAATCCAGCAGCATCCAACCCCCAGGGGCATTTCAGGTTCCGCCGGGGGCAGGCGAGAATCACCCAGGAATCTAACGGCTTGCACTTATCGGACGCAAGCGGCCGAATTGCGTCCATGATCGAAGAGCGGGGGAGGCCGGCTCAATCAGCAGCACCGGAAACTCGCGACGATCCGCGCGAAATGCACCAGATGAGCGGTGTGAGGGGAGAAACTGGCGGGGCTACGCAATACCAGCGCCCCACGTTGCCAAGCTAGGCAAACGTGGTGAACAAATTGTTACCGAGGGCTCGATCGCTTGAGCGGAAACGCGATGACCTCGCCCTTCGGTGCCCTGTACTCGGCGGCAAGTGCCGCCTCGACCAGGATCTCGATGGCCTCGTTCATCTTTCGGCTGTCCTGGTCACTGCCGCGCAGATAGGTCTGCGCCTTTTCCAGGTGATGCCTTACAGCGGCGAAATCCGATCGCAACATGATCCTCCATTCGCCCCCATCGCAAGGGTGGCGCAGGATACTTTCAAAACCGCGAAGGAAAATGATTGGATTTTAGGAAACTGCCGTATCGCCGGCAGGTTGTGCACAGGCAAAACGGTCGTCAAAAGCGTGAACATCCCCGGAATGGCTGGCTTCGCCGCGCAGCCGGCCTATACGATCCTACACGATAAAGAAGTCGCTTGCGGTCATCGCAAGACCTGCCGAGAGCGAGGCGAACTTGATCGCCGCGGCACCGCCAATGCCATCCTTGTCGAACAGGAGGTCGCCTGTCGTCTTGTTGTAGATGATGCGGTCGCTCGCGTCCTTGGCCGCCGATCCGACATTGAATGCGCCCGCGAGCAGCCAGCCCGTCGCAAGGCCCGTAAACACCGCATTCTCCAGTCTTATCGTGTCCTGGACAACGTTGTAGTCGCTGATCGTGTCGATGTTGGTCGATCCGGGCGCGACGTTGAAGAAAAACGTGTCGTTTCCAGCCCCGCCAATCAGCCGATCATTACCCCCTCCGCCCACTATGTAGTCGTTTCCGGCCCCGCCGTTGAGAACGTTGCTGCCGGAATTGCCCACCAGCGTATTGGCAAGACCGTTGCCGGTGCCGTTCAGATTGCCCGTACCGAGCAACTCCAGCCGTTCGACATTCGCTGCAAGCGTCCAGCTTATGGACGATCTGACAATGTCGCTGCCGCCACCGGCGGCCTCGATCGTTTGATCGCCGGCCGAGGACACGTAGTAGATATCGTTGCCCGCGCCACCGGCCATATAGTCGTTGCCGGCGCCGCCGTTGAGAATGTTGTTGCCGGAATTGCCGACCAGCGTATTGGCAAGAGTGTTGCCGGTGCCGTTCAGATTGCCCGTGCCCAGCAACTCCAGCCGTTCGACATTCGCTGCAAGCGTCCAGCTTATGGACGATCTGACGGTGTCGCTGCCGCCACCTGCAGCCTCGATCGTTTGGTCTCCGGTCGACGATACATAATAGATATCGTTGCCCGCGCCGCCGGCCATGTAGTCGTTGCCGGCCCCGCCGTTGAGAACGTTGTTGCCGGAATTGCCGATCAGCGTATTGGCAAGACCGTTGCCGTTGCCGTTCAGATTGGCTGTGCCCAGCAATTCCAACCGTTCGATATTCGCCGCAAGCGTCCAGCTTATGGACGACCTGACGGTATCGGTACCGGCTCCGGCAGCTTCTGTCGTTCGGTCACCGACAGAAGAGACGATGTAGATATCGTCTCCGACACCGCCCTCGAGCACGTCATCGCCGCTGCCGCCGTCCAGCGTGTCATTACCTGCGCCGCCGACAAGACGATCATTGCCAGCTTCGCCGCGCAGATAGTTGGCTACCCCGTTTCCGATCAGCGTATCGTTGCCGCTTCCGCCGCGGGCGTCTTCTATGACGACACCCGGCCCGATCGTCACGGTCGATCGCGAGGATCCGCCGTTGAAGGTTATCGTCTCGCTCAGCGCGCTGAATGCGCCGGGATTCAGATTGATCGAGCTGTTTTCGGAACCGTTATACACGATGGTGTCGCGGCCACCGCTGTCATTGATGGCCTGCCAGTAATATGTGCCGTCATTGAAGGTGTAGGTCGTGTTGCCGCTGTTGACGGTCGTGTTTTTTCCGTAAAGCGCCTGGATCGCCAGAAGATCGTAATACATCGGCGTGGTCGGGTAGAAGGACGCGGAACTGTTATTCTTGGCCGACCAGGGCGAAGCCGTGTAGCTCATGATCGTATAGAAATAATTGTCCAGATTGGCTGGAATGGCGTTCGGGCTATCGAAGGAGTGCTTCAGCCCCAGCGCGTGCCCTATCTCATGCAGGATCGTGTGGTAGTCACCTGTCCCGCGCGGAACTGTAGTCTGATAGGGGTTGTTGAAGTTGTCCCAATTGAACCAGACGTCGCCTGCAGAAGGATGATCGACGGGCATATAGGCGTGGGCGGCGGCAGTAGCGCTGATGTTGTCTGTGTAAGCGAAGCGCAGTTCCCCGACCGTCGATGAATTGTCGGCCACCTGGACGAACTTGACGTTCGCGAAACTCGACCACACCGCCAGGGCGTCGCGCACTGCCGCCATTTCGCCGCTAAAAAGCGGTGACCATGCATTCCATTCGTTCTTAGAGGAGTAGTATGTGATGTGAGAGGCCGTTCCCATTGGGAAGCTATAGGTCAGCGTGACGCCGGTACCGAGCCCAACGCCCCATTTAGAGCCATAAACCAGATAGATGCCGCTGCCGGTCGCAGCCGGATTGACTGCCGTCACCGGCACGTAATTCTGAGTTGGAGAAGCCACCCCTTGCCCCCTGCATAAATGCGCCCATTGCCCAATGGGATTCGTAACTATTGCCAGCGTGACTTTGCATGAATGGCGAGGCGATGGCACCCCCAAATGGGTGGTTAAACGTAGGGTGTGACATGGCTCTGCTCATGCGCCAGCGGATAGTCGCGCCGACTGGTGAATTCAATTCAAAGCCGTTTGTCCTTCGATGCCAGTTATCTCGCCGGCCGGCGGCACCATATTGAACCAGGACGGGCCTGCCGTCTTGTGGTGGCTGCGAAGTCCTTTCGACGCTCGTTCTGCCGAACCCATCCGTGGGTCTCCCGGTCCAGGCACATTCGCCCGCGTTCGCCGCGGCACATAGAATATGGAGAAAAACAATGCACAACGTCACCGCCAACGGTGCCACCATCCCGGCGCTCGGTTTCGGCACATTCAGGATGCCGGGGGGCGACACGCTTCGCATGGTGCTGCATGCGCTGAAGCTTGGCTTCCGGCACATCGATACCGCCCAGATCTACGGTAATGAGGCCGAGGTCGGGCAGGGGATTGCCAGTTCCGGCGTCCCGCGCGGCGACGTGTTCCTGACCACTAAGGTGTGGGTCGACAATTATGCCCGCTCGGCTTTCCTGACCTCGGTCGACGAGAGCCTGAAGAAGCTGAAGACGGATTATGTCGACCTGCTTCTGCTCCACTGGCCCAACGACGCGGTGCCGCTCGCCGAGCAGATCGCCTCGCTGAACGAGGTGAAGAAGGCGGGCAAGGTGCGCCACATAGGCGTGTCGAACTTCAACACCGCCCTGATGGCCGAGGCGGTGCGCCTGTCGGAGGCGCCGCCGGTCACCAACCAGATCGAAATCCATCCCTATATCGACCAGAGCGTCGTGATCGACGCTGCCCGCAAGTCCGGACTTTCGGTCACGGGCTACTACGGCATGGCCGACGGCAAGGTGTTTTCGGATGTGCTGCTCAAGGACATCGCGTCAAGGCATGGCAAGTCGGTTGCGCAGGTGGTGCTGCGCTGGCTTGTTCAACAGGACGGCGTGATCGCGCTTTCGAAGACGGTGGGTGAAGAGCGTGCGGCCGAAAACCTTGCCATCTTCGACTTCGCCTTGAGCGCCGAGGAGATGGCGGCAATCAGCGCGCTCGCCCGTCCCGATGGACGTATCGTCAGCCCGCCCGGCCTCGCGCCGGAGTGGGACAAGGCTGCCTGAGGTCAGCGCCCGGCGGTAGCCTGAACGCAGGCCTCGTTCGAGGATGAGGCCTGCAACACGGCAGGTCTCGCCGATCCGGCATTCGCTTTGCGCGCGGCGCCGGCCTCGATCATCATCTCGCCGACATCGGCTCCGTCGATCGACACGGTTGCCAGCGTGTCGCCATCCGGGCCCTTGAGGCGACCGGTGGCGGGATCGCCGCGATTGACCGTGATGAAGCCGGTAACCAGAAGGCTTTCCAGCTGCCGCTTGGCCCGTTCGCCAAGCTGGTTTTCGGCCTTGCATCCGGCTGCCTGCAGTGCCGGCGCATCGATATTGGCGATGCGTATGCGTTCGCCGGCCAGCACGAATGTGTCACCATCGATCACCACATAGGCGGGTTCGAGCGAAACGCAGGCGCAGAGCAGGAAGACAAGTGCTTGCATGGCCGGACCGTCACGATGCTTTCAGTTGAGCCGAAATCTCTATGGCAGATTCTAGGCCGCAATCGTTAAGAAAATTAACCATGGAGCCGCCGGTCCGCAGCGAAAGCTTGTCTTTTGGATTTGTGCGGTGATGATGGTCCAGGGGGCATGAATACACTGAGGATGGCAAATGCAACGGCTTGCGATCTGTGTAATGCTTGCAGCGGGTGCTGCTATTTCTGGATGCCAGAGCAACTCTACCGGTCAAGACTTTCAACGGCCTTGTTCGCCAAGGGCCGAGGAAGCCTTAATGTGCGGATCACCGGCCAATTCGATACCAGTGATCGGCCCCAAACTCTTAAGCTAGAGCAAAGACGGGATTCGGGGGCAGGGCGCCTGCTGCCCGAATCCTGTCATATGCCGCAGGATTCACGTACGACTAAAACGCTATCGGTGCAGGCTGAGCCCAAAGCGGCAAGGTCGATTCCCATAGGCGAGTTTGCACCCTTATCGAGAATCACCGGCGATATCATGAGATTGATCACCTTAAGCAGCAGGTAGCCGCATCGGGATTCTGCGAAGCCTGGGTAGTTTCAACAATTATATGAAGAAAGTGGCTCCCCGGGCCGGATTCGAACCAGCGACCAACCGGTTAACAGCCGGTTGCTCTACCACTGAGCTACCGGGGAACAGCGGCTCGTTTGAACGAGGGTGCCTATAGCAAACCAAATTCAGCTTTGCAAAGCGCCAATCTGCATTTTTCATGGAATAATATGCCCGGCGCCTCGCAATTGCGACGGAAAGCCTCATATGTGGGCTTCCGGCCGGGATTTCGGTGGATATGGAAGACGGCAAACGACCCATGACAGAGCAGGCGAACCAGTCGAGCAAGACGCCCAGGCGCGTGATAACCGTGTTTGGCCGCGAAATAAAAATGCCGCAGTCGCGCAACAAGCGCGTGGCGATCGGCGTGGGGCTGACTTTTCTAGGCCTGCTCGGCTTCCTGCCGATTCTCGGCTTCTGGATGGTCCCGCTCGGGCTTCTGGTGCTGTCCTACGAATTCGCGCTGGTCAGGCGTTATCGCCGCCGCGGCATCGTCTGGTGGGAGCGGCGGCGCAACAACCGCTCGCGCTGAAACCCGGCGTGCCGCTTTTCGTCTTCGATTCGATCTTTCCAGGTTAGCGCCGAGGGTCAGGCAGCAGGATCGTGCGCCAAGCCTTCATTCTATCGGTCCGGAAAGGCAAAACTCTCGTTTGTCGGCATTCCAGACCAGATTGAATAGCGCCTCCGGATTTTCCTTCCATATCTCCACTGCCTGGCGGTCGACCCGTATTTTACGGCCGTTTACCAGCACGGTTCTTGCGGTTTTCGTCTTGCCGACGTCGTCGTAGGAGATTTCCATCGCTCCCCCTTTTCTTGTCCCTCCCTTATCCTTGAGCGGCGCGGCCGATTGCCGCTATTAAATTAGACACATTGAAACAAAGAATGTTCCGCTTGCGCTGCCGGCCTCATGGCTCCTGCTGCTGGCAGCTCGGCTGGCCTTTGAACTCGCGCGACATGCAGCCATATTCGTCGAATTTGCCGGCGGTATCGCGAACCGCCTTGGCTGCGCCGCAGCCGCACAGGGCAAGGGCGAGCAGAATTAGGATTACCGGTTTCAAGGCCTGATCTTTCTCTTCATTCGATTGAGGCGTTCAACCTTACTGTGGGGCGGCTGATCTCTGCTTTCCACGCCAGGTTGAGGCGCTTTAAGGAAATTTCAGCATTTCGGCGTCAAAAGTTAATCGATTGCGCTTGAGGCATGAAGCCTTGGCTCGTCTTTTTCGGTGCATCGTGTCATGAGGAACGAGCGCGCCCATGGGCCTTGGCGATGTCTCCGACCTTATCGAACAGCAGCGTTGCCTTGCAGATATTGCAGCAATCCACACCGCAGACGCAGTCGGCTGCCGACAAGCCATCGACCGCGCATGACGTTCTGGCCATTACCGGAGGTGTCTCGAACACTCAGACATCCGGCGGGCGCAGCGCGATTTCGCTGGCCCAGGCCAGAATTTCCGAATCCTACTTCAGCGTGCACTACGTCGATACCGAAAAGATGAAGGTCCGGCTCTACGAGCGCGCGGGGCAGGCATTGGGAATTGAAATGGCCGATTTCGATTCGTCGGCTGCCTATGGCACCGCGATCAAGCGGGCGTTCCTGGAGTTGAAGGTGCAGCCCGGCAGTGACGAGGCCATTGCCGAGATCGAAAAGAATTTGGGGCTGGATAAGCTCGGTATCTCCCTATGGGGTCTCATCAAGGCGATTCTGGACCCCGCCGGGGAGGACAGCGCCAAGCTGGACAAGGCGCTCAAGAAACTAACCGGCGAAGACGCCAAGGGCGATCAGGACGATTCCGATCAAAAAGCAGCGCTCGACCTGTTCCGGTCGGACGAAATCGGAATTTACAGCTTCTGATCGGACATCGCGTATCGGCTGGTTGCCGCCGCGATAGTGTCCTGCTCTCGCTCGGCGCGCGCACCGGCCTGTCCGATACCTCGCACTGAGAGCCGCTAAACTCTTATTCAGAATGCCGCAGAGGATTTTGTTCGGAATGAACCTTCCTCGCTTGACGGCAATTTGCCCGCAACCTATTGAAGCGGCGTAGAACGCCGGCAGCGGCGAGGCCTCGTGGCGGAGTGGTTACGCAGAGGACTGCAAATCCTTGCACCCCGGTTCGATTCCGGGCGAGGCCTCCAATCTGCCACACCGGCCGCCATACGCGGCTACAGCGTTCACGCGAAGTGAAACGCGCAAGCTTGCGCCGAGACGGGTTGTTTTGGGCATGGACACTGATTTTTCCGAACAGCGCGTGAAGATGGTCGACGGCCAGGTCCGCACCACCGACGTGACCGACCAGGCTCTGCTCGACGCCATGCTGTCGGTGCCGCGCGAAGCCTTCGTCGGCGCCAACCGCCGCAACCTCGCTTACATCGACGAGCATATCGAGATCGCCGCTCCCGCTTCCGGCCAGCCGGCGCGTTACCTGATGCAGGCTTCGCCCTTCGCCAAGCTGGCGCAGCTCGCCGAAATCCACCCGAGCGACTTCGTTCTCGATGTCGGTTGCGGCACCGGCTATTCGTCGGCGGTTCTGTCGCGCCTGGCCAGCTCGGTCATCGCACTGGAAAGCGACCCGGCGCTCGCGCAGAGCGCGACATCGACGCTGGCAAATCTCGGCTACGACAATGTCGTCGTCGTCCAGGGCGCGTTGAACCAAGGCCATGGCGCCGAGGCGCCTTATGACGTGATTTTCGTCGGCGGAGCGGTCGAAGAGATCCCCCAGATGCTGTTCGATCAGCTGAAAGAGGGTGGCCGACTCGTTGTCGTGGAAGGGCAGGGCAATGCCGGCATCGCCCGTCTGTTTTTAAAGACTACTGGCATTGTTGGCGGCCGACGTGCATTTAATGCGGCAATTCGGCCACTGCCGGGATTCGAACGCATCCGCGCATTCGAATTTTGAGCCGGAAAGTCTTGCGACTGTCGCGACATCGTGGTGGCTTAGTGTTTGGACCATCGTTGCTGAGTCCTGTGCGTATTCGTGTGGGTATTTGGCAGGGGGCGTGAGTCGGATCGTGTTGGTAAGGCGCAATGCCTGAATTGACCGATGTGACGCCCGCAGAAACGAATGAGGGAATAGTCGTGTCGTTTATACGCAAAGGCATTTTCACTGCCGTATTTTTGTCGGCCACCGCGCTGTCTCCGATAGCCGCTTCCGCCGAAACCATTCTCGGCGCACTTTCCAAGGCCTATCAGTTCAATTCCTCGATGAATTCGAGCCGCGCCGGCCTGCGCGTTACGGACGAGGGCGTGGCGATCGCCAAGTCGGGTTACCGCCCGATCGTCCAGGGCTCATCGAGCCTCGGTTACGCCTCGACGAGGGACGTCAACAGGCAGTCGACCGCCAGCTTCGGCATCACGATCAGCCAGACATTGTTCGACGGCTTTCAGACCAAGAACAATGTCGCAGCCGCCGAATCGCAAGTGTTCGCCTCCCAGGAAAACCTGCGCAACACCGAGATGAACACGCTGTTCAGCGCCGCACAGGCCTATATGGACGTCATCCGCGATCGCCAGATCGCCGTGCTGCGCGAGCAGAACCTCAAATTCCTGGCCGAACAGGTACGTGCTGCCAAGTCCCGCTTCGATGTCGGCGAGGGCACGCGTACCGACGTTGCGCAGGCCGATGCCGCGCGCTCGCTGGCCGAGGCTCAGCTGGCCTCGGCGCGCGCCCAGGCAGCGGCGAGTGCCGCGACCTATCGCCAGATCGTTGGTGATGAACCGGGCAAGCTGAAGGCTGCTTCGCCGCTTTCGAAAATGCTGCCCAAGAGCCTCGACCAGGCGTTCGGCCAGGCCTCGGCCCAGCATCCGGCAATCCTGTCGGCGGAGCATCTTGTCGACGCCGCCGGCTTCTCGGTGAAATCGGCCGAAGGCGCGCTGCTGCCGCAGATTTCGGCGTCGGCGGGCGTTTCGCACAGCTACAATCATACCACCGGCATCCTTTCGGGGACCGGGCTGAACGGCGACAGCACGACCAATAGCGACACCGCGCAGATCGGTGCTTCGATTACTGTTCCGATCTACTCCGGCGGCCGTACGTCGGCTCTGGTGCGGCAGGGCAAGGAATCGCTGGGCCAGGCCCGCATCCAGGTCGATGTGTTCCGCGATCAGGTCCGCGCGGCGGTAACGTCAGCCTGGACCTCCTACATTGCCGCTCAGGAAAGCGTCGCCGCAAACCGTTCGGCCATCGCCGCTGCCCAGCTTGCGCTGAACGGCGTCATCGAGGAGCGCAATGTCGGCCAGCGCACGACGCTGGACGTGCTCGATGCCCAGCAGGACGTCATCAACGCACAGATCAATCAGGCCAACTCCGAAAATCAGGTTGTCGTCGCGAGCTACGGCATTCTGCAGGCCACCGGCCAGCTTTACGCCAAGCGGCTCGGCCTTCAGGTCACCGAGTACAAGCCGGAAGAGCACTACAAGGCCGTCAAGGACAAGTGGATCGGCCTGCGCACGCCGGACGGCCGCTGATTATCGTTCCATTCCGGTTCCTGCCGGTTTTCGAGAGGCGCCCTTGCGGCGCCTCTTTCGATTCCGGCGCTGTCTATCCTGTTGAAATCGCCTGGGCGTCGACTTTGGGGATTCTCCAAGGTCGATCCGTCCGCTACCCTAACCGTTGATTCGAATTCCTGCGGCCTAAGCCAATGGAATCGTTAATTTTGGTCACAAGGGCGGCGGATGTGACGATGGCACAGGCAAGCAGCGTACAGCGCGAACCTTCGATGGAAGAGATTCTGGCTTCCATCCGCAGGATAATCGAAGACAGCGACACCGTCCGAAAGAGCGCCGACGAGATGGCAGCGCTTGGAGACGACATCGATCTAGCCCCCGTCGACAATGCGGTGATTGAGGTCGATGCGTTTCGCGCCGAACTGCGCGCGGCTCGTGCGGTTCCCGAGCCCAAACCGCTGTCCATGGCCGAGGTGCAGGCGCAGATCGCGGATGAAGCGCCGCAGGACAAAGAAATTGAACAGCAGCCCGCCGAGTCTGTGGCTGTTGCCTATGCTGAGCCCGAAGTGAGCGAAGCGCCGGCTGAGACGCCGGTTCTGGCAGAGCCTGAGTGGAATGCGCCGCAAGCGGCCGAAGCACCTCAAGCCGCCGCATCGCAGCCGAATTACGAAGACGAACTGGACGCGGCTCTGGACGAGCTTACGGTGGAGCAATCTGTTGCGCCCGCAGTTCAATCGCCTTCGCCGTCGTACAGTGCCTATGAGCCGGTTTCGACATCGAAGCCCGAGACTGTCTCCGCCGCACCCGATATCGCCCGTCCGGCGATCATTTCCGAGCATGCCGGCCGTCAGGTTGCAGCCGCGTTCGGCGAGTTGTCGGAAGCCTTTGCCGCCAGAAGCCGCAAGACCTTCGACGAAATGGCCGAGGAGATGATGCGGCCCATGCTGCAGGATTGGCTCGACAACAACCTGCCGACGCTGGTCGAACGCCTCGTGCGCGAGGAAATCGAGCGCGTCGCGCGCGGGGCATAACCGCGCCATTGCATTTGCCGGAAAGATCAAGCATCTAATCGATCGATGCGCCATCGCCTTTGACTGACTGAAGCCGATCTTATCCCGCTTCGTCTAATGGTAGGACACCGCCCTTTGACGGCGTGAATCGTGGTTCGAGTCCATGAGCGGGAACCACAACATGTCTGGGTGATCCTCCGGGCCTGTAGGAAAGATTTTCGCCAGATTTCCTGCTAACCAATTGTTTTCCTTCACTTTGAACATTTTTTCACGCCCGATCTTTCCCCACCCCAAGACACTTCCCGCATAATCCCCGCATCGCTCCTGCGGGACCGGGTCTGGAACCGGGATCAAGGGGGAGTGGCGGTGACCTCCCGCCCTGGTGTGGTAGCCAGGGACCCGAGGGCCCGACACAGGCCGGCGTGGAACGAGCACGGCGCAAATGCCTCTGCCCAAAACCATGCGGAGAACCCGCGGCGTCTTGTCCATGGAATGTACATGGAGCGGGCGTTGTGACCGGCCGACTTCGGGACAGACACCGAGCGGGGCGCGGAAGTCGCGCCACGTACTAAACATTAGGAAGGCACGGCCAAGCGCCCCGCTTCCCGATCTTTGACAATGGCCAGACGGTGAAAACCGGGCGTGGCGAAGATGAAGTGTGCCAGCGTCCACCTCCCCCTTGAGGGGAGGTCGCGGACTGAGCGAAGCGAAGGAAGCGGGTGGGGTCATCTCGGCAGCGCTCGACGCAAACGAACGTCGAGCAGTGGCGACCCCACCCGCCGCTGCGCGGCGACCTCCCCTCAAGGGGGAGGTAAGCCTCAGCCCACTGTTGACTCGCAATGCCCCTTCCGATTTACACCGGGACAACCTATTTCCGGACAAATCGGATCACTTTCCCATGCTTGAGAAGACCTACGACGCAAAAACCGTCGAGCCGAAAATCGCCAAACGCTGGGAGGAGGCCGACGCGTTCCGCGCCGGGGCCGGCTCGAAGCCGGGTGCGGAAGCCTTCACCATCGTCATTCCGCCGCCGAATGTGACTGGCTCGCTGCATATGGGTCACGCGCTCAACAACACGCTCCAGGACATTCTGGTGCGCTTCGAGCGCATGCGCGGCAAGAACGTTTTGTGGCAGCCGGGCATGGACCATGCCGGCATCGCCACGCAGATGGTGGTCGAGCGCCAGTTGATGGAAAAGCAGATCCATCGCCGCGACATCGGCCGCGAGGAGTTCATCGAAAAGGTCTGGGAGTGGAAAGCCGAATCCGGCGGCGCGATCTTCAACCAGTTGAAGCGCCTCGGCGCTTCCGCCGACTGGTCGCGCGAACGCTTCACCATGGACGAGGGCTTGTCCAAGGCCGTGCTCGAAGTCTTCGTCACGCTCTACAAGCAAGGCCTGATCTACAAGGACAAGCGCCTTGTGAACTGGGACCCGAAATTGCTGACCGCTATTTCCGACCTGGAAGTCGAGCAGCACGAGGTCAACGGCAATCTCTGGCACTTCCGCTACCCCGTCGAAGGCGTTGCCTACGACCCGGAAAACCCCGCGACCTATGTCACGGTGGCTACGACACGCCCGGAGACCATGCTTGGCGACACGGCCGTCGCCGTTCATCCCGAAGATGAGCGCTTCAGCAAGCTCGTCGGCAAGAACGTTATTCTTCCGCTGGTCGGGCGCAAAATCCCGGTCGTCGCCGACGAATATTCCGATCCGGAGAAGGGCACAGGCGCGGTCAAGATCACACCGGCGCACGACTTCAACGACTTCGAGGTTGGCAAGCGTCACAAGCTGCGCGCGATCAACATCCTGACCATCGAAGCGGCGGTAAACCTCAGGGATAATGAGGACTTCCTCGAAGGTCTTGATTCAACGCCCGAGCTTGCCGCCACCATCGAGGCGCTGCACGGACAGGACCGCTTCACCGCGCGCAAGAAGGTCGTCGAGATGATGGAGGCGGGCGGCTTCCTCGACAAGATCGAGCCGCATCGCCACACCGTGCCGCATGGCGACCGCGGCGGTGTGCCGATCGAGCCGTTCCTGACGGACCAGTGGTACGTCAACGCGGCCGAAATGGCCAAGCCGGCGATCGCCTCGGTGCGCGAAGGCCGCACCAATTTCGTGCCGAAGAACTGGGAAAAGACCTATTTCGACTGGATGGAGAACATCCAGCCCTGGTGCATTTCGCGCCAGCTCTGGTGGGGTCATCAGATCCCGGCCTGGTACGGCCCTGATGGCCGCGTCTTCGTCGAGAAGACCGAAGAGGAAGCGCTGGGCGCTGCGATCGAATATTACCTGGCGCTGGAAGGCCCCTGGAAGGGCTGGGTCGAGGACAAGCTTGAAAACTTCAAGCCGGGCGAAATCCTGACCCGCGACGAGGACGTGCTCGACACCTGGTTCTCGTCGGCCCTGTGGCCGTTCTCCACGCTCGGCTGGCCGGATGAGACGCCGGAGCTGAAGACCTATTACCAGACCGACGTTCTGGTCACCGGCTTCGACATCATCTTCTTCTGGGTCGCCCGCATGATGATGATGGGCCTCCATTTCATGGAAGAGGAGCCGTTCCACACCGTCTATGTCCACGCGCTGGTGCGTGACAAGAACGGTGCCAAGATGTCGAAGTCGAAGGGCAACGTCATCGACCCGCTCGAACTGATCGACGAATACGGCGCCGATGCGCTGCGTTTCACGCTGTCGATCATGGCGGCGCAGGGCAGGGATGTGAAGCTCGACCCGGCCCGCATCGCCGGCTACCGCAATTTTGGCACCAAGCTGTGGAACGCCACGCGCTTCGCCGAAATGAACGGCGTTGCCCGCAACGACGAATTCTGGCTTCAGGATGCCAAGCTCACCGTCAACCGCTGGATACTCACCGAGCTTTCCCGCGCCACCCGCGAGGTCACCGACGGCATCGCCTCCTATCGCTTCAACGAGGCGGCCGGAGCGGCCTACAAGTTCGTCTGGAACCTGTTCTGCGACTGGTATCTGGAACTGCTGAAGCCCGTCTTCATGGGCGAGGACGAGGCCGCCAAGGTCGAGAGCCGCGCGGTCGCTGCCTTCGTACTCGACGAGATCTACAAGCTGCTGCACCCCTTCATGCCGTTCATGACGGAGGAACTGTGGGCGCATACGGCGGGCGAAGGGCAGGAGCGGCCGACGCTTCTGTGCCTGGCTGCATGGCCGTCGCCGGAATTCGAGGACGCCGAAGCTGCAGCCGAGACCAACTGGCTGGTCGATCTCGTCTCGGGCATCCGCTCGGTGCGGTCGGAAATGAACGTGCCGCCGGCGGCGATCGCACCGCTGGTGATCGTCGGGGCCAATGACACGACGAAGGCGAGGCTGGAGCGTCACGATTCGGCGATCAAGCGGCTGGCGCGCGTCGGTGCGGTGAGCCATGAGGAGGCAGCGCCCAAGGGTTCGGCGCAGATCGTCATCGGCGAGGCCACCGCCTGCCTGCCGCTCGGCAGCCTGATCAATCTCGAAGCCGAAGCCGCCCGCCTGCAGAAGGAACTGGCCAAGGTGACCGAGGAGGTCGCGCGCATCCACAAGAAGCTCGCCAACGAGAAATTCGTCGCCAACGCGGCTGCCGAAGTGGTGGCGGCCGAGCGCGAAAAGCTTGTCGAATTTCAGGAGGCGCAGGAGAAGCTGAACGTCGCTTTGGCGCGCGTTCGTGACGCAGGGTAAGGGCACTTCGGAGGCTGATTCCTGGATGCCGCCTGAGGCGGCATCTGCCCCGAAATGGGGCATAACGCAGCGTCATGTTTTCACATCTTTGCCACTTTTTGCCCTCTTGTTGCCATAATGTTACAATTTGGCAATATGGGGCCGAAAAGCCTCGATTTCGAGCGTTTTTAGCCGGTTTCGACCCCATTTTGTGAAAAAATTCCCACAAAACGAGGCTGTTTTAAGCCTTTTTGTGGATGGTCACCTTCCTTTTACGTAAGCCTTAACCTCCCTCGAAAGGTTCACGTGTAAAAACGTGGTTGCGCCTGCTGAGGGAAATAGTTCTAGCTTGTTTCACGTACTTCTTGGGGAGGAATACCTGATGAAAAAAGCGCTACTGAAATCGGTCCTCGGAGCCGGCTCTTTGATGCTCGCGATCGTAGGATCGGCGAGCGCTGGTGGCCTCGAGCGCGGGGGCTACAACATCGATCTTCTTTTCGATACTTCGCGGTTCACCGGCGAAGTTTCCGGCACGTATGTCATGCCCGATCGTAAGCTCAACAATGTGCGCGATATCAACCCGGCTAACGGCATCGGATCCAATGGTATCGGCGGTGGCGCGACGAACGACGTCAGCGAAACCGAGGATTACTGGGTGCCGCGTATCGGCTTCAAGGCTGGCATCGGCGAGTCCATCGACTGTATGGCCGACTATTCGCAGCCCTGGGGTGCGCATTCCAATCCGGGGGCCAACTGGATGGGCGCGAACGACAACATCGAGACGAAGATTGACAGCGACAACTACGCTGCGACCTGCTCTTACAAAATGGATGCCGGTAAGGGCCAATTCCGCGTGCTTGGCGGTGTCTTCTATCAGGAAGTCAGCGGTTTCAAGGAACGTTTGGTTGCTCCCGTTCCAACGATTACCGGTACCACGGCTTTCGGCAATGGCGTCGGCCGTCTCGATCTCGAGGATAGCGGTGTTGGCTGGCGCATCGGTGCGGCTTACGAAATTCAGGAAATCGCCTTCCGCGCAAGCCTGGTCTACAACTCGGCAGTGAAGCTGGACGGTCTTTCGGGAACGCTGGATTTGACGCAGATTCCCGGCTTTATCAGCCCGACCAACCCGCTTCTTGGTCGTGTGACGGATATATACGGCTCAGCAACGATGCCGGAATCGGTTGAATTCAAAGTTCAGTCGGGCATCGCACCGGATTGGCTCGCTTTCGGCTCTGTGAAATGGGTCAACTGGAGCCGCTTGCAGACAGTTGATCTCTGCCCTGTTGGCGTCAGTGCTTCGCTTTGCTTCCCAGGCAGCCCGTTTGTCGCGACCTCGCTTGATTTGCTCTATCGCGATGGCTGGACGGTTTCCGGCGGCATCGGCCACAAGTTCAACGATCAGTGGAGTGCAGCGGGTAGCATCACCTGGGATCGTGGAACCACGACCGGCCTCAGTGCCCAGACTGACACCTGGACCTTCGGCGGTGGCGTCGCCTACACGCCGACCCAGAACGTCGAACTGCGCCTTGCCGGTGCCCTGGGCATTCTAACCAGCGGTTCTGCCGGCCCTGTGACCTCAAACGGCATCAACTATGGCGAAGAGGTCACCTACGACTTCGACAACGATCTTGTCAGTGCCATCTCGGCCTCGTTGAAAGTCAAATGGTAACTCATTGGAAACAATGATCGAAAGAGCCGGGCGCATGCCCGGCTTTTTTGTTTTGGATGAGGAAAATTCTTAAGCCGGCAAGCGCAAGCTCTGCCGGCTTTTTGATGCTGGTGGGGGCCGCGGCATGGTTAACGACGTCATACCGTTTGTGATGTTTCTGCAACACTCTCCGGTGAAGCATTGGGCTACAACGGGCCGGGCACAATTCGCCTAGTTCCCGCCATAAACCCGGAGCACCTCAGAGGTGTCTTCGGGCAGCATATTAGAAGCTGTGCGGAGAAACCGCGCTGGGGCGGCAAGGACAGGAATGGACGCAAAGGTAACCTCGAAAGCGAAACTGCCAAGTCGCTATGTGACCGAAGGGCCGGCGCGCGCGCCGCATCGGTCATATCTCTATGCGATGGGCCTTTCGCAGAAGGAGATTGCCCAGCCTCTGGTCGGCGTCGCAAGCTGCTGGAACGAGGCTGCCCCCTGCAATATTTCGTTGATGCGCCAGGCGCAGGTGGTCAAGAAGGGCGTCGCGGCTGCCAACGGCACGCCGCGCGAATTCTGCACCATCACCGTCACCGACGGCATCGCCATGGGCCATCAAGGCATGAAGGCCTCGCTCGTTTCGCGAGATGTCATTGCCGACAGCGTCGAACTCACCATGCGCGGCCATTGCTATGACGCGCTCGTCGGCCTTGCCGGCTGCGACAAGTCGCTGCCGGGCATGATGATGGCGATGGTGCGGCTCAACGTGCCCTCGGTCTTCATCTATGGCGGCTCGATCCTTCCCGGCAGCTATCGCGGCCGCCAGATCACCGTTCAGGACGTTTTCGAGGCGGTCGGCCAGCATTCGGTCGGCGCGATCTCGGATGACGATCTGCTGGAGGTCGAGCAGGCGGCATGTCCGTCGGCCGGCTCCTGCGGAGCGCAATTCACCGCCAACACCATGGCGACGGTGGCCGAGGCGATCGGCCTTGCGCTGCCATACTCCTGCGGTGCGCCGGCGCCTTACGAAATGCGCGACCGTTTCAACTTCGCCTCGGGCGAAAAGGTCATGGAACTGATCGCCAGGAACATTCGCCCGCGCGACATCGTCACGCGCAAGGCGCTGGAAAATGCGGCAGCCGTGGTTTCGGCCACCGGCGGCTCGACCAACGGCGCGCTGCATCTGCCGGCGATCGCCCATGAGGCCGGCATCGAGTTCGACCTGTTCGATGTCGCCGAGATCTTCAAGAAGACGCCCTACATCGCCGATCTGAAGCCCGGCGGAAAATATGTCGCCAAGGACATGTTCGAGGCTGGCGGCATTCCTCTGCTTATGAAGACGCTTCTCGACCACGGCTATCTGCATGGCGATTGCATGACCGTGACTGGCCGCACTTTGGCCGAAAATATGGAACATGTTGCCTGGAACGACAGTCAGGACGTGGTTCATCCGGCCAACAAGCCGATCACGGTGACTGGCGGCGTTGTCGGCCTGAAGGGCAATTTGGCGCCTGAAGGTGCGATCGTGAAGGTGGCGGGCATGTCGGAGCTGAAATTCTCCGGTCCGGCGCGGTGCTTCGACTCGGAAGAAGAATGCTTCGAGGCGGTGACCCATCGCAGCTACAAGGAAGGCGAGGTTCTCGTCATCCGCTATGAAGGCCCGAAAGGCGGGCCCGGCATGCGCGAGATGCTGTCGACGACAGCCGCGCTTTATGGACAAGGCATGGGCGGCAAGGTTGCCCTGATTACCGACGGGCGCTTTTCGGGCGCGACGCGCGGCTTCTGCATCGGCCATGTCGGTCCGGAGGCTGCAATCGGAGGCCCAATCGGCCTTCTCGTCGATGGCGACATCATCACCATCGACGCCGTGAACGGCAGTCTCGATGTGGCGCTCTCCGATGAGGAATTGGCCGCCCGGGCGAAGAAATGGAAACCGCGCGAGACCGACTATCAGTCCGGCGCGATCTGGAAATATGCGCAAACGGTAGGCTCGGCACGCTATGGCGCCGTGACCCATCCGGGCGGCGCGAAAGAAACACACTGCTATGCTGACATCTGACGTCGTGAGAACAACCATCCTGTTGGCCATCGTAGCCGCAACGACCTTCGGCACCGCCGGGGGCGCGATGGCGTTCGACGACAAGGTTTTTGATGACAACGGCGCGGTGAAGGCCCAGTCCAGCCCGTGGGCAGTGTTCCAGTTCGGCTTCTCGGCCTACAAGAGCGGCCACAAGGACCAGGCCGTCGAGGCCTATCGCTATGCTGCCGAAAACGGCCAGATCGGCGCCAGCTGGAAGCTTGCGCGCATGTATGCCGAGGGTGACGGCGTCGACCGCAACGATTTCGAGGCGTTCAAGTTCTTCAGCGAGATCGTCGAGCAGGACGTCGAGCCCGGCAGCCCCGAGGAAAGCTATGTTTCGGACGCGCTGGTCGCGCTCGGCAACTATCTGCAGAAGGGCATCCCGGGCAGCCCGATAAAGGCGAACAAGGTTGCGGCGCAGGAATATTTCATGCGCGCCGCCGCCAACTATCGCAATCCCAACGCCCAGTTCGAAATGGGCAAGATGTTCCTGAAGGGCGAGGGCGGCGTGAAGGCCAGCGTGCGTCAGGCCGGGCGCTGGTTCCAGCTTGCCGCCGAAAAGGGCCATGCCGGCGCGCAGGCGACGCTCGGCAACCTGCTGTTCCAGTCGGGCAAGGTCGTGCGCGGGCTTGCGATGATGACGGCTGCACTCCAGCGCGCAGCGCCTGCCGATCAGCCGTGGATTCGCGGCATGCAGGAAGAGGCGTTCGCGCTTTCCGGTGAATCGGATCGCCGCACCGCGATTGCGCTCGCCGAGGATATTCTCACCAAGGGTGATACCGGGCAGCAGTAACGGGCGCTAGCCGTTCGCGTCCGTAGATGCCGAAGGCTGCGTAAGAGGCAGCGCGCGGTGCTCGCCAAAACTCTCCGGCGGCTGTGAAATTGACCCAGCGGGCGTGGACAGGTTCAGAAGCTCTGCTTGCGGGCAACCATCCGAGACTTTCTTCCAGGCCGAGTTGTTGAGAACCATGTCGCAGCGCGCCAGCTGATTGCCGTTGGGCAGTTTCAGGCAGGCCAGTTCGCCATGATGATAGACCTTGCCATTGGCGAGGCACTGGCAATCAGCCAAAGCCGCAGTCAGCGACGAAGCGAGTATCGCGGCTGAAAGCAGGCATGCGCGTGGCAACTGCATCGCCGCATATTAGCACTTGCCGAAACCCAACGCCACAAAGGGAATGGTCAGGCTGGCTGGAGCGCCAATTCGGCTGCCACCGGCACATGGTCGGACGGCTTTTCCCATGCCCGGACATGCTTTTCGATCGAGGCGGAAGAGAAGCGGTTGGCGGCTTCGGGCGACATCAGCAGGAAATCGATGCGGATGCCGTTGTTCTTCTGCCAGGCGCCGGCCTGGTAGTCCCAGAATGTGTAGGTATCGGGCGCGTCGGTCACGGCGCGAGTGGCCTCGGTGAAGCCGAGGTTGAGGAGCCGCCTGAAGGCCTGACGGGTTTCGGGCTGGAACAGCGCATCGCCGAGCCATGCCTCGGGATTGCGGGCGTCGATCGGTTCGGGAATGACATTGTAGTCGCCGCACAGAAGCAACGGCTCCTCGAGGAGCAGGCGTTCCCCAGCCCATTTCTCGAGCCGCGCCATCCACGACAGCTTGTAGGGGAATTTTTCGGTGTCGATGGGATTGCCGTTGGGCAGATAGAGCGAGACGACGCGCAGCACACCCTTGTCGGTCGAGAACACGCCTTCGATGAAGCGCGCCTGTTCGTCGCTATCGTCGCCGGGCAGGCCGCGATTGACCTCATCGAAACGCAGCTTGGACAGGATGGCGACGCCGTTGAAGCCTTTCTGGCCATGCGTTTCGACGTGATAACCAAGCGCCTCGATTTCGGAGCGCGGAAACTGGTCGTCGACCGACTTTATCTCCTGCAGGCAGACGATGTCGGGATCGCTATCCTTCAGCCACACCAGCAGGTTGCCGATGCGAGCCTTGATGCCGTTGATGTTCCAGGTAACGATTTTCATGAAAATCACGCGAGAATTTCAAATAGTTCTTGATGGCGCACGCGCCGATTGCAGACGATCCTGCACCATCCTTCATCAGAAGGAAACCGGTCCTCTTCGGCATTCTCAGGTCCGGATAACGAAACAAGGGGAATAATGCCATGTCTTCAGTTCCACATTCTGTGGACGAGGTGCTGCCGGCGCCGCGTTTGTTCGCGCTCGGAATCCAGCACGTGCTGGTCATGTATGCCGGCGCAATCGCTGTCCCACTGATCATCGGCAGGGCGCTCAAGCTCGACCCGGAGCAGGTGGCCTTTCTGATTTCCGCCGATCTGTTCGTCTGCGGCCTTGTCACCATCATCCAGTCATTCGGCGCGACGCAGTGGTTCGGCATCAAGCTGCCGGTCATGATGGGCGTCACCTTTGCCTCGGTCGGTCCGATGGTGGCTATGGCAGGCGCCAATCCCGGCACAGACGGAGCGCGCATGATTTTCGGCGCGATCATCGGCGCCGGCATCGTTGGCATTGTGATTGCGCCGCTGGTCAGCCGCATGCTGCGGTTCTTTCCGCCAGTGGTGACGGGCACGATCATCGTCGTCATCGGTGCTTCGCTGATGCGCATCGGCATCAACTGGATTTTCGGCAATCCGGTCGGGCCGACAGCGCCGAAACTGGTTTCACCCGAACATGCGGCGTGGCTGAAGTCGATTTCGGACGCGGCATCGGCTGCCGGCTCGACCTTGCCTCCGATGCCTGCCGGCCTGTCGCTTGCGGCAACGGTTCCGAATGCTGCCTATGCGCCGGTCTCCAACATTGTGATCTCGGCGATCGTGTTATTTTCGATCCTGTTGATCGCCAAATTCGGCAGGGGCTTTCTGGCAAACATCGCGGTGCTGCTCGGCATCATCGTCGGGGGTGTCATCACCGCCGCACTCGGCATGATGCATTTCGAGAAGGTCGCTTCCGCCGGCTGGTTTGAACTGGTGACGCCTTTGCGCTTCGGCATGCCGATCTTCGATCCGATCCTCATCCTCACCATGACACTGGTGATGATCGTCGTGATGATCGAATCGACCGGCATGTTCCTGGCGCTGGGCGAGATGACGGGCCGCAAGATCAGCCAGCCGATGCTTTCGGCCGGACTGCGCACCGACGGGCTCGGCACTGTCATCGGCGGCCTGTTCAACACCTTCCCCTATACCAGCTTCTCGCAGAATGTCGGGCTGGTCGGCGTTACCGGCGTGAAAAGCCGTTTCGTCTGCGTGGCCGGCGGCATCATCCTGATGGTGCTCGGTCTCGTGCCGAAGATGGGCGCGCTGGTGGAAGCACTCCCGACCTTCGTGCTCGGCGGGGCAGGACTCGTCATGTTCGGGATGGTGGCTGCGACCGGCATCCGCATCCTGGCGGCAGTGGATTTCAAGACGACGCGCAACAACCTGTTCATAGTCGCGGTCTCGGTAGGTCTTGGGATGATCCCGCTGGTCGCGCCGGACTTCAAGATGTGGCTGCCGCACGACATCCATCCGCTGGTCGAATCCGGCATATTGCTGGCTTCGGTCTCGGCCGTTGTGCTGAACGCCTTCTTCAACGGCGTGAAGGGCAACGAGGCTGACGCCCGCGAGGCGGCAATGGCGGCGGAAGCATAGTCATCAAAAGAAAAGGCTGCCAGTTGGCAGCCTTTTCAATTCTGGCATTGGTTCAGATTAAATGGAAAAACTGGTGCCGCAGCCGCAGGACGCCACGGCGTTTGGGTTCCTGATCTGGAACGATTGGCCCATCAGGTCGTCGACGAAGTCGATCACCGACCCGCCCATATAGACCAGAGACAGGTCGTCGATCAGCACCGTCGCGCCGTCTCTCTCGATGGCGATGTCGTCGTCGTTCTTCGCGTCGACCAGATCGAATTTGTAGGAGAAACCCGAGCAGCCACCGCCTTCGACGGAAACGCGTAGCGCGATCTTTCCCGGTTCACCGGCGACGATCTTCGCAATCCGCTTCGCAGCGGCCTCGGAAACGTCTACACCCTTCATGGCAGTCTTGGCATCTGCGCCCATTGGCGTCACCTTGCATTCGCCTTGTTACCATAGGTATGAAGCGCGAAGGGGCAAGTCAACCAGCAGCGGCAAGTCAAAAATGGCGAACGAGCTAGGCGACATCGGTTTCGGCTATCGGCCGCGCGCTGCCTATGCCTGCGATCCGGCGCTTTCGCGCGGGCGATTTGTCGATGAAGTCGAGAGCCCGACGCGCACGCCGTTCCAGCGCGACCGCGACAGGATAATCCATTCAACGGCGTTTCGGCGTCTCAAGCACAAGACGCAGGTGTTCATCGCCCATGAAGGCGATCACTATCGCACGCGGCTCACGCACACGATCGAGGTGGCCCAGATAGCACGGGCCCTGGCGCGCGCCTTGCGCTGCGACGAGGATCTGGCCGAGGCGGTGGCACTGGTCCATGATTTCGGCCACACGCCCTTCGGCCACACCGGCGAGGACGCGCTGAACGAGAAGATGGCGGCCTGGGGTGGCTTTGACCACAACGCCCAGTCGCTGCGCGTGGTCACGCGGCTGGAAAGGCGCTACGCCGAGTTCGACGGGCTGAACCTGACATGGGAAACGTTGGAAGGGCTGGTCAAGCACAATGGCCCGCTGACCGACGCCAAGGGCCATGGCCTGAAAGGCGCGGTGCCACAGGCGATTCTCGACTATTCGGAACTCCACGATCTCGAACTGGACAAGTTCGCCAGCCTGGAGGCGCAATGCGCCGCGATTGCCGACGACATCGCCTACAACACACATGACATCGACGATGGCCTGCGGGCAGGGCTGCTGACGCTCGACATGCTGGAGGAGGTGCCTCTGCCGGCCTCGATCCTGAAAGGGGTGCGAGAACGCTATCCGGCGCTCGACCCGGCGCGCACCGGGCACGAACTCATGCGGCGGCAGATAACCATCATGGTCGAGGACGTGATCAAGACCGCCTCGGCGCGGCTGGCTGAGCTGAAGCCGCAAAGTGTCAAAGACGTTCATGCCGCCAAGTCAGCCATTGCTACGTTCTCTGACGAAATGGCACCGGCGGAAAAGGAACTGAAGGCGTTTCTCTACAAGAATATCTATCGCCACAAGGACGTGATGCTGGTGCGCGAGGGCGCCGACCAGATCGTGCGCGAGCTGTTCGACGCTTATTTTGCCGATCCACGCGAGATGCCGGACGGCTGGCGCGAGGGGCTCGATCGTGCTGCCGAGCGCATAAAAGCGCGCCATGTCGCCGATTTCCTGGCCGGTATGACGGACACTTATGCGATCAAGGAACACCGACGGCTGTTTGACCGCACGCCCGATTTGGGCTAGGCGGAACCGGTTTTCCGGCATTGAGCCGGCATAAAGTGCCGATTTTCCAGAGTAGCCATCCATGAATATCTTCGCCGATTTCAACGAGCGGATCATAAAGATCGTTGAAGCGCTTGATCTTAAAGACAAAGACGGCCAGCCAGCCGATCTCTCGCGTATTGCCGTAGAGCCGCCGCGCGATGCCACGCATGGCGATCTGGCGACCAATGCCGCGATGGTACTGGCCAAGCCGACCGGGCAGAACCCGCGCGCGCTGGCCGAAAAGCTCGCTGAGGCGTTGCGTCAGGACAAGGATATTGCAGCTGTTGACGTTGCCGGCCCTGGCTTCGTCAACCTGCGGCTGACGGATGGTTTCTGGCAGGCGCATCTGACCAGCCTGCTGGGTGTCGGCGCCGATTATGGCCGCTCGACGGTCGGCAAGGGCATCAAGGTCAATGTCGAGTATGTATCGGCCAACCCGACCGGCCCGATGCATGTCGGCCATTGCCGCGGCGCGGTGGTGGGCGATGCCCTGGCCAATCTGCTCGGCTTTGCCGGTTATGATGTGACCAAGGAATACTACATCAACGACGCAGGCGCGCAGATCGATGTGCTCGCGCGCTCGGCCATGCTGCGCTACCGCGAGGCTTTGGGCGACGAGGTCGGGGAAATCCCGGCCGGCCTTTATCCGGGCGACTATCTGGTGCCGGTGGGGCAGGCTCTGGCCAAGGAATTCGGCCGCGACCTGCTGCAGAAGCCTGAGGACGAGGCACTCGCACTCATCAAGGACCGCACGATCGACGCCATGATGGTGATGATCCGCGAGGATCTGGCCCTGCTGAACGTGCATCACGAGGTGTTTTTCTCCGAGCGCACGCTGCACGCCAACAACGCCGCCGCCATACGCTCCGCCATCACCGACCTGAAGCTCAAGGGCCACGTCTACAAGGGCAAGCTGCCGCCGCCCAAGGGGCAGAAGCCTGAGGACTGGGAAGACCGCGAGCAGACCTTGTTCCGTTCCACCGACGTTGGTGACGATATCGACCGGCCGCTGGTCAAGTCGGACGGCGCGTTCACCTATTTTGCCGCCGATGTTGCCTACCTCAAGGACAAGCTGGATCGCGGCTTCAATGAGACGATCTTCATCCTCGGCGCTGACCACGGCGGCTACGTCAAGCGGCTGGAGGCGCTGGCCAAGGCTTTGTCAGGTGGTTCGCTGAAGCTGACCGCGCTTCTGTGCCAGCTGGTTAAGCTCTACCGCGATGGCGAGCCGGTGCGCATGTCGAAGCGCTCGGGCGACTTCATCACCCTGCGGGAAGTGGTGGAGGAGGTTGGGCGCGACCCGATCCGGTTCATGATGCTCTATCGCAAGAGCGATGCGCCGCTCGACTTCGACTTCGCCAAGGTGACTGAGCAGTCCAAGGACAATCCGGTCTTCTACGTGCAATATGCTTCCGCGCGCTGTCATTCCGTGTTCCGGCAGGCAAAGGAGCAGTTGGGCGAGGGCGCTTTCGACCGGGCTTCGCTTGCCGAATCGGCTGCAAGGCTGACTGATGAGAGCGAGATCGGATTGATCAGAAAGCTCGCCGAATATCCCCGGCTCGTCGAATCGGCAGCACTTGCGCATGAGCCGCATAGACTGGCATTTTACTTGTATGATCTGGCTTCCAGCTTCCACGGACACTGGAACCGAGGCACGGAAAATCAGGACTTACGTTTTGTTAAGGTTAACGACCGACAATTGACGTATGCCAGACTTGGGCTGGTGCAGGCTGTCGCGGACGTTTTGACGTCCGGCCTGGCGTTGATCGGGGCTGATGCGCCCGTCGAAATGCGCTAGGTTTTGCGGTAAAACCTGTCACCATTTGCCCACATTGCGCTGGTAAGGCCCAACCTTACGTGACGCCCATTGCGTCCGAATAGTGCGAGTATCGGGAAAGAGTATGGTAGACAGAACCCAGCTTAAAATCGCCGATCGGGACCAGTTGTCGAACGATGATCCGTTCGCCGAACTGACCCGGATCATGGGATTTGACCCGCGCCAACCTGTTCAGCAGGAACCGGCGGCAGCGCCTTCTTCGGTCGCAGGTGTCGAGGCGGACGATTTCGGCATCGATCTGGAAAAGGAACTGATGGGCGAGTTCGCCCAGGAAGATTCCGTGCACGACAATGTGCACGCTTTCCAGCCGGCCTATCGCACGGAAACGGCCTATCAGCCCGATGACCCGGCGGCCTACGAGCCCGAGGTTTCGTCTGGAGAACTGGAGGTTGCTGAGTTCGAAGCTCTGGAGCCTCAGCCTTCGGAGGCCGAACCTGCTTTTGCCGTCCAGCCGGAATATGAGCCGACGGTCGCTTTCGAAGCTGCCCCGCTGGAGGCTCTCGCCCCAGAGGCAGGCAACTTCGACGATGCCGTCGCCGCTGAGTTGGAAGACGAACTGTCTCTGGATGGCGAGTGGTCCCACGCGGAAGTCGTCGTTGAAGAGGCTGCGTCGCCTGAATATCAGGCCGTCACGGCCGCCGAATATGAACCGGCAGATGATCAGCAGCCCGTCGTGGATTATGAATCTGAAGGTGAATACGAAGCTGCAGGTGAATATGCTCCCGCAGCCGAATTCACTCCGGTGGAAGTTGCTGCCGAGCAGCCTGACGCTGTTGATCCTTTCGACCAGGCGGCAGCCGCTTCTTTCGAAGACGATCAGCCGCTTGAGGGTGAATGGTCGCCGGCCGATGCTGGCACTCATGCTGTCTATGAAGACGAGGTTGAGACAGCCTACGAAGCCGCACCTGCTTACGAGACCGCGGCGACGGAAGAATACGCTCAGCCTGTGGCCGCAGCCGCTTCGGAAGAAGCGTTCGCCGATGATTTCGACGCTGCCCTGGCTGAAGTGGACATGGACTTCACTGCCGTGCCGCTGAAGTCGTCCGGTCACGGTTCTATCGATCCGGAACTTGATCGGGAACTCGAGATCGCTTTGCAGCCCGAGGAGCCGGTTTCCATCGTAGACGAGGGTGGGCCGAGCCTTGAGGACGAGCTGAATGCGCTTCTCGGCAATGCGCCGGCGCATCATGCCGAAGAGGCTCCGGTCGTAGAGGCCGTTGCCGAAGAGCCAGCATATGCGGTTGCCGACGAGCCTGCCTATGCCGTCGCTGCGCAGGACGTAGACGACGAAATCGAACTGGAACTCGCAGACGAAGACGTGCTTGCCGAGACGCCTTCCGTCGAAGCTTCGCAGCCGGTGGTTTCCACGCCTTACTCGCTCAGCAATTATCGCACCGGTCAGCCGGTCTACGCGGCTCCCGCCGATGAAGCCGGCTATGAGGCCGAGCCTGTCGCGGAAGCCGAAGCGGATATCGATCTCGAATTCGACGATGAAGCCTTCGACGCCGCATTCGCCAATTCGATTGAAGATGTAGACCTTGCTTTGGACGAGGATGAGCATGCGCCGGTCGAGGAGCCGGCAGTCGCGGCTTCCAGCCAGCCTAATGATCCTTATGCCGATCTGGCCGCGCTGACGGCTCAGTTCACGCCGACCGGACCGGTAAGCTCCTGGAACAGGCATGAGCCTGAACCGCAGCCGGTTGTCGCGCACTATGAGGAAGCGGCTGACGAAGACTTCGCAGCACCCGCCGCCGGCTACAACGATATCCCGGACATCGAAACGATCGACGTGCCGGAGCAGGCGGTTGCGCTCGCAGAAGACCTCGACATTCCGGAGCTGGCTTTCGAAGAAGACGTTCCGGCAGCCCCCGCTTACGACGACATCGACGCGGAGTTCGCAAGCCTTCTCAACGACATGAATTCGCCGGAACCAGCACAGCCGCAGCAGGCTGCAGGCGATGCCGACGACTTCGCCGCCGATTTCGAGCGTGAGTTCCAGATCGACGAGGATGCGCTGACGCAGGGGCATCCCTATCAGACTGCAGCCGTTGCCGGGGCCGCCGTAGCTGGCGCGCTTGGCGCAACCGCTGCTCATACCGCCTATGCGCCTGCTGCTACCCAGCCTGCCTTCGACACTGGCGCGCTTTCGGGTTCGCAGGGACGGGGGCAGTATCAGCAGCCCAATCTCGATGATTTCGATTATGACCCTGACGCTGATGAAGAGATGTCGGCAGCTGCCTATGGCGCGGCTGGTGAGAGAGAACGTCCGCAGCGGCGTGGAATGCTCATCGCTGCCGTTGTCGGCGGAATCGCGGTCATCGGCGCCATCGGTGCCTATGCGCTGTCGGGCAGCAATGTCGGGTCGGGTGCGCCGGCGCTCGTCAAGGCCGATGACGGCCCGATAAAGATCAGGCCGGAAAATCCGGGCGGCACGGTTGTGCCCAACCAGGACAACAAGGTCTACGACACCGTTTCGCGAACGCCTTCCAGCGCTACGCCGACGCAGGAAAAGCTGGTGACGACGGCTGAAGAGCCGATGGATATGGCCGCCCAGGATCCGGAGCCGGCGCTGGACGAGACGGACATGGCATCCGAGACCGACGGCGACGCCGCCGCTCCCATGGCCAAGTCCGAGGATCGCATCCAGCAGATCATGCAGGAAAACGGTGGCGACCAGAACCCCGAAGTGGCCGCAGTCACGCCACGCAAGGTGCGCACGATGGTCGTGAAGTCGGACGGCACGCTTGTCCCACGCGAGGACCCGGCGCCTGCCGCGCCGGCGATCGATCCGGCAACGACGGCGTCTGAGAGCGTCACCGATCCGGTCGGTGCAACCACCACGGCTTCGGTGCCTGCCACCAAGCCTGCCGCGTCGCTCAATGAGCCTGTACCGGCCGAAGCCAATGCCGCTCCGAAGGCTGCAGCCAAGCCGCAGAACTCGACCACGCCGAAATCGGTGGCGATCGCGCCGACGCGTCCTTCAGACCAGCCGGTCGATGTTGTTGGCGAAGTGAAGGCCGACCAGGTTGCTGCCCTTGCTCCTGCAAGCGCTGCTGCGGCTGGTGCATGGTCCATGCAGATCGCCTCTCAGCCGAGTGAAGCGGCCGCCCAGTCGTCCTATCAGGACCTGCAGCGCCGCTACGGCAGCGTGCTCAACGGCCACCAGGCGAACATCGTCAAGGCCGAGATTGCCGGCAAGGGTACGTTCTGGCGCGTTCGCGTGCCTGCACCGAGCCGTAACGAAGCGATCTCGCTTTGCGAAAGCTACAAGGCTGCTGGCGGCAACTGCTTCGTCTCGAAGTAGGCAACTGGCAAAATTCGAAGAGAATGAAAACCGGCGCGACATGTTCGCGCCGGTTTTGCTTTGCGCAGGGCCGATAGCCGATTTCGAATGGATTCCCTCGAAGCCCATGTTGCTCTAATCTGAGGGCCATGACCGAATCAAAATCCATGATCCTTGGCTGTGCCGGGAAAACGCTCACTTCTGATGAAATTCGCTTTTACGGCGATGAACGCCCCTGGGGGTTCATCCTGTTTGCCCGCAACATCGGCGACCCGGAGCAGATTCGCGATCTGGTCGCTTCCATGCGTGACAGCGTTGGTCGGCCGGAAGCGCCGGTCTTCATCGATCAGGAAGGCGGCCGGGTTCAACGTCTGCGCCCGCCGATCGCGCCCAATTATCCGGCCGGTGCAGCCCTTGGCGCACTCTACAGGAGCGATCGCAAGGCAGGCCTGCGCGCGGCTTGGCTTCTGGCACGGCTGCATGCCTTCGATCTCCTGCGTCTCGGCATAACGGCCGACTGCCTGCCGGTTCTGGATGTACCGATTGAGGGTGCAAGCGATGTCATCGGTACCCGCGCTTATGGCAAGGAGCCGCAAAGCGTGATGGCATTGGGCAAGGCTGCGGCCGAAGGACTGCTTTCCGGCGGCGTTCTGCCGGTGATGAAACACATTCCCGGGCACGGTCGGGCATTCTCGGATACGCATTTCGAACTGCCGACCGTCGATACGCCGATCGAGGAATTGCGGGCCCATGATTTCGCCCCGTTCAAGGCGCTAAGTCATCTGCCGATCGCAATGACCGCCCATGTTGTCTATTCGGCGATCGATCCTGATGGCCCCGCGACCACTTCCGCGAAGGTAATCCGGGAGATCGTGCGCGGTGAGATCGGTTTTGACGGCCTGCTGGTCAGTGACGATACGTCGATGAAGGCACTTTCTGGGGATTTCCCGTCCAAAGCCGCTTCGATCCTTGCGGCTGGATGCGATCTGGTCCTTCACTGCAATGGGGTGATGGAAGAAATGACGGGCATAGCTTCACGCACCACGGCGCTTGCAGGAAAGTCGCTGCAACGCGCCGATCGTGCGCTAAGCTACATTCGTGAGCGCGATGCAGCCGACGAGGCGCAGATACGGGCCGAGTTTGCGAACTATTTCGAAGCGGTGGCATAGACGCCGCCGATTTTAAGGAGAGAAGGCACCGAATTGGCGGAGACATTGGAGAGCCGGGCCGGGAAGGCCACGCCGATGGACCGTCTCTGGGCGGAAAACGACGATTCACGCGGCGTCAGCGAACCAGCGATGCAGGTCGACGTTGCCGGCTTCGAAGGCCCGCTTGATCTCCTCTTGCATCTGGCGCGCAACCAGAAGGTCGACCTCTCCCGCATCTCGATCCTGGCGCTGGCCGAGCAATATCTGAAATTCATCGACAGCGCCCGGGCCATCCGGCTGGAACTCGCCGCCGACTATCTCGTCATGGCGGCTTGGCTCGCTTTCCTGAAATCCAAGCTGCTCATTCCCAAGCAGCCCGGCGACGAAGGCGAGAGCGGCGAGGAACTTGCCGCTGTCCTGCAATTTCGCCTCAAGCGGCTTGAAGCCATGCGGGACGCGGCCTCGCGGCTCGTCAATCGCAACCGGCTTGGCCGTGACGTTTTCGCGCGCGGCATGCCGGAAATGGTCATCGTTGACAAGAAAAACGAATATTCGGCCTCGCTCTACGATCTGTTGACCGCCTACGCCATCCAGCGGCAACGGCAGGCGATTACCAATGTACGGATCGCCAAGCGTGGCGTCTGGTCGCTGAAGGAAGCGCGCGACATCCTCACCCGCCTGGTCGGGTCGTTCAAGGACTGGACGGCGCTCGATCAGTTCCTGCTCGTATACATGACCACTCCCGAGGAGCGTGCTACGGCCATCGCCAGCTCTTTTGCCGCCACGCTGGAATTGGTGCGCGAGGGGCATATAGAGATGCGGCAGCAGGATGCCTTCGCGCCGCTCTATCTGCGCAGCCGCGCGCCGGCCGAGAAAGCAATCGAAGGTGCGCCATGAGTGACAGCGCAAATGCCACGGTGATCCCGTTCACGGTTGATGAAGAGGCCGAGGCCGAACGCAATCCGGCAGAGCGCCTGATTCTGGCGGAGGCTGCGCGCATGGCCGAGGCCATCGTCTTCGCCAGCTCCGAGCCGGTGACCGAAAAGCAGCTTACGGCACGTCTGCCTGAAGGTGTCGACGTTCGTGCTGCAATGGCCGAACTGCAGAAAATCTATGCGCGGCGCGGCGTGAACCTCGTTCGTGTCGGCGACGCCTGGGCTTTCCGGACAGCCGGCGATCTGGCCTTCCTGATGAACCGCGACGCCATACAGCAGAAGAAGCTGTCGCGCGCCGCTCTCGAGGTGCTGGCCATTATCGCCTATCATCAACCGGTGACGCGGGCCGAGATCGAGGACATCCGCGGTGTTGAAACCTCGAAAGGCACGCTCGACACGCTGATGGAAACGGAGTGGGTGCGGATGCGCGGTCGTCGCCGCACGCCCGGCCGGCCTGTTACCTATGGCACCACCGAAAAATTCCTCGACCATTTCGCACTCGAAGAAATCCGCGATCTGCCGGGTATGGAAGAGCTGAAGGGAGCAGGGCTGTTGTCGGCCCGGATGCCGTCGAATTTCTCTGTCCCGCTTCCGCCATCCGATCTTGATCTGCTGACCGAAGACGAAGATCCGCTGACCGATATCGACCTTGAAGAGCTCGGGCTGTTGACACCCAAGGTTACAGATGATTGACCAGGGCCGGGTTGGGTCAAGGGTTGTGTTTTAAGTGAAGAATGGGGAAGCGCAGACCGCAAGCCGGGTGACCGCGGGTGTCACTTTTGCCGCGCGCCTTGCTTTCGAAAATATCTGCCATTCATTTGGGCCGGAAGCCGAGACGCTGCGCGACGTTTCGCTCGCCGCTGAGCCGGGCGAGGTTCTGTGCCTGCTTGGACCCTCCGGCTCTGGCAAGACGACGCTGCTTCGCATTGCGGCCGGGATCGAAAGCCAGTCGACCGGGCGCGTTCTGCTCAACGATCGCGAGATCGCGGGGCCGTCGATCTTCCTGCCGCCGGAAAAACGCTCGATCGGCCTTGTCTTCCAGGATTTCGCGCTGTTTCCGCATCTGACCATCCTGGACAATGTCCGCTTTGGACTGACCGCGCTTTCGGGCGAAGAGGCGCGGCGCGAGGCTTTGATCGCGCTGTCACGCGTCGGGCTGGAACATTACGCAGGTTCTTATCCGCATGTGCTGTCCGGTGGCGAACAGCAGCGTGTGGCGCTGGCGCGCGCCTTGGCGCCACGTCCGGCGGTGCTTTTGATGGACGAGCCGTTTTCCGGGCTCGATTCGCGCCTCAAGGACAATGTGCGCGCCGAAACGTTGGCGATCCTGCGCGAAAGCCGTGCGACCGCGATTGTCGTGACGCATGACGCCGAGGAAGCGATGCGCATGGCAGACCGGATCGCGCTTCTCAGGGACGGCCGCCTTGTCCAATCCGGCCGTGCCGAGGAGCTTTATCTCCGCCCTGCGAATCTCTTTGCAGCCGGATTCTTTTCCGAGCTTAACGTCTTCGCTGGCCGGGTTGCGAATGGTGCGGTGGACACGCCGGTGGGCAAGATTCCGTCGCCGGACCTCTCCGAAGGCGCGAAAGCGACGGTGGCGGTGCGGCTGACAGGCTTCGACGTCAGCGAAACGGAAGGTGAAATCGAGGCAAGAATCCTGTCACGCCGCTTCCTCGGCGTTGTGGAATTGCTGGAATTCGCCGTCTCAGGTGCTGAAAAGCCTGTGCGTGCCCGCATACGCTGCGGCGCTTTGTCTGCCAAAGCACGTGACATCTGGCTTTCCTTGCGAAAGTCTGACGTACTTATGTTTGAAACGCAGCGCGAAAGCGCATAGATCAATCTCAGGAAATCGTTCGAGAGAGAGTTACAATGGGTTCGTTTTCGATATGGCACTGGCTCATCGTGCTGGTTGTGGTTCTGCTGCTGTTTGGCCGTGGCAAGATCCCGGAACTGATGGGCGACATGGCTAAGGGCATCAAGAGCTTCAAGAAAGGCATGTCTGACGAGGACGCTGATGAAGGCGTCAAGACCGTCGATGGCCGGACCGTGGAGCATCGCTCCGACGAGACCATCCAGGCAGCCAAGGAAAAGGCCAGCAAGAGCTGAACCGTTTCCCAGCTAGTCAGGTTGGATAGTCATGTTTGATATCGGCTGGACCGAAATGCTGGTGATCGCGGTCGTTATGATCGTGGTCGTCGGGCCGAAGGATTTGCCGCGCATGCTGCGCACGTTCGGCAAAACGACGGCGAAACTGCGCACCATGGCGGGCGATTTCCAAAAGCAATTCAACGAGGCTTTGAAAGAAGCCGAGCTCGACGACGTCAAGAAGTCCGTCGATGAGTTGCGCAGCCTGAACCCGACCGCCGAGATCAAGAAGCAGCTCAATCCGTTCGAAAAGGCGGCGTCGGATGTGCGTGCTGGTCTCGACGCGGCGATGAAGCCGAAGCCCTCCACGGCGGCGGAACCTGCTTCCGATGCGGTGCATGCGGCCGAGCCGTTGAAGAATGGTGCGACCACCATGCCCGGCGTTGCCGGTCCTGAAGCGATGCCAACTGCGGCGCCGGTATTTCCAGCGACAACGCAGGAGCCCGCGCCTGTCGCCAAGCCTGCCAAGTCAGCGCCAGCCTCCAAGCCTGCCAAGGCTGCCGCAGCACCGAAAGCGGCTGTGAAAGCACCGGTGGCAGCCAAGCCCGCTGCCAAAGCTGCTGCGCCGAAAGCCGCAAGCAAGGTTGCTGCTGAACAGCCGGCAGCCAAACCAGCCGCAGCCAAGCCCGCCAAGGCTACGGCAAAAAGTCCGGCCAAGCCGGCAACGACCAAGAAAAAACCAGCGGGAACTGCCAAGTGAGTGAACCGGAAGACGAAATCGAAAAGTCATCGGCCCCGCTGATCGAGCATCTGATCGAACTGCGCACGCGCCTTATCTGGGCGATCGGTGGGTTTTTCGTAGCCTTCCTCGGCTGTTTCTTCTTCGCCAAGCAGTTGTTCAACCTGCTGGTCATCCCGTTCAAATGGGCGACCGCATGGGCCGGCCTCGACCCGCACAAGGTCGAGCTGATCTATACGGCGCCGCAGGAATTCTTCTTCACGCAGATCAAGTTGGCCATGTTCGGCGGCCTGGTCATCGCCTTTCCGCTTATTGCCGCCCAGATCTACAAATTCGTCGCTCCCGGCCTCTACAAGAACGAACGCAGTGCGTTTTTGCCGTTCCTGATCGCGTCGCCCATCCTGTTCCTGATGGGCGCATCGCTGGTCTACTTCTTCTTCACCCCGATGGTGATGTGGTTCTTCCTGGCCATGCAGCAGGCCGGCACGGACGACCATGTGCAGATTTCGCTTCTGCCGAAGGTTTCGGAATATCTCAGCCTGATCATGACGCTGATCTTTTCGTTCGGCCTGGTGTTTCAGCTTCCGGTCGTCACCACGCTTATGGTGCGTGTCGGGCTGTTGTCGTCGCAGGCGCTGATCGACAAGCGCAAATGGGCGATCGTGCTGGCCTTCATCGTGGCAGCGGTGCTGACCCCGCCCGACCCGGTCAGCCAGATCGGTCTTGCCCTTCCCACCATCCTTCTTTACGAGATTTCAATCTGGACCGCCCGGATGATCGAACGGAATCGCGAACAGGAACGCGTGGCGCGCGAGAAAAAGGAAGCCGCTGAAGCGGTAGCCGAAAAAGCGCCATTGAGTGGGACTGGAGACGGTACCGCCGCGAGCTGACAGCCTTTCGATCCGCCGTCGCGGCCGCCTCTAGAACTCATACTGCGACCGGACTTCTGACATGCTTGACATCAAATGGATTCGCGAGAACCCGAAAGCCCTCGTTGACGCCCTGGTGAAGCGCTCATGGTCCTCGGACGAGGCGCAGGCAACCGTCGATGATCTGCTGTTGAAGGACGAGCAGCGCCGCGCGCATCTTGGCGAACTCCAGGTCCGGCAGGAGCGCCGCAACGCCGCGTCGAAGGAAATCGGCAACGCCATGCGCTCAGGCGATTCGGTGCTTGCCGAACAGCTCAAGCTTGAAGTCGCCGACATCAAGAGCTTCATCCAGAATGGCGAGGCGCGCGAGCGCGAACTCGACAAGGCGCTGGAAGATGCACTGGCCGTCATTCCCAACGTGCCGTTTGATGACGTTCCGGTCGGCGCTGACGAAAACGACAATGTCGAAGTCCGCAAGGTAGGCGCGATAAAGCAGCGTCCGAACTGGGTGAAGGAGCATTTCGAGATCGGCGAGGCGCTCGGCCTGATGGATTTCGAGCGCGCCGCAAAGCTTTCAGGCAGCCGATTTACAGTGCTGAAGGGCAAGCTTGCGCGGCTCGAGCGCGCCATCGGCCAGTTCATGCTCGACCTGCACACGACCGAGCACGGCTATCAGGAGGTAATCCCGCCACTGCTGGTTCGCGACGAGGTTCTGTTCGGCACCAATCAGCTGCCGAAGTTCGAAGATGACCTCTTTTTCGTGCCTCACGGCGACGGTCGCTTGGGCCTCATCCCCACCGCCGAAGTCCCGCTCACCAACCTCGTCCGCGAGGAAATCCTGGCGCAGGAAAAACTGCCGCTGCGCATGACGGCGTTGACCCCTTGCTTCCGCTCGGAAGCCGGCTCGGCCGGTCGCGACACGCGCGGCATGCTGCGCCAGCATCAGTTCTACAAGGTCGAACTGGTCTCGATCACCGATGCCGACAGCTCGATTGCCGAGCATGAGCGCATGACGCAATGCGCGGAGGAGGTGCTGAAGCGCCTTGAACTGCCGTTCCGCACCGTCACGCTGTGCACCGGCGACATGGGGTTCGGCGCGCGCAAGACCTACGACATCGAGGTCTGGCTGCCGGGCCAGAACGCCTATCGCGAAATCTCGTCCTGCTCGGTCTGCGGCGATTTCCAGGCGCGGCGCATGGATGCCCGCTATCGCGTCAAGGACGAGAAGGCGACGCGCTTCGTCCACACGCTCAACGGTTCGGGCACGGCTGTCGGTCGCGCGCTGATCGCGGTGCTTGAAAATTACCAGAACGAGGATGGCAGCGTAACCATTCCTGAAGTTCTGCGTCCTTACATGGGCGGCGCAGCCAAGATCGAGGCGAACTGACCCTTATGCGCATTCTCCTGACCAATGATGATGGCATCCACGCCGAAGGTCTGGCCTGCCTCGAGCGCATAGCGCGCACGCTGTCCGACGATGTCTGGGTGGTCGCACCGGAGACGGACCAGTCCGGCTTTGCCCACTCGCTGTCGATCTCCGAGCCGCTTCGCCTGCGCAAAATCGGCGAAAAGCATTTCGCCGTGCGCGGCACACCGACGGACTGCGTCATCATGGGCGTGCGCAAGGTGATGCCCGAGCCGCCGGATCTGATCCTTTCCGGTGTCAATTCGGGTGCCAATCTCGCCGACGACGTGACCTATTCGGGCACGGTGGCCGGGGCGATGGAGGGCACGATGCTCGGCATTCGCTCCATTGCGCTTAGCCAGGCATACAATGTGCAGGACGGCGCGCGGCTGGTGCCGTGGGAAACGGTCGAGGCGCTGGCGCCGGCGCTGCTGCAGCGGCTGCTCAAGATCGACCTGCCGGACGGCACATTCCTGAATGTGAATTTCCCAAACTGCCCGCCCGAAGAAGTCGAGGCGACCCGCGTCACCACCCAGGGCAAGCTAGTCCACAGCCTGTGGATCGACGAGCGTGCGGACGGGCGCGGCTTTCCCTATTTCTGGCTGCGTTTCGGCCGCGAGCCACCCGAATTGAAGGAAGGCACCGACGTTCACGCCGTGCGCAGCAAATTCGTTTCGGTGACGCCGCTGAAGCTCGACCTTACCGCCCATGAGATCCGCGACCAGTTGACGAAGGCGCTGGCATGAACTCCATCGACGACCGCGAAGGCTTTGCAGCATTTCTCCTGAGGTTGCGCGGGCGCGGCATCGTCCCCAAGGACATGATCACCGCCTTCGAGGCAACGCCGCGCCACGCCTTCATTTCCGCGCAGTGGCACAGCATCGCCTGGTCGGAGCGGACGCTGCCGATCGAATGCGGTGAGACGATCGAGGGCGCCGATCTGCAGGCAGCGGTGATCGCAGCGCTTGCAATCGAGCCCGGCAGCCGCGTTCTCGAGATCGGCACCGGCTCCGGCTATACCGCAGCCGTCATGTCGCGGCTTGCCGCGCGCGTGGTGACGGTGGATCGCTTCAAGACGCTGACCGAACAGGCGCGCCAGCGTTTTGAAGCGCTCGGCATCACCAATGCGTTCGTGCGTCAGGCCGACGGCTCGAACGGGCTGGCGGGTGAGGGGCCGTTCGATCGCATCGTCGTCTGGGCCTCGTTCGACGGCCTGCCGCGCAGCTTCGTCGATCAGCTGTCCAGCGGCGGCATCATGATCGCGCCGATCGGCCCTGACGAGGACGAGCAGGTCATGGCCAAACTGACCAAGCTCGGCAGCCGCTTTGAGCGCGAGGATATCGGCATCGTGCGTCTTCAGCCGATCGCACGCAGCGTTGCGGCGGTGATCTGACTCGTCGCTCTCACGTTCGCGTATTTCTTACTATCTTCTCCAGCCTCTTAACCGACCAGTAACATTAACGCGCTTTAATCATACCAGTTGGGTATCGAGTATACGCGGGTTATTGCGATGCGAATCAGTATTTTAGCCAAGAACGAACGCGCTCTGGCGCGCAGTGCGGCCATATTCCTGGTCGCGAGCATGGCGGCGGGTTGCAGCGCCCAGGTCTCGCGATTCGGTGGCGGCGGTGTCGATGACATCTTTACCGCCTCGACGCCAAATCAGCGCCAGATCCTCGGGCAGCAGAACCAGCCTTATCCGGGCGATGCTCAGATGGCGGCAGCGCCAGTTGCTCCCGCCCAGACAGAATCGGTCACCCGTGGCGCGCTGACCCCGGTTTCCTCCCAGCCATTGCCTCCGCCGCCGACGACGCAGGCTGCGATGAACACGCCGCGCGCCACCAACCCCGCTCCGGCTTTGGCTCCGGTCGCTGCCGCAAGGTCGCTAGACCAGACCGTGACAGGCACCGTCGCGCAGACAAAGCAGCCGGTCATGGCGAGCGTCGAGGAAGAGGTCGCAGGCTGGTCGCGTGCCGGTGGCACCCAGGTCACCGCCAAGGAAGGCGAGACCGTCTACAATCTCTCGCGCCGCTTCGGCGTGCCGGCCAATGTGTTGATGAAGGTCAATGGCATTTCCGAGCAGGGCGGGTTGCAGGCTGGCCAGAAGGTGGTCATCCCGACCTACGTCTATTCCAGCAAGGCGCCGGTTTCGGCACCCGACAGCAATCCGAACGTTGCGGACGCCAGGTCCTCGACAGGCACGAAGTATGACGTTCCGGCCCACAAGGTGCCGGTGCCGACGGGTGCGCCTGCGGGCAATCTCGGCGTGTTGCCGCAGACGCCGAAGCTGAAGGAAGGCGAGAATGCGCCGCAGCCGACCGCCACGGCTGCCAACGACGCCAAGGCATCGACGGCGCCCGGAACCTACAAGGTTCAGGAAGGCGACACGCTGAGCAAGATCGCCCGCAAGACGGGTGTGAGTTCGGCTGCGCTGAAGTCGGCTAATGGTCTCCAGGACGGCACCATCCGCATCGGCCAGACGCTACAGATTCCGGCTGCCGGTGCTGCCACCGTGGCTGCTGCGGCGCCCGCACCGAAGGCTGCCGATCCCGTCGTTACCGGCGCGACCGTACCCTCGAAGCCGTCGACTGCGGCGGCTCCGACGGTTGTGGCCTACACGCCGCCGAAGAAAGAAAAACTTATCGAGCAGGTCGAGCAGGATGATTCAGCTGCACCGGATGCCACGGGCATCGGCCGCATGCGCTGGCCAGTTCGTGGCCGCGTCATCACCGCTTTCGGCAAGGGCGGCGGAAAGTCCAACGACGGCATCGACATTCAGGTGCCGGAGGGCACGCCGGTCAAGGCTGCCGAGAATGGCGTCGTCATCTATGCCGGCGACGGGCTGAAGGAATTCGGCAACACCGTTCTGGTTCGGCACGAGAACGGACTGGTCACCGTCTACGGTCACGCCAGCGAGTTGAAGGTTTCACGCGGCGAGAAGGTCAAGCGCGGCCAGGAGCTTGCGCTTTCGGGCATGAGCGGCAGCACGGACTCGCCGAGGTTGCATTTCGAGGTGCGCAAGAACTCGTCTCCGGTCGATCCGTCGACCTTCCTCGAATAAACGATTACCGGCTCCCTGAATCCCGGTCCATCATCTGTGCCCGCCCCCGACAGGGGCGGGTTTTTGCATTCTGGAATGACTATGAGCGCATGAAGACGCTCAGTCTTTCAGCGGCTGACCAAGCCGGCCGGCGAGATCTTGAATGAATTGCCAGGCCACGCGCCCGGAGCGGCTGCCGCGCGTCGTCGCCCATTCCAGCGCGTCGGCACGCAGGAGATCCGGTTCGATCTTGAGGTCGTGGTAGCGGACATAACCGTCGACCATCTCAAGATATTCATCCTGCGAGCATTTGTGGAAGCCGAGCCAGAGGCCGAAGCGATCCGAAAGCGATACCTTCTCCTCGACGGCCTCGGACGGATTGATCGCCGTCGAGCGCTCATTGTCGATCATATCGCGCGGCAGCAGGTGCCGGCGATTCGACGTCGCATAGAAGATCACATTGGCCGGGCGGCCTTCGACACCGCCCTCGAGTGCGGCCTTCAGCGACTTGTAAGACGTGTCGTCGTGGTCGAAGGAGAGATCGTCGCAAAACAGGATGAAGCGGAAGGGGGCTGCCTTCAGGATCGTCATCAGCTTCGGCAGCGTGTCGATGTCTTCGCGGTGGATTTCGATCAGCTTGAGCGGCGCGTCCTTCTTGCGCGAGGCGTTGATGGAGGCATGCACCGATTTGACCAGCGACGATTTGCCCATGCCACGCGCGCCCCAGAGCAGCACGTTGTTGGCCGGCAGGCCGGCGGCAAACCGCTCGGTATTGTCGACCAGGATGTCGCGTACGCGGTCGACGCCGCGGATCAGGCCGATGTCGATGCGATTGACGCGATGCACCGGCTCCAGAAAGCCGGGATCGGCCGCCCAGACAAAACAGTTGGCTTCATTGATGTCCGTCTGCGGCACGGCGCGGGGCGCCAGTTTGCTGACAGCATCGATGAGAAGATCGAGCTTCTGGGTGAGCGTTTCGATGGTATTTTCGGTCATTTCGCATTCCGCATTCGTGGCAAACAACGTCGCGAACGCTCTAACACGCTCAAACAGACCGGGAAAGCGGCTGCCGAAGGCGCTTACGCGGTTGCAAAGGTGGCTTTAGCGACTATATTCCCGCCAACTTTCACGAAGGGCTGGGGTAGTGGCCCTCCCATAATTTTCAGGAGTTTTTTATGCCAGGCACAGGCGCAAGCCCCGACATGTTGATCAGCGTTCTGCCGTTCGTCCTGATCTTCGTGATCATGTATTTCCTGATCATCCGTCCGCAGCGTACGCAGCTGAAGAAGCGCGGCGAGATGCTGGCTGCCGTTCGCCGCGGCGATACCGTTATCACCGGCGGTGGCTTCATCGGCAAGGTGACCAAGGTCATCGACGACAATGAGCTGGAAATCGATCTTGGCAACGGCACAAAAGTGACCGCGCTGCGTTCGACGATCGCCGATGTGCGCGTGAAGGGTGAGCCTGTCGCCAACCAGAACGCCAAGAAGTAGTCTCTGACGAGGAGACTCGGCTGCAGAGTCGTCTGAACTGACGAGGCAAAATGCTCTATTTCTCGCGCTGGAAGACGATTTCTATCTGGGCCATTGTGATTTTGGGGCTGCTTTTTGCGGCCCCAAATCTGTTTTCGAAGGCAACGCTCGATGCGCTGCCGGATTGGCTGCCAAAGCGTGCGATGACGCTGGGCCTCGACCTTCAGGGCGGCTCGCACATTCTCCTGGCGCTTGACCGCAAAGACCTCATCAACGAGCGCCTTGCGGTAACCCGCGACGATATCCGCACAAAATTGCGCGACGCCAAGATCGGCTACACCGGCCTGACCGGAGCCGACAAGAGCGTGCAGGTCAGCATCCGCGAGGCAAATGAGGTCGACAAGGCAAAGGCCGCGCTCGATTCGCTGCTGCAGCCGGTGTCTTCCGGTATGTTCGGCACCGGTTCGACGCAGGAATTGACCCAGGACGAACCCCAGCCCGGCGTTTTGCGCTATACACTGACTGACGGCGGTATCGACTACCGCGCGGAGGCGGCATTGGCGCAGTCGGTCGATGTAGCCACGCGCCGCGTCAATGAACTGGGCACGAACGCGCCGATCGTCGAGCAGCAGGGCGCAAACCGTATCCTCGTTCAGGTCCCGGGCCTTCAGGATCCGCAACGCCTGAAGGAGATCCTGGGGCAGACCGCCAAGCTGACCTTCCAGATGGTCGACCAGACCATGCCGGTGCAGGACGCGATTTCGGGGCAGCCGCCGGCCAATTCGACGGTGATGTATTCCCCCGACGATCCGCCCGCTGCCTATCTGATTGAAGATCGCATTATGGTGTCGGGCGAAAGCCTGATCGACGCCCAGGCTATCAGCCGCTCCGACGGCGAGCCGGTGGTTTCCTTCCAGTTGAATCCCGAGGGTACCGCGCGCTTTGGCGAGGCCACCCAGCAGAATGTAGGCCGGCTGTTTGCCGTCGTTCTCGACAATCAGGTTATTTCCGCCCCGCAGATCAGGGAGCCCATTCTCGGCGGTGTCGGCCAGATTGCCGGAAATTTCAGTGCTGAGAGCGCGGCCGATCTGGCAGCATTGCTGCGCGCCGGTGCCTTCCCGGCTCCGCTGACGATCGTCGAGGAGCGAACGGTCGCCCCTAACCTCGGTACGGATTCCATCAAGGCCGGTGCAACTGCCGCCTTGATCGGCGGTCTCCTCGTGCTGGTCTTCATGGTGGTCGCATATGGCGGCCTGGGCGTCATCGCTAATCTGGCGCTCATTGCCAATGTCGTGCTGATCATCGCGATACTTTCGCTGTTCGGTCTGGCGCTGACCATTCCCGGCATTGCCGGCATCATCCTCACCATGGGTATGGCGGTCGATTCCAACGTTCTCATCTATGAGCGCGTCAAGGACGAACGGCGGCAGGGAAAATCTCTCGTGCAGTCGCTCGATGCCGGCTTCTCGCGGGCCATGGCCACCGTCATCGACGCCAACGTCACCACGCTCATTGCAGCGGCGATCCTCTTTTACCTCGGCTCAGGTGCGGTGCGCGGCTTTGCCATCACCCTGGCCGTCGGCATCATCACTACTGTCTTCACTGCATTCACCTTCACGCGCTGGATGATCTCGTTCTGGCTGCGCCGGACACGGCCGACCGAAATCCCGCGCGGCATCGTCAAATTCGTGCCGGACGACACCAGAATTCCGTTCATGAAGATGCGCAAATATGCGTTCGCTCTTTCGGCCATCCTGTCGATCGGCACCGCGGTGCTGTTCGTGACCAGGGACTTGAACTACGGGGTCGATTTCCTGGGCGGGTCGGTCATCGAGATGCGGGCCAAGACCGGCTCAGCCGATGCGGCGGACGTGCGAGATCGCCTGGGTGAGGTCAATCTCGGCGAGGTGCAGGTGCAAGGCTTCGGATCGCCGCGTGATCTCCTCGTCAAGATCGCGGCGCAGGGCGGCGGCGACAATGCCGAACAGTCCGCCGTCGAAAAGGCGCGGCTTGCCGTGGGCGAGGATTATGACTTCCGCCGGGTCGAGGTTGTCGGCCCGAACGTCTCGAACGAACTGGCAAAAGCCGGCGCCCTGGCTGTACTCGCAGCACTGGCGGCGATGCTCATCTATATCTGGGTACGGTTCAAATGGCAGTTCGGCCTGGGCGCGGTCATATCGACGGTTCACGACGTCATCGCCATGATCGGCTTCTATGTCATCACCGGCATCGACTTCAACCTCGCCAGCATCGCTGCAATCCTCACCATCATCGGCTATTCGATCAACGACACCGTCGTGGTCTATGACCGCGTTCGCGAAAACCTGGCAAAGTTCAGGACGATGTCGATCCGGGATGTCGTGGACCTGTCGCTGAACCAGACCTTGTCGCGCACTATCCTGACGGGCGCGACGACGCTGCTGGCGCTGATTGCGCTTTATCTTTTCGGCGGCGAGATCATCAGCTCCTTCGCGCTGGCATTGATTTTCGGCGTTGTGTTCGGCACCTACTCGTCGATCTTTGTCGCTGGTCCATTGTTGATCCTGTTCAAGCCGCGCCCGGATACGTTCGACAACGACACCAATGTCGTGCGGACGGCCCAGCCGTCGAATTCTTAAGCAGGCAACAATGTCGGGCATCTTCATTCGAGAAGCACATTTCCCCGGCCGCGCGCCGATCGAAGCCTATGGCAACGGCGGTTTTCGCTTTGCCGACATGTCGCATCGCGGCTCGATTCTTTGCCTTCCGTCCGGCATTTACGGTTGGGAACCGGCAGATCCGAACGCGCTGACAGCAGAAGATTTTGCGCGGCTTCTTTCGGAAGCCGGCGATGTCGAAATCCTGCTGGTCGGAACGGGCAAGGATTTGCGGCCTTTGCCGGCCGCACTCAAGGCGGCGTTGAAAGAGGCGCGCATCTCCTCCGATCCGATGTCTACCGGTGCTGCCGTGCGGACCTACAATGTGCTGCTCGCGGAAGACCGCGCGGTCGCAGCAGCTTTGATAGCCGTCGATTGACATGAGTGATCACGCCCAGATCGTGATGGAGGCGGTGCGCGCTGCCGACCGGGATCGTTACCTCTCGGCGCTTTATGCGCCTGAAGCCAGCCGCACCGGTCTTTTTGCCCTTTATGCTTTCAACGCGGAGATTGCCGGCGTTCGCGACCGCATCCGCGAAGCGCTGCCCGGAGAGGTGCGTCTGCAATGGTGGCGCGACGTGATCGCTGCTGGCTCCGTTGAAGCAGCGTCAGGTCATCCCGTGGCCGAAGCGCTGGTCGGCACGATTGCGACTTACGGTCTGCCGCAAAGTGCCTTCCAGAACTATCTCGATGCGCGGATTTTCGATCTCTACGACGATCCGATGCCGTCGAGAAACGACCTCGAAGGCTATTGCGGCGAAACGGCTGCAGCACTTATCCAGCTTGCGTCGATGATCCTCGATCCGCAAGCCGCGCCGAAATTCGCCGAACTCGCAGGCCATGCCGGCTGCGCGCAGGCCATCACCGGCCTCCTGCGCCTGATGCCGATCCACCGCGCGCGCGGGCAGTGCTTCGTGCCGAAGGATATTCTCGCGGCCGCCGGTTCTTCGCCGGAAGAGTTCCTGACAGGCGACGGTGGGGCAGGGGCTTCCCGTGCGGTTGAGGCGATGATCGCGCTTGCACAAGACCATCGCACCACCTTCGAGCGTGGAGCGCGCGATCTTCCCGATACGCTGCGGCCAGCCTTTCTGCCGGCTACGCTGGCAGGCGATTATCTGCAGAAACTCGGCAAAGCGCCCGCGAAAGCGTTGACGTCGGTGTCGGAAATCTCGGCCTGGCGCCGGCAATGGATTCTCTTTCGCCGTGCCACGCGCGGTTGGTGATGAAACTCCTTTGACGTAAACGTCAATTATGATATTTCTCTCGCGACGCCGCCGCGGATAGCTGGACGCTTCGGTCGGGAGGAGAATTTCGGCCCATGAGCTTGCCTGTACTCGTCGCCATCGTGGTTGTCGGGATCGCTTTGTGTGTTCTCGCCGTCCATCTGACCGGCGGCAGCAAGGGCTCGTCGATCACTGCCGTTGACGACGCGAAACGGCGCTTTGGCGAGGATTTTCCGGAAGAAACAATCTGGACCGTTCGGCTGACCGCCGATGGCAAGACGGCGTTTCTGGAACTCGACGGCGACCGAACCGGCATCGTCCAGAGCTTCGGCGACAAGTTCCTGACGCGCATCGTGACGCAATCCGACGTCGTTTCGCTGACGAGTTCCGACCCGAAAGGCTTGTCGATCCGGCTCAAGGATTTCACCTGGGCCGGCGGAGATTTCACCTTCGCCGACGCTACCGATGCGAGCGCGGTTCGCAACGTGCTGCAACCTGCAAAGAGAGAAGCATCTTGATGGAAAATTACGATTTCCCGCAGGTTACGCAGCTTGCGATTCCCTTCTTCGTCGTCGCCATCCTGATCGAGCTTTGGCTGGTGCGTACGGGCAGGGCCAGGGGCGCTTTCGAGACGCGCGATACGCTGACCAGCCTGATGATGGGCACCGGCAATGTCGTCGCCGGCATCCTGCTCGGTGTCGTTTCCTACACGGCGCTGCTCTGGGTCTGGCAGTTCCGCTTCTTTGATCTCGGCCTTTCGGTCTGGGTGTTCCTGGCGGCGTTCCTGCTCGATGACCTGCGCTACTACTGGTACCACCGCATAGCGCACCGCGTGCGCTGGGTCTGGGCCGAGCACGTCAACCATCATTCCAGCCAGCACTACAACCTCTCCACGGCGCTGAGGCAGAGCTGGACCGGCCTTTTCACCGGCATGTTCATCTTGCAGGTGCCGCTGGTGCTGCTCGGTTTCCACCCGGCGGTGATCGCCTTCGTCTTCGGCTTCAACCTTGTCTGGCAGTTCTGGATCCATACCGAGACGATCGGCAGGATGTGGGGCTGGTTCGAAATGATCTTCAACACGCCGTCGCACCACCGCGTCCACCACGCCACCAACCCGCGCTATCTCGATGCCAATTACGCCGGCACGCTGATCATCTGGGACCGCATGTTCGGGACTTTCGTCGAGGAATTGCCCGAGGACCTGCCACGCTATGGCATCGTCAAGAATATCGGCACGTTCAACCCGGTGAAAGTCGCGTTCCACGAATGGGTTGGCATGTTCCGCGACGCCGCAGCACCCGGCCTGACCTTGCACCAGCGCCTCTCCTACCTGTTCCAGCCGCCGGGCTGGAGCCACGACGGTTCGCGCAAGACTTCGCAGGACCTGAAGCTGGATTATGTCCGTCTTCATCCCAGTGAATCCGGAAAGCCCGGCCTTCCGGTTACCTCACAAGAATGATGCCGACCTGATTGAAATGAGGGTAAAGCGCCTCTATTCCTTTTTATCGGAGACATAATCTTCGATATGCGAGGTATAGTGGCATGCTTCGTCTTGTTCTTATTGCTTTGCTTTTCTCCATATCGACCGCTGTACACGCCGCGCCGGCAATCGACTGGCGCGTAGACCACCCGTTCCGCTACTTCATCGAAACCCGCGACTTCGACATGCAGCGCGAGGCCATGGCCGATGTCATGGCCGCCAATGGCGGCGCGCTGTCGGCAACCGCGGTGTCCGATCTCGAACGTTCGCTGAACGATCCGCGCTGGTTGCGCGAATGGTACAGCCAGGATTCGACGCTTTACGCCAATCCGCGCAGTGCCGGCCGGCCGGAGCGGGGGTGGGCGCATCACATCAACCGCCGTCGCGCCACCTGCTGGGACAGCCGCCAGCAATGGCACGCCTCCTGCAGGAGCGACAGTTTCGGCGCATCGCTGCGCACCGACTATGTCAGGCCGCAGCGCCATACCGTCATCCTGTCGCTGACCGAACCACCGTCGGGGCAATGCAAATGGCAGGCGGCGAGGGCGATCTTCATCGACGGTAGCGCGCTCGTCGCCACGGCGGAAAAGCCCTGCGCCGCGGATGTCGAGACACGCATTCCCTTCGAGCCGGATGTCCCCGAGGCGCAGCGCGGCGTGGCGGTGACCGTGCAACTGCCCGACGGCACGAATGTCTCGCATGAGCCGATATGGGTACGCGACCGCCTGGTCGTCGGCATGGGCGACAGCTATTCCTCGGGCGAGGGCAATCCCGACACGCCGGTTGAGATCGACCGCTTTTCGCGCCGGGCCGGGCTCAACATCTCCTATCTTTACGATCCCGACACCCAGGCAATACGCTCGAACGCTGCCTATTCGCTTCCGGTGCGCTACCAGAACGGGCCGGCCGGCTGGCTCGACCGCAAATGCCACCGTTCCGCCTATAGCTACCATCTGCGCACGGCTCTGGAGATCGCGCTTAGCGACGTCAAGCATTCGGCGGTGACCTTCCTCGGCTTTGCCTGTTCGGGCGCGGAACTGACCGAGGGCTTTCTGTTTCCTTATGCCGGCGTCGAGACTGTCGAGCCCAGCTATTTCACCGCCGGCGGTCGGCTGCGTCGCAACATGCCCCAGGTCGACCGCCTGATGGTCGAGCTCTGCAGCGACGACCTGATGCGCAGGCTTCCGCGTCGCACGATCTCGCTGGATCAGCCGGTGACCGCCCCGAACGGCCGGCCGGTGCGCAGCGTAAGCCTGCTCGATTGCCCCAGCGGAAAATTCCTTCGGCCGGTCGACCTGCTGATCGTCTCGATCGGCGGCAACGATATCGGCTTCACGCCGCTGATCGTCGATACCCTGACCAAGACGCGGCCGCCTTATGCCAACCTCAACACGGAAATTCGCGCCAGGGCGCAGGGCAATGACCTTATCCGCCTGGCCGCGCGACTGACCAAGGCGCATGGCATCGACCGCGCGCAGGAGCGAGCGCAGGAATTGCCGGCGCGCTTTGCCGCCTTGCGCAAGGCGCTGGCGCCGATCCCGATCGTCAAAGGGGACGCCGGCAAGCCCAATATCGTCCTGACGGCCTTTCCCAAGGTCGAGTTCAACGAAAACGGCCGCCTTTGTGGCGAAAGCGATCCGCGCGAGCGGCTCGAAGGGTTCAATGTCGGCGGCGTGCTGTCGATCGACGTGCCCGAATTGCGGCTGGTCAGCCGCTTCGCCAACGAGGTTCTTTATCCGGCCACCCGCGACGCCGCGCGGGCCGGAAACTGGTACTTCGTCGACGCCCACCGCGAGCCGTTCGCGAAGCATGGCATATGCGCGCAGAAGCGAGATGCCAACGGCAATGTCTCGGCGGCCGAGAACCTGATGCTGCCCTATTATCACTTCGCCAGTCCGGTAAACCGCTGGTCGGATTTCGAGCCCTTTGCCGAAAATCGCGAAACCGGCTTCAACCGGCTGCGCGACACGCGCGCCTATGCACCGCGCGAGCGCTGGTTCCGCACCCTCAACGACATCTGCCTTTTCGTGCAATACAAAGCCAACGGCTCGCCACCGCCAACCGGACAATGGGGCCTGCTCGACCTGATCGAAGCCTGCCTTGGCGGCCCGTTTCATCCGACCGCGGAAGGTCATGCGCATATCGCCGATGCGGTCTTTAATACCGCGCGGCAAATCCTGAAACTGCCGGCGCCCAATGTCGCGGATTTGAGATCGGGGTTGTGAACTTGGGGTGCATCCTTCGAGGCTCGCTGCGCTCGCACCTCAGGATGAGGGAGGTTGATGCTGTTAGATCCTGGCCCTGAGGTGTAAGCGCATTTCAGAATGGAGGGTTGCCGGCACACCCTCCCTCATCCTGAGGTGCGAGCGTAGCGAGCCTCGAAGGACGCACCTATTCATCGCCACGCCTGCTTTCGCATCTGGCCATTGTCAAAGAACTCCCTCTACGAGGGTGGGAATGCGGGGCGCAAAGGCCTTGCCTTCCTAAGTGTAAATTCGTGGCGCAGCCATTGCGCCCCGCCAGCGCTCTTGTCCCGCTCAGTCGCCTCCACATTCGCGTGGCCAGCCGTAGCTAAGGACCCGGGCTTAGGGGCTCATCACCCAGCAACACTACCGTTGTGTCACCAGCCCGGACGCCGACGCTTCCCCCTGATACCCGGTGCGCACCAGGGATCCCGTTTGGAAGCGGATTTGCGAGGGCAAGTATGGAGGAGGCTGGAAAGAGGGGGATAGATTGGGCGCGAAAAAATGTTCGGAGTGAATGGAAACAATGGGTTGAGTGGAAACTGGGTGGAAATCTTTCCCACAGTTTCCGCTGGTTTCAGTTTCGGCAGTTCTGCACCGCGACAGCCGTCATAGGTGTTCCGGCATGGATCCCCGGGTTCTTCGCATTCGCTTCGCTCATGCTGCGCCCGGGATGACGAGCTTGTTATTTGCTGCTTTCGCAAACCGTCAACGCCAAACGCCAACGCCAAACCGCCAACGTCAAACCGCCAGCGCCAAACCGCCAGCGCCAAGCGGCCAACGCTTGAGATTAGCGGCAAGCCTAAATGCAATTCGTCATTCTCGACCTCGTGAGCGAGGAACGAGCGGAGAGTGTCGGGAATCCATGCCGGAACGGAGACGAGCTTCGGCGGTGCAGAACGCGCGTCAACATTAGGACGGGGCCGTGCTTGCCGATGCTCGGAATGGGTCCCGGATAACCTTCGCTTCGCTCCGGTTTCCGGGATGACGAAACTTCATGGTTGGCGCCGCCCATCGCCAGGGTTGACGGTCCCTCCCTTCGTCATCCCGGGCGCAGCATGAGCGGAGCGAATGCGGGACCCGGGACCCATGCCTGAATGGAAAGGAGCTTCGGCGGCGCAGGGGTGTCACCGTCAGGACCGGGCCGCCAATATCCTGCCAGGTCGGGCCGCAATCGCCGATCAGCTGCCCGGTACATGGCCGCTTACTCGGCGGCTTGCGCTTCCGGCGCAATGCCGAGCCAATCGCGGCAATCGGCCAGCGCGCGCGAGGTGATGGCGTGGCGTTTGGCGACGATCTTGTCCTTGCCGCGCAGGCGCTTGCCTTCGGATTTCGGCGCTTCGACTGCCGGAAACAGGCCGAAATTGACGTTCATCGGCTGGAACGAGCGCTTTCCCGGCTCGTCGTCGGAGACGATGTGGCCGCCGGTGATGTGGTTGAGCAGAGCGCCGAATGCGGTGGTGACCGGCGGTGGTGACACCTGCTGGCCGAGAAGCTCGGCGGCGGCGAAACGGCCGGCGAGCAGGCCGATGGCGGCGGATTCGACATAGCCTTCGCAGCCGGTGATCTGTCCGGCAAAGCGCAGGCCGGTGCGGCCCTTGAGCTGGAGCGTTTCATCGAGCAGCGTCGGTGAATTGATGTAGGTGTTGCGGTGCAGGCCGCCGAGCCGGGCGAAATCGGCATTTTCCAGTCCTGGGATCATGCGGAAGATGCGCACCTGCTCGGCATGCTTCAGCTTGGTCTGGAAGCCGACCATGTTGTAGAGCGTGCCCAGCGCATTGTCCTGCCGCAGCTGCACGACGGCATAGGCCTTGACGTCCGGATTGTGCGCATTGGTGAGGCCCATCGGCTTCATCGGGCCGTGGCGCGCGGTCTCGGGGCCGCGCTCGGCCATCACCTCGATCGGCAGGCAGCCGTCGAAATAGGGCGTGCCTTCCCACTGCTTGAACTCGGTCTTGCCGCCATCGATCAGCGCCTGGATGAAGGCTTCGTATTGCGCCTTGTCCATCGGGCAGTTGATGTAGTCCTTGCCGGTGCCGCCGGGGCCGACCTTGTCATAGCGCGACTGGAACCAGCATGTGTTCATGTCGATCGTGTCGAAATGCACGATCGGGGCGATGGCGTCGAAGAAGGCGAGCGCGTCGGCGCCTGTCTTTTCGGCAATCGCCTCGGCCAGCGACGGTGCCGTCAGCGGTCCGGTGGCGATGATCGCCTGCTGCCATTCCTCGGGCGGCAGGCCGGTGACTTCTTCGCGGACGATGGTGATCAGCGGATGGGCTTCGAGCTTCGCCGTTACGGCTGCCGCGAATCCGTCGCGGTCGACGGCCAGCGCCCCGCCGGCCGGCACCTGGTTCAGGTCGGCAGAATTCATGATCAGCGAGCCGGCAAGCCGCATTTCGGCATGCAGCAGCCCGACCGCATTGGCCTGCGCGTCGTCGGAGCGGAAGGAATTGGAGCAGACGAGCTCGGCAAGACTGTCGGTCTTGTGCGCGTCGGTGCCGCGCACGGGGCGCATTTCGTGGAGCGCGACAGGCACGCCAGCCTGTGCTGCCTGCCAGGCGGCTTCGGAACCGGCGAGACCGCCGCCGATGATATGGAGCTGTTTTGTTGTCATGCTGGGGGAATAGGCCGATGGCCGGGGGAAATCAATCTCTGCCGAAACATGGGTCGCGGCATACCGTCAAAACAACAACGCCCGCCGCGGGAGGAGGTGCGGCGGGCGTCGTTTTGATCGGCCAGCGATCGGGAGGAGGAGATGCTGACCGTATTCATCGGAACCTGGGAGGAGGTAGGCGCCGACGAAATTCTTTTCGCCGTTTAGAGGGTGCGAAGGCCCTTTGGGAGACAACACCCGCCGCGGGAGGAGGTGCGGCGGGTGTCGTTTTGATCGGTCAGCGATCGGGAGGAGGTGAAGGCTGACCGTATTCATCGGAACCTGGGAGGAGGTAGGCGCCGACGAAATTCTTTTCGCCGTTTATAGGGTGCGAAGGCCCTTTGGGAGACAACACCCGCCGCGGGAGGAGGTGCGGCGGGTGTCGTTTTGGCCAGTCAGCGATCGGGAGGAGGTGAAAGCTGACTGCATCCGTCGGGACCTGGGAGGAGGTAGGTGCCGACGAAATTCCTTAGATTAGATCGAGCGGCGAGCGACCGACTGGATTTCGGCGCGGTTGATGCCGAGGTCCGAGAGCTCACGGTTCGAAAGGCGGCTCAGCTCGGAAACGGTTTCCCGGTAGCGGCGCCAGTTGCGGTAGTTGCGAAGGATGTTCATTTCTTTTTTCTTGCTTTCTTTACGTCTTGGTAGTGCCGAGGCCACAATCGGCCTCGAAATCAGTTAGGCGGCCTTGCGGGCAACGAAAGGAATGTCGCTGCGGCTGATGCCGAGGTCAGTCAGTTCGCGGTTCGAAAGGCGGCTCAGCTCGGAGACGGTGTCCCGGTAGCGGCGCCAGTTGCGGTAGTTGCGGATCAGGTTCATCGTAGTGCTCGTTTCGTCTTTGGTTCGTTTTCTTTATCGCTGTTTACGAAGCCTAAATATGTCCGGCTGTTACATTTTAAAAGTGCTATCGGCGCATGGCAGCAATGCGTTTTGTGCATTGCAACATTAATCGATTTTAGTGGCTGCGGCGCAAATGTGGCCAAATCTTAAAAAAGCCATGACAACAACGGCTTGTTCGGCGGTCTTTTCGTCGCAGGCTTTATCGGGAGAGTTGCGTTGGCTGGTTATTCGTCACGGGTGAAGCGGGACATCGGCCGTTGGCTGCAGAGCGACCTGATCGACGCCCAGACGGCCGAGGCGTTATCGCGCGATGTCGAGGCGAACGAAAGCAACCTGTTCAGTTTCGGCTTCATTCTCACGGTTATGGCAGCCCTGTTGCTGGGTGCGGCGATCCTGCTCCTGGTTGCTTCGAACTGGGAGGCGATACCACGCCTGGTCCGCGTCGCCTGCCTGTTTGCGATCATCCTGGGCGGTTATATCGGCGGTGCGGCGCTCAAGCTGCGCGGCAGCGACGCCATTGCCGAAGCGCTGTGGCTGATCGCGGCAGCGGCCTTCGGCGGCTCGATCGCGCTGATCGGGCAGATGTATCATCTCAGCGGCGACGAGGCCTCCGCCGTGATGACCTGGTGTCTCGGGACCGCGTTGGCGGCTGCCGCCCTGCGTTCCGGTCCGCTCACCATCGCTGCCGCCGGCATCGCAATCGCATGGATGGTGCTGAGCCAGGTCGAATATTGGGACGGGGGCCGGTTTCCGTTTTTCTACCTGGCCATCGCGGTGGTACTCTGGCTGGTGTCCTATTGGACGCAAAGCCGCACCACGCGCCACCTGATCTTGTTGTCACTCATATTATATGGGGGCATGCTGGCGGTGCATTACGACGACGTCGCCGGCATCGGAACTGCCATGGCGATCGTCTCGGCGGCACTGTTTGCGGCAGCGGTCTATCTGCGTGATCCCGTCGAGAAGATCGCGCAGCTTGGGCGAAGGCTGCCGGTGCACTGCCTGATAGGTTTCCTCACTGGATTGGCGCTGGTACAGGCCGAAATGGTCGACAAGACGCCGGGCCTGGCTATCGGAGCACTCGTGACCTTCGCCGGCATTGCGGCAGCCCTGCTGCTGGCCGGACGCGAAAGCCGCATGCTCCGCTGGGTCGCCTATGCCGGCTTCGGTTTGGAGCTCTGCTACGTCTATGTCGTCATGTTGGGCACGATGCTCGACACGGCCGGGCTGTTCCTGGCCTCCGGCATCGTGCTCGGCATCATCGCGCTCTTCATCATCAGGGTCGAGAAGCGCGTCAAGAGCAAGCTGCTTGAGCAGAAGGGAGCCGCGTAATGCCCAAGAACAGGCTTCTTATATCCGCGCTCGCGCTGGCGCTGGTGCAGATCGGTTTCCTGTCATGGATCATCGCGTCGCGCGCGGCGATCCTGCGCAACGGGCAGGAAGTGTTGCTCAAGGTCGAGCCCGTCGATCCGCGCGACCTGCTGCGCGGCGACTATGTCCGGCTCGGCTACGATATTTCGAACATTCCGGCGAAGTTGGTCGCCAACGCCCCGGCCGGCCAGTCGTGGACAGCGGCGGGGCCGATCTTCGTGCGCGTCAAAAAGGACGCCGACGGTTTCTGGAACGCGACTTCGGCGTCGCTCGGCAAGGCACCGGCTACGCCGCCAGCGGACGGCGAAGTGGAACTGCGTGGCGAGGTTTCATCCAGCTGGACCATGGACGAGAACGCCACGCTTCGCGTCGATTACGGCATCGAACGGTTTTATCTGCCGGAAGGCGAGGGGCTGGCGATCGAGCGCGACATGCGCGTGCGCAGCTTCGGCATACTCGCCGCAGTCGACAAAAACGGCACGCCGCAGATCAAGGCGCTGATGGACGGAGAGACGAAGTTGTATGCGGAGCCGCTTTATTGAAGCAAGGCCGCTGGAAAACTGGTGCGGATGATAGGAGTCGAACCTACACGCCTCTCGGCACTGGAACCTAAATCCAGGGCGTCTACCAGTTCCGCCACATCCGCATTGCGCCCGCAATCTCACGTGGCCATCATTCTGTCAATGTCGCGATTGAACGATGAACCGGCTTACGTGCGAAGAGAGTTGAAAAATAAGTCCGTGTGTGACAAAAGGCGTGTCAAATGTGACGGGTTACAAAGGTCCGCTTCGGACGAATGTGGTAAGAAGCAGGAAAAACAAAGACTTACCCACATTCTTGGAATGGACTGACAGCACTTTCCGCCGGCGGCGCGAGCCACCTCGGTTGAATTGCTTCACCCGCCCAAAGAATACCCCCGGCACGAGAATTCCGGCAGGCTGAGCGGCAGGACGCCGTTTGTTCAGCCGCTTTCGTGAAAACAAAGGTTTTATGATGCAGGTTACCGAAACACTCAATTCCGGTCTTAAGCGCGAAATCAAGGTGACCGTGCCGGCCGGCGATATGGAAGCCAAGCTCGTCGAGCGGCTTTCGGACGCCAAGAACAAGGTGCGTATCAACGGCTTCCGTCCCGGAAAAGTGCCGATGCAGCACCTGCGCAAGGTCTATGGCAAGTCGTTCATGGCCGAGGTCGTCAACGAGATCCTGTCGAACTCGACGCGCACCATCATCTCCGATCGTGGCGAAAAGGCTGCCATGCAGCCCGAAGTCACCATGACCGAGGATGAGAAGGAAGCCGAAAAAATCCTCGCCGGCGGCGCGGACTTCGAGTTCCAGCTTTCCTACGAAATCATCCCGGCGATCGAGATCAAGGATTTCTCCAAGATCGCCGTAACCCGCCAGGTCTTCGACGTGCCGGAAGGCGAGATCGACGATCAGGTCAAGCGCATCGCCGAATCTTCCCGCACCTATGAGCCCAAGACCGGCAAGGCTGCAGAAGGCGACCGCGTCACGATCGACTATGTCGGCAAGATCGACGGCACGCCGTTCAACGGCGGCACCGGCAATGACCAGCCGCTGGTGCTCGGCTCCAAGGAATTCATTCCGGGCTTCGAGGATCAGCTGATCGGCGCCAAGGCCGGTGACGAGAAGCTCGTGACCGTGACCTTCCCGGAAAACTACAACGCGCCTGAATTGGCCGGCAAGGAAGCCACCTTCGACGTCACCGTCAAGGAAGTCGGCAAGCCCGGCGATCTCGAGATCAACGATGAGACCGCCAAGAGCCTTGGCCTTGAGTCGCTCGAGCGCCTGCGCGAGATCGTCCGCGGCCAGATCGAAAGCCAATTCGGCACGATGACGCGCCAGAAGGTCAAGCGCCAGCTGCTCGACCAGCTCGATGAGAGCTACAGCTTCGAAGCGCCGTCCAAGCTCGTCGAAGCCGAGTTCGAAAACATCTGGAACCAGGTCCACCGCGATCTCGACGCTGCCGGCCGTACCTTTGCCGACGAAGAGACGACGGAAGAGGAAGCCCGCGCCGAGTATCTGCGTCTTGCAGAGCGCCGCGTGCGTCTCGGCCTCGTTCTGGCTGAAATCGGCGAGAAGGCCGGCGTGCAGGTGTCGGACGAGGAACTGCAGCGCGCGCTGTTCGAGTTCGTGCGCCGCTATCCGGCCAACCAGCAGCAGGAAGTCTTCGACTTCTATCGCAACAACGCCAACGCGCTGACGACCCTGCGCGCGCCGCTGTTCGAAGAGAAGGTCATCGACCATCTGCTGACCCAGATCTCCGTCACTGACCAGAAGGTCAGCAAGGAAGAGCTGATGGCCGACGACGAGGACGAAGGCGCAGCCAAGCCGGAAAAGAAGGCCAAGAAAGCGTCCGCCAAGAAGGCTGACGACAAGAAGGCCGGCGACGAGGCTGCTGCCGAAGAGCCGAAGAAAAAGGCCGCTCCCAAGAAGAAGGCCAAGGAAGCTGACGCCGAATAAGGCGACGCTTACGGGACGTCATGAAAAAGGCCGCTGGTAAGACAAGCGGCCTTTTTTCTTTGAGCTGAATGGAGTGGAACCAATGAATTCTGAAACAATCGAGATCTATCATCCTCGCGGTGTTTCAAATTTGGGCCAGTGGGACATCGGCGATCTCAAGCTTAAGATCTATGGCCTTGTCGCAGATAACAAGAAGATCGACCAAGCCATGGTAACCCTTGCGCAGTCATTCGTGCGACAGGACGTCCTGCCGCGTGTCGCGGACGAGGGCGACGACAATGGCATGGGCTTTGTGATCATTCATCCTGGCGAGCTTGGTGTTTCCATCTCGGTTCACTGGTGGATACAGGGTTCGGTGCTTTGTCAGCATATCTATCGGAAGCTGTATTCTGCCTCCGATCCCATCGACACAGTCAAAAGGCCTGTTATCGCCTGTGTTTGGGAGTTAGCTCTGATAAACGCTGAGCAAGAGGCTTGGCGAAAGGCGATGATGAAAAGCGAGCCGAGTCCGTCAGTCTACATGGACACTCGCGCTGACTTCGCAGCCGCATAGAGACCCACCTTTACAAATTGATGCGGCTGGAATCCACCTGATTGCTGTGCAATCATTCCGCAGCCGTCAGACGTCCAGGCGCTTGTTCGCGCTCAAACGTCGCACTACTAAATTGCCGCTGCATTCGCCGCTATTGCATTCCAATGGTTCCGGGACGGGAAAGTATGACGTCACGCGCAACTGCGAAAATCGTGCTTTTTCTGCTTTTCATCACCGTTTGGGCGCTTGCGGCCACCACCGCGCGAGCGCAACTGGCGGATGGATGGCGTTTTGGCAACGGCAGCAATGGCCAGTTCACGGCATCGGTGTTCTCTACCAACACGATGAGCACGGATTCCTCGCGCGTCATCGAGTATCACCCGGTCTTCACAATCGGTTGCCGTGCAGGCGCGAACCCCGGTTGGACGCAGTCGATCCAGCTTAGGGAGTCTCTTTCCAGGCGGCAGGCCATCGATCTCGACCTGCGCATCGACGGCAGCGCATTTTCCGAGCAATGGACGCTTGGCTTCCAAAACCGCAGTTTTTACACGGACGGCGATGCGGCTGTTGCCCGCCTTCTGGGCGCCAGCCGGTTTCGGGCGGTCTGGCGCATCAGCTTTCTGTCGGGCAACGGCGAGGCCGACTTCAACTTGACCGGTATCAGGGATGCCCTGACCAAGATTGCGGCATCTTGCGGCGTGCCGCTGCCGTAAGCGCGCGGATCGTCAGATCAGCAGCAGGCCTTTCATGCTGGCATGACCCTTCTTGCCGATGATGATGTGATCGTGCACGGCAATGCCGAGCGGCTTGGCCGATTCGATGATCAGCTTGGTCATATCGATGTCGGCTCGCGACGGTGTCGGGTCGCCGGATGGGTGGTTGTGCACCTATCGGCGTTCTCGAAAATCAGAAAATTAATCAACATGTTAAAACGAGCTCTGGTGGGAGTGGAGCCGTTAATTGGGGTATGTAATTCGCCTCGATTAATGGAAATTCCGGTGCTTCCCGGCCGGTCCCGCAAGGGACCGGACTCACACGCTGACGCATGACTTTCATGACCCATCGCCACTGCACGAACAAGGGCTGACCTCCGATGAGCCTGCAGACAGCAGTCGTTACGTTCTGAGGCCAGCCCCCATCTCAGTTGGTTTCGGCCTCAGATTGATCTGCGGCGGCGGACGCGAACGATATGCGCCTGCACGCGGTCAAGTTTGACCGATCCCATCGATCGAGCTCGTCTGTAGGATATAAGATCGCCTTGCCGATCTTGATGTATGACGGCCCGATTCTCTTGCATCGCCAGTTTCGCAACGTACCGTCGCTGACCTTGTTACGATAGCGTTCGACGACCTCTTCGCAGGTCAGATAAGCAGGACCAGACACGGTATCTCCAGAGTAGAATGATAAGTTGTGCAACAGCCTGTTGCACAAATGCAGGCGCGGCACGCAGCCGCCCAATGATTTGCGGACCCTTGCATACGAGGCGCCCCGGGAATTCGATCGGCATGGCTATGCCTTGCGGCGAACCTCGCCTGCTCGCCGCGCGGCGGGGCGGGCCGTTTGGCTGTTTGGATCGGACGTTGATCCCGTCGTGCCCAGGTCTGCCCATGCCTTCAGATCTTCGAGCGCGTAGACCACCCGGCTGCCAAGTTTTCGGTAGGTTGGACCGGTTCCATAGGTGCGATGCTTTTCGAGTGTCCGCGGCGACAATCCAAGGAAGAGCGCCGCTTCGTCTGTGCGGACATAACGTGTTGAAAGATCGGATAAGTGCATATGATGTCTCCGTGCTTCGCATGCCGGAGAGGCATGCGCGCGGGCACCTCCACGATTTCCCTTTCAAGAGCGATGCACTCGATAAAGTCGAGCGACCTAGTGTGGCGTCGTTTCATGTGACGCGAGGCTGACTGATGATCCGGGGGCAAGTTTGAGCGGCCTCACCGATCGAACTCGTCAAACGAGGATACAAGCGTTTCGCTCTTGACCTTGAATTGTGGTTCAAGGTTATCGGTGGGGCCTGTAAGTTTGGGCGGCACGATATGACTAAGCGTATCCTGCACGTTGTCAGCAACGTGGCGCACTATGATGATCCATCACATCTGACCGGGCTTTGGCTTTCGGAACTGACCCACGCCTGGGACCTGTTCGCCGCGAAGGGCTTAGAGCAACAAATCGTCAGCCCGAAAGGCGGTCAGTCGCCGTTGGAGCCGCGAGCCCTGAAATGGCCACTGCTGGACGCGTCGGCGAAGTCATGGCTAAGCGATCCCGCGAAGAAGGAGCGGCTGGCATCGACTGCCCGGCCTGACGAGATCAACCCCGCCGAATTCGACGCGATTTACTTCACCGGCGGCCACGCGGTGATGTGGGACTTTCCCGACAGCGAGGGGCTGCAGGAGATAACGCGCGCCATATGGGATCGTGGCGGAGTCGTCTCAGCCGTGTGCCATGGCTATTGTGGTCTCCTCAATACGCGGCTGTCGGGCGGGGCACGGCTAGTCGTCGGCAGGCGGATCACCGGCTTCTCGTGGAACGAGGAGGTGTTGGCGGGCGTGGCGAAATACATGCCTTACAATGCCGAGGCGGAGATGAAGCGGCGTGGCGCCAACTATCACAAGGCGCTGTTGCCGTTCGTGTCGTACGTAGAGGTCGATGGCCGGCTCGTGACGGGTCAGAACCCGTTCTCCGCCAAGGCCACCGCAAAAAGGGTAGTGGAACTGCTTTAGCTCGCAGCTTTTGCTCTCTCGCTCTCGAACAGACTCGAAATGACCCGGCGCGCATTGGCCGCGCAGTCGATGTCGTCCGGCCGCGCCTCGATCTCGACGATCAGCCCTTCGAGCCGCGCCTTCGTCCGCGCCAGGCGTTCCATAAGCCGGCCGATGTCGGCGACCTTTCCGCGCAGTGTCTTCATTAGCGCATCATGGTCCCAATGTTCGAGATCGCCAGGCATCAACGTGCGTATTTCGTCGAGGCTGAATCCTGCCGCTTGCGCGGTCGCGATGACCTCAAGGACGGCGAGCGCCTGGGACGGATAGACGCGATAGCCGTTCGAGCGGCGGTCGACCGCCGTTAGCAACCCGATCCGTTCGTAGAAGCGGATGCGCGATTGGGTAAGTCCGCTCCGTGCTGCCAGTTCGCCGATTTTCATATGTCGCCCGATTTCAAAAAAAATGCTTGACCTTAAACTTAACTCAAAGGTTATGGACATGCCAAGCATATTTTTTCGGAGCTTGGCAATGTCTCTTTTTTCACCGCTCTCGCTGCCCAATGGTGCGATTATTCCGAACCGCCTCGCCAAGGCGGCGATGGAAGAAAACATGGCGGACGCGGACCACGCGCCGTCCGACGAGTTGATCCGCCTCTATCGCGCCTGGGGTGATGGCGGAGCAGGGCTCATCATTACCGGCAACGTGATGGTCGACCCCCGCGCAATGACGGGGCCCGCGGGCGTTGTGCTGGAGGACGATCGGCACATCGACCGTTTCCGCATCTGGGCTGACGCCGCTCGGGCGAAAGGCGCGCAGGTGTGGATGCAGATCAACCATCCTGGCCGCCAGATGCCGGCATCGATGCAGCAGCCGACGGTTGCCCCGTCGGCGATCGCGCTCGACCTCGGCAAGCAGTCGGGCATGTTCCCGATGCCGCGCGCGATGAGCGCTGAGGATATCGCTGATGTCGTGCGCCGGTTCGCGACGACGGCAGCGCTAGCGGAACGCGCCGGTTTTACCGGCGTCGAAATCCACGCCGCGCATGGATATTTGCTCAGCCAGTTCCTGTCGCCGCTCGCCAATCATCGTACCGACCAATGGGGCGGCAGCCTGGAAAACCGTGCCCGCTTACTGCTCGATATCGTGCGCGCGGCTCGCGCCGCGGTCTCGCCGAGCTTCGCGGTGGCGGTGAAACTGAACTCGGCCGACTTCCAGCGCGGTGGCTTCTCACCCGAGGACGCGCGAGCCGTCGTGACGATGCTCGCGCCGCTCGGCGTGGATCTCGTCGAACTGTCGGGAGGCAGCTATGAGGCGCCGGCGATGATGGGCGCGTCGCGCGACGAGCGCACGCTCGCCCGTGAGGCCTATTTCCTCGAGTTCGCGCGTGACATTGCCGGAGTCGCGACCATGCCGCTGATGGTGACGGGCGGCATCCGGCGCCGTGCCGTTGCGGAAGCGGTGATCGACAGCGGTGTGGCGATGGCCGGGATTGCCACAGCGATCGCGATCCGGCCGGACTTGCCGAACCACTGGTGGCGGGGCGGTGACGATGCACCATCGCTGAAACCGATCACGTGGAAGAACAAGCCACTGGCGTCATCGGCACATATGTCGGCCGTGCGCTACCAGCTCGCCCGGCTGAGTCGGGGCCGCCGGACGGCGCCGAACGTGTCGCCGGTCTGGGCGCTCGTCGGCGCGCAGCTCGAGGCGAGGCGCTGGGCAAGGCAATACCGTCAATGGATCGCCGGTCGCGCGGCTTGACCCTCAACCACAGTTCAACCTCACAAAAGGCGTAGGATGATGGCCGAAGAGTTCACTGAGGTCGAATTTGCCGACCAGAAACTGTTGGTGCCGAGAGGCGGCTATTATGACCGCTTTCGCTCGAATCCTGACCTCAACGAGGTGGTGCGCGACCCAACTGCGGGCAACATCGACTGGTTTCGGCGCATTCCCAAGCAGAAGGTCGAATCGCGCGTCGGCTCGATCTGGGCGCCCAATTTCTATTATCGCGCCAGCACGATTCAGTTGCTGATGACGGCGCCGCTCGAACGCTTGCAAGCAATGCTGCCTATGCCGTTGGAACCGCTGCGCGCGTGGCCGGGACGCGGGCTCGTCGCGCTGACCTTCTTTTCCTACGCGGTCTGCGACAATGACCCTTACGACGAGGTCTCGATCGCGGTGGTCGTCCGCCGCCCCGGCGCAGGCGGTTCCAGCATTGCTGACCTGCTGGGACAGCTGAAGCGACGCAGCTTCTACGCGCATGTGCTGGCATTGCCGGTAACGACCGAGATCGCGCGCGTGCGCGGGGTGTTCGGATATCAGCTGCCAAAATGGCTGACCGGGATTTCGGTCAAGATTGGCGCCGACGTCCGTGCAAGCATCGCTGCAACGGACGGCTCGCCCGACCTGACGCTGGAGGCGCCGCTTCCGAAGTTCACTAAAGTCCCATCACAATCGCGCATGGGCCGCAGCACGATGGTGCATCAGGTCGACGGGCGCTGGCACACCACGACGGTCCAGTCGAACACGCTGTCCTTCGCCCAAAAAACGTTGCCCCGTGAGGTGACGTTGACGCGGCATAGCGGGCCGATGACCGACCTGTTGAATGGACTGGGCGCATCGCGGATATTGCAACTCGACGTCGTGCGCGATGTCCAACTGGTGCTCAACATGCCCGTGCCCCTGAACGCTCCCGGTTTCGCATGATGAGCGCCGTCAACTTGGCCCGAAGCGGCGAGGAGGAGGCTACCGCCGGCATGGCGTCGCTCCTTGCCAGACAGCGTGAAGCGTTCCTGCATGCCGGCGCACCGGACACGCGGGCGCGAAAGGGCGGGCTCCGGCGGTTGCGCGCTGCCATTCTCGCCCACCGCAATGCGCTCAACGAAGCGGTCAGCGCCGATTTCGGGCACCGCTCACACTATGAGACCGAGATCATGGAGATCGTCGTCACAGTACAGGCGATCGACTATCTGCTGCGCAATACGAAGCGCTTCATGAAGCCAGAGCGACGGCATGTCGCGATCTCGTACAAGGCTGGCCGCGCTCATGTCGAATATCAGCCGAGGGGCGTCGTGGGTGTCATGGCGCCCTGGAACTATCCGTTTTCGTTGACGATGATCCCGCTGGCAACCGCGCTGGCGGCCGGCAATCGCGTCATGCTCAAGCCGTCCGAGCTGACGCCGCGCACGAGCCACGTGATCCGGGAGATGCTCGCGGGCGCCTTCGCTCCCGAGGAGGTGGCGGTCGTCCTTGGCGGGCCCGAGGTGGGCGCCGCCTTCAGTGGCCTGGCATTCGATCATCTGCTGTTCACGGGTAGCACCAAGGTCGGACGCCTTGTGATGAAGGCGGCGAGCGACAACCTCGTGCCGTTGACGCTAGAACTCGGCGGGAAGAGTCCCGCGATCGTGGGGCGTGGCGAGGTGACGCCGCGGACAGTCAAGAGCATCGTGTTCGGAAAACTCGCGAACGCCGGCCAGACCTGCATCGCGCCCGACTACCTGTTGCTTCACCACGATGATCTGGAAGCGTTCGTCGCGCTCTTCGACGCCACCGTGGGGGATGCCTATCCCGATGGGCCGACGGGCAAGGACTATAGCTCGATCGTCAGCGACGGCCATTACGACCGCCTGCAGGATCTTATCGAGGGCGCGCGGAAGAACGGTGCGCGCATTGTGGAGGCGGGGAAGAACCCCGGTTCTGCGGCCAGCCGGACGAGGACGATTGCGCCGACGCTCGTCATCGGCGCGCCCGACGACAGCGCGATCATGGAAGAGGAGATTTTTGGCCCGCTTCTGCCCGTGCGCACCTATTCCTCGATCGACGAGGTGATCGATTTCGTGAATGCGCGGCCACGGCCGCTCGCGCTCTACTATTTCGGCCCCGAGGGCGCGGATCGCGCCGCGCTGCTGGCGCGCACAACGTCCGGGAACGTCGGCATCAACAATACCTTGCTGCATATCGCACAAGACGACCTGCCGTTCGGCGGTGTCGGACCCAGCGGGATGGGTGCCTATCACGGCATCGAAGGCTTCCGTGCGATGAGCCATGCGAAGGGCGTGTTCGTTCAGGGCCGCTGGAACTTCGCCAACCTGCTGCGCGCACCTTTCGGCAATCTGACCGACTTCGCGGTTCGATGGGTTCTCGGACGCGCCCGGGAAACATAGACCCCGTCGCAATGGGCAGCAGGACGATGAAAGGATCAGTGAAGAGGTCGTCTCCCTCCGCTTTCCATCGCCATCAGGCAGGTGGGTTGAGCAAGACGATCTTGCCGATATGCGTACCGCTGTCGATCAGGGCGTGCGCCTCCACCGCGTCGGCAAACGCGAACGTGCGATAAATCTCCGGCTTGACGAGACCGTTTGCGATCAGCGGCCAGACGTGCTGCTCGAGCTGGTCGAGAATGGCCTTCTTGTCGTCGTGGCTTCGGGACCGCAGCGTCGTGCCGGAATGGGTGAGGCGCTTAAAAAGCATTGGCCATAGATCGAGATCCTTGGCCGGTCCCTTCAGGACGCTGATTTGCATGATACGGCCATTCATCGCCGCCGAGTCATAGTTGCGTGCAACATAGTCGCCGGCGATGATGTCCAGAATGATGTCGACGCCGGCGCCACCTGTCGCGTTCTTGGCGACGGCAACGAAATCCTCTTCGAGATAATTGACCGCGACGTCGGCGCCGAGACGCAGGCTCGCCTCCTGCTGTGCGGGCGAACTAACGGTCGTGATGATCTTGGACGCGCCGAGTTGGCGCGCCAGCATCGTCGCCGTGGTGCCGATCCCCGACGCGCCGCCATGGATCAGAACGGACTCGCCCGCTTTGAAGCCGCCACGATCGCACAGATTGAGCCAGACGGTCATGAACGTCTCAGGCAACGCCGCCGCTTCGGTGATGCTCAATCCTTTCGGAACAGCGAAAGTGACCTTTTCGTTCGCGATCGCATAATCGGCATAGCCGCCGCCCGTGACCAGCGCTGCGACGAGATCGCCGACGGCAAATGCGGTCACCGATCCGCCAATCGCCGCCACGCGGCCCGCGATTTCCAACCCGGGGATGTCCGAGGCTCCGGGAGGCGGATTGTAGTGGCCCTTTCGCTGAAGAACATCCGGACCGTTTATTCCAGCGGCCTCGACACGAATCAGTATCTCGTCAGAGGCCGGCACGGGCACTGGGCGCGTGCCGGGCTTCAAGACGTCCGGGCCGCCGGGACGGTCGATTTCGATGGCGACCATCGTAGTCGGGATAGCGCCAGTGTCTGTAGCCACGCGAGTTTCCTCAAATCAGAATTGTGAACGACTTGATCAGCCCAATGCATGAGGTCCGCGGACGACCTTTGCGCTACGGGATTGTGTGGGCTTTCAACATGATCGCGGAGGCCTGTACGAACCTCCGCGATCAGGATTGTCAAAGGGGCGAGCCCGGCGCTTGCTTCGTTCGATTATCCGCGAATGAACTTGAGGATGTCGGCGTTGACCACGTCCGCGTTGACCGTGAGCATTCCGTGCGAGAAGCCGGGATAGATGATCAGGGTGCTGTTCTGGAGCAATTTGTCCTGCATGATCGCTGCGCACTTGTAGGGAACGACCTGATCGTCATCACCCTGCATGACCAGGACCGGCACGGTGATAGCCTTCAGATCCTCGGTCTGGTCGGTTTCGGAAAAAGCCTTGATGCCTTCATAGTGCGCCTTCGCGCTGCCCATCATGCCCTGACGCCACCAGTTATCGATCACGCCTTGCGAGGACTTCGCATCGGGGCGGTTGTAGCCGTAGAACGGACCCGCGGGGACGTCGATGAAGAACTGTGCGCGGTTCGCCGCTAGCGCTGCGCGGAAGCCGTCGAACACCTCCACGGGGGTGCCGTCCGGATTACCGTCGGTCTTGAGCATCAGCGGCGGGACCGAACTCACCAGCACCGCCTTGGCGACGCGGCCCTGCGGCTGACCATGCTGCGCGACATAACGCGCGACCTGCCCGCCGCCGGTGGAATGGCCGATATGGATCGCGTTCCTGAGATCTAGATGTTCCGCGACCACGGAAGCATCGGCCGCGTAGTGATCCATGTCGTGTCCGTCGCTTACCTGGCTGGAACGGCCATGCCCCCGTCGATCGTGCGCGACGACGCGATATCCTTCGTTCAGGAAGAACAGCATCTGGTTGTCCCAGTCATCGGCGCTGAGCGGCCAGCCGTGATGGAAGTGGATAGGCTGCGCGTCCTTGGGCCCCCAGTCCTTGAAAAAGATTTCGGTCCCGTCCGCTGCGGTTACAAAAGGCATGTCACGAGTCCTCCGCTATTGTCGTTGGATTGCAATCGTAAGATTAAACCATGGTTTAGGGTCAAGCGCCGATGATGACGCTCACAGCAGGCATGTGGCACCAACTTGAGAAGACGCTATAAGGGGGTAGAATTGGCGCGGGCGAGCAACAAAGCGCGCTCCCTGTCATTGCCGGTCAATTCGGCGGCATGGAGGAACTCGGCGCGAGCGTCCGCGATCTGCCCCAATTTCTCCAAAAGGTCGCCGCGTACCGTTGGCAGCAGATGCGTTTCCTTCAATCGCGGCTCGTCCCTCAGCGCGTCGGCGATAGCGAGGCCCTGGGCTGGTCCGAACGCCATGCCGACCGCCACCGCCCGATTGACCTCGACGATTGGCGACGGTGCCGCCAGAGCAAGTGCCTGGTAATAGGCGGCGATGGCGATCCAGTCAGTGTCAGTGGCGGTCACAGCGCGGGCATGGCAAGCGGCGATCATCGCCTGCAGCAGATAGGGACCAGGTGTCAGCGTCAGGATCATCGCGCGAGGATGATGTCGAGGCGGCAATACGCTTATTCGCGATGGCCATCGCCGGTCGAACGTAGCGATAGCTAGCCGCTGCCAACTATGGGGAAGTCGTGGCAGCCTCGATCGTATAAAAGATACTGTATAAGCCGTTGTTAATATGTGAAAAATTATAAATTTCGTTGAGCGGACTTGGTTTCGAGAGAAAGTGGTACTTTATCATCCCACTTCGATCTACTCGAGATCCCCATAAATCATTGAAAATGTATCATTTTCGTGGCTGTCCGGTATCACGCGTGACCCACAATGCCCGTGGGGTATTGAACGGGATAGTTGTGCATCAGGACGATTGCCGTCGCCGACAGCTCCAGTGCCCGTTTCACCACCTCACGCGGATAGACCGGAGTGTGATCCACAGTGCCGGTCTGCTGCACCTCGTCGGCGATCAGCGCGTTCTTCTTGTCGAGAAACAGGATGCGGAACTGCTCGCGTTCCTCGAACGCCATGGCGGCGCGGCAATATTCCAGCACCTGGCTCCACGATGACAGAACTTCGCGGCCTTTGATTTCACCGCGCGCCATGCGCTGCGCGGCAGCCGCCACGATCTTCAGGTCCATGGCCGCGCCTTCGCCGATATCCTCGACCTCGCGCAGCAGATGCTCAGGCGCGCCGAGGACCTCGGCCAGCGAACCGAACCGCTTCAGCAGCGACTTGGCGCGTTCCTTCGTATCCGCGCGCGGGATGCAGCGGAAAAGCAGCAGCTCCAGGACCTCATAATCGGAAAGGGCCGATGGACCGGCTTCGCGAAACCGTTCGCGCAGGCGCTGGCGATGGCCGAGATAATGCGGCTTCTCATCAATAGGCTTGGCGGATTTCAGAGATTTCGGCGGCTGCTCGGCAAAGAAACCGCGTTCGTCCTCTCGGTCGTCGATCATGCCCGCATTTCCCCGCATGCAGCCGCACGAAGCGGCAAACCCCATGCAGATATTAGGAAGACAAACCGGGCCGGTCGAGTCCTGCGGGCGACAGCGTGAAAATTTCGCAGCCGGTAGCGGTGACGCCGACCGTGTGCTCGTACTGCGCCGACAGTGAGCGGTCGCGGGTGACGGCGGTCCAGCCGTCGGACAGGACCTTCACATGCGGGCGGCCGAGATTGATCATCGGCTCGATGGTGAAGATCATGCCCTCGCGCATTTCGACGCCTTCGTTGACGCTGCCGTAATGCAGGATGTTGGGCGCATCGTGGAAAAGCTGGCCGACGCCGTGGCCGCAGAAATCGCGCACGACCGAGCAGCGCTCGGCCTCGGCAAAGGTCTGGATGGCGGCGCCGATCGCGCCGGTGCGCGCGCCGGGACGGACCGCGTCGATGCCACGCATCAGGCATTCATGGGTGACTTCGAGCAGGCGCTCGGCGGCGCGCTTGATGGTGCCGACCGGGTACATACGGCTGGAATCGCCGTGCCAGCCGTCGAGAATGTAGGTCACATCGATGTTGACGATATCGCCGTCGCGCAGCGGCTTGTCGTCGGGAATGCCGTGGCAGACGACGTGATTGATCGAGGTGCAGGTGGATTTCGTGTAGCCGCGATAGTTCAGCGTCGCGGGCAGGGCGCCATTGTCCATGCCGAATTCGAAGACGAAGCGGTCGATGGCGTTGGTGGTCAGTCCGGGCTCGACCATCGATGCCAGCTCGTCCAGGCAGCGCGCGGTGAGGTTGCAGGCCTTGCGCATACCCTCGAACGCCTCCGCGCCATAGAGGCGGATCTGTCCGGTGTTTCGTGACGGGGCCGTGGCGGCGTCCAGATAGGTGACCATCGATAGAACCTAGAGCTTGCGGATGGCCGAAGGAGCATCGGCCGCGTAAGCCCCTGATGTGACACCGGATTGCGCCGGCTTCAAGCCCCAACCGGGTGGGAATGGCCGAAAGACGCAGGCAAATCAGGCGATTCAACCCCAAAGTTACGTCAGAAATCGGCTTTCGCGTCGGGAACGACGACGAGCTTGCCCACGAAATCCTTGGCGACGAAATCGGCCTGCGCGCGATGAAAGTCGGAGAGCTTGTAGACGCCGCCGACCAGCGGCTTGATCAGACCCTGCTCGATGTAGCGCACGATCCGCCGGAAATCGCCGCGCGTGCCCTGCGAGGAGCCGTGCAGCTGAAGCTGCTTGAGATACATGGTGCGCAGATCGAGCTGCACGACCGGCCCGGCAATCGCACCCGCCGTGGTGTAGCGGCCTTCCGGGCGCAGGATGCGCAAGAGGTCGTTGAAGATCGCGCCGCCGACGAGATCGGCCACGACATCGATGGGCTGGCCGCCGGTCGCCTCGTTCACCGCCGCGATCAGGTCGGGCGCGCCGCGCGTGATGACGGCCTCCGCGCCGATATCCTTGACCGCCTGTCCCTTGCCGGGGCCGACGATCGCGTAGGGAATGGCGCCGCGGGCGCGGGCAAGCTGGACGATGCCCGAGCCGACGCCGCCCGACGCGCCGGTGACCAGCACCCGCTCGCCGGCTTTCAGGCCGGCCCGCTCCAGCATCTGCTCGCCGGTGAGATAGGCGCAGCAGAAGGTGGCAAGCTCGATGTCGGTCATCGCCGTGTCAACGACATGGGCGTTTTCCGCCGGCAGTGCCTGATACTCGGCATAACCGCCGTCGCGGCCGTGGCCCATATAGTCGATGTCGGCGAGGCTATCGTCGTCGCGGTTGTAGATCGAGAAATCGACCATCACGCGCTCGCCGATGCGGGAGGGCGAAACGCTGTCACCGACCGCCACGATCCTGCCGACGCTGTCGGTTCCCTGGATGCGGGGGAAGGTCAGCGTATTGCCTTGCCGGCGCCATGTGGAAACCGCGCCGGCGTCTTCCTCCGTGCCGTATGCGCCCTGACGAACCCAGACGTCGGTGTTGTTCATGCCGCAGGCGGTGACCTCGATCAGCACCTCGCCGGGAGCGGGGGCGGGAACGGGTACGTCCTCGCGATAGACCAGCTTTTCAGGACCACCGTGCCCGGTGAGCAGCACGGCGCGCATGGTGGCGGGGAGGGAGGATGTGGTGGGCATGTTGATGCTTCCTGATTGGTTTTTGCGCTGCCCCTCACCTGCCTGCCGGCATCCTCTCCCCGTATAGTGACGGGGAGAGGAAGGCTGCCCGCGACGCTTCCGCTTCCTTCTTCTCCCCGTTTACGGGGAGAAGGTGCCGGCAGGCGGATGAGGGGCGGCGCTGGCTTTCAAGAACTAGTTATTCGCAAACACGCTCTTCACCGCGTCCGCAGCAGCGGCGATCACCTTATCCGCCTCTTCCCTTGTCAGGCAGAGCGGCGGCGCAAAGCCGAGGATGTCGCCTTGCGGCATGGCGCGGCCGATGACGCCGCGCTCGGCAAGGGCGGTTGCGACCTGCGGGCCTATCTTCTGCGAGGCTTCGAAGAACACCCGGTCATCCTTGTCGGCGACGAATTCCACCGCAGCCAGCATGCCGTCGCCGCGCACTTCGCCGACATGCTTGTGGCCGGCGAGAGCATCCGTGAGGCCCTTGCGGAAATAAGCGCCGGTTTCGCCGGCATTCGTCACCAGATCCAGTTCGTCGATGAGTTCCAGATTGGCAACACCCGCAGCCGCGCAGATCGGATGCGCCGAATAGGTCCAGCCGTGGCCGAGCGCGCCGAGCTTGTCCGAGCCCTGGACGAGCACCTGCCACATCTTGTCCGCGACGATGACGCCCGACAGCGGCGCATAGGCCGAGGTCAGTCCCTTGGCGATGGTGATGAGGTCCGGCTTCATGCCGTAATGGTCGGAGCCGAACATGGTGCCGAGCCGGCCGAAACCGGTGACGACCTCGTCGGCGACCAGCAGGATGTCATATTTCTTCAGCACGGCCTGAATCTTCTGCCAGTAGCCGGCGGGCGGCGGCACGATGCCGCCGGTGCCGAGGATCGGCTCGCCGATGAAGGCGGCAACGGTTTCCGGTCCCTCGGCCAGGATCATTTCCTCGAGCTTGTCAGCACAGTGCTGCGAGAACTGCTCCTCGCTCATCGAACGGTCGGCGCGACGGAAATAGTATGGCGCTTCGGTGTGCAGGATCGGCGCGCGCGGCAGGTCGAAGGCGTTGTGGAAGAGTTCCAATCCCGTGAGCGAGCCGGTCATGACGCCGGAGCCGTGATAGCCGCGCCAGCGCGAGATGATTTTCTTCTTCTCCGGCCGGCCGAGCACGTTGTTGTAGTACCAGATCAGCTTGATGTTGGTTTCGTTGGCGTCCGAGCCGGAGAGGCCGAAATAGACGCGGCTCATGCCGGCGGGCGCGCGGTCGATGATCATCTTGGAAAGCCGGATCGAGGCTTCCGTGCCGTGGCCGACATAGGCGTGGTAATAGGCGAGGTTCTTTGCCTGCTCGGCGATCGCATCGGCGATCTTCTGGCGGCCATAGCCGACATTGACGCAGTAGAGCCCGGCGAAGGCATCGAGGCTGCGCTTGCCCGTGGTGTCGGTGATGTAGACGCCTTCACCGCCGGCAATCACGCGCTGGGGCGATTCCCCGCGCGCATGGGTGCCCATATGGGTCGAGGGATGGAAGAAGTGGTCGCGATCCCAGGCGGCGAGTTCGTTCGACTGTTCGAGCATGGCAGTTTTCCTTGCGTGATTGTTTCAGGCTGCGTCGAGGCAGAGATATTTGAGTTCGGTAAAAGCCTCCAGCCCGTGGCGGGAGCCTTCGCGGCCGAGGCCGGACTGTTTGACGCCACCGAAGGGGATCGGCGCGCCGGTGATCTTTACACGGTTGATGGCGACCATGCCGTATTCCAGCGCGCGGCCGAGCCGCAGCTGCCGCGCACCATTTTCGGTGACGACATAGGCGACGAGGCCGTATTCGGTGTCGTTGGCGCGGGCGATCACTTCGTCCTCGGTGTCGAATGGCGTGACGGCAGCGACCGGTCCAAAAGTTTCCTCGCGCATGATGAGCGCATTGTCGGTGAGGTCCGTGAGCAGGGTCGGCTGATAAAACAGTGCGCCGGGCTCGATGCGCTTGCCGCCGGTCAGGCAACGCGCGCCGCGTTTTATGGCGTCGGCAACCTGTTCCTCGACCTTGGTGACGGCGCGCTCATGCATAAGCGGGCCGATGTCGACGCCGTCGCTCAGGCCGTCGCCGACCTTGAGTGCTGCGATGCGCTCGGCGAATTTGGTGCAGAAGGCATCATAGACGGAGCGTTGCACATAGATGCGGTTGGCGGCCAGGCAATCCTGCCCGGAGGTCGCGAATTTGGCGTCGATGGCGATTTTCACGGCACGATCCAGATCGGCATCATCGAAGACGATCAACGGTGCGTGCCCGCCGAGTTCCATGACGAGGCGTTTCATGGTCGGGGCGCATTGGGCGGCGATCAGCCGGCCGATCTCTGTCGAGCCAGTGAAGCTGAGCGCGCGAACCCGTGCATCCTCGCAAAGCCTGCCGACGATGGTCGCGGCATTGCCGGTGACGATGTTGAACACGCCGACCGGCAGGCCGGCGCGCTCGCCAAGTTCGGCCAATGCGAGCGCTGAAAGCGGCGTTTCGGAGGAGGGGTGGGCAACGATGGTGCAGCCGGCGGCGAGTGCGGCGGCAGCCTTGCGGGTCAGCATTGCTGATGGGAAATTCCAAGGCGTGACGACGCCGACGACGCCAAGCGGCTCGCGGCGAACGATCATCTCAGCGTTGGGCAAATGGCTGGTGACGCTCTCCGCGTTGAGGCGCTTTGCCTCCTCGGCGTACCATTCGATGAAGGATGCGGCATAGTCGATTTCGCCAAGGGATTCGGCGAGCGGCTTGCCCTGTTCCAGCGTCATGATCAGGGCGAGGTCTTCCTTCGCAGCGATGATCAGCTCGAACCATTTTCGCAAGATCGCCGAGCGCTGCTGCGGCAGAAGCGAACGCCAGGCGGGGAAAGCGCGGCTGGCTGCATCGATGGCTTGCGAGGTCTGGGCGGCATCCAGCGAGGCAACCCAGGCGAAGGTCTGGCCATTCGAGGGATTGCGCACCTCGAAGGTCTGGCCGGTTTCGGCAGCCGTCCAGTGTCCGTCGACATAGGCGAGTTCGCGCAGCAGGCGGCGGTCGGCAAGGCGATCGAGGGCATCCTGTCGATGGGCGCGAGCGAATTGGGCGGGCATCGGGTTCCTCCGAAGTTGTTCACCCGGAGGGTAGGCGCGGCGGACCGGAGAAAGAGACTTTTCCGGGGGACGCCAGGAGAGAGATTGTCTAGCGCGGCGCTCGTTGCCAGAGAGATCGACTATTGGCTGGCGTCCGGCGGCAGCAATTCCTCGAGCGGCAGCGCGGTCTCTTCCTTCACCGTCTTGATGACGATGTAGGTGAAGTAGCGGTCGATGCCGAGCTCGCGCTCCAGGAGGCCGTCGACCAGCCGCTGATAGGCATCGATGTCGCGCGCCATGACCTTCAGCACATAGTCGACGCCGCCGCCGACCGACCAGCAGGCGACGATTTCGGGAATGTCGCGGATCGCGCGCTCGAAACGGTCGAAATCGGCCTGCCGGTGCGCGCCGAGCGTCACCTCCATCAGCACCGTGGCGACAGGTGCCACCAGCCGCATGGCGAGTTTGGCGTGATAGCCGGTGACGATGCCGGCTTTCTCAAGCTTGCGCAGCCGCATCCAGCATGGTGTCGGCGACAGGCCGACCCGCTCGGCAAGCGCCAGCTTGGTGATGCGCCCGTCGCGCTGGATCGCATCGAGAATGCGCAGATCGATCGGATCGAGTTTTATCGAGGACATGGCTTGCCTGTGAATTCCGTCGATGGACCATGACCGCGCATTTTTTCGATTGTCAATTGCACTGATTATGGTCTCATATAAATCATGACATTCTGGCGCCCGGATCCTGCCCTCATTCGCCGCCCCGCCTATCTTTCGCTTGCCGAACAGATTGCGCGGGCGATCCATGATGGACGCCTTGAAAGCGGGGCAAGATTGCCGACGCATCGGCGCATGGCCGACGACCTGAAACTCTCTGTCCAGACCGTCAGCCGCGCCTATGAGGAGCTTATACGGCGCGGGCTGATCTCGGGCGAGATCGGGCGCGGCAGTTTCGTGCAGACGCAGCGCAAGGAGCCGGACCCACCCTATCTGCCGGAGCGGCTTGGCGAAGTGATCGACCTGTCGATCCTGAAACCCGTCTGCGAGCCGATGCATCTGGAGAAGATGAAGCAGGCGCTGGGCTGGCTTTCGGAGAATTTGACATCGAGCGCGGCGTTATCGTTCCGACCGAACGTTGTGTTCCCGCGCCATCGCGCCATTGCCGCGGACTGGCTGCGGGGCTGCGGGCTGGAGGTTTCGCCCCAAAATATCAGCATCACCAATGGTGCGACCGCCGGCATGACGGTCGCGCTGATGAGTGTCGCGCCGCCCGGTTCGATCGTCGCCACCGAGGCGATTGGCCACCATACGCTGATACCGCTTGCGACCTATCTCGGCTTCGACCTGGAAGGGCTGGCGATCGACGACGAGGGCATGATCCCCGAAGCGCTTGACGAAGCTTGCCGGAAATCGCCGATCCGGGCCGTTTTCGTGCAACCTTCGGTCATCAATCCGACGGCAACGCTGATGGGCTCGGTGCGGCGTTCGCAAATCGCCGAGGTCGCGCGCAGGCACGATATCGCGATCATCGAGAACGATGTACTCGGGCCGCTGGTGCAGGATCGCGCGCCGCCGATGGCCTATTTCGCACCCGAACGCACGCTTTACGTCACCAGCTTCACCAAGATCGTCGTGCCGGGCCTGCGCGTCGGCTATCTGGTCGCGCCGGACCGTTATGTCGCTGCCGTCGCCAACCGTCATCTCGTCTCGAACTGGATGGCGACGCCCATGGTGGTCGAGATCGCCTCGCGCTGGGTGGCGGACGGGACAGCCATGGAACTGGTTCGCTGGCAGCGCGAAGCGCTTCGCCGCCGCCACGAGATCGCGACCGAGATGCTGGGCGGTGTCGGCTATTTGGCGCATCGTGACAGCCTGCACATCTGGCTGCCGCTGCCCGACCAGCGCACGGAGGAGGGGTTCGTCTCGCAGGCGCGGCTTCAGGGCGTTGCCATTGCGCCCGGGGTTTCATTCCGCATCTCGCAGGAAGAGTGGCAGCCGGCAGTGCGCATCTCGCTCGGCTCGACGACCGAAGGCGAATTGCGGGCAGGGCTGGGCGTGGTGGCTAAGTTGCTGCTCGGCGATCCTGAATTGCTGCTGCTGGCGATTTAGACAAAATGCCTTGAAATCCAGCATATTTCGAAAAATTGTCATGATATTATTTTATGAATTGACATGATTTCATAAACTCCCCATCGTTTGGGCATTCGCTTCTCCCAACAGGAGAGACACATGTCCCAGCCTATCATCAAGATCGACGGCATCACCAAGAGCTTCGGCTCGTTCAAGGTGCTCGACGGCCTCTCGCTGGAGGTCAAGCCGGCTGAGAAGCTGGCGCTGATCGGCCCGTCCGGTTCCGGCAAGACGACGATCCTGCGCATCCTGATGACGCTGGAAAGCATCGATGGCGGCCATATCCAGATCGACGGCGAGCATCTCTACCACATGGAGCGCAACGGCCAGTTGCTGCCGGCCGACGAGCGGCATCTGGCCAGAATGCGCCAGAAGATCGGCATGGTCTTCCAGCTGTTCAACCTGTTTCCGCACAAATCCGTCATCGAGAATGTCACGCTGGCGCCGATGCTGACCAAGGGCGTGAAAAAAGCCGACGCCGAAAAGCGGGCGATGGAACTGCTCGACATGGTCGGCATGGCCGACAAGGCGAAATCGATGCCGGCGCAGCTTTCCGGCGGCCAGAAGCAGCGCGTGGCGATTGCCCGCGCGCTGGCGCTGTCGCCCAAGATCATGCTGTTCGACGAAGTCACCTCCGCACTCGACCCGGAACTGGTCGAGGAAGTGCTGAACGTCATGCGCAAGCTGGCGGCCGAGACCGACATGACGATGCTGCTGGTGACGCATGAAATGGGCTTTGCCCATGATTTCGCCGACCGCGTGCTGTTTTTCGATCGCGGCAAGATCGTTGAGGAAGGCAAGCCCGACGACATCTTCCGCCATCCCAAGCAGGAACGCACGCAGGCATTCCTCAGAAAGATCATAGCGGCCGGACACCGCGTCTGACCGCAATGCATGGGCGGCGGGGCCGCTCGAAATACAACCACAAGAAACGAAATGGAGCTGGGAACTATGAACAAGATCAAGGTTTTATTGGCAGGAACGGCCTGCGTGGTCGCGCTTGCTGCCTTTGTCGCGACTGGGCCGGTTTCGGCTGACGACAGCAAGCTGGAGCAGCTGAAGGCGCAGGGCTTTGCCCGCATCGCCATCGCCAACGAGCCACCTTTCACCGCGGTCGGCGCAGACGGCAAGGTTTCGGGCGCGGCCCCCGACGTGGCGCGTGAAATCTTCAAGCGCCTCGGCGTCGCCGATGTCGTGGCCTCCATCTCGGAATATGGCGCGATGATCCCTGGCTTGCAGGCCGGCCGCCATGATGCGGTCACCGCCGGGCTTTTCATGAAGCCTGAGCGCTGTGCTGCAGTCGCTTACTCCGAGCCAGTGCTGTGCGACGCCGAAGCCTTCCTCTTGAAGAAGGGCAACCCGAAGGGTTTCCAGAGCTATGCCGACATCGCCAAGGACCCGTCGGGCACGATCGGGGCGCCGGGCGGCGGCACCGAGGAAAAGCTGGCGCTCGAAGCCGGCGTGCCGCGTGACCGCGTCATCGTCGTTCCGGACGGCCAGAGCGGCCTGAAGATGCTGCAGGACGGCCGCATCGACGCCTATTCGCTGCCGGTTCTGTCGATCAACGATCTCGTCAAGAAGGCCAACGACCCGAGCCTCGAAGTCGTTGCTCCAGTCGTCGGCGCGCCGGTCTATTGCGATGGCGCCGCCTTCAAGAAGGGCGACGAAGCTTTGCGCGATGCCTTCGACGTGGAGCTCGCCAAGCTGAAGGAATCCGGCGAATTCGCCAAGATCATCGAGCCCTACGGCTTCTCGGCCAAGGCAGCGATGTCGACGACGCGCGAAAAGCTCTGCTCGGCAAAGTAAGGCGCCATCTTCCTTCTCCCCGCAAGCGGGGAGAAGGTGGCTCGAAGAGCCGGATGAGGGGCAGCACCACACTCTGCCAGGTTCACGCCGCCCCTCATCTGCCTGCCGGCATCTTCTCCTCGTGAACGGGGAGAAGGGGCTGAAAAACCGCCCCTGCGCGAAATCACGATCTGGGAAACCGCTGAATTCATGATCGACTGGTCCGGATATCTAGGCCTCATCCTGCAAGGCGCCGTCGTTACCGTCGAACTGACGGTAATGGGCTCGGCGCTGGCGCTGGTGATGGCCTTCGTCGCGGGGCTCGGCCGCCTGTCGCGCTTCTGGGCGGTGCGGGCGCTGGCCACGACCTATATCGAGTTTTTCCGCGGCACCTCGATCTTCGTCCAGCTTTTCTGGGCCTATTTCGTGCTGCCGTTCATGGGCATCACGCTGACGCCGTTGCAGGCGGGCGTGCTGGCGCTGGGCCTGAATGTCGGCGCCTATGGTGCCGAAGTGGTGCGCGGCGCGGTGCAGTCCATCGGCCGCGAGCAATATGAAGCCTGCGTTGCGCTCAATCTCGGCCGCTGGCAGGCGATGCGCCACGTCATCCTGCCGCAGGCGTTTCTCCTGATGCTGCCGACCTTCGGCAACAATGCGATCGAGCTTCTGAAGGCGACCGCCGTCGTCTCGCTGATTTCGCTGACAGACATGACCTTTCAGGCGCAGGTGGTGCGCGCCCAGACCGGCAATACGCTGGTGCCTTTCACCACCATTTTGATCCTCTACTTCGCCATCGCCTGCGTGATTTCCTACGGCATGCGCGCGCTCGAACGGCGCATGGCACGCGGCCTCGACGGCGTGAGGAGCTGACATGGAGTGGGATTGGGATTTCGTCTGGCAGATCATGCCGACCCTTATCCAGGGCGTGAAGATCACTATTCTGGCGACGCTGCTCGGCTCTGTGCTGGCGGCGGTCGTCGGGCTCGGCATTGCACTGGCGCGCCGCTCGCCGAACAAGCTGCTGTCGCGGCCGGTCGGCTTTCTCGCCGAGTTCATTCGCGGCACGCCGCTTCTGGTCCAGCTCTATTTCATCTTCTACGTGCTGCCCGATATCGGCATCACGCTGTCGCCAATGGTGGCGGGCGTGATCGGGCTTGGGCTGCATTACGGTACCTACACGGCGGAAGTTTACCGCGCCGGCATCGACAATGTGCCGCGCGGCCAGTGGGAGGCGGCGAAGGCCTGTAATCTGAGCGCGCGCCAGACCTGGATGCAGATCATCCTGCCGCAGGCTCTGCCGCCGATGATCCCGGCGCTGGCGAACTATTTCATCGCCATGTTCAAGGAAACGCCGCTGCTCTCGGCCATCACCGTGCTGGAACTGATGAACCAGGCCAAGAGCGTCGCCAATTCCAGCTACCGCTATGTCGAGCCGATCACCATGGTCGGCGCATTCTTCCTCATCATCAGCCTGATCTCGGTCTTCGCATTGCGCTGGCTGGAACGGCGGTATGGGCGGATAGGTTGAAGATCATGAAACCATTGCCCGAAATCAGGATGAGCCAGGCGCGCCCGATGCTCGACGATCGCCCGATGGCGAAGCGTGTCGGCCTGATCGCGCTTGCGACCGACCACACCTCGGAGGTCGATTTCCAGCGCATGGTCGCCGGTCCACGCATCGGCGTCTATGTCGCCCGCATCGACTACGCCAATCCGACGACGCCGGAAAACCTGCGCAAGATGCAGCCGTCGCTGACCGAAGGCGCAAGGCTGATCCTGCCGGGCGAGGAACTCGACGCGATCTGCTATTCCTGCACCTCCGCTTCGGCGGTGATCGGCGACGACGAAATAACGGCGGCAATCCAGGCGGCAAAGCCCGGTGTGCCGGTCGTTACGCCGACCCTGGCCAGCGTGCGCGGCCTGCGGGCGCTCGGCGTCGGCAAGATCAGCGTGCTGACGCCCTATACGGTCGAGACGAGCCGGCCGATGGCGGCTTACTTTGCCGGCCACGGTTTTGAGCTCGTCAACTTCACCTGCCTTGGTTTCGACGACGATCGCGAGATGGCGCGGATACCGCCTGCGCTGCTGATCGAGCTGGCGCGCGATGCCATCGCGCCGGGTGCGGAAGCGCTGTTCATTTCCTGCACGGCTCTGCGGGCTGCTGGCGTCGCTGCCGATATCGAGAAGGCGATCGGCAGGCCTGTCGTTACCAGCAATCTCGCCAGCGCCTGGAACTGTCTGCGCCTGTGCGGAGACGACAAAGCGCATCCAGAACTCGGCCGGCTGATGACCATGCCGCTGGCGGCAGACTGATTTGCCATGACTGATTTCGTTACCCTTCACGACATCCAGACCGCGCGTTCACACATCGCCGGCAAGATCGTCCACACGCCCACCGTGCAGTCCGTAGCGCTGTCGGAGATCGCCGGCGTGCCGGTTTTCCTGAAGCTCGAGCATCGCCAGACAACCGGTGCATTCAAATTGCGCGGCGCATCCAACGCCGTTGCAATGCTTTCGGATAACGAAAGAAAGCGCGGCGTGGTGGCTGCATCGACCGGAAACCATGGCCGCGCGCTGGCCTATGCCGCCTCGCTGGAAGGCATTCGCGCGATCATCTGCATGTCCAGCCTGGTGCCGCAGAACAAGGTCGATGAAATCCGCAGGCTGGGTGCCGAGATACGCATCGTTGGAAAATCCCAGGACGACGCGCAGGAAGAGGTTGACCGTCTGGTGGCTGGAAGGCAACTTGTGATGGTACCGCCGTTCGATCATTCGGCGGTCATCGCGGGTCAGGGAACCATCGGGCTGGAAATGCTCGACGACGTGCCGGACACCGTGACGGTGGTGGTGCCGGTTTCGGGCGGGGGGCTTGGAGCCGGCATCGCCGCTGCCGTCAAGGGCCTCAAACCTTCCATAAAAGTCGTCGGCGTCTCTATGGAACGCGGCGCGGCGATGAAGGCGAGCTTCGACGCTGGCCGGCCGGTGCTGGTAAAGGAAATGCAGAGCCTTGCCGATTCGCTAGGCGGCGGCATCGGCCTCGACAACCGCATGACATTTGCGATGTGCCGCGACCTGCTCGACGATCTGGTGCTGCTGTCCGAAGACGAGATCGCAACCGGGATCCGGCATGCCTATGCGGTCGAGCGCGAGATCGTCGAAGGGGCAGCGGCAGTCGGCATCGGCGCGCTGCTTGCCGGCAAGATCAAATCGAGCGGCCCGGTCGTCTTGGTCCTGTCCGGACGCAATATCGACATGGAATTGCACCGGAAGATCGTCTGCGGCGAGCGCGACCCGTTTGCGGAGATCGCCGCATGAGCCGCATGACCATCCTCACCGAAGCCGATCTGCGCAAGATCGTCACGCTCGATCTGGAAGCGGTCGCCTGCGTCGAAAACGCTTTCCATGCGCTGGCGACGAAAGCGGTCGCCATGCCGCCGATCCTGCGGCTCGACATTCCCGAGCATCGCGGCGAGGTCGACGTGAAGACGGCCTATGTGCCGGGCATCGACGGATTTGCCATCAAAATCAGCCCCGGCTTCTTCGACAATCCCAAGCTCGGCCTGCCGAGCCTCAACGGCATGATGGTGCTGCTCTCAGTGCGAACCGGTCTGGTCGAGGCGCTGCTGCTCGACAATGGCTACCTCACCGACGTGCGCACCGCCGCTGCCGGTGCTGTCGCGGCAAAGCATCTGGCGCGCGAGGATTCGCAAATTGCTGCGATTTTTGGCGCAGGCGTTCAGGCCGGTTTGCAGCTTGAGGCACTCACACTGGTGCGCCCGATAAGGGAAGCGCGCATCTGGGCGCGCGATCTGGGCAAGGCCGAGATCGCGGCGCAGCAGTTTGCCGAACGCCTTGGAATTGTGGTGCGCGCCGAACCCGACGCCGAAAAGGCCGTTGCGGGCGCCGACATCATCGTCACCACCACGCCTTCCGACCGTCCGATCCTGAAAGCCGAATGGCTGGAGCCGGGGCAGCATATCACCGCCATGGGTTCGGATTCCGAGCACAAGAACGAACTCGATCCCGCAATCATTGCCAAGGCCGATCTCTACGTCGCCGACAGGCTGAGCCAGACGCGGCTGCTGGGCGAACTGCATCACGCGATCAAGGCAGGACTGGTTGTGGAGAGCGCGGTGTTTGCCGAACTCGGCGAGGTGATCGCGAAAGCGAAGCCGGGCCGCGCGTCGGATCGGCACATCACTGTCGCCGACCTGACCGGCACAGGCGTGCAGGACACGGCAATCGCTACGCTGGCAAGCGAGCGCGCCAAGGCGGCAGGTGCCGGCGCTACATTCGAAAGCTGATTTTGGCCATCGGCCCAAAAACACGAGGAAACGACAGAGAATGACCGGACCAAACCTCAAATTTTCGCGCGGCGAATATGCGGATCGCCTCGCCAAGACGCGGCGCGCCATGGAAGCCAAGGGCGTCGATCTGCTGATCGTCAGCGATCCGTCCAACATGGCTTGGCTGACCGGTTACGACGGCTGGTCGTTCTACGTGCATCAAGCGGTCATCGTGCCGCCGCAGGGCGAGCCGGTCTGGTACGGTCGCGGGCAGGATGCCAACGGCGCCAAGCGCACCGCCTATTTAGCACACGACAACATCGTCGGTTACGCCGATCATTATGTGCAGTCGACCGAGCGCCATCCGATGGACTTTTTGTCCGAGACGCTTGCATCGCGCGGCTGGGACAAGCTCACCATCGGCGTCGAGATGGACAATTACTGGTTTTCGGCTGCTGCCTACGCTGCGTTGCAGAAGCATCTGCCGAATGCGCGTTTTGTCGACACGACAGCGCTGGTGAACTGGCAGCGCGCGGTCAAGAGCGCGCAGGAGATCGACTATATGCGCAAGGCCGGGCGCATCGTCGAAGCCATGCACCAACGCATCGTCGACAAGATCGAGGTCGGCATGCGCAAATGCGATCTGGTTGCCGAGATCTATGATGCCGGCACGCGCGGTGTTGATGGCATTGGCGGCGACTATCCGGCGATCGTGCCGCTGCTGCCGTCGGGCGTCGATGCGTCTGCGCCGCATCTGACCTGGGACGACAAGCCGATGAAGAGCGGCGAGGGCACCTTCTTCGAGATCGCCGGCTGCTACAATCGCTATCACCTGCCGCTGTCGCGCACCGTCTTTCTCGGCAAGCCGACGCAGGAATTCCTTGATGCCGAGAAGGCGACGCTGGAAGGCATGGAGGCTGGTCTAGCCGCTGCAAAGCCCGGCAATACCTGCGAGGACATCGCCAATGCCTTCTTCGCGGTGCTGAAGAAGTACGGCATCGTCAAGGACAACCGCACCGGCTACTCGATCGGCCTTTCCTATCCGCCGGATTGGGGCGAGCGCACGATGAGCCTGCGTCCCGGCGACAAGACCGAGCTGAAGCCCGGCATGACCTTTCATTTCATGACCGGCCTGTGGCTGGAAACGATGGGGCTGGAGATCACCGAAAGCATCCTGATCACCGAAACCGGCGTGGAGTGCCTGGCCAACGTGCCGCGCCAGCTTTTCGTGAAGGACTAAAGGTCGATGCTCATGGCAAATCAGCGCCCCTCACCAATCACGCCCACCGTCGATTTCGACAAGCCCGGCGTGCAGCACGGTTTCCTGCGGCTGCCCTACAGCCGGGACGATTCGGCCTGGGGCTCGGTGATGATCCCGCTGACGGTGGTGAAGAACGGCAGCGGGCCGACGGCGCTGCTGACCGGGGGCAACCATGGCGACGAATATGAGGGGCCGATCGCACTTTTCGACCTTGCCCGCACGCTCGATGTGAAAGATGTTTCCGGCACGGTCATCATCGTGCCGGCGATGAACTATCCGGCCTTCCGCGCCGGCACGCGCACATCGCCGATCGACAAGGGCAACATGAACCGCAGCTTTCCGGGGCGCCCGGACGGCACGGTGACGGAAAAGATCGCCGACTATTTCCAGCGCGAACTGCTGCCGCGCGCCGATGTCGTGCTCGACTTTCATTCGGGCGGCAAAACACTTGATTTCGTTCCGTTCTGCGCCGCCCACATCCTTCCCGACAAGAAGCAGGAAGAACAGGCATTTGCTGCCGTAAAGGCGTTCTCAGCGCCTTTCTCCATGCGCATGCTGGAGATCGATGCGGTCGGCATGTACGACACCGCCGCCGAGGAAATGGGCAAGATCTTCGTCACGACCGAGCTGGGCGGCGGCGGCACGTCGCGCGCCGAAACCGTACGCATCGCCAAACGCGGCACGCTCAATGTGTTGCGCCATGCCGGCATCGTTGCCGGTGCGGTCGACAGCCAGCCAACGCAATGGCTCGACATGCCGTCAGGCGATTGTTTTTCCTTCGCGCAAGACGAAGGCATGATCGAGCCTGTTGTCGATCTGGGCGACGCGGTCGAGGCAGGGCAGGTGGTCGCCCGCATCTATCCGGTTGGACGCACCGGGCAGGCGCCGGCTGAAATCAAGGCCGGGCTTTCGGGCATCCTCACGGCCCGGCATTTCCCCGGTCTGGTCAAGCCTGGCGATTGCGCGGCAGTGGTCGCCGTGCCGGTCGATTGATCATCGTGCCGGTCGATTGATCATATCGCAACGCTCCTTCCCGCCTCAGCCGTTGGCGGGAAGCTGTGACACGATAGCGAATCCGCACGCCCCATACTTTTCATCGGCACCGAGACGTGTTACCAGCCCGTGCCAATCCTGAAAGGGAAAGAAAGAGTCTGCGCAGCTCATACGAGCCAGCGCTGGCTTAACGCATCAAGGGCTGGCCATGGCAAAAATCATAGAAACCGCGACGGGCGCGACGGCGCTTACTTTTGACGACGTGCTCCTGCAGCCCGGCCATTCGGAAGTCATGCCGGGTGAGACGGACGTCCGCACCGTCATTGCCGGCGACATAGAACTCAACATTCCGATCCTTTCCGCGGCCATGGATACCGTGACCGACTCACGGCTGGCCATTGCCATGGCCCAGGCCGGCGGCATCGGCGTCATCCACCGCAATTTCACGCCTGCCGAGCAGGCCGAGCAGGTACGCCAGGTCAAGAAGTTCGAGTCCGGCATGGTTGTGAACCCTGTCACGATCGGGCCGGATGCGACGCTGGCCGATGCGCAGACGCTGATGCGCAATCATGGCATCTCCGGCATTCCGGTCGTCGAGAATGGCGGCTCGGGCGGGCAGATCGTTGGCCGGCTTGTCGGCATCCTGACCAATCGCGACGTGCGCTTCGCCACCGATCCCGCTCAGAAAGTCTATGAGCTGATGACGCGGGAAAACCTGATCACGGTCAAGGAGAACGTCGACCAGACCGAGGCCAAGCGGCTGCTGCACCAGCACCGCATCGAGAAGCTGGTTGTGGTCGACAAGGCCGGCAACTGCGTCGGCCTTATCACCGTCAAGGATATCGAGAAGTCGCAGCTCAACCCGAACGCCACCAAGGATTCGCAGGGCCGCCTGCGCGCTGCCGCTGCAACCAGCGTCGGCGAGGACGGTTTCGAGCGCGCCGAACGCCTGATCGATGCCGGCGTTGACCTGCTCGTCATCGATACCGCGCACGGCCATTCGCAGCGCGTTCTCGACGCCGTCACTCGCGCAAAGAAGCTGTCGAACTCGGTGCGCATCATGGCCGGCAACGTGGCGACGGCGGCGGGAACGCAGGCGCTGATCGATGCCGGCGCGGATGCCGTCAAGGTCGGCATCGGGCCGGGCTCGATCTGCACGACGCGCATCGTCGCTGGCGTCGGCGTTCCGCAATTGTCGGCCATCATGTCGGCTGTCGAGACGGCGCATAAATCCGGCGTGTCGGTCATCGCCGATGGCGGCATCAAATATTCCGGCGACCTGGCCAAGGCGCTGGCCGCTGGCGCCAGTGCTGCGATGGTCGGCTCGCTGCTGGCCGGCACGGACGAAAGCCCCGGCGAGGTCTATCTCTATCAGGGCCGCTCGTTCAAAGCCTATCGCGGCATGGGTTCGGTCGGCGCCATGGCGCGCGGCTCGGCCGATCGCTACTTCCAGGCGGAAGTGCGCGACACGCTGAAGCTGGTTCCCGAAGGCATCGAAGGTCAGGTGCCGTACAAGGGCCCGGTCTCGGGCGTGCTGCATCAGCTTGCCGGCGGCCTCAAGGCTGCGATGGGCTATGTCGGCGGCCGCGATCTTGCAGACTTCCGCGAGCGCGCCACCTTCGTGCGCATCTCCAATGCGGGCCTGCGTGAAAGCCACACCCATGACGTGACGATCACGCGCGAAAGCCCGAACTACCCCGGCGGCTTCTGAAGCTGATGGTTGCCAGACTGGCACGGCATGCCGGGGCGCTCTGCGTTGCCTCGGCATGTGTATTTGCCGCAATGGTCCTGCTGGAATTCTTCTATTTCCGCAGTCTGAGCGGTGGGCTGCCGTCGCTCGACATGCGCTATTTCGGTTTCACGCCGGATGAAGGCATGGAGTGGCTGACAGCGCTGGGGCGGCGCGGCAGCGAGAACATCCTCGTCTGGCACTATCTGACATTCGATCTTCTGTTCCCGGCATTGCTGTCGGTGACGCTGGTCGCCCTGATTCTGGCTGCGGGAAACCGGCTTCGGCGTTTTTCGGCCCTGTCCGAAAACGCACGCTCGAGTTTCGCGCTCGGCCTGGTGCTGCCCTACACGGTTGCAGACTATGCTCAGAATATTGCGGTTGCGCGGGTACTATCGGACCCGGTTGCAGCCAATCCGGATACGCTCTCGCTGGCCTCTGGGCTGATCGTCGCGAAATTCGCGCTCGGCGCAATTCCGATCATCGTCATTGTGGCACTGGTCCTGGCAGGCCAAAGGGAAAGCTGAGAAAGCCAGAGCGGTTCAGCTTCTGGTCGAAACGCCGAACCGCTCTAAGTATCTGTTTTTACGCAATCCTGGACGCAAAACCGCTACACAGTTTTCCTGGAATTGCTCCGGGTGGGAGGCCAACCATGAATCCGACGGCAATCTTCTGGCCGGTCATTGCCCATGTGGTGCTGGTCTACATCGTCTATGCGGTCGTGGGTAAGCGGCGTTACCATGCGGTGCAGTCGGGCGAGGCGAAGACCTCGCAATTCCGTGGCCGCACGGACGAACCGTCAAGCAGCGCCACCGCCTCGAACAATTTGATGAACCAGTTCGAGCTTCCGGTCCTGTTTCACGTCGTTTGCCTGGCGCTGTTCGTTACCAGCGGCGTCGCCTATGTGCCGGTGGCACTGGCTTGGCTTTTCGCCATTTCACGCTATGTGCACGCCTGGGTGCATCTGACGGGCAATCGCATTCGCTATCGTCAGCCGGCGTTCTCGCTCGGCTTCCTCGCGCTGGCCGCGCTCTGGATCTGGTTTGGGCTGCATCTGCTGGCAGTGGTTTGAAAGTGCCGGCAGGGCGCTCTATTTGTTTTCGAACACCGTAATCTTCTTGTTTTCGAATTTGAGCGCCAGTTCGCCGCGAACCAGGCGCACGGCGATGTCGCCGAACACCTCGCGCCGCCAGCCGTGCATGGCCGGCACGTCGGCTTCTTCGCCATCCGCGGCGAGACGGTCGATGTCATCGCTCGAGGCAAGGACCTTGGCAGCCACGCCTTCCTTTTCGGCCACTTGCCGCAGCAGCACCTTGAGCAGTTCGGCAGCCGCACTGGTGCCTTCGGGCGCCTGGACGACCTTGGGCAACCGCGGCATCTGTTCCTTGGGAATGCCGAGCGCGCTGTTGACGATTTCAAGCAGCGTCGTTGCGGTGGAGGAGCGTTCCCAGCCTTTCGGCACGGTGCGCAGGCGCGACAGCGCCGTTGCGTCGCGCGGCTGCTGCTGCGCGATCTCGTAGATGGCGTCATCCTTCAGCACGCGCCCGCGCGGCACGTTGCGTTCGCGCGCCTCGCGCTCGCGCCATGCGGCAACCGCCTGCACCACGGCAAGCTCGACGGGCTTGCGCAGGCGCATCTTAAGGCGCTTCCAGGCATCGTCTGGGTGCGGATCGTAGGTTTCGCGGGAGGTCAGCACCTCCATTTCCTCGTTCAGCCAGTGAGCGCGGTTGTCGCGATCGAGCTGCGCCTGGAGGTGCTGGTAGACGTCGATCAGATGGGTGACGTCGGCCAGCGCGTAGGTGAGCTGCTTTTCCGACAGCGGCCGGTGGCGCCAGTCGGTGAAGCGCGAGGACTTGTCGAGATGCGTGCCGGTGATCTTCTGCACGAGCTGGTCGTAGGAGACGCTGTCGCCGAAGCCGCACACCATCGCCGCCACCTGGGTGTCGAACACCGGGTGGGGGATAAGCCCGCCGAGGTGGAAGATGATTTCGATGTCCTGCCGGGCGGCGTGGAAAACCTTGATCACTGCCTCGTTCGCCATCAGCGCGAAAAACGGCTTCAGGTCGATATCAGGCGACAGCGGATCAACCAGCGCGGTGACGCCGGGAGCGGCCATCTGGATCAGGCAGAGTTCCGGCCAGAAGGTGGTTTCGCGGATGAACTCGGTATCGACGGTTACGAAAGCGGATTTTTCGAGCGCCGCGACGGCAGTTTCAAGTTCTTGCTGGGTCGTTATGACGTGCATGAAATTTCTTTGACCTAAAAAGCAACGTCATTTCCTTTCAGTCCCAGACGCTTTCGTCAAGCGTCGAGGCTCATTCGTCCTTACCCGATTTGGCTGAATCGCCGGTCCGGCGGGCAAGCCGGGCAAAAATCGTCGACGTGCGCAAAAGAGCCGTGAAGCGGCCGCGATGATTGGCTGGCACGGGTGAGCGCACGCCCATCCTGTAAAGCGTGATCAATATGAAAATCGCATAGATCGCCGCCATGAAGGTGAAAAGCGAATGCGGGCCGAAATATTGCATCACCGTTGACGCAGCCAGCGGACCGCCGATGGCGCCGAAGGAATAGAAAAGCATCAGCGCGGCATTGACCAGAACGAACTCGCCCTTGCCGGCGCGGTCGTTGGCGTGTGCGGCCGAAAGCGAAAACAGCGGCATGGCGAAGGAGCCGAAGACGAAGACGAAGGCGAAATTGGCGATGACGGTGCTTCCGGCCAGGAACACGATGGCCAGCGCCGACAGCATCGCGCAGCAGGTGGTCAGAAGCAGCACCTTGCGCCGGTCCCAGCGGTCCGAGAGATAGCCGAGCGGATACTGGATCAGCGCACCGCCGATGATGCCGACGCTGATGAAGGTGACGACGTCGGCCACCGACATGCCTATCTGCTCGGCATAGACGGGCGACAGCGTTCGGAACGCGCTGTTGGTAACGCCGACGGCGATGCAACCGATGCAGCCGAGCGGCGAGATGCGCCAGACCCTGGCCAGATCGAGCTTCACGTCTTCCGGCGGTTTCGGGTTCGAGCGGTCGCCCAGCGATACCGGAACCAGCGACAGCGTGATCATGATCGACATGATGGCGAAGATGGTGAAACCACCGGCGCCGAAGACGGGAATCATGAACTGCGCACCGGTGACGGAGCCGATGTCGATGATGCGGTAGAGCGCCAGCACGCGGGCGCGGTCGTGATTCTGCACGCCGGAGTTCAGCCAGCTCTCCATGATCGTGAACAGGCCGGCAAAGCAGAAGCCTGTTGCGAAGCGAATGGCCGACCACATGATTGGATCGATGACCAGGACGAGCATCAGCGTTCCGGCCGAGGCGATGGCCGCCAGCGCCGAGAAGGAGCGGACATGGCCGACCGCCTTCATGATGCGGGTTATGGCGATGCAGCCGAGCAGGAAGCCGGCAAAATAGGATGTGCCCATGAAGCCGATGGTCGAGGCGGAAAAGCCTTCCTGGGCGCCGCGCAGCGCAATGAGCGTGCCCTGGAGGCCGTTGCCGCCGAGGAGGATGCCGGCGGCAATGAGCAGGGGTATCAGCGGGCGTATGGAAGACATCAGGCTTTCAGTCTGGCAATGAAGCGTCAGTAGTGAACCATCGCCCTGGCGATTGCCAGCGGCAAACCCGACAGCCATTGGACCAAAACGCGGCATTGCCTTGACAAAACCGGGCTCGCATGCGCTTTTCGCGCGAATTTTGGAGCCGGCGGCAAAAATGCGCCGGCCTGATCACGCCAACATCCCGGACCGGAAATTTGACCATGCACCGTTACCGCAGCCATACCTGCGCTCAGTTGAGGAAATCCGACGTCGGATCGAGCGTCCGCCTTTCCGGCTGGGTCCATCGCGTCCGCGACCATGGCGGCCTGCTGTTCATCGACATACGCGACCACTACGGCCTGACGCAGATCGTCGCCGACCCGGATTCGCCGGCCTTCAAGATCGCCGAGACGGTTCGCGGCGAATGGGTCATCCGCGTCGACGGCGAGGTCAAGGCGCGCATGGCCGAGACGGTCAACGCCAACCTGCCGACCGGCGAGATCGAGGTTTTCGCCCGCGAGATCGAGGTTCTTTCGGCGGCCAAGGAATTGCCGCTGCCGGTGTTCGGCGAGCCGGACTATCCGGAAGACATCCGGCTGAAGTACCGCTTCATCGACCTGCGCCGCGACACGCTGCACCGGAATATCGTCCAGCGCACCAAGATCATCGCCGAAATGCGCAAGCGCATGGGCGAATCGGGCTTCACCGAATATTCGACGCCGATCCTGACCGCTTCGAGCCCGGAAGGCGCGCGCGACTTCCTGGTGCCGAGCCGCATTCATCCCGGCAATTTCTATGCGCTGCCGCAGGCGCCGCAGCAGTATAAGCAGCTGATCATGGTGTCGGGCTTTGACCGCTATTTCCAGATCGCGCCCTGCTTCCGCGATGAAGACCCGCGCGCCGACCGCCTGCCGGGCGAATTCTACCAGCTCGACCTCGAAATGAGCTTTGTCGAGCAGGACGACGTTCTGGCGACGATGGAACCGGTCATGCGCGGCGTCTTCGAGACCTTCGCCAACGGCAAGCCGGTGACGCAGGAATTCCCGCGCATTCCTTACGATGTCGCGATGCGCAAATATGGTTCGGACAAGCCTGACCTGCGCAACCCGATCGTCATGGACAATGTCTCCGAGCATTTCCGCGGTTCGGGCTTCAAGGTGTTCGCCGGCATTCTGGCAAACGATGCGAAGGCCGAAGTCTGGGGCATTCCGGCTAAGACCGGCGGCTCCCGCGCTTTCTGCGACCGCATGAACTCCTGGGCGCAGGGCGAAGGCCAGCCGGGTCTCGGCTATATCTTCTGGCGCAAGGAAGGCGACAAGCTCGAGGGCGCCGGCCCGATCGCCAAGAACATCGGCGAGGAACGCACCGAAGCCATTCGCCAGCAGCTTGGCCTTGAGGATGGCGACGCGGCCTTCTTCGTTGCCGGCGATCCGAAAAAATTCGTCTCCTTCGCAGGCGCTGCCCGCACGCGCGCCGGTGAGGAGCTGAACCTCGTGGACCGCGACCGTTTCGAGCTGTGCTGGATCGTTGATTTCCCGTTCTTCGAATGGAACGAGGACGAGAAGCGCATCGACTTCGCGCACAACCCATTCTCCATGCCGCAGGGCGGCATCGACGCGCTGAACGGCGCCGAGCCGCTCGGCATCAAGGCGTTCCAGTACGACATGGTCTGCAACGGCTTCGAGATCGCCTCTGGCGGCATCCGCAACCACCTGCCGGAAACGATGGTGAAAGCCTTCGAGATGGTTGGCCTGGATCGCCAGACGGTCGAGGATCGCTTCGGCGGCCTCTACCGCGCCTTCCAGTATGGCGCGCCGCCGCATGGCGGCATGGCAGCCGGCATCGATCGCGTGGTCATGCTGCTGGTCGGTGCGAAGAACCTGCGCGAGGTGACGATGTTCCCGATGAACCAGCAGGCCTTCGACCTGTTGATGGGCGCGCCGTCGCCGGCAACGCCGCAGCAACTCCGCGAACTGGAATTGCGCCCGGCCGCGCCTAAGAAAGAAGCTTAAGCTGGCGGGTTAATCTATTCATTCGACTCAGCAAAAAGCCCGGCATCGCTGCCGGGCTTTTTCGTTTCCGATCGGGTTGAAACGGCGAATTACTCGTTAGCCGTTACGGTGACGCCGAGCGTCTTGGGCAGCTCCGTCGGCGCCGACATTGCGCCGGCAGCGATCATCGCGAACGGCACAGGCGAGGCGGGGGCAGCGGCGATCTCCAGGCTCTTCGGATCATCGAGGAACTTGTTGACGGCAGCCGTGATCTGGCCGGACAGCTCGGGGTTGTTAAGCTGGGCGGTCAGGAAGGGAACGATCGCCTTTGCCTGGTTGGCGATATCCTTCGGCTGCATGCTCTGCTGCTTGGCGACATATGCGAGAACCTTGCCGGTCAGCGAATCGTCGTCGAAGCGGATGTTGGCGCCATGGAAGGTGAGCTGCTGCATCAGGCCGAGCATGGCGAGGCCCTGCGCCGAATTGTCGGCGCCGGCCGGCTGATCGGCCATCTTCTTCTGCATGTCCTGAAGCGATTTGACGAAGGCCAGCGTGTAGCCGCCGAAGTCGAACTTCATGCCGAGCGTGCCGGCATTATCGACCGTGATATCGTACTGCGACAGCGCCATGCGACCATCGGACGGCTGCCAGGAACCGGCCATTTCCAAGTTCCCGCTGAGGTTCTGGTAACCGAGGCCGTCGATGATGACTTTCGACTGGGGATCCTCGAGGGCCGTAAGGTCGGCCGTGAATTTTTCAGCGGAGCCGGTGAATTCCATCGGCTTGTCGTCCACCGGCGGGGTCACTTCGATGTTCATGTTGGCCAGCGAAAAGACCTGCTTGTCGGCAACCTTGATGCCGACGCTGTCGATCTGGGCGGAATCATACATCAGCAGCGATGCCAGCGGGTCGGCTGGATTCGCAGCCGGCAGTTTCACGCCGGAGAACGTCATGGCGCTGACGTCGATGACCGCCTTGTCTTCGGTGAGGTGGTATGGCTCGGTGCTCACCGTATCAACTTTGTAGCCGCCGTTTTCCTCGGTCACGCCTTCGAAAGTCAGCTTGCCGATCGGGAACGGTTCCTTTTCGCCCGGGGCGTTGAAGGTTACGCCGTCGAACACCATTTTGGAGGCGTCTCCGCTGACCGAGGACCAATTCAGGTCGACGCTCTGCGCGGCCAGCAATTCCTTGAAACGCGCGGCGACCGCATTGGCGTCCTGTGCGTAAGCGCCTTGCAGGGGCAGGGTGAACAGAATGGTGGAAAAAGCGAGTTTGTAAAAAAGCGGACGGTGGATCGTCATCATATTTTTCCTGAAACTGGAATGAATCCGTGCCGCCATTCCTGTCCGTGAAGAACCCGACCGGAAAATGGCAACTTCGGCACACCATGCTCAAAAATGCGTGCAAAAGGCAATTGGAAGATCGCTGCGCAATTGAAGGTTAGTATCAGCTAATAGGCGTGCGATTTCGAAAGTTCGGGGCTTGACCATCAGGCTCTTGCCGCGAATCACCCCTTCGGATAGTCGAAAGCCATGGGAAAAGGGCTCTTACCGCCAGGTGCCGGCGGCGGCGACAACATTGAACCGGTTGATCTGAAGAAGGCGCTGGAAGACCGTTATCTTTCATACGCGCTGTCGACCATCATGAACCGTGCTTTGCCGGATGTGCGCGACGGGCTGAAGCCCGTGCATCGCCGCATCATGCATGCAATGCGGCTGCTGCGGCTCAATCCCGACCAGGGTTTTGCCAAATGCGCGCGCATCGTCGGCGAGGTGATGGGTAAGTTCCACCCGCATGGCGACCAGTCGATCTACGACGCGCTGGTGCGCCTGGCGCAGGACTTTGCCGTCCGTTATCCGCTGGTCGACGGGCAGGGCAATTTCGGCAATATCGACGGCGATAATGCCGCCGCCATGCGCTACACCGAAGCGCGCATGACCGAGGTGTCGACAGCGCTTCTTGAAGGCATCACCGAGGATGCCGTCGACTATCGCCCAACCTACAATGAGGAAGACGAGGAGCCGGTCGTCCTGCCGGGTGCCTTCCCGAACCTTCTCGCCAACGGCTCGTCGGGCATCGCGGTGGGCATGGCGACCTCGATCCCGCCGCACAATGCCGCCGAGCTTTGCACGGCAGCCCTGCTTCTGATCGACAATCCCGGCGCGTCGGTCGAGGATCTGATGAGCAAGGAGCCCGGCGACGGGCTGGTGCAGGGACCGGACTTTCCGACAGGCGGCATCATCATCGACGACCGTGCGTCGATCCTCGATGCCTATGAGACAGGCCGCGGCGGCTTCCGCGTCCGTGCGCGCTATTCGGTAGAGGATCAGGGCCGCGGCACCTGGAACATCGTCGTCACCGAAATTCCCTATCAGGTGCAGAAGGCACGGCTGATCGAAAAGATCGCCGAACTGCTGATCGCCCGCAAACTGCCGCTGCTGGAAGACGTGCGCGACGAGAGCGCCGAGGACATTCGCCTCGTGCTGGTGCCGAAGAGCCGTTCTGTCGACCCGGCGCTGCTGATGGAATCGCTGTTCAAGCTCACAGAGCTCGAAAGCCGCTTCCCGCTCAACATGAACGTGCTGTCGCGCGGCAAGGTGCCGAACGTGCTGTCGTTGAAGACCATTCTTCAGGAGTGGCTGGAGCACCGCAAGGAAGTTCTGGTGCGCCGCTCGAAGCACCGCCTTGCCGAGATCGAACGCCGCCTGGAAATCCTCGCCGGCTATCTGATCGCCTATCTCAATCTCGACGAGGTGATCCGCATCATCCGCGAGGAGGACGAGCCCAAGCAGGTGATGATGGCCCGCTGGGCGCTCACCGACGTCCAGGCCGAAGCGATCCTCAACATGCGCTTGCGCGCCTTGCGCAAGCTGGAAGAAATCGAGATCCGCAAGGAATTCGACGGGCTCAGCGCCGAGAAATCGGAAATCGAGGCGCTGCTGGCGTCCGACGCCAAGCAGTGGAAGACGATAGCCTGGCAGGTCCACAAGGTTCGCCGCGACTTCGGCCCCGAAGAAAACGAAGCGCTCGGCAAGCGCCGCACCACCTTTGCCGAGGCGCCCGATCACGATCTGAGCGACATCCACCACGCCATGATCGAGAAGGAGCCGGTAACGGTCGTCGTCTCGGAAAAGGGCTGGCTGCGGGCGATGAAGGGTCACCTCAACGACCATTCGCTGTTCACCTTCAAGGAAGGCGACGGGCTGAAGCTCGCCTTCCATGCCCAGACGACGGACAAGATCCTTGTCTTCACCACCGGCGGCAAGTTCTACACCATCGGCGCCGACAGGCTGCCGGGCGGGCGCGGCCATGGCGAGCCGATCCGCATCATCGTCGACATGGACAACGACCAGGACATCGTCACCGCCTTCGTCCACGATCCCAAGCGCAGGCTGCTGCTCGTTTCGCACGACGGCAATGGCTTCGTGGTGCCGGAGGCCGAAGTCGTCGCCAACACCCGCAAGGGCAAGCAGGTGATGAACGTCAAGTCGCCGGACGAGGCCAAGCGCTGCGTGCCGGTGGCTGGCGATCATGTCGCAGTCGTCGGCGAAAACCGCAAGATGCTGGTGTTCCCGCTTTCCGAAATCCCGGAAATGACGCGCGGCAAGGGCGTTCGCCTGCAGCGCTACAAGGACGGCGGCGTGCTCGACATAAAGCTGTTTGCGATGGAGAACGGTCTGTCCTGGCAGGATTCGGCCGACCGCACCTTCGTGCGGACGCGCGAGGAACTGACCGAATGGCTGGGCAACCGCGCCGCCGCCGGCCGCATGGTGCCGAAGGGGTTCCCGCGTACCGGCAAATTCGGATAGGGCATATTGATCTTCAGGTGATGGCGGCCTGCGAACGGCAGTTTTCTGCGCTTCCGGTGCTCACGGACCAAAAAGTCCGCTCCGCGCCGGTTCTCGAAAGCTACCGTTCTCGGCTCGCCCTGACCCGAATCTCAACATACCCTGGAGTGTTAACCCGGAGCGCTGCAAACGGGCACACAGCGCCCTAGGCAGGCGGCGCGGCCTGCCAGCTTTCCGGCATTGTCTTTTCTTCCCACGCCTTTTGCCGGCGCGCGATCGGACCATATTGCTCCGACCATGCTATGAACGCCTTGAACACCGGTTTCAGGCCGTAGGCCGCTTCGGTGGCCTCATATTCCACGCGTGGCGGAACCACAGCATGGGCGGTGCGCTTGACCAGCCCGTCCGTCTCCAGATCGCGCAGTTGCTGCGCCAGCATATGCTGGGTGATGCCGGGGAGCGCCCGGCGCAATTCGCCGAAGCGATGGGTTTTATGGGCCAGCGCCCACATGATCTCGATTTTCCATTTGCCGGTCAAAGGCCGCATGGCTTCGATAAAGGGCAGGTAAGGCTGTTCGCCATCGCAGGCGTCTTCGCCCGCCGTTCCATTGTCTTGATTTTTCATCAGGTTCGGATTTTTCATTCTGTCGGCTGGCGCAAGCGCGGAAGATGGGTATTCGCCCAGAGAAAAGGAAGCCCGAGATTGATTGCGGCTGCCTGTCTCTTCTAACGTTTTGTTGAATTTATGACTGCCGGCGGCACGGTGTCGTGATGAATGGACGCCGTGGCGGCAGGGTGGAAGCATGCAAGTGCTTGACATTATTATTAACTAGTAGGTTAAATATAACTCGGCTGGACAGCGCTACGTTGTCCAGGCGGCCGTCACCGCGGGAGGCTGGCCAAGATGAGCAAGGACAGGATTTCACCCTGGGAACGCTTTCTGGCCGCGCGCAAGGCGAGCGCCGGGCTTCAGCGCCTCAAAGGAACACAGATGGACGATCTCGCCGGACATCTGCGGGATTATCGGCGTTTCTGGGGCGATAGCCTCGACCGACTGGGCGCCTATCTGCAGCAACTGAAGCGGAAATGATTGCGAGTTCCCGATCGGCGCGAGCGCGTCTCCGGACTTCAAGAAATTTTCGGACCCCTGTCGGGAGCCGCAATTCCCGTTCGTCCTTGGATTGGGCCCTGAGAGAGGCCGAGGACATCTGGAGAAATGAACATGCAATCCGCGATCCACACCGCCGAAACATCAGTCTCGAAGAACGCCTATCGGGCAGGGTGGGCAATCAGCGGCCTGCTCATCCTGTTCCTGGCTTTCGACGGGGCGATCAAGCTGGTGCCGCTCGACATTGTCACCCAGACCATGGGCGAACTCGGCTGGCCCACGACGGTATCCATGGCGCGCACGCTCGGCGTGCTGACGCTTGCCTGCACGATACTTTACGCAATTCCGCGCACCGCCGTGCTCGGCGCTATCCTGCTGACGGCCTATCTCGGCGGCGCGATCGCAACCCACGTACGCATCGGCAATCCGCTGTTTTCCCACACGCTGTTCGGCGTTTATCTCGGCGTCATGGCCTGGGGCGGGCTTTATCTGCGCGACGAGCGGCTGCGCGCATTGATACCGCTGGGGCGTTGAGGCGAAATCGGTGGGCCGGCCATAGGAATGTCACCCGGTCGGTCCATCATGCCCGGCATATGCGAGGCGAAGGGCATCAGAACCACCGGCAATCAATCGGTGGAAATCACAGGGAGAAGACCATGAAATCCAATACGTATCTCGCCTTCAACGGAACCTGCGAGGCCGCGTTCAAATTCTACGAGAAGGTGCTGGGCGGCAAGATCGTGATGATGATGCCGCATGCCGGCACGCCGGCGGAAGGCTATGTTCCGGCGGAATGGCGCGACAAGATCATGCATGCGCGCCTGACCTTCGGAGACGACCAGGTGCTGATGGGCTCGGACGCGCCGCCGCAATACAAAACCAAGATGGACGGGTTTTCGATATCGCTGCAATTCACCGACAAGGCGGAGGCCAAGCGGGTTTTCGACGCCCTTGCAGAGAAGGGCGAAGTCAAGCAGCCCTTCGAAAAGACCTTCTGGGCCGAGGGTTTCGGCATGCTGATAGACCAGTTCGGCACACCGTGGATGGTCAATTGCGAGGCGGCTGCCGCCTGACGATCAATTATGCCGGATGCCGAACCGCCAGTGCGGCTCGGCGCCGGCGCCCATCCTGAAGCTGCCAGAGCGAATGGACGACCAGCGTGACGATGAGGATCGTGCCGCCGATCATGCTGTTTCGGCTCGGGGCCTCGGCAAAGATCATCCAGATCCAGACAGGCGCCAGAATCGTCTCCAGCAGATAAAACATCGCCACTTCCGGGCCGGAAATGTATTTCGGTCCGTTGGCGAGGCAGAAGAACGCGATCGGCATGACCACCGCACCGTTGAGGATGATCCACCAGGGTGCGGCGACATTGATGCCGGTTTTCGACACCATCAGAACGGCTACCGCGAACGGGAACACCACGCCGACGAGCGAGGTGAAGCCCATATCCTTGCCGCTGGCGCGGGTGATGGTGATAGCGCCGGCGATGCAGAGCGTCGACAGCAGCGCCATGACGTTGCCGAACATCTGGCCGGTGCCGATCGAGTCGCCGACGATGATCAGCACGCCGAATATCATGAACAGCATGGCAATGAGCGTTGCCGGCCGCGGCCGCTCCTTCAGGAAAACCCACGACAGGAGTGCTGCAAACATCGTGTTGAAGGCGAGGATGAAGACGAGATTTGCGGTCGAGGTGTTGTAGACGGCGGTAATGAAGACGATCGATCCGAGGCCGTAGAGGGCGGCCACCGCCAGCCCGGCGCGGCCGGGAATGAGCTGCGGTGCTTTCGGGCTGAAGAAGCGCCATATCGCCCAGATGAGAAGAGCGGCGATCAGCGTCGTGCCGGTGCGCATGAACAGGATCGACCAGTGGTCGCCGTTGGCGAGCCTGATAAGGGGAATGTCGACGGTGAGCGTGAGACCGCCGAAAGCGGTCAGGGCGAGACCCTTCGCATGGTCGGAAAATTTTGCGGGCAAGGGGAACTACTCCGGAAAGGACGGGAACTGTTGCGCGGTTGCGTCCAAAAAGCCGATTAGACGGCTTCGTGCGCGTAGCGCTCCCAGCCTTTCGACCCCAGATGTTCCTGCGGCGTGAAACGGACCTTATAATTCATCTTGCGCGAGCCATTGACCCAGTAGCCGAGATAGACATGGGGCAGGCCCGCCGCGCGCGCCCGCGCAATATGATCGAGGATCATGAAGGTGCCGAGCGAGCGCTCGTCCATCTCCGGGTCGAAATAGGAGTAAACCATCGACAGGCCGTCGGCCATCTGGTCCGACAGGGCGACCGCGATCAGTTCGCCGTGACCATGGCCGGTGATGAAACTGTCCGGCCCGCGCCGCCGGTATTCGATGATCTTGGTGTTGACGTGGGTATCCTCGACCATCATCGCGTAATCGAGCACGGTCATGTCCGACATGCCGCCCTTGCGGTGGCGGGCATCAAGATATTTGCGGAAGAGGGAATACTGCTCGGTCGAGGGCTCGGCGTCGTGCATAGCGCCGACAAGGTCGGAATTGCGCTGAGTGACGCGCTTCATGTTCTTCGTAGGCTGGAACTCGTTGACGAGGATGCGCACCGACACGCAGGCCCGGCAGGTCTCGCAGGCAGGCCGATAGGCGATGTTCTGCGACCGGCGGAAACCGCCCTGCGTAAGTAGGTCGTTCATCTCCGGCGCTTTATCGCCGACAAGGTGCGTGAACACCTTTCGTTCGAACTGGCCGTCGATATAGGGGCACGGCGACGGCGCGGTCAGAAAGAATTGCGGCGACTGGGTAGTATGGTGCGTCATGGCACGTCGATTCAATTCCCACGAGTCGCTCTACCTTGGCGGCAGCCGCGAAAAATTCAACTGGATATTGATACCACCAGTCACCGCACAGTCACAAATCCGCGCAAGGGCTTATATTCGTCCACCCAAAAGCTGAAAACTTAGCGGTCGTCGCGCGTCACCACCGTGCCGAGCAGCAGGTCGTGGATGGTGCGCTTGCGCTCGGTGAAGAGCGAGGCGAGCAGGATGAGCGGCGTCAAAACGACATTGCCGGCCCAGAACAGCACGGTGTGGACGACTGCAAGCATGCCATCGATGGGCTTGCCGTCGAGGCGGTCGAGACGGATGCCCATCATGCGCATGCCGACCGTAGCCTGGTTCCGGCCGCCCAGTGTGTTCCAGACGTAAATGATAGCGACCATCGGAAACAGCACGCCGAACAGAGCCCAGCCGATGCCGAGCGTGATGACACCCAGAATCGCCACCAGGATAGCGAATGGGATCATCAGCAGGCCGATGATCAAATAGTCGATGCAGAAGGCAAAAACCCGGCGCGACAGCACGCCGTCATAGGCGCGAACGTCGTCAAGCCGCGTCGCAATGATTTCGCCGTCGAGAACACGTGTGTTCATGTTTTTCCAAAAAGCTCCGTTCCGGGAAAACCCGTTTCCCAAAACATGGTAATTGCCGGTCTGAATTCAAGAAGTCTTAGCGTCTATTGCTGGGACGCATCCTTTGCTTCCCTAAGTTTCGCAAGCTGGATCTGCGCCTGGTCCAGAACATGGCGCGTGATGTTGAGATAGATTCGGGAGCCTGCGCTTTCGAAGAATGGAATGACGCCGTTCGCCAGGGACACGCTCTCCTCGATCAACGGGATTCTTTCGGCGTCAGAAACGGAAGACAGATCGGCTGCCGCATAATGCTGAAGTGTACGCGCCAGCTTCATTTCCATGTAGCTGGTTTCCTCGACGTCGTTGGATTTGTGGGTGATCTTGAAGGCTTCGCGATGAAGTTCGAGCGCCCGCTTTATCTGGTCTTCGTTGCGCTCGAGTTCGCCAACCAGCAGGGTCGAATCGCCGAGATTGGCCATGTCTTCCCAACTGGCCTCGCCGCTGCGGTACTTCATGCTCAGCTGATAGGCCTGGGTATCGAACTGCATGGCCTTTTTCGCGTCGTCCAGCGCCTTGGTCTTGTCGGCGATCCGGCCATAGGCGGCGCCGAGGTGGCCGTAGATCGGCTCGAGCTCGTAGCCCAGCGTGTCCTTCTCGTATTTTTGCAGCCACGCCTCGAGCGGCGCGGCACCTTTCCTGACGTGGTCGGCGCCTCTTTCGGCGCTGATTTCACCGGCATATCCGAGTGTGCGGATGTAGTCCTTGGCGAAGTCGAGTTCGTCATTCTTGCTGGGACCCGCCTTGCGGCGATAGTTGCGCTCCAGCATTTCGGCGGCGCGCAACAGCAGCGCCTCGTCGGATTTCCACCGTCCGAGATCGGTCAAAGCCTGCATCAGCTTGTCGGGAACGTAGAGATTGCAATCCGTTCGGCCGGTGATGGGGCACAAGGCGATCTCTGCCTCGCCGCTTTCGACCTCCATGGCCGCGCCGAACAGAAATGAGGGCTGGTAGCCGGGAAAGGTGTTGCTGGCGAATTGCGCGACCCAGAACTTATCGAGAATTTCAGAAACCTGGTCTGGTGCATCCGCCGGGACTTCATCGAGTGCTGCCCGCAGCGCCGACAAAGCCAGTGTCACGCTTTTGTCTTTGCCGGCGTTGTCGCGGTCGGAAGTTGCCGTCGCAATCGTTGTGGCCAGTTCGACCAGTTGCCGGGGGCGATCTTCCGGTTTGGCGCTGGAAAGCGCCGCACAGGATGCTTCGGAGGTTTCCACAAACGCGTCGGCTGGCGGCGACAGTTTTTTCAACTCAGCGCAGAAACCGGCATCGCCCTCGTAGTGGAACGCGTCGAGCAACGGCGTCTTGAACCGGATCTCATGGCCGGATTTATCGCGGAAAACACGCTCAGTGACGGGATTGCTGTCGATCGGAACTATGGGAGGTGGAGGAACGAAGCGATTTTTGTTGATAGCCGCCGACGCGACATAAAGAACAACCGCCCCTAGAACGACCCATAGCAGAAGGCGGTCTTTCATCGATCGGATTCCGGTTTAAGCACGGCGGTTTTCGTCAGGGTGAGCCATATGAGAACGTCAGTCCTCCAATTCCTTGCCGATGGCGCGGAACAGGGAGATCGTTTCATATTCACGGTAGGTGCTCTCGTCATTGACCGTGCCATAGTCCGGGCTGGACGACAGCTTGACGATGACCAGCTTTTTCGCCGGATTGACGTAGACGAACTGGTTGTAGACGCCGATCGCGGCGAATTCGCCTTCCTCCCCGTCCATCAGCCACCATTGGTAGCCGTAACCGAAGAGGGAGTCGGATAGTCCGGTATCGCCGGGCTGGAGATGCGGGCCGTCAGCCGTCAAGGACGCTTTTACCCAGCCAGCCGGGACGACCTGCCGTCCTTGCCAGACGCCGCCATTGCGGAACAACTCGCCAAGCTTGGCGTAGTCGCGTGCGACGGCGTTCAACCCGGCAAATGCCATTTCCATTCCGGTCGAGTCGAGCAGCCATTGTCCGTCCGCTTCCATGCCAAGCGGGTGCCAGAGTTTTTCCTGCATGTAGTCTGCAATGGTTCGGCCGGTAGCTGCGACCAGCAGCATGCCGAGAACCTGCGTGTCGGTGCTGTTGTAGAGGTTGAACGTGCCGGATGCGCGGTCACGCGAGAGCGTGGCGGGGAAGGCGTCGAATGACCCACCCTGCGCGAAGATGGCGGCGAAGCGGTTTATGTCGGATTCAGGGTCGCTGTAATCTTCGTTCCATCTTGCGCCGGAGGACATCTGCAGGATGTCCTTGATCGGCACGCCGTCATAGGCGGAGCCGGCCAGCGCAGGCAGGTATGCGGTTATCGGCTCGCTGACATCACCGATGAACCCATCCTGTACCGCTATCCCGATCGCAGCCGACACGAAACTCTTGGCGACCGACATGGAAACCCATTTCGCTTCGTGTCCGCCCCACGGCGCGTAACGCTCGAAGCGGATCGCCCCATCCTCGATGACGAGAAGCGCCATCGTTTCCGTGAGCGACAGGAAATCCTCGACGCTTTTAGGAGGGCCGCCGTCATGAGAATATTGGTCGGGAAGTTGCAGCGGCCGACCTTCGGTGAAGCGGAACGGCGCTTGTGCTGCCGTCATCGTCGCGACAGGGAAGATGCTGTCCAATCGCTGGAAATTGTCGCGCTGGCTGGCGCCCGTAAAAAGGCTGGAAATGTAGTCGATACGGTTCATGCAGGGCCTATTGAGCGAAGCGAAGACGGGAAGTAGCACGCCGTCCTCTGCGCTTCACCCCTTCAGCATCTCCGCAACCTCCGGCGCGAAATAGGTCAGGATGCCGTCGCAGCCAGCGCGCTTGAAGGCGAGCAGGCTTTCCAGCATGGCTTTCTCGCCGTCGATCCAGCCGTTGGCGCTTGCGGCCTTGATCATCGAATATTCGCCCGACACCTGGTAGGCAAAGGTCGGCACCTGGAATTCGTCCTTCAGCCGGCGGATGATATCGAGATAGGGCAGGCCGGGCTTGACCATCAGCATGTCGGCGCCCTCGGCCAGATCCTGCTCGGCCTCGCGGATCGCCTCGTCGCTGTTGGCGTGGTCGATGTAATAGGTCTTCTTGTCGCCTTTCAGCAGTCCCTGCGTCCCGATGGCCTCGCGATAGGGGCCGTAGAAGGCCGAGGCGAACTTCGTCGCATAGGACATGATTGCCACGTCCTGAAAGCCGTTGGCGTCGAGCGCGTCGCGAATGGCGCCGATGCGGCCGTCCATCATGTCGGAAGGCGCGATGATGTCAGCGCCGGCGGCGGCCTGGAGGACGGCAGCGGCGGTGACCTGCTCCACAGTCTCGTCATTGACGATGATGCCGTCGCGCAGGATGCCGTCATGGCCATGGCTGGTGAAGGGGTCCAGCGCTGCGTCGGTGATGATGCCGATCTCGGGTACTGCCGCCTTTATGGCGCTGGTGGTGCGGTTGATGATGTTCTGCGGGTCGAGGATATGCGAGCCGGTCTGGTCGCGCAGGCTCATATCGACATTGGGGAAGGTGGCGATGGCCGGTATGCCGAGCTTGGCCGCACGCTCCGCCTCCTTGACTGCGAGATCGACCGACAGGCGGAAGACGCCGGGCATGGCGGGAATGGGCTCGCGCACATTCTTGCCGTCGATGACGAAGATCGGCCAGATCAGGTCATCCACCGTCAGATGGTTTTCCTGGACGAGACGGCGCGACCAGTCGGCCTTGCGCATGCGCCTCAGCCGTCTGCTGCCGGTGATCTCGTCAACGGTGCGCGCGCCGGCGGGCTTCAGGCGGGTCTGTCTGTTCATCGCATGATCTCCAGTTGCGCGTTTTTTAACATGCGGCTTTGCAGTTCACCAAGCCATGCGAATGAGGCCAGCAAGATTGACGCACCTTGCCGCATTCCTTAGCACTTGCAGTCCCGGTCGATAGGGAAGGGATTCTGTGCATGGACTTTGGCGGCGGCGACGAAATACGGTTCGAGCACATCGGCATGGCCGGTGTCGTCACGCTGACGCGGCCCAAGGCGCTGAACGCCATCACGCACAATATGGTCAAGGCGCTGTCGCGGGCGCTGGACGCGTGGAAGACGGACACGCAGGTGATGCGCGTCGTGGTCAAGGCCGAGGGCAGGGCGTTTTCGGCCGGCGGCGACATAATGGATGTCTATCAGGCCGGTCCGGGCTCGGCCGCATCTCTCGCCTTCTTCGCTGACGAATACCGGCTGAACGCACAGATCGCCCGGTTTCCAAAACCCTACATCACCCTCATCGACGGCATCGTGATGGGGGGAGGGGTCGGCGTATCCTTCCATGGCTCGCACCGCGTCATGACCGAGAATGCGCAATTCGCCATGCCGGAAGTCGGTATCGGCTTTTTCCCGGATGTCGGCGGCAGCCACCTGCTGCCTGACCTCGGCGGCAGCTTCGGCATGTATCTCGGCCTTACCGGCAACCGCATCCGCTATGGCGACGCGCTCTGGTCGGGCCTGGCGACGCACACGATACAGGCGCAGTACATCGGCGCACTGCTCGAAGAGCTGTTCGAGCCGGGCGAGACCGACTTGACGCTGCGCGAGACATTCATGGCGGCCCGGCGCGAGATCGACCGGGAAACGCTGGAGAAGATCGCGCGGCATTTTTCGCGGCCGTCGCTGGACGCCGTGCTGGAAAGCCTCGAGAGAGACGCTGCCGACGATGAGTTCGCGGCCAAGACGCTGGCGACGATGCGCCTGCGCTCGCCGACCAGCCTCAATGTCGCCTTCCGCCAGATCACGGCGGGATCGACCATGTCGATGGACGATTGCATGCGCATGGAGTTCCGCATCCTCAACCGGATGCTGGACGGCCGGGATTTCTACGAAGGCATACGCGCGGCTATCGTCGACAAAGGCTCGACGCCGGTCTGGTCGCCCGCGACGCTGGAGGAAATCGATCCGGCAGCGATCGACGCTTACTTCGCGCCGTTGCCGAATGGAGACCTTGAGTTGTGAGCGAGCGCGCTGTCAGATCGCCGGCGATCGGGCCTACGGTGGCAGAGTCGACGTTCGCGTGGTTCCTGCGCATCATCGCGGCCTATTGCCTGCTGTTCGGCGTGCTCTACTGGATAAGGCTGATCGGACTGTACGACGAGCCGCTGTGGCGGTTCGATACCATGCCGGTCTATTGGCAGGTGACGGCGGTGATCCTCGCGGTCTTTTACCCCTTCGCCGGCATCGGCCTCTGGATGCTGGCTTCGTGGGGGCCGGTGATCTGGTTCATCTGCGCGGCGACGGAAGTGACCATGTATGCCGGCTTTCCCGACCTGTTCGGCCACCGCTTCGCCATCGTCATTTCGCACGCCTTCGTGGCCTTGCTCTATATCGCCTTCCGCGTGGTGATCTTCTTCCAGAAACGGCAGGCCAAGATCTGAGCCGTTTCGGCCGTTGCCCGGGGATCTCAGGCGTTACCTAAATGTTTAGGTTAATTTTCGCCCCTCGGCTGGCCGTTTGTTAACCTTCTTACGAAACCACCCAAGGGTAAGCCCTTGTTAAGCCTGACGTTTAAGTCGAATTTTAGACGTATTCGATAGTGTCGCGATCAAGGTGAGAAAAACAAAACAATCACCGGGCGACAAACGAGAGGCAAAGACAATGAACACTTCCCGTCCAGTGGCGAAGACCACTAGCGTATCCGATGACCGTCGCGAAGCAATCCGCTCGCTTTACATGGAATCCCTGCAGCTTGTTGAAAGACTGCACCGCCGTCTTCTTGATGTTATCAAGGATGAGTTCGACCGCAACGCACGCAGCGACATCAATGCGATCCAGGCGCTGCTGCTGTTCAACATCGGCAATTCGGAGCTGACGGCGGGCGAACTGCGCTCCCGCGGCTACTATCTCGGCTCGAACGTTTCCTACAATCTCAAGAAGCTGGTCGAACTTGGCTTCATCAACCACCAGCGTTCGCGCATCGACCGCCGTTCGGTCCGCGTCAGCCTTACCGACAAGGGTTCGGAAGTGGCAGAGGTGGTTGCAGGCCTTTATGAGCGCCATGTCGGCTCGATCGAGCAGGTTGGCGGCATCAATACTGAGGAATTCAAGCAGATGAACCGGGCTCTCCAGCGCCTGGATCGCTTCTGGAACGATACGATCGCTTACCGCATGTAAGAACCCGCTCTGTCGGGCGAACAATATGGACCGTGGCGAAAGAACCACGGCAAGGACAAATTCTCCAGTCAGGGCCGGTGCCGAGGGGCGCCGGCTCATCTTTTTTCTGGCATAGGCGCTTCGCGTCCCTTAATGGCCACGCAAACGCCATATTCCGATGACTATGCGGAAGGGTGAAATGGACCGTCAGGTATCGAGGGATTGCCTGAGGGGGAACTCCGGACGACGACGTGCGTTGTAAAGCGCTTCCGACGCGGAGTTATGGTTGGCTAATTGTTAAGCATAGTCGCCATAAGCTACGGATGAATTCATCCGATCGATGCAACGCAGGATAGATGTCTGGAATGTCCATGAACACGACCCGCCGTTCCTTTCTGACTACAGCCGCAGCGCTTGCGGGAACTGCTCTCGCCGGAAAAGCCTTCGCGCAGGACGCGATCGGTGAAATTCTCAGCTCCTCGCGTCGCGGCAACTGGGACGACACGTTCGATGCGCGCGCCACCCAGGGCGGCAAGGTAGCTTCCAACCAGCCGATCTTTTCGCCGCAGACCGTATCCTATGTCGAACAGGCAATCGGCCAGTACCAGGGTATCGTTTCGCAGGGCGGCTGGCCGGAAGTGCCTTCGACCAAGAAACTGCAGCTCGGCGTGGAAGACGCAGACGTCAAGGCGCTCCGCCAGCGCCTGATGGTTTCCGGCGATCTTTCGGCCCAGGCGGGCATCTCGCCGGTGTTCGATACCTATGTCGACAGCGCCGTGAAGCGCTTCCAGGCCCGTCACGGCCTGCCGGCAGACGGCGTCCTCGGAAAATATTCCTACGCCGCGATGAACATTTCCGCGCCGGTGCGTCTCGGCCAGCTCGAGACCAACCTCGTGCGCCTGCGCTCCATGTCGGGTGACCTCGGCCAGCGCTATGTGATGGTCAACGTTCCTGCCGCGCAGATCGAGGCTGTCGAGAATGGCCGCGTCGTGCTGCGTCATGCCGCGATCGTCGGCAAGATCGACCGCCAGACGCCGATCCTCAATTCGAAGATCAACGAGATCATCGTCAATCCATACTGGAACGCACCGGTTTCGATCGTCCGCAAGGATATCATTCCGCTGATGCGCAAGAATCCGAAGTATCTGGCCGACAGCCACATTCGCCTGTTTGCGCCGGATGGCAGCGAGGTCGATCCGATCAATGTCGACTGGTCGACCGAGGAGGCCGCCAAGTATCGCTTCCGTCAGGACCCGGGCGCCGGCAACGCCATGGCTTCGGTGAAGATCAACTTCCCGAGCCCGGACGGCGTCTACATGCATGACACGCCGCAGCAGAGCTTGTTCGGCAAGCTGATGCGCTTCGATTCGTCGGGCTGCGTGCGCGTCCAGAACGTGCGCGATCTCGTCACCTGGATCCTGCGCGACACGCCCGGCTGGAGCCGCCAGCATTTCGAGCAGACGATCAAGACCGGCACGACCACGCCGGTGCAGGTTACCAATCCGGTTCCTGTATACTTCACCTACATTTCCGCGTGGTCGACCGGCGATGCTGTCGTGCACTTCCGCGACGATATCTACGGCCGCGACGGCGTCGACGAGTTGAAGATTTCCTCGGCGCTGTAAGCGCCTGCGAACAAATGAAAAAAGCCGCCTGACAAGGCGGCTTTTTTCATTTCTGCTGGATCGGTTTTTGCGGCAAGGCCGCCTTGGTTCTGGAGCATAGCTTGGCCGTCGCGACTTTGATCCTGCTGCTTCTGGTGCTGGTGGCTGTTTCCGGCGTGCTGGTGCGCTTCCTGCCGCTGCCCCTGCCGATCATCCAGATCGTGCTCGGCATTCTCCTGGCCTGGCCGATCGACGGGCTGCATGTGGAGATGGAGCCGGCGCTATTCCTGCTCGTCTTCGTGCCGCCCTTGCTGTTCATAGAAGGCCTTCTGCTGCCGAAGCGGGAGTTCAGGGAACTTGCGCCGCAGATATTCGGCCTTGCCTTCGGGCTGGTCTTCTTCACGGTCGTCGTCTTCGGCTATGCGCTGCACTGGCTGTTGCCGGTGGTGCCGCTGCCGGTAGCCTTTGCGCTGGCAGCCGTTCTGTCGCCGACCGATGCGCTCGCGGTTTCCTCCATCGTCGGCCGCGACATGGTGCCGGCCCGCATCCGCCATATCCTCGAAGGCGAATCCCTGCTGAACGATGCGTCCGGCCTGGTGGTTCTGCGCTTTGCCGTCGCCGCCGCACTCACCGGGCATTTCTCGCTCGGCGAAACAGCGGTCACGTTCTGGCTGGTTGCGCTGGGCGGCGTCCTTGCCGGGCTGGTGACCTTGTGGGGCACGTCGACGGTGCTGCGCATCGTCGCAAAGATCGGTGATATCAGGCCCGAGGTGCAGGTGATGATCCTGATCCTCCTGCCTTTTGCCGCGTACCTTCTGGCCGAGGAGATGCACGCTTCCGGCATTCTGGCAGCGGTGACGGCCGGGCTCTACACCAGCCGCACGGGTCTGTTCGGCGCGCTGAGCATTCCGGCGCGCATGCAGAATGCCGCTTTGGTCGACGTCCTGTCCTTCACCTTCAATGGCGCAATCTTCCTCATGCTCGGCCTGCAACTGCCCGGCATCATCCGCACGGTTCCGTCCGAGCTGTCGCTGTATGGCACGGTGTGGGAGCCGGTGCTGGCGGTGTTGACGCTGACGCTGATCCTGCTCGCGATCCGCTTTGCCTGGATCGTCTTCGGTTCGGCAGTGCGCGGCGCGATCGATCGTTGGCGCGGCCGCAACGTGCAGCGGCTGACCGGTCGGCTGAAAGTGGTGATGACGCTTGCCGGGGTTCGCGGTGCGATCACGCTGGCCGGTATCCTGTCGCTGCCGCTCGTCCTGCAGGACGGTTCGCCATTTCCGGCGCGCGATCTGGTCATTTTCATCGCAGCCGGCGTGATCATATGCTCGCTGGTGGTGGCCAGTGTCGCTTTGCCGGCGGTCGCGCGCGGCATTCCGCTGGAGGAAGAGGACGTGCTTGCCAACGAAGAGCGCCTGGCGCGGGTGACGGCGGCGGAGGCAGCAATCGCCCGCATCGAGCAGATGGTGGAGGAAAGCCGCGACGACCCGGCGATCTACGAGACACGGATGGCTGCGTCGCAGCAGTTGATCCCTTTCTACCGGCAGCGGATCGTGCTTGGCGACGCAGACGATCCGGCTGCACAGGACCTTTTGCCGGTGATCGGCGCCATGACGGAGGCAGCACTGGACGCGGAGCGCGCGGCCCTTGTCGGGCTTCTGCGGTCACACAAGATCAACGACACGACAATGCGCGCGATCATGAGCGAAGTGACGCTCACCTTGGCCCTCATTGCCAAGAAGAAGGGCAGCGCCGGGCATTGAGTGCTGCCCGGGCCTCGCCTCCATTCAGCCGTCCGCCTCGACAACCGACGCGAAGAATTCTTCCGGACTTTCGACCTCGACCAGCCGCCGTTTCTCGATCAGCCAGAAGCGATTGCCGACGGCCCTGACGAAGCTTCGGTCGTGCGAGACCAGCAGGCAGCTTGCCTCATGCGCCATCAACTCGGTTTCCAGCGCTTCCTGCCCGTCGATATCGAGATGGTTGGTCGGCTCGTCGAGCAGATAGAAGTTTGGATTGGTCAGCCGCAGCACCAGCATCGCCAGCCGCGCCTTCTGCCCGCCCGAAAGCCGGCCAATGGCGCTGGCCTGCATTTCGACCGTCATCCCGGCACCCGCCAGCAAGGTGCGGGCGCGCTGGTCGCCGACCTCGAAACGGCGGCTGAGGGTGGCGAGCGGCGTGTCGTCGTCGGCGAGGTCGGACAGTCCCTGGTCGCCATAGCCGAGCACGAGGGAAGGCGTGGCCTTGACCGTTTCCGCTGATGCGGTTGGCTCCATTATCGCCTTCCTGATCAGGTGAACGAGGCGTGACTTGCCGGCACCGTTGCGCCCGAGAAGGACGATGCGGTCGCCCTGGCAGAGCCACTTCCTGCCGGTCTTGAACAGCAGCGTGCCGTCCGGCGTCTCAACGGACGCATCGTCGAGCGTGATCAGGATCTTTGCATGCGTGCCGCGATTGGCAAGCTTGATCGCGCCCGACGATCGCTCCTGATATCCGGGCCGAGCGGCATCCTCCATGCGCTCGGCGCGCTGCTTGAGCTGCTTGGTCTTGACCGTCAGCAGGTCGCTGCCCGAATTGATGCCGATATTGTTGAGCTTGGCGGCCTGACGGCGCAGCTGTTGAGCGACCTTCATGTCCTTCTGGTATCGCCGCTCCTCGGAGGCGTCGACCTCGTCCAAAGCGGCGCGGGCTCGTGAATAGGGCAGCGAAAAGACCTGCGAGCGCTCGGCACGCAGGAACAGCGTGCGATTGGTCGTGGCGTCGAGGAACGCCCGGTCGTGGCTGCAAATGATCACCGGAACATCGCGCGGAAGCGCGTTCAGCCAGTCTTCCAGCTGCCGGATACGGGCGAGGTCGAGGTGGTTTGTCGGTTCGTCCAGGAGCAGGGCGTCGGGATCGGTCACCCAGACGCGGGCGAGCATGGCAAGCCGCTGCCAGCCGCCGCTGAGCTGGGCGAGGGGTTTTTCGCGCATCGCTTCCGGCACGTCGAGGGAGTCGAGCACGACATCGACGCGCCAGCTCTCCGAATGAGCCTGTTCCGGGGACAAAACCTCCTGGACGGCCTCATAAAAGGGAATATCGAGCAGCTTGGCGGGGATATCCTGCTCGACATGGCCGATACGCAGGCCGCGCGAACGCGTGATGTCACCGGCCGTCGGCTCGAAGCTGCCGGCTATGCATCGCAGAAGCGTGGATTTGCCTCTGCCATTGGCCGCTACGATGCCAAGCCGGTCGCCGGCCTCGACAGAAAGATTGAGATTGGAAAAGAGCGGAGCGCCAAGCGTGACGCCGAGATTGCGCAGATTGATCAAAGCCATTGTCGTTCTCTGGTCTGTGCCGAGCGACGTGCCGTATCCGCGGTGAGCACTGCAAAATGCGGATTCTGGCAGTCAAAACTCGGTGAAAATTCACGATACGCAGGCGCTAAACCTCAAGGCTCAGAGCTGCGTCACCACGAAGGGCAGACCGGGAGAGATGCTTTGTCGGCGATCGTTCTGGTCAGCCCTGCAAACGCATTTGCAGGGCGTTGACTGGGCCACGCTGACGATGATGACGAAAAAACGTATTCACGCAGCCCTCCTTTCTTGATCATGACGAGTTGCAGGCCAGAAATACCCGCGCTGGGCGCAATATGCAACCGGCGTGGAAGCGGGCAGGGCACGCTTTTCGGGTGCGCCGCGCCGTTCTGCCGCAAAGCGACCACCAAATTTCGCGCGGCGAACGTGGCGAGGTCCAAGCAAGTGTGCTAATGGCGCGCCGCATGGAACATGATCTCCTTCCCCAAGGGATGATGTCCGCGCAACAGAGCACCGCCCCAGCTAAGGATTTACCTGACATGGCAAGAGACTCGGCCGCCTCGCAACATTTCGAATCCTTCTTCGGCACGACGCTCGCCGATGCCGATCCGGAGATTTTCGGCTCCATCCGCAACGAGCTTGGCCGTCAGCGCCATGAGATCGAGCTGATTGCCTCGGAAAACATCGTCAGCCGCGCCGTGCTGGAAGCGCAGGGCTCGATCATGACCAACAAATATGCCGAAGGCTATCCGGGCAAGCGCTACTACGGTGGCTGCCAGTTCGTCGATGTCGCCGAGACGCTCGCCATCGAGCGCGCCAAGAAACTGTTCGGCTGCAATTTCGCCAACGTCCAGCCGAACTCCGGCAGCCAGATGAACCAGGCGGTGTTCCTGGCGCTGCTGCAGCCGGGCGACACCTTCATGGGCCTCGACCTCAATTCGGGCGGTCACCTGACCCACGGCTCGCCGGTCAATATGTCGGGAAAATGGTTCAAGGTCGTCTCCTACGGCGTGCGTCAGGACGACCACCTGCTCGACATGGACGAGGTTGCGCGCCTTGCCCGCGAGAACAAGCCGAAGCTGATCCTCGCCGGCGGCACCGCCTATTCCCGCATCTGGGACTGGAAGCGTTTCCGCGAGATCGCCGACGAAGTCGGCGCCTATCTGATGGTCGACATGGCCCACATTGCCGGTCTCGTTGCCGGCGGCCAGCACCCGTCGCCGCTGCCGCATGCCCATGTCGTGACCACGACCACGCACAAATCCCTGCGCGGCCCGCGCGGCGGCATGATCCTCACCAATGACGAGGAAATCGCCAAGAAGATGAATTCAGCGGTGTTCCCCGGCTTGCAGGGCGGCCCGCTGATGCATGTGATTGCCGCCAAGGCGGTCGCCTTCGGCGAGGCGCTGAAGCCGGAATTCAAGACCTACGCCGCCAACATCGTCGCCAACGCCAAGGCGCTGGCCGATAGCCTGAAGGGAACGGGTCTCGATATCGTTTCGGGCGGCACCGACAACCATTTGATGCTGGTCGACCTGCGCCCCAAGAACGCCACCGGCAAGCGCGCCGAGGCAGCCCTTGGCCGCGCCAACATCACCTGCAACAAGAACGGCATTCCCTTCGACCCGGAAAAGCCCTTCGTCACCTCGGGCGTTCGCCTCGGCACGCCGGCCGGCACGACGCGCGGCTTCGGCGAGGCTGAGTTCCGCGAGATAGGCAATCTGATCGCCGAAGTGCTCGACGGGTTGAAGGTCGCGAATTCGGATGAAGGCAATGCGGCCGTCGAGTCTGCCGTGAAGAAGAAGGTGGTCGAACTCACCGACCGCTTCCCGCTTTATCCCTATCTGGGGTGAACGGTTGAAAAGGGCGGGTTTTCCCGCCCTTTTCATTTGCGGTGTAAAACGAAATTTCATTTGCGGCGCAAAAACGAACGCTCTGTCTTCGCTTGCGACGCAGGCAGCACCGAAAAGCGGTTTCCACTTTTCGCAATCATGCTCTAAGCCTTTCGCGAGAGGAATCGCGAAGGACAAAGCTGAGACATGCGCTGCCCCTACTGCCAGTCGGAAGACACACAGGTCAAAGATTCCCGCCCCGCCGAAGACGGCGCGGCGATCAGGCGGCGTCGCGTCTGCCCCGACTGCGGCGGGCGCTTCACCACCTTCGAACGCGTGCAGTTGCGCGACCTGGTCGTGGTGAAGAAGTCCGGCCGAAAAGTTCCGTTCAGCCGCGACAAGCTGCTGCGTTCGATGGAAATCGCCGTGCGCAAGCGCAATGTCGATCCCGAACGCATCGACCGTGCAGTAACCGGCATCGTGCGCCAGCTCGAAAGCTCGGGCGAAACCGAAGTGACGACTGGCGAGATCGGACGTCTGGTCATGGAGGCGCTGAAGTCGCTCGACGACGTCGCCTATGTCCGCTTCGCTTCGGTCTATCGCAATTTCCGTGAGGCCAAGGACTTTCATGACGTTCTCGGCGAGCTCAAGGGCGAGGACGAAGAGGACCTCGGCTGAGCCATGGCTGGCCGCGATAAGGACCAGCAGGCGACTGACCGCCGCTTCATGGCTGCAGCCCTTCGCATGTCGCGAAAACATGCCGGCCTGACGGCGACGAACCCCGCCGTCGGCACGCTGCTCGTTCGTGACGACGGCAACGGCCCGGTCATCGTCGGGCGCGGCGTGACTGCCATCGGTGGCAGGCCGCATGCGGAAGCCGAGGCGCTGGCCGAAGCCGGGGAAAAAGCGCGTGGCGCGACCGCTTATGTGACGCTCGAACCCTGCGCCCATCACGGTCGCACGCCGCCTTGCGCCAATGCGCTGGTTTCGGCAGGCGTGGCCCGCGTTGTGGGTGCTGCGAGCGACCCTGACCCGCGCGTTTCCGGCAAGGGTTATGCCATCCTGCGCGAAGCCGGCATCGAGGTAGTCGAGCGGGTGATGGCCGACGAGGCTGCCGATCAGCTTGCCGGTTATCTGACTCGATCTCTGAAAAAACGTCCGCAAGTGACTCTGAAACTTGCGCTTTCCGCCGACGGCATGATTGGCCGGCTAGGCGAGGGGCAGATCGCCATCACAGGTGCGATCTCGCGCCGGCAGGTGCATCTGATGCGCGCCGAGGCCGATGCGATCGTGGTCGGCATCAACACGGCGCTCGCCGACGACCCGGAACTGACGGTACGGTTGCCGGGGTTGGAGGCCCGTTCGCCGGTGCGCATCGTGCTCGACCGGCAGGCACGGCTCGATCCGGCTTCCAAATTGGCACGGACGGCGGAAGCCGTTCCCGTATTCGTGGCCGTTGGGCCGGAAGCGGATGTGGCGCGCAAAGCCGCACTTGAAGCGCTCGGGGTAAAATTGCTCGCCACCGACACCTATGACGGCCGCATCGCGCTGCCGGAATTGCTGGAGGATCTCGCAGCACTTGGCATGATGAATGTCATGGTGGAGGGCGGGGCGGAGACGGCGCGCAATTTCCTCGCCGACGATACGGTCGACCGCATCGTGATTTTTCGTGGTCCAATCGAACTGGGCGCGGGCGGCATTGCAGCACCGGTTGATGAGAACCATATGCCGGCAGGGTTTCGCCTTACGCGCCAGGCGCGCTTCGGCGACGACAGCTATGCCGAATGGACAAGGAATTTCTGATGTTTACCGGAATTGTCACCGATGTTGGTTCAGTCGCCTCCGTCTCGCCGCTGAGCGAGGGCGTCAGGCTGCGCATCGACACAGCCTACGACCCGGAAACCATCGACATCGGCGCATCGATCTCCTGCGGCGGTGTCTGCCTGACCGTCGTCACCCTGCCGGAAGCCGGCGCGAACGGCCGCTGGTTCGAGGTCGAGGCCTGGGAAGAAGCGCTGCGTCTGACGACTGCCGCTGGCTGGGACGCCGGTACGCGCATCAATCTCGAACGCGCATTGAAGATCGGTGATGAACTCGGCGGCCACATCGTTTCCGGCCATGTCGACGGCATGGCCGAAATCGTCGCGCGGCAGGACGAGGGCGACGCCGTGCGCTTCACGCTCGAAGCGCCGCGCGAGCTGGCGAAATTCATCGCGCCCAAGGGTTCCGTGGCGCTCGACGGCACTTCGCTCACCGTCAACAAGGTCGAGCGCACCCGCTTCGACGTGCTCCTGATCCACCATTCGCTGACCGTCACCACCTGGGGCGAGCGAAAGGTCGGCGACCGCGTCAATCTCGAGATCGACACCATGGCGCGCTATGCGGCGCGGCTTTCGCAGGCGGCGGAAGAGGGGCTTTGAGGCTCAAAAAACGCTCTTCCTGATTGCCAGCTTTTCGCCCGGTCCATGAACCGCGGCGAACAAAAGGCCGGCGATGAAGGTGAAGTGATCGATGAAGAATCCGAATTCCGCCTGATTGCCTTCCCAGTGCGACGGGCCGTGAAAGGCAAAGGCCAGGAACAGCACATAGACTGCCGCAAGGATGGCGGCTTCCGAGAAGAACGCGCCGGTCAGCAATGCGAGAGCGAGCGCGACCTCGAAGAAGGCGGCGACCCAGGCGAGAAACAGCGGAAACGGAAAACCCGCCGCGGCGATGTAGCCGGCTGTCGCTTCCATGCCGAGAAACTTGAAGCTCGCGGCCATGACGAAAACGCCGCCGAAAATCAGCCTTGCGATGAGAATTGCAACGGTCTTGCTCATTTGATTGGTCCTCCACGGTGTCGTTTGGCCCACATAGGACGAATGGAAAACGCTGTTTCCGACATCGATGATGCCGGAATTTGTTTCTCATTTCATAAGAGCCCCGGAGCGTGCGGTTTCAGAGCGCGTCCTTCATCGCAGCCGAAGATGCCGCAGATGGAGCGCCTCGAACGGTCGTCCGGCAATCTTCCGCTTGCGAACTGACCGGCTTCGGCCTAAGTCACCGACGTTCCCGGAGACGTTCATGGCCAGTTCCACAAAACCGCATTTGCTCATAATCGAGGCCCGTTTTTACGACGACCTCGCCGACGCGCTTCTCGAAGGCGCCAAGGCTGCGCTCGACGATGCGGGTGCGACTTATGATGTCGTGACGGTTCCCGGCGCGCTGGAAGTGCCTGCCGTAATCTCTTTTGCGCTCGATGGCGCGGAGGAAGGCGGCACGGAATATGACGGCTATGTCGCCCTTGGCACCGTCATTCGCGGTGAGACCTATCATTTCGACATCGTCGCCAACGAATCGAGCCGTGCGCTGATGGACCTCGCGGTCAAGGAATCGCTTGCGATCGGCAACGGCATCCTGACCGTCGAAAACGACGACCAGGCCTGGGCGCGCGCCAAGCGCCATGAGGGCGACAAGGGCGGCTTCGCAGCGCGCGCCGCACTCACCATGATCGCCCTGCGCGAACGCCTTGGAGCCTGATCGTGACTGAGCCAGCCGAAAACGGTCAGCCCCCCATCCGCCAGGCCAACAAGCGTGGCGCGGCCCGCCTTGCCGCCGTGCAGGCGCTCTACCAGATGGATGTGGCGGGTGCCGGCCTGCTCGAAATCACCGCCGAATATGAAGCCTTCAGGCTGGGCAAGGAAGTCGACGGCGCGCTCTATCGCGAAGCTGATGCGCAGTGGTTCCGCGCTATCCTTGCCGGTGTCGTCGAGAATCAGAAGACGGTCGATCCGGTCATCCGTCAGGCTTTGACCGAGGACTGGCCGCTTTCCCGTCTCGATTCGACTTTGCGCGCTATCCTGCGTTCCGGCGTCTACGAGTTGATGCAGCGTCCGGACGTGCCGGTTGCCGTCATCGTTTCGGAATATGTCGACATTGCCAAGGCGTTCTATGTCGAAGACGAGCCGAAGCTGGTGAACGCCGTGCTCGACCGGGTGTCGCGCCGCGTGCGCGGCGAAGGACGCGGCAAAGACGCCTGATGAGCGACGCCGCGCAAAGCAACGCACGGCGAACGGCGATCATCCTCGCAGCCTCGCAGGCAATTGTCGGCTCGGCCGCTCCCATCTGCATCTCGCTCGGCGCGCTTGCCGGCCATTATCTGCTCGGCGCCGACAAGTCGCTAGCAACCGCTCCTGTTACTGGCTTCAACCTCGGCGTTGCGCTGGGCTCGCTGCCGGCAGCGGCGGTGTTGAGATGGCTTGGTCAGCGCAACGGCTTTATGACTGGTACGCTGGCGACGGCGCTGGGCGGGCTCGTTGCGACGCTGGCGCTCTTCCAATCCAACTTCTGGCTGTTTGCTGCCGGCCTGATGATCGTCGGCATTGGCGGCGCTTTCGTCCAGCAGTTCCGTTTTGCGGCTGCCGACAATGCGCCGCGCGAATTCAAGGCGCGCGCCATTTCCTTCGTGCTGGCCGGCGGCGTGATTACCGCGATCCTCGGGCCGCAGATCGTCATCTTCACGCGCGAACTGTTCGCGCCGGTGATGTTTGCCGGTTCCTTCGCGGCGATCCTCGTGCTTTCGGCGGCCGGCGCGATCGTTCTGTCGTTTCTGCGCACGAGCCCGGATACGCACAAGAAAGCGGTCGATCACCGAAGTGCCCGCCCGCTCGGTGAGATCATTTCGCAGCCACGCTTCATCGTGGCGCTGCTTTGCGGCGTCGGGTCCTTCACTCTGATGACTTTCGTCATGACCGGCGCGCCGCTTGCCATGGTCGGCTGCGGTTTTTCGCCGGACGAGGCGACGCTGGGCATTTCCTGGCATGTCATGGCGATGTTTGCGCCGAGTTTCTTTACGGGCCGGCTGATCCACCGCTTCGGCGTAAATACGATTGTTGCGACGGGCTTCATCCTGCTGATCGGCTGCGCGCTGGTTGCGCTTTCGGGCATCCAGCTCTGGCAGTTCTGGACAGCGCTGATCCTGCTCGGTCTCGGCTGGAATTTTGCCTTCATCGGCGCGACCGCGCTTGTGGCGGAAACCTATCACCCGTCCGAAAAGGGCAGGGCACAGGGCTTTCACGATTTCGTCCTGTTCGGCAGTGTCGCCTTCGCTTCGCTGATGTCCGGCAAGGTCTACAACGCCTATGGCTGGGAGATGCTGAACTGGGTGGTGTTCCCGGTGACGGCGATCTGCCTCGTGGCGCTGGTATGGCTGGTTGTTTCGCGCAGGCACGTGCCGGACACGTCTGCCGTGCGGCGCCCGTAAGGGCCTGGATACTCCCCGCCTGTCGTGAGGCTCTAGGCTTGGCAGTCGCTTGGCCTAATCAAAAACGGCAAAAATCCGGCAAAAACTCAACACTGACTTGACGTTGGCCGATCCGTTGCGGACAAATAGTCGCAGACCGGATTCCGGCTACACGGCCAACCGGTCTTCATCGCAGCGCCCGGGGAGGGGTTCTACCGGGCTCACAATCAGGGAAGATCGGCATAATGACCATGCTTTACGTCGTCATTGCCTGCGGCCTGCTTTCTGTCCTTTACGCCATCTGGGCGACACAGTCGGTTCTTGCAGCCGACCAGGGCAATGCACGCATGCAGGAAATATCAGCCGCCATCCGGGAGGGGGCACAGGCTTATCTTGCGCGTCAATACACAACCATCGCCATCGTCGGCGTGGTGGTTCTCCTTCTGGCCTGGTGGCTTTTATCGGCGACCGCAGCAATCGGTTTCCTGATCGGCGCAGTGCTTTCGGGCGTGGCCGGTTTCATCGGCATGCATGTGTCTGTGCGAGCCAATGTGCGCACGGCACAGGCAGCCTCCAACAGCCTGGCAGCCGGCCTCGACATCGCCTTCAAGTCGGGCGCCATCACCGGCATGCTGGTGGCAGGCCTCGCGCTGCTCGGCGTGTCCGTCTACTACTGGGTTCTCATCGGCCCGATGGGCCTGGCGCCCGATGACCGCACAGTCATCGACGCGCTCGTCTCGCTCGGCTTCGGCGCTTCGCTGATCTCGATCTTCGCCCGTCTCGGCGGCGGCATCTTCACCAAGGGCGCCGACGTCGGCGGCGATCTCGTCGGCAAGGTCGAAGCCGGTATCCCGGAAGACGACCCACGCAACCCGGCGACCATTGCCGACAACGTCGGCGACAATGTCGGCGACTGCGCCGGCATGGCAGCCGACCTGTTCGAGACCTATGCGGTGACCGTCGTCGCCACCATGGTTCTGGCGGCGATCTTCTTCGGCGGCACTGCCGTTCTCGGCAGCGTCATGCTCTATCCGCTGGCCATCTGCGGCGCCTGCATCATCACCTCGATCATCGGCACCTTCTTCGTCAAGCTCGGCTCCAACGGCTCGATCATGGGCGCGCTCTACAAGGGGCTGATCGTCACCGGCCTGCTTTCGATCATCGGCCTGGGTGCTGCAACGTCGCTCACCGTCGGCTGGGGCGAGATCGGTACCGGCGGCGGCGTCACCGTCACCGGGCAGAACCTGTTCGTCTGCGGCCTTGTCGGCCTTCTGGTGACCGGTCTTATCGTCGTCATCACCGAATACTACACCGGCACCAACAAGCGCCCGGTCAATTCCATCGCCCAGGCTTCGGTGACGGGCCACGGCACCAACGTCATCCAGGGCCTGGCGGTTTCGCTGGAATCGACTGCACTTCCGGCAATCGTCATCGTCGGCGGCATCATTTCGACCTACCAGCTCGGCGGCCTGTTCGGCACGGCGATCGCGGTAACCACCATGCTCGGCCTTGCCGGCATGATCGTGGCACTCGACGCCTTCGGCCCGGTCACGGATAATGCCGGTGGTATCGCTGAAATGGCCGGCCTGCCCAAGGAAGTGCGGCACTCCACCGACGCACTCGACGCTGTCGGCAACACCACCAAGGCGGTCACCAAGGGCTATGCCATCGGTTCGGCCGGCCTCGGCGCGCTGGTACTGTTTGCGGCCTATTCGAACGACCTGAAGTTCTTTGCCGCCAATGGCGACAAATATCCCTACTTCCAGGGCATGGGCGAAGTCTCCTTCGACCTCTCCAATCCTTACGTCGTTGCCGGCCTGATCTTCGGCGGCCTGATTCCCTATCTCTTCGGCGGCATCGCCATGACCGCCGTCGGTCGTGCTGCGGGAGCAATCGTCGAGGAGGTTCGCCGCCAGTTCCGCGAGGATCCGGGCATCATGAAGGGCACTTCCAAGCCCAACTACGCCCGCGCCGTCGACCTTCTGACCAAGGCGGCGATCAAGGAGATGATCATCCCGTCGCTGCTGCCGGTGCTGGCGCCGCTCGTCGTCTATTTCGGCGTGCTGCTCATCTCCGGTTCCAAGGCTTCGGCGTTTGCCGCACTCGGCGCTTCGCTGCTCGGCGTTATCGTCAACGGCCTGTTCGTCGCCATCTCGATGACCTCGGGTGGCGGTGCCTGGGACAATGCCAAGAAGTCGTTCGAAGACGGTTTCACCGACAAGGACGGCGTCAAGCATCTCAAGGGTTCCGAAGCGCACAAGGCTTCGGTGACCGGCGATACGGTCGGCGATCCCTATAAGGATACCGCCGGTCCGGCCGTCAACCCGGCGATCAAGATCACCAACATCGTCGCATTGCTGCTGCTGGCAGTGTTGGCGCACTCATAAGAGCCAACGGTTCGCTCGAATCGAAAAAACCCGCGGGAGCGATCCCGCGGGTTTTTGATTGGTCAATGAAGTGGCAGCGCTTACTGCGTCGTTCCGATCGGCAGGGTCGGTTTGCCACCCGCGCCGGCAATGAGCTGGCCGATGAAGTTCTGGTCCTTGCCGCCGGTCGGCGTGGTCCGCGCGATGAAGTCGAAGATCTTGCCGTCCTGCTTGCCGTAGTTGGCGATCTGCGTGACGCGGCCGTCGGGGCCGAAATAGACGGCCAGAACACGCTGGTCGACCAGTCTTGGATTCAGGAAGGCGACCGAACGCCTGCGCGTCTGCGAAATGTAATAGAACACCTCGTTGTCGAAGGTCGCGGTGGTCGACGGGCTGCCGAGCGCCAGAATAACCTGTTCGCGGCTGGAGCCGACGGGCACGAGATCGATCTGCTGCTGGTCGATGACATAGCCCTGCGTCAGGGTCTCGCCTGGCGTCAGGTCGCCCAGAACCTTTGACGAGTTGCAGCCGGAAAGCCCCACTGCGGCAAGCATGCAAGCCGCTCCGACGGCGGCAGGCGAATAAATGGTCTTGAAATTCAGCGAGCCCAACAACAACTCCTTCAAATCGATCTTGGCAATATGTCTTGCCGCCCCCACCTTGCACGGAGCCGCAAAACCGGTAAACCAGCTTGCGCGCCGATGCAACAACGCCACCCCGCGAAACGGTTCCCCGAGGAGACCCGCCCGTCATGTTCAAACGCCTTTTCGGCCGCGAACGCAGCAATCGTACGATAACGGACGCGCTCTACGCCGAAATCGTGGCGGCGGCGCGGCAGCCGGTATTTTATTCTGATTGGGATGCGCCCGACACGCCGCTTGGGCGTTTCGAGATGCTTTCCCTGCATATGTTCCTGTTTCAGCAGCGCCTGCACGGCGAGGCTGGCGCGGCACGCGAGGTCGCGCAGATCCTGACCGATGATTTCTTCGCCGAAGTCGAGCACTCCCTGCGGGATCTCGGAATAGGCGATATGGGCGTGCCGAAGCGGATGAAGAAGCTCGGCCGCATGTTTTACGGGCGCACGGCCGCTTATGCCGATGCGCTCGAGCGCGGCGACAGGGAAGCGCTCACCGCAGCACTGGCCCGAAACATAAGGCCCGACAGCGAAGCCTGGCCGCAGGCAGACGCCCTTGCAGCCTATGTGATAGAGGCGGACAATATGCTGCGCGAGCAGGCGTCGGAGGCGATCCTTTCGGGATCGGTCCGCTTTCCGGTCGCGGGTGCTGCCTGATGAAACAAGGAAAGGAGACCGTCATGAAACATGAAATGCCAGTAAGCCCGGTTTCCTTCGTGGCCAACGTTGCGCGGCTGCCCCAGAAGGGCATGCCGGTGGTGATCGAGGCCGACGAGAAGCAGCGTGCGGCTCTTGCCGAAGAGCACGGGCTGGAAACGGTCGAGCGCTACCGGGCCGAATTGCTGGTCACCGCCTGGAAACGCAATGGCATCAGGGTTTCGGGAACTGTCGAGGCCGACATCGTGCAGGCTTGCGTGGTCACGCTGGAGCCGATCGAAACGCATGTCAGCGAAGAAGTTTCGGGACTTTTCCTGCCGGAGGATTCGAAACTCGCACGGCACGGTTTCGGCGAGGGCGGGGAGATCATGCTTGATGCGGACGGTCCCGACAGCCCGGAACTCTTTTCCGGCGAGACCATCGACGTCGGCGCGCTCGCCGAAGAATTTTTTGGCCTTGCGATCGATCCCTATCCGCGCAAGAAGGGCGCTGAATTACGCCAACCAAGCCATAACTTGGCCGAAGAGCCGGTCGAGAACGAATTGCAACGAAAGCTTCGCGCGCTGACGCAAAAACGCTGAATGGCGTGTGTTTCGCGTGAAATGTCGGTTGTGTGGCGGCTTAAAACCGCTATTTTCGCGAAGCCTTAACCAAGGCCCGCCGTTCGATAAACGTGAGATGAATACCGCGTGATCAGAATTTCCATCGACGCCATGGGCGGCGACCACGGGCCGGGAGTCCTCATTCCCGCACTTCTGACGGTCGCCCAGCGCCGTACCGACGTGCGCTTCCTGGTGTATGGGCGCGAGGATGCCGTTCGTCCCGAACTCAACAAATATCCGAAACTGGCGGCAATCACCGAATTTTTCCACTGCGACATCGCGGTGAGGATGGATGACAAGCCGAGCCAGGCACTGCGCCATGGCCGCTGGAAGTCTTCCATGTGGAAAGCGATCGAGGCCGTCAAGAACGGTGAGGCGGAAGCCTGCATCTCTGCCGGCAACACCGGCGCGCTGATGGCCATGTCGAAATTCTGCCTGCGCACCATGGCAACCATCGACCGCCCGGCGATCGCCGCGATCTGGCCGACGGCGCGCGGCGAAAGCGTGGTCCTGGACGTCGGCGCGACAATCGGTGCTGACGCGCATCAGCTGGTCGACTTCGCCATCCTGGGCACCGGCATGGCGCGCGCCCTGTTCGGCATGGAGCGCCCGACAGTTGGCCTGCTCAATGTCGGCGTCGAAGAGATCAAGGGCCAGGAGGAGGTCAAGGAAGCCGGCCGCCTGCTGCGCGAAGCCGGCAAGATGGCGATGGACTACCACGGTTTCGTCGAGGGCGACGATATCGGCAAGGGCACCGTCGACGTCGTTGTCACCGAGGGTTTTGCCGGCAACATCGCGCTGAAGACGGCCGAAGGCACGGCACGCCAGATCGCGGGCTACCTGCGCGCTGCGATGAGCAGGACGCTGATGGCCAAGATCGGCTACCTCTTCGCCAAGGGAGCTTTCGATACGCTGCGCGAGAAGATGGATGTGCGCCGCGCCAATGGCGGCGTCTTCCTCGGGCTCAACGGCATTGTGGTAAAAAGTCACGGCGGCGCCGACGCGGAAGGTTTCGCAGCGGCGATCGAACTCGGCTATGACATGGTCAGGAACGGGCTTCTCGACCGCATAGAGGCTGATCTCGATCTTTTCCACGCCCGCCACCCGCAGGCGACGAGATCGTCGGAACTCGCGGACGAGAATTAGGAACAGGATATTCTATGATCAGATCGATTGTGCGTGGCATCGGGTCTGCGCTGCCGCGCCGCATCATGAAGAATGCCGACTTCGAAGGCATGGTCGAGACCTCCGACGAGTGGATCGCCCAGCGCACCGGCATTCGCCAGCGCCACATTGCGGCAGACGACGAAACGACGGCATCGCTGGGCGAGGCGGCCGCGCGCGCAGCCCTCGACAATGCCGGCCTGACGCCGACCGATATCGACCTGATCGTGCTCGCCACCTCGACCCCCAACAACACCTTCCCGGCAACCGCCGTCGAAATCCAGAACCGCCTCGGCATGCATCACGGCTTTGCCTTCGATATGCAGGCGGTGTGCTCGGGCTTCGTCTATGCGATCACGACGGCCGACCTTTACATTCGCGGCGGGCTCGCCAAGCGCGTTCTCGTCATCGGCGCCGAAACGTTTTCGCGCATTCTAGACTGGAACGACCGTTCGACCTGCGTGCTTTTTGGCGACGGCGCAGGCGCGCTGGTGATCGAGGCGGCGGAGGGCGAGGGCACGATCGCCGATCGCGGCATCCTCGCGGCCAGCCTGCGCTCGGACGGCGTCCACAAGGACAAGCTCTATGTCGATGGCGGCCCATCGACCACCGGAACAGTCGGCATGCTGCGCATGGAAGGCCGCGAAGTGTTCAAACATGCTGTCGGCATGATAACTGACGTGATCGAGGCGACTTATTCGGAAGCCGGCATCACCTCCGACGATCTCGACTGGTTCGTGCCGCATCAGGCCAACAAGCGCATCATCGACGCATCCGCCAAAAAACTCGGCATTGCCGAGGAAAAGGTCGTCGTGACGGTCAATCTGCACGGCAATACGTCTGCAGCGTCCGTTCCACTGGCGCTTTCGGTGGCAGTTGCCGACGGACGCATCAAAAAAGGCGATCTCGTGCTGCTGGAAGCCATGGGTGGCGGTTTCACCTGGGGCGCGGTGCTTTTGCGCTGGTAGCAGGCAGATTCGGGTTGCGATAAGGGTTCCCGGCTGCAATTTGCGGTCGATTTGCCGGCCAAATGGAAACCGGCTCGCTTTGACGCAACGCAGCATGAATCAGATTCGTCGGTTTCGGAAAAGTCAAAGCATTCAGGGCCTTGACCTAGACGGGTCAATTTTCTAACGTCTCGGCGTTTGTAACGAAATCTGTTGTTTGAGGATGGTTGACGGTCGCATGGGGGGAAAAACGCTTACGCGCGCCGATCTAGCCGAAGCCGTCTACCGCAAGGTAGGGCTTTCCCGAACCGAATCCGCCGAACTGGTCGAGGCAGTGCTCGACGAAATCTGTGAAGCGATCGTACGCGGCGAGACAGTAAAGCTGTCGTCCTTCGCGACATTCCATGTCCGCGACAAGAATGAGCGCATCGGCCGCAATCCCAAGACGGGCGAGGAAGTGCCGATCCTGCCGCGCCGCGTCATGACCTTCAAGGCATCCAATGTCCTGAAGAGCCGCATCCTGCGCACCCATCAGAACAGCAAGGACAAAGCCGCAAAGTAGTTTTGCCGGCGCCTTTTGCCTTATCTCAGCGGTCGATCTTTCTGAATACGGTTGACAAACCCTGGTCTGATTCAGGCCGGGCTTGAATGTTAGCGCGCAACGCGCTGAAATAGTGTACGAATCGGTTTCCGGGCGTGATCCTGAGTGGCGGGACCGATGTCGGAAAGGATTGCGCTCGAACTGTTGGAAAGAGCCGCGTTGCGAAATCCTCGTAACGGACAGGCGTTCCGAGCGAGAGTTGCGCCCCATGGACAAGAGCCCCGACGCCTTCCGTACCATCAGCGAGGTCGCTGAAGACCTCGATCTCCCCCAGCATGTCCTGCGTTTCTGGGAAACGCGCTTCAACCAGATCAAGCCGATGAAGCGTGGCGGCGGCCGCCGCTATTATCGGCCTCAGGATGTCGAACTGATCAAGGGCATCCGCCACATGCTTTATGATCAGGGATACACCATCAAGGGCGTGCAGAAGCTGCTGCGCGAGAACGGCAATCAGTTCCTTGTCGCCATAGGCAACGGCGATGTTGCCGCCGTGGAAGCGATCGCCCAGCGCAAGCAGGCTGAGGCCGCGCCAATGACCGCCGGCGCTCAACCGCGCACCGACGACGAGATGCTGGTTGGCGAGCCGAAGGCCAAGCCGAACCGTCGCTTCTTCGGACTTGGCAAGGCCGACGACGAAGGCCCGGTGCAGCCGGACAGCGGAAAACTGTCCCGCGACAACCGTGCATTGCTTCAGGAAGCGCTTTTCGACCTTCTCGAATGCAAGCGGCTGCTCGACCAGGTGCGTTGAACTGAGGCGGTTCTTTTGCGGAATCATCGAGCCCGGTGTGTGAGCTTGCGGTGGCATAACGAAAATCTGTTTTCTGCTGACGGAATTTCGATCCTTCCCGGCTTTCGTTCACGGATGAAACCATTACGCTGCGGCCATGACAAAAGTCGGCAAGATCATCGAGTTATGGCGATATCCGGTCAGTTCACTGCGCGGTGAGCGGCTGGAGGAAGCGGCTCTCGATGCGCATGGGATTGTCGGGGACCGGCGCTGGGGCCTCTTCGATGTCGAGGCCGGCAAGGTGGCTGCTCCGGAAAAGGAAAAACGATGGCGCGTCGCGCCGGAAATGCAGTCGCGGCTGGTGGACGACGCAGTCGAGGTGTTGGCCGGTGATGGAGTGTGGCGGGCCGTCGGCACGCCGGAAGCGGCGTCGGCGGCAACCGAAATTCTCGGATTTCCGGTGGAGTTCCGGCGCTATGAAGACCCATTCCCGAAAGGCGAGACTGCTGCATCCGCGCCCCGATACGATCGCGCCCACCTGCATGTGCTGACAACCGCCTCGCTGGCAAGATTGGCGTCTCTGGCGCCTGCCGACGTTCAGGTGGATGTCCGGCGGTTTCGCGCCAATGTGGTGATCGAGACCGAGCCGGAGCTCGAAGGCTTCATCGAGAAGGAATGGCTGAACCGCAGCCTTGCCATCGGTTCAGCCAGAGCAATCGTTGTCGAACCTTGCGAACGTTGCAGTTTCGTCGCGCTGGCGCAGGGCGGCTTGCCTTTCGCGCCGCCGGTGCTCCACACCATCGCGCGCCACGGCGGCGGCGGCTTCGGCATACAGGTCAATGTCACGACGCCCGGCGCTCTGCGCGTCGGAGATGAAGTCGTTCTCGCCTGATCGTTCCGGTTGGGGAGGGCGCTAGCCGCGGTCGTCTTTCCGGCCGCTGTCGGTGACGTCGGCTTCGGGACGGTCGCTGCCCTGTGCGATCTCTTCATGCCATCTGCCGTCGGCGTCCTGATAGGAAATGCCTTCGGTCTTGCCGGCAAGCTGCTGCTCGGAGGCCGCTGCCTTGGCAGCGTTCAGCGCCGCTTCATGGGTGCGAAAGGTTTCGGAAAAGACGTCGCCGAGCTTGTAGGCCCAGCCGCCATCATGCTCCACGATCTGATAAGTCACTTTTGTCATCGTCATGCTCCTGTCTGAGCGGATGAACGAATGCGGCTGTCCGTTGTTCCCGACTGAACAGGCGTTTCGCGGGCTGCGGATAAACAAAAACATATCCGCGCCGAGACACGCGGCAAACCCCCGATATTGGCACTGCACGCCCGCTTCGCTGCGAAGCGAGCGCTTTTGACAGGCCGTCGGCTAGACGCTGCTGCGTCCGGCCAGCGTATGATAGAGCCACAGCACGACGATGGCGCCGATAACCGAGACGATCAGGCTGTAGATGTTGAGGCCGGTTACGCCGGCCGCGCCGAAGAAGTTGAAGATAACACCGCCGACAACCGCACCGACAATGCCGAGGACGATGTCCATCAGCATGCCTTGTCCGCTTTTGTTGACGATTTTGCTGCCCAGGAAGCCCGCAATGAGGCCGAGAATGATCCAAGCGATGACCGACATACAGAATTCTCCTCCAACGTCAGACGACCGAGAGTTCCACAGGAACGAAATAAACACAACTGTTCGGTTGTGGGCTTGAAAAGCCGCTGCACAGTGCCACTATTGTAGGTGCGGGGGCGACAATCCTGGCACATGGAGGCCAATATGGGACTTTTCGACGACGCCGTACCTGGCGGCAATATCGCTAAACCCTTGGTTATCGCGCTCGGCGCACTCTTGGTCGGCAAGATGCTGAGCGGCAAAAGCAGCCAGCCAGCAGCACCTCAGGCTCCTCAGGAGCCGGAACCTGCCGATACCACGGCTGAAGCCGATGGTGGCCTTCTCGGCGGCCTTGGCGGGCTGCTCGACAAGCTGAAGGAAGCCGGACACGGTACCGCCGCCGATTCCTGGGTCGGCACCGGCGAGAACAAGCCAATCGCCGCCAACGATCTCGGCAAGGCGCTCGGCGCGCAGACGATCAAGATGATCGCCGAGAGAACCGGCATCAGTGAAGACGAGCTGCTCAAGCAGCTCTCCACGGCGCTTCCGGGCCTTGTCGACAAGCTGACACCGGGCGGACAGGTTCCAAGTCAGGAACAGGTTGCTTCGGCCTGGCGGAAATAGGCAGAAAAGCTTTTCCGCCAACAGATCGATTGCAGATCCTGCTTCGGCCTTCCGGAGCAGGATTTTTTGTCTCTGCCGGCCGCGAATGCGCTGCCGAGGATTTTGGCGATGATTTGCTGGGGAAATTTCAAGGGAAGATTGGTCGGAGTGGCCGGATTCGAACCGACGACCCCTTGACCCCCAGTCAAGTGCGCTACCGGGCTGCGCTACACTCCGATTTGGCCGTCAAAACAATGACTTAGCCTGATTTTTGTCCCTTTGTGAAAACCCGCTTTATTTGCCGGGGTAACGCTGAGGGTAACAAACTAGCCGAATGAGCAAGGGGTGCGCCCGTTCGACCGAGCGAACGGATAGCGCATGGCGTTGCAAAAGGAAAGGGGCAAAAAGCAACCCCGCTCGGCTTATCACGGCCTAACGGGGCAGATGCTTTTTCAGGTCGTTTAAACGCGGTCAGTGCCGGGTTGCGGCTCGGCTGCGCTCCCACGTTTCCAGATCGGACAGCCGCCACAACGGCATATGGCCGATGCGGATAGCTTCAGGGAAATGTGGGGGATGGTGCTTGCCGCTTTGGTCCGTGTAGCCGTTAACCCAGCGGTGCAGCGTCATCTTACTTATGCCCGCGTACCGGGCGCGGACTTGCTTCCCGTTCAGGAAGCGTTCTTCAGCGGGGTTTGTCCCCGCCTCGACAGTCATCAGTCACGAGCGGTGTGGCGGTCGTCTGCCAGCACCGGGGCCTCATTTTGGTTGGTCATAGGTTCTTCTCCTTGTTACCCCGGAAGCGTTACCCGGGCACATGCGGATCAAATGGTATCACTGCCCGGAGCCTTCAAGTCTACTCGTCCTCGTCGGGGTCGGTGTCGCCAATCAACTGACGCTCGGCAGCGCTGAGGTATCGGGAAAGGCCCGCTGCCACCATTCGCCTTGCGCTGGCCCGGGCGTCAGTTGTCTGCATGTTGGCGAGCACGCCGGGCTTGAACTTGAAGCGTCGCCGGGCCATCAGGCATCCTCCGGGACAAGCAACGCCAGCAGCGCCATGGCCTCGTGATGCGGTATCGGCACGGGTGTTAGTAGCGCGCCGGTGTCATCAATCACCTTGGCCCGGTTCGCCCCGCTGGAAAGCACCTGATAGCCGCCGCGAGCGGCGAGCACTGCGCCCTCCGTGGCGATATCAAGCTGGGCCTCGACTTCAGCGATTGCCGCATCCATGCGTTCTTTCTTCAGGCGTGCCCGGGCATGTTCCGCGACAGGATAACCGGCCCCTTCCGCGATGGCTTCAGGCAGCCTCACGCCATCCTCGTTAAGATAAACGCCGGGGGTGTCTGCGTACATGTAAACGTGCATGCCGCCCATATCTTGGTGCCGGCGGATATGAACGCCTCTATCAAGATCGATCTTCATTTCATTGCCTCCATGGTTGCCGTTGGAATGCCGGCCCGCTGGTATGCTTCGAGCTCCATTGGTGTCGGGCCGCTGCCCGGCAGTTTCGCCTTCTCAGCCTTCTTGCGCTTGTGCGTTTCGAGGATCAGGGCGGTGCGGTATTCGCCAAGCTTCGCGCCACGGCCTTCGTTTTCGAGCCGTGAGACAGTCGCTTTCGACAGGTTCGGCGCTACGAGTGCGCCGGCTTCCTCTTGGGTCAGGTCGAGGTCCACGCGCATCTTAAGAAGGCTCTGCGCGGTCGCTATGTCCTTCGGTGCGACTTCGCCAGCGTCTTCAGGGCGGAGCAGGGACACGAGGTTGATCCCCCGGGCCGAAAGCGCGGATAGGATGCTTTTTTCATAGCGGCTCTGGAAATCGTCCAGATCAGCCTGAAACTTCTCCACGTCCTGAACGCGTTCGGACTTCTCTTTCGCCAGTGCGGTCTCCAGCTTCAGCATCGGAGTAACGTATGCTCGGAGAACCGGCAGGTTGATTTCCCCCGCAAGGCTGACAACCAAGACGCGGACGCCGGAAGCGATAAGCCGGGAAACGGTCGCCAGAAGCTCCGAAGGTGAAGCCCCAAGCACGCCGGGTTCTGCCACGATGACGGTATCGTTCGGCTGGAGCTTGGTCATAAGAACCTCAAACCGGTGTCGGTCGAGCGGGCTTTGTTCTTCGATCCAGCCGCCACCTTCCTGCGTCGTGATCTTCAGCGCGTACAGGCTGGCGAAGTGCCGGCACGCCTCTTGCTGGCGTCGAATTTCAACCGTCGCGCCAAGGTGCTCGGTCGGGCGTGAGTAAGCGTAGGTTGCTGCCATGAGATTTTCCTTTCATCCTTGAGTTGATTAGCGGTGGAAGCCGTTGCGGACCTGCCAGTCCGACATTTCCTCGAACATGTCCGCTTCCGGTTCATCGGCCTTCGCCGGCTGGCGGGCGGGACGGCCTGAGGGAACGTTGGCGCTGTAATCGGAATAGCCGCTGTAGTCGGAACCGTAATCGTAGCTCTGGCCGCTGTTGTCGTTGTAAAGCTCGTCGGCTATGCGCTCGATAACCTCGTTCGGTCTGCGCTTTGCGAGATCAATCAAGTCAGCCGTCGTCATGCCGGAAGATGCCGCCAGCCGCTCCGCAGCCCTACCCACGGCATCCGGGTTGTTCGCGTATTCGGGATAGGTCACGCGGAAGTCGTTCCAGAGTGCGTCCGACGCCTTGTTGCCGCGCTTGGCGAGCTTGCGGCTCTCCGCAACATGATCCGGGGTGACAGCGTCGATCTGACGCCGACCTTCTGCGTAGAGGCGGACTTTTTCGCCAGCCGTCAGCCCTTCGCTGTCAAACAGCGGCTCTCCGTAGAGTTCCTTGTACCAGCGGCGTTGCTCGGGATCGGCTGAATACCTCCATGTGCTGCTATCGCCTTCATCTACGACGGGTCGTCCGCCGGAAAGCAACCCTGCCGGCAGGCGTTCGATGGTGCTTTGAAGCTGCTGATGAAGCTCCTTCTTGCGGGCCTCGTAGTTTTCCATCTTTTTTGAGAAATTCTTAGCCATGCGATGAGCCTCCTTTTGTTATCGTTTGAGACCAATTGAGTATAGATTGACGTTGTAGCGTCAAAACCAAGCTATCTTTTAGCATATTTCAGGAAATCGATCCACTTTCTCGTGGATTTTGCTGCCATTGTTCCGGGTGTAATCACGAGGAAGTTGATAAATACTGTGAGACCAAATAGAATAAGAACTTCAAATTTCCCCTAAATTGAAAAGGAGAACTTATGCAAAGTAAGAAGAAGCTTGAGCAGCTAACGACGCCGGGACAGCGCGGGTATTTCACCGTCCGTGAGTTCGCGGCCCTAACTGGCGTCAGCGTTCAGTGGCTCTATCGCGGCATTTGGCAAAAGGGCAACGGGCCCAACCGGGTCAGAGTGCCGGGCCGTAAGTCGGCTATCGACTACGACGAGGGTGTTCGCTGGGTGTCCCGATATCTGACCATGCGTACGGCGAAGCGGGTCCGCAAGGCGCATCCGCTGCCTCACCTAGAGGCCGCCGCATGAAGGCGCTGACCAACACACATGCCGGCATCATCAACCGCGAGCAACGCTTAGCCGCGCTCGCAAACAGCAAAGGAGACGACAATGGAAAACATGATCTTGACGACAACGGACCTGACCACGCTGACGAAGGCGCAACTCGACGCGGCGTCTACCGCCCCGGAAAACCAGTTCCCGGAACTGCTTGAAGCCATGATCGCGGAATACGCGCGCCGGGCGAAGTTAGCGGAGATGGCAAACAGTGTCCTGACCACAGGGACATACCATGAAGCGTGAAATGGCCCCCAGCGGGGCAGGCGGGCCCGTGGACGCGCACGCGGCTCGTCCGGGGCATCTTCATACCGCCGAGAAGGAAATCATTCCTATGCGGCTTATGGATGGGCTGGAGATCGCTGACTGGCTCGAAGCTGCGGCTGAGGCGTTTGGTGGGGTCATTCGGATCAACCCGCACCGCTGGCCGTCGCAGGTCGCCTCGTGTTGGGAGAACGAGCCCGACGATCTTATATGAGCAAGGCAAAAGAAAAGGGGCCAGTTTCCCAGCCCCTTGTAGTTGACACTCACTGTAAAAAGGACAACCCAAACGAGAAAGGATCATCCGTATGACACAAGTTGAATATAGACTTTCAGATGAAGAACTTCAAGAACGAGCAGAGATTGTAAATAGGACGACCGGGGATATTTCGGTTATTACCATATCGAAGTTTGCATCGCTTTCTGACTACGAACGTGGGCCAGATAAGCGACTTAGACTTAAGAACCCGGCAGGCGAACCAGAGAATGACAACAAGCCCGGCTCGGCTCCGAACTTTCGACTTTTGACCGTTTCCGACATCGCGCACCTGCCAGACCCTGAATGGCTAATCGACGGGCTTTTGCCGCAAAGCGGCTTCGTCGTCCTGTTTGGCCCTGCCGGTAGCAAGAAATCCTTCATTGGCCTCGACTGGGCTAGCTCTATCGCCACGGGCCTACCGTGGGCCGGCCACGCCGTGCAGCAACGGGACGTGGTTTACATCTATTCCGAAGGCGTATCGGGCCTGAAACTCCGCAACCGCGCTTGGCAGGACGACCGTCAGCGGGAACCGAAACGGTTGCTTTTCCAGCCCCACGGCATTGATGTTGCGAACCCGCGCGTGGTCCGGGATTTCGTCACCGCAATTGGCTCGAAAGGGTATCGTCCGGGCTTGCTGATCGTGGACACCTTGGCTCGCAACTTCGGCAATGGGGACGAGAACACAGCGAAGGATATGAATGCCTTCGTAACTGGCTGCGACGCACTCCGCTCTGCGTTTCCCGGCTGCACGGTGTTGGTGATCCATCACACGGGCAAAGACAGCCGTAAGGGTACGCGCGGTTCCACGGTGCTGATGGGCGCGGCGGATACCGCAATCGAAGTTCATAGCGATCCCAAAACCCCCACCGGGTACATCAAAGGCGAAAAGCAGAAGGACGCAGAACCGTTCGGCGCGATGAACTTCCGTCTTGTGTCCGCCGGCAAGTCGGCTGTCCTGACATGGAAGGTTGATCCCGAGTGGAGTGACTTTCTTGACCAGCCGGCGAAGCAGCGATCGTTGCCAAGGTCAGATAGTGCGGTTTTGGCAGCGCTGGACAAACATCCAGAGGGGCTGTCCTATACCGATCTGCTCAAGGCGTCGAAGCAGAAAAAGCGCACCTTCGATGATGCACTTACACGATTGAAAACAAACAAGAAAATCGAATTAGGTGCGGATGGTGTTTATGTGCGGATTTAGTGCGAAACCGCACAAACTTGGCATTGGTGCGGGTTTGTACGTGCGGAGGGGCTCTCTATAGAGCCCCGCACAAACCGCACAGCCCACGAATAGGAGGAAGGCGTGCAAGACCCTGTGTTTCCAGAATTCGAAGGTATCAACAATGAAAATAAGGAAGTGGATTTCCGCTTAGGCGAACCCGTTTACCGTGACAGCAAAACGCTTACGCTGGCGATCCTTTTCAGGCCAGATAAGAGAGGGTCAATCCGGGCCAAATCCGCTCTAAGAGCCTTGAAAGCCATGTGCGATGATCTACTGGATGAGATCAACGGCGTAGCAGGGACTCGGGATAAATACGGCATCCGCAAACTTAGTGCGGAGAAGGTGTTGGACAACGGTCCTCCCACCGGACTGTAGTGGGAAGGGGCGTATGGAAACGTCCCCGATCTTCTTCGCTAAAATGGAATTTCGTCCAGTTCTATCTCTAGGTTCAACTTCTGCTGAAAGGTGCCTTCTGCGGTCACGATCTCAAGCAACACTCTGCCCCTGATTGTGTAGCTCTCTTTGCGCTCCTTTTTGCCGAAGTTCGTCCATAAGGTTCGTTCGCCCGAAACACGAATTTGAGCCCAGCCGCCCGGAGACAATCGATTGTTGGAGGCCTTTACAAAATTCCGCTTTTCATAGTCTTCCAAGTTTGAATCGGTGGACGGGCATTCCTCTTGCGATTGCGAAAACTTCCATCCTTTTCGCGTGTGAAGGTAAATTGCCTCTATCTCGGGAGACTTCTTGTCCGTGTTGTTGTGAATATCGATAACTATTTCAATAGAACCCGTGTCCGCCCAAGAGACTTTTGTCAGCGACCCTTCCGCCGACTTAACTGACACGCTGAAATACGATGACTTCTTTTTTTCTGCCTCGGATTTCAACCACGCAATTTCTGTAGCCAGCTTTGCGCGAAGGGTTTGAATGGAATCTCCATACACCAAATGCCGATGGTGCTTCAGGTCGAACGGGATGTCCTTCGTGGACTTTGTCAGAAGAGTGCAAAGCTTGCCTTTGGCGTGCGCGTAGCCGACCTCATAGAAGACGTTCTCGTTACGGCCCGTCATGTCTGCAATGATGAAATCTGCCGCGTCAATCTGTCGGTAAATCCGTTCAAGCATTCCCTCTGCGTAGATTTGTTCGTCCACCCGTTCGGCGACCACGCCAAGCTGAGAAGCCACCTCTTTGATCCCGAGTTTGTATATATCGTCGAATGCCGCATCAAACGGCATGAGTACGAACGCGAATGGCTTTGGTGTTGTCATCTAGCCCCATCTCCCAATGCGGGCGAACTTAACTAACAACGTTTCCCTGACAAGCGGAAGAACAGTGAATATTCCGTGACCATGGGGATAACTGTTGGGGATGGGGATAACTCAGAACCAGCCTCGGGCGGAATGAAGGTGTCTTTACCAATCCACCCTTCCATAACGATAGGACCATTGCAGTTCGCGAGGTGGCACGCCGCGCACGGTGCCGGCTTGATCGAGGCCGGATAGCCTCCAGCACGAGGAGTAAACCTGACCCGGATTGATAATCTTATCATCCTGTATCGTTTGGCTGAACACTACACTGGATCGCCCGGCGATATGTGCCGTCAGATCGATTGAGTATTTCGTAACCGTCTTAGTTGATTTATTGGAGAACGTTACCTGAATTGGATAGGCAGATGAGCATTCCGCCTCGCTATAGATTACTCCGATGCTCATACGCTCCAGAACGTTCTCACGGTTCCGGCGTGCCTCTAGGATATTCAATACGAAGAAGACTATCAGCCCCGCCACAGCAAGCAAAATGAAGCCCGCTGCTCTTGGAAACATTGCGACCAGAACTATTGCGACAAGTGCTATTCCAACAAAATGCATAGTTTCCCCCTATGCGCACAACTTAACATTCCGCAAATCTGCAATCTAGCTGTGCTCCGCTGGGCGGCGGCAGCGCTGAGTGAATAGGAATTTGTTCTTGCTTCGTTCTCATTTAAGACGTATCGTTCCCGTCATGAGCGACGACACACCCAGCACCCCGGAAGCGATCATCCTGCGCCTGAAGTGGCGGCAGACGTGGCCTGAGAAGGAAAGCGACTTTGTTTGCGAGGTCGCTGACTTCCAAGGCAGCGTTGGCCGCATCTATCTGTTTGACACCGGCCCGCAACAGGGCTCGTGGTTTTGGGCGATGCAAGCTCATGGTGACGATGTCAGCCGGAATATCGGAAAGCTTTCAGGCGTTGAGCCCAGCGCACGGGAGGCGGCTCGCGAGGTCGAACGAGCTTGGTTCGCAGCGATAAAAGGGAGCCGCTACGAGCTTTCCAATGTCGCTCCCCAGCCGGAAGCGGCGCGGAATGCATATGCAGCGGCCAAGGGCCGGTGAGGCATTGCCGCAAGCGCGTTAGACGGCTCTGAAACGGCTGCGACTAAGGCTTTGCGGGCTATTGTGGCCGTCTTTCCGAGCCCCTTTTGCCGGACAGGGAGCGGGGAGCGAAGCGACCCTCGCGGGCCGTTTGCCGATTTCCGAAATCAAATCAAATCGCTAGCAGAGTGTAACCGGCGCTGGCTAAGTTTCATGGACCCGCCGTACTGGTTTTGGATTTTGCTTTTTGTATTTTTTGAATTTCCTAAGTCATTGTTCTAAAAGTGATTTCGAGTTTCATCGGTAGACCTAGGGTGTTGGAGCCTCCAAGGCCCCGTCGCTCTCCGGTACTGGCATGGGGGAACCCCCCGGGGTAGGGTTGCTTCGCGCAAAAGACCCCCACCCCCCTGCCGTGCGCAGTGTGCTTGCCGTTACCCTGACGATACCCGTTCGGGTAACATGGCTTTGGTGCGGGAAAGAAAGAATAATAATATCAATAAGATAACAGAAGACCTCTGCCCGTCTTGCCTTGTCTCTAAGTCATGTGCGCGTCTGTCAAAGCGGAGGATCACGTTGAACCCGACCGGCATTGACCGCGAGCGAAGACGCCGGGAGCCTAGACAAGAAAGGTTTCGGCCTGCTTTCCCCTACGGCCTTCAGATGCCGGACTTGCGGTCCAAGTCCTTGTGCGTGAAACCGGGCAGACCCAGCCGTTGCAGGCCCTAGGCGCGTTCAGCGGCCCGGCTACGTGTCTCAGCCAGCGCCATCGGCAGAACGTCCGCGCTAGGCTTGTCGCTGACAAGGCCGGTCAGGAACGCGGCCCAGTTTTCCAGCGCCTCGCGCTTCTCCTTGTCATAAGTGTAGCGGTTGTAAATCTTCGCCACGCCTTTGATCAGACCGGACTTATGGTTCAAGGCCGCTTCGATCACGTGCGGTGCGGTGCCTAGTTCGCCCATGCCGCTCGCACACGTGCGGCGCAGATCGTGCAGGGTCCAATGCGGTAGTGGCTCAACGCCTTCCGGGTCATCGCCACGCTGCTTTGCTTCCTCTGCCATGATCCGGGCCATGGCTAGGTCTAGCCGGTCCTTGGCGCGACTGTAGCCCGTCGAAGCGGTCTCACCTCCGGTCATGGTGAAAAGATAGCCGGCTTTGCCGCCGCTCATGGGCAAGGCGGTTTCGATGATTTCAACTGCGAGCGGGGACAGCGGTACGCGGTGCAGTTCGCCGTTCTTGGTCCGGTCGCTCGGCAGGGTCCAAAGCTTCTTGTCGTCTAGGTCCAGTTCCTTCCGGGTCATCTTTGCGACTTCGGCCCGGCGCTGTCCCGTGACCAAAAGGAGCCGGAACATAGGCCCGAAGGGATACTCCATGCCGCTTGCGGCTTTCCAAAAGAGGCGGATTTCCCCATCGCTCAGGACACGCTCGCGTTCCTTTTCCTCCACGGGGCGCTTAACGCCGTCGCACGGCGAAACGGAAATGTCCCCGTCTTGAGCGACGAGCCATCCGAAAAAGGTCCGCAGCGTGGCAAGCACACGATTGGCCGTAACCGGGGAGCCGCGTTTGACGATCCCGTCTAGCAGCGTCTTTACGTCCGCCTTGGTGATGTCCCGGGCGCGGCGGTCACCCCACTTCGGGTTTATCTCGGCTTTGAATTGCCGCTCCACTTCGGCCCATGAGCGGTTTTTCGGCTTGGCGTAGCGCTCGACGTAGGCCGCGCCTAGCGTCCGCACTAGATCGTCGTCGGAGAGCTTTTGCTTTGCCCGTTCGGTTTTCTTCTCAACCGATGGGTCGCGGCCTTCCTCAATGGCCTGCCGAATGTTCGCGGCCATGGTGAAGGCTTCCGCGAGGGTCATTGGCACGCCTAGAGACAGCTTATCGGGAGCCTTGCCTATGCGCTGAAAGAGGACTTCGCCCAGTGTCAGCTTTGCCGGCTTGTCATTGAACCGATAGCGGAGCGCCCACGACTTTTTGCCGCTCGGCTGGATCACGAGATACAGACCCGAGACGCCACCAACGGGAATTTCCATTCGCTTGTTCGGGTCCGGTTTCAGCTTCTCAATAGCGAGAGCAGTGAGTGCCTTGTTGCTTGCCACCTGCGCCTCCGGGGTAATGCAGGGGTAACAAAACCGGGTGATAAGGAGTGTTACCCCATGCGAATATCAGAGGGTCACAATAGGCTTAAAACCGCAGAATTTCAACGAAAATAAGGGGTATGATGATTTGACTTGAGACCCGGTGAGACCCCTAAAATCATGTCCCCCAGTCAAGTGCGCTACCGGGCTGCGCTACACTCCGGACCGGTTGCTGTCTATCTGCATATGCCTTTGTCGGTCAACCGAAATTCGCGGCTGTGACCGAGTTCGTTGTGCATCTGCGCGAATGGCGTGCTGGTGCCGGTATTCCAGCCCTATCCCGCCCCAGATCAGGCCGAGCAGGAGATAGAAATGCCGCCAGTGATCGGTGTCGATGAAGGTGCCGAGTGCGATATGGCCGATCAGCACGACATAGGCGCATAGGACGTAAGGCTGCCATGGCCGGTCACGGAACAGGATGCGGAAGCCACCTGCTAGCGTCCAGCAGATCATGGTCAGCCAGGAGACGAAGCCGAGCCAGCCGTAATCCATCAGCGCTTTCAGCCAGATGTCGTGCGTGTCCTCGCCGTAGATCTGGCCGAAGACCAGTGGGCCGATGCCGAAAGGCTTTTCAAGTGCCAGCATGAAGCCGATGCCATAGCGGGCGAAACGGCCGAGGCGGGCGCTGTCGTAGTCCTGCGCGAGTTGGGCGCGTGCGGTGAACAGTTCGGCAACGCTCGGTATCTGCAGCGCGATCAGCAGGGCCAGCGCCAGAAACAGAAATGCCGCAACGCTCATGACGACGATGCGCAGGCGGAAGCGGCCGCTCGAGCTTTGCAGGAACAGTGCGCCGGTGAGCAGGATCGCGGACGCGCCGAAAAGCCCCCAGGCGCCGCGCGAAAACGAGAAGAAGATGCCGCCGACGATGATGAGCAGCGGCACTGCGTAAATGAACATTTTCGCAGGGCTGCCGGTCAGCAGGCGGTGAAGCAGGTAGATGCCGGGCAAAGCAAGAAAAGGCCCGAAGACGTTCGGGTCCTGGAAAGCGCCGGCGGCGCGCTCATATTTGGTGAACATGTCCGCACCGGGGAAGGCGTGGAAATAACCCAGTATGCCAAGCAGCGAAGTCGACACCGCCGCAATGACATAGGCCAGGAAGATGACCCGGTAGAGACCGGGCTGCATCTCCGTGACGGCAGCGAAGAACACGGCCGTAAACGCGAGGAACAGCGACACGGCCAGATAGAGCGGCGTGTTCATCAGGTCCGACATCTGGCTCATGGAGATCATGCCGCCGATATTGAAGGTGACCAGCAGCACCAGAAGCGGCACGACGGAGCGCGACAGGCGGAGGCCGAACAACGCCCATATGGCGATCAGTCCGGCCATATAGAGTTCGTACGGGGCCGGTTCGTTGATGACGAAGCCCGACAGAAGCACGCCAAGGCCGACCGCGCCCGACGAGATCAGCGCGATCAGCTTGGCGTTGACCGCGGCTCGCGGCAGTTCATGGGTGATCGCGCTCAATAGGCGTTTTCCGTGTTGAGCAGCCGCACGGGCGTCAGGCAAAGGATTTTCAGGTCCAGCCAGAGCGACCAGTTCTCTATATAGAACAGGTCATATTCGGTGCGCATCCTGATCTTCTCGTCGGTATCCATCTCGCCGCGCCAGCCGTTGATCTGCGCCCAGCCAGTGACGCCGGGCTTCACGCGATGGCGGGCGAAATAACCGTCGACGACTTCGTTGTAGAGAAGGTTGTGCGATTGGGCGGCGATGGCATGCGGGCGAGGGCCGATCAGCGACAGGCTGCCGAACAGCGAATTGAAGAATTGCGGCAACTCGTCGATCGAGGTCTTGCGGATGATGCGCCCGACGCGGGTGACGCGCGGATCGTTCTTGGTGACGCTCTTCTTTGCGGAGGGGTCCGACATGTCCGTGTACATCGAGCGGAACTTGTAGACCTCGACGATCTCGTTGTTGAAGCCGTGGCGCTTCTGCTTGAACAGAACCGGCCCCTTGCTGTCGAGCTTGATGGCGATTGCGGTTGCCAGCATCACCGGCGAGAAGACGATGATGCCGAACAGGCTGAAGATGATGTCGAAAGCGCGCTTGGCGACCGAATCCCAATCGTTGATGGGCTTGTCGAATATGTCGAGCATCGGCACCGAGCCGATGAACGAATAGGATCGCGGCCGGAACTGCAGCTGGTTGGAATGCGCCGACAGCCGGATATCCACCGGCAGCACCCAGAGCTTCTTCAAAAGCTGCAACACGCGCGCTTCGGCGGTGATCGGCAGCGACACGATCAGCATGTCGATGCGGGCGATGCGCGCGAATTCGATCAGCTCGCTGACATTGCCGAGCTTGGGATAACCGGCGACGATGGGCGGCGAGCGCTTGTCGTCACGATCATCGAAAATGCCACAGATGCGGATGTCGTTATAGGGCTGCTGCTCGACCGAGCGAATGAGGGATTCTGCGGATTTGCCACCGCCGACGATGACGGCGCGGCGTTCCATCCGGCCGTTGCGCGCCCATTGCCGGATCACGCGCGAAAGGATCAGCCGCAAGCCGAAGATCAGCGCGAAACCGATGACGAACCAGGAGCCGAACAGGAGTCGCGAGAACCCTTCCGAAATCTTGAGAAAGAAGCCGGCAAGCGCCAGCAGCGCGAAGGTGGCCGACCACATCAGCAGGATGCGCCCGAAACTGGAGAGCGGACGCATCAGCGCGGAGATCTGGTACAGATCGTTGAACTCGAGGAGGATCACCATCAGCAGCGAAGCCGCGCCGATAATGACCGGATAGTGCCAGAACAGATGCGTGGTCAGCCCGACATGGAACGCGAAGAGCGCGAAGCCCGGCAGGAACAGAAGCATGAATTCAACGAGGCGCATGACGCCGCTGACCATGATCGGCGACATCGTATCACGGCGATATTGCGAGGCGACCTGTAGCGCAACCTTGTTGAGCTTGACGGGCTGGCCTGAGGAGCCAGCGTCAACTTTCCGGACCGCATTGATCGAAAAGCGGTGTGGAGGTTCAATCTCGTTCATGGTCAAGACCCGCAGATTACGGATCATATCTAACAGTCAGGGGCTAAGAAACCCTTGAGACTATCGGTCGCTTCAGACCATCCTTCGGCTCGGAAATCTTCCGGCCGAGGGCCGCGAAATAGGTCTTTTCGATCTGCGCGGCCATGACGTCGGCGCCGAACCTGGCTTTCAGCTCGACCGGTGTCGGCATGAGGGCGCGGTAAGCGTCGGGATCGAGAAGCGCTTCGCTCATCTTATCGGTCAGTTGGCTGGTCAGGGGATAGACGAGCGCCGGCGAGCCGATGCCGAAGATTTCGGGGATTCCGCCAACGGCAGTCGCGATCATCGGCATGCCGGCACCGAGCGCTTCGAGCACGATGTAGGGCATCGCCTCGGCGCGCGAGGGAACGACGATAAACCGCGCCAGTGAAAAGGCTTTTCGCGCCGGCATGGGCGGCAGGAAGCGCACCCGGTCGGCCAGATCGAGGCGCTTCACCTGTGCGTGGTAACGCGGCAAATCCTCGCCGTCGCCGACCATCACGGCGGTGACCTTGCGTCCGAGTTTTGCCTCGGTGGCGGCGAGCGCGTCAATGAAGAGGTCTGGGCCCTTCAGATCGCGCATCATGCCGATATAGAGGAAATCGGCGGCGTCTGCTGCAGCCGGGACGGGTTCGAATTCGGCGGCGCGAAGACCGTTGTAGACAAGCCCGTGCGGCGGGCGCGGCGTGCCGATCTTGCGGCGGAAGGTTCGCTGCTCATAATCCGAAACGAACAGCAGGTGATCGGTGAAACGCTCCATCAGGCGTTCGAGCCCGAAGAACATTTTTCCCGTCGTGGTCGTTTCGTCGTAGTGCAGGCTGCCGCCATGCGGCGAATAGAGGCGGGCGACGCGAGACCTTGAAACCCGCAACAGCGAGCCGAACATGCGGGCATAGACGCCACCCTTGGCGCCATGTCCGTGCAGGACGTCCGGCTGCAATTCCTTGATGATCCTGTATGTGCGCCAGGCGGCGGTCATATCGCCGGGGCCGATATGGCGCTGCATCGGCGTGCGCCATATGCCGAGCGCCAGCATGTCCTTCATGCCGGAAAACAGGCGTTCCTCATAGTCGCCGCCGGTGGTCGAATCGCAGACGATGCCGACCTGGTGCCCGGCCGCTACCTGAGCCTCGGCGAGATCGCGGACATGACGGAAGATGCCGCCGACCGGCGAGCGAAAACAGTGAACGATACGAAGCCGTTCGCCCGCGCTCCTCTCGCTGCCATTTGCATGCTGGTTCATGGTCTCTTCCGTAAGTCGAAACCAATCTTACGGACGATGGATTAAAAAAGACGTTCGCGAACGTAGATTGTGTCGCCGGGCAGGAGAGGGTCTGAAGTCACGACCCTTCCGGTCATCACCTTGCCGTTGATATCGCGGGTGATATCGACATTCGCCTGGTTGGCGCGCGCCGAGAAGCCGCCGGCAATGGCGATCGCCTTTTGCACCGTCAGGCCCGGAACGTAGGAATACTGGCCGGCAGCGCCCACTTCGCCCATGACGAAGATCGGACGGTAGCGATCGATTTCGACCGAAACATCCGGGTCGCGCAGAAAACCCTGCCGCAGCTTGGCGGCAAGCGCCGCCTCGACCTGCTGGGCGGTGTTGCCGCGCGCCGGTACCGCACCGACCAGCGGGAAGGCGATGTAGCCAGACTGATCCACGCTGTAGGTGTTGGTAAGGCCTTCCTGTTCGAACACCGTCACACGAATGCGGTCGCCAGCGCCGAGCCGGTAGGGTTGGTCAAGCGCTTCATGGAAGGCTGCCGGCGCTGGGCGATAGCTGGAGCAGCCGGCAAGCAATGCCGCGACGAGCAGTGCGTGAAAGGCGGGGCGAAAGCTTTTCATGGCCGGACGGACACCTTTGGCTGAGCGCTGGACTCAAGTTCAGCGACTTCGATGTCGCTGTTATCATCCTGTTAGGGTTAATGCCCGGTAAAGCCCGCTGCTCTTTTGGGTCGATCCGACTACGTATAGTTGCATTAGGGTCGGCTCATTAACGCTCTATCAATCAAGGAAAACAGATTCTTTCCAGCATCTTAACCGATGGGTTACCATAGATGTTTACCATAAGAAGCATCCGATACTGGAGCAGGATGCATGTCAGGCGCTCAATCAACTGCCAACGATATCGATGTCGATCTTGGAAAGCTCTTCGCCTCGCTGGCGAGGAACTGGCTGCGCATCCTGCTGGTCGCGCTCGTTGTTACCGGAATTGCTTTCGTCCTCGCCTGGATGGCGACGCCGCACTACAAGGCCGAAACCCGCATCCTGATCGAAACCCGCGAATCCGTGTTTACCCGGCCGGATACGGGCAATGCAGAGGCTGACCGCCCGATTCTCGACGAGGAAGGGGTAACCAGTCAGGTCGAGGTGATCTCGTCGACCGACATCCTCAAGCAGGTATCGCAGAAGCTCGGCCTTTCGAAGCTGCCGGAGTTCGATCCCGCCGCCAATATGTCGCTCGCGACGCGGTTGCTGGTGATCGCGGGCCTGAAAAGCGATCCGCATGAAATTCCTGCCGACGAGCGCGTTCTGAAGGCATTCCGCGAGAAGCTGAAGGTTTATCGCGTTGAAAAGTCACGCGTTATCGTCATCGAATTCTCGTCTGAAGACCCAAGGCTTGCAGCCGAGGTGCCGAACGCCGTTGCTGACGCCTATCTGTCGGTGAGCCGGGATGCCAAGCTCCTGTCGAATTCCGACGCCACCGACTGGCTGGCGCCCGAGATCGCCGACCTCAGCAAGCGCGTCAAGGAAGCCGAGTCGCGTGTTGCCGACTATCGCGGCAAGTCGGATCTGCTGATCGGACAGAACAACGCGGTCCTGTCGACGCAGCAGCTTTCCGAACTGTCTTCCGAATTGTCGCGGGTGCGTGCCAGCCGTGCGGCATCCGAGGCAAACGCCGAAAGCATGCGCAAGGTGCTGCAAGGCGGCGGTTCGGTCGATGCGTTGCCGGGCGTCCTGTCGTCGCCGCTTATACAGCGGCTGCGCGAGCGCCAGGTGCAGCTCAAGGCCGATATCGCCGACCTGTCGACGACACTGCTGGGGAATCACCCGCGCGTTCGCGCGCTTAATTCGCAGCTTGCAGACCTCGACCGTCAAATCCGCATCGAAGCCCAGAATGTGCTGAAAAGCATCGTGACGGAGGCGCAGACCGCGCAAATGCGCGAGAGCCAGATCGTGGCCGATCTCAATACATTGAAGGCCGCTTCCGCACGCTCCGGCGAGCAGGAGGTCGAACTGCGCGCATTGGAGCGGGAGGCGACTTCGCAGCGGCAACTGCTCGAATCCTACATGACCCGCTATCGCGAGGCGGCATCGCGCAAGGATCGCAACTATCTGCCGGCCGATGCCCGCATCTTCTCGCGCGCCGTCGTTCCCGCGGAGCCATACTTCCCGAAGATCGTGCCTATCGTGGGTGCTGCCTTCGTCGCCTCGCTGCTGCTTATGGCTGTGGTGACGCTTCTGCAGGAATTGTTCTCCGGCCGTGCAATGCGCCCGGCGCCCGGTGCGCATTTCGAGCCGGTCGAGCAGGTGGCGATGCCCGTCCTCGAAACGGAGCCGCATGAGGAACCGACCGCGAAGGAATATGATCAGGCCGCGCCGATCGTTTCTTCCGAAGCGGAGCCGGATATCGAGGATGATCACGGCGAACTGTCCAGGCCTGAGCGCATGCTGGGCGAGATCGGCATCGAGCGCGCCGCTGAAAAGCTGATTGCCGGTGGCGCCATGCGCGCGATTTTCGTGTCGCCCGAGGGCGACGAGGCGGCTGCGACCTCGGTCATGGTTGCCCGCGAGGTCTCGGATGCCGGACTGCGGGTGCTGCTTCTCGATCTTACCGCATCGGGTGCTGCTTCGCGTCCGATGCTCGACAGCGGCCACTATCCCGGCATAACCAATCTGCTGTCGGCGCAGGCGCAGTTCACCGAAGTCATCCATGCCGACCATTATTCCGATTGCCACGTCATTCCGGTAGGCACTGCCGATCCGGTTCGAGCCATGCGCGCCGCCGATCGCCTGCCGATCATCCTGGAATCGCTGACGACCGCTTACGACATCGTCGTGGTCGAATGCGGCCCGATCGATGCCGATGGCATCCGCCGGCTTGTCGGCGAGGGTACGGAAATCTTCATCAGCATGCTGGAGCCGGACGACGAGGTTCTGTCAGCCGCCGACAACCTGCGCGAAGGCGGCTACCACGGCTTTATCCTGGTGACGCCTGCCGGCTACGAATTGCCGACTTCGCCGGTCCCCGGCAGGAACGTGGCGTAAGCGCCGCATTCCCTTCGTTTCCGTTGGATCACTCTTCTGCCGGCGTCGCCGTTCCGCCTGCAGCCCGCTTGCGCACCGCCTTTGCGATCTTCCAGACAAACGGGCTGTTCTTTACGAACGCCTTGAGGCGCGCGGTTGCTCGCGTGCTGGCCGCGAACATCCGCCCCTTGGCCGTGAGCGGCAGGACGATGTCGACATGGCGCGTTTCGATATCGCACCAGAGCCGCTTGTACGGCTCGTCGCCGACGCTGAAATCGTAGATGCCGAAACCGTCAGCGCAGGCGGCATTTATATTGTCATAGAACAGGAACTCGCCGGGGCTGGTGGCCGCCAGTTCATCGTCGGAGATCGCGCCGAACTCGCAGATGAGGCGCTTGCCGCATTGGCTGGTGCCGGTGACCGCGCGCAACACGCCGCCGACTTCGAGCGCTTCCAGCGTAAAGATCGGTTGGTGGGTTTTCACGCTCTCTGCAAACAGGGCATGGAAAAATGCCTGCAGGTCAGGCTCTTCGAAAACATTGGCGATACCCATCTTGCGGAAGCGTTCCACCTTCATCGCAAGGAATGCGTCGAACAGGCGCTGCGTTTCATCGCTGGTTTGCGCGATGAGACGCCGATAGCCGCCGGCTGCCTCGAATTTCCGCGTCTGCGCCCGATGCTTCTTGCGCTTTCGCTTGGCGCTCGTGCGCTCCAGAACGGCGTCGAACCCGCCATCAAGATTGACGCTGAGCGCGATGTTCGGGGTGGGGGCATGGGGAAGGGCGAGCAGGGGATTGGCAGTGCTGTCGAGGTCGGTGGCGACGCGCTGGAGCATAAGGGCATCGATATCCGGCCGCGCCTTGCCGATAGCCTGCGTCAGGCTGATGATGTCGGCCTCGCTGGCCGACTGGAGCCATCTCGGGAGGGCAGGTGCGAAATTGCCGTTGGCATGCGTGCCTCCCATGAAGCGGGCGACACGAAATGGCCCGACCTTGACGACTTCCAGCGCCAGGGCGAAGACCGCCTGCTCATTGCTGGTGATCGTTGCGATCAGACTGTCGGGGCGTATCTGCCTGACCCAGTTTTCGACCCAGAGCGCGCTCTGGGCGGGCGCGAAGACGCCGTTTGCGCAGAGCCGCGCATAGGAGGAGAGTGCTTCGGGCGTGGCCGTCGAAATCTCCGCCTGCGTCGCACGGGCATCCTGGCGAGCCGAAGCACGCCCTTGCGCGGACGGTTCGATTCCAAATGACGCGGTGGCGTCAACCATACCTCAATCCTTCGCGGCTAATGCTGGTCGCCTGTCTTGCCGTAGGAAGGCGCTGTTTCAACGGATTGTAACGCCAAAAGGTGAATTAATGATCGACGGGGGCGATACGTTGCGCAGACTGGTGCTGAACGCGGTCGGATATTCCGGCCTGGCGCCGCTCGCCCGTCCGCTCGTCGGCGGCATCGGCGCGATCCTGATGCTGCATCGGGTCACCGCCAACCTTGAAAGACCCGACGGCGCCAATCGCCACCTCAACATCGCGCCGGCCTTTCTCGATGCGCTGATAACCGACATGAAGGCAGGCGGCACCGAATTCGTGACGATGGACGAGGCGCTGGAGCGCGTGAAGCGCGGCGGCAAGGGCGGCCAGTTCGCCACGCTCACCGCTGATGACGGCTACCGCGACAATCTAACAGAGGCGCTGCCCGTGCTGGAAAGGCACGGTGTGCCGATCACCATCTACATCGCGCCGGCCTTGATCGACGGCACCGTGGATTTGTGGTGGGAGGTGATCGACGACATCGTCAACGCCCGCGACATGCTGTTCCTGAATACGGCCGAGGGCCGTGTGACGATCGACTGCTCGTCGCCAGCCAAGCGGGCAGAGGCCAATGCGCGGCTTCAGGAATATCTGACCATCGACGTGCGCGAGGAGGACCAGCGCACGGCCTTGCACGAACTGGCGCGCTCATGCGGCGTCGATCCGACCGGGCCGGGCAGGAAGACGCTGATGGGCTGGGAAGAGGTGAGGGCTGCTGCCGCCCACCCGCTGGTGACGATCGGCGCGCACACAGTGCACCATTACAGTCTCAAGCGATTGAACGAAGAGACGGCAAGGCGCGAGATCATCGATGCCGGGCGCATTCTCGAATCCGAGCTTGGCGAGAAACCGCGCCATATGGCGTACCCTTACGGTTATCCGAGCGCGGTGGGCGAGCGCGAGGTGGCGCTGGCGAAGGCTGCCGGCTATGCCTCGGCGGTGACGACGCGCCATGGTGTGCTGCGGGCCGACCACGCCGGACACCTGCATGCGCTGCCGCGCATCTCGATCAACGGCCGCTACCAGCGCGTTTCCTATATCCGCACGATGCTGTCGGGTATCACGACGCCCCTGGCGAATGCCGGCAAGATGCTCGTGACTGTATGAGGGTCAGGGCTTCGGCCGTGGCTCGATAATCAGCCACTTGATGATGCCCATCGCCGGCACCACCCAAAGAATGCCGCTGAACAGGAAGAAGGCCAGATGCACCAGTGGGCCGGATTCCGACAGCTGCGCCACCGCCACCGTCGTCGCGACCAGCGCGTAGACGATGACCAGCACGATCAGCAGCACGGTTCCGATGAGTTTTTTCAGGCGAATGGGCATGGTTCTTCCTTCGCCGTCCTCCTAAAACTTCTCAGGTCGCTGCGCAACCCGAGAGAAGCCATTGCGCCATTCCGGGCGGAAAACCGCTGCACACTTTTCCGGGAATTGCTTGAGCGCGACGGCGTGTCGCGTGCATGATAGCCTTGTAAGAGCTGTCCCGATGGTCCACCAATCGCCGCGTTTCTAACGGTTTGGAATTGAGAGCCATGGCCGCAATCGCCAACGCTGCACCGCTTGCCTCGCACGACCGCGAACAGCGCAACCGCACCTATGTGCGCGGCTGGCTCTATGTCGTGCTCGTCGTGCTGTTTGCGCTGGTGATGGTCGGCGGCGCCACGCGCATGACCGGCTCCGGGCTCTCCATCACCGAATGGAAGCCGATCCACGGCGTCATCCCGCCGCTCAACCAGGCCGAATGGCAGGAAGAGTTCGAAAAATACCAGCAGATTCCGCAGTATGAGCAGATCAACAAGGGCATGAGCCTGGATGAGTTCAAGGGCATCTTCTGGTGGGAATGGGCGCACCGCCTGCTCGCCCGCGGCGTCGGCTTCCTTGTCGCCATTCCTCTAGCCTTCTTCTGGCTGTCGGGCCGCCTCGAGCGCGGGCTGAAGCCGCGCCTCGTTGGGCTTCTGGCGCTGGGCGGGCTGCAGGGCGCGATCGGCTGGTGGATGGTCGCCTCCGGGCTTTCCGAGCGCGTATCCGTCAGCCAATACCGGCTGGCGACGCATCTGACGCTGGCCTGCATCATCATCATGGCGACGGCCTATATCGCGCGCGGCGTGGCGACCTATTCGGAGGCGCCGGCAAATCGTGGCGTCCAACGCTTCGCCGGCATCATGGTGCTGCTGGTGCTGATTCAGATTTACCTCGGCGGCCTTGTCGCCGGCCTGCATGCCGGCCTCACCTACAACACCTGGCCGCTGATGGACGGTGCCGTCATTCCGGGGGACCTGTTCATCATCGATCCCGCGTGGCGCAACCTGTTCGAAAATCCCAAGACCGTGCAATTCGTGCATCGCATGTTCGCCTATTCGGTCCTCGTCGCGGCCATCTGGCATGCCTTGGTGACGATGCGGGCGCTTCCGGGAACCACGCATGCCCGCCGGGCCTGGGTGCTGGTGGCGCTCATTCTGGGGCAGGCGGCGATTGGCGTCGGCACCCTGCTGGCGCAGGCACACATTCACTGGGCGCTGCTGCATCAGGGCTTTGCCATGATCGTGCTGATCTTCGCGACCGCGCATTGGCGCGGCACCAAGGGTGCTTATCCCTTGCCGACCGAGATTTCCGTCAGAAGTTAGCCCGCACCGCACGTACCGCCGCCACGACGGCAAGCTCGCTCGTCTCTTCGGCTTCGTTTTCGTCTTCCGCGTGCCAGGATGACGACAGGCAGCCCCATGCAATGGCATGATCGAGGATCGCGCGCGGGTTTTGTCCGAGCACGCGGGCGAAAACCTCGGCCATATAGGCGATGCGCTCCGGGTCCAGCGAGAGATCGTGACGATGGAGCGGGTTGTAGAAGAAGTTCGCCGCGTCGAAGCCGGGATCGCCGAGAAGGCCTTTCGGGTCGATCACCAGCCAGCCGCGTTTTCCGTGCAGGATATTGTCGTGATGCAGGTCGCCGTGCAGCACGCGCAGATCATGCGGGTTCGACAGCAGGCGTTCGGCAATCTCCGCTGCTTCCCGATAAGGGCTGTCATTTCCAGCGTCGCGATCGGCCTTGGCTTTCGTGAACAGGCTGGCGAAACGTTCCCTGAGGGGCTGCAGCTCAACCGGAGGAGGGGTGTCGGATGCTGAAAACAGTTCAGCCATCACCTCGACCGCGATATCGGTCGCGTGCCGGTCGCCATGCTCGTTCAACTCGTCGGTGAGCAGCCGGTCGCCGGCATACTCGAGCAGCATGTCATGCCCCTCGAAGCCTAGCAGCCGGATTGCTCCGGCGCCGTCTCGCCACGACAGATAATGCGCGCCGCGCAATTCGTCGGCGACGTCATCGAACGGCTTGAGCGCTTTGACCACGGCAGGGTCGCCATTTTCCTGGCGCACCTTCCAGATGCGGCTCGAAAATGTTTCTGCAATGAGGACCGGGTCGCTGATCTTCCAGCGACCCGGAAAGGCAGGCCGGTCCATTCAGTGCTTCAGCCCGAGCATCAGATCCATGTTCTGGACGGCAGCACCCGAGGCTCCCTTGCCGAGATTGTCGAGCAGCGCCACCAGATTGACCTGACCCTGGCCGTCGGTGCCAAAGACATAGAGCTTCATCAGGTCGGTGTCGTTGAGTTCCGTTGGATCGAGGCGCGCCAGCTTGGCGCTTTCGGCAAGCGGCACGACCTCGACGATGTCTTGGCCGGCATAATGCGCTGCCAGCGCCGCATGGATGCCGCCGAGCGTCACCGCGCCATTGAGGTCGCCCAGATGCAGCGGCACCTGCACGATCATGCCCTGCGCGAAACGGCCGACGGACGGTGCAAAGATCGGCTTGCGGTCGAGCAGGCCATGCTGCTTCATCTCGGGAACGTGCTTGTGCGCCAGCGTCAGGCCGTAGAGGAAATGCGGCGAGGCGATATGCTCCGGGTTTGCCGGGTCTTCCATCTGCGCGATCATCTGCTTGCCGCCGCCGGTGTAGCCCGAGACGGCGTTGACGCTGACGGGATAATCCGCCGGCAGGATGCCAGCAGCCACCAGCGGGCGGATCAGCGAGATCGCGCCGGTCGGATAGCAGCCGGGATTGGCGACGAGCCGCGCCTTGGCGATCAGCGCGCGCTGCGCGCCGTCCATTTCGGCAAAGCCGTAGGCCCAGTCGGGATGAACGCGATGCGCCGTCGACGTGTCGATGATGCGCGTCGAGTTCTTGCCTTCCAGGATTGCGACGGCCTCGCGCGAGGCGTCATCCGGCAGGCAGAGAATGGCAAGGTCGGCCGACTTCAGGAAATCGGCGCGCATGTCCTTGTTGCGCCGCTCGGCTTCCGGGATAGACAGGACATCGAGATCGGATCGTTCGGCAAGGCGCGTGCGGATCTGAAGGCCCGTCGTGCCGTGTTCGCCGTCGATGAAGATTTTCGGTTTCATGCCCTGTCGTCCGTTAAACTGTGCAATTCCAAGGAGATGAAGCCGAAACCGGATTCATCTCCTCAATTTGGTCAACCCGCCTTCAAGGCGTTTTCGCGAGCCTTTCGCTCGGCCAGCAGACCGAGATATTGCATCGCCACCGTCGCCCCGGCAATCGCGGTAATATCGGCATGGTCGTAGGCCGGCGCAACCTCTACGACATCAGCACCGACAATGTCGATCTGCGTCATCTGGCGCAGCACCGAAAATATCTTGGCCGTTGATGGTCCGCCGGCAACCGGCGTGCCTGTGCCGGGCGCGTAGGCCGGGTCGAGGCAATCGATGTCGAAGGTGACGTAGGTCTTCTTGCCGCCGGTGCGCTCGGCGATCGCATAGGCGATGTCGGATGCGCGCATGTCTTCGACTTCATAGCCGTAGATGATCTTGATGCCGAAATCGTCGGGCGCATGGGTGCGGATGCCGATCTGGATCGAGCGATCCGGGTCGATGATGCCCTCGCGTACGGCACGGGCCACGAACGAGCCATGGTCAATGCGCTTGCCGTCATCGTCCCAGGTGTCCTGATGGGCGTCGAACTGTACCATCGCCAACGGGCCGTGAATGGCGGCATGGGCCTTCAGCAGCGGCCAGGTGACGAAATGATCGCCGCCGAGCGACAAAAGGAATGCACCGGATTTCAGAATCTTGGTCGCTTCGCGCTCGATAGCTCCCGGCGTCTTCTGGTGGTTGCCGGTGTCGAGCAGGCAGTCGCCATAGTCGACGACGCCGAGATTCTCGAACAGATCGAGATGAAACGGATATTGCGGATCGCAGTCGAAGATCGCCGAAGCGCGGCGGATCGCCTGCGGGCCGAAGCGCGCGCCGGAACGGTTGGTGACGGCGGCATCGAACGGAATGCCCCAGACGACGGCGTCGGCGCCCTTTACGTTCTTGGTGTAGCGGCGGCGCATGAAAGAGAGCGCACCGGCATAGGTCGGATCGCCCGAGCGACCGGTGTTCTTGTTGGCCGTGAAAGCATGGTCAATGGATTTTGCAGGCATCACGATTTCCTAAAACTTGTCTTGTGACGGGCTGATGAAGCGGCGCGGAAATTGCGCGGCTTCGGTGGGGAAATGAATTCGCCCCGGCTCTATTATCACCGGGACAGGAAGCGGACCATCTTGACGCAGACGGCATTCCTCGATGGGAGCTCCTTCATTGATCTTGCCGCGAATGCGGCCTTTGGCGACCGCCGCCGAATGGTTCGAAATGCTCGTTCCTGGCGGGGTTTCTGCGCTCTCCTGGTCGCGCTTTCTCATTTTCCAGCGACGGGATTCGTTTCGCAGAGCGCCTTCATCGGCTCATCTTTCCCGTTTGTCGACTTTTTTTTCGCCCACCGGTGCATGCCTGCGGTCCGGCGGGCCGCGAAAATGTAGCCGGCGGCGTTCACCGCGCTGTCACGCGCTGCCTTTATCTCCTCGCCACATCAAACCGGCGAGGAAACGATTCTCATGCGGATGATGTGGCTGGGTGCGGCTGTGGCCGCTTTCCTCTTGCAAGTCTCGACGCCGGCGTCGGCCCAGAACGCGCGTATCGATCAGATCATCGATCGCTTCGAGCACGCCAACCAGTGGCGCGACCACGTCATGATCGTCGCTCATCGCGCTGGCTGGAAGGCCGGTGGAAAAATCACCCGCCCGGAGAATTCAATTGCCGCGATCCGTCACTCGATCGACTTGGGCGTCGAGATGGTCGAGTTCGATGTCTAGAAGACGCAGGACGGTGAACTCGTCGTGCTGCATGACAGCTGGCTCGACCGCACCACCACCTGCAAGGGCGAACTGGTGAAGTATAAGCTTGCCGACCTGAAGGGCTGCCGGCTGATCGTTGAAGGCACGGGCGAAGTGACCGACGAAACAGTGCCGACGCTGCGCGATATGCTTGCCTCTGCCAAGGGCCGGATCATGGTCAATATCGACAACAAGCTAGGCGTCGATGCGCTGCCGGAAATGGTCGCGGTCGCCCGCGATCTGGGCATAGAGCGGCAGGTGGTGATCAAGCAGAACCTCTGGAACACCAACAAGATCGCCGAGATGAAGGCAGTAATGGCGAAGGTGGGCGAGGGCGTTCACTTCATGCCGATCATTGCCGACGATGCGGTCAGGGACGCGCGTTTCATCGAGACGGCCACGAAGGCTTTTGCGGCGGATGCGGTCGAAATGGTTGTCTGGCGCCAGCAGGGCCAACGCATGATAGCCGATGGCGGGCCGCTGTTCGGTTCGCGTGCCCGTGCGGTTGCTGCCCGGGGCGACTGGCACCTCTGGGTCAACACCTACCCGATCGTGAACAGGGAAAGCGGCCTGCTGGCCGGCGGCCGCGGCGATGAGCTGGCGACATTCGCAAGCCTGCCGGAGGAAACCTATGGTTTCTGGGCGGAGCAGGGCGCGACGATTATCCAGACAGACGAGCCCGAAGCGGCGATCGACTGGCTGACGGCCAATGGCTACCGCACGCCCTATGATCTGACGAATTGACGTCGAGCACGATAGTCTTACGCGCCAGCGCGAAAGTCATCGTATTTGCTTTGCTCGTTAGGAAAGTCGAATATTAGCCAAACATTCTCAATATTCCGTCATCTTGGAAAAGCAACTGGACAGTGTTCGTGGAACACGCTCTGGTAGAAGGCGGGTTTGAGGATTTCCTTCTATGAATGCAGATGAAATTGTCAGCCATCCCGCGCTGTTTCCCGTGATTCAGCGGCAGTCGCGGGCATTTTTGCAGGTTTCCGAAGAACATCCGCGGCTGGCAGCAGTCTTTGCGACCCACCAGCGCTGGCTGATGGCGATGGTTGCGGTTGCGCTTTACTTTCGCAGCAATCCAGGCGGCAGCCCGACCGGGACAAGCACTGCCCGCTTTTTCGAAGTGATCGATTACCATTCGGTCGCCAGCAAGAATACCGCCAGCGCCTTCGTCAAGGAGATGCTGAACTACGGCTTCGCGAGCTATGGTTCCGACATCGAGGACAAGCGGACGGTGACGTTTCATCCGACGGCTTTGAGTGTCGACGCGATAGGCGTCTGGCTGACGATAGGGCTCACCACGCTCGACAGTCTCGACGGCAAAAACCGGCTCGCGACATTCCAGGCCGCGCCTGACGGCGCGCGCCGGCTTCTGCCACTCATTTCCGATGGCCTTCTCAAGTCCCGCGCGGTGAGAGAACCCAAGAACACCTTCTCCCTTTTCTCGTGGCTCAACGAGGGCGGCATCGTCATTGAGAGGCTGATAACCGGGATGCGAAAAGCCGACATCAAGGCCGCGCGTATTTCGACGGATATAACCTCGGTCACCAATCTGGGCATGTGGTTGACCCTGTCGCGGGCTCACCTCGCGCGAAAGCTTCGCGAGGCCGAGGATGCCGGCAGCCTCGGATGGCATGGCCAGAAGAACCATTCGGTAATGTGGGTGTCGCAGGGCTTTCTTCAGGATTACATGGCCGCCCAGGCGGTGAAGCTGGCGATCATGGATGCTTCGTTTGCGGTGTGTTTCGGTGTCGAAGCAGAAAAGAGCCCAATCGTCGACAGTTCGTCAGCGATGCCAGATGCGGCGAACGGCAAGGGGCCGAATATCCCGGCGGCAGCCCCCACGGGCAATTCCGCGCTGCCAGCCATTTTACGGTAAGTGTTCAAACAAAAAGGCCCCGCAAGCGGGGCCTTTTCGTTCGGCACTGGCAAGCAGCACCTGAAATTCGAAAGCGATTAGCGCTTCGAGAACTGGAACGAACGACGGGCCTTGGCCTTGCCGTACTTCTTGCGCTCGACGGTACGGCTGTCGCGGGTCAGGAAGCCGCCCTTCTTGAGCACGCCGCGAAGGCCCGGCTCGTAGTAGGTCAGCGCCTTGGAGATGCCGTGACGGACAGCACCGGCCTGACCGGAAAGACCACCGCCGACGACGGTCGCGATGATGTCGAACTGGCCGACGCGGGCAGCAGCCACGATCGGCTGGTTGAGGATCATCTGCAGCACCGGACGGGCGAAATAAGCCGCGAATTCCTTGCCGTTGACGACGATCTTGCCGGAACCCGGCTTGACCCAGACGCGAGCGATCGCGTCCTTGCGCTTGCCGGTGGCATAGGCGCGGCCCTGCTTGTCCAGCTTCTGGACATAGACCGGGGCAGCCGGCTGTGCGGTAACGGCAGCGGTGCCGAGTTCTGCGAGCGAGTTGAGCTCAGCCATGATTACGAAGCCTTCTTGTTCTTGGCGTTCAGCGCGCCGACGTCGAGCGTCACAGGCTGCTGGGCGACATGCGGATGTTCGGCGCCGGCATAGACGCGCAGATTCTTCATCTGGCGGCGACCAAGCGGACCGCGCGGGATCATGCGTTCGACGGCCTTTTCAAGGACGCGTTCCGGGAAACGGCCTTCGAGCAGCTGGCGCGCGGTGCGCTCCTTGATGCCGCCGGGATGGCCGGTGTGCCAGTAGTACACCTTGTCGGTGAACTTCTTGCCGGTGAATGCGACCTTGTCGGCGTTGATGATGATGACATTGTCGCCATCGTCGACATGGGGGGTGAAGGTGGGCTTGTTCTTGCCGCGGAGGATGTTGGCGACGATAGAGGCGAGACGACCAACGACGAGACCCTCGGCGTCGATCAGCACCCACTTCTTCACCACGTCCGCAGGCTTCTGCGAAAAGGTTGTCATGGTCATATGCTTTCGGTTCGGACCTTCCGGAGAAGGCGTTTCTTGTTGCTTGGATTGAAACGCCGCCTGCGCGCCGCTTCAAAAACAAAACGACGGCCGATGTGGCCGCTGTTTCGATGTCGGCTTATAGGCTGCGGGCATCCCGAAGGTCAAGTGACGAAAAACAGCCGCTTTCTGAGTAAAATCAATAAAAACAATGCGCTAGGTATAGGGTATTATTTTACCACGCAAATTTCAGCGCTTCGGCGGTATCGAATAGGTTCCTGTCGCATGTGCGACCGTGTGCCCGTCCGGTCCGGCGACGATATCTATGTCGTAGACCATCAGGCTTTTTCCGAGCTTCAGTATGCGGCAATGGCCGTCGATCGGACCGGCTTCGGCCTTGCGCATGAAGTTGATGTTGAGATTGGTGGTCACCGACAGCGCGTCGGGTCCGGCATGGGAAAGAACGCAGACATAGCCGCCGATATCGGCCAGCGTGAACAGCGAAGGGCCGGACACGGTGCCGCCGGGGCGCAGGTGGCGTTCGTCGGCATTCAGCCTCACCGTGCAGCCGCCGGGAAACACTTCGACCGCCTCGAAGGCCGTAAGATCGCCGTTCAGCTGCGGGTAGACGGATTTCAGCAGATCGTTGATTTCGCCGGCCGTCATCTTCGGTTCGAGTTTCTGCTGGGCCGGCATCTGATCTGCTCCTGTCGCGGGGTCTGGTTCTACCGGCGGTGGGTCCGGCTGCTTATATCTGCCTGAAAGCGTCGCCAGAAAACACGTTTGCCCCCTGTTCTTCAACCGGCAGCGTGTTAGTTCTTTGGGCGAGACGAAGGAGATGAATATTGGCTGAGATCGTCGCCATAAAACCTGCGCCGGAAGGGCCGGTAACCTCGGTGCTGAAGGAAGGCGTGCTGCGCCTGACGCTGTCCAATCCGCCGGCCAATGCGCTGTCGATCGCGACGATGGCAGCACTTCAAGCCGAATTCGACCGCGCCCGCGACGACAAGGCGGTGCGCGTAATCATCCTGGCAGCAAGCGGCAAACTGTTCTGCGCCGGTCACGACCTCAAGGAAATGACACTGCACCGCGCGGATGCCGACCGGGGCAGGGCCTTCTTCGAACGCAGCATGGGCGCCTGTGCGCAACTGATGCAGTCGATCGTGCGCCATCCCAAACCGGTGATTGCCGAGGTCGATGGGCTGGCAACGGCTGCCGGCTGCCAGCTTGTCGCGAGCTGCGATCTTGCCATTGCTTCGAACGAGGCGACATTCTGCACGCCGGGCGTCAATATCGGCCTGTTCTGCTCGACGCCGATGGTGGCGCTGTCGCGCAACGTTTCGCGCAAGCAGGCGATGGAAATGCTGCTGACCGGCGAGACGATCGACGCGACGACAGCGCGTGAATTCGGCCTGGTCAATCGCGTCGTGCCACGCGAATACCTGAATCAAATCGTGAACAAATACGCTCAAACCATTGCTTCAAAATCGCCTTTGACGCTGAAGATCGGCAAGGAAGCTTTTTATGCGCAGGCCGAAATGGGGCTTTCCGACGCCTACGAATACGCCTCGCGCGTCATGGTTGAAAACATGCTGGCCCGCGACGCCGAGGAAGGCATCGGCGCCTTCCTCGCAAAACGCGATCCGAAATGGACGGGCGAGTAGGCGCCTTGACGGCTGCATCCTTCCGCTCAAACAAGCAGGCATCATGAACCACGATTCCTACGACAACTCCTACATCTCCGGCATCCTGAATTCGGTGAAGACGATCGCCGTCGTCGGCGCGTCGGCAAACGATGTACGCCCGAGCTATTTCGTGATGAAATATCTGATCGCCAAGGGGTTCACCGTGTTCCCGGTCAATCCGGGGCAGGCTGGCAAGGAGATCCTTGGCCAGATGACCTACGCGAAGCTCGAGGACATTCCGGGCGCGATCGACATGGTCGATATCTTCCGGGCTTCCAATGCCGTGCCGGCAATCGTTGACGAGGCGCTGGCGCTCGATCTCTTGCCGAAGGTGATCTGGATGCAACTGACGGTGCGCAACGACGAGGCAGCGGCGCGCGCCGAGGCTGCCGGCCTCAAGGTGGTGATGAACCGCTGCCCGAAAATCGAATACGCCCGCCTTGCCGGCGAGATCGGCTGGAATGGCGTCAATTCGGGCGTTCTGTCCTCGAAAAAGCCGATCATGCGCGCCGGTTTCCAAAGCTTCGGCGTTCGCCAGAAGTAGTTTTCGCAAAATCATTGCGTGCCGGGCGCTTTTTCGTGCCGTTGCGGCTCAGCACGTATGCCGTTGAAGTATTTTGTTCTTTGCATTCCGGGCAGGGCTCCGCCAAGAATAGCAACGAATTTTCAGAAGAGCTTTTCGGAGGAAAAAATGTCCCAGCGGATTCCCGGTTTCAACACGCTAGCCGTTCATGCCGGCGCCAAGCCCGACCCAGCGACGGGCGCGCGCGCCACGCCGATCTACCAGACGACGGCCTATGTCTTCGACGATGTCGATCATGCCGCCTCGCTGTTCGGCCTGAAGGCGTTCGGCAACATCTACACCCGCATCATGAACCCGACGCAGGCCGTGCTGGAGGAGCGTGTGGCTGCCCTCGAGGGCGGAACGGCAGCGCTTGCGACCGCATCCGGCCACGCCGCGCAATTGCTGGTGTTCCACACCATCCTGCGCCCTGGCGAGAATTTCATCGCTGCGAGAAAGCTTTACGGCGGTTCGATCAACCAGTTCGGCCACGCCTTCAAGAATTTCGGCTGGGAAGTGCGCTGGGCCGACACGGACAACATCTCGACCTTCGAAAGCCAGATCGACGACAAAACGCGCGGCATCTTCATCGAGAGCCTTGCCAATCCGGGTGGCGAATTCGTCGACATAGAGGCAATCGGTAACATCGCACGCAAGCATGGCCTTCCGCTGATCGTCGACAACACCATGGCAAGCCCTTATCTGCTGCGGCCGATCGAGCATGGCGCCGACATCGTGGTGCACTCGCTGACGAAATTCATCGGCGGCCACGGCAATTCCATGGGTGGGGCCATCGTTGATGGCGGCACCTTCGACTGGTCGAAATCCGGCAATTATCCGATGCTGTCGGAGCCGCGCCCGGAATATGGCGGCGTTGTGCTGCACGAAACCTTCGGCAACTTCGCCTTCGCCATCGCAGCGCGCGTTCTGGGCCTGCGCGACTTCGGCCCATCGATCTCGCCCTTCAACGCCTTCCTGATCCTGACCGGACTGGAAACACTACCGCTGCGCATGCAACGCCATTCCGACAATGCGCTCAAGGTTGCCGAATGGCTGTCGAAACACGACAAGGTTGCCTGGGTGTCCTACCCCGGCCTGCCCAACGACAAGAACCACAAGCTGCAGCAGAAATATTCGCCGCTCGGCGCCGGTTCGGTCTTCACCTTCGGCCTCAAGGGTGGTTATGCGGCGGGCGTGAAACTGGTCGAGGGGTTGGAGCTGTTCTCGCATCTCGCCAATATCGGCGACACGAAATCGCTGGTTATCCATCCCGCCTCGACGACGCACCGCCAGCTTTCCGACGAGCAGAAGATCGCTGCCGGCGCGGGGCCTGACGTGGTGCGGCTTTCGGTCGGCATCGAGGATGTCGCCGATATCATCGCCGATCTCGAACAGGGCCTGGCGAAGGCGTAACGGAGTAAGGGCTTGTCCGAAAAATTCCTGACGATCGACACGACCAGCATCGAGCCGGAGGACGGCGCGCCGGCCGAAGGGCGTGTCATCTCCGGCGATCCCAAATTCCGCACCTGGAATGCCGAGGAGGCCGAAGGCGGCCTTTACGCCGGCATCTGGGAATCGACGCCCGGCAAATGGCGCATCGAATATGACGAGTGGGAGTTCTGCCACATCCTCTCCGGCGTCTCGGTGATCACCGAAGATGGCGGCGAGGCGCGTACGGTCAAGGCGGGCGACCGTTTTGTTCTGCGGCCCGGCTTTAGGGGAAGCTGGGAAGTGCTTGAGACGACACGCAAGGATTATGTGATCAAGGTGTAGGTGTCGCGCCTTCTTACCGGCTATACACATCCCTGCGATTGCCGACGCGGACAATCAGAATGCGCACGCTGCTGTCTTCAATGTGGGCGATTATCCGGTAGTCGCCCACACGACCGTACGTCAGAACCGCAACCGCAACGCTTCCAGCCCATGAAAATGATAAGTGTCGCGAAAACGTGGCTCTTCAGCGAGCGCCAGACCTGGCAGCCTGTCGAACAGCACCTTCAGCGAACTCTGCAGTTCCAGCCGCGCCAAGGGTGCGCCGATGCAGAAATGGATGCCGGCGCCGAAGGAGACGTTTTTCTGGTCGCCGCGGCCCGGCATGAATTTCTCCGGTTCGGTGAATGATACGGGATCGTGATTGGCCATGCCGAGAAGCAGCCCGACCTGCTCGCCTGGCTTGACCGTCACGCCTTCGCTGAGCTCGATCTCGCCATAGGCATAGCGCGTGAACATGTGCAGGGGCGCATCGAAGCGCAGGCATTCTTCCACCGCTGCGGCGGTCCCTTCCGCTGTGCCAAAGAACCGGCGTGGATCGCCGCCCTGCGCGAGTATGGTGCGCACGGCATTGCCGGTCTGGTGGACTGTCGCCTCGTGGCCGGCATTGAGCAGCAGGATCGTCGATGAAACCAGCTCGTCTTCCGACAGTTTCTGGCCGTCTTCCTGCGCCGAGATCAGCAGGCTGAGCAGATCTTCGCCGGGGTTCTTGCGGCGCTCGGCCACGTAACTGCGCAGGAAATCGGAGAACGCGCGCGACGATGCGTTGGCCTTTTCCTCGGTCTCGCGCGTGCGGCCATGCATGTACATCGCCACCATGTCGTGCGACCAGTCGAGCAGTTGCGGTCCCATTTCCACCGGCACGCCGAGCATTTCGGCTATGATGGTGATGGGCAAGGGGGCTGCGAAAGCCGGCAGCAGATCGGCTTTGCCTGCCGGCTCGAAACGGTCGACCAGCTCGTTGGCCAGCGCTTCGACGCGCGGGCGCAGCCGCTCGACCTGCCGCGAGACGAAAGCGCGGTTGACCAGTGTCCGCAAGCGGGTGTGGACTGGCGGCTCGAGTTCGAGCATGGAATTGGCCTCGATCGCGTCGAAGGCTTTGAGATGGGTGCGGTCCCGATCGGTCCCGCGGCTGTCGGGAATGCCGGCCGGATTTTGGCGGCCGAAGCGCCGGTCGCGCAGCAGCCGGCTGACGTCGTCATACCCACCAAAGCACCAGAAGCCGAACTCCTCCCAGAAGAACGCGTTCGATGTGCCGTGCAGCCAGGCGTAGGCTTCGTAGGGGTTCTGGACAAAACGCTGCTCGTGCGGGTCGAGCCGCAAGCGGCGGGTGGCAGGGTCGAAACTCAAATAGGAAGGTTGTGCAATCATCATATGTCTTTGTCGTCGAAGGCAAGAAAGAGTAGCGGTCTAGCGCCCATTTGGACGCGACGCCAGTTCACCAGCGCGGCGCATTCGACAACGTCGTCGAATTGTCGCGTTGCCCGCGCCTTCATGCCGCCGGCCTTTTCCAGCTTGATGAGAACTGCGCCGTCCGGTGGCACGGAAATCGACGTCATGCCCGCATCTGGATCGTCCAATGAACTCATGCAATCGATCCAGGCATCCATGTTGTTCCCATACCAAGATGGAAATCCGAACGCCTCCGCGAAGACGGCGTGAAAGCTTGCCTTGTCCGCAATCCGCGAGCAGTCGATGGAAACCGCAACGATGTTCATAAGATTCCTCCGATTGCGCGCCGCATGAGCTTGATGCCAAGATAGGTGTCACAATCGGGCAGGAAAAAGAATGAACATCATCGTCGTTGGCGCGGGCATCGCCGGCCTTTCCACCGCATGGGCGCTCACCAAGGCGGGACACCAGGTCACCATTGTCGAGCAAGGGGCGATTCCCAACCCGCTTGCTGCCTCAGGCGATCATCACCGCATCATCCGCCGCGCTTATGGTGCTTCGACCGGCTATGGTCGGCTGATAACCGAAGCCTATGAGGCCTGGGACGAACTCTGGGCGGATATCGGCGAAACGCACTACGATCCGCGCGGCTTCATGTGCGTCTCGCGCGAGCCGGGGGACGAGGCCGACGACTATCGCGAAGGGCTGGAGGCCGGTGGCTATCCGTTAGAAATGGTCGAGCCTGCGGATGCCGTTGCCCGCTGGCCTTTCCTTGAAGCAGGCAGCTTCAACTACGCCTTCTTTTCCCCGGAAGGCGGAGCGCTTCATTGCCGCAAGATCGCCGCCGGTCTCGTTCGCTGGCTGAAGGCGAATGGCGCGAATGTCTATGAGAACAGCAAGGTCGTCGAAATCGATCAGGAAGCCGGAACGGTCACGCTCGAAACGGGCGAGACGATGCAGGGCGACCGCGTCATCGTCACCGCAGGCGCCTGGGTTCTAAAACTGTTCCCGGAACTCGGCTTCGAACTCACCACCTATCGCACCGCGGTCGTCTATCTCGATCCTCCGGCTGACCTGAAGGCCGCCTGGGAGGCAGCGCCGGTGATTCTGGATGTCGGCGGCAAGACCGACGGCTACATCATTCCGCCCTCGGGCGGCGCGGGGCTGAAATTCGGCTCGGGCCTGCACAAGGTCAAGACCAGCGATGCTAACTGGAACAGGCAGCCGGTGAAGGGCGAGGGGGAGGCTATACGCAACCTGTTCTCGCCGCCGATGACGCGCATAGAAGAATATGTGGTGAAGGAGGTGGTGACGTGCGCCTATACCTTCACCGCCGACGAACGCTTTCTGGCGCGCTCGCTCGGCAAATGCCTCGTGGTCTCGGCATGTTCAGGTCACGGCTACAAGTTCGGCGCTTCGGTGGGCCGCCGGGTGGCGTCCGCGGTGCAGGCCGACGATACCGAGAGCCTCATATCCTGGCTGCGCGCCGAGACGGTGTAACGCGGCGCGAGCAGTTGGATAAAGCGATGATGCAGCCTGATTCGTGCGTCGTCAGGCTCGTCCTTCCACACCGTAGCGGTGCAGCGGGTTTGTCATCGCCGTTGTCTGCGTGAGACCGAGAACCTTTCGAATGGTTTCGGGGCTTTCGCTGACGACCGTCTGGCCGACGACATGAGTGATGATCGTGCCCGGACCATGTTCTTTCATGGAAACCAGATGGGTGGTGTTGAAAAAAATCTGCTTGCCGTCAAAATCGGTGAGTGCAATCCACATGTTGAGCCCCTGCAAAGCGCGAAACATCTCGCGTGCCAAGAACCCAGGCCGGATGAACTGCCTCACGCCATTTGCGGCTTCAATGAGACCCACGTACATCTGAGGAATTGAAGTCTTGCGCAAACGGCTTTGATTTGCAACCGCGAACTAATTTATGTTTGCCAGAAGGTTACCAACGGTTGCGCGAGCGCAATGGTTCGATGCCCGAATCCAGACTGACGCGATTTGCAAGGCAAACGTCTTTCCCATGCCGAGCCAGCCGGTGAACAAATGCTCGAATTGTCCAAGGAAAAGAAGGTGGTACGCCCAAGGGGAATCGAACCCCTGTTACCGCCGTGAAAGGGCGGTGTCCTAACCGCTAGACGATGGGCGCGGAAGACGAAGCGGGTTATAGTCAGCTTGTTTGTTATGGGCAACCCGTCAAAAGCCCGTTTTACAAACTTTTTTTATCTCACCTGCGGCGGCGGCAACGCCAGTTCCAGTCGCGCTCCGGGCCGACGTCGATATGCACCGATTCCGTGTGGCAATAGGTGCCGACGCCACCACGACCGGGCATGGAGCGGACGTAATTGGCCAGTTCCCATTTGCCGACGCCGGGGATCTGAATGTCAGCGGCCGCGCAATACATATGCAGCGAATTCTTGGCGCCGCGCGCCTGGCGGTTGCGGCTCGGGCTGCGGTAGCCCGAGGTGACGATCATCTTCTTGCCGTAGTGCTGTTCGACCACCTTCAGGACACGGACTAGCGAAGGCTTCAGGCAGGCAACATCGACGTTCTCAGTCTGCTTGAGAAGGCCATTGGGGGCAAGGCGCGCCAAACCGGCGGCAGACGCTACCTGGATCGGCTCGTCGTCTTCCTCGTGCAGATCGACATCGCTGTCATCGTCGAGGCCTGATTTGCGCTTGATTTCGAAAAGGGCGGTCTGGCGCACGCCGGGTAGGGCGTTTTCGCTGCTGTCGGAGGCAGAATTTCCGCCGCTGAGCGAGGCGAGCGCAAGCGGCTTTGCAGCGGAATCAGCGGAAGCCAGTTGAATGATCGGCTTGGCTTTCTCTTCAGCTACCGGTATCGGAACGGCCGCAGCTGCCGCTTCCTTGGCTGCAGTAGGTGACTGTTTCGGCTGCGCAATGACGGGTTTGGATGTCGCGGAAGCGGACGATGCGCCGAAGAATGAGGCAAGGAAGCCTTTTTTCTTCGTCGCGGCCTGTTCGGCCTGAGGTGCTTCGCCGGCGGTCACATAGACCGGATTGTTCATTTCGGTGGCGGCACTTGCCACTTGCACCGGTTTTGCCGCTACGGGACCTTCGCCGTTGCGTCCCGTCGATACGGGAGCCTGAACCACTTTTGCCTGTTCAACAGGCTCGGCGGGCGCAGATGCCGGCGCGGGTTCAGCAGGGGCGGCGGCAGCTGCGGTTTGCGTCGATGCTTCGGCATTCACCGCGGTTTGCGATTGCAACGCGGGATTTTCGGTGACGGGCTTGGCGGCCGGCAGATAGGCGACTTCGGCAGGCAATGCCGTGTCGCCTTCTTCCATGACTGTCGTCACGGCCGGGCTGCCGGCGTCTGTCTGCTGAGAGGTGGTAACGGAACTGGTCTGAAGGCTCGAACCACCCGTGGCGGCCTCGGCTGCCTGAGCGGGTGCGGTTCCGGGCGCGTTGAAGCCGGGAGAGCCGAGTTCGAGGCTAGGGTCGGTGGTCGACGTGCAGGACGCCAGCAGAACGGAGAACAGCGCTGCCACAACGGCACGGCTCCCCCCTTTCGCAAAGCGCGACCTTGCTACAGTCAAGCCCGTCCCCTTCTGCCTTCTCAGCCGCGCCTATTCAGGAAGCGGCACTCAAAAAATCAAAACCGAAACGATTCTGCCTCCACCGGCCTGCCTGAACCTTGCGATCTGACGAACTGTCCGCTGAAGCGGAATCGAATTCGAAAATGGCCGGATCAAGTTTGCCGGGCCACCATTTCGCCCGCTTTGACCAAGAGGTCAACTCACCGCACATTACAGTGTGTTACACACGCACCTTCACATAGCTGCCCGGCGCGTCGCCGAGAGTCTTTGTGTGTTCGCCGGGTATTCTTGCCGGCACCTGCGCAGGGTTTTTCTCGGCGACCCAGTTTTGCCAGTGCGGCCACCAGGAACCTTGGTTTTCCTTGGCTTTCTCGATCCACTGGTCGAATTTTCCCGTTGGTTTACCGCCGGTCCAGTATTGGTATTTGTTGGCCGCAGGCGGGTTGACCACGCCGGCGATATGGCCCGATCCGGCCATCACATACTCCACCGGTCCGCCGAAATATTGACAGCCGAGAAACACGGAAAGTGCGGGTGCGATGTGATCTTCGCGCGACGCGAGATTGTAGACGGGAATCGTTATGTCGCCCAGCGAGATGGTGCGGCCGGCCAGTTCCGTGCGGCCCTGCGAGAGATTGTTTTCGAGATAGCAGTTGCGCAGGTAGAACGAATGGTTGGCTGCCGCCATGCGTGTCGAATCGGCATTCCAGTAAAGCAGGTCGAAGGGCAGGGGATCCTTGCCGCGCATGTAATTGTTGACGACATAGGGCCAGATCAGGTCGCCCGAGCGCAGCATGTTGAAGGCCGTCGCCATCTTGGTTCCGTCGAGATAGCCCTTGCCGTTCATCGAGCGCTCGAGCGCGGCGATCTGGTCTTCGTCGACAAACACCTTCAGGTCGCCGGCGAATGTGAAGTCGACCTGTGTGGTGAAGAAGGTCACCGACTGAATCCGGTTGTCGCCCTCCTGAGCGAGCAGTGCGAGCGCCGCAGCCAGCAGTGTCCCACCGACGCAGTAGCCGATCGCATTGACCTCTTTTTCGCCCGTCGCAGCTTCTATCGTATCGAGCCCATATTGCAGGCCTTCGCGAATATAGGCTTCCCAACCTTTCAGGCCGTGGCGTTCGTCCGGGTTGATCCAGGAGATGACGAAGACGGTGTGGCCCTGCTCGACGGCCCAGCGGATGAATGATTTCTGCGGGTTGAGGTCGAGTATGTAGAATTTGTTGATCCATGGCGGGCAGATCAGCAGAGGCCGTCTCAGCACCTTTTCGGTCGCCGGTTCGTACTGGATGATTTCGGCGACATCGCTGCGCCCCACCACCTTGCCCGGCGTCATTGCCATGTTGCGGCCGATCTCGAACTGCGAATAGTCTGCCTGCCGAAGCTTCAGGTCGCCCTTGCCGGCAACGATATCCTCGGCCAGCATCTTCATGCCGCGCACGAGGTTTTCGCCATTGCTCATCACCGTTTCGCGGAAAAGCTCCGGATTGGTGAGGATGAAGTTCGAGGGCGAGATCGCGTTGGAAACCTGCTTTACGTAGAAGCTGGCCTTGTGGCGGGTGTGCTCGTCCAGCCCGTCGGCGTGTTCGACAAGATCATTCGCCCAGCGCGATGTGACGAGATAGGTCTGCTTGAGAAAGTCGAAGAAGGCGTTCTTGGCCCATTCCGGATCCTGGAAGCGTTTGTCGCCCTTTTCCGGTTTGATGCCTTCCTCCGCACGTTCCCCGGCGCCGGCGCGCTGGATCGCGTTCGACCAGACGTTCATGTACCCGGAAAAGAGACGCGTCTGGGCTTCAAGCGCGCGCGACGGGTCGGAAAGCCAGTATTCGGTGAGCTTGGAGAAGGTCTTGACCATGTCGGCCATCGGCTCAGCTACGCTGTCGCGAATCTCGCCCTTTTCGCGCGGCTCGGCCCAGGCCGAGGCAGCCTTGCCTGCCTGCTCGACCATCCGTGCGAGGTTCAGCGCGAAACGCTCCGGGTCCTTGACGAGATATTGCTCGACGGAGGGTGTCGGATCGGCGTCTGTCTTGCCAGAATCGGCTGTCTTCGACATGGTTCGGGCACATCCTCCAAGGCGTATTCTTGACATGTTATCATGGGACGTCGAAAGAGGTCCAACAACGACCCTTCTTCGTGTAATAGGGTCGCAGAGGAAATAATATGACAGAGCTTGATCGCGGCGGCATTTTTTCCAGGTTGCGGGTGGTGCTTGCGGGCGCCGGCATCGCGCTGGCGGCATTGCAGCTGTCGGCCTGCACCAGCATCGACGAGGGCGTTCCGGTTTCGACGGCAAAGCCTTCCGGCCTTTCCTCCGGTCAGGCCAACGACACCGGCACGTTTCCAAACCTGAACATTCCGCCGAAGGTCGCGAACCAGCAATTCACGGCGGACCAGAAGACGGCGAAGCTTTCCGAGCTGAAGTCGGCGCAAGGGTCGCAGGCAGCCGCCGGCACGGGCAGCGTGCCCAACGACCAGCCTCGATTGAAGAAGATCGCCGCCACGCACGCACAGGAAACCCTGGCCGAGATCGAAGGCAACTGATACCTCGACCCGCCCTGTGATTGGGTATATACGCGCGTCACGTTTGATGGCCACTTTGCTGGATTTGTCATGGAAGAGTTTCACAAGATTCGCCGGCTTCCGCCTTATGTCTTCGAGCAGGTCAACCGGCTGAAGGCCAGCGCCCGTTCGCGCGGTGCCGATATCATCGATCTCGGCATGGGCAATCCCGACCTGCCCACCCCGACCGCAATTGTCGACAAGCTGTGCGAAGTGGTGCGCGACCCGCGCACCCACCGCTATTCTTCCTCGCGCGGCATTCCGGGCCTGCGCCGCGCTCAGGCTAATTATTATGCCCGCCGTTTCGGCGTGAAGCTGAATGCGGACACTCAGGTCGTTGCCACGCTCGGTTCCAAGGAAGGCTTCGCCAATATGGCGCAGGCGATTACAGCACCTGGCGATGTCGTGCTGTGCCCGGACCCGACCTATCCGATCCATGCCTTCGGCTTCATCATGTCGGGCGGCGTCATCCGCTCGCTGCAGGCAAAGCCGGACGACAGCTTTATCCCGGCGCTCGAGCGCGGTGTGCGCCATTCGATCCCGAAGCCGCTGGCGTTGATCCTCAATTATCCGTCGAACCCGACGGCCCATGTCGCCACGCTGGACTTCTACAAGGACGTGGTGGCCTTCGCGAAGAAGAACGACATCATCATCCTGTCGGACCTGGCCTATTCCGAGATCTACTTCGACGGCAATCCGCCGCCTTCGGTGCTGCAGGTGCCGGGCGCGATCGACGTTACCGTCGAGTTCACGTCCATGTCGAAGACATTCTCGATGCCGGGCTGGCGCATGGGCTTTGCCGTCGGCAATGAGCGGCTGATCTCGGCACTGACGCGCGTCAAATCCTATCTCGACTACGGTGCCTTCACGCCGATCCAGGTCGCCGCAACCTCCGCCCTCAACGGCGACGGTGCCGACATCGCCGAAGTGCGTGAGGTCTATCACAAGCGCCGCGACGTTATGGTCGATGCCTTTGGCCGCGCCGGCTGGGAAATCCCGGCGCCGGCTGCGACGATGTTTGCCTGGGCGCCGATCCCGGAGCAATTCAAGCAACTCGGTTCGCTCGAGTTCTCCAAGCTGCTCATTGAGCATGCCGACGTGGCGGTAGCGCCGGGTGTCGGCTTCGGCGAACATGGCGACGACTATGTGCGCCTCGCACTGGTCGAAAACGAGCATCGCATTCGTCAGGCCGCCCGTAACATCAAGCGCTTTCTGGCGACGACCGCCAAGCAGCCCAACAATGTGGTACCGCTGTCGGCGCATCGCTGAGCCGTCGCTGCCAACCATCCAGAATGACCGAGAAGAGGGGCGCTGCCATCATGGCCGAAGCTTTGCGTATTGGAATAGCCGGGCTCGGCACGGTCGGCGCATCTGTCGTGCGCGTTCTGTCGGAGAAGGCTTCCGAACTCACCCGCCAGTGCGGACGCCAGCTGGTGGTGACCGCAGTTTCCGCGCGTGATCGTTCGCGCAACCGGGGTGTCGATGTTGCGGCCGCCAAATGGTTCGACGATCCGGTGGAACTGGCCAAGAGCGCCGATATCGACGTTTTCGTCGAGCTGATCGGCGGTGACGAGGGACCGGCGCGCGCCTGCGTCAAGGCAGCACTCGAAGCCGGGAAGCACGTCGTGACCGCCAACAAGGCGCTGCTTGCCAAGCATGGCGTCTCATTGGCCGAGATCGCCGAGAAGAAGGGCGTTCTGCTGAACTACGAAGCGGCGGTCGCCGGCGGTATCCCGATCATCAAGACCATGCGCGAGGCGATGGCCGGCAACAGCGTCACCCGCGTGTTCGGCATCCTGAACGGCACCTGCAACTACATCCTGACGCGCATGGAAGCCGAAGGCCTGTCCTTCGAAGACTGCCTGAAGGATGCGCAGCGCCTCGGCTATGCCGAAGCCGACCCGACCTTCGACATCGAGGGCAACGACACCGCGCACAAGCTGTCGATCCTGACCAGCCTTGCCTTCGGCTGCAAGATTTCCGCCGACGACATCTACATGGAAGGCATCAGCAACATTTCGCAGGCCGATATCCGCGCGGCGGGCGAACTTGGCTATCGCATCAAGCTTCTCGGCGTTGCCCAGCAGACGGATAGCGGCATCGAGCAACGCGTGCACCCGACCATGGTGCCGACCGCTTCGGTGATCGCGCAGGTTCATGGCGTGACCAATGCCGTTGCTGTCGAGACCGATATTCTGGGCGAACTTCTGCTGTCCGGCCCGGGTGCGGGTGGCAACGCCACGGCATCGGCCGTGATCAGCGACATAGCCGACATCGCCAAGAGCCGCCCTGGCTTCCAGCACGGCCCGGTCTTCGGCCGTCCGGCCAAGGAGTTGAAACCCTACAAACGCGCCAAGATGCGCGCGCATGAGGGCGGCTATTTCATTCGCCTCACCGTGCATGACCGCGTCGGCGTGTTTGCCGCCGTCGCCAAGCGTATGGCCGACAACGACATTTCGCTCGAATCGATTGTCCAGCACGCGGTCGGCACCGAAGAAAATGCGTCGAAGACGGTTATCCTCGTCACCCACGAGACGACGGAAGCCGCCGTTCGCAAGGCCGTCGATGGCATCACCAAGGACGGTCACCTGACCGACAAGCCGCAAGTGATCCGCATCGAGCGGGCGGGTTAAAGAGCCTGCCTGCTAACTCTACTCTGCCGGCCGACTGACGCAGTCTTCTGCGCTTCCGGTGCTCACGGACCCGAACGTCCGCTCCGCTCCGGTTCTCGAAAACCACGCCATTCGACTCGGCAGAGCGAGTTATCAGGCAGGCTCTGCATTGCTTCCACTTAGCTTAATCGATTGATGTTTCCCCGTTTGCCAAGAACGGGACCGACGGGTCTTGCCCTTGTCATTTCACTTTGACACAAGGGTCCGGCTGCCCGGTCCCGGGCGTATCAAGATCAAGAACACGGGAATACTCAAACTATGGCGAAAAGCGTTGTCGCCGGTCTCGACCGGATCCTCACCATGGAACTCGTTCGCGTAACGGAGCGCGCCGCGGTAGCGGCTGCACGGCTTCGGGGCAGGGGTGATGAAAAGGCTGCCGACCAGGTTGCGGTCGACGCCATGCGCGCCGAATTGAACCGCCTTGCGATCAAGGGCACCGTCGTCATCGGCGAAGGTGAGCGCGACGAAGCCCCGATGCTCTATATCGGCGAGGAAGTCGGCTCCGGCGACGGCCCGGAAGTCGATATCGCGCTCGATCCCCTGGAAGGCACGACCATCTGCGCGAAGAACCTGCCGAATGCGCTGGCCGTCATCGCCATTGCCGAAAAGGGCAGCCTGCTGTTTGCGCCTGACGTCTATATGGACAAGATCGCCGTCGGCCCCGGCTATCCCGATGGCGTCATCGATATCGACGCGACGCCCGAGGAAAACATCAAGAGCGTGGCCAAGGCCAAGGGCGTTTCGGTTTCGGAAGTCACCGCCTGCATTCTCGACCGTCCGCGCCATGCCAAGTTGATCGAAGCGGTGCGCAACACCGGTGCTGCCATCCGCCTGATCGGCGACGGCGACGTTGCCGGCGTCATCCACACCACCGACCCGGACGAGACCGGCATCGACATCTATCTCGGCACCGGCGGCGCACCGGAGGGGGTGCTGGCTGCGGCGGCACTTCGGTGCACCGGCGGCCAGATGCTGGGCCGTCTTATCCTCGATACACCGGAAAAGGTGGCGCGCGCTGCCAAGATGGGCATTTCGGACCCCGAAAAAGTCTATCGCATCGAGGAAATGGCGCGCGGCGACGTGCTTTTCGCAGCAACGGGCGTGACCGACGGCAATATGCTTGCCGGCGTGAAATTCGGCCGCAATTCGATCACCACCGACACGATCGTGCTGCGTTCGTCGTCCAAGACGGTGCGTGAGATCAAGGCGCGCCATCAGGATCTCGATAAATTCTGAGGACTGTTGGCCGACTTACCCTTGCTGAGCTTGGTTTTCGCGGGCGATCGCCTATCGTGTATCGATGGACGATAGGTCGATCGCGGGCATGACTGCGCAAAGGCGCTACTTTCTGGGCGTCAAGCGCTCCGCGACCGGGCTTGCCTGGGAGCATCGGCTGAGCGAGCGCCAGGAGATGGCAGCACTTGCCATCGCGCAAGGTCACGGCGTGCCCGACATCGTGGCGCGCGTGCTCGCCGGGCGCGGTGTTCTTGCCGAGGATACAGAGCGTTTTCTCGACCCGACCATCCGCGATCTTCTGCCCGATCCAGCCTCCCTGACGGACATGGAAGCGGCGGCCGAACGCATCACCACCGCCGTCGTGCGGCGTGAGAAGGTAGCGATCTTCGGCGACTACGATGTCGATGGGGCTGCATCCTCGGCGCTTCTGAAGCGATTTCTTGCCCATTACGGCATCGAGGCCGAAATCTACATTCCCGACAGGATTTTCGAGGGTTACGGCCCGAATCCTGAGGCGATGCGCGAACTCGTGTCGCGTGGTGCACGGCTGATCGTCACCGTCGATTGCGGTACCAACAGTGCGGCCTCCATCGATGCCGCGCGCGAGGCCGGCGCCGATGTCGTGGTGCTCGACCACCATCAGGTCGGCGGGCCGTTGCCTATGGCGAGCGCCATCGTCAATCCGAACCGCGATGACGATCTTTCCGGACAGGGACATCTGTGCGCGGCGGGCGTGGTGTTTCTGGCGCTCGTGCAGACGGCAAAAGTGTTGCGCGGTAGGAATCTCGACACTCCTCCGCCTGATCTTCTTTCGATGCTCGATCTGGTGGCGCTGGCGACTGTTTGCGACGTGGTTCCGCTGACCGGCGTGAACCGCGCTTTCGTGGTGAAAGGTCTACTCGCCATCCGCCAGCAGAAGAACGTCGGCATCGCAGCGCTGGCGCGTGTCTCGCGCATCGGCGAGCCGATCGGCACCTTTCATCTGGCCTTCCTGATCGGCCCGCGCATCAATGCCGGCGGGCGCATCGGCGACGCAGCGCTCGGCAGCAGGCTTTTGGCGACGGATGATCCGGTCGAGGCGGGAACGATCGCCGAAACGCTGGACCGGCTGAACCAGGAACGGCAGGCGATGGAGCAGGATATGCTTGCCGAGGCCCGCGCCGAGGCCGATGCCGAACTCGCCGGCGGCACCGGCCCCGCTGTGATCGTGACGGCCGGGCCGAAATGGCATCCTGGCATTGTCGGGCTGCTGGCCTCGCGCTTGAAGGATCATGCCCGTCGTCCGGCCTTTGCCATCGCCTTCAATCCCAATGGTGTGGGCACAGGCTCGGGACGCTCGGTCTCGGGCTTCGATCTCGGAAAGCTGGTGCGCGAGGCGGCCGAGCGCGGGCTTATCGTCAAGGGCGGCGGCCATGCCATGGCGGCGGGCATCACCGTCGAGCGCGAAAAGCTCGGCGCACTGCGTGCCTTTTTCGAGGAGCGCGCCGCAGCCGACGTATTTCGCCTGCAAGGCGAGGAAAGCCTGGCAATCGACGCTGCACTTGCAGCCGACGGTGCGACGACCGCGCTGCTCGACACGCTGGAAAGAGCGGGACCGTTCGGTGCCGGCCATGTCGCGCCGGTCTTCGTTCTTCCGCGTCATAAGATCGTCGATGCGCGCCTTGTCGGGTCATCGCATATCAGGGTCGATCTGCGCTCGGATGGCGGCGGGCGCATACAGGCGATAGCGTTTCGTGCTCTCGATACGGTTCTGGGAGATTTTCTGTTCAAGAGCCGTGGCGGGACGGTGCATGTCGCGGGTTCGCTGTCCTCGAACTACTGGAACGGCAACAGGTCCGCGCAATTCCGCATCATCGATGCAGCGCCGGCCTGATTACACCAGTACGGTCTGCAGCCGCTCGAGCTCCGTGATATGTGCCTTGGTCGCTTCATAGCCGAGGCGGATCGCTTCGTCGGCGCGGTGGAATTCCGACAGGCCGATATGGCCGAGCTTCGGCTGGATCGACATATCCGGCGGGTCGCCGGCTAGTCTCGCCCGCGAGATGCGGTCCTGGATGATGTTGAAGGCCTCGACCATGACACCAGTGATGCCGAGCCGGGTTTCTTTTGCGCGCGCGTCGGCATTTTTCCGGCCGGCGGCGGGCACGTCTTTTTCGATCACCAATTCGCCGGCGTTGTGCTTGATCACGGCTGCACGGCCGTAAAGGTCGTAGTGCAGATTGACCGCGACGACGAGCGGCTGCTCATAAGCGCGGCAGACCGAAACCGGAACCGGATTGACCAGCGCGCCATCGACGAGGATGCGCTTGTTGGCAACCACCGGCTCGAAAACGCCCGGCAGCGCGTAGGAAGCGCGCATGGCCGTGATGAGCGAGCCGTTCGACAGCCAGATTTCGTGGCCGGTGCTGATTTCAGCAGCAACGCAGACGAAAGGCTTCGGCAAATCCTCGAAGCGCAGGCCGGACATATGTTCCTGCATGCGCGCGGTCAGCTTCATGCCGCCGAACAACCCGCTGCCGCCGAGATGAAGATCGAGCAGGCCGAAGAAGCGGCGCCTTGTCAGGCTGCGCGCGAAATCTTCCAGTTCGTCGAGCTTGCCAGCGAGATAACAGCCGCCGACGAGTGCGCCGATCGAGGTGCCGGCGATCATGTCGATCTCGATGCCGGCCTCGTCGAGCGCCCTCAGCACGCCGATATGCGCCCAGCCGCGGGCCGCGCCGCCGCCAAGCGCCAGCGAGATGCCGGATTTCTTCTGGAGCTGCGGTTCCTGTATGCCGCCGGACGAAGCGGGGCCATTGGCTTCCCGCACATCGGCTCTATTGCGTAGTGACGCCCACTCGAGCATCGAAATCTCCCATGTCCCACCCCGATGATAGGCATGGGCCGTATCGAAAAGGTGAATCTATGCGACGGTTCAAGTTTAAGCGGTTCACTTGGCGTCTGGATATGTCTTTTTAACGTCGAACAGCGGCCTGCTGCCATCATCACTTAGGATGGCAACTCCGTCTTTTGCAGTCACCGTCCTGTAAAAACACGAACGCCGGCCGGTATGACAGGTTGCATCGTGGCCCAACACATTTACGCGAAGCCACACTGCATCCTGATCACAATCTGTGCGGATTTCGGCAACGTGCTGCATGTTTCCGGAGGTTTCGCCCTTCTTCCAGAGCGCGTTGCGCGAGCGTGACCAGTAATGCGCGATGCCTGTCTCCAGCGTCAGGGACAGTGCTTCGGCGTTCATATGCGCGACCATGAGCAGCATGCCGTCTCGGGCATCCGTCACCACGGCGGTCACGAGGCCGTTGGCATCGAAGCGCGGCGCGAAGGATTTGCCTTCCTCCAGCGTCTTCTTGTCCGATGTAGCGTCAAATGCGATGGGGGCCATTGCCGGCTCCTTTTTCGCGGACCCGGCAATCATCTGATTTTGATCAGGACGAACTGCCGTTCCGCACCATTGTCACGAACCGGACCTGCTCTTCGGGACTGTCCTTGAAAGCGCCGGTAAAGGTTGAGGTGAGGGTGGTGGAACCCTGCTTGCGAATGCCGCGCATGGCCATGCACATATGCTCGGCTTCAATCATGACGGCAACGCCGCGCGGGTTTAGCACCTCCTGAATGACGCCGGCAATCTGCGCCGTCATCGCTTCCTGCGTTTGCAGGCGGTGGGCAAAGATATCGACGACGCGTGCGATCTTGGACAGGCCAACCACCTTGCCATCCGGCAGATAGCCGACATGGGCCTTGCCGATGATCGGCACCATGTGGTGCTCGCAATGCGAATGGAACTGGATGTCCTTGACCAGGACGAGATCGTCATAGCCGGCTACTTCCTCGAAAGTGCGGCCGAGCTCTTCCGCCGGGCACATGTCGTAGCCGTTGAACATCTCGCGATACGCCTTGGCGACGCGCTTGGGCGTGTCCTTAAGACCCTCGCGGTCCGGATTGTCGCCGGTCCAGCGCAGAAGCGTGAGCACTGCGGCTTCGACCTCGGCCTGAGACGGCCTGTTGGTCTCCGGCTTGTCGAGATATTCTGATTTCGGCATCAATTTCTTGATCACGGCGTCCATGAAGGATGTCTCCCGTAGCCCCTCTCACAGGAGGGACGAGTTGAACGGACCACAGCCTTTTTGCGGGAGTTCGGAAATTCCGGCCCGAAAGCGGCGTGACTTGAGTTCCGTAGGTTCAGCATTGTTGGTCGCCTTGCCGTTAGCGGAACACCAGCATTATATAAGGGCTTGCCGGGCGATTGGAAGATGTACAAACGGCAAAGGCTGTCTGCGAAACGGCGACGGATTGGAAAACAATGATTGACGATGTCTACAATGCGAAAATTCTCGGCTTCGCCGGAAATATCGCCCGCATCGGCCGGCTCGATCATCCAGACGCCACCGCGACGGCTCATTCCAAGCTTTGCGGGTCGACCGTCACCATCGATCTCAAGATGGAAAACGGCGTCGTTACCGACTTCGCCCATGACGTGAAAGCCTGCGCGCTCGGCCAGGCATCGTCCTCGATCATGGCGCGCCATGTCGTCGGCGCAACTGCCGAGGAACTGCGCGAAGTGCGCGAGACCATGCGCAAGATGCTGAAGGAAAACGGCGCGCCGCCTGAAGGTCGTTTCGACGAACTGAAATATCTCGAGCCGGTGCGCGACTACAAGGCCCGCCACGCCTCGACCATGCTGACCTTCGACGCAGTTGTCGACGCCATCGGCCAGATCGAGAAGAAACACGCCGACGCGGCCTGATCGGGTCACCCCGCCTGCTCGGCTTTCAATTCCCCTTGAATCCAGCTCGCGAAAGCCTGCGCCGCCTCGCTCAGTTCCTTGAAATCCGGCGCAACGAGCCAGTAGGCGCCATAGGGCACCTCGATCGGGAAGGGCATTACCAGTCTCTTGGCCTGCAGGTCCCGGCTGATCAACGCGATATCGCCGAGCGCGATGCCGTGTCCCAGCACGGCGGCCTGGGTCGCGAGCGCAGAATCCGTGAAAATCGGACCGCGCTGCGGCGCCATGTCGTGAATGCCCGCTTCCTCGAACCAGCGCGACCAGCCATTGCGGTTTTCGTCGTGCAGCAAGCTGTGATGACGAAGGTCGCCGGGGGTGAGGAGAGGCGGCCCCGACGCGAGAAGCTCGGGAGACAGTACCGGCGCCACCGAAATGTCGAGCAGGCGCGTGGATTCGGTGCGTGGCCAGGATGTTTCGGTCGCGCTGAAGCGGATCGCGATTTGCGCTTCGTGACTGCGGAATTCGATCAGGCGCGGGTCAACGCTCAGCGAGACATCGATATCAGGGCGTAACCGGCTGAAAATATTGAGCCGGGGAACCAGCCATGTACCCGCGAAGGACGGCTCGACGCTGACAGCCACCGTCTCATGCGGCAGCGCCTCGCGCAGTTCGGTCAGGCGCCGGTCAATGTCGTCGAAGCTCGTCGTCAACTGTTCCAGCAGGCGCGTGCCATTCTCGGTCAGCGAGACGCGGCGGTGGTGGCGCTCGAACAGCGCATAGCCGGTGAACTGCTCAAGTTCGCGTATCTGCCGGCTGATCGCGGCCTGCGATACGAAAAGTTCCTCCGCAGCCTTGCTGAAGCTCAGCAATCGGCCCGCCACTTCGAAGCTCCGTAAGGCCGTCAGAGGAAGCCGCCCACGCTTCATTTGCATAACCCCAAGTTATCCAAGCGCGAAATTATACTCGTTTGAGGACGAAGTACAGGCGCGGTCTAATCCTTGCGCAACAAGGAGGCTACGGCCATGAACCTTACAAACATCTTCGGCGACGTCATCCGCATCCTGACTTTTCAGACCATGCCGCTGCGTTCCCGGCACGATCGGCCGAGCCGCGAGGAGCATCCGGTCGAAGTGCGTTACCCGGAGCGGCCCGCGCGGCCTGCGCGCAACGACAGCCTCATCTGACTTGCACAGGAGCAGAGGGTCGAAATGGCGGACAGTTGCAAAACAGCGTGGGAAACGACATCTACGGCGCTGACGGAGCGTTGAAATAGGCGGATGAGCCACGATCACCACCATGCGCACGCGACCCGGCCGGTCGCGCGCGGCAGGAACTGGCCCGGCCCCTGGCGCAAAACGCCGGGCCGGGTTTTCGGCACGTCGCTCGTTCGCCTTTACCAACTCACGCTGTCCGGCTTCGTCGGCAATTCCTGCCGGCACCTTCCGACCTGTTCCGAGTATGCCCATGAGGCCATCGCCCGCCACGGCCTGTGGGCGGGCGGCTGGATGGGGTTTTTCCGGGTGATGCGCTGCGGCCCATGGGGCACGCATGGTATCGACCGGGTGCCCGAACGGCTGACGGCGCGGTATCGCTGGTTCACGCCGTGGCGTTACTGGCGCATCGGAAAAATGCCGCAAGATACGCAAAGCTGAACGCTCTCGCCTTTACGGCGTGGCAATCTCCCCCTAAAAGGCCGTCGCTGCCGGACGCATCCGGCAATTTAACCACCCGCGCTCGTTTGCGGGACTGGATAGGAGAATATGATGTCGAACGTTTCCCTCACATTTCCCGATGGCTCCGTGCGCGAATACGACGCGTCGATGACCGGTGCGGCACTTGCCGAATCGATCTCGAAGTCGCTCGCCAAGAAGGCCGTGGCCTATGCCGTCGATGGCACGCTGCGTGATCTTTCCGACCCGCTCGGCAAGTCGGGCAAGGTCGAGATCGTGCTGCGCGACGATCCGCGCGCGCTCGAACTCATCCGCCACGATACGGCGCATGTGCTGGCAGAAGCAGTGCAGGAAATCTGGCCGGGAACGCAGGTCACCATCGGTCCGGTGATCGAGAACGGTTTCTATTACGACTTTGCCCGCAACGAGCCGTTCACGCCCGAGGATTTTCCCGTCATCGAAAAGAAGATGCGCGAGATCATCGGCCGCAACAAGCCGTTCACCAAGCAGGTGTGGACGCGCGAAAAGGCCAAGCAGGTTTTTCGCGACAAGGGCGAGGCCTACAAGCTCGAGCTGATCGACGCCATTCCCGAGGGCGACGACCTGAAGATCTATGCGCAGGGCGACTGGTTCGACCTCTGCCGTGGACCGCATATGGCCTCCACCGGCCAGATCGGCTCGGCCTTCAAGCTGATGAAGGTTGCTGGCGCTTATTGGCGCGGCGATAGCAACAACCCGATGCTGACGCGCATCTATGGCACGGCCTGGGCCGACCAGGCGCAGCTCGACCAGTATATTCATATGCTGGAAGAGGCCGAGAAGCGCGACCATCGCCGTCTTGGCCGCGAAATGGACCTGTTCCATTTCCAGGAAGAGGGGCCGGGCGTCGTCTTCTGGCATGCCAAGGGCTGGAAGATGTTCCAGAACCTCGTCAGCTACATGCGCCGCCGCCTCGACACGCAGGGCTATCAGGAAGTCAACGCGCCGCAAGTGCTCGACAAGTCGCTTTGGGAGACGTCGGGTCACTGGGGCTGGTATCGCGATGCGATGTTCAAGGTCACGGTTGCCGGCGATGACACCGACGACGATCGCGTCTTCGCGCTGAAGCCGATGAACTGCCCGGGCCATGTACAGATATTCAAGCACGGCCTGAAGTCCTATCGCGATCTTCCGGTAAAGCTTGCCGAATTCGGCAATGTGCACCGCTACGAGCCGTCCGGCGCGCTGCATGGGCTGATGCGCGTGCGAGGCTTCACGCAGGATGATGCGCATATCTTCTGCACCGAAGAACAGCTTGCCGACGAGTGCCTCCGCATCAACGACCTGATCCTGACGACCTATGCCGATTTCGGCTTCGACGAGATCAGCGTGAAGCTGTCGACACGCCCGGACAAGCGTGTCGGTTCCGACGAGGCATGGGACCATGCCGAGGAAATCATGGGCAATGTGCTGGAGACGATCAGGGCGCGCTCGGGCAATCGCATCAAGACGTCGATCAATCCGGGCGAGGGCGCCTTCTACGGCCCGAAGTTCGAATATGTGTTGAAGGATGCCATCGGCCGCGAATGGCAATGCGGCACCACGCAGGTCGATTTCAACCTGCCGGAACGCTTTGGCGCTTTCTACATCGGCTCGGATTCGGAGAAGAAACAGCCGGTAATGATCCACCGCGCCATCTGCGGCTCGATGGAGCGGTTCCTCGGCATCCTGATCGAGAATTATTCGGGTCATTTCCCGCTGTGGTTCGCGCCGCTGCAGGTGGTCGTGGCGACGATCACCTCGGACGCCGACGAATATGCGCAGTCCGTGGTCAAGAAGCTGAAGGCTGCCGGCCTGTCAGCCGAAGCCGACCTGCGCAATGAGAAGATCAACTACAAGGTCCGCGAGCATTCGCTGGCCAAGGTTCCGGTCATCCTCGTCTGCGGCAGGCGCGAAGCGGAAGAGGCGACGGTAAACGTCCGCCGGCTCGGCTCGCGTGACCAGACGTCGATGACGCTGGACGAGGCCGTGGCGGCACTGGCCGAGGAGGCGATCACGCCGGATCGCAGGCGGGCGCTGGCAGAAGGCTAAGGTTTTTTGACCGATGCGAAAAAGGCGGGGCATGTGTTTGCCCCGCCTTTTTCATGATTCCGAAGATTTGACTGTTGGCGGGAACTGACGGATCAGTCCGCCCCGTCGTTCGGGTCGGCAGCATTGGCGTCGTTGGCCAGAACCTCGACATCCTGATTGTGCCCGCCGACGACGGTGAAATCGCGTTGGTAGATGCGGTCTCGATTCTTGGCGACGATGGTGTATTCGCCTTCGGCCAGCACCATCGAGGCGAAAGCGCCGACGCTTTCGCGCACCGGGTCGCCTGATCCCGTCAGCACGGACCATGACGTGTCGGCGATCGCTTCGCCGCCTTCGTCGCGCACCAGTTTCAACGTCAGCTCGGCGGCACGGTGTTCGACGGTCGCGTCGGTCAGCTTGCCGGCCTCGACGCGGATGTCGGAACGAATCACCGCATTGACCGAGCCATAGGTGGAAACGACGTGATAGACGCCGGCGTTGAGCCGAACGATGGAATTGGGGCTCACGTCCGGGATGATCAGCGCACGGTCGCCGTCAGCACCGGGTTCAGCTTCGTAGATGGAGAAGCGCAGCTTTTCCGGTGGAATGCGCACGCCGCCGGCAAGCACGGCATCGAGCTTCAGGCCACCTGCATCGAGCACGAGGCTTTCATGCTTTGCTTCGCGGCCGACAGTGATGCGCTTGGTTGCCCCGGCGCGGCCGAACGAGGCATGAACGAGATAGCTGCCCGGTTCCAGCTGGAACATGCTGGTGCCGCCCTGAGCCGACGCGACTAGCGGCAGCTTGCCGTCCGGGCCGGGCTCCGGCCGGAACACGCGCCAGATCAGCCCGCGGCCGATGTCGCCGCTCGCTTCGGTCAGTTTGGCGGCGAGAGTGAGTTGGCCGCCTTCACCTTGGGCCAACGATCGGCCGCTATGCGGGGAGGCGTAGCTCGACAGATCGGGAAGCTTCACGCCCTTCAATGGGTCTGCCTGCTGTGCCATGGCAAGCCCGGATGCCAGTGTGAACACTGAGGCACCAAAGATGAATGCGAAAGGTCGGAGGAATCCGGCGAGCATGGCTTGCTTTGAAGCCCAATGCGGTGGCAATTTCAAGGCATATTCAGCCCAAGCCGCCGTCTGCACTCCGGTCGCTTCAGCCAGCAACATCAGGAGAATGACGCCGTGGCCTCACCGATCATCGATTTCATGTTGAGCAGGGGCTCGGCCCCCATACCCGAACTGCGTGAACCGGCGCCCGGTGACGCCGAGATCGAGACGATGATTCGTATAGCCTCGCGCGTGCCAGACCATGGCCGGCTGGAGCCGTGGCGCTTCATCGTCTATCGCGGCGAGGCACGCCATCGCATCGGCGAAGAACTGGCGGCACTCGCGGAAAAGCGCGAAGGGCCGCTGACGGAAGGCCGACGCAATCAGGAGCTGGCGCGATTCTCGCGTGCGCCGTTGGTCATCGGCGTCGTATCGAGCCCGAAGGAAAACATGAAGATCCCGCAATGGGAGATGTTCCTGTCCGGAGGAGCGGCCGCCATGAACCTCGTCATCGCGGCCAATGCGCTCGGCTACAAGACCAACTGGATCACCAACTGGTATTCGGACACGGAGGAAGGGCGGCGCATTCTGGGCTTTGCCCCGCATGAGCGCGTCGTCGGCTTCATTCATATCGGCTCGTTCGATGGCACTGTGCCGGAACGGCCCCGGCCTGATGTGACCTCGCTCTACGGCGACTATTCCGGTCCCTGGGAGGGCTGAGAGCCTTGTTCTACGAACCGTCGAAAGGGCACGGCCTGCCGCATGATCCGTTCAAGGCGATCGTGGCACCACGCCCCATTGGCTGGATTTCGTCGATCGGGCGCGACGGTTCGCTCAATCTCGCGCCTTATTCCTATTTCAACGCGTTTTCGGCCAATCCCTTCCTCGTCTGGTTTTCATCGGGCGGGGAGAAGGACAGCGCTACGTTTACGGCGGAAACCGGCGAATTCGTCGCCAATCTCGTCGGGCGCGATCATGCCGAGAAGATGAATCTTACAAGCGTGAACGCACCACGCGGCACCAATGAGTTCGACTATGCCGGGCTGGAAATGGTGCCGTCGCAAATGGTCAAGCCGCCGCGCGTTGCCGGGGTGCCGGCAGCTCTCGAATGCAAGGTGACCGAGATTTTCAGGCCGAAGATGCTCGATGGCAGCGATTCGGGCGCGGTGGTGGTCGCTGGCGAGGTGGTTGGCATCTTCATCGACGATGCGTTCCTGACAGACGGTCTGTTCGATATGGTCAAGGCCGGAAATGTTAGCCGGCTTGGCTATATGGATTATTCGGCGATCTCAGAGACTTTCGTCATGCGCCGTCCGCGCTGGGAGAAAGATTAGACCGCGATTTTGGCCGCCTGCGCACGCGCCAGCAACCGCTCGGCGCGTCGCAGATGTGGCATGTCGTACATCTGGCCGTCGATGGCGACGACGCCGGGATTGCCGGCGGCCTGGAATGCCTCGATCACGACTCGCGAATGCGCGACCGCCTCGGGCGAGGGGGTGAAGGCTTCGTTGATGACCGGCACCTGCGCCGGATGGATCGCCATCTTGCCAGTAAAACCGTCGCGTTCGGCCTCGATGCATTCGGTGCGGAAGGCATCCATGTCGCGGAAATTCGGAAACACGGTGTCAATTGCGGCCACATCGGCCGAGGAAGCCGCGAGGATCGTCATGGCGCGGGCGAGGCGAAAGACATCTGTGTAGCGGCCATGCTCGTCGCGCGTCGCGCGCGCCCCGACAGCCGCAGAAAGATCCTCCGCGCCCCAGGTCAGGCCGGCAAGGCGTGCGTTTGCACCGGCATAGCTTGCCGCCGCCAGAACGCCGGCTGCCGTCTCGGTGATGATCGGCAGGATGGCGATGCCGCCATCGGCCAAGTTGTTTTCCACCTCATAGACACGCAGCTTGACCGCCAGTAGCTGGACATCGGCGCCGTTGTTGGATTTCGGCAGCATGATGCCTGCGGGCTTTGCTGGAACGAGGGCCGCGAGGTCGTCGTCGGTCAAGCCGGTCGAAAGATCGTTGACGCGGATATAGACGGCCGGACCATCCTGGCCTTGCCCGCCGCGAATGAAATCGGCAGCTATCTTGCGTGCCGCAATCTTGTTCTGCGCCGACACGGAATCTTCGAGATCGACGATGACGACATCGGCCTCCGACGAAAATCCCTTCTCAAGCTTCTTTTCCGAATCGCCAGGCACGAACAGCAGCGAGCGCATCAGGCGGCAGCCTTCTTCAGCATCATCGCCTGGCGGGTACATTTCGCCACCAGCGCGCCGTTCTGGTTGAAGGCGCGGTGCTGGAACTCGACGATGCCGCGATCCGGCTTCGATTTCGATTCGCGCACGGAGAGAATTTCGGTCTCGACCCGGATCGTATCGCCATGAAAGACCGGATGCGGAAACACCGTTTCCGTCATGCCGAGATTGCCGGCGGTGGTGCCGAGCGTCGTGTCATGCACGGAAATGCCGATCATCAGACCTAGCGTGAACAGGGAGTTCACCAGCGGCTTGCCCCATTCGCTTTTGGCGGCGAAGTCGAAGTCGATATGCAGCGGCTGCGGGTTGAGCGTCATGACCGAGAACAGCATGTTGTCGCTCTCGGTGACAGTCTTGGTCAGCGTATGGCGGATGACCTGGCCGACCACGAATTCATTGAGAAACTGTCCCGCCATGATCACATCCTCCATTGCGCGTGGGTTTGATAGTCGCTGCCTGCATCCCCCGCAAGCAGGTTAACGGATATGGTGAACCGTTCGTAAACCATTTCTCCCTAACGTCATTTGCGGGGCTGGAAGAATCTTCCGGTGGGAAAATCGAGTGGCGTGAATGATTGTCGGGCATTTCCTGAAATGGATCGATACGGCGCGGGTCGCCGAGCGGGCAGCTGCGGCCAGTGCATTGGCGCGGGCGTATGTCCAGAAAGAATTGCCGTTCGAGGATCGATGCGCCGCGGAGGCCGCACTCACGCTTCTGCTCGACGATCCCTCAGCCAAGGTCCGACTGGCTATGGCCGAGGCCCTGTCGATGAGCCATCACGCGCCTTTGCAGGTCATCAGCGTTCTGGCCAATGACCAGCCTGAAGTTGCGGGGCTGGTTCTCGCGCGCTCGCCTTTGCTGACCGATAGCGATCTCATCGACCGCGTCGCTTCGGGCCAGAAGGCGACGCAAAAGCTCATCGCCGACCGTCCCTTTGTCTCGATGTCCGTATCGGCCGCCATCGCCGAAGTCGGCGAACCCGAAGCCTGCGCGATGCTGCTCGCCAACAGCGGCGCCGATATCGCCTCGCTCAGCTTCCGCCGGATGGCCGAGCGTCACGGCGATCTTGCTTTGGTTCGCGAAGCGCTGATTGCCGATCCGCGCCTGCCGTCCGAATGCCGCCATATGCTACTGGTCAAGGTTGGCGAGGCATTGAAGCGCTCGCCGCTCGTTGCCGCACTCATGGGCTCTGCAAGAGCCGAGCGCGTCATGCGCGACGCCTGCGTCAAGGCATCCCTGACACTGATCGAGAACACGCAGGCCAACGAATTCGCCGCACTGATCGAGCATCTGCGCCTGCGCGGCGATCTTACCGCTAGCTTTCTCATCCGCACCATTGCCCATGGCAAGGTGGACTTCTTCGGCGCCGCGATCGTGGCGCTGACGGAGCAGGCGGAAACACGCATAAGGGCGCTGCTGGCCGGCGGACATGACGTTGCGCTGTCCGCGCTGTTTCGCAAGGCGGGCCTTGCGGCATCGACACACAAGGTCATCCTGCGGGCGCTGAAGATCTGGCGCGAAGTTGCCAACGGCAAGCGCGTGGCCGGCGTCCAGGAAGTAAGTTGGCTGATGCTCAGGGAATTGGGTGGGCCGTCTGCGCCGGGCGATCTCGCTGGCCTGCTGAAGGCTATCCACATCGAAGCCTTGCGGGACAATGCGCGCGGGCATGCCCTGGCTATCGCCGCAGCCTGACCGATCGCTTCGTCAGTCGGCTACCTTGCGGAAAAACTGCGGATAGTCCTCGATCGCAGCGGCGATGACGCGCAGCGATGCAGCTGCCTGCAAGGTTTCGGCGCTGCTGTTGCCGGATGCCATTTCTGCGGCTGCTTGGCGGGCACTGTCGATCCAGGACGCGAAAGACTGTCTGCCGGGCAATGGCAGAAACACGTCGCGCGCGAACTGCCGCAGGAACTTGGTTATCAGTTCCGAGACCTCGTTCGAAATCCCATCTGCCAGCTGCAGCTTGCGCAACCGCAGGATTTCCAATCCTACCGTCATGGCGGCAAGACTGCCTTCGAGAACGGTTTCGCTGGCCTGGCCAAGCCGTTGAACCAACGGCAGAATCTGGTTGATCCGGTCATAGGCGAGGCTCTCGAAGGCCGAGCGCCTCGGCAGGCGCTCGTGCAGGCAGAGCCGTGCAAGATCGTCGCGCATCGCCTTGATCAGCCGAGCGGCCGTGTCCTGCGGTCTCGCCGGCAAAACGACGGCGAACACGCCCATGGCGAGCAGTATGCCGACGAGAATCGAAGCGGTGCTGTTGAAGAACGCCTGCGGCGCATAGACCATGGTCTGGTGCGGGTTGAGAAAAGCCAGGAAATTGATGGCAAAGGCAGTCGAAATGCCGACATGCCGGCGGTTTGCCATGCCGAGTGCCGCCGCGATCAGGATTGGGGCTGCAAAAAGCACGAACCAGCCGAACCCCGGCAAAGCAGGCAGCGCGACTTGCCCGACCAGAAAAGCAAACGGTGCGGCCAGAAGCGTTCCCTTGAAGAACTCCAGGGCGCTTTCAACCGGTGCCGGGCGTGTTGCGAAGAGGCTCGAAACGACGGCAACGAGAATGGCGACACCGGCGGCGTCCGACCAGCGCGTCGTCATCCAGAACGCGATGACCAGCATTGTCGCAGCACCCGCGCGGATGGCATTTCTCAGTGCCGCGCGACGGTCGCGGTGCACGACAAGGGCAGGCTGCCGCCGATCCCGCGCGCGGCCGGTTGCGGGACTGCGCAGCGCGTCCAGCCCGCGCAGCGTCTCTTTCAGAGAGTCGGCGAATTCGCCGGCAATCGTCAAACGAGCCGCAGCACCAACCTTGTCGCTTCCTTCGCCGGCAGAATCTTCCGGCATGTGCCGTGCCTGGGCCGCGATGGCATCGAGGCGCGCAATCCATGGCTTCGTATCGACGAGGGCGGTTGAGCCGGAAGCCGTCAAATCGCCGAGCAAGGTTTTCAGCTCATTGCGGACCGGCATCAGGGCGGCGTTTAGCGGTGCTGCATGGCCGTGCAGCATGCGCGTGGCCGACAAGGCCGACAGAAGATGGCCGATCGTTCGGCGCACCGGGTGGCCGTGGGCGGCAAGGCTGGGCGCTTCGAGCCGCGCATAGGCGCGCATTTCGGCAAGTGCCTGTATGTCGGCAATCAGCTTGCGGTGCAGAGCATCCAGCTTCCCTTTTTCGCCCCCGGCAAAGGCACCATTGGCGTAGGCGGAGAGGTCCAGGATGCAGCGCTTCAGCCGGGATATGATCGCGTCGCGCGCCAGTTGCGGCAGAAACAGGCGGCTGGCGATGCCGGCGCAGACGATGCCGAGCATGATTTCCGTGCTGCGGGCGACTGCCAGCTCGACGGCAAGGTGTTCATGCCCGAATGACGGCATACCGATGATAACGGCGGTGTAGCCGGCAAGGACTGCGCCGTAGGCCTCGGGGTTGCGCAGCAGCGAAGATGTGAACGTGCAAAGCCCGATCCACAGCGCCAGGACTGTCACGAAAAGCCAGGGGCTCGATCCTGTGAGCGTCGTGATGGCAACGGCGGCAAGCGCCCCGGCCAGCGTGCCGAGCAGGCGGTAAAATCCCTTGGCCAGCACCATGCCGGCGACCGGCTGGGAAACAATGAACACCGTCATCATCGCCCATTGCGGCTGCTCCAGCTGCAGCGCAAAGGCAATCGACAGAGCAATCAGCCCTGTTACGGTGGTGCGAATGGCGAAAATCCAATCCGCGCGCGTCGGGCGGAGGTTCTCGGGCTTGGGCAGAAAGTCCTTGAGGCGCAGCCGGGTCATGAGCATCCCCGACAGCAGTCGGTCAGATATCCAGTTCCTGCGCGTATTCGGCGCGTTCCTGGATGAAGCGGAAGCGCGCTTCGGGCTTGGTGCCCATCAGCGCTTCGACCGACAATTTCGTTGCCGCCGCATCGTCCACGACGTCCACGCGCAGAAGCGTGCGCTTTTTTGGATCCATCGTCGTTTCCTTGAGCTGGCTCGCCATCATTTCGCCGAGGCCCTTGAACCGGCCGAGCTCGATCTTGCCGCGCCCGGTGAACTCCGTTTTCAGAAGCTCGTCCTTGTGGGCGTCGTCGCGTGCATAGGCGACCTTGCCGCCCTGGCTGATGCGATAGAGCGGCGGCACCGCCAAGTAGAGATGCCCGCCGCTAATGAGCTGCGGCATTTCCTGATAGAAGAAGGTGATGAGCAGCGAGGCGATATGCGCTCCGTCGACGTCTGCGTCGGTCATGATGATGACGCGGTCGTAACGCAAATCCTCGTCGCGGTATTTCGAACGCGTGCCGCAGCCCAGCGCCTGGATAAGGTCGGAAATCTGCTGGTTTGCCGTCAGCTTGTCGTGGCCGGCGCTGGCGACGTTCAGGATTTTTCCGCGCAACGGCAAAATAGCCTGCATAGCGCGGTCGCGCGCCTGCTTGGCCGAGCCGCCGGCCGAATCGCCTTCAACGATGAAGAGTTCCGCGCCGGCAGCGGCGTTCTGCGTGCAATCGGCGAGCTTGCCGGGCAGCCGCAGCTTGCGCACCGCGCTCTTGCGCGACACTTCCTTTTCCTGGCGGCGGCGGACACGCTCGTCGGCGCGCGCGATCACCCATTCGAGCAGCTTGGAGGCTTCCTGCGGATTGTCGGCGAGCCAATGGTCGAAGGGATCGCGCAGTGCGGTTTCGACGAGGCGCTGCGCCTCGATCGTCGCCAGCCGGTCCTTGGTCTGGCCGACGAATTCCGGCTCGCGGATGAACACCGACAGCATGCCGGCGGCCGAGATCATCACGTCTTCGCTGGTGACGATCGCCGCGCGCTTGTTGCCAGTCAGTTCGGCATAGGCGCGCAGGCCCCGCGTCAGCACGTTGCGGAAACCCGTCTCGTGGGTGCCGCCTTCGCCTGTCGGAATGGTGTTGCAATAGGAGTTCAGGAAACCGTCGCCGCCATACCAGGTGACGGCCCATTCCATCGAGCCGTGGCCACCCTGACGGTCGCTCTTGCCCGCAAAGATTTCACGCGTCACCTGGAAATCGTCGCCGAGCGAGGCCTTGAGATAGTCCTTCAGGCCGCCGGGAAAATGCAGGACGGACTTGGCCGGGGTAGGGTCCTTGTCCTTGATCAGCAGCGGATCGCAGGTCCAGCGGATCTCGACGCCGCCGAACAGATAGGCCTTTGAGCGGGCCATGCGGTAGAGCCGCGCCGGCTCGAAGGCAGCACCCTTGCCGAAGATATCCGGATCTGGATGAAAGCGGGTTTTCGTGCCGCGCCGGTTGTGGACTTCGCCAAGCGCTTCCAGATCGCCGAGCGGCTTGCCGCGCGAAAAGCGCTGGCGGTAAAGCTGGCGGCCGCGTGCGACCTCTACCTCGAGATGATCGGACAGCGCGTTGACCACCGAAACGCCGACGCCATGCAGGCCGCCGGAGGTCTCATAGACCTTGGAGTCGAACTTGCCACCCGAATGCAGCGTCGTCATGATGACTTCGAGCGCCGGCCGTTTGTATTTCGGATGCGGGTCGATCGGAATGCCGCGGCCATTGTCGGTGACGGTGAGAAAGCCGTCAGCCGAAAGCTCGACATCGATGAAGGTCGCATGGCCGGCAACGGCTTCGTCCATCGAGTTGTCGATGACTTCGGCAAAGAGATGGTGCAGCGCCTTCTCGTCCGTGCCGCCGATATACATGCCCGGACGCCGGCGTACCGGCTCCAGCCCTTCCAGCACCTCGATATCGGCCGCGCTATAGCCCTCGCTGCCGTCCTTGGCCGGCTGCGGCGCGCGCTTGGCCGCTGCCTGCACCAGCGGATCGGCCGGGCGCGTCGAGGCAAGCGGCGTCTGCTTGTCGAGATTTCCGAAGAGGTCGTTGCTGTCGTCCATAAGGCGCGGATTTCCAGTGATTCGTCTTGCCTGTCATACTGCCACGCTTTGCCGTCGCAGTGACAGAGGTTCCCGTTCCGTTCAGGGAAATATGCCTGCTTCTATAGGCTTTTGATAACCAAAACCTCAAGAGGATAGTTAACGAATCGAAATCGAACGGATCGTTTAGGGTTACACCTATGTAAAGATCCAACCCTGGCTCGAGGCCTTGCCTGTTAGTAGGGTGAGTTCCTAGTCTGGTATAAGCTCCAGGCGAAGCCGGGTCCCGGTGGCGGCCGCATAACGCTGTAGCGTCGATAGTGTCGGGGAGACGCCGCCGCCCTCAAGCCGGGCTACGGCAGATTGTGTCGTGCCGATCTTTTCAGCCAGTTCTGCTTGGGACAGATGGGCATCATTTCGCGCCCGAATGAGCGCTTCAATGATCGCGTATTCGGCGTCCGCTTCATCATATTCCTTGCGGAAAGCCGGATCTTCCATCCAGCGTTTCTTAAGTTCTGAAATCTTTGTCATCACGTCACTCTTTTCATTCGCTCGCGAGCGAGATGCAGTGCGCTGGGTGGTGTTTTCTGCGACTTCTTGACGAAGACGTGCAGAACTATGACCCGGCGTCCAGTAACGGTTAGATAAATGCCTCTGGCGATGCCGTCAGCCGCCTTTGCGCGAAGCTCCCACAATTTGCCTTCGAGATGTTTCACATGCGGTTCGCGCATGCGATCCAGCCCGATGGTTTCGACCATCTCCATCAACCGAAGCAGCCGTGCTCGCAGAGTTGCAGGTAAAGCCTCAAGCTCGCCATCGACGTCTTCGCCAAGCGTCTCCACCGTCCAGCCCATAGCGCAATATAGCGAATACGCTATGGGCTTTCAACCGGTTCCGGTTCGGTCTTTACTCTGCCGCACCGAGATATTCGGTCACCGGCGGGCAGGAGCAGACCAGATTGCGGTCGCCGCCGACATTGTCGATGCGCGAGACCGGCGGCCAGTATTTTGCAGCCGTTTCCGCGTCGTCGGCCGGGAAGGCCGCCTCGAGCCGCGAATAGGGATGCGTCCAGTCGCCGACGAGCGTTTCGGCAGCCGTATGCGGGGCGTTGACGAGCGGGTTGTCCTCGCGCGGCCATTCGCCCTTGGCCACGCGCTCGGCCTCGTTGGCGATGGCGATCATCGCTTCACAGAAACGATCGACCTCGCGCTTGGGCTCGGACTCGGTCGGCTCGACCATCAGCGTGCCGGCCACCGGCCAGGACATGGTCGGCGCATGGAAGCCGTAGTCGATGAGGCGCTTGGCGACGTCCTCGACGCCGATGCCCGCACTTTCCTTGAGCACACGCGTGTCGAGGATACACTCATGCGCGACGCGCCCGTTGCGGCCCTGATAGAGCACCGGGTAATGGGCCTTCAGCCGCTCTGCGATGTAGTTGGCGCTGAGGATCGCCGTTTCCGTCGCCTGCTTCAGGCCTAACGCGCCCATCATGCGGATATACATCCAGGTGATCGGCAGGATCGAGGCGCTGCCGAACGGGGCTGCCGAAACGGCATGCTCCGACCCTTCCGTGACATGGCCCGGCAGGTAAGGCTTCAGATGCGCCTTGACGCCGATCGGGCCGACGCCGGGGCCACCGCCGCCATGCGGAATGCAGAAGGTCTTGTGCAGGTTCATGTGGCAGACGTCGGCGCCGATTTCACCCGGCTGGGCCAATCCGACCAGCGCGTTGAGATTGGCGCCGTCGAGATAGACCTGTCCGCCATGCTCGTGGATGAGCGCGCAGATGTCGCGAATACCTTCCTCGAACACGCCATGCGTCGAAGGATAGGTGATCATCAAAGCCGCAAGGTTGCTGGCATGCTCGGCAGCCTTGGCCTTCAGATCGTCCATGTCGACATTGCCGTCTTCGGTGCAGCGCACGACGACGACGCCCATGCCCGCCATCGAAGCGCTGGCCGGGTTGGTGCCATGCGCCGAGGACGGGATGAGGCAGATATTGCGGTGATGATCGCCGCGCGACTGGTGGTAGTGGCGGATTGCCAGCAGGCCGGCATATTCACCCTGGCTGCCGGCGTTCGGCTGCAGGGATACGGCGTCGAAGCCGGTGATCTCGCTCAGCCATTTCTCCAGATCGTCGATCATCTCGCGATAGCCGAGCGAATGCCCCGGCGGCGCAAAGGGATGCAGATTGGCGACCGACGGCCAGCTCACCGGCATCATCTCGGCGGCGGCGTTGAGCTTCATCGTGCAGGAACCGAGCGGAATCATGGCACGGTCGAGCGCAAGGTCTTTATCGGCCAACCGGCGCAGGAAGCGCATCATGTCGGTTTCCGAGCGGTTTTCGTGGAAGACCGGCTGGGTGAGGAAACCCTTACCGCGCGGGTTGGTCGGTGCCTTGACCTTGTCTGCCGGTGATGGCTTTGCGCCGAACAACGCAGCGATGGCTTCAAGGTCTTCTTCGGTAGACGCCTGATCGAAGCTGACGCCAACGCGGTCATTGTCGATCACGCGCAAGAGGCGACCATCCTTCTCGGCAGCCGCAGCGATTTCCTTGGCCTTGCCGCTGGTGGTGACGGTGACGGTATCGAAGCGGCGGTCACCGTCGATTTCAACGCCCGCTGCCTTCAGCCCGAGCGCCAGGCGCTCGGCAAAGGCATTTATCTGGCCGGCGATCGACTGGAGCCCTTGCGGGCCGTGCCAGATGGCGAAGGAGGCGGCCATGTTGGCAAGCAGCGCCTGTGCCGTGCAGATGTTGGAGGTCGCCTTGTCGCGACGGATATGCTGCTCGCGCGTCTGCAGGGCGAGCCGGTAGCCGGGACGGCCATTGGCATCGACCGACTGGCCGACGAGGCGACCGGGCATGAGGCGCGTGAGCTTGTCTGAAACGGCGCAATAGGCGGCGTGCGGTCCGCCAAAGCCCATCGGCACGCCGAAGCGCTGCATAGGCCCAACGGCAATGTCCGCGCCGAGACTGGCCGGCGTTTCCGCAATGGTCAGCGCCAGCGGGTCGGCCACGAAAATGACGATTGCGCCGGCAGCCTTTGCCCTGGCGATCGCATCGGCATGATTGCCATAGACACCGAGCGTATCGGGCCAGGAGACGACGAGGGCAGCAGTGTCCTCATCGATCGTTTCGCCGTCCACTTCGATGCCGAGCGGCTCGGCGCGGGTCGTGACGACATCGAGCGTCTGCGGGTGAGGTGCGCCAGCGAAAGCCACACGATGGCGCTTCTCGCGGTGGTGGCGATAGGCGATGCCGACGGCTTCGGCGACCGCGGTCGCTTCGTCCAGCAGGGAGGCGGAGGCGACCGGCAGGCCGGTCAATTCCGTCACCAGCGTCTGGAAGTGGAACAGGAGTTCGAGTCGGCCCTGGCTGATTTCCGACTGGTAGGGCGTATAGGCCGTGTACCAGGCGGGGTTTTCGAACAGGTTGCGCTGGATCACCGGCGGCACGCGGCAGCCATGATAACCGGCGCCGATGAAGCTTTTCAGCACGACGTTCTTAGACATTATTTCCGCGAGCTCGACAAGCGCCTCGGCCTCGCTGGCGGGTGCGGGCAGATCGAGCGGGCGCTCGAGTCGGATCGATTTCGGCACGGCCTGCGAAATCAGCGTCTCGATAGAAGGTACGCCGAGTACAGCGAGCATGGCGCGCGTGTCAGTGGTGCTGGGGCCGATATGACGGGTGGCGAAAGGGTAGGGAGCGGCAGTCATCGTATCACCTGTGCCTTAACCTATGAGCGCTTTGTAGCCGGCTTCATCGAGCAGGCTGGCAAGCTGGCCTTCGTCGGAAAGCTTCATCTTCCACAGCCAGCCATCGCCGGTTGCGGCCGAATTGACCAGCGCCGGATCGGAAGCCAGCGCGCCGTTGGACTCAACGATCTCGCCGTCGACGGGAGCGTAGACGTCGGATGCCGCCTTGACGGATTCGACGACAACGGCGACGTCGCCCTTGGCAAGCTTGCGCCCGGCTTCGGGCAGTTCGACGAAAACCAGATCGCCAAGCTGTTCCTGCGCATAGTCAGTGATGCCGACGGTGGCGATGCCGCCCTCGACGCGGAGCCACTCGTGATCGTCGGTGAAATAGGTCGTTGCCATGAGAAGATTATCCTTTGCGGTAGCGATGCTGCGTGAAGGGGAGAGAAGAGATGTCGACGGGAATTTTCGTGCCCCGGACATCGGCAAAGATTTTCGATCCGCTGCTTGCGAGCGGCACCGAGACGTAGCCCATGGCCACCGGCGAACCGGCCGAGGGGCCGAAGCCACCCGAGGTGACCCGCCCGGCGGGGTTTCCCGCTTCGTCGAAAAGTGATGCGCCGGCGCGAACCGGCTGGCGGCCTTGTGGCTTCAGGCCAACGCGCTTTTCGGTCGGGCCTTTTGCGAGGATGGCGCGCAATGCGTCAGCGCCTATGAACTGCCCGCTGGCGCGCAAATCCTTGGAAATCGCCCACATCAGGCCGGCGCTCGCCGGATCAATGTCCGGCGTGATGTCCTGGCCATGAAGGCAAAGACCGGCTTCAAGCCGCAGGCTGTCGCGGGCGGCGAGGCCGATCCACATCACCCGCTCATCGGAGAGCAGGGCCTCAAGAAGCTTTCGCGCATCTGTCTCCGGCAGGCCGATCTCGAAACCGTCCTCGCCGGTATAGCCCGACCGGCTCATGAACCAGTCTTTTTTCGGCTCGAAGCCATGCATGAACAGAAGTTCGCCGGTCTCGATGCCGGCGCGAGCCAAAGCTGCCCAGGCTTCCGGGCCCTGGATGGCGAGGAAGACGCGGTCCAGTGCATCGATCCTGCAGTCGAAATCCTTGGCCAGCGCGCGCAGATGCGCCTCATCCACTGCCGCGTTGCCGGCATTGGCGACGACCATGAAGCGCTCGGGTCCAAGCCTCGTGACGATCAGATCGTCGATGATACCGGCCTGCTCGTTGAGGAAGAAGGTGTATTTCGACTGGCGCTCCGAAAGTGCCGCTGCGTCGAGCGGACATGCCTTGGCAAGCAGCGCGGCCGCACCGGGGCCGGCGACTTCGAACAGGCGCATATGCGAAATGTCGAACAGCCCGGCATGGTCGCGGGTGTGAAGATGCTCTGCCATGACGCCGGCCGGATAGGTCAACGGCATTGACCAACCGGCAAACGCGCCAAAGCGCGCACCAGCTGCAATATGCAGGTCTTCGAGGGGTAGTTTCTTGGCGTCGGTGCCCGTCATGACATCTCCAGAGTCGCACGCAAGCGGCCGCTACGGCGGCCATTCCGTGCCCCTCTGTCTGAAGCCTGAGAGACTCGCGCAACCGGAACTCTGTCGGCGACGCTTACACCTTCGGCGCGGGAGGATTAGTCCCGACTTTCCAGAGTGTCTTTCCCATCTACGGTTCTTTTGCCTGAGAGATTTCGGGCGATTTCCCCTTCGGCGGCAGCAAACGCTGCTCTCTCCCGCAAACAGGTAGAATCCGGAAAACACCGGATCCTCGACGCAGCATAGCTAGCTCATGACCGACGCATTGTCACGCCCCATGCGACATACGCACAGCTTTGTTATTGCGCGGCAGAAATAGCGTGCGGCCATGAGGCTGATTATCGAGGCGACGACAAAGCGCGGACGGAAAAGCCCGTCAGCTCGCGGCGGCGAGACGGTCCATATCGTTCTGAAGGCGGACGATCAGGCTGCCGGTTTCGGCATGCAAGAGCTTGAGACGATCCAGTTGGGCGCCAACGGTTTCGATCATGTCGCTGTCGTCTTCCGGCTCGATCGGCCCGGTGCCGACGCCGTGCAGGACCCAGGACAGGCTGACATTGAGAATGCCCGATACCATGTTCAGGCGGTGCGCGCCGGGTTGCGAACGGTCGCTCTCCCAGGCGTTTATCGTCGACATCTTGACGCCAAGCCGCCATGCCAGTTGCTTGACGCTCATGCCGCTGGCCTCGCGGGCTCGGGACAGTCGGCCGCCGATCGTATCGAGATCCGGCGTTTCTTCGTAAATATTCGTGGTGTCGGACACCCGATTCACCTCCTGTGATGTGCGGACTATCCTGTTTCCGACATGGAAGCAGGTGCCCTAAACATGGCGGACCGACACCGGCATAGCAAGGCGCTTTGCACCAATATCGTGTAAAGTCTTGTATTTAAGGGTAATTCTTAGACTCAAAGTTCGACGGTCGGTCGGGGAATCGCGTCGTTTTTCAGATACCGCCGTACCAATCGTAGCCGCGGTCTTCCCAATAGCCGCCCTTGCCGTCACCCATCTGGGTGAAGCTGCCGACCAACTCGATTTTGCGGACATATTTCGGCATCTTGTAGCCAAGCTGGCGCTCGACGCGCACCCTGAGAGGAGCGCCATTTTCGACCGGCAATGGCTTATCGTTGAGGCCATAGGCTAGAATGGTCTGCGGATGGCGGGCGTCGATCAGGTCGATGGAGCCGTAGTATTTTATGCCGCCCGAAAGCCCTCTCTCGATCGTGTCCATGCAATGGAAAACAGCATAGCGGGCCTGCGGCTTGACCTTCGCTTCGTCCAACACCAGAGAAAGCGGTGTGCCGGTCCATTTGGCGATGCAGCTCCAGCCTTCGACGCAGTCATGGCGGGTGATCTGCGTACGCGACGGCATGGCAATCAGCTGTTCGCGCGATAGCGACAACGGCTTTTCGACCAGACCCGAAACCTCAAGCCGCCAGTCGGCAAAATCCTTGCTTTGGAGTACGAGATAGTCGTCGTCATCAGGCGCGGTCACGCCGTTGGGACGCTGCGGCTGGCGGATATCGGCCTCAGTGAATTCCTGCGCAAGCGAATCGCGACCGGCAAGCAGGCGCTGAACCCTGTAGGTGAGGTTGTTTGCACCTTCCAGAACACCTCGAACCTGACTGTCCGTCGAAGACAACGAATCGAACGCGTCGCAACCCGAAAGCGCGAGGCCGGAGGCGCCCAGTGCCGCAGAGGTAAGAAAGCTGCGGCGGCTTATCTGAAACCGTTTCATGGCCGGTCGCTCCGTGTCGAGGGCTCGTCGCCGGATTTGGGCGGATCGGTGCGGTACCATCCGGTTATGATCGAACGCAGCTCGCTCAGCGGGCCGGCGGCAAGGATCATCAGCATGTGAATGATGAAGAAGGCGACCAGGAGCAGCATGATCGTGAAATGGATGGTTCGCGCCGTCTGCCTGCCGCCGAAGATGTCCGCGAGGAACGGTATTGCCGCATTCATGCTCGGCGACATGGCAAGACCAGTCAGGATCATCAGCGGCAGAAGGATAAAGAGCACGCCGCCATAGGCCAGCTTCTGCAACGTGTTGTAGTCGCGGCTATGATGAAATTTCAGCTTGGCGTGGTCCGCGATGTCGCCGGGCAGGCGCTTCAAGTCCGCGACACGCGGTGCGAGATCGCGGCGCAGATGTCCGTTGATGAGGCTGGCGACCAGCCAGACGAGCAGGGTGCCGGAGAGCAGCCAGGCGAAGAAGAAATGGATAACACGGCCAGTCGCCAGATCCTGATGCGAAGGAATCGTCGCCCATGCCGGAAAGGCGCGGGCCTGCAGGTCGTCGGGTCCGCCGGAGAGGCCCAGAACACCGGTGGTATCGAAGCGGTGGCCGAAGATATCGGTGTAGCCCTTAGGTCCGTCAGGCGTGTTTTCGGCGCTGAAGCCTAGTACCGAATTGTCGAAGCCGAAACCGGACTGCTTGCCGATATAGAGCGACGGATGTGCGTTGAATATCTGCAAGCCGGTAAGCAGCAGGAAGAAAAGCGCCAGCGCCCATATCCAATGCGTCAGTCGCGTCCAGGCGGATTGCCGATAGACGAGCCTGTCATCCTTTGCAGGCTTGATGCTGGATTGCATCTCGCCGACTGCCGCGTTGTCCATCTTCTGATCCTCCCCGCAGCGCGATAATTGCCGCGCTGCAATTGGCAGATACTACTGCCAAGAAACGGGAGGGAACATTCACAGGTTTCAGCGCACGAATGACATTCGCGCGACAGGGAAGTTACTTCGCAAGTCTTTCGGCATGCCAGCGAAGATGGTCGTCCATGAAGGTCGAGATGAAGAAATAGGAGTGGTCGTAGCCATCCTGCATGCGCAAGGTGAGCGGAATGCCGGCCGCCTTGCATGCCTCATCCAGAAGCCACGGACGCAAGCCGTCATCAAGGAAGCCGTCTGCCTTGCCTTGGTCGACAAGGAACTCGGGAAAACGCTTGCCGTCCTCTATCAGCGCGACCGTGTCATAGGCGCGCCATGACGCCTCGTCGGCGCCGAGATATTTCTCAAAAGCGGGTTTCGACCAGCCGGCCGTCATCGGGTGCGCGATCGGCGCGAAAGCCGAACAGCTTTTGAAGCGGTCTGGATGTTTCAAGGCAATCGTCAGCGCGCCGTGGCCGCCCATGGAATGGCCGAAGATCGCCTGCCGGTTCATGTCCGCTGGAAACTCCTTGGCGATTAGCGCCGGCAGTTCCTCAGCGACATAGGAATACATGCGGTAGTTCGTGGCGAAGGGCTCCTGCGTGGCGTCGAGGTAGAAGCCGGCACCGCCGCCGAATTGCCAATTGTCCTTTTCGTCGGGAACATTCTCGCCGCGCGGGCTGGTGTCCGGGCAGACGATGATCAGGCCGAGCTCGGCGGCCAGCCGGCGGTATTCGCCCTTGTCCATGACGTTCTGGTGCGTGCAGGTCAGGCCCGACAGATACCAGACAACCGGGCAAGGGCCATCCTTGGCCTGCGGCGGCACGAAGATAGCGAAGGTCATATCGCAGGCGCAAGCGTCAGATGCATGGGAATAGACGCCCTGGACGCCGCCATGAGATTTCGCGGTGGAGATGGTTTTCATGAAATGGGCTCGATCAGCAATGTTTTGATTGAAAGGGATTTGGCGATGGCTGCGAGACGCTTGTCCGCAGTAGCCAGCGGTTGGTTACGTTCAAGCGCGAGAGCAAGATACATGCAATCGTAAATCTTGTGCGTATTGTCGGCTGCGATCTTTGTCGCACTGGGCAGCAACTGGTTGTCGGGCACAAATTTCGAAACCGCAACCTTCAGCGCCTGGGCGCCTGCAAGAATGCCGTCCAACGAGATCTGGCCGATGCGATGATATTTGAGCAGGGCATTTGTCGTTTCCATCAACAGCAGATCGGGGGCGGCGCATTCAGCTGAACGAAGTCGTTTTGCCGTCTCTGAAAATGGTGTCTCGACAAGCCATGGAACCGCAACGCTTGCGTCAATGATCATTATCTGGCCCGTCCCGATCGAGGCGGGCTTCCTCCATGATCTTCAGCGCCGTGTTCAGATCGACAGGCTTGCTTTTCGCGCGGATGGAATCGATCGTTGCCCATGCCTCTTCCCGTGTCATCCCGGCTTCGCGCGTTATGACGTCGCGCGCCAGTTGCTCGGCCGATAGCCCATTGGCTTTGGCGCGAGCCTTGAAGCTCTCGACGACGTCGTCGGGAATGTTCCTGATAACCATGCTGCCCATGGGAATTCCTTTGAAAATGATATCACGATGATATCATTTTTCATCTGTGGTCACAACCGCGACGATCAACCCGCCAGTGAAACCACGAGATTGACTGCCGCCGCCACGATCACCGTGTTGAAGAAGAACGACAGGACGGAGTGAACCATCGTCGCAATGCGCATTGTGGTGGTGTTGATGTTGGTATCGGCGGTTTGCGCCGTCATGCCGATGACGACCGAATAATAGAGGAAATCCCATCCCACCGGCCGTTCGGTGCCCGGAAAAATCAGGCCGCCCACCGGCTTGCGGTTGCGCTTGTCGGATGTGCTGTCGCCTTTCCAGTAAAGATGCGCGTAGTGCAAGGCGGCCATCGTATGAATGGTGAACCAGCCGAGCGGCAGCGACAGCATCGAAAAGGCGAGCCCGATCGGATGCGGCGCGTCCTTGGCGTTCATCAGCAGGAACAGCGAGCCCACCGCGACGCAGATGATAACGGCTGTGGCGAGGAAGATGATGCCGATAGGCTCGTCGGCGTCCTGCGCGCGCCGGCTGAGATAGTCGGCACTGAACGACGGCATCTGCCTCAGCATGAGAGCGATATAGATGACGAAGAAGACATTCGCGCCGATCGCATAGGCAAGCGGCTGCTTCAGCAGCAATGCCAAAGCGAATGCCGCCAGCCCCAGGACTACGCCGGCATAGAACGGAAAATGGCGGACGCTCAGTATGTTCATCCGGCCGCATCCTTCGCGGCACTTTCGGCAAATGCCTTTGCCTTTCGTGCCGTCTGGTCGAGCGCGCCGAGAAAGCGCGAACGGTCCTGCGGCGTGAAGCCGGCATTGTAGCCCTTGCTTTCACCCGTCTCGCGCAGATGCTGCTTCAGGTCGCGCATGGCGACCGCCATGCCAATCGTCTCGTGCGTGAAGGGCTTTCCGGTCATGCCCAGAACATGCGCACCCAGCGCTACGGTGCGTGCGGCCAACGGAATGTCGGCCGTCACGACGATGTCGTTGGGTTTTGAATTCTCGACGATCCAGTCGTCCGCCGCGTCGGCGCTTTTCGAAACGACGACGTGGCGGATCATCGGGTCGCGGGAAGGGCGCAAGCCCCCGTTCGAGACAAAAACCACCACCAGCCCGAGCCGGTCCGCGACCTTCTCGGCCTCCGCCTTCACCGGGCAGGCATCAGCGTCGACGTAGATGATCGGGTCCGGCATGCGCTTTCCCTGGCTTAGTAGATCACCACGCTTCGGATGCTCTCGCCCTTATGCATCAGGTCGAAACCCTTGTTGATGTCTTCGAGCGGCATGGTGTGGGTGATCATCGGGTCGATCTGGATCTTGCCTTCCATATACCAGTCGACGATCTTCGGCACGTCGGTGCGGCCGCGCGCGCCGCCGAAGGCAGTGCCTTTCCAGGTGCGGCCGGTGACCAACTGGAACGGCCGCGTCGAGATTTCCTGGCCCGCACCTGCAACGCCGATGACGATGCTCTCGCCCCAGCCGCGGTGAGCCGCTTCAAGGGCTTGGCGCATGACCTTCACATTGCCGGTGCAGTCGAAGGTGTAGTCCGCCCCACCGATCTGGTCGGCACCGCGCTTGGTCATGTTGACGAGGTAAGGCACGATGTCGCCGTCGATCTCCTTCGGATTGACGAAATGCGTCATGCCGAACTTCTCGCCCCATGCCTTGCGGTCGTTGTTGATGTCGACGCCGATGATCATGTCGGCGCCGGCCATCCTCAGGCCCTGAAGCACGTTGAGGCCGATGCCGCCAAGGCCGAACACGACCGCCGTCGCGCCGATCTCGACCTTGGCCGTGTTGATGACCGCGCCGATGCCGGTGGTGACGCCGCAGCCGATGTAGCAGATCTTGTCGAACGGCGCGTCCGGGTTGACCTTGGCCAGCGCGATCTCGGGCAGAACCGTGAAGTTCGAGAAGGTCGAGCAGCCCATATAGTGGAAGATCTTGTCCTTGCCGATGGAGAAGCGGCTGGAACCGTCGGGCATCAGGCCCTGGCCTTGCGTCGAGCGGATCGCGGTGCAGAGATTGGTCTTGCGCGACAGGCAGGACGGGCACTGGCGGCATTCGGGTGTGTAGAGCGGGATGACGTGGTCACCTTTCTTCAGCGACGTGACGCCCTTGCCGACATCGACGACGACGCCGGCACCCTCATGGCCGAGAATCGCCGGAAAAATGCCTTCCGGGTCGGCACCCGAAAGCGTGAACTCGTCGGTGTGGCAGATGCCGGTCGCCTTGATTTCGACCAGGACCTCGCCTTCGCGCGGACCTTCGAGGTCGACTTCCATGATTTCAAGCGGCTTTCCGGCTCCAACGGCGACTGCGGCGCGGGTCTTCATCAGGCAATTCCTTCTGCGTAGATCTGTCTCAATGGTTGGGTCGGTGCTTGTCAGACTGACTAGGCGAAATGTCCGCGTTTTGCCATAGCCGGGCCACCATCTGCGCCTTTAGTTCGCAGCATGATCGCAAATCTTCTCCTCGCCATGATCTTCGACGTGCTGACTTTCCTGGTGCATGTGGCCGGATTGATCGTCCTTACGCATATTGTCTCCTTTCTGCTGTCGCATCCTCTGATCGACGGCAAGCAGGGCGAAAAGGCTCTGGCGATGGGGGCGCTTGCACTGGGGTTGTTCGTTCTGGTTTGCATCGAGCTTGCGATTTGGGCTGCCGGGATGCTGGCGGTCGGCGCGCTGCCGGATTTCGAGACCGCGTTTTATTTCTCTGCCTCGACATTCGCCACCGTCGGCTTCAACGACGTGACTCCGTTGAAAGAGTGGCGGCTGCTTTCCGCCATGGAAGGCATAACCGGCCTTCTCGTCATGGGTTGGACAGCGGCCTATCTGGTCACCTCAGGCGTGCGCTTCGGACCTTTCGAGCGCGACAAGCATTTTTGAGAGTGGCAATTTCTCGCGCAAAGCGGGTTTGTGAATCCGGCACTTGAGGCGCGGCGGGATAGTCCATAAAACGATCCCCGCCACCGGAGGAACCATTCGTCCATGTTCAAGAAAATCCTGATCGCCAATCGTGGCGAGATCGCCTGCCGCGTCATCAAGACAGCCCGCAGGATGGGTATCGCAACGGTTGCCGTCTATTCAGACGCCGACCGCGATGCGGTTCATGTCGAAATGGCGGATGAGGCGGTGCATATCGGCCCGGCGGCGGCCGCACAAAGCTATCTGGTGGCCGAGAAGATCATCGAAGCCTGCAAGCAGACCGGGGCGGAGGCCGTGCATCCGGGCTATGGCTTCCTGTCAGAGCGGGCTTCATTCTGCGAGGCGCTGGAAAAGGAAGGCATCGTCTTCATCGGCCCCAAGCCCAAGGCGATCAAGGCCATGGGGGACAAGATCGAATCGAAGAAATTCGCCAATGCGGCGAAGGTCTCGACAGTTCCGGGCTATCTCGGCGTTATCGAGGACGTCGATCATGCCGAAAAGATCGCCGGCGAAATCGGCTATCCCGTGATGATCAAGGCGTCAGCCGGCGGCGGCGGCAAGGGCATGCGCATCGCGTGGTCTGAGGCCGAAGTGCGCGACGGCTTCGACCGCGCTCGCTCGGAGGCGAAAAGCTCTTTCGGTGACGACCGCGTTTTCATCGAGAAATTCGTCGTCGATCCGCGCCACATCGAAATCCAGGTCCTGGCCGACGGTCACGGCAACGCCATCTATCTCGGCGAGCGCGAATGCTCGATCCAGCGCCGCAACCAGAAGGTCGCGGAAGAAGCGCCTTCGCCATTCCTTGACGAGAAGACACGCAAGGCCATGGGCGAGCAGTCCGTGGCCTTGGCCAAAGCGGTGGACTATCAGAGCGCCGGCACCGTCGAGTTCATCGTCGACAGCCAGAAAAACTTCTACTTCCTTGAAATGAATACACGTTTGCAGGTCGAGCATCCTGTAACGGAGCTCATCACCGGCATCGATCTGGTCGAGCAGATGATCCGTGTTTCCGCCGGTGAAAAACTGGCGATCAGCCAGGCCGATGTGAAGCTGAACGGCTGGGCTGTCGAGAGCCGGCTCTATGCCGAGGATCCGTATCGCAATTTTCTGCCCTCCATTGGCCGGTTGACCAGCTACCGGCCGCCCGAGGAAGGAAAATTCGGCGACATCGTCATCCGCAACGATACCGGTGTGACCGAAGGTTCGGAAATCTCGATGTTCTACGATCCGATGATCGCAAAGCTCTGCACGTGGGCACCGACGCGGCTCGAAGCGATCGATGCGATGTCCGAGGCGCTGGATATGTTCGTGGTCGACGGCATCGAGCACAACATTCCGTTTCTGGCGGCCCTGATGCAGCATCCGCGCTGGCGCGAAGGCCGGCTTTCGACGGGTTTCATTGCCGAGGAATATCCTGATGGCTTTGCGCCGATCACGCCGAACGCGGAGGAGAAGTCGGTTCTGGCCGCGATTGCCACTGTGGTCGAGCTCCTGCGGCGCGACCGCCTCGATCGCCTGACCGGGCGGCTGGCCCCGCATTCGGGCGTGCTGAAGCCGGATTGGGTCGTGCGCATCGGCGACGATTATATCCCGGTCGCGGTCGGCGAGGGGATGGTTTCGATTCCGATCGAGGTCGACCTGCTAGTTGCCGGCGGCAAACCGATGACGGTTATTTCCGACTGGCGCCCGGGCGAGGCCGTCTGGCAGGGAGCTGTCGGTGGACGCAGCATTGCGGCGCAGATCAGGCCTGTGCCGAACGGCATCCGCATCGCCTGGAAAGGCATGTCGGTGACGGCGCGCGCCATGCTGCCGCGCACCGCAGAACTCGACCGCCTTATGCCGGTGAAAATTGCGCCCGATACCTCCAATCTGCTGCTATGCCCGATGCCCGGACTGGTGGTTTCGATTGCCGTCGCCGAGGGCCAAGAGGTCAAGGCCGGGGAGACATTGGCCGTGGTCGAGGCGATGAAGATGGAAAACGTGCTGCGCGCCGACCGCGACCTGACGGTCGAGAAGATCAATGCCAAGGCCGGCGACAGCCTCGCCGTCGATGCCGTGATCATGGAGTTTGCCTGAATGGATGTGTCCGCGCGGCGGCAGGCCGTTCTGTTCGATCTTGACGGCACGCTGACGGACCCCTTCGTCGGCATTACCAAATCGCTGCAATATGCGGTCGAAAAGCTCGGCCGCATCGCACCTGCCGCCGACGACCTGCGCTGGTGCATCGGTCCGCCGATCAAGTCGGCGTTTGGCATCCTGCTCGAAACCGACGACCCGGCTTTGATCGACGAGGGCGTGCGGCTTTACCGCGAGCGCTATTCGGATGTCGGTAAATTCGAGAACATCCTGATCGACGGCATTCCCGAGGCGCTGGCCGAACTGGTTGCCGATGGCTACTTCCTGTCGGTCGCGACTTCGAAACTGAAAACCTATGCCGGCGAGATCATCGACCACTTCGATCTTCGCCGCTATTTCAACGTCGTGCACGGCTCTGAGCTGGATGGCCGAAATTCCGTGAAGGGCGACCTGATCGCCCATATCCTCGCAACCGAGCCGATCGATGCCACACGAGCCGCCATGATCGGCGATCGTTCGCATGATGTGGTCGGCGCCAAGCTGAACGGCATCGAGACCGTCGGCGTGCTTTGGGGCTATGGCGATCGCAAGGAACTGGAAGACGCTGGTGCTGCGCGAATTGCCGGGCGACCTGCGGAATTGCGTCAGCTGATCGGCGCGTTGCTGGAGCCGACCGCGCGCTTTACGGCATGATTTTACGGAGGCTATGGTCCGGAATGGGTCCCGGATAGCCTTCGCTTCGCTACGGCTTCCGGGATGACGTCGGTATTCGCTTTTCCGGAGTGTCATCATAGCCATGAGCGGGTTCGTTTACATCCTGGCTTCGAAACGAGACGGAACGTTGTATACGGCGTGACCGCCGATCTGGGCCGGCGCGTATGGGAACACAAGCAACGCATGACAAAGGGCTTCACTGCTCGATACGGAGCAATACGGCTGGTCTGGTATCAGGAATATCTGGACATCGGTGAAGCGATCATTGCCGAAAAGCGGATCAAGAGATGGCGTCGATCGTGGAAGATCGAACTGATCGAGAAGATGAACCCGGATTGGCGTGAACTCTACGGGGGCATGGGCTGGTAAGACTGCGGAAATCCTCCGTGCGTCATCCCGGAAGCCGTAGCGAAGCGAAGGCTATCCGGGACCCATTCCGTAACGCCGAAATGAATGCAGGCTTCTGTGTTCAATGTGATTTCGCACTAGACCCACGGCGCTCCATGACCAAAATAGATACCTGAGTCGAGTAGCAAAGGCGTAAGATATGGCGAGCGACAGGCCTCCGCGCGACCCCATCCTGCGCAGCATGCAAAATGCGCGGGTGAAGGCCCAGCCTGTCCAGCGCAACTTCATCCATCTGCGTGTGCATTCCGCCTATTCGCTGCTGGAAGGCGCGTTGCAGGTCGGCAAGATCGTCGGCCACGCCGTCAAGGACAGCGCGCCGGCCATCGCCATCACCGACACCAACAACCTGTTCGGTGCGCTCGAATTCGCGCAAAAGACCACCAAGGAGGGCGTGCAGCCGCTGGTCGGCTGTCAGACAAGCCTGTCCTTCACTGGTGAGGTCAATGATTCCTCGCGCGGCGGCAATCGCCGCCAGGGGGCAGATCTGCACCCGATCGTGCTGATCGCCGCGACCGAAGAGGGCTACGCCAATCTCGTTCGCCTTGTCAGCCGCTCCTATCTCGAAACGCCGCCAGGCGAAGCGGTGCAGGTCACCACGGAGTGGCTGGAGGAGTTCTCGCCGGGGCTGATCTGCCTTACCGGCGGGCCGCTGGGGCCTGTCGGCACCGCGCTGAAATCCGGCCACACGGAACTGGCCGAGACAAGGCTGCTGGCGCTGAAGGCGCTGTTCGGTGATCGGCTCTATGTCGAACTGCAGCGTCTCGGCGGCTATGACCGGAACCTCGAAGCCGCAACCATCGATCTTGCCTATCGCCATCGCCTGCCGCTGGTCGCCACCAATGAGGCGTTCTTCCAATCCCGCGACGACTACGAAGCCCATGACGCGCTGATTGCCATCGCCGAAGGCTCGGTCGTTGCGTCCGACGAGCGTCGCCGTCTGTCGCCCGACAATTATCTGAAGAGTCAGAAGGAGATGTCGGCGCTTTTTGCAGACATTCCTGAAGCGCTCGACAACACAATCGAGATCGCGCAGCGCTGTTCCTACTACCCGAAGAAGCGCAATCCGATCCTGCCGCGCTTCACCGGTGGTGACGAAGCCGATCCGACTGAGGCGCTCAAGGCCGAGGCCGACGAATTGCGCAGGCAGGCCCGGGAGGGCTTGCAGCAGCGTTTTGAAACCGCCGGACTGACCGAAGGCTTCACGGTCGAGCAGTACAGCGAGCGGCTGGAATTCGAGCTCGGCATCATCGAACGGATGAAGTTTCCCGGCTACTTCCTGATCGTCTCGGACTTCATCAAATGGGCGAAGGCCCAAGGCATTCCGGTCGGCCCGGGCCGTGGTTCGGGCGCGGGCTCGCTGGTTGCCTATGCCCTGACCATCACCGACATCGATCCGCTGCGTTTTTCGCTGCTGTTCGAGCGCTTCCTCAACCCCGACCGCGTCTCGATGCCCGACTTCGACATCGATTTCTGCCAGGACCGGCGTGAAGAGGTGATCCGCTACGTCCAGGGCCGTTATGGCCGCGACCAGGTCGGCCAGATCATCACCTTTGGAACGCTGCAGGCGCGCGCCGTGCTGCGCGACGTCGGGCGCGTGCTGCAGATGCCCTACGGTCAGGTTGACCGCCTCTGTAAGATGGTGCCGCAGAACCCGGCAAATCCGGTTAAACTTGCCGACGCCATCGCCAACGAGCCGCGATTTGCCGAGGAGACCGAGAAGGAGCCGATCGTCCAGACGCTGCTCGACATGGCGCAGAAGCTGGAAGGGCTTTACCGCCACGCCTCGACGCACGCTGCCGGCATCGTCATCGGCGACCGTCCGCTGTCGGAACTGGTGCCGATGTATCGCGACCCACGCTCCGACATGCCGGTCACGCAGTTCAACATGAAGATGGTCGAAGAGGCCGGGCTGGTGAAGTTCGACTTCCTTGGCCTGAAGACGCTGACGGTGCTGGAGACCGCGGTGCGGCTCATCCGCCGTCGAGGCATCGAGGTCGATCTGGCGCGCATTCCGCTCGATGACGAGAAGACCTATGCGATGCTGTCGCGCGGCGAGGTTGTCGGCGTGTTCCAGGTTGAAAGTGCCGGCATGCGCAAGGCGCTGATCGGCATGAAGCCCGACCGCATCGAGGATATCATCGCGCTGGTCGCGCTCTACCGGCCGGGCCCGATGGAGAACATCCCGACCTACAATGCGCGCAAGCATGGCGAGGAGGAGATCGCCTCGATCCATCCCAAGATCGATCACCTGGTCAAGGAGACCCAAGGCGTCATCGTCTACCAGGAACAGGTGATGCAGATCGCGCAGGAATTGGCCGGCTACTCGCTCGGCGAAGCAGATCTTCTGCGCCGCGCCATGGGCAAGAAGATCCGCGCCGAGATGGACAAGCAGCGCGAGCGCTTCGTTACCGGTGCGGTGGAAAAGGGCGTGAGCAAGCCGCAGGCCGATTTCATCTTCGACCTTCTGGCCAAGTTTGCCGACTACGGCTTCAACAAGTCGCACGCCGCTGCCTATGCGGTGGTGTCCTATCAGACCGCCTATCTGAAGGCGCATTACCCGGTCGAGTTCCTTGCCGCGTCGATGACGCTGGATATGTCCAACACCGACAAGCTCGCCGACTTCCGACAGGATGCGCTGCGCCTCGGTATCGACGTGGTTGCGCCCTCGGTGATGACCTCGTTCCGCGATTTCGAGGTTGCCGAAAACCGCATCTTCTACGCGCTGGCAGCCCTCAAGGGCGTCGGCGATGCCGCCGTCGAGCACATCGTCGCCAAGCGCAAGGAAAAGCCGTTCGCCAGCCTTGCCGATTTCTGCGAACGCATCGATCCGAAGATTGTCGGAAAACGCGTCTTCGAAAGCCTGATCATGGCCGGCGCCTTCGATTGCTTCGGTCATGACCGGGCAGCCCTTATGGCCGGCGTCGAGCGCATGATGGGCATGGCGCAGCGCGCGCAGGAAAATGCCGCCTCGGGCCAGTCCGACATCTTTGGCAGTGCAATGGGCGGACAGGCGCAGACGCTACATCTGCCTGCGGCCGATATCTGGCTGCCGGCAGACCGGTTGCACCGCGAATTCCAGGTCGTCGGCTTCTATCTCTCTGCGCATCCGCTGGATGAGTACAAGGCGGTTCTGGAAAAGATGCGCGCCCAGACATGGGCCGACTTTTCCATCGCCGTGAAGCGGGGCGCTGCCGCGGGGCGACTGGCCGGCACCGTCACGTCCAAGCAGGAGCGCAAGACCCGCACCGGCAACAAGATGGGCGTCGTCGCTTTCTCCGACACCACCGGCCAGTATGAAGCAGTGCTGTTTTCGGAAGGGCTGGCGCAATATCGCGATCTGCTCGAGGCAGGCCGTTCTGTCGTCATCACGGTCGCGGCCGAAGACCGCCCGGAAGGCATCAACCTGCGCATCCAGACCGTGCATTCGCTGGAGGACGAGGCAAGCCGCGTCCAGAAGGCGCTACGCGTCTACCTGCGCGATGCGTCGCCGCTCGGAACCCTTGCCAACCAGCTCAACGTCAAGGGCGAGGGGCAGGTGAGTTTCGTACTGATCAAGGATGGCGCGCAGGGCGAAGTCGAGGTCGAACTACCCAACCGCTACCGCATCTCGCCGCAGATAGCATCTGCCATGCGCGCCGTTCCCGGCGTGGTCGAGGTGGAGTTGGTTTAGCGCCGGCGGGCTTTTGTTTAAAGAAGCTGCGTTTTCAGGCCGAGCGGGAGGCCCGCTTCGGCCAATCGCTTGTCGAGCGTAACAACGGTTGCACCGTTGTCAGCCGCCACGGCGAGATGCAGGGCGTCGCCGGCCCTCAGTCCGAGCGTATATTGATCAGCAAAACGCGCAGCCGCGCGAAACTGAGCCCCGGATATCGGGAGCGTGTTGAATGAATTGGATACAAGCTGGACGAACGCGGCGAGGGCTGAAGCGCGGTGCTCAGCCGATAATTGATCCGTACGAAGCTTGATTGATAGGGCTGAAGAGAATTCCGTTATGACCCAGTCACTGATTGCGAGTTCGTTCGGATCCTGTTGGCTCAGCCAGCTTTGAACATAATCGGTTCTGGCTTCCTTGGTCAGTGCGGCGACCAGCACTGATGTGTCGATATAGAGCATCAATACCGGTCGCCATCGCGAACGTCGCGCATGAACTCGCCGGCGGACTGCCGCTGCGCCGGCATTTGGTCCGTGATGCTTTTCAGTGCGGCCAAATCAATCGGTTGCAGCGTTTTCTTGACGGAACTCAGTTGCGCAATCGGCTTGCCGCGCCGCGTAATGCGGACTGTGTCGCCTTCAGCGACGCGGCCGATCAGTTCGCTGAGATGCGCCTTTGCGTCGGCAAGATTGACGGTGCTCATAGATTTTCTCATGACCAGTTAGATGGTCATATGTAGCATCCCGTTGGCTTGGGTTCAATCGACATCGGTAACAGCATCAAGCCTTGTGCAGCCGAAGCGGCGTGACTTTCTCCCGCGCGATGACGCGTTTTGCCTCCAAATCGAGCTGGACTGCCTTCATCCACCAGCCTGATTTGGCGCCGCCGGGAAATAACGCCTGCGGCAGATGATCGACGACGCGCTTTTGAACCTCCGCCACGGTCAGCCCCGGTGTGGTGCCTGGCAGCGTCTTTAGCAAAGCGTGCTTCATAGCCTCATACATCTCTGCATCGACAAACTCGACGTTGCCGGGATGGTTCACGTTCTCGATGCCAATCTTACCGGGTTTGCTTGTGGTCATGCCGCATCCTCCTTGGATTTCGGCTCGAGGTCGATTGCCGCGCGAAAGCTTCCATCCATGTAGAATGGCACGGACGTATGCTCGTGGGCGATCTTCCAGACGCCGTTGGTACGCTTGAGGCAGACCGTCGCGCGTGACCAGAAGACAGCCCTTTCGCCGCCTTGCGTGGTCGTGGCGCTGGTGCGGTAGAAGCCGTGGCCGAAGGCGATGTCGCCGTCGATCGTAATCTCGAAATCATGCGCTTCGATCTCGACCGGCCCTTGCCAGGTATCGAACCAGGCTGAAAGACCATCGACATTGGGCCGATGATCGAGCGGCGGCGCTAGATCGAAAATCAGCGCTTCAGGCTCGTATTGGGCGATAACGCGGGCCGCATTCTTGTCGTAATGCGCCTGACGGATGGCGTCCATGACGGCGCGGATTTCTTTCCTGTCGGTGTTGATGCTCATGACAAATCCTCCGTTGTTCCTGGGGATGCATCCGAAGGACGAACGAGGAAGGCGATGTCCGACAGGATAGAGATTTTTTATTGAGCAGCGCCGATGGTGCGCTGCGGTTCAGTCTTCCACATCCTCGCGCGGATGCGCCCTGCGTCCCTTGCCGAAGGTGTAGCCGGTTTCGACTGCCGTCTTCCCGAACTTGTCGCGCAAGGCATCCATGGCGCCTTCGGCCAATGCACGCTTGCGAGACTGCACGTCGATGAGGTCGGGGGGGTCGGCCTTCTCGACGCCGGTGAGGTCGCTGACGCCTATGCCGAGCAGCCTGTATTTCGTGCCGTCGGTTTCCTTCTGGAGAAGCTGCATGCCGGTCTGGAAGATGCGATCTGCCAGCCGCGTCGGATCGCCAAGCTGGCGGTTGCGCGTGCGGATCTTGAAATCCTGCGTCTTCAGTTTCAGCACCACCGTGCGCCCCGCGATGCCGGATTTCTTCAGCCGTGTGGAAACCTTTTCAGACAATGCCCGCAAGATCGGCACCAGATCGGCGGAGGAGGCGAGGTCGGTGTCGAAGGTGGTTTCCGCCGACACGCTTTTCGCGTCATGGTCGGGCTCGACGCGGCGCGTATCCTGTCCGCGCGACAGCCGGTAGAGCCGGTCGCCCATCGTGCCGTAGCGCCGCATCAGGTCCCCGCGCTCCATCCGCTGGATCTGGCCGATGGTGCGGATGCCGTCGCTTTCCAGCGTCGCGGCGAAGGCTTTCCCCACGCCCCAGATCAGCGTTACCGGCTGCTCGGCGAGAAACGTGACGGCTTCCGCTTCGCCGATGATCGAAAAGCCGCGCGGCTTGCGGAAGTCCGAGGCGACTTTCGCCAGGAATTTGCAATAGGAAAGACCGGCCGAAACGGTGATGCCGATTTCCTTTTCGACGCTCTGCGCGAACCGCGCCAGCACCAATGCGGGCGGGAGGCCATGAAGGCGCTCGGTGCCGGCAAGATCGAGAAACGCTTCGTCGATGGAGATAGGTTCGACCAGCGGCGTCAGCGCCTGCATCATGGCGCGGACCTCGCGGCCGACGCGGACATATTTTTCCATGTTGGGCGAGATGACGACAGCTTGCGGGCAGGCTTCCAGCGCCTTGAACATCGGCATCGCCGAACGTACGCCATTGATGCGCGCGATGTAGCAGGCGGTCGAGACGACGCCGCGCTTGCCGCCGCCGATGATGACCGGCTTGTCCTTCAGATCCGGATTGTCGCGCTTTTCCACCGCCGCATAGAAGGCATCGCAATCGATATGGGCGATATGCAGCGCATAAAGTTCCGGATGCCGCATAAGGCGCGGACTTCCGCAACCGGTACAACGCATCGCCAGCCCGCGCTGCACGGCGAGACAATCTCGGCAGAAACCGTAGCTTGGATCGTTGACAGAGGTGCCCATGACTGCGAACATAAGAGGAACATCGCAATCTTATGGCAGCAAGCTGCAGCTCGCAAGGCTGCGGTCGCGGAGATGTATGATGAAACTGACAATCGAGCCGCTGACAGTCGATCTATGGCCGGCTTTCGAGGATCTCTTCGGCAAGCAAGGCGCCTGCTACGGCTGCTGGTGCACGCATTTTCGGTTGCCGCCGGCGCAGCGCCGGGAAAACGACCGGGTGCACAACAAGGAATTCATCAAGGCGCGCATCGAATCAGGTCCGCCGCCCGGCCTGCTGGCGTTCGAGGACGATATCGCGACGGGCTGGATGCAGATAGGACCGAGGGCGGATGTGCCCGAATGGAACAATGCGGGCAGAGGTTCCGCTCCGCTCGAGCCTGAGGAAGCCGCCGATCCGTCCGTCTGGGCGATCTCCTGCTTTTTCATCCGCAATAAGGCGCGGGGCAAAGGACTGACTCATAGACTTGTCGGTGCCGGGGTCGAATTTGCACGCAAGAACGGTGCGCGGTTTGTCGAGGCCTGTCCGATGAACCAATCGAAGGATTCGCGCTCGCTCGGCCTTTTCGTCGGTTCGACCCGGGTTTTCGAGAAAGCTGGCTTTTCGCAGATGATAGAGCGCAAGCTAGGCCGGCCGCTGATGCGTTTTGTGGTGTAGGTTCTGAGCCTAAATACCCAAAGCAACAGTGATTTTTGGCGCAGCATCGTGCCAGTCGTCTACGAAGGTGATGCCTTCCGGCAACGGCGGCATAAGTGCACGCAGGCCCTTGTGCGCCATGAGGTGAAAGAGATGAGCGTCGGCAACCGCCTCTTGCACGGAAACGAGATTGCGGGCGATGTCGTCGACGAAGGCGACGGGGCGAGGATGTTCACCGCGCAGCTGCCTAATCGCCGGACCTTTCGCCGTTTCGGTGGTCACCAGCGGGTAGGGGAAGCCAAGCCGGTCCAGAAGCATGCGTCGGGTCGCCCGGTGCTGATGCGGCATCGCCGTCAGCATGACGATTTCCGCTTTCTCGGCTATCGCCGCGACAGCCTCGACTGCGCCCGCCGGCGCGACCTGCCAATCGGCCTGAACGAAGAAGAAATCTTCGATCAGCGTCGAAACGCGTTCGTTGGCGAGAGCCTCATTCGTATCGCGGTCGAAGACATTGCCGTGAAGCCTAAACGAATCGGTTTTCAGATCCAGACCGCGCGACCTGAGAAAGCCGATGAAGGGCTGAACGAATTCCAGAACCACCTCATCGACGTCGAGTACCAGAAGCGGGCGCTCGTCTTTCGCCAGCTCGGCGATCTGGCGTGCGGTTTCGGGATCGTCGCTCATATCGAAGACTGGTGGTTGTCGTCGCCGAGTGGCAGGCGCCTCAGTGCTGCTCCGATATTGGCCGGCGGGATGCCGGAGCTTTCCGAAAACTGCATCAGCGTCGGTTCGTGGGCGAGGATGAATTGCAGCACGCCCGCCAGGAAACCCGGTTCGCGCGCCGCCTCGCGAATCGCCGATGCTTCGATGCCGGTCAAGGCAAGGAAGCGCGGCAGGAGTTCAGGGTCCGATGCGACGAAGACGAGTGCCTCGATGGCGATCGCCTCGGCGTCCTTGCTCGTTGAAAATTTATCGACCATCGTCACTTTCAAGCCATCGATGCGAAAACGTTTGTCGGAAGTAGCCGCTACGATCGGCTCGGGCAAGTCTTCGGGCGGTCGCATCAAAATTGGTATAGGATTGATGTTTGAATTCGCCGCGACGGATCGGTTTCCGTTTCGTCAATGATCTTGCGCTAATGTTGTCGCGGGTTTGGTGCCATCGGCAAGGCGCGTCAAGAAGTATAGGCTGGCGCGATCGGCAGTCGGGACGGGAAATCTATGGCTAAGAAGGTTATGATCGTCGAGGACAATGAGCTCAATATGAAGCTCTTCCGCGACCTGATCGAAGCAAGCGGCTATGAGACCGTGCGCACGCGCAACGGCCTGGAAGCGCTTGATCTTGCCCGTACCCATAAGCCTGATCTGATCCTGATGGATATCCAGCTGCCGGAGGTCTCCGGCCTCGAGGTGACCAAGTGGCTGAAGGAAGACGACGAACTTCACGTCATACCTGTCATTGCCGTCACTGCATTTGCCATGAAGGGCGATGAGGAACGCATTCGCCAGGGCGGTTGCGAAGCCTACATTTCGAAGCCGATCTCGGTTCCGCGCTTCATCGAAACAATCAAATCATATCTGGGTGACGCATGATGCCTGCTCCGTCGCCCTCGCATCGGCAGGAAGCATCATGACCGCGCGTATTCTCGTCGTCGACGACATTCCTGCCAATGTGAAGCTGCTCGAGGTTCGGCTGCTCGCTGAATATTTCGATGTGCTGACGGCCACCAACGGTGCGGACGCCATTGAAACCTGCCAGAACGACAAGGTCGATGTCGTCCTGCTCGACGTGATGATGCCGTATATGGACGGCTTCGAGGTCTGTCGGCGGCTGAAGGGCGATCCTGCGACCTCGCATATTCCTGTGGTGATGGTCACCGCGCTGGACCAGGTTTCCGACCGTATTCGCGGGCTGGAGGTGGGAGCCGACGATTTCCTGACCAAGCCGGTGAATGATCTTCAGTTGATGACGCGGGTAAAAAGTCTTGTGCGCCTGAAGATGCTCACCGACGAATTGCGCCTTCGTGCCTCGACCACGCGCAACATCGGCATCGAAGAGCTTCTGAGCCGCCGTCCGCCGTCCGAAGACGTCACGCCGAAAGTGCTTCTGGTCGATGAGCGTCCGTCCTCCTTTGAGCGCATCCAGAAAATGCTGCGGCAGGCGGCCGATCTCGACGTTGTAGCCGATCCGCATACCGGGTTTTTCCAGGCGGCCGAACTGCCCTACGAGTGCATCATCGTCTCGACCGGCTTTGCCGAGTTCGATCCGCTACGGCTTTGCTCGCAATTGCGCTCGCTCGATCGCACACGCTTTGTGCCGATCATTCTGCTGGCGGACGAGGGCGAGGAGGAGCGCATCATTCGTGGGCTCGAGCTCGGCGTGAACGACTATCTCATTCGCCCGATAGACCAGCAGGAACTGACTGCCCGCCTGCGCACGCAGGTCAAGCGCAAGCGCTATAACGACCATCTGCGCGCCAGCGTCACGCAGACGATCGAAATGGCGGTGACGGACGGGCTGACCGGCCTGCATAACCGCCGTTATCTCGACAGCCATCTGCAGACCCTGTTCGACCGCGCCGTTGCGCGTCGTCGTCCGATTTCGGTGATGATCACCGATCTGGACCGGTTCAAGTCGGTCAACGACACCTATGGTCACGACGGCGGCGACGATGTGCTGCGCGAATTCGCACGCCGGTTGCGCAAGAATGTGCGCGGCATCGATCTGGCTTGCCGCTATGGCGGCGAAGAGTTCGTGGTCGTCATGCCGGACACCGATGGGGCGATCGCCGAAAAGGTCGCCGAGCGCATCCGTTCCGAGATTGCCCAAACGCCATTCTCTGTCGGCAAGGATGGCCAGACGCTGAATGTGACCATCAGCGTGGGTGTGTCTTCGCTCAGGCGCGGCACCGATACGGTCGAGGATTTGATGAAGCGGGCTGATGTCGCGCTCTATGAGGCCAAGACGGCGGGGCGCAACCGGGTAGTCGCAAAAGCTGCATAGCTGCGAAATCGGGTTGTGCGGCGAATCAGGAGAAGGGGTGTTTACCTTAATCCAAGCGATTCGGTAGCATTGGTTAAGAAAGTGTTGATTTTCAATTGGTCTTGCGCGAATGTTCCAGCGAAAGAACGGACACCGGCGCGAGGAGATGCCGGATTGTCCTGCCGACGCCCCATGATGCTCAGGTCCGCCGCATCTCCTGGGTCCATGGGGTCGGCCGGTTGGCACTGGCACATAGTGGCCTCCTCGTACCGCTGTCAGAACGCCGACCGGCCCCCTAATTCTCACATGAAGCATGAAAAAACGGGCCGAGAGGCCCGTTTTTCTTTTCCATTTCCAGAAATGAAAACGCCGCCCGGAGGCGGCGTTTTTCCAGCAGGAGAATCGAAGATTACTTGATCTTCGTTTCCTTGAATTCGACGTGCTTCTTGGCGACCGGATCGTATTTGCGGAAGGACAGCTTTTCCGTCTTCGTGCGGCTGTTCTTGCTCGTCACGTAGAAAAAGCCGGTATCGGCGGTCGACAGGAGCTTGATCTTGATGTTTGCGGCTTTTGCCATGATTTTCGTCCGTTAATTTTCTGGAGTTCGGGCCGCCTGACCACGGCAAAAGAGCCCGGACGCGGGAAACTTGGCGCGACACATAAAGAACGTGCGCGGAAAGTCAAGCCCGCCGGCTGCCGGCTATGAGCCGGGTGCCCGCCAGAACGATGTAAGCTGCAAAGAAAAGGGCGAGCGTCCAGCCGAAACCTCTTGTGCCGAACATATCCATGCCGATGCCGATCGCCTGCGGTCCGGCCACCATGCCGAGGCCATAGCAAAGCACGAAGGCGGCATTTGCATTTGCCAGTTCATGGCCGGAAAGCTGCGAGCCGAGATGTGCGAGGCCGATTGTGTACAGTGCTGCGACGACCCCGCCCCAGAGAAACAGCAGGCCCGCCACCAGATGCCAGTTCATCTGCACATGGGGTAGCAGGATCATGCCCGCCAGCCCCACCGCCGCACAGATCAGCAGCAGATAGCGGCGGTCGCCGATGCGGTCGGAAATCATGCCCAGCGGTATCTGCATCAGTACATTGCCGAGACCGATCATGGTCAGGAGCAGGGCGGCGTCGCCTTCCGAGTAGCCGATTCGGTTGCCATAGACCGGAAACAGCGCAAAGCCGCCGGTCTCCACGGCCCCGAAGACCAGCACGGCAGCGGTCGCCGTCGGCACCAGCCAGATGTAGCGAATGAAGCCGCCCGAGCCGCCTTCGACAACGATCGCCGGGCTTTCGCGCCAGGCCGCAAGCACGGGGATTGCGGCGATGGTGACAAGCACGAACACGGTGCCGAAAGGCAGGAATCCTGAGCTGCCCATCTGGGCGAAAAGCCATGGGCCGGCGGCAAACCCCAGCGACAGCACTGTCGCATAGATGCCGAGAACCAGTCCGCGCCGGTGCGGTGGCGCCGATGTGCTGATCCAGAATTCGGAGAGGATGAACAGAACGGTGAGAGCGAGATGCAGGATTACGCGCAGCGGAAACCACATCCAGAACGCCGGCGCGAAATAGAAGCCAACGAAGGCCAGCGCGCCGAGAAAGATCATGGCGAGCATCGTCCAGACGACGCCGAAACGCACCGCGAGCGGGGTTGCCATGGGCGCAGCCGCAATCGAAGCCAAGCCCGCAATTGCCGTATTCAACCCGATCATGGATGCCGAGTGGCCGCGCGTTTCCAATATGATGCTGAGAAGCGGCATGCCGAGGCCGATGGCGATGCCGACAACGCTGATCGAGGCAATGGCTGCCGAAATCGACAGCCAGCGCATTGGCACGTCGTCTTCCGGCGATTGGGAATTGGCAGTCATTTTATGCGGGAGCCTAGAATTTGTCAGAGAATTTCGCGGACGAAGCGTTTGCGGATCATGCGATAGAAGGGCACGGCCCCGCCGGGGCGAAGCAAGGGATCCTGCGCCAATCGCTGTTCAAGTTCTTCGAGGATTGTCTTGGTGATGGCTGGAATATCGGCTTGCCGCGCCTCGGGCAGCGGCAGCCACATGAGTTCTTCCAGCTCATTGGTCGGTCCGCCGTCCGGCAACTCAACAGCGACGTCGCTGCGCCAGGCGGAGAGGAAGCGCGTGTCGAAACGGCGCACTCTTCCGGGAGGTGTGATCGCGCGGGCGATGAAGCGCAGCGGCTTGAGGGAGGGCTGCACGCCATGTTCGACGAAACCCTGCCAGTCAGCCTTGCCGGTGGCGAACGGCGCTTTGTGGCCTATAAGCAGACCCGCTTCTTCATAGGTCTCGCGGATGGCTGACAGCGCGATGGCACGGGCCCGCGTGGCGCTGCCACTGGCAACGGTGCCAATGAGTTTCGCCGCTTCGTCGGGGTGCAGGCTGTCGGTCACGGGTATGCGGCTGTCGGCCGGGTCTGTGCGACCGCCCGGGAAGACGAATTTTCCCGGCATGAAGGCGTGGCTGGCGTGACGCCGGCCCATGAGCACGAAGACATCGTCGCCCTTTCGGTCGAGCAGCATCAGGGTCGCGGCGTCGCGCGGCCTTTTCGGGCCTGCGCCGAGCGCGAAGTCCCGACCTTCGGCTTTGTCCACTTGTGCTTTCGTCATTCCGTCCATGAAATCCCCTTTAGGACAATCTGCAGCCAGACGGAATTATTCCAAAGGACTGAGCATTGCTCCAGAAGTCGAATTTCAGGCCTCGGGGTGAGATTCGATGTAGTCTTCTTCTTCGCCGAACCCGTGCATATAGAGCGCCCATTGCAGTCCGACGACAGCGCCCTTGACCGGTCGCAGCAGGGCAAGCGCCATGATGATCGTCAAAGGCACCCAGATGGCAAGATGCTGCCAGGTTGAAAGCGTGCTCGTGGCCTCCACGCCCATGAAGGCGCCGACGATGATGTGGCCGACAATGACGACGACGAGATAGGCCGGCAGGTCGTCGGCACGGTGATGAAACATTTCCTCGCCGCAATGCGCGCATCTGTCCACCGGCTTGAGGAATGATTCGAACAGCTTGCCTTCCCCGCAATGCGGGCAGCGGCACAGAAGACCACGCTTGATCGCCGTCCAGAGCGGTCGCGCCGGACGATCCACCTGGTGCGCCCCACCGAAAACCTGCTGTTCCATCAACGTCTCCTGTTGCGGGCCGGTCCGCGCGACTGTTGTGATGCGCGGCCCCGCGGTCTTTGCGCCTTGGCCTTGTGGAAGGACCTTTTTGACCCCGGCAAAGGTTTCGGGTCGGTCAGCATTTCGAAGCGCATGGCGCCTGCCAAGGGTGCTACCTCGATGAGGCGAACTTCAACCCGGTCTGCCAGCTGATAGCCTTTTCCGGTGCGATCTCCAAAAAGCGCTCGGGCAGCCTCGTCGTAGATATAGTAGTCGCCATCCAAAGATGACACCGGTATGAAACCATCTGCGCCGAACTGCGGCAATTGGACAAATAGCCCCGCCTTGGTGACGCCGGAGATACGGGCGTCGAACGTTTCGTTGATCTGGCCGGAAAGATAGCCGGCAATCAGCCGGTCGACAGTGTCGCGTTCGGCGGCCATGGCGCGGCGCTCGGTTGCCGAGATCAGCGCCGAAATATCCTCAAGCCGCTCTTCTTCGCCGCGCGAAATACCGTCGGCGCCGAGCCCCAGCGCGCCAATCAAGGCTCGGTGGACGATAAGGTCGGCGTAGCGGCGGATCGGCGAGGTGAAATGCGCATAGCGCCGCAGATTGAGGCCGAAATGGCCAAGGTTTTCAGGTGAGTACAGCGCCTGGCTCTGGGAACGCAACACGACCTCGTTGACCAGCGCCTCGTTCTCGGCGCCTCTCACCTGGTCGAGTATCTGGTTGAACTGCGCCGGTTTCATCTGTGCGCCGCGCGCCAGCGACAGGCCCAGCGTGGCCAGGAATTCGCGCAGCGATTCCTGCTTTACCAATGAGGGCGCATCATGGGTGCGATAGACCAGGCTCTGCTTCTTGGCTTCCAATGTCTCGGCGGCCGCGACATTGGCCTGGATCATGAATTCTTCGATCAGCTTGTGGGCGTCGAGCCGGTCCGGCACGATGACCCGGTCGACCGTGCCGTCGGGCTTCAGCAGAATCTTGCGCTCGGGTAGGTCCAGTTCCAGCGGCTGGCGCGAATCGCGGCCCCGCTTCAAGACGCCATAGGCGGCCCACAGCGGCTTCAGGATCGGCTCGAGTATCAGACCGGTCGTGTCGTCCGTCACGCCGTCAATTGCTGCCTGTGCCTGGCTGTAGGCGAGGCGGGCGGCTGACCGCATCATGATGCGGTGGAAGGAGTGGCGGATCTTGCGTCCCTCGGCCGAAAACACCATGCGCACGGCAAGTGCAGGCCTGTCGACCTTCTCCTTCAGCGAGCAGAGGTCGTTGGAGATGCGTTCCGGCAGCATCGGCACGACGCGGTCGGGGAAATAGACCGAATTGCCGCGCTTCAGGGCTTCGCGATCGAGTGCCGTGCCGGAGCGGATATAGGCGGCGACATCGGCGATGGCGACAATGGCAATGACACCGCCGGGGTTGCTTTCGTCCGTGTCGGGTTCGGCGAAAACCGCGTCGTCATGATCCTTGGCATCAGCCGGATCGATGGTGATCAGCGGCACTTCGCGCCAGTCCTCGCGGCCTGAAAGCGTTGCCGGCTTCACCGCTTCGGATTCGGCCAGCACTTCGGACGGGAAGATATGCGGGATCTCGTGCGCGTGGATGGCGATCATCGAGACCGCCTTTTCGCTGGTCAGCGAACCGACGACGTTCAGAACCTTTGCACGCGGCAGCCCGTAGCGCGTGGCGCGCTGCGGCTCGACCTCAACCAGATCGCCGTTCTGGGCGCCGTTCTGGTATTCCTTCTCGACGGTCAATTCCGGCTGCCGGCGCTCGACCGGTTCGATGCGGAACGTTCCGTCCTGAAGCACGCGGAAGACGCCGAGAACGGCGTCCTTGCGCTTCTCGAAAATCTTCATCACCCGTGCGGTGTAGGCCGGGCCGGTTTCGGCATGGGTCGGGAAGGTCTTTGCCAGCACGCGGTCGCCGATGCCTGCAGTCGGGCCGCTGCCGCGCGACATCTTGATGGACACCACCGTCGGCAGCGCGTCTTCCGGTTGATCGGTCGGGCGTCCGAGCAGGCCGCCATCGGCATCGCGCGCGAAAATGTCGAGCACCGCGACATGGGGCAGGGCGCCGGGGCGAACCAGCCGCTTGCGGTCCTTCTCCAGCGCGCCTTCGTCCTGAAGGTCGCGCAGCATATCCTTCAGCCAGATGCGGTCTTCGCCCTTGAGCGAAAACGCCTTGGCGATCTCGCGCTTGCCGCTCTTGTCAGGATTGTTGGCGATGTAGCGCAGGATGTCGTCGCGCGTCGGACGAAAATCCTTGGATTTGTCTCCGGATGCAGACGGGCCAGGGGACCCGTCCTTGCCGATCGCGCCTTTGCGTCCGGAGATTTTCCTTGCCAAAGCGTGCTAGTCCTTTGTTTTCGCTGCCGGCTTCTTAGCTGGTGCTTTTTTTGCGGGCGCCTTCTTGGTCGCTGCGGCCTTGGCCCGTACCGGCTTCTTGCCGCCGCCCTTGGCTTCCTTCTCGGCAATCAATGCCAGGGCGTCCTCGACCGTCACGGTCATCGGATCCTTGCCCTTAGGCAGCGTCGCGTTGATCTTGCCGAAATTGACGTAAGGCCCGTATTTACCGTCGCGCACGGTGATTGCGCCGCCGTCCGGATGCTCGCCGAGCTCCTTGAGCGCGGCAGGTGTGCCGCCATTGCGGCCGCCCTTGCCCTTCGACTGCTTTTCGGCAATCACCGAAACGGCGCGGTTGAGGCCGATCGAGAACACGTCCTCGATGCTTTCCAGATTGGCGTAGGTGCCATCATGAAGCACGAAGGGGCCGTAGCGTCCAAGCCCGGCGGAGATCATCTTGCCGCTTTCGGGATGTTTTCCGACATCGCGCGGCAGAGCCAGCAGCGCCAGCGCCTTTTCGTGGTCGATGCTTGCCGGCGTCCAGCCCTTCGGTAGGCTGGAACGTTTGGCTTCCTTGCCTTCGCCACGCTGGATATACGGGCCGAAGCGGCCGCTGCGCAGCGTGATCTCTTCGGATGTGTAAGGGTCTGTGCCCAGCACCCTGTTGCCGTCTTCACCGCCGGCAGATTCGCCATCGCCATTGACGGCGTCGCCAAGCTGGCGCGTGAAACCGCATTCGGGATAGTTCGAGCAGCCGACGAAGGCGCCATATTTGCCGAGCTTCAGCGACAGGTTGCCGGTGCCGCATTTCGGGCAGATGCGCGGATTGGAACCGTCCTCGCGCGCCGGGAACACCAGCGGCGCAAGTTCTTCGTTCAGCGCGTCGAGCACGTCGGTGACGCGCAGTTCCTTGATGTCGTCGACGGAGGCCGAAAAGTCTTTCCAGAAGTCGCGCAGCACGTCCTTCCACGCGAGCTTGCCGTCGGAAATCTCGTCGAGCTTTTCCTCGAGTGCCGCGGTGAAATCATACTCGACATATTTTTCGAAGAAGCTTTCCAGGAAGGCCGACAACAGCCGTCCCTTGGATTGCGGGATCAGCCGGCGCTTATCGATGGTGACGTATTCGCGGTCTTCGAGCGTCTTCAGGATCGCCGTGTAGGTGGAAGGACGGCCGATGCCGAGCTCTTCCATCTTCTTGATCAGCGAGGCTTCCGAATAGCGCGGCGGCGGTTCGGTCGAATGCTGCGTGGCGAGAATGGCATCACGGTCGAGCGCTTCACCGGCGCGGATTTCCGGCAGACGCTTGTTTTCCTCGTCCTCCGAATCCTCGTCCTTCTGGTCGGTATAGGCGGCGATGAAGCCGTCGAAGCGGATGACCGAGCCGACGGCGCGCAAGGCGGCGATGCGGCTGCCATTGGTCGCCTCGATCTCGGCCGTCGTGCGTTCGATCTCGGCCGGCTGCATCTGGCTGGCGATCGCGCGCTTCCAGATCATGTCGTACAGCCTGAACTGGTCGGCATCGAGATATTGGCGCACGGAGTTCGGCGTGCGCATGAAATCGGTCGGGCGGATCGCTTCGTGGGCTTCCTGCGCGTTCTTGGCCTTGACGGAATAGAAGCGTGGCTTCTCCGGCAGGTATTTGTCGCCGAATTCCTTGACGATGGCTTCACGTGCTTGCGTCACCGCCTCAGGCGCCATCTGCACGCCGTCGGTTCGCATATAGGTGATAAGGCCGGCCGTCTCGCCGCCGATATCCATGCCTTCATAGAGACGCTGTGCGACCTGCATGGTGCGCACCGCCGAAAAGCCGAGGCGCGACGATGCCGCCTGCTGCAGCGTCGAAGTGGTGAAGGGCGGGCCGGGATTGCGCTTGGTCGGCTTGGCTTCGACCGTCAATGCCTTGAAGCTCGCGCCTTCCAGCATCGCCTTGATATCTTCGGCCTGGGCCTGCGAGGAAATATCAAGCTTCTGCAGCTTCTTGCCTTCGAACGCAGTGAGCCGCGCCTCGAACTTGTCGTTGCGCGGCGTGCCGAGCATGGCGGCGATCTGCCAGTATTCCTCGCGGATGAAGCGCTCGATCTCGGCTTCGCGGTCGCTGACCAGACGAAGCGCCACAGACTGCACGCGGCCTGCCGAGCGAGCCCCGGGCAGTTTGCGCCACAGAACCGGCGAAAGGGTGAAGCCGACGAGATAGTCGAGTGCACGGCGCGCCAGATAGGCATCGACCAGCGGCGCGTCGATCTGGCGTGGATTGGCCATGGCCTCCAGCACCGACTGCTTGGTGATGGCGTTGAAGACGACGCGGCTGACAGGCTTGTCCTTCAATGCGCGCTTCTGCTTCAGCACCTCCAGAACGTGCCAGGAGATCGCTTCACCCTCGCGATCAGGGTCGGTCGCCAGGATCAGGCCATCGGCGGCTTTCACCGCATTGGCGATTTCGGTCAACCGCTTGGCCGAAGGACCGTCGACCGCCCAGGACATGGCGAAATCTTCGTCGGGCTTTACCGATCCGTCCTTGGCCGGAAGATCGCGGACATGGCCATAGGAAGCCAGAACCTTGTAGTTCCGACCGAGGTATTTGTTGATTGTTTTCGCTTTAGCCGGCGATTCGACGACGACAACGTCCATGAGGGCTCGTATTTCCAGAGTGGCGCCCAAATCAAGCTGCGGCGCACGACAGATATTTTCAATTGGCTCGTCACATGGCTGCCGTTTGCCGTCCGGTCAAGGGGCGGGTGGCAAAATCGGCCTTATTGCGAGTTGTACAACTCCTGCAAGATGTATCGCATGGGTTGCAATTTAAGATAGCTGTAATATATTTGATGTTACCAGGGGTTGCATCGTTCCAAGAGTTTTGTAAGTCGCAAACATTCAGCTCCGCGAAGTACGCTTCGCGCGATACCAGGAGTATTGCCGATGGGTCATGTCTTTACAACACGACGCACCGATACGCTGGATTACATGCAATCGATGCTCGGCCAGCTTCGTACCATGGCCGAGTCGGAACGCTGCGACATGCTCGCCTACCTGATCGAAATGGCCTATGTCGAAACCAGCGACATCATACGCGGCGAACGCCCGTCACGGGTCCAGCAGGACAAGAGACACCGAGCCACCTGAGTGACGCTCCAGCCGGCCGGCCAGATCAAGCTCAAGAAGAATCATGAAAACCTTGGCCGGGTGCAGCCCGGCATGGCCAATGATTTCGTCCACGCCGACCGGTACAGGTCCCAGCGCTTCGACGACACGGGCGCGGTCGTCATCTACCGGCGGCGGTGTCGCCGAAAAATCCGGCGGTTCGTCGAATTCGGGTGGCAGCGGCAATGGGGCGCCAATCAGAGGCGCAATCGCCGAGATGATGTCGTTGACCTCCGTCACAAGGGTCGCGCCGTCCTTGAGAAGCCCGTTGGTGCCGGCGGCTCGCGGGTCGAGCGGCGAACCCGGCACTGCGAAGACCAGCCGGCCCATTTCGCCGGCAAGGCGCGCGCTGATCAGGGAACCGGATCGCTTTGCTGCTTCCACCACCACCAGTCCGAGCGCCATGCCGGCGACGATGCGGTTTCGGCGAGGAAAATCCTGCGCGCGCGGCTCCCAGCCGAACGGCATTTCGGAAACCACCGCGCCGCCATTTTGCGCGATCTCCTCGCAGAGCCCGATGTTTTCAGGTGGGTAGGGACGATCCAGCCCGCCGGCGAGCACGCCGACCGTACCGGTGGCGAGGCCGCCTTGATGCGCCGCCGTGTCAATGCCGCGGGCAAGGCCGGAGATGATCGAGTAACCCTCACGGCCGAGCCCGTCGGCCAGCATGCGCGCCATCTTGATTCCGGCCAGCGAAGCGTTGCGCGCGCCAACAATTGCGATCGGCGTCAGTCCGAACACCGCACCTGTGCCCTTGACCGCGAGCAGTGGCGGCGGGTTGTCCATGCGGCGCAGAACAGCTGGATAGTCGGCTTCGCCGATGCCGACGAACCGCGCACCGTGCTTTCGCGCAACGTCCATTTCCGCTTCCGCCTGAGCGATGGAAGGGATGCGCGCGATGCGGTTTGCACCGCCCGACATCATCAGTTCCGGCAGCATTTCTATGGCTGTCTCGGCCGAACCAAAACGATTGATCAGGTCGCGAAAGGTCGCCGGGCCGACATTCGGCGTGCGAATGAGCCGTAGCCAGTTGAGCCGTTGCCGGTCGCTGAGGCGGGGACCGGCTGCGACATTCATCCCTTGGCTCCGATGCGTGATTCGGTTCCGGCAAGCAGCCGGGAGATATTTGCCCGGTGTCTTACGATGACGATCAGGCTCATGACGGTGAACAATGCCGCCACGGCATGAGCGCCGAAGAAATAAAGCGCGATCGGCACTGCAATTGCCGCAATGAGTGCCGCCAGCGACGAATAGCGCGAGATGAAGGCGATCAGCAGCCAGACGACAGCAAAGACCAGCGCGGCCTTCCAAGCGAGGCCGATCAGGACTCCGAGATAGGTCGCCACGCCCTTGCCGCCCTTGAAGCCGAGCCAGACCGGAAAGAGGTGGCCGAGAAAAGCGCCGAAGCCGGCAACCAATGCCGCTTCCGGCGCATAAAAGCCGGCGATGAGAACCGCAGCCGTGCCCTTGAGGGCATCGAGAACGAGGGTGAGGGCGGCGAGTTTCTTGTTGCCGGTGCGCAGAACATTGGTCGCGCCGATATTGCCGGAGCCGATCTTGCGAACGTCGCCAAGTCCGGCAGCGCGCGTGATCAGAAGGCCGAAGGGGATCGAGCCGAGCAGATAGCCGAAAACAAGTGCTGCAATGAGAAAGGGCAGCGGTAGCTGCCACGCCGACAGATCAGCCATTGTTTCCCCTCCAAGCCGGAGCGCATGCGTTGTTGTGTTCCGGCTCTAACCCGTAAACACTGTGCGGCCCGAAACCATTGTTTGCAAGACCCTGCCTTGCAGGCGAGCGCCTTCGAAGCAGGTGTTTTTCGAGCGGGAGCGGATGGCGCTCTCTTGCACGATCCATGGCTCGTCGAGATCGACCAGAACCAGATCGGCCGCCGCTCCCGGTTTCAGCGTGCCGCCGGGCAGGCCGAACAGTTTTGCCGGTGCCGTCGAAAGCACCTCGATCACGCGCAGCAGCGGCAGATCCTCATTGTGATAGAGGCGAAGTGCGGCACCCAGCAGTGTTTCCAGCCCGATCGCGCCATCGGCGGCATCGGCGAAAGGCAGGCGCTTGGTGTCGACGTCCTGCGGATCGTGCGAGGAGACGACGATGTCGATGCTGCCGTCTCTCAGCGCTTCAATCATCGCCAGCCGGTCGTCCTCGGTGCGCAGCGGCGGCGACAGGCGGAAGAAGGTGCGATATTCGCCGACATCGTTCTCGTTGAGCGACAGGTGGTTGATCGAGACGCCGGCGGTGACCTTGGCGCCGTCGGCCTTGGCCCGGGTGATCGCATTCGCCGACATCGCCGTGGAAATCTTGGCGGCGTGGTAGTTGCCGCGCGTCAGCCGCGCCAGCATCAGGTCGCGCTCCAGCGGGATCGCCTCGGCCTCGCGCGGAATGCCGGAAAGGCCGAGCCAGCTCGCATAGAGCCCCTCGTTCATAACGCCGGAGCCGGCGAGGTCCTTGTCCTGCGTCTCATGCACGATGGTCGCGCCGAAGTCGCGGGCATAGGTCAGCGCGCGGCGCATCGTCAGCGCGTTGGAAATTGTATGCCGGCCATCGGTGAAGGCAACCGCACCGGCTTCGCGCAGCAGGCCGAATTCGGTCATCTCGCGGCCTTCGAGGCCTTTGGTGATGGCAGCCGCCGGAAAAACATTAACCGAGGCCGTATCGCGGGCCGTCCGCAGCACGAATTCGACCAGAGCGACGTTGTCGATGACCGGGTCGGTATCGGGCATCATGATGACCGAAGTCACGCCGCCTGCTGCGGCAGCCACGCTCGCCGAGGCGATGGTTTCGCGATGTTCGCCGCCGGGCTCGCCGATAAAGACGCGCCCATCGACCAATCCGGGAATGATAGCCTTGCCGGCGCAATCGATGATCGTGGCACCTTCCGGTGCGCCCTGGTTCAGCGCTGACGCGCCAGCGGTGACAATCTTTTTGCCGTTGACGATGACGGTCCCGACCTCGTCCAGGCCGCGTGACGGATCGATGATGCGAGCACGCTGGAAAACGGTGACGCTCATGCCGATACCCCCTCGCGGTTGCGACGAGGATCTAGGAGTGCCTCCATCACCGCCATGCGCACGGCGACGCCCATCTCCACCTGTTCCTGGATGACGCTTTGCGGCCCGTCTGCAATCTGGGAAGCGATCTCGACGCCGCGATTCATCGGGCCGGGGTGCATGACCAGCGCGTCTGGCTTTGCTGCCTTCAGTTTTTCCGCGTCGAGCCCGAAGTAGCGGAAATATTCGCGCACCGAAGGCACGAAGGCGCCTTCCATGCGCTCGCGCTGCAGGCGCAGCATCATCACCACGTCGGCGTCTTTCAGTCCCTCGGCCATTGTCGCGCAGACTTCCACGCCCATCTGCGCGATGCCGGATGGCAACAGCGTCGACGGTGCGACGACGCGCACTCGCGCACCGAGCGCATTGAGGAGAAGAATATTGGAGCGGGCGACGCGCGAGTGAAGAATGTCGCCGCAGATCGCCACCGTCAGCCGGGAAAGTTCGCCCTTGGCGCGGCGGATGGTCAGGGCGTCGAGTAGCGCCTGTGTCGGGTGCTCGTGAGCGCCATCGCCTGCATTCACCACGGAGCAGCCGACCTTCTGCGCCAGAAGGGCGGCAGCACCCGCCGAAGCATGGCGGATGATGAGGATATCGGGCCGCATCGCATTCAGCGTCATCGCCGTGTCGATCAACGTTTCGCCCTTCTTCACCGAAGAGCTTGCCACCGACATGTTCATGACATCGGCGCCGAGGCGCTTGCCGGCCAGTTCGAAGGACGACTGCGTTCGCGTCGACGCTTCATAGAAGAGATTGATCTGCGTTCGTCCGCGCAGCGTCGATGTCTTCTTCTCATGTCGTCGGGAAATCGCCACGGCGGCGTCGGCGCGATCGAGCAAAAGCTCTATGTCGACGGGAGACAGGTCCCGTATGCCGAGCAGGTGGCGGTGCGGATAAAGGGGCAGGGACGAAGCTTCTGTCATCTCAAGGCCGTGCTATAGGCGCGCACAAAAGCGGCTGCAAGCCGTCGTTGTGGGTTGGCGCGATTTCTCCCGGGATTTTAATCGCGCGGCTACCAATCCTTGCGTTATAAAACCGTCCAACCTGCTTCGGATTCGCATGGCGCGCCGAAGAATATGTAAGGAAAGCGCGTGACCGACGAGGTAACGAACCAGCCCCCGCCGTTGACCGGAAGCAATGCCTGGCGGGGCGATCCCTTGCTGGTACAGCTTGCCGAACATTTTTCGGAGCCGGTCCGCAAGGATCTGGATGGTCTCGGCCGTTTCGTTCTGAGCTCCGAAGCGCAGGATCTCGCCCGCCTCGCCAACACCGAAACCCCGAAGCTCAAGACACATGACCGGCAGGGCCGGCGCATCGATCAGGTCGAATTCCATCCCGCCTATCACGCGCTGCTGCGCCGCTCGGTCGCCATTGGTTTGCACTCTTCGGTCTGGGAAAACGGCGCCAACGAAACCGGCAAGCGCCATCAGGTCCGCGCCGCGCGATTCTATCTGACGTCCGAGCTGGAGTCCGGTCATCTCTGCCCGATCACGATGACCAACGCCTCGCTCGCCGCGTTGATGGCGAGCCCGAAACTGTTTCGCGAATGGGCGCCGCGCGTCACCACACGCAAATATGATCAGGCCCAAAAGCCACCGGTCGAAAAGACCGGGCTGACGCTCGGCATGGGCATGACCGAGAAGCAGGGCGGCACGGATGTGCGCGCCAACACCACCAAGGCCGAACGCGTCGGCAGCGGGTTTTACCGCCTGACCGGCCACAAATGGTTCATGTCCGCGCCGATGTCCGATGCCTTTCTGGTGCTCGGGCAAGTGCGCGAGGGTCTGTCGTGCTTCCTCGTGCCGCGCATCCTCGGTGATGGCACCGGCAACGGATTTCGCTTCCAGCGGCTGAAGGACAAGCTCGGCAATCGCTCCAACGCGTCTTCGGAAGTCGAGTTCGTCAATTCCATCGGCGAGATGGTTGGCGAGCCGGGCGAAGGCGTAAAAACCATCATGGACATGGTCACGCTGACGCGTCTCGACTGTGCCGTCGCATCGTCCGGCATCATGCGGGCGGGTCTGGCCGAAGCCGTTCATCATGCCCGCCACCGCCAGGTATTCGGCTCCAGCCTGATCGAGCAGCCGCTGATGCAGCGCGTTCTGGCCGATATGGCGCTGGATGTCGCCGGCGCCACGGCGCTGTCGTTCCGGCTGGCGCGTTCGTTTGACGAGGCCGCCAGCGACCGCGGGGAGGCCGCCTTTGCACGCGCCATGACGCCGGTGGTCAAATATTGGGTCTGCAAGATCGCACCAGCATTGCTTTACGAAGCGATGGAGTGCCTTGGCGGCAATGGCTATGTCGAGGAGGCCCCGCTGGCGCGTTACTATCGCGAGGTGCCGGTAAACGCGATCTGGGAAGGCTCCGGTAACGTTATGGCGCTCGACGTGCTGCGTGTGCTCGGCCGCGCCCCGGGCCTGTTCGATGATGTGCTTGCCGGTATAGAGCGCGACCTCGGCGCTGGCGGACCCGGCACCATCGGCGTTTTGCGTGCCGCGATGCAGGTTGCGGCGTCGGACGAAGGTTCGGCGCGCATCCTGACGGAACAGCTTGCACTGTCAGCCGCAGCCGCCGAGCTGAAGCGGATGGGAGCAGGGCGCATTGCCGACGCCTTCATCGAAACCCGGCTTGCCGGCCAGTGGCGCGGAACATACGGCATGCTCGACGCGCGCCACGATGCCCGCATGATCGTTGATACGCTCTATCCCGCCAACTGAGCCGTAATCGCCAGAACGGCCGGTATGGTGAAGAACGAGACGATCGTCTGCAATGTGGTGACGGCGGCGTAGAGTTCCGCGTCGCCGCCGAGTTGCCGCGCCAGCAGATAGCCGTTCATGGCAGTCGGAACCGCCGCGCAAAGTACGAGGTAGCTGAGCTGCAACCCGCTGATGCCGAAGGCAAGACCCGCGCCGACAAGCAATATTGGGAACACAACCAGTTTGAGCACCAGCGGCAGGATCAATGCCAGGCGCGGTTGCCAGAGATCGCTGACACGAAGCGCCGCACCCACCGCGAGAAGTCCCATTCCGAGCGCTGCGTTGGCGATAAGGCCGAGTGACTGATTGAGCGGCCCGTAGAGTTGAAAAGGCAATTGCCTGAGCAGGATGGCGGCAAGCGAACCGATAATCATCGGGTTGGTCACGATGCCGCGGCCAATGCGCGGCCAGTTAATGGAATGGTCGGCAAACCGCGTGACGGTAAAAACCGTGGTCAGGTTGATCGGAATGATAATGACGGCCATGACCAGGGCCACCACTGCCATGCCGGCAGGCGGGAATATCTTCTGGGCGATCGCCAGCGCGATGAAGCTGTTCCAGCGCACCGCCGTCTGGAAGATCGAGGAGAACTCGCTTTTGCGGACAAGGCCGGTGGGTTTCAGGAGAGGCCATAGCGCAAGGGTGATGGCGATCATTGCAACCAATGCCACCAGCAACGCGGCCATCATCGCATCGAGCTGAAGCCCGCTGAAATCGGCATTGTAGATCGTGACGAACAGCAGGGCCGGATAGAGAAACCAGAAGCCGATCTGGTCCAGGCCGATCCATGCCGACGAATCGATCAGCGGCATGCGACGCAGGAGATTACCGCCGATGATGAGCAGGAAAATCGGCAGGATGCTTTCGAAGATCGGGAGCATGAACGCTTCAGGTTGAAGGCGAGGGCGGGGCGGCAAACGATGGACGGTTCTATAAAGCCTATGTCTTGCCGTTATCAACAGCGCGCCTCTGCCTGTTAACCTTAACAAATGGTTTCCGTTGCGATGAAAATGCTCCGGCCCCACTGTGCACGGAGACCAAAAGGATTCCCATGCGCCATCTCCTCGGCTCCTTCTTGACCTTCCATTGGGCAGCGGCCTTCGCGCTGCTGGCGATGGTCTGCGTCTTCGGAAGCGCCGGCGGTGCTTCGAATGCGCTCGATATCCTCGGAATATCCTTGCCGGATGGAAACGCATTCACTGTGGGTTCGTCTTCCAGCGTCTTCCTCTCGGTGACTTTTGCACTCGTGGCAGCCCTGTTCCTCTGGGCGTTTCTGACGCTGTTCCTGTGCGAACCCTCGGATCAGGGCGATCCGGACGAAGTGACCCGCGTGGCCTTCGCCGCCGCCGCGGGCGTCCTGTCCTTGATGCTGGTTCTGGGGGTTATGCGCGCGGATGCCGGCATCTTTCCGGTGATCGCTGCCGTGCTTGCGGCGATTACCACGTCCTATCTCGCAATACAGGCCGAGCGCTGGGCGGCATTGCTGACGGCGTCACCCGAAGAGGAAGATGCCCAGGAAGTGGCGCGGTCGATGGCGATGGGAGCAGCCCACGGAGCCATGCTGTCGCGCATTTCCGGCCGATCCGACCCGCGAGGGAACGCCTGATGCGTTATGTCCTCGCGCTTTGGGCTCTGCCGCTCATACTGTTCTGGGGCTGGTTCGGCCTGTCATTCTACAACATCAATTTCGGCTATGTCATGCTGACCAGGCAGGTTCATGACCTTGTCTTCCAGCTCTATGGCGACACGCTCGGCATCGATCCGACCATCATCCCCGGCATGGTTGCCAAGGCCTGCATCATCGACACGCTTATCGTGCTTGCCATCTACGCCTTCCGCCGCCGTCGCCAGATAGGTGCATGGCTGAAAACGCAACGCGAACGTTATCTTGGCGAACCCTCTTCACCGAGCGCGTGAATTCGGTCCAGAACGCCTTGCAGGATGAAGGCGGCCGCGGCCGAATCGATCTTCGTCTTTCGTTTTGCTCGCGACATGTCCATCTCGATCAGGCTGCGCTCGGCCGCGACCGTCGATAGCCGCTCGTCCCAGAAAGCGAAGGGCAGGTCGGTCATGCGCGCTATGTTGCGCACGAAAGCGCGTGAAGCCTGCGCGCGAGGCCCCTCGCTGCCGTCCATGTTGATGGGCAGGCCGATCACCACCGCACCGGTGTTTTCCTTCGTCAGCAGATCGATGAGGCTCGCGGCATCGACTGAAAACTTCTTGCGGATAATGACCGGGCGCGGGTGGGCGAACGACAGGCCGCGATCGGAGACGGCAACGCCGATCGTCTTGTCGCCGAGATCGAGCCCGGCAAGTGTCCTGCCGTTGGCCAACAGGGCCGGCAGGTCTTCGATCACGACAATGTTCAATGGCTCGCCGCTTTCCTTTTGACATGCATGCGCTGCCTTCTATCTTCCCGGCAAGAGAAAATCGAGGAGACGACCTTCATGAAAATAACCTGGTATGGCCAATCCGCATTTCGCGTCGAAGTAGGCGGCGCAAAGATCCTGATCGATCCGTTCCTCAGCCAGAATCCGTCCTGGGGCAAGGGATGGGAAGGGCCAGCCGAAGGTATAACCCATCTGCTCCTCACGCACGGCCACAACGACCATGTCGGCGATTCGGTCGAAATCCTGAAGAAGACCGGCGCCCAGCTCGTCGCCAATTTCGAGATCTGCATGTATCTCGTCGGCAAGGGTGCCAGCGGCGACAAGATCAATCCGGGTAATCTCGGCGGTACGGTAGACTGCGGCGGCTTCACGACGACCTTCGTCCAGGCGCTGCATTCCTCGTCCTTCGGTGGGGAAGGCGGATCGAACGTCTATCTCGGCAATCCCGGCGGTCTCGTCCTGCACTTCCCCGACGACCGCACACTCTACCACATGGGCGATACCGACATTTTCTCCGACATGGCGCTGATCAATGAGCTTCACGAGCCGAAGATCGGCCTGGTGCCTGTCGGCGACCGCTATACCATGGGCGGCGCGGTTGCGGCCTTGGCCTGCCAGCGCTTCTTCAAGTTCGAGACGGTCATACCTTGCCACTACGCGACATTTCCGATGCTCGACCAGACGGCGGAAAAATTCGTTGACGGCATGGAAGGCTCGGGCGTCGATGTCATCGTGCCGAAGGTGGGCGAAAGCAGGGACATTTAGCCGCCCGAAGGCGATGGCGCGGACATGCTTGTTGCGCACCGCGCTTAGCGCCGCTATAGCCCGGACATGATTAGCAGCCCGGATTTCCGGAGAGTTTTTGATGTCCGTCGATAAAGCCACCGTCAAGCGCGTCGCCCATCTTGCCCGCATCGCCGTCACCGAGGAAGACGCCGAGCGCATGACCGGCGAGTTGAATGCCATTCTCGGCTTTGTCGAGCAATTGAACGAGGTCGATGTTTCCGGCGTCGAGCCGATGACCTCGGTGACGCCGATGGCAATGCGCAAGCGCGAAGACATCGTCACCGACGGCAACAAGGCGGCCGATATCGTCGCCAACGCGCCGGCAACCGACGAAAACTTCTTCCTTGTCCCGAAGGTCGTGGAGTAACACCACGATGACGGTAACGATTGCCATCGAGACACCGTTGCAGGACGATGTGCGCGCCATGGTGGCGGATCTCAACGCCCACATGATCCCGCTGACGCCGCGGGAGTTCCAGTTCCAGCTGACCGTCGAGCAGATGGCCGAGCCGACCGTGACGGTGCTTGTGGCGCGTAATGAAGCCGGTCGCCAGGTCGGCATGGCTTCCCTCAAGGATCATGGCGACCGTCTGGGTGAAGTGAAGCGCATGTTCACACTGCCGGAAGTGCGCGGCCAGCGCGTTGGCGCAAAGCTTCTGCAGAGCATTGAATCGCTGGCGCGCGAAAAGGGAATTTCGCGGCTCGTGCTGGAGACGGGCGAAGCGCCTGGCTTCGAGCCGGCCTGGCGCGTCTATGAACGTGGCGGGTTCCAAGTCTGCGGTGCGGTTCTCGACTATCCCGATTCCGGCTATTCCCGTTTTTACGAAAAGAACCTTGCCTGATGAGCGACCTTACCAAACTGACCATTTCCGAAGCCCGCGAGAAACTTCGCTCGAAGGATATCTCCTCCGTCGAACTGACCGACGCCTATCTCGGCGCGATCGACGCCGCCAACCAGACTTTCAACGCCTATGTCGCGGTCACGCATGACAAGGCGCGCGACATGGCCAAGGCGTCGGACGACAAGCTGGGCAAAGGTGAGGGCGGGGCGCTCGAGGGTATTCCGCTCGGCATCAAGGACCTGTTTGGGACCGAGGGCGTGCACACGCAGGCCTGCAGCCATGTGCTTGACGGCTTCAAGCCGCGCTACGAATCGACCGTGACGGCCAATCTCTGGGCCGACGGTGCGGTCATGCTCGGCAAGCTCAACATGGATGAGTTCGCCATGGGCTCGTCTAACGAGACCTCCTATTACGGTCCGGTCGTCAATCCGTGGCGGCGTTCGCGCGTCGATACGGTGGTCATGCCGACGACGCATCAGGGCGATGGCGGTTTCGTTTCCGCCGGCGGCGCGCGCAGCGCTCGCTCGCTCGAAAACGCCCAGCTGGTGCCCGGCGGTTCGTCAGGTGGCTCAGCCGCTGCCGTCTCGTCCTGGCTCTGCGCCGGCGCGACTGCGACCGACACGGGCGGCTCGATCCGCCAGCCTGCGGCTTTCACCGGCACCGTTGGCATCAAGCCGACCTATGGCCGTGTTTCGCGCTGGGGCGTCGTTGCCTTTGCCTCCTCGCTCGATCAGGCCGGTCCGATCACGCGCGACGTGCGCGATGCCGCGATCATGCTCAAATCCATGGCCTCGGTCGATCCGAAGGACACGACCTCGGTCGATCTGCCGGTGCCGGACTATGAGGCCGCGATCGGCCGCCCGATAAAGGGCATGAAGGTCGGCATTCCGAAGGAATATCGCGTCGAAGGCATGCCGGAAGACATCGAGGCGCTTTGGCAGAAGGGCATTGCCTGGCTGAAGGACGCTGGCGCCGAGATCGTCGACATCTCGCTGCCGCACACGAAATACGCGCTGCCGGCCTACTACATCGTCGCGCCGGCGGAAGCCTCGTCCAACCTCGCGCGCTACGATGGTGTTCGCTACGGCCTGCGCGTGCCGGGCAAGGACATCACCGATATGTATGAGCAGACTCGCGCCGCCGGTTTCGGCCGCGAGGTCAAGCGCCGCATCATGATCGGTACCTATGTGCTCTCGGCCGGTTATTACGATGCCTATTATCTTCAGGCGCAGAAGGTCCGTACGCTGATCAAGAAGGACTTTGAAGATGTCTTCGCCGCCGGCGTCGATATCATCCTGACGCCGGCAACGCCGGCGGCGGCCTTCGGCATCGCCGATCAGGACATGGCAAACGATCCGGTGAAAATGTACATGCAGGACATCTTCACTGTCGCCGTGAACATGGCCGGTCTGCCCGGCATCGCTGTTCCAGCCGGGCTCGACGCGCACGGCCTGCCGCTTGGCCTCCAGCTTATCGGCCGGCCCTTCGACGAGGAAACGCTGTTCCAGACCGCCCATGTGATCGAGCAGGCGGCGGGGCGGTTCGAGCCGGAGAAGTGGTGGTAGAGATTGTTCCGCCATCCTTTTGAAAAGGTGACGGGATGTTCTTTGTAATCTCCAAAGTCTTCTGGTTTTTCATCCAGCCGCTCAACCTCGCGATCTTCCTGCTTCTGGCAGGCGTGATCGGCTTGTTTCTGGGCTGGCGGCGCTTGTCGGCTGCCGGCTGCGTCAGCGCGTTCCTGATCCTCGGATTGGCAACGTGGACGTCGCTCGGTGCGGTGCTGATGAACCCGCTGGAAGAGCGCTTTCAGCGCCCAAGCTTGCCGGAAAAGGTCGACGGCATCGTCGTGCTAGGCGGTGGGCTTGAAGGCGCTATCAATTTAGCGCGCGGCGGTTACGAGATGAACAGCGCCGGCGATCGCTTTGTCGAGGCAGCGGTGCTGGCACGACGTTTTCCGGATGCGAAGATCGTGATCTCCGGCGGCGTCGGCACGTTGGTTCTGGAAGGCGAGGGCGATGCCGATACCGCGCCTCGGCTACTGTCGGCGCTTGGCGTCGCGCCCGAGCGCATGGTGCTCGAAAACCAGTCGCGCAACACTTACGAAAACGCGGTCTTCACCAAGCGGCTGGTGACGCCAAAGCCCGGCGAGACATGGCTTCTGGTCACATCGGCTTTCCATATGCCTCGCTCGATGGCGTTGTTTCGCAAGGCTGATTTTTCGGTCCTGCCCTGGCCGGTGGACTATCGCACTTCTGGTGAAGAGGGTGTTGGCTTCTTCCGCGACAACCCGCAGGATTCGCTTCAGAACACGACGATGGCGATCCGCGAATGGATTGGGCTGGTCGCCTACTGGCTTTCCGGGCGGATCGACTCGCCGTTTCCCGGCCCTGCATAATCCTGCGCTTCGACCATGACGGCCTCTCTTGCCGCCGAAAAGAACTGGCGGCGCAAAAGTACGGCGAACAGGATCACCGTCGTCAGTGCGAACACGATCGGATCGACGAACCAGCCGAGATAGCCGATCGAGAAGAAAATGCCGCGCAGGCCGGCGTTGAAATGCTTCCCGGCCAGAATGTTCATCCGCGCCGCGCGCCGGATTGCGGTCTCCATCTCGATTTCGTTGGCATGGCCGTCCCTGACCATCGGCACCGCCCCGATCAGGATCGAGCAGTAGTTGAACAGCCGGTACGACCAGCCGAATTTGAAGAACGAATAGGCCAGGATGACGATCAGCCCGAGCACCTTGATCTCGAAGATCGGCCGCGACGGAGCGCTGGAAAAAGGCAGGTCGGACAAAACCGTCAGCACGTGATCTGATGCGCCGAGCAGCGCGAAGCAGCCACCGACCGCAATCAGCGAGCTTGAGGCGAAAAACGCGGTTCCCTGCTGGAGTCCGACCATGATGCTCGTGTCGATCATGCGCAGTTCGCGCCGCGCCATCGTCTGCATCCAGGCTTCGCGCTGGGCATTCATTGCCCTGCTCAGCGAAACGCGACTGACCAGCTTGCCGTCGGCGGCAAGCGTATGCACCACCCATGCAACCAGGAAGAAGGCTAGTGCGGCGAAATCCGCCGCCGTCAGGTGAAGAGAATCGAGCATGCAGCAAACATATCACGGCGATGTGATGCCGCGAAAAGCTCTGATCGAGATAACGGCTGCGACACAATCCCGTCACACAGCTTGCGAAAGCGTTTACGCGCAAAGCCGGATAAATCGTTGATTTTATTAAAATAGGAATGATCGCTGCATGGCAGATATGTGAAATCTGCCTTGCTTCTGCCTTTTTTGCAGTTGCGAACGGCAACACAAAAGCGTATTCAGCCATCCCACTGCGGGGTGGGAAGAAGCGGCGGGAAAGCCGTTCTCGCAAGATTTCACAGGATAGAAAAAGACATCATGGACGACAGCGTTCAGAAATCCTGCTGGGGCCTAACGGCCAAGGCAGTGATCGGCATTGCAGGCATCATCGTACTTTTCTGGCTGGTCAGCGGGGCCGAAGCGGCGGCAGTTCTCGCTGCAAGCTGATCCCGGCAGACAGTATCGAAATTCCAGAGAGGCGCGGTTTTCCGCGTCTCTTTTGTTTTGAGGGTGTCGTTGGCGAAGCAATCAAGGTCGGGAAGCGCCAAGCTTCGCCTGACAAAAGCGCCCAAACATCCATATATAGACGTGACAAGCGCAGCCCGCGCTTTGCAGTCCACGGAGACCAGCCGCTCGTGTTCCTGTCGGTATTCGACCTCTTCAAGATTGGCATCGGTCCGTCCAGTTCGCACACGATGGGACCGATGACGGCTGCGGCCCGCTTTCTAGCGGAAATCCTGAGCGATGACTGGCCGCGTCCGTCCGGCGCGAAGGTCGATCGCGTTGCTGCCAGCCTGCACGGTTCGCTTGCCTATACCGGCGTCGGCCATGGCACCGACCGTGCCGTCATCCTTGGCCTTGCCGGCCAGATACCCACGACCGTAGACCCTGACCTTTCCGATGCGATCATCGAGAAAATCACGGCGGAGAAGCGCGTGGCACCACCCGGCCATCCGTCCTATCGCTTCGATCCGGCGAGCGATCTGGTGCTGGATAAGAAGACACCGTTGCTCGGCCATGCCAACGGCATGGCGTTCTATGCCTATGATGCCAACGACCGACTGCTTCTGAAGCGCATCTATTATTCGATTGGCGGCGGCTTCGTCGTCTCCGAGGAAGAGCTTCAGCGCCTGAAATCCCGTGGCGACACGTCGACCGGCCCGAAAGTGCCATATCCGTTCAAGAATGCCGTCGAAATGCTGGCAATGGCGGGCAAGAGCGGCTTGTCGATTGCCGAGATGAAGCGCGTCAACGAGGAGACGCGCCAGTCGCGCGATGAACTCGATTCGGGCCTGGATGCCATCTGGGGCGCCATGAAGAACTGCATCGAGCGCGGCCTGTCGCAGGACGGCATCATGCCGGGTGGGTTGAAGGTGCGCCGCCGTGCCCGCCAGCTTCATGACAAATTGCAGGAAGAATGGCGCCAGAACCGGCCAAACCCGCTTCTGGCCAATGACTGGCTGTCGATCTACGCCATGGCCGTCAACGAGGAGAACGCCGCCGGCGGCCGCGTCGTTACCGCGCCCACCAATGGCGCTGCCGGTACGCTGCCTGCGGTGCTGCGCTACTGGTTGCATTTCCACCCCGAGGCCGATCAGGCAAGCATCCGCGATTTCCTGCTGACGGCAGCTGCCGTCGGCGGCATCATCAAGACCAACGCCTCGATTTCAGGCGCCGAAGTCGGCTGCCAGGGCGAGGTTGGTTCCGCATCGGCCATGGCCGCAGCCGGGCTTTGCGCCGTCATGGGTGGCACGCCGGAGCAGGTCGAGAATGCCGCCGAGATCGCACTCGAGCATCATCTCGGCATGACTTGCGATCCCGTCGGCGGTCTTGTGCAGGTGCCTTGCATCGAACGCAACGCGCTCGGTGCGGTCAAGGCGGTGACGGCGGCGTCGCTAGCCATCAAGGGCGACGGCACGCACTTCGTGCCGCTCGATGCTGCAATCGAAACCATGCGCCAGACCGGCATGGACATGAACGAGCGCTACAAGGAAACCAGCCTGGGCGGTCTCGCCGTCAATGTGGTCGAGTGCTGAGCCGGCCTGTGGAGAACGGTGATTTGAATTGACGACGCCGATGTCGGCGCTAAACCATTGGCCATGGCCCTGAACCTCATAAAACTCTGCGTCGGCTGCGACAGCGTCGAGGATCTGGAAGAGTGGATCGCATTCCGGCTGGACGAGCGGCGGCGCAATGGCGAACCGGTCGAGCAGTATCACACGACCCGCATGATGCCGACGCGCGGCGCGGAACTCATTGACGGCGGTTCGCTCTATTGGGTCATCAAGAGCAACGTGCAGTGCCGGCAGCGGCTTCTGGAAATCCGCCCTTTTGTCGACGAAGAGGGCATTTCGCGCTGCCATCTGGTGCTTGACCCCGCCGTTATCCGCACCGACTGGCAGCCACGCCGGGCCTTTCAGGGCTGGCGCTACCTCAAGGCGCCTGATGCCCCGGCCGATCTTGGTTCCGGCAATTCCGGCCTGATGGAAATGCCGCCGAAACTTCGCCGTGAACTGGCCGCCCTCGGACTGCTTTGAGCGCACCCGCCGATAGTTCCGAAGCGCCGGGTGCAATCGCCCAACCCGCTGACCACGATGCACCAAGCTTCATCCGCACGTACATGCATGTCATCGCGGTGCCTTTCATACCCGAGATCAGGCTTTACACGGCGCATCCGGGCAGCGGGTTGCGGCGCCTTACCGAAACCGAAGGGGATGCAGACCCTTTACCCCCCTACTGGGCCTATCCCTGGGCAGGCGGATTGGTCTTGGCGCGATATTTCCTCGATCGACCCGAAATAGTGACGGGCCGGCGGGTGCTGGATCTCGGGGCAGGCTCCGGACTGGTCGGGATTGCCGCGATGAAAGCAGGTGCAAGCGAGGTGTTTGCTGCCGAAATCGACCGCAACGGCCTTGCCGCCATCGGCCTGAACGCGGCGGAAAATGGTGTCTCGATCACGGCAATCGGAAGCGATCTCACACCAGGACCACCGCCCTCGGTCGATCTCGTAGCTGTCGGCGACCTCTATTACGAAAGTCGACTTGCCGAGCGCGTCACCGCTTTTCTCGACCGATGCCTGGATGCCGGTATCGATGTCCTGATCGGCGATCCGGGGCGGGCGTATCTGCCTCGTTCTCGGTTGCGGCAGCTTGCCGAATATCGAGTGCCGGATTTCGGCGTTGGCCGGGACGCCGATATACGCCCCAGCGCCGTTTTTGCTCTTGAGCCATGAAGTCGCGCATCAAGCCGTTTTTACCCATGATACGCTAACCCGGCTTGCAAGCCGGGCAATCCCGCCACATCTTCCTTTCATGACTGAAAAGAAGCCACCAGCACCGATCGGAAACCGCGGCGCGCCCGTTGAAAGGCATTCGAGCGCGCAGGATGTCGAGGCTTTCGTGCGGCAGGCGCGAGCGCTCGGTGTGGGGAAGGGGCCTGGTTCAGGCCGCCTCATTCTGGCGCTTGATGCGACGATGAGCCGGCAGCCGACATGGGATCTCGCCTGCTCGCTTCAGGCCGAAATGTTCGATGCCGTGCAGCATGCCGGTTCGCTCAATGTCCAGCTCGTCTATTTTCGCGGGCTCGGCGAATGCCGTTCTTCGCAATTCGTGGCCGATACGGCGTCGCTGAAGCGGTTGATGATGCGAATCTCCTGTCAGGGCGGCCATACCCAGATCGGCAAGGTTCTTTCGCATGCGCTGAAGGAGGTGGGCCGCTCCAAAGTTGGCGCGCTCGTCTATATCGGCGATGCGATGGAGGAGGATGTGGATGATCTTGCGGTGAAGGCGGGCAATCTCGGCCTGCATGGCGTTCCCGTCTTCGTCTTTCAGGAAGGCAAGGACCATCTCGCGGAAGCGGCCTTCAAGGAAATCGCGCGGCTGTCGAAGGGTGCCTGGTTTCGGTTCGACCGAAACGCGCCGGCGATGCTGGCAAAACTGCTCTCGGCAATCGCGGTCTTTGCAACGGGTGGCCTGAAGGCGCTTGAAGCGCGCGGGCGCGAGGAGGACCGGCTTATGATCGAACATCTGCGCGGCAGGTCCGGATGAGCCTTCTGCTTGGAATCCTGAGCCTTGCGATGCTGCTGCTGGTGGCAGGCACGATTTTTCTGCGCGCCGAACCCGCCAGCCTTGCCAGAACGGCGACGCTCGCTGGTCCTATCGCCGTCGGGCTTATGGGTGTGGTGTTTCTACTTGTCGGTCGCGCCGGTTTCGGCGGCATGCTGCTTTCGGCAGCTTTCGCCTGGTATTCCGCGGGACGCATGCGCGCGTCAAAGAAAAAGACGCCGGGAAAGCGCTCGACTGTGCGCACGGCCGCACTTGAGATGGAGCTCGATCACGACAGCGGCGTGCTGGAAGGCATGGTGCTTGCCGGCCGGCACGAGCAGAAGATGCTGAGCGCCATGTCACTGAAGGAACTCAAGGAACTCTACGCAGACCTCTCCGGTGACCAGGAGAGCCGTCAATTGCTAGAGACTTATCTTGATGGCCGGTTTCCCGTCTGGCGCGAAGACGCGGATGCGCACGGTGGCGACGGGCATGGTATTCCGCCAGGTTCTGGCGCCATGACTAAGGAGGAGGCCTACAAGATCCTTGGTCTTGAAACGGGGGCCACCGCGGCGGATATCCGCAAGGCGCACCGCCGCCTGATGCAGCGCTTGCACCCCGATCTCGGAGGCACGTCTTTCCTGGCGGCGCGGATCAACGAAGCCAAGGACGTCTTGCTCACCAATCACCATTAGTCTCCTTCGACACGAAACAACCCGGAGTGTTTCAGTTGTTCTGAATTGCGTAGCAGGCGATTTTCTTCTTCTTCAGAGCAGCGCAGGCGTCCCACGCGGCAGTCTTGGTGCCGAAGCCGCCGAAGCGTGCGCGGTGGTAGGTCACGCCACCCTTCTCGAACTGGACGGTGAAGGCCGCGGCGTCGGAAAGAAGCTTGGGAGCCTGCTGGCTGGCCTTGGAAAGGAATGCCTGGGCTTCTTCGCGGCTCGGCGACGAAGCAACCTGGATCGCCCAGCCGGACGGGCCGACAGATGCGGTATGGGCCGGATCGACTTCCTGCTGGATGGCAACTGCCTGATCGACTGCAGCCGTACGCTGTTCAGCAACTTCTTCGACCTCAGCCTGTGGCCTTGGCGCAGGATCGGCATAGGCCTGCATGACAGGAGCGGCGACTGTTTCCGGCGTGCGTGCAACCTTGCGCTTGACCACGGCCGGCGCTTCATCGGCCGCAACCACGATATCGGCACCGGGGCGTGTATCCGGCGTCGGCGCGTCATGCTTGGGCAGCAGCACCTTGGCAATCGCACCGATCGGCGAGGTGGTGGCGCTGGCGATAAGCGGGCCGCCCTTGCCGCCGTTGGAAGCCTGGGGCAGATACTTCTTGATCAGGTCGGCCATGTGGTTGTCGCGGGCAGCACCGCTGGCGCCGCCCATCACCACCGCGACGATGCGGCGGTTGCCGTCGGAAACCGACGAGACCAGATTGAAACCGGAAGCATTCGTATAGCCGGTCTTGATGCCATCCACGCCCTTAATGCGGCCAAGCAGGCGATTGTGGTTCGGCATGCGCTGCCGGCCATAAGTGAAGGAGCGGGTGGAGAAATAGCCGTAATACTGCGGATAGTGCTCTTTCAGCGCGATGCCGAGCGTGGCCATGTCGCGAGCGGTGGTGAACTGGGCCGAGTTCGGGAGGCCGTTGGCGTTACGGAAAACGGTGCTGTTCATGCCGAGGCTGCGCGCCTTGGCGGTCATGATACGTGCGAAATTGTCCTGCGAGCCGCCGAGGAGTTCGGCAAGCGCGGTGGCGGCGTCATTGGCCGATTTGGTAACGAGTGCGTAGATCGCGGTTTCGACAGTGACCGAGCCGCCTGCCTTCACACCGATCTTCGTCGGCGGCTGCGCGGATGCCTGGGCGGAGAAGGGGACGCGGGTGTCCTTGTTGATCTTGCCGCGCGAGAGCGCTTCGAAGGTCAGGTACAGCGTCATCATCTTGGTCAGCGATGCCGGAAAACGTCGCGATTCCGAATTCGCCGAAAACAGCGTTTTGCCGGTATTCGCATCGACGACGATCGCAGCATATCTCGCATCCGCCGCCGCCGAGCCGACTGCCGCCACGCACATCGTAATGGCGAGAAAGGCTGCGATTGCGGATTTTGCGGAGAATACTTTTCGGAGAGCAATGCCTGCAAACGCTTGACGCACTGTTACACCCTTTGGATTTTTGTTGCACCCGAGGCGGCAAAGGCTCCTGCCTCACTTTCCGGTCACAGTAGGGTCACAGCGTTACCAATCCGTTTATGGTAACCGTAACGTTCACCATTTTGTTTTGGATTTAGGATAAATTTATCTTTCGACGACGCGCAAATTGCCTGCCGTTGGGGCAATGCTGATTGACTTTTTGTGCATCGCACAATAAATTAGCGGCATCGCACAAAAAAGCGCCAGACCAACCGACAACGAAAGGGAATGCGCAGATGATGCAGTCGTTTGAAGACACGAGCAAATTCGGCAAGGAATTCATGGACAACAGCCTGAAGAGCTTTGCGTCCGTCTCCAAGAGCGCGCAGGCGATCGCTGCCGAAGCGGGCGAGTATTCCAAGAAGTCGTTCGAGAGTGGTTCTGCTGCGCTTGAAAAAGTGATGTCGTCGGGTTCCCTGGAAAAGGCTCTCGAGATCCAGACCGACTACGCCAAGCAGGCTTATGAAGGCTTTGTTGCCGAGGCTACCAAGCTCGGGGAACTCTATGCCGATCTCGCCAAGGAGGCTTACAAGCCTTTCGAATCGATCGTTGCCAAGGCGAAGTAATTTTTCGCGATTGACCTATTCGCGGAGCTCATCGCTCTGCCATAAACCCGGTTGCCTTGCGCAGCCGGGTTTTTTCGTTCTTCTTGCTCGTTATCCGATCACGATTGACTGAAATCGTCGCCCCTGAAACGAGCAAGCATATTGTCACCAAGAAAGAAGGGCTTAAAATCTGGTGTCGACTACCTACATTCGAGCTTCGGGTGAGGATCCCGCGAAAGGCATGGTACAAGTGACGAACGGCGGGGATGCCACGACCAAGCGAGTGGCGCATATGCAAAATGGCCAGGACGGGGGCAATGGCCCCGGCCGAGGCACAGCCGTAATCACGCGCACGAAGACCAAGACAAAGAAGCCCAGCCTTTATCGGGTTCTGATCCTCAACGACGACTATACGCCGATGGAATTCGTCATCCATATTCTGGAACGGTTTTTCCAGAAGGATCGCGAAGCCGCTACCCGCATCATGCTGCATGTTCACAATCATGGCGTCGGTGAATGCGGGGTCTATACATTTGAAGTGGCCGAGACCAAAGTGTCCCAGGTCATGGATTTTGCCCGTCAGAATCAACATCCGCTGCAATGCGTGATGGAGAAGAAATGAGGTACTGAATGCCGGCTTTCTCCCAAGGCCTGGAAAAGGCGCTGCACCAGGCGTTGACACTCGCCAATGAGCGCCACCATGAATATGCAACCCTTGAGCATCTGCTTCTGGCGCTGATCGATGACGCCGAAGCGGCCGCCGTAATGCGTGCCTGCAACGTCGATCTCGACGATCTGAAGCACACTGTGCTCACCTACATAGACACTGAACTCGACAATCTGGTCACCGGCTACGACGAAGATTCGAAGCCTACCGCCGGTTTCCAGCGCGTCATTCAGCGCGCCGTTATCCACGTCCAGTCTTCGGGCCGCGACGAGGTTTCGGGTGCGAACGTGCTTGTCGCTATTTTTGCCGAGCGCGAGAGCCACGCTGCCTACTTCCTGCAGGAACAGCAGATGACCCGCTACGACGCGGTCAACTACATCTCGCATGGGATAGCCAAGCGGCCTGGCGCCAGTGAGAGCAGGACGCCGCGCGGTGCCGAGGACGATCAGTCCGGCGGCTCCTCCGGTGGCGGCGACGCCCAGGAGGAGGGCGGCAAGAAGAAGCAGCAGGACGCGCTTACTGCCTATTGCGTCGATCTCAACAAGAAGGCGCGGGCCGGCAAGATTGATCCACTGATCGGTCGTGAATCCGAGATCAACCGCACCATCCAGGTGCTGTGCCGCCGCTCGAAGAACAACCCGCTCTACGTCGGCGATCCCGGCGTCGGCAAGACGGCGATCGCCGAGGGGCTGGCCAAGCGCATTGTCGAGGGCGATGTGCCGTCGGTGCTCGCTGACGCCACGATCTTTGCGCTCGACATGGGTACCCTGCTTGCAGGTACCCGCTATCGCGGTGATTTCGAGGAGCGGCTGAAGCAGGTCGTCAAGGAACTCGAAGAGTATCCGGGTGCGGTCCTGTTCATCGACGAAATCCATACGGTGATCGGGGCGGGTGCCACCTCGGGCGGCGCGATGGATGCATCGAACCTGCTCAAGCCGGCGCTGTCCTCCGGCGCGATACGCTGCATTGGCTCGACCACCTACAAGGAATTCCGCCAGTTCTTCGAGAAGGACCGCGCTTTGGTGCGGCGCTTCCAGAAGATCGACGTGAACGAGCCGACGGTCGACGATGCGATCGAGATCATGAAGGGCCTGAAGCCCTATTATGAGGACTTCCACAAGGTGAAGTTCACCAACGAAGCCATCAAGGCTGCGGTGGAGCTCTCGGCGCGCTACATCAACGACCGGAAGCTGCCGGACAAGGCGATCGACGTGATCGATGAGACTGGCGCCTCGCAGATGCTTCTGCCCGAAGGTAAGCGCAAGAAGACGATCGGCATCAAGGAAATCGAAGCGACCATCGCGACGATGGCCCGCATTCCGCCGAAAACCGTTTCTGCCGATGACGAGCAGGTTCTGGCCGGTCTCGAGACCGAGCTGCGGCGTGTCGTCTACGGTCAGGATACGGCGATCACCGCGCTGTCTTCGGCGATCAAGCTGGCACGTGCCGGCCTGCGCGAACCGGAAAAGCCGATCGGCTCCTACCTGTTCTCAGGTCCGACCGGCGTCGGCAAGACCGAAGTCGCACGGCAGCTGGCCCTGTCGCTCGGCGTCGAGCTGATCCGCTTCGACATGTCGGAATATATGGAACGCCACACGGTCTCGCGGCTGATCGGCGCGCCTCCCGGCTATGTCGGCTTCGATCAGGGTGGCCTGCTGACCGACGGTGTCGACCAGCATCCGCATTGCGTGTTGCTGCTCGACGAGGTCGAAAAGGCGCATCCGGACCTGTTCAACATCCTGTTGCAGGTCATGGATCACGGCAAGTTGACCGACCACAACGGTAAGCAGATCGACTTCCGCAATGTCATCCTGATCATGACGACCAATGCGGGCGCATCGGACGCGCAGCGCGCGGCGATCGGGTTCGGCTCGACCAAGCGCGAAGGCGATGATGTTGAGGCGATCAACCGGCTGTTCACGCCGGAATTCCGCAACCGTCTGGACGCGATCATCCCGTTCGGTACACTGCCGGTTCCAGTCGTGCACAAGGTGGTCGAGAAGTTCGTCATGCAGCTGGAAGCCCAGCTTTCGGAGCGTGGCGTGACCTTCGACCTGTCGCCGGATGCCATCGCCTGGCTTGCTGAGAAGGGCTATGACGAGCGCATGGGTGCCCGGCCGCTTGGCCGTGTCATCCAGGAGCACATCAAGAAGCCGTTGGCCGACGAGGTTCTCTTCGGCAAGCTCAAGAAGGGTGGCACCGTCCGCGTGACGGTCGAGAAGAAGGAGACCGGCGAAACCGGCCTGAAGCTCGAATCGCTTGCCGATGAACTGCCGGTCAAGCCGAAGAAGGAAGAGCCGAAGAAGCTTCCGGCAAAGAAGCCGGCCGCCAAGAAGGCAGTCGCCAAGAAACCGGCGGCGGCGCCGAAGCCGAAGTCCCCGCCCAAGGGCAAGGACGGGACGAAGCGCAGCCTGGTGCCGCAATTGCCGCGCAAGGGCTGAGCGGCCAGACATCTAAGTCCTGAAACGAAAAACCCGCCGGCGAAAGCCGGCGGGTTTCTTTTTGGCAGACGATTGAGCCGTCTTATTTGCCGCTCAGTTTCTTCGTGCTCGAGTTCTCATGCTTGACCATGCTGACGATGGTGTAGACGCAGGTGGCAAGGGCAGCGAGACAGAAGACGACGAGCAGGGCTGGTTTGTCGGCGAAGGTGAAATAAGCCTCCGCGCCTTCCCAGGCGGTGATCGGTGCGCTGTTCATGATAAAACTTCTCCGCTTATATCATTGATTGCATTCATTATTCTGCAGGGCTGAGGGCGCCGTCGCCGAAGGCGGGGATGCGCGATTCCGGATAGGCCTTCACCGGAACCTCGGCGAGGTCGAGACCGGCAAGCTCAGCGGCTTCGCTGCTGCGCAGCAGGCCGAACATCTTGAGCACATAGGAAAGCACGTAGCCCGGCAGGAAGCCGAGGACGGCGAACACCAGCATGCTCTGGACCTGTCCAAGGAACGAGATGGCAGGTCCTTCGGCATTCGGATAGCCCGACGCGAAGATGCCGCAAGCCACCAGGCCCCAGACGCCGCCGAAGCCGTGCACGGCGACCGCACCGACTGCATCGTCGATCTTGAACTTGGTGAGCAGCAATTCGTTGAGTTTCGGGATGACACAGCCGCCGGCAAAACTGATCATGAAGGCGAGCGGCGGATAATAGACATCGAGGCCCGGCGCCGACGAGATGACGCCGACCAGCGCGCCGGACATCATCCAGAACGGATCGCGGGTGACGAGATAGCAGCCGAGCATGCCGCCGGCGACGCCCATCAGCGTGTTGAAGGCGAAGGCCGAAAGCGTTGTCGGCGTGTTGTAGATCGTCATCCAGGTGTCGCCGGTGTAGATGATGCAGCCGCCAAGGAAGCCGAAGAAGCCCATGACGATCAGCATCAGGCCGATCAGCGACATCGGCATGTTGTGGCCGTTGATCTCATTGACGCTGCCGTCGGCGTTGAAGCGGCCGATGCGCGGTCCGAGATTGATCAGCACGCCGAGTGTGAAGAAGCCGGCGACCATGTGGACGCAGCCCGCCGCGCCAATGTCATGAAGACCCCAGCTTGCGGTGAGCCAGCCTTCCGGGTGCCATCCCCACGACGCGCCGAGAATCCACACCACCGAGCCCAGCGCGATCGCCAGGATCGTGAAGCCGGAGATGCGGATGCGCTCGATGACGGCGCCCGACATGATGGAAGCTGTGGTTGCGGCAAACAGCGTGAATGCGGCCCAGAAGATGCCGGTTGCGTTGTCGGCAAGGTTCGGTCCCATGGCGGACGACCAGGGCAGGTTGTTGGCGCCGGCTTCCGACATGGTGAAGCCTGTCGGGAAGGCGTTGTAGATAAACCAGCCGACGAAATAGAAGAACGGTATCAGGAAGGCGAAGGCGACGAGATTCTTGATGCCGGAAGCAAGCGCGTTCTTGGCGCGTGAAGCTCCCATTTCATAAGCGAGAAAGCCCGCATGGATCGAAAGCATCAAGGCGGTGCACCACCAGTAGAATACTTCCGTGTTGACCGCCGTGGCCATTTTCAGAGACGCCTCCAGCGCCTCTATCTTGGTTTGCAGTTCTGCCGGTTCCATTAGTTGTTACCCCTCGGTGTTGTTGTGACGACACCTCCCCAACCTTCCCGGACTTTCTCCCTTTGATTATGCCGCCTTCGGCGGTCCGCTATGCTGCGAATATCCCAGCTTCAATGCTCCCCCTGCTTTGAAAACGGGCAGCTTCACGCTATGCAAAAAAAAGAGGCAATGCAAATGTTTTTCTCTGGAGGAAAATGATCCAACCTTCTGATCTGAAAGGATATGGGTGCAGGGAACCGGCCGCGCTTGAGCGCGACCGGTAGCTCTATTACTCAAAGGCCGAAGGTGACCAGGCCGGACGGGCTGATAACCCAGGCAGGGTTCCACGCGATTTCCCAGGCATGATCGTCCGGATCGGTGACATAGCCGGTGAAGCCGCCATGTGGCGGCTCGGTCGGGGCTTTCAGCAGGCGACCGCCGGCTTTGACCAGAAGATCCATGGTCGGTTGGACGTCATTTCTGGCAGGAACATTATGGCCCATGGCGAAGGCGCCCGGCTTGACCAGCTGGCGCCCCATATCCGCGGAAAGCGACGTTTCCAGCCAGGTTCCGAGCACGAAACCGTTCATCTGGTAGAAGACGATATTCTCGTTCTGGAAAATCGGCTGCCAGCCAAAACCTTCGACATAGAAGCGCCGTGACCGCGCCAGATCGGCGACGCCCAGGGTGAGTACCGAGACTTGCTGTTGCATTGTTCATATCCCTAACGTTTGCGCTGACGCACCATGCGACAGAGCTACGTCATGGGACTTGGCGCAAGCGCCAGACAGAGTTTCCCGCAGGAAACGACCGGGCTAACCACACCGATCCGCCTTTTTCGACGTCGGTAGAATAGCGCAGGACATTGGTCGGCTCAAGCATAGCAGGCGTGTCTGTTGCTATCTCCTGCCACTCTGATCGGCGTCGGCCGGCATGTTCTGGCCCACGTATTTCACGTCGCCTCGGCTTTTTGCATGTGCTAAGCGGCAAAGCGATGTCCGACGAAGCCACCGCAATTTCCATCGATTCCGACGCCGACACTGCCGGGCGCCTGGTCTGGTATCTGCGCGGCGTCTGGGCTGCTTTCTCCGTTCCGGGCGTGCTCCTTGCCAGCGCCCATATCGGCTTTGCCGGATTGGCAAAGGAAGCGGGACTGACGCTGGTTCAGACCGTTTTCATGACCGGTACTGTCTGGGCGCTGCCGGCCAACGTCGTTCTTATCGGCGGCATTCTATCGGGTGCTTCGCTGCCGGCAGCAGCCTTTGCCGTCGCGCTGTCTTCGGTTCGCCTTATGCCGATGGTCGTGGCGCTTGTGCCGGAATTGAAGGGCCCTCGCACATCGAAGTGGTTTCTTTATTTCCTGTCCCATTTCGTCGCCGTAACCTCCTGGGTTCTGGCGATGGAGCGGCTTGGCGGTATCCCGCGTGAAATGCGTACCAGCTATTATGCTGGATTGGGGCCGACCCTGGTCTTGTTCAACATGATCGTGGTGGCGGTCGTCTTCCTGCTGGCCGACAGCCTGCCGCCGGCGGTCGCGGCTGCCCTTTTCCTGCTCACGCCGATGTATTTTCTCATGTCCCTCTGGGGCTCGGCGCGCGAGCGGGCAGGGCACGTCGCGATGGTTCTGGGTTTGGTGCTTGGACCGGCCTTCCACTTGATTTGGCCGGGCTTCGACCTGCTTCTCGCCGGCCTCATCGGCGGCGGCGGTGCGTATATCTTCCATCATATGACGCGGAAAAGGGCAGCCCGATGACGTTCGGGTCGATAGACGCCTGGTGGTGGCCGTTCCTGTTCATCCTCGTCGCCGGATGGCTGGCGACGGACGCCTGGCGTTTTCTTGGTGTCTATTTCGGCGGCCGTATCTCGGAAGAATCAGACGTTCTTGTTCTGGTGCGCACAGTTGCCACGGCGCTGGTGGCAGCGGTCATCGGCAATCTGATCATCTTTCCAAGCGGCGAGTTGGCAGGCACGCCTGTCGGCTTGCGCATCGGTGCGGCCGCTATCGGTTTCGCTGCCTACATGCTGCTCGGCCGGCGCGTGCTTGTCGGCATCATCGCAGCCGAGCTTGCCCTCCTGGCAGGGCTCTACATGCTTTAGCTGTCGGCGAGGGCGGCGCGTATCTTCTCGGCATTGGCAGTCAGAATTTCAGGCTTCTCCATCGCGCCCGTATGCGGCTTCAAACCCACGCCTTCGAAGCGGGGCAGGATGTGGACGTGGAGATGGAACACCACCTGACCGCCCGCCGTCTCGTTGAACTGCTGGACGGTAACGCCGTCGGCCGAAAAAGCCTTCATCACCGCACGCGACAATTTCTGCACCGTGCGCATCACGGCGGCGAGACTGTCGGGATCGACATCGAGAATGTTGCGCGACGGCTTTTTCGGGATGACAAGGCAATGACCGTCGCCGCGCGGCATGATGTCCATCAGCGCGAATGTATCCGCATCCTCGTAGAGCTTATGTGACGGCAGCTCGCCACGCAGGATTTTCGCGAACACGTTGCTGTCGTCGTAAGCCATCATCTGCCTCTCGTGATCCGATAGAGCGGTCATATTCGTTTGATGAAGGGCCTGCAATCAAGGCGGCGATACGGAGTGCAGGAAAATTGCTTCAGGAGGCGGGATCGTTGTCGGTCTTGCGGAACGGTCCGTGCTCTTCGAGATACTCGCTCATGCGCTCGACCTCGCGGCGTTCGCGCTCGAGATACTCGGCGATGGCGTTCCGCAAGCCGGGGTGGGCGATGTAGTGGGCCGAGTGGGTCGTCACTGGCCGATAGCCGCGCGCCAGCTTGTGCTCGCCCTGGGCGCCGGCTTCCACCACCTTCAGGCCCTTGTGGATCGCGAAGTCGATCGCCTGATGGTAGCAGACCTCGAAATGCAGGAACGGATGGTCCTCGATGCAGCCCCAGTTGCGTCCGAATAGCGTGTCCGAGCCGATGAAGTTGATCGCGCCGGCGATGTAGCGGCCGTTTCGCTTGGCCATGACCAGCAGCACATCGTCACGCATGCGCTCGCCAATCAGCGAGAAGAATTTCCGGTTGAGATAGGGCCGGCCCCATTTGCGGCTACCCGTATCCATGTAGAAGGCAAAGAAATCGTCCCAGGCGCGCTCGGTGAGATCGCTGCCGGTCAGCCAGTCGATCGAGATGTCGTTTGCAAGTGCCTCGCGGCGTTCCTTCTTCATCGCCTTGCGCTTGCGTGAAGCGAGTGTGGCGAGAAAATCGTCGTAGTTCGAGAAGTTCTCATTGAAGAAATGAAACTGCTGGTCGGTGCGCGCAAGAAAGCCTGCGCTCTCGAGCGCGGTCATGTCATCCTGCTCCGCGAAGGTGACATGGGACGAGGAAACGCCGAGCCGGTCGGTCAGCAGTTTCAGGCCAGAGGCGAGGGCGGCTCGTGCCGCGTCGGCACTCACCCCTTGTGCCGCGAGCAGTCGCGGTCCGGTCGCGGGCGTAAACGGTACGGATGCCTGCAGTTTCGGGTAGTACTGCCCGCCGGCGCGTTCGAACGCATCGGCCCAGCCATGGTCGAAGACATATTCGCCCTGACTGTGCGATTTCACGTAGCACGGGGCGGCCCCGAGAACTGCCCCGTCCGGCGCTTCGAGCCGCAGATGGTGCGGCTGCCAACCGGCGCGGCGTGAGGCACAACCGGATTCTTCGAGAATGTTCAGGAAATCGAACGAAACGAAAGGGTTGTACGGCTTTTCGGATACGCAGCGCGAGGCGCCTGAAAACCTGTCCCATTCATCGCGGGAAAAAGCGTTGATACTGTCGACGGTGCGGATGACATATTGGCCATCCGCCTGCTTTCCCTGCCCGTCGCTTTCGCTGTCCATGTAGCTTTAGATACGTCGCCGTTTTTGCAGTGCAAGAGGATTTTGGCTCACGATGTAAGATTGGCATCCGGATCGAAGCCTTCGAAGGTCATCTGGTCGGCATGGGCGAATGTATGCTCCACCATCGCCCGATCCCGAACGGTCCAGGTGATGACCGGCATGCTGAGCTTTTCCCGCACGAAATCGACAAAGCGGTTGGGTAGTTCCGTCACGCTGTAGGAGGTGAAGGAAATGCCGTAGGCGAGCATCGAGAAATGGGGCTCGACCTCATGGTTCTTCGTGCCGTAGGCAGTCAGCCCGGTCGGTATCTTCTTCGCATGCGCCGGAAACTGGCGGACCAGCCAGTGGTCGAACGACATGATCGCCACCTTGCCCTTGTAGCCATGCAGCATGTCGCACACGCGCTTCACCAGCCCGTCGTCACGTCCGGGAATACCCTTCAGTTCGACGACCAGCGGCACGCGCCCGTCGACCAGGTCGAGCAATTCCCTAAGGGTGGGCACGTGATCGGCGGTGCCGCCGATCCGCAAGGCTGCCAGTTCGCCGGCCGTTCGCTGCCAGATGAAGCCGTCTGTGCCGGTCAGGCGTTCCAGGCCCTGATCGTGAAAAATCATCGGCACGCCGTCCGACGACAGATGCACATCGCATTCGATGGCAAAGCCCTTGTCGACGGCGCGCTGGAAAGCAGAGAGCGTGTTTTCCCACACGGTCTTGTTCTGGTCATGGTAGCCGCGATGGGCGATCGGCCGGGCCGTCAGCCAGGAAAGGTCGGTCATGGCTTTGCTCGCTATCAGGCGACTTCGATGATGGCTTCGATCTCGACGGCGGCATTCAGCGGCAGGACCGCCACACCGACCGCCGAGCGCGCATGCTTGCCAGCATCGCCGAGCGCTGCGACCAGAAAATCCGATGCGCCATTGGCAACGAGGTGCTGCTCGGTGAAGTCCGGCGATGAAGCGACGAAGACGGTGATCTTCACCAGCCGCTTGATCTTGTCGAGATCGCCGACTGCTGCTTTGGCCTGCGCCAGGATGTTGATGGCGCACAGCTTGGCCGCTTCCTTGCCGGCGGCGGTGTCGAGATCGCGGCCAAGCAGACCCGAAGCGACGAGCTTGCCATCCTTCAGCGGCAACTGGCCGGCGGTGAAGACGAGCTTGCCGCTCTGCATGAAGGGCACGTAATTTGCGGCAGGGGCTGCAGCTTGCGGCAGGTAGACGCCCAGATCCTTGAGCCGGTTTTCGATTGTTTCGCCCATCGTCTTTCCCTATGTCTTTAATGGTGGAAATCGGTTGTCGCGCGCAAACTGCTATTTTTGCCTCGCTTCCGCCACGACTTTTTTTAAAGTGACCATCTTTCCAGCGGCCAATCCGGACCGCGCCGATCGGAGCGTCTTCATGCGCGCACTGCGCCTTGCCTTGCTTGCCCTTGTTTCACCGTCGGCGCTGCTTGCTGTGCCCGCCTTTGCCGCAACGCCTCTGGCGCCGCATCGCGCGGTCTACGATCTCGTGCTCGACAAGGCTTCCGATCGCTCCGGCATAACCAGTCTTGCCGGACGCATGGTCTACGAGTTCAACGGTTCGCCCTGTGAAGGCTATACGGTCAAGTTCCGCTTCGTCACGCAGATCGACTCAGGCGACAACTCCAGGGTCACGGATCAGCAGACAACGACTTTCGAGGACGCGGAGGGCAAGACCTTCAGCTTCGTTACGAAGTCCTTTGTCGACCAGAATCTTGACAAGGAAGTGAAAGGCACCGCCACGCGTGAGGATAACGGGCTGAAGGTCGCCATCGACAAGCCTGAAAAGAGCGATCTCGAACTGTCGGCCACGCAGTTTCCGACCCAGCACCTGGAAGAGCTGATCAAGAAGGCCAACAGCGGCGAGACATTTTACGAAACCAATTTGTTCGATGGTTCCGAGGATGCCGACAAGGTGATGACGACCACTGTCATCGTCGGCAAGAAGACCGATTCGGATGCAGACAAGAGCGATCCGGAACTGCCCGCGCTCAAGACGCTCGGCAAGGACAAGTACTGGCCGGTCGAAATCGCCTATTTCGACGACCAATCTGCCGATGGCGGCGAGGAAGTGCCGGAATACCGCATCAGCTTCAAGCTGCACGAAAATGGCCTGACCCGCGATCTGATGATGGACTATGGCGAATTCTCGATGACCGGCAAGCTGGTCAACCTGTCGCTGTTTCCGGCTCCCAAGCAGAAATGCGACAAGTAGGCGTATTCGGCTGATGGCGGTCTATGTCGATGATGCGATCTGGCATTGGGCGGGCCGTCGCTGGTGCCATCTGATGGCGGATGACATGGCCGAACTCCATCGTTTCGCAGCACGGCTCGGTCTGCATCGCTCGTCCTACCAGGGACCGCCGAAAACCACCGCGCCTCACTACGATATCACCGCCTTCGAGCGGGATCGGGCTCTGAGGCTTGGAGCGGTCGCCTGCAGCCGCGAGGAAATCGTCACCGTTTTCAGGCGCGTGAAGGTTCACGCGGGCAAGAAAATACCGGCGCAGGTTCGCGCTGTGCCGGTCGCCGAAGTGGCCTGAAGCGCGCATCAAACCATGCGCGCTTGCTTTTCCAGGCTTCACCCTCTATATGCGCGCTCATTCCACACACGGACTTTGGTGTCTGCCCGGGAGAAATCCGGCTGAAACCTCCGGTGGCGTTTTACGGCCCGAACGCGAAAGTCATGAGACTTTTCGAACAAGGCCGGAAGATCGTCAGTTTGTCCGTGGAGGCTAACCGGAAAGGAAACTAAGAATGGCTCTGCCTGATTTCAGCATGCGCCAGCTTTTGGAAGCTGGCATTCACTTCGGCCACCAGACCCACCGCTGGAACCCGAAGATGGCGCCCTACATCTATGGCGCTCGCAACAACATCCACGTTATCGACCTGTCGCAGACGGTTCCGCTGCTCCACCAGGCGCTCAAGCAGGTGTCGGACACCGTCGCCAAGGGCGGCCGCGTCCTCTTCGTCGGCACCAAGCGCCAGGCTTCGGACATCGTTGCCGATGCTGCACAGCGTTCGGCTCAGTACTATGTCAACTCGCGTTGGCTCGGCGGCATGCTGACCAACTGGAAGACGATCTCGAACTCGATCCAGCGTCTGCGCAAGCTCGACGAAATGCTGGCCGGCGAAGCCCAGGGCTTCACCAAGAAGGAACGCCTGAACCTTGATCGTGAGCGCGAGAAGCTCAACAAGGCTCTCGGCGGCATCAAGGACATGGGCTCGACGCCTGACCTGATGTTCGTGATCGACACCAACAAGGAAGCGATCGCCATCCTGGAAGCCAAGCGTCTCGGCATCCCGGTTGTTGCCGTTCTCGATTCGAACTGCGATCCGGACAAGATCGATTTCCCGATCCCGGGCAATGACGACGCGGCACGCGCCATCCAGCTTTATTGCGACCTGATCGCCAAGGCTGCTATCGACGGCATCGCTCGCCAGCAGGGCGCTCTCGGCGTCGACGTTGGCGCTGCGATCGAAGCTCCGGTCGAGCCGGCTCTCGACGAGACGCCTGCTGCAGCACCCGAAGGCTCCGCGCCCGAGGCTTAATACCGCGAAGGCCGGTTCCGGCCTTCATTTTTCTGAAATTTGGCGTGGATTGTCGCGCTGGCGTCAGGCGCATCATCGATTGTTCGGTGGTGCGCCCGCGCATTTCGAACAAAGAGGCAAAAATGAGCATTTCAGCTGCACAGGTTAAACAGCTCCGCGACATGACCGGCGCGGGCATGATGGATTGCAAGGCGGCTCTCGCCGAGACCAATGGCGACATGGAAGCTGCCGTTGACTGGCTGCGCGCCAAGGGTATTGCCAAGGCCGACAAGAAGGCCGGCCGTACCGCCGCTGAAGGCTTGATCGGCGTTGCCGGCAATGCGACCAGCGCTGTCGTCGTCGAGGTGAATTCCGAGACCGATTTCGTCGCTCGCGCCGAAGGCTTTCAGGAAATCGTCCGCAACGTGGCTGCGGTCGCGCTCGAAGTCGGCGGCGAGACCGAAGCGGTCGCTGTTGCCAATTATCCGGGCTCTGACAAGTCCGTCGTCGACGCGATCAAGGACGCTGTCGGCACGATCGGTGAAAACCTGTCGTTCCGCCGTTCGGCCAAGCTGTCGGTTTCGTCGGGCGCTGTCGCGACCTACGTTCACAATGCCGTCGCCGACAATCTCGGCAAGCTCGGCGTGCTCGTTGCCGTCGAGACGACCGGCAATGCGGACGCTGCACGCGCCTTCGGCAAGCAGGTTGCCATGCACGTTGCCGCGACCAACCCGCTCGCGCTGACCGCCGAAGAGGTCGATCCGGCCGCCGTTGCTCGCGAAAAGGCGATCTTCACCGAGCAGGCCCGCGAATCGGGCAAGCCGGAAAACATCATCGAGAAGATGGTGGAAGGCCGCCTGCGCAAGTTCTACGAGGAAGTCGTTCTTCTGAAGCAGGCTTTCGTGCTCAATCCGGACCTGACGGTCGAGGCTGCCCTCAAGGCTGCCGAGAAGGAAATCGGCGCTCCGGCCAAGGTCACTGGCTTCCTGCGCTTCGCCCTCGGCGAAGGCATCGAGAAGGAAGAGACCGACTTCGCAGCCGAAGTCGCTGCTGCGGTGAAAAAGTAACGCCGCTTCAAACTCTTCTATAGCGTTATGAACAGGGCATCGCGTGACAACGCGGTGCCCTTCGTGTATCGCCACCTTCCGGAGGAAGCGTGAACCTCGTGTCTCGCTTGGAATGCCGTAACCACACCAGACATGATGAGGAAAATATGACGGCAAAACCCTTGTATCGACGTGTCTTGCTGAAAGCGTCGGGCGAGGCGCTGATGGGCGAGCAGCATTTCGGTATCGATGTGTCCGTGGTCGACCGTATCGCCTCCGACATTGCCGAGGCGAGGGCGCTTGGCGTCGAGGTGGCCGTGGTCATCGGCGGTGGCAATATCTTCCGCGGCGTCGCCGTTGCCTCTAAGGGCGGCGACCGCGTCACCGGCGACCATATGGGCATGCTGGCGACAGTCATCAACTCGCTGGCGCTGCGCACCTCTCTGGTCAAGCTCGGCGTCGAGGCTGTGGTCCTGTCTGCAATCGCGATGCCGGAACTCTGCGAAAGCTTCTCGCAGCGCCAGGCGACCGCCTACATGAACGAAGGCAAGGTCGTGATTTTCGCCGGCGGCACCGGCAATCCGTTCTTCACCACTGATTCGGCTGCCGCCCTGCGTGCCGCCGAGATTGGTGCCGATGCGCTGTTCAAGGGAACGCAGGTCGACGGTGTCTACTCTGCCGATCCCAAGAAGGATCCTACCGCGACGCGTTTCGATCGCATAAGCCACGACGAAGTCATCAAACGCGGGCTTTCGATCATGGATATCGCCGCAATTGCGCTTGCGCGCGAAAACAACATCCCGATAATCGTCTACTCGATACACGAGCAGGGCGGTTTCGGCGAAATTCTCAAGGGTGGTGGCCGCTGCACGGTCGTCGCCGACGTATAAACTGCAAGGACTGACCTTGTTATCGAGAGGTCAAGGAGAAGAAAAGATGAGCAACGGGGCAGATTTCAACGACATCCAGCGGCGCATGGACGGCGCGATTAACGCCTTCAAGCACGATCTGGCCTCGCTGAGGACCGGCCGCGCGTCGAGCAATCTTCTCGATCCGATCCAGGTCCAGGCTTATGGCACCGCGATGCCCCTCACGCAGGTCGCGACCGTTTCGGTGCCGGAGCCACGCATGATCTCGGTTTCGGTGTGGGACAAGTCGATGGTCGGCGCCGTCGACCGCGCCATTCGTGAATCCAATCTCGGTTTCAACCCGATCGTGGATGGCACAACGCTGCGTATCCCCCTGCCGGAACTCAACGAGCAGCGCCGCAAGGAACTGGTCAAGATCGCGCATAACTATGCAGAGAATGCCCGCGTGGCAGTGCGCCATGTGCGTCGCGATGGCATGGATCATCTCAAGAAAGCCCAGAAGGATGGCGACATCAGCGAGGATGACTCGCGTGTGCAGTCCGACAAGGTTCAGAAACTGACTGATGATACGATCAGCATGGTCGACAGCCTGCTGTCAGGAAAAGAAGCCGAGATCATGCATGTTTGAGGCGCGCTCGGCATAGCCGGCGGCCCGAAAGCGAACCGATGACAACGCCCGCGCACGTCGCGATCATCATGGATGGAAATGGCCGCTGGGCCAAGGCGCGGGGCTTGCCACGCCTTGCCGGGCACAAGGCGGGCGTCGAGGCGTTGCGTCGCACCGTGCGCAACGCTGCCGATCTCGGCATCTCGTGGCTGACGGTTTACGCCTTCTCCTCGGAGAACTGGTCGCGCCCGAAGTCGGAAGTCAGCGACCTGATGGGGCTTCTGAAGCTGTTCATCCGGCGTGATCTTGCCGAGTTGCACCAGAATGGCGTGCGCGTCCGCATCGTTGGCGAACGCGCCGATCTCCAGCCGGATATTGCAGCTCTGCTTGATGAGGCCGAATCGCTCACCGAAAACAACCGGGCCATCAATCTGGTCATCGCCTTCAACTATGGCGGCCGCGACGAAATCGTCCGCGCTGCCCGAAAGATTGCTGCAGATGCGCTGGCGGGCAAGATCGCACTCGGCGAAATCACATCCGAAACTGTCGCCAAAGCTCTGGATACAAACGACATTCCGGATCCGGACCTCGTCATTCGAACCAGCGGCGAAATGCGTCTTTCCAATTTCCTGCTCTGGCAGGCCGCCTACAGCGAATTCGTTTTCGAGCCTTGCTACTGGCCGGATTTCACCCGGGAGCACCTCGCAGAAGCGCTTCGCCAGTATGCGGCACGTGAGCGTCGATTCGGCGGCCTGGACGCGCGAGGCGTCGCATCTTGAGCGGCGTTAACATGAGTAATCTCCAGCTGCGGGTGATCTCCGGCATCGTCATGGCCGCTGTCGTGCTGCTCCTGGCGTGGCTGGGCGGCTTGCCGTTTCGGATATTGTCGGCCGCGATCGCAGCCGCAGTCTTTTATGAGTGGTGCGCGATGTCCCGCACCTCCACCAACTCTGCCTATCACGCGCTTTCGGCGATCCTATTGGCTGCGGCGCTGATTGCGCTGGTGGCAGGTTTTCCGGCTGCCACAGTATTCGCCGTCCTGGGGTGCGCTGTCGTTGCCTCAGCCCTGACGGGGCTTATTCGCGGGCAGGGCACATGGACAACGGCAGGCCTAGCCTATGCAGGCTTGTCGGGTATTTCGCTCGCTTTCCTGCGCGACGCAGACAGATCCGGCCTGATGGCGATCCTGTTTCTATTCGCAACCGTGTGGGCCACTGATATCTTCGCCTACTTCGTCGGCCGCGCTATCGGCGGGCCCAAGCTGGCGCCGTCCATTTCGCCGGGAAAGACCTGGAGCGGAGCCATTGGTGGAACAGTTTGCGGCATGGTCGCAGGGCTTGCGGTGGCTTTCCTTGCCGGTGGCAACCTGTTGACGCTCATTCCCGTGGTGTTCTTGCTCTCTGTCGCCTCGCAGATAGGCGACCTGTTCGAATCATGGGTCAAGCGACGCCATGGGGTAAAGGACTCAAGCAACCTCATCCCCGGACATGGGGGCGTGATGGACCGTGTCGACGGGCTTGTCGCGGCTGCCTTTGCCCTGTACGTCATCGGCGCACTTCTCGGTGGCGCGGATCATCCGGCCAGCGGTCTGTTTCCGGCCTGAGGCGAAAAAGCCGCGCTGCGATCTTCGCTCGGCACGATGCCTTGGATTCGCCCGGATTCACATCACACACTCACGGCGCGGGCTTCGCCGAATCTTGTTGAGGGCATTGGGGGCATGGTTTGAGCGAGATACTTCCTGCGGTGTTCGGCGTGAACAGTCTGCTCGTCGGCACCATCATACCGTTCCTGTTCGTTTTGACCGTTGTCGTGTTCGTCCACGAGATGGGGCACTATCTAGTCGGGCGCTGGTGCGGCATAGGGGTACAGGCCTTTTCCATCGGCTTCGGACCTGAGCTTTTTGGCTTCAATGATCGCCACGGCACGCGCTGGAAGTTATCGGCCATACCGCTCGGTGGATACGTCAAATTCGTTGGTGACATGAATGTCACCAGTGCGCCTGATTCTACCGAGACGGCCAACCTCACCGACGCTGAACGCAAGGTAGCCTTTCACACCCAGCCGATCTGGAAGCGGGCTCTCACCGTATTCGCCGGGCCGGCGTTCAATTTTCTGCTGACGATTGCCGTCTTTACCGTGATGTTTTCCGTCTATGGCCGCTTCGTCGCCGAGCCGATGGTCGCTGAAGTGCGCCCCGACAGTCCGGCTGCAAGAGCAGGCATCCTGCCGGGCGATCGGTTTGTCAGGGTTGGCGGCACGCGCGTGGAAACCTTCGCGGATGTCCAGCGCCTGGTTTCAGGGCGCACCGGCGACGCGATCGAGTTCGTGATGCTGCGTGATGGCAAGGAAGTCACCGTCAATGCCACGCCGGAAGTCATGGAACAGAAGGACGCGCTTGGAAACAACGTCAAGGTCGGCGTCATCGGTGTGGTCAACAACGAGCAGGTGGGTCAGCCGCGTGTCATCAGCTACAGCCCGCCCGGCGCCTTGCTTGAGGCGGTCTATGAGACCGGCAACATAATCGCGAGAACCGGCCAGTTCTTTCAGCGCTTCGTCGTGGGGCGTGAGGACAAGTGCCAGCTCGGCGGACCGGTGAAAATCGCCGACATGGCCGGCAAGGCGGCCAAGCTCGGTTTCGAATGGCTGGTGCAACTCGTGGCGCTTTTGTCGGTCGGAATCGGTTTTCTCAATCTTTTGCCGATTCCGCCACTGGACGGCGGGCATCTGCTTTTCTATGGAGTTGAGGCCGTCATCCGACGGCCGGTGTCGGAGCGGGTGACGGAAGCCTTCTATCGCCTCGGCATGCTGCTGGTTCTGGGCTTTATGGGGTTCGTGTTCTGGAACGATCTCTTTGGATGCTGAAATCATGAAGAAATTTGCCTCGATGAGGGGCGGTATTGAGACGGCGTTTACCATCAATGGCGATATGAGTGACGCGAATGTCACGCTGAATGGCTAAGTAAACGCAAATTAACCAGAAGCCTTGCGTGTAGGGAAAATCCGGTTAATACGGTATGGGAAATTAGCCGCACGTCCGGTTTTCTCGCCGTGGGGACTTCGAGAAAAAGGTTATATAGCCCTATGAAGGCAGCATCGAGTTTTCTAAACGCCGCGTCTGCGGTGGCTTTGTCCGCGTCGCTGGCAGTGCCGGCGGCTGTGGTTGCGCAGTTCGCCACCGTGTCTGTCGCTTCGGCGGCTGTCATCAGCAGCATCGACGTGCGGGGCAATCAACGCGTCGAAGCCCAGACGATCCGCGACTATGTGCAGATCCGTCCCGGCAAGGCATTTTCCAATGCCGATATCGACGAGGCGGTGAAACGCCTTTTCGCAACTGGCCTTTTCTCTGATGTCCGCATCAATCAGGCCGGCTCCACTCTGGTGGTGCAGGTCAGCGAGCTGCAGGTCGTCAATCAGGTCCTGTTCCAGGGCAACAAGAAGATCAAGGACGCGCAGCTTTCCGGCACGGTTCAGTTGAAGCCGCGCGGAACGTTCTCGAGCCAGACCATGGAAGCGGACGCCGAGGCGATTCGCGAATCCTACCGCCGCATCGGCCGCAACGACGTTGTGGTCAACACGCAGGTCATGGATCTTGGCGAGAATCGCGTCAACGTCGTCTTCGATATCAAGGAAGGCGATCGTACCAAAATCGCTGCGATCAACTTTGTCGGCAACAACGCCTTCAGCAATCGCCGCCTTGCCGATGTTATCTCGACCAAGAAGTCGACCATCCTGTCCTTCCTGATGCGCGACGACGTCTATGACGAGCAGCGTCTCCGTGCCGACGAGGAAGCGCTCCGCCGCTTCTATTACAACCGCGGTTATGCAGATTTCCGCGTTGTGTCGGCCTCTGGCGAATTGGACGAGGCCTCGAATACCTACACCGTCAACATCACGGTTGAGGAAGGCGAGAAGTACACGTTCGGCGACGTTTCGGTCGAAAGCTCGATCCCGGAAGTCGATACGACTGAACTCCAGTCGCAGCTCAAGACCAGGCCGGGCGCCGTCTACAGCGCCAAGAATGTCGAAGATTCCATCATCGCCGTGACTGAAGACGTGGCTGGCAAGGGTTATGCCTTTGCTCAGGTTACGCCGCGCGGCGACCGCAACTTCGAAAACCACACGATCTCGGTTGTCTACACCGTTGATCAGGGTGCGAAGACCTATGTCGAGCGCATCGAAATCCGCGGCAACGCACGCACCCGCGACTATGTCATCCGTCGCGAATTCGACGTCAGCGAAGGCGATGCCTTCAACCAGGTTCTCATCCAGCGCGCGAAGAAGCGGCTGGAAGCACTCAACTACTTTGAAACAGTCGAAATTTCGACGGCACCGGGAGCTGAGCCCGATCAGGTCGTTCTCGTCGTCGATGTTGTTGAAAAGTCGACCGGCGAGTTCTCGATCGGCGCAGGCTATACGTCGGGCGGCGAAACGCCTGGCCCGTCGGTTGAAGGCTCCATTACCGAGCGGAACTTCCTCGGCCGCGGTCAGTACATCAAGGTGTCTGCCGGTGGCGGCAGCAAGTCGCGTGACTTCATGGTCTCGTTCACCGAGCCATACTTTCTCGGCCGTCGCATCGCCGCCGGTTTCGACATCTTCCGGCAGACGCGAACCTACGACAAGTATGAGAGCGAGGCGAACGGCGCGACCATTCGTTTCGGCCTGCCAATCACAGAAGCTCTGTCGACGCAGCTTGCCTACAACTTCACGCAGGAAAAATATAAATACCGTGATCGTTGCTTGACGGATGGCGAATACGATCCGACCAAGAACAACTGCGATGATATATCCAACGCGATTCAAGAAGGCATTGCCGAAAGTCCTTGGAACAAGTCGTCGGTTTCCGGAACAATTCTCTACAACACCATTGATGATATGAAGAACCCGCATGCGGGTCTCTATGCGACCTTCACGACGGAAGTTGCCGGTCTCGGCGGTGATGCCAAGTTCGTCAAGCTGACGGGGCGTGGTTCCTACTATCAGACCCTTTCGGAAGAAATGGATATCGTTGGCTTGGCCAGCGTCGGCGGTGGCCATATTGCAGGCTACGGAGACGATGGCCTGCGCATATTCGATCACTTCAAGGGCAGCGAGCGCATGATTCGCGGCTTTGAATATGATGGTTTCGGCCCGTATGATGCCGCTACAGGCGATCATCTCGGCGGCACCACCTATTTCAACGCCTCTCTGGAAGCGCAGTTCCCGGTACCAGTTATCCCTGAAAGCTTCGGTCTGCGTGGCGCAGTCTTTGCCGATGCGGCGACGCTCTACGGCAGCAAGATCGATGCTGCGGATGTTACCGTTGCCGGCAAGAGCATGGAGTGGCGCGCTTCGGTCGGTGCCGGTCTTATCTGGGCTTCGCCGTTCGGACCGCTTCGCGTCAACTACGCTGTTCCAGTCGTCAAGCAAGACAACGACGACGTCCAGAACTTCAGCTTCGGTATCTCATCCCGCTTCTGATCGAGCGGGCCGACACTTCCGGGCCATCGTGCCCGGAAGAGAAGGTGCACATGTCCGATCCGGTTTTCTTCGCGCCGTCACGCCGCTATACGGCACTTGAGATAGCCGGCCTGACGGGCGCGGAGCTTGTCGATTCCAGCTATGGCAAAACGTCCATCTCCACCATCGCTCCGGCGAGCGAGGGTGGGAAGGACGCGCTTGTTTTCATCGAGGGGCGGAAGAACGCCGGCCCCCTGAGAACGCTCAACGCCGCCATACTTCTTTGCACACCCGATATAGCCGACCAGGCGCCTCCTGGCGTCGCTGTTCTCGTTACGCCAAGGCCGCAGGCAGCCTTCGCTCAGATCGGACGCCTGCTGTTCCCAGCTGCGGCATCGCCGCCGCCCATGACGGGTGAGACCGGCATTTCACCCCGCGCTCATATTGACCCTAGCGCCAGGCTCGAGTCCGGCGTCATTGTCGAACCGGGTGCGGTGATCGGTGCGGATGTCGCCATCGGTAGCGGCACTATCATCGCGCCGAACGCAGTCATTGCGCGGTCCGTGCAGATCGGCCGGGATTGCTTCATCGGGCCGAATGTCAGCGTGCAGTGCGCGCTCGTGGGTAATCGCGTGGTCATTCATAGCGGCGCGAGCGTTGGCCGCGAAGGATTCGGTTTCGTCGGCGGCGCGAATGGTCCGGAGCGCATTCCGCAAATCGGCCGCGTCATCATCCAGGACAACGTCGAGATCGGCGCCAACACCACCGTGGACCGCGGCGCTATGTCTGACACCGTCATCGGCGAAGGTACCAAGATCGATAATCTCGTCCAGATCGCACACAATGTTCGCATTGGGCGTGGCTGCGTCATTGCCGGACATTGCGGCATTTCAGGTTCCGTCACCATCGGCGACTTCGTGATGATGGGCGGGCGTGTTGGCCTGGCCGATCATCTCACTATCGGCAGCGGCGCACGTCTTGCAGCTGCCAGCGGCTTCATGAATGACGTGCCGGCCGGTGAAGTCTGGGCCGGTCTACCGGCGCGGCCAATGATGGAATTCATGCGCGACGTTGCCGCAATTCGAAAATTGTCCTCAAAGCCCAAGAAGGGGTGAGACCATAATGGCTGACAACGCCCCGACCACGCTCGAAGCCGTGGACATTCTGGGATTGATGAAGCTTCTGCCTCATCGCTACCCATTCCTGTTGGTCGACAGGATCATCGAGATCGATGAGGACAATTCGGCGATCGGAATCAAGAACGTCACCATCAACGAACCGCACTTTCAGGGACATTTCCCCGAGCAGCCGGTCATGCCCGGCGTGTTGATCATCGAAGCGATGGCGCAAACGGCGGGCGCAATCTGCATCAAGAGCCAGAACACCGACAAGCCGTCGCTCGTCTATTTCATGACCATAGACAATGCGAAGTTCCGGCGGCCCGTCGTGCCTGGCGACCGCCTTCACATCCATGTGAAAAAGCTGAAAAAAAGAGGCAATATCTGGCGTTTCGCTTGCGAAGCGATGGTTGACGGCGCAAAGGCAGCGGAAGCGGAAATTTCCGCGATGATGTCGCCGCCCGTGGCCTGACCAGCGAGAATACATGCAGACTGAAACATTCATTCATCCGTCCTCCGTCATTGAAGAAGGCGCCCGCATTGGCGCGGGAGCGCATATCGGCCCGCTCTGTTACATCGGGAGCGATGTCGTCATCGGTGAAAACGTCAGGCTCGTCAGCCACGTAACGGTCATCGGCGCAACGACCATAGGCGAGGGTTGCACCGTATGGCCCCAGGCCGTGCTTGGCGGACCGCCGCAGAACACCAGCCACAAGGGCGGCCGCACCACGCTGACGATCGGCAAGAACTGCACCATCCGCGAGTTCGTGACCATGCATGTCGGCACCGACAATGCGCGCGGCGCGACCATCGTAGGCGACAACGGCACCTTCCTTGCCTATTCGCACGTCGCCCACGACTGCACCGTCGGCAACAACGTCACGCTGACGAATGGCGCTACGCTCGGCGGTCACTGCGAAGTCGGCGACAATGTCGGCATCGGCGGTTTGAGTGCCGTGCATCAGTTTGTCCGAATCGGCCAGAATGCGTTTCTTGCCGGCGGCTCAATGTTTGTTGGCGATGTCATTCCCTATGCGATCGCCATGGGCAATCGCGCCAAGCTGCGCGGCCTCAATGTCGTTGGCCTGAGGCGTTCGGGCATGTCCAAGGCCGACATCATGACGCTTCGGCGGGCCTACAAGACGATTTTCGATCGCGCGCGCCCGCTCAGTGAAAATCTGGAGATTGCCCGCGTCGAGTTTGCCGATTCTCCGACCGCGATGAAAATCGTCGATTTTCTCAGCGCGCGCGGCAAGCGTCACTATGCCGTTCCGCCGCTGAAGGGTGCCGTCGATGACGACGCCGACGAGGATTGAGCCAAAACTCCAGATAAAGCTTGCGCCCGGCGACAGGGTCGGCATCGTCGCGGGAAGCGGCAGACTGCCGATCAATGTTGCCGAACGTCTCACGGCCGTAGGTCACGCGCCATTCGTGGCCATGATCGAGGGCGAGGTGGACCAGGATCCGGCGCTGACATCCTGCGAACACGAGTATCTTCAGCTCGAAGACTTTGCAGTGCTGGTGCCGACACTGAAGCGCCACGGTGTCTCCCATGTCGTTCTGGCTGGGGGCATCGCGCGCCGTCCTGAATGGCGCAAGATCAAACCGCGCCTCGCACTCCTTGCGATCCTGCCGAGAGCCCTGGCAGGGCTTGCACGTGGCGACAATGGGCTTTTGAAGGCATTGGTCGGCGGGCTGGAGGCCTACGGCATGAAGGTCGTGGGTGCGCATGAGATCGTGCCTGACCTGCTGGCGGTCGAAGGTGCGATGACGCGCGCGGCTCCATTGAAGGCGGATTGGCGCGATCTGGATGCAGCACTTGAGGCCGCGCGCACTATCGGCGCGCTGGACGTTGGGCAGGGGGCTGTTGCTATCGGTGGCCGTGTCATCGCTCTGGAAGGCATAGAGGGCACCGACGGCCTCCTTGCCCGCGTCGCCGGTATGCGCGGCCATGGGCGCATAGCCGGCAAGAAGCGCGGCGTTCTGGTCAAATGCGCCAAGCCGGACCAGGAGATGCGGGCAGACCTGCCGACGATCGGGCCGGGAACAGTCGAAGGCGCGCATGCGGCCGGCCTTGCCGGCATCGGTGTGGAGGCAGGCGGCTCGCTGGTGCTCGATTATGCAAAGATGATCGAGCGGGCAGACGCGCTCGGCCTCTTCGTCGTCGGCCTACCCAAGGGTTCAGGCAAATGACCGCTGCGCCGCTCAAGATAGCGATCGTTGCCGGTGAAGAGTCGGGCGACCTCCTTGGTGCGGACATCATCCACGCCTTGCGGAAGGCGACTGGCCGTGAAATCGAGCTGGTCGGCATCGGCGGCAGGCACCTGCAGGCGCTCGGGCTGACGCCGCTGTTCGACGGCAGTGATATCGCATTGATGGGCGTTACGGCGATCCTTCGCGATTTGCCGCGCTTGTATAAGCGCATCGGCCAGACAGCGCAGATGATCGTTGCCGAAAAGCCGGATTGCCTGATCACGATCGACAGCCCGGACTTTGCCTTGCGCGTTACCAAAAAGGTCCGTGCTGCCGATCCGGCCATCCCGATTGTCCATTACGTCTGCCCGAGCGTGTGGGCGTGGCGGCCGGGCAGGGCACGCGCCATGCGGCCGCATGTCGATCATGTGCTGTGCATCCTGCCGTTCGAAACTGCCGAACTTGAACGCCTCGGTGGCCCGCCCGGCACCTATGTCGGGCATCGGCTGACGCAGGACCCCAACGTTCAGGCAACCGCCAGCGCGCAGGCGCATCCGCGCGATCTTTCGGACGGTCGCGAAAAGACACTGCTGCTTCTGCCCGGTTCACGAAGGGGTGAGGTGAAGGGGCTCATCGAGCCTTTCGGCCAGACCGTCTCTGCATTGCGTGCGCGTGGCCATAAATTGCGCATCCTGCTGCCGACGGTTCCGCATGCTGCGGATATGGTGAAAGCTGCGGTCGCCGGCTGGGAACAGCAGCCCGAAATCATTCTCGATCCGGCCGGAAAATGGCGGGCATTTGCTGAAGCCGACGCTGCCTTGATAGCATCCGGAACAGTTTCACTGGAACTTGCGCTCTCCGGCGTGCCAATGGTGTCGAGCTACAAGCTCGACGCCATCGCGCGTTTGATTTTAAGCATGGTCACGGTTTGGTCTGCCCTTCTGCCCAATCTTATTGCCGATCGACCCATCGTGCCGGAATTCTACGACAAGTATGTTCGGCCGCAAAACCTCGCCCGGCATATCGAGGCGCTGTTTTCGGATACCGCATTCCGGACCTGGCAGAAGGATGGTTTTGCCGAAGTGGCAAAGCGCATGGCGACCGAACGACCGTCCGGCGACATTGCCGCAGATGTAGTTCTTGCTGAGATCGCCAGAAAAAAAGCGAAATAAAAAGCGCCCGGTAGGGCGCTTTTTTAATGCGGAATATCTGAACGATCAGCGCTTGGCGATCGGCACGTAGTCGCGCTCCGGCGAGCCGGTATAGAGCTGGCGCGGGCGGCCGATCTTCTGGTGCGGATCCTCGATCATTTCCTTCCACTGGGCGATCCAGCCGACCGTGCGTGCAACAGCGAACAGCACCGTGAACATGGTGGTGGGGAAGCCGAGCGCCTTCAGCGTAATGCCGGAATAAAAGTCGATGTTCGGATAGAGCTTCTTCTCGATGAAATAGCTGTCGGTCAGGGCAATCTTTTCCAGCTCCATCGCCACGTCGAGCATCGGATCGTCCTTGATGCCGAGCTCGCCCAGAACCTCGTGCGTCGTCTTCTGCATGATCTTGGCGCGCGGATCGTAGTTCTTGTAGACGCGATGGCCAAAGCCCATCAGGCGGAACGGATCGTTCTTGTCCTTGGCGCGAGCGATGAATTCGGGGATGCGATCGACATGGCCGATCTCGGCCAGCATGTTGAGCGCAGCTTCATTGGCGCCGCCATGTGCAGGACCCCACAGGCAGGCAATGCCGGCAGCGATGCACGCAAAGGGATTGGCGCCCGACGAGCCGGCCAGACGAACGGTCGAGGTCGAGGCGTTCTGCTCGTGGTCGGCGTGCAGGATAAAGATGCGCTCCATGGCGCGCGCCAACACCGGATTGACCTTGTATTCCTCGCACGGCACGGCGAAGCACATATGCAGGAAGTTGGCCGCGAAATTCAGCTCGTTCTTCGGGTAAATGAAGGGCTGGCCGATGTGGTATTTGTAGGCCATGGCCGCAATGGTCGGCATCTTGGCGATCAGGCGGATGGAAGCGACCATGCGCTGGTGCGGGTCCGAAATGTCGGTCGAGTCGTGATAGAAGGCCGACAGTGCCCCGACCACACCGCACATTACCGCCATCGGGTGCGCGTCGCGGCGGAAGCCGGTGAAGAAGCGTGACATCTGCTCATGCACCATGGTGTGGCGCGTGACGCGGTAATCGAAGTCGTCCTTCTGCGCCTTGGTCGGCAATTCGCCGTAAAGCAGCAGATAGCAGGCCTCAAGGAAGTCGCCGTGCTCGGCCAGCTGGTCGATGGGGTAGCCGCGATGCAGCAGGATGCCCTCATCGCCATCGATGAAGGTGATTTCCGACTCGCAGCTCGCCGTGGAGGTAAAGCCGGGGTCGTAGGTAAAAGCGCCGGTATCCTTGTAGAGTGCGCCGATGTCGATCACGTCTGGTCCGACGGAGCCACTTCGCACCTTGAACTCGTGGGTTTTGCCGCCAAATTCCAGTTTCGCTGTCGATTCGGTCATTGCAAACTCCCTTCGTTTCCATCCCGCGTCAAACGCGGTTTCTTGCAACGCAATATGTAAGGCATATCGAAATGCGCGCTTTTGCTATCGCATTTCTCAAGGCGTGCCAAGTTAGGCAGTGATGCTAATGTTGCACCGCAGCAGACGGGTTTCAATGCCCGTCGATGAGGCCAGAACGCCTTAATCGATTTGATCCGAAATGCGTGCCAGGCTTTCTTCGCGACCCAGCACGGCAAGCACGTCAAACACGCCGGGAGAGGTGCTTTTTCCGGTCAAGGCGGCTCGCAAAGGCTGCGCTGCAGCGCCGAGTTTCAGCTCGTTGGCGACGGCAAATTCGCGGATCGCAGCCTCTGTCGTGGCCGCATTCCAGTCATTCACATTTTTGAGAGCGTCCAGCGCGCCACGCAAGGTCGTGCGCGGTTTTTCGCCGAGCAGAACGGCAGCTTTCTCGTCCATCGCAAGCGGGCGCGCGGCAAACAGGAATGCCGCACCGTCAGCGAGCTCGACCAATGTCTTGGCGCGCTCTTTCAGGCCGGGCAGTGCTGCCAGAAGCTGCTTCTTGCGGTCTTCGTTCAGCCCCTCGGAAATCGCCGCGCCATTCTCAAGGTAAGGCAGCGTCGCAATGAAGATGTCGAGCAGATCTGCGTCGTCCATCTTGCGCATATGGAGGCCGTTCAGCGCCTCCAGTTTCTGGAAGTCGAAGCGCGCCGCACCCTTGTTGACGTCATCGATGTCGAACCACCGGATCATGTCGTCGAGCGACATCACCTCATCGTCGCCATGGCTCCAGCCGAGGCGGACGAGATAGTTGCGCAACGCCGCCGGCAGGTAGCCCATGGCGCGGTAAGCCTCGACGCCGAGCGCGCCGTGGCGTTTCGAAAGCTTGGCGCCGTCCGCGCCGTGGATCAGCGGGATATGCGCCATGACAGGCACATCCCAGCCCATGGCGTTGTAGATGACCGTCTGGCGCGCAGCGTTGGTCAGGTGGTCGTCGCCGCGGATGATATGGGTGACGCCCATATCGTGGTCGTCGACCACGACTGCGTGCATGTAGGTAGGGTTGCCGTCCGAGCGGAGGATGATGAAATCGTCGAGATCCTTGTTGGGAAAGCGAACATCGCCCTGCACGCGGTCGCGCACGATCGTCTCGCCTTCGGCAGGCGCCTTGATGCGGATCGCACCCTTCACCCCGGCCGGTGCCTCGGAAGGATCGCGGTCGCGCCAGCGGCCGTCGTAGCGCGGCGGGCGGCCCTCGGCGCGGGCCTTTTCGCGCATTTCCGTAAGCTCCTCGGGCGAGGCGTAGCAATAATAGGCTTTGCCGGCGCGCACCAGTTCCTCCGCTACCTCGCGGTGGCGCGGCGCGCGCTCGAACTGCGATACCGGCTCGCCTTCCCAGTGCAGACCGAGCCAGGCAAGGCCGTCCAGGATAGCTGCGGTCGCCGCATCCGTGGAACGCTCGCGGTCGGTATCTTCGATGCGCAGCAGCATCGTGCCGCCGGTGTGGCGCGCATAGAGCCAGTTGAACAGGGCCGTGCGGGCGCCGCCGATATGCAAATAGCCGGTGGGCGAGGGGGCGAAGCGGGTAATGACTGTGTCGGACATAGGATTTCCAGAAGGCAGGGACGGGCCGGCGAGAGCCGAAGATGGCACGCATGGCAATTTGGTAGCGTTCATGTAGCATGGCTGGTCAGGGGTGCAAGGGGCAGGGGCAAGCCGAGAACGGCGCGAGGTGCGCGCGCGCCGGCCAGGCCCCGAATTGGGGAAACCTGGATGGCGCGCGAGACATCCACAGGCGAGGTGAGCGAGCGGGCGCAATTTGCCTATCCGCTCGACGCGCCGCTTGTTTCGCCTCCCTCGCGATTACCATCAGCCGAACCGGCTCCGACACCGCTGGCACCTTGGAAATCTCGACCGCCGCTTCTGCCGGCAGCCTGGCGCAAGAAGCTTCAGGTTGTCCCGTCGCGCGCACGCGCCACGCGCTCCTTCGCGTCGGCAATCGTCCTGGAACTTGAGCGCGGCACGCCGTTTCTTCTCGTTCCGGTGTTTCTGGCGCTCGGTGCCATCATCTATTACGGGCTCGAGGCTGAGCCGGATTTCCTGCCGATGTTTGGTGGCAGCGCCGTCCTGTCAGCTTTGCTTTTGCTGCTGCCTTCGCATCAACAGTTGTTCCGTTTTGCGGCGGTGGGGGTGTTGATCTGCGTCGTCGGCCGAACGAATTCACCATCGAAAACTGGAAGCGGGCGCTGTTGTCGGAATATCTGATCAAGCCGGTCGATACGATCAATGATGCCGGCAAGAAAAGGTCGAGCCGGGCTGGGCGCCGTAATTCACCAACCGACGCGTCCTTCGATGATTCCGCGGAAATTGAAGCGGCCGACCTTGCATCAAGCGATACGGCCGTTTCGTCGGGACAATCTCGCGAAAAGCCGGTGAACTCGCTCGCTGCTGGTTTCGATTGCCATAACGGTCTGTGTCTGGCGACGCACAGATCGGGCGCAATCATCGCTCACGCTGCCGATTGGCGTTCCGCGCGACGCGCGTGCGACTATGCCAGCCTCATCGTGATCGACGACGCGACTGCCGAGGATGTCTGCGAAGACGCCGTCCCGCTGGTTGTCACCAAGCGCGAACTGGCCAAGTTCGGCAGCGCCGCCGTCTATCTCTATGGCGACATTTCGGATCGTCGTGCCGAAATTCGTTTCGCGCTGACACAACCATACCGCCCCTGGCATACACAACGAGCATTTTCTCGAGAGGCGAGAGGACTGCCGCCTTATCAGCGGAGAGAAAGTAAGCCGGCGAACAATCAGTTAAAAAAGTCGAGATACTCAAATTCGCGAAGCGCCAAACCATAGTCAGGCGCTGCCGCGTGTCGTCAATAACGCCGGATCAATCCCACCAGCTTGCCCTGGACCTTCACACGGTCAGGTCCGAAAATCCGCGTTTCATAGGCTGGATTGGCGGCTTCCAGCGCAATGGAAGCGCCCTTGCGGCGGAAGCGCTTGAGCGTGGCTTCCTCTTCATCTACCAGCGCAACGACGATTTCGCCGGGGTTTGCCGTATTGGCATTGCGGATGATCACCGTGTCGCCGTCAAAAATACCGGCCTCGATCATCGAATCGCCTTTGACTTCAAGCGCATAGTGCTCGCCGCCCATGATCATCTCCGGCGGCACGGAGATTGAATGCGTCTTGTGCTGGATGGCTTCGATCGGCACACCGGCAGCGATCCGGCCCATTACGGGGATCGAAACGGCGGAGCCGACATCATCATTCCCGGCTACAGGGCCGCGCGCAGGTTCCGGGGGGCGTCGACCTAGGCTGCCCTCGATGACGCTCGGCGAGAATTTCGCGCGCTGCGGTGCCAGCCCGGGGGCCATGGAGTCGGGCAGGCGGAGAACTTCGAGTGCGCGAGCGCGATTCGGTAGCCGGCGAATGAACCCGCGCTCTTCAAGAGCAGTGATCAACCTGTGGATGCCGGATTTCGATGCCAGATCGAGCGCTTCCTTCATTTCATCGAAGGAAGGCGGGATTCCCGCTTCTTTCATCCTCTCGTGGATGAACATTAGAAGCTCGTGTTGCTTGCGCGTCAGCATGGCCACCCCCGAAGAATCAAACCAAAAACAAAACCAGAACAAACACTATCTGTTCCATTTGTGTTCTGCAACCGTTTAAATTTTAATGAATATCTTAAGGTACTGGAAACAATACGCGAACGCGCCGATATTGGAACCAGTCGATCGGATATGTGCCGATCGATAGGCCTGACCTAGCGAATCCTCAGGACGGTGCATGGCGCACCAGCCTCGGCCGCCGGCGCAAAAGGTTCGCGGATGATCAACGCATTGGCCTCGGTGAATGTCCTCAGCATTGAGGAATCCTGGATCTCGAACGGCGTCGCTACGAGCCCGGCATCGTCGTCTCGAAGAACGGCGCGCACATAATCCTGGCGCAGATCGTTGGCCTGCATTGCTGCGCCGAGGAAAGCCTCATGGATATCAGACACATGGTGCCGCCCGCCAAGTCGCGACAGCAGCGGCTTCAGGAACAGATGCGAGCAGACAAGACTCGCCACCGGATTTCCGGGCAAGCCGATGCAGCGGGTGTGCCCGAGTCGGCCGAACATCAGCGGCTTGCCGGGCCGCATAGCGATCTTCCAGAAATCGAGCTTTACGCCTTCGCTGGTCAAAACGTCGTGGATGAAGTCGTGATCGCCGACGGATGCGCCGCCCAGAGTCACGATCACGTCTGCGCCGGCCTCCATGGCTCGCTTGATCAGCGCCGCGATGGCCTCCTTGCGATCGGGCGCGATGCCGAGGTCGAGCACCCTTGCGCCAACCGATTCGGCGATCGCTGCCACGCCGAAGCTGTTCGAGGCGATGATCTGGTCGGGGCCTGGTTCGCTGCCCGGCGGCAAAAGCTCGTCGCCGGTGGCGATGATCGCCAGCAGCGGCTTTTTCACGACGGGAAGGCGAGGGTGGTTGGCCGAGGCTGCAAGCGAAAGCGCACCCGCGTCCAGGACCCTGCCTTTGTCCAGCAGCAGGTCGCCTGTGGAAAAATCGAGGCCCCGGCGCCTTATGTGGCGACCGGCATCCACCGTTTCGGTGACCTCTACGGTTCTGCCATCGAGCTTTCGGGTGTTCTCCTGAATGACGATGGTATCGACACCATCCGGCATCGGCGCTCCCGTGAAGATGCGGACGGCCTGACCCGGCTCTACTTTGCCGGCAAAGCGCCGCCCAGCCGGAGCTTCGCCGATAACGTGCAGCGTTGCCGGGACATTGGCGACGTCAGCACTGCGCACCGCATATCCATCCATGGCCGATGCGTCGAACGGCGGTTGCGTGCGCAGCGCTCGTACAGGTTCGGCCAGCACGCGCTCGGCAGCCTCGGCCAACGCTACGGATTCCGCGTTGCCGGGACCGGCGCCATCTAGCAGTCGCTGTAGGGCCTCGGCGACCGGAAGGAGTGCCATCTATGCGTCCACCCGGTAGTCGCCGGATTTGCCGCCGGTCTTCTGGACCAGCCTGATGCCGGAAATGACCATGCCGCGATCGACGGCCTTGGCCATGTCGTAGATGGTCAGGCAGGCGACGGAAGCCGCCGTCAGCGCTTCCATTTCGACACCGGTCTTGCCGGTGACGCGGGCAAGTGCGGTCACGCGCAGGCCGGGCAGGGAATCGTCAGCTTCGATGTCGACCGAAACCTTGGTTAGGAGCAGCGGGTGGCAGAGCGGGATCAGCTCATGTGCCCGCTTGGCCGCCATGATGCCGGCGATGCGGGCGGTGCCGAGCACATCGCCCTTCTTGGCATTGCCATCCCGGATCAGTTTCAGCGTTTCGGGCAACATGGTGACGAAGCCCTCGGCGATCGCCGTGCGCTCTGTTTCAGCTTTTTCGCCGACATCGACCATATGCGCCTGGCCTTCGACGCCGAGATGGGTGAGGGCGGGTTTGCCGCTCATGGCCTAGCCGTTTACCGCTTGCGCGGCCTTGCCAGTCAGCAGCGCCCGCGTTGCCGCTGCCACGTCCTGCTGCCGCATCAGGCTTTCGCCCACCAGGAATGTGCCGATGCCAAAACGCTCCAGCCGCCGGCAATCCTCGTGGGTGAAGATCCCGCTTTCGCCGACCAGCAAGCGGTCGTCGGGCACCAGCGATGACAATCTTTCCGACGTCTCAAGGCTTGTCTCGAAGGTCCGCAGGTTGCGGTTGTTAATGCCAACCAGTTGCGAGGACAATTTCAGTGCCCGCTCTGTCTCAGCCTCGTCATGCACTTCGATCAGAACGTCCATGCCTAGTTCGAAGGCCGCATCTTCCAGTGCCTTGGCATCGTCGTCCGTCAGGCTGGCCATGATGATCAGAATGGCATCCGCGCCCCAGGCGCGTGCTTCATAGACCTGATAAGGTTCGAACATGAAATCCTTGCGCAGGGCCGGTAGTTTGCAGGCTGCGCGCGCTTTGGTCAGGAATTCCGGGGCGCCTTGGAACGACGGCGTGTCGGTCAGCACTGAAAGGCAGGCCGCGCCGCCTTGTTCATAAGCTTGTGCCAGCGCCGGCGGGTCGAAATCGGGCCGAATCAAGCCCTTGGACGGGCTTGCCTTCTTGATTTCGGCGATCAGCGCGAAGCCGCCGGCATCGCGCTTGGCCTGCAAGGCAGCCTGAAAGCCGCGCGGTGCATCTGCGTCGCGGGCGCGTGCCTTGAGTTCTGCAAGCGGTGTGCTGGCCTTGGCGGCTGCGATCTCATCGCGCTTGTAGGCCTCGATCCTGGTTAGAATATCGGCCATCGTTCTATCCGTTCGAAACTTTTACCAGCGCGTCGAGAACACCGAGCGCGTGGCCACTGTCGATCGCTGCCGCTGCAGCTTTAATGCCGTCCGCCAGCGTTGCGGCCTTGCTGGCAACGACCAGGCCGGCACCTGCATTCATCAGCACCGTGTCGCGATAGGCACCGGGCGCTCCCGACAGCATATCCCGCAGCGCCTTGGCGTTGAAGGCCGCATCGCCACCGCGCAGATCATCCTTGATATGCCGCTTGAGGCCGAATTGCTCAGGCGTCACCACAAAGCTCCTCAGCTTGCCGTCCGCCAGTTCCGCCACATTGGTTTCGCCGGTCGCTGTGATCTCGTCAAAGCCGTCGCCATAAACCACCCAGGCATTTTCCGCGCCCAGTGCTTTCAGCGTCTCGGCAACCGGTTCCACCCACTCCGCTGCAAACACGCCGACCATCTGGCGGGTGACGCCGGCCGGGTTGGAAAGGGGGCCAAGGATGTTGAAGATCGTGCGGGTGCCGAGTTCGACGCGCGTCGGTCCGACATGGCGCATCGCGGGGTGATGCGCCGGCGCGAACATGAAGCCGACGCCGACTTCATGAATGCAGTGGCCGATCGCCTCGGGCGTCAGGTCGATCTTCACGCCAAGCGCCATCAGCACGTCGGCCGCGCCCGTCTGTGAGGACAGGCCACGGTTGCCGTGCTTGGCCACCGGCACGCCGCAGCCGGCAATGACGAAGGCAGAAGCGGTGGAAATGTTCACGCTGTGCGAGCCGTCCCCGCCGGTGCCGACGATGTCGATGGCTCCCGCAGGAGCATCGACCCGCAGCATCTTTTCGCGCATCGTTGCGACCGCGCCGGAGATTTCTTCGACGGTTTCGCCGCGCACGCGCAACGCCATCAGGAAAGCGCCGATCTGGCCGGGCGTGGCATCGCCCGACATGATGATGTCGAAGGCCTCCTTGGCCTCCTCGAAAGTCAGGGCCGCTCCCGTGGCGACCTTGGCGAGATGCGGTTTGAGCGTGGTCATCGTCAGAAGGCGAGTGCCTGGGTGACAGCGTTTCGGTTGATCTCGACGGTATACTGCGTCTGCAACCGCGCCACCAACTGGTCGAGAAGATCATCCGACATACCGGCCGCAAACTGCTTGCGCGCATCTTCCGGCACTGTATCGGCGCCTGCGCCGGCCGGCTCGAACACCTCAGCAACCCTGAACAGGATCTGTGCATCCCCGGCCGGGGCAGGGAATACGCCGACGCCGTTTTCGCCGACGCCAAAGGCTGCGGCGACGCCCGGCTTGCCGAAATCGGCATCGTCAGCTTCGCGCTTCAACCCGCGCTTGGTCTGCTTTTCCTGCGACAGTTCGCTTGCCAGCGTATCCAGCGATGTGCCGTCCTTCAGGCGCTTTTGAAATTCCGCACCCTTGGCGGCAAGCCGTGCCGCCGTCTCCTGCTTGGTCCAGTCGGCAACTGCTTTTTCGCGCACCTCGTCCAGCGTGCGATCGCGGGCGGCGGTAACACTTTCGACCTCGTAGAAGACATAGCCGCTCGAGCCGATGGTGACGGGCGGGTTTTCGATGCCGGCGTCAGCCTGGAAGACGGCCTGAATCAGTTCGCGCGACTGGGGCAATGTGTTGACGATCGAACCATCCGGACGCAGGGCTGAACGATCGATGGCGTCGATGGTCACGACCTTGAGCTTAAGCTTGTCGGAGGCTTCCTTCATCGATTCGCCATTGGCACGAGCATCCTCATAAGCGTCATGCGTCTGGATCAGGACGCGGCTGGCCTCGGTCAGCGCCAGGTTCTTGCGAATTTCAGCCGACAGCTCGGCGAGTGGCTTTTCCACCGCAGGCTTGATTTCGGTGACGCGCAAAAGCACAGGGCCGAATGCACCCTGCACGACCGGGCTCACCTCGTTGGCGCCCAGCGCAAAGGCGGCGTCCGCGACGGCCTTGTCGGCAATCCGGTCCTTGGCGACAGTGCCGAGAAGCGTGTCGGCCTGCGTCTTTCCTTCAGCGACCACGACCTTGTCGAAGGTCGCACCGCCCTTGATCGAATCAAGCGCTGCGTTCGCCGCCTCAGGCGTCTTGAAGACAAGCTGCTCGATGGTCCGGGTTTCCGGCGTGGTGTAGCGCGCCTTGTTCTTCTCGTAATCCTCGCGAATTTGATCGTCGCCCACCGATGCCTCGTCGGCAATGTCGGCAGGTTCGAGTTTCACGTAGGAAAACTTGCGGTATTCGGGCGCTGCATAGGTCTTCTTGTTTTCTTCGAACCATTTCGCCAGCACATCCTGCGACGGAGCGGCGATCGGCTCGACCAGTGACTTGGGCAACGACAGATAGTCGACCGTGCGATCTTCGCCTTGGTAGAGCGCATAGGCGCGCAGGAACGTATCCGGCGCCTTCATGCCGTCGGACACCGCCTCGACGATCTGCTGGCGGATCGCCACCTGGCCCCGCGAAGCGAAATAGTCGTCCGGCCGCATGCCGACCTGGCGCAGCACATAGTCGAACTGCTGGCGGTTGAAGCGGCCGTCCGGTCCCTGGAAGGCCGTATCCTCAGCAGTCAGGGCTGCGAGCCGATCCTTGGACAGGCCGAGGCCCATCTTGCGGGCCTGTTCGTCCAGCACGGCGCCGGCAACAAGCTGCGCCAGAACCTGGTTGTCTATGCCGAATGCGGTTGCCTGCTCGCGGGTGATGCGCTGGCCGAATTGCTGCGACAGCGCATTGATCTGCCGGTCATAGGCAAGACGGTACTCGTTGACGGAGACCGATGTGCCGCCGGCAGTCAGCACCTTGTTGCCGCCACCGCCACTCATCATTTCCCCGGAAATGCCCCAAACGGCAAAGCTCACGACCAACATGAGAAGCAAAAGCTTCGCAACCCAGGTTCCAGCGGCATTTCGCAAGCTATTGAGCATGATCGGTTCCGGTCTTGGCGTATTTTGGCATGTTTGGTGTTTGAACGAAGGGCAATAGCGTCCTTCCGCCTCACTGTCGATTGCTTTGTGGCCTGATTTTGGTAGGGAGGGCGCGGGTCGCCCTTACAATAAAGATGGGAAGAACAATGACACCAGGAATTCGCCCGCTGGTCGCAGGCAACTGGAAGATGAACGGAACCAGCGCCTCACTGAACGAACTTCGTGCCATCACCCATGGTTTCATGCACGGGCTCGATGCCGACACCGAAGCGTTGGTCTGCGTGCCTGCCACGCTTGTTTTCCGTGCCGCGGAAATCGCGGCCAGCACACCGGTGCGCATCGGCGGCGAGGATTGCCATGCCAAGGAAAGCGGCGCCCATACAGGCGACGTTTCGGCTGAAATGCTCAGGGATGCTGGCGCCAGCCACGTCATTGTAGGCCATTCCGAACGGCGTACCGACCACGGCGAAGATGACGCGGCCGTCCGGGCCAAGGCGGAGGCAGCATGGCGGGCAGGGCTCGTCGCCGTCATCTGCATCGGCGAAACGCGGGCAGAACGTGAAAGCGGCGCGACGCTCGACATATTGTCGCGTCAGATCGAAGGCTCGGTTCCCGCCAGCGCAACGCCGGCCAACGCAGTGATCGCATACGAGCCTGTCTGGGCGATCGGCACCGGCTTGACGCCGACTGTGGCCGATATTGCAGAGGCGCATGCCCATATCCGCTCTCGCCTGCTTGAAAGGCTGGGCGCCGGTGCCGGAAAGATGCGCATACTTTACGGCGGGTCGGTGAAGCCGTCGAATGCGGTCGAATTGCTCGCCATCGACAATGTCGACGGCGCATTGGTCGGCGGAGCCAGCCTGAAGGCTGCCGATTTCCTCGGCATAGCCGAAGCCTACCAGGCGATGTGACTTTCACTGAAAAATGCGTTGTAAACCCTGCTTCGCGCCCCATATTCGGGCGCGGGCTTGGAAATGCTGCAAAAGCATTGTATTGACCCGCTCCAAATAACGGGCCGTTTGGCGCTCGAACCAGATTTTGCCAGGAAATCCATGGAAACCGTAATCATCGTCATCCATCTCATGGTCGTTCTCGCGCTTGTCGGCGTCGTGCTTCTGCAGCGCTCCGAGGGCGGTGGCCTTGGCATCGGCGGTGGCTCGGGCTTCATGACCGCACGCGGCGCTGCCAACGCGCTGACGCGCGCCACCGCCATTCTGGCTGCGGCATTCTTCGCTACGTCGCTGATCCTTTCCATCATCGCCCGTTACGGCGAGCGCCCGATCGACATTCTCGACCGCGTGCCGACGACGCAGGGCGGCACGAACAACAATGGCGGTACGGGCGGCACCGGCAGCGGTGGTGGCGTCCTCGACCAGCTTGGTAGTGCTCCGAGCACTCCGCCTGCCACGACGCCCGCTCCGACGACCACGCCTCCGTCGGGCAGCGATGCGGCCACGCCGCCGGCGACTGCACCGGCTCAGCCGGCAACGCCCCAGGTTCCGAACCAGTAATCTCCTTATAATCCCCTTCGCGATTTAGCCCCGCCCTTGCAGGTGGGGCTAAGTCATTAGGAGTAGGGGCTTTTCGCGTTTCGGGCTGCAACCTGTTGTTGTTTGAACACACCTGCCGCAAATGGTGATTCTTCGGCTAAGAATCGCGGCTTCGTGAAGCAAGCCCTCCTTGTGATTTTCAGCGTTAATTGCTTATAAATCCCGCAGCGGCAATGTCGGCATTCGCATCGCATAAACCATGCGGTGCCGACGTGCATTTATTTCGGGATCGCAATCATGCTTATTCGCAGCCTTATTCTCCTGGGCCTCTGCGCCGCCATTGGCGTGTCCGCTCCGGCCTATGCCGAAACCACTCCGGCCAAGACCTACCTTTTCCCGCTCAAGAGCAAGGCCACCGAGGCTGACGCCAAGGAAGAAAAGGTTGAAAAAAAGAAGCTGACCGCCAAGGAAAAGGCAGCTCAGCAGAAGGCAATCGCCAAAGCGAAGGCCAAGGCCGACGAAAAGCAGGCGCGAGCCAAAGCGAAAGTTCAAACCGTGGCTGCCGTGCCGCTCGCTGATCCCTCTGCGATCGCGATGACCGGCAACAACGGCGAATTGCGCAGCGAAGCACAGGATCGTCCGCAGGGCGGGTTCCTCTCGGTACTCTTCGGCGGTGACCCGTCTTCCCCGAACATGCTGCCGCAGACCCGCGCGCTCGACGCCGTGCTGGAGCAGAAGCAGGCCAATAAGAAGTTCAAGGTGAAGTCGGACTTCGAGCCGCAGTCGGTTGAGTTCTCCGGCTATCCGCGCGGCACCATCGTCATCGATACCCGCGCCCGCTATCTCTATCTCATGGAATCGTCCTCCACCGCCCGCCGCTATGCGATCGCGGTTGGCCGCGAAGGCTTGGAGTTCAAGGGTTCGGCCAAGGTCGGCGACAAGCAGGAATGGCCGCGCTGGATTCCGACGCTCGACATGCAGAAGCGCGAGCCGAAGAAGTACGGCCAGTACAAGGATGGCATGCCCGGCGGCCCCGAAAACCCGCTCGGCGCTCGTGCGATCTATCTCTACCAGGGCAAGACCGACACCCATATCCGCATCCACGGCACCAACCAGCCGCAGACCATCGGCACCAATTCGTCGAACGGCTGCTTCCGTATGGTCAACGACCACGTCATGGACCTCTATCGTCGGGTCAAGATGGGTACGGACGTAGTCGTCCTGTAAAATTTTGATTTTACGGCAAAAAGGGCCGGCCCAGCCGGCCCTTTTTGTTTGGGCGTTTGTTCGCCGCAATAAACCTTGCCGGGAAAAAGCACGCTACGCTGATTTTCCACTGGCGGAATCAATCCTGTAGCGTTAAGCGATGACTCCCATGGCGCGATATGTATTCATCACAGGCGGCGTGGTTTCCTCGCTCGGAAAAGGCATTGCTGCAGCGGCCCTTGGGGCTCTCTTGCAAGCACGCGGTTATCGCGTGCGCATTCGAAAACTCGACCCTTACCTGAATGTCGACCCCGGCACGATGTCGCCTTATCAACACGGCGAAGTCTTCGTGACCGACGATGGCGCCGAGACTGATCTCGATCTCGGCCATTACGAGCGCTTCACCGGCCGCTCGGCCAACCAGAGCGACAACATCACGACAGGTCGCATATACAAGAACATCATCGAACGCGAACGCCGCGGCGACTATCTCGGCGCGACCGTGCAGGTCATTCCCCACGTCACCGACGAGATCAAGAATTTCATCCTCGGCGGCAATGAGGACTACGACTTCGTGCTGTGCGAAATCGGCGGCACGGTCGGCGATATCGAGGCGATGCCGTTCCTGGAAGCCATTCGTCAGCTTGGCAACGACCTTCCGCGCAACAACGCGGTCTACGTCCACCTGACGCTGATGCCCTACATCCCGACTGCCGGCGAGCTGAAGACCAAGCCGACGCAGCATTCGGTCAAGGAGTTGCGCTCCATCGGCATCGCGCCCGACATCCTGCTGGTGCGCGCCGATCGGGCTATTCCCAAGGAAGAGCGCAGAAAGCTGTCGCTGTTCTGCAATGTCCGCGAATCGGCAGTCATCCAGGCGCTCGATGTCGGCCATATCTATGATGTGCCGCTGGCCTATCACAAGGAAGGCCTCGATTCGGAAGTGCTTGCCGCTTTCGGCATCGACCCGGCGCCGAAGCCGCGCCTCGACCCGTGGGAAAACGTGTCGAATCTTATTCACAATCCCGAAGGCGAGGTCACCATCGCCATCGTTGGCAAATACACCGGCCTCAAGGACGCTTATAAATCGCTGATCGAGGCGCTGTCTCATGGCGGCCTCGCAAACAACGTTCGCGTAAAACTCGACTGGATCGAATCGGAAATCTTCGAAAAGGAAGACCCGTCGCCCTGGCTCGAAAAGGTCCACGGCATCCTGGTGCCGGGCGGTTTCGGCGAGCGTGGGTCCGAAGGCAAGATCCTTGCAGCCAAGTTCGCCCGCGAACGCAAGGTGCCTTATTTCGGCATATGCTTCGGCATGCAAATGGCCTGCATTGAGGCGGCGCGCTCGCTGGCCGGTGTTGAACATGCTTCCTCCACCGAGTTTGGTCCGACCGATGAACCGGTGGTCGGCCTGATGACCGAATGGCTGCGCGGCAACATGCTGGAAAAGCGCCGCGAAACCGGCGATCTCGGCGGCACGATGCGGCTCGGTGCCTATGAGGCAAAACTCGGCGAGGGGTCCAAGATCGCCGAGATTTACGGCAGCACCGACATTTCGGAGCGTCATCGTCACCGCTACGAAGTCAATGTCGACTACAAGGAGCGGCTCGAGGATTGCGGCCTCGTGTTCGCCGGCATGTCGCCGGACGGCGTGCTGCCCGAGACGGTCGAATATCCCGACCATCCCTGGTTCATCGGCGTCCAGTACCATCCCGAACTGAAGAGCCGCCCTCTGGAACCGCATCCGCTGTTTGCCAGCTTCATCGAAGCGGCGGTGGAGCAGTCGCGGTTGGTCTAACTGCAGCTCTTCCTTCTCCCCTTGTGGGAGAAGGTGGCACACCCCTTGCGAGTCGGATGAGGGGTGTTCCAGCTTGGCGCTCCGTCCAACACCCCTCATCCGCCTTCACTTCGTTCAGGCACCTTCTCCCACAAGGGGAGAAGGTGGAACGTGGCTCAAGCCTTCGCCGTCTTCGCGCCGGCGCTGACTGCGGCTGAGCGCAGCACGTAGTAGATCGCGCCGGCGATCGCGACGCCGAAGAACCAGCCATAGACGCCCCACCATGACGGCAGCCAGTTGGTGAAATTCGGCAGGATCGACGAGAACTGTGCTCCGATACCGGCCGCGATAAAGGCGTTGACGTGCCAGCCGCTCTGGAAGCGGAATTCGCCATTCTCGCGGTAGAGCGCCTCCACGTCGACTTCGCTTTTACGGATCAGGTAGTAGTCGACCATCATCACGCCGAAGATCGGCCCCATCGTCGCGCCGATGATGTTGACGAAGGTCGCCGCATTGCCCTCCCACGGTGCGAAGGGGTAGAGCACCAGCGCGATAAGTGCTGCGATATAGCCGCCCTTCTTGAAGTCGATCTGACGCGGGAAGACGTTCGAGAAATCGAAGGCCGGCGAGACGAAGTTTGCCACCACGTTGATGCCGAGGGTCGCTACCGCAAAAGTCAGCGCTGCAAGTGCCGCCAGGAACCAGCTGTCGAACTTGGCCGAGATCTGGTCGGGATGCAGCAGCACCTCGCCGTAGACGTCATAGGCGGCGATGGTGGTAACGCCGGCAACCAGCGAGAACAGAATGAGGTTGATCGGCAGGCCCCAGATATTGCCCTTGCGCAGCGAGGCCTTATCCGGCGAATAGCGGGCGAAATCGCAGAAGTTGAGATAGAGCGCCGAGAAATAGGTCACCCAGATCGCGGCGACCGCAAACAGCGAGGTCCACGAGCCCGGAACGCCGGGCACGCCCGCATCCTTGGTCTTTTCCAGAAGCACATCCATCGGGATATCGCTGGTGATGGCGAAGGTGCCGGCCTTCACGCACAGATAGATGGCGAGGATCAGCATCATGACCCACACCGCGGGTCCGGCCCAATCCTGGAAGCGGCGCACCGTCTCCATGCCACGCTGGATGATCAGCAGTTGCAGCGCCCATATGATGACGAAGCAGATCACTTCCAGCGTCGAATGGCCGAGCATGTGGCTGTTCTGGTGGAAGGAAAGCATGCCTTCGTTGCGGATCAATAGCGCCACGATGGCGCCGGAAGCGGCAGCCGTCTGTGCGCCGTACCAGAAGCAGGCGACGATAGCCCGCACGATTGCCGGGACGTTGGCGCCCCATATGCCGAAGGAGGCGCGCGCCAGCACGGGGTAGGGCACGCCAGTCTTCACGCCGGCATAGCCGATCAGGTTCATCAGCACATAGATGATCAGAGAACCGATGCCGATGGCGATGATGAAGTTGACGAAGCCGCCGCAGAACAGGAACAGGCTTGCGGCGAGATAATAGCCCCACAGGCTGTGAACGTCGGAAGTCCAGACGTTGAAGATCGAAAACGGTCCCCAGTTTCGAACCTTTGCCGGGGCAAGATCCTCATTGTATAAATCGGGCGATGCGCCTTTGATGGTCATGTTGAAATTCCCCTCTCGTTAACGCCCGCCCCCCGGACGTTAACTGGACAGGTTAGGCCTTCCGTTGGGGAAGCGGCAATCAGTCATTTGCCGGCTTTTGGAAGAAAGACATTCAACGTGAACGATGATTGTTGTCTTCGGCAGTCATGAATTTGGCCTTTGGAATACTTGCTGAGTCGGTACGCCCGGCGTCTCCCTCCCCCTTGAGGGGAGGGTGGCGGCGAAGCCGCCGGGTGGGGTCGCTGCGGCAGTGCTCGACGTTTCTTGGTGCCGAGTGCTGCCGCAATGACCCCACCCGCTTCCTTCGCTTCGCTCAGTCCGCGACCTCCCCTCAAGGGGGAGGTGAGCTCTGGCGCACTTCATCGCCACCCTCCCTCATCCTGAGGTGCGAGCGGTAGCGAGCCTCGAAGGACGCACCTGTTCATCGCCACGCCCGGTTTTCACCGTCTGGCCATTGTCAAAGATCGGGAAGCGGGGCGCTTGGCCGTGCCTTCCTAGTGTTTAGTACGTGGCGCAGCTTCCGCGCCCCGCTCGGTGTCTGTCCCGAAGTTGGCCGGTCACAACGCCCGCTCCATGTACATTCCATGGACAAGACGCCGCGGGTTCTCCGCATCCTGCGCGATCTACCCTTGGTCCTTCCGCCGCAGGTTTTCGCCTGAAGCTTCCAGCCAGGGCATGCGGCCGCAGGACGCCGGCCTGTGTCGGGCCCTCGGGTTCCTGGCTACCACACCAGGGCGGGAGGTCACCGCCGCTCTCCCCGATCCCGGTTCCAGAACCCGGTCCCGCAAGAGCGATGACCGGATTATGCGGGCGTCGTTTGGGGTGGGGAAAGATTGGGTGTTAAAAAATGTGTGGGGTGAATGGAATCAATGGGTTGGTTGGAAATTTGCGGTGAATCTTTCCCCCAATTCGCGAGCTTCAGCTTCGGCAGTTCTGCACCGTAGTGAACTTCATTGATGTTCCGGCATGGATCCCGGGTCTCCGCATGCGCTTCGCTCATGCTGCGCCCGGGATGACGAACTGCATGTTTAGCCTTCGCTAATCGTCAATGCTGGCTCGCGGCAGTTGCGTCTTTGGCCAGCAACAACGTTTGCGATTGGCTGCGACACCCCCTCTCTTCGTCATCCCGGGCGGAGCGAAGCGGAGACCCGGGATCCATGCCGGAACGGAGAAGAGCTTCAACGGTACTGAACGCGCGCCAACATCAGGACAGGGCCGTGCATGACGATGCTCGGAATGGGTCCCGGATAACCTTCGCTGCGTTTTCCGGGATGACGACGTCAAGGCTGCCTTCGCCAAGCGCCGAGGATCGACGCTGGAAGACACGAGGATCGACGCAGCAAGACAAAGACGCAAAATAAACCCAAAGCTTGAACCGCAGTCCGTTTTCGGGCACATGGCGGCGCGATGAGCATTTCCGCAAAAGCGCGTTCGCTTGACCATCTCGTCCTGCCGACAGCCGATCTCGGCGTCGCGCGCGCGCGGCTCGCTGCGCTTGGCTTCACGGTTGCGCCGGTCGGCATCCATCCTTTCGGCACCGAAAACGCCTGCGTCTATTTTTCGGACGGCACGTTTCTGGAGCCGCTGGCGATCGGCGATGCCGGCAAGGTCGATGAAGCGATCGCAGCGCAAAATGTCTTCGTCGCACGTGACCGCCTGTTTCGCGAGCGCAACGGCGGCGAGGGCTTTTCGGCGCTGGTGTTCGGCACGGAAGATGCCGATGCGGACCACGCGGTTTTTGTTCGTGCCGCCGTTTCGGCCGGCCCGCGGCTCGATTTCTCGCGACCTTTCGTTGATGCCTCCGGCAAGGCGGACACGGCTTCGTTCCGGCTCGCCTTTGCCGCCGAAGCAGACATGCCGGATGCTTTTTTCTTCACCTGCGAGCGGGTGAATGCTCCCAAGGTTGACCGCTCGGCGTTGCAGGCCCATGCCAATGGTGCAAGACGCATTGTCGGCGTCATGGCGGCCAGCGCCGATCCAGAAGCTCATAGCGGCTTTTTCAACGTCGTGGCCGGAACTGAAGCCGGTATCGCCAGCGGTGAAACCATTCAGTTCGAATTGCCGAACGCCACCATCGCGCTGACCGATCCTACCGGCCTCAAGGCAGCTTTCGGGGTTGAGGCTCCGTCCGCATCCAGCCTGCGGCTTGCCGCGATCGTCTTCGGCGTCAAAGACCTGGCCAGGACGGAAGCGCTTCTCATTGCCGACGCCGTGGATTATCACAGGCGCGGCAGCCGCCTGATCGTACCGCCAGCCGCAGGGCAGGGCGCCATTTTCGCTTTCGAGGAGTTCTCATGACCGCGCCGAATTCGACCGTCACCGTCGGCAATGCCGTTTTCAGCAATGCCAGCCCGCTGTCGCTGATCGCAGGGCCGTGCCAGCTCGAATCGCGCCAGCACGCCTTCGACATGGCCGGCGCGCTCAAGGAACTGACGACGAAACTCGGTATCGGCCTCGTCTACAAGACGAGCTACGACAAGGCCAATCGCACCTCGCTGTCATCGACGCGCGGGGCAGGGCTCGACGCGGCGCTGCCGGTGTTCGACGACCTGCGCAAGGAATTCGGCCTGCCGGTGCTGACCGACGTGCATTCTGAAGAGCAGTGCCGGATCGTCGCCCCGCATGTCGATGTCCTGCAGATCCCCGCGTTCCTGTCGCGCCAAACCGACCTTCTCATCGCCGCCGCCAATACGGGCAAGGTGGTGAATGTGAAGAAGGGGCAGTTCCTCGCGCCTTGGGACATGAAGAACGTGGTCGCAAAGGTCACCGGTTCGGGCAACGCCAATGTGCTGGTCACCGAGCGCGGCGCTTCCTTCGGCTACAACACGCTGGTCTCCGACATGCGCGCGCTGCCGATCATGGCCGAGATCGGAGCGCCGGTGATTTTCGATGCCACCCATTCCGTGCAGCAGCCGGGCGGGCAGGGCGCGACATCGGGCGGCGAGCGCCGCTTCGTCGAAACGCTGGCGCGTGCGGCGGTTGCCGTCGGGGTCGCGGGCGTGTTCATCGAGACGCATCAGGACCCGGACAATTCGACGTCGTCGGATGGCCCCAACATGATACCGCTCAAGGACCTGCCGGCACTGTTGGAAAGATTGATGGCTTTCGACCGCATCGCCAAGGCCTGAGAGACAGTTTGGAAACTCTACCCTGCCGGTCATCTGACGTAGTTTTCTGCGCTTCCGGTGCTCACGTACTTTATGTACGCTCCGCTCCGGCTCTCGAAAACCACGCCATATGCCTCGGCAGGGCGAATTATCAAACAGTCTCTATGCGCCAGCCTTCTGATTGCCTTTTGTGGGGCTTCCGCTAAGAGAGGCCCGACCCAACCCTCCAGCACCGAGGAACCCTCCCTATGACCGCAATCGTAGACATCATCGGCCGTGAAATTCTCGACAGCCGCGGCAACCCGACCGTGGAAGTGGACGTGGTGCTGGAAGACGGCTCGATGGGCCGCGCAGCGGTTCCTTCGGGCGCTTCGACGGGTGCGCATGAGGCGGTCGAACTGCGCGACGGCGGCCCGCGCTATCTCGGCAAGGGTGTCGAGCGCGCTGTCGAAGCCGTGAACGGCGAGCTTTTCGAGGCTGTCGGCGGTCTTGAGGCCGAGCATCAGGCCGGCATCGACCAGATCATGATCGACCTCGACGGCACGCCGAACAAGGCCCGTCTCGGCGCCAATGCCATTCTCGGCGTCTCGCTTGCGGTCGCAAAGGCAGCAGCCGAATCTGCCGGCCTGCCGCTTTATCGCTATGTCGGCGGCGCCAACGCCCGCGTTCTGCCGGTGCCGATGATGAACATCATCAATGGCGGCGCGCATGCCGACAATCCGATCGACTTCCAGGAATTCATGATCATGCCGGTCGGCGCGCCAACCTTCCGTGACGCTGTGCGCTGGGGCTCGGAAATCTTCCACACGCTGAAGAAGCGCCTGAAGGATGCCGGCCACAACACCAATGTCGGCGACGAGGGCGGTTTCGCGCCGAACCTGAAGAGCGCGCCGGCAGCGCTCGACTTCATCATGGAGTCGATCGAGAAGGCCGGTTTCAAGCCCGGCGAGGACGTCGCCCTCGCACTGGACTGCGCTGCGACTGAGTTCTTCAAGGACGGCGCTTACGTCTATGAAGGCGAGAAGAAGAGCCGCGATCCCAAGACGCAGGCAAAATACCTGGCAAAGCTCGCCGGCGACTATCCGATCATCTCGATCGAGGATGGCATGGCCGAGGACGACTGGGAAGGCTGGAAGTATCTCACCGATCTTTGCGGCAAGAAGGTCCAGCTGGTCGGCGACGATCTCTTCGTCACCAATTCGGCCCGCCTGCGCGACGGCATCCGCATGGGCGTCGCCAACTCGATCCTGGTCAAGGTCAACCAGATCGGCACGCTGACCGAGACGCTGGACGCGGTAGAGACGGCGCATAAGGCGGCCTACACCGCCGTCATGTCGCATCGCTCGGGCGAGACGGAAGATTCGACCATCGCCGATCTCGCCGTCGCCACCAATTGCGGGCAGATCAAGACCGGCTCGCTGGCACGCTCGGACCGTACCGCCAAGTACAACCAGCTCATCCGCATCGAGGAAGAGCTCGGCACGCAGGCGCGCTTTGCAGGACGCTCGATCCTGAAGGGCTGATTGCCCTCTGTTTCTATCGCTTGGTTTTCACGGAAAGGCGGGGAGTGATCCTCGCCTTTTTTGATTCCGGGATGCTGATTTTCTCGCCCTCGTAACCGGACATTAAGCATGATGGCGCGAGATAACGGCAGAAGGAATCTGCGCCATGTGGACACGTCAGCACAAAGAAAGAAAAACCGGACGGCTCATCGTGCCGGCCCTTGCCGTGCTGTTCCTGTCCTATTTCGGTTTTCATGCCTATAACGGCGAATTCGGCATCTATTCCAAGTACCGGCTGCAGGACCGGACGGTCGAGTTGCAGGCCAAGCTGGATACTGTAAGATCGCAGCGCATCGAGCTTGAGCGCAGGGTGCAACTCCTGCATGACGGCACGCTCGAAAAGGACATGCTGGACGAACAGGCGCGCAAGGCGTTGAACCTGTCCCATTCCGATGAGATCACGATCATCCGTTCCTCGGACGAGACGAATTAACCGTAAGTCGGTTAATCATCAATATCTTCAATGTTTCTAGTCGGTTACGTGCATGCCAGCCATGCATTTTTCCGCATGGCCGAACGTTGAATTGCATGCTAGCCTCATTCCAATTCGAGGGGGAAGCACATCCCCTTCCATGTCCGACAAGAGACATTGCCAGGGAGTGATGCATGGCTGCTGCCGCCAAGAAGGCGTCCGTTCGATCCAAAACGGACGGCAAATCCAGTTCCGCGCCGGTGGCGCCCAAGCCCGTCGATTTCACCAAGGAGCAGGAACTCGCTGCCTACCGCGACATGCTGCTGATGCGGCGTTTCGAGGAGAAAGCCGGCCAGCTCTACGGTATGGGTTTCATCGGCGGCTTCTGCCATCTCTATATCGGGCAGGAGGCGGTGGTTACCGGCCTCAAGATGGCGCTGATCGAAGGCGATCAGATGATCACCGCCTATCGCGACCACGCCCATATGCTGGCCATGGATATGTCGCCGCGCGGCGTGATGGCAGAGCTCACCGGTCGCCGTGGAGGCTACTCCAAGGGCAAGGGCGGCTCCATGCACATGTTCTCCAAGGAGAAGAATTTCTACGGCGGGCACGGCATCGTCGGTGCGCAGGTATCGCTCGGCACCGGTCTCGCCTTCGCCAACCGCTACCGCGAGAACAAGAATGTCTCGCTGACCTATTTCGGCGACGGTGCGGCCAACCAGGGCCAGGTCTATGAAAGCTTCAACATGGCCTCGCTGTGGAAGCTGCCGGTGATCTACATCATCGAAAACAACCGTTACGCCATGGGCACGTCGGTATCGCGTTCTTCGGCCGAGACGGATTTCTCGCAGCGCGGCGCCTCGTTCCGCATTCCCGGCATACAGGTCGACGGCATGGATGTGCGCGCGGTGAAGGCCGCAGCCGACCTGGCGACCGAATGGTGCCGCTCGGGCAAGGGCCCGATCATCCTTGAAATGCAGACCTACCGCTATCGCGGCCACTCCATGTCCGACCCGGCGAAATACCGGTCGAAGGAGGAGGTGCAGAAGATGCGCTCCGAGCACGATCCGATCGAGCAGGTGAAGGCGCGCGTTCTCGAAAAGAAGTGGGCGAGCGAGGACGATCTTAAGGCGGTCGACAAGGAGGTGCGCGACATCGTTGCCGATGCAGCCGAATTCGCGCAGACCGATCCCGAGCCGGATGCTTCCGAGCTCTACACCGACATCACGCACTAAGGGGAGGGCTGGACATGCCGATCGAAATTCTCATGCCCGCGCTCTCGCCGACCATGGAAGAGGGAAACCTCTCGAAATGGCTGAAGAACGAAGGTGACAAGGTCGTCGCCGGCGACGTCATCGCCGAGATCGAAACCGACAAGGCGACGATGGAAGTCGAAGCCGTTGACGAAGGCGTACTCGGAAAGATTCTCGTGCCCGCAGGCACCGAAGGCGTCAAGGTGAACACGCCGATCGCAATCCTTGCGGTCGAAGGCGAGGACATCGACAAGCTCGGCGAAGGCGTTGGCGAAGAGGAAGTGTCTGCCAAGGCTCCAGCAGAGAACCCCGCAGAAGCGCCGGCCGAAACCAAGCCCGCGCCCGTCGCAGCCGCTCCCAAGATCGAAGTCGCAGCCGACCCGGATATTCCGGCCGGCACCGAGATGGTCTCGACCACCGTCCGCGAAGCGCTTCGCGATGCGATGGCAGAAGAAATGCGCCGCGACGAGGACGTGTTCGTCATGGGCGAGGAAGTTGCCGAATACCAGGGCGCCTACAAGATCACGCAAGGGCTGCTGCAGGAATTCGGTGCGCGTCGCGTCGTCGATACGCCGATCACCGAACACGGCTTTGCAGGCGTCGGCGTCGGTGCGGCAATGGCCGGCTTGAAGCCGATCGTCGAGTTCATGACCTTCAACTTCGCCATGCAGGCAATCGACCAGATTATCAACTCCGCCGCCAAGACGCTCTATATGTCCGGCGGCCAGATGGGTGCGCCAATCGTCTTCCGCGGCCCGAACGGTGCTGCCGCCCGCGTCGCCGCCCAGCACAGCCAGGACTATGCCGCCTGGTACAGCCATATTCCGGGCCTGAAGGTGGTGATGCCTTATACGGCTGCCGACGCCAAGGGCCTGCTCAAGGCGGCGATCCGCGATCCGAACCCGATCATCTTCCTTGAGAACGAAATTCTCTACGGCCAGTCCTTCGACGTGCCGAAGCTCGATGATTTTGTCCTCCCGATCGGCAAGGCACGCATCCACAAGACCGGCAAGGACGTGACCATCGTCTCCTTCGGCATCGGCATGACCTATGCGGTCAAGGCGGAAGCCGAACTGCGCGGCCTGGGTATCGATGTCGAGATCATCGATCTGAGGACCATTCGCCCGCTCGACTTCGACACGATCATCGCCTCGGTCAAGAAGACCAACCGTCTAGTCGTCGTTGAAGAAGGCTACCCGCAGAGCTCGGTCGGCGACTTCATCGCCAACCAGGTTTCGCAGCGCGCCTTCGACCATCTCGATGCGCCGGTGATCACCATCGCCGGCAAGGATGTGCCGATGCCTTACGCGGCCAACCTTGAGAAACTGGCGCTGCCGAATGTCGGCGAGGTCGTCGAGGCGGTGAAAGCCGTCACGTATCGCTAAGCGGGAGGACGCTATGCCGATCAACATCACCATGCCGGCCCTTTCGCCCACGATGGAAGAGGGCAATCTCGCCAAGTGGCTGGTCAAGGAAGGCGATAAGGTTTCGCCGGGCGACGTAATCGCCGAGATCGAGACCGACAAGGCGACGATGGAAGTCGAAGCCGTCGATGAAGGCATCGTCGCCAAGCTGGTCGTTCCGGCCGGCACCGAAGGCGTGAAGGTCAATGCGCTGATCGCCGTGCTTGCGGCGGAAGGCGAGGATGCAAGCGCTGCCGCCAAGGGCGGCGACGCTCCGGCAAAGGCCGCGCCCGAAAAGACCGAGGCAGCGAAGCCGGAAGCGGCAAAGGCTGAGGCACCCAAGGCTGCCGCGGCTGAGCCCCAAAAAGCGGCGGCTCCCGCGACAAACGGCGCAGCCGCGCCCGCCGCAAAGAGTGAAGCATCGGGAGACCGGGCCTTCGCTTCGCCGCTTGCCCGTCGCATTGCCAAGGATGCCGGCGTCGATGTTGCCGGTATTGCCGGCACCGGCCCGCATGGCCGCGTGGTCAAGGCGGACGTCGAGGCGGCGATTGCCGGCGGTGGCGCAAAGGCTGCGCCCGAAGCCAAGGCGCCGGCACCCGCAGGAGCTGCACCGGCACCGAAGGCAATGTCGGACGACGCCGTGCTCAAGCTGTTTGCCGAAGGCACTTATGAACTCGTTCCGCATGACAATATGCGAAAGGTCATCGCGCGGCGTTTGGTCGAGGCAAAGACCACGATCCCGCATTTCTACCTGACGCTCGACTGCGAACTCGACGCGCTGCTGGGACTTCGCGCGCAGCTCAACGCTGCCGCACCGATGCGCAAGACCGAGAAGGGCGACGTGCCGGCCTACAAGCTGTCGGTCAACGACCTGATCATCAAGGCGATGGCGCTGGCCCTGCGCGACGTGCCGACGGCGAATGTGTCGTGGACCGAGCAGAACATGGTCCAGCACAAGCATGCCGATGTCGGCGTTGCCGTGTCGATCCCCGGCGGCCTGATCACGCCCATCGTGCGCAAGGCCGACGAGAAGACGCTGTCCGTCATTTCCAACGAGATGAAGGACCTGGCCAAGCGTGCCCGCGACCGCAAGCTGAAGCCGGAAGAGTTCCAGGGCGGCACGACGGCCGTTTCCAATCTCGGCATGTTCGGCATCAAGGACTTTGCCGCCGTCATCAACCCGCCCCACGCCACCATCCTGGCGATCGGCGCGGGCGAGGAGCGGGCCGTGGTCAAGAACGGCGAGATCAGAATAGCCAACATCATGTCGGTGACGCTCTCGACCGATCACCGCGCCGTTGATGGCGCGCTCGGAGCCGAACTGCTGACGGCCTTCAAGCGCCACATCGAAAACCCGATGGGAATGCTGGTCTGACGCTGAAAACCCTCCCTCTTGCGGGGAGGGTGGTCGCGTTAGCGACCGGGTGGGGGTCGATCCGCTAACACCAAGTCTTCAGGAGAATGGACTTGCCCTGGAATAAGCCGCCGGAGAAAGTGCAGTCGGCCAACGCCCGCGCTAATGCGCCGAGGCTGCGCAAGGCGACGACCGAAGCGGAAAAGCGGCTTTGGCAGCACCTTCGCGAAATGCCCGACCTGGGGCAGACGCACTTTCGCCGACAGGTCGCGATCGGTATTTATGTAGTTGATTTCTGCTGCCTGAAGCATCGGCTGATCATTGAAGTGGACGGCGAAATTCATAAGACAGACGAAGCCATGAGCTATGACCGGCAACGCGACGAATATTTGCGTGCTGAAGGGTTTCGGATTTTGCGGTTTTCCAATGCCGAAGTGTTGTTGGGCCGGGAACGCGTGCTCAATTCGGTCAGGTTGGCGCTTGGCGGAGCCACCCCCACCCCTTACCCCTCCCCGCAAGGGGGAGGGGAAGTTGCCTCGGGGAGCACGGCATTATGAAAACCGTCCTCTGCTTCGGCGATTCACTGACCTGGGGCTACAACGCCGAGGGTCCTTCGCGTCATGCCTATGAGGATCGCTGGCCGAGCGTTCTGCAGGCGGCACTCGGCGACGGTGTGAAGGTCATCGCCGAAGGTCTCAATGGCCGCACGACGGCGTTCGACGATCATCTCGCCGGCGAGGACCGCAATGGTGCGCGCGTCCTGCCGACGCTGCTCGGCACGCACGCGCCGCTCGACCTGATCATCATCATGCTCGGCTCCAACGACATGAAGCCGTGGATCCACGGCAATCCGATCGCGGCCAAGCAGGGCATGGCGCGCCTTGTCAGGATCGTACAGGGCCATCCATACCCGCTTGAAGCCGAAGCGCCGGAGATCCTGCTGGTTTCGCCGCCATCCGTCAGTCGCACGGAAGACGCCGACTTTGCCGGGATGTTTGCTGGCGGCGACAAGGCTTCACGCGAACTCGCGGGGCAATATGCGGCACTGGCCGACGAACTTGGCTGCGGCTTTTTCGATGCCGGCTCCGTCGCCGAAACCACCCCGCTCGACGGCGTACATCTCGACGCTGAAAACACGCGCAGGGTCGGCGAGGCGATCGCGCCGGTGGCGCGGGTCATGCTGGAGCTTAAATGAGCGCGCGTCTTGCCATTCGGCCCGCCGAACGGCGCGATGCTGCCGAGCTCGCGGTTCTGGTCGATGTCGCTTCGCACGGCTTTGCCAGTTGGCTCTGGTATGGCGCCGTCATCAACGGAACAACGGACACGGCACTGGAGCGCGGGCGCGCCAAGATGCGGGAAGACGAGCCGGGCGCATGGCGCAGCGCCGTCCTTGCCGAATGGGACGGTGAAGTCGCCGGAACATCCATCGCCTACGATCTGGATGACAGCGTGCATGAGATCGTCGCCCCGCACCCGGTGATCGAGCCGCTGTTGGCGCTCCAGCGCAAGGTGGTCGGTAACCGGTTCATCGACAGTCTCGGCGTCTACAAGCATCATCGCGGCAAGGGCATCGGTCGCGCACTGCTTGAACGCGAAATCGACATGGCCGATGGACCGGTCAGCCTGATTACCGAAAGCCACAATGAAACGGCCCAGAACCTATATCGCATGAACGGCTTCGCCGAAGCCGAGCGCATCGAGGCGGTGCCGTTGTCCGAAAACAGCAAGAGACACGAATGGGTGCTGCTCACCCGAAACGTGGCATAGAAGAAGGCAGGAAACACATGGCCGAAAACTATGACGTCATCATCATCGGTTCGGGTCCCGGCGGCTACATCGCGGCGATCCGCGCGGCGCAGCTTGGCCTGAAAACGGCAATCGTCGAACGCGAACACTTAGCCGGCATCTGTTCAAACTGGGGTTGTATCCCAACCAAGGCGCTGCTGCGCTCGGCCGAGATTTTCCACTATGCCGAACACGCCAAGAGCTACGGCCTGAAGATCGACGGCAAGATCGAGGCCGACCTGAAGGCGGTCGTCGCCCGCTCGCGCGGCATTGCCGAGCGCATGAATGGCGGCGTCGGCTTCCTGATGAAGAAGAACAAGGTCGATGTGATCTGGGGTGAGGCAAAGCTTTCCAAGCCCGGCGAGATCGTGGTTTCCAAGACCGCCAAGAAGCCGATGCAGCCGCAGGCGCCATTGCCGAAGAACACCAAGGGCGAGGGCACCTACACCGCCAAGCACATCATCGTCGCCACCGGCGCCCGCCCGCGCGCGCTGCCCGGCATCGAGCCGGACGGCAAGCTGATCTGGACCTATTTCGAGGCGATGGTGCCGCCGGAAATGCCGAAGTCGCTGCTGGTGATGGGCTCGGGCGCGATCGGCATCGAATTCGCCAGCTTCTATCGCACCATGGGCGTCGAGGTAACGGTGGTCGAGCTGCTGCCGCAGGTTATGCCGGTGGAGGACGCCGAAATCTCGACATTCGCCAAGAAGCAGTTCGAGAAGCAGGGGATGAAGATCATCCTCGAGGCGAAAGTGACCAAGGTCGAGAAGGGTGCGAACTCGGTCACTGCCCATGTCGAGATGAAGGACGGCAAGGTCGAGAAGATCACCGCCGACCGGCTGATCTCGGCCGTCGGCGTGCAGGGCAATGTCGAGAACATCGGGCTGGAAGCGCTCGGCGTGAAGGTGGAGCGCGGCACCATCGTCATCGATGGCTATGGCAAGACCAATGTGCCGGGCATCTACGCCATCGGCGACGTCGCCGGCCCGCCGATGCTGGCGCACAAGGCCGAGCATGAGGCGGTCATCTGCGTCGAAAAAATTGCCGGCCTGCCTAATGTTCATCCGATGGACAAGCTGAAGATTCCCGGCTGCACTTACTGCAATCCGCAGGTTGCCTCGGTCGGTCTCACCGAAGCGAAGGCCAAGGAGCAGGGCCACGACATCCGCGTCGGCCGCTTTCCCTTCGTCGCCAACGGCAAGGCGATAGCACTTGGCGAGGACCAGGGCATGGTGAAGACCATTTTCGACAAGAAGACCGGGCAGCTGCTCGGCGCGCATATGGTCGGCGCTGAAGTGACCGAACTGATCCAGGGTTTTGTGGTGGCCATGAACCTCGAAACCACCGAGGAAGAATTGATGCACACGATCTTCCCGCATCCGACGCTGTCGGAAATGATGAAGGAAAGTGTGCTCGACGCTTACGGCCGCGCGCTGAACGCATGACAGCTGGTCTCTGGCGGGTCTGTTGCAGCGCGACGTTCTGACTTATATGGGGTGAACCAAGGGTCGCGAGGAGGCGGTGATGGAACCGAGCCACGGAATTATGGGAATGCCGGGAACCGGCTTTTTCGGCATGTTGATCATCGGCTTTCTTGCCGGCTATGTCGCCGAAAAGACGATGAACCGCGACCACGGCTTTTTCACCAACATCCTGGTCGGCATTGCCGGCTCCTTCGTCGGCGGAACGCTGGCCGGACTGCTGAACGTCAACTACTACGGCTTCTTCGGCAATCTGCTCGTCGCCATCGTCGGCGCGATCGTCATTCTCTGGATATTCGGCCGCACGCAGCGTGCGAGCTAGGAAGATAAATGGTTACCGTCCTCGATCTGGTTTCGACCACGCCGCGCGTGCGGCACCCCGAGAAGGCGCATCGGCCTGATCAGGAGGTTCTGCGCAAGCCCGATTGGATTCGCGTCAAGGCGCCTGTCTCCAAGGGCTATGCCGAAACGCGCGAGATCGTGCGATCGCACAAGCTGGTGACGGTGTGCGAGGAGGCCGGCTGCCCCAATATCGGTGAGTGCTGGGAGAAGAAGCACGCCACCTTCATGATCATGGGCGAGATTTGCACCCGCGCCTGCGCCTTCTGCAATGTCGCGACGGGACGGCCGCTGCCGCTCGACCCGAACGAGCCGGAAAGCGTGGCCAAGGCTGTCAAGCAGATGGGCCTCACCCATGTCGTCATCACCTCGGTCGATCGCGACGATCTCGACGATGGCGGCGCACAGCATTTCGCCGACGTGATCCGTGCCATCCGCGCGGCAACGCCTGCGACCACCATTGAAATCCTGACGCCGGACTTCCTGCGCAAGGAAGGCGCGCTGGAGATCGTTGTTGCGGCCAAGCCTGACGTTTTCAACCACAACCTCGAAACGGTGCCGTCGAACTATCTGACGGTGCGTCCGGGCGCGCGCTATTTCCACTCGATCCGGCTGTTGCAGCGGGTCAAGGAGCTCGATCCGTCGATCTTCACCAAGTCCGGCATCATGGTCGGGCTGGGCGAAGAGCGTAACGAAGTGCTTCAGCTCATGGACGATCTGCGCAGCGCCGATGTCGACTTCATGACCATCGGCCAGTATCTGCAGCCGTCGAAGAAGCACCACGCGGTCAAGAAGTTCGTGACGCCGGACGAGTTCAAGTCCTATGAGACGGTCGGCATGACCAAGGGCTTTCTTCTTGTGGCTTCCAGCCCGCTGACGCGCTCGTCGCACCATGCCGGCGACGATTTCGCCAAGCTCCGGGCAGCGCGTGAAGAGCATCTCAAGAAGTCGGCCAAGGCTTCCGCCTAGACTATGCCGAAATTCGAGACCATCCGCCACGTCGGCCACACGCCCGACCAGATGTTTGCGCTCGTTGCGGATGTCGAACAATATCCGCAGTTCCTGCCGCTATGCGAAGCATTGAGCGTCCGCTCCCGCAAGGAACGTGACGGGCGCACGCTGCTGGTTGCCGACATGACCGTCGGCTACAAGGCGATCCGCGAGACTTTTACCAGCCAGGTTCATCTGAAACCGGACGAGAATGCCATCGACGTGAAATATCTCGACGGCCCATTTCGCTACCTCAGCAACATCTGGCGCTTTGATGCCGCCGAGAGCGGGGCAGGCACCGATATCCATTTCTTCATCGACTACGAATTCAAGAGCCGCATTCTCGGCGCGCTGATGGGCGCAATGTTCGACCGCGCCTTCCGCATGTTCGTCGAAGCGTTCGAGAAGCGGGCGGAAGTAATCTATGGCAAGCCAGAATCGGTCAAAGCAGTTGGATAACAACAATCCTGAAGCCGACGACTATCTGCTGGTTGTCGGTACGCCCGATATCAAAACCTACAGATGGCTGCGCAGCATCTCGGGGCTAAGCGAAAAGACACTAGAAGCCGCCGCTCTCGGTTTGCCCAATACGATCTATGCGGTCACGCTGATATGGAACGGCGAGACGGTCGGCATGGGGCGGATTATCGGGGATGGCGGGTGCTTCTATCAAATCACCGACATTGCCGTTGATCCGGATCATCAGGGCAAGGGCCTGGGCAAGAAAATCATGGAGGCGCTGGTCGGCCATCTGCGCGCCACGGCTCCCGAGACTGCCTATGTCAGCCTTATAGCGGACGGCCCGGCGCGGCATCTGTATGAAAAGTTCGGCTTTGAGCCCACGGCGCCTGCCTCGATAGGCATGGCTTTGCAGCTGTAGGCGGCTAGCCTCAGCCAAGTTCCCTCAGGCTCATTTCCAGTGCGGTCCGCACGGTTTCACGGCGAATGAAGTCCCGGCCGTTGTTCTCGAAGACGTGGCTTTCCGTGATGATGGGCCAATCCTTTATCGCAAGGCCGAACCAGACGAGGCCGACCGGCTTCTCCGGCGAACCGCCGTCCGGCCCGGCGACGCCCGTAACCGCCATGGCGATGCCTGCCCTGGAACGCGCAAGCGCTCCCGCTGCCATCTCATATGCGGTCTCGCGCGAAACCGCGCCATAAGCGTCGAGCGTGGCGGCGGAAACGCCGAGCATCTCCATCTTGGCTTCATTGGAGTAGGTGACAAAGCCGCGATCGACCACCGAGGACGATCCCGCTATGTCGGTCAAAGCCGCGGCGATCATACCACCGGTGCAGGATTCCGCCGTGGCGGCCATGATGCCGTGGTCGCGGCATGCCTTGAGAAAGGCGATCGCTAGTTGCTGAAGATCGCTCATTCGGGCAGTTCCCCTGGATAGACCACGCTGGCGGTCGCGATTGCCGCTATGCCTTCCTCGCGGCCGACGAACCCGAGTTTTTCATTGGTGGTCGCCTTGATGGAAATGCGATTTTTGGTGACTCCGAGCATTTTCGACAGCGCCTCCGTCATCGCCTCGCGATGCGGGCCGACGCGCGGCGCTTCGCAAATGAGCGTGATGTCGGCATTGGCGATCCGCCCGCCGTTCGAGCGAACGATCTTTGCGGCATGCTCCACGAAGATGTGCGATGCAGCACCCTTCCATTGTGGATCGGAGGGCGGAAAATGCGTGCCGATATCGCCCGCACCGCAGGTTGCCAGCAGCGCATCGGTCAGGGCATGGAGCCCGACATCGGCGTCGGAATGGCCGGAAAGCCGCTTGTTATGCGGGATGGCGACGCCGCATAGCGTGACGTGATCGCCTGTTTCGAAGGAATGCACATCGTAGCCATTGCCGGTGCGGACATCGGGAAAGCTCGAGCTGCGTCCGCCAAGGCGTTGATCTGCCATGAAAATATCCCTTGCCCAGGTGAGTTTGACATTGTCGGGCGAGCCGAGAACGATCCGCACCGGGATATCCGCCCATTCGGCGATTGCCGCATCGTCGGTGAAGTCGATACGCCCAGCCTCGAATGCACGGCGATGCGTTTCGCGGATGAGTTCGAACGGAAAACCCTGCGGCGTCTGTGCCGCATGCAGGCCGGCCCGAGGGATGGTCTCCGCGATCGTGCCGTCCGAGGCTTCGCGCTTCAGCGTGTCGGAAACGGGCAAAGCGGGCAGAGCGCCGTGCTTTTCATCGATGGCGGCAATCACCCGGTCCATCGTTGCGGCATCGACGAATGGGCGCACGCCATCATGAATGAGCACGGCTTCCGGCTGGTGGCCGTCAAGCGCCTGCAGCGCAAGCCAGGTCGATTCCTGCCGTGTCCTGCCGCCTTTCACCGTCACCACCCGGTTGGGGAGCGTGCCTGCCGCTTCTGCGAAAAGCGCATCGTCATCAGGATGTATCGCAACGACGATAGGTCCAATGCCAGGGTGATCGATGAAAGCATCCAGCGTCCAGGCGATGACGGCTCGTCCGCCGATCCTGCGATATTGCTTGGGCCCGTCGGTTTGCCCGGCACGCTCGCCACGCCCGGCGGCAAGAATGATCGCCGCGATGGACCGCTTTCCGGTTGATTCAGGTTGCTCTATAGCCATGCGAGACGCATAGTCGCAGCCCGGCCCGAAGGCCAGCGATTTCCCGAAACCGCCACATTGTTGAACCACTTCAGCGTTGCATGCGCAGCCAAAACTGGCTAGAGAATGTGCAACAAGAAGGATTGCTTGGTATTTGTGCATGCCTGATTTCACGGACCTTGCCAAACCGCTCGAAATCGGTGGCGTCAAAATCCGCAATCGCGTTTTTCTCGCGCCGATGTCCGGTGTCACGGATTTGCCATTCCGTGAGCGCGCCTACGCGCATGGGGCAGGGCTCGTCGTCTCCGAAATGGTAGCCAGCGGCGAACTGGCTAAAGGCCATGCCGAGTCAGCGCGGCGCATACGGCATTCGAGATTGCCGGTACACATGGTCCAGCTTGCCGGCCGCGAGGCTGTGCACATGGCCGAAGGCGCGCGGATAGCGGCGGGCGAGGGCGCTGATATCGTCGATATCAATATGGGCTGCCCGGCCAAGAAGGTCACCGGCGGTTATTCCGGCTCGGCACTGATGCGTGATCTCGACCATGCGCTGACGCTGATCGAGGCGGTCGTCGGCGCTGTCGATGTGCCGGTTACGGTGAAGATGCGCCTCGGCTGGGACGAAAGCGCGCTCAACGCGCCGATCCTTGCGCGCCGGGCGGAGCAGGCCGGCGTGAAAATGGTCACCATCCATGGCCGCACCCGCTGCCAGTTCTACCAGGGCAAAGCCGACTGGCGGGCAATTGCGCGCGTCAAGGCAGCCGTATCCATACCCGTCGTCGCCAATGGCGATGTCTGCTCAGCCGCCGATGCGGCAGGCATTCTCGCGCAATCCGGCGCCGATGCCATGATGGTCGGGCGCGGTAGCTATGGCGCGCCGTGGGCCGCGGGAATGATTGCTGCTGCGGCGGCAAACATTGGCGCGCCGGGGCTGCCGCAAACATCCGAACAGCTCGCCGACTACGTCGTCTCGCATTACGAGGACATGCTGGCGCATTACGGCGTGGAAAGCGGCCTGCGTCAGGCCAGAAAGCATCTTGGCTGGTATCTGGATCGCCATGCCGACGGCCTTGCGGCAGAGCTGCGGGCGAAAATCCTGACATCCTTCGACCCGGCGATCGTAATCCGTACATTGAGACAGGCTTTCACGGCGCAAGCCGAAATGCCTGCGAGGAACGCTGCATGAGCATAATGGACACACCGGTGAGCGCTGCGGATGCGGCACAGATCGTGCTGAACACGATCCGCCGACCGGTCGTCATGATCGCGCCGGACGATTTTATCTCCTACGCCAACGCCGATGCGGAGGACTTCTTCCGCTCGAGCGCAACCGTTCTGGCGCGCAACACGCTGGCGCGGTTCGTGCCTTTCGGCAGCCCGATCCTGGCGCTGGTCGAGCAGGTTCGTGAACGGCGCGCGCCGGTCAACGAGTACAGGGTCGATGTGTCTTCGCCGCGCCTCGGCATCGAGAAGGTGGTCGACATCTATGTCGCGCCGGTGCCGGAACTGCCGGGCTCGGTCGTCGTGATGTTCCAGGAACGCTCTATGGCCGACAAGATCGACCGGCAGATGACCCATCGCGGGGCAGCGCGCTCCGTGACCGGGCTTGCGGCGATGCTGGCGCATGAGATCAAGAACCCGCTGTCGGGCATTCGCGGGGCAGCGCAGCTACTCGAGACTGCAGTGTCCGACGAGGATCGTGCCTTGACGCGGCTGATCACCGACGAGACCGACCGCATCGTTTCGCTGGTCGACCGCATGGAGGTCTTTTCCGACGAGCGTCCGATTGACCGCTACCCGGTGAATATTCACATTGTCCTCGACCATGTGAAGGCGCTGGCCAAGAACGGTTTTGCAAACAAGATCAATATATTGGAAGAGTATGATCCATCGCTTCCTTCAGTCTTTGCAAACCGTGACCAGCTCATCCAGGTCTTCCTCAATCTGATCAAGAACGCGGCCGAAGCCATCGGCTCGAAGCCCGACGGTGAAATCACGCTCTCCACAGCTTTCCGCCCCGGCATGCGCGTTTCGGTGGCGGGATCGCAGGATCGCGTTTCGCTGCCGCTGGAGTTCTGCGTTCACGACAACGGGCCGGGCGTATCGGAAGACATACTGCCGATCCTGTTCGATCCCTTCATCACAACCAAGCCGAACGGCTCGGGTCTCGGTCTGGCGCTGGTCGCCAAGATCGTCGGCGAGCATGGCGGCATCATCGAATGCGAATCCACCCCGCGCGGCACGACATTCCGTGTGCTGATGCCGGCGTGGAAGGAAACGGCGCCGCACCATGACGGCGCAAGCGAAGGACACCGGAAATGACGGTCCGCGGCAATATTCTCGTAGCGGACGACGACGCCGCCATCCGCACCGTGCTCAATCAGGCGCTGTCGCGCTTCGGGCATGAAGTTCGCGTCACCTCCAACGCCGCAACCTTGTGGCGCTGGGTGGCGGCGGGCGAGGGCGATCTGGTCATCACCGACGTGGTGATGCCCGACGAAAACGCCTTCGACATGCTGCCGCGCATCAAGAAGGCGCGGCCGGAACTGCCGGTCATCGTCATGAGCGCGCAGAACACCTTCATGACCGCCATCCGCGCCTCGGAGACAGGCGCTTACGAATATCTGCCCAAGCCGTTCGACCTCACCGAACTCCTCAACATCGTCAACCGCGCCCTGTCGGAACCCAAGCGGCCGAAGATCGAGCCGCGGCATGACGACCAGCCGGAGACGATGCCGCTGGTCGGGCGTTCGGCGGCCATGCAGGACATCTACCGCATGCTCGCCCGCATGATGCAGACCGACCTGACGGTGATGATTTCCGGCGAATCGGGCACCGGCAAGGAACTGGTGGCCCGGGCGCTGCATGAATATGGCCGTCGCCGTAACGGTCCCTTTGTGGCCATCAACATGGCCGCCATCCCGCGCGACCTGATCGAATCGGAACTGTTCGGGCACGAGAAAGGCGCCTTCACCGGCGCGCAGAACCGTTCGACCGGCCGTTTTGAACAGGCAGAGGGCGGCACGCTGTTCCTCGATGAGATCGGCGACATGCCGATGGAGGCGCAGACGAGGCTGCTGCGCGTACTGCAGCAGGGCGAATACACGACCGTCGGTGGCCGCACCCCGATCAAGACGGACGTGCGCATCGTCGCCGCGACCAACAAGGATCTGCGCACGCTGATCAATCAAGGGTTGTTTCGTGAAGACCTTTTCTACCGCTTGAACGTCGTGCCACTAAGGCTTCCGGCGCTGCGTGAGCGCTCGGAGGACATTCCCGACCTCGTCCGGCACTTCTTCAAGCAGGGCGAAAGCGAAGGCTTGCAGGTCAAGCGCATTTCGAGCGGTGGTCTCGAACTGATGAAGCGCTACCCATGGCCGGGCAATGTACGCGAACTGGAAAATCTGGTTCGCCGGCTGGCCGCACTTTACGCGCAGGACGAAATCTCGCCCGAGATCATCGAGACCGAACTGAAAACCGGCGACCAGCAGACGATGAGCGGCGGGACCCTCGTTCCCGACGATCTGTCGATCGGCCAGGCCGTCGAGCATTTCCTGCAGCGGTATTTTGCCTCCTTCGGTGGCGAATTGCCGCCCCCAGGGCTCTATCAGCGCATTCTTGCCGAGGTCGAATTCCCGCTTGTGCTGGCATCGATGACGGCCACCCGCGGCAATCAGATCAAGGCCGCGGAATTGCTGGGGTTGAACCGCAATACGCTGCGCAAGAAAATCCGCGAACTCGGCGTCAACGTCTACCGGGCTTCCAAGCAGGGATGATTTCGCGGTGGATTTCCGCCGCAATCGCGTCAAACATTACCACTGCCGCCACTTTTGTTGCATAATCGCCACAATGTGTTGCATAGATTCAACGCAATTGTAGGCTTTGCAAGCGGCGGCATGACGACTCAGAGTTCAATATTCTCGCGATCTGTCTTCCCGGCAGCGCGCGCAGACGGCAGGCGGCTTCTGGCTTTGCCCGGCGTCATAGCCGTGGTTGGCGCGCTGCTGACCGCAGCAGTGTCGTTCGCCATTCTGGTCGGTGCGACCCCGCTCACGCCCAATCCGACGACGACGCTGATTCTCATTGGCGCCAATGCTGCGTTCATCCTGTTCCTTGCCGCGCTGGTGGTGCGCGAGGTTCACCGCATTCTCAATGCGCGGCGGACCGGCAAGGCGGCGTCACGCCTTCATGTGCGCATTGTCACGATGTTCGCGCTGGTTGCAGCGGTGCCCGCACTTGCGGTGGCGATCATTGCTTCGATCACGTTGAACATCGGCCTCGATCGCTGGTTCGAAATCCGCACCAAGACGATCGTCAATTCCTCGCTCTCGATCGCCGATGCCTATGTCCTGGAAAACGGTCGCAATCTCATGGGCACGACGCTGTCGATGGCCTACGACCTAGACAATGCAAGAGCACTCTACAGCCTCGACCGGACAGGCTTTCGCAATTTCATGAGCCAGCAGGCCGCCGGCCGTTCGCTGGCACATGCGGCACTGATCAAGGCGGACGGATCGTTTGTGATGACGGCGGAGACGACCGCCGATTTTCCCATGCCGGAGCCGCCGCCCGGAGCGGCGGCAGAGGCAAATGAAACGCCGCAGATGATCGAGCCGCGCACCCGCAACATCGTCGGGGCAATCATCAAGCTGAAGGAGATCGAAGGGGTCTACCTCTACACGATCCGCCTCGTCGATCCGGAGGTCATCAAGGCCCGGGAAATCGTGCGCGCCAACACCGACGAGTATCGCGGCTTGGAAGTAAACCGCCGCACCTCGCAGGTAGCACTCGCGCTTCCTTATCTGTCGCTCACGCTGATCGTCGTTCTGTCGGCTATCTGGACCGGTATCGCGGTCGCGGATCGCCTCGTACGTCCGATCCGGCAGTTGATCGGTGCTGCCGACGACGTCTCCACAGGCAATCTCGATGTTTCCGTGCCGGTGCGTCAGTCCGATGGCGATGTTGCCTCGCTGGGTGACACGTTCAACAAGATGATCCTGCAGCTCAAGTCGCAGCGTAACGAAATCCTGCAAGCCAAGGATCTGGTGGACGAGAGGCGGCGTTTTTCCGAAGCCGTTCTGTCCGGCGTAACGGCCGGCGTCATCGGCGTTGATCCTTACGGCATCGTGACCATCGTCAATCGCTCCGCCGAGACCATGCTGGCGATATCGGCCGAAACCTCGATGGGTCAGAACCTGTCCGCCATTCTGCCGCATGTCGGCCGCGTATTCGAAATCTGCCGCAGCTCAGGCCGCCCTGCATATCGTGAGCAGGTGACGTTCTACCGCGCCGGCGCGGAGCGCACCTTCAATGTGCAGGTGACGATCGAAGAAGACGACAACGAGCATGGCGAGAAATCCTACGTCGTGACCGTCGATGACATTACCGACCTGATGCAGGCGCAGCGCACATCTGCCTGGGCCGATGTCGCGCGGCGCATCGCCCATGAAATCAAGAACCCGCTGACCCCGATCCAGCTCTCTGCCGAGCGCATCAAGCGCCGCTACGGCAAGGTCATCACCGAGGATCGCGAGGTTTTCGATCAGTGCACCGACACGATCATCCGGCAGGTCGGCGATATCGGCCGCATGGTCGACGAATTCTCCGCCTTCGCACGCATGCCTAAACCGGAAATGCGGAACATCGACCTGCGCGAGGCGCTGCATGAAGCCTCTTTCCTGGTCGAGGTCAGCCGTTCCGATATCGCTTTCGAGCGTGATTTCGGCAGCGAGTCGCTGAAGGGCACTTTCGACAGCCGCCTTCTGTCCCAGGCATTCGGCAACGTCATCAAGAATGCGGCTGAGGCGATCGAATCCACGGAGCGGGAGGGTAATGAACCGGGGGTCATCCGGATACAGGCGCAGCGCCAGGGCGCGATGATTCGCGTCGACGTGATCGACAACGGAAAGGGCCTGCCACGCGAGAATCGCCAACGGCTTCTCGAGCCCTATATGACCACACGTGAAAAAGGTACCGGCCTTGGCCTCGCGATCGTCAAGAAGATCATCGAGGACCATGGCGGGCAATTGGAACTTCATGACGCACCCGCCGATTTCCACGGCGGGCGCGGCGCGATGATCAGCATTCTGCTTCCTTCCGCCACCGAAGCTTCGGCTAAGGGGCAAGGTGGCGGGAACGTTGAAAACGAACGAGAAACTGAAAAGGTCGATAATGGCGTCTGACATTCTCATCGTCGATGACGAAGAAGATATCCGCGAACTTGTCGCCGGAATTTTGAGCGACGAGGGTCATGAAACCCGAACGGCCCACGATGCCGACAGCGCACTTGCGTCTATCGCCGATCGCGTGCCGAGGCTGGTGTTCCTCGACATCTGGCTGCAGGGTTCACGCCTCGACGGGCTGGCCTTGCTCGATCAGATCAAGGTGATGCACCCAAGCCTCCCGGTCGTGATGATATCGGGCCATGGCAATATCGAGACCGCGGTGTCGGCGATAAGGCGCGGCGCCTATGACTTCATCGAAAAGCCGTTCAAGGCCGACCGGCTGATCCTGATCGCCGAACGCGCGCTCGAAACATCGAAGCTCAAACGCGAAGTTTCCGAACTGAAGATGCGCAGCGGCGAATCCTTCGACCTGATCGGCATGTCGTCGGCCATGAGCCAGTTGCGGCAGACGATCGAGCGCGTTGCGCCCACCAACAGCCGCGTCATGATCATCGGCCCCTCGGGTTCCGGCAAGGAGCAGGCGGCCCGCGCCATCCATGCGCTTTCAGCGCGCAAGACCGGACCGTTCGTTTCGGTGAATTCGGCAACGATCACGCCCGAACGCATGGAGGTCGAGCTGTTCGGCACGGAATCGAATGGCGGCGGTGAGCGCAAGGTGGGCGCGCTGGAGGAAGCCCATCGCGGCATCCTGTATCTCGACGAAGTGGCCGATATGCCGCGCGAAACGCAGAGCAAGATCCTGCGCGTGCTCGTCGATCAGCAATTCGAGCGGGTAGGGGGCACCAAGCGCGTCAAGGTCGACGTGCGCATCATCTCCTCGACCGCCCAGAACCTCGAAGGCATGATCGCCGAGGGACGCTTCCGAGAGGATCTCTATCACCGTCTGGCGGTGGTCCCGGTCCATGTGCCAGGCCTTGCCGAGCGTCGCGAGGACATTCCCTATCTGGTCGACGGCTTCATCAAGCAGATTGCGCGACAGGCCGGCATCAAGCCGCGCCGCATCGGCGATGACGCCATGGCGGTGCTGCAGGCGCACAACTGGCCGGGCAATGTGCGCCAGCTTCGCAACAACATCGAACGCCTGATGATTCTGGTTCGCGCAGACGATGTCGACGCGCCGATTACGGCCGACCTCCTGCCTTCGGAGATCGGAGACGTCATGCCGCGGGCGCCCAATCAGTCCGACCAGCACATCATGGCGCTGCCGCTGCGCGAAGCGCGTGAAATGTTCGAGAAGGAATATCTGATCGCGCAGATAAACCGTTTCGGCGGCAACATCTCGCGCACGGCCGAGTTCATTGGTATGGAGCGATCGGCACTTCACCGAAAACTCAAATCGCTCGGGGTCTAAGCGTGTTCGATCCACTAAACCGGCTGGCGCGCTAAATGCGCGTGATCATCTGCGGTGCGGGTCAGGTCGGCTACGGCATTGCCGAGCGCCTGGCCGCCGAGAAGAACGACGTTTCGATCATCGATACCGCGCCGGAACTCATTCAGGCGGTGCGCGACACGCTGGACGTGCGCGGCTTTGTCGGGCACGGCTCGCACCCCGAAGTGCTTGAAGCTGCCGGCGCGCAGAACGCCGACATGATCATCGCGGTTACGCTTCACGATGAGGTCAACATCGTCGCCTGCGAGGTGGCTCACGCATTGTTCAACGTGCCGATGAAGATCGCCCGCATTCGCGCACAATCCTATCTCAAGCCGCATTATCAGGACCTGTTTTCGCGCGAGCATCTGCCGATCGACGTGATCATCTCGCCGGAGATGGAAGTCGGCGAAATGGTGCTGCGCCGCATCGCGCTGCCGGGTGCCACTGACGTCGTGCGCTTTGCCGAGAACAAGATCGCGATGGTGGCGATCGAATGCCTGGAGGACTGCCCGGTCGTGCATACGCCGCTGGCACAGTTGAGCGAGCTGTTTCCCGACCTGCTGTCGACCGTGGTTGGCGTCACCCGCGGTCAGAACCTGTTCATACCGCATTCGGCAGACCAGCTTTTGCCGGGCGATCTCGCCTATGTCGTCACGCCCAAGGATCAGGTTCGCCGCACCCTGGGCCTTTTCGGGCATGATGAGGAGGAGGCGACGCGCATCGTTATCGCCGGCGGCGGCAATATCGGCCTGTATGTCGCCAAGACCATCGAGCAGCGCCAGAGCCGCACCAAGATCAAGATCATCGAGTCCTCGCGCGAACGCGCCGTCACCGTTGCCGACCAGCTTCGGCGCACGGTTGTGCTGAATGGCAGCGCGCTTGACCAGAAGCTTCTGCTGGAGGCTGACATCCAGGATGCCGACCTGATGGTCGCGCTGACCAACAACGATCAGGTCAACATCCTGTCGAGCGTCATGGCCAAGCGGCTGGGCTGCAAGGCCAATCTGGTTCTGATCAACAATCCGGCCTACCAGGATCTTACCAAGTCGCTCGGCATCGACGCCTACGTCAATCCGGGCTCGATAACGATCTCCCGCGTGCTGCAGCACGTCCGGCGCGGCCGCATCCGCGCCGTTCACAGCGTCCAGCGCGGTGCTGCCGAGATCATCGAAGCCGAAGCGCTCGAAACCTCGCCGCTCGTCGGCGGCTATCTGCGCGATCTCGACCTGCCGGATGGCATGCGCATCGGCGCCATCTATCGGGACGGACAGGTGCTGAAGCCGAACGGCGCGATGAGAATCAGGCCGAAGGATCGCGTCGTTATCTTCGCTCTCGCCGACGCCGTTCGGCATGTGGAGCAGATGTTTCGCGTCAGCCTCGAATTTTTTTGAAGTTTGCCGGCGATCGGCAATGTCGGCAAAAACGCTCTGAAATCGTTGCAATTTGCAATGTAGCGATCAACCTTCGGTGGTATGGCCTGTGCTTTCGCAGCATCAGGTGTTTTTGACGTTGCGGAAAAAAGGTTAGGCTGATAACGGCTTAGCAGGAATTTACTTCAATATGTCTCGTTCCGCTTGTCGTGGCTTACGACAAGGGGTGGTTTGCGCGCTTGACATGGGTCAATTATTTTGGCGCAGTGGCTCGCAAATCGACGGGGGATCGGCGAAAGATAAGAAAAATGGCGGAACGGTCGCAAAATCTTCAGGATCTATTCCTGAACTCGGTTCGGAAGAGCAAGAACCCACTTACAATCTTTTTGATCAACGGCGTAAAGCTGACCGGCGTGGTGACGTCGTTCGACAATTTCTGTGTGTTGCTGCGCCGCGACGGGCATTCCCAGCTCGTCTACAAACATGCGATTTCCACCATCATGCCGAGCCAGCCGGTTCAGATGTTCGATGGTGAGGAAAGCAACCAGGGCGCCTGATTGGCTCAAGAAAAACACGCCGGCAACGGGGCGCATAGATCACGGGCTGATGGCTCGGAGCGCTCCACTGCGGAAAAACCGACCAGCGCCGTCGTCATCGTGCCGGTGCTTTCACGCCAGCAGCGCAATGACGAGGACTCGAACCGTCCGCGCCTGACGCGCTCAGCCGAGGCGCGGCTGGAGGAAGCGGTCGGTCTGGCGCGCGCGATCGATCTAAATCCCGTGCACACCGCCATCGTCACCGTCAACGATCCGCGCCCGGCAACGCTGCTGGGCAGCGGCAAGGTGGAAGAACTCGCTGAAATCGTTGGCGAAACCCATGCGGATCTGGTGATCGTCGATCATCCGCTGACGCCGGTACAGCAGCGTAACCTGGAAAAAGAGACCAACGCCAAGGTGCTAGACCGCACCGGGCTGATCCTCGAAATCTTCGGCCGGCGGGCGCGCACCAAGGAAGGCACGCTGCAGGTCGAGCTTGCCCATCTCAATTATCAGAAGGGCCGGCTGGTTCGCAGCTGGACCCACCTTGAGCGCCAGCGCGGCGGCGCGGGCTTCCTCGGCGGCCCCGGCGAAACGCAGATCGAATCGGACCGACGCGCGCTGCAGGAAAAGATCATCAAGCTCAAACGCGAGCTTGAGACGGTCCGCAGGACCCGCGACCTTCACCGCGCCAAGCGCAAAAAGGTGCCGTTTCCGGTTGTCGCCATCGTCGGCTACACCAATGCCGGCAAGTCAACGCTGTTCAACCGGTTGACCGGAGCAGGCGTGCTTGCCGAGGACATGTTGTTTGCGACGCTCGATCCGACGCTGCGGCGCGTGCGACTGCCACATGGCACGCCGATCATCCTGTCCGATACGGTCGGCTTCATCTCCGATCTGCCGACCCATCTGATCGCGGCGTTTCGCGCCACGCTGGAAGAGGTGGTCGAGGCCGACCTGATCATCCACCTGCGCGACATATCCGATCCGGATACGGCGGCGCAGGCGGAAGATGTCGAGCATATTCTGGTCGATCTGGGCGTCGACGCCGCTGACAGCAAGCGCATCGTCGAAGTCTGGAACAAGATCGACAGGCTGGACGAGGGCAATCGCGAACGGCTGCTGGCCGAGAGCGCAAGCGGCAAGCCGGCTCCGCCCGTCGCAATTTCCGCCATCACCGGCGAGGGCATCGACGCGCTTGCGGCACTGATCGAAGAGCGGCTGTCGGGAGAACTGGAGCCGGTGAATGTGACATTGTCGCCGAGCCAGCTCGGCATGGTCGATTGGCTTTACCGCAATGGCGACATCGTCAAGCGGACGGACAATGAGGACGGCAGTGTGTCGATTTCGATGAAAGCCACCGCTGTCGCGCGCGACGAGATCGAAAGCAGATTACGGCGTAAAAACAACGGGTAACGGCGTTTACTTCGTTTTCTTCGCCTGTTGCCAGAGCTCTTCCATTTCCTCCAGACTGGCTGCCTCAAGGCTTCGTCCCGATGCGTTCAGGGCAGTCTCGACGTAATGGAAGCGGCTGCGGAATTTTTCATTGGTTCCGCTGAGCGCAGCCTCTGAATCGATCTTCAGGTGGCGGCCGAAATTGACCAGCGCGAATAGCACGTCGCCGAATTCATCCTTGATCGAAGCTTCGTCGGCCTTATCCATCGCCTCGCGTAGCTCGCCGATTTCCTCCTCGATCTTGTCGAGGATCGGCCCGGCTTCACCCCAGTCGAAGCCGACGCGCGCAGCCTTTTCCTGAAGCTTCAGTGCGCGGGTGAGCGCGGGGAAGGCGACGGGAATGCCGTCGAGAAAGCCGCTGCCATGGTCTTCCGCGTCAAGCCCGCGGGCGAGCCGCGCATTGCGCTTCTCGGCCTTCTCTTCGGCCTTGATCTTCTCCCACATGCCCTTGGCCATGCCGGCACTGCGCGCCTTGTCGTCGCCGAAGACATGCGGGTGGCGCCGTATCATCTTGGTGGTGATGGCCTCCACGACGTCGCCGAAGGAGAATTCGCCGGCTTCATTGGCCATCTGCGCGTGGTAAACAACCTGCAGCAGCAGGTCGCCGAGTTCCTGGCGCAGATCGTCGAGATCGGCCCGCGCGATCGCGTCGGCAACCTCATAGGCTTCCTCGATCGTGTATGGGGCGATCGTCTCGAAATTCTGCTCGATGTCCCACGGACACCCCGTTACCGGCGCGCGAAGCGCTGCCATGATTTCGATGAGGCGCGAAATGTCTTTGGATGGCTGCATGGAGTGATGCTAGCGCGTTGACGATATTGCCGACATGGGCCTTGCGATGCCCACGCGCATTGTCCACAGATCAGGCGTCGTTGCCGAAATTCAGCTTCGGTTGCTGCAGCAATTGGAGTTCGCCCAGATTGCGGTCGCCGATGGCATCCAGAAGCAAGCGCCCCATCTGCAGGCCCGCATCGGCAAGATCCTCATAGATCGTATCGACCTGGGGGCGGATCAGGCTGAACAGGCCGGAAGTCTGCTTGGCAACGATGCCGACATCCGTTCCGGGCTTGAGCCCGCGGTCGCTCAGCGCTGCCATCACTGCCAGCGCCGACACTTCACCGCTGCAGACATAACCGTCTGGCGGGTTGGGTTGTGCCATTCGCGCAAACACCTGCGCCTTGATATCGGCGGACGTGCTGTCGAGGTCGATGCCTTCGGCAATCTCGAATTCGACGCCGCTTTCGCGCACAGCCCGCATGAAGCCGTACTGGATATGCTGGAAGAATGTGAAGCGGCGCGGCGGCAGGATGATTGCCAGCCGCTTGCGACCCTTTTCGATCAGGCGTCTGGTCGCCTCATAGGCGAAGCTGAAATTGTCGTAGTCGACATAGGGGTGAGGGGTGCCGAGTTCGGTGCGGCCGTGGCAGACGAACGGGAAGCCATGTTCGAGAAGCAATTTCACCCGCTCGTCGAAAGGCTCGGTGCGGGAGAAGATGATGCCGTCTGCCATGCGGTTGCGCAGGATGTACCGAATAGGGTCGATGCTCGGCACATTGGCGAAATGCGGCGTGATGACGAGATGGTAGGGCGTGCCGCGAAGCGCTGCTGTCAGGCCGCTGACCAGCGACGTGCCGAAGCCGAGGATTTCGTCGTGCGGATCGAGCACGAGCGAGATGACGTTGGTGCGCCCGGTGCGCAAGCGCTGCGCGGCGCGATCGGGCAGGTAGCCGATCTCCTCGGCAACCCGCTGCACCTTCTCGCGTGTTTCGAGCGCGATCTGCGGCGCGCCGCCGAGTGCACGCGATACGGTGGTGACGGCGAGCCCCGTTATCTCGGCGATCGTGCGAAGCGTCGGCTTGGCCGTGGTGCCGTCGCCCGCGTCGCGTTTGCCGCTTCTGTCGGCACCGTCCATCGTCTCAGCCTTTCGATGCGCCGAAAACCGGCCAATTTATATCGTTATAAATGGAAATCAATACACTGAACAGTGATTCTCGATATCTCGACAATCGTGAATAAACGGTGTTTTTTCAATGTGATGTCCCAACATTCGAACTCAATCGAACGAATGCCTTGACAGGGATGGGATTTATATCGTTATAAATTTGCAGCTGGCGCGATCAATCGCCAAGCCATCTGGGAGGATTCTATGTCACTGCGTATGGTTACGAAGCTCGCCGCGGGTGTGGCGCTGATTGCTTTAAGTCTTGGCGGCGCCAAAGCTGCCGACGTCAAGGAAGTCGAAATGCTGCATTGGTGGACGTCGGGCGGCGAAGCAGCTGCACTGAATGTCCTCAAGGGCGATCTGGCGAAGGAAGGTTACGCCTGGAAAGACGTGCCGGTGGCAGGCGGTGGCGGCGACGCTGCCATGACCGCGCTGAAGGCGATGGTCGCAGCCGGTACCTATCCGACCGCCTCACAGATGCTCGGCTATACGGTGCTCGACTACGCACAGGCGGGCGTGATGGGCGACCTGACCGAAACCGCCGTCAAGGAAGGCTGGGACAAGTCGGTACCGGCGGCCCTGCAGAAATTCTCCGTCTATGACGGCAAGTGGGTGGCGGCTCCGGTCAACGTCCACTCGGTCAACTGGCTGTGGATAAACAAGGCGGTGATGGACAAGATCGGCGGCACCGAGCCGAAGACCTTCGACGAACTGATCGCGCTGCTCGACAAGGCCAAGGCAGCTGGCGTCATTCCGCTCGCGCTCGGCGGCCAGAACTGGCAGGAAGCCACCATGTTCGATTCGATCGTCCTGTCGACGGGCGGCCCCGAATTCTACAAGAAGGCGATGAACGACCTCGACGATGAATCGCTGAAGTCCGACACCATGAAGAAGTCCTTCGACAACCTTGCCAAGATCAAGGAATACGTCGATCCGAACTTCTCGGGCCGCGACTGGAACCTCGCCACCGCTATGGTCATCAAGGGCGACGCGCTCGTGCAGGTCATGGGCGACTGGGCCAAGGGCGAATTCGTTGCCGCCAAGAAAGCCCCGGACACCGACTTCTACTGCTATCGTTTCCCCGGCACGGACGGGAGCGTGATCTACAACTCCGACATGTTCGGCATGTTCAACGTTCCGGATGACCGCAAGGCAGCCCAGGTTGCGTTGGCAACCGCCACGCTGTCGAAGAGCTTCCAGTCGGCATTCAACGTCGTCAAAGGCTCGGTTCCGGCCCGCACCGACGTTCCGGATACCGACTTCGATGCTTGCGGCAAGAAGGGCATCGCCGACCTGAAGAAGGCCAATGATGGCGGCACGCTGTTCGGCTCGCTCGCCCAGGGCTATGGTGCACCGCCGGCAGTGGCCAACGCCTACAAGGACGTGGTCTCCAAATTCGTCCACGGCCAGATCACGACCTCCGACCAGGCTGTCGAAGAGCTCGTGAAGGCGATCGACGACGCCAAGTAAGCCTTTGAACGACGAAGCCTCTCCCGCCACTGGCGGGGGAGGCACCGTCTCCGGATCAAGACGGCCCTGGGAGGGGACGGACCAATGAGCACGGTTGCCAAGACCGAGACAGACCTGACGCCGGTGCACAGCACGCGAGTGTCCGGGCGGGCATGGTTGCAGGATGCACTGCCCAAGCTCGTTCTGGCCCCGAGCTTTGCCATCACCATCGTCTTCGTCTACGGCTTCATTCTCTGGACGGTCTATCTGTCCTTCACCAATTCCAAGACATTCCCGTCCTACACTCTCACCGGACCGCGCGCCTATCAGCGCCTCTGGCGCTGGACGTTCGAGAACGATCCGCCATCGAGCTGGTACACGTCGATTACCAATATGGGGATTTTCGGCTTTCTCTATATCGGCATCTGCCTGGCGCTGGGTCTGTTCCTGGCGATCCTGCTCGACCAGAAGATTCGCGGCGAGGGCGTGCTGAGGCCGATCTATCTCTACCCCATGGCGCTGTCCTTCATCGTCACCGGCGTTGCCTGGAAATGGTTCCTCGATCCCGGACTCGGCCTCGAGCAGACGCTGCATCAATGGGGCTGGACGAGCTTCCATTTCGACTGGATCAAGAACAAGGATTTCGTCATCTACACGGTGGTGATCGCCGGTGTCTGGCAGGCGTCGGGCTTCGTCATGGCGATGTTCCTGGCCGGCCTGCGCGGCATCGACGGCGAGATCATGAAAGCAGCGCAGATCGACGGCGCCTCGTCGTTCCAGCTCTACCGGCGCATTATCATCCCGATGCTGCGGCCGGTCTTCCTCTCGGCGTTCATCGTCCTGGCGCACCTCGCTATCAAATCCTACGATCTGGTGGTGGCGCTGACCAGCGGCGGACCGGGCGGCTCGGCCTGGCTGCCTTCCAACTTCATGTATGAATACACATTCAAGCGAAACGAGATGGCGGTTGGCTCCGCCAGCGCGGTGATCATGCTGATGACCCTTACCGCGATCATCGTTCCCTACCTCTATTCCGAACTGAAGGAGCGGCCGCGATGAGCGCCGCAGCCATCTCCGAGCGGCCGAAAACCGGGGCGGGCGGTTCGCGGACGCTCAACCGCGTCGTCATATACGGCCTGCTGGCGTTCTTTGCGCTGGTCTATCTGATGCCGCTGTTCGTCATGCTGGTCACCTCGTTCAAGACCATGGACGAAATCCAGAGCGGCAACATGCTCGCTTTGCCCCAATCCCCCACCTTCGAGCCATGGGTGAAAGCCTGGGGCGAGACATGCGTCGGCCTGACCTGCGCCGGTATCAAGGGTTATTTCTGGAACTCCATCAAGATGGTGGTTCCGGCAGTGCTGATCTCAACGCTGCTCGGTGCGCTGAATGGCTATGTGCTGACCAAATGGCGCTTTCGCGGTGACACGCTGGTGTTCGGGCTGATGCTGTTTGCCTGCTTCATTCCGTTCCAGTCGGTGCTTTTGCCGATGGCGACGATACTGGGCAGCCTCGGCCGCTTCGGCATGACGCTGCGCAACGCCACGGGTTTCTCGTTCGGCTTCGGCAATCCGACCGTCAACCTGGTTTTCGTCCACGTCGTCTACGGTCTGGGCTTCACGACGCTGTTCTTCCGCAACTACTACGAGGCGTTTCCGACCGAGCTGATCAAGGCCGCGCAGATCGACGGGGCGAGCTTCTTCCAGATTTTCCGGCGCATCATGCTGCCGAACTCGCTGCCGATCTTCGTCGTCACCGTGATCTACCAGTTCACCAACATCTGGAACGACTTCCTGTTCGCTTCCGCCTATGCCGGCACGGGCGACGCGATGCCGATGACGGTGGCGCTGAACAACGTCGTCAACACCTCGACCGGCGTCGTCGAATACAATGTCAACATGGCTGCGGCGATGATCGCAGCCCTTCCAACGCTGCTCGTCTACATTATCGCGGGACGCTATTTCGTGCGCGGGCTGATGGCCGGCGCGGTCAAGGGGTAAGGCATGGCGTTTCTCGAAATCCGCAATCTCGAAAAAACCTTCGGCAATGTGAAGGTGCTGAAGGGCATCGACCTGGAAATCGAGGAGGGCGGCTTCCTCGTGCTGGTCGGGCCGTCGGGTTGCGGCAAGTCCACGCTGCTCAATTCGATCGCCGGCCTGGAGACGACAACCGGCGGCACGATCAGCATCGGCGGCAAGGTGATTGACGGGCTGCACCCGTCGCAGCGCGACATCGCCATGGTGTTCCAGTCCTATGCGCTCTATCCGAACATGACGGTCGGCGGGAACATCGCCTTCGGCATGGAAATCCGCGGCGTGCCGAAACCGGAGCGCGACAAGGCGATCGCTCAAGTCGCCGACATGCTGCAGATCGGCCATCTGCTCGACCGCAAGCCGAGCCAGCTTTCCGGCGGCCAGCGCCAGCGCGTGGCGATCGGCCGGGCGCTGGTACGCGATCCGCAGGTGTTCCTGTTCGACGAACCGCTGTCGAACCTCGACGCCAAGCTGCGCGTCGACATGCGCACCGAGATCAAGCGGCTGCACCAGCGCATGGGTACCACCATCGTCTATGTCACCCACGACCAGATCGAGGCGATGACGCTGGCGACCAAGATCGCCGTGCTGAAAGACGGGCTGCTGCAGCAATCGGGCACGCCGGCCGAGATCTACAACAACCCGGCCAATCTGTTTGTTGCCGATTTCATGGGTTCGCCGGCGATGAACCTGATCCCGGTGACGATTACGAAGAACGGTTCGGGCGTGTCGATTTCGACCAATCGCGACGAGATGGAGCCCTTGGCGCTCGGCATTCCGAACGCGCCGGCGGGACTTGCCGCACATGACGGCAAGGAAGTGATCTTTGGCATTCGCCCCGAGGCGCTGACCGACCGCGATGGCGCCGACCGCAACGCGAAAAACATCGCCGAAAGCGAATGCCTGATCGAGGTTGTTGAGCCCGCTGGCTCCGACACATTTGCCGTCACCCGTCTTGGCAAGAAGCAGGTAACCGCGCGACTGCGCGCCGACGTCAGCGTGGTTGCAGGGCAGAAGACGAAACTGGCCTTCAATCTCGACAAGGCGGTGTTCTTCGACCCCGCCAACGGCCAACGGATACTCTGAGGAGAAAGCCGGTGTTGGCGCCCACCGATCAGGCCCTGTCAGGCGATGAATCCGCTCGATCTGCGGAGCGTTCTCGCTGGGCGCTGTCCTGGGATCGCGGCCATGGGGAAATCTTCGCCGTCGGCGGGTCTCTCCATCACCTGACGCTGGTTCTGGATGACGGCTCGTCTGTGACGCCCTTTGCCGAGGCGCCGTGGATCGATGATCCGGAAATAGCCGCCAACACGGACATTCCCGCTCACCTGCGCCAGCTTGGCGGAGAATGGGCCTGCGTGCCGTTCGGCAAGACGGCGCTCGACCCGCACCACCACGGCTATGCCACGGACAATGCCTGGCACGTCACGAGCGAAGCGCTGGGCGAGATCGCTCTGGCGATCGATTATCCACCGGATCATCCGATCAGACGTGCGGAACGCCGCATTGCCGGTGGGTCGGGCAATGCAGCCGTCGAAATCACGCTGACGGTTGAAGCGCGGGCGGATTGTCTCCTGCCGGTCGGTCTCCATCCGATTTTTCGGATGCCGGAGCAGGGCAAGCGGCTGCTGCTTGATCCGGGTGTTTTCTCACAAGGCTACACATTTCCTGAGCCCGTCGAACCGGGCGTGTCGCGCCTGACGCCCGGCATTGCCTTTGCCTCGCTCGAACGCGTTCCGCTGGAGGATGGCGGCTTTGCCGATCTTTCCAGTCAGCCAAGCGGTCTGGCCGAGGAGATCATTCAGATCGACGGTGTGTCCGGCAGGATGCAGCTTCTCTATCCCGACGATGGCTATCGCGTTCAACTCGACTGGAACCGAGACGATTTTCCCTCGGCATTGATCTGGATGTCCGATCGCGGGCGCAGCGCGCCGCCCTGGTTGAACAGCTTTCGCGGGATCGGCATCGAGCCGGTGAACGCCTATTTCGACGACACGCGCTTTGCTCCCCACGCGCCTGACTGGCTGTCACTCGGCAGCGCTTTCACTGCCGGCGAGCGATGGACGACGCGCTACAGGATTTCCGCATCCAGGCTGGGTGCTTCGTCACATGAAGGAACTTCGACATGAAACGCTCCCGCATCAATGAGATCATCCGCGAGGGCGACGCCTTCATCCGCTCCTTCGGTTATGTCATGCCGCCCTTTGCCTATTGGTCGCCGGAGGAACTGAAGACGCGCCGGCCATCCGGCATCGTCGATTCACGCCTCGGCTGGGACATTACCGATTATGGGCAAGGCAAGTATGACGAGCTTGGCCTGTTCCTCTTCACCGTCCGCAATGGCCGCGCAGAGGATCTTACGCGCGGGACCGGCATGCTCTACGCCGAAAAGATCATGATCTCGCGCAAGGACCAGCTTTCGCCGATGCACCGCCATATCGTGAAGGCTGAGGACATCATCAACCGCGGCGGCGGCAAGCTCGTGCTGGAACTTTTCATGCCGGCCGAAGACGGTGGCATCGATCGCCACAAGGAAGTCGAGGTGCCAACCGACGGCGTGGTGAGAAAATTGCCGGCAGGGGGGCTGCTGAAGCTCGATCCGGGCGAGAGCGTAACGCTGCTGCCGGGCGTGTGGCACGCATTCTGGGGCGAGGGCGGCGATGTGCTGATCGGCGAAGTTTCGACCGTCAATGACGACCTCACCGACAACATCTTCGCCGACCCGATCGGCCGTTTTTCCAACATCGAGGAAGACGAAGCGGCGCTACGCCTGCTTGTCTCAGACTACGATCGGTTTATCGACGGAAAGGGCTGACGGCTAACGAACAAACGGCGGCCTCGCTTGACGCGAAGCCACTGTTTCTGTTTCAGGTCAGTGCCAGTTCTTCAGGCCGAGCAACTTCTTGCCGAGTTCGGTCAGTTCAGCGGTCTTGGCGTTCTTCTTCTCCCAGTCGCGGGGGTCGCCGGGGAAGGAGGCGCGCTGCGGCGCTTCCAGTTCGCGCCATGAGGTGACGCGCGCCGTGCGCTCGACAAGATCGTCCTCGTCGGCCGGGAACATCGAGATATACTGCGCCATGCGAACGCGATCCTTGGAGTAGTTCGGGCGCACGCCGTGTGCCAGAAGTGTGTTGAAAATCAAAAGGTCACCCGGGTTCATTTCGATATTGGTTATGGTCAGTCCGTCCAGGTCCGGGTGGTGCGGATCGCGGTCTTCCGGCTGGGTCTTCACCCATTCCTCGAAATTCGAGAACAGTTCGGGAATGCACTGGAAGCCACCGATATCGCCATCCTGCTTGACCAGTGACAGCACGCCCTGAACGCCGATCGGCAGCGGGCGCAGCGACGTGTCGCTATCCCAATGGATGAAGCCGTTGACATTGCCGGGGGTCTTCTTGGGCGGATTGAGGTTGGCGCGGTCGATCGCCACCCAAAGCTCTTCCATGTCCCAGATGTCGACGAAGGCGTCGTAGACGCGCTGCATCTGTCGATTGTCCCACAGATACTGGTGATTGTAGATTTCCACCATGCCGGCGCCGTTGAGCTCCTTCATCTGGTGGTCGCGCCGCTGCGGTGCATACCAGGTGGAGGGGTCCTTCGGATCCTTCTCGTCGAACTCCCAAAGTAGATCGACGAGCTGCTGCACATTCTCCTGCGGCACCGCGTTGCGCACGATCACATAGCCCCTAGTGATCCAGTGCTGCCAGTCGGCTTCGCTCAGAACCCGCAATGGCAGTTTCTTCTCGATGTCCTTGAGCTGCGTCGTGACCTTTTTCGAGGTCGGGTGGGCGTCCTGTTTCAAATCCGTTGCATGCGCCATGAGTTTCTCCTCCATCCATGCCGTGATGATGCTGAAGGATACCGCCTGCAGGGTGCCAATGTTGTACTCGCACGGCACATACTGATACTATCTTGGCGTTCCAGTTTGAACGGAGCCAGAATGAAGCCGTTTCTGGAAAGATTGCGGCCTGAGCCGGGTACTTCCTGGGCGATGCTCAACCGTCGCCTTGACGACGGGATTCCGTTTCAATGGCATCACCACCCCGAGCTCGAACTGACGCTGACCTGCAATTCGCGCGGCCAGCGCTTCATCGGCGATCACATCGGAAGCTACGACGATGGCGATCTCGTGCTGATCGGACCGAACCTGCCGCACACATGGCATTCGACCGAGAAGATCGAAGACAGCGCGCCGCACGTCGCGCTTGTGATGTGGTTTCTGCCTGACTGGGCAAGCACCCTGAGCGCGACACTGGTCGAATTCAGCGCCATTGCGTCCATGGTGGAACGCGCCGCAAACGGCCTGAAGTTCACGCAGTCCTATGCCGCGCGCGCGCGGCCGTTGATCGAAGACCTGTTCTCGCGGCCGCCTGACGAGCGCCTGCTAAGCCTGATGCGCGTGCTCAATATGCTGGCGCAGGATGCCGGCGCCGAGCCTCTTGCCAGCGCCAGGAGCGTTCCTGCGCGCGCCGGCGTCGACCGCTCGCGGCTTGACCGCGTGCTCGACCATATCCACCTGAACTACGCTTCCGGCTTGTCGCTTGGCGAACTGGCCGAGGTCGCCGCCCTCAGCCCGTCGGGCCTCCACCGCCTGTTTCGGCGGCATGCGCATGTTTCCATATCGGACTACATCATGCGCCTGAAAGTAGGCGAAGCCTGCGCGATGCTCTCGGGCACGGAAAGACCTGTCGCCCATATCGCCGACGCGGTCGGATATGAAACCCTTGCCAATTTCAACAGGCAATTCAAGGCATTGAAAGGCCTCACACCGCGCGAGTATCGCAAGAGCTTTCAAGACACGCGCTAATATATCGTGACCGGCGCGCGCCACATTCCTGCCCGTTTGCGAACACAATCGGTTAATAGCGTGCTAATCAATTCCTGCGTAAAAGGAGAGTTGGGGTAGGGATGCCAGACGCTGTGCGGCGTTGTTCGAGGTGTCCCTTTACATGTTCTGCGTAGGTGCATGAGAACGTCTGGGGACCATCAGTAATGCTTATTCTGGCGCGCGGGCATTTTCGCCGCGCTTCCACCATTGCCATTCTGGCACTTTCCGCAGCAGCTCTTGCAGCCTGCGCGTCTGCGCCGTCGAAGCCTGTGGCCGGGAAAAAACGGTCCAAGGAATACTTCGCCGAATCCGAATATGGCGTGAAGGCGAGCCCCCGCGTCTCCAATTTGCGCACCAACCTGCCGCGCGGTGGCGGCCGCGACCAGACCGGGCAGCCGTACATGGTTCGCGGCAAGATGTACTATCCGAAGGAAGACAAGAACTACAAAAAGGTCGGCGCTGCCTCCTGGTACGGCGACGCCTTTCATGGCCGCCTGACGGCGAACGGCGAAATCTATGACATGACGCACCTGACGGCAGCGCATCCGACGATGCCGCTGCCGAGCTATGCCCGCGTCACCAATCTGAAGAATGGCAGCTCCGTGATTGTCCGCGTCAACGACCGCGGACCTTATTCGGATGGCCGCATCATCGACCTGTCCAAGCAGGCAGCGGACATGCTGGATTATTCGCATGTCGGCGTTGCCAAGGTGCAGGTGGAATATGTCGGCCGCGCGCCGCTCGAGGGGCGTGACGATCAATACCTGATGGCTTCCTACCGGCCAGGCAATGCCGCGCCCGATCCTTCAGACGGCCTGCCCACGGGCGTCATGATCGCCATGAACGGTGCAACGCCAAGCGGCAGCCAAAGCGCTGCAGCAACTCCGTTCCCCGGCGTGATGACCGACGCTCCGCCATTTGCGGTGGCTTCCGGCTCGGCAACGCAATCCGTTGCGTTCGGCAATATCGTCCTGCCGGAATTCGGTCCGATCGTTCCGGAACGTCCGCAGGGCGCGCCGACGCAGCTTGCCCTTGCCACCATGTCCTATGCCGACGAGCGTATCCACAGCGCCGTCAGTGCCTTCGCAGCCCTCGACGGCACGCGCATGTCGGCGGGCGACGTCGCGCAGTCCTGGAAGCGGCTCAACCCAAGCCTGACGCAGCCTGAAGCCTCCGCCGCCTATATCGCGGTCGGCACTTTCCATTCCAGGGACGAGGCAAACCGCCTGGTGCGCACGCTTTCGTCAGTCGGCAAGACGACAGTCGAGAAATCGACGGCCGATGGTGCAACGTTCTACACGGTCAGCCTTTTCAGCGACGGGCGCACCTCGCTGGATGACATGCTCGAAATGGCATGGTCGCACGGCGCGCCGGATGCGATGACGATCCGCAACTGATCGCGTCACGGCGTCCGCTCGCCAATTGCGGTTGCTCCACCTGTGCGAACCCTGCTAGCCTCTGTTGTAATCCTCCGGGCAACGGGGTTCGTCATGCAGTATAGCCGACCGTCTTTCCGCACCGCGTTTTTCGGCTTCGCGATTATCTTCGCGTTGGTTGTGCAAGCGCAGGCGCAACTCTTTGAAACAAAAGCGAAACAGGCCTTCATGGTCGATGCCGAAACCGGCTCGATCCTGTTCTCGAAAGACGCCGACGCGCTGATTCCACCTGCATCGCTGGCCAAGCTGATGACCATGGAAGTCGTGTTCAACGCGATCAAGGCAGGGCGCTATACGCTCGACGACACCTTTGCGGTCAGCGAGAATGCTTGGCGCACGGGTGGCGCGAGCTCGGGCGGCTCGACCATGTTCGCCAAGCTGAAATCGACGATCCGCCTTGAAGACCTGATTCAGGGCGTCGTCGTGCAGTCGGCTAATGATGGCTGCATCATCATCGCGGAGGGCATGGCCGGCTCCGAAGCCAATTTCGCCGCCCTGATGACCGACCGTGCGCGCGAACTCGGCTTGACCAAGTCGGTGTTCGTGAATTCGACCGGACTGCCGGCCGAAGGGCAGGTCGTGACGGTGCGCGAACTCGTCCAGCTCGGCATGCACATCTGGAAGACCTACCCGGAATATTACAAATATTATTCGCAGCGCGATTTCACCTGGAACAAGATTACCCAGCGCAACCGCAATCCGCTTCTGGCCATGGATATCGGCGCGGACGGGATGAAGACCGGCTTCACCGAAGAATCCGGCTACGCCATCGTCGGCTCGGTCAGCCGCGACGGCCGGCGCATCTTTGCCGCTCTCAGCGGCATGACCAGCGACCGCGAACGCGCCGAGGAAGCGCGAAAGCTGCTCGACTGGGGCATGCGTTCCTTCGAGAAGACCGAACTTTTCGCCGATGGCGAAGTGGTTGCCGAGGCGAGCGTCTACGGCGGCGCCAAATCCGGTGTCGAACTGAAGGCCAAGGGACCGGTCTCCATCCTCGTGCCGATCACCAACAAGGACCGTTTCAGCGCGCGCATCATCTATAATGGCCCGATCGTCGCGCCGGTGGAGGAGGGCGCACAGATCGGCACCTTGCGTGTCTCGATCGGCGATACGCTCAGCCAGGAAACGCCGCTCTATGCGGGCGAAAGCGTCGGCCTCGGCTCGCTGCATCAGCGCGCGCTGGACGCGGTCGGCGAACTGCTCGTCGGCTGGCTGCGCAAGGCACCGCAGACATAGACGTTTCGGCGTGCGCGGCATAAGACAGGTTCGGCCGGTTCGGATCAATTCGTCCGGCTAGAGCGAGGAATGGACTGAATTGGCGCGCGGACTTTTCATAACTTTCGAAGGCGGCGAGGGGGCCGGCAAGTCGACGCAGATCAAGCGGCTGGCTGACAAACTGCGCGCCAAGGGCTACGGCCTGACCGTGACGCGCGAGCCCGGCGGCTCGCCCGGAGCCGAAGCAGTGCGCCATGTCATCCTGTCGGGCGCGGCCGAATCCTTTGGTCCGAAAATGGAGGCGCTGCTGTTTGCGGCCGCGCGCTCCGATCACATCGAGCAGGTGATCCGCCCCGCAATCGAGCGTGGCAACATCGTGCTTTGCGACCGTTTCGTCGATTCGTCGCGGGTCTATCAGGGCGGCGCGGGCAATCTCGAACCGGAATTCATGGCCACGATCGAACGTGTCTCGGTCAACGGCATGATGCCAGACCTGACCCTGATCTTCGACATTGATCCAGCGATGGGACTGGAACGCGCGACGGTGCGGCGCGGTGACGAAGTCGCTGACCGCTTCGAGAAGGAAACGCTGGAAATTCACCGAAAACGCCGCGAGGCCTATCTGGAGATCGCCCGCAACGAGCCGGAACGCTGCGTCGTCATCGATGCGGCGCAAAAGCCGCATGACGTGGAGGACGTGGTTACGGCTGCCGTTTTCGCGGCACTGGAAGCCCATGCGACGGCTGCTGGCGACCGGGCGCAGGAGGCTTGATGTTCGAACGCATTGCACCCGAACAGCACGACACGCTCGATGGCGTCCCGGAACCTTCCGAAAACCCGCAACTCATCGGACATGGCGAGGTGGCCGAGATGCTTGCCTCGGCCTACCGCGCCGGCAAGCTGCCGCACGCCCTGCTGCTCGCCGGCCCGCAAGGCATCGGCAAGGCGACGCTTGCCTTCCATCTCGCACATCACCTGTTGAAGTACCCGTCGAGCCAATCGGCTCCGTCCGCACTGGCCATTCCTGATCCGGCATCATCGCTGTTTCGGCAGATCGCCACGGGTGCGCATCCGGCGATCCTGCACCTGGCGCGGCCGCTCAACGACAAGACGAAGAACTTCAAGACGGTTCTGACCGTCGACGAAATCCGCAAGGTGAACCGCTTCCTGTCGATGACGTCGCACGATGGCGGCTACCGCGTCGTCATCGTCGATCCGGCTGACGACATGAACACCAATGCCGCAAACGCGCTGCTAAAGAACCTTGAGGAGCCGCCGTCGCGGACTGTCTTTATCCTCATCGTGCATTCGCCGGGCAGCCTGCTGCCGACCATCCGCTCGCGCTGCCAGACGATCCGGCTTTCGCCGCTGACGCCGCAAGACCTGATGGCGGTCCTTGCCAGCGCTGAATCGACGCCGCCGGAGGGCGAGCAGGCTCGCGCAGCCCTTGCCGAGCGCGCCGGAGGCAGCGCACGCGCCGCAATCCTTCTGACGCAATATGGCGGGTTGGAAATAGCCGAGGCGATCGACAAACTGGCGGATGCGCCCGGACTGGAAGTCGGCGCGGCGCACAAGCTTGCCGACGTTGTCGCCGGCCGCGATCAGGCGATCCAGTTCGACATCTTCAACCGGCATGCCCTTGACAGGCTGTCGGATTCCGCAAGCAATGCGGCCCGCGCCGGCGACCTTGCGCGCGCAAAAAAGCTCTCCGATGCTTGGCAGGAAGCGCTAATGGCTATATCTGAGACGGAAACCTACAACCTCGACAAGAAACAGCACGCACTGACCATGATCGACCGCTTGAATGCCGCAATGCGAATGTGACGCTTGTCCGCGCCGGGATGGCAATCGCCGTTCCGATGCGTTATCTGACCGCGACATCTTTCCATATGCACATTTTTGACGGCGCACTCATGTCACGCGAAAAATTCTATCTGACCACGCCCATCTTCTATCCCAACGGCAACCCGCATATCGGGCATGCCTATACGGATATCGCTAGCGACGTACTGACCCGGTTCCAGCGTCTTGACGGCAAGGACGTCTTCTTCCTGTCCGGCACCGACGAGCACGGCCTGAAGATGCAGCAGACCGCCGAGAAGGAAGGCATCACGCCAAAGGCGCTTGCCGACAAGAACTCGGCGGTTTTCCAGTCGATGCTGAAGGCGCTCGGCTGCGCCAATGACGAGTTCATCCGCACGACCGAGGAACGGCACTACAAGGCCTGCCAGGCGATCTGGGAGCGCATGGCCGCGAACGGCGATATCTATCTGGATCGCTATGGCGGCTGGTATTCGGTGCGTCAGGAGGCCTATTTCGACGAGGGCGAAACGACAGTCGGCGAAGACGGCGTGCGCCGCGAGCCGCTTGGCTCGCCCGTCGAGTGGACCGAGGAAGAAACATATTTCTTCCGCCTGTCGGCCTATCAGGACAAGCTGCTGGCCCTTTATGAGGAGCGTCCGGATTTCGTCGCGCCCGCCGAGCGCCGCAACGAGGTGATGAGCTTCGTCAAATCCGGCCTGCGCGACCTGTCGATCTCGCGCACGACGTTCAACTGGGGCGTGCCTGTGCCGGGCGATCCCAAGCATGTCATGTATGTCTGGGTCGATGCGCTGACCAACTACATCACCGCTGCCGGCTTCCCCGACACGGAAAACCCGAAATGGGACTACTGGCCGGCAACGCACATCATCGGCAAGGATATCGTGCGCTTCCACGCCGTCTATTGGCCCGCCTTCCTGATGTCGGCCGGCATCGAATTGCCGCGCCGCGTCTTCGCCCACGGCTTCCTGTTCAACCGCGGCGAGAAGATGTCGAAATCGGTCGGCAATGTTGTCGATCCGTTTGCGATGATCGAGCGCTATGGCCTCGATCAGGTGCGCTATTTCTTCATGCGCGAAGTGCCGTTCGGACAGGACGGCAGTTACAGCCATGACGCCATCGTCAACCGCACCAATGCCGACCTCGCCAACGATCTCGGCAATCTGGCGCAGCGCTCGCTGTCGATGATCGCCAAGAACTGCGGTGGCGTCGTGCCGACGCGCGGGGCCTTGACCGATGCGGACAAGGCGATCCTCGATCAGGCGGATGCAGCACTGGTGACGGCGCGCAAGGCGATGTCGGAGCAGGGGATTCACCACGCCCTTGCCGCGATCTTTGGGGTTGTCGCCGAGGCCAACCGCTATTTCGCCGGGCAGGAGCCGTGGGCGCTGAAGAAGACGGACCCGGCGCGTATGGAAACGGTGCTGCACACCACCGCCGAGACGATCCGGCGCGTCGGCCTGATGTGCCAGCCCTACATCCCGACATCAGCCGGAAAACTGCTCGACCTGCTGGCTGTGCCGGCGGATGCACGCGGCTTCGACAAGGTGTCGGATGAGTATGCGCTGGTCGCAGGCACGCTTTTGCCGGCGCCGGAACCGGTGTTTCCGCGCTATGTCGAACCGGAAGCACCGGCAGCGTGAGGCCGTTCTGAGATGCTGGTCGACAGTCATTGCCATCTCGACTTTCCGGACTTCGCCGAGGAGCGCGCGGCCATCATCGCGCGCGCCCAGGCCGCCGGCGTCGAGCGCATGGTCACGATCTCGACCCGCGTGAAGCGGTTCCCGTCGATCCTGGAAATCGCCGAACAATTCGAATCGGTCTTCTGCTCCGTCGGCACGCATCCGCACAATGCCGGCGAAGAGCAGGACGTGACCACCGAAGAGCTGGTCAAGCTGTCGGCGCATCCGAAGGTGGTGGCCATCGGCGAGGCGGGTCTCGATTATTTCTATGACAAGGCGCCGCGCGACGCTCAGGCGCGGAGCTTTCGCAATCACATTGCAGCGGCGCGCGAAACCGGCCTGCCGCTGGTCATACATTCGCGTGATGCCGATGCGGACATGGCGGCGATCCTCGAAGAGGAAACAGGGAAGGGGGCCTTCCCCTTCATTCTCCATTGCTTTTCATCAGGCCAAGCGCTTGCCGAGACTGGCGTCAAGCTTGGTGGCTACGTCTCATTCTCGGGCATTCTGACCTTCAAGAAATCCGAGGAATTGCGGGCGATCGCGGCCGGTGTACCGCACGACCGTCTGCTCGTGGAAACCGACGCGCCCTATCTCGCGCCAATCCCGTTTCGCGGCAAGCGCAATGAGCCGGCTTACGTGGCGCATACGGCGAAGGTTCTTGGCGAAACGCTCGGCGTTGATAGCGAAGAAATCGCGGCGATCACCACCGATAACTTCTTTCGGCTGTTCACGAAAATGCCGCGGCCAGCCGCGCTGGGCGGTTGACGCATGGCGGATACGCTTCGCCTGACGATCCTCGGCTGCGGCTCGTCGCCCGGCACGCCGCGGATCACCGGAGACTGGGGTAACTGCGATCCCCAGAATCCGAAAAATCGTCGCATGCGCACCGCCGCCATGGTTGAGCGTATCAGGCCGGATGGCGCCACGACGCGGGTGGTGATCGACACCGGTCCCGATTTTCGCGAACAGATGCTGATGGCCGGCGTGAAGCGCATCGACGGCGTGATCTACACCCACGCCCATGCCGACCACATCCACGGCATCGACGACCTGCGCGGCTATGTCCTCGAGCAACGGAAGCTCATGGATATCCATGCCGACCAGCCGACGCTGGACCGCCTCTACGAGGCTTTCGGCTATTGCTTCAAGACACCGGCGGGCAGTTCCTATCCGCCGATCCTGCGCGCGCATGAGATCGAGCATTCCGACCCAGTGGTGATCGAAGGAGAGGGGGGTGCCCTCACCTTCATGCCGTTGCCGCAAATCCATGGCGACATCATCTCACTGGGCTTTAGGATCGGCGATCTGGCCTATTGCCCCGATGTAAGCCATTTTCCGCCGGCGACCGCCGAGCGGCTGACAGGGCTGGATCTGCTGGTGATCGACGCGCTTCAATACCGCACGCATCCGAGCCATTTTTCGCTCGCCGAGGCGCTGGAGTGGATCGAGACGCTGGCGCCGAGACGCGCGGTGCTTACGCATATGCACGTGCCGCTGGACTACGAAACGGTCAATGCCGAAACACCGGCTCACATCGAGCCGGCATATGACGGCATGAAACTGGAAATTCCTTTGGAATCAAACTGAAGGCAGAGAAACCTGACATGGCCGGCAGCATCGAACGTGTAACTGAGGCAGCTGCTGCCGCCGGACTCGAGATCGAAGTCCGCCGCATGGGCGCGTCCACGCGCACGGCGGAAGAAGCCGCCGAACAATGCGGCTGCAGCGTTGCGCAGATCGTCAAATCGCTGATTTTCCAGGGCGAGAACAGCGGGCGGCTCTATCTCTTCCTGCTTTCCGGATCCAACCAGCTTGACCTTGCAAAGGCGGCTGTACTGGCCGCCGAGCCACTCAAACGCGCCGATCCACGCTACATTCGCGACGAAACCGGCTTTGCCATTGGTGGCGTTTCGCCGATCGGCCACAAGGCGGCAATCCCGGCATTTGCCGACAGATCACTGTTGTCCTTCCGCCAGGTCTGGGCAGCAGCCGGCGCGCATGATGCCGTCTTCGCCGCCGAACCAGAGGCCTTGCTGACTGCTGCACGCGCAACCACTGCCGACCTTGCGGCGGGCTAGCAAAGCAGGCATGTAAAGGGTGAGAAATGCAGCCGAGGTCATTGTAATGTCTCCCTTTATTTTCAACACGACGGCCTCCATTGTCTTTGAACCCGGCTCGGCCGCGCGTTTGGGAAAGATCGCCGGCAGGAAGTTGGGCGGCTCCGTTCTGTTCGTGACCGATCCGGGCCTGCGCAAGCTCGGCCTGTGCGACCCGGCAATCGCTTCGTTGCAGGGAGAGGGGACGTCAGTCGCCATTTTTGACGCGGTCGAGGCCGATCCGTCGCTGGCGACGGTGATGAAGGCCGTGGACGCTGGACGCTCAGTTGGTGCTACCGGCGTCGTCGGTTTCGGCGGCGGGTCTTCGCTCGACGTCGCCAAGCTGGCCGCGCTGCTGATCGGTTCCGGCGAAGACATCGACGATGCCTGGGGCGTCGGCAATGCCAAGGGTCCAAGGCTGCCGCTGGTGCTGGTACCGACCACAGCCGGCACCGGCTCGGAAGTGACGCCGGTCTCCATCATCACCGTCGGTGATGAAGAAAAGCGCGGCGTTTCCAGTCCGGTCATCCTGCCTGACATCGCCGTGCTCGATGCGCAGCTGACGCTCGGCCTGCCGCCGGCAATCACGGCTGCAACCGGCATCGATGCGATGGTACACGCCATCGAGGCCTATGCATCGAAGAACGCGAACAACAATCCGCTATCGAAAATGCTGGCGAAACAGGCACTTCAGCTGCTCGGTGCCAATATCGAAAGAGCGGTATTCGACGGCGGGAATGTCGAGGCCCGCGGCGCAATGCTGCTTGGCTCCATGCTTGCCGGACAGGCATTCGCCAACTCGCCGGTGGCTGCCGTTCATGCGCTGGCTTATCCGATCGGCGGCACGTTTCACGTTCCGCACGGGCTTTCGAACGCCTTGGTGCTGCCGCACGTGCTGCGCTTCAACGCGCCGGAGGCAGCCCATCTCTATGCCGAGATCGCTGCCGAGGCATTTCCTCATCTGGCACGCGAGGAAAGCACGCAGACCCGTTGTATGGGCTTCATCGAGGAACTGGCAGCGCTTTCGCACAAACTTGGGCTTCAGCCGCGTCTGCGCGATGTCGGCATTGGCGAAGAACATCTTGCCAGGATGGCGTCGGACGCGATGAAGCAGCAGCGGCTTCTGGTCAACAATCCGCGCGAAGTCAGCGAGACCGACGCGCTGACGATCTACCGGGCGGCATGGTGAGCAGCATGAGCGAACGAGCCTCACCATCTTCGCGAGACTCATACAAGGCGTTCCGCATCATCGGCACGCGCTGGATGGACAATGACATCTACGGCCACATGAACAATGTCGTGCATTATTCGCTGTTCGACACCGCTGTGAATGGCTGGTTGATCGATGTCGGCGTGCTCGACATTCATGCTGGCGAACAGATCGGCCTGGTGGTCGAAACCGGCTGCCGGTATTTTTCAGAGCTTGCATTTCCCGACATGGTGACTGCCGGCATTCGCGTGGCAAAGCTCGGCTCGTCGTCCGTGCGCTACGAAGTCGGACTGTTCCGCAACGACGATGATCTGGCCGCAGCCGAAGGCTTCTTCGTCCATGTCTACGTCGACAGGCAAACGCGCCGGCCGAAGCCACTCAATGATCGTCTGAGGGATGCGTTGGTCGCGATTTCCGTTGAGATCTGAGACGACCAGACGTCGGGCTAAGACCATCTGAAAGCCGGAAAACGAGCTATTCAGCTATAGGTCAGTTCCATAATCTATCTTATGCGACTTATGCATATTGCCGGGTACATTCTATTTTCAAGTGCGACATGCAAATGATTTCAATGGGTTATCAGACGCACCTACTCCCATATCGACCTGGATGAACGTGGCAAGATTGCCCGGTGGTGGATGGCTGGTCATTCCCCGCAAATTCATCGCGGTGCTTTTCCCGATTGATATGATCACGACCGAAGGTGTATGCGACGGGCGTTCCCCGCTTTCCGGAAGGCAGAAAATCACATGCGCGTCCTGTCCGATGCTTTCATCCCCGAATTGCCGGGCCGCTATCAGGGTAAAGTCCGCGAAAACTACGACTTGCCAGACGGGCGACGCATCATCATCGCCACGGACCGTCTCAGCGCCTTCGACACCATTCTGACCTCGATCCCGTTCAAGGGAGAAATCCTGACGCAGACGGCTCGATACTGGTTCGAGGAAACTGCTGATATTTGCCCGAACCATGTCCTCGAATACCCCGACCCAAACGTTGTGGTCGGAACACGGCTCGACATACTGCCGGTCGAGATCGTCGTGCGCGGCTATCTGGCGGGAACCACCAGCACCTCGATCCTGACCAAATACAGGAAGGGCGAACGGGATATGTATGGGATCACCCTGCCGGACGGGTTGCGCGACAACGAGAAGCTGCCGGAAGCGATTGTCACGCCGACGAGCAAGGCTTTCGACGGCGGTCATGATGAGCCCCTGTCCGAGGCCGAAATCATCGAGCAGGGTCTTCTCACGCAAGCGCAGTGGGATACCGTGTCGAACTATGCCTTGCAGCTGTTCGCCCGGGGCCAGGCGCGCGCCGCCGAACGCGGCCTCATTCTTGCCGACACCAAATATGAATTCGGCTCCGACAAGAACGGCAACATAATCCTGGCCGATGAAATCCACACGCCCGACAGCAGCCGCTACTGGATCGCGGCGAGCTACGAACAGGCCCTGGCAAGCGGCAGCCGGCCGGAGAGCTTCGACAAGGATTTCATCAGGTCGTGGGTCTCGGCGCGGTGCGATCCTTACAAGGAGCCGATCCCGAAGATTCCCGACGAGATAGTTCAGCAAGCCTCGGCGGTCTACACGCAGGCCTATGAGGCGATCACAGGCAATAAATTCGTTCCGGACGTTTCCGGGCACACCGTGCTGGATCGCATCCGCGCGAACCTTGAGCGCTATTTTTAAGGGTAGATTTCGATGCGCGGCCATAGGAATGGCCGCGCATACCAGCAGTATTAGTTTTAGACGGCAGTATCGGCGTTGGCCTCGTTTTGCGCGGCATAGTGCGCAAATGTCGCCATGAAACGGCCGTTGACGTACTCGCCCGACGTAATCGGCGGGTACTTCGCGGGATGGTCCTCGTCGATGCAGCTGGGAAGCACCTCAATAAGGGCATCGTAGTTCGGACCGAAGAAGAACGGGATCGAATAGCGTTCCTTTCCGGAGCGGTTGACCGCGCGGTGGACGGTCGAGGCGAAAAGGTCATTGGTCCAGCGGGCCATCTGATCCCCCACGTTGACCACGAAGCAGCCGGGAATCGGATCGGCCGCAATCCATTCGCCGGACGCATTCAATACCTGCAAGGCTGAAATACCTTCCTTCTGGGCCAGGATCGTGAAGCACTCGTAGTCCGAATGTGCCCCGATGCCGATCTGGCGGTCATCGATCTCGCCAAACTGCGGCGGATAGTGCAGCACCCGCAAAGTCGCGAGCGGTTTGCCCACCAGCTGGTCGAAATATGTCTCCTCCAAATCAAGAGCCAGAGCAAAGGCATGGAGCAGACGGCCGCTCAGCGTCAGCATCTCGGCATGGTAGGTTTCCAGTGCCTTTCGGAACTCCGGCTTGCCCGCCGGCCACTGGTTGGGACCGTAAAGCACTTTGCCGGCCTTCACGTCCGGATCGTCGGCTGGAACGTCGAGCGCAATATCATAGGATTCGTGCAGGTCGCCGCGCGCGGTCGGGTCCGTATTCTCCTCAAGCAGCGCCGCATAACCGCGATTGTTCTTCGACTTGGAAACGTGGTTCTCCATCTTCACGTCGTCGGATTCGGCGAAATACGTCTCCGCCACCCCAAACGTGGCGTCTATGACGTCCTTTGGGACGTGATGGTTCTTGATATAGAGGAAGCCGACTTCCGTGCAGGCCTTGCGCAGTTCCTGCGCGAGCTTTTGCCGGGCGGACTCGTCGCCCGTGAACATGGGTTCGAGGTCGATGATCGGGATCTTGTCGAAGCTGACACGCTGCGGGTCGAGCCCTCCCCCCTTCATTGCACGCGCGCCGTTGCCGGTTTCAAGTACCTTCATTTTTCTGTTCCCTTTTTTGGATGTTTGCATCGAAGATTGTCTCGACGTAGTAGCGCGGCCCCGTGAAAACGAAGCCGGGCGAGAAGTAGCGGCCACAGACATCCATGAAGGCGGCCATCTTGCGCGACGGAGCGTGCGGGCGCGATATGCGGATGCTGACGCGCTTTTCCGCAGATTCCCACGTATCGAGCAGCGGAATGAGGTGGCCGCGTTCACACTCGATCGTGGTGAAGAAGTGCGGCAGATAGGCGATCCCCTCGCCCGCGACGGCAAAATACTTGATCGTCCAGTAGTCGTTGGCGATCAGGTTGCTGCGCGGCAGGATGCTTTCCTGCGCGGTCCCCTTCTGCAGCCGCCAGTGCTGCAGGCCCGCAGAGGTGCGATAGACGATGCCCTGGTGGTCCACCAGATCGGCAGGTTTTCGCGGCATCCCGGCGCGCTCGACATAGCTCTTGCTGGCGAAGAGTGCGAACTTCGCGGTCGAGAGCGTTTCGCCACCTTCGATGCCCTCGTCCCATGAAATCACGGCGTCGAGCATGTCGAGGCTCTCAGGCGCGTAGAGAACGTGCGGCGAAAAGAAGGTGAGTTCGATCTCCACCTTGGGATAGAGCTTTCTGAACGCCATCAGCATCTGCGTGTAATAGGCCGTGCCGAACTCGCCCGTTGCGCCGATCCGCAAGGTTCCGGTCACGTCGTCGCTCAGTTCCGTCACGGCGGCACGCGCCGCATCGCAGCCTTGCAGGATCTGCCGGGCATGCCCGAGCAGGGTCTGTCCTGCGTCAGTCAGCAACAGCACGCGGCCCGATCGTTCGAACAAAGCGACTTTCAGATCGTCTTCAAGCTGCTTGAGCCGGAGGCTGAGCGTGGATTTCGGCAAACCGTACAGCTTCGCCGCGGCGGACAATGACCGCAGTTCCGCAATTTTGACAAATGATGCCAGCGCATCGGTGTTCATTTGATCGTTCACATTTATGTACAAAATGCCCAAAAAACAGGCATGATTATTTTTGTTGCATGAACGAACGTAATCGGCTGTTATGCGCTGCACAAGAGCCAATTCGCTTTTGCCAAATCAAAAAAGACGCTCCGGCGGCAACCGTCACCGTGCAGGGAAGCCGCGCGGACGCGGCATGCTTTCGGCTGAGAAAATCAAATAAAAACAAAGGGGAACCACGAAATGAAAGAGCGCAAAACGAAGCCGTCCGCTTCAGCTCGTCTGTTCGCCGCGACGGCCGCAGTTCTTGCTTCCTGCGCCGCCTCGGGCGCCTATGCCTTTACTCTGGAAGGCTCGCCCAAGGTCGCGTTCATTTACGCAAGTTCGGCGCAAGACGGCGGCTGGAACGAGGCCCTCGAGGCCGGCCGCAAGGCCGTGGAGGAACAGCTAAAGGTGCCCGTCGCGGTGACGGAAAACATTCCGGAAGAAGCCACGAAGCTGCGTGCAGCGATCGACCTCTATGTCAAGCGCGGCTTCAACATCATTATCGGTACCACCTATGGCTATAGCGCCCCGATGGCCGAAGCGGCCAAGGCCTATCCGAACGTGGCGTTTCTCAGCGCCTCGGGCACGGAGAACGGGCCCAACATGGAAAGCTTCTATGCCCGCACCTACCAGGGCTGGTACCTTGCAGGCATCGCGGCAGGTCAGGCTACGAAAACGAAGAAGATCGGCATCCTCGCCGGCTTTCCCGTCGGCGTGGTGAACTGGGATATCAACAGTTTCGCGCTCGGCGCCCGTTCCGTCGATCCTGCGATCGAAACGGTCGCCGTCTTCGCCAACTCCTGGTGGGATCCGGTGAAGGAAGGGCAGATCGCCCAGGCGATCCTCGACCAGAAGGCCGACGTGCTCGCCACCAATCTGAGCGCGACCTCCGCACTCGATGCCGCCGAAAAGGCCGGCGTGCCGTCGATAGGCTTCCAGCTCGACATGGCGCATGCCGCGCCCAAGACGATCCAGACCTCGGTCGTCTTCCGCTGGGAAAAATATCTGGTGCCGACGATCAAGGAAATCATCGATGGCAGCTGGAAGCCTGAGGAATTCGGTGCCTTCGAAGGCCTCGAAACCGGCGTGGTCGAGCTTGCACCTTTTGGCCCCACGGTTTCCGAGGAGACCAAGGCAAAGATCGAGGCTGCAAAGCAGGAGATCATCGCCGGCAAGCTCGATCCGTTCCAGGGTCCCCTGAAAAAGCAGGACGGCACCGCCGTCGTCGACGCCGGCGGGAAGGTTGACGATGCAGCACTCTGGTCGATGGACTATTTCGTCGAAGGTGTCATCGGAACCATGCCGGCAAAGTAATGACGACAGCTTTGCAGCAAGCAGGCGACCATACGCAACGACCGCCGGGTGCACCGGCGGCTCTGCGAATGCGCGGCATCGGCAAGTCGTTTGACGGCAAGGCAGCACTTCGTGATGCATCCTTCTGCCTCGAATGGGGGGAAGTGCATGCCATCGTCGGTGAGAACGGCGCAGGCAAGTCCACTTTGATGAACGTGGCCGCCGGCGTCTATGTGGCTGACGGTGGCGATCAGTCGATCGACGGTGAGGCAATCAGCTTGCGCAGTCCGCTGGAGGCCGCTGCCGCCGGTCTCGGCATGGTCCATCAGCATTTCCGGCTGGTCGAGAGTTTTACCGTTGCCGAGAACGTGCTCCTCGGCCTCGGCCGCAAGGCTGCCGTGAAAACGCTGGCCGATGCGGCGGCGATCGTTGCCGCCAAGTCGCGCGAAATCGGCCTGCCCGTTGATCCGCATAGGCTGGTGGCAGACCTTTCGATCGCCGAGCGCCAGCGTGCCGAGATCGTAAAGGTCATGCTTCTGGGCGCACGAATTCTGGTCATGGACGAGCCGACGGCGGTGCTGACCGACGAGGAAGCGCGAACGCTCCTCTCCTTTGCCCAACGGTTGTCGCGGCAAGGTCACGCCGTGGTTTTGATCACGCACAAATTCCGCGAGGTTGCCGCCTTCTGCGACCGGGTCACGATCATGCGGCACGGCGAGACGGTGCTTGACGGAGCGCGTGTCGCGGACGTCACCGAAGCCGAGGTAGCGCGGTTGATGGTCGGCGATACCTTGACGGTTTCCGGCAGGCCGTCATCCCGGCCGGGCGATGCGTGTTTGCGCGTGGAAGGGCTTTCTGCACGGGCGATCGCTCACAGGCAGAACCTGAACGATCTCGGGTTCGAGCTGCATGCCGGGGAAATCCTTGGCATTGCCGGCGTCGGCGGAAACGGACAGGAGGAACTTGTTGCCTGCCTTCTCGGGCTCGAAGGAACCGATACCGGCGCGATCCTGCTGGATGGCGAGGACATTTCCGCCGCCCGGCCAGGCAAGCGCCGTGAGGCCGGCCTGCGCGTCATCCCCTCTGACCGCTTTGACAGCGGGTTGATCCGGGAGCTTTCCATTGCCGACAACCTAGCGCTCACAACCGTCCCGGGCGGCAGCTTCGGTGGGCCGTTTCTCCTGCGACGCCGAGCGATGCGCGAGAAGGCGGCCGAGGCCATCGACGCGTTCGATATCCGCGGAGCGACGCCAGACCGACCGGCCTCTTTGCTCTCGGGAGGAAACGCGCAGAAAGTGCTGCTGGCGCGGGAACTGGGTCACGGCCTGAAGGTTCTCATCGCGCACTCCCCTTCCCGCGGGCTGGACATGAAGGCGACCGAGTTCGTTCGATCGTCGATCCGCAACGCTGTGGAAGCCGGCGCGGCCTGCCTGTTGATCAGCGAGGATCTCCAGGAGGTCATGTCCTTGTCCCACCGGGTGGCCGTCATGAACAGGGGCAGGATCGTCGGCTGCCGTCAGGTCGGCGATGTCACGTCTGAATGGATCGGAGGCCTTTTAGCAGGCCATGCTTGATACAGCTTTCCTTGTTCGCAGGCAAAATCCCGGCTTCCTTTTGACCAGTCTCAGTTATGCAGGCGGGCTGCTTGTTGGACTGACGGTTTCGGCGCTGCTGCTCGTGCATGCTGGCGTGCCGGCGAGCGCCCTTGTCGATGAGTTCCTGATTGCCACGTTTCTCACCACGGACGGTCTCTCCCAGACGACGACGGCCGCTTTGCCGTTGGTGCTGGTAGGTCTCGCCTCCGCCGTTGCCATGCGCGTGCGGTTCTGGAACATCGGCGTGGAGGGCCAGCTATGGCTCGGTGCGATCGCGTCGACCTGGGTCGCGCTAAACGGGATCGGGCCTGAAGCGCTGAGGCTGCCAACGATGTTCGTGCTGGCGGCGCTTGCCGGAGCCGCCTGGATAGCGATTTCGCTTTTCCTGAAGCTCAAGTGGGGCGTCAACGAAGTCATCTCGACACTGCTGCTGGGAAGCGTCGCGTTTCTGCTCGTGCAGCATCTTCTGTTCGGCGTCTGGAGAGACCCCGCCAACAGCTTTCCGGTGACCGCCACCTTTCCCGAGGCGAGTTGGTTTGCTGTTCTGGGCTGGGGGCAGTTGCACACCGGGATCTTTCTGGTCGCCGGCATCGCACTGTGCGTCTGGTTCATCATGGAACACAGCCGGGTCGGCTTCTACGCGGATGCGGTAGGCTTTAACACCAAGGCCGCGCTCGCCACCGGCCTGCCGGTGCTGCGCACCGCCGTGGGGCTCGTGCTCCTATCCGGCGCCCTATCAGGCGTTGCCGGCATGATGATCGTGGCGGGAACGGAGCACCGCCTCAACCAGTCCGTCGGCAACGGCTATCTCTTCAGCGCGATCGTGATCGCCTATCTGGCCCGCGCGAAGCCGTTGTGGGTGGTCGTGGTCTCTTTCGCGCTCGGCGCGGTGTTCACCGCCGGAAACGTGCTGAAGGTTTTCTACTCGATCTCGGAAGCCATGATCGTGCTCATGCAAGGCGCGGTACTGATGTCGATTTTGATGGCGCAGTTCTTCAGCACCTACTCGCTCAAGCGGCCGAACTAAGGAAGGGTGGCTGGATGGATTTTCTGATTGGCTGGATTGCCATCATTCCGAGCTATGCGACGCCGCTGCTGCTGGCAAGTCTCGGCCTCATCATCTGCGAAAAGGCGGGCGTTCTCAATCTTGGAGCGGAAGGGTTGATGGCGGTCGGCGCCATGACCGGCGCGGTGACTGTACTTTCCGGGGCTGATCCCTGGTTCGGCCTTGCCGCCGGTTCAGCGGCGGCAATGGCTCTGGCGCTGCTGTTTGGAATATCGACCGTCGCCTTGCGTGCCAATCATACGCTCGCCGGTCTCGCCGTCGTCGCGATCGGACTGGGCATTACCGGCGTCGTGGGGCGACCCTACGTGCAGAAGACCTTCTCTGGCATTTCCACCCTCGGCGATATCTTCGGGATAGATCGCAGTTCGGCATTGGGTCGCATTTTCGCGGTGCAGGACCCTGTCACGCTGGCGCTGCCGATACTTGTCGGCGCCGTCTGGTGGTGGCTTTCCAAAAGCCGACATGGTCTCAGGCTGCGGTCGGTCGGGGAAAATCCGGCCGCAGCAGACGTCGCGGGTATCGACGTGCAGCTGGTGCAGTTCGGGGCTGTCCTGGCGTCCGGCCTGCTCTGCGGTCTCGCCGGAGCCTATCTCTCGGTCGCCACAAGCCATGTCTGGGTGGAGGGAATGGTCGCCTCGCGCGGCTGGATCGCGGTCGCCCTCGTCATCTTCTCGCGCTGGAATGCGGCCCGGGCTCTCTGGGGAGCGCTTCTTTTCGGAAGTGCGGATGCTCTTGTGCCCAGGCTGCAAGCCATAGGTGCCGACGTTCCCGTCTATCTCATGATGACGTTGCCGTACCTGCTGACGCTTGTCGTGCTGGTAGCGGGCTCATTGAGCGGTCGGCGTTCGGGCGAGCCGGCCTTCCTCGGCAGGGTCTATTTGCGGCAAGACAAGCAATAGACATTCGCCGGGGAACAGAGGCTGCCTTGGCCTGCCCCCGGCTTGATCTCGATGAACCGCCGCCAGTCTTTGCGTGTCCTGGCCACGCGCGGCGGAGTGATCTGCAAAGTTTCACTCTCGGCGTGTGAAACTTTGCGTCCCTTTCCTGCGTTTCAATCTGATGACGGGCAGAGCATCGGGTTTGGTAATGTCGACGGTGAAAGAGCGTTTTGAGTGCGTGCGTGAACCTTTGGATACCTGGATGATATGGAACCACGACAGACAGCAGATCATGTCCCTTTCCGGCAAGCCGCTGATCGGTTTGCACGCCGAAGAAGCAGCGTCCCTCTGTGACTTTCTCAATGATGTGGCTGACGGGGTGACTTTTGCCAAACCCGCGCGAAGAGCCGGGCCTGCCACTGAAATACGCTGACAGGAAAGTTGACGGCACGCCAAAGAAGGCTATAAGCAAGCCCGCCTGACCGTATGGTTGCAAACTGGATTGCAAGTATCTACTCCGCGAATTGGGATAGAGAAAATTGCAATGGTTTCAACGGTTTGGAGGGATGGCCGAGCGGTTTAAGGCACCGGTCTTGAAAACCGGCGTGGGTGCAAGCTCACCGTGGGTTCGAATCCCACTCCCTCCGCCACAAGCCAGCTCATGCAGCCACGCCCGTTGAGCCCTTGACGCATAAGGGTTACACACGCTAGGGGCGTGCTTCACCAAAGCTTATAAGCGAAAGGCGCCGACGGATGGAAATTTTCACGGCCGCGGGTTTTGCTGCGCTGTTGCAGGTCATTGCCATCGATCTCGTGCTTGCCGGCGACAACGCCATTGTCATTGGCCTTGCGGCTGCAGGATTGCCCGCCGAACAGCGAAAAAAAGCGATCCTGATCGGCGTCATCGCTGCAACCGTGCTGCGCATCGGGTTTGCGGCCGTCACGGTGAAACTCCTGGCCATCGTCGGGTTGCTGCTTGCAGGCGGCATTCTCCTTCTGTGGGTGTGCTGGAAAATGTGGCGCGAACTGCGCACGTCGCATGCGGAACAGGACGCAGCCAACGAAGCGCTGTCCAATTCGGATTTGAATGCCGACGGCACAGTGGCAAAGGGTGCGCCGCGCAAGACGCTGATGCAGGCGGCGATCCAGATCGTGATCGCCGACGTTTCCATGTCGCTGGACAATGTTCTGGCCGTTGCCGGTGCCGCGCGTGATCATTTCACCGTGCTCATCATCGGCCTGGTGCTCTCGATCGCGCTGATGGGCCTTGCCGCCAGCTTTATCGCCAGAGTGCTTCATCGCTATCCCTGGATCGCCTATATCGGCCTTGCGATCATTTTCTATGTGGCGGTGGACATGATCTATCGCGGCTATATGGAAGTGTCGCCTCTCCTGCCGGACCCGCTGTAACGGCAGCAAGGACCGCAGATGATATCGGCGTCGCACGACGCCGATATCCAATCGGCAAAAACTGTGATATTGCGCCGCAACTTGTGAGCCTGATGCTGCCGGAGGCGGTCGGTGCAGGCTCTTTTGTCGTTTCAGCACGATTGCCATATGCGGGGCCTGCCCCATGATGGCTCTGCTGCAGAATTCGGAAATTACCTATGTCAGCGCCCCGCGTCAGTTTTGTCAGCCTTGGATGCCCCAAAGCCCTTGTGGACTCCGAGCGCATCCTCACTCGGCTGCGGGCCGAGGGCTATGAGATTTCGCGCAAGCACGACGGCGCCGATCTGGTCGTCGTCAACACCTGCGGCTTCCTCGATTCGGCACGCACCGAGTCACTCGACGCCATCGGCACCGCGCTGAAGGAAAACGGCAAGGTCATCGTCACCGGCTGCATGGGCGCAACGCCAGAGCTGATCCGCGAAACGCACCCCAACGTGCTCGCCATCACCGGCCCCCAGGCCTATGAGAGCGTCATGGCCGCCGTCCATGAGGCAGCGCCGCCGGCGCACGATCCTTATGTCGACCTGCTGCCGCCGCAAGGCGTGAAGCTGACGCCACGCCACTACGCCTATCTGAAGATTTCGGAAGGCTGCAACAACCGCTGCACCTTCTGCATCATCCCTGACCTGCGCGGTGATCTCGTCTCACGGCCGGCCGCCGACGTGTTGCGCGAAGCCGAGAAGCTGGCCAAGGCCGGCGTCAAGGAAATTCTCGTCATCTCGCAGGACACCAGCGCCTACGGCATCGACATCAAATACCAGACCAGCACGTTCCAGGATCGCGAGGTTCGGGCAAAGTTCCTCGACCTGTCGAAGGAGCTTGGCGAGATGGGCATCTGGGTGCGCATGCACTATGTCTACCCCTACCCGCATGTTGCCGATGTCATTCCGCTGATGGCGGAAGGAAAAATCCTGCCTTACCTCGACATCCCGTTCCAGCACGCCTCGCCGCAGGTGCTGAAGAACATGCGCCGGCCGGCCCATGGCGAAAAGACGCTCGACCGCATCCGCGGCTGGCGCGAGGTCTGCCCCGATCTCGCGGTGCGCTCGACCTTCATTGTCGGTTTTCCCGGCGAGACGGACGAGGATTTCGAGATGCTGCTCGACTGGCTCGACGAGGCCAAGATCGATCGCGCCGGCTGCTTCAAATACGAACCGGTCAAGGGTGCACGCTCCAACGATCTGGGCCTGGAACAGGTGCCGGACGAGGTCAAGGACGCGCGTTGGCACCGCTTCATGCAGCGCCAGCAGAAGATTTCGGCAACACAGTTGCAGAAGAAGGTCGGCAAGCGCCTGCCCGTCATCATCGACGAAGCCAACGGCACGTCCGCCAAGGGCCGGACCAAATACGACGCGCCCGAGATCGACGGCTCGGTCCACATCCAGTCGCGCCGTCCGCTGCGTGCCGGCGATATCGTCACCGTCAAGATCGACAGCGCCGACGCCTATGATCTCTACGGCTCGGCCGTGTGAGGCATCATCAGCTTCAAGTCTTAAACGAAAAGGGCGCCAATTGGCGCCCTTCCCTTATCCGATATCGGCTTGCGCCATTATTGCGGCAGCTTGTCATCCACGCCCTTGACGTAGAAGTTCAGGCCAAGAAGCGTGCCATTGTCGGCCACTTCGCCTGCCTTCAGCCACTCGGTGCCGTCCTGCTTGGTGATCGGGCCGGTGTAGGGGTTGAATTCGCCGGACTTGATCTTGGCTTCGGTCTCTTCGGCAAGCTTCTTCACGTCGTCGGGCATGTTGGTGTAGGGCGCCATGACGACGTTGCCTTCCTTCATGCCGTCCCAAACGTCCTGCTGCTTCCAGGTGCCGTCGATGACAGCCTTGACGCGCTGAACATAATACGGACCCCAGTCATCGACGATCGCGGTGAGCTGCGTCTGCGGGCCGAACTTGATCATGTCGGTGGCCTGGCCGAATGCCTTGATGCCGCGTTCGGTGGCAACCTGCATCGGTGCCGTCGAATCGGTGTGCTGGGTGATGATGTCGACGCCCTGGTCGATCAACGCCTTGGCAGCATCGGCTTCCTTGCCGGCGTCGAACCAGGTGTTGGCCCAAACGACCTTGACCTTGAAGTCCGGGTTGACCGACTGCGCGCCGAGCATGAACGCATTGATGCCGAGCACCACTTCCGGGATCGGGAACGAGGCGATGTAGCCGGCGACACCCGCCTTCGACATCTTGGCCGCGATCACGCCCTGCACATAGCGGCCTTCGTGGAACTTGGAGTTGTACGTCGCGACATTCGGGTGCTCGCGCTTGTAGCCGGTGGCGTGTTCGAATTTCACGTCCGGAAACTTGCCGGCGACCTTATTGGTCGGGTCCATGAAGCCGAAAGAGGTCGCAAAGATGATGTTGCAGCCGGAACGGGCGAAGCGTTCCAGCGCGCGCTCGGCGTCCGCGCCTTCCGGCACGCTTTCGAGATAGGCGGTCTCGACCTGATCGCCGAGTTCCTTCTGCACCTCCAGCAAGCCCTGGTGATGCTGATAGGAGTAGCCGAAGTCTCCGATCGGCCCGACATAGATCCAGCAGGCCTTTACCTTGGCTTCGGCAGCCAGGGTGCCGAACGACAGCACTGCGGCTGCCGTGGCGATCGACAGAATGGTTTTCTTCATTGAGTTCATCCTCTTAGGTTGCCTGGGGCAATACCCCGTTTTTTATAGTTAGCGATCAGGCACAAACGGCCGCCCCAAAGAAGCCGGTGTGTTTACCATCGTCAGTCGCCGGTTCCGTGAGATTAGAACAAGAACGACGATGGTTGCCAGATAGGGAAGCGAAGAAAGTAGCTGCGACGGCACGCCTATCCCCAGCGCTTGCGCGTGGAGCTGGCCGATCGTCACAGCGCCGAAAAGATAGGCGCCCGCCAGCACCCGCCATGGCCGCCAGGAGGCGAAGACCACCAGCGCCAGCGCGATCCAGCCCCGCCCCGCCGTCATGTTCTCCACCCATTGCGGCGTATAGACGATCGAGAGATAGCCGCCGGCAAGACCCGCGCAGGCACCGCCGAACATCACCGCCAGATAGCGGATCAGGACGACGTTGATGCCGAGCGCGTGGGCTGATGTATGATTGTCGCCAACCGAACGCAAAGTCAGACCGGCACGGGTGCGGAAGAGAAAATAGGCAACGCCGGCTGTGAGCAGAATCGACAGGTAGAAGATCGGGTCCTGGCCGAACAGCAGTTTTCCGACGACCGGTATGTCGGTCAGCACCGGAATGTAAATATTGGCGAGCTTCACGCCCGGAAAGCCGACAAAGCCCTCGCCAAGCATGCCCGAAAGGCCGAGCCCTAGAAGCGTCAATGCCAGGCCCGTCGCGACCTGGTTGGTGACCAGCGTCAGCGTCAGGAAGGCAAACAGCAGCGAGAACAAGGCGCCGACGACGATTGCCGCCAGGAATCCGAGCCACGGCGAGCCGGTGGCAAGAGCGGCCCCGAAGCCGGTGACGGCACCCATCACCATCATGCCTTCGACGCCGAGATTGAGCACGCCGGAGCGCTCGACGACCAGTTCTCCCACGGCTGCGATCAGCAACGGTGTGGCTGCCGTCGCGATGGTGATCAGGATGGCTTCAAGCATTCCCATGGGAAACCTCCGCCTTGTTCAGCGCCGAACGAACGATACGGATGCGATAGTGAATGAGTGTGTCGCAGCCGAGCACGAAGAACAAAAGCATGCCCTGGAAGGCGCGCACGACCTTGTCGGAGACGCCGATCGAAATCTGCGCCGCCTCGCCGCCGAGATAGGACAGTGCCAGAACCAGTCCGGCGGCGACGATGCCGAGCGGATTGAGCCGGCCGAGGAAGGCGACGATGATCGCGGCAAAGCCGTAGCCCGGCGAGATGGTCGGGCGAAGCTGGCCGATTGCCCCGGAGACTTCGGAAATGCCGGCAAGACCGGCCAGTGCCCCAGACACGATGAATGCGAAGAACACCATCTTCGATGCCGAGAAGCCGGCAAAGCGCCCTGCCCGCGGGCTTTGCCCCAAGACCTTGACCTCGAAGCCGCGCAAGGTTTTCGACAGCATGAACCAGACAAGGAGCGCGGCAACCAGCGCGAAGACGAAACCCCAATGCGCCCGGCCGGAGTCCGGCCAGATTTCCGGCAGGATGGCGTATTCGTGGAAATTGCGCGTTTCGGGAAAGTTCATGCCGGCGGGATTGCGCCACGGCCCGCGCACCATCCAGTCGAGGAACAGTTGCGCGACATAGACCAGCATCAGGCTGGTCAGGATTTCATTGGTGTTGAAGCGGGTCTTCAGCAAGGCCGGGATCGCGGCATAGGCAGCACCTCCGACCATTCCCATGATCAGCATCAGCGGCAGCACGATCCATGATTGGAAGTCTGGATACATCACCGGCAGGATCGAGCCGGCCATCGCGCCGATGATGAACTGTCCTTCGGCGCCGATGTTCCAGTTGTTGGACAGGAAGCAGACGGAAAGCCCGACCGCGATCAGGATCAGCGGCGCGGCCTTCACCGCCAGCTCATGCAGCGACCACATTTCGCGCAGCGGATCGATGAAATAGTAATACAGCGCATCGAGCGGGTTCTTGCCGAGCAGCGAGAACATGATCGCGCCGGCGATAAGCGTCAGCGCCAGCGCGAAGAACGGTGACAGCGCGCTGTAGAGAGCGGATTGCTGCGGCCTCTTGACGAGTTCGATGCGCATCACGCCACCTCCGCCACTGGTTCGACATGGCCGGGTTCGGCACCGCCCATGAGCAAGCCGATCTTCTCGAGTGTTGCCTCGGCTATCGGCAGCGGCTTCGACAACTCGCCATTGTGCATGACGGCGATCGAGTCGGAGATTTCGAACAGTTCGTCGAGATCCTGGCTGATGACCAGCACGGCCGAACCGCTGCGGGCAAGCTCGATCAGTGCCTGGCGGATGCGTGCGGCAGCACCCGCATCGACGCCCCATGTCGGCTGGTTGACCACCATCACCGCCGGCTGGCGGTCGAGCTCGCGGCCGATGATGAACTTTTGCAGGTTGCCGCCGGAAAGTGCTGCAGCCTCGGGATCGGGCGCGCTCTTGCGGACATCCATGGCCTCGATGATGCGTTGTGCGGCTTTCACGATCGCGGAGCCCTGCACCAGCCCAAAGCTGCCCAGGAATGCCTTGCGGTCCGTGGCATAGCGTGACAGCAGCAGGTTTTCAGAAAGCTTCATGCGCGGCGCAGCACCATGCCCCAGCCGTTCTTCCGGCACGAAGGCTGCCCCCAGCATCCGGCGGCCGGTGATCGACAGATGGCCCGCATCCTTGTCGCGAATGCGCACGGTAACGGCGTCCGGCTGTGTCGCCTCGCCCGATACGGCCTCGAAAAACTCACCCTGCCCGTTGCCGGCCACTCCCGCAATGCCGATCACTTCGCCGGCTTTGACCGAGAGGTTGATGTTGCGCAGCGGAATCGAGAACGGCGTTGCCGGCTTTCGCGTCAGATTGCGAATCTCAAGAAGCGTGGCCGCCTTGTCGGCGCCCTCGGCCGGCGGGCGGACGACCGACAGCACCTCGCTGCCGACCATCATGCGCGCCAGCGAGGATGCGGTCTCCTTGCGCGGGTCGCAATGGCCGACCACCTTGCCGTGCCGCAGCACGGTGGCACGGTCGCACATGCGTTTGACCTCTTCCAGCCGGTGCGAAATGTAGAGGATCGATTTACCCTCGGCGCGCAGCCGCTCCAGCGTCTCGAACAGCTTGTCCGCCTCCTGCGGCGTCAGCACGGAGGTCGGCTCGTCCAGGATGATGAGTTCGGGTGTCTGCAGCAGGCAGCGGATGATCTCGATGCGCTGGCGTTCGCCAACGGAAAGATCGCCGACGAGCGAATAAGGATCGAGCGGCAGGCCATAGCTGTAGGACAGCGCCTTGGCCTTCGCTGCAATGGTGGCGATCGGCGTGTCGTCGTCCAGAGACAGGGCAATATTTTCAGCGGCGGTCAGCGCATCGAACAGCGAAAAATGCTGAAAAACCATGCCGATGCCGAGTTTTCTTGCGGCATGCGGATTGGCAATCCGAACGGGCTCGCCATTCCAGCGGATTTCGCCGGCATTCGGCTCCAGCGAGCCGAACAGCATCTTCACGAGCGTGGATTTGCCGGCACCATTCTCACCCAGCAGAGCATGAATCTCGCCCTTGCCGACGGTCAGGTCGATGCCGTCACACGCTTTCAGCGTGCCAAATATCTTGGTCAGGCCGCGCACCTCAAGCAGGTTCGCGCCATGCGTCTCAAGGGTTGCTGTCACAACGCCCCCATTGATGATTATTCTTTTATGTTCCCACGAGTATCGTAGGCGCGTGCGACGCACAACGCAAAGCGGCGCTGAACTTGAAAGAGCTTCAAGAATTTCAGGGGGATATCAGGGGATAAGGATGCTCGTTCCCGTCGTGCGCCGACCTTCCAGATCGGCATGCGCCTTGGCGGCATCCTTCAGCGCGTAGCGCTGGTTTATCTTGATGTCGACCACGCCGCTCGAAACCACGTCGAACAAGGCAGCGGCAGACGCTTCGAGATCCTCGCGCTTGGCAATGTAGGTGAACAGCGTGGGCCGCGTTGCATAGAGCGAGCCCTTTTGCGAGAGCAGCGCCATGTTGAAAGGCGGGATCGGTCCTGACGATTGTCCGAAGCTGACAAACATGCCGCGCGGGCGCAGGCAGTCGAGCGAGCCAGGAAATGTGTCCTTGCCGACTGAATCGTACACCACGTCGCAGAGCTTGCCGCCGGTGATTTCCTTGACCTTCGCGACGAAGTCGTCGTCGCGGTAGTTGATGACGTGGTCGAAGCCATTTGCCTTGGCGAGCGCGATCTTGTCGGCGGAGCCTGCCGTGCCGATGACGGTTGCGCCCAGATGCTTTGCCCATTGGCCGAAGATGAGGCCGACGCCGCCGGCGGCAGCGTGGTAAAGCACCGTGTCGCCGGCTTTCACCGGGAAGGTGCGGCGCAGCAGATATTCCGCCGTCATGCCCTTCAGCATCATGGCGGCGGCTTGCTCGTCGCTCACTCCGTCGGGGATTTTGACCAGCTTTTCCGCCGGGATGACGCGCTCTTCGCAATAAGCGCCGAAGGGGGTCGAGTAGGCGATGCGGTCGCCTTTCTTCAGGCCTTCAACGCCGTCGCCCGTTTCCAGCACGACGCCGGCCGCCTCGCCGCCCGGGATCAACGGCAGTCCTGCCGGCGCCGGGTAGAGCCCGCTGCGATAATAGGTATCCAGGAAATTCAGGCCGATCGCCGTATGCCGGATCAACACCTGCCCTGCGCCGGGTTTGCCGGCGGGAGCATCGTCATAAGTCAGGACTTCCGGCCCGCCATGGGCATGGACTCGAATGGCTTTGGACATTGATCAGGCTTTCTTGGCACCGAGATTGGGAAAGAATTGCATGACGCCGCCGATGAAGAACAGATAGGCACCCGTCACGGCAATGCCGATCTTCACCCACTCGCTGGCATGCATGGTCTGCGCCAGTGCGATCGCGCCGAAGGCGCACCAGCCGAGAAACACGGCGAGGTTGAGATCGCGCAAGCGCTCGACCCGCACCGGATGCAGGAAATTCATCGGCACGAACGTCATGATCGCAGCGATCACCACTACGGCGAACGACACCCATTCGCCCGGCTCTATGACGAACAGCGTGAACACGAGCATGTTCCAGACGACGGGGAAACCCTTGAAGAAGTTCTCCTTCGTCTTCATGCCCGTGTCGGCATAGTAGATGGCGCTGGAAACGACGATCAGGGCTGCTGAGATGAATGACAGATTATCGCCCATGAAACCGCGCTGGTAGAGCGCAAAAGCGGGTATCAGCACGTAGGTGACGTAGTCGATGATGTTGTCGAGAAGTTCGCCCGACCATGTCGGCAGCACTTCCTTGACCTCGAGCTTGCGCGCGATCGGACCGTCGATGCCATCGACGAAAAGCGCCAGCCCCAGCCACCAGAACATGGCCGTCCAACGCCCCTCGCTTGCCGCGACCAGCGATAGAAAGGCCAGGAACGAGCCGGATGCGGTGAGGAGATGGACGGAAAAGGCCTTTGCTTGCGGCCAGGTGACTTTTTTTCGTTTCACGGGCCGCGCCAGTCCAATTTGCAGATTTCGGCCGAACGGCCGGCGAAATTCCAGTTTCGGCCAAAGGCGCGCATCTTGCTCTTGTCGGATTTGGCCACGATGATTTCAGGCGCGATCCAGTATTCGGAATTGGTGATCACCGTGTCGCCATCCCGGTTCTTGCCGGGGATAGGCGTCACCGCACCGTCGATGATTTTGGGTATCTGGAAGATACGCGTCTTGTCCTGCGTCTCGTAGCTGATCGGCACCTGCTCGACCCCGAGAAACTTTCCGACGAGGATCGACAGCAGCGAGGTCGTGCCGCCGGCCTTGCCGGTGAAAATCTTGGTGAAGGCCTTTGTGGCGTAGATGGAAGCGCGCCTGTCGATGAACAATCCGGCCGTCCAGTTGCCGCGGCTCATATAGCCGGGAATCTCCATGATCAACCCGAGGTTGAGGCCGGACAGATCGACATCGCCATAGTGACCGGCATCGATGCGAAAGCCGGCCCATGTCTGGCAATAGCCTTCCGTTGGCGGATGCCCCCCAAGCGAAAGCACGCAAGGGCAAAAAACCGTGCAATTGCAGGAGAGTACAAGCTCTCCTTTCATTGCCCAGCTTTGGTCGGCCATGGAACGTCCCCTTCCCGGTCAGGCGGAACTTACTAGAAGCGCCACAGCCCAGACAAGCAGTATCGCACCCGCGAGGCGCGTTGGAAAACGCTTTGTCCCTTGTTTTTCAACCACGGTAAACACCGCGATCAAGGCCATCCAGAACAAATTCATCGTGCCAACGGCAAACATCACCAGCATCAGCGCCCAGCAGCAGCCCAGGCACCAGACGCCTTGCTCCATGCCGAGCCTGAATATCTTGAACGGTTTCGCACTCCATCGGGCGAAAAGAATCGAAAAAGGGTTTCGGCACTTCTTCAGGCAGGCCTCTTTAAGGCTGCTGAATTGGTAAAGCCCGGCGATGCCCAGCGCCAAGGCGCCGGCAATGCCACGGACAGGGTCCAGGGGTTGAGCGCTTGCCGCCAGTGCCTGAACGGCAAGCGTCAGGCCGGCGAACAATGCCGATGCGGCGAGCCAGACGGTGAGATAACCGGCGGCCAGCACCAGCGGATGAACCACCGGCTCGCGCTTCTGCCGCGCGGTATCGGCAATCTCGCAATAGGTCCGGATCATAGGTGCCGCCGAGGGCAGCATCATCGCCAGCGCCATCAGGAACCACATCAGCGTAAGCGCCGCATAGGCGGTGAATCCTGCTCCATCCAGCGGCGCAGGTGTCATGCACAGCGCGAAAAACCGCTCGACAGAGTTCGGCAGGGAAATGTCGGGCAGCATCCGCAGGACACGGTCGCCCGGCGCGGCACTGCCCGGATCGCGGCTTTCGGCGCCGCGAATGGCCATGGCCGCGATCACCAGCCATGACAGGACGATGCCAGCGGCAAGCACTGCATAGACCGCCCAGCGCGGACTTTTCGCGACGATTGCTGCCGCGCGCCCTGCCCGGTCGAGATGGTCGAACCCGTCCTGATTGGTGCTCATGGCAAAGCGATGGGCTGAATCGCCACGTTGATCAAGCCCGAGGCGCTGCTCTATATGAAAACGTCCGGCGCGTTGCCGGCAGCGCGCAATTAGCCGGATCGCAGCCTTGAACCGAACTGATCAAGTCAACGTCATCGTCGCGGGCACCGGACCCGCCGGGCTGATTGCAGCACTGGCCTTTGCCGATGCTGGTTTCGCGGTAAGCCTCGTCGGCCCCGCCGTGAGCGGCAAGGACCGCCGGACCACGGCCTTGATGACGCCGGCGCTGAAATTCCTCGACACACTTGGCATCACGGCTGCAATCGAGCCGAAGGCCGCGCCCTTGCGCATCATGCGCATCATCGACGCGACGCGGCGACTGATCCGAAGCCCGATCGTCACCTTCCACGCCAGCGAGATCGGCGAGGCACTTTTCGGGCTGAACATTCCCAATCGCGACCTCAACGAGGCGCTGGAGCACGCTGTTACGAGCCATGCGGGCATTGCCTGGCATCGCTCGCTGGTCGAGCGCTGGCAGATTGATGGGGATGGTGTGCTGGCTACTCTGTCCGACGGAACGGAAATCGCGGCAAAACTGGCTGTCGCCGCCGATGGCCGCACCTCGCCTGCCCGCGAAGCAGCCGGCATTTCCACCTCGACACAAGCCTATCCGCAGGCGGCGCTGGTGATCAATTTCGGCCATACGCGCGGCCATGCCAACACCTCGACCGAGTTCCACACAGAGACCGGCCCGTTCACGCAGGTTCCCCTGCCCGGCGACCGGTCAAGCCTGGTCTGGGTCGTCGAGCCCGAAACGGCGGAACAACTTGCGGCGCTGGATGACGAAGCGCTGTCTGGCCGTGTCGAAGAACGCATGCAATCGATGCTGGGTCGGGTTTCGGTCGAGCCGGGCCGCCAAATCTATCCGCTGTCAGCGACCTTGCCGAAGCGGTTCGCGCAAAATCGCGTGGCGCTGGTCGGAGAGGCCGCGCATGTCTTCCCGCCAATCGGCGCGCAGGGCCTCAATCTCGGCGTCAGGGATATCCAGCAACTCATTGAGATCGCCTCGCTTAATCGTTCCGACCCGGGCTCGACCGATGCACTCTCGGCCTATGATGCGAAGCGTCGGCCGGATATCCTGGCCCGGTCGGGCGCCGTCAGCCTGCTCAACCAGTCGCTGCTGTCGAATATCATTCCGGCACAGCTTCTGCGCAGCGCCGGCCTTAGCATTCTCGGAAGCTTCGCCCCCCTTCGCACGCTGTTCATGCGGGAAGGCCTGCGCCCCGGAAGCGGTCTTTCGTCCCTCGCGTCTTCGCTACGGGAACAGATCCGGCGGTAGCATTCCGGTCTTGATCATGTAGAGCAGCGCCGTCACCGTCCCTACAGAGAAGCAGGTGGTAATCAGCACGCTGGCCGAAGCGCGCTCGACCCAGGTGTTGTACTGCTGCGCGATAACGAAGACGTTGGTGGCGGTCGGCAAGGCGGCAAGCAGAACCGCTGAGAACAGCCAGACTTCGGAAAAATTCCCGACCCAGCTCAGCACGACGTAGCAGATCAACGGATGCAGGATCAACTTGAGCGCGGTGATCGGTGCTATTTCCGTCGAAACCCGCTTCAGCGGCCTCAATGCCAGCGTCACGCCCATCGCGAACAGCGCACAAGGTGCGGCCGCGCGCGACAGATAGTCGAGGAAGCGCTCTATCGGCATCGGCGGGCGAAACTCGGCGTAAGCAGCCGCCACACCGATGATGGTCGAGATGATGAACGGATGCAGCAGGATCTTTTTGACCACGCCGAACGCCAGTTGCAGCGGCGGAACCTTCTCGCTGCCGGCCAGCGCCATCATCATCGGCGCGACGGCAAAGTGAATGGTGTTTTCGAAGCAGAAGATCAGCGCGACAGGCACCGCCGCTTCCTCGCCGAAGGCCAGAAGTGCGATGCCCGGCCCCATATAGCCGATATTGCCGTATGAAGCGGCGAGCCCCTTGATCGTCGCCTCCGCGATCTTTCCACGCGAAAGGATCAGCGATCCGACGAACATCAGGGAGAAAACGAGATAGGTCGAAAAGACCGAGCCGAAGATATAGCTCCACTCCGTCAGCTTCTCGACAGGCGTCTTGGCTAGAAGCTGGAAGAACAGCGCCGGCAGCGCGACATAGATGATGAAGGTGTTCATCCAGCCGAGCGCTTCGAGGGGCTGGCGCGTTATCCGCGCCACCAGAAACCCCATGAATATCAGCCCGAAAAAGGGCAGAACCAGACCGACGACATCCGACATGATGATTGCTTATCCGAAACTCAGGCCCGCGCTAACCCGTTGTTCCTCAATGCGTCAACCCGTTTGGGATTGAATTGCGCCTCAGCCTGCGCCAAATAATGTGTGAGAGTTGAAAGCGTGATTGAAATGAAGACAGCAAAATTTGCGATCGGCCAGGTGGTGCGTCACCGTCTGTTCCCGTTCAGGGGCGTCATTTTCGACGTCGATCCGCAGTTCAACAACACCGAGGAATGGTATGAGGCCATCCCCGCGGGCGTGCGTCCGCGCAAGGATCAGCCATTCTACCATCTGCTCGCCGAGAACGAGGAAACCGAATACATCGCCTACGTGTCGGAGCAGAACCTGCTCGAAGACGAATCCGGCGAACCTGTTCGGCATCCGCAACTGCGAGAACTCTTCGACAAGACCGCGGACGGCCGTTATTCGCCGAAACATCACGCGCGCCATTGATGCCGATCGGCTTCTAATCCGGCACAATAAAAAAGCGGGGCCAAAACCCCGCTTTTTCTGATCAGAGAGTGACGGCGATCAATTAGCCGTCTTCGCCTTGTCCTGCTCTTCCTTGAGCTTCTTGGCGAAGTCCTCGTTGTTCTTGGACACGAATTCCTGAAGTTTCTTCTGGCGATCCTCGAGATCGGACTGCTGCATCGCCGGGCCATCATAGGCGCCGGTGAAGCCGGACAGCGAAACCTTGATCGGGTTCGGCTGGTTCTGGAAGTTGACCGACGTCAGCGTCAGCTCCGAACCCTTCTTGAAGGATGCGATGAGCTGGTCCGAAAGCTGGGCTTCGGCAACGCAGCGGTCCGGGAAGCAGATGACGTAGTCGAGCTTCTGCGCCTTGCCGCCATCGATCTGCAGGCCGATGCCGGGAGGCACGAGGCGGCCGGTCGGAACCGTGACTTGAAACACCTTGCGGTTCACCTTGCCCTTGAGCTCGATCAGGCTGATGCCGGTGACGAGCTGGCCCGAAGCGGCGGTGGAAATGTTCTGCACATTGCAGATGTCCACGTCTTCCTGCTTGGAACAAGCCTTGAACCAGCCCTGCGGAATCTGCGGCTGCTGCTGTTGTGCCGCGGCCGGCACGAGACCAGCGGCGAGCATGCCGACCACGCCTGCGGCCATGACCGAAAGACGGGCAGTGTCGGTTTTCAAGCTCGTCATCTATCAATTTCCTCTCAAATGTTCCCGGAACCGGCTCATGGTGCCGTTCGTAACCGCTACCTGTTGGCTAAATGAGGCAACAGCATGGCTTTTGCCGGCGTGTTACACCGCCTCGCGTTGCGAATCCAGCCCGGTTGCGGCGATTATTGGTGGCAATTTCCACTCTAACCTCACAATAGTGCCGCCGTGATAGATTCTTATTCGAATCATCCAGAATGTTCGAGTGAGGGCTAACTACCAATGTGCCGCATGTTTCTATCGCTCTGTGCCGCCATGGCCTTGTTGCCGGCGCTTGGGGCTGCGGCACTGGCCGAGCCGAAGCACGCGGTTGCGATGCAGGGAGAGCCGGCCCTGCCTGAAGATTTTTCGAATTTTCCCTACGTCAATCCGGATGCACCCAAGGGCGGCAGCGTCACCTATTGTGTGGTCGGCAGCTTCGACAATCTGAACCCATTCATCATCAAGAGCCTGCGCACCACGGCGCGCGGCATGATCGACACGATCTACGGCAATCTGGTCTTCGAATCGCTGATGCAGCGCAGCATGGACGAGCCTTTTTCGCTTTACGGCCTGCTGGCTGAGTCGATCGACATGCCGGAAGATCGCAAATCGGTCGAATTCCACCTCAACCCGAAGGCAAAGTGGTCCGACGGCGAACCCGTGACGGCCGACGATGTTATCTTCACCTACGAGGTCTACACGGAAAAAGGCCGCCCCCCTTACAGCGACCGCATGAAGAAGATCGCCAAGCTTGAAAAGACCGGCGATCTCAGCGTGCGCTTCACTTTCAACGAACTTGCCGACCGCGAATTTCCGCTGATCATCGCGATGACGCCGATCGTGCCGAAGCACTTCTTCAACAAGGAGACTTTCGACCAGACGACGCTGAAGCCGGTGATCGGCAGCGGGCCATACCGGGTTGGCAAGGTGGCACCGGGCCAGCGCATCGTCTTCGAGCGCAACCCTGATTACTGGGCCAAAGATCTGCCGGTGAAGCGTGGCATCGACAATTTCGACCGCGTCACGCTCGAATATTTCCTGAATGCCAACGCTATGTTCGAGGCCTTCAAGAAAGGCATCTGCTCGACCTTCGCCGAGGCCGACCCGGTCAAGCGCGAGCGCAGCTTCGATTTTCCGGCCCTCAAGGACGGCAGGGTCGTCACCGAAGACTTCGAGAGCGGCCTGCCGCCGGTGGTCAATGGCTTCCTGTTCAACACGCGGCTGCCGAAATTCGCCGATGTCAGGGTGCGCCGCGCGCTCGGCATGCTCTACGATTTCGAATGGGCCAACAAGAACATGTTCGACGGCCAGTACAAGCGCACGGCGAGCTTCTGGCAGGATTCCGAGCTTTCCGCGCTCGGACGCCCGGCAAGCGAGGCAGAACGCGCGCTTCTTGCGCCCTTCCCCGGCAAGGTGCCGGCGGACGTCATGGACGGCACCTACCAGCCGCCTGTGACGGATGGCTCCGGCCGCGACCGCAAGGTGCTGAAGGCTGCCCTCGATCTCCTGGAAAGTGCGGGCTACCGCGTCGAAGGCGGCAAGCTTGTCGGCGCCGACGGTGAGCCGTTCAGCTTCGAGATATTGACCACATCGCAGACCGAGGAGCGGCTTGCCGCACTCTATCAGCGCTCGCTGGAAAAACTCGGCATCGACGTCAACATCCGCGCGCTCGAGTCCGACCAGATCCAGATGCGCAAGCAGCGTTTCGACTTCGACGTTTTGTTCGGCTCCACGGGCTTCCTCGGCACGCTGTCACCCGGCATCGAACTCACGTTCCGCTGGGGTTCCGAGTCGGCGAACGTCCCCGGCTCGTTCAATCTGGCTGGTGTCGCCGATCCGGCAGTCGATGCGATGATCGAGGCGATGCTGCATGCTCGCGACAAGGACAGCTACGTCGCTGCCGTGCGCGCGCTCGACCGCCTGCTGATTTCCGGGGCCTATATGGTGCCGATGCAGCACAACAAGAAAGAATTCCTCGCTTATTGGGCCAATCTGGAACACCCGGCAAAGACTCCTATATTCGGTAACCATTTCCCGACCTGGTGGCAGAAGCCGAATTGACGGCAAAGGAGGATTTCCCGATGAGCGACGAAAAGCAATCCATCACCATCGATGTCGTCTCCGACGCCGTCTGCCCCTGGTGTTTCATAGGTCAGAAGCGGCTCGACAAGGCCGTTGCCGCCGTGCCCGAAGTCGATGTGCAGATACGCTGGCGGCCGTTCCAGCTCGACCCGACCATTCCGCTCGAAGGCAAGGACCGCAAGCAATACATGCTGGCGAAGTTCGGCAGCGAGGAACGGCTGCGCCAGATCCACGCCAATATCGAACCGCTGGGGGCTGCCGAAGGCATCGACTTCGATTTCGACGCCATCAAGGTCTCTCCCAACACCATCGACGCTCACCGCGTCATGCGCTGGGCCTCGGCTGCCGGCCCGGAAGTGCAGAACAAGCTCGCACGGCGGCTGTTCCAGCTCTATTTCGAAGAGGGCCAGAACATCGGCGACCACGCCGTTCTGACCGAAGCCGCGCGTGAGGCAGGCATGGATGCGCCGGTGGTTGAAGCAATGCTTGCCACCGACACCGACCGCGACGCGGTTGCCAACGAGGCCGCCACCGCGTCGCGCATGGGCATCACCGGCGTGCCGTGCTTCCTGCTCGAGGGCAAATACGCTGTCATGGGTGCGCAGGAGAGCGACACCCTGGCCGACGCCATCCGCCAGATCGCTGGTGCCAAGGCGCGCGGGGAGCTGGAGACGGCGGCCGGCTGAGGCGCCGGGACAGTTTACTTTTTGCCCCTTGCGCGAGATCGCAACCGCCGCGCCTTTCCGGGGCAGACACGTAAACTGTCCCCGGGTGCACTCCGGTGCGTCCTTCGAGGCTCCCCTTCGACAAGCTCAGGATCGCACCTCAGGATGAGGGAGGTTGGCGCCTTGCGATCTTTGACACTTCAAGGATGGGGGATGGCGCACTGCGGTCCTCTTCCTGAGATGCGAGCACATTTCAGAATGGATCGCCTCTACCGGCCCACCCTCCCTGATCCTGAGACGTTCCTACCCTTCATGAAAAGGACTTCTGCCGGCACACCCTCCCTCATCCTGAGGTGCGAGCGTTAGCGAGCCTCGAAGGACGCACCTGTTCATCGCCACGCCTGCTTTCGCATCTGGCCATTGTCAAAGAGCCGGGAAAGACGGGCGGCCGAAATCTCGCTCATCTTTTGTATTTTTCTGCGATCTTTCGACCGCCCGTCTCGGTGTCTGTCCCGAAGTTGGCCGGTCACAACGCCCGCTCCATGTACATTCCATGGACAAGACGCCGCGGGTTCTCCGCATCCTGCGCGATCTGCCCTTGGTCCTTCCGCCACAGGTTTTCACCTGCAGCTTCCAGCCAGGGCATGCGGCCGCAGGACGCCGGCCTGTGTCGGGCCCTCGGGTTCCTGGCTACCACACCAGGGCGGGAGGTCACCGCCGCTCTCCCCGATCCCGGTTCCAGAACCCGGTCCCGCAAGAGCGATGGAGGGATTATGCCGGCGGTGTCTTGGGGTGTGGAAAGATTGGGGGTGAAAAAATGTGTGATGTGAATGGAAACAATGGGTTGGGTGGAGATTTGCGGTGAATCTTTCCCCCAGTTCGCGAGCTTCAGCTTCGGCAGTTCTGCACCGCAGCGGCTTCATCGATGTTCCGGCATGGATTCCCGACACTCTCCGCTCGCTAACGCTCGCTCACGAGGTCGAGAATGACGGATGTCATGGAATGCTAGGCTCAAATCACTTGTGTTGGAGAGAAGGGTTGCTTTGCAGAACTCTCGTGCAAGTCGCCAGCTGAACGCGCGTCAATATCAGGACGGGACCGTGCCTGCCGATGCTCGGAATGGGTCCCGGATAACCTCCGCTTCGCTACGGTTTCCGGGATGACGACTTCATGGTTGGCGCCGCCAATCGCCAAGGTTGACGTTAGAAGTGCTGTCCTCTCTTCGTCATCCCGGGCGCAGCATGAGCGAAGCGAATGCGGAGACCCGGGACCCATGCCGGAATGGAAAGGAGCTTCAGCGGTGCCGAACGCGCGCCAACATCAGGACCGGGCCGTGCCTGCCGATACTGCGGCCAATGGGTCCCGGATAACCTGCGCTTCGCTCCGGTTTCCGGGATGACGAACTTCGCGGCCACCGCCAACCTTCCGCGTTGACAAGCAGCTCTCACAAAGCCTGCCAAACGCCTAGGCCGCCTTCTCCACCAGCCGCGCCAGTTGCGTCATCACCACTGCCGAGCCAGCGAGGCGCTTTTCGGCGTTGGGCCAGTCGCGGATGAAGACGACGCTCTGGTCCGGCCTGATCTTGGCGAGCGACCCCTGCTCCGAGATGTACTTGACCAGACCCGCCGGGTTGGAAAACTCGCGCTTGCGGAAGTGGATGACCACGCCCTTCGGCCCGGCGTCGAGCTTTTCGACATTGGCCTTGCGGCACAGCGCCTTGATGAAGACGATCTTCAACAGATGCTGGACCTCTTCCGGCAGCGGGCCAAAGCGGTCGATGAGCTCGGCGGCGAAACCGTCGATTTCTTCGGGCGAATCGAGATCGGCCAGGCGGCGATAGAGCGCCAGGCGCAATTGCAGGTCCGGCACATAGGATTCGGGGATCATGACTGCCGTGCCGACCGTGATCTGCGGCGACCAGCCGCCGTCGATGACCTCGCCGGTGCCGCGGATTTCGGCGACCGCCTCCTCCAGCATCTGCTGGTAGAGCTCGAAGCCGACCTCCTTGATGTGGCCGGACTGTTCCTCGCCCAGAAGATTGCCTGCACCGCGAATGTCGAGATCGTGGCTGGCCAGCTGGAAGCCGGCGCCGAGCGTGTCGAGCGATTGCAGGACTTTCAGGCGGCGGTCGGCGGTGTCGGTGAGCTTGCGATTGGCCGGCAGCGTGAACAGCGCATAAGCACGCACTTTCGAGCGGCCGACGCGACCGCGCAGCTGATAGAGCTGGGCCAGGCCGAACATGTCGGCGCGGTGCACGATCAGCGTGTTGGCCGTCGGAATATCGAGGCCGGATTCGACGATGGTCGTTGAAAGCAGAACGTCGTACTGGCCGTCATAGAATGCGTTCATGATGTCGTCGAGCTCGCCCGGCGGCATCTGGCCGTGGGCGGTCGCGACCTTAAGTTCCGGAACAGATTCCTGCAGGAACTGCTTGATTTCAGTGAGGTCCGAGATGCGCGGCACGACATAAAAGCTCTGGCCGCCGCGGTAGCGTTCGCGCAGCAGCGTCTCGCGGATGACAAGCGGGTCGAAGGGCGAGATGAAGGTGCGCACCGCCATGCGGTCGACCGGCGGCGTGGCGATCAGCGACAGTTCGCGCACGCCGGTCAGCGCCAGTTGCAGCGTGCGCGGGATCGGCGTTGCCGACAGCGTCAGCACATGCACATCGCTCTTGAGCTCCTTCAGCCGCTCCTTGTGCTTGACGCCAAAGTGCTGCTCCTCGTCGATGATCAGCAGGCCGAGATTCTTGAAGGAGATCGATGCGCCGAGCAGCGCGTGGGTGCCGACGACGATATCGACCGTTCCTTCGGCGAGCCCCTTCTTGGTCTCGGCCAGTTCCTTTGCGCCAACCAGCCGCGACGCCTGGCGCACGACCAGCGGCAGGCCGGCAAAGCGCTGGGTGAACGTCTTGAAATGCTGGCGCGACAGAAGCGTGGTCGGCACGACGACGGCAACCTGAAACCCTTCCATCGCGGCAATGAAGGCGGCGCGCAGCGCCACTTCGGTCTTGCCGAAGCCGACATCGCCGCAGATCAGCCGGTCCATCGGGCGGCCGGCGCCAAGATCGTCCATGACGGAATCGATGGCGCGCTGCTGGTCGTCGGTCTCCTCATAGGGGAAGCGCGCGGCGAACTCGCCATAGAGCCCGTCCGGTGGGTTGAGCGCGGGGGCCGCGCGCATCTGGCGTTCGGCGGCGATCTGGATGAGCTGGCCGGCCATTTCGAGCAGCCGGCGCTTGAGCCTAGCCTTGCGCGACTGCCATGCACCGCCGCCGAGCTTGTCGAGCGGGGCTTCCGCCGAATCCGAGCCGAAGCGCGACAGGAGCTCGATGTTTTCGACCGGCAGGAACAGGCGATCGTCGCCGGCATAGTGGATTTCGAGGCAGTCATGCGGTGCGCCGACCGCCTCGATGGTGCGCAGGCCGACGAAGCGGCCAATGCCGTGATCGGCATGAACGACGATATCGCCGGCCGAGAGCGAGGCGGCTTCGGCGATGAAATCGGAGGCGCGCTTGCGCTTCTTCGAGCGCCGCACCAGGCGGTCGCCCAAAATATCCTGTTCGGCGACGACGACGAACCCGTCCGTCTCGAAGCCGGATTCGAGCGGCAGCACGGCAAGACCCGCCTGCCCCGCTGTCAGCTTCTCGACATCCGCCAGGGTGGCGACAGGCGTCAGATTGCCGAGGTGGTGCTCGGCAAGAATCTGGCCGAGCCGGTCGAGAGAACCTTCCGTCCAGCCGGCAATGACGACGCGGCGCTTGGCGGCGCGCACGTCGCCGATATATTTGACCGCCGCCTCGAAGACATTGGCGTTGGGATCGGCGCGTTCGAGCTCGAAACTGTGACCGGCCTTCGAGCCGCCATGCAGCAGCTTGCGGCCGCCGGTGTCGGGCGTGTCGAAGGGCGTGAATTCGATCGCGGCGTGGTCTGCCAGCGCTGCCGTCACGTCGTCGGGCGAGAGATACATCCGGGCCGGCGGTACCGGCTTGTAGGGCACGGCATCCTTCAGCGCGCCGTCCGCCTGTTGCCTGCGGGACTCGTAATAGTCGACGATCAGCGTATGGCGCTCGACAAGCGCCTCGCGGGCGAGATGGTCGAACACGAAAGGCGCGGTCGGCAGGTAGTCGAAAATCGTCTCCAGCCGCTCGTAGAAGAAGGGCAGCCAGTGCTCCATGCCGGCGAAGCGCCTGCCCTCACTGATGGCAGCATAAAGCCCGTCATCGCGCGCCGGTGCGCCGAACGCCTCGATATAGGAGCGGCGGAAGCGGCTGATCGCCTCGGGCGTCAGCGCCACCTCGCTCATCGGCTGAAGCGTCAGCGCCTTGCGCTGGCCGGTGGTGCGCTGGGTGGCGACGTCGAAGGCGCGGATCGATTCCAGCGTGTCGCCGAAGAAATCGAGCCGCAGCGCCTCGGTCGAGCCCGGCGCGAAGAGATCGAGAATGCCGCCGCGCACGGCGAATTCGCCGACATCGCGCACCGTGGCGACACGGTCGAATCCGGAATTCTCGAGCCGCGAAATGAGCGCGTTCATGTTGATCTGGTTGCCGGACCTGGCGTGGAATGTCTGCGCCTCGATTGCGGCAGCTGGCGGAATGCGCTGCAGAAGCGCGTTGGCGGTGGTGAGGATGACGGCGCGGTGCGGCTTCTTCGCCAGCGCGGTCATTGCCGCCATGGCGTCGAGGCGGCGGGCGGCGGCGTCTGCTCCGGGCGAGACGCGGTCGTAAGGCAAACAATCCCATGCCGGGAATTCCAGCACCGGCAGTTCGGGAGCGGCAAAGGCAAGCGCCTCGACGATTGCCGGTAGGCGCTGGCCGTCGCGGGCAACGAAGATCACCGGCGCATCGGGGGCGGTCTCGGCAACCGCCTGCGCAAGCGCGAAGGCTTCATAGCCGTCGGCGATGCCATCGACGATGAACTGGCCGGTGCCGCCCTTGGGTAGGCCGATTTTCTTGATCAGGCTCATTCTCAGAAACTCATGGCCTGGCGCGATGCCAGTATCTTGCGAAACATCGCCGTGTCGTGTTCCGGCGGAATGGTCTGCTCGCCGGTGATCCAAGACAACAGGTCGGCGTCCTGCAGTTCCAGCACCGCGTCATATGCGTCGAGTTCGGAATCGGACAAGGCATGGATGGTGGTATCGGCGAAAGCGCCGAGAATCAGGTCCATCTCGCGCATGCCGCGATGCCACGAACGGAACAGAAGCTTGCGCCGGCGCGCATCGAGCCCGTCACTTGATCGCGTCATGCCTGTCATTGTTTCGCATTCCTGATTGCCGAGCGGCGCATATAGCGTGGATGACGCTGCCTGTCAGCCTTGCAACCGCTCTCGCAGTGCCTAAGAGTCGGCTGGTGGAAATCATGCTGACAAATTTCGCCCGTTCCGGACCTGCGCTCCAACCCTCCCAATCGTCGGGAGCCTAAAGCCGTGCGTCCCAATAGTCTCGACCCGCTCTTCGTTTCCATCACGTCGCTTGCCGGTGTTGGGCCGAAGGTTGCCGAACTGATCAAGAAGGTCGTGCCCGCCGATATTTCGGATCGCGATGCCCGCGCCGGTGACCTGATCTTCACGCTGCCGCATTCGGTGATCGACCGGCGCAACCGACCCGGAATCGCTTTGGCGCCCTCCGGCGCGATCGTGACGCTGGAAGTGCGCATCGACCGGCACCAGCCGCCGCCACGCGGCCACAAATCCGTGCCGTATAGGGTCTACGCCTTCGACGACACCGGCGAGATCGCGCTGACATTCTTCCATGCCAACACCGGCTGGCTCGAAAAGGCGATGCCGGTCGGCGAGGATGTCGTCGTCAGCGGCCGCATGGAATGGTTCAACGGCCGGCCGAGCATGGTCCATCCCGACCATATCGCACGCGCCGGCGATACCGAAAGCCTGCCGCTGGTCGAGCCGGTCTACCCGCTAACGGCCGGACTGTCGGGAAAAGTGCTGCGCCGCGCCATTGGCCAGGCGCTTGAGCGGGTGCCGGCGCTACCCGAATGGCTCGACCCGGATGTCATGCGCCGGCAAAGCTTTCCCGCCTTTGGCGAGGCGTTGAGCCGCATCCACAACCCCGCCGATCCAATCGATGTCCTGCCAGACAGCGCAGCCTGGCGCCGGCTCGCCTATGACGAGTTCCTGGCAGGGCAGATTTCGCTGGCGCTGGTGCGCGCGACGGTGCGGCGGCTTTCCGGCCGGCCCCTTGCGGGCGACGGCCGGCTGATCGCGGCGTTGCGAAACGCCCTGCCCTATGCGCTGACGCAATCGCAGACGCAGGCGCTGGCCGAGATCGATGCCGACCTGCAAAAACCCGAGCGCATGTTGCGCCTGCTGCAGGGCGATGTCGGCTCCGGCAAGACGGTAGTGGCGCTGCTTGCCATGGCGCGCGCCGTCGAGGCCGGCGGACAGGCCGCCCTGATGGCACCGACGGAAATCCTCGCGCGCCAGCATTTTGCCACCATCGCGCCGCTGGTCGAAAAGATGGGCCTGCGCGTTGCCGTGCTCACGGGGAGAGAAAAGGGTCGCGAGCGCGCAGAAATCCTCGCCGGACTGGAAAACGGCGCGATCAATCTCGTCGTCGGCACCCATGCGCTGTTCCAGGAAACCGTGCAGTTCCGCGATCTTGCGCTGGTCGTGGTCGACGAACAGCACCGCTTTGGCGTGCACCAGCGGCTGGCAATCACCGCCAAGGGCGATGCGCCCGACATGCTGGTAATGACGGCAACGCCGATACCGCGCACGCTGGTTCTGTCCGCCTTCGGTGACATGGATGTCTCACGCTTGACCGAAAAACCGGCCGGCCGCCAGCCGATACGCACCGTTACGCTGCCGCTGGAACGGCTCGACGAACTGGTCGGCCGCATGCGCGATGCGGTAGCCGACGGCCAGAAAGTCTATTGGATCTGCCCACTTGTGGAAGAATCCGAAGAGATCAAACTAATGTCGGCGGAAGATCGCTTTGCCTCGCTGAAGCCGGTTTTCGGTGATGCGATCGGCCTCGTCCATGGCCGCATGAAGGGCGCGGAAAAGGATGAGGCGATGCGCGCCTTCAAGGAGGGCGAGACGCGCATCCTGATCGCCACCACGGTAATCGAGGTCGGCGTCGACGTGCCGGATGCGACGATCATCGTCATCGAACATGCCGAGCGCTTTGGCCTCGCCCAGCTTCACCAGTTGCGCGGGCGTGTCGGGCGCGGCGCCAAGGCTTCGACCTGCGTGCTGCTCTACAAGGACCCGCTCGGCGAAACCGCAAAACGCCGCCTTTCGGTCATGCGCGAGACGGAGGACGGCTTCCGCATATCGGAAGAGGATCTGAAACTGCGCGGCGAAGGCGAGCTGCTGGGCACGCGCCAGTCCGGCACGCCGGGCTTTCAGGTGGCGCGCATCGAGACGCATGCCGATCTGCTGGAAATCGCCCGCGATGACGCCCGCCTGCTGCTGACGCGCGATCCGGACCTCAAATCGCCACGCGGCCAGGCGATACGGATGCTGCTCTATTTGTTCGGGCGCGACGAGGCGGTGCGGCTGTTGAGAGCTGGCTGAGCGACTTCCTCAAGGGTCGGATTGGCTATCGATACGACCTTCTTGCCTTTAATCTTGACCATTTTCTTGCTCATGTCGGGCGTCACCAGTCCCGCGGAAACGATGAGCTTTGCCCCGTCCTCGATGCTCATGTCGAGGACGATAACCTGGGATTTTGGCACATACATCAGGAACCCGGTCGTAGGATTGGGCGTGCATGGCATGAAGACGGCAATCAGCGGGTCGTCATTCTGGTCGAGCTTGTCATTGATCTCGGTGCGTTTCTCGCCGGCGACGAAGACGATCGACCACACGTCCTTGCGGGGGTACTCGACCATTCCAACGGTGCGGAACATCTCGTTCTTGTTCGAAAGAACCGTCTCAAAAATCTGCTTCAAGCTACTGTAAATACTACGGATAAGCGGCATCCGACCCAGAACCCGCTCGCCCAGCGACACGATCGAACGGCCGATGAAATTCGCGGTCAGGAACCCGACAAGGGTAATCAGCAGCAGTGCCACGATGAGCCCGAAGCCCGGCACGGCGAACGGCAGATAGTGATCGGGATTGTAGCGATACGGAATGTAGGGCTTTACCCAGGAATCGACCCAGCCAACGAACGACCATGCCAGATAGGCCGTGATCGCCAGCGGCGCCGTCACGATGAAGCCGGTGAGGAAATAGTTTCGCAGACGACCCATGCAGCGCTTCCGATTTTCAGCTGAGACAGCGTCGCGCCGCATACCCGCAGCGCCCCCTCGATAGTCTTAGACCATCACCCCGAGTGGTGGGAATCGTTTTTACGATTTGCCGGACACGGTTTTGTCAGCAGCAGTGATGCTGCAGATGCCAAGATCGACATCGCCAACCGGAAGCGGCGTTTTCGTTATTCGACGGTAACCGACTTTGCCAGATTGCGCGGCTGATCGACATCCGTGCCCATGAAGACAGCCGTGTAGTAGGCGAGCATCTGGATTGGCAACGCATAGACGATCGGCGTGATGATCTCCGGCATATCGGGCAGAATGATCGTTTCCATCGTCTTCATCGCGGCCTGATCGGCGCCCTTCTGGTCGGTGATCAGGATGATCTTGCCGCCGCGTGCAGCGACTTCCTGCATGTTCGACACGGTTTTCTCGAAAATGCGGTCATGCGGGGCGATGACGATGACCGGCATGTTCTCGTCTATCAGCGCGATCGGCCCGTGCTTCAACTCGCCGGCGGCGTAGCCCTCGGCGTGAATGTAGGAAATTTCCTTGAGCTTCAGCGCGCCTTCCATGGCGAGCGGATAGTTGGTGTCGCGGCCGAGATAGAGCACATGCTTGTAGCGCGAAAGTTCCCGCGCGATCTTTTCGATCTGCTCCTCGAGCTTGAGCACATGGTTGGCGAAACGCGGCGCTTCGGACAGTTCGCGCACCAGCGTCTTTTCCTGCTCGCGCGAGATCGTCCCGCGCGCTACGCCTGCACGCACGGCAAGCGATGCAAGAACCGAAAGCTGGCATGTAAATGCCTTCGTCGAGGCAACGCCGATTTCAGGTCCGGCAAGGGTCGGCAAGATCACGTCGGATTCGCGCGCGATGGTGGATTCGCGGACATTGACGATGGCCCCGATGGGAATGCCGGCCTTGCGGCAGTAGCGCAGCGAGGCCAGCGTGTCGGCGGTTTCACCCGACTGCGAGATGAAGAAGGCGGCGCTGTTCTTCGAGATCGGCATTTCGCGGTAGCGGAATTCCGATGCGACATCGATATCGACCGGCAGGCGGGCGATACGCTCGAACCAGTATTTGCCGATCAGCCCACTGAGATAGGCCGTGCCGCAAGCCGAAATCGCCAGGCGGTCGAGCTTTGCGAAATCGAACGGCAGATCCATCGGCTTCGAAATGCCGTCGGTGAAATCGACGTAATGCGCCAGCGTGTGCGAAATGACTTCCGGCTGCTCATGGATTTCCTTTTCCATGAAATGGCGGCGGTTGCCCTTGTCGACCATGAAGCTCGTGCTGAGCGACTGCTGCCGCCGACGCTCGACCGCATTGCCGTCCATGTCGAAGATACCGACCTCGTTGCGGCGCACGACCGCCCAGTCGCCATCCTCGAGATAGGTGATCGAATTGGTGAAGGGAGCGAGCGCGATGGCGTCGGAGCCGAGATACATCTCGCCCTCGCCATGTCCGACCGCCAGCGGCGGGCCGTTGCGAGCGCCGACGATCAGGTTGTCGTCGCCCTGGAACATGATCGCCAGCGCGAATGCGCCTTCAAGGCGCTTCAGCGCGTTATGGGCGGCTTTGACGGAATCAGCGCCCCGCGCCAGTTCGCGCGAGACGAGATGCGCCACGACTTCGGTGTCCGTCTGGGAAACGAATTCGTAGCCGTCAGCCTTCAGCTCGTTCCGCAATTCGGCAAAATTCTCGATGATGCCATTGTGGACGACGGCGACACCATTTGAGAAATGCGGATGCGCGTTGGTCTCGTTCGGCACGCCGTGGGTGGCCCAGCGCGTATGACCAATGCCGATATTGCCGTCGAGCGGCTCCGCCTTGAGCCTCTGCTCGAGATTGACGAGCTTTCCTTCGGCGCGGCGGCGGCCAAGCTGGCCGCCTTCGACGGTCGCTACGCCCGCCGAGTCATAGCCGCGATATTCAAGCCGCTTCAATGCGTCGACGATAAGCGGCGCTACCGATGTCCGGCCGACGATCCCAACAATTCCGCACATGGTCCGGTTGCCCCTGTTCCCGCAAACTTCCCCTGCCGCTATCTAGTCAGTGTGGCGGCCGCGCGGAAGTCACATTCCGTATCCTTTGGTATCAGCTTTATGGCTATGGAGGATGACCTCCACAGCGTCCAGCGCATGCGCTTCGAATAACCGCTTCGGGTTACTTTTTCGCTGCATTGGCGCGGCGTTCGCGCAATTCGCGTGCCTTGTCCGGCAAGGTCTTCTGCCGCGCCCGCCCGAATGCCAAGGCGTCGGCCGGCACATCCTCGGTGATGACGCTGCCGGATGCGACATAGGCGCGCTCGCCGATGGTGATCGGCGCAACGAGCGAGGAGTTCGAGCCGATGAAGGCGCCGGGGCCGATATCGGTAAAGAATTTCGAGTAGCCGTCGTAATTGCAGGTGATGGTGCCCGCCCCGATATTGGCGCCCTGCCCGACGCGGGCATCGCCGATATAGGTGAGGTGATTGACCTTCGCGCCGGCCTCGATCGTCGCCTTCTTGACCTCGCAGAAATTGCCGACCTTGGCCTTTTCCCTGAGATCGGCGCCTGGCCGCAGTCGCGCGAACGGTCCGACATCGGCGCTGGGGCCAATAAGAGCCCCTTCGATGTGGCTGAAGGCATGGATCTTGGCGTTTGACGCAACCTTCACGCCGGGGCCGAAAAAGACACTCGGCTCGATGATGGTTTCCGCGCCGATTTCCGTATCGTGCGAGAAGAAGACTGTCTCGGGCGCAATCATGGTCACGCCGGAAAGCATCATTTCGCGGCGCTTGCGCTTCTGCCAGATGGCTTCTGCCTCGGCGAGTTCGGCGCGGTTGTTGATGCCGAGCACGCTCTCGAAGCTGGCTTCGGTCGCCACCACTGCCAGGCCGGCTGCATCGGCGATTTCCACGATGTCAGTGAGGTAATACTCGCTTTTGGCATTCTTGTTGCCGACGGCGTCGAGCAGTTTCAGCGCGTGCGCACCCGAAATGGCCATGATGCCGGCATTGCAGAAGCCGATCTTGCGCTCTTCGTCGCTGCAATCCTTGTCTTCCCGGATCGCGACTAGCTTGCCGTTCTTTTCGATCAGGCGGCCATAGCCGGAAGGATCGGGCGGGCGAAAGCCGATGACGACCACAGCAGCGCCTTCCCCGAGTTTCGTCCGTGCGGCAGAAAGCGAATCCGCCTCCAGCAGTGGCGTATCGCCGAACAGCACGAGGATATCGTCATAGCCGCGCGCGATCGCCTTTCGCGCGGCAAGCACCGCATGCGCCGTACCGAGCCGTTCCTCCTGCACGAAGGTCTCGGTGCCCGGCGCGAAGGAGGCTGCGGCCTCCCGCATCTGCTCGGCCCCGAAGCCGACAACCAGAGCGAGATCGCCGGCGCCGGCGGCCTTTGCAGCGTTGGCGACATGGGCGACCATCGGCAGGCCGGCTATCTTGTGAAGCACCTTGGGGGAGGCGCTTTTCATGCGCGTGCCCTCGCCGGCGGCAAGGATGATCGACAGGCAGGATCTAGCGGTCATGGCGATTTCCGGAAAGAAACAGGAAGATTCGTCGCAGTTCTAGCACTGCTTCCTTCCTGCTCCAATGCGGCTGAAATTCGATGCGTTGGCAGAGTTACAATGCGTCAGCCCAGCTTGCCGAGCGTCGGAAAGGTTTCCAGAAGCCAGTAGGATGCGCTCTGGACCCCGCCGGTGAGGAAGAACACGCCGGCCAATACCAGAAGCGCCCCGATGACTTTCTCGACGCGGCCAAGATGCACGCGGAATTTGCCGAGAAAGCGCATGAAGGCCCCTGAAAACAGCGCCGCCAGCAGGAAAGGTATGCCGAGCCCGAGCGAATAGGCCGCCAGCAGCAGCGCCCCTTCGCTTACCGTCTCGCGTCCACCGGCAAGCGTCAGGATCGGTCCAAGCACCGGCCCGATGCATGGCGTCCAGCCGAAAGCGAAAGCGAGTCCCATGGCGTACGCGGCGACTGTACTGGCGGGCTTGCCTTCCGACTGGAAGCGCGCCTCGCGCGACAGCAACGGGATTTTCAGAATGCCGAGAAAATTTAGCCCCATCAGGATGATGAGGACGCCGGCGGCCATAGCCAAGGGCTCCTGCCAGACGCGCAGAAGCCGTCCGATCGTCGAAGCGCCGGCGCCGAGCGCCACGAATACGGTGGAAAAGCCCAGGACGAAGGCGACCGACGTTATCAGAAGTGCGTTTCGCGTGGCCGACTTCGCGACCTTTCCACCCTCGGCACGAAAATCATCGACCGAAACGCCAGCCATATAGCAGAGGTAAGGCGGCACCAGCGGCAGCACGCAGGGCGACAGGAACGAAAGCGCCCCTGCCCCGACCGCACTGAGATAGCTGACATCCAACGCCATGATTCCCCGCAACAATTACGTTTGCGCTGCATATAGCCGTCAGAAGGCGTCGTCTCCAATCACGACTGCGTGGCAGATCGTCGCCTCGGGACAGACCAATCGATCGGAAAACTAGGAAACTAGAGGACTTGCGGCGCAAAAGAACTCAGGGCGCCGACATAAGGCTTGATGACAGGGCGGGCATAGGCACCACGCTTGCTGGTCTGGAGCCCCAGCGAGACGAGCGCCTCGGCTTGCTTGACGGCCGCACTGACCCCGTCGATCACAGGCACGCCGAACTCGGCCTGGAATGCTCGTGCAAGGTCCGCCATGCCGGCGCATCCCAGAACGATAGCTTCGGCGCGGTCCTCATCAAGCGCCCGGCGAATTTCCTCCGTCAGCTTGGCCTTTGCACCGGAGGCCGGATCCTCCAGCGAAAGAACAGGAATGTCGGCCGCACGCACGCGCACCCTGCCCGCCATGCCGTATCGCTGCACGAGATGCTCGATCGGAATGCGCGAACGCTCAAGCGTGGTCACGACAGAGAAGCGCGGGGCCAGAAAGGCAGCGGTGACTAGTGCGGCTTCGCATATGCCGATCACCGGCATGTTTGCCATGGCTCGCGCGGCGTCCAGGCCGGTATCGTCGAAACAGGCGATGATGGCGGCGTCTGCTCCGTTACGTTCTCCCGAGGCGATTTCTGCCAGCATGCCGGGAACGGCCAGTGCTTCATCGTAATATCCCTCGATCGAAACCGGCCCCATGCGCGACGTGACCGCAACGATCTCGCTTCCGCCGGAGGCTATAGCCCGCGCTGCATCGGCGATCGTCGCGGTCATGCTCTCGGTCGTGTTCGGATTGACGACAAGAATACGCATGGAAAGTGCCCTTCTGCGCTCAGCCTTGCGCTGCATCGGTTGATCGGACGATACGGTAAGCCGACGAAAAGATTTCCTCAGCCGCAGGATGAGCCCAGGTTCGGTCGGGATATTTTGCGACCAGCCCCTCGAACTGGCGTTGCGCCCGCACGGCGTCGGCAGCGAAATCCATCCCCGGAATATGCCGGTCGCGCATGACCATTCGACCGTCGATGATGACGGTTCGGGCATCGCGGCCCGACGCCGAGATCAAGAGCGTCTGGATCGGGTCGATGACCTGGCCGATATCGGGGTTTGCCAGATCCCAGACCACCATGTCGGCGCGACAGCCTGGCGCGAGCCGGCCGAGATCGGATCTGCCAAGAGCATCCGCTCCGCCAAGGGTGGCGGCATCGAAATAGTCTTCGGCGCGGGCTGCCTCAGCCTTCCCCTCGACAAAGCGGCAGATCATCAGGCCGATCTGCAGATTGAGCAGCATATCAGGTGGAGAGGTGTCCGTGCCAAGCCCGATGCGAAGGCCGCGCTCGCGGTAGCTGCTGAAACTTTCAAGCCCGTCACCGAAGCGGGCTGCGACCAGCGGGCAATGCACGATGACCGAGCCGGCCTCGGCGACAATTTCGAGATCGCGCCCCGGCTCCGGCACGAAGCGCGATGGGCTGACGAAGGTGCCGTGCGGCAGCAGGGTCTTCTCGGTGAGGAAATCCAGGCTATCCAGCCATTCGATCGAGGTCATGCCGTGCAGTCGCCGCACGGTCTCGCGCTCGAAACCGCCCTGGCAGCAGTGCAACCGCACCGGCACGCCCAGGTCTCTGCCCGCGGCGGCAGTGCGTCTCAGCAGTTCGGCGGTGCAGGTCTCGATACGGTCCGGCGCGAGCATGGTGCGGACAAGGCCGCCATGCCGGCCATCCAGCCGCTCACAAAAGGAGATTGCGTCGACCAACCCCTTCAGTCCGCGCGGCTCGTCGAAGAACAGTTCGAACTTACCCTCCTCCACCACGACAGGATTGCCGGTGCGATAGGCAGGGCCCAGATAGACGCGCAGGCCAAGATCGGCGGCAGCTTCAGCCGCCCCTTCGAACTCCTCCACCGTCTCGCCCCATTCGCGATAATAGAGCGAGGCAATCGGCAGAGCGGTCGTTACGCCATTGCGGATCAGGCGTGCAAAGGCATGGCGCTTCTGGAACACCAGCTCATCAAGCGAATACATCTCATAAGGCCCGGCCTCCATATAGGATTTCGGCCAGACGCGGCCCTTGCGCCACGCCGGATGGTTGTCGAAAGACAGGATCGTCGTATCGAGATCGGACAAGGCGTCGAGATCGATGAAGCCGGGAGCGATCAGAGCCTGCCCGCAGTCGATCCGTTCATCCACTTCGCCGGCGAAGCCGTGACCGACAAAGAGGATTTCGCCATCCTGATAGACGACCTCTCCGCCGGGCAGCAGCGTATGGCGGCCGTCGTCATGGCCGACCACCCAGGCGGCGGTCATCAGCGTGCGCTTGCCTTCGCTCATCATCATCGTTCCCTATTCGGCCGCGGGCTTGCGCTTGCGTTCTTCCCATTGTGAGACGCTCATGGTCGGAAGGTCGAAGGTTTCGCGAGAAAGTGCATAGCCGTGACCGCCCATACGGCCGATCGCGTCCAAGCCGACGGGATCGACATGCAGCCGGGGATTGACGATGTCGGAGCGGATATGGGCCGCGACAATCTCACCGAGGATGACCTCGCGCGAATTGCCGACGCCGAGCGTCACATAGTTGCGGCATTCGAAGGCGGCGGGCGATTCCGCGATGCGGGGCGCTGCGATCTTCGATCCGGGAATGGCCGTCAGCCCGGCTTCGGCAAGTTCATCGATATCCGATGAAAACGGCACCGCGCAGACATTCATGGCGTCGAGCATCGTGCTGGAGACGATATTGACCGTGAAGACGCCGGTCGTACGCACGTTCCAGGCGGTGTCCTTGAAGGACATATCGTCATGATTTTCCACGCCGAGCGCAAGAATCGCGGGCTCGGCCGACAGGCAGTTGAAAAAGCTTATGGGAGCGGCATTGACGCGCCCGTTCAGATCCACCGTCGTCACCAGCGCGATCGGACGCGGCACCACCGCGCCGATCAGAAGCTTGTACTTCTCGCGTTCGGACATTCGTTCGAAATCGAAACTGGTCTTGTTGGTCATGAGCGTGCTTTCAGGAAAGTTGAGACAAGAAAATCGCAACGCCCACGCGCGGGTAAGCGCATGTGCGAATGTCGAATGAGAACGGAATGGCAGAAGCGGCGGCTTTTGCGCGCCGCTCTTCAGCTTGTGGGGAAAGGCGCTGGCTTAGCTCTTTGCGGCGAGCGGCCGGTAATCCGCCAGCAAATCCTTCAGCTCGCGCTCGCGCGCCGGCTTCAGGTCGAGGAGACCTCGTGTCGCGACGGCGGTCAGGTGCTCGTCCATGATCCTGATGCCCGTTTCCTCGTCGCCGCGAACAAGCGCGTCGATGATCATCTGATGCTCGTTGACCGCGCATTCCGATGAATGCGGACGGCCGTAAAGGGCAAGGATCAGCGAACAGCGCGATGCAACTTCCGCGACATAGCGAATGAGAAGCTCGTTGCCCGTCATATCCGCAAGCAGCGTATGGAATTCGCCGGCGAGCCGTATCGACTCCGGTCCGTCGCGTCCCTGTGCCCGTTCTTCCGCCGCAACATGCGACCGCAATTTTTCCGTCATGGCGGGCGTCATGCGTCCGGCGAGCGTCTCGATCACCGTCCGCTCCAGGCTGCGCCGCACCTGAAAGACGCCGCGCGCCTCCGCAAGGCTCGGTGAGGCCACCGTCGCACGCTTGTTGGGCTGCTGCGAAACGAGGCCCTCCACAGTCAAGCGGGCAAGCACGCTGCGCACGACCGTGCGGCTGACGCCAAAACTCTCGCCGACCGAATCCTCCGGCAGCTTCGTGCCCGGTGCGATCGCCTGTTCGATGATTGCTCGTCTCAGCGCCTGATAGACGCCGTCTGCGAGATTGCCGGCGCGGCTCGCGCGTTTGGTCGGCGTGATTTCCTGTGAGGTCATGGTGCAGCGATTTATCCGAATACCCGGTGCCAGTGTCAACCATGGCGTGTTCCCAATCTGCGTACAGGATCGATACCAAATGTTTTCTCTTGCGCCATTAAACAGTATACACTATCGTTTATCAAGTGGATACAGATTGCATAAAAAATAATCACAACAAGCTCAAATTAAGTGCAATCCACGGGAACGCCTATCTGGACGGCAAATTCAGATTTGATAAAAAACAATGGAGAGGCTGCAATGAAATCGTTCTTGAAGACGTCCGTTGCCTGCATCGCGGCGCTAACGCTCACCACATTCTCGGCAGCCGCCGAAAATGTTCTCAAGTGGGGTGCCCAGCGCGACGTCGTCTCGCTCGACCCGTATTCCTACGGAGACACCTTCACCATCGCCGTGCTCAACCATGTCTATGAAGGACTGGTGCGCTACGACGACAACCTGCAGATCGCGCCGGCGCTTGCCACGTCGTGGGAAGTCGTGTCTCCGACGCTTTGGCGCTTTCATCTGCGCCAAGGCGTCACCTTTCATGACGGCGCGCCATTCACCGCCGACGATGTGCTCGCTTCGCTGACGCGCGTCAGTGACCCGGCCTCGCCTCTGCGAGGCAATCTGCCGGCTTACCAGAGCGCAAAGAAGATCGACGACTTCACGGTCGAGATCACCACCACGCCGAATTACCCGCTGCTGCTCAACGATCTCACCAACATCGTCATCTTCGATAAGGAATGGCTGGTCGCCAACAAGGCCGAGGCTCCGACGGATGTCGGCAAGGGCGTTGAAGGCTATGCCACGGCCCACGCCAACGGCACCGGCCCGTTCAAGATCGTATCGCGCAAGCCCGATGCCGAGACCGTATTCGAGGTCAACAAGGCCTGGTGGGACAAGCCGCGGCACAACATCGACAAGATCGTCTTCACCCCGATCACCTCGGCGGCAACGCGCGTTGCAGCCCTTCTGTCGGGCGAGATCGACTTCACCAATTCCGCGCCCCTCCAGGACATTCCGCGCCTGCAGGCTTCGTCAGACATCAAGGTGCTGGCAAGCAATGAATTGCGGACCGTGTTCTTCGTCTTCAACCGGACCGACAAGACGATTGCATCCGACGTTACCGACAAGAACCCGATGAACGACATCAAGGTTCGCCAGGCGATGTACCAGTCGATCGACATCGACGCCTTGCAGAAAAAGGTGATGCGCGGCCTGTCGCGCAACACCGGGTCGATGGTTGCCCCTGCCATTCCCGGTTACGTGGAAGCGCTGGATTCGCGCCTGCCCTATGACCCGGATGCCGCCAAGAAGCTGCTTGCGGAGGCAGGATATCCCAACGGCTTCACCTTCTCCTTCGTTTGCGAGAACGACGGCTACGTCAACGAGGAGGAGATCTGCCAGGCGGTCTCCTCGATGTGGGCCCGCGTCGGGCTGAAGGCAACGCTCGACGTTGCGCCGACCAGCCTGCAGACGGCGAAATTCGAGAGCGGCAAGTTCGATGTCGGCATACTCGGCTGGGCCAACGAGCCGATGATCGACAGCTACTCGATCCTCGTGCAGGTCGTGCATTCCAAGACGGGCACGTCTGGTGTGTTCAACTGGGGCGGATGGAAATATCCGGAGGTCGATGCGCTGATCGATGCCGCCGGCAAGGAACTCGACCGCGAAAAGCGCCTGGATTTCCAGAGCGAGGCACTGACCAAGATCAAGGACGACGTGGCCTTCCTGCCGCTGCACCAGCAGCCCATGGCATGGGCGACCGGCTCGAAAGTCGAAAGCCTCGTCCAGTTGACCGACAACAAGCCACGCCACTGGCTGACCAAGATGAAGTGATCTTCCGCCTCCGGCCCGGGCACTCCGGGCCGGACGAAATCAGCCGGGCGTCAGCCCGGTTCAGGCCTCATTGAAACCCGTCAGGAGACGGCAGACATGCTCGCCATCATCGTCAAACGCATCGGCAATGCAGCGCTTGTCATGCTTGTCGTCGCCTTCATCGCCTTCATGATCTTCCAGTTTCTGGGCGACCCGGTCCAGCTGATGCTCAACGCACAGGCAAGCCAGGAAGAACGCGTCGCGCTGCGGCTTCGCCTCGGTCTCGACCAGCCCGTCGTCATGCAGTTCTTCTCCTTCGTCACCCGCGCGGTGCAGGGCGATTTCGGCATCTCGTTCCGCAACCAGCGTGAAGTTATGTCGCTCATCGCCGAACGCTTTCCGGCGACATTCGAGCTTGTCATGGTCTCGACCGTGCTGGCGCTGGCGATTGGCGTGCCGCTAGGCGTCTTTGCTGCGATCAACCCGAAGAACCCGGCGGCGCGCGTTGCCCGCATGATCTCCATGGTCGGCGTTTCCGTGCCGGCCTTCGTCATCGGCATCGTGCTGATCCTGGTGTTTTCGGTGCAGCTCGGCTGGCTCCCGGCCTTCGGGCGTGGCGAGGTCGTGCAGTTCGGCACGTGGTCGACCGGCCTGCTCACCCCATCGGGAAGGCTGGCACTCATAATGCCCGCAACATCGCTGGCGCTGTTCCAGATCTCCTTCATCATGCGCCTGGTTACCGCCGAAATGCTGGAGGTGCTGCGAACCGACTATGTCAAATTCGCGCGTGCCCGGGGCCTTCCCGACCGCATCGTGCATTTCCGCCATGCCTTGAGGAACTGCATGATGCCGGTGGTGACGATGACCGGCATGCTGATCGGCGACCTCATCGCTTTTGCCCTGGTGACCGAGACCGTATTCCAGTGGCCCGGCATGGGATTGCTGTTCGTGCAGGCGGTGATGTTCATCGATATCCCCGTCATGGCGGCCTATCTGATGATCGTCTCGGTCATCTTCATCACGCTCAACACCATAGTCGATTTCATCTACCTAGCCGTCGATCCGCGCCTGCGGCAGACGGGGACGGCGGGAGGCAGCAATGTCCGTTGAGCAGACAGCGAAGATGCCGGCCGTGCCTCGGCTTGCCCGCCTGAAGGCCTTTCTCGATGGCGATCTGGTCTATGGCTTCCTGCGCACCCCCTCGGCGGTCATATCGGCGATCGTGCTACTCGTCATTGCGCTGACCGCCATCGCCGCACCGCTGCTCTCGCCGCAGGACCCCTACGACCTGACGCAGCTCTACCTCGACAAGGCGGAACTCCCGCCGATCTGGACCGCTGAGGGCCAAGCGCCATACGTGCTCGGCACCGACGTGCAAGGCCGCGACATCTTTTCGGCTATTCTCTACGGCTCGCGCATTTCGCTGATGATCGGCTTTGCCAGCGTTATCGTGTCGGTGATGATCGGCATCGTGGTCGGACTGACTTCGGGCTATGTCGGCGGCCGGATCGACAATCTGCTGATGCGTATCGGCGATCTCGTGCTCTCGATACCGACGCTGCTCGTCGCCATCCTGGTCAGCGCGATCTTCCGCGAACTCCTGCCCGTTTCGATGCGGGACGCCTTCACGCCGGTCATCCTGACCACGTCGATCGCCATCACCTCATGGGTTCAGTACGCCCGCATCGTGCGCGCCTCGACCATGGTTGAAGCGCGCAAGGAATATGTGCTGGCCGCCCGCATCCTGCGGTTGCCACCTCTGCGAATCATGCTCACGCACATCTTGCCCAACGTCATGACCGCCGTGCTGGTGACGGCAACGCTAAACCTCGGCCTCGCCATCCTGGCGGAAGCCACCCTTTCCTTTCTCGGTGTCGGCATGCCGGTAACCCAGCCTTCGCTCGGCACCCTGATCCGCATCGGCAACCAGTATTTCTTTTCCGGAAGCTGGTGGGTCGTGCTGTTCCCGGCGCTGCAACTCAGCCTGATCATCCTCGCCGTCAACCTTCTCGGCGACTGGCTGCGTGACGCCCTCAACCCGAAACTCCGCTGACCAAGAGGCTGACCATGAGCGAAACACTGATCCTGAAAAATGTGCGGCCTTGGGGCGAAACCGCAATTGACCTGACGATTGCTGATGGACGCATCGCTCAGGCCACTTCGACCACCTCTGAGGTCGAAACGATCGACGGAAAGGGGGCGATCGTCCTGCCAGGTTTTGTCGAGGCACACACCCATCTCGACAAGACATTGTTCGGCATGCCCTGGAACCACAACAATGTCGGTTCCACCCTGATCGACAAGATCACCAATGAGCGCAACTCGAAGGCGCGGCTCGGCCTCAACCCAGCGCGCCAATCGGCGCGGCAGGTAGCGCTTTCGGTGTCACACGGCACCACGCACATCCGCAGCCATGTCGACATCGACACCGAACACGGCCTGAACGGCGTGCTGGGTGTCATGGCGACGCGCGAAAAATATGCTGACGTGATCGACCTCGAAATCGTCGCCTTCCCCCAGTCCGGCATGCTTATCCGCCAGGGAACGAAGGAACTGATGGACGAGGCGTTGAGCCTCGGCGCCGAGGTCGTCGGCGGGCTCGATCCCTGCTCGATGGACCTCGATCCGAAAGGCCATCTCGATGTGGTCTTCGCGCTCGCCGAAAAGCATGGAAAGCCGATCGACATCCATCTGCATGAATTGGGCGAGCTTGGCGCGTTCTCGATGCGCCTTATCATCGACCGTACGCGCGCTCACGCGATGGCCGGCAAGGTGACCGTCAGCCATGCCTTCTGCCTCGGCCACAACGACTACCTTGCCATCGGCAATCTGCTCGACGAACTGGCTGACGCAGGCATCGCGATCATGACCACGGGACCGGCCGGTTATCCCTGCCCGCCTCTGATCCGCACCCTGGATGCCGGAATCACGGTCTGCTCCGGCTCGGACGGGATTCGCGACTGCTGGAGCCCCTACGGCAATGCCGACATGCTGGAGCGCGCGATCTTCCTCGGCATGCGCAACGATCTCGACCGTGACGACGAAATTCGCCGCGCCGTCGAGGTGGTGACCACCGGCGGTGCTGCCGTCATGGGCTGCCAGGATTACGGCCTTGCTGTCGGCGATGCCGCCGATCTTGTGTTGATCGAAGGCGAGACACTGGCCGAGGCGGTCGTCTCGCGCCGCCCTCGTCCGCTGGTGATGAAACGCGGAAAAGTCGTCGCCCGCGAGGGTGCCGCCTTGTTCGAGACGGAGTGACCCCATGAACGCCGCGTTTGCGCCAAATGAGCCCCCGCTCGACCCGCCGGTACTCAGCATTCGCGATCTGCTCGTCGAGTTCCCGACGCGGCGCGGCGTGTTGACGGCAATTCGCGGTGTCAGCCTGTCGATCAGGCGCGGCGAGATACTGGGTGTCGTCGGTGAATCCGGAGCAGGAAAATCCCTGACCGGTGCTGCCGTGATCGGCCTGCTCGAACCGCCGGGCAGGATCGCGGGCGGCGAGATCCATGTCAGTGGCAAACGCATCGACAATCTGCCGAGGCGGCAATTGATGGCGCTGCGCGGCAAGACCATCGGCGCGATCTTTCAAGACCCGCTCACATCGCTGAACCCGCTCCTCACCGTGGGCGATCAGCTTGTGGAAACGATACGCTGCCACCTTCCGCTGTCGCGGAATGAGGCTGCAAGGCGCGCCATCGACCTCCTGAACGAGGTCGGCATCCCCTCGCCGGAGCTTCGTGTCGGCCAGTACCCGCATCAATTCTCGGGCGGGATGCGGCAGCGTGTGGTGATCGCACTCGCGCTCGCCGCCGAACCGGAACTTGTCGTCGCCGACGAGCCGACGACGGCGCTCGACGTTTCCATCCAGGCGCAGATCACGGCACTGCTCAAGCGAATCTGCCGGGAACGCGGCACGGCCATCATGCTGGTGACCCATGACATGGGCGTGATCGCCGAAACCGCCGATCGTGTGGCGGTGATGTATGCGGGACGCATTGTCGAAATCGGACCGGTCGAGGACATAATCAAGCGGCCGCAGCATCCCTACACGCGCGGCCTGATCGGCTCGATTCCGAGCCTTGCTGCGCGTCACGAGCGTCTGGCCCAGATCGATGGCGCCATGCCGCGCCTCAATTCCATGCCAGCCGGTTGCGCGTTCAATCCACGCTGCGAAATCGCGGATGCGCGCTGCCGCAGCGATCTGCCCAGGCTCTTGCCGAATGGACGAGGCTCGGTCGCCTGCTGGAAGCTGGCTGTGGCCGAAGCCGTGGAGGCCGCGTGATGGGTGCGCTCGCACAGCCGACACTGCGTGTGGAAGACATAGCCTGCCATTTCGACGTCTCGCCGTCATGGTTTGACCGAACCGTCATGCGCAAGCCGGAACGAACCTTGAAGGCGGTCGACGGCCTGAGCTTCGCCATCCCGCGCGGCACGACCTTTTCGATCGTCGGCGAGTCCGGCTGCGGGAAGTCGACGCTGGCGCGTCTGGTCGTCGGGCTCTACCAGCCGACTCGCGGCAGCCTCTCCTTTGCGACAGGGAGCGGCAGTGACGGCAGCGTGCGCACGCAGATGATATTTCAGGACCCCTATGCCAGCCTGAACCCACGCTGGCGCGTCGGCGACATCATCGCCGAGCCGATCCGCCACCTCGGATTGCGCCGGGCCGGTGGCGAGACCGATCTGAGGGTGCGCGAATTGCTGGAGATCGTTGGCTTGTCCTGGCGGGACGCTGCACGTTATCCGCACGAATTCTCCGGCGGACAGCGCCAGCGCATCTCAATCGCCCGGGCGCTTTCGGCGGAACCGGAATTTCTCATCTGCGACGAGCCGACCTCGGCACTCGACGTGTCCGTCCAGGCGCAAATTCTCAACCTACTCAAGGACTTGCAGCGGGAACTTGGACTGACTTATCTGTTCATAAGTCACAATCTGGCAGCGGTTCGCCACGTCTCTGACCGCGTCGCAGTGATGTATCTCGGGCGCATTGTCGAAGAAGCCGCGACCGACGACCTGTTCGAGCGGCCGAAGCATCCTTACACACGCTTCCTGCTCGACACAGTGCCGGACCTTGAAAGGCCGAACCGCGACCGCGTTCCGGCGGTGGTCGACCTGCCGAGCCCCATCGATCCGCCGACAGGATGCAGCTACCATCCGCGCTGCATGCTGGCGACCGAGCTTTGCCGCACGACCGCCCCGGAACCGCAGCTGCTGGACGCCACCTACGTCCGCTGCCATCACGCCGAGCCGTGATTGACTGACGAACTCTACAGCATCTCGAGCGCGGTCTTGCGTCCCGGCGCAGGGAAAGCCCGGTCCAGCCTTGCCAGTTGTTCTGCCGTCAGCTTGAGATCGGCCGCTTTCCTGTTGTCGCGCAAATGTTCAGGATTGCTGGATTTCGGAATTGCGATGACGCCATCATGGCTCAGCACCCAGGCAAGCGCCACGGTGGCCGGCGTCGCACCGTACTCCTTTGCGACTTCGGCAAGTGTCGCGTTTCGCAGCAACCGCCCCTGCTCGATCGGCGAATAGGCCATGAGCGGAATGTTTCGGGCCCGGCACCACGGCATCAGATCGAATTCCGGTCCGCGCCGCGCGAGATTGTACAGGATCTGGTTACTGGCGACCTTGTCGCCCCCGGATAGCGCGACGATTTCCTCCATGTCGTCGGTGTCGAAATTGCTGACGCCCCAGCTTCGGATATTCCCTGCCCGGATAAGATCGTCGAAAGCAGCAATGGTCTCTTCGAGCGCGTAGCTGCCGCGCCAATGAAGCAAATAGAGGTCGATCGTTTCGGAGCGAAGCCGCTTGAGGCTGCGTTCGCAGGCGAGAATCGTTCCCCGCCGCGAAGCGTTTGAGGGAAGCACCTTGCTCACCAGGAACACCTCGTCGCGCCGGCCTGCGATCGCTTCGCCGACAACCTCTTCGGCGCCGCCGCTTGCGTACATTTCAGCGGTGTCGATCAAGGTCATGCCAAGATCGATGCCAAGCCTCAGCGCATCGGCTTCCTGCCCGGATTTGCGGCGATCCTCGCCCATGAACCATGTGCCCTGCCCGAGCACTGGAACCAGCTCGCCGGAAGGCAAAGCGGTCGTAGGAATATTGGCTGACATGGCGATCTCCAATTTTCTCGATAGTGGTTTGGCGTTCGTGCTGTTTTGACCGGTGAAATGCAGAAGCCTCGGTGCCAATGGCCACTGCTTTTCCCGTTCGTGGCTATACGAAACGCCGCCCGATGTTCAGAGTATCGTCATATCCGCCCGCAGGATTGAGCAAAATCATTTATCGGATCCAGTTTTCCCGGCGATTACCGGCTGCCCCCCAGAACTTCGGAAAAAGTCCCATGACGCATAACGGTCTCCACATCGTTGAAGCGACCATCGACCAAATCAGGCAGGCGCTCGATGCCGGGACCGTAACCAGTGTGGAACTGGTCGGCGCCTATCTGCGGCGGATCGCCTATTTTGACCGGCACGGCATCGCCCTCAACGCCGTTCCTGTCCTCAATCCCGATATGTTCGAAGAAGCTGCCGCATCCGATCTGCGTCGCAAATCCGGCGCCACGCTGGGGCCGCTGGACGGCATCCCATATACCGCGAAGGACAGCTACAAGGTCGCAGGCCTGACGGTAGCGGCCGGGTCGCCTGCATTCGAACATCTGGTCGCCAACGAGGATGCTTTCACCATCGAGCGACTGCGGGCGGGCGGAGCGGTCTTCATCGGGCTCACCAACATGCCGCCGATGGCAAATGGCGGAATGCAGCGCGGCGTCTATGGGCGGGCGGAAAGCCCCTACAATGCCGACTACCTGACGGCGGCCTTCGCTTCCGGGTCTTCCAACGGTTCGGGCACGGCGACGGCTGCAAGCTTTGCGGCATTCGGGTTGGGCGAGGAAACATGGTCTTCGGGCCGCGCGCCGGCATCCAACAACGCGCTGGTGGCTTATACGCCGTCGAGGGGCGTCATTTCGGTGCGCGGCAACTGGCCGCTCGTTCCGACAATGGATGTGGTTGTTCCGCACACGCGAAGCATGCCGGATATGCTTGAGTTGCTCGACGTGATTGTCGAGGACGATCATACGACCAGAGGCGATTTCTGGCGCGCGCAGCCATGGGTCGACTTGCCGTCGAGTTCGGCCATACGTCCACCGCGCTACAGCGATCTCAATCTGGAAGGATCATTGCAAGGCGTGCGGCTCGGCGTGCCACGCATGTATATCGGCCGCGACAGCGACGCTGACGCTCCCATCGAAACACGCGCCTCCGTCCTCGATCTGTGGGAACAGGCGGCAGCGGATCTGAGGCGGCTCGGCGCAACGGTGGTGGAAGTCGACTTCCCCGTCGTCTCCAATTATGAGCGCGACCGGCCCGGCGCGAAATCCATGGTGGATCGCGGCCTGGTTCCCGAAGAATTCGCCGAGCGCGAAATCTGGGACCTGTGCGTCTGGGCATGGGACGATTTTCTGCGGGCGAATGCCGATCCAGCGATCCCGAACCTGGCCTCTGTCGACGGCGCGAAGATATTTCCGCAGTCGCCCGGCACGCTGCCGGACCGCTATGGCGACGACTTCGATCTCGCAGACTATGTCGAACGGGCAAAGCGCGGCGTAACGCCGTTCGAGAACGTCCCTGGGCTGGAGCGCGGCCTGAAAGGCCTTGAGGCGACGCGGCGCATCGATTTCGAGGACTGGCTCGATGAACAGGGGCTGGACGCCGTGGTTTTTCCTGCCGCAGCCGACGTCGGACCGGCCGACGCGGACGTGAACGAGGCTTCCGCGGTCCTCGCCTGGCGCAATGGAACCTGGGTCGCCAACGGAAACCTCGTGCCGCGGCATCTCGGCATTCCCACCGTCACCGTTCCGATGGGCACGATGGCCGACATCGGCATGCCGGTTGGCCTTACATTCGCGGGCAAGGCCTATGACGATACCAGGTTGCTTCGGATTGCAGGGGACTTCGAGCGATCGACCGCGCGACGGACCCGTCCGCCGCGGACGCCGGAACTCCCCGACGACATTTTTCCCAGCCGGGCAAGGTTCGATGCCATCGAAACGCAGCCGCTGGTCATCACGCTTCGCGCTGAGACACGCCATGTGGGCAACCAGGATGAGATAGTCGTCACGCTCGACGCGCATTCGGTCGGAGCGATCGAGACCGACACAGCCAGCGTGAAGGTTCATGTCAACGGAGAACCGGTCGAAATGCAGCGAATCGGCACGAGCTTCAGCGGACGAGCGCTCGTTTCATCCGACACACACAAGGCCGTCCATAGTGTCTGGCGAGGTTCCTACGGCTCGATCGTGACCGCAATTATGCGCCTGCAGGACGGTCGCGTGGCCGGCGCCTTTGCCGTGACCGGGGGTATCGAGTAACGATCATCAGTCTATCCTCGCAGCTCTGCGGCGCGGATAGTGACGTTAAAGTTTGAAAGCGACTGCCGTGCAAACATCATCCGATCAATCGTCCATTCGCGTTTATGCGGCGGGCAGCCTCCGTTATGTCCTGCCCTTACTCGTTTCTGCTTTTTCCGAAATGACTGGTATTGCCGTCGAGGTCAGGCATGGGCCAGCGGGTCTGCTCCGGCAGCGCATCGAGGACGGCGATCGGCCGGATCTGTTTCTGTCCGCCGATTTCGGCCATCCATCGCACCTTGCCCAACTGGGATTGTCCGGGCCGCCGGTCGTCTTTGCCCGCAACACGATGTCGGCTTTGGTTCGCCGGGATGCCGGCGTGACGACGGAAAACTTCGTCGAACGACTGCTTGACCCTGCCCTCAAGATCGGAACGTCGACGCCGCTCAAGGACCCGTCAGGCGATTATGCCTGGGCTATCTTTCGTAGGTTCGAAGAGCATGCGACCGGCTCGTTCCGCATCCTCGACGCCAAGGCCCTGAAACTGGTCGGCGGCTCGGAAACGGTGGCAACGTCCGGCCCCTATGGCCCCGTAGCTGACGCATTGGCGGCTGGGACAGCCGACGTCTTTCTCGGTTATCTCACAGGCATGCAGCGGCTCGCCGCAGAAGTGCCCGAGGTCGAGATTGTCCAAATTCCGGCAGCGGTGAACGTCGTGCCCGAATATGGCCTTACAGCCATCAATGACTGCCGCCCGGCAGCCTTGTCCTTCGCCCTTTTCATCATGTCCGGTCCCGGCCAGAAATTGTTGCAGGAATTCGGTTTCAAGCCGGTAGCCTTGCCGGCGGGTGCCTGACCTGGAGCAATAGAAAGTTGCAGATCCGACGCATCCTTGGTGCGGAACGGCATTGCTGCGCAAGACCCAACGCTATATGCGTAGAAATATATCGAGCCGCCTCGGCTCCTCGTCGATATTTCACAGCATGGGGATGGGAATGTCTTTTCATCGCAGAAATTTTGTGGCGCTCGTCACCGCCTTTGCCTTGTGGTCGCTTCCAATCGCGACGGGCGAAGCGTCAGCAGCGGAAACCCGCACCATCACCGACCAGCTCAACCGCTCGGTGACCATTCCAGACAAGGTCGAGCGCATCGTCGTGCTGCAGCACCAGACGCTCGACCTCCTTGTCGAGCTTGGCGCCGCTGACAAGATCGTCGGGGTTCTGCGCAAATGGCCGAGCCTCATTCCCGGTCTCGACAAATATGCCCCGCAGCTCGCCAACCTGCCGATGCCCGGCGATCTTTCGACGGTGAATGTCGAAGAGGTCCTGCAGCTCAAGCCGGACGTGGTCTTCGTCACGAACTATGCGCCGCCAGAAATGATCGAGCAATTGTCGAAGGTCGGCCTGCCCGTCGTCGCCATTTCGCTGTCGAAAGGCGAAGGCATCGAAGCGCCAAAGCTCAATCCGACCTTTGATGACGACGACTATGCCTATTCGGAAGGGCTGAAGACCGGCATCAAACTGATCGGCGACATCGTCGGCGAAAGCGAGCGGGCCGACCGGCTGATCGACTATGCCTTTGCGCAGCGCAAACTGGTGGAGGAACGGGTGGCTTCGATCCCCGACACGGAGCGCGTGCGCCTCTATATGGCGAACCCGGATATGAGCACGTACGGTTCCGGCAAATATACCGGTGTGATCACGAAGCGCTCCGGCGGCATCAATGTCGCTGCCGGCGTGCGCGGCGCGACCAAGGTATCGATGGAAGACGTGCTCGCCTGGAATCCGCAGGTGATTTTCGTGCAGGACCGCTACGCGCCGGTGGCCGACGAAATCCGCAAGAACGCCGCCTGGCAGCACCTCGACGCGGTCAAGAACGACCGTATCTACATCACGCCGGAATATGTGAAGCCCTGGGGCTATCCGCTGCCCGAGGCCTTCGCGCTGGGAGAACTGTGGATGGCCAAGAAGCTCTATCCCGAGCGGTTCGCCGATATCGACATGCAGAAGCAAGTCGATGCCTATTACCAGCAATTCTATGGTCAGGCTTATACCGGCCCGAACTAGGCTCCGGCGATGCCTCCTGCTGAGCACGCGCCAGCCAACCGGTTGTTGACGATCTTCCTGATCCTGCTTCCGGTGGCGCTGTTTCTGCTTTCGTTTCTCATCGGGCGCTATCCCGTTGCGCCAATGATGGTGATCAAGGTCATCGCGGCCCAGATATTGCCGATAACGCCGGACTGGCCGGCCGTCGTAGAATCCGTCGTTTTCGATGTCAGGCTGCCGCGCGTGGGGGCCGCCATGGTCGTCGGCGGCGGGCTGGCAATTTCCGGCGCGTGCTATCAGGGTGTCTTTCGCAACCCGCTCGTTTCGCCATTTACGCTAGGCGTTTCGGCAGGCGCCGGTTTCGGCGCGGCCCTCGCCATTCTCCTTTTCGGGCAGCGTTACGCGACCCAATTCTCAGCTTTCGTCTTCGGGATGCTAGCGGTTGCGTTCTGCTTTGCCATGAGCCGGCTTTACCGGATGAATTCGACGATCGTCCTGGTGCTGGGCGGCATCATCGTCGGTTCGCTGTTCACTGCCCTCCTCTCTCTCCTCAAATACGTTGCGGACCCCAATTCGAAACTCCCGGTCATCGAGTTCTGGCTCTTGGGCTCGCTGTCGTCGGTCTCGACGGCGGACATGGTTCCCGTCCTGGCGGTCGTTGTGCCGTCCGCGACCGTGCTTCTGCTGCTGCGCTGGCGCATCAATATTCTTGCAATGGGCGATGAGCAGGCGCGTATCCTGGGTGTCGAAGCCAATCGCCTGAGGCTCGTCGTCATTCTCTTTTCGACCCTCATTGCCGCTTCGACGGTCTCCATCAGCGGTATCATCGGCTGGGTCGGGCTGGTCATCCCGCACCTTGCGCGGATTATCGTCGGGCCGGACTTCCGGCGGCTTCTTCCTGCCACCTTGTCGCTTGGAGCCTGTTATCTGCTCATCATCGACGATCTGGCCCGTATCATGACGGCAGCCGAAGTTCCGCTCGGCATACTCACTGCATTGATCGGCGCGCCGGTCTTCATTCTTCTGCTAGGACGCGGACGGTTGGGATGGGCGTGATCCTTGCCGCCGAGCAGATCGGCTTTACCTATCCAGGCAGAAGCAAGCCGACATTCAGCGATCTCAGCCTGAAAATCTCTGCTGGCGAGATCATCTGCGTGCTCGGGCCAAACGGCGTCGGCAAGTCGACATTGCTTCGCTGCCTCGCCGGACTGACACCATCGACATCCGGGACGGTGAAGCTTGGCGAGGAACCGATCTCGACACTTCCCCGCACCGAAATCGCCAAACGGCTGGCACTGGTCCCGCAAAGCGACGAGACGGTTTTCGCCTTCTCCGTGCGCACCATCGTCGAAATGGGCCGTGCCCCGCATCTGGGATGGTTCGACACACCGGGCAAGGACGTCGACGCTCTTGTGGACGACGCCCTGGAGACGCTCGGCATCGCCCATCTCGCCAATGCTGCCTACACCGAAATCAGTGGTGGAGAGCGGCAACTGGTGCAGATCGCGCGCGTACTGGTTCAGGCTCCGAAACTGATGATTCTCGACGAGCCGACCGCGCATCTCGATTTCGCCAATCAGGCCCGCTTCCTCTCGCTGACGCGGCGGCTGGCGAAAAACGGTCTCGCCGTCATCTTCACCACCCACGCGCCCGATCAGGCATTCAGCCTGGCGGACCAGACCCTGATCCTCTCGCCAAATCACCCGCCGTCGATCGGAAAGACCATGGAAATGCTGACGGAGGAGACGCTTTTCAAGGCGTATGGCGTGCCCATACGCTTGATCAAATCGGAAGAACATATTGCCTGCGTCGCGCAGGTCGGCTGAGCCCGCGATATCCCTCGACCGGAGTGGGAAAGACAGGGTTTGTGACCAACAAGCGCCCTGTTCGCGTTCATTGGTCACATGGCCCCAGCCGCTGACGACCCGACCGGGGGTCGGTACCTCAAGCCGCTTCGAGCGACGCCATGTCGATGACGAACCGATAGCGCACGTCGGCACGCTCCACCCGTTCGAAAGCTGCATTGATGTCCTGAATGGCGATCATCTCGCAATCGGGAAGGATGTTCATCCTGCCGCAGAAGTTGAGCATCTCCTGTGTTTCCGCGATTCCGCCGATCGGCGAGCCCGAGATGCGGCGGCGTCCCATCAGGAGCGGCAGCGTGCTGTGCTCATCGATCAGCCCGAGCTGACCGACGATCACCAGGGTCGCGTCGACATCGAGCAGCGGAAGATAGGGCGACAGGTCGTGGCGCACCGGAATGGTGTCGATGATCAGGTCAAATGCATTGGCAGCCGCCGCCATCGCCGCATCATCCCCTGAGACGAGCACGCGATGGGCGCCGAGTGCCAGCGCGTCCGCGGTCTTGGCTTCGGTGCGGCTGATGACGGTCACGTCCGCGCCGAGCCCGATGGCCAGCTTGACCGCCATGTGGCCAAGCCCGCCGAGCCCGATGACGCCGACCCGGCTGCCCGGCCCGACATTCCAGGTGCGCAGCGGCGAATAGGTCGTGATGCCGGCGCAGAGCAGCGGTGCCGCCCGGGCAATATCCAGTCCCTCCGGTATCGCCAGCACGAACTCCTCGCGCACGACGATATGCTTGGAATAGCCGCCATAGGTGGGCTCGCCGGTGATCCGGTCGCGGTCATTGTAGGTCTGCGTTACCACGTTGCGGCACATCTGTTCCTCATGCTTGAGGCACTGGTCGCATCTGCCGCAGCTGTCGACTATGCAGCCGACGGCGACGGTATCGCCCGCCTTGTAGCGGGTGACATCCTTGCCGACCGCGACCACCCTGCCGACGATCTCATGGCCGGGTACAATCGGATAGGTCGTCGCGCCCCAGTCGTTGCGCGCCTGGTGAAGATCGGAGTGGCAGACACCGCAATAGAGGATTTCTATCGAAACGTCGTTTGCGCGCAGGTCCCGGCGCGCAAACTCATAGCGTGCGAGGGGCAGGCTGGCGTCGGTTGCCGCATATCCGGTGGTTTTCATCAAAAACTCCTGTCGTGGATTATGATCGGTGATGGTCAGAAGCGTTCGCCGACCATGTCTTCGTTTTTTGCCCACAGCGCCTTGGCGTGAAGCGGTCGACGCAACGCCGGCCAGCACGTCTGGTTGCCCTTATTTGGGAATGCGACGCGTGCGCGCTGCGCCCGATCGTATCGATCTCTTGCCTATTTCTATCAAACCGTCCGATTGGAAGGCGGCACCGGCTTGTTTGGGCCGGGAAGAAGGACCAATTATGGTTCCATGCAGCAGCAACTGATGAAAATGTGCAGTCTGGCCGAGCGTCACGCCGGCGACACTGGGCGAGCGCAAATCCTTCCGCGCCTCTCGCTCTTCGTCGCGAGGTCGGTCACATGCCCGACGTCGACCGTTTATCAGCCGATGATGTGTCTTGTCCTGCAAGGGGCAAAGCAGGTGATGATCGGCGATCGCCTGCTGCGGTACGATCCGGCTTCATACTTCATTGCCTCACTCGAATTGCCGGTTTCGGGCCAGATCGTCGAGGCAAACGCCGACAGCCCCTATGTCTGCGCCAGCCTTGCGCTCGACCGAGACATGATCGCCTCGCTTGTCGCCGATTTACCGGCCCAGCCTGACGGGCAGATTGCCGGCTTCGGGGTCAGCCCGGTCACACCGCAATTGCTCGATCCCTGGTCCCGGCTTCTGGCCCTGCTGGAGGCGCCCGAGGATGCCCCGGTGCTGGCGCCGATGCTCGAGCGCGAGATTCTGTACCGGCTCCTGCAAGGTCCGCAGGGCGGCGTTCTTCGCCAGATCGCCCAGGACGACAGCCGGCTGTCGCAGATCAGGCAGGCGATCACATGGATTCGGGCACATTTCGACGAACCCATACGCGTAGAAGCGCTGGCCGAAATTGCCGGCATGAGCCCCGCGTCCTTCCACCGGCACTTCAAGGCGGCTACCGCGATCAGCCCGCTGCAATACCAGAAGGTCCTCCGGCTTCAGGAGGCGCGCCGGCTCATGGTGGTCAACGCGGACACCACGCGCACTGCCTACAGCGTCGGCTATGAGAGCGCCTCGCAGTTCAGCCGCGAGTATGCCCGCATGTTCGGCGCCCCACCCTCCCGCGACGCAATCCGCCTACGCGGCCAGAGCCTCGGTCTTGAGAATATGAATAGCGCAACGTGATTGACGCGTTCACCGCTGCCCGACCAAAAGCAGACTTCACCGGCCATTTCCATGCGGCGGGTCGCGAGATCAGGCAGGAACATAGGTCAACCTGATCACATCCTCGCCAATTCGATCATGTGTCATCAGGCGGAGCGGCGGTCGGGGTCCGGCGAAATATCGTTTGCCGTGGCCAACTACGACGGGATGCAGGTAGATTCGATACTCGTCGATGAGGCCAAGTTGGGTGAGGCTGTGTGCCAAATCCGGGCCGGCAACTTCGATCTCCCCCTCGCGCTCGGCTTTCAGCTCGCGGATCGCGCCCTCGAGATCATCCCCGACAAGCCAGGCATTTGGGCCGACTGACTTCAGCGAGCGGGAGACGACCCATTTCGACTGTTTCCGCCACGCCGCCGCAAAGGCTTGTTCGTCTGGCCCCCATTCTGAATGATCGTCGTCCCAGTAACGCATGACCTCATACATTTGGCGACCATAGACACTGCCTGCCTGCCCCTGAGCCTCCTCGATGAAGTGGCGGAAAAGCGTGGGGCCTGGCGCAAACGCCATATGGTCGACGTAGCCGTCCAGGGACTGGTTCATTCCGAAAACGAGTTTGGCCATACCACTATCTCTCCTCTACACGGGACATCCGTACGGTCTGATTGTGTTATGCAATCAGTTATAAGCTAGATCGACTGATTTTATTTCGCAATTGGTTTTTGGCGTACGCATAACGCCTACGCGCGCTCCCCACGGGGCTTCGGTCCCGGTTACCCAAACCCCTTAGCTCAGTCGCAGAAGCGTTGCTCAGTGGACATACACTCCCAATACGATATATTCGGAATATGCCGAATATATCAAACAAGCGCCTGACGACCACAGAACAACGCTTCATCGAGGATGCGGCGCGACTGCTGATCCCCTGGGGTGTGCCCCAGACGGCAGCACGCCTCTACGGTTATCTGCTGCTTTGCGCCGAGCCGGTCGGCCTCGACCGCATGACGACCGACCTCGAGATCAGCAAGAGCAGTGCAAGCGTCGCCGCGCGATTGCTGGAAACTTATATGCTCGCCCAACGGCATGGCGAGCGCGGAAGCAAACGCGTCTCGTACACAGTGTCCGACAATTACGAGGGCATGCTGACCGAGCAGAACCGTTTGCTCGACGCGCTCGCCGATCTCCTGAAGAGCGGTGCCGCTTCCGTCGCCTCAGGCCCTACGCAGGACCGCCTTGGCGAAATGGCCGAGTTCTATCTAGCGATACGTCAGGCCATGGAGACAGCGCTCAAGCAGTGGCGCTCGCAGAAGCCGCGATCCTGAGGTCCGACCGATCCGCATTCCCGCGACGACCAAAGCTGCGCTGGAAACAGTCCTCGCGAAGGAGTGAGCAACATGGAACAAACCGAAACTCCACGGGAGCCTAGCGCGATGTCGCGCAGTAAGGCCGTTGCCTATGCAATCGGCCTGCCTCTTGCACTGCTTGGACTGATCTTCCTGCCTGCCGGCACGATCGCCTGGTGGCCTGGATGGATATTCCTTGCAGTTCTGATTTTGGGCTTTGGCGCTTCTGCCCTCGTACTCGCCCGCGTCAATCCCATAATCTACCGAGCACGCAGCCGGTTTCAGGCGGGCACGAAAAGCTGGGACAAGGCGCTGCTTGCAGTCATCCTGCCGGCAATGGTGGCGGTTCTGCCGGTTGCGGCGCTCGATGCCGGGCGGTTCCACTGGTCGACAGTCCCGGCCTGGGTGGTGCTATCGGGCTATGTCGCTGTGCTGGCGGGCATCGCGGTTACGGCATGGGCGCAGGCGGTGAATCCATTCTTCGAACCGGGTGTTCGAATCCAGTCCGAACGGCATCAGCGCGTGATTGATACCGGTCCCTACCGTTTCATGCGTCATCCCGGCTATATCGCCGCGTTGTTGTTGTTCTTCGGCATGGCGCTTGCGCTGGGTTCGTTCTGGGCGCTCATTCCCGCTGCACTGGCGGCGGCAATCCTTGTCTTGCGCACATCATGGGAAGACCGCCTGTTGCGGGTCGAGCTTCCCGGATACGACGATTATTCCCGTCGAGTGCGGTGGAGACTGGTCCCTGGCATCTGGTGAAAGACTGCTTCGCTATTGAGAAGCTGCCGGAGGTCGATGTTTATCCTCCACCAGCAATTGGAGAAGCGTTTGGCGCTGGTCATCCGCCCGTAATGATGCGGCAATGTTGCACTCACAGGGTCTTCCGAGACATCGTTCACAGGAAGCCTGATACATATGTGCAGCACCGCAATATCCGAGCCACGCAAGCTGGCGATCGGCCCTATCTGCTTGTCCCAATTGAAAATTGCATGCATCGCATTGCCCGTGACGCTGGTCATGGCGGGCTGCAGCACAGTTCCGCTCAAGGAAGCGGGAACGTTGACATCCTATGGCAGCCTTGGTGCTGTCAAAGGCAAGCTCGGCAAGTCGCGCTCCTTCGTGGATGGGCCGGCCTTGGCGGGCGTGAAAACCGTCAGTATTTCACCGACTTCATATTCGCCCGGCGCCTTTGCCCGGGTAAAGCAGAGGGAAGACCGGGCACTGGTGGCGAATGCTCTGGATCGGGCGATGTGTGTTGCTCTGAGCGATAAGTATCAGGTCGTGCCAACGGGACAGCCCGCCGACTTGACCGTGCGAGCAGTGGTTGCCGACCTGGTGCCGACTGATAAGACGATGGCAGGCGTTTCGACAGCCGTAACGCTGGGCAGCGGCGCCGTATTGCCGGTCAGCATCCCTCGCCTGCCGATGGGCCTGGGAGGCCTCGCGGTTGAGGCCGAGGCGCTCGATCGTAATGGTATCCAGCGCGCTGCGATCGTCTGGTCGCGTGGAGCGAATTCCATCACGAACAATCCCAGGGTCTCCGAAGTTGGCGACGCCTACAGCCTGGCCACTACATTCGGAAATGATTTTTCCAGGATGCTTGTCACGGGCAAGGACGCCTCCGGGTTTCAGATATCGATACCTTCGGGTCAGAAAATGAAATCTATGCTTGGCGGCAAACCGAAATATGCCGCCTGTGAGGCTTTCGGGCGATCCCCCGGCATAGCCGGAATGGTGGCGGACAAGTTCGGTGCTCCACCTACCTGGACCGACAAATCCGGCAAGAAGCCGGTTACAACACTCACGGCGCAGACCGCTCCATCACTCCCTGATTAATCAAATCTGGATTGTCAGCTTCGTTCCGGCCGTCCCGCTATCAAGCAGAACCTGGCCGCCGTGGTTGGTGACGATCTGCCGGACAAGGCTCAGTCCGAGCCCGGCGCCTGTGGATCGTGGGGTAACCCTATAAAAGGGCTCGAACACCAATTCCCGCTGGTCAAAGGGTATTCCCGGTCCTTGATCCGCGACTTCGACGTGTCCATCCGCAGAGACAGATATTGAGATCATGCCGGCATTGCCGGCGTGATCAATGGCATTGCGAACCAGATTGCTGACAGCTCGCGTCATTGCAGATGGACTGCCCTGCCGCTCAAACCTGTCTGCGTCGCTGTGGAACGAGATTTCGTATCCGGCTGCGATTGCAAGGGGAGCGAGGTCGGCAACCGCCATCCTGGCGATGTCGACCAGGTCGATCGTTTCGAAGGGGTCTTCATTCAGGTCGTTTCGCTCGAAATCGAGGAGCTGTTCGGCGGTTCCCCCCAACCGCGCGACATCTTTCAAAAGGCGCTGACGGTCCTGCCCCTCTGCCATGCCTTCGATTCTGATCTGCATGATCGCTATTGGCGTGCGCAACTCATGAGCAGCATCCACCAGAAAGCGCTGTCTCTTCTGGAATTCGGCGTCAAGACGCTCAAGTGCTCCGTTGAACGCCACAATCAGCGGGGCAACTTCTCGAGGAACAGTTTTGGTCGGAAGTCTTGCGCCACGGCTGCGCGGTTCGATCGCCGCCGCCCTGCGGGCGACATCATTCACACCACTGAGCGAACGTTGGACAATGCGGGGTACGGCCAGGAATATCGCAGGCAGCGTAAGACCGAGCAGAGGCAAGTATATGGGTTTCAGCTCGACAAGAAGAACGGGGACGACCCAATCCGTTCCGGACGTCTTTCCAAGCATTATTCTTACCTCGCCGGCAGCCGAATAGACGGTTTCGATCGAGGCGATTTCGCTTGTGTCGGCAGCTCCCCTGATGTCGGCCTCATGAAACCGGTACACAAAGGGTGCAAGATCCGCATAGGACGCAGGTATATCGCCGTAGGAAACCATCTCGCCACGAGCAGTCGCAACGACGTACCACAAGCCCTCGGTCTGGCTCCTGATGGACCGAAGACCCGGCGTGTCACGTATTTCGAGGCGCCCTTGGGGATCAAGGACGATCGCATCCTCCATGGCCAGCGAGACTTTCTTCTCAAGGACCAGATTGGGGGAAAGGACTGTTGCCCCATAGAACGCCAGGCCGACAATCAACAGCGCGACAATCGCGACGAACGTAACGCTGAGCTGCCAGCTTAGCTTCCACCTGAGCGACGTATTTCCTTCCGACATCACTCTTCCTTCAGGAGATATCCGACGCCTCTTATGCTGTGGATGGCCACTCCGGCGCCGGCCTCGAGCAACCTCTTGCGCAGGCGCGAAATATGGGTGTCGAGCGCGTTCGACTGGATCTCGTCTTCATAGTTGTAGACGGCAGCTTCCAAGGTGGAGCGAAGAACGGTTTTTCCGCTCCGCTTTGCCAGCGCGGCAAGGACCATAAGTTCTCTTCGCGGTATATCGACCGGACTGGAATTGACGGTCACGTTGAAATGCAGCGGATCGACGGTCACCCGGCCGACTGTGATTTCTGGTTCTGCCAGACTTGCCGGCCTGCGCAGCACCGCACGCAGGCGGGCCATCAACTCGTCGATCAGAAAGGGTTTGCCCAGATAATCGTCCGCGCCGGCATCGAGACCCTCAACGCGCTCTTTGGGCTCGTTTCGTGCCGTAAGAACGATTATCGGCGTATCGATGCCAGCCAGTCTCAGCTTCGGGATGAAACCGAGACCGTCGCCATCAGGTAGGCGGCGGTCCAAAAGAATTGCGTCATAGACGTATTGGCGTGACAGCTCGATCGCATCTGCGAGCAGCATGGTGTGATCTATGACGATGCCCTGTTTACGCAGCGCTCCCGTAAGCGCTTCCGCTAGTGCCTTCTCATCCTCGATCAATAAAATCCGCATCGCGGTCGCGCCTTTTTTGACCGTCCTTGCACCTGCGGAGATTGCAGCAGCATTACGGATAGCAGGCGAACGCTAAGCTACTTCAATTTCGATTTTTGTATGTCGGGCTGAGCTTAATTGAACGCATGCCGAATGGGCCTGCCGGGCACGAGCACCTCGGCAGCTTTCAGAATGCCTGCGGCGTCAATCCCGTAATGCCTGTAGAGGTCGGCGATCGTCCCGGTTTGGCCGAAATGCTCGACACCCAGTGACCGCGTGCGATGCCCGCGCACCGACCCAAGCCATGAGGGAATGCGCTCTTTCCTGAGATACGCAGCCTGCGAAATCAAAGGCTGATATTGGTGTTGGTGGGCTGGATGGGACTCGAACCCATGACCCCAGAATTAAAAGTTCCGTGCTCTACCATCTGAGCTACCAGCCCTTCACCAATCACCCGTGTCCCTGTCAGAACGAATGCCCCGAACTCCGGCAAGCCGGAAATGCCCACGTTATCCGTATGCATCGATTTCAGAGCGGGCGGCAGAAAGCCGCAACGAGTGTTTTCGCAGCGCACAAAAGTCGCCTCGAAATTGCGGCGGAACATAGGGAGAGTGCCCCTGCCGGTCAACCGGAAAAAGCATTGTCCAGCAGCCTTTGTTCGCGCTCGCGACTTCGTGCTCGCGGCATTCTTGCGCCGGGCCCGATCGCGCGCCATAAATCACTGCGTTTCAATCACTTGCATTCGGCTGGAACCAATCGCGCCGTTTGCACGTTGCTTGGGGCACAAGGGACAAATTCACCCTTTGCGAGGAGATCACCATGAAGAAATTTCTCTCAGGCCTTTGCGCTTCGGCGCTTGCATTGTCCTTCGCGATTATGCCGGCCATACCGGAAGCCAGCGCAGCACCTGCCTATGTGCCGCCGGCGGCGACAACGCAGTCCGACGTGCAGCAGGTACAATACGACCCTTACCGCAGGGCCATTCCTTCCGCACGGCACTTCCGTGGCGACAGGCGCGATTTCCGTCGGGGCTGGCGCGATGGGCGCCGTGACGGACGCCGTTTCGAACGCCGCGGCGACTACAGCTACTATCGCGGGCATCGCGGCTATCGAAACTATCGCCACGGCTACCGCGAATATAACGGCTACTGGTTCCCGGCTGCCGCATTCATCACCGGGGCAATCGTCGGTGGCGCGATAGCAGCACCGCCGCCGGTTCGTGAATATCGCGGTGGCGGCAACGCCCATGTGCGTTGGTGCTATAACCGCTACCGTTCGTATCGGGCTTATGACAACACGTTCCAGCCCTATGGCGGCCCGCGTCAGCAGTGCTATTCGCCCTATTAATATCGACCTTCACGAAAATCAGGCCCGCGCTAACCGCGCGGGCCTTTTTTATGTGATTCCGTTCCATCCTGAGACAACGTCCGCTTCACCGCATTGCGCCAGCCCTTCAGCTTGGCTGCTCGCACGGTCTCGTCCATCTGCGGCTTGAAGCGATGGTCCAGCGCCCACGACTTGGCAAAGGCCTTGGCCTTGGGCCACACCCCTGCCCGCGAACCGGCCAGCCATGCGGCGCCCAGCGCGGTGGTTTCCAGAATGGTCGGCCGGTCGACCGGTGCGTCGAGGATGTCGGCCAACCGCTGCATGGTCCAGTCCGAGGCGACCATGCCGCCGTCGACACGTAGCACTGTCTGCTTCGAACCGCCCTTCCAGTCCTTGCGCATCGCATCGAGCAGATCGCGCGTCTGATAAGCCACCGATTCGAGTGCGGCGCGCGCGAATTCGGCCGGGCCGGAATTGCGCGTAAGCCCGAATATCGCGCCGCGTGCCTCGGCATCCCAATGCGGTGCGCCAAGGCCGACAAAGGCCGGCACCAGATAGACGTTCTGCGTATCGTCGGCCTTCGCCGCCAGAACGCCGCTATGCTCGGCCTTGCCGATGACGCCGATGCCGTCGCGCAGCCACTGAACGGCAGCGCCTGCCACGAAGATCGAGCCTTCAAGTGCGTAGGTCGTCTCACCATTGAGGCGATAGGCAATCGTCGTTAGCAGCCGGTTCCTGGAACGCACCATGTCAGCGCCGGTATTCAGAAGCGCAAAGCAGCCGGTACCATAGGTCGACTTCATCATGCCGGGCTCGAAACACGCCTGGCCGATCGTCGCCGCCTGCTGGTCACCGGCAACGCCGAGAATCGGAATTTCCGCGCCGAAAAGCTTTTTGTCGGTGACGCCGAAATCGTCGGCGCAGTCCTTCACTTCCGGCAGAAGTGCCGCCGGAATGCGCAGGATCTTCAGCAATTCGGCGTCCCATTCGTTGGAACGGATGTTGTAGACGAGCGTGCGCGAGGCATTCGTCGCGTCCGTCGCGTGAACCTTGCCGCCGGTCAGCCGCCAGATCAGGAAACTGTCGATCGTACCCGCCAGCAATTCGCCCTTTTCGGCCCGCCGGCGCGCGCCTTTGACGTTGTCGAGGATCCAGGCAATCTTGGTGCCGGAGAAATACGGGTCGAGCAGCAAACCCGTCTTTCGCGAGAAAAGCGGTTCAAGCCCCTGCTTCTTCAGCTTCTGGCAGAGCGGCGCAGTGCGGCGGTCCTGCCAGACGATGGCATTGTGGATCGGCTTGCCGGTGGCCTTTTCCCATATCACGACGGTTTCGCGTTGATTGGTGATACCGATGGCCGAGACGTCGCCGGCAGTGGATTTTGCCTTCCTGAGCGCCGTCTTGCAGGTGCTGACCACGCTTTGCCAGATCTCGTCCGGATCATGCTCGACCCAGCCCGAAGCCGGGAAATGCTGGGTGAATTCCTGTTGACCGGTGCCGATCGGCTTCATCGCCGCATCGAAAACGATCGCACGGCTCGACGTCGTGCCCTGATCGATCGCCAGCACCAATCCAGCCATCATCTCCCCCTCTTTGTCTCGGCGCCGAGAACAGCGACGGCCCGAACTTCTTCATTCCGCGCTTTTCCGAAGCGCGAAACTATTTTCTATCAATTCGAAAGATAAACGAATGTCAACGAAAATGGGTGGAGACATAGCGACGGCATCAGCGCGTGGTCTCGATCAGTTGGACTTCCGACTCCTGGCAAATCGAACGCACGGATTCGATGTCGCAGCGATCCGTGATGAAGGAATCGACCTGCGACAGATGCCCGATCCGCACCGGTGCCGTGCGTTCGAATTTGGTCGCGTCGGCGACGAGGATGACATGACGCGCATTGGCGATGATCGCCTGCGCCACCTTCACCTCGCGGAAATCGAAATCCAACAGAGCGCCGTCGTGGTCGATTGCCGACGCTCCGATGACCGCGTAGTCAACCTTGAACTGCTTTATGAAATCCACCGCCGCTTCGCCGACGACGCCGCCGTCCGAGCCGCGCACGACGCCACCGGCGATCACGACCTCGATCTCAGGAAAAACGCGCATCCTGTTGGCGACATTGATGTTATTGGTAATGACCATCAGGCCGGAATGATCCAGAAGCGCCTGGCTTACGGCTTCCGTCGTCGTGCCGATGTTGATGAAGAGCGAAGCGTTATCAGGGATCAGCTTGGCGGCTGCGCGCCCGATCGCGTCTTTCTCCTCCGCCGCAATCTTGCGGCGGGCCTCATATTCCATGTTCTCGATGCCGGAGGGAAACAGCGCCCCGCCATGGATGCGGCTCAGCAGGCGCTGGTCGCATAGATCGTTGAGATCCTTGCGTATGGTCTGCGGCGTCACGCCGAAATGCGCCGCCAGATCGTCGACGAGAACGCGGCCGGAATCCTTGGCCAACTGTATGATTTCCGAATGCCGCGTCGACAGGAACACGCTGCTTCTCCGATCTTCGTTTGAGGCAATAATCAAGGTAAAACGAAACGCCGCAAAAACATAGCTGGCGAATTGGGAAGTGCCCTCACCGAAGCGAAGCCGCTATCTCGGTGATAACCGAATAGGCCGTGTCCACATCCTGCTCGGTGGCCTCGAACTGGCCGACCTGAAAACGGATGGCAAAATGACCGTCGACCCGCGTCTGCGTGAGATAGATGCGGCCGTCATCATTGATCGCGTTGATAAGGCGCAAATTGTGCTCGTCGAGGTCGGTCGCGCCTGCCGGTATATGCCGGAACGAGAATAGCGACAGCATGGGCTCCGTGACGAGTTCGAACTCCGGCGTGGCGGCAATCCGCGCGGCTAGATTTTCCGCCCAGGCGACGTGGTTGCGGATCATGGTGCGCAGGCCGGAAAGGCCATGGGCGCGCAGCAGGAACCATAGTTTCAGCGCACGAAAACGCCGGCCGAGCGGCACCGACCATTCAGAATAATTGACGATGCCGTCCTTGCCGTGCGTCTTCAGATATTCGGGCTTGATCGCCAGCGTGCGGACGAGGTCGTCGGGATTGCGCACGAACTGCGCCGAGCAATCGAACTGCGCTCCCAGCCATTTGTGCGGATTGAAGACGATCGAATCGGCATGCTCGACACCGGCCCAGAAATGCCGGAATTCTTCGCAGATCATCGCCGAGCCGGCCCAGGCGGCATCGACATGCAGGTAAAGTCCATATTTCTGCGCCACTGCCGCGACCGCGGCGATGTCGTCGGTGCCACCGGTGCTGGTGCCGCCGACACAGGCGACGATGCCAGCGGGAAGCAGGCCGTTCGCCTTGTCGGCAACGATTGCCGCTTCAAGGGCTGCCACATCCATCGCCCGCCAGCGCCCGGCAGTCGGGATGCGGACAAGATTTTCCTCGCCGATGCCCGCAACCCATATCGCCCGGTCGATTGAGGTATGGACCTGATCCGAGGAATAGACGCGGATGCGCGGCTGGCCAGACAGGCCTTGCTTGTTGCCCTGCCAGTCGAGCGCCCTCTCGCGCATGGTCAGCACGGCGGCCAGCGTAGCCGACGATGCCGAATCCTGCAGCACGCCGGAAAACCCTTCCGGCAGGCCCAGTGCCTGGCGCAGCCAGTCGATGATGCGCGTTTCGAGTTCGGTTGCGGCGGGCGACGTCTGCCACAGCATGCATTGCGCCGCCATGACGGTGACCAGATATTCCGCCACCACCGAAACCGGCGCTGCATTGGCCGGGAAATAGGCGAAGAAGCGCGGATGCTGCCAATGCGTCATGCCCGGCAGGATCTTCTCCTCGAAGTCGGCGAAAATCGCCTCCATCGCTTCGGGTGCTTCCGGCGGCGAAAGGGCGATGCCTGCTGCTATTTCGCCGGGCTGGGTCTGCGCCCGCACTGGCCGTTCGCGCAACGTCTCGCGATAGTCCGCGCCCCATTCGGCCGCCTTCAGCGACCAATCGCGAAATTCCCTGGCGTCCAAGTGCTTCCTCCCACCGGCAAAACGCCGGTCGATATCAGATGGGGAAATCAGGCAGGCTCTTGAACGCCAGCTTCAGCGCATTCGACCAGCCGTCCGAGATCGTCCGGTAATAGGGATCGTCGAGCGCGATGCGCTTTTTCAGCTTAACCGCGAGTGTGTCGTTTTCATAAAGAAGGAGGTCCAGCGGAAGGCCGACCGAAAGATTGGATTTCAGTGTGGAATCAAAGGACACCATCAAAAGCTTGACAGTTTCCTCGAAGCTCATGGTGCGGTCGTAAGCGCGCACGATGATCGGTTTGCCATACTTGGTTTCACCGACCTGGAAGAACGGCGTGTCATCCGTGGATTCGATGAAGTTGCCTTCCGGATAGATCATGAACAGGCGCGGCGGGCTGCCCTTGATCTGGCCGCCGAGGATGAAGGAGGCGTTGAAGTAGGAATCGGCGCTCTCACCTGTCGGCGATGCGTGAGCGATGACTTCCTTGACGACATCGCCGATCAGCCGTGCCGTCTGATACATCGACGGCGTTTCAAGCACGACGGAAGAGCGTTCCTCCGGCGCCTTGGAGCGCTCCTCGAGCAGGCTGACCACGGCTTGCGTCGTTGCAAGGTTGCCGGCGGACATCAAGACGATGACCCGCTCGCCCGGCTTTTCCCAGACATGCATCTTGCGGAAGGTGGAGATGCTGTCCATTCCGGCATTCGTGCGGGTGTCCGACATGAACACCAGACCACGATCCAACTTGAGGCCGACACAGTAAGTCATGGAATCCCGTATTCTAAAACAATACCGGGATTACTGCTCGACCGTGATGTGAACCGCAAGCTGTTCCGACGCCTGTCCCAAGCGAATCCCGGAAACCGGCATAGCATCGCGATAATCTCGGCCTGTCGCAAGTCGCACATAGCGTTCGTCTGGGGAAATGCCGTTGGCGGCGTCAAACGCGACCCAGCCGAGGGAGGGAACAAAGGCCTCCGCCCAGGCATGGCTCGCCACCTGCTCGATGGTGCCGTCCATCATCAGATAGCCGCTGACATAGCGCGCCGGCATGCCGAGCAGCCGTGCGGCCGACGAAAACACATGGGCATGATCCTGGCAGACGCCGCGGCCCTGTTTCAGCGCCTCTTCCGCCGTGGTTTCGGCGTCGGTCGCGCCAACGACATAGTCGACACGCTCTCGCACCATACCCAACAATTGATGGAGGCGATCGATCTCGGCGCCCGGCCCCACCGACGACGCCAGTTGACGGATACCTTCACCAGCCTCCGTCAACGGCGTCGCATGACTGAACAGCCAGAGCGGCGCAAAACCGCTGTGAGGCCCGCTCACGCCGGCGGTGTCATGCGTTTCGACCTCGCCCGTGGCCTCGACGCTCACGACACGCGGATCGCCTTCGATGCTGACCAGCCGCGTGTCGTTGCCGAACTGGTCGGAAAACCGCACCTCCTCGCGCGCACCGCCGACCGCAACGTTCCACGACAGCACCGACTGCGTCTTGCCGTCTCGCGGCAACAGCCGCAGCCGCTGCAGCCCGTAATGAACAGGCATGTCGTAGTGGTACTCGGTGCGATGCGTGATTTTGAGGCGCATCAATGAAACCTGTAATTCTGGGCTACTTCGTCGCCGAGGCGGTAATTGTCGCGGATGAAGCACGACAGGAATTCATGCAGGCCTGCATCGAAGATGGTCTTGACGTTGCCGACTTCCAGCTTGGCCATGGTTTCACCCGCCGTCTTGTGACAGGCGTGGAGTTCGCCATAATCGTCAGCCAGATAGGCCAGGCTCTCGGCGATGTTGCGATAGCAATAGGCAAGCGAACGCGGCATGCGGTTATTCAGGATGAGATAGTCGGCGATATTGGCCGGTCTGTAGTCGGCTTCATAAACCCAGCGATAGGAACGATGCGCCGACACCGAGCGCAGGATCGATTCCCACTGGTAGTTGTCCAGCGTCGACCCGACCCAGGAAATCGACGGCAGCAGAACGTAATATTTGACGTCGAGGATGCGCGCCGTGTTGTCGGCCCGCTCGACGAAGGTGCCGATCTGGGAGAAATCGAAGATCTCGTTGCGCAGCATCGTGCCGTGGAAAGCGCCTCGGATCAGCGCCGTCTCGCGCTTGATGGCGTCCAGCACCGCCGGCACGTCGCGCTGGTCGACCGGGCTGCCCAGCATGCGCTTCAGCGACATCCAGGCCTCGTTGATGCTTTCCCAGGTCTCGCGCGTAAGTGCGGTACGCACCATGCGGCCGTTGTTGCGGGCCGTTTCGATCGCCGACATCACGCTCGACGGATTGGATGTGTCGCGCAGAAGGAAATCGGTGACCGTTTCGGCGCTGAACTCATCATGGCGCTCGCGAAATGTCGCCTCAACCCCGGCGCTCAGGATGACGGAGGTCCACTCGTCTGCCGAACTCGACGTCCGGGTCAGCGCCATGCGCATGCCGGCATCGATCAGGCGCGCCATATTCTCGGCCCGCTCGATATAGCGATTCATCCAGTAAATGCCGTTTGCGGTGCGTCCGAGAAGCATCAGGCGGTTCCGTCGCAGAGTGAATAGTCAGTAGTGAGTAGTGAATAGTGAATGCGGCCCATCTCACGACTTTCTTTGCAGGCTGCGGATCATGGAGCGCAGCATTTTTCCCAACTCTTCCGATTGGCTGAGCAGTTGGGCGGTATCTTTTCTCACCATAAGTTCCAGCCGCTCTGACAGTATCAGATGCGTTTCCAATTCCTTGAGAGACCCTTGTGCAACCCGAAGAAACTGGACGAACGAGCCCCTCTGCTCCCTTCCATACCCTTCAGCGATATTCGCGGAGATGGATGTAGACGACCGTCTGATCTGCGAAGTCATCCCGTATGTTTCGCTGGCAGGGAATGCTTTGGTTGCAGAATAACACGCAACAGCAAGCTCAATGGCGGCCTTCCAGACAAGCAAATCTCTATAGGAGGTGACAGGCGTCCGATGACCCTCCCGATCAATCTCCAGATTCCCCTGCTGTTCCACTATTCACCACTCACTATTCACTACTCACTACTCACTTAGTCATCCAGAACCCACGTATCCTTCGTGCCGCCACCCTGCGAGGAATTCACCACCAGCGAGCCTTCTTTCAACGCCACCCGCGTCAGCCCGCCGGGCACGATCTGGATGCGATCGGAAACCAGCACGAAAGGCCTGAGATCGACGTGGCGCGGGGCGAGGCCCTTTTCGGTCAGGATCGGGCAGGTCGACAGCGAAAGCGTCGGCTGGGCGATGTAGTTGGCCGGGCGTGCTTTCAGCTTTTGCGAAAACGCCTCGCATTCCTTCTTGCTCGCCGCCGGCCCGACCAGCATGCCGTAGCCGCCGGAGCCGTGAACTTCCTTCACCACGAGCTCATCGAGATGTTCCAGCACATATTTCAAGCTGTCCGGCTCCGAGCAGCGCCAGGTCGGGATGTTGCCCAGCATCGCCTTGCGACCGGTATAGAACTCGATGATTTCCGGCATGTAGGAGTAGATCGCCTTGTCATCGCAAATGCCGGTGCCTGGAGCGTTGGCAATGGTGATGTTGCCGGCACGGTAGACATCCATGATGCCCGGCACGCCGAGCGCCGAATCCGGGCGGAATGTCAGCGGATCGAGGAAGGCATCGTCGACGCGGCGATAGAGCACGTCGATCTGTTTGTAGCCTTCGGTCGTGCGCATGGCGACATGGCCATCGACGACGCGCAGATCCTGTCCTTCGACAAGCTGCACGCCCATCTGGTCGGCTAGGAAGGCATGTTCGAAATAGGCCGAGTTGAAGCTGCCCGGTGTCAGCACCGCGATCGTCGGCGCGTCCTTCACCCCGTCCGGGCGCACGGCGCTCAGGGACTGACGCAGAAGCTGCGGATAATTCTCGACCGGCCGTACCTTGATGCGCTGGAACAGCTCGGGAAAGAGCTGCATCATCGTTTCGCGGTTTTCCAGCATGTAGGAAACGCCGGAGGGCGTGCGCGCATTGTCTTCCAGAACGTAGAATTCGTTCTCATTGATGCGCACGATGTCAGTGCCGATGATGTGGGTATAGACGCCGCCCGGCGGCCGCACGCCGATCATTTCCGGCAGGAAGGCCACGTTGCTGGCGATCAATTCGCGGGGTATGCGCCCTGCCCGCAGGATTTCCTGGCGGTGATAGATATCGTCGAGAAAGGCGTTCAGCGCCTGAACGCGCTGCTCTATGCCCTGCGTCAGCCGGCGCCATTCCTGGCCCGAGATGATGCGCGGGACGATATCGAATGGAATGAGCCGCTCGGCAGCCTCTTCTTCGCCATAGACGGCAAAGGTGATGCCGGTCTTGCGGAAAACGCGCTCGGCATCGCGCATTTTTTCGGTCAATCGGGCCGCATCCTGGTCTTTGAACCAGTCGTCATAGCCCGTGTATGGTTTTCGCAATCCGGTAGTTTCCGGAAGCATTTCGTCGAATGCAGCCAATCGCGCACTCCCCTCTGAACCTCATTTGAAATGAGGTCGAAGAAGAAAAGCAAGCGCAATCGCACATTCCATGATCAACGCGATACATCTTCCGCCTTTTGCCCAGAATATAGGCATGCTGCCTACGGGGTTTGAAAATCGCTTGGGCAAAGTCGGCATGGCCGTCAGCGGTACTGGCAAGCGAATCTCGCTGCCGGATGAAACCGGGAGGCCGCGCCTTGCGTATGTTAGACTGAAGCCCGGCGCATTGATGCCGAGCTGCGGCATTGCGCTCGATAGGACGGGAGAGAATTCATGCGCCGAAGCCTCTTAGCTCTTGCAATCATTCCCGCGCTCTACACTTCCATGGTCTTTGCCGGCGATACCGAGATCAAAGCAGCCCAAAGCTCGATCGATAGTCAACTCAAGGCGTTCCGCGCCGGGGACAACGCCGCCGCCTACAGTTTCGCCGCACCCAATGTGAAACGCATCTTCCCGACGCTGGAAAACTTCATGAACATGGTGACCGGCGCCTACAAGCCGGTTCATCAGCCGCGCAGCTATGCCTTCGGCAAGGTTCAGGAACTCAGCCCGACCTCGATCATCCAGCAGGTGATTATCGTCGGTGCGGACGGCAAGGATTATGAGGCGGTCTATACGCTGGAACTGCAGCCGGACGGTGTGTTCCGCATCACCGGTGTCAGCCTGCGGGCGGCGAATTCATTCAGCACCTAATATCATTCACAGCGCCGGAATATCGCCCCTTGCCCAGCCTTCCGAAATTTCGGCCGTGCGATCGACAAAGGCTCCGGCCTCGATGGCGGCGCGAACGTCCTGCATCAGGCGCTGATAGTAGGAAAGATTGTTCCAGGTCAAAAGCATGGCGCCCAATGCCTCCTGCGATTTGACGAGGTGATGGAGGTAGGCGCGGGAATAATCGCGCGCTGCCGGGCAATCGCTTTCCTCGTCGAGCGGGCGATGATCGTCGGCATGGCGGGCATTGCGGAGGTTGACCTTGCCGCGCCGCGTATAGGCAAGCCCATGGCGGCCGGCGCGAGTCGGCATGACGCAGTCGAACATGTCGATGCCGCGCGCCACGGATTTGACGATGTCGTCAGGCGTGCCGACGCCCATCAGGTAGCGTGGCTTTTCGGTGGGCAGTTCCGGGCAGGTCACGTCGAGCATGTCGAGCATGACATCCTGCGGCTCGCCGACCGCCAGACCACCGACAGCATAGCCTTTCAGCCCGAGCCCGCTCAGTGCCTGCGCCGAGCGCACGCGCAATGCCGGCTTGTCGCCGCCCTGCACGATGCCGAACATCGCCTTGCCCGGCTGATCGCCAAAGGCCACCTTGCAGCGTTCGGCCCAGCGCAATGAAAGCTCCATCGCTTTCTCGATGTCCTTGTCCTTGGCCGGCAGCGCGACGCACTCGTCCAGCTGCATCTGGATATCGGAATCGAGCAGGCCCTGGATCTCGATCGAGCGCTCGGGCGACATTTCATAGGCCGCGCCGTCGATATGCGAGCGGAAAGTCACGCCCTTTTCGCTCAGCTTGCGCAGTTTCGACAGCGACATGACCTGAAAACCGCCGGAATCGGTCAGGATGGGATAGGGCCAGCGGGCGAATTCATGCAGGCCGCCAAGGCGCGCGACACGCTCCGCACCCGGCCGCAGCATCAGGTGATAGGTGTTGCCGAGGATGATGTCCGCGCCAAGACCGCGCACCTGGTCCATATACATGGTCTTGACCGTGCCGCCGGTGCCGACCGGCATGAAAGCAGGCGTGCGGATGGTGCCGCGTGGCATGGTGATCTCGCCGCGCCGGGCCTTGCCGTCGGTGGCCAGAACGCGGAAACCGAAGGTGTCAGACATCAAATTCCCTGTCGTGGATTGGGGCGCCGGCGGCCTGTTCGTCAAGCGACTGGCGATAGCGGATGCAGCCGCGCATGAATTTCGGCCAGGGCGGCACGGCAATCGCCGGTTCCGTCTTCTCCGGCAACAACGCCCAGAGGCCAGGGTGATGCCAGCAGAGGTCGTGGCCCGTGGAATCACGATGCTGGCGAATGCCTGCCCGCAATTTCCTGACTTCCGCTACCAAAGCGGGCCGGTCCATTACATCGAGATCATCGTCCATCGCTCTCCTCCATCCTGAACAGGAGACTGGAATCCCCGTAGGAGTAGAATCTGTAGCGGTTTTCGATGGCATGCGCATAGGCCGCGCGCATCGTGTCCGTTCCTGCGAAGGCCGAGACCAGCATGAACAGTGTCGAGCGCGGGAGGTGAAAATTGGTCATCAGCACATCGGCGGCACGGAAGCGATAGCCCGGCGTGATGAAGATGTCAGTCGGGCCGGACCATGCCGCCAGGCGCCCGTCTTCGCTGGCGGCACTTTCCAGCAGGCGCAGCGAGGTCGTGCCGACGGCGACTATGCGGCGGCCTTCTTTGCGCGCCTTGTTGATCGCATCCGCCGTTTCTTCCGAGACATGGCCGATCTCGGCATGCATCTTGTGATCGGCGGTGTCATCGACCTTCACCGGCAGGAACGTGCCGGCACCGACATGCAGCGTCACGAAATGCCGCTCGATGCCGCGCTTGTCGAGCGCATCGAAAAGCGCCGGCGTGAAATGCAGCCCGGCGGTCGGCGCGGCAACCGCACCCTCCTCGCGGGCATAGACGGTCTGGTAGTCGGCCAGATCGCGGGCATCGTCGGGGCGCTTAGAGGCGATGTAAGGCGGCAGCGGGATGTGGCCGACGCTATGCAGCGCCTCGTCCAATACGGGGCCGGAGAGGTCAAAACCGAGCAGCACCTCGCCGCCCTCGCCTTTCTCGAGCACGGTTGCGTCGAGCGCGCCGAGAAAGCAGGAACTGCCGTCATGGCCGAAATGGATGCGGTCGCCTGCGGCCACGCGCTTGCCCGGACGGACAAAAGCCAGCCAGCGATCCGGGCCGGTGCGCATGTGCAGCGTGGCATCGACATGCGCTGCAGCCTCACCGCGCCGCCTTATACCTTTCAGCTGCGCCGGAATGACCTTGGTGTCGTTGAAAACCAGCAGATCGCCGGGCTGAAGCAGCTGCGGCAGGTCGCCGACATGCCTGTCCTCCAGAGCTTCCCCTGGCCTGACGACCAGCATCTGCGCGGAATCGCGCGGTTCAGCCGGGCGCAAAGCGATGCGCTCTTCCGGGAGTTCAAAATCGAAAAGATCGACGCGCATCAGTAGATGCGGATCATCAGCGCCCCGGCGAGCAGCAGCAGCGCTCCGGCGATGCGCCCCACCGAGATTTCGCGGACGGCAACACCGAGGAAGCCGACGCGGTCGATGAGCATGCCGGCAAGCAACTGGCCGGTGACGAGAAACGCCATCAATGCCGCTGCACCCAGCTTGGGCGTCAGAATGGTGGCGCTGGTGACATAGGCACCGCCAAGCATGCCCCCGGCGACGAACAGCCAGGGTGCCGGCGCGCGCCAATCAAGCGAAATCCCTTGCGCGCGCGTGATGGCGAAGGAAACGATGCCGAGCACGATCGCGCCGGACAGGAAGGAAAAGGCGGCCGCAGCGACGGGAAGTCCGAGCCCTTTGCTGAGCTCGGAATTGATCGGCGCCTGGATGGCGATGAACGCGCCAGCCAGTATGCCGATCAGTGACCAGAGAACCCCCGCCATAACGGCCTGCCTTGCCTGTTATTCCGCGACGTCGGCCGCGACCTTCAGCGACACGATCTTGTCGGGATCCTGAACCGGCTCGCCGCGCTTGATCTTGTCGACATTGTCCATGCCTTCGATGACCTGGCCCCAAACCGTGTACTGGCGGTTGAGGAAGCCGGCGTCTTCGAAGCAGATGAAGAACTGCGAATTCGCCGAATTCGGGTTCTGGGCACGGGCCATCGAGCAGGTGCCGCGCGCGTGGTTCATGTTGGAGAACTCGGCCTTCAGGTCCGGCTTGTCGGAGCCGCCCATGCCGGCGCGCGCCGGGTTGAAGTTCGGGCCGTCGGACTTGCCGAACTTGACGTCGCCGGTCTGGGCCATGAAGCCTTCGATGACGCGGTGGAAGACGACGCCGTCATAGGCACCTTCACGCGCCAGTTCCTTGATGCGGCCGACATGGCCGGGCGCCAGGTCGGGCAGAAGTTCGATAACAACCTTGCCCTTCGTGGTTTCCATGATGAGCGCGTTTTCGCGATCCTTGATTTCGGCCATAACAAATTTCCTTTTTCGTAATTTCAGTTTACTTGCCGTCGGCGGCGATGCGCACCTTGATCATGCGGTCGGGACTGCTGACAACCCCGTTGGCAGCCGCATCACCCTTTTTTATGCCATCGACGAATTCCATGCCGCTCTCGACATTGCCGACGATGGTGTAGTCGCCGTCGAGGCCGGGATTGGGTGCGTACATGATGAAGAACTGCGAATTCGCCGAGTTCGGGTTCTGGGCCCGGGCCATGCCGACCGTGCCGCGCACGAAATGTTCGCTCGAGGAGAATTCGGCCGGAAGGTCGGGCTTTTTCGAGCCGCCGGTGCCGGCGCGCTGCGGATCGTAGCCGGACTTCATGTTGCCGAACTCAACGTCGCCGGTCTGGGCCATGAAGCCGTCGATGACGCGGTGGAAGGCGACATTGTCATAGGCGCCCTCGCGCACCAGTGCCTTGATCTGCTCGACATGCTTCGGTGCGAGGTCGGGCCGAAGCGCGATCGTCACGTCGCCACCCTTAAGGCTGATGACCATGGTGTTTTCCGGCTCGGCCGCGAAGGCGGAGATGGAAGAGCCGACAAGGCCGGCGATGACGACGAACGACGAAGCAAGCTTTCTCAGCTGCATGGACATCTCCACTCCCTTTACTTTGCGAATTTTGCAGTCAGCGCGGTGGCGACCACTTTAGGCACGAACGGCCGGATATCGCCGCCCATCGACGCTATCTGGCGGACAAGTGTGGCGGTAATCGTGCGAACCGACGGGCTGGCCGGCAGGAATATCGTCTGCAGATCGGGCGCCATGGTCTCGTTCATGCCGGCCATCTGCATCTCGTAGTCGAGATCGGTACCGTCGCGCAGGCCGCGGATCATGATCGAAGCGCCGTTTTTCTTCGCCGCATCGATGACCAGCCCCTCGAAGGCAACGACCTTGATACGCTTGGCATCCTTGCCGAATTCGGTCGCGGTCGAGCGCTCGATAAGGTCGACGCGCTCCTCGAAGGAGAACAGCGGCTTCTTCGCAGGCTGAATGCCGATTGCCGCAAACACCGTGTCGGCGATGGCAAGCGAGGCCTTCAGCACGTCGAGATGGCCGTTGGTCAAAGGGTCGAACGACCCGGCATAGATGGCGATGCGCTCTGTCATGGCGTGGTTTCTAGCGGGCAGCGTGAGCAAAGGCAATCTGCTCGCGGCCGCAGAATGAACGCCTGATGAACGGAGCGATCACGACAAGTTCAAGCAATGCGAAGTAGCGTGATCTGGAAAACATGAAACCAAATCGCCACATCATCGTTATCGAGGTCAGGAGAACAAGACCATGATGATTTACATGCTCGCTGCTGCAATGACTATCGCCATGTTGATCGCAACCGCTTTCGGCATCCATCAGGAGTCGGAGCGCATGCGCCTTCAGGAGCAGAAGGCTCGCTCGAACGGTTTCGGTCCCCGCTGATCTCTTGGAACCACCACCTCACCGTATTCCGGCGAGGTGGTTGAACGCGGGAGCAATACTTCAGGATTTCCTGGTATTACTCTGTCGGGCCCTGGTCTTCGGGCGCAATTTCCGTAACACCTTCGACAACCGTTCCGTCTGAAGCAACGATCTCGTCAGGCTCGTCGTCGCCCTGCGGCTCGGAAATGCGCTCGACAGAGACGACTTTCTCACCATCTGCCGTATTGAAGATCGTGACGCCCTTGGTGGCACGGCTGGCGAAGCGTATGCCGTTGACCGGCACGCGGATGACCTGCCCGCCATCGGAAACCAGCATGATCTGGTCCTCGTTGCCGACCGGGAAGGTCGCGACGAGGCGGCCGATTTCAGCGACCTTCGACACGTCAGTGGCACGAATACCCTTGCCGCCACGCCCCGTCAGACGGAAATCGTACGAAGATGAGCGTTTGCCGTAGCCGTATTCGGTGACTGTCAGCACGAATTGCTCATGCTGCGACAGGAACTGGTAGCGCTCCTCGGAGATATCGGCTTCCTCGCCGACTTCCTCGTTGGTCAGCGCGATCTCCTCCTCTTCGCCGGCAGTTGCATCGGCGGCCAGCCGCCGCTCGGCAACCGAACGCTTGAGATAAGCCGCACGTTCGGGCGCATCCGCATCGACATGTTCGAGGATCGCCATCGAGATGACGCGGTCCTTCTCGCCCATGCTGATGCCGCGAACGCCGACAGAATTGCGGCTCTGGAAGACGCGAACGTCACCCACCGAGAAGCGAATGCACTGGCCGGTATCTGCGGTCAAAAGCACATCGTCATTGTCGGTGCAGGTCTCGACGCCGAGAATCTCGTCGCCCGCCTCCTCCAGCTTCATCGCGATCTTGCCGTTGCGGTTGACCTGGACGAAGTCGCTGAGCTTGTTGCGGCGGACGGTGCCGCGCGTGGTGGCGAACATCACGTCGAGCTCGCCCCAGCTCGTTTCGTCCTCCGGCAGCGGCATGATCGTGGTGATGCGCTCGCCCTGCTCCAGCGGCAGCATATTGATCAGCGCTTTGCCGCGAGACTGCGGATTGCCGATCGGCAGGCGCCAGACCTTTTCCTTGTAGACGATGCCGCGCGAGGAGAAGAACAGCACCGGCGTATGCGTGTTGGCTACGAACAGCCGCGTGACGAAATCCTCGTCCTTGGTCGACATGCCGGAGCGGCCCTTGCCGCCGCGGCGCTGTGCCCGGTAGAGCGAAAGCGGCACGCGCTTGATGTAGCCGGAATGGCTGACGGTGACGACCATGTCCTCGCGCTGGATCAGATCCTCGTCGTCCATGTCCGAGCCGCCATCGCTAAGCTCGGTGCGGCGCGGAGTACCGAACTCGTCGCGAACCGCGGCCAGCTCGTCCTTGACGATCTGCTGGATGCGCGCGCGCGACGACAGGATGTCGAGGTAATCCTTGATCTCGTCGCCGATGGTATTGAGTTCGTCCGAGATCTCGTCGCGGCCAAGGGCCGTCAGGCGCTGCAGACGCAGTTCCAGAATGGCGCGCGCCTGTTCCTCGGAAAGATTATAGGTGCCGTCATCATTGATGCGATGGCGTGGATCGTCGATCAGCAGGATCAGCGACTCGACATCGCGGGCCGGCCAGCGGCGCTCCATCAACTGGTCGCGCGCCGTCTGCGGGTCTGGCGCCTGCCGGATCACCCGGATGACCTCGTCGATATTGGCGACGGCAATCGCCAGGCCGACCAAGACATGGGCGCGATCGCGCGCCTTGCGCAGCAGGAATTTCGTCCTGCGGCTGATGACGTCCTCGCGGAAGGACACAAAGGCCTTCAGCATGTCGATCAGGGTCAGGATTTCCGGCTTGCCACCGTTCAAGGCAACCACGTTGGCGCCAAAGGACGTCTGAAGCGGCGTGAAGCGATAAAGCTGGTTGAGGATGACGTCGGCGACGGCATCGCGCTTCAACTCGATGACTACGCGGTAACCCTGCCGGTCGGATTCGTCGCGAATGTCGGAAATGCCCTCGATGCGCTTGTCGCGCACGAGCTCGGCCATCTTCTCGATCATCGTCGACTTGTTCACCTGATAGGGAACTTCGGTGATGATGATGGCTTCGCGGTCGTTGCGGATATCTTCGATGGCGACCTTGCCGCGCATGACGATGGAGCCGCGCCCTGTCGAATAGGCATTATAGATGCCGGAGCGGCCGAGAACGATGCCGCCGGTCGGGAAATCCGGGCCGGGAATGATTTCCATCAGCGCCGGCAGATCGATCGCCGGGTTGTCGATGATGGCGATGGCGCCGTTGCAGACTTCGGTCAGATTGTGCGGCGGAATGTTGGTCGCCATGCCGACGGCGATACCGCCGGAGCCATTGACCAGAAGGTTGGGGAAGCGCGCAGGCAGAACGCGGGGCTCGCGACCGGACGCATCGTAAGTTTCCTGGAAATCGACGGTATCCTTGTCAATATCCTCCAGAAGCTCGTGCGCGACCTTGGTCAGGCGCGATTCCGTATAGCGCATCGCCGCAGGCGGATCGCCGTCGATGGAGCCGAAATTGCCCTGCCCGTCGATCAGCGGAACGCGCAGCGACCAATCCTGCGCCATGCGAACCAAGGCGTCATAGATCGAGGCGTCGCCGTGGGGATGGTATTTACCCATGACGTCGGCGACCGGGCGCGCCGACTTCACATATTTGCGGTTCCAGTGGTAGCCGCTTTCATGGGCGGCAAAAAGGATACGCCGGTGAACCGGCTTCAGCCCGTCGCGAACGTCCGGAAGCGCACGACTGACGATGACGCTCATCGCATAGTCGAGATAGGAACGCTGCATCTCCTCGATGATCGAGATAGGCTCGATATCGGAGGGGCCGCCGGGTCCACCCGGTAATTTCTGGTCGGTCAAATCGGATCACTTAAACTAGGAGAATCACTGCCCTCTTATATAGGAACGATACCGATTTCACCAATACCGAGCGCTTTTTTCCAGAACTGTTTTTCGCCACAAATTCAAATGGATACCGGAGATTCGGGCAATCCTGCGACACCATGTCGAAAATATGCCTCCCAAGAAATCAGGAGGCCTTTGCCCTGATCTTGCCGTGAGGGGACTGGCGCGCGGAAAGCCGGCAATGTAGCCTGCCTGCAGGAGGACACGGAATGCCGAATTTCGACAGTGTTTTCAACGCCTTCGTGACGCTCCTGGTGACCATCGATCCGCCCGGGCTGGCGCCGATCTTCCTGGCGGTCACGCGCGGGATGACACGCGCGCAGCGCAGTCAGGTTTCGATCCGCGCCAGCGTCATCGGCTTCGGCGTCATGGCGCTGTTTGCCGTCGCCGGCGCGTCGATCCTGTCGGTGTTCGGCATTACCCTGCCCGCCTTCCGCGTCGCAGGCGGTTTCCTGTTGTTTTTCATTGCCTTCGAGATGGTTTTCGAGAAACGGCAGGACCGCAAGGAGAAGATTTCGGACGTAGCGATCACCAAGGATCACATCCACAACATTGCGGCATTTCCGCTGGCGATCCCGCTGATCGCGGGGCCAGGCGCCATCTCGGCGACGGTGCTGCTGTCAGGCTCATTTCCGGGGTGGGCCGCGCAGGCAGCACTGGTCGGCATCATCTTCCTGTGCCTTGCCCTCACCTACCTCGTTTTCATCCTGGCGGAGCGCATCGACGGCCTGCTTGGCCAGACCGGCCGTTCGATCCTGACGCGACTTCTCGGCGTCATCCTGGCGGCACTGGCCGTCCAGTTCGTTGCCGATGGCATCAAGGCAATGGTGGCGGCAGGCTGATCGATTTCAAAGGCAGCCGTAAAGACTATCGGCAAAGTCTTTCTAGACAGAAAACGGGTTCGCGGGAGCGTTGAACGCCCCCGCGAAAAAGTCACTCAGAACGGGATTTCGTCGTCGAGATCGCGTGACGAACCACCGCCACCGCCGCCTCGGTTTCCACCACCGCCGCCACCGCCACGGTTGAAATCATCGTTCGGGCCGGACTGGCCGAAATCCGATCCACGGCCACCGCCGCCGCCATAGCTCACCTGCCCGCCGTCGCCGCCCTGCCCGCGCGCGTCGAGCATCTGCAATTCGCCGCGGAACTTCTGCAGCACGATTTCGGTCGTGTAGCGCTCATTGCCGGTCTGGTCCGTCCATTTGCGGGTCTGCAACTGACCCTCGACATAGACCTTCATGCCCTTCTTCAGATACTGCTCGGCGACCTTGGCGAGGTTGTCATTGAAGATGACGATATTGTGCCACTCGGTCTTTTCCTTGCGCTCGCCGGAATTCTTGTCGCGCCAGCTTTCGGAGGTGGCGACACGAATGTTGACGACCGGCTCACCCGAGTTCAACCGCCTGATTTCCGGATCCGCGCCGAGATTACCAACCAGAATGACTTTATTGACGCTACCCGCCATGACACCGCTCCGCGCTTATCCTAACAAAATCGGCAAATTTGCCGGTACACCTTAGCCCATAGACACCATCCCGGCCACAACGGGGATGAAATTCAGGCTCTGTCCACAAGTTGTTTGTTCTCATTTTGTTCTATACAGCAATTCACCGTATTTCAAGCGCCGCCATCCGATTTCACGTCTTTTTCAACCGAAAGCCGCAATTATCGAAACTTAGCTGCTGGGTTGAGCGGATGCGGCACCAAATGCCTCCAAAGTCAGGTCCATGGCGTAGGTACGGCTGAAAGGCATCGAAAAATGCCCGTACCTGATTGAAAGCTGGCGCGCCGCCTCTTTGATATCTACACCGCTGACCGCGGCCAGATAGAGCGCCGAAACCAATCCGCTGCGATCAGCGCCCGACTGACAATGAACGAGCAGCGGTTTCCTCGCCTGGCGCATTATCGCAACAAGCCTGGCGATCTCCTTGCTGTCCATCTCGGTGATCGAACTGACGCGAAAATCGATCTGCTTGATCCCGAGCTTCGCATTTTCCGCCTTCTCCGCTTCGTACCATGCGAACCCATCATGCGGCCCCCTAAGGTTGATGACGGACTTTACGCCGTATTTATCGGCGTATTCTTGCAGCTGGCGCGGCGTCGGCTGCGCTGCGCGATAGAGTTCGCCGGGCACGACCGTATGGAAATTTCCGGAAAGCTGCAGATCGCAAAGGAATGCACCAAGCGCCAACAGAGGCAGTGCGAGAGCCGCCGCAATCCAGGCACCCGCCCGCACAGGCACTGACCGCTTCCCAAACACCGTCATACTCAAGGCCTCGCGAAACCGGGCGATGCCTCGTCTTGATGAAAAAGGACGTCGGCATTGGCGAGCGCCATTTCCTCAGCGATTGCGGCAAATCGCGGTTAGCCGTGAGGCGGCACGGCGGCGGAGATTTGTTATTGTGGCGTCAAACTGCGTTTTCGACGGGATGTCTGTCGGGATCATGAAAACAGCCTCGCCGCTCATTCAAGAGCGGTCGAGGCTTTGATGACATTTTTGCCAACTGCCGGGAGTGTTTTACCGGCTTTGCTTTCGGATGCTACGCGGCTTCAGCCAACGATCCGACTAGTGGTCTCTGATTTTCTTTTTTGGGGACGGCAGGTCACAGTCTGCCGGGCAAGCCCGGGCACTTATGCCTGGCGCGGCTCCGCGCATTTGCAGAGCCATTTGGGACTGTCAGGTGGGGTCATACCTCGCTCCTCTGTCAGTTTCTCCAAAGTCTTCCAAAGCGCTTATTCGCTGGTTTGCGGCGTCTCGCAAACCGCCTACCGGCTGCGAAGAACATCGAAGGATGCTCGGCTCCAGATGACATAGGAAGTCTGCTCCTTCGATTTTTCGGCGTCAACCGCGCGAAGCCTTGCCGGCAAAAATGTGATCGGCCTGTAACAAAGCCATATGGCTTATGCACAATATGTCAGGAGCGTGTTCGGCCTTTGTTCTTTTCGCTTGCTCCCCGCGGGCAAAGGCGGCTAAACCCTGCTGACGGAGAGGGTTGGGCGTCCCTCGACAGAGCGGCAAAAATACCTACATGACGGGATGGCCGGACAGACGGGCCAATCCAACAGTTTTCTTGAATTGAGGCGGCGGACCGGCATGGCCGATCATAAATATCTTTCCATTCGCGGTGCGCGCGAACACAATCTGAAAAACATCGATCTCGACCTTCCCCGGGATTCGTTGATCGTCATGACCGGCCTCTCAGGCTCGGGCAAGTCGTCGCTGGCGTTCGACACGATCTATGCCGAGGGCCAGCGCCGCTATGTCGAGAGCCTTTCGGCCTATGCGCGTCAGTTCCTCGAGATGATGCAGAAGCCGGATGTCGACCAGATCGACGGTCTGTCTCCAGCTATCTCGATCGAGCAGAAGACGACCTCGCGCAATCCGCGCTCGACGGTCGGAACCGTCACCGAAATCTACGACTATATGCGTCTGCTGTTCGCGCGCGTCGGCGTTCCCTATTCGCCGGCGACGGGTCTGCCAATCGAGAGCCAGACGGTTTCGCAAATGGTCGACCGCGTGCTGGCGCTGGAAGAAGGCACGCGCCTGTTCATCATGGCGCCGATGGTGCGCGGCCGTAAGGGCGAGTACCGCAAGGAACTGGCCGAGCTGCTGAAGAAGGGTTTTCAGCGCGTCAAGGTCGATGGCGTCTTCTACGAGATCGCCGATGTTCCGGCACTGGACAAGAAGTACAAGCACGACATCGATGTCGTGGTCGACCGCGTCGTCGTGCGCGGCGATCTGGCAACGCGCCTGGCAGATTCCATCGAGACGGCGCTGAAGCTCGCCGATGGGCTGGCCGTCGCCGAATTCGCCGACAAACCGCTGGACGCCAGCCAGACCGGCGAGGATTCCGTCAACAAGTCGAAGAACGAGACGCATGAGCGCATCCTGTTCTCCGAAAAATTCGCCTGCCCGGTTTCCGGCTTCACCATTCCGGAGATCGAGCCGCGGCTTTTCTCCTTCAACAATCCGTTCGGCGCCTGCCAGGCCTGCGACGGCCTGGGCAACCAGCGCGCCATCGACGCCAGTCTGATCGTGCCCGACGACAATGTCTCGCTGCGCGACGGCGCCGTCAGCCCATGGGCTAAATCGACCTCGCCCTATTATTCGCAGACGCTGGAAGCGCTCGGCAAAGTCTATGGCTTCAAGCTCGGCGACAAGTTCAAGGACCTGACGGCTGAAGCGCAGGAAGCGATCCTGCGCGGCACCGGCGAGCGCGAAATCGCCTTCACATATGACGATGGGCTTCGCTCCTACAAGACGACGAAAACCTTTGAAGGCGTCATCCCGAACCTTGAGCGCCGCTGGAAGGAAACGGAATCGGCCTGGATGCGCGAGGAGATCGAGCGCTTCATGTCGGCCACGCCCTGCCCGACCTGCAACGGCTTTCGCCTGAAGCCTGAAGCGTTGGCGGTGAAGATCGCCGGCAAGCACATCGGCGAGGTCACGGCGCTGTCGATCCGCAAGGCCAATGGCTGGTTCGAGGACCTTCCGGCCTCGCTCAACGACAAGCAGAACGAAATCGCGGTGCGCATCCTCAAGGAAATCCGCGAGCGCCTGCGCTTCCTCAACGATGTCGGCCTCGATTATCTGACCATGGCACGAAATTCGGGCACGCTGTCGGGCGGCGAAAGCCAGCGCATTCGCCTGGCCTCGCAGATCGGCTCGGGCCTCACCGGCGTGCTCTATGTGCTCGACGAGCCGTCTATCGGCCTGCACCAGCGTGACAATGCCCGCCTGCTCGACACGCTCAAGCACCTGCGCGACCTCGGCAACACGGTCATCGTCGTCGAGCATGACGAGGACGCCATCCTGACCGCCGATTATGTCGTCGATATCGGCCCTGCCGCCGGCATCCATGGCGGCAATGTCATTGCCGAAGGCACGCCGGCCGAAGTCATGGCCAACCCCAATTCGATCACCGGCAAATATCTCACCGGCGAGCTCGAAATCTCCATGCCGCGGCATCGTCGCGAGATGAAGAAGGGCCGGCGCATAAAAATCGTCGGCGCGCGCGGCAACAATCTGAAGAACGTCACCGCCGAAATCCCGCTCGGCACCTTCACCGCCGTCACCGGCGTTTCGGGCGGCGGCAAGTCGACCTTCCTGATCGAGACTCTGTTCAAGGCCGCCTCGCGCCGCATCATGGGTTCGCGCGAGCATCCGGCCGATCATGACCGCATCGAGGGGCTGGAATTCCTCGACAAGGTCATCGACATCGACCAGTCGCCGATCGGGCGCACGCCGCGGTCGAACCCGGCGACCTATACCGGCGCCTTCACGCCGATCCGCGACTGGTTTGCCGGCCTGCCGGAAGCCAAGGCGCGCGGCTATGCGCCCGGCCGTTTCTCCTTCAACGTCAAGGGCGGCCGCTGCGAAGCCTGCCAGGGCGACGGCGTCATTAAGATCGAGATGCACTTCCTGCCCGACGTCTACGTCACCTGCGACGTCTGCCACGGCAAGCGCTACAATCGCGAGACGCTGGACGTCACCTTCAAGGGCAAGTCGATCGCCGACGTGCTGGAAATGACGGTCGAGGAAGGGGTCGAGTTCTTTGCCGCCGTGCCGGGCGTGCGCGACAAGCTGGAAACGCTGGCCAAGGTCGGCCTCGGCTACATCCATGTCGGCCAGCAGGCCAACACGCTGTCCGGCGGCGAGGCGCAGCGCATCAAGCTCGCCAAGGAACTGTCGCGCAAGGCCACCGGCAAGACGCTCTACATCCTCGACGAGCCGACAACCGGCTTGCATTTCCATGACGTGGCAAAGCTTCTTGAAGTGCTGCATGAGCTCGTCGACCAGGGCAACACGGTCGTCGTCATCGAGCACAATCTCGAAGTCATAAAAACCTCCGACTGGGTGCTCGACCTCGGCCCCGAAGGCGGCGACGGCGGCGGCGAACTGGTTGCCTCAGGCCGTCCTGAAGATATCGCCGAAGAACCGCGCAGCTACACCGGACATTTTCTCAAGGAGCTTTTGGGGCGGCGTCCGGGCCGGAAGGCTGAGGCGGCGGAATAGAACACGCGTATCAAGCGAGTAGTCGGAAAGGGCCTCTATGCAGATCAGAAGAGCACTTTCCGGCGACTTATCGGCCGTCGTAGCGCTCACCGAGCAGGCCTACGCGCCTTACACGGCGTTGCTTGGCGCACCGCCGATCCCGGTTACCGAGGACTACGCGCCCCGGGTCGAGAACGGCGAGGTCTGGCTGCTGGAAAGCGATGGAGAACTGGCAGGGCTTGCCGTCTTCGAAATGCATGAAGACCATTTGCTGATCTTCAGCATCGCAGTCTCCCCTGCTTTCCAGGGCAAGGGCCTCGGCCTCACTTTGCTGCGTTGGCTGGAAGACAGAACGCGCGCGGCGGACGTGCCGGAAATACGGCTCTATACCAATGCCAGGATGGAACGAAACATCGCGCTTTACCTGGCTTATGGTTTTCACGAGACGGGCCGCCGGCCAAATCCCGTTCGGCCCGGCTGGATAGTCGTCGATATGGCGAAGGACGTCGCCCCGGCGGAAGATGCCGGACAGGCTATGGCTGTTTGAGGACGATGAAATGATCCTGATCGGGCAGTATGACTCGTCCTTTGTACGCCGCGTCGGCATTGCGCTCAGGCTTTACGACTTGCCGTTCGAGCATCGGCCCTGGTCGGTGTTCGGCGATGCCGACAAGATCGCCGAATACAATCCGCTGACCCGCGTGCCAACGCTTGTGCTCGATGATGGCGACGTGCTCGTCGACAGTGTCAGCATACTCGATTATCTCGACGGCCTGATGCCGGACGAGCGCGCACTGCATCCGCGCACGGAACCCGCGCGCCGGCGTTCTCTCAGGATATCGACGCTGGCGGCTGGCCTCGCCGACAAGGCCGTCAGCCTGTTCTACGAGCGCCGCCTGCATGAAACCGTCTCCCCCCTGTGGGAAGCGCGCTGCCTGAAGCAGATCCAGGGGACGCTCGCGGCTTTGGAGAAAGACCGCGCCGGGCGCGCCGGCGAATACTGGTTCGGCGACCGCATCGGCCATGCCGACATCGCGGTTGCGGCGTCCATAAGGCACATGCGGGACTCGCACCCTGAGCTCGCCGGCCTCGAGGCATTTCCCGCACTCTCAAGCCATTGCGATCGGCTGGAAGCGCTGCCGGTTTTTCAGGAAATCTCGCAGCTCTTCGTTGCGCCGACATAAGATGCACCGCCAAGGCGACTGACGTCGCTTGACCGAATGAAGAAACGGAGGAGAAGCAATGAGCAGTTCCGGAAAAATCCGCGCCGGCATGGGCGGCTGGACGTTCGAGCCGTGGGACACATCCTTCTATCCGGAAAAACTGTCCAAGGCCAAGCAGCTGCAATTCGCCACCCGGCAGGTGCCGACCATCGAGGTCAACGGCACCTATTATTCCAGCTTCAAGGAGCCGACCTTCGTCAAATGGGCCAATGAGGCGCCGGACGGCTTTGTCTACGCGTTGAAGGGCAATCGCTTCGTCACCAACCGCAAGGTGCTCGGTGAGGCCGGCGAATCCATGATGCGGTTTCTCGAGTCCGGCGTTGCAGCACTCGGCGAGAAACTCGGGCCGATCCTGTGGCAGTTCGCACCGTTCAAGAAGTTCGACGAGGATGATTTCGGCGCGTTCCTGAAACTGCTGCCGGAAAAGCAGGACGGCGTGAAATTGCGCCACTGCGTCGAGGTGCGCAATCCGAGTTTCGTCGTGCCGGAATTCGTCGCGCTGGCGCGCAAGCACGACGTCGCGATCGTCTTTGCCGATCATGAAACCTACCCGGCCATTGCCGACGTCACCGGCGATTTCGTCTATGCACGGCTGCAAACCGGTTCCGACGATATTCCGACCTGCTACGCGCCGAAGGCGCTGGACGAATGGCTTGCGCGCGCAAAAGTATGGGCGCAGGGCGGCGTGCCTGCCGATCTGCCGCGCGCCGACCCGGCCAGCGAAGCGCCGGTCAAGCCGCGCGACGTGTTCGTTTATTTCATCACTTCAGGCAAGGTCCATGCGCCGCATGGCGCGATGGCTTTCATGGAGCGTGTGAAGGGCTAAGGCTGGCCGAGCCTGACGTCAGGCCGTCCCACGCAGCCATTGCTCCCTCGCCGATCGAAAGCAGCCTTTCGCGCGAAGCTCCGTCGCGCGCCTGGATCGACATGCCCTGCTGGACGGCGAGATAGAAGACGGCGACCGCCTCGCAATCAACCGTTGCCGGCAGTTCGCCCTGTTCGATTGCAAGCTTCAGGCGATTCTTGAAGTCTTCCACGTTGGCCTGCCGCCTGTGGCTCAGATCGCGGAAGACCTCCAGATTGCCGTCGCTGGGATTGAGCGCGCCAAGCACGATCAGGCATCCCTTCGGATCACCGGGCTCGCTGAACGCGATCGCCGAGGCGCGCAGGAAATTCGCCATCGCTTCCCGCGCCGTGCTCGGGCTTTCGAACGCTTTCCAGATATCGATGCCTTCGGTTGCGCTGTAGAGATCGGCCGCCTCGCGAAACAGCGCCTCCTTGCATCCGAAGGCCGCATAAAGGCTGGGCGAGTTGATGCCCATGGCTGCCGTCAGGTCCGACAGCGACGCACCATCATAGCCCTTCTGCCAGAACACGCGCATCGCTTGGCGCAAGGCTGCATCGCGATCGAAGCTGCGTGGCCGGCCCTTCTGAGACATCGAATACCTTTCTGTTATGATCGATACATAAATGACTTGACCGCCACCGGCAAGCCTGACAACTATTCTGTATTGATTGATACAGAAAGGCAGTGAACAAAATGTCTACCTACGAAAGTACGGTCGAACTCCAGGGTAAGGTCGCACTGGTGACCGGCGGCAGCCGCGGCATTGGCGCCGCGATCGCAAGGCAGTTGGCCCGCGCCGGTGCCGATGTCGCGCTGACCTATGTGCGCTCGGCCGAAAAAGCCGAAGCCGTCGTGAAGGAGATCGAAGCTCTCGGCCGGCGTGGCCTGGCGATACAGGCGGACAACACCGACGCGCAGGCGGTCGAGGCATCCGTGGCGACCATCATCAAACAGCTTGGACGCCTCGACATCCTCGTCAACAGCGCCGGCATCTGGCACGCCGGCCCACTGGACACGGTAACGCTGGAACAGCTGGATGAAACGATGGCGGTCAATTTCCGCGCTCCGTTCATCGCATCGAAGGCAGCCGCAGCTGTCATGCCCGAAGGCGGACGCATAATATCGATCGGCAGCAATCTTGCAGAACGCGTGCCGGATGCAGGCATCGGCCTCTACTCGGCAAGCAAGGCGGCACTCGTCGGCCTGACCAAGGGCCTGGCGCGCGATCTCGGCCCGCGCGGCATCACCGTCAATGTCGTGCATCCCGGCTCCACTAGCACCGACATGAACCCAGCCGACAGCGACCATGCCGACGCCCAGCGCGGCCGGATGGCGATACCGAAATACGGCTCCCCGGACGACATCGCCGGATTGGTCGCGTGGCTGGCTGGCCCGCAAGGCCGCTTCATGACAGGAGCCGCATTGACCATCGATGGCGGCGCCAACGCCTGATTCCGAAAACGTCGCTTTTCGCGCGACAAGGCCAACGGCGCAGAGACCGCGGCGAACTTCAGGCATCAAAAGTGTACGGCTCGGGGTTTTAATTCATCTCACAACGTCTAGACTTGCCGCGAACCGGTGAGTGGCGGGGATACCACCCAACCAGGATGAATGATGGCAATACGCCTGACACTGGTGCTTGTGCTTCTGGCGGGCTTTGCGTTTGCCTTCTCCAAACTGGCCAAGCACAATAATGGAGAAGATCCGGGCTCTCCTTGCGAGGAATGGTCGAATCCCGATTGCCGCCCGCCAGGAGTTGCCCCTCCTTCTTGATAGGCAGCGGAACGAAAGAACGCCCACGGCGTTGAGGCGCGCATGCGGATTTTCCGGTGTTAGCTCAGGGTTTACCCCGCAGCTAGGGAGCCTGGTGGTACAGGCAATGCGCCGGGCTCCCGCAAATTCCGAAGCACAGAAAGCAGTGCCACCGGCAGATCCTCGGCGATCAGTCCCGGTCCAAATCGCTGCGCAGCATCAGCGTGTATCCAGACAGCGGCGCATGCGGCTTCGAATGCAGGCATGCCCTGTGCCAGCAGGCCGGCGCAGATTCCCGCCAGCACATCGCCTGAACCTGCCGTCGCAAGCAAAGGTGTGCCGTTGGAGTTGATCGCGGCTCGCCCATCAGGCGCTGCGATCACTGTGTCCGGTCCCTTGTAGATGACCCCGGCGTTGGAAAGTGCCGCCGCTGCACGGGCCTTCTCCAGCTTCGACAGTTTTTCGTCGCCGGCAATGCCGGGAAACAGCCGGCGAAACTCGCCTTCATGCGGCGTTAGGATCGCATGCGGCGCGCCGGCGCGATGCAAGGCGGCAAACAATGCCTCCGGCTGCGAAGCAAGCGAGGTCAGCCCGTCGGCGTCCAGAACGAGACCTTTTGGCGAATTCTCCGCCGCCGCCAGCAGGTCGAGAAGAAAATTTCCGACGCCCGGCTCCGGTCCCAATCCAGGCCCGTAAACGAGTGCTTCCGGGTGGCGCGCATCGAGGAAGCCGAACACTTCCTCCAGCGTGTCGGCCTTGCGCAGCATGATCGACGTCAGATGGCTGGCGTTGACGGAGAGCGATAGCGACGGGGACAGCACGGTGACCGCCCCTGCCCCGGCTCGCGCCGCAGCCATGGCCGCCAGCCGGGCAGCACCCGTCGCCGAAGGTCCGCCGGAAAAGACGCCGACATGGCCGCGACTGTATTTGTAGGCGTCCGTCGCAGGCATCGGAAATTGATCCAGCCAAAGTGCCGGCGTGCTTTCGAAGCAGCGCGCGCAAACTTCGCCAATCACCTCGTCGCTGATGCCGATATCGGCAACGACAACCTCGCCGCAGAGGTTGCGCCCCGGCTGAAGCAGATGGCCGGGCTTCTTGCGCGCGAAGGTGACCGTAACCGTCGCCTGAAATGCCTCGCCGAGCGCTATGCCGCTGTCACCGGAAACGCCTGACGGCAGATCGACCGAAACGACCGGGACATTCATGTCCGCGGTGACCTGCGCTGCTCGTGCCGCCTCCCCGGAAAGCGGTTTCGACAGCCCCGCCCCGTAAAGCGCGTCGATCACAAGCGCGGGCCGCTCAACTTCAAAGCCGGCTAATGATTTTGGAACTACCGGACAATCTGCGGCCGCCAGCGCAGCGTCACTCCCTGGTTTCGGCGTTCCTTCGGTCCACAACGCCACCGCGCATCCAGCCTCGGCCAGCAATCGGGCGATGACATAGCCATCACCGCCATTGTTGCCCGGCCCGCAAAGGACGTGAACAGGTGACGCAGACGGAAATCGTGCCAGAACGAGCGCGGCGACGGCAGCACCGGCATTGCGCATCAGCGCATATCCATCGAGAGGTCCGCCTTCGATCGCGAGGCGATCGGCCTTGGCCATTTCATCGGGTGTCAGGATTTCATGCGACATGCGAGCAGCCCGTCCGGCCCTTGGGGAGATTATGATTAGCACACCGCGCCGGCGCGTCGAAATGCAAGACGACAAGATAGATGCTCAGTGCAGCGTGTGAAAACCGGCGCAAACAAAAAGCAAATGCCTAAAGTTTAGGCGAATTGCACAGATTTTACCCCGTTGCAAAAGCACTCCGATAAGCGATATTCAGGGTATCGCTTAAGCGCCCTGCGCTTTGCCTGAAAAACGCAAATTTTTTCGATCTTTGCGGATTCGAAGAAGGTTTGTTGCGCCTGCGGGCATCTGGCACGCTTCCTGCTTTGTGATGCGCAAGCGGGGCGACACCCGTACAGTCCCTAGCGGAGGCCGCATTTTTTATGAAAAAGATCGAAGCGATCATCAAGCCTTTCAAGCTCGACGAAGTGAAGGAAGCGCTTCAGGAAGCAGGCCTGCAAGGCATTACCGTCACCGAAGCAAAGGGTTTTGGGCGCCAGAAGGGCCATACCGAGCTTTATCGCGGCGCCGAATACGTCGTGGACTTCCTTCCCAAGGTGAAGATCGAGGTTGTGTTGGGCGACGAATCCGTCGAAGCGGCGATCGAGGCCATTCGCAAGGCGGCCCAGACGGGCCGTATCGGCGACGGCAAGATCTTCGTCTCCAACATCGAGGAAGTGGTGCGCATCCGCACCGGCGAAACCGGCATCGACGCCATCTGATCGGCTAAGCCGACGGAATTTCGTTTCAACGCCATCATTAAAATCACAGGAAACGCGACATGACGACAGCCAAGGACATTCTCAAGCAGATCAAGGACAACGACGTAAAGTTCGTCGATCTGCGCTTCACCGACCCGAAGGGCAAGCTCCAGCACGTGACGATGGATATCTCCGAGGTCGAGGAAGACATGTTCGCCGATGGCGTCATGTTCGACGGCTCGTCCATCGCCGGCTGGAAGGCCATCAACGAATCCGACATGGTCCTGATGCCCGATCCGGAAACCGTCCACATGGACCCGTTCTTCGCGCAGTCGACCATGGTCATCCTGTGCGACATTCTCGATCCGGTCTCGGGCGAGTCCTACAATCGCGATCCGCGCGGCACCGCCAAGAAGGCCGAAGCCTACATGAAGGCCGAGGGCATCGGCGACACCATCTTCGTCGGCCCGGAAGCCGAATTCTTCGTCTTCGACGACGTGAAGTACAAGGCCGACCCTTACAACACCGGCTTCAAGCTCGACTCGACCGAACTGCCGTCCAACGACGACACCGACTACGAGACCGGCAACCTCGGCCACCGTCCGCGCGTCAAGGGCGGCTACTTCCCGGTTCCGCCGATCGATTCGTGCCAGGACATGCGCTCGGAAATGCTGACCGTGCTCACCGAAATGGGCGTGCGCGTTGAAAAGCACCACCACGAAGTGGCTGCTGCCCAGCACGAGCTTGGCGTGAAGTTCGACGCGCTGGTGCGCAACGCCGACAAGATGCTGCTTTACAAGTATGTCGTGCATCAGGTCGCCAACGCCTATGGCAAGACGGCAACCTTCATGCCGAAGCCGATCTTCGGCGACAACGGCTCGGGCATGCACGTCCATATGTCGATCTGGAAGGACGGCAAGCCGACCTTCGCCGGCAACGAATATGCCGGCCTGTCGGAAAACTGCCTCTACTACATCGGCGGCATCATCAAGCACGCCAAGGCCATCAACGCCTTCACCAACCCGCTGACCAACTCCTACAAGCGTCTGGTTCCCGGCTATGAAGCGCCGGTTCTGCTCGCCTATTCGGCGCGCAACCGCTCGGCCTCCTGCCGCATCCCCTTCGGCTCGTCGCCGAAGTCGAAGCGCGTCGAAATCCGCTTCCCCGATCCGGGCGCGAACCCCTACCTCGCTTTCGCAGCCCTGCTGATGGCCGGCCTCGACGGCATCAAGAACAAGATCCACCCCGGCCAGCCGATGGACAAGGATCTCTACGACCTGCCGGCAAAGGAACTGAAGAAGATCCCGACCGTCTGCGGCTCGTTGCGCGAAGCCCTGCAGAGCCTCGACAAGGACCGCGGCTTCCTCAAGGCCGGCGGCGTCTTCGACGACGACCAGATCGACGCCTATATCGAACTGAAGATGGCCGAAGTGATGCGCTTCGAAATGACCCCGCACCCGGTCGAATACGACATGTACTATTCGGTGTAAGGCGAACTCAGTTCGCTGAAAACAAAAACCCCGGCGGAAACGCCGGGGTTTTTTGTTTGACAGGCTTGTTGCGATGCCGGCGGCCTGATCAGGCTTCCGGCAGAGCCACGCCGTCGAATATCAGTCCTTTTTGCGGATGACGCCGTAGACGATGTTGCGGTTTTCGCCGAAGAACACCTCCGCATCGACTGTGTTGCGGTCAACGCTGGCGTTGATGATCTTCCACATATCGGCTTCGGTACGCAGCAGCAGCGCCCAGTTCATGAAGGTTTCCATGTAGCCGTCGTCGGTCAGCTCAGGCGAGAAGTTGGCGAACAGCAAGGTGCCCTTGGGCTTGAGCATGCGCAGGCATCGCCTGTTGAGCCTGATCGCCACGGCGTCGGTGAGATAGTCGTAGAGGCCGGCGGAATAGACGAAATCGAAGGTGCCCAGCTTGTAGGCGTCCGTCAGCAGGCCGCGTACGGAGCCGTCGATGGCCTCGACGGGCGTTCCGGCATAGTCGCGCGCGACCGATCCAACACTCAGCGGATCCTGATCGAGCGCGACCCAGCGGGCTATACGCCCCTGCTCCAGGGCGACCGAACTGCCGGCCTCGCGCAGATGGCCCGAGGCGATCGCCAGCACTTCCGTTCCGTCGCCCCTCTCCTCGGCAATCTCGTCGACATACTGAGCCAGGAGATCGCGCCGCTCGCGCACCGCCACGCATGAGGGGTAATATTTGCTATAGGCGTAAAGCGCGCTGCCGATCGGAGAGGCATCTGCCACATCCTCCCGGATATTCTCGTGCTGGTAGATAAAGTCGAGCAGCCGGGCATCGCCCGAGTATCCGCGAGGCTTCTCGAACGACCAGCGCGTAAACGGATCCTGGTGAAAATAATCGGCAACGGGATGTTCCTGTGCCAGCGGTATCAGCGCCTGCCAGACACCGGGGTCGACCTTGCGCCGCATCTTGTGCAGCGCCTCGACGGTCCAGCGCATCGTCTGCGCGGGATCATTGCCAGCCTCGAACCACTGCCGTGCCGAATGAAGGACAAGGCCGAGTTCCGCCGTCGCAGTTGCGAGATGGTCGCTACTGCTTTGGGAAGGATAGAGGGCCGCCATGTCGGCTGCGATGGCTGTTGGGGTGATAAGGCTTTCGCCATCCAGTACCGGCTGCGGTTCATTCATGCAATTTACGCCCCCGCGTTTACGATTTGTTAACCTATGTTAGGCGACCGCGAGCGCAACTCAAGCCAAACCCCGCCGCATGGTTAATAACATTGAAGTGATTTTCTTCACGGTTTGCTAACGCTGCCGCGGAATTGGCGCAGCGTTTAACGGAAACTTGTGTTCCTGACGCGAAAATGACCCGCAGTCTGAAGGTTCCCGCATTGCGGATAGTGTTCGAAGCAGCGAAGGCGTTGTTCAACAGGCAGCCTAGTCGGCGGGCGTTGGTGCATCGCATTTCGATGGAAAGCGCATGACACAAACGATGGCCGACCCGATCGAGAGCGATCTGCAAGGACGAGTAGAGCGTCCCTCGCCTGCGCTTCTGCGGACGCTTTACCGCAAAGACACCGAAGAAATGCAGCGTGTGGGTATCCGCCAGGGCCTATGGGCCGCAGTCCTCGTCTATCTGCTCTTTTCGATTACGGATATTCTGCTCATTCCCGACGCCGCCCTGCCGGCAATCGCAGCGCGTTTCACCATCGGCATCAGCACATTGATAATGGTGGAATTGCAATATCGCGAGAATGCGCCTGCAGCCCGTATGGACCTTACCTGTGCGGTGGCCCTGGTTCTTGCCTATGTCGGCTGGCTCTTCGCGGCCATCACCACGCGACATATGGAGACGATTTCATACTATCTGGTATTCGGGGCCATCTTCATGATGAGCGCCAACCTGTTTTTCAGCTTCAGGTTTCAGTTCTCCATTCTCGTCTCGGGCGTCATGCTGCTGGCGTCCTTGTCCGTGCTTTTCTATCTGTTCCCGCACAACCGGATCTATCAGCTTTCCTTCGGCATATTTCATATCTCCTGCTTCATCTTCACGTCCTATGTGAACTGGAAACTGAACAGGGAGCGATACCACGTCTTCCTGAATGCGCTCGAAGCGAAGATGCAGCACAAGGAAGCGACCGAACGGGGCAAGGCGCTGCTGAAGCTTTCCCGAACAGACCCGTTGACGGGTCTGGAGAACCGCCGTGCCGTGGATGAGCGGTTGCGCGACCATTGGGGCGCATGGCAACAGCAAGGCCGCCGCTTCGCCGTGCTGCTGATCGATGTCGACTTCTTCAAGCGATACAATGACTGCTACGGCCATCAGGAAGGCGACCGCTGCCTTATCCTCGTGGCCGACGCGCTCAGCAAGACGATCGAGGCGAACAATGCCTCGATCGGCCGATATGGTGGCGAGGAATTCATCGTCATCACCTCGCTCGACAGGCAGGAAAAGGTGGAAGCCTTCGCCGAGGAAATACGCAGCACGATCGAGAATCTTGCGCTCAGGCACGACCAGCGCCGCGACGGGATGCAGATCGTCACGGTGAGCATCGGCGCCGCTTTCACCCGGCATCAGACGGGCGCCAAGCTTGAAAAGATCATCCACGAAGCAGACCGCGCACTCTACCTGGCCAAGGCCAGCGGCCGCAATTGCGCAAAACTCTTCGATCCCAACGACCCGCAAAGCAGCGACGAAAGCGAGAACATCGCGGCCCTCCTGAAGATCGCGATAGAGAAAGATCTCGTCTCGCTCGTTTACCAGCCTATCCAGAACGTCAAGACCGGCCGGGTCGAAGCGCTGGAAGCCCTCATGCGCCTCAACATGCTGGACGGAACCTCCGTCCCGCCAAGCCTGTTCATTCCTGTCGCAGAACGGACAGGGGCTATTCTGGAGCTTGGCCGCTGGGCGATAAGGACGGTGTGCCGCGAATATCTTTCCAACGACCACACGCGCATCGTCAGCGTCAATGTCTCGCCCATCCAGCTCAAGGCGCCCGGCTTTGCAACCTCGGTCGCCGCGATACTTGGCGAAACGGGCATTGCAGGCAACCGCCTCGCCTTCGAGATCACCGAAGGGCTGGAGATGGAGATGCACTCCGATGTTCTGCGCTGCATCTCCGACCTTAAGCTTTTGGGCATCAAGATCTGGCTCGACGATTTCGGCACCGGTTTTGCCGGCCTGTCATGGCTGCGCCTCATCGATTTCGACACGGTCAAGATCGACCGCTCTTTCCTGCATGACTGCAATTCGCCACGTGGCATGGCGATGCTCCAGGACATTGTCGGCCTGCTCAGGAACCGCGGGCCCAAAATCCTGGTCGAGGGCGTGGAGGTCGAAGACCAGATGGAACTGATACGCGAACTCGGCATCGATCAGGTTCAGGGCTTCCATGTCGGCCGACCGGTCCGCGTGGAAAGCATCAGGACTGACGCACCTGTCCGGCAACGCCGGTTGCCCATACAGAAATCCGCATAATCACGAACTGGCCACCTTGAACGGCATCAAAGCAACGGCCTGATCAGCAGGTCGGCGCCGAGCAGAAGCAGGCCGCACAGGAACCAGCGGCGGAATGCCGTCGGGCTCACCTTCTTGCGCACCGCCTGCCCCACCCACATGCCGGCAAGAGCCGGCGCTACAGCGAGCGCCGACATCCAAACGTTCCCCAACTGGAACGCCCCGTGCCAGGTAAGGCTGGCTGCAAGCGCAATGGTCGAAACGGTGAAGGAAAGCCCCAGGGCCTGGATCAGATCGTCTTTTTCGAGGCCGAGCGCCTGGAGATAGGGTACTGCCGGAATGACAAACACACCGGTGCCGCCCGTTACGACGCCGGTGGTCACCCCGATCAAAGGCGACAGCCATCGCTCCAGTCGGGACGGCACTGCAAGCTGACGAGCCATGAGCGTGTAAGCGGCATAAACCAACAGCGCCGCGCCAAGAGAGCTCGTGGCAAGATGCGTATCGCCGCTTGTCAGCAGCGACGATCCTGCGACCGTGCCAGCGACGATCGCCGCCATCATGGGCCAGAATCGCACGATCAGCGGCCACAGGCTCGGACCGGTAAAGAGTTGCCAGGCATTGGTGACGAATGACGGCACGATCAGAAGGGTTGCAGCTGCCACAGGCGAAACCAGCGCACCCAGCACGCCCATGGCAACCGTCGGCAGTCCCATTCCTGTAACGCCCTTGACGATACCGGCGAGAAAGAAGGTCGCGGCAACAGTGCCGATGAGCCATGTCGAAGAGTCCATCATGGCTCATCCTTGCCATCTTTTTCGCCAGTCACAATGCGGATGATCCGCAGGCAGCCTTCGGCTGGCCCGAAGGCTAACCGCGCGCTAACATGCCACCATGCATTTTGACCTCACAGACCTGCGCCTGTTCCTTGCCGTCATTCAGGCGGGCAGCATCACGCATGGCGCAGCCGAAGCTCACCTGTCCCTTCCGGCAGCCAGCGAACGCCTGCGCGGCATGGAACTGGCCGGCGGCGTCAGCTGCTCGAGCGCGGGCGCAGAGGCGTGGCGCCCACCGAGGCAGGAGATGCGCTCGCTCATCATGCCCGGCTCATCCTTCGCCAGATGGAGCACATGCAGGGCGAACTCGGCGAATACGCCAACGGGAGCCGGGCAACGATCCGCCTGCTGGCGAATACCGCGGCGATTACGGAGTTTCTGCCTGACAGGCTCGGTCCCTGGCTAGCAGCCCACCGCCGGATCGATGTCGATCTGAAGGAGCGCCAGAGCTCGGAGATCGTAAAGGCCATCTCGGCTGGCCTTGCAGATATCGGCATCATTTCCGATGCCGTCGATTCAAGCGGATTGGAGCTCCGCCCATTCGCGGTCGACAGGCTGGTCGTCGTTGTTCCGCGCAGCCATCCCCTGGCAACTGCCCGGAAAATCGCGTTCGCGGACATCCTGCAACACGAGTTCGTCGGATTGGCCGAAGGCAGCGCCTTGCAGGATTACATCGAGGCGCAGGCCGCCCGAACGGGAACCAAACTGAAGTTCCGGATGCGGGTGCGCACCTTCGAGGGCATCTGCCGCCTGGCGGGCCACAACGTCGGCCTCGGTATCGTGCCAGAAACCACGGCCCGCAGATGCCAACGGCCGATGGCGATAGCCTCGCTGCGCTTGACGGAAGCCTGGGCGACGCGGCGCTTGAAAATATGCTTTCGATCGGAGGATGAGCTCTCGCCCATCGCAAGCGACATGATCGCGCATCTGAGTTCGTCTGGACGTGAGTGACGAGCTGCAAGATACAAAAAGCCCGGCGGTTTCCCGCCGGGCTTTTCATTGAACCAGGTAAAACCCGTTACGCTGCAGCCTTCTTGGCTTCCGCCGAAACCGAAGCGATCGTCTTCAGCACCTGCGAAGCGATCTGGTAGGGGTCGCCCTGCGAGTTCGGGCGGCGATCTTCCAGATAGCCCTTGTAGCCATTGTTGACGAAGGAGTGCGGAACGCGGATCGAAGCACCGCGATCAGCCACGCCGTAGCTGAACTTGTTCCATGGCGCGGTCTCGTGCTTGCCGGTCAGACGCTTGTCGTTGTCCGGGCCGTAGACGGCGATGTGGTCCATCAGGTTCTTGTCGAAGGCTGCCATGAGCGCCTCGAAATACTCCTTGCCGCCGACTTCGCGCATATAGGTGGTCGAGAAGTTGCAGTGCATGCCCGAGCCGTTCCAGTCGGTGTCGCCCAGCGGCTTGCAGTGGAACTCGATGTCGATGCCGTACTTTTCGCATAGGCGCAGCAGGAGGTAGCGTGCCATCCAGATCTGGTCGGCGGCGCGCTTGGAGCCCTTGCCGAAAATCTGGAATTCCCACTGACCCTTGGCAACCTCGGCATTGATGCCTTCATGGTTGATACCGGCAGCGAGGCACAGGTCGAGATGTTCCTCGACGAGCTGGCGTGCGATGTCGCCGACATTCTTGTAGCCGACGCCGGTGTAGTATGGGCCCTGCGGAGCAGGATAGCCGGATTCCGGGAAGCCGAGCGGGCGGCCGTCCTTGTAGAAGAAGTATTCCTGCTCGAAGCCGAACCATGCGCCCTCGTCGTCGAGGATGGTGGCGCGCTTGTTCGATGCATGCGGGGTGACGCCATCCGGCATCATGACTTCGCACATGACCAGGGCGCCATTGGTGCGGGCCGGGTCGGGATAGATCGCGACGGGCTTCAGCACGCAGTCGGACGAATGGCCCTCGGCCTGCATGGTGGACGAGCCGTCAAAACCCCACAGCGGAAGTTGCTCGAGCGACGGAAACGAATCGAATTCCTTGATCTGGGTCTTCCCGCGGAGATTGGGGACCGGGGTGTAACCGTCCAGCCAGATATATTCGAGCTTGTATTTTGTCATGCCGGCCTCTCGTAACCAGTTCGCTTAATCTTTGAGGGAACGCTGAAATGCGCCCGGCCGTCATGGGCCGAGTACCTCACCGCAGAAAAAGCAATTAGCGTGCCACTTGCGCCGGCTTGGTAAAATCCGGTGCAAAATCCCTGCGAAAAGCCCGCCCTTGCGACAAAATGGCCGATGAAATGCAGGTGTCTCAGGCGAAAACTGGCGATGCTTTGGGCTGCCATACACGCAGATGCGATCCGATCTATCGCAGTGCACACAACGCGAAGATGCTGCATGAACCGGCAAATATAAGATCGCCCAAAAAATGAGCAAAACAAGATATTTTACTGTTCATATTGCACAAAACTGATGCACGCCCTATCTTCTCTTTATCCGATGCGGCTATCGCGCCGTCGAGGGAGAGACACGGCAATGACTACTACTGGCATTCATCGTGAATCGGCCAAGATTTACACCTTCAAAGCGAAGGTTCGTTCAACGGCTGATAGTTTTCATGGAAAGACTGGCTCGGTTACAGAGCTCGTATCGAAGCGTTTGCCCAATATTGCTTGCGGCAGCGCCTGGTATCATGAGGAAGCCGTTCAGAACGCAGATCGCGATCTGAAGAGCTGAACCTCCGATCCGGGATTGAACGCGTTCCGGTACGCCGGAACGCTGACTTAAGCTTTCAACGCTTCAAGCAATGCGACTGCCGCCATGAAATCGCGCTTGCGATAATTGCGCCGGGCGACCGCTTCGGAATCCTGGCCCCACTGCTCGATCTGCCAGTCCTCGTCGACATGCGCGGCATTCCAGCCCGTCTCGGCGTCTATCTCACCGGTCTCGACCGCCAACGCCAACAGGGCAGATCCCGTCAGCGTCGTCATCACATGAAGCGAGGCAAGCTTCAGTGGCTCCGCGCGCTGGCTCAGATGAATGCCGATCGCGCCGATCGCCTCGCGTGGCTGCTCAACATGGATGACGCCCTCGGTCAGAACGAAACGCGCGCCAAGCGAAGCACGCGCCCAATCCAGCACGCCGTCCCAAGCTTCCGCCTGGCGTTCGACCAGCTTTTCCGGCGCCTCGGCGCGGTAGCAGAGAAGGTCGGACGATGCAAAGCGCAGGATGTCTTCCAGAACCGCCTGCGGGTCGGTCGCCACGCCATCGATCGCCGTGTTGACCAGCCGCATTGCCGGCATGGTCGTCGGGTCGATGTTTTCCTCCTGCGCTGAAAATTCTGCTGCGACCAGTTCGGCCGCTTTGGCGGTCGGCAGTGTCAGGATCGCCTTGGCGGGCGTGCGGACAGGCTTGCCGTCGAGATGCACGGCAAAACCGTCCTCGACGGGTGCAACCGTGACGGCTTTATAGAACCGCTTCGGCAACTGCCGCTTCAGCTGGCTTTGCGCCCGGCGGATCGGATCGGGGTCCGACAGCAGGTCGCTGGTTTCGAGATCGTTCAGAATTTCACGCATCTTGCACTCACTGAGGTAGCCGTCGCGGCGGCCTGTTGACGACGATCAGGCCGATAGCAATCAGTCCGAGCGCCAGAAATATCCTGACGGTGAGCGGTTCACCGAGAATGAGACCACCGCATAATACGCCAAAAGCCGGCGTCAGGAAGGCAAAGCTCGAAAGGCCGGATGCGGGATAGCGCCTCAACAGCCAGAACCAAAGCACGTAGGTGAATGCCACGACGTAGACGGCCTGGAAAAGCAGTGCCAGTGTCGGCACCAGCGCAAACTCGCGAACGGACGGGCCGGCGAAAGGCAGCACAAACGCGCCGACCACGGCCGCGCCGGCAAGTTGGTAGAGCAGAAGCTTTTCGGCGCCCGTACCCGCCAGCTTCGAACGCTTTATGACGATATTGGTCAAAGCCCAGAGAATGCCGGCTCCAAGGCTCATCAGATCGCCGATCAATGTTCCGCCTGCCCCGAGCTTGTCGGAAAAAACCGCGACAAGACCCGCAAAGGCCAGCACCAGCCCTATCAGCTTGCGCGTGGTGATGCGCTCGCCCAGAAGGAAGTGCCCGCCAACCAAAACCCAGAATGGCATTGTGTTGACCAGAAGCGTATTGCGCGCAACGGTCGTGTGATCGAGGCCGATATAGAGAAACAGGAATTCGAGGCCGAAAAGCACGCCGACAAGAATTCCGGCAGCGAGCGTGCCGTCCCTCTCGAAGAGCGCGATGCCGCGCCAGCGGCACCAGGCCAGCACGAGCGCGCCACCGATAATCGCGCGGGCAATCGACAGGAAGACCGGATCATAGCCTGCATAGGATATTTTCGCGGCGACACTGTTCAGTCCCCACGAAAAGGTGAGCCCAACCATGATGGCTGCCGCCGCCATGTCGATGGCATCGCGGCGATCGATCGCGAGATTGGACATGAATGCTAACGATCCTGCTCTGATTTCTCGCGGAGCAATTCGATCTCTCCCGCCAGCTCTCCGTCAGCTCGGGAAATGCCCTTGCTGTCCTCCGGGAAAAGCCTCCGCATCCCGATCTTAGCGGGCATATGCATGACCCATAGCACCAGCAGGACGGGAACTAGCAGCCAGGCGGCATCGATGACGGCGGGAAACGGGCATGACTAGCCTTCTTCACCATTCGCATCGTCGAAGCCGAGCAGGTTCCAGCTTTGGCGCATATGCGGCGGCATCGGCGCGGTGACGTCAATTACGCCCTTGTCGGGATGTGGAATGCGGATGCGGCGCGCGTGAAGATGCAGCCGGTTCTGCATGCCGCCCGGGAAATCCCAGTTGGTGTCGGCCTCGAAATATTTGGGATCGCCGATGATCGGGCAGCCGATATAGGCGGCGTGCACGCGCAATTGGTGCGTGCGGCCGGTATGCGGCTCCATCTCAAGCCATGCCAGGCTCTGCGCTGCCTGTTCCAGCACACGATAGTAGGAGACGGCGTGATCAGCGCCGCGCTCGCCATGCTGGGCGACGCGCACGCGGTCACCGTCCGGCGTCGGTTCCTTGATCAGCCAGGTCGAGATCTTGTCTTCGCGCTTCTTCGGCACGCCCTTGACCAGCGCCCAATAGGTCTTCTTCGCGTCCCGGCCACGGAACGCCTCGGCCAGTTTCATGGCGGCGAGCCGCGTGCGCGCGACCACCAGAACACCTGAAGTGTCGCGGTCGAGACGGTGAACGAGGCGCGGCTTTTCGCCCTTCTTGCTGCGCCAGGCCTCCAGCATGTCGTCGACATGCCGCGAAACGCCCGAGCCGCCCTGCACTGCCAGGCCCGCCGGCTTGTTGAAGACGAAAACCTTCGGGTCCTCGTAAAGCAGCATCTGCGCCAGCACGTCTCCATCATCCTGGTTGCGGATGGAGTGGCCGGTCAGCATGCCCTCGCCGCCCTTCTTGTCAACATCGAGCGGCGGGATGCGGATCATCTGGCCCGGCTCGACGCGCGTGTCGGCCTTCGCCCGCCCGCCATCGATACGAACCTGGCCCGAGCGCAACAGTTTCTGAAGGTGACCGAAGCCAAGCCCGGGGAAGTGGTTCTTGAACCAGCGATCGAGCCTCATGCCCGTTTCGCCGTCCTCGACCTTGATCTGCTCTACGCCTGCCATTGTGCCATGTCCGTTTCAATCCGGCGCAATAGCATCAGCCGACGCTTCTTACGAGCCACAATCCCAGAAACAGGGCAAGAATAGCGCCGATAACGCTCACAAGCACGTATGCAAGCGCCGGAAGTGCCGCTCCGCGCTCCCAAAGCACGGCAAAATCGAGCGAAAATGCCGAGAATGTCGTGAAGCCGCCGAGAATGCCCGTCGCCACGAACAGTCTGATCTCGTTCGACGCATCGAAGCGCCGCGCCAGAAGCTCTATGAACACGCCCATCGCGAAGGAGCCGGCGATGTTTATGGCCATGGTGCCCCATGGAAACGTCATCCCCACCAGCCTCAGCGCAGCGAGATTGACGAGGTGGCGAAGCGACGCGCCGATGGCGCCGCCTATCGCGACGAGGACCAGATTATACATGGCAGACTTGATAGCGGATCGGGTTCGGCTGTGAAAGATACCGCTACTTCACCGGCACCGCTGCCTTTGGCTTGCGCGAACCGATCATCTTCCAGTTCTTGTAGAACATCGCCTTCATGCGATCGACGCTGATCGAGATCACCGACAGCATTGCCGACAGGAAGCCCGGAACCGGAGACGGGCGGATGATGTCCATGAACACGCAATAGCGGCGGCCGTCATGCTCGTTGACCGAGCGGTGCAGCAACGTGTCGTCGAAGATGAACAGCGGGTTCTGATACCAGAGCTGCTTGACGTCACCGCATTCGATGAAGATCTGGTCGGTCTTTGCCGGAACCAGATTGTAGAGCACGCGCAAGGTCAGCCGCAGCGGACCGAAATGGTATGAGGTCGATTCACGTCCCGAGAAAACGGACACCGCTATCGTCCTGATATATTTGAATTTCTGGGTAAATTCGGGAACGTTGTCGATGTGCTGCTTGCCGTACCACTGGTAGACATACATGCCGCGACGCCCGCTTTCGAAATTCGCGTCGATATCGGCGATGATCTCGGCCTGCCGGCTCTTGAAGACGTCCAGAACCTGATCCACCTCGCGGCGATAATCATCCGGAAACTGCTCCAGCTTCCACACGCCCCAGTTCTTATAGGATAACAGGTCCACGAAGAGGTTGAAGGGCGAAAGCAGCCAGGTGAACATGCCGTTGCCAAGAAAATAGAGGCTGAACAATCTCTGGTTCTTGCGATCGTTGCGCAACACGTCGATCAGCCCGCAAAGCAGGAACAAACCCGTGATAATCGGGATGAAATAGAAAGCCACTGCCAGAATGAGCACGGCTATGCCGATCTTGCGAGCGGTCTTGAGAGACTTCTTGTTCATGAGTCTTACCGAAAAAAAAATTGCGCGCAGTATCTAAGAAATCAGCCTGTCAAAGCACCTGTCGATGACGAGTCGTTGAAACCCTGCCGATCAACCGGCGCCATCGCAGCGCCGAATCTTTGGCAAAATTACGATCAATCGCCGCGACCCGATTTTTCCCGCCGAAGTTTCGCCCAATAGTCGAGCCGCTTTCTGATATCGCGCTCGAAGCCGCGCTCGGGCGGATCGTAAAAAGTCTGCCGGCCCATCTTTTCCGGAAAATAATCCTGGCCGGAAAAGGCCTCGGGCTCGTCGTGATCGTAACGGTAGCCCGCGCCGTAATCCTCGCTCTTCATCAGCTTGGTTGGCGCATTCAAAATGTGCTTGGGCGGCAGAAGCGAACCATGTTCCTTGGCCGCGCGCGTTGCTGCCTTGAAAGCCGTGTAGACGGCGTTGGATTTTGGCGCGGTGGCGAGATAGACGCAGGCCTGCGCGAAGGCCAGTTCGCCTTCAGGCGAGCCGAGATAGTCGTAGGCGTCCTTCGCGGCATTGGCGATGACCAGCGCCTGCGGGTCAGCAAGGCCGATATCCTCGACAGCCATCCTTACCAGGCGGCGGCCGAGATAGAGCGGGTCTTCGCCAGCATCGAACATGCGCGCGAGATAATATAGCGCGGCGTCCGGATCGGAGCCGCGCACCGATTTGTGCAAGGCAGAGATCAGGTTGTAGTGGCCGTCCTGGCCCTTGTCGTAGATCGGCGCGCGGCGCTGGACTATGCGCTGCAAGCCCTCGGCGTCGAAAACCTCGCCCGGCCTGGCGGCGCGCCAGACTTCCTCGGCAAGTGTAAGCGCTGCACGGCCGTCGCCATCGGCCATGCGCATCAGCACGGCCCTCGCCTCATCATCGAGCGGCAAAGCCTTGCCTTCGGCCTCCTCGGCCCGCAGAAGCAGTTTCGCGATACTCTCCTCGCCGAGCGAGTGGAACACCAGCACCCGCGCGCGCGACAGAAGGGCCGCATTCAACTCGAAGGACGGATTTTCCGTCGTTGCGCCGACGAGGATGACCGTTCCGTCTTCCATGACGGGCAGAAAGGAATCCTGCTGGGCCCGGTTGAAGCGATGGATCTCGTCAACGAAGAGCAAGGTCTGGCGGCCATTGGTGCGACGCAGTCTTGCCGTCTCGAACACCTTTTTCAGATCGGCGACGCCTGAAAAGATCGCCGATATCTGCTCGAAAGCCAGTCCGGTCTCGCCGGCAAGCAGCCGCGCAACGGTCGTCTTGCCGGTTCCCGGCGGCCCCCAGAAGATCATCGACCCGAGTGAGCCGGAGCGGATCATGCGCGTCAGCGCGCCATCTTCGCCGGTCAGATGTTCCTGGCCAACGACTTCGCCGAGACTTGCCGGACGCAGGCGGTCGGCAAGCGGCCGCCCCGGTGGCGCTTTTTCGGGTTCGTCGGCCTTGAACAGGTCGGCCATGGGGTGCTCGTCAGTAACGCAGCATCTGGCGCAGCAGCTGCCCGTCACGCTCGATCGTGAAACGCCACCAGCGCGCGTCCTGCTCCGCGACCTGCTTCAGCTTCTGCGGCGTGTCTATGACCTCGCCATTGACCTCGCGGATGATATCGCGCGGCTGCAGGCCGAAACGCGCTGCCGGCGAATTGCGGTCGATATCAACGACCGAGACCCCCGTCGTTTCAGCGCGAAGGCCGAGCTGCTGTGCCAGCCGCGGCGATAGCGAAGCTACCTTGGTGCCCGAAAAAGGACTGCGGCCACCAATGGTGACCTGCGCCGGCGTCGCGTCTGCCGGTGGCCGCACGGGCGTGATATCCACTGTCTTTTCGGCACCCTGGCTCAGAACGCTGAGCTTGGCGGGAGCGTCGATGGCGATCGTCGCGAGGCGATAGCCCAGCGCATCGACATGCTCGATGGCAACACCATTGAGCGACAGAACCACGTCACCAGGCTTCAGGCCGGCCTTGGCGGCAGGCCCATCGGGGATCACCGAGGAAACGAGCGCGCCGGTCGGCTTGGGCATGCCGAGCGACTCGGCAATCGCTGCCGTGACCGGCTCGAAGGCAGCACCAATGAAGGGCCGCTCGAAATAGTCCCTGCCCTGCTTGGCCGATTCGACGACCGCCCGCACCATGTTGGAGGGAATGGCAAAGCCGATGCCGATCGAGCCGCCGCTGCGGCTGTAGATGGCGGTGTTGATGCCGACAAGCTGGCCGGTCATGTTGATGAGCCCGCCGCCCGAATTGCCGGGATTGATGGCGGCATCGGTCTGGATGAAGAAGCCGAAATCCGACACGCCGATGTGCGAGCGGGCCAGCGCCGAAACGATGCCGCTGGTCGTGGTCTGGCCGACGCCGAACGGGTTGCCGATGGCGAGCACCAGATCGCCGATTTCCAGTGCATCGGAATCGCCGATCGGAATGGATGGGAAGGGCTTGCTGTCGTCAATCTTCAACACGGCAAGATCGAGCGACTCGTCCTTGAGCAGCACCTTGCTGGTGAATTCGCGGCCGTCGGATGTCGCGACCTTGACCTCGTCGGCGTTGTTGATGACGTGGTTGTTGGTGACCACTATACCGCTCGGATCGACCAGAACGCCCGAGCCCAGCGAAGACTGCATGCGCTGAGGCGCCTGACCGCCAAACTGGCCGCCAAAGAACTGTTCGAAGAACGGGTCGCCGGCGAAGGGCGAGCGCACACGTACCTGCTGCGAGGCATAGACATTGACCACGGCCGGCGCGGTGTCCTTGACCAGCGGCGCGAAGGAAAGCTGGATTTCGGGGCGGCCGAACGGCAGCCGGCGTCCTTGCGGTGCAGGCGGCGGTGCCGGCTCCTCCACGCTCTTCAGAAGCTCATTCAGCACTTCCTTCAGGCCCGGCTGCTCCGGCTGCTTTGTCTCGGGCGCCTGGGCTGCCGGCGGTTGCGCCGGCGCGGGCTCTGCCTGCGGCGCAGGGGCAGCCTGCGGGGCCGGTGCTTCCTGCGCCATGACAGTCCCGACTCCGAACGCGGAAGCAACGGACAGCCAGGTGGCAATCAGGGCGAGCGGCAATCTTTTGGCGACCATACGAATCCTCCAGGGCAAGCGCGCGCCATTGTCACGATGAATGTGCAAAATGAAAGGCTTAAGCATCTAAATCGACCGTAGAGCCTTATTTACGCGGACCAGCTTCAATCCTTGCCGCTATTTCCTGAAAACCGCTCGCACGCGCATGATCGAGCGGCGTCTTTCCGTCGCGATCGGGAATGCCTTTTGCGCCGGCATCAACCAGCAGACCGACGATCTCCTGATATATAGGGCCGCCGTCGCCGAGGATCACCGCCTCCAGCAGCGCCGTCCAGCCGAGATTGTTGACGTGGTCGATGTCGATGTCGGTTTCGAGCAGAATGCGCACTGTTTCCGGATAGCCATGGTGCGATGCCGGAATAAGGGCGACGCCGCCGTAGCGGTTGGTGTCCTTCAGGTTGGCCTTTCCGCTTGCAAGTATCGCCTTCAGGATTTCATTGCGACCTTCCGCACCCGCATAGAGCAACGGCGTGTCCTTGATGACGTCCTTGGCGTTCACATCCGCACCTGCTTCGATGAGCGCCTTGGCGACATCGACGTGGTTTGCATGTGTTGCCAGCAACAGAGGCGTCCGCGCAGCACGATCCCGTCCATCGATCTTTGCGCCCTCCGCCAGAAGTGTGCGTACTTCATCGGCCTGGCCGGCAGCGGCAGCTTCCAAAAGCATCTCGTCCCTCTCCCCCGCGGCCAAAGCGCCGACCGAAATCATGAGTGCTGCGATCACGGCAATCACGCAGGCAGCAATCGATACTGTGGCCGGTGCAATCGATCTTATCGTCATAGGCAAGGATAACGCTGCAACCCGCCAAAAAGCAAAAGGGGCCGCAAGGCCCCTTCGCAAAATTCGGTGATGCAAAAGCCGATTATGCGGCTTCGGATTCCGAATTGGCTTCTTCAGCCTCGACGCGGGCGCGGTCGCCTGCACCCTTGGCCGAGGTGTCGCGATCGACGAACTCGATCACTGCCATCGCGGCGTTGTCGCCGTGGCGGAAGCCAGCCTTCATGATGCGCAGATAGCCGCCGTTGCGGGTGGCATAGCGCGGCGCAAGCGTGTCGAAGAGACGCTTGACGACGGCTTCGTTGCCGATCTGTGCGATGACCTGACGGCGAGCGTGCAGGTCGCCGCGCTTGCCCAGTGTCACCAGCTTCTCGACGATAGGACGCAGGTCCTTCGCCTTGGGAAGCGTCGTTGTAATCTGCTCATGCTCGATCAGCGAAACTGCCAGATTGGCAAACATCGCTTGGCGGTGGCTTGAGCTGCGGCCCAGCCGGCGTCCGGCGAATCCATGGCGCATGGCCCTACTCCTTCAAATCCTGGTTCACGAGGCCTACGCCTCAATACTGATCTTCGTAACGCTTGGCGAGATCTTCGATGTTCTCTGGCGGCCAGTCGGCCACTTCCATGCCGAGATGGAGACCCATCGCGGCCAGAACTTCCTTGATCTCGTTCAGCGACTTGCGGCCGAAGTTCGGGGTGCGCAGCATCTCGGCTTCGGTCTTCTGGATCAGGTCGCCGATATAGACGATGTTGTCGTTCTTCAGGCAGTTGGCCGAACGCACCGAAAGCTCGAGTTCGTCGACCTTCTTGAGCAGCGCCGGGTTGAACGCCAGTTCGGTAACCTGCTCGGCGGCAACTTCCTTCTGCGGCTCGTCGAAGTTGACGAACAGGCCAAGCTGGTCCTGCAGGATGCGTGCAGCGAAAGCCACGGCATCTTCGCCGGTAACCGAGCCGTTGGTCTCGATCGTCATGGTCAGCTTGTCATAGTCGAGAACCTGGCCCTCGCGGGTGTTCTCGACCTTGTAGGAGACCTTCTTGACCGGCGAGTACAGGCTGTCGACCGGAATGAGGCCGATCGGCGCGTCTTCGGCGCGGTTGCGGTCTGCCGGCACGTAACCCTTGCCGGTGTCGACGGTGAATTCCATGCGGATTTCAGCGCCTTCGTCCAGCGTGCAGATGACGTGGTCGGGGTTGAGGATCTCGACGTCGCCCACGGTCTGGATGTCGCCAGCCAGAACAGCGCCCGGACCCTGCTTGCGCACAACCATGCGCTTGGGGCCATCGCCTTCCATGCGGATGGCGATTTCCTTGATGTTGAGCACGATGTCGGTCACGTCCTCGCGCACACCGGCGATCGAGGAGAACTCGTGCAGGACGCCGTCGATCTGCACTGCAGTGACGGCAGCGCCACGCAGCGACGACAGAAGCACGCGACGCAGCGCGTTACCGAGCGTCAGGCCAAAGCCCCGCTCGAGCGGCTCTGCAACCAGAGTGGTCAAAGTCTTTTTCTTCGACGAGAACTCGATCTTGTTCGGCTTGATCAGTTCCTGCCAATTTTTCTGGATCATTTTGTCTTCCTTCCGGTTCCCCGCCACCATCCAATCGTGGCGGGCGATCTGGAAAAACCGCACAAGCGCCCAATGCGCTTATGCGGCGATGAAATCACAAACTAGACGCGACGCTTCTTGCGCGGGCGGCAGCCATTGTGCGGGATCGGCGTCACATCACGGATCGAGGTGATGGTGAAGCCGCCGGCCTGCAGCGCGCGAAGAGCCGATTCACGACCCGAACCCGGGCCGCAGACTTCGACTTCGAGCATGCGCATGCCGTGTTCCTGCGCCTTCTTGGCGACGTCTTCGGCAGCCATCTGGGCGGCGAACGGCGTAGACTTGCGCGAGCCCTTGAAGCCCTGAGCACCGGCCGACGACCAGGCAATGGTGTTGCCCTGCGCGTCGGTGATGGTGATCATCGTGTTGTTGAAGGTCGAGTTGACGTGAGCGACACCCGACGAGATATTCTTGCGTTCGCGGCGGCGAACTCGTGCGGCTTCCTTGGCCATGATGGTCCTTTCAGTTGATCTCGTCACCGCCGTAATACCAGCGGCTACACCAGGAGAGAGGGGAGTAAGGGAATAAGGCTGTAGGGAATAGGGACGAACCCAAAACCTACCGCCTCACTCCCCTATCCCTTAATCCCCTAAATTACTTCTTCTTGCCGGCAATTGCCTTGGCCGGACCCTTGCGGGTGCGCGCATTGGTATGCGTGCGCTGGCCACGAACCGGAAGAGAACGGCGATGGCGCAGGCCGCGGTAGCAGCCGAGGTCCATCAGGCGCTTGATGTTCATCGAAACTTCGCGGCGCAGATCGCCCTCGACCTGATAGTCGCGGTCGATGGTTTCGCGGATCGCCAGAACCTCAGCATCGGTGAGCTGATTGACGCGGCGCTCGGCCGGGATGCCGACCTTCTCGACGATCTCGGCGGCGAACTTCTTGCCGATGCCGTGGATGTACTGCAGCGCAATGATCACGCGCTTGTTGGTCGGAATATTGACGCCAGCTATACGGGCCATTTTCTTCTCCATGTGGGCCGGTCAAGCCGGCGTTATTGTTGACCCGCGTCCGGTGGAGACCGGCCCTTGCGGGTGTTCCTGGTTCAATGCGAGCGCCTCATCCTAACGGACAAGCCAACCTGACGCCTGAATGGGAGACGGGCCGCTATAGTCCAGAAGAGTCAATCAGTCAACAGGTTGACTGACTTTATTTCTCTTCACCGTTTCGGAAAGGATAGATTCGATCTGCGAAGTGACGGTTTCGACTTCCGCCATGCCGTCGACCGACTTCAGCATGCCCTTGGCATAATAGTAGCCAATGAGCGGTGCTGTCTTCTTGTAATATTCCCGCAGGCGCTCTTCGAACACTTCCGGGTTGTCGTCCTTGCGCACCGGCTGGCCGGCGGCCTTGGCATCTTCAGCGCGCTTTACAATGCGGCCGACCAACGCCTTGTCGTCGACGACAAGCTCGATCACCGCATTCAGCGCCAGGCCACGATCCGACAGCATCGACTGAACCGCATCGGCCTGAGCCAGCGTGCGCGGATAGCCGTCGAGAATGAAACCTGTTGCGCAATCGGCCTGATCGATACGCTCGGCGACGATTGCGTTGACGATCGCGTCGGAGACGAGTTCGCCGGCATCCATCACAGCCTTGGCGCGCTTGCCGACTTCGGTGCCGGCCTGCACTGCTGCTCGCAGCATATCGCCAGTGGAAAGTTGAGGTATGCCGTGCTTCTCGACCAGCCTCTGTGCCTGTGTCCCCTTGCCCGCTCCCGGCGGCCCAAGCAATATCAACCTCATTTAGTTCTCTTCCCTCCCCGAAGCTTGGATTTCTTGATCAGCCCTTCGTACTGATGGGCGATCAAATGACCCTGGATCTGCGCAACCGTGTCGAGCGTGACGCTGACGACGATGAGCAGCGATGTTCCACCAAGATAGAATGGAACGCCAGTGGCCGAAATCAGGAATTCGGGCAATAGGCAGACAAGCACGAGGTAGACGGCGCCGATGACCGTGATGCGGGTCAGCACGTAGTCGATATATTCAGCCGTGCGCTCGCCTGGGCGATAGCCCGGAATGAAGCCGGAATGCTTCTTGAGCTGGTCGGCCGTATCCTTCGGATTGAAGACGATCGCGGTGTAGAAAAAGGCGAAAAACACGATCATTGCGGCATAGAAAGCCATGTAAAGCGGCTGTCCGTGTCCAAGAGCGGCCAGGATCGTGCTTGCCCAGGCAGGCATGTTGGTCGTGGCCGAGAAGCCTGCAACCGTCGCCGGCAGGAGCAGCAGCGACGAGGCGAAGATCGGCGGAATAACGCCGGCCGTGTTGAGCTTCAGCGGCAGGTGCGACGTATCGCCCTGGAACATACGATTCCCGACCTGGCGCTTCGGATATTGGATCAGCAGGCGGCGCTGGGCACGCTCGAAGAAGACGATCAGCGCGATGACGACGATAGCCAGAATGATGATCGCCAGAATCAGGCCGGTCGACAGAGCGCCGGTGCGGCCAAGTTCCAGCGTACCGCTGATGGCATGCGGAAGGCCTGCGACGATGCCGGCGAAGATGATGAGCGAAATGCCGTTGCCGATGCCGCGCGCGGTGATCTGCTCGCCGAGCCACATCAGGAACATGGTGCCGCCGACCAGCGTAATGACGGTCGAGGCGCGGAAGAACAGGCCCGGATCGGCGACGATGCCGTTGCCGCCCTCAAGTCCGACCGAAATACCATAGGCCTGGACGAGAGCGAGAAGCACGGTGCCGTAGCGGGTGTACTGATTGATGACCTTGCGGCCCTGCTCGCCTTCCTTCTTCAGCGCTTCGAGCGACGGAATGACCGACGTCATGAGCTGCATGATGATGGAGGCGGAAATATACGGCATGATGCCGAGCGCAAAGATCGCCATGCGGCTGACTGCGCCACCGGCAAACATGTTGAACATGCCAAGAACGCCGCCGGACTGCGAATTGAACGCCTGGGCGAATGCGTCGGGATTGATTCCGGGAAGCGGAATGTAGGTGCCGAGCCGGTAGACCAGCAACGCGCCCAGGGTAAACCAGATGCGTTTCTTGAGATCCTCGGCCTTGGCGAAGGCTGCGAAATTCAGGTTCGATGCAAGTTGTTCAGCAGCCGATGCCATGCAAAAGTCTCCGCTTGGTCACGCTCGAAAGCCCGCGCCGGGCGGCACGTGTCGACGAAGCCACGAGATAGGCTCCGGACGGCAAAGATGCAAGCGGCCACCGATGATGGCAGCCGCTTGATCCGATATTGTTACTCAGCCTCGGCTGCCTTTACAGGCACCTTCACCGAGCCACCGGCCTTTTCGACCTTCTCGATGGCAGCCTTGGAGGCGCCGGCGAGATCGAAGGAGACCTTGCTCTTCAGTTCACCATCGCTGAGCAGGCGCACGCCGTCCTTGGCGCGGCGGATAACGCCGGCCTTGACCAGCACGTCGGCCGTAATGGTTTCCTTGGCATCGAGCTTCTTGGCATCGATCGCAGTCTGGATGCGGGCCAGCGACACCGTCGCAAAGCTCTTTGCGAAGATGTTGTTGAAGCCGCGCTTCGGCAGACGCCGGTAAAGCGGCATCTGACCACCCTCGAAGCCGTTGATGGCGACGCCCGAACGAGCCTTCTGACCCTTCACGCCGCGACCGCCGGTCTTGCCCGAACCCGAGCCGATGCCGCGTCCGAGACGCTTCTTCGAATGGGTTGCGCCGTCCTTGTCACGCAGTTCGTTGAGTTTCATGATCTTTCTCCTGCGCCCTGCTTATTTCTCGTCCACGACGCGGACGAGATGCTGCACTGCGGCGATCATGCCACGCACCGAGGGGGTATCCTCGAGGGTACGCTGGCGATGCATCTTGTTGAGGCCGAGGCCGACCAGCGTTGCGCGCTGTTCCTTCGGGCGGCGGATCGGGCTGCCGATCTGCTCGACCGTGATCGTCTTGGTAGCTTTCTTAGCCATGGTCGTAATCCTTGCCCGTCCGACTATTCTTCGGCGGCGACGGCAGAGCCGCGACGCGCCTGAAGGGTCGAATACTTGATGCCGCGCTGAGCAGCCACATCCTTGGGATGCATCTGGTTCTTCAGCGCATCGAACGTCGCGCGCACCATGTTGTACGGGTTCGACGAACCCATCGACTTGGCGACGACGTCATGCATGCCGAGCGTCTCGAAAACGGCGCGCATCGGACCACCGGCGATGATACCGGTACCAGCCTTGGCGGAGCGCAGCAGGACGCGGCCAGCACCATGGCGGCCTTCGACGTCGTGGTGAAGCGTACGGCCCGAACGCAGCGGCACGAAAATCAGGTCGCGCTTTGCCGATTCGGTTGCCTTGCGGATAGCCTCAGGCACTTCGCGCGCCTTGCCGTGACCAAAGCCGACGCGGCCCTTCTGGTCGCCGACGACGACGAGTGCCGCAAAACCGAAGCGCCGGCCGCCCTTGACGACCTTGGCGACGCGGTTGATGTGGACGAGCTTGTCGACAAATTCGCTGTCGCGCTCTTCACGGTCACGACCGCCGCGGTTGCGGTCATCCCTACGTTCTTGTGCCATATCCTGTTCCTTGTTTTTTTCCGGAAGCACGGGGGTTAAAAACTGAAGTCCGGCGTCTATAACAGAGCCGGACTTATTTCAACTGTCGATCATGCGACGAGGCGCCACGCGCCTCGCAACAAATCGGATCAGAAGCTCAGGCCGGCCTCGCGGGCGGCTTCGGCAAGCGCCTTGACGCGGCCGTGATAGATGTACGGGCCACGGTCGAAGACGACTTCCTTGACGCCGGCCTTGGAGGCGCGTTCGGCAAGCAGCTTGCCGACGGCGGCAGCAGCGGCGACATCGGCGCCGGTCTTCAGCGAGCCCTTGATGTCCTTTTCGAGGGTCGAAGCGGCAGCAACCGTGTGGCCCTTCGAATCGTCGATGATCTGCGCATGGATGTTCTTCGACGAGCGGTAGACCGACAGACGCAGACGGTCGCCGGAGACCTTCTTGATCTGACGGCGAACGCGCGCGGCGCGGCGCTGGGTGGTTTCCTTGGAAGCCATAATGTCTGTTCCTTGCCTTCTTGGACGGGTGCGGCCATGTGCGGTAGGCGAATGCGCCTCCCGCGACCGCGCACCGCGGCGTTATAATTACTTCTTCTTGCCTTCTTTGCGGACGATCTTCTCGCCAGCATATTTCACGCCCTTGCCCTTGTAGGGCTCAGGTTCGCGATACTTGCGAATCTCGGCCGCAACCTGGCCAACCGCCTGCTTGTCGATGCCGGTGACGACGATTTCGGTCGGCTTCGGCACGGTAATCGTGATGCCTTCCGGCGTCTGGTAGACCACGTCATGGCTGAAGCCGAGCGCGAGCTGCAGGTTCTTGCCCTGCAGGGCCGCACGATAGCCGACGCCGCTGATCTCGAGCTTCTTCTCGAAGCCATCCTTAACACCGTTGAGGATGTTGACGATCTGCGTGCGCGACATGCCCCACTTGGAGCGGGCGACCTTCGACTGGTCGCGCGGCTGAACGGCGATCTGGCCGTCCTCGAACTTGACCAGCACTTCGTCGTTGACCACGAACTTCAGTTCGCCCTTGGGGCCCTTTGCCGTGACGGTCTGGCCGTCGACGGAAGCGGTCACGCCCTGGGGCAACGGAACGGGTTTCTTGCCAATACGAGACATGTTGTTGTCCTCGTTCTTTCTGTCTTATGCTCGCCCGATCAGAATATCTGGCAGAGGATTTCCCCGCCGACATTCTGTTCGCGCGCTTCATGGTCCGCCATCACGCCCTTCGGCGTCGACAGGATCGAAATGCCGAGGCCGTTGGCCACCTGCGGGATCGACTTGACCGACACGTAAACGCGGCGGCCGGGCTTCGACACGCGGGCGATCTCACGGATCACCGGTGCGCCGTCGAAATACTTCAGTTCGATCTCGATTTCCGACTTGCCATTGTCATAGTCGACCTGGCTGTAGTCGCGGATGTAGCCTTCCGCCTTCAGAACGTCGAGGACACGGGCACGCAGACGCGAGGCCGGCGTCGAAACCTTCGACTTCTTACGGCCATAGGCGTTGCGGATGCGGGTCAGCATATCGCCGAGAGGATCACTTAGTGACATGTCGTGTGCTCCTTACCAGCTCGACTTGACCAGGCCCGGGACAGCGCCCAGCGAGCCAAGTTCGCGCAATGCAATACGCGACATCTTCAGTTTGCGATAATAGGCGCGCGGACGGCCGGTGATCTCGCAACGGTTGCGAATGCGGGTCTTGGACGTGTTGCGCGGCATTGCCGCAAGCTTCAGCTGCGCCCGGAAACGATCTTCGATCGGAAGGCTCTTGTCCATGATCGTCGCCTTGAGAGCCTTACGCTTTGCAGCGCTCTGCTCGACAAGCTTACGACGCCTGTTGTTTTTCTCGACTGAGCTGGTCTTTGCCATTTCAGATTTTTCCTTTTCTCGCTGCCGTTACTGGCGGAAGGGGAAGTTGAAAGCCTTGAGCAGTGCCCGGGCTTCGTCGTCCGTCTTCGCAGTCGTACAAACGATGATGTCCATACCCCAGATCTGGTCGACCTTGTCATAGGCGATCTCTGGGAAAATGATATGTTCCTTGATGCCCATGGCGTAGTTGCCACGGCCATCGAAGCTCTTCGGGTTCAGGCCGCGGAAGTCGCGGACGCGCGGCAGCGCGATCGTGACCAGACGGTCCAGGAACTCGTACATGCGGTCCTTGCGCAGGGTAACCTTTGCGCCGAGCGGCATCTTCTCGCGGACCTTGAAGCCGGCGATCGAATTGCGCGCATAGGTGATGACCGGCTTCTGGCCGGCGATCAGCGCCAGATCGGCGGCGGCAACCGAAGGCTTCTTCGAGTCCGACGTCGCTTCACCGACACCCATGTTCAGGACGATCTTGTCGAGACGGGGTACTTCCATCTCGTTGTCGTATTTGAATTCTTCGAGCAGCGCCTTGCGGATGGTCTCGTCATAGACCGAGCGCAAGCGGGCCTGATATTCTGCCTTAGCCATTGATCACTTCTCCCGAGCGCTTTGCCACGCGCACCTTGGTCCCGTCCTTCTGGACCTGGAAACCGACGCGGGTCGGCTTTCCGTCCTTGGGGTCGACCAGCGCGATGTTCGACAAATGGATCGGCGCTTCCTTGGTAATGATCCCGCCCTCTTGGGACTGGGACTGCTTCTGATGACGGCGGATCATGTTCACGCCGCGAACGACTGCCTTGTCGTCCTTGGGCATGACCCGGACGACTTCACCCGAACGGCCCTTGTCCTTGCCGGCCAGAACGACGACCTTGTCGCCTTTGCGAATCTTTTGCATTTTTCCGGCTCCTTACAGCACTTCAGGCGCGAGCGAGATGATCTTCATGTGGTTCTTGGCGCGGAGTTCGCGCGGAACCGGTCCAAAGATACGCGTGCCGATCGGCTCTTTCTTGTTGTCGACGAGAACGGCTGCGTTCTTGTCGAAACGGATCACGCTGCCGTCCGGACGACGAATGTCCTTGGCCGTGCGAACCACGACCGCCTTCATCACATCGCCCTTCTTGACGCGGCCGCGCGGAATGGCTTCCTTGATCGACACCACGATGATGTCACCGACGGAAGCGTATTTCCGCTTCGAGCCGCCCAGCACCTTGATGCACATGACACGACGAGCGCCGGAATTGTCCGCGACGTCGAGGTTTGTTTGCATCTGAATCATGACTGACCGCCTTCTTCATTCCTGGGAAGAGCCCTCGCCCTACCCGGTCTGTCCAAAAATTTACTTACTGCGACGCCTGGGCGTCTGTGATGACGACCCAGCGCTTATCCTTGGAGATCGGCGCCGACTCCTGGATGAAGACCTGATCGCCGACCTTGCACGCGTTGTTTTCGTCGTGCGCCTTGTACTTCTTCGACATACGCACGGTCTTCTTCATGACCGGATGCGTGAAGCGCCGTTCGACCTTGACGACGACCGTCTTCTCGTTCTTGTCGCTGACGACGGTGCCCTGCAGAATGCGCTTTGGCATGATTTTCGTCCTTATGCCTTCTTGGCCGAAGATTTTTCGGCGGCGATGGTCTTGATGCGCGCGATGTCCCTGCGGACTTCCTTCACGCGGGCTGTCTTCTCGAGCTGGCCTGTCGCCTTCTGGAAGCGCAGGTTGAACTGCTCCTTCTTCAGCGAGGCCAGATCGTCATTCAACTGGTCGGCGGTCTTGGACCGTGCTTCTGCGGCTTTCATGACTCGTGACCTTTCTATTCAGCTATACGCTGTACGAAACGCGTTCTGACGGAGAGCTTGGCAGCGCCGAGACGCAGCGCTTCACGCGCCACTTCTTCGGACACGCCGTCGATCTCGAACATCACACGGCCCGGCTTGATACGGCACGCCCAGTAGTCGACCGCGCCCTTGCCCTTGCCCATGCGGACTTCGGTAGGCTTCGAGGTCACCGGAACGTCCGGGAAAATACGGATCCACACACGGCCCTGGCGCTTCATTTCACGCGTGATCGCGCGGCGGGCCGCTTCGATCTCGCGTGCGGTGACGCGGTTAGGCTCCAGCGCCTTCAGTCCGAAGCCACCAAAATCCAGGTCGGTGCCGCCCTTGGCGGCGCCGTGGATGCGGCCCTTGAACTGCTTGCGGAACTTTGTGCGCTTTGGCTGCAGCATCGTTCTTACTCCAAATTCCTATGCTTCTCAGGCGTTCTCGCGGCGGCGGCCGCCACGGTCGTTACGCTCGCCTGCATGTGCGTGCTCGCCTTCCGTCGCGCGGCGCTCCGAAGCCATCGGGTCGTGCTCGAGGATTTCGCCCTTGAACACCCAGACCTTGACGCCGCAGATGCCGTAAGCCGTCTTGGCTTCGGCCGTGCCGTAGTCAACGTCAGCGCGCAGCGTGTGCAGCGGCACGCGACCTTCGCGATACCATTCCATACGTGCGATTTCAGCGCCGCCGAGACGGCCCGAGCAGTTGATGCGGATGCCTTCGGCGCCGAGACGCATGGCCGACTGGACAGCGCGCTTCATCGCACGGCGGAACGCGATACGGCGCTCGAGCTGCTGTGCGATCGACTGCGCGACCAGGGTCGCGTCGATCTCGGGCTTGCGAACCTCGACGATGTTGAGGTGCGTTTCCGACTTGGTCATCTCCATCAGCTTCTTGCGAAGCTTCTCGATGTCCGCGCCCTTCTTGCCGATGATCAGGCCAGGACGGGCAGCGTGGATCGTGACGCGGCACTTCTTGTGCGGACGCTCGATGACGACCTTCGAGATCGCAGCCTGCTTGAGCTCTTCCTTAAGATACTCGCGGATCTTGATGTCTTCATGCAGCAGCTGGCCGTACTCGCCGGTGTTTGCGTACCAGCGGGAGTCCCAGGTGCGGTTAATGCCGAGGCGGAAACCGATCGGATTGATTTTCTGACCCATCAGGCGGCCTCCCCTTTCTCTTCGACTTCACGAACAACGATCGTGAGGTGCGAAAATGGCTTCTCGATGCGGCTTGCACGGCCGCGGCCACGGGCGTGGAAGCGCTTCATGACGATCGACTTGCCGACATAGGCTTCAGCAACGATCAGCGCATCGACGTCGAGGTCGTGATTGTTTTCCGCGTTGGCGATCGCCGACTCCAGCGTCTTCTTGACGGTGTCGGAGATGCGCTTGCGCGAGAATTCCAGATCCGAAAGCGCGGTCGCGACCTTCTTGCCGCGGATGAGCGCGGCAACCAGGTTCAGCTTCTGCGGGCTGACGCGGATGGTGCGGAGGACCGCACGCGCCTCGTTGTCAGCAAGCCTGCGCGGAGCTTTGGCCTTGCCCATGTTACTTCCTCTTCGCTTTCTTGTCCGCGCCGTGACCGTAATAGGTCCGCGTCGGGGCGAATTCGCCCAACTTGTGGCCGACCATGTCTTCAGACACGGAGACCGGGATATGCTTCTGGCCGTTGTAGACACCGAAGGTCAAGCCGACGAACTGCGGCAGAACCGTGGAGCGACGGCTCCAGGTCTTGATCACTTCACTACGGCCGCCCTCGCGCACCTTCTCGGCTTTCTTGAGAAGAAAGCCGTCGATGAACGGGCCTTTCCAAACTGAACGGGTCACGTCAGACTACCTCTCTTTAGCTCTTGCGCTGATGGCGCGAGCGCAGGATGAACTTGTCGGTCGCCTTGTTGGACCGCGTCTTCTTGCCCTTGGTCGGCTTGCCCCACGGGGTAACCGGGTTACGACCACCAGAGGTGCGGCCTTCACCACCGCCGTGCGGATGGTCGACCGGGTTCATGGTGACGCCGCGGTTATGCGGGCGCTTGCCGCGCCAGACAGTGCGACCTGCCTTGCCGTCGTTGATGTTGGAGTGGTCCGGATTGGAGACCGCTCCGACAGTCGCGATGCACGAACCGTGCACGACGCGCTGTTCACCAGAGTTCAGGCGAAGGATAGCCATGCCCTGATCGCGGCCGACGAGCTGTGCATAGGCACCTGCCGAACGTGCGATCTGGCCGCCCTTGCCGGGCTTCAGCTCGACATTGTGGACGATCGTGCCAACCGGCATCGAACCCAGTGGCATCGCATTGCCCGGCTTCACGTCGACGCTCTCGCCGGCGATGACCTTGTCGCCAACGGCGAGGCGCTGCGGCGCCAGGATGTAGTTCAGCTCGCCATCGTCATACTTGATCAGCGCGATGAAAGCCGTGCGGTTCGGATCGTACTCGAGGCGTTCCACAGTCGCCGACACGTCGAACTTGCGACGCTTGAAGTCGATGATGCGATACGAACGCTTATGACCGCCGCCGATGAAGCGAGCCGTGATACGACCGTAGTTGTTGCGGCCGCCCGACTTGGTCAGGCCTTCGGTCAGACCCTTGACCGGCTTGCCCTTGTACAGCGCCGAGCGGTCGACGATGACCAGTTGGCGAAGGCTTGGCGTTACCGGCTTGAATTTCTTGAGTGCCATTGTTCTGTCCTCGCGCCTGTCAGAGACCCGTCGCGACGTCGATCGACTGGCCGTCGGCCAGCGTCACAATCGCCTTCTTCACGTCGCTCTGACGGCCAATCGTGCCGCGGAAACGCTTCACCTTGCCCTTGCGGACCAGCGTGTTGACCGCCGTGACCTTGACGCTGAACAGCGCTTCGATCGCAGCCTTGATTTCCGGCTTCGTCGCCTTCTTGGCGACATTGAAGACGACCTGGTTCTGTTCGGAAGCCATGGTCGACTTTTCGGTGATCGCCGGCGAGACGATCACGTCGTAGTGGCGGAGATCCGTCATTTGAAGCGCTCCTCGAGGGCCTCGACGGCGGCCTTCGAAAGGACCAGCGTGCCGCGGCGCAGAATGTCGTAGACGTTGATGCCCTGGATGGGCAGCACGTCGATGTTCGGAATGTTCGACGCAGCGCGCTTGAAGTTCACGTCAAGCTCGGCACCGCCGATCACCAGTGCGTTGGTCAGGCCGAGCTTGGCGAAGTTCGTCACCAGGGCCTTCGTCTTGGCTTCGGACATCGCCAGATCATCGACGATGATCAGGTTGGACGCCTTCAGCTTGGCCGAAAGAGCGTGCTTCAGGCCGAGAGCGCGGACCTTCTTGGGAAGGTCGTGCTCATGGCTGCGGACAACCGGGCCGTGGGCCTTGCCGCCGCCGCGGAACTGCGGAGCGCGAGCCGAATGGTGACGAGCGCGGCCCGTACCCTTCTGCTTGTACATCTTGGCACCGGTACGCGCGATTTCGGCGCGGCCCTTGGCCTTGTGCGTGCCCTGCTGCTTCTTGGCAAGCTGCCAGCGCACGACGCGCTGCAAAATGTCTTCGCGCGGATCAAGGCCGAAAATCTCCTCGGAGAGTTTCACCTTGCCGGCATCTTCGCCGCCAAGCGTTGAAATCTTGAGATCCATTATTCAGCTCCTTCTTTGGCGGAAGCTTCAGTCTTCTGCCCGGCACGAATGCCAGCCGGCTTCGGAGCGTTTTCCGGCAGTGCTTCCTTGGCGGCGTCGCGAACCAGGATCCAGGCGCCCTTGGTGCCGGGAACGGCGCCGCGGATCAGGATCAGGCCGCGGTCCGTGTCGGTCGAAACGACCTCGACGTTCTGCGTGGTCACGCGGGTAGCACCCATGTGACCGGCCATCTTCTTACCCTTGAACACCTTGCCCGGGTCCTGACGCTGACCGGTCGAACCGTGTGCACGGTGCGAAACCGAGTTACCGTGGGTCGCGCGGCCACCACCGAAGTTGTGGCGCTTCATGACACCCTGGAAACCCTTACCCGTCGAGGTGCCCGTCACGTCGACCTTCTGGCCGGGGACGTAATGCTCAACGGTGATTTCGACGCCGACGTCAAGCATGTTGTCGTCCGACACGCGGAATTCGGCAACCTTCGACTTCGGCTCGACGGAGGCGGCAGCGAAATGACCGCGCATCGCCTTCGACGTGTTCTTGACCTTGGCCAGACCAACGCCGAGCTGAACGGCCGTGTAGCCATTCTTCTCTTTCGTGCGCTGAGCCACGACCTGGCAGTTCTCCATGCGGAGAACCGTAACGGGCACATGCTCGCCAGCATCATTATAGATGCGGGTCATGCCCAACTTCTGTGCGATAACACCTGAACGCATCGGTTCGTTTTCCTTCAGAGGAGCCGTTTGGGTCTGCTCGCCCGGCTCATGTTAGCTCTTAGAGCTTGATTTCGACGTCGACACCTGCGGCGAGGTCGAGCTTCATCAGAGCATCGACGGTCTGCGGGGTCGGATCGACGATGTCCAGCAGACGCTTGTGCGTGCGCATCTCGAACTGCTCGCGGCTCTTCTTGTCGACGTGGGGCGAGCGGTTCACAGTGAACTTCTCGATCCGGGTCGGCAGCGGAATGGGCCCGCGAACATTGGCGCCGGTGCGCTTTGCCGTCGACACGATTTCGCGCGTCGAGGCGTCGAGCACCCGATGATCAAACGCCTTCAGGCGGATGCGGATATTCTGTCCGTTCATGCGTCACTTCCTTGTTCTGGCGCGGCGCGGGCTTTTACCGCGCCCGCGACAGATCGGTTAATTACTTATTCGACGATGGTGACGACGACGCCGGCACCGACGGTGCGGCCGCCTTCACGGATGGCGAAGCGGAGCTTCTCTTCCATCGCGATCGGCACGATCAGTTCGACATCGACCGTCACATTGTCGCCCGGCATCACCATTTCGGTGCCTTCGGCCAACTGCACGATGCCCGTCACGTCCGTCGTACGGAAATAGAACTGCGGACGGTAGTTGGTGAAGAACGGCGTATGACGGCCACCCTCTTCCTTCGTCAGGATGTAGGCTTCGGCCTTGAACTTCTTGTGCGGCTTGACCGAACCCGGCTTGGCCAGAACCTGGCCGCGCTCCACGCCTTCGCGATCAACGCCGCGCAGCAACGCGCCGATGTTGTCGCCGGCCTGACCCTGGTCGAGCAGCTTGCGGAACATCTCGACGCCCGTGCAGGTCGTCTTCGACGTCGCGCGGATGCCGACGATCTCGAGTTCTTCGCCAACCTTGACGATGCCGCGCTCGACGCGGCCGGTCACAACCGTGCCACGGCCCGAGATCGAGAACACGTCTTCGATCGGCATCAGGAACGGCTGGTCGATCGGACGCTCAGGCGTCGGGATGTAAGCGTCGACAGCTGCCATCAGTTCGCGGATCGCGTCTTCGCCGATCTTCTTGTCGGAATCTTCAAGAGCAGCCAGAGCCGAACCCTTGACGATCGGAATGTCGTCGCCCGGGAATTCGTTCTTCGACAGAAGCTCGCGAACTTCCAGCTCGACCAGCTCGAGCAGCTCGGCGTCGTCGACCTGGTCGACCTTGTTCAGGAACACGACGATCGAAGGCACGCCGACCTGACGGGCGAGCAGGATGTGCTCGCGGGTCTGCGGCATCGGGCCGTCAGCTGCCGAAACAACCAGGATCGCGCCGTCCATCTGGGCAGCACCGGTGATCATGTTCTTCACATAGTCGGCGTGGCCGGGGCAGTCGACGTGAGCGTAGTGACGGTTCGGCGTCTCGTACTCGACATGCGCCGTCGAGATCGTGATGCCGCGCGCCTTCTCTTCAGGTGCAGCGTCGATCTGGTCATACGCCTTGAACTCGCCAAAATACTTCGTAATCGCAGCCGTCAATGACGTCTTGCCATGGTCAACGTGACCAATCGTGCCAATGTTCACATGCGGCTTGTTGCGCTCAAATTTACTCTTAGCCATGTGAAGTCTCCATTCCTTGCAGCCCGTTAGGGCGTTGAATTAACTTACAGACGCAATTCCTCGGAATTACGCGTATTTCTTCTGAACTTCCTGAGCCACTGCAGTCGGAACCGCTTCGTAGTGGTCGAAAGTCATCGAGTACTGGGCGCGGCCCTGCGACATCGAGCGCAGGCTGTCCACATATTTGAACATGTTGGCCAGCGGGACCATCGCATTGACGACCACGGCGACACCACGGCTTTCCTGGCCCTGGATCTGGCCACGACGGCTGTTCAGATCGCCGATAACGCTGCCGACATAGTCTTCCGGCGTCACGACTTCGACCTTCATGACCGGCTCGAGCAGCTGAACGCCGAGCTTCGGGGCAGCTTCGCGAAGACACGCACGACCAGCGATTTCGAACGCCAGAACCGAGGAGTCGACATCGTGGAAGGCACCGTCGATGAGGGTCGCCTTGACGGCGATCATCGGGAAGCCTGCGAAAGGACCGGACGACAGAACGCTGCGAATGCCCTTTTCGACACCCGGTACGTATTCCTTGGGAACCGCACCGCCAACGATCTTGGACTCGAACACGAAATCTTCGCCTTCGGGGTTCGGCTCGAACACGATCTTGACGCGGGCGAACTGACCGGTACCACCCGACTGCTTCTTGTGGGTGTAGTCCTGCTCGTGAGTACGCGTGATGGTTTCGCGATACGCAACCTGCGGCGCGCCGACATTGGCCTCGACCTTGTATTCGCGCTTCATGCGATCGACGATGATGTCGAGGTGAAGCTCGCCCATGCCGGCGATGATGGTCTGGCCCGACTCTTCGTCAGTCTTGACGCGGAAGGACGGATCCTCGGCAGCCAGGCGATGCAGCGCGAGGCCCATCTTTTCCTGGTCGCCCTTGGTCTTCGGCTCGATCGCGATCTGGATGACCGGCTCGGGGAATTCCATGCGCTCAAGGATAACCGGCTTCAGCGGATCGCAAAGCGTATCGCCAGTGGTCGTCTCCTTGAGACCAGCCAGAGCGACGATGTCGCCGGCGTAGGCCTCTTCGATGTCGGAGCGCGAGTTGGAATGCATCTGCAGCATGCGGCCGATGCGCTCTTTCTTGCCCTTGACGGTGTTCTCGAGCGAAGCGCCCTTGGCGACCTTGCCGGAGTAGATGCGGCAGAAAGTCAGCGAGCCAACGAACGGGTCGTTCATGACCTTGAAGGCCAGCATCGACAGAGGCTCTTCATCGTTCGGCAGGCGAACCATGTCGGCTTCGGTCTTGGGATCGATACCCTTGATCGCCGGAACGTCGATCGGCGAAGGCAGGAACTCGACAACAGCGTCGAGCAGCGGCTGAACGCCCTTGTTCTTGAAGGCCGAGCCGCAGAACATCGGGAAGAACTTGACGGCGATCGTGCCCTTGCGGATCAGAGCGCGCAGTTCGTCATTCGTCGGCATCTTGCCATCGAGGTAGTTCTCAAGCGCGGTCTCGTCCATTTCGACGGCCGTCTCGATCATACGCTCGCGGTACTCTTCAGCACGGTCCTTGAGATCGGCCGGGATTTCGACGACGTCCCAGGCAGCGCCCAGGCTCTCATCGCGCCAGACCAGCGCGTTCATCTCGATCAGATCGACAACGCCCTTGAATTCGGTCTCAGCGCCGATCGGCAACTGCATGACAATGGCGGTGGCGCCAAGACGGGTCTTGATCATTTCGGCCGAGCGATAGAAATCGGCGCCGATCTTGTCCATCTTGTTGCAGAAAATCATGCGCGGGACATGATACTTGTCAGCCTGGCGCCAGACGGTTTCCGTCTGCGGCTCGACACCGGCGTTCGCATCCAGAAGAGCGATCGCGCCGTCGAGAACGCGCAGCGAGCGCTCGACTTCAATGGTGAAATCGACGTGGCCGGGCGTGTCGATGATGTTGAAGCGGCGCATCTTGCCGTCGCGACCCTTCCAGTAGGTCGTCGTAGCAGCGGAGGTGATGGTGATACCACGCTCCTGCTCCTGCTCCATCCAGTCCATGGTAGCAGCGCCGTCATGGACTTCGCCGATCTTGTGCGACTTGCCCGTGTAATAGAGGACGCGCTCGGTCGTCGTCGTCTTGCCGGCGTCGATATGCGCCATGATGCCGAAATTGCGGTAGTCTTCGATTTTATATTCGCGGGCCATGATGGATGCCTTCCTGTAAGTCCGTTCGCGCCGTTACCAGCGGTAGTGCGCGAACGCGCGGTTGGCTTCAGCCATCTTATGGGTGTCTTCACGCTTCTTGACGGCGGTGCCACGGTTGTTGGCAGCATCCATCAGTTCGCCCGACAGACGGTCGACCATGGTCGTCTCGTTACGGTTGCGAGCAGCAGTGATCAGCCAGCGAATGGCAAGCGCCTGACGGCGCTCCGGACGGACGTCGACCGGAACCTGATAGGTTGCACCACCGACGCGGCGCGAACGAACCTCGACGTGCGGCGCGACATTGTCGAGCGCCTGATGGAAAACCGTCACCGGCTCCTGCTTGGTCTTGGCCTGAACCTGATCAAGGGCACCGTAGACGATCGTCTCGGCGACCGACTTCTTGCCGTCATACATGACGGCGTTCATGAATTTCGTAACGATCAGATCGCCGAACTTGGGGTCCGGGTTGATCTCACGCTTCTCTGCACTATGGCGTCGGGACATGGTTCTCGTCTCTCAACTTCGAGGCTCGGCAACAAAGGCGCCTGAGCCGGTAAACCTTATTTCGGACGCTTGGCGCCGTACTTCGAGCGGCGCTGCTTGCGGTTCTTCACGCCCTGCGTGTCGAGCACGCCGCGGATGATGTGGTAACGCACACCCGGAAGATCCTTCACGCGGCCGCCGCGGATCATGACCACGGAGTGCTCCTGAAGGTTGTGACCTTCACCAGGAATGTAGCCAATCACTTCGAAGCCATTGGTCAGGCGGATTTTCGCGACCTTACGGAGCGCGGAGTTCGGCTTCTTCGGCGTCGTCGTATAGACGCGCGTGCAGACGCCCCGCTTCTGCGGATTGGCCTGCATGGCCGGAACCTTATTGCGCTTTACCGGCGCAATGCGCGGCTTGCGGATCAGCTGGTTGACGGTAGGCATTAAACCCTCTTGTCTCTCAAATTCCGTGTCTCGGGCCCATTCACGGGCGGCTTCAAGCGGTATTTCCATACGCAAATTCGGGCCACAAACCGCGAATTCGCGGTGCGCCCGAACAAAAGCAGAGGAAGCGGAACCCGCCTCATGCACGCCGGAAATGTGTAGTCGCTCGTAAAACGAACCTTGTTTGAGGCAAACTCCAGAGCGTGTCGCGCCGGAAAGCCAGACCTCACATGGGTTCAGACGAGGCGGCTAATACGCGCTACCTCGAACATCGTCAAGCCCGACCGCCCAAATATCTTAACAAAACCGCGACTTGAACGGCTCTGGCGCGGTCGGCGACATTTTCTTTCGTGATTTCGCAATTGCGAAAAAGAAAGTGACACGCTTTTGTCTGTCCCCTGCCCGATCTTCATGCGAAAAACCGCTCAAGAACGACAATAGCTGCCTGAATAATGGAATCACTGATGAACGACAACGAAGAACGCCCCGTAACCATCATCACAGGCCGAGTCTGGCGCAGAAAAGGCGGAAAATCAGAAGGTGTCCACGTGATGCTGGTCGCGCCGGACGATGATTCGGCGGTGCGCCGGGCTTTGGAGGCACTGGCGAAGGAAGGCTATGCCGAAGCCGAGCTCGACCAGATCGGCGATATGGAGGGCGAGCCCGACGACGAGCCGCATCTGTCCGCTTTCCAGGGCGCGCTGGAAGGTGATGTGTCCATCGTGACCTTCAACGAAGCGAACTGAGTTCCTGGAAAGGGGCTCTGCGCCGTTCGGCGCTTGATTCGAGAATCAAAAAGGCCGTCCGGATGGGGCACAGCCGGACGGCCAAAGCGCGGAGATGGAGGTTAGACCTCCAATCGAAGCCGCGTAGTCTGAAACTGATCTCTCAACCTTCCCCCTCGAGCTTGCGCGCTAAAACCATGCAGCGCAAGGAACCGTCACACACGAGACGATGCAGTTCGACATTGTCGAAACACACCCAGCCATCTCTCCTGTTGTCGGCCATGCCCCCGGACAGAGATTGGCGGTGTCCCCGAGGCAGAATAAGTGGACTGCCTCTGTTGCATCAAGATCCCGCGAACGGATCAACCACTCGGATCACTCTGGCCGCAGGCTTCCCGCCCGAATCTGCGACCGTCGGCAATCGTTCCGGCTAGTATCGTCTTCCGGCTGATGCGCTGTCACCCCCCATATGGGAGTGTCCGGCAACGCACAGACATCGGGGCTCAAACAAAAATGCCGCCGGGTCGCCCCGGCGGCATTTCTTTACCAACAGCCCAAAAGCTTACTGAGCTGCGTTGACCATGTCGGTCAGCATCGGGTCGGCGACTTCCACGCCGGACGTCTTGCGACGCTCGTCGAGGATAAGTTCGTCGCGATGCGTCGCGATGCGACGGATCTGGCTCATCTGGCCACCTGTGCCGGCCGGGATGAGACGGCCGACGATGACGTTTTCCTTCAGGCCCTGCAGCATGTCGGTCTTGCCGGCAACGGCTGCTTCGGTGAGCACGCGGGTCGTCTCCTGGAAGGAGGCGGCCGAGATGAAGGACGGCGTCTGCAGCGAAGCCTTGGTGATGCCGAGCAGCACCGGCTGGCCTTCTGCAGGCTTCTTGCCTTCCTCGATCAGACGGTCGTTGATCTCGTCGAACTCGATCACGTCGACATGGTCGCCCGGGATGTAGATCGAGTCGCCCTGTGCCGTGATCTCGACCTTCTGCAGCATCTGGCGAACGATCACCTCGATGTGCTTGTCGTTGATCAACACGCCCTGCAACCGGTAGACTTCCTGGATTTCATTGACGAGATACGAGGCCAGAGCCTCCACGCCCTTGATCGCCAGAATGTCGTGCGGCGCCGGATTGCCGTCGAGGATGTAGTCGCCCTTTTCGATCGCATCACCGTCCTGAAGATGGAACGGCTTGCCCTTCGGGATCAGGTATTCGACCGGCTCCATTGTCGAGTCATGCGGCTCGATGATGATGCGGCGCTTGTTCTTGTAGTCGCGCCCGAAGCGGATCGTACCGTCGATCTCGGCGATGATGGCGTGATCCTTCGGACGGCGAGCCTCGAAGAGTTCGGCAACACGCGGCAGACCGCCGGTGATGTCCTTCGTCTTCGCGCTTTCCATCGGGATACGCGCAATCACGTCGCCCGGACGAACCATGGAACCTGGTTCGACCGAAAGGATCGCCTCGACCGAGAGCAGGAAGCGTGCATCGCCGCCCTTGGCGAGCTTGCCGACCTTGCCCTTGGCATCATGGATCGCGAGCGCCGGCTTGAGGTCCGAACCGCGCGGGGTCGAACGCCAGTCGATGACTTCACGCTTGGTGATGCCGGTCGATTCGTCGGCCGTTTCCTGAACGGAGATGCCGTCGACCAGATCCTCGAACACCACCCTGCCCTCGATTTCGGTGAGGATCGGGCGGGTGTATGGGTCCCACTCGGCGATACGCTGGCCGCGCTTCACCTTGTCGCCATCGTCCACGAAGATACGCGAACCATAGGTGACGCGGTGCGTGGCGCGTTCCTTGCCGGCTTCGTCCAGGATCAGGACCGCCATGTTGCGGCCCATGACCATGAGCTGGCCGTCGGAGTTGCGAACCACGTTGCGGTTGCGGATCTCGACCTTGCCCTCATACGAGGCTTCAAGGAACGAGCTGTCCACCACCTGCGCCGTACCGCCCATGTGGAAGGTACGCATGGTAAGCTGCGTGCCCGGCTCACCGATCGACTGCGCGGCGATGACGCCAACCGCTTCACCCTGGTTGACCGGGGTACCGCGGGCAAGGTCACGTCCGTAGCAGACGGCGCAGACGCCGGTCTTGACTTCGCAGGTCAGCGCCGAGCGGATGCGGATCGACTGGATCGCAGCCTTTTCGATCTGCTCGACGTCACGCTCGTCCATCAGAGTGCCGGCCTTGACGATCAGGTCACCCGTAAGCGGGTGATTGATGTCGTCGAGCGCCGTGCGTCCGAGAACACGCTGTCCGAGCGAAGCAACAACCTGGCCGGCATCGACGATCGGCTGCATGGTGAGGCCCTTGTCAGTGCCGCAGTCGACGGAGTTGACGATGCAATCCTGCGCCACGTCGACGAGACGACGGGTCAGGTAGCCGGAGTTTGCCGTCTTCAACGCGGTGTCGGCCAGACCCTTGCGGGCGCCGTGGGTCGAGTTGAAGTATTCAAGAACGGTCAGACCTTCCTTGAAGTTCGAGATGATCGGAGTTTCGATGATCTCGCCCGAAGGCTTGGCCATCAGGCCGCGCATGCCGGCGAGCTGACGCATCTGGGTGGGCGAACCACGCGCACCCGAATGCGACATCATATAGATCGAGTTCATCGGCTTCTGACGGCCATTGTCCTCGAACTCGACGGCCTTGATGCGGGCCATCATCTCGTCGGCGACCTTTTCCGAGCACTTGGCCCAGGCGTCGACGACCTTGTTGTACTTTTCGCCCTGAGTGATCAGGCCGTCATTGTACTGCTGCTCATATTCCTTCGCGAGCGCCTCGGTGTCGGCGACCAGCTTTTCCTTGGCGTCCGGGATCAGCATGTCGTCCTTGCCGAACGAAATGCCGGCGCGGCAGGCATGGGCAAAACCGAGAGCCATGATGCGATCGCAGAAAATGACCGTCTCTTTCTGACCGCAGTGGCGGTAGACCGTGTCGATCATCTTGGAGATGTTCTTCTTGGTCATCTCCTGGTTGGCGGTCTCATAAGGCACATTGACGTTCTTCGGCAGAAGCTCGCCGATGATCATGCGGCCGGGCGTCGTGTCATGGATCTTCGACACGACGTTGCCTTCCGCATCGACCGTACGGAAACGGCCACGGATCTTGGCATGCAGCGTAACAGCCTTGGTCTCGAGCGCGTGCTGGAGTTCGCCCATGTCGGCAAACACCATGCCCTCGCCCGGCTCGTTCTGGTTGACGATCGACAGGTAGTACAGGCCCAGCACCATGTCCTGCGACGGCACGATGATCGGTGCGCCGGAGGCCGGGTGCAGGATGTTGTTGGTCGACATCATCAGGACGCGGGCTTCAAGCTGGGCTTCAAGCGACAGCGGCACGTGAACGGCCATCTGGTCACCGTCGAAGTCGGCGTTGAAGGCCGTGCAGACCAGCGGGTGAAGCTGGATCGCCTTGCCCTCGATCAGGATCGGCTCAAACGCCTGGATGCCGAGGCGGTGAAGCGTCGGAGCGCGGTTGAGCAGAACCGGATGCTCGCGGATGACCTCGTCGAGGATATCCCAGACTTCCGGCTTTTCCTTTTCGACCAGCTTCTTGGCCTGCTTGACGGTCGAGGAGTAACCCTTGGCGTCGAGGCGGGCGTAGATGAACGGCTTGAACAGCTCGAGCGCCATCTTCTTCGGCAGGCCGCACTGGTGCAGCTTGAGCTCCGGACCGGTCACGATGACCGAACGGCCGGAATAGTCGACGCGCTTGCCGAGCAGGTTCTGGCGGAACCGGCCCTGCTTGCCCTTGAGCATGTCGGACAGCGACTTCAGCGGACGCTTGTTGGCACCCGTGATGACACGGCCGCGGCGGCCGTTGTCGAACAATGCATCGACCGCTTCCTGAAGCATGCGCTTTTCGTTGCGGATGATGATGCCCGGCGCGCGAAGCTCGATCAGGCGCTTCAGGCGGTTGTTACGGTTGATGACGCGGCGATAGAGATCGTTCAGGTCGGACGTCGCGAAGCGGCCGCCATCCAGCGGCACCAGCGGGCGCAGGTCCGGCGGGATGACCGGAACGACCTTCATGATCATCCATTCCGGACGGTTGCCGGATTCCATGAAGTTCTCGACCACCTTCAGGCGCTTGAGATACTTCTTCTGCTTCAGTTCCGACGTGGTCGAGGCAAGCTCGGAGCGCAGGTCGCCCGCGATCTTCTCCAGGTCCATTCCGGCCAGAAGGTCATGAATGGCCTCAGCGCCGATCATGGCGGTGAACTGGTCCTCGCCATACTCGTCGACGGCGATCATGTATTCTTCTTCGGAAAGAAGCTGGTTTTCCTTAAGCGCGGTCAGGCCCGGCTCGGTGACGATGTAGTTCTCGAAATAGAGAACGCGCTCGATATCCTTGAGCGTCATGTCGAGCAGCGTGCCGATGCGCGAAGGCAGCGACTTCAGGAACCAGATGTGGGCGACGGGTGCTGCGAGCTCGATATGGCCCATGCGCTCGCGGCGAACGCGCGACAGCGTGACTTCCACGCCGCACTTTTCGCAGATGACGCCCTTGTACTTCATGCGCTTGTACTTGCCGCACAGGCACTCATAGTCCTTGATCGGCCCGAAGATGCGCGCGCAGAACAACCCGTCGCGTTCCGGCTTGAACGTACGGTAGTTGATCGTCTCCGGCTTCTTGATCTCGCCGAACGACCAGGACAGGATCTTTTCCGGGCTGGCGAGCGAAATCCGGATGGAATCGAACACCTGCGCCGGGGCGTTGTTGTTGAAGAGATTCATGACCTCTTGGTTCATGCCGTTCTCCTTCTCGGGACCGAAGGCCCCTATTCGAATATTACCGGGCGATTTAGCCCCTTGGGTGATCCGCTCGATCGCCGCCGCTTCGCTGGCGTCACCGGATCCGTACGAGCGGCCGATCGTGCGGCCGCATGAATTTATCGGCGAACCGCAGAGAGCAATCGCGCTCCGCGGTTCGCCTTATTCGCCTATTCGGCAGCGTCAGGCAGACGCGTCGGCTGCTCGTCGATCCTGGTGTTTTCCAGTTCGACATTGAGACCCAGCGAGCGCATTTCCTTGACGAGAACGTTGAAGCTCTCCGGAATGCCTGCCTCGAAGGAGTCGTCGCCACGCACGATCGCCTCGTAGACCTTGGTACGGCCTGCCACGTCGTCCGACTTCACGGTCAGCATTTCCTGCAGCGTGTAGGCGGCGCCGTAAGCTTCGAGCGCCCAGACCTCCATTTCGCCGAAGCGCTGGCCACCGAACTGCGCCTTGCCGCCCAGCGGCTGCTGGGTAACGAGCGAGTACGGTCCGATCGAACGCGCGTGGATCTTGTCGTCCACGAGATGGTGAAGCTTGAGCATATAGATATAGCCCATCGTCACCTTGCGATCGAACGGCTCGCCGGTACGCCCGTCATAGAGCTGCGACTGACCGCTTGAGTGAAGGCCCGCAGTTTCCAGCATCTCGTTGATGTGGACTTCATGCGCGCCGTCGAACACCGGGGTCGCAATGGAGACGCCGCGCCTCATCTGCTCGCCGAGGCGAACGATGGACTCGTCGTCGAACTGGCGAACCGGCTCGTTGCGGTCGTTGTCCGGGATCAGGTGCTCGATCTCGTCCCGCAGCGGCTTGATGTCGGTATTGCCACCAGCCTTGTAGGCCTCGATCAGTTCGCCGATCTTCCTGCCCATGCCGGCGCAAGCCCAGCCCAGATGCGTTTCCAGAATCTGGCCGACATTCATGCGGCTCGGCACACCCAGCGGGTTGAGCACGATATCCGCATGCGTGCCGTCCTCGAGGAACGGCATGTCCTCGACCGGAACGATACGCGACACGACACCCTTGTTGCCGTGACGGCCGGCCATCTTGTCGCCGGGCTGCATCTTGCGCTTCACGGCCACGAAGACCTTGACCATCTTCATGACGCCGGGCGGCATCTCGTCGCCGCGCTGCACTTTCTCGACCTTGTCCATGAAGCGCTGTTCAAGCGCCTTCTTGGAATCGTCGTACTGGCCGCGCAGAGCTTCGAGTTCGCTCTGCTGCTTCTCGTCCTCGACGGCAAACTGCCACCACTGCGAACGCGGATACTCTTCCAGAGTGTCCTTGCCGACGCTCGAGCCCTTCTTGAAGCCCTTCGGTCCGGCAATCGCTTCCTTGCCGATGAGCACGTCGCTCAGGCGGCTGTAGACGTTGCGGTCGAGAATTGCCTGCTCGTCGTCACGGTCCTTGGCCAGACGTTCGATTTCCTCGCGCTCGATCGCCATCGCACGTTCGTCTTTTTCGACGCCGTGGCGGTTGAACACGCGGACTTCGACGACCGTACCGTAGGTTCCGGGCGGCATGCGCATGGAGGTGTCACGTACGTCCGAAGCCTTTTCACCGAAGATGGCGCGCAGAAGCTTTTCTTCCGGCGTCATCGGGCTTTCACCCTTCGGCGTGATCTTGCCGACCAGGATATCGCCCGGCAGCACTTCCGCACCGATATAGACAATGCCGGCTTCGTCGAGGTTCTTCAGCGCTTCTTCCGAAACGTTCGGAATGTCGCGCGTGATTTCCTCCGGTCCAAGCTTCGTGTCGCGGGCCATGACCTCGAACTCCTCGATGTGGATCGAGGTGAAGACGTCGTCGGCCACGATACGCTCGGAGAGCAGGATCGAGTCCTCGTAGTTGTAGCCATTCCACGGCATGAACGCGACGAGCACGTTGCGGCCGAGCGCCAGATCGCCGAGATCGGTCGAAGGACCATCGGCAATGATGTCGCCCTTGTTGACGTGGTCGCCCATGCGCACCAGCGGACGCTGGTTGATGCAGGTGTTCTGGTTCGAACGCTGGAACTTCATCAGCCGGTAGATATCGACGCCGGACTTGCCCGGATCGAGATCTTCCGTTGCGCGGATGACGATACGCGTCGCATCGACCTGGTCGACGATGCCGCCGCGACGGGCACCGATGGCGGCACCGGAGTCACGGGCGACGATCGGCTCCATGCCGGTGCCGACGAACGGCGCTTCGGCGCGCACCAGCGGCACAGCCTGACGCTGCATGTTCGAGCCCATCAGAGCGCGGTTAGCGTCGTCGTTTTCCAGGAACGGGATCAGCGCCGCAGCAACCGAAACGAGCTGCTTCGGCGACACGTCCATGAGATCGACGTTTTCGCGCGGCGCCATCATCACTTCGCCGGCATGGCGGCAAATGACGAATTCGTCGACGAAAGCGCCGTTCTCGTCGAGCAAGGCGTTAGCCTGCGCGACATAGTGCTTCGACTCTTCCATCGCCGAGAGGTAGCTGACGTCCAGCGTCACCTTGCCGTCGACGATCTTGCGGTAAGGCGTCTCGATGAAGCCGTACTTGTTGACGCGCGCAAACGTCGCCAGCGAGTTGATCAGGCCGATGTTCGGGCCTTCCGGCGTTTCGATCGGGCAGATGCGGCCGTAATGCGTCGGGTGCACGTCGCGCACTTCGAAGCCGGCGCGCTCGCGGGTCAGACCACCGGGTCCAAGCGCCGAAAGACGACGCTTATGGGTGATCTCCGACAGCGGGTTGGTCTGATCCATGAACTGCGAAAGCTGCGAGGAACCGAAGAACTCGCGCACGGCGGCAGCCGCCGGCTTGGCGTTGATCAGATCCTGCGGCATGACCGTGTCGATCTCGATCGAGGACATGCGTTCCTTGATCGCGCGCTCCATGCGGAGCAGGCCGACGCGGTACTGGTTTTCCATCAGCTCGCCGACAGAACGCACACGGCGGTTGCCGAGATTGTCGATGTCGTCGATCTCGCCCTTGCCGTCGCGCAGTTCGACCAGCGTCTTGACCACGGCAAGGATGTCTTCCTTACGCAGCACGCGCACGGTGTCCTCGGCCTTCAGGTCGAGACGCATGTTCATCTTGACGCGGCCGACGGCCGAAAGGTCGTAGCGGTCGGCATCGAAGAACAGCGAATTGAACATCGCTTCGGCAGTGTCGATGGTGGGCGGCTCACCCGGACGCATGACGCGGTAGATGTCGAACAGCGCGTCCTGGCGGCTTTCGTTCTTGTCGACGGCGAGCGTGTTGCGGATATAGCCGCCGACATTGATGTGATCGATGTCGAGAACGGTGAATTCCTCAGCGCCCGTCGAGAGCAGAACCTTCAGCGTCTTCTCGTCGATCTCGTCGCCGGCTTCGAGGAAGATTTCGCCGGTCGCGAAATCAACCACGTCTTCAGCCAGATAGCTGCCGTAGAGATCGTCCTGCGTCGCCTTGATGGCCTTCAGACCCTTGTCGGCAAGCTGCTTGGCCTGACGCGCGGTGATCTTCTTGCCGGCTTCGACGACGATTTCGCCGGTGTCGGCATCGACCAGATCATCGACAGCCTTCAAGCCGCGGAAGCGATCCACGGTGAAGGGAATGCGCCAATGGTCGCCCGACTGCTTGTATTCGATCTTGTTGTAGAAGGTGGAGAGGATCTCTTCACCGTCCATGCCAAGCGCCATCAGCAGCGACGTCACCGGAATCTTGCGGCGGCGGTCGATACGGGCGTGAACGACGTCCTTCGAGTCGAACTCGATGTCGAGCCACGAACCACGATAGGGAATGACGCGCGCGGCAAACAAAAGCTTGCCCGACGAGTGTGATTTGCCCTTGTCGTGATCGAAGAACACGCCCGGCGAACGGTGCATCTGCGAAACGATGACGCGCTCGGTGCCGTTGATGATGAAGGTGCCGTTGAGCGTCATGAGCGGCATGTCGCCCATGTAGACGTCCTGCTCCTTGATGTCCTTGATGGACTTGGAGCCGGTATCCTCGTCGATATCGAACACGATAAGGCGCAGCGTCACCTTCAGCGGCGCTGCATAGGTCAGGTCGCGCTGACGGCATTCGTCAACGTCGAATTTCGGTGCCTCGAACTCGTACTTGACGAATTCCAGCATCGATGCGCCGGAAAAGTCCGAGATCGGGAAGACCGACTTGAAAACGGCCTGCAGTCCTTCGTCAGGACGGCCGCCCTTGGGCTCGTCCACCATCAGGAACTGGTCATAAGATGCCTTCTGAACCTCGATCAGGTTCGGCATCTCCGCAACTTCCGGGATGTTCCCGAAGAATTTGCGTACGCGTCTGCGGCCATTGAAAGTCTGGGTCTGGGCCATCGTCGCTCCTTGCTGCCTCTCTTGGGGCGCGCTGCATCTCGCGCCTTGCAATACATGACCGCCTTCCGCCGGCGGTCCATCTGAAACGGGCGAAAACCCGTTTCCTGAAAGCCGTTTCCGGCCTTCAGGAAAGAGGTTCTCCAAACGCTTTCGCGTCACGCGGGATCGGCGGACGGCAAAACCGTCCGCCGAAAGCCGTAACGCTTACTTCAGTTCGACCTTGGCGCCAGCTGCTTCGAGCTGAGCCTTGATCTTGTCGGCGTCCGCCTTGGCAACGGCTTCCTTGACCGGCTTCGGAGCGGCTTCCACCAGGTCCTTGGCTTCCTTGAGGCCGAGACCGGTGATCGCGCGCACTTCCTTGATCACGTTGATCTTCTGAGCGCCGGCGTCGACGAGAACGACGTCGAATTCGGTCTTCTCTTCAACCGGAGCAGCAGCAGCGGCACCGCCGCCAGCAGCAGCAACAGCCACGGGAGCCGCAGCCGAAACGCCCCACTTTTCTTCCAGAAGCTTCGACAGCTCGGCCGCCTCGAGGACGGTCAGCTTCGAAAGGTCGTCTACGATCTTGGTGAGATCAGTCATTTTTAGTTTCCTTCAAAGTTCGAACAAATGTTGATGACAGCGAGGAACAACCTCATGCCGCCTCGTCCTTCCGGGCATAGGCGCCAAACACGCGGGCAAGCTGAGCTGCCGGTGCGTTGACGACCTGGGCGATCCTGGTAGCCGGGGTGGCGATCATGCCAACCAGACGTGCGCGCAGCTCATCGAGCGACGGGAGTGTGGCAAGAGCCTTCACACCGTCGGCGTTGAGTGCGGTCGTGCCCATCGAGCCGCCGAGAATGACAAGCTTGTCATTACCCTTGGCGAAATCGGACGCGACCTTCGGCGCGGCAATTGGATCTTCCGAATAAGCAATCAGCGTCTGTCCGGTGAACAGGTCGATGATGCCTTCGGATTCCGTGCCCTGAAGAGCGATTTTGGCGAGGCGGTTCTTCGCGACTTTGACGGTGCCACCGGCTGCGCGCATTTTCGACCGAAGGTCGTTCATCTGCGCAACGGTGATACCGGCATAGTGGGCCACGACGACTGAACCGGCGTTCGAGAACGCTTCATTCAGGCCCGTGACGAGTTCGCGTTTTTCCGCTCTGTCCACTGCCTATCTCCAGTTGACAGCCATCTCACTATGAAATGACTGCCGGGGTTGCCTTTTGCCGGGCGGGCTATCCAGAAATTCCAGATCTCCCGAACGGCGCTCGAGGATCCTGCCCCCCTTATCGCCACACCAGCACGCCGGTGTGCAGACAAAAGGCAAACACGGTTCGAACCTTTCATTGGAGCGTTCGCTCCGTTGTCGGGTCTTCACCCGTCTCATGCAGGCCCATATGAATTAAGGCGAGCCGCCTGCAATCTCGGACAGGATTTCCGAAAGCGGTTTCCCGCCTCCGGATCCGGGTCGGTTAAAACCCGGAATTCTTCAGGGAATCAGGCCATTACAGCCTGATTCCAATTCAATCGATCAAGCCGTCGCGAGGGTCGAGAGATCGACCTTCAGGCCCGGGCCCATCGTCGAGGTGACGGACACCTTCTTGACGTAGACGCCCTTGGCACCAGCCGGCTTGGCCTTGTTCACCGCATCGGCGAAAGCGCGGATGTTTTCTTCCAGCGCCTTGACGTCGAAGGAAACCTTGCCGACGCCGCCATGAATGATGCCGGCCTTTTCAACGCGGAACTCGACCGCACCGCCCTTGGACGCCTTGACGGCGGCGGCGATGTCCATGGTCACGGTGCCGACCTTCGGGTTCGGCATCATGCCGCGGGGGCCGAGAACCTTACCGAGACGACCAACCAGCGGCATCATATCCGGCGTGGCAATGCAGCGATCGAAATCGATCGTGCCCTTCTGGACGATCTCGACCAGATCTTCCGCACCGACGATGTCAGCGCCGGCGGCGCGGGCTTCATCAGCCTTCGCATCCTTGGCGAACACCGCGACGCGAACCGTGCGGCCCGTGCCGTTCGGCAGGTTGACGACGCCACGGACCATCTGGTCGGCGTGACGCGGATCGACGCCGAGATTCATCGAGATTTCGATGGTCTCGTCGAACTTGACCGTGGAACGGTCCTTGAGAAGCTGGATCGCCTCGCCCAGGCCGTAAGCCTTGTTGACGTCGATGCCCTCGCGGGACTTGGCTACGCGCTTTGCAATCTTTGCCATGATCTCAGCCCACCACTTCCAGGCCCATCGAGCGGGCGGAACCCTCGACCATGCGCATCGCCGCTTCCACGTCGTTCGCGTTCAGGTCCTTCATCTTGGCTTCGGCGATCTCGCGCACCTTGTCGCGGCTGATCTTGCCTGCACCGATCTTGCCCGGCTCCTTGGAGCCCGACTTCAGGTTGGCGGCCTTCTTCAGGAAGTAGGACACCGGCGGCGTCTTCATGACGAAGGTGAACGACTTGTCCTGATAGTACGTAATCACGACCGGAACGGGCGAACCCTTTTCCATTTCCTGCGTCTGCGCGTTGAACGCCTTGCAGAATTCCATGATGTTGATGCCACGCTGACCAAGCGCAGGACCGATCGGGGGCGACGGCGTTGCCGATCCCGCGGAGACCTGAAGCTTGAGCTGGCCTGCAATTTTCTTAGCCATTCTCTCTGCCTTGTTTCAAAGCCGGAATATTCCGGCGGTTGCAGTTTGGTGGTTCGGAAGACCACGGCCGGCTAAGCCGCCTCTTCCTCCCACCGCTTCGACAACAGACTTGCGTCCGTCGCCTGCCCGTTACCGAAACCGGCAACGAGCGTTCGGATCAGCCCTTTTCGACCTGTCCGAATTCGAGATCGACAGGCACGGCGCGCCCGAAGATCGAAACTTCCACCTTGAGCCGCGCCCGCTCCTCGTCCACTTCCTGGACGAAACCGTTGAACGAAGCGAAAGGCCCATCCGAGACGCGAATGGCTTCGCCGATCTCGAAGGTGACCGACGGCTTCGGCCGCTCGACGCCTTCCTGAACCTGGTTCAGGATGCGCTGGGCTTCAGCTTCCGTGATCGGCACCGGCTTCGAGTCACCGAGGAAACCCGTGACCTTCGGCGTGTTCTTGACGAGCGAGAACACCGCGTCCGTCAGATGCGCCTTAAGCAGCACATAGCCCGGGAAGAACTTGCGCTCGGCATCGACCTTGCGGCCGCGACGCACTTCCACGACCTTTTCGGTCGGCACGACGATCTGCTCGATCTGGTCGCTCAGGCCCTTCTGCTTGGCCTTGTTGACAATATCTTCGGCGACCTTCTTCTCGAAATTCGAGTAAGCGTGGACGATGTACCACCGCGCAGTCATCTCAAAACTTCTCCGTATTCGCCGGTATTCAGCGGCCGATGCCGAGGATCAACTCGACACCGAGAGCCATTAACTGATCGGCAGCGAAGAAAAAGATCATCGCAATCACCGCGAACACGAGAACCATGATCGTCGAGATCACCGTTTCGCGCCGCGACGGCCAAGTCACCTTTGCCGTCTCCGACCTTACCTGCTGCAGGAAGGTGAAAGGATTGGTGGTTTTTGACGCCATTTGCCGCTCTGCTTTCGAAGACCCGGAAAGACCCGAGCCTCTTGGATGTTCCCGTTGGCCGGGAGCTGCCTTTGCCTGGTACCGAAATCCGTCGCGAATCAGCGCCGATATTCCGCCCATGCATTTCGGGCGCGTAAAGCCGATCGTTCAGCTCCACGCGCCGCGTGTCCGTTGTGTCTACATAAAACCGATTCCCGACACATGCAAGTGCCTAAAATCCGTCTTACCTGCCAAACGCCCTTTGCCGGAACCATCCAATCGTCCCGTCAACGGCTATGTCGACAATTCGCGACCGCTAGGTCTGCGTTGCTGGCAGGGGCAGCAGGGCTCGAACCTGCGACCTGCGGTTTTGGAGACCGCCGCTCTACCAACTGAGCTATACCCCTATCGCGGCTGCTTCATTTCACAAAGATGTCCGCGTTTCAAGAGCCGAGAATGGTTTTCGAGCGTCTCAATTCGCGGAAGGCGGTTGATAAGGCCCGCCGGGAACGCCCCAGCCCCATTTCGGCATCGGCTCGTTGAGCTCAGGCGCTGCGCCATCCTGCGAATTCAGCCTGGCCAGCCTTGTGCCCCATTCGAGATAGGCAACCAGTGCCGAGCGGAATTCGGGATCGTCGGGCAATCCGACCTCGTCCGCCGAATCGAGAAGCAAGACTATCCACTGCCGGCGCTGCTCTTCGGTCAGATGGCGCCCAAGGTGATGCTTGATCATTCCGGCATGGCCGCCAAGCTTCTCGCTGTAGATGGCCGGGCCGCCAAAAACCTCGCCGATGAAGGCTGCGACGTGAGCGGGATGATCGCCCGACATATTCCGAAAGACAGGCTCCAGAAGCGGATCGGCCAAAACCTTGTCGTAGAAGGTGCTGGTCAATCGATTGAGCGCTTCGGTTCCTCCCGCCCATTCGTACAGCGTCGGCACGTCCTTCGTCATCGCAATCTCCTCGCTCGCGGAAGCAGCATATGGGAACGACGATGGCGCTTTAAAAGAGAAAGGGCGGCCGAAGCCGCCCTTTCCTGACAAACGGATGTTTGCGTTATTATTCGACGATGGTGACGACGACGCCGGCACCGACGGTGCGGCCGCCTTCACGGATGGCGAAGCGGAGCTTCTCTTCCATCGCGATCGGCACGATCAGTTCGACATCGACCGTCACATTGTCGCCCGGCATCACCATCTCGGTGCCTTCGGCCAACTGCACGATGCCCGTCACGTCCGTCGTACGGAAATAGAACTGCGGACGGTAGTTGGTGAAGAACGGCGTATGACGGCCACCCTCTTCCTTCGTCAGGATGTAGGCTTCGGCCTTGAACTTCTTGTGCGGCTTGACCGAACCCGGCTTGGCCAGAACCTGGCCGCGCTCGACACCTTCGCGATCAACGCCGCGCAGCAGCGCGCCGATGTTGTCGCCGGCCTGACCCTGGTCGAGCAGCTTGCGGAACATCTCGACGCCCGTGCAGGTCGTCTTCGACGTCGCGCGGATGCCGACGATCTCGAGTTCTTCGCCAACCTTCACGATGCCGCGCTCGACGCGGCCGGTCACAACCGTGCCACGGCCCGAGATCGAGAACACGTCTTCGATCGGCATCAGGAACGGCTGGTCGATCGGACGCTCAGGCGTCGGGATGTAGGCGTCAACCGCTGCCATCAGCTCGCGGATCGCGTCTTCGCCGATCTTCTTGTCGGAATCTTCAAGAGCAGCCAGAGCCGAACCCTTGACGATCGGAATGTCGTCGCCCGGGAATTCGTTCTTCGACAGAAGCTCGCGAACTTCCAGCTCGACCAGCTCGAGCAGCTCGGCGTCGTCGACCTGGTCGACCTTGTTCAGGAACACCACGATCGAAGGCACGCCGACCTGACGGGCGAGCAGGATGTGCTCGCGGGTCTGCGGCATCGGGCCGTCAGCTGCCGAAACAACCAGGATCGCGCCGTCCATCTGGGCAGCACCGGTGATCATGTTCTTCACATAGTCGGCGTGGCCGGGGCAGTCGACGTGAGCGTAGTGACGGTTGGCCGTCTCGTACTCGACGTGCGCCGTCGAGATCGTGATGCCGCGCGCCTTCTCTTCAGGTGCAGCGTCGATCTGGTCATACGCCTTGAACTCGCCAAAATACTTCGTAATCGCAGCCGTCAATGACGTCTTGCCATGGTCAACGTGACCAATCGTGCCAATGTTCACATGCGGCTTGTTGCGCTCAAATTTACTCTTAGCCATTGATATTTTCCTTGGCGGCTGTGCTTCGGTTTGGGTTCGAATTCGGGGCGATTAGCGACAAAGGCCAAAAAACACAAGAGTCTTTTGACCTTTCAATGCCGGCCCAGAGCATCGGACCGAAAAGTGGATTCGGTTTTCGGAATAGTCCGATGCTCATTCTAAGTCCTAGATCGTCCTTTATGCGTCCGAATGGACGCACAACGATCTAGCCGGGACGACCGCTCCGATTTCAGTGTTGACGCCGATATAGGTATGCGCTGCCACAATTCAAAGGGCGGCAGAGAGCTGTTGGTTTTTTCGGGATATCTGCCGCAGCCTTGGTAATCGAGTAGCTTGTTTCGTCTGCCAAGTGGCCGTCCGCGCGCCGGCAATATTCAGCACGCGGACTGCAATCCACGAAAATCACGCAGTTCTAGCGGCCGTGATAGTCAGGTCGCAGCACGGCCGGCATCGGCTGGCCACTCGGCACCGGGCTTGGCCGGACATCAGGTCTCCCGTTGCCCGGATTGGGTCTCGGCGGGCGCGGACCGACATCTGGCCGCCCGCCACTCCCGCCCCCGACATTCGGCGGGCGCCCGCCGCCGACCATCGGCGGTCGCGGCCTGCCCGGATTGTCGTAGTGCGGACGATGCCTGCGATGATCGCGACGATAATAGCCGCCGCCCTCGTAGATCACACCACCGCCATAGTACCCGCCGCCGCCGTAATAGCCGCCGCCGTCATACGGGCCTCTGTCGTAATAGCCATCGTCATAGTAGGCCCCGGTGTCGACGCAACCGCTCAGGGCCAGGCCGGAAATGCCGATCGCGGCGGCAACAAATAAAGTCTTCGCAGACATGGCAGCATCTCCTGCGTTTCCATCTCCAGGAGATATGGTGCGCAGATTACACGCGGCAAGATAGGAACGGTCATCGCCATGCTCGGCCGGCCAATGGCGGAACCGAGCGCGTGGGAAGCTCGCCGGGGTAAGAGCCCCCGCCCCTCCCCGGCGAGCCTTCACATCCCTGATCAATATCGAGACACGATCAGGGCCGGCTATTGCCGGCAAGCAATACCATGCAGGACTGATGCCAGAATTTTCTTCCCGAAATGAAACACCTGGCGATCAAGGTGCGTCATGATTTGGCACCGTGAGACTGTGATCGCGCAAAGGTTTGAAGCGAAACCGACAATTCGCTCAAACGACCGGCATATTTTGTGGCTTTTATCTGGAGCGGGTAGCGGGAATCGAACCCGCGTATTCAGCTTGGAAGGCTGCTGCTCTACCATTGAGCTATACCCGCGTCTTATATTCAAGGCTTCCGGGCCGGCAGTGGTGGAGAGGGTTGGATTCGAACCAACGTAGACTGAGTCAACGGATTTACAGTCCGTCCCCTTTAACCACTCGGGCACCTCTCCAAACTGCTGCCAGGAGCCTTGCAACGAGGCATTCTGCGGATTGTCAGCCAGGTAACTTCCCTGCCCGCCAACCTGCGAAGCGCCTTATGGCGGCAAGGCAAAACACTGTCAACCGCACTGCCCGAGATTTCAGAACGAAATTCGCAATGCCCTCACGTCGCTGCCATATCCAAAAGGAAAACACGCCGTTATAGAACGCTTATGAGCGACGATAAAAAATCCAAGACACCGAAAGATACCCATTACGCCAAGCTTCGGCGCGCCTATCGCGACCAGAAGAGTGGCGGCCAGCCGGCTTTCCGGCCAAAACCGAACGTTCCGCCGGGCGAAGCAGCACCAGACGGCACCTTGCGGCTCTACGGGCTGCATACGGTGCGCGCAGCGATCGACAATCCGCGCCGCAAGATCAGCCGGATGCTGGTAACGCGCAATGCGCTGGAACGGCTGGAGATCGCGGATTCGGACGCGCTGCCCTTTGCCGTTGAAATCGTCGAGCCGCGCGATATCGACAAGATCACCGGCAGCGACGCGGTGCATCAGGGCGTATTGATCGAGACCGCACCCCTGAAGCCAAAGGCGCTCAACGCGCTTGGCGACACACCTTTGGTGCTGGTACTTGACCAGGTCACCGACCCGCACAATGTCGGTGCGATCATTCGATCGGCAGTGGCTTTTGGTGCCGGCGCACTGATCACCACGCAGCGCCACAGCCCGCACGAATCAGGCGTACTGGCAAAGTCCGCCTCCGGCGCGCTGGAACACATCGACATGATCGAGGTGAAGAATCTGTCTGACGCGCTCGGCCAGCTGCACGAAGCCGGCTTCCAGACCATCGGCCTCGATTCGGAGGGTCCGGCGGAACTGGAAAAATCCTTTGACGCGCAAAAAATAGCCCTTGTCCTTGGGGCTGAGGGCAAGGGCCTGCGCCAGAAGACGCGCGAAACCGTGACGGCACTCGCCCGGCTCGACATGCCGGGCGCTATCCGCTCGCTCAATGTGTCGAATGCGGCGGCGATATCGCTTTATGCGGCGCGGAAGTTTTTGGCTGCCAGCGAATAACGCGTTGGCTAGCCGCGATCAGGCGGCTTCGCTCTTCGTGGCGATCACTTCGGTACCGACCTCGAAATTCGCCATTCGTTCCAGCGCGCGCACCAGCGCCGAGTGATCCTCCTTCGCCCCGCCATTGGCGGCGCATGAGTTGAAAAGCTCTTGTGTCATCGACGTGTTCGGCAGCGAAACACCGAGCGCCTTGGCGCCCTGGAGTGCCAGGTTCAGATCCTTCTGGTGCAGTTCGATGCGGAAGCCCGGCGCAAAAGTGCGCTTGACCATGCGCTCGCCATGGACCTCGAGGATGCGCGAATTGGCGAGACCGCCCATCAGCGCCTGCCGCACTTTTGCCGGATCCGCACCCGCCTTGGATGCGAAAACGAGCGCCTCGGCAACCGCCTCGATGGTCAGCGCAACGACGATCTGGTTGGCGACCTTGGTGGTCTGGCCGACGCCATTGGGTCCAACCAGCGTGATGTTCTTGCCGAGCTTTTCGAAAACCGGTGTCGCGCGATCGAACGCCGCCTGCGAACCGCCGACCATGATCGTCAGCGATGCGGCCTTTGCACCAACCTCGCCACCCGAGACCGGCGCATCGAGATAATCGCAGCCGAGTTCGTTGATCTTTCTGGCGAACTCCTTCGTCTCGATGGGCGATATCGAGCTCATGTCGATGACGAGCTTGTTCCTGGAAAGTCCTGAACTGACACCATTTTCACCAAACAGGACGTCAGCGACCTGCGGCGTATCCGGCACCATGGTGATGATGATGTCGGCAGCGCGCGCCACAGCATCATTGCCCGTCACGACCTTCAGGCCCTTGGCCACGAGGTCGGCCGACGGTGCGCTGCGGTGGTCGGTGGTCACGACCTCGTAGCCCGCGTCCAAAAGATGTCCTGCCATGGGTGCGCCCATGATGCCGAGGCCGATAAGGCCGATCTTTTCCATTTTATGTCTCCTGTTCTGATCAGCTAGGCTGCTGCGGTCGCCTTGCCGGCAAACTCCCGAAACCACCCAAGCCCTTCATCCGTGGCGGCCTTGGGCTTGTATTCGGCGCCGACCCAGCCGGCGTAGCCGATGCGGTCGAGATGTTCGTAGAGGAAGGGATAGTTGATCTCGCCCGTCCCCGGTTCGTGACGGCCGGGATTGTCCGCAAGCTGGATATGCGCGATGCGGCCGAGATTTGCCTCGATCGTCCGGGCGAGATCCCCCTCCATGATCTGCATGTGATAGATGTCGTATTGCAGGTAGAGATTGTCCGAGCTGACCTTCTCGATAAGCGCGAGCGCCTGCTTCGTATTGGTCAGGAAAAAACCGGGAATATCGAGCGTGTTGATCGGTTCGATCAGCAGGCGGATGCCAGCCTCTTTCAAACGCGATGCAGCGTATTTCAAGTTCTCGACGAACACGTCCTCAAGCGTGGCGCGATCTACGCCTGCAGGCGCAATGCCAGCCAGACAATTGACCTGCGGACAGCCCAGCGCCTTGGCATAGGTGATCGCCTTGTCGACGCCGGCCCGGAATTCCTCGACCCTGTCCGGCAGCACGGCGATGCCGCGCTCGCCCTTTGCCCAGTCGCCAGGCGGCAGGTTGAACAGCACCTGCGACAGCCCGTTTTTCTTCAGGTGCGCGGCCACCACGTCCGGTGCATGGTCGTAGGGCCCGATATATTCGACGCCCTGAAATCCGGCGCGCGCCGCTGCGTCGAAACGGTCGAGAAAATCATGCTCGCCAAAGAGCATGGAAAGATTGGCGGAAAATTTTGGCATCGGTGGTTCCTTTTATTTCCGGTGCGTCCTTCGAGGCTCGCTCCGCTCGCACCTCAGGATGAGGGTGGTTTTAGCCATTCACCCAAGTTCTGTTGCGCAGGCATTCCAGAGCTTGGCAAGAAAGTGCCCACCCCCCTCATCCTGAGGTGCGAGCGGCCCGAGCCGCGAAGGACGCACCCAGTCGCGATGTCAATCCAGCAGCGCGATCGCAGTTGGCGCATCTTCGTTCTTTTCGGCAAGCTCCTCGAATTCGACGACGGCGTCGATTTCCGTACCCATCGAAATATTCGTCACCCGTTCGAGGATGAATTCAAGCACGACCGGCACCTGATGCTCCTTCACTAGCCGCTTCGCCTCGGCAAAGCCCTTCGCGAATTCGTCCGGCCTGCGAACCCGCACCGCCTTGCAGCCCATCGCCTCGGCGACAGCGACATGATCGACACCGTAGCCAACCTCGGCATGGCCAACCGTGTTGATGTTCTCAAAAGCCAGGCTGACCTCGAAATCCATCGAAAAGCCGCGCTGGGCCTGCCGGATCAGGCCGAGATAAGCGTTGTTCACGACGACGTGGATGTAGGGCAGCTTGTGCTGCGCGCCGACCGCCAGTTCCTCGATCATGAACTGGAAATCATAGTCGCCTGACAGCGCCACGATATCGCGCTCAGGATCGGCCGCGCGCACGCCGAGGGCTGCCGGCAGCGTCCAGCCGAGTGGGCCGGCCTGCCCGCAATTGATCCAGTTGCGCGGCCTGTAGACATGCAGGAACTGCGCCCCGGCGATCTGGGAAAGACCGATCGTCGTGACATAGGTCGTGTCGCGGCCGAAAGCCTTGTTCATCTCCTCATAGACCCGCTGCGGCTTCAGCGGCACCTGGTCGAAATGCGTCTTGCGCTTCATGGTCTTCTTGCGCGCCTGGCATTCCCTGGCCCAGCCGCTCCAGTCGCGCAGTTTACCGGCAGTCTTCCACTCGGTGGCGACATCGAGCAGCATTTTCAGCGCAGCGCCTGCGTCCGAGACGATGCCGAAGTCGGGTGCGAAGACGCGGCCGATCTGCGTCGGCTCGATATCGATGTGAACGAACTTGCGGCCGGCGGTGTATTTTTCGACCGAGCCGGTATGGCGGTTGGCCCAGCGGTTGCCGATGCCGATGACGAAATCGGACGCCAGCATCGTCGCATTGCCGTAGCGGTGCGATGTCTGCAGCCCGCACATGCCGGCCATCAACCGGTGATCGTCAGGGATCGTGCCCCAGCCCATCAGCGTTGGGATGACAGGCACGCCCGTGATCTCGGCAAACTCGACCAACAGGTCGGACGCATCGGCATTGATGATGCCGCCGCCGGCAACGATCAGCGGGTGTTCCGCTTCGTTGAGCATGGAAAGCGCCTTTTCGGCCTGGGCGCGGCTGATCGCCGGCTTGTGCGGCACCATCGGCTCGTAGGTGTCGATGTCGAACTCGATCTCGGCAAGCTGAACGTCGATCGGCAGGTCGACCAGAACCGGCCCCGGACGGCCGGAGCGCATCAGGAAAAACGCCTTCTGCAGTGCCATCGGCACCAGGTATGGTTCCATGACGGTAACGGCCCATTTGGTGACGGGTGCTGCAATCGCTGCGATATCGACCGCCTGGAAATCCTCCTTGTTGAGACGCGCCCGCGGCGCCTGCCCGGTAATGCAGAGGATCGGGATCGAATCCGCCGAGGCCGAATAAAGCCCGGTGATCATGTCGGTGCCGGCCGGACCGGAGGTGCCGATGCACAGGCCGATGTTGCCGGCCTTGGTCCGCGTATAGCCTTCCGCCATATGCGAAGCGCCCTCGACATGACGCGCCAGAATATGACGCACGGTGCCCCGCGCCTTCAGCGCCGAATAGAATGGATTGATCGCAGCCCCCGGCACGCCAAAGGCACAATCGATACCTTCCTTTTCCAAAACGAGAACCGCCGCATCGACGGCGCGCATCCTTGCCATTTTTTTCCTCCACGAGAGTGGGTGTGATCTGATGGCTGGATCATGACAGCGATCTTCCGAATTCTCAATTTTTCCAGAATATTTTTCCATTTTCAGAAAAATAACCTTATATGCTGATTTCAAATGGTTTTTCGTTTTTCACAGAAGTCGTTTGCCATTTGATGAAATATTTTTTTATTATGCCTCAAGAAATTCCCTACGCGGAGCGAACCGATGGAAACTGCCGAAAAGCGCCAGCGCGGGCGTCCCCGCTCCTTCAATGCGCCAGCCGACGCCGGCCCTGTGCAAGCACTGGACCGGGCATTGCGCATCCTTGCCATCGTTGCCGAGGGCAACGGCCTGTCGCTGAGTGAAGTGGCGGCCAGTTCCGGCCTTGCCCCGTCGACGGCCTACCGCATGCTGACCACGCTCGAAGGCCACGGCATGGTCGAGTTCGAGAAGACCGAGCAGCTCTGGTCGATCGGCGTCGAGACCTATCGCATGGGTTCGGCCTTCCTGCGCCGCCGCAAGCTGGTGGATCGCGCCCGCATCGTCATGCAGGATCTGATGGAAAAAACCGGCGAGACCGCAAATCTCGGCGTTGCCGAGGATGACTGCGTGGTTTTCGTCAGCCAGGTCGAGACGCATCAGGCAATCCGTGCCTTCTTCCGGCCGGGCACGCGCAGCTCATTTCATGCATCCGGCATCGGCAAAGCAATCCTGGCGCATCTGGCGCCCGAACGGGTGGCAGTGATCGTCCGCAAGGCCGGGCTAGAGGCCTACACGCCGAAAACATTGGCCAACGCCCCTGCCCTTACCCGCGACCTTGATGAAATCAGGACCCGCGGCTGGTCCGTCGACGACGAGGAGCGTCATCCCGGCATGCGTTGCGTGGCGGCTGCGATCTTCAACGAGTTCGGCGAGCCGGTGGGCGGCGTGTCGGTGTCGGGACCCACGGTTCGTGTCACGCCGGATCGTCTGGCGCAGATCGGACCACTCGTTCAGGAAGCGGCCCTGGAGATCACGAAAATGATCGGTGGGGAGAATCCGGCAGCAAACGAACGGGACTGACTGTTCAGCCCATGCCCGTCACATGCCGCAGGTAAAAGGCCAGCACCACGAAGGCGACCGCAGCCGTCAGGCCGGTCCAGTCGACACTGGCGCCCTTCAGGTACCTAATCAGCGTTACCAACAGCGCCCAGAATAAAAGTGCCACCAGGGCAAAGACGACAAAACGGATCATCCCTCACCTCCAGCAAGACCCATACAGCAACAGGAATATGGGAAGCTTTGCGGGCGGATTGAAGGCTAGCCGCGACACTGGGCCGGAATCATCCAGCCACCGAAATGCGGCTCGTTAAATTTTACTTAAATCTTAACGACTAACAGACTCGCTGAAAGCGAGGTTTCATGCGGCGCGCCCTGTTTATCGTAGCGCTCCTGATGCTTGGGAGTTGTGCAACCGCCCCGACGCGCATCAACGACGTCTGCGCGGTGTTCGACCAGCGGGATGGCTGGTTCAACAGCTGGCATGGTGCGGCCAAAAGCACCGAACGCGAATTCGGCGTTCCCGTCCCCATCCTGATGGCGACCGTCTACACGGAGTCCGGCTTCAACGCGCGGGCCAAACCGCCGCGCACCAAACTGCTCGGCTTCATCCCATGGAAACGCGCCTCGACCGCTTTCGGCTATTCGCAGGCGCTTGACGGCACATGGACCCGCTATCAATCCGAAACCGGGCGCTGGTATGCGCGCAGAAACGACTTCGGCGACGCGATCCATTTCATCGGCTGGTATCACGCCAAGAGCCATCAGGTGAACGGCATCGCGCTCAACGACACCTACAATCTCTATCTCGCCTATTATCTCGGCCACGCCGGTTATTCGAAAGGCCTTGGACGCACCAACGCCCAGGCGCAACAGGCCGCACGCCGCGCCGCCAATATGGCCATGAAATATGCCGCGCAGATGCAGGCTTGCGGGCGTTAAACAGATTGTGAATTAAGGCTGGTGCCCCCGGACGGACTCGAACCGCCGACCCCCTGATTACAAATCAGGTGCTCTACCAACTGAGCTACAAGGGCACGCGCGCTCCGGTTATCACATTTGCCGCGTCAGTAAAGTCAAAACTGACGAACGGTTCCGGCCAGCGGTTTCCAGCACGATGGCTCAGCGGCAAAACAGGAACGAACGTGGCATACTGGCGTTCAGGCTTCCAAGGGCGAATGGAGCAAGGACGGACGCAAATGGACCTTTCCCATCCCGACAAGCTGCTCTGGCCCGAAGCCGGGGTGACCAAGCAGGGGCTTCTCGACCACTACACGGCCGTCTGGCCGCGCATGGAACGCTTCGTCGTCAACCGCCCTCTCGCCCTGGTGCGAGCCCCCGACGGGGTCGCAGGCAAACAGCGCTTTTTCCAGAAACACGCCTCTCCGGGCATGCATGAGGCCATCGGGAAAATGGCTGATCCGGAAGACGGCGAAGAATTGCTTTACATCAAGGATTTCAATGGCGTCGCAGCACTCGTTCAACTTGGCGTCGTGGAAATCCACATCTGGGGATGCACGATCGACGCGATCGACACGCCCGACCAGGTCGTATTCGACCTCGATCCCGACGAGGGTCTGGACATGAACGACGTTCGGGCTGCAACGCTCGATATCAGACGCCGGCTTGACGGACTCGGCCTGCCCAACGTGGTGAAGACCTCAGGCGGCAAGGGTTTTCATGTCATCGTGCCGCTGAAGCCGAAAGCCGACTGGAAGACCGTCAAGACTTTTGCCCATGATTTTGCCGAGGCAATGGAACAAAGCGATCCCGAAAAATACACGGCGACGCTGTCCAAGAAAGCGCGCACGGGCCGCATCTTCATCGACTATCTGCGCAATGCGCGCGGCTCCACAACCGTGGCGCCCTATTCAAGCCGGGCAAAGCCGAACGCAACCGTTTCCGTGCCGGTGACCTGGCCGGAAGTCGAAAACGGGGTCGGCCCAGCCGATTTTTCGATTGACGGGAAAGCGTTGGGAAAGGCGTTGAAAGCGGCAGACCCCTGGGGCGATTTCGACAAGCTGCGCAAGGCGCTTCACGGCTAGGACGCAGACAATTCCTCTCGCAATCCGCCGTGCCCGCCTTTGCAGCGGCAAAGCGGCATGCTACCTCGGCACGGCCATCGAGCCGAGGACAAGACACTGGCACCAGCACCCAAAGCGCGCGAGACCTTCGCGTTCATATCTTCGGACGCGCCTGACGCCGAAAAGGCGGCGGCACGTCTGTCCCAGCGCTATGGCAATACGCCGCTTGCCGAGGCGGATGTGATCGTTGCGCTCGGCGGCGACGGATTCCTGCTGCAGACGCTGCGCGAGACGATGAGCACCGGCAAGCAGGTCTACGGCATGAACCGGGGCACCATCGGCTTCCTGATGAATGAGTACAGGGAAGATGCCCTGCCCGAGCGCTTGGCTGCAGCCGTCTCGGAAACCATCCGCCCGCTGGAGATGCAGGCCGTCACTTCAGACGGCGATACGATCTCGGCGCTCGCCATCAATGAAGTCGCCCTGTGGCGGCAATCCTACCAGACGGCCAAGATCCGCATTACGATCGACGATCAGGTGCGCCTGGAAGAGCTGAGCTGCGACGGCGTCATGATTGCGACGCCTGCAGGTTCCACCGCCTACAACCTGTCGGCTCACGGCCCTATCCTGCCGCTCGACGCGCCGCTGCTCGCTTTGACGCCGGTCAGTCCGTTTCGCCCGCGCCGCTGGCGTGGTGCGCTTCTGTCCAACAAGTCGGTTGTGCGGCTCGACATCATGGAGGCCGGAAAGAGGCCGGTGAACGCCGCCGCAGATCATACCGAGGTCAAGGCGGTAACGTCGGTCACGATCCAGGAGTCGCGCAACGCCACGGCAACCTTGCTGTTCGATCCGAACCATTCCTGGAACGAAAGAATTCTTGCCGAACAATTCCGCTACTGATGCCATTGCGGAAAATCGCCTGGACCATTAAGTAAAGGCAGTCAACAAACCGGCATTCGTGCCTGTTTGTGTTGACAAATCGTGTCACTAACCGTAACGCGATGATATATTGTGCAAGCGCGTGGCGTTTGCCGCGTCCCTTTGGGGCGCGCCCTTCAAGCAGCCAAAGACAGCCAAGACACTTGTCCTCAGACACCCAGATCGCTCAAGAAGCGTTGACATTCGCAGACCTCGGCCTTTCGCCGAAGGTCCTTTCAGCCGTTACCGACGCCGGCTACACAGTGCCGACGCCGATCCAGGCGGGCGCAATTCCGCACGCCTTGCAAGGCAAGGACGTCCTCGGCATAGCCCAGACAGGAACCGGCAAGACGGCTTCCTTCGTGCTGCCGATGCTGACGCGCCTTGAAAAGGGCCGTGCCCGGGCGCGCATGCCGCGCACGCTCATCCTCGAACCGACGCGCGAACTCGCAGCCCAGGTCGAAGAGAACTTCGTCAAATACGGCAAGAACCACCGTCTCAACATGGCGCTGCTGATCGGCGGTGTTTCGTTCGACGAGCAGGAAAAGAAGCTGGAGCGCGGCGCCGATGTGCTGATCGCGACGCCCGGCCGCCTGCTCGACCATTTCGAGCGCGGCAAGCTGCTTCTGTCGGCAGTCGAAATCCTCGTCATCGACGAGGCAGACCGCATGCTCGACATGGGCTTCATTCCCGACATCGAGCGCATCTGCAAGCTCATTCCCTTCACGCGCCAGACGTTGTTCTTCTCGGCCACCATGCCGCCGGAAATCACCAAGCTGACCGAACAGTTCCTGCACGCACCTGTGCGGGTCGAAGTCGCCAAGGCGGCTTCCACGGCAATCAACATCACGCAGCGGCTGGTCAAGTCCGGCAAGAAGCCGTGGGACAAGCGCGAAGTTCTGCGCAACCTGATAAAGGCCGAAGAAGAAGGGCTGAAGAACGCCATCATCTTCTGCAACCGCAAGGTCGAAGTCTCGGAGCTTTTCCGCTCGCTCGTAAAATACGATTTCGACGCCGGCGCATTGCATGGCGACATGGACCAGCGCGCGCGCATGCAGATGCTTGCCAATTTCCGCGAAGGCAAGCTCAAGCTTCTCGTCGCGTCCGATGTCGCAGCACGCGGCCTCGACATTCCGGATGTGAGCCACGTCTTCAATTTCGACGTGCCGATCCACGCCGAGGACTACGTCCACCGCATCGGCCGCACCGGCCGCGCCGGGCGTTCGGGAAAATCCTTCACCATCGCCACCCGGTCCGACACAAAATACATCGACGCAATCGAGCGCCTGATCGGCCAGCCGATCGAGTGGCATGACGGCGATCTTTCGACCGTCGTCGAGAGCGAAGGCGAGGAAGCACCCCGTCGCGGCAGAGCCAGCCAGCAGCGTGGCCGTGGCCGCAAGGACGAAGGCGAGCGCAAGCCCCGCGGTGAGCGCCACGCAAAGGCCCCCGCCGAAAAGCCCGCGCAGGACATCCAGCCGGAAGTCGAGGCACCCGTCGTTGTCGCTGATAATGACGATCGCAGCCGCAAGGAAACGATCAAGTCGGAGAATGCCGACCGCAAGGCGCGCGGCGACCATGCCGAGCGCCCTCGCCGGGATGATCGCAATGACAGGCCGCGGCGCGACGACCGCAATGCCCGCCAGCGCAATGAAGACAATGACGGCACGATCGGCTTCGGCGATGACATGCCGGCCTTCATGAAGATTGCAGTAAAGATCTGATCGCTCGCTGCCGTCAGGCAGCGCGATCCCGTCAACGAAAAAGCCCGCCGCAATTTGCGGCGGGCTTTTTGTTTAAGCGGGCTGCGTTCGCCTATCTGGTGAGCGGCGAAAGCTGGATTTCGACGCGGCGGTTCTGCGCGCGGCCATCGGCCGTATCGTTCGACGCAATCGGGCGCGTCTTGCCGAAGCCGGTAACGGCGAAACGGCGCGAATCGACGCCCTGCGCGTTGAGGTAGTTCGCGACCGACAGTGCGCGGCGCTGCGACAGGTCGAAATTGTGCTGGTCGCCACCGGTCGAGTCGGTATGGCCGTAAACGTCGACCAGCGTCTGGTTGAACTTCTTGAGCACCAGCGCGACGGAATTCAGTGTCTGGTAGAAACCGGGCTTGATGTCGTCCTGGTCGATGCCGAAGGTAATGTCGGACGGCATGTTGAGGATGATCTGATCGCCGGCGCGTGTGACGCTGACGCCCGTGCCCTGAAGCTGGGCGCGCAGTTCCGCCTCATTACGGTCCATGGTCGCGCCGACGGCGCCACCGGCCAGAGCGCCGACGCCCGCACCGATCAGCACGGCATTGCGCTGTGCGTTCTTGCTGCCGCCAACGGCAAGGCCTGCCAGAGCGCCAAGGCCTGCGCCAAGTGCTGCGCCGCCAGCCGTGTTCGAAACCTTCTGCTCACCTGTATAGGGGTCGGTCGTGCACGCACCGAGAAATGCCGTAGCCGCGAGCACGGCGATCAGTTTCTTCGTCATTCAGGTCGTCCCTCTCCAAACTTCGTCCCGCGCAGCAGCGCGTCAGCCCTTCGGCGTGGTTGTAACATGAAATACGGCGAAAAACGGAGCGGCAAAATGCCTTTCACCGCTTTCTTGCAGTCTGTTTGGACAGACTATTGGAAGAACCAGACGACTTGATCACCAGAGGTTCTTGCCGTCGATGACGACCACTTCGACCGTATCGAGATCGAAATCGTCGAACAGGCGCGCATTGACGCTTATCTTCGGATTGTCGAAATCCGGCGTGCCCGTGCTCCAGTCCGGCGTTTCGGTAAAGGTGCCGCAGCCGCAGGTGGCGCAGAAGCCGTGCTTTACCGTCTTGGAGCCCCATTGATATACGGCAACATTTTCGGGCGGCGTCTTCAGCGTGAACTGCGACGGCAGGTAATAGGCCCACAACGACCCGCGCTTGGAGCAGAAGGAACAGGTACAACTCGTCAGCGTGTCGGGTGCTTCACTGACTTCGAATACGGTCGCCTTGCAGTGACAACTGCCGATAATCGTCATGACTGATCCTTCTCCAGCGCCAATCCCCCAGCCCTAGACAAGTCATCCTGACATCATTCCGTCAGGATGCGGAGTCGTGAGAACGGACCTTGCCAATGCGGCAAGGCCCGACTCGAGATGTTACTCGGTGATCGTATACTCTCCAAGTTCACACAGATTCGCCTTGTCGGTCGTCGTGTCGAGGTCGGAATCCTCGGTAAACTCGAAACGCATATCGTATTCGCAGACACTTCTTCCATCCGCGATGGTGATGCGCACGCTCTCTCCAGCGCTCAGCACATCCTGGCCAAGTATATCCTCTTCCCATTCATTGACCCCAATGGGCGAGGTGTAGAACTCCGAAAGGTCCGAGTTCGTGCCGTTCTTGAGGGTGAAGACAAGATCCTCAGCCTGAGCAGAAAATGTCGAAACAAGACAAAAGGTTGCGGCAGCAGCCACAACCGTATTAATTCTGAAAATCATGATTTATTCCCCGCCCGAAATTGGACGGTGTTGAGTATCAAATATCCCGGCAAAGAGGAATTACCTCTTTCGCTAAATTAGCACCTGCTGTCGCTTCCCTGAGCCTTCAATCCAGGTTTCGACAATGGCTGGGAGACGACCCGTCAATAGGACCGTGACGGCACGAACAGGCAGATCGTCTTCGAATCATTCGCGCCGGCTACCGAGCACCAGTGGAATTCACCGTCAGGCGAGTTTTTGACGCGCGCATCCTGATAGGTCACCACCTCGCCGGTGTTGTTGATGACGTAGCCTTCCGGGCGCTCGCTGATCGCCTTGTCGGACACCTCGCGGCAATCGTAGCCGGAGCAGCACGCAAACGGATAGCTCCAGCCCGATTTGGCGTCGTGCGCAGAAGCCGGATTGGCGCCGGTGACGACAAACAACAGCGCGGCGAACCCGGTGCTGTGTCGAAGCACGCGCAAAAAGCCGCGGCGCGATCGGTTGAGTGGTATCGCATGAGAAAGTTGAGTGAACATTGGCATGGCAAAAGTCCTGCTGAACGAGTGACCAAGCTTGCACTTGCCCCGCCCCTAGAACGTTTCTTCCCATGCCGCCGGATCATAAGTCGCAGATATGCCCGTCCGGCGATAAATGCTTTTGGTCCCACCAGCCCATAAGCATGGTGAGGTGATTCCTACGCCGGCGCAAGAAACTGCTGGGTAATGCCGCACTTCGAGCGCCGACATCTGCGCAACAATGCTGCGCCTGCATGGTTAACGGGAAGTTAAGACGTCTGGTTCCGGAACCAGTCGACGATGGCCGGCATCTTGCTTTCGAAATCGCCAGGTATGAAAACGTTGAGCAATCCGGCGCGGGCGGCGGTGTGGTTCTCGAAGTCGTGCGTCACGCCCGCCGGCACCATCACGAACGACCCTGCGGGAGAGTCGTACCACGTCTCGCCGATCAGGATGCTGGGCTGTCCCTGGATGACGAAGAACAACTCGTCATTCTCCGCATGCGAATGCGCCCCCGGCCCTTTCGAATGCGGCTCCAGCCACCACTCGGACACCGAATATCGATCGCCAACTTCCGAACGATCGACCTTGAACACCGCACTCATCGCGCCGCAATCATAGCCGCGCCCCTGGCCGAGACCGAGAATGACCGGTTTCCGCTGGATGATGTCTGACATGCCGACCTCCTGCTTGGTGGAAGATCGACGATAACGCGCCAGCGCGGTTTTTGTTTGAAGGTTTGTTACCTCGAGCATCGGACCGAAAAGTGGAACCCGGTTTTCGGAAGATTCCGATGCTCTTCAATGTATCGGGAAGCAGCGAAGGCCTATCCGGCCTTCGCTGTCGCTATCAGTCGATATCGGCAACCGGCTGGCCTGCACCGCCCTCGATGCGATGCGAGAGCGAGGCTTCCATGAACTCGTCGAGATCGCCGTCGAGCACATCGGACGGGCTGGTGCTTTCCATGCCGGTGCGAAGATCCTTCACCAGCTGATACGGCTGCAGGACGTAGGAACGAATCTGGTGACCCCAGCCGATTTCCGTCTTGGAGGCTTCGGTCGCGCTGGCGGCAGCCTCGCGCTTCTTCAGTTCCTCTTCGTAAAGCCGCGAGCGCAGCATTTCCCAGGCTTTCGCCCTGTTCTGGTGCTGCGAGCGGCCGGCCTGGCAGGCAACCGCGATGCCGGTCGCGATATGCGTGATGCGCACCGCCGAATCGGTCGTGTTGACGTGCTGGCCGCCGGCGCCCGACGAACGATAGGTGTCGATGCGCACGTCGGATTCGCTGACGTCGATCTGGATGTTGTCGTCGATGACGGGATAGACCCAGATCGATGAAAACGAGGTGTGACGGCGCGCGTTGCTGTCGTAGGGCGAGATGCGCACCAGCCGGTGCACGCCCGATTCCGTCTTCAACCAGCCATAGGCGTTGTGGCCCTTGATCAGGATAGTCGCCGACTTGATGCCGGCTTCTTCGCCGTCGTGGACTTCCAGCACCTCGACCTTGAAACGACGGCGCTCGGCCCAGCGCGTATACATGCGCAGAAGCATGTTCGCCCAGTCCTGGCTCTCGGTGCCGCCAGCGCCGGCATGCACTTCGAGATAGGTGTCGTTGCTGTCGGCCTCGCCGGAAAGCATGGTCTCGATCTGGCGCGCCTTGGTCTCGCCCGCGAGCGAGCGGATCGCCGTTTCGGCTTCCGACACGACGTCGGCGTCGCCCTCTTCCTCGCCGAGTTCGATCAGGCCGATATTGTCCTCGAGCGAGCGGGACAGGCTGGTAATCGAGTTGATTCCGTCTTCCAGGCTTTGACGTTCGCGCATCAGCTTCTGCGCTTCCTGGGGGTCGTTCCAGAGGGTCGCATCCTCCGAACGTATGTTCAGGTATTCAAGCCGCTTTAGAGCCTGATCCCAGTCAAAGATGCCTCCTCAGCAGGCTTATGGCCTGCTTGATTTCGTCGACGAGCTTTTCCGTTTCTGCACGCATGGCAGGCTTAATTCCTTTTTGAAGTCTTGGCCGTTCCGGATTGGCGCGGAACATAGGCAGGCGACCTGCCCCTGTAAAGCGAATAGGGCCGGCAAAGACCGGCCCTTCGCAAATTTGCCGGATCAGTAGAGGCCGCCGCCGCCCTGGGTGATGGCTTGGCTGGCGCGTGGCGAAAGAGCTGCCCCGCTGCCGTTGCCGCCGTCCTCGCCCATGCCGATAATCCAGTAGCTGTCGGCAGGACCGGTTCCCGGCTTGAACGCCTCGACGATCGTGCCGCCATCGCCCTTTGACGCCCTCATGCCGGTCTTGCGGTTGATGGCGATCAGCTTCATGCCTTCCGGCACCTTGAAGTCGACGATCGGCATGTCTTTCATGGCATCGCCCATGAATTCCTTGAAGATCGGCGCAGCAAGGCCGCCACCGGTCGAGCCCTTGCCGAGGCCCTGCGGCTTGTCGAAGCCCATATAGAGGCCCATGACGAGGTTAGGCGTGTAGCCGACGAACCAGGCGTCCTTTTCGTCGTTGGTCGTGCCGGTCTTGCCGGCGATCGGACGGCCGAGCTCGGCCAGCGTCATAGCGGTACCGCGAATGACCACGCCTTCCATCATGGAGGTGATCTGGTACGCGGTCATCGGATCGAGCACCTGCTCGGAATTGTCCGTCAGTTCAGGCTCGGGCTGATCCGACCACTCGGTGGCCACGCAGGCCTCGCAGCCGCGATCGTCGTGCTTGAAGACGGTCTTGCCGTAGCGGTCCTGAATGCGGTCGATCAGCGATGGCTTGATCTGGCGTCCGCCATTGGCCATCACCGAATAGGCAGAAACCATGCGCATGACGGTGGTTTCACCTGAACCGAGCGCCATTGGCAGATAAGGCGCCAGATGATCGTAAAGTCCAAAGCGCTCGGCATATTCCGACACCAGCTTCATGCCCATGTCGTTGGCCAGGCGGACAGTCATCAGGTTGCGCGAGCGCTCGATACCCGAGCGCAGCGTCGCCGGCCCCGCCGACTTGCCGTCATAGTTCTTAGGCGTCCAGGTGGTGTTCCCGACCTTGATTGTGATCGGGCCGTCCATGATCACGGAGGCAGGCGTGTAGCCATTGTCGAGTGCCGCCGCATAGACGAACGGCTTGAACGAGGAGCCGGGCTGGCGCATCGCCTGTGTGGCGCGGTTGAACTCCGATTCCGAATAGGAGAAGCCGCCGACCATCGCCAGGACACGGCCCGTATGCGGGTCCATCGCAACCAGACCGCCCGAAACCTCCGGCGGCTGGCGAAGCATATAGGCGCCTTCCGCGCCCTGCTTCGGCTCAACGAAGACCACATCGCCGGGCTTCAGCACGTCGGCCGGCGAATTCGCCTTGACGCGCTGCCCGTTGACGAGATGGCGCATGGCGAAGCTCATATCCTCCTTGGCGACAGTGCCCTGCTCGCGCTCCTTGACGATATCGCCAGACGCCTGCCGCTTGGGCTGCAATCCGACGGTCAGGCCCGCATTGGAGCTGTCGAGCACTACGGCGAGCTGCCATTCAGGCACGTCGTCGAGGCCCTTGACCTCGCTGAGGGCCTTGCCCCAGTCGCCGTCGATGGAGATGTTCTTGACCGGTCCGCGGTAGCCGCGCAGCGTGTCGTATTTCAGAAGCCCGTGCTGCATCGCCTTGCGGGCAAGACGCTGCAGCTTCGGATCGAGCGTCGTGCGAACCGAAAGGCCGCCCTCGTAGAGAGCATTCTCGCCATAGCGCGAAATGATTTCGCGGCGCACTTCCTCGGTGAAATACTCGCCGGCAAAGACATAGTTGCCATTGCGGCGGGGCGTAACACCCAGCGGCTCGGCCTTGGCCTTGGTGCCTTCCTCGCGAGAGACGTAACCGTTGTCGACCATCTGGTCGATCACCCAGTTGCGGCGCTCGATCGCGCGGTCGGTGTAGCGGAACGGATGATAGTTGGACGGACCCTTGGGCAGCGCGGCGAGATAGGCGGCCTCGGCCACCGTCAGTTCGTTGACCGACTTGTTGAAGTAGGTCAGCGCCGCACCGGCAACGCCATAGGCACCGAGGCCGAAGAAGATCTCGTTGACGTAGAGCTCGAGAATACGATCCTTCGAATAAGCCTGCTCGATGCGGAAGGCGAGGATCATCTCGCGGATCTTGCGGTCGTAGGTCTGGCTGGAGGTCAGCAGGAAGTTCTTCGCCACCTGCTGCGTGATCGTCGAAGCGCCGACGGGACGGCGGCCCGAGCCCATGTTGCGCAGATTGGTGATGACCGCGCGGCCAAGGCCGGTCAGATCGACGCCCGGATGGTTGTAGAAATTCTTGTCTTCGGCCGACAGGAACGCAGCCTTGACGCGGTCCGGCACAGCCTGGATTGGCAGATACAGCCGGCGCTCGCGCGCGAACTCACCCATCAACGCACCGTCCGACGCATGGATACGGGTGGTCACAGGCGGCTCGTATTTCGCCAGAACCTCGTAATCCGGCAGGTCCTTGGTGATATGGCCAAGATAGATCGCCACGCCTGCCGCCATGAGGAGGGCAAACGCCGTGCCGATGCCAAAGAAATAGCCGATGAGACGAATCATGCCCGCTCCAGTCCGTGGGTCGGGAGTTCCTCAGCCAAAAGAGCGCCCCTCGCAAGACGCTCGAGAAACCCCGATCCTTTGCGGCCAAGCAATGTCGCGCCGATGTGGGCAAAATGCGGCAGCTTGGCCAAGCCCTTCGGATTACGCATCATTTAACCGCAAACTGTTGTGCTTACGCAACGCCAAAAAACAGAACGACCAACGCGGTACCACCCCGCATCAGCCGCCCGCCGCCGTTTTCGCGGCTGCGAATGACGCAACCGCATTGGAGATGCTTTCCGCCGCTTTGCCACGCCAATCCGGATTACGCAACTGTTCCTCGTCCTTCGGGTTCGAAAGATAGCCGAGTTCGACCAGCACCGAAGGCACGTCGGGCGCCTTCAAAACCCGGAAACCGGCAAACCGGTGAGGATTGTTGATGAGGCCGACCGAGTTCCCCAATTCGCCGACCAGCGACTTCGCGAACTTCATCGAAAAGCCGTGCGTCTCGCGCTTGATGAGCTCGATCAGGATATCGGCGACTTCCTGATTCTCATCCTTGATCTCGATGCCCGCAAGCTGGTCGGACAGGTTTTCGCGATCGGCAAGCGCCTGCGACTCGGCGTCGGAAGCCTTGTCCGACACAGTATAGACTGTCGCCCCGCGAATGCCCTTCAGGCGGATTGTGTCGGCATGGATGGAGATGAACAGGTCGGCCTCGTGCTGGCGTGCGATCCGCACGCGCTCGTCCAGCCGCAGGAACTCGTCCTTGTCGCGGGTCATATAGATATCGTATTTGCCGCTTTCGGCGAGCTTGGCGCGCAGCTCCAGCGCAAAGGCCAGCGTGATCGACTTTTCCTGAGTACCGCTTACGCCCTCGGCGCCGCTGTCGATTCCGCCATGTCCGGGATCGATCACCACTGTGAATTTCTTGGCCGTCCGGGCAGCCGGCTGGCCGATGCGGTCGGCCTTGGCCGTCGTCTCGGTCGATCCCGTCGTCTGCGACTGGATGGCAAGTGCTTCCTCGAACTGACGGTCGGAGGCTGCCGTGATATCGGCGACCAGCCTGTAGCCGGGTGCGTCCTCATTTTGCAGCACGTCGATCTTTTCGACGGTGAATGGCCCTTTCGCAGTGAGGATCAGGCGCGACGCCCCCTCCTCGAGCTTTCCGAAGCGGACATTCTGTATCAGCCCACGCGCCTTCAGCTCCTTTGAGTCGAGCTTGAACTTGGTTTCAGGCAGATCGATCACCAGGCGATGCGGCCCGCGCAGCAGAAACCATTTAGGCTCGGGCTCCTGGTCGAAATTCATGACGATGCGCATATGCACGGCGTCGCCGGCCATCTTGTAGTCATGCGCTTCGAGCGGCGCGGCAGAAACGGGAGAGGACAGGAATACAAACAGGCCTACAACCAGGCCTACAACCAGAAAAAGGAACGAACTTCCGATGCGGACGACGTTCCGTCTCATCCCGGCAAGACCCATTTCCGCCACCTTATGCACTCTTCCAAGATCACCGTTCAGACATCCGGCGCAGACGCGATAAGCCCGCGCGCTGATTAACGATTGGTATCGGCATAAGGTTAACCAAGCCTTTTTGATATTGTCTTTGTGCTGTCCCCGTAAGTTCTCAACGGCTTTTTGCCGGCATCTGAATCGGGGTTGCTTTGAACCCCGCCAAATCATAAAAGCGGTACTGGACCATCGCAATGCCTGGAACCGTTACTGCGCAGCTTCCATATTCGGTCAAGCGACGAAACAACGGCTCAAATCGCGGCGGCGATTAGAGGGCGTTAGGTGGTCGCGACGGATTTCTTCAGGGTGCTTCCGCTGACTTGGAACCCTTGAGGTGAGGAAAACGGCCGGAAAGACATTCCGTGCCGGCTCATAGGAGCAAAACAGCTGGTCCGGATTTTCCGGGCTTTGGTTCAAAAGGTTCCGCAAGGCTACGATGGCTTCAAGCGCAATCATGGCAAGTTCCGCATCTTACCGCGCCATTCCGGCTGCGGGCGGCTTGTCTATGACGCTTCGGCAGCGGCCAGCGGACGTTAAAATGCCCGGCATGCGTTATTCACCGCATGGTCTGCAGCGGATCTCGCTGCGGCTGACACGGTTGGCGGCTGCCGGCAGGAAACAAGATAATGCCCAACAAGATGCTGATAGACGCCTCCCACCCGGAGGAAACAAGGGTTGTCGTAGTACGCGGTAGCCGCATTGAAGAATTTGACTTTGAATCCCAGGACAAGAAGCAGCTCAAAGGAAACATCTATCTCGCCCGCGTAACGCGCGTCGAACCTTCCCTTCAGGCGGCCTTTGTCGAATACGGCGGAAACCGGCACGGTTTCCTCGCCTTCAGCGAAATTCACCCCGACTACTACCAGATCCCGGTTGCGGACCGTCAGGCGCTGTTGCGCGCCGAGGCGGAAGACGCCGAGGATGAGGACGACGAAGACGGTGAAGACCGCTCCGACCGCAATCGCGGCCGCAACAAGCGGCGGCGCGGCGGCAAGAACCGTCCTCGCAGCGGTGACGAACAGCGCGCAGGCTCCGAATCGGGTGACGAAGGTGCAGCCTCGGACGGCGAGAGCGATTCCGATGGGCATGCGGTCTTTGTCGAAGCCTTTGAAAGCGACGAGAGCGAAACCAGCGTTTCCGAGCAAGATGCTTCGCCGGAGAATGGCGACAGCGACAGCAGCGAACAGTCCGACGACGAACCCCCTTCGAATGACAAGGGACCGTCGATGGCAGCCGCCATTGATGGAGATGTCGTCTCCGAGCCGGTCGATGAAGCAACCGCTTCTGCCGATTCCGACGGCGACGAGGCTCCTGCCGAGAACGTCCGTGGACGTGTCGAGGAAGTCTCCGGCTCGCATGACGACGATCATGGCGTCGAATCGGTAGGCGCCGAGGACGCGCTGGAGGAAGTGCGCAATCGCCGCAAGCCGATGCGCAAGCACTACAAGATCCAGGAAGTCATCAAGCGCCGGCAGATCCTGCTCGTGCAGGTGGTCAAGGAAGAGCGCGGCAACAAGGGCGCGGCTCTGACGACCTACCTGTCGCTCGCCGGCCGCTATTCCGTGCTGATGCCCAACACGGCGCGTGGCGGCGGCATTTCGCGCAAGATCACCAATGCGCAGGACCGCAAGCGCCTCAAGGAAGTCGTTCAGGATCTCGAAGTGCCGCAGGGCATGGGCGTCATCCTGCGCACGGCAGGTGAGAGCCGCACCAAGGCCGAGATCAAGCGCGACTACGAATATCTGATGCGGATGTGGGAAACCGTCCGCAATACGACGCTCCAGTCGACCGCGCCCGCCCTCGTCTATGAGGAAGGCAGCCTGATCAAGCGTTCGGTGCGCGACCTCTACAACAAGGACATCGACGAGGTTCTCGTCGCTGGCGAGGATGGCTATCGCGAGGCCAAGGACTTCATGCGCATGCTGATGCCCAGCCATGCCAAGGTCGTCCAACCTTATCGCGACACGACGCCGATCTTTGCCCGCAACGGTATCGAAGCCCAGCTCGACCGCATGGTGCAGCCGCAGGTTACACTGAAGTCCGGCGGCTACATCATCATCAACCAGACCGAGGCGCTCGTCGCTATCGACGTCAACTCCGGGCGTTCCACCAAGGAACACTCGATCGAGGACACGGCACTCCAGACCAACCTTGAAGCCGCCGAGGAAGTCGCCCGCCAGCTTCGCCTGCGCGATCTGGCCGGCCTGATCGTCATCGACTTCATCGACATGGAGGAGAACCGCAACAACCGTGCGGTCGAAAAGCGCCTCAAGGACCATCTGAAAAACGACCGCGCCCGCATCCAGGTTGGACGCATCTCGCATTTCGGCCTGATGGAGATGTCGCGCCAGCGCATCCGCGCCAGCGTGCTCGAATCGACGATGAAGCCCTGCCCGCATTGCGGCGGCACCGGGCATGTCCGTTCTGATTCTTCCGTGGCGCTGCTGGTCGTGCGCGCGATCGAAGAATTCCTGCTCAAGGATTCGCGCCACCACATCACGGTGCGCACGCCCGTTGCGACCGCCTTCTACGTGCTGAACCACAAGCGCAGCACGCTGGTGGAACTCGAGCATAAGTTCGGTGTCACGATCGCGCTCGAGCCCGATGACACCGTCGGCGCGCAGCATTATGTGATCACGCGCGGCGCGGTTGCCGAGAAGCCGCTCGTCTCGCCGAATGCGATCCCTGCCCCGACCTATGTCGAGCCGGAAGACATCGAAGACGAAATCGTCGAAGAGGAAGAAGTCGAGGAAATCGTAGTTGCCGAGGCACAGCCTGCTCGCACCGAACGGGCCGAGGACGGCGACCAGCGCGACCGCAAGCGTCGCAAGCGTCGGCGTCGGCGTGGCGGCAAGGATCGCGACCGCGAACATGCAGCCCCGGCAGACGGAGCAACTGTGTCCGACGCGTCGGTTCAGGCTGATGCCGGTGACGACGACGAGAGTGAAGACGCCGATACTGCTGCTGCGACCGCTGCCAGCGAAGCTGAAGAGGCCGATCGCAAGAAGCGCCGGCGCGGCAAGCGCGGCGGCAGACGCAATCGCGAGAAGGATGGCGAGGGCGAACAGGCTGCCGAAGCCGGCGAGGCTTCCGACGAGGACGCAAGCGTCGAAGTCGCGGCAATCGAAGTGGTGAGCGAAACCGTCGCAGTCGAAGCAGCCCCGGCGGAGGAAGCTCCGGTCGAGGAGAAGCCGAAGAAGGCGCGCCGCGCCGCCAAGCCGAAGAAGGCAAAGGCCGAGGAGGCTGCGGTTGAAGCGGTCGCTGAAGTGGTCGAGGAAGCTCCGGCTCCTGCCGAAAAGAAGCCTGCCAAGCCGCGCGCACCACGCCGCAAGAAGGAAGCCGAGCCTGCGGCTGTGGCGGAAGCTGCCGAGCCGGCCGCCGAAGCTCCGGCCCCTACTCCGACACCTGCACCGGCGCCAAAACCCGCTCCGGCAAAAGCAGCGGAGCCCGTGGTGGAGTCGTCGCAGCCGGAAGCCGACGACAAGCCCAAGAAGGGCGGCTGGTGGCAGCGCAAGAGCTTCTTCTGAGCCATCGCCAGATAGCTGAATAAAAAATCCCGCGTGACCGGAAGGTGACGCGGGATTTTTCTTGGCCGGAAAGCACCAGACGATCAGGGTGCGAAGATCGACCAGTTCATGATTTTCGCAAGCTTTTCCAATGCGATGGAGCCGAGCTTTGAATTGCCGTTCTCATTGAGCCCCGGCGACCACACCGCCATCGAGGCGACGCCGGGCACGATGCCAAGAATGCCGCCGCCGACACCGCTCTTGCCGGGAATGCCGACGCGGAAAGCAAAGTCACCAGAGCCGTCATAATGGCCGCAGGTCAGCATCAACGCCAGGATGCGGCGCGCGCGCTCGGCTGACACCACCGAGTGCCCCGTCGCCGGGTTCAGCCCGCCATGCGAGAGAAAGCGGCCGGCCAATGCCAGTTGCCGCGCGCTCATCGCGATGGCGCAGTGGTGGAAGTAGACGCCGAGCGCCATTTCCGGCTCGTGGCTTAGATTGCCGAAAGAGCGCATATAATTGGCGAGCGCGAAATTCCGAAAACCCGTCGCCCGCTCGGACGCTGCCACGTCACGGTCGATGATGATCGTGTCGTCGTCGGTTAGGAACTGGATGAAACGCAGGATTTCGCCGATCGCCTCACGCGGCTGATGGTCGGCCAGCAGCACGTCGGTCACCACGATCGCACCCGCATTGATGAACGGGTTGCGCGGGATGCCGAGTTCCCGCTCAAGTTGGACGATCGAGTTGAATGGGTTTCCCGATGGCTCGCGCCCCACCCGCCGCCACAGCGCGTCGCCGACCTTGCCCAGGGCAAGCGTCAGCGTGAAAATCTTGGAAATGCTCTGGATCGAAAAGGCTTCGTCGGCATCGCCGGCTGTCACCACGCGGCCGTCGGTCAGCGCGACGGCTATACCGAATCGCTTTGGATCGATCTTGCCGAGTTGCGGGATGTAGGTCGCCACCTCGCCCCGGTCGCTGCGCTCGGCCATCTCGGCTGCGAGCGCGGGCAGCACCTCTTCCAGATCCGCCATGTTTGCCCCTCTATTTCAGCCAGCGCTCGATGCGCGCCACCGCCTCGACCATATCGTCATGGCTGCCGGCATAGGACAAGCGCATGAAGCGGTGGCCTGCAAGCGTGTCGAAGTCGCGTCCGGGCGTGGCCGCCACATGCGCCTCTGCCAGCATGCGCCGCGCGAAATCCATGCTGTCATTGGTCAGCCGCGAAACATCGCAGAAGGCATAGAACGCGCCATCCATGGGTGCCGCCAGCGCAAAGCCGATTTCCGGCAGCCGACGCATCAGCAATTCGCGGTTCCAGGCATAGCGCGCCTTCACCGCTTCCAACTCGTCTGTCGCCTTGAACGCCTCGCTTGCCGCGATCTGCGAAAGTTCGGGTGCGGAGATGTAAAGGCTTTGCTGGATGCGCTCGATCGGCCGCACCAGTTTCTCCGGCAGCACCATCCAGCCGATTCGCCAGCCGGTCATGCAATAGTATTTGGAGAACGAGTTGATGACGGTCACGTCATCACTGTGAGCAAGCGCAGTCGTATCCGGGCCGGAATAGGCAAGGCGGTGATAGATTTCGTCGGAAATCACTGAAATACCGAGGTTTTCCGCCATTTTCACCAGCGCGGCAAGTTCCTCGGGCGGCACCACGGCCCCGGTCGGATTAGCCGGGCTGGCAAACAACACGCCCTTAAGCGACTTTTCACGGTGCGCAGCCTCCAGATGAGCGGCGTTCAGGTAGGCGGCACCCTCGAGTTCGATTTCGACCACCTCAAGACCCAGCGCCTTCATGATGTTGCGATAGGCCGGGTAGCCGGGAGCAGCGATCGCCACGCGGTCGCCGGGATCGAACATCGCCAGGAAAGCCAGATTGAAAGCAGCCGACGAACCGGTCGTGACGGCAATGCGCGCCGGCGGTACGTCAATGCCGTAGTGTTCGCCGTAGTGCGCCGCGATTGCCTTGCGCAACGTCGCGGTGCCAAGCGCATCCGTGTAGCCTATGCGCCCGTCCTGCAGCGCGCGCGCTGCCGCCTCGCGCACCAGGGTCGGCGCCGGATCAGATGGCTGGCCGACTGCCATGGAGATGACCGGCGCGCCAAGCGCCTTCAGCCGATTGGCTTCCGCCAGCACGTCCATCGCATGAAACGGCTCGACATCGCCGCGTCTGGAAAGCGAAACAACCATTCTTTCATCCACTTACGTCGCCAACCTGAAAGGTCGCGCCGCACAAATGCCCTATTGCTATGGGGATCACAAGTTCATCCGTTTTGTGTCCGAGCTTTTCATCGAGCTTTCGCTCGTTTACCAGTAGGCATCATGATGCAGGCAAATATTCTTTCGGCATTCGCTTCAAAAACGGCACGCTCGTTCCTTGCGGCTTCATTGGCCGTAGCCGTTTCCACGGCAACGACTGTCACCGCATTCGCGCAGGCCAATCTTCCAATCGTGCGCGACGCCGAAATCGAAGCGCTGGTGCGCGATTATGCGCGGCCGATATTCAGGGCCGCCGGCATTTCCAAGTCCGGCATCGATATCATCCTCATCAACGACAAGCGCTTCAACGCCTTTGTCGCTGGTCGCCGCATGTTCATCAACACCGGCGCGCTGATGCAGTCCGAGACCCCTAACGAGATCATCGGCGTCATAGCCCATGAAGCCGGCCACATCGCAGGCGGCCACCAGGAACGACTGCGCGAGCAGCTTGCCCGGGCGCAGACCATGGCGATCGTCGCCGGCCTTCTCGGCGCAGGCGCAATCGTTGCGGGCGCGGCTACCAAGTCGGGTGAACTGGCCCAGGCCGGCGGCGGCATCGCCATGGGCGGCGGCGAGATGGCGCGGCGCGGCCTGCTCAGCTACCAGCGCACCGAGGAAAACACCGCCGACCGCTCGGCCGTCACCTATCTCGAAGCGACCAACCAGTCGACCAAGGGCATGCTGACGACTTTCGAGCGCTTCCAGAGCGCGCTCTCGCTCTCCGGCGCGCGCGTCGATCCCTATCAGGTCAGCCATCCGATGCCGCAGGATCGCATCGCAAACCTTGAGGAACTGGCGCGCAAAAGCCCCTATTTCGACAAGAAGGACTCGCCCACGCTCCAGCTTCGCCATGACATGATGCGCGCCAAGATCGCAGCCTTCACCGATGGCCAGGGCGCGACCTCGCGCATGTTCCGCAAGGATCCGAAAGGCCTCGCCGCCCAGTATGGCGACACGCTGAACACGTTCCTCTATGGCAATCTCGGATCGGCCTCGTCCAAGGTCGAGTCACTGATCAAGCAGCAGCCGAAAAATCCTTATTTCCAGGAGCTGCGCGGCGACATCCTGATGAAATCCAATCAGCCTGCCAAAGCCGCCGAAGCCTACGCAAAAGCCGTTCAGCTCGACCCGGTGAAATCCGGCATCCTGCCGATCTCCTATGGCCAGGCACTAATTGCGGTCGGCACACCGGATTCGCTGAAGAAGGCGGTCGTCCAGATTCGCAACGGCCTCGATCGCGACCGCGAAAACGCCGTCGGCTACCGCTATCTGGCGCAGGCTTACGGTCAGCTGGGCGATATTCCCGAGGCCGAACTGGCAACGGCAGAGGGCAATTTCTACGGCGGAAAGTATCAGGACGCCAAGATTTTCGCCGCCCGCGCGCAGACGAAATTCAAGCCCGGAACGCCGGGCTGGGTGCGAGCGCAGGACATCATAAACTTCCGCACTCCGAAAAAGTGAATGACCGCCGGTTGGGCTTTGCGCACCGGCATGCAACAATTTTTACACAACGCGCGGCTACTTTGCCTCTTCAGCGTCAAACTCCTGCTATGGAGTGCGGAAAAGAGCGAGCATGCGCAGATTCTCTGGCAAGGACGAGTAACGAGATGAACAAGGCAATTCTGTTTGGCACGACCGGCACGGCAATCGCTCTGGCGATGCTGGCTTTCGGCTTCATGGCGGGACGGCCAGAGACAGCGGCTGCCCAGACGCTCGCACAGGCAACAAGCTCGACTTCGCCAAATGCTGCCAATCTCGACCGCGCCGAAATCGAGACGATCGTGCGGGATTATCTCCTGAAAAACCCGGAAGTCCTGCTGGAGGCACAGCAGGCGCTTGAAGACAAGCAGCAGGAGGCACAGCGCGTCGCCAGCCTCGATGTCATCAAGGGTGCCAAGGAAGACATCTTCAATTCGGCCCATGACGGCGTCGTCGGCAATCCGAACGGCAAGGTTACGATCGTCGAGTTCTATGACTACAATTGCGGCTACTGCAAGCGCGCCCAGGCCGACATGCAGGCGCTGACGGAGACCGATCCTGAATTGCGTTTCGTGCTCAAGGAATTCCCGATCCTCGGCCCGGATTCGCAGAAGGCCCATGTCGTTTCGCAGGCATTCCTGAAGCTTGCGCCGGAGAAATACGAAGAGTTCCACAACCAGCTTCTCGGTGGACAGGGCCGCGCCGGCGAGGAAAGCGCGATCAAGATCGCGCTGGCGCTCGGCGTCGATGAGGCCAAGCTGCGCGAAGAGATGAAGAACCCCGCCATCATGGAGAACTTCTCCAAGACCTACGATCTCGCCAACAAGCTCGCCATCACCGGCACCCCGTCATACGTGGTCGGCAACGAAGTTGTATTCGGCGCGCTCGGCAAGGATGTGCTGGCCGAGAAAATCAAAGCGGCCAAGACCGCATCGTCGGCCGCCAATTAAGAAACCCGCACAGACACGCCGGCCTGTGGACAGCGAAAGAACGAACTTGCGCTCTTTTCGCGGCGGCCTAAGCCCATTATAGAGGGTGCGGCGCGCCGGTCGGCGATCGGCGCGGAATAAGGGATATTGCATATTGAATACGATTTTCGTTCTGAACGGCCCCAACCTCAACCTGCTCGGCAAGCGCGAGCCGGGCATATATGGCGGCAAGACCCTTGCCGACATCGAGGGCGATTGCCGTAAGAACGCCGAAGCGCTCGGGCTTGCCATCGAGTTTCGGCAATCGAACCATGAAGGCAACCTGGTTGACTGGATCCACGAAGCCGCAGACAAGGCCGTCGGCGTGGTCCTCAACGCAGGCGCATACACCCATACCTCCATTGCCATTCACGATGCCATTCGCGCGACTGCGCCGCTGCCGGTGGTCGAAGTGCATCTCTCCAACATTCACGCACGCGAGCCGTTCCGGCACGTCTCCATGGTCGCCCCGGTGGCGGTCGGGATGATCTGCGGCTTCGGCCCGCTTGGCTACACAATGGCGCTGCAGGCGCTCGCCGCCCGCCTCTGAGCGGCCGGACCAGAAGAAAAGGCTCGAACATGTCGATAAAGAAGCCCGGTGTTGACCAACAGATGATCCGCGATCTCGCCGGCATCCTGAACGACACGAACCTGACCGAGATCGAGGTCGAACTCGGTGACCTGAAGGTCCGCGTCTCGCGCCAGGCACCGACGGTTCATGCGGTCGCGGCCCCTGCCCCGGTATTCACGCAGACGGCGCCCGGTCCGCAGCCAACAGCTTCCGCTCCGGCAGCACCGGACGTTTCGAAGAACGCCGTGCCTTCGCCAATGGTCGGCACTGCCTATCTGGCGCCGTCGCCGGACGCCAAGTCGTTCATCGAGGTTGGCCAGACGGTCAAGGAAGGCCAGACCTTGCTGATCATCGAAGCCATGAAGACGATGAACCAGATTCCCTCGCCGCGTTCCGGTACCGTGACAGCGATCCTTATCGAGGACGCCCAGCCGGTCGAGTTCGGCATGCCTCTGGTCGTCATCGAATAGGCCCCGGATGTTCCAGAAAATCCTCATCGCCAATCGCGGCGAAATCGCTCTTCGGGTCCTGCGCGCTGCCAAGGAACTCGGCATCCAGACGGTCGTCGTCCATTCGACGGCTGACGCCGACGCCATGCATGTGCGCCTCGCCGACGAAAGCGTCTGCATCGGGCCGCCGCCCTCGCGCGACAGCTACCTGAACATCCACCAGATCGTTGCGGCCTGCGAAATCACCGGCGCCGATGCCGTGCATCCGGGCTACGGCTTCCTTTCCGAAAACGCCAAGTTCGCCGACATACTGGCCGCCCACAACATCACCTTCATCGGCCCGTCCGGCGATCACATCCGCATCATGGGCGACAAGATTGAAGCCAAACGCACGGCCAAGCGTCTCGGCATTCCGGTGGTTCCGGGTTCGGACGGTGCCGTTTCGGATGAAGGCGAAGCCAAACGTATTGCCGCCGAGATCGGCTATCCGGTCATCATCAAGGCATCTGCCGGCGGCGGTGGCCGCGGCATGAAGGTCGCCCGCACCGAAGAAGACCTGATCGAGGCCTTGCAGACGGCACGCAGCGAAGCTGGCGCGGCCTTTGGCGACGATGCGGTCTATATCGAGAAATATCTCGAAAAGCCCCGCCATATCGAAATCCAGGTCTTCGGCGACGGCGCCGGCAACGCGATCCATCTTGGAGAGCGCGACTGCTCGCTGCAACGCCGCCACCAGAAAGTCTGGGAGGAAGCCAACTCGCCCGCGCTGAACGAAGAACAGCGCATGAAGATCGGCGAAGTGTGCTCCAAGGCGATTGCCGATCTCGGCTATTCGGGCGCCGGCACGATCGAGTTCCTTTATGAGAACGGCGAGTTCTATTTCATCGAGATGAACACCCGCCTTCAGGTCGAGCACCCGGTAACGGAAGCCATCACCGGCATCGATCTCGTGCACGAGCAGATCCGCGTAGCTTCCGGCGGCGGGCTTTCGGTGCGCCAGGAAGACATCCGCTTCCAGGGTCACGCCATCGAATGCCGCATCAATGCGGAGGATCCGCGCACCTTCGTGCCCTCGCCCGGCACGATCACGCATTTCCACACGCCGGGCGGCCTCGGCATTCGCGTCGATTCTGGCGTCTATTCCGGCTATCGCATTCCGCCTTACTACGACAGCCTGATCGGCAAGCTGATCGTGCATGGCCGCAACCGCGTCGAATGCATGATGCGCCTGCGCCGCGCGCTCGACGAGTTCGTCGTCGATGGCATCAAGACGACACTGCCGCTGTTTCGCGAACTGGTCGGCAATGCCGATATCGCCAATGGCGACTACGATATCCATTGGCTGGAAAAGCACCTCGCCGAGACGGAATAACGCTGGATAAGCCCGGTCGAAATGCCGGGTACTGTGTGTAGCGTCCGAAAGACCAAGTTGACGGAAACGCGTTTCGGCGCGTTTCTTTTATACTTGTGAGGCTTGATGACCCGTCCATATGCCCCCGGCTATCGCATACCGCCCGAGCTTTTGCTGAAGGCTTACGCGTCGGGCGTCTTCCCGATGGCCGAAAGCGCTTCGGACCCTGAAGTCTTCTGGGTCCGGCCGGAGACGCGGGGCGTCATCCCGCTCGATGCTTTCCACGTTCCCAAGAGCCTGCGCAAAGCGATTCGCCAGAACCGCTTCGACATTCGCTTCGACAGCGACTTTGCCGGCGTGATCGACGGTTGCGCCGAAGTTCGCGATGAGCGCCAGACGACATGGATAAACGCCCCGATTCGGGAGGCCTATATCAACCTGTTCGAGCGCGGCCATTGCCACTCGGTCGAAGCATGGCGCGACGACCGCCTTGTCGGCGGGCTCTACGGCGTCAGTCTTGGTCGCGTCTTTTTCGGAGAAAGCATGTTCTCCAAGGAAACGGACGCATCGAAAGTCTGCCTCGTGCATCTCGTTGAAAGGTTGAACGCGCGAGGCTTCGTCCTGCTCGACACCCAGTTCACCACCGAACATCTCAAGCGCTTCGGTGCAGTCGATGTGCCACGCGGCAGATACGAAAAGATGCTGGAAAAGGCATTGCGCGGCGAAGCCGTCTTCTATCCCTGACGATCCGATTTACCGGATTTCTTGGCTGCGTCCGACTTCTTGGCCTTAGCCTTTATCGGCGTCTGCGAATGGAACATCATCTTCCAGCCGTTGGTTCGGTGCACATATCCAGTGCTGACAAGCGCAGCATAGGGTTCACCATCTTCGCGGGTGGCATGCGCTTCATATGTAAGCATGACGATGTCGCTTCCCGGCTCGATAATGCCCTTGAGCTCGATCTCCAGCTTTCGCCAGCGCTTCGGATTGTCAGCGGTTTCCGCCAGGTCGGCGTTGCTCATCGCCTGGGCCATCCCGGGAAAGGCCACGAGGCATTCCCTGTCGGCATTGGCGGAAAAGAAATCGGAACCGCCCATCCAGAAGCCTCTCTCGATTTCGAGAAGCTCTTTCTCATTGGCCATCATTGGAAATGTCCTCCTAGCGGTTGCCCGAAAGACAACGCGCCGCGGAGAAGCCGGTTCCTGAGGATCAGTTGCTCTTGGCGGTATCGGGTGCAGGCACGTCCGATTTCGCCTTGCAGCTCTTCAGCCAGACGTCATAGACGGGATGTTCAACCGCGTTCAGGCCCGGGCTTTCGGCAAACATCCAGCCGGTGAAGATGCGGCGGATTTTCCGGTCGAGCGTGATCTCATCCACTTCGACAAACGAATCGGTCTTGGGCTCTTCGGCCTCGGGCCGCGAATAGCACACGCGCGGCGTCACCTGCAGGGCGCCGAACTGCACCGTCTCGTTGATGTAGACGTCGAACGATGTGATGCGGCCGGTGATCTTGTCGATGCCGGAAAACTCCGCGACCGGGTTTTTCATGCGCTCGACCTTCGGCGCGGGCTCCGGCTTGACCTCTTCGTCGGTCTCCGGCGCTTGCTGCTGGGGCTGGGCCGGCACATCGTCCAGCGGCATCTCATCGCCATCGAGCGGGAACTGCTCCTGCGCATAGGCCCGCAAAGGAACCGCAGCGATCATCATCGCCGAAAACACGAGGGCGCCGGTCAAGACTTTGCGCTGCAGAATTCGGCTGAAGATCGTCATATGGAAAATACCGGAAGTTGCGCCTGGGACAATTTCTCACCCACCAAGGCATATCGCTGCTTTGTCATCAACAAGCAGTTAACCAAGGAATGTGGCGAGAACATACCGGACCGGCGCACTCTTATGCGCCGGGCGTCCAGGCGTCGTAGTCGCCGGTAACCTGAGGGCGATGGCCGGTGCCAAGCACGGAGCCCTTCGGGCGATAGGCGGCCGAAGTTCCAGTGAGATTCGTCTGGTGCGGCTTCTGCCATTCGCGGGCCGTGTAGTTCTCCTGCGACGGCGGCGTGTCGACGCGATGATGCATCCAGCCGTGCCAGCCGGGCGGAATCTTGGAGGCTTCCGAGGTTCCACTATAGATCACCCAGCGGCGCGTGCGGCCTTCCGAATCGGTGCCGCCTTCGTAATAGACGTTGCCCCAATCGTCCTGGCCGACTTTCGTGCCGTAGCGCCAGGTATGAAGGCGTGTGCCGAGCGTCTGCCCGCTCCACCAGGTAAAAAACTGCAGGAAGAATTTCTTCATCGGATTCCTCGCGGCAAGCGCGTCGAACAATACGATGCCTTATGGCTTTCGCAGGCGCGAATGGCAAGAGTTTAGCTGCGAAACGGGCTGCTTTGCCCGCAATTGGCAAAGGCCGGCGCGCGGCATAGCATCGCGATACTCTGCAACCTCGCACTCGGGCGGAAGCTGATGGAATTCAAGCCTATCCTGGAAATGCTCAGCCTGTGTGTGACCATCATCGGTCTGCCGTTGGCGATTTTCATCTTCGTCTACGAGCAGCAAAAAGAACGCGCCAACGAGGAAGAGGAAATCTACCAGCTTCTCTCCGACGGCTACACCGACTTCCTGAAGCTGACCCTCGAACACCCGGACCTGAAGCTTCAATCGCGCACCGCCACGCCCAATCTCACCGAGGATCAGGTCGAGCGCATGCTGGCGATGTTTGCGATTCTGATCGCGCTGTTCGAGCGAGCCTATCTCGTCGCCTATGACGACGATCTGCCGCCGCGAAAACTCCGACGCTGGGCCTCGTGGGAAGACTTCATGCGCGAGTGGTGCCGGCGCGAGGATTTTCGGCTGGCGCTGCCCCAACTGCTGCCGGGCGAAGACCCGGAGTTTGCGGTCTATATTTCTCGGATAGCCAAAGAGGAAGCGGCTAAAGCTTCAGCTTGAAGCCGGCGTGGCTCTGTTCGAAGCCGAGCCGCTTGTAGAAGCGATGCGCATCGGTGCGCTTCAAACTGGAAGTCAGGTGAACGACGCTGGCGCCTGCCTGCCTGCCCTGCTCGATTGCGAACCGCATCATCTTCTCGCCAACACCCTGCCCGCGCATATCCTCGCGCGTCTGCACCGCCTCGATCCGCAAAGTGGTAGCGCCGCGACCAATCATGACCGTGATCCGCGTTGTCTGGAAGGTGCCTACAACTTCCCCGTCGAACTCGGCGACATAGAGCGTATCGTTGGGGCTAGCCTGAATCCGCTCGAAAGCCGCCTCGTAGAAGGGCAACGCCTCGAAGTCGGTTGTATCACCATGACCGCCGAGGATGTTGTCTGACGCAAAGAGCGCAGCGAGCGCCGGAATATCGACGCGGCGCGCGGGCCTTATCGACAGATTATCGATGTCGGCCATGGGCTTATCCGAGTTGTTTCTCGCAGTTGAAAATGACCAGCCCCGACGCATGGGTGGTCTTGTCCTCTTGCCTGTCGGCGATGACAAACCCGTTCGCGCGGTAGAAGGCTACGGCGCGGTGATTGTCCTCGACGACTTCGAGACGCAGCGTTTTTGCCTCTGGAAAGCTGTCTTCGATTTCCGCCAGCAACATTCTGCCGATGCCCAGCCGCTGCGATGCCGGACGGACGTAGAGTTGGTGGATCGTGACGATCTTCCCATCATCGCCCGCTTTGGCATAGGCCATGCCGCCCAGCATCTTGCCGTCATCGGCGACAAGGAACTCCGAGCGCGGGCGCTCCAGATTGGCCTTCAGCTTCGGCAGTGAATGCCACTCGTCGGTGATCTGCGTGACCCGCTCGGCCCCGTAGATCGCGTCATAGGTCGCGTGCCACGTCTCGACCAGCAGCGCGCGGACTGCTGCCAGATCGCGATCACTGGCGGTGCGGACGAACATGTTTACTCGACGATCCCGAGCTTAGCCTTGATCAGGTCATTCACGGCCTGAGGGTTGGCCTTGCCGCCCGTCGCCTTCATCACCTGACCGACGAACCACCCAGCCATGCTCGGCTTGGCGCGGGCCTGTTCTGCCTTGTCGGGGTTTGCCGCGATAACCTCATCCACCGCCTTTTCGATGGCGCCGGTGTCGGTCACCTGCTTCATGCCGCGGCTTTCGACCAGCGCGCGCGGGTCGCCGCCCTCGTTCCAGACGATCTCGAACAGGTCCTTGGCGATCTTGCCGGAGATGGTGCCTTCCTTGATCAGGTCGACGACAGCGCCGAGCTGATCAGGCGAAACCGGAGCGTTTTCAATATCCTTGCCGGCCTTGTTCAAAGCGCCCAGCAGATCGTTGATGACCCAGTTGGCAGCAAGCTTGCCGTCACGGCCGGCCGCCACCTTCTCGAAATAGTCAGCGATCGCCTTTTCGGAAACCAGGATCGAGGCGTCGTAGACGGAGAGGCCGAGGCTCGAGATCAGCCGCGCCTTCTTGTCGTCCGGCAGTTCCGGCAAGTCCTTCGCCAGTTCATCGACATAGGCCTGGTCGAATTCGAGCGGCAGCAGGTCCGGATCGGGGAAATAGCGGTAGTCATGCGCTTCTTCCTTGGAGCGCATGGACCGCGTCTCGCCCTTGTTCGGGTCGAACAGCCGGGTCTCCTGGTCGATCTTGCCGCCATCTTCCAGAATCGCGATCTGGCGGCGCGCCTCATAGTCGATGGCCTGGCCGACGAAACGGATCGAGTTGACGTTCTTGATCTCGCAGCGCGTGCCGAACTCGCCGCCCGGCTTGCGCACGGAGACGTTGACGTCGGCGCGCATCGAGCCCTCGTCCATGTTGCCGTCACAGGTGCCGAGATAGCGCACGATGGTCCGCAGCTTGGTGACATAGGCCTTGGCCTCGTCAGCCGAGCGCATGTCGGGCTTGGACACGATCTCCATCAGCGCCACGCCCGAGCGGTTGAGATCGACATAGGACATGGTCGGATGCTGGTCGTGGATCGACTTGCCAGCATCCTGTTCCAGATGCAGGCGCTCGATGCCGATTTCGACGTCCTCGAACTCGCCCTTGCGATCGGGTCCGACCGAAATCGTAATCTTGCCCTCGCCGACGATCGGCTGCTTGAACTGCGAAATCTGGTAGCCCTGCGGCAGGTCCGGATAAAAGTAGTTCTTACGGTCGAAGACCGATTTGTGATTGATCTGCGCCTTCAGCCCGAGCCCGGTGCGGATCGCCTGCTTGACGCATTCCTCGTTGATGACCGGCAGCATGCCGGGCATCGCCGCATCGACCAGGCTGACATTGGCATTCGGCTCTGCGCCGAACGAGGTCGAGGCGCCGGAGAACAGCTTTGCGTTGGAGGTCACTTGCGCATGCACTTCCAGGCCGATGATGATTTCCCAGTCGCCGGTGGCGCCGGGGATCAGGCGTTTCGGGTCGGGCGTGCGCGTGTCGATGAGGGTCATGGCGTTCCGGCTGGGCTATTCGTTGCAAAATAGGAATTTTGTTGAGCAACTAAATTCAACTGTTCGCTAGATCAATCGTTGCTCTGTTGCAACCATTCCCGTTCAAAGTGTGACGTTTGGCCAGCCTCGGCTGGCGCGAAAACCACGGCCGCGTTATATCCATCCCGTCCCGATGGAGTTTGGATGTCTACGTCAGCTCAGTCCCGCTGAAGCCCTGACCTTCCAAGGAAGGCAGGGCGTGAAAACCTGAAACCCCGTGCCGCAGAACCCTGCGGCGGCGGCTTTTTGTTTTGGCCATTACGGCCAGGTTTTCCGAAAGTTCTCCAAAAATGGACATATCGCGCAATGAACAGCGCATTCTGCATCTGCTCGCGCAGGGCGGACGCATTGAAGTCGAAAAAGACGACAGGAAACGCATCGAGCAAATCCAGTGCCTTACCCGCGACGGTTGGGCCTATCCGGATTTCGATCTCGGTATTTTCCGCAAGCTGAAACGGAAGAAGGCAATCGCCTCTTCCAATGGCGGCCCCTATCGCATCACGCGCCACGGGCTGAAGCTGGTCCGCCCCGAACTCGACAACAGATAGGTGCTGCTCTGGAACCCGCCGGCATATTCATGTGCCGGCGGCGATCCCGAGATCCTACGCCGTCGCTATATAGGCGCGTATTTCGTCGGCCTCGCGCTCGACGTCCTCGATACGCCGTTTGACCACGTCACCGATGGAAACAATGCCATCGAGCCTGCCGTTCTTTTCGACCGGCAAGTGGCGGAAGCGACCGCGCGTCATGATTTCCATGACTTCGTTGACCGTATGATGCTCGTTGCAGATATTGACCTTGGGCGTCATGACAGCCCGCACGGTCTGGTCGAGCGCTCCCACCCCCTCCTTGGCGAGAACCCGGACGATATCGCGCTCTGAAAGAATGCCGACGATCCTTTGATCGCCATTCGTGACGACCAGCGCGCCGATGCGGTGGTCGGCGAGTATTCGTACCGCTTCAGCCAGTTTCTCGTTCGGCCCGAGCGTGAAAACGTCATGGCCCTTCGCTTCGAGAATTGCCTTCACCGTCATGGCGTCCTCCTTTGCCAGTACAAAACCGGAACCGGCCCATACTCCTCCACATCGCGGCTCCAATGCCGTCATGGTGCGCTTGGATGGCCTTCATTTCAAGTGTGAAGCCGGTTTGGCGGGCGCTTAGACTTCGAGGTTACAGCGTCATCGTTCGTTGAGGGCGGTCAAAGAACTGGATTCCGAAAAAGCCGACGAGAAAGCCGCCGACATGGGCCTCCCAGGCGATGCGGTTAGCCATGTCAGGCCCAAAGCCGTAAATGCCGGTGACGAGATTGACGACCATCCAGACGACAAGGAATGTCATCACGGTGCGCGAGCGGAACACCAGCGACACCGGCAGGAGCGTGCCGGCAAAGGCGGGCTTTCCGGCAGAGCGGTCCACGCGGAAGCCGAAACGGGCAGCCGCCCCCATCATCCCTGCAATCGCGCCGGAAGCGCCGACCAGCGGCGCATTGTCCATAGAATGCAGGCTGTAATGCAGCGCGACCGCAGCGATGCTCGAAACCACCCAGAAAACAGAGAAGCGAAGCGCGCCGAGACGGTTCGCCAGCGGCGAGCCGAATGCCGCCAGCCACACCATGTTGATCAGCAGATGCGTGACGCTTCCATGCAGGAAGGAATAGGTGACCGGGCTGGTAAAGGCGTAGACGTCCAGATCGAACTGGCCCGAATAGCGGATTGGGATGAAGGCGCCGCGCAGGATCAGTTCGAAATCCTGGTCAGGCGTCAGCACATAAAGCCGCAGCAGATGGATGCCGACGCAGAGCGCGATGGCAGCGATGACGATGACGGGAAGATTGAAAACCGGCTCACGGCGCTCAGGTGCCGGTTCCGGCTCGGGGCTGCGCTCTTCCGGCAAGGCGTCATTCATGCTGGGTTCCAACTGCTGGGTCATGGAGACGCCTTTAGCGAAGAGCGGCGCGAATCACAAAAGAAAAGCCGCCCAAAGTTTCCCCTGGACGGCTGGTCGAGCCCCACGCTCTCCCAAAATCTTTGACTGAAGTGCTGCCGGTCACCTCGCGGCGACCACTTCTGGAGTGATTTCAAGGTGCCACAGGCCCGATTGGCGCGCAACGTAAACCAATTGTTAACCTTAACGCCCCCGATCGGTTAACAAGCCGACACCCGCACTGGCACGCAACCTGCTCCGCCCCGCATGTAGGCCATCGAACAACGCCTTTCTGTTCGCCGATGGAACATAACAGAACAGATCGCGCGGAGCGGAGCAGCATGAAACAGAACGGATCGATCGACCTGTTCCATTATTGGAACCGATTGCGAGACGGGCGTCCGGCACCGAAGCGGACCGAAATAGAACCCAGCGATATAAAGTCCCTCCTCGCTGACACCTTCATCCTTGAGAAAGACACGCGCGGCGAAGCGGTGTTCCGGCTCGCCGGCACGCGCCTCTGCGCCACCTATGGGCGCGAGCTGAAGGGATTTTCATTCCCGTCGCTTTGGCGCGAGAAGGACCAGCGCCTGATTGCGCGGCTGGCTTACGGCGTGTTCAAGGCAAAGTCCGTCGTGCTCGTGACCTTCGAAGGCCGCTCGAAAGGCGAACGCACCAACCCGTTCGAACTGCTGCTGCTGCCGCTCGATGGCGGCCTCGAACACCAGCGCTCGCTCGGCATCGTCACGCCTGCCGAAAAGCCCTACTGGCTCGGCACCGATCCGATCGTAGACTCGCTGATAGACTCGGTTCGCGTCATCGATCCTGATCGCGAGCCGATGTTCCTGAACAACCGCCCGGCAGTCACCGTCCCGTCGCTGGCGCCGAGCGACCGCACCTTCTCGGACCAGTCCCTCGCCATGAATGGGGCAAGACGCATCCGTCACCTTGTCGTATTCAAGGGCGGACGCGACGAATAGCTTAATTTCCGGCCATTCCGAGGCCGATAACTTACATGTTGTTAACCTGTGTGGCTGTATTTTTGACCGAAATCGTGCGTGTCTGCGCGAAATTTTGAACGGGACAGAGGCAGTCATGAGGTCAGCGGCGATCGACTACGCGCCGTCGGTTGCGGAAAAGCGCAATTTTCAGCGCGTCCGCGTGAAGATCTATGGCCGTTTCATGCTTGAGGATCGCACGGAGCATCCCTGCCAGGTCGTCGACATGTCGCCCGGCAATGTAGCACTGCGTTGCGACACGCTCGGCCGCCCCGGCGAAAAGATCATCGCCTATCTCGATCATATCGGCCGCATAGAAGGTGTTCTGACGCGCACGATGCGCGACGGCTTCGCCATGACCATCATCGCTTCCGAGCGCAAGAAGGACAAGCTCGCGGCCCAGCTCACCTGGCTTGCCAACAAGCACGAGCTCGACCTGCCGGAAGACCGCCGCCACGAGCGCGTCGCGCCGCGCAATCCGATGAGCTCGCTGCAGCTTCTCGACGGCCGCCAGTATCAGTGCCGCATCATAGATCTGTCGCTCTCGGGCGCCGCGATCGAGATCGACGTGAAACCGGCGCTCGGCGTGCAGGTCATACTCGGCACCATGCGCGGCCAGATCGTCCGCCATTTCGAAGACGGCGTCGCTATCGAGTTCGCGGTGATACAGCGGCCTGAGACGCTGGACGCCGAATTCAACAGCGCCGGCCAGCCCTGACCTGAGCCATCCTAAATTCGAACCTACCAAAAGACCGGCCATTGGCCGGTCTTTTTCGTTGTTGGCGCGATTTTCGCCGCCGCCTCGAATTCGATAAAATTTTAATCGAATTTGATTTTCATTTTATACTTATTCTATTTGAATTTGATTTCAATTTACGAGCGTTTTTACTCAAGATGTACTTCGGAGTTTTGCGTCAAATAAATCCGCATCTGTCAATGTGTCCTCAAACGGGGATAGGCCACAATGACAAAAACAAAATGGGTTTCGGTTCTTTTCGCAGCAGTGGTTGGACTGGTCGGGCTTTCGATCGAGGCGAAGGCGGCAGAGCTGTTCATGCAGGTTGGCGGCCGCACGACGCAGCCGGTTGGGCATTATGAGTTCTGCCAGCGCCTGCCTGTCGAATGCAATCAGAAGACATCCAAGCAGGCGCCGGTCGAACTGACGCGCAAGCTCTGGGCGGCGATCGTCGACATCAACAATGCGGTCAACGTTTCGGTCAAGCCGATGACCGACATGGAAATCTACGGCCAGGAAGAATACTGGGCATACCCGGATAACGGCGCCGGCGACTGCGAGGATTATGCGCTGGAGAAGCGCCGCCGCCTGATGGCGCTGGGCGTGCCGGCCGGCAACCTGCTGATAACGGTTGCGCGTCAGCCCAATGGTGACGGCCACGCGGTGCTGACCGTGCGCACCAGCATGGGCGAGTTCATCCTCGACAACCTCGAATCCCGCGTCCTTGCGTGGACCGACACCGAATACACCTATCTGAAGCGCCAGTCCGACCGCAATTCCGGCGTCTGGGTGCAGATCAACGACGGCCGCGCCGATGCGGTGGCCAGCGTTCGCTAAACAGATCTAAGCATGTCGCGCAAAAGTGTGCAGCGGTTTTGCGATAACGACATGCGTAAAAACAAAGAGATAAAGCGCGAGAAAGCGAATCTGAAAGATCGCGACGCGCTTTAGCGAGAAAACCCGGTCGAGTCCCCACCCTCCCCGTCCCCAACGACCGGGTTCAAGGAGCCGGCCCAATCCCCGGGCCGGCTCCGCCTTTTTCGGGCGGAGCATTTTTTCAGGATTTTAGATCTTCGTCAGGCCGGCTTTAAAGCGTCTGCCGTTCGCCACGTAGTGCGCGGCTGACAGGCGCAGCCGCTCGACCGCGGCATCGTCCAGCGTCCTGATCGCCTTGGCAGGCGAGCCGACGATCAGCGAATTGTCGGGAAATTCCTTGCCTTCCGTCACCAGCGCGCCGGCGCCGACAAGGCTGTTCTTGCCGATGCGCGCGCCGTTGAGAACGATCGCGCCCATTCCGATCAGGCTGTTGTCGCCGATCGTGCAGCCATGCAGCATCGCCCGGTGGCCGATCGTGCAGCCACTCCCGATGGTCAGCGGAAAGCCGACATCGGTATGCATCACCGTATGTTCCTGGATATTGGTGTCGGCGCCAATGACGATGGGGTCGTTGTCGCCGCGGATCACCGTGCCGAACCAGATGCCGGCATTTCGCCCGATCCGCACCTTTCCGATAATCGTCGCATCAGGCGCGATCCAGTTGCTGTCCTGGTCGTCGAATTCGGGCTGCGTTCCATCCAGTTCATAAAGCGGCATTCATTATCCTCCATTGCCGGCGCACACTAAAATGCCGGTCAGCGACCGCGCAAGACCGGCAATCTTTACCAGCCGTTTACCATGAAATTGCAAGAGTAGCCGTTATCGACGGCATCATGCGCGCGCGATTCAGCCTTACCTGCAAACGCGCACCCGCATATGGGGAAATGCACCATGAGACAGAGTACGGCATCGCCGGCGGAGGACACGATCACGGCGATCGATTCCTCGCTGATGCTGAAGGTCTTTTATGCCTTCGCGGCACTGGCCCTGCTGTCAGCGGTGCTCAGCTTCGGTGGAAAATGGTTCGGCCGCTCGATCGCGATGGCTGGCCACACCGACGACGCCACGCTCCATGAAATCGTCATCGGCAACAATGTCATCTCGGTTCCGGCGAATGCCATCCGCTTCGAACGCGCCCGGCGCGACGGCATTGCCTCGCGGCTCGACCTCTATCTGCGCTGGCCGGACATGGAAGGCTATTCGGAGACGGCTCGCGACGATTTCAACAATGCGGACGGCACCAAACGCATCCTGTTCCTCACCTTCGAGGAAAGCATGATGTCGCGCGACATGAGCGGCCGTTTCGCGCCGATCTACCGCTCGCTCATCGAACAGCCCGGAAAGCCGGGCCCCCATGGCGTAACGCTCTACGATTTCACTGAAAAATCCGGCTATCTGAACGAGGTTCTCGCAGTAGCCGCACGCGCTGGCCAGGAACCATTCGTCGCCCGCTGCCTGACCGGGCCAAGTGCAGAAGAATCGCTGGCGCCTTGCGAGCGTGACATCCAGCTGGGCGATAATCTCAGCCTCACATACCGCTTCCCGCGGGAATTGCTGGCCGACTGGCCCCGGCTGGAGGCTAGCGTGACCGCCAAAGCGGCCCGCATTCTCAAAACCGGCCGTTGAAACCGGCCGATCTTGCTTGGTTGAGCTTCAGGTCAAGCGGGCATTCGCAGGCCGCCCTCGCCTGAATATCAGCACACCTTAGTTCAGGTCGATGTCCAGGATCGCCATCGAGAAATTGTAATCGCCGTCGTCTTCGTCCTTGAAGACGATGCCGAGGAACTCGTCGCCGACATAGACTTCGGCAGAGTCATCCTTGCGCGGACGCGCCTTTACCTGCAACTGCGGATTCTGGAACGTGCGCTTGAAAAAGGCGTCGAGTTTTCTGATTTCTTCCGGCTTCAAAACTTTTCTCCCGGTGGCGGGTGGATAGATGGAACGCGCTTCTGGCACGTCAAGGATGGCGGTGTAAAGGCAACGCCGACATAATGCCCAAGAGAGCTGCGCCGAACAACGCCGACGCGACAACAACCACGTTGGCCGCCTGCGCCCGACAGCGTAGCGTTCGCGAACGGTCTCTTAGATATCGAAGCTGACGACGTGATCCATGATCTGCGACGGCAGGAACTGGTCCATCTGCCGCGAAGGCTGGTCGCATCCCGTCTCGCCAACCACACGGGCCGGCACACCGGCAACCGTCTTGTTGTGCGGCACCGGCGAAAGCACGACCGATCCGGCCGCGATCTTGGAGCAATGGCCGACCTCGATATTGCCGAGGATCTTTGCACCCGCGCCAATCAGCACGCCGTAACGGATCTTCGGATGACGGTCGCCGCCGGCCTTGCCGGTGCCGCCCAGGGTCACGCCATGCAGGATCGAAACGTCGTCCTCGATGAGCGCCGTCTCGCCAACGACGAGGCCGGTCGCGTGATCGATGAAGATACCCTTGCCCATCCGGGAAGCCGGATGAATGTCGGTCTGGAACACCGAGGAAGACCGGCTCTGCAGGTAGAGCGCGAAATCCCTGCGGCCGCGGTTCCACAGCCAGTGCGCAAGACGGTGGGTCTGGATCGCGTGAAAGCCCTTGAAATAGAGGATCGGCATCAGGAACCGGTCGCAAGCCGGATCGCGGTCGTAATAGGCCTGGATGTCAACGCGCACCGTCGAGGCCCAATCGGTATTTTCGCGCAGCATCGACTTGAAGGTCTGGCGGATCAGGTCAGCGCCGACGTCCTGATGATCGAGACGCTCGGCGAGACGATGAATGACCGCATCCTCCAGACTGTCCTGATTGAGGATCGTCGAATAGAGGAAGGCCGAAAGCAAAGGATCGCGCGATACGGCTTCCATGGCTTCGTCGCGGACCGAATTCCATATCGGATCGATCGGTTGAAGCGTGCTCGCGCGCGCTGCGCTGGTGATCGTCATCTGCGGTCTCCGTTGCCGCTCATCGTCTGTATTGCGGCACGTATAGTCCAAACATTAGCATGTTTGAACTCAATTTTCCTTATCACATTGTCAAATGGATTGGCTTGGTCCTGTTTCAAGCTGCAATGGAAAACAATCCCTTCATACGGCGCGCCGAAGCAACTTATACGTTCAGCTGTTGGCTCACCCATGACCATTCGACAATTCGTGGCGATTTGTAATGCCGTTCAGCCATATTGAGCAAGGTCGTTACCCGGTTCGCCAGCGATCGATCCAGCGAAATCCTTGCTTTTACAGGCCTTTTTTGAGATAATAACTGCAGTGCGTACGAACGCTCGGCTGAGGAGTTCGATGAGGAATAGCGCACAAAATCCTCACGGGTGTTTGAGCTACGCTCAAAACTAGCCTTATGAGGAGTCTCGTTATGGCAACACTTAACAGAATGAGTTCCTGGCAGTTTCTCGAGCACCGGCGATGGGAGGATATCCTGTCGATGCTGCTCGGTGCTGCGATACTGGGAACGGCAATGTTCGGCAACGTAACCGGCAACACGACAATGGTCGCGGCCACCGCATTGGTGGGTGCTGCAATCGTGGTGCTGGGAGGTCTCGAGCAGATGTACCTGCGCCGCTGGGAGGAATTCCTGGCGTTCTTCTGTGGCGTCTGGGTAATAGCTTCGCCATTCACCTTCAACTATGGAGCACCGTTGCGCACCTGGCACATCGTGCTTGGCGCCGCCGTGGCAGCGCTTGCGATTCTGGAACTCTGGCAGGACCGCAACCGCAGGCTTGACGCCTGAACAACAAGCTGGGGGCTTGAAGATTGCGCCGCCGGGTCACTCCGGCGGCGCAGTCACGTGAGGGTCACTGTATTCGTCTCGGCCGATACACGATCAGAGCGGGTTGTCTTGCAGGAATTCCAGCACGCGCGCCTTGAAGGTGCGGTCGCCGACGGCGAGCATATGGTCCCTGCCCTCGATATCGAAGGCTTCCGCATTCGGCATGATCGCCGCGAGCTTCTGCGCCGAACCGCCGATGTCGTCCCTGGTGCCGACGGCGACAAGCGTCGGCTGCATGATGCGGCCGAGTTCCGCCTCGCTCAACAGCGTGCGCGAGGTCTCGATGCAGGCTGCAAGCGCTGCGCGGTCACTCTTGGTCTGGTCGGCGAATGTTCGGAACGTCTTGGCGCGCGGATGGGTGATCTGATCCGGATCGGGTGCCAGCAACGCTTCCGCGATCGGGTCCCAATCGCCGACGCCATCGACCATGCCATAGCCGAGCCCGCCGAAAACCAGCGTCGCCACCTTGTCCGGCTCCGCCAGCGCCAGGAACGCCGAAACGCGCGCGCCCATCGAATAGCCCATGATGTGAGCCCGTTCGATGCCGAGATGGTCGAGCAGTGCGGCCGCGTCACCAGCCATCTTCTCCGGCGTATAATCGGCCGGATCATAGCTTTTCGTGGAAAGTCCGTGCCCGCGATGGTCGAAGGCGATGGCGCGGTATCCGGCTTCGGTCAGCGTCTTCACCCAGCCGGGCGAAACCCAGTTGACGATGTGGCTGGAGGCAAAACCGTGAATGAGAAGGATCGGATCGCCCGCGCCCTGCTGCGGCTCACGGTCGAGGAAGGCGAGTTCGAAGCCTTCATGGTCGAAAAACTGCGTCACGGCCTGTCTGCTCCCGAAGAAACGTCCTACCCGGGATTGGCCGAGCCGGAAACCTTGCTGATGGCAGGATGGCGAACCACATCGCCATCCGCGATGCCAGCCTTTTCAGCCGTTCCAGCCTTCAATTCAAGCACGAAACGCACCGGTTCATCCGGCGCGATCAGAGCCTCCGAGAACGGCTCGCCACGACGGATCGCCTTGATCTTCCCGTCCTGACCGATAAAGACCAGATCGAGCGGCATGGGCGTGTTCTTCATCCAAAAGCCCACCTCGCGGGTCTGGTCGAAAACGAAAAGCATGCCGTGATCGTCGGGCATCTCCTCGCGGAACATCAGACCGGCCGAGCGCTCCTTGTCATCGTCGGCGATTTCGATCCTGAAGGGCTGTTCGCCCTTGGCGGTCGCCACGACCAGCGGTGCCTGCTCGACCGGCAGGATCATCGCCCTGCCGTCGGCTATCGACGAGCCTGGCAAGGCGAAATAGGTGAAAATGCTGATTATGGCGGCGAAAATCGCGCCGGTGGCAAACCAAGTCTTTCGAGCCATCATGATCCCTGTCTGGTCGGGGCCGGGATCGCGCCTAGTGCGAAACCGGCAAGGTCCCGATATCAGGGTGAATTTCGGCAGCCATAAGGCCCTTGTCGCCACGGCCGAAGCGAACCAGCACCACCTGGCCCGGACGCAACTCCGTCAGGCCGTAGCGGCGCAGCGTCTCCATATGGACGAAAATGTCCTCGGTGCCCTCGCCGCGCGTCAGGAAGCCAAAGCCCTTGGTGCGGTTGAACCATTTCACCAAAGCGCGCTCGAGCCCGCTTTCGGCGGTGACGGCGACATGGGTTCGCTGTTCCTGCATCTCGGCCGGGTGAATGGCCGTTGAATTGTCCATGGAAAGCACGCGGAAAGCCTGCAGCCCCCGCTCGCCCTGCCTGACGAGGCAGACAACGCGTGCGCCCTCGAGCGCAGTCTGGAAACCGTCGCGGCGCAGGCACGTAACGTGAAGGAGAATATCGGAAGCGCCGTCATCGGGCAGGATGAAGCCGTAACCCTTGGCCACATCGAACCATTTGATGGCTCCGGAGATCTCAGTCAGATCAGCTGCCTCGCCGATCTCGTCACGGTTCAAGGCATCATCCCCGATCAAGTCCCGCCTCATGAAAGAGGCCCTGTCCCCCATTCGACCGCACCTTTTCCTGACTAAAGACACAACTGATTCTTGCAACCAGAATAACACTGCGTGTTCCGGTCTATGCAATACCCGCTTTGCCTTTTTTCACCGTTTCAGCCGTTCCAATACTGCCAATCATCTTTCCACGCACCTTGCACGCCCTTGAAGGTTGCCGAAAAGGGGTGGCGCGCCCTATGTTCCCGCGCCCAACCCGAGGAAAGAACACATGCGCTATCTCCACACAATGGTCCGCGTCGCCGACGTCGATGTCTCGCTCGATTTCTATTGCAACAAGCTCGGCTTGGTCGAAGTCCGGCGCCATGAAAACAAGGAAGCGCGCTTCACGCTGATCTTCCTGGCCGCCCCGAAGACGAGCATGCCGGCATCACCGCAAAGGCACCGCTGATCGAGCTCACCTACAACTGGGATCCGGAAGAGTATAAGGGCGGGCGCAATTTCGGCCATCTCGCCTACGAGGTCGACGACATCTACGTCACCTGCCAGCGCCTCATGGACAAGGGCGTGACCATCAACCGCCCGCCGCGCGATGGCAACATGGCCTTCATCAAGTCGCCGGACGGCATCTCGATCGAACTTCTCCAGAAAGGCCCGCCAAGGAAAAAGTCGAGCCCTGGGTCTCGATGAGCAACACCGGCACCTGGTAGTACGATCTCACGCACATCCGGTTAGCGCGGCTCGGGCAGACCCGATATTTGCGCTCGTCGGCTGTCGTGCTAACACCGCTGGCAAAACAGTTACCCCGGGGAAACATTCGTCATGAAAGATGTGCTGAAGGAACTTGAGCGCCGCCGCGAAATGGCTCGCGCCGGCGGCGGCCCGGCTCGCATCGCAGCCCAGCACAAGAAGGGCAAGCTTACCGCCCGCGAACGTATCGAGATTTTCCTCGACGAAGGCTCGTTCGAGGAGTTCGACATGTATGTCGAGCATCGCTCGACCGATTTCGGCATGGAAGGCACCAAGATCGCCGGCGACGGCGTCGTCACCGGCTGGGGCACGGTCAACGGCCGGCCGGTCTATCTCTTCGCCAAGGATTTTACCGTTTTCGGCGGCTCGCTGTCCGAGGCGCATGCCGAGAAGGTGCATAAGGTGCAGGACATGGCCCTGCGCAACCGCGCGCCGATCATCGGCCTCTACGATGCCGGCGGCGCGCGCATCCAGGAAGGTGTCGCCGCCCTCGGCGGCTATGCCGAAATCTTCCAGCGCAACGTGCTGGCCTCGGGCGTCATCCCGCAAATCTCCGTCATCATGGGCCCATGCGCGGGCGGCGACGTCTATTCGCCGGCCATGACCGACTTCATCTTCATGGTGCGCGACACGTCCTACATGTTCGTCACCGGCCCTGATGTTGTGAAGACCGTCACCAACGAAACGGTGACGGCCGAAAGCCTCGGCGGCGCCTCCATCCACACGACGAAATCCTCGATCGCCGATGGCGCATACGACAACGATGTCGAGACGCTGCTGCAGATGCGCCGCTTGGTCGATTTCCTGCCGGCCTCCAACACCGCCGAGCTGCCGGAGATCGAGTGCTTCCAGTCGGTCACCGACCACGATCTGTCGCTCGACCGGCTGATCCCGGACAACGCCAACAAGCCCTACGACATCAAGGAACTGATCCTTAAGACCGCCGATGAAGGCGATTTCTTCGAGATACAGCCGAGCTTTGCCAAGAATATCGTCACTGGTTTCGGCCGTATCGAAGGCCGTACCGTCGGTTTCGTCGCCAATCAACCGATGGTTCTGGCCGGCGTGCTGGATTCGGATGCCAGCCGCAAGGCAGCGCGCTTCGTTCGCTTCTGCGACTGCTTCAACATCCCGATCGTCACCTTCGTCGACGTGCCCGGCTTCCTGCCCGGCACGGCGCAGGAATATGGCGGGTTGATCAAGCACGGTGCCAAGCTGCTGTTTGCCTATGCCGAAGCGACCGTGCCAAAAATCACCGTCATCACGCGAAAAGCCTATGGCGGTGCGTATGACGTCATGGCCTCGAAACATCTGCGCGGCGACATGAACTATGCCTGGCCGACAGCGCAGATCGCGGTCATGGGCGCCAAGGGCGCGGTCGAGATCATCTATCGCAAGGATATCGGCGACGCCGAGAAAATCGCAGCCCACACAAAGGCTTACGAGGATCGTTTCCTGTCGCCCTTCGTTGCCGCCGAGCGCGGCTATATCGATGAGGTGATCATGCCGCATTCGACACGCCGGCGTGTCGCGCGCGCGCTGCGCATGCTGCGCAACAAGGATTTGCAGAATCCCTGGAAGAAGCACGACAACATCCCGCTGTGAGGCTCCGCCTCACGGTGATCTGTCGTGGTTTGACCCGTCGTTACGCGCTGAGTTGCACGACGTCGTTGTATTCGTCGAGATCGACGTAGAACAACCTCGTGATCTCGGCGATAAGGTCTTCATTGCGATAGCCGCGCGACCGCAGAATGTTGACCGCCGTGAGGATATCCACACGTTCGGTCAGGCGCGGCTTCAGACTATCTTCGATAACGTGCTGCATCCGGCTTTCCCCTTGCCCGATTGTCAAAACACAAGGAACAGCAACAAACTTGAATGTAGACAGTGAGCGCGCTTGCTTGCGCCAGCCTTGCGGCCTCGCTTTGCACGCACTCGAACACCTGATTCACTCTGACGATGATTGGCCGACTCACCCAAGCCAATGGAAGAATAACACAGCAAAATCAGTGTACAGCATTCAACTTGTCGAGCTTTCATACAGGGTTCGGCGTTGACGCGCCGCCGGTCTGCCTGCGTAATATCATTCGCGAGGAGACAGGCAGGCATGCGAAAAGGCAGGGATCTCGATGAAGTGCGGGCCTTCTACGCCAGCTTGATGTTTGCCGCGAGCAATTCCAGCGACCCGAGGCTGGAGCGGGTGTTCGAACTGGTGCCGCGCGAAGCCTTTATGCCGCCCGGACCGTGGAAGATCATGGTGAACCACCGCCATTATGTCCAAACGCCCAGCGCCGACCCCATCTACCTCTATCAGAATGCGCTCGTCGCACTCGATGCGGACAAGGGCATCAACAATGGCGAGCCCTATCTGCACGCAGCATGGTTAGGTGCGGTTGCGCTCCAGCCCGGCGAAACCGTCTGTCACATAGGCACCGGCACCGGCTACTACACCGCCATGATGTCGGTGCTGGTTCTGCCGGGCGGAAAGGTCGAGGCGTTCGAACTCGAACCCGACCTTGCGCGCCAGGCACGCCAAAATCTGGAACCTTTCGAGAATGCGTCCGTCATCGTGGGAGACGCCACGGTCCTTCCGATCCCGCAATGCGACCTGATCTACGTCAACGCCGGTGTCGCCTGCCCGCCACCGTCCTGGTTGCAGGCGTTGCGTCCCGATGGGCGCATGATCTTTCCATGGCGGCCGGCCGACGAGGTCGGCGTTGCGCTTTTGGTCCGGCGCGCGGCCACCGGCTTCTCAGTAAAACCGTTGATGCCGTCCTGGTTCATTCCCTGCGTCGGCGCTTCGAGCACGGAAGGCTGCACAAAGGTACCAGGCAAGCGGGAAGCGGCCCGAACGCGCTCGCTTTGGCTGACTGCCGACAAGGCGCCTGACGAAACCGCCACGGCCATCTATCGTGATGTCTGGTTCTCGTCAGCCGAACTGCCGGTCAAGCCGACGGAGTCCAGGGTCACGTAATTTTCGCATGGGTCAAATGCGATCAGATTTCACGCAATATGATTTCATATAAGTGCAAGTCTCAGGATCAGGATTTTACAAATCCCGTTCCTTGGAAAAATATTCGCGTTCCATTCGTGCTATCGTTCTGACAGTCTGCAGGTTCTTCGCAATTGACCGGCCATGAGCCGGGAAACTTCAGGATCAAACACCATGAAATGGTTGAACACGCTGCTCGTCGCCGGTGCCTTGCAGCTTCTGGCGCTCGCTCCCGGCCATGCCGGCTCCAACCTTGAACAGGTCAAGAGCGCAGGCGTCTTCAAGATCGGCACCGAGGGCACCTACGCGCCCTTCACCTATCATGACACCGCGGGCAAGCTTGTCGGCTTCGACGTGGAAATCGGCGAAGAGATCGCCAAGCGTCTCGGCGTGAAGGCCGAATTCCTCGAAGGCCGCTGGGACGGGCTGATCGCCGGCCTAGACGCCAACCGTTATGACGCCGTCATCAATCAGGTCGGCATCACCGACGCACGCAAGCAGAAATACGATTTCTCCGAGCCTTACATCGCCTCCAAGGCAGCACTGATCGTGCGCGGCGACAATGAGGACATCAAGACGTTTGCCGATCTCAAGGGCAAGAAGTCGGCGCAGTCGCTGACCAGCAATTTCGGCAAGCTCGCCGAGGCATCGGGTGCCGCTTTGGTCGGCACAGACGGCTTCGACCAGTCGATCCAGCTCGTGCTCAACGGTCGCGCTGACGCCACCATCAACGACAGCCTGTCCTTCCTCGACTTCAAGAAGCACAAGCCCGACGCCAACGTGAAAATCGCCGCGACCGAGGACAAGGCCGACTATTCCGGCGTCATCATCCGCAAGGGCGAGCCCGAACTGCTCGAGGCCATCAATGCGGCGCTGAAGGAAATCCAGTCGGACGGCACCTACCAGAAAATCTCCGACAAATACTTTGGACAGGACGTTTCGAAGTAGTCGCATCGCATGCAATGAGGCGGATCGGCCGGCAGGCCGGTCCGCCTTTCATTTTGCGCATGATCTTTTGCGAAAAACCTGCAACCTTTCCCGATAATTAGATCATATCCGCGAGCCGCACCTTGGCTCCTGAGAAATTTAAGTAGGGACCGGAGGAACATACCTTGCCCCACTGGCTTCAATTGATGCTGGATTCGCTCGGGCCGCTTCTATGGGCGGCTGTCGTGTTTTCGGCCCCGCTCACGCTCTTGTCCTTTGCGCTTGGCCTCACGCTCGGGCTGATCGTGGCCATCATCCGGCTCTTCGGCCCCGCACCGCTTGTCGCGATCGTGCGCTTCTATGTCTGGATCATCCGCGGCACGCCGCTTCTGGTACAGCTTTTCCTGATCTTCTACGGCCTGCCCAGCGTCGGCATCGTGCTCGATGCCTTCCCCGCCGCCTTGATCGGCTTCACCCTGAATGTCGGCGCATATACTTCCGAGATCATCCGCGCCGTCATAGGCTCGGTGCCGAAGGGCCAGTGGGAAGCGGCCTATTCGATCGGCATGACATGGTCGCAGGCCATGCGCCGCACCATCCTGCCGCAGGCGGCCCGCGTGGCCGTACCGCCGCTGTCGAACACCTTCATTTCGCTGGTCAAGGACACGTCGCTTGCCGCGGCCATCACCGTGCCCGAACTGTTCCAGGCCGCGCAGCGCATCGTCGCCACCACATACGAACCGCTGATCCTCTATGTCGAGGCAGCACTCATCTATCTGGCGCTGAGCTCGATCCTGTCACAGCTTCAGGTCCGGCTTGAACACCGCCTCGGGCGTTATGGCGGCTTTATCGAGGCACGGTCATGATCGGTCTGGAAAACATCGAAAAGCAGTTCGGCGACCTGATGGTCCTCAAGGGCGTCTCCGTCGCCATCAAGGAAGGCACGGTGACCGCGCTCGTCGGCCCGTCGGGCGGCGGCAAGAGCACGCTTCTGCGCTGCATCAACCTTCTGGAAATCCCGACTTCAGGCGCAGTGCGCATCGGCAACGACCGGCTGGAGTTCCGTCCCGGCCAGAAGGTCGCAACCGCCGCGATCCAGCGCCTGCGCCGCCAGACCGGCATGGTGTTCCAGAATTTCCAGCTTTTCCCGCATCGCACAGCGATCGAAAACGTCATGGAAGGTCTCACCACCGTGCTCAAATGGCCGGAGGCCAAGGCGCGCGAGCGGGCTGCGGCACTGCTCGAAAAGGTCGGCATGGCCCACAAGGCCGATGCATGGCCGGCAACGCTTTCGGGCGGCCAGCAGCAGCGCGTCGCGATTGCGCGCGCGCTGGCGCCCTCGCCCAAGGTTCTGCTGTGCGATGAGCCGACATCGGCGCTCGACCCCGAACTCGCACAGGAAGTGGTGGATGTTCTGAGCGATCTCGCCAGGGAGGGCACGACGATGGTCATGGCCACGCACGACCTTCGTCTTGCCTCATCCATCGCCAACGAAGTCGTGTTTCTGGATGCCGGCGTGGTCGTCGAAACCGGCCCGGCGCGCGAGGTCTTCGACAATCCGCAGCGCGAGCGCACCAAGCGCTTCATCACCACGCTGACGCAGGAGGTGGCAAAGGGCCATCACGGCTGAGATCTAGGAGACCTTTTCAGAATTCGCTCCGGCGAGGCAAAGGTCTCTAGTGCCGCTTGGCTTGCACGATGTAGCCATCGATCGTCGTCTCGCCGAGCCATTTCACGGCTTCGAGCCGGTGCAGCCCTTCGATGAGCACATAGCGCTTGCCGTCGAAGCGCACCTGTATCGGCGTCTGCTGGCCGTTTTCGACGATGCTCTCGGCAATCACCCGAACAGTGTCCGGATGCAGCGTCTTGCGGCGCTCCGTCGGCACATAGATCTGGCTGATCGGGATTTTCTGCGGTCTGAGCATTTTCTGCCTGTTGGGGCAAAGCGCCCTGCCCAACATGAATAAAGGCTTTGCGCGCAATGTCCATGTGGGCGGGCACCAAGTCCCAGATAGCTGGCTCGACCGGGCGCGATCGTGACGCCGCGCTCCGGTCGAGCGCCTTCCCCTCGAAGGCAACGACTTTGGGATGAAAATCCCGAAACTGGTATGCGAGCCCCCCGCGACTCGCACACAAGAAGCAATGCAATCGCCGTGCCAATTGACGCCCGATTCAGACAGGAGACGGTTATCCCTGCATTTTCAAATAGATATGATGATGCGGGTGAGATCGCGCACGATCGCCCTTGCACAACTATGGGTTATATTAGTGCAATCGATATTGTGCGCTGCACAAATTCTGCGCAGAAGGCGCTCATGCATCCATTTTTGGCACAGCTTGCGCACAAAAAATCCGGCGCAGAATGTCGAAAAGACATTCCACGCCGGAGGCAGGGTCTCGGGGAGGTCGTCCTAGATGTTCTTGGCCGCCATCTCCTTGGCGATATGATCTGCCTGCCGGATCGCCAGCGTCACGATGGTGAGCGTCGGGTTTTCCGCGCCGCCGGTGGTGAACTGGCTGCCGTCCGACACGAACAGGTTCTTGATGTCGTGCGTCTGGCCGAACTTGTTGACCACACCATCCGACGCCTTCTCGCTCATGCGATTGGTGCCGAGATTGTGCGTGGACGGATAAGGCGGCGTCGGGAACGTCCGCGTTGCCCCGACAGCGTCATACATGGCCATGCCCTGCTTGTAGGCATGGTTGCGCATGGCATCATCATTGGCATGGTCGGTGAACCAGACGTCCGGTATCGGCATGCCGTATTTGTCTTTCATCTCGCCATGTAGTTTCACCGCGTTCTGTTCCTGCGGCATGTCCTCGCCGACGATCCACATGCCGGCCATATGGTCATAGTGGTCGAGTGCCGTGGTGAACCCTCGGCCCCAGCCACCCGGATTGAGGAAGGCGGCCATGAACGGCAGGCCAAGCGACAGCGTCTCCAGTTCATACCCGCCGACAAAGCCGCGCGAAGGATCGTGCTTTGCCTCGTCGCGCACGATGCCGGCCATGGTCGTGCCGCGATACATGTGCACCGGCTTGTCGAAGATCGCGTAGACCGAGCCGGTGGTGTGGCGCATGTAGTTCTTGCCCACCTGCCCCGACGAATTGGCAAGTCCGTCCGGAAACTTCGACGATGCCGAATTGAGCAGCAGCCGCGGGCTTTCGATCGAATTGCCGGCAACGCAGACGATGCGCGCCTTCTGGCTTTGCAGCTTGCCGTCCTTGTCGGCGTAAACGACGTTCGTCACCTTGCCGCTGTCGTCATGCTCGATCTTGACGACATGGCTGTTGGGACGAACCTCCAGCTTGCCGGTTTCTTCGCCCTTGGGGATTTCCGTGTAGAGCGTCGACCATTTCGCGCCCCATTTGCAGCCTTGGAAACAGAAGCCGGTCTGCTGGCAGCCCATCCGGCCATCACGCTCGGCGGAATTGATCGCCATATTGCCGGTGTGGCATTCCTTGTAGCCAAGCGCGTCCGCGCCGGCCTTCAGGATCTTGAAATTGTTGTTTCCCGGCAGGCCTTCGATGCCGTTGGTGCGGGTCACCCCCATCTTGTCTTCGGCCTTGGCGTAGTATGGTTCGAGTTCCGCCAGCGTCAGCGGCCAGTCGAGCAGATTCGCGCCCTCGATCTTGCCGTAATGGGTCAGCGCCTTGAATTCATGATCCTGCAGGCGAAGCGATGCACCGGCCCAATGCGTGGTCGTTCCGCCGACAGCCTTGACGATCCAGGCCGGAAGGCCCGAAAAATCCTTGGCGACGCGCCAGCCGCCGGAAGCGGTGCGCGGATCGCCCCAGGAGAGCTGGGCGAAGCTGTCCCACTCGTCATTGATGAAATCCGCATATTCGTAACGGTTGCCTGCCTCGAGTATGACAACGTCGATGCCCTTCTGGGCGAGTTCGTTGCCGAGTGTGCCGCCGCCGGCGCCGGAGCCGATGATTACGACGACCTTGTCATCGTTCAGATCATATTTCGCGACCATGGTTTCCTCCCAAAGGTCAATAATTGCAATGGCTTGACGAAACGGGCTCTAAAGCCACTCGATGTCGTCGAAGCCGCGCGCGATGTAGCCTCCCTTGGAGTAGGACTCGCCCTCATAGCCGAAGATCGGCCAGATCTCCTTCTGGTTATAGAGCCCGACAACCAGTCCGCCCCGGATCGCCTGGAAGAACGGCGTGTCCTCGATACCCTGGAGAAGCTTCACCCGCTCCTCCTCCCAGCCAAGCCCGGCATAGCCGCCGGCACCGGCCTTCTGATCGAGATCGGCGATGCCTTTTTCGATGAGTTCCTTGTGGGCAGCATCCTTGCCGGCCAGTTCGTCATGGCTCTTGACGGCGATGGCGTAATATTTGTCCGGCACCTGGTCGTGCGGATAGATGTCGCGCGCCATCTGGATCAGCGTCGCCATCGTCTCGGGCTTGAGGGCCGTCGTTTCGAGCCCCCAGGCATGTTGCGGGCTGATGACGGCGCTGCCGCTGATGACGAGCAGTGCGGCGCCCACGCCGCCGCGTTTCAGCAACTCGCGGCGCGACAGGCCAGGCCTGCCTTCATGGATCGTGACCATTCTTGTTCCTCCCTTGCTTGCTATGCGCCCGCAGGCGCTCTTGCTGGCTGGGCCGCACTCCTCCCGAGTGCGGATCGCCCCGTCCCTATTTGTAGCGGCCGTGCCGTTGCAACACTTCGATCTGGTAGCCATCCGGATCAGCGACGAAGAAAAACCGGGCCAGCAAAGCGCCTTCCCGGTTGAATTCGACGATTTTGCGTGGAGCGAGGCCGAGCGCCTCGAAACGGGCATGCTCGACGTCGAGATGATCGACGCAGAAGGCGACATGGCCGTAGCCGTCACCCAGCGTGTAAGGTTCCTCGCGGCCTTTGTTGATGGTGAGCTCGACCTCGAAGTCGGCTTCGGGATTGCGCAGATAGACGAGCGTGAACGTCTCGAAATCCAGCCTGTCGGCGATTTCGAGCCCGAATGCCTGCCTGTAGAAATCAACGGACCGGGTTTCTTCAAGAACCCGGATCATCATGTGTATCGCTTTGGCCAAACCTGTCTCCGTAATCGTTACGCCGTCTATCTGGAATCGATTATGAGCGCGGTGCATCAAAGGTGGTGGCAGCCCATTACCACGCAGGAAAATGATCGCCGGTTACAATCAGGCTAGGCACCAAAGTTCGATTGCGGCGAACTGCATTTCCGTCGAATATGCCATCAGCGGACTCAAGCGCCCGCCAAAACCAAGAAAAACCGGGAGGAATGAAAGATGTGCAGGGTTTTTGCCGGACAGGATCCGGAAGGCTATCGCCAGATCAACCGCTCGATTCGCATTGGCGGCCACTCGACCAGCATCCAGCTTGAAGCGACGTTCTGGGCGCTGCTGGACGAGATCGCCGACGGCCAGGGGCTGACGACGCCGAAATTCATATCGAAGCTTTACGACGAGGCGATCGAGATAAACGGCGAGATACCGAACTTCGCGTCAATGCTGCGCACGACTTGCGCGCTCTATCTCAGAGGCCACCGCCCCTCGGACCACGAACAGGCGATGCTGCGCAGCGAAGCAGCCTGAGCTGACGCCGTCAGGCGCCTTCGGCCACCACATCGGCCGAGAAGCGCAATTCGCGTAGCGGCCGCACCTTTCGCGTCGTCGCATCATAGGTCGGATGCGCCTTGTAGGCGGCAAGTGCGGCCTCGTCGGCGAATTCGGCATAGACCACCACGTCGATCTCGTTTCCGAGCGGATCGACCTTGGTGTTGAAGGTCACTTCGAAGTGATCGGAATGCGGGATCGAGGCCAGCGCCTGCAGCCCGTCGCGGACAGCCGCGACATCTTCCTTCCGCTTGGCGCTGAAAAACACGATATGCCGGATCACGTACGCCTCCTGAATTCCCGAGGCGTCTTTTGGGTCGCTATCGCGCCCGCGTCAATCTCTCAAGACAAGGGCTTTCAGCCGCAGCCTGCCGGCAATTTCGTCGATCAGCCGCCGAAGTAGCTCACCGCGTGGCGCAACAGCCGCACGCCATGGTCGAGGTAACGGCCCTGATTGGACGTGGCGTCCCAGATCAGGAAGACGGTGACGATGACCACGGCAACGACATAGCGCATGCGCGCACGATACCCCAATGCCTTCAACACTACCACCGCCTGCGCAATCCGATCGTAAATGACCGGTTGAGACCTTTTAGCCGGTCAGGCGGCGAAAAGCGTTCTCGGTCAGGGGCGTGAAAAGCTTGGCACTGCCTCCCTTTCGCTCTGCCTCTTGATGTTTCCCTTGATGACATGGAAGATCATGGCAGGAATCCACTGGGAAGCGCTGAAACTGTGGTTGAAGGGCGCCCGTTTCAGAAGGAGCCCACCGGCTCTCGAAACGGTCTGCTACCGTGATCATGGTGGAGCGTTCGAGCCCGGTGAATGAGAGGGAAGCTGATGGCATGCGAGGGGCATGCGCCGGCTTCGGCGACGAAATCGGGGATCTGACATGACGCAGGATCACGCCGCATCCGACGACGCGATAAGGCTGGATGAACGCAATTTCGCCGATGTGGCGAGGGGCCTGCCGGCCAAGGCGCGCATGGTGCTGTCGGCAGCCATGAACCTCGCCCGCGGCTCGCTCAAGATCACCTTGCCCGACGGACGCTCCGTGCTGGTCGGCGGCAAGGCGCCCGGCCCGGACGCGCAGCTTGTGCTGAACAACTGGCGCCTGCCCGGCCGCGCCTTCACCGGCGGCACGATCGGCGTTGCCGAATCCTATATGGACGGCGATTGGGAAAGCCCGGACGTGACCTCGTTTCTTGAGCTCTTCGTGGTCAACTCCGAAACTGGCGAACGTCTGGCAGGCGGCGCGAGCTGGCTGCTGAATGCGGTTCAGCGCGTCCGCCATTGGCTCAACGAGAACACGTATCGCGGCTCGAAGAAGAACATTTCGGCCCACTACGATCTCGGCAACGCCTTCTACAAAGAATGGCTGGACCCGACCATGACCTACTCCTCGGCGCTGTTTTCAGCCGGGGCCAACGATCTCGAAAGCGCGCAGACCGCGAAATACCGCGCATTGGCCAAGGATGTCGGGATCCGCGCCAAGGACCATGTGCTGGAGATCGGCTGCGGCTGGGGCGGTTTCGCCGAATTCGCGGCGCGTGAAATCGGCTGCCGGGTCACCGGCCTGACGATCAGCCGCGAGCAGCATGATTTCGCCACCGCCCGCATCGCCAAGGCCGGCCTTTCCGACAAGGTCGAGATCAAGCTGCAGGATTATCGCGACGAAACCGGCAAATATGACCGCATCGCCTCGATCGAGATGTTCGAGGCCGTCGGCGAAAAATATTGGCCGGTGTTCTTCGGCAAGGTGAAGGACTGCCTGAAGGCGGGAGGCACTGCCGGCATGCAGATCATCACCATCAACGAAAGCGCCTATTCGATCTACCGCAGCCGGCCGGACTTCATCCAGCGCTACGTCTTTCCGGGCGGCATGCTGCCGACACCGGCGATCCTGAAGTCGCTCGGTGCCGATCAGGGCCTTTCCTATCTGCGCGAGCGCGTCTTCCCGCAGGACTACGCCCGCACGCTTGCCGAATGGCGGCTGCGCTTCTGGGAATCCTGGGAAAAGATCGTTCCGTTGGGCTTCGACGACCGCTTCAAGAAGCTCTGGGAGTTTTATCTCCACTATTGCGAAGCCGGTTTCCGCGCCGAATACATCGACGTGCGGCAGGTCATCTACAAGGCCTGACCCCAGGGCATCGGGAGAGAATTCGGCCGCTTCTTGGTGCCCGAAAGAAATTTTGCGGCCAATTTCCGGCCTCATTTTCTGACGTCTCGGCACCCCCTGTCCCGCGACTCGCGCGTACCGCCAGGGTTCTGCAAAGAGGAATCACGCTTGCGTGAATGGCACTCTCACGGGATCGCATCCTGTTGATCGTCAGCCGACTTACTTTCGCGGGCGCCCTCACCCATATGAGCCGTGTTGATCGTCCAACACGAGGGATTTCCAAAAATCACCGGCAGCTTTGACCACTCCACCGGAACACCGGTTGGCGTGTCTTTCCTCCCATGCCGGCGGAAAACTCCTTGTCGCGGTCACGACGAACTTTTGGAGAATACAGATGAAGAAGACAATCATTGCACTCACCGCGGTTTTGATGACCTCCGGTATCGCCCTTGCCCAGAATGCGAATTCGGTGATCAAGACGGCTCATGACGCCGCGCCGGTTTCGGTCGTCGTCAAGCAGCCGACCAACATCGACCATTCCTCGCAGGCTGCGATCTCATCGACAGTTGGCGCGACCAACGCGCAGGAGCGCGCGGCGATCATTCAGGAACGCGCCGACAATCACTGATGGAATATCCGGGGCGCGCATTCACGTCCCGGCACACAATCCCGTGACGATGACCCCAGGCGATGTCTCGGTTACTTCATTTGAAGTTGAGCATCCCGGTACATAAATCACACTCTGCAATCGAAGATATTGAATCTCTTGACGATTTGTATCTTCAAAAATTCTGCCGAAGAAAATTCGGCCAAGAAAAATGGAGACTAAAAATGAGAAAGATCATCCTTTCCCTCGCCGCCGTTCTTTTGACCACCGGCGCATCCCTCGCGAATGACCGTTACGGCGATGCCGCTCCTTCCTCGGTCGTCGTCAGCGCTCCGAGGACCATCGATTACTCCGGCACGGCCGCCATCGGCGCCACCAGCACCGGCGTCAAGAACGACCGCTACGGCGATGCCGCTCCGAATTCGGTTGTTGTCAGCCAGCCCAAGAGCCTCGACTACTCGGGCACGGCCGCCATCGGCGCAACCACCAACGGCCTCAAGAACAACCGTTACGGTGACGGTGCGAACTCGATGTACTGATCGAGCGGTCCCTGCGGGACTGAGTTGAACGCAAAGGGCGGCAGACCTGGTCTGCCGCCCTTTTTGTTTATTCCGGTGACCTCAGAGCGTGATGCGGTATTTCCCAAAACCTTCCGCACCTTCGCCGGCCGCCTCGATCTTGACGCCCTTCACATTGGCGATCAGATCCTTTGCCTTCGGGCCGGTTTCGAACAGAACCGACGTTCCTTCCAGTGGCGCAAAGCTCCAGTTGTCGTCGGCCGACGGGTTGATCGTCTTCTGGTCGATGATGTAGCGCACGATCACGTCGCGGTTGGTGTCCGGCGCCTCATAGATGATCTTGGACGCGTTGATCTCCGGGAAATTGCCGCCGCCGCCGGCGCGGTAGTTGTTCGTCGCGACGACGAATTTCGCAGCCGGATCAATGGGTTTTCCGTCGAACATCAGATCGACGATGCGGTTGGAGCCGGCGTTGATGACGGCACCCTTCGGATCGTATTTCGGCGGCTGCGACAGGTCGATCTTGTAACTGACGCCGTCGATCACATCGAAATTGTAGGACGGGAAGTCGGTGTTGATCAGCGGCTGGTCGGCCTTGCCCTTCTCGACCTGATTGAAGATGCCGGCCGACATTTCCAGCCAGTCCTTCACCTGCGCGCCGGTGATCTCTACCGCCCGCACTGTGTTCGGGTAGAGATAGAGGTCGGCGACGTTCTTGATCGCGATGTCGCCGGTCGGCACGTCGGTATAATAATCCGGCCCGCCGCGGCCGCCTGACTTGAAGGGCGCTGCCGCCGAAAGCACCGGCAAGTCCTTGTACTGCGTGTCCTTCAGCAGGTCCTTGATGTACCAGGTCTGCGCCTGGCTGACGATCTGTACGGACGGATCGTCAGCGACCAGCGCGAAATAGGAATAGAGCGGCGCGGATGTCTTGCCGACCGGACGGCGCACATAGGCGAGCGTTGCCTCGTGATCCTCCTTGAGCGCATCGACGATGCGCTTGTCGTCCTCGACCGTCGCCTTGTTCTTGTTCTCGACGCGCTCATAGATCGGCCGCGCCTCGGATGTCGCCGAGACCACCTTCCATTTGCCGCCGTCCGCCTCCAGCATCAGGTCGATAAGGCCCATATGCGAGCCCCAGAAGCCGCCCATGACGGCCGGCTTGCCCTGCAGCGTGCCCTTTGCCGTATCGACGCCTTCCAGCCCCTGAAAGTCCTTCGGGCCGGGGAAGACGAGGTGCTGGTGCCCTGTGAAGACGGCATCGATGCCGTCCACGCCGGCGAGGAAGAACGAGGCGTTCTCCATCAGGTCGCCCTGCTTGTTGTCGATGCCGGAATGCGAGAGCGCAATGACGATGTCGGCGCCCTCCTCCTTCATCTGCGGCACCCAGGCTTTTGCCGCTTCCACGATGTCGCGCGTCAGCACGTTGCCGGTCAGGTTCTTGGCGTCCCAGATCATGATCTGCGGCGGCACGAAGCCGATGATGCCGATCTTGATTGGATGCTCTGCGCCCGCGCCGTCCTTCACCTTCTTGTCGAGGATCACATAGGGCTTGAGGTAGAGCTTGTCGTCGCGCGGGTTGGAGGCAAGCTCGGTGCCCTTGACCAGGTTGGCGCAGACGAACGGGAAATTGGCCCCGGCCAGCACCTTGTCCATGAAGGACAGGCCGTAATTGAATTCATGGTTGCCGAGCGTCGAGCATTCGTAGCCGAGCAGGTTCATGCCCTTCATGACGGGATGCACATCGCCTTCCTTCAGGCCCTTCTCATAGGCGACATAGTCGCCCATCGGGTTGCCCTGCAGGAGATCGCCATTGTCGATCAGCATCGAATTGGTCGCTTCCTTGCGCACTGCATCGATCAGCGAAGCGGTGCGGGAAAGACCCATCGTGTCGTTCGGCTTGTCGGCATAATAGTCGTAGGGCAGCACGTTCACATGGATGTCGGTCGTTTCCATGATCCTGAGATGCGCCTGATTGGCCTGCGCTCGTGCCGAAAACGGATGCAGCATGACGAAGGCCCCGGTTGCCGCGGCACCTGCTAAAAAAGACCGCCGCGACAAGGGATGAAGCAACTCGGACATGGTTTTCTCCTGGAGATTGATCTCGAAAAAAATCGACGTCGAAACGATGAGTTTCGCGCCGAATTTTTACCAAGTCCAGCAGGAACAGGTGACGCGCCGATGACAATTTGTCGGCTAATCAGCGATCATTTCGGTTTTGCAGGCGCCTGCGCCGAGCCCTGCGTGATCAGCCGGGCGCTGCGCTGGCCTGTCGTATAGATCCACAGCCAGCTCAGCGCGACGGAGAGCCTGTTGCGAAGGCCGATCAGGAAATAGATGTGCGCAAGGCCCCAGAGCCACCATGCAATGCGCCCGTTGAGCTTGATCCAGCCGAAGTCGATCACCGCAGCGCGCTTGCCGATGGTGGCGAGATTGCCGTCGTTCTTGTAGCGAAACGGCCGCGCCGAATTGTCACCCTTCAACCGGGCCTTGATCGTTGCCGCTACATGCCAGCCCTGCTGCTTTGCGGCGGGCGCGACACCGGGAACGGGCTTGCCTTCAGGCGTCGTGACATGTGCCGTATCGCCAATCACGAATATCTCGGGGTGCCCGGCAACCGTGAGATCAGGCTCCACCATTACACGCCCTGCCCGGTCGGCCGAGGCGCCCAGCCATTCGGCGGCCGGAGATGCAGCGACGCCAGCCGCCCAGATGATAGTCTTTGCCGGCAGATGCTGCCCGCCATAGACCACGCCCTGTGCATTGCATTCAGAAACCGCCCGGCCAAGCTCGACTTCGACACCAAGCTTTTCGAGCGCGCTCTTCGCATAGGCCGATTGCGCCGGCACGAAAGCCGAAAGCACGCGCTCGCCGGCCTCGATCAGCACCACGCGGGCTTCGCGTGTGTCGATGTTGCGAAACTCGCGCGGCAGCGTGTCATGCGCCAGTTCGGCGATCGTGCCGGCCAGTTCCACACCGGTCGGACCGCCGCCGATGATCACGAAAGTCAAACGCGCACGGCGGCGTTCGGGATCGGTTTCCCGCTCGGCCTTCTCGAAGGCCATCAATATGCGCCGGCGGATGGTCGTCGCATCCTCCAGCGTCTTCAGGCCGGGCGCATAAGGCTCCCATTCGTCATGGCCGAAATAGGCGTGCCGCGCACCGGTCGCCAGCACCAGCGTGTCGTAGGGAATAGCTTCGCCGTCCTCCATCAGCACCCGCTTGCCGGCCTTGTCGACGCCGGCAACCGTGCCGAGAAGCGTGGTCACATCCTCGCGGTTGCGCAGCAATTGGCGTATCGGCCACGCGATCTCTGACGTCGCCAGCGATGTGGTGGCAACCTGATACAGAAGCGGCTGGAACAGATGATGGTTGCGCCGGTCGATGATCGTGATGCGCACCGGCACACCGGTCAGGTTGCGCGTGGCCTCCAGGCCGCCGAACCCAGCACCGACGACGACGACGTGATGTGGGCTGGGGACAGGATCCATTGGGCTCGCCTTTGGAAAGAGTAAGATGTGCGGATTATGAAGCAGAGCCGCGAACAAACAACGCGGCAGCGTGTCTCACGCCAGTTCCGGCTTCATGCCGAGCGCGGTGCGGTCGATGATCTCGCGCAGCGCAAAGGACGAGTTGATCTTGGTCACATGCGGCATGGCCGACAGCCATTCCTTGTGGATGCGCTCGTAATCGGCGAGGTCCTTGGCGGCAATGCGCAGGATGTAGTCGTATTCGCCCGACATCAGATGGCAGGACAGGATGTTGGGACAGCGCTTCACCGCCGCCTCGAAATCCGAGAGCGTCTTCTCGAACTGGCCCGACAGCGAGATATGCACGATCGCGGTCATCTGGTGGCCGAGCGCTGCGTTGGAAAGCCGGGCGTGATAGCCCCGGATGACGCCGCTCTTTTCAAGATTGTCGAGCCGGCGCGAACAGGCCGACTGCGACAGGCCGACCTTCTCGGCAAGTGCCGCATTGGGAATGCGCCCATCCTTCTGCAAAGCGTCCAGAATGGCGATATCAATCCTGTCGAGCGACATTATTCGTATTTCCTTCGAATATACCGAGATTTTGCGCAACGAATAGCGGTTTCAGGCGGCAACAGCAACCCAATTTGCAAACAAGCGCAGCCGATTCTGTGATTTCATGAGGGATACAAAAAATTCCATCGACGGGAAACAGTGGAGGAACACAATGCGCGTCGGATGCCCCAAGGAAATCAAGAATCATGAGTATCGCGTCGGCCTGACGCCGGGTGCGGTTCGCGAATATGCAGCCCATGGCCATGAGGTTCTGGTCGAGACGGGCGCCGGTGCGGGCATTGGCGCTGATGACAATGCCTATCGCGCTGCAGGCGCCACCATCGCCAAGACGGCCGCCGACGTGTTCGCCAAGTCGGACATGATCGTCAAGGTCAAGGAACCGCAGCCCAACGAATGGGTGCAGCTGCGCGACGGCCAGATCCTCTACACCTATCTTCACCTTGCTCCCGATCCGGAACAGACCAAGGGCCTTCTGGCGTCCGGCGTCACTGCCGTCGCCTACGAGACGGTGACGGACGATCGTGGCGGCCTGCCGTTGCTGGCGCCGATGTCGGAAGTTGCCGGCCGCCTCGCCATCCAGGCCGGCGCGACCGCGCTGCAGAAGGCCAATGGCGGCCGTGGCGTGCTGCTGGGCGGCGTGCCGGGTGTTCTGCCGGGCAAGGTCACGGTCATCGGCGGCGGCGTCGTCGGCCTTCATGCGGCCAGGATGGCGGTCGGCCTCGGTGCCGACGTTACCATTCTCGACCGCTCGATCCCGCGCCTTCGCCAGCTCGATGACCTCTTCAGCGGCCGCATTCACACCCGCTATTCGACCGTGGAAGCGCTCGAGGAGGAATGCTTCTCGGCGGACGTTATCGTCGGCGCGGTGCTGATCCCCGGTGCCGCCGCACCCAAGCTCGTCACCCGCGAAATGCTGTCCGGCATCAAGAAAGGCGCTGTGCTCGTCGATGTCGCCATCGATCAGGGCGGCTGCTTCGAAACTTCGCATGCCACCACCCACGCCGACCCCACCTATGAGGTCGACGGTGTCATCCACTACTGCGTCGCCAATATGCCGGGTGCCGTGCCTGTCACCTCGGCGCATGCGCTTAACAATGCGACGCTGCACTACGGCCTGCAGCTTGCCGACAAGGGCCTGAAGGCGCTCATCGACGAGCCGCATCTGCGTAACGGTCTCAATGTCCACAAGGGCAAGATCACCAATCGCGCCGTTGCCGAAGCGCTCGGCTATGAAATGGTTGAGCCCAAGGCAGTTCTGGCAGCCTGATTTCGAATCCTGGTTCCACAAACAAAAAAGTGGCGGCGGGCATCGCCCGTCGCCCAAGGTTCAAATTGTATATTTGCCGCTTATCTCATCGACGGCTGTGCATCGCCGTCGCGATCGTTCCTGTGCGGGCCATATTCCGGTGCCTCGATCGCTGCCGTGCTGCTGCGATCAATCGGGCCGGAGGCAACCACGGCCGAATTCGGAGCCGCATCGCTGTCACGCGTATTCTGGCTTACTGAATAGCCAGTGGGCTGTTGGACGGTATTGCGATCCACAACGACATGGTTCGGATTGACGATAACCGACGGCGGGGCTGAATCAGCCAAAGCCGCACCAGAACCCAGAAGAACAGCGGCAAACGCAAAGACTAACTTCTTCATCTCACTTCTCCTCATCGCAAGACATTGGTTCCGCCGCTTGCCAGCGGTACCCGCGCGCAAAAGCGCTGGACGAAGGCACAACACCTTCCCATCCCATCGTGCTTTCGTACTCGGGTCAGGATTTCAGTTTCTATGCGCCGGAATTCCGGGAGTGTTTTCCGGCACGACTGACGTAGGTACGCGACCGCGCAACGGCAAATCACGACGCTGCGACCGAAAGTTGCGTCCCTTCACAGATCCGTGTTGGCCTGCTCGATCCTTCACCGCCGCACGGCGATCCGATCGGCTGAAGGGGCGACGGACACCGTCCGCCGCCCAAGGCTCATATTGTTGCCGCTTATCTCATCGACGGCTGTGCATCGCCGTAGCGATCATTCACATGCGGGCCATATTCCGGCGCCTCGATAGCAGCCGTTGTCGTATGATCGAGCGGGCCGGCCGCGAGCACCCTGGACTCAGGGGCCGCATCTCCACCGCGCTCGTTCTGCCTCACCTCATAGCCGGGGTCCATCGCCGTGTAGTTGCGATCCATGACCTCGTGTTTCCGTTGCATGATGACGGTTTTTGGCGCTGAGTCGGAGCCGACAGCGACCGGGTATTCATCGGCCAGTGCTGAACCCGAAACAAAAAGAACTGCGGCAAACGCAAAGAGCAACTTTTTCATCTCACTTCTCCTCATCGCAAGACATCGGTTCCGCCGCTTGCCCAGCGGAGTCCACGCGACAAAGCCCTGGACGAAGACGATACGTCTCCTCCCATCCCATCATGCTTACGAAGCTTGGGCTGTTTCCTCAATTATGCCGGAGATCCGGGTGTTTTCCGGCATGATTGACATGGGTGCGCAACGGTCTTGCGGCAAATCACGACGTTGCGACTGAAAGTTGCACGGCCCCTCACATGTCCGTGTGGGCGCGCTCGATGCGGCATTGATAGCAATTGTTGCGGGCAGAGCGCATGTGGACATAGGCGATCTCGGGCCGCTGCAGCAATTCATAAGCGCGCCCGCAGATCATATGCGTCGGCACCACCGCCCCACTGCCATAGACGATGCGATCGTCTTCGCCGTAACCGCGCAGAATGTAGTCCGGCGTCGCCCTGAACATCGACGGGATCGTGTCGGTTTCCGGCGCGCGCTCGCATTCCTCGGCGTGCAGGAAGATAGGCCCGGTCTCGGCATAGGGTTGAAGAGCCGGAAATGGCCGATAGGCAAGGATCAGATACTCCTTGCCCGCCTCGATATTCCGCAGGCAATGGCGGCAGGGCATACCGTCGCCATCGGAAATGTGGCGCTCGGGCGCGAACCCGTAATCGTCGACAGCTCCGGTCTGAAGGTCGCGAACGCGGTCGGTGGGAAGGGCAACATAACGCAGCAGCATGGCATCAACTCCTGAAGACGATCATGCCTGCACCATGCCGTGCCCTTCCCCCTGCCAGCCACCCGATTCCTGATTGTGAAAGCCCTGCTCGAAACGCCAAACCGCCGATCACAAATCCATGATCGGCGGCCCGGGATTGCCAGTACAACGCTATCGATCAGCGCAGAAAATCGTCTATGCGCCGGAGCGTCACGCGGCGGTTCTGCCAGTTTTCGTCCTGCGTCTGCACGAGCAGGAATTCCTCGCCATAGCCGACAGTCTCCAGCGCACGGGCCGGAATGCCGAACTCGCGCACCAGCGTCCGCTTCATCGAAGCTGCACGGCGCTCGGACAGTATCTGGTTCGATTCGTAGGAACCGACCGCATCGGTGTGCCCCTCGATCAGCACCTTCGTGCCCGGCCGACGCCGCAGCAGGCGCTCCAGCGCTGTCGCGATGTTTTCCAACTTGCCGTATTGCGAATGGGGGATCTCGGCCGAACCGAAGGCGAAGTTGATCGACTGGATATCGATGGACGGCGCCATGCGGCGAAGTTCGGGACGGTTCTTGAACTCACGCACCGTTACGCGCTGGTCGCGGCGCAGCTTTCTGGACGGCGCGGCATCCAGCCTGCGCTCGATCTGCGAGGCCGAAGGCATCGCGCTCTGCGCTGTCGCGAAAGTCGGAAAGGCAATGAGCGCGACCATGGCGGCTGCGAAGTGGCGGCGGTTCAGCATATGTGTCTCCTTCAGCGTCGGCTGGAAAAGCCGTTTCGATGGCGCGAACATGCCGCGCCCAAGCTGAATCCTTCCTGAACGAGCAGTTCAGCTTCGGTTATCTGGATGTCAGGGCCGCATGACGCTGGCGGAACGCTCGGCGAAACTCATGGTGCGCACCATCTCCTGCTTCTGGCCGACCGGCGAGAAACCGAGCTTCTGATAGAGCGGAAGGGCGGCCGGGTGATCCATCGTGCAGGTCTGCACCGTCACCCGTTCGGGCTTGTGCGACCAGGCCGCTTCGATTGCCGCGCCCAGGAACCAGCGGCCGAGCCCCTGCCCCATGGCGTGCTCCATCATGCCGAAATAGGCAAGTTCGGCCTCTCCTGGCAGATGCGGCTTAATGTCGAAGAAACCGGCGGGCACGCCGTCGAGATAGAGGATGCGGACGTCGCGGTCTTCGCGATGCAGGCCGGCGGAAAGCTCCTCGTCATCCAGCCGCAAGGCGTTGACCCACTGCCATTTCCGCCCGACCCGGTCCATCAGATAGCGATAGAAATGCAGCGGTACGGCACGCGCCTTCAAGAGCGCGATCTGCTTGTTCATCGGCAGCGAAGGGTAATAGGCCGGCGGCGCACCCATTTCGAGAAAGGTGACGGTTACCGGTATCGACTGGGTCTCGTCCGCCATGGTCAATCCTTGCCGGTTGCGATCGGCGTATCGCTCAGCCCGCCCCATTCGGTCCATGAGCCGTCGTAGAGCTTGTTGTCGGTATGGCCGAGGCTTTCCAGCGCCAGCGTGATGACAGCCGCCGTGACACCGGAGCCGCAGGAGGTGACGACAGGCTGCGAAAGATCGAGGCCAGCCCCTTCCAGCTTTTCCTTCAACCGGTCGAGCGGCAGGAATTGCCCGTTTTCCGAAAGCGAACTGGCAGGCACATTCCTGGCGCCCGGCATATGGCCCGAGCGCATGCCGGCCCTCGGCTCCGGGTCGGCCCCGGTAAAACGTCCCGCCGGGCGGGCATCGGCGATCTGGCGTTCGCCGCTCTCGACGATACGCCGCATATCCGCCAGCGAAGCCACACGCGCGGCGTCGAAATTGGCGTGGAAGACATTGCCCGCCGTCTTCGTCGGCTCCGACGTCACCGGGAGCCCGGCAGCTTTCCAGCCGTCGAAGCCACCGTCGAGAATATAGACCTGAAAGACGCCCATTACCCGGAACATCCACCAGACGCGCGGTGCGGAGAAGAAGCCCGGCCCGTCATAGATCACGATCGTATCGTCGGCGGAGATGCCCATCGAGCCGACATGCTGGGCAAAGAGATTCGGGCGCGGCAGCATATGCGGCAGGTCCGAATCAGGATCGACCACAATGTCTAGGTCAAAGAACACCGCGCCGGGAATATGGGCGGCATCATATTCGGCGCGCGCGTCGCGCTTCTGCGCCGGCAGATACCATGAAGCGTCGACGACCGAGATGCCCGGCGTCTTGAGTTTCGCCTGAAGCCAATCGGCATCGACCACGAATGGACTCTTTTCCGGCATCTTTCGTCTCCGAGTGGCAATCATTCGCCCGCATGTTGAATAGGCGTGGCGCGAAAAATCCGCAACCGCGACAAGCCATAATGGCAAGGCTTACGTAATCTTTGCCAGCAAGAGTGCCGACAGGTCGATTGTTCGCAACGTCGCATTCCGCGCACAATTTTGCCTTTTTTCGGCGCTCCATCTTGCGCCGGCCAATCAAAATTACCACTTCGCATTTGCTTCCCGGGGGCGGTGCAGCACGATGACGAGGGACTTTAATATGATCAGGCGGATTTGGCGCAGCTACACGACCCCGGACAAGGCGGATGCTTACGAGCATTTTTTCGACACGCTGATGTTACCGGCCATCGAGGGCATGAGACTGCCCGGTTACCAGAATATGGAGCTTCTGCGCCGCGTGGCGGACGAGGAAGTGGAATTCGTCTGGGTGATGACTTTCGACTCGGCAAAGAGCCTTTCACCGCTGAAGGCCGAAGCCAATGATCCGGTATCCGTGCCCCGCGCGGCACAGCAGTTGCTCACGCGCTGGGACGAAAAAGCGAGTTTTTACGAGACCCGCCAGAGTCGGCCGTAACGGCGTCAGATCTCCCGGGTCACTGCGCCGGCAGCGGCCCGAAGCGAATGCGGAAGCGGCGGTTTTCCCGCCCCTTCTTCTCGATCTTGCCGATATGGATTTCGCCGACCTCACCCGTGCTTTTCACATGGGTGCCGCCACAAGGCTGGCTGTCGATCGACCCATTATCGCCAATGCAGACAAGCCTGATCTTGCCGGTGCCGGTAGGCGGCCGGACATTCTTGGATTTGACCAGTCCCGGATTGGCGGCAAGGTCGGCGTCTGTAATCAGCCGCGTGAAAACGGCATGGTCGGCGGCGACCAGCTCCATCAGCCGCGCAGTCACATCTTCCTTGGTGTAGCCGACATCCGGCAGATCGAAATCGACGCGCGAATCCTCCTCGTTCACCGAAGCCCCGGTGATCGGGAAAGGACAAACGACCGTTAGCAGGTGGCAGGCCGTGTGCATGCGCATCAGGAGATGCCGGCGCGGCCAGTCGATGGACAGCGCAAGCTGCTCTCCCACTTCCGGAACCGGCTGATCGACCGCCGGAACATGGATGATCTCGTCCTTGGTCTCACCAGTAATCGTCGCGGCAATGGCAATGCGGCTGCCATCCGGCCGCATCAGGAAGCCGGTGTCGCCGGGCTGTCCGCCTGAGGTCGCGTAAAAAATCGTGCGATCGAGGATGATGCCGCCGCGCTCGTTGATGGCAACGACGGTGGCGTTGGTTTCCGCGAGATAGGCATCGTCGCGAAAAACCGCTTCTGTCGTAAAGGCCATTTACGCCACGGCCTCGAAGGGCACAGGAATCTCCACCGGACGATCCATCCATTCGGGGATCGGCAGGTTCTTCGAACGCAGGAATTCCGGATTGAACATCTTGGACTGATAGCGCGTGCCGTAGTCGCACAGGATGGTCACGATCGTATGGCCAGGCCCGAGATCGCGCGCCAGGCGAATAGCGCCGGCGATGTTGATGCCGGTCGAGCCGCCGAGGCACAGGCCCTCTTCCTGTATCAGGTCGAAAACGATCGGCAGCGCCTCCTCGTCAGGAATCTGATAGGAGAAGTCCGGCGTAAAGCCTTCCAGATTGGCGGTGATGCGCCCCTGCCCGATGCCTTCGGTGATCGAGCTGCCCTCGGACTTCAGCTCGCCGCTGGTGTAGTAGCTGAAGAGCGCGGCACCCAGCGGGTCGGCAAGCGCGATCTTCACTGCGTTGCTGTTCTGCTTCAGCCCCATCGCCACACCGGCAAGCGTGCCGCCGGTGCCCACCGCCGACACGAAACCGTCGACCTTGCCGCCGGTCTGCGCCCAGATTTCCTGCGCGGTCGTGCGAATATGGCCATCGCGGTTGGCGACATTGTCGAACTGGTTGGCCCAGATCGCGCCATTCGGATCGGACTTGGCCATCTGCTCGGCCAGCCGTCCCGAGACCTTCACGTAGTTGTTCGGGTTCTTGTAGGGCACCGCCGGCACTTCGATCAGCTCCGCGCCGAGAAGGCGCAGCGCGTCCTTCTTTTCCTGGCTCTGCGTGTCGGGAATGACGATGACGGTGCGATAGCCCAGCGCCTTGGCAACCACCGTCAGCCCGATGCCGGTATTGCCGGCCGTGCCTTCGACGATGACGCCGCCCGGCCGCAGCAGCCCCTTCTTCTCCGCATCGCGGATGATGAACAGGCCGGCGCGGTCCTTCACCGACTGGCCCGGATTCATGAACTCGGCCTTGCCGAGGATTTCGCAGCCGGTTTCTTCCGAGGCGCGCCTCAGCCGGATCAAAGGGGTGTTGCCGATTGCGTCGATCACCGAACGGTGCATGGAAAATTCCTCATGTGTCGGCGCCGACACTAAAAACCGCGCGCCGCGCTTTCAAGGGATGAATTTGCCTGGCCTAGACGCATTTTGAACATTGACCGCCGACGAGGCACGAAAACCTATCCGGTTTATTTGCTATCGGTCGTGTCGAATGACTGTGCAGGCCGGCCGCCTGAAAATTCGGAGCGTTGCTGGTACGGCGTGACTGCGGCCATTTCATCACTGGTTTCATAATATTGTTTTGGCATCTTCATTAGAACCAGAACTATCCATTCGCCCCTTTCCAATAAAGATCAGGCCCGCTAGGTAGGCTTTCTGATTGCGAATAACGGATCATCACATGGCAGCATTGTACCGGGCGGCCCCCAGGGATGGCGTAGCATGGATAACAGGCGCCAGCACTGGTATCGGCCGCTCGCTGGCGCTCGAACTTGTCGCGGAGGGCTACATCGTTGCCGCCACGTCCCGCGACGAAGAGCGGCTTGCAACGCTGGTTGAAGAAACAGCCGGAATGCCCGGCCGTGTACTGTCTTTTCCATGTGACGTGACCGACGAGGACGCCATGGTCAAAACGGTGGCCGCGATCGAGAGCGAAGCCGGCCCGATTGCGCTTTCGGTGTTCAACGCAGGCACCTATTTTCCGACCCGCGGCGAACGGCTCGACGTGCTGAACATCACCAAAACCTTCGAGATCAATCTTTACGGGGTGATGTATGGGTTGGTCCCAGTGGTTGAGCGTATGCGCGAGCGCGGCCGCGGTCATGTCGTCATGGTCGGTTCGGCATCGTGCTATTTCGGCTGGCCGTCCGCCGGCGCCTACGGTGCGTCGAAGGCGGCCCTGAACAATCTGGCGGAAGCGCTGAAGCACGACTTCGACAAGATGAACATCCGCCTGCAGGTGATCAATCCGGGCTTCGTCGATACGCCGCTTACCGAGCGAAACCATTTCGCCATGCCGGCCCTCATGCCGGTCGGCGACGCCTCGCGGCGGCTTGCAAAGGCCATTCGCTTCGGCGGCTTCGAAACCAGCTTCCCCCTTCGTTTCACACTTGCGCTCAAACTTTTGAGGATATTGCCGTTCTCGCTGCGGTATTGGTTCGTCCACAAGGTTACGGGTTGGGAAAGACGCCCGCTGGCGAACGGCCGCAGACGACGCTGCTGAGCGAACTTCAAGATAAATCCATGTCCGGCCCTGCAGGACTCTTGGCCGCGATTCGCGAAGTCTGTACGTAAAAGACATTGATTCGTTGCATTGTCTGCAACATCTCAGTGCCCGGCGCGGGCTTGAGCCGTCGCGCCCTGGCGTGTCTGGAGGATTTCGTGGGACGCCGCATCATGATCGGCTTCATCTGCCTGCTGGTGGTTCTGGCGGTCTTGTTCGCACTCGGCCCGCGCGTGCCGGTCGACACGCGCATCACTTTTGACGCATCCGCCGTCGGCGATGATCCGGAACTCTACCTGGAAAACACCGAGGACAAGATACCGGGCATCCGCGAAGGACTTGAAAAGGAGATCATCTGGGCCGACCCGATGATCCACGCCAAGACGCCGATTTCCATCGTCTACATACACGGCTTTTCCGCATCCAAGGGCGAACTCCGCCCCCTGGCCGACGAAGTCGCCGACGGGCTCGACGCCAATCTGTTCTATACGCGCCTGAAGGGCCATGGGCAGGACGGCGCAGCCATGGGCACGGCCACCGTCAATGACTGGATCAACGACTATGCCGAGGCACTGGCCATCGGCCGTGCGATCGGCGACAAGGTCGTGGTGATCGCCACCTCGACCGGCGCGTCGTTGGCCGTCCAGGCCGCCACACAGGCCGGCGCCTCGGAAGGAGTCGCGGCAATGGCGCTGATTTCGCCGAACTTCGGCGTTCGGGCCTCCGGCTCGGAAATCCTCACCTGGCCCTGGGGCGGGCAGATCGCCGAACTCATCGCCGGCAAGACCCGCAGCTTCGAGCCGCGCAACGCCCTGCAGGAGAAGCTCTGGACCACCAGCTACCCGACGCGCGCCGTGCTGCCGATGGCAGCGCTGACCAACCTGGCCCGCGAAGCTCCGGTGGAGCAGATAAAAATCCCCGCTTTGTTCATCTTTTCGGATTCGGACCGCATCACCCGGCAGGATCTGACCCGCGAGATCGCCGCCCGCTGGGGTGCGCCGCACGAACTCGTGCCACTCGACGACACCGGCGATCCGGACAACCACGTCATCGCCGGCGATGCCTTGTCGCCGGTGACGACCAACTTTCTCGCCGAGCGCATCGTGGTGTGGGTTCGGGCCATCCTCGAATAAAAAGAAACGGCCGAAGCATTGCTTCGGCCGTTTCCAATTTCTCAAACTGCGGTGCGCTTATGCAGCCCGCGTATTCGGCTTGCGGCCACCGAAGCCGCGCTTCTTGGCGCGGAACGGCCTCTGTCCTTCCGGCCTGTCGCCTGAAGGCTGTCCGCCGAACGTCTTCTTGCCGAAACCGCCGTTGCCGCGTGGCTTCTGGCCGTGCGGGCGCTTGTCGCCGCGCGGTGCGTTGCGATCATTGGCTGCTTCGCGCGGCGCGCTGTCATGCGTGCGCGGCGCCGGGGCCGGATCGGGCTGGCCGAGGTGATCGGCAGCGACCGGCAGCTTCATGCGGATGATCTTCTCGACCTGGCGAAGCTTTGCGTTCTCGCCCGGATCGCACAGCGTGATGGCAATGCCGTCTGCGCCGTTGCGGCCGGTGCGGCCGATACGGTGGACGTAGCTTTCCGCCTCATCCGGCAGCTCATAGTTCACGACATGGCTGATGCCGGGCACGTCGATGCCGCGCGCCGCGATATCGGTCGCGACGAGAATGCGAACGGAGCCGTCGCGAAAGCCGTTGAGAGCCTTCTGGCGGGCGTTCTGCGACTTGTTGCCGTGGATGACGGCGGCGTCGAAGCCATCACGCTCCAGATCACGGGTAACGCGGTCGGCGCCGTGCTTGGTGCGGGCGAATACGATAACCGAGCGCATCGTCTCGTCGGCCAGCATTGCCGACAGAACCTGCCGCTTCTGCTTGACGCGGGCAAGAACCACGCTCTGCTTGATCTCGGCAGCCGTCGTACCCTGCGGTGCGACTTCGATATGCACCGGGTCCTTCAGGATGCCGCGGGCAAGCGATTCGATCTCGGCCGGCATGGTGGCGGAGAACAACGCCGTCTGGCGGTCCTTGTGGGTCGCCTTGGCGATCCGCTTCACGTCATGGATGAAGCCCATGTCGAGCATGCGGTCGGCCTCGTCGAGAACCAGCCAGCGCGTGTCGGACAGGTTGACCTCGCCCTCGCGGACCAGATCGGTAAGGCGGCCCGGGGTTGCGATCAGCACGTCGACGCCGGGCGCCATCTTCTTGACCTGGCTGTAGCGCGACACGCCGCCGAGCACGAGCGCAGTCGACACATGAAGACCCTTGGTCAGCACGCGGATGGTGTCTTCGATCTGCACGGCGAGTTCGCGGGTCGGCGCGAGGATCAGCGTACGCGCCGTCTTCGGCAGGCGCTTGGTGCCAAGCGCAATGATCTTGGTCAGGATCGGCAGGCTGAAGGCTGCCGTCTTGCCGGAGCCTGTCTGGGCGACAGCCAGCACGTCACGGCCGGCAAGATGGGCCGGAATGGCCTGTTCCTGCACCGGCTTGGGCATATCGAAGCCCGCAGCATGCGTGCCCTTGAGAAGGCCGCCGGTAATTCCGAGTTTGGCGAAACCAGTCAGTTCCGCATTGTTTTCGTTCGTCAATTTATTCTTCTTTCATGCGGTACTCGACCGCAAAGCATGATCGCGGCAAGGCGCTTACCTGCCGGCGAAATTTGTTATGGAAACGACAAGGCGGCGGGCATTTCTTTTTGCCCACGCGGCTGCGCTGTCGTGCCCGCGAAAAAAAGTCCGCAGGGCTTTTTCTCCGCGGATCACTCGATCCTGATGAAGAAAACAGACGCAACCAGTCCCATCGATGGGGAGAGCCGAATAGCCGGCCCAAGCGCCTATGACGCCGCATATGGGCGATTTGCGCTGAAAAAGCAAACGAATTTATGTTGCGGCGCAAAAACACGCCGGCGAAAGCGCGAAAATTCAGGCCGCATTCACCTGCGAAGCGTTTGAAACGACCCTGTCGCGCCCTTGCTGCTTGGCGGCGTAGAGGTTCTCGTCGGCCCGCGCCATCAGATCCTCCAGCGGCTGCCCCGGCTCGCGCACGGCAATGCCGATGCTGACAGTCGCCTTAAAATCATTCTCATCACCGCCGACCCGAATATGCGCGGATTTCCGGCGAATGCGCTCGGCAATCACCAACGCCAGGGGCAGATCGGCGTCGATCAGGAAAATCCCGAACTCCTCCCCGCCCAGCCTCGCCGCCACATCGCCTTCGCGGATGCAGGAGGCGATTGCAGCGCCCAGCCTCGACAGGACCGCGTCACCGGCCAAGTGGCCGAAGCGATCGTTCAGCTGCTTGAAATGATCGGCATCGATATAGAGAAACGCACCAGCCGCTTGATCGGCCCGGCCCGTTTCGCACTCGTGAAAGAAAGTCCGGCGGTTATAGAGGCCGGTAAGATCGTCAAAGCGCGCGACGCGATCGAGCTCTTGCGTCAGTTTGCGGAGTTTCACATTCTGGCCGAGAAAGAAAAAGCCGAGCGGATATCCGAGTACCGCGACGATGATGCTGCAAAGCAGGATATCGAGAAGGAAACGGTCCGAAAAAAAGATGCTGTAAAACAACGCGGTAAGCGCGTCCGCGGCAAGCATGGTCACCAGGACCATGCACGTCGTCTGCCAGAAAACAGACATCGCTTCGAACTTCGGCATCAGCGAGTTTAGTTTCACGCCACTCACCCCAATCGCCTTCCCTAAGGTTTCTATATAACGCAAAAGATGAAATTCAGGTCGGATCAACCGCTAAAATTTTATCGATCAGACGACATCAGGCGCCAGAAACCGCTACTTTTTGCCGGCAGCGTCGGCAGCCAGCTTATGCAGCGCCAGGACGCTGTTCCAGTTGCGCGCAGTCGAGACGGCTTTCAGCATGCGGTCGACGATGGGCGGCAGTTTCGATCTGCCGAAACCGTCCGGCGCGTGAAAGTAAAGCACCTTGCCGACAACGGCGATGCGCTCATGCGCAGCACCTCTCGCAGCCAGCGCCTCGACATCCTCCTTCGCCGGGGCCTTGTCGAGAACAAAGGCATGGAGCGAAGTCGGCACGTCCACGGCTTCGGGAAACGGGTTGTCGCGGATAAGCTTCGACCATCCGGCAAGGCTCACCAACATGATGTCTTTTTCGAAACCAAAGTCGCGCTTCACGATCGCAGCGATCTCCGCGGCAACATCGGCTTGCCTGCGGTCTGACGAGACGACGGCGTTGCCGCTGTTGATATAGGTCGCGACATTGCCGAAACCGGCCTTGGTCAGCGCCTCGCGCAGCGGCTTCGTCGGCAGCTGCGTCGCACCACCGACACCGCGAAACAGCACGATGTAGACCGTCTCCGCGCTCATATCACCAGCCCGGCGATCGTCTCGTTCTCGGTAATGTCCTGATAGGCCCAGCCGGCTTCATGGAAGCGCTTCGACAGCACGTCGAAGTTGCGCCGGTCCTTGGTTTCGATGCCGATCAGCACCGAGCCGAAATTCCGCGCCGACTTCTTGAGGTATTCGAAGCGCGTGATGTCGTCGTCCGGCCCGAGCAGATCGAGAAAGTCGCGCAATGCACCGGGCCGCTGCGGAAAGCGGAACACAAAATATTTCTTCAGGCCCTCGAAGCGAAGTGCCCTCTCCTTCACATCAGGCAGGCGCTCGAAATCGAAATTGCCGCCCGACACCACCAGCACGATGGTCTTGCCGCGTATTTCCTTGCGCGGAAAATCCTTGAGCGCATCGATCGCCAGCGCGCCCGCCGGCTCCAGCACCACGCCTTCGATGTTCAGCATCTCGATCATCGTCGCGCAAAGCCGGTTTTCGGGGATGAGCCGCACCGCGCTTTCGGAAAAATCCTTCAGGTGCCGGAACGGCTCACGGCCGATTTCGGCAACGGACGCACCGTCAACAAAATTGTCGACAGCCTCGAGCTTCACCCGCTTGCCGCTCAGGAGGCTGTTCTTGAGGCTCGGCGCACCCACCGGCTCGCAAAAGACGAAGCGCGGATCCTGCCCCACTTCGCGTAGATACTGCGTGACGCCGGCTGCCAACCCGCCACCGCCGACCGGCAGCACCACCATGTCGGCCTTACGTCCCGCCGGCATCTGCCCGGCGATCTCATAGGCAACGGTCGCCTGCCCCTCGATGATGTCCTTGTGGTCGAAGGGCGGCACCATATGCGCGCCGGCAGCCTCGGTGAACTCGATCGCCGCGCGGTAGCAGGCATCGAAAAAGTCGCCGACCAGCTTGATCTCGACGAATTCGCCGCCAAACAGCCGCGTCTTGTCGATCTTCTGCTGCGGCGTCGTCACCGGCATGAAGACCACGCCCTTTTTGCCGAAATGGCGGCAGACGAAGGCAAAGCCCTGTGCATGGTTGCCGGCCGAAGCACAGACGAAAAGCTCGGCATCGTTGCCTGCCGCAAGCGCCTTGCGGAAGAAATTGAACGCCCCGCGGATTTTGTAGGAGCGCACCGGCGACAGGTCTTCGCGCTTCAGGAAAATATGCGCGCCGGTCTTGCGCGACAGGTAGTCGTTCTCCTGCAGCGGTGTCTCGGGAAACAGTTCGCGCACCGCCGCGGCGGCGGCCGCAACCTTGTCGGCAAAGCTCGTCATATCAAAATTCCCCGCCGCGCGCCGGGCGGCGTTTCCTGTTGGCACGGTTTGCGAGCCTATTGCATATTCGGGCGGATGAAGCCACTGTCCGGCCCTGCCGCTGCCCTTCGCGTCTCGTGACGGCGCGGTCGCGATAGCTGGGGTCCCGTCAATCCGTGAATAGAGTTGCCATTCGCGCCGCGATCCACGTTGCAGCGGTCTTTGCCATCTATCTGTCAGCCGCCATGCTCATTCCTGCTGCGGTCGATCTCTACTACGGCAACAAGGACTGGCGGGTTTTTGCCTTCTCGGCCCTTTTCATGGGCGGACTGGCCATGGCCGTCGCGCTGGCGACGCATGGCAATGCCCCGCCCGTAACGAGCCGGTTCGGCTTCCTCCTGGTCAATCTCCTGTGGCTGACCATGGCCCTCGCGGGCACCGTCCCGTTTCTCGCCTCATCACTCGACATGAGCATCACCGACGCGGTTTTCGAATCGGTTTCGGGCATCACCACCACCGGCTCCACCGTCATCAATGGGCTCGACCATGCCCCGCCCGGCCTGTTGATGTGGCGCTCGCTGCTGAGCTTCATGGGCGGCCTGGGCGTTATCGCGCTCGGCCTTTTTCTCCTGCCTTTTCTGAATATTGGCGGCATTTCCTACTTCAAGATCGAATCCTCGGATATCGAGGACCGGCCCTTCGAACGGTTCCAGACGTTCACGCTCAGCCTCATCGGCATCTACACCGCGCTGGTGATTGCCTGCGCCATCTCCTACGCGGCAGCCGGCATGGACGGGTTTCACGCCGTCAACCATGCCATGTCGACGGTGGCGACGGGCGGCTTTTCCACCCACGACACGTCCTTCCTGCGTTATGCTGACAATCCGGCCATCCTCTGGATCGGCACCATCTTCATGTTCATCGGTGGGCTGCCGTTTTCGATCATGATCCTGTTTGCCATCCGCGGCCGTTTCGAAGCACTGCGCGATCCGCAGATCAGGGTCTATGCCGGCTACTGCGTCGTCTTTGCCGTGGCGGTCGCGATCTATCTGCGCGTCACCACGGGCGAGTCCTTCTTCCAGGCCCTGACCCAGTCCACCTTCAACTTCATGTCGCTGATCACGACGGCAGGCTTTGCCAGCCAGGACTATACGCTATGGGGACCGTTCGCGGTCACCTGCGTCTTCGTCGCCACCTTCCTCGGCGGCTGCTCGGGCTCGACCACCGGCGGCATCAAGGCCTATCGTTTCCTCATCCTGTTCGAGCTGATGGCCAACGGCCTGCGGCGGCTGATCTATCCCAACACGGTCATTCCGGTGCGCTACGGCGACCGCTCGGTGCCGGACGACATGCAGCGCGCGGTCGTACTGTTCATCTCCTCATTCCTGGTGCTCTGGGCCATCACCACGGTTTTGCTCGGCGCCACCGGCCTCGACTTCATCACCGCCCTCACCGGCTCGCTGACATCGCTCACCAATGTCGGCCCAGGGCTTGGCCCGATCATCGGCCCGGTCGGCAATTTTTCCTCGCTGCCGGATGCCGCGAAATGGATATGCTCGGCCGCCATGCTGCTTGGGCGTCTGGAAATCCTGGCCGTGCTGGTGATCTTCACGCCGACCTTCTGGGGCCGCTGACCGTTTCCCGATAACAACACCGTGTCCGGCTGCCGTCGCGGCAGGCTGGACCGCGCCAGCGCGAGCGGCTATCAGGAACCTGGCCGGAGAGGAAAACTGGCCGGAGCGCATGATGTTTCGTACCATGTCGGCCAGGTTTGCTGTTATCGCACTTGCATTGCTTGTCGCCGGCTGCGCAGGCCAGAACACGCGCGAACTGATCGCCAGCAACATCGTCCAGGCGCCCGCCAGTTCGATTGCCGGCAGGCACGAAATCTTCGTCGCCACCACGCGTGCCAAGGCTACCGATCCCAAGGAAGCCTACTCGGGCGATCGTTCCGCCACCGTCAGCTTCGCCCGCGTCGACATGACCGTTCCGGCCATACACAAGACGGGCGAGATCGAGCGCCGCAAACGCGGGCAGCGCGCCGACCCGGCAAAATACTTCACCGCCGACAGCATCAGCACCTTCGACAGCACCGCCGCATTCTCGAAGTCGCTTCGGGCAGACATCGCGCAACGCGGCGGCCGCGCCCTCGTCTTCGTTCACGGCTACAACACAGCCTTCGACAGTGCAGTCTATCGCCTGACCCAGATCGCCCACGACGCCAGCTACTCCGGAACGCCGGTGCTGTTTTCCTGGGCGTCGGGCGCCAAGGTGTCCGACTACGTCTACGACAACAACAGCGCCACCGCCGCCCGCGACGCGCTGGAAGAAACACTGCGGCTCGTTGCCAAGTCCGGCGCCACGCGCATCGACATCATCGCCCACTCGATGGGCAACTGGGTGACGATGGAAGCTTTGCGCCAGCTCGCCATCACCGGAGACGGCGATCTCAACGGAAAACTCGGCGATGTCGTGCTGGCCTCACCAGACATCGACGTCGATGTCTTCAAGAGCCAGATGCACCGCTACGGCAAGCCGAAGAAGCCGTTCTACCTGTTCCTCTCCGGCGACGATCGCGCACTCGAGATTTCGAGCCTGATCGCCGGCAACAAGCCGCGCCTCGGCGGCTACAAGGATGCGGCCGACATCGCCAGCCTCGGCGTCGTCGTCATCGATCTCAGCAAGGTCAGTTCCGGCGACCGCCTCAACCATACCAAATTCGCCGACAATCCCGTGCTGGTGAAGCTGCTCGGCGAGCGTCTGGCCACGGACAGCAAACTCGGCACCGGCGAAGCCGACACCAGCAGCCGCGTCGGCAACCTGGCCGGCGGCATAACGCAGACCATCGCTTCGGCAGCCGAGATCGTCATCACCACGCCGTTCGAAGTGCTGAACGTCGTGGTCGGCGGCGGGCAGTGACCGCATCGCCGAAGCAACCGGCGATCGCCCGCATCTGGCGCGGCCGAACCACCTCTGAACGCGCCAACGAATACGAAGCCTACAACTACGAAGTCGGCATCAAGCCGCTGATCGAACATGCCATGGCCGTGCAGACCTTCCGCGAGGACCGCGAAGGCGAGACCGAGTTCATCACCATTTCCTATTGGGAAAGCATCGAGGCGATGACGGTGTTTGCGGGCAGCGATCCCACCGCCATCCATCATCTCGACCGCGACGCGGAATTCCTCATCGAACTTCCGAAATCAGTGCAGATCGTGGAACTGCGGACAAGCCACGGCAAGCTCGGCTGACAGGCCGGCCGCCGAAGCACGTCCGACGACAATTCAGATAAACAGATCGACCTTCTCGAACTTCGTCACGTCGATGATGCCGGCATCGGAAATCCGCAGTTCCGGTATCACCACCAGCGCCAGCAGCGAGTGCTGCATATAGGCGTTGTTGAGGCTGCAGCCCATCTTGCGCATCGCCTCGGTCAGCTTCTCGGCCTTTTCCGCAACGACTTCCGCGCGTTCGTCCGACATCAGGCCGGCGATCGGCATCTCGACCAGCGCCAGTTCCTTGCCCTTTGAAAACAGCACCACGCCGCCGCCGACCTCGCCCAGCCGATTTGCGGCCTTGGCCATGTCTTCCTTGTTGGTGCCGACCACGATCATGTGGTGGCTGTCATGCGCCACGGTCGAAGCCATGGCGCAATCCTGCATGTAGCCGAAGCCGGAGACGAATCCGTTGACGACCCCGCCGGTGCCGCGATGGCGCTCCACCAGCGCGATCTGGCAGACATCGTTGCGGCGGTCCATGGCGACAAGCCCGTCCTCGACCGCCAGATCGGCCTCCAGCGCGCGCGTCGGCGCCTGGTTCTCGATCACGCCGATGACGCGAACGCGCACCTCGTTTGCGCCCTCGGGCGCCGCGATGTCGAAATCCTTGGCCTTCAGCTTCTTGCCGAGCTTGACCGTGTTCTTGGCGCTCTTCGGATAGTCGTAGGCCGGAATGTCGATTTCCAGCTTGCCAGCCTTCGCCAGCCGCACGCCGCGCCCGTAAACCTCGTCGATCTTCATCTCGACCAGATCCGAGACGATCAGGAAATCGGCCAGACGGCCCGGCGTGATCGAGCCGAGTTCGCGTTCCAGCCGGAAATGCTGGGCGGTGTTGATCGTCGCCATCTGGATGGCGGTAATTGGCTTCAGCCCCTGCGCGATGGCATGGCGCACGACGCGGTCCATATGCCCCTCATGCACCAGCGTGCCGGAATGGCTGTCGTCGGTGCAAAGGATGAAGTTTCGTGGATCAAGCCCTTGTTCTGTCACCGCTTTTATCTGCGTTGCCACATCGTACCAGGCCGAACCGAGCCGCAGCATCGCCTTCATGCCCTGCCGGACGCGCGCAATGGCGTCCTCGGCGCGGGTGCCTTCATGGTCGTCTTCGGGACCGCCGGCGACATAGCCATGGAACGGCAGGCCGAGATCGGGCGACGCATAGTGCCCGCCGACGGTCTTGCCGGCCTTCACGGTCTCGGCGATGCCGCCGACCATCACCGGGTCGTTGGCCGCGACGCCCGGAAAATTCATCACCTCGCCGAGCCCGATGATGTTGGGCCATGTCATCGCCTCGGCCACGTCCTGCGGCCCGAGCGAAGCACCGGCATTTTCGAGCCCGGGTGCTGATGGCACGCAGGACGGCATCTGCACATGGACGTTGATCGGCATCGCAACCGCCTCGTCATGCATGAGCCTGACGCCGTTCAGCCCGAGCACATTGGCAATCTCATGCGGATCGATGAACATCGAGGTCGTGCCGTGCGGAATGACCGCGCGCGCGAATTCCGTCACCGTCACCATGCCACTCTCGACATGCATATGCGCATCGCACAGGCCCGGCACGAGATAGCGCCCACCGGCATCCACCACCTTGGTTCCCGTTCCGATGGCGTGCGAAGCATTCGGGCCGCAATAGGCGAAGCGCCCGCCCACGATCGCCAGATCGGTCCCTGGTATCACTTCGCCGGAATGGACATTGACCCAGCGCCCGTTGCGCACCACGAGATCGGCCGGCTTGCGCCCCATGGCGACGTCTACCAGCGCGGTAGCCATTTCCGTCCACAGCCTGGGTGCACTGAACGCCTGCTTCTTGACCATATGCGACTCCTGTTTCACCCGTTTCTGCCAAGCCTTCGGAACTTTGACCAGTTGCGATTTGCGGGCGTTGCTTCACTGTAGCGTATAATCCCATCGTCGTATTGCGCTTGACAGTCAAAGTCATGTCCATTTCGATGACCGTTCGTCTCGCCGGCATTGCCCCCGGTTGGCGGACGCACAGGGAGGAGAAGCGGCCGTGAATGTTCACGCCGCGGAGGAGCGGGTTGAAACCCCGCCCGCAATGGGAGGAATTCATTGATGAAAAAGCTGCTCGCAGCACTCGCCACGACTGCCGCGTTGACGCTGTCTTCGGCGGCATGGGCGGACTATCCTGAACGCACCATTACGGTCGTCGTGCCATTTGCCGCGGGCGGCCCGACCGATACGGTCACGCGCTTGGTCGCAGAAGCGATGTCGAAGGACCTCGGCCAGCAGGTCATCGTCGAAAATGTCGGCGGCGCCGGCGGCACGCTCGGCGCCGGTCGCGTCGCTTCGTCCGAGCCGGATGGCTACACCTTGCTCCTGCACCACATCGGCATGGCCACCAGCGCCACGCTCTATCGCAAGCTCGCCTATGACACGCTGAACGACTTCGAATATGTCGGCCTCGTGACCGACGTGCCGATGACGATCGTCGCCCGCAAGGATCTCGAGCCTACGGACCTCAAGGGCCTGGTCGAATATGCCAAGGCCAACAAGGATACGGTGACCGTCGCCAATGCCGGCATTGGCGCTGCCTCGCACCTTTGCGGCATGCTGTTCATGAGCGCGATCGACACGTCGCTCGTAACGGTGCCCTACAAGGGCACCGGCCCGGCCATGACCGACCTGCTCGGCGGTCAGGTCGACATCATGTGCGACCAGACCACCAACACCACCAAGCAGATCCAGGGCGGCACCATCAAGGCCTATGCGGTGACGTCCGCCAAACGTCTCGACGTGCTGCCAGACGTGCCAACTGCGGAGGAAGGCGGCCTGCCCGGCTTCCAGGTCGGCATCTGGCACGGGATCTACGCGCCCAAGGGTACGCCGGCCGAAATCACCGAGCGCCTGTCCAAGTCGCTTCAGGTGGCGCTGAAGGACCCCAACGTGATCGCCCGTTTCGCCGAACTCGGCACCGTGCCGTCGTCCGAGGCCGACGCCACGCCGGCTGCACTCAAGGCCAAGCTCGAAAGCGAAATCGCGCGCTGGAAGCCGGTCATCGAAGCGGCCGGCCAATACGCCGACTGATTCTGATTTCATGGACGGGGCGCCAGGCGCTCCGTCCATCCCTCATCCATCGGCATTTCGCCCGTCGCACGGGCGCGGGGACAAAGCCTGATGAAACCTCTTTCAATCGATTCGACCAACGGCCTCTGCGGCGCGATATTCGTCGGGCTTGGCCTGTTCTTCGCGGTGCAGTCGTTCGGCCTCGAACTGGGCACCACCTTCCGCATGGGACCGGGCTATTTTCCGCTGGTTCTGGCCTGCGTGCTGATCCTGCTCGGAGCCATCATCCTGGTACAGGCCACGCGTGTCGCTGGCGAACCTATCGGGCCGATCGCATGGCGCGGCATGCTCCTCATCCTGCCCGCGCCGATCTTCTTCGGCCTGACCGTGCGCGGTCTTGGCTTCGTGCCATCGATCTTTCTCACCTCGCTGATCGCGGCCTTCGCCAGCACGCGCATGAAGCCCCTGCCCGCCCTCTTGCTGGCCGCGGGCGTGACCCTGTTTTCTGTCGCCGTCTTCAGCTACGCGCTCGGCCTGCCGTTCCAGCGCTTCGGCCCCTGGCTGCCGTTTTAGGAGCGCGTGATGGACCTTCTCAACAATCTCGCCCTCGGCTTTGCCACGGCATCGACGCTCTGGAACCTCGGCTTCTGCCTTATCGGCGTTCTCCTCGGCACGCTGATCGGGGTGCTGCCCGGCATCGGCGCCACGGCGACAATCGCCATGCTGTTGCCGATAACCTTCCAGATCGGCGATCCGGTGTCGTCGCTGATCATGCTGGCCGGCATCTACTACGGCGCGCAATATGGCGGCTCGACCACGGCAATCCTCATCAACATGCCGGGCGAGTCCTCCTCGGCCGTCACCGCGATCGACGGCTACCAGATGGCGAAGAATGGTCGCGCGGGTGCGGCGCTCGCCATCGCCGCGATCGGCTCCTTCTTTGCCGGCACGGTCTCGACTTTCCTCGTCGCCATCTTTGCCCCGCCACTGACGGCAATCGCGCTGCAATTCGGCGCCGCCGAGTATTTTTCGCTCATGGTTGTCGGCCTCGTCTCGTCGATCGCGCTCGCCCACGGCTCGATCATCAAAGCACTGGCCATGGTCGTGCTTGGCCTGTTGCTCGGCCTCGTCGGCACCGACATCTATTCCGGCACGCCGCGCTTCACCCTTGGCATTCGCGAATATGCCGACGGGCTGAACTTTGTCGCGGTGGCGGTCGGCGTCTTCGGCGTCGCTGAAATCCTGCGCAACCTCGAAAACGAGCACGAGCGCTCGGTGCTCATCAAGAAGGTCACCGGCCTGTTTCCGACCCGCGAGGATTTCAAGGAGATGGCCGCGCCCATCGTGCGCGGCACCATTATCGGCTCGCTTCTCGGCATCCTCCCGGGCGGCGGCGCGGTTCTGGCGGCCTTTGCCTCCTACACGGTCGAAAAGCGCGTTTCGAAACATCCGGAACAATTCGGCAAGGGCGCCATTGCCGGCGTCGCCGGCCCGGAATCGGCCAACAATGCCGGCGCGCAGACTTCCTTCATCCCGATGCTGACCTTGGGCATTCCGGCCAACCCGGTCATGGCGCTGATGATCGGCGCGATGATCATCCAGGGCATTGTCCCCGGCCCCAATGTTGCGACCGAACAGCCAGCGCTGTTCTGGGGCATCATCGCCTCGATGTGGATCGGCAACCTGATGCTGATCGTGCTCAACCTGCCGCTGATCGGCCTGTGGGTGAAGCTCCTGACGATCCCCTATTACGTGTTGTTCCCGATCATCATGGCGTTCTGCTCGATCGGCGTTTACAGCGTCAATTCCAACGTCTTCGACCTCTACTCCGTCGCCTTTTTCGGCTTCATCGGCTATGTCCTGACCAAGCTGCGCTGCGAGCCGGCACCCTTGCTGCTCGGCTTCGTGCTTGGTCCGCTGCTGGAGGAAAACCTGCGCCGCGCCATGATCCTGTCGCGCGGCGATCCGACGACCTTCGTGACAAGGCCGATCAGCGCGATACTGCTGCTGATTGCGCTCGCCGTGCTGGCCGTCGTGTTCCTGCCCAGCGTCAGGAAGAAGCGCGATGAAGTGTTCGTCGAGGAGGACGCCTGATTCCATAGGTGAATCATCCCAATTCTCGATCCTTTCGAGCAAAGTGCGCCATTGACTTTTTTCGCGCAAAGGCAGTGATTTAGAGCCACTCGCAGCAAGTGGAGATGAATATGCGCGCCGTTTGGATTGCACTGGTTTTTGCGGTTTTATCGTTCGCAGGCACCGGCGCATCCCTAGCCGAGGAGCGCTGGCAGACACTGCCCCAGCCCGCGCCCATGCCGCCCGCCAACGAAAGCGGCTACGCCAAGGTCAACGGCATCGAGATGTATTATGCCATCTATGGCCAGGGCGAGCCGGTGCTGCTCATCCATGGCGGGCTTGGCCATGCCGACATATGGTCGAGCCAGGTCGCGGAACTGTCCAAGACCCACAAGGTGATCGTCGCCGACAGCCGCGGCCATGGCCGCTCGACCCGCAACGACAAGCCCTTCGGCTACGACCTGATGGCATCCGACTATCTGGCCCTCCTCGACCAGCTGAAAATCCAGAAAACCGCACTGGTAGGCTGGAGCGACGGCGGCATCATCGGCCTCGACATCGCCATGAACCACCCCGAGCGCTTGACGAAACTCTATGCCCAGGCCGCCAACGTCACCACCGACGGCGTCGACCCCGGCGTGCTGACCAACAAGACCTTCGCCGCCTATATCGAGCGCTCAGGTGAGGACTACAAACGCCTGTCCCGGACGCCCGACCAGTATGACGCCTTTGTCGGCCAGATCAGCCACATGTGGGAAAGCCAGCCATCCTGGACCAAGGAGCAACTGGAAAAAATCACCGTGCCGACGGCAATCGTCGCCGGCGACCATGACGAGGCAATCAAGCGCGAGCACACCGAATACATGGCCTCGGTCATTCCTGGCGCGAAGCTGATCATCCTGCCCAACGCCAGCCATTTCGCCATGCTGCAGGACCCGGCAGGCTATACGAAATCGGTGCTCGATTTCATCGATGCGAAGTAGGGTGTGTTGAGAGTCAGGTCAGGGCTTGCAATCTCGTCCGGCTCCGTTACCAGTGACCGCAACGCGGACGTGGCGAAACTGGTATACGCAACAGACTTAAAATCTGTCGACCTCTGGTCTTGCGGGTTCAAGTCCCGCCGTCCGCACCACCATCTCCACAGGAAACGGGTGGCTGCCGAATCTGGCGCTGCCTACTCTGGTTTCATCAACGAAATCGGAGTTTTCCCATGTTCATCCTGGCCCAATTGCATGAAATCGCCGCCAAGCGTGGCGACGGGCTACGTCCGGAACTGATCCAGGGTCTGCAACCATGCAGGCGCAATCAGATCGCGCTCGACATGAACACTTCGCTATGGCTCGCACTGTCCGAAACCAGACGAAACGATGCGCAGCGCGTGAAACCGAAGGACTCGTAGAGCGAGACCGCATTCCGTCGCTCCATGCTCCAGCCGATCGCTTAGCCAACCGTCAGCTTCATATGCTGAAGCAGGATGATCGTCTTGGCATCGATAATGCGCCCGTCCGTTATACCGGCAACCGCATCATCAAGCGTCATTTCCAGAACCTCGATGTCCTCGCCCTCGTCGGCAGCACCGCCGCCTTCGGAAATACGATCCGCCGGCGTATAATCGGCCACGAAGAACGATAGCCGCTCGGTCAAGCTGCCGGGGCTCATATAGGGCGTGAACAGGTGTTTTACGCCGCGCAGGCGGTAGCCGAGTTCCTCCTCCGCCTCCTTGCGGATGCAGGTTTCCGGATCGTCGGCGTCGAGAAGGCCTGCACAGGCTTCGATCAGCGGCTCCTTGTGGCCCGTGACATAGGCCGGAAACCGGAACTGCCGCACCAGAAGCACGGTTCCGCGCTCCGGGTCGAAGGGCAGGATTACAGCGCCGTCGCCACGATCATAGGTCTGGCGAATCTGCGTCTCCCAGCCGCCATCACGCCGCTGGTAGTCGAACACCGTCTTCTTCAGCAGCGCCCAATCATCCGACAGAATCTCCTCGGACCGGATGCGTATGCGTTCTTCCATGATGATCGGCTCCTGAATTCCCGGCATCGGCACTAGCGGCAAATTCGCACCTTCGCAACGCGCCTTTGTTGGTACAGCAGCCCTTGCCATCGCCGGCCCGAACATTCAGCTTGTCCGGCGAACCGCTCACCCTCTCGTGTATGGCGCGGGCCAGGCCCTTCTCCTACATGACGACGATACCCACGCCGGAGTTTTCATGACCAAGCATCTTTTCTCCCCCATCACCCTCGGCAATCTCGAATTTCCCAACCGCATCGCGGTGGCGCCGATGTGCCAGTATTCCGCTGACGACGGCTCGGCCACCGACTGGCATCTCCAGCATTGGATGAACCTGGCGATGTCCGGCGCCGGCATGGTCACGGTCGAAATGACCGATGTCGAGCGGCGCGGCCGCATCACCCATGGCTGTCTCGGTCTCTATTCCGATCACAATGAAGCGGCTGCCCGGCGCACCCTGGATGCAGCCCGGCGCGTCGCCGCACCCGGCACAAAGTTCGGCGTCCAGCTAGCCCATGCCGGGCGCAAGGCGTCGAACCGTCGCCCATGGGAAGGCGGCAACGCGCTCGGCCCCGACGAAGACCCCTGGCAGATCGTCTCGGCCTCTGCGATCGCCTTCGACGAAGGCTGGCAAGTGCCCGAGGCGCTTGACGAGGCAGGCATCGAGCGGATCGTCTCAGCTTTCGCCGACGCGGCAAAGCGCGCCGCGCGCGCCGGCTTCGACTTCATCGAACTCCATTCCGCGCATGGCTATCTGCTGCACCAGTTCCTGTCGCCGCTGTCCAACAAACGCACGGACAAATGGGGCGGCTCGCTGGAAAACCGCATGCGCTTCCCCGTCGAGGTCGTGAAAGCGGTGGTCGCGGCCGCGCCCGGCCTGATGGTCGGCGCGCGCATGTCGGTAACCGATTGGGTCGAAGGCGGCTTCGACGTGCCCGACGCTATCGCGGTCGCCAAGGCCTACAAGGGTGCGGGCGCTGCCTATATCTGCTGCTCCAGCGGCGGCAATTCGCCGTTGCAGAAAATCCAGACCGGTCCCGGCTATCAGGTCCATCTGGCGACCGCCATCCGCGAGGGTGCCGGCATCCCGACCCGCGCCGTTGGCCTGATCGACATGCCCAGGCAGGCCGATGCGATCATCACTGAAGGCAAGGCCGATATGGTGGCGGTGGCGCGCGCGCTGATCGCCGATCCGCGCTGGCCGTGGCGCGCCGCTGCCACGCTCGGGCATGAATTCCACCCCGCCCCGCAGCTTGCACGCGGCGAGCCCTTCATGCGCCACTGGACGCAGGCGGCCGAATAACGCTCAGCTCGCGAACACCCTGCCCGCCATCTTGCGAATGAACGCCACGGCTTCGGCCGTGGCGGTGAATTGCGGCATGTGGCCGATACCGTCGAGAAGGTCGATTTCGAGACCGGGGATTTTGCCTTGCATCGGCAGCCCCTGGATTTTGTGATCCAGAACCCGGTCGCCTGTCCCGAAAAGCAGGCCGGCGGGCAGCTCTATCTCGCCATAGCGGGCTTGCAGCCGTCCGAGATCCTGTTCGATCGCAATGAAGTCGGTCGAGGTCGCGTAGATATGGCTTGGCCGCAGGCCAAGCATGCCGCCGCCCTTGACGATATAATCGCCAAGAACAGCTTGCGGCCCGAAGATGAAGGCAAGCGTCTGCTGCGCATATTTCATAGCCATCGGGACGCCGACCGTGTTGGCGATCAGCCAGCGCTTGAGCGGCGATCTGATGAGCAGGCCCTGGAATTCGGGCGGAGCCTCCGACAGATGCGTCAGCGGCGACATCAGGGCGATGCCGGAAATCGCCTCCGGATGATCGAGCGCCAGCGCCAGAGTGATCGCGCCACCCAGCGAATGGCCGACGATCAGCGGCTTTTCCAGCCCGAGCTTTTCGATGAAATGCCTGAGCACCAGCGCCTGTTCGGGCAGGCGACCGCTCGCGCCTGCCACCCGTGACGAGTAGCCGGAACCCGGCCTGTCGAGCGCGATCAGCCGAAAACCGTCGAGCCTGTCGAACAGCGGATGGCGGAACTGGAGAAGCTGCGCGCCAAGGCCATGGACGAAGACAATCGGCTGCCCCTCACCTTCATCGACATAATGGATGCGGTTGCCATCGACATCGATGAACTTGCCGACCGGCGGCACCTTCCTCTCGGCTTCCGCCGCGATCCGGCGCGTGACGAGGATGAAATAGCCGGCCACGAAAGCAGCGACCAGGAACAATGCAGCGAGAAGCCACAACAGGATGGTGGAAAGCGTCATCAAAACCCCGTGCCGAGAGTGTCGGGCTCAAGTCTATCCGTCTTTCAAGCCACAACAAGGCATCGCCGTTCCAATGAAGCCCGCCAACGAAAAACGGGCGGCTCCGTGAGGAACCGCCCGCAAATCATTTCAACTGTTGAGAAAAATCAACCGTGGAGCTTGATGGTGATCTCCGCCACCCGCTTGCCCTGGAACTTCGCACCTTCCAGCTCCTGTGCCGAAGGCTGGCGCGAGCCGTCGCCGTCAGACGTCGTCGTCATGCCATAGGGCGCGCCGCCGCGTACCACGTCGTTGCCCATCTGGCCCTGATAGGCATAGGACAGCGGCACGATGATCATGCCGTGGTGCTGCATCTGCCACTGGGTCGAGATCAGCGCCAATTCCTGGCCGCCATGCTGGGTCGCGGTCGAAACCATGGCCGAGCCGATCTTGTTGATCAGCGCGCCCTTGGCCCAGAGCGGACCGGTCTGGTCGAGGAAATTCTTCATCTGCGAGGCCATCATGCCGTAGCGGGTCGAGGTCGCGATGATGATGGCGTCGTAATTTTCCAGTTCGAGCGGCTCGGCGATCGGCGCTTCCTGGTCGAGCTTGTAATAGGCCGCCTTTGCCACTGCTTCCGGCACCAGTTCGGGAACGCGCTTGATCGTCACTTCGGCGCCGGCCTCGCGGGCGCCTTCCGCAGCGGACTTCGCCATTTGCTCGGTGTGACCCCAGCTCGAATAATAAAGCACCAATACCTTCGCCATTCTCATGTCTCCTTGCAGGTGAAATCGCTATGAAGCGACGCTTGGGTCGCCGTGCAGAAAACATTTAGGGCCAGCATCGTTCAGTGGAAACGCCTAAGTTGCCGACAGATCGTTCACAATCTGAGCACCATTGCCCGAAGTGCCTTGCCGGGCTATCTCACCAAAGTCATTTCTTCCGGAGTCTCCCATGACCGATATCGTCACTGCCGCCATGATCGTCATCGGCGACGAAATCCTTTCGGGCCGGACCAAGGACAAGAATATCGGCCACCTCGCCGACATCATGACGGCGATCGGCATCGACCTGAAGGAAGTGCGCATCGTCCCCGACGAGGAAGACGAGATCGTCGCGGCCGTGAACGCGCTCAGGGCAAAATACACCTACGTCTTCACCACCGGCGGCATCGGCCCGACGCATGACGACATCACCGCCGATTCCATCTCGAAAGCCTTCGGTGTCCCCTGCGAATATGATCCCAAGGCCTATGCGATGATGGAGGCCAATTACGCCAGCCGCAGCATGGAATTCACCGAGGCGCGAAAGCGCATGGCGCGCATGCCGCGCGGCGCCGACCATATCGCCAATCCGGTTTCGCTGGCGCCGGGCTTCCGCATCGGCAATGTCCATGTCATGGCCGGCGTGCCATCCATTTTCCAGGCCATGCTCGACAATGTCGTGCCGACGCTGAAGACGGGCACGAAGCTCATTTCGGTCACCATCGAGTGTCCCTTCGGCGAAGGCACGATCGGTGGCCCACTGGGAGAAATACAGAAGCGCCACCCCGACACGATCATCGGCTCCTACCCGAAATATCTCGATGGCACCTTCCGCACCGATCTCGTCGTCCGCGCCCGCTCGCAGGAAGCGCTGGAGGCTGCACGGGCCGAAGTCGCCGCGATGGTTGCCGGCCTCGCCGAAGCTGCAAAAGCCGCCAAGCCTGCCTGACTGCCGAAGCGCAGGTAGCAGGCCCGATCACCTGAATGTCAACGCACCTGCGCGCCAATATCGCTTGCCGTGCGGAACCGCCAAGGCCGTGATAGAGTTTCCTCCTGGGATGTTCATACGTCGCATCAAGGAGGCTTCCATGCCGTTCAAGACGATCGTTGCCATTATCCAGAGCAAGGACGACGCCGAGCGCGTCCTTGACTGCGCGATCCCCTTCGCCGCCCGCTTCGAGAGCCATATGATCGGCGTACATGCCGAAGCACTGCCTGTCGCCTACACGTCGGCGGTCGGCTTTCCCGACACCGAGTTCCTGCAGGCGACCGCCGAGGTCAACAAGGAACGAGCCGACCAGCTTGAGGGGCTGTTTCGAAGCCGTATTACCGAATCCGGCCAGTCCTCGGAGTGGCGCAGCCTTGAAAGCTTTTCCGGCGACAGCGCCCATTGCGGCATTTCCAGCGCGCGCTGCGCCGATATCGTCATTGCCGCCCAGCGCGACCCGCACGCGGATTCGACGGCCACAGCCGACGTCGATGCGCTGCTCTACGAGTCCGGGCGCCCGGTGCTGGTCGTTCCCCATGACGGCCCGGCCCAGAGCAATTATGGCCGCATCATCATCGCCTGGAACGGCAGCCGCGAGGCAGCACGCGCCGCCTTCGACGCCCTGCCGCTGATCCTGGAAGCCAAGCACACGGAAGTCTTCGTTATCGACCCGCCCGATGACACTGATGAAGACGCCGACGCGTCCGGCGCCGAGATCGCCGCGGCACTTGCCCGTCATGGAGCAAACGTCACCGTCGCCTCTGAAGAGTCAAAACACCGCTCTGTCGATCAAATCCTTCAGGAGCGCGTCGCCGCGACAGGCGCCGACCTTCTGGTCCTCGGTGCCTACAGCCATTCCTGGCTGCGGCAGTTGCTGTTCGGCGGCGTCACCCGAACCGTTCTGCAGTCGATGCCGGTGGCAACGTTCATGTCGCGATAAGGCATCGCTGTCGCAGCGCAGGACAATTGGACCTCAGGTCAGCGGTATCATCACCGCCGTCTGATAGGCTGGCCGTGTGGCAAGCCGGTCATACCAGGCCCTCAGGTGGGGCAAAGCTGGCCTTTCGATCGGCATGCCAAACCAGGAATAAGCAAAGCACCCCAGCGGTATGTCGCCCATGCCGAATTGAGCGCCTGAAAGAAATGGCTGCCCGACAAGGGCCTCATCGGCGATCGACAGCAGCCGCGTGCAATTCTCCAAACCTTTCCTGAACGCCGCGTCGTCGCGCTGGTCAACGGGCAGGCGCACGACATTCCAGAACACATCGCGGAAAGGAGCAGCGATGGACGACGTCGCCCAATCCATCCACTTGTCGGCATCGGCGCGAACGGTTGGGTCCGCCGGAAAAAGCGTGCCATTACTGTACTTTGCAGCCAGATAGCGAACGATCGCATTCGACTCCCACAGCACGAAGTCTCCATCCTTTATGCAGGGAACGAGCCCGTTGGGGTTCATGGCGCGATATTCGGGATCGTTGACGACGCCAAAAGCGCCACCGGCATTGGCGTGCTCGTACGACAAACCGAGTTCCCCGGCGCACCACAGAACTTTTTTGACATTGGTCGAGTTTCTGCGACCCCAGATTTTCAGCATGTGAATGCTCCGTTCCTGCACAGGCTTTCGCGCCCGCTCGCAATGATCATAACTTTGCCCCGCATTCAATCGCGCGCCCCGCCGGATGCGAAAAATCAATATGGGCCAGCAATGGCGAGAGGCTTGCCAAACGCCGGTCTTTCCGGCTAATTGCGCCCGCATTCCCTGAGCTTTCGCGCGTTGCGACGCGCCACCGGAGTGCCGCGCAATGTCTCTTCCCGAAAAAGCCTTTCCCGTTGCCTGGGACCAGTTCCATCGTGATGCCCGTGCGCTGGCCTGGCGGCTTGCCGGCGTCAACGGACAATGGAAGGCAATCGTCTGCATCACGCGCGGCGGGCTGGTTCCGGCCGCCATCATCTCGCGCGAACTCGGCATCCGCATGATCGAGACGGTCTGCGTCGCCTCCTACCACGACTACACCTCGCAAGGTCAGTTGCAGGTCCTGAAGGAAATCACCCCCTCCCTGCTCGAAAATGACGGCGAGGGCGTGCTCATCGTCGACGACCTCACCGACACCGGCAAGACGGCGGCGATCGTGCGGGCGATGATGCCGAAAGCCCACTTCGCCACTGTGTACGCCAAGCCCAAGGGCCGGCCATTGGTCGACACCTTCGTCACCGAGGTGTCGCAGGACACCTGGATCTACTTCCCTTGGGACATGGGCTTCACCTATCAGAAGCCGATTTCCGACGATCACGCCGGCTGATTGCGCTCCTGCGCTAACGCATGGCGCCCGCAAGGTGGCAATCGAGCGGGTGTCTCCCTATATTAAGTTGCAACTTTCGACTGATCTCCACGTAGGTCCTGCATCACTGCTTCACCTGATTTCGGTCGGGGATTAGTCGAATTTTTACTATTATTACGCATAATTAACTCTAATATTCGTGAGACGGCAAACGAATCGGAGAACCGGGAAAGACCAACGTCGATGCTTATGAACCACGTCACACGCAACCATATGGTTGAGCGGATCAGGCGCCTCTTCGGAGCGATGCCGTGCCGTGTGCAGGTTGCCGCATTGCCGTGGCGCGAGCGCGCCGGTCGTACCGAGATCATGCTGATCACCAGCCGCGACACCGGCCGCTGGGTTCTGCCCAAGGGCTGGCCGGAAGGCACTGAACAACTCTACGAGTCCGCTGCGCGCGAAGCAGCCGAGGAAGCCGGCCTTTCCGGCTCCATGTCCCATCTCGAACTCGGCCGCTACTACTACGCCAAGCGCCTGTCATCGGGCATGGAACGCCGCTGCGAAGTGCTCGTATTTCCGATGCATGTCGACGATGTCGCCTCCAAATGGCCCGAGAAAGACGAGCGCAAGCGCGAGTGGTTTCCCGTTTCCAAGGCTGCAAGGCTGGTGCGGGAGCAGGATCTTGGCGAGCTCATCAGGCACTTCGGCGAGAGCCGACACAAAACCGCTGCCTGATTTCGCTAACTTCCAGGCGATGAACCCCGCAGCAGGCCCCCACTCCGCCAGACATACGCCGACGGCTCGGGTTACGGGTTTGCGCTGGCCGCGGCCTTGCCAGTCATGAGCGACGGCGCGCGCTCCAAACATACACTCGACAAGGATCTGGGCCGGCTTGCCGACATCGAGGAAGCAACCGGCTTTGTCGCACGCGGATTTCTAGCACCCGGTCTGGCGCTGCTATTCCTCCTGCTGGCGGCTTCCGCGGCAGCGATCTACGTCTTCGGTCAACCGCAGGCTATCGTCGTGGTGATCGCGGCGGCAATGGCGGCCTATCTGGCCATGAACATCGGCGCCAACGACGTCGCCAACAATGTCGGCCCTGCCGTCGGCGCCAAGGCCATGACCATGGTCAGCGCGCTGATCATCGCTGCCATCTTCGAAACGGCAGGCGCCCTGATTGCCGGCGACGCTGTTGTCGCCACGATTTCGTCCAACATCATCCAGCCCGAGGTCGTTTCCGATCCTGCGGTGCTGATCCGGCTTATGCTGGCCGGCCTCGTCTCTTCGGCGCTGTGGATCAACTTCGCCACCTGGATCGGCGCACCGGTGTCGACCACCCACTCTATCGTCGGCGGCGTGGTCGGAGCAGGCGCGGCAGCCGCCGGCCTCGGTGCCGTCGATTGGCTGTCGATGACCACCATAGCGACGAGCTGGGTCGTGACCCCTATCCTTGGCGCAGCCGTCGCGATCGTCTTCCAGGCCTTCATCAAAACCGCGATCATCTATCAGGACGACAAGATCGCCGCCGCTAGGCGCTGGGTTCCGCTGCTGATCGCCTTGATGGCCGGCTCTTTCGCCACCTATCTCGTGACGAAGCTCTTTCCCGGTGCAGGTGCAGGGGTAACGGCTTTGGTCGGCATCGCCTGCTTTCTGCTTGCCTGGGCGCTCTCCCACCGGTCCGTGCTGGCGCAATCGCAAGGCCTGGAGAACCGCAACCGCTCGCTAAGAAAACTTTTCCGGCTGCCCCTGATCGGCTCCGCAGCACTTCTGTCCTTCGCTCATGGCGCCAACGACGTCGCCAACGCGGTCGGGCCGCTGGCGGCGATCGTCGATGCAGCCAGAAAGAGCGCGGTGGCAGACGTCGTCAACATTCCCTTCTGGGTCATGCTCATCGGCGCGCTCGGCATTTCCTGCGGCCTGCTGCTCTACGGGCCCAAGCTGGTGCGGGTCGTCGGCGGCGAGATCACCAAGCTCAACCCGATGCGCGCCTTCTCGGTGGCGCTTGCCGTGGCGATCATCGTCATCGTCGCCTCGTGGTTCGGCCTGCCGGTATCCTCGACGCATATTGCCGTGGGCGCCGTCTTCGGCGTCGGCTTCTTCCGCGAATGGTACATCGAGAATTCAAAGCATCGCCGTGCCTATCTCGAGCGCCGCAGGCAATTGAAGAAGACCGGCAAGGCGGGATCGAAAAACGAATCGGCCGAGGATGACGAGGACGACGACGACAACCCGCGCAAGGGACCGTCGAACGAAGAGATCACCCGCCGCCGCCTGGTGCGCCGCGCCCATGTCAGGACCATCGTCATGGCGTGGGCAACCACCGTGCCGGCTTCGGCCCTGCTGGCAGCAACGATATTCGCCCTGCTCGGCGCCGTTTCCTGAAGACGCGACACACACGCGCCGTCAGCGATTCGGCCACCTGGGTGCGTAATTGGGTGCGGCCGCCAGGCGGCAAGCAATAGCAAGATGTTTTTTCGGGCGGTTTGGGCAAAACCGCGGAGCCGCGCTTTTCCGGCATTTATTCTCCCCACTATCCACATAAGTGACACACAAGATGTTGGGGTCATAAAACTTACAGAAACGAATCCTTGACGATGAAATCCGAGTCGTCTTTTATGGGCCACGTGTCCTTGTTTAGGGTGCGGCCGGCGGGTTCTTTGAACCGGTCTTTTTTCCCGGATTAGCATGCGTTCTGGCGGATTTTGCCCCGTTTCGACGGTGGGCTTTCGCACGCGTTCTGCCGTGAATTTTGTCGCGTAGCATGCCTGTGTGACACTGGAATAAATAACTGTTTAACACTATATTTAGTGTTTGCGATCAGGCTCCAACACTAGCTAGTGTGCAACTCTCTCGACGAGAGGAATCACAGCCAAGTGTTGGATTGAGGCCTTCCGGTCTCGCCGAAAGTGGGTTGCCTGCCAGGGGATTTGGCATAACGGCGACCTTGGCGGGAACGAAGGCCGGGGACCCCGGCTTTCCCAGTGAAAGCCGGAATTGAACGGGCATGCGCCTTCATGCGGAAACTGCGAGGGTTTCCTGTGGATAGGTGCTATATATAGGGACTGAGGAACGGACAAATGCGCATCGAGCGGCGTTTCACCAAGGACGGACAATCGGCTTACGCGGAGATCGAATTCCGCAAGGCGCTGAGCGAGATCAAGAACCCTGACGGTTCGGTGGTCTTCCGCCTGGACAACATCGACGTACCGGCGCAGTTCTCGCAGGTCGCCGCCGACATCCTTGCCCAGAAGTATTTCCGCAAGGCCGGCGTGCCCGCCCGGCTGAAGAAGGTCGAGGAAAACGACGTTCCTTCCTTCCTCTGGCGCTCGGTGCCCGATGAGGCAGCCCTTGCCGCCCTGCCCGCAGATGAACGCTACGGTTCCGAGATCGATGCCCGCCAGGTCTTCGACCGTCTCGCCGGCACCTGGACCTATTGGGGCTGGAAGGGCGGCTACTTCAAGTCCGAAGACGACGCCCGCGCCTTCAAGGACGAGCTCTCCTACATGCTCGCCACCCAGCGCGTCGCCCCGAACTCGCCGCAGTGGTTCAACACCGGCCTGCACTGGGCCTATGGCATCGACGGCCCCGGCCAGGGCCATTTCTATGTCGATCCTTTCACCGGCAAGCTGACCAAGTCCAAGTCGGCCTATGAACACCCGCAGCCGCATGCCTGCTTCATCCAGTCGGTTGCCGACGACCTCGTCAACGAAGGCGGCATCATGGACCTGTGGGTGCGCGAGGCGCGCCTGTTCAAATATGGCTCCGGCACCGGCTCCAACTTCTCCATGCTGCGCGGCGAAGGCGAAAAGCTTTCCGGCGGCGGCAAGTCGTCCGGCCTGATGAGCTTCCTCAAGATCGGCGACCGCGCCGCCGGCGCGATCAAGTCGGGCGGCACCACGCGCCGCGCCGCCAAGATGGTGGTGGTCGATGCTGATCACCCCGATATCGAGGCCTATATCGACTGGAAGGTGAACGAGGAGCAGAAGGTCGCCTCGCTCGTCACCGGCTCCAAGATCGTCCGTAACCACCTCGCTGCCATCATGAAGGCCTGCATCAACTGCGAAGCCGACAATGGCGACTGCTTCGACCCGCTGAAGAACCCGGCGCTGAAGCGCGAGATCAAGGCGGCCAAGAAGAATTCCGTTCCGGAAAACTACGTCAAGCGCGTCATCCAGTTCGCCAAGCAGGGCTACAAGTCCATCGACTTCAAGACCTACGACACCGACTGGGATTCGGAAGCCTACCTCACCGTTTCGGGCCAGAACTCCAACAACTCCGTCTCGCTGAAGGACGACTTCCTGCGCGCCGTCGAGACCGATGGCGACTGGAACCTGACCGCCCGCAAGGACGGCCGCGTCATGAAGACGCTCAAGGCGCGCGACCTGTGGGAAAAGATCGGCCACGCCGCATGGGCGTCTGCCGATCCGGGCCTGCACTTCAACACGACGATGAACGACTGGCACACCTCGCCGGCGGCCGGCCCGATCCGCGGCTCCAACCCGTGCTCGGAATACATGTTCCTCGACGACACGGCCTGCAACCTCGCTTCCATCAACCTCCTGCCCTACCGCAACGCGGACGGCACGATCGACATCTCTGCCTATGAGCACACCGTGCGCCTGTGGACCATGGTGCTCGAGATCTCGGTGATGATGGCGCAGTTCCCGTCCAAGGAAATCGCCAGGCTCTCCTACGAATACCGCACGCTCGGCCTCGGCTACGCCAATATCGGCGGCCTGCTGATGACCTCCGGCATTCCTTATGACTCCGACGAAGGCCGCGCCATCGGTGCAGCACTCACCGCCATCATGACCGGCATCGCCTACGCCACCTCGGCCGAAATGGCCTCCGAACTCGGCGCCTTCGCCGATTACGACCGCAATGCCGCCAACATGCTGCGCGTCATGCGCAACCATCGCCGCGCTGCCTATGGCGACAAGGACGGCTACGAGAAGCTCGCCGTCAATCCGGTGCCGCTGGTCGCTTCCGACCTCAAGCAGCAGGAACTGGTGACGCATGCCCGCGCCGCCTGGGACCGCGCCATCGAGCTCGGCGAGGAGCATGGCTACCGCAATGCCCAGGCGACCGTGATTGCGCCGACCGGCACGATCGGCCTCGTCATGGATTGCGACACCACCGGCATCGAGCCCGACTTCGCTTTGGTGAAGTTCAAGAAGCTCGCCGGCGGCGGCTATTTCAAGATCATCAACCGCGCCGTTCCCGAGGCGCTGCGCACGCTCGGCTATTCCGAAAGCCAGATCGCCGAGATCGAGGCTTACGCGGTCGGCCATGGCAATCTCAATCAGGCGCCCGGAATCAACCCCGGCTCGCTGCGCGCCAAGGGCTTCACCGACGACAAGATCGCAGCACTGAACGCCGCGCTCAAGCAGGCCTTCGACATCAAGTTCGTGTTCAACCAGTGGACGCTCGGCGCCGACTGGGTGAAGGAGACCTTCGGCTTCACCGACGAGCAGCTCAACGATTTCTCGTTCGAGATCCTGCCTGCGCTCGGCTTCTCCAAGAAGGAGATCGAGGCCGCCAACATCCACATCTGCGGTGCGATGACGCTGGAAGGCGCGCCCTTCCTCAAGGACGAACACCTGCCGGTGTTCGACTGCGCCAACCCCTGCGGCAAGATCGGCAAGCGCTATCTCTCGGTCGAAAGCCACATCCGCATGATGGCTGCCGCCCAGCCCTTCATCTCGGGTGCGATCTCGAAGACCATCAACATGCCCAACGAGGCGACCGTCGAGGACTGCAAGGAAGCCTACATGCTGTCCTGGAAGCTGGCGCTGAAGGCCAACGCGCTCTACCGCGATGGCTCCAAGCTCTCCCAGCCGCTCAACGCCTCGCTGCTCGCCGATGATGAAGAGGACGAGGATGACGTGATCGAGGCCCTGCTCGCCGCACCGGCAGCAGCACAGGCCGTGACGGTCACCGAAAAGATCGTCGAGCGCGTGGTCGAACGCCTCTACCGCGACCGCGAAAAGCTGCCGAACCGCCGCAAGGGCTACACCCAGAAGGCAGTCGTCGGCGGCCACAAGGTCTATCTGCGCACCGGCGAGTTCGACGATGGCCGCCTCGGCGAGATCTTCATCGACATGCACAAGGAAGGCGCTGCCTTCCGCGCCATGATGAACAACTTCGCCATAGCCATCTCGCTCGGCCTGCAATATGGCGTGCCGCTGGACGAATATGTCGAGGCCTTCACCTTCACCAAGTTCGAGCCGGCCGGCATGGTCGTCGGCAACGACGCGATCAAGAACGCCACGTCGATCCTCGACTATGTGTTCCGCGAACTGGCCGTCTCCTATCTCGACCGCAGCGACCTTGCCCATGTCGACACGTCGGACTTTTCCAACACCTCGCTCGGGCGCGGCATTTCGGAAGGCCGTGCGCAGGCCGTCTCCAAGGGCCTGACCCGCGGCGCCCCGCTGAAAGTCGTCTCCGGCATCGGCTCGGCCGACCCGAAGGGCTTTGCCGGCGCGCCCGGCAGCCAGCCCGCCAAGGTCGCCCCGACCGCCTTTTCCGGCTCCAACGTGCGGGCGCTCGCCACCAGCAGCGCAACAGTGACCGCGCTGAAGCCGGTCATGGCGGAACTGCGCGAGGAAGCAACCGCCTTCAAGCGCGACTATGAAGAGCGCGCCAAGGAACTGGCCGAGGAAGCCGCAATCGAGGACACCTCACCAGCTGCCGCCCTCTTCACCGAAGCTGCCGCAAACGAAGTGGCCAAGGCCAAAGCCGCCGACCGCCGCATGAAGTCGATGATGCAAGGCTACACCGGCAACTCCTGCTCGGAATGCCAGAACTTTACGATGGTGCGGAACGGCACGTGTGAAAAATGCGACACGTGTGGCGCGACGAGCGGGTGCTCGTGAGAAGGAATAGCCCGCGCCGCGGCGATGGCTGCTAGCAGCTTGTAGTTGACCAAGACAAATGAACAGGCCCCGCGTAACCGCGGGGCCTGTTCATTTCTGGATAACTCAGAAAAATCGCACCCGCCTCCCCCTGGCCTCAACCGACGAAATAAACAAATTCCGGCTGGAACACGTTGCCGTCCCTATGCACCCGGATTGCGGCGTGCTCGCGCAAATGGGCAGGAACCAGCAACATATCCTCTGCGGCGCACTCGGACAGCAGTGCGCGGCGTGTCGTCCGCGCCAGACTGGCGTCCGAGCACAACGAGCTCGAAACTTCGGGAAGGCGAAGCTGGAAGGGACTATGCAATGCGTCCGAACAGAGCATGGCCTTCATTCCCTCTCGCTCTATCCTGAGCCCAACCATGCCCGGCGAATGTCCCGGCAGAGGCACCAGCGTCAGTCCCGGGCAGATCTCATGATACGGTTGGATCCATTCGACCAGAGTGTCGGGAAGCGGCGCCACACTATCCGCATAATATGAGGGCGGCTCGGCTTGAGCGCGCATATGGTCGCGCTCGATCAAGGGGATAAGATAGCGCGCATTCGGGAAGGTAGGCTGCCAAATGCCGTCTATCCATCGCGTATTCCAGCCGACATGATCGACATGGATATGGGTGCAGACAACCAGATCGACGGTCTCCGGCGCAGCACCATGTTCGCCAAGGCTATCGAGAAAACCTGTATTCTTTCGCCGGTGCCATTCTGGACGATGCCGCGGCTTTTCTTCGCCGATGCCGGTATCGACGACAATGGTCAGGCCATCCACTTTGACAATGAAGCTTTGAATCGCAAGCCGGACGACACCGCTCGAAAAATCCAGATGCGATGGTTCCAGCCAGCTCTGCTCTCCAGCAAGAGAAGCGAGATCCAGTTCTGGAAACAGAAAGTCGACACGCGGCTCGAACTCCTGCTCGAGGACCGAGACAATTCGGCAATCGCCAATCTGGAGCATCTTTGCACGACCGATTCTGAGCGCGGTTCATGCCGCATCAGCTGATTTTATGAGATGCCTGCCGGCATAGCGCAAAACGGACGGGAGTGAGGGCTCCCGTCCGCAATTTCTTACGATGGATCAGGGCCGCTTCATTTTGCAGTCGGCGCTGACCGGAAGCGACGTTTCTTCAGCACTCAGGACCTTGACCGGCTCGAACCCCATATCGGTGCCATCCACCTTGTCGCGAGCGTTCTTCGAAACTTTGGTGATGACCAATGGCAGCTGGATCTGATGATCCTCGGCACGCATCGAAAGCTTGCCGTGGGGCCAGTCGACCTGCACGGTTTCCAGGGACTTGGCGAGGTCGTTGACCGCGACCTTGTCCGCCTTTGGCCGCGCGGTGATCGCAGCGCTCAGCATGCTCAGCGTCTGAACGCTGTTGTTCATATACGCGACAGGGTCACGGCCAGCAGCTGCGTTGAATGCAGCACGATATTTCTCGCCAGCTTCGCCGCTTGCTTCGGCGTTGAACAGTTGTGCGCTGTGGCTATCAAGCGCAGACGCGCCTGCGGCGGCCAGGTTCCCGGGTTCGTCAAGGAAGGTGCTCGCGAAACGCGCCTTCAATCCAGAGGCCGATGCCGCCTGGAGGATGAGACGCAGATCGCTTCCGCTGCTTGCCGTAAAGATCGTGTCGGGCGCGGTGGCGCGAACTTTCTCGATGAACGGCGAAAAATCCTTGATCTTGAAGACGTCGTGGCGCGTCTGACCGACAACCTTGTAGCCGTAGGCCTCAGCATTTTGCCCGACCGCCGCCTCCATCTCGCGGCCCATCGTGTAGTCGGGCTGGAGCGAGTAGACCTTTTCACCCAGCGACCCTTCGTCCTTCATGACCTTTGCCAAGGCGTTCTGCCGGATGAAGGGTGTTGTCGTGAAGTGGAAGGAATAGAAGTCGCAATCGGAACCGATGAAGTTCGATCCTTCCGAGCCGACGATGAGCAGCATGGCCGGATCATCCGGATTGCGCTGGTTCCAGCGCCGGATATCCGCCAGGTTCTGTGCAGCCAAAGGCGAAGTTCCTGCACCGATGAAGACGCGCGCACCGTCGGCGATCGCCTGCTTGAAGCGATCCGCAGCACCCTGCGTGGTTCCGGAATCATCGTAAACGGCAATGTCCAGCGTGTTGCCGGTTTCGCCGGCGGCTTCGTTGAATGGTTTCTGGACGAAGTTGATCGTGGGATCGTACATGGCGCCGATAAAGGCCAGCGGCCCGGTCTTCGGCGTCAGGAAAGCGATTTTCACAGGTTCTGCAGCGGCCGTGCCTAGGGCAATGGCCGATACCGCCGCGGAGATCGCAAGGCGCAAGAATTTCATTGGTTTCCTCCACTTGGTCAAACAAGCTGGCCGACTGAGCCGCTATCTCAGCCAGCATCCACCGTCAGCTTGTCCTCAACTTCGCAGACCGGTATCAGCTCGGGCGAAAGCTATGCAGGGCATATCTATATGTCAATAGACTATCTTTTAGCTTTAAAGCAGTTGAGACGGCATCTTCAGCCCGTCTCAGATGGAACTTTCGTCGCATCTGGAACGCTTCGATAAGCCCGGCAAGGACGCCAATCGATTGCAGGGCACGGTCGGATGGAATAGCGTCGAAGTTGCATCTTGAGTGGACTCTCCGGGACACCCACATTATGCGCTGGCACCTGAAACGACATCGAATCTCGGAGCAATGAGATGAATACGCTGAGCGCCGAGCATACTTGTCATGCCGATATGGGTGCCCCGCTCCCAAGCCCCTTTCGTTTTATCCGGCCTGGGCCTGCAAGCGCTTTTCGCTCTCTTGCTCTTTGTGCCTTGGTCTTTTCCGCAACGATTGCGGCGTCGGCATTCCCGGCTCGCGCGCAGGATTGCAGAAGCTCGCCGGTGGCCGGAATGAACTGGAGCGGCTGCAACAAGAAGCAGCTGATACTCGGCAGCAGCAATCTCGAAAACGCCAACCTGTCTGATACCGATTTCTCGCAGACCGACCTCAGCGGCTCCAATCTCAAGTCGGCGAATCTGGAAAAGGCGACCTTGGTGCGCGCTTCGCTTGCCTCGGCCAACGCCGACAAGGCAAATCTCGCCAAGGTCGAAGGCTATCGCTGTGATTTCTCGGACGTTTCGGCCGAAAACGCTTCATTTGCCAGCTCCGAATTGCAGCGAACCAATTTCAGCAATGCGCGTCTTACCGGCGCCGATTTCGAGAAGGCCGAGCTCGGCCGCGCCAGTTTCGACAAGGCTGTGCTCACCGGCACCCGTTTTCCCATGGCCAATCTTTCGCGCGCCAGCTTCGTCGGCTCGGTCTTCGAGGGGCCGATAGACTTCGACCGCGCCTTTATGTTTCTGACACGAATCGAAGGTGTAGACCTGTCGGCGGCAAAAAATCTGCAGCAGGGACAGGTCGACCTGGCTTGCGGTGACAGCACCACGAAGCTGCCAGCCGGCCTGTCTGTCCCGGCAAGCTGGCCTTGCTCTGCTGCCGACTGATCCTGCTAGCCTGTCTCGAAATCGCCCGGCTGCGGCGGGGCGATCGGGGTGAAAAGCGTCCGGTCGGGCTTGAGGTCAATGAGCGGCGTGCCGTCGAGGCAGTCCATGCCGCGGACCAGCAGCGTCGAGCCCTCCACGCCGACCAACGTCACGATCGAGGTGCCGATCGGGTTCGGCCGCACGGGCGATCGCAGCGCGAAAGTCCCGCGCGCGGCGCCATCATTGGCAGGGCTTTGCTTCACCAGATCGCGCCGCGACTGATGCAGCCAGTAAAGCACCTCCAGCCGCTCGAATTCCTCGACGCCGTCCAGCGCTTCGACCCACGGCTCGAAAATCTCGATCCGGCAGACCGGGCCGTCCGCCCTGCCCTGACGCGGCGTCATCAGGCGAGACGTCCACGGCGTGCTGATCCGCCCGATGAAGACCAGTCCGGCATCGGTCGCGGGCGGCGGGCTCACCGCCACCTCGCTCGGCCTGATCTCGTTTTCCCGAACCATGCCTCAGTCGACGCCGACCATCACGTCGGAAGCCTTGATGACGGCATAGGCCTGCTTGCCGGTTTCAAGCTTGAGATCATCCACCGCCGCATTGGTGATCGAGGAGGTGACGATCGCGCCGCCGATATCGATTTCGACATGCGAGGTCGTCGCACCCTTGGTGATCTTGACGACCTTCCCTTTCAGGATATTGCGGGCACTGATTTTCATCGGGTTTTTCCTTCCCTTGTTTGGAGAGCGCTGGCACATGGACATTGTGGCCTGCCGCTCTGACGAAGACCAGCCGCCCGATTGTGGCATTTAGCACTCATATTGTTATGTTTTAATAGATATATCGATCAAGCGCACCATGACGGAAACGTCGATTGAAAATTGGCTTTCAAACACAGTTAAATTGCTTCTTGTACATCACGCTGGAGTCCCGTTATATTTTTCTGGATAGAAAGAGAGGCCTTCATGAAGATCGATGCCCGGGCGCTGACGACCTGCTCTGTCACGGAAGGCGGCGACACGATTTCGCTGGGCTTGATCGACGGCAACGGCCAAGCTGTCGACCTGAAGGTGTCGGCGGCAGACGCCTGCGCAATAGCCATGACGCTGCCGCGTCTGCTGAAGGATGCGATCCGGAAAAAATACAGCGACAACAGCCTGCGCTACACCTTTCCGCTGGATAGCTGGCAGATCGAGACGGCGTCGGACGGCTCGCAGATCATCGTGACATTCACCACCGGGCACGGCTTCGAAGTTTCATTCTCGACAAAGCCCAACATGTGCCAGTCGCTCGGCATGGCACTGCGCGAAGGCACCGAACTGAGAACCATGCGTGCAGCTCCGGCTGTCAACTGACCTCGTGACCGGTGAAGAGGCCCAGGGACATCATCCTTTCTATGAATTGACGTGCAAGGGGTCGGCAAAGCAAAACATCGCTTGCGACCAAGATACGGCCCGGGAGGGCGCCGGATCCAGGCAGAGGAGAAGAGGCTAAAGTTTCGGGAGGAAATAATGGTCGGACACTTACCCGCCCATCATGCAGACCGCATCCAGGCCGCGATCACTTCGGACGCCGCAGCGAAATCCGCTCTGGTCGCTTCGTGGCGGCGTTCCTCGTCCTTGCATCAGCTCGATCCGGCAGAACGAAAATCCCCCAGGCGCCTGACCGAGACGGAGCTGAGGGAAGCGCGACAGAAGATCGAACCGCTGCTTGCCGCTGCAGGCCCCAGTCTGGACAGGCTCTATCTGGCCGTCGGCGGCGTCGGTTGCTGCGTGCTTCTGGCCGACCGGGACGGCGTACCCGTCGAGCGCCGCGGTGCGCCATCCGACGACGAGACATTCCACTCCTGGGGCCTGTGGACCGGCTCGGTCTGGAGCGAGGACAGCGAAGGCACCAACGGCATCGGCACCTGTCTCGTCGAGCAGCGCGCGCTAACCATCCACCGCGACCAGCATTTTTTCACGCGCAACACCGCGCTCAGCTGCACCACCGCCCCGATCTACGATCATGAGGGCAATCTGGTCGCCGCACTCGACGTATCCTCCTGCCGCGCAGACCTGACGGAAGGCTTTGCCAACCTGATCTCGATGGCAGTCATCGACGCCGCGCGCCGCATCGAGGCTGAGAATTTCCGCTTATCGTTCCCCACGGCGCGCATTCTGCTTGCACCGACGATCGACAAGAGTGTCGGTGCACTTGTTGCGGTCGATGCCGACGATCTCGTGGTCGGTGCGACGCGCTCCGCCCGTCAGGCGCTCGGCATCACGCCGGATTGCCTGACGCGCCCTCTCCCGGCAGTCGATCTGTTCGGCGCGACACGCGGCGAGCCGGAAAACCTCGCCCATGCCGAACGCAGCGTCCTGCAGCGGGCGCTTGCCCGCGCCGACGGCAACGTCACCGCCGCAGCACAAGTGCTGGGCATCAGCCGCGCCACGCTGCATCGCAAGCTGAAGCGCCTCGACGTATCGCGCACGCATTGATTTTGTGCCTTCGAGGTGTCGCAGTCTTGCGACACTAAGCGGCTGCGATCGCGCCTGCCCGGGCTGACAACGCATGAAGCAGCGCCGATCCTGCCTCTCGAAACGCCACATCCTGCGGCGTCGCTTCTCGGGAGGAAGACATGAACAAGGTTGAATTTTCCCGCACGGCCAAGGTTCCCTTCGCCAAGCGCTACGACAACTTCATCGGCGGCAAATGGGTCGCGCCCAAATCCGGAAAATATTTTGAGAACATCTCGCCTGTGACCGGCCGTCCGCTCGGCGAAGTCGCGCGCTCTGATGCGTCCGACATCGAAGCGGCACTTGACGCCGCCCACAAGGCCAAGGACGCTTGGGGCAAGACTGCCGCAGCGACCCGCGCCGACATGCTGCTCAAGATCGCCGACCGCATGGAGGAGAACCTCGACCTCCTCGCTCTGGCCGAGACCTGGGACAACGGCAAGCCGATCCGTGAATCGACGGCAGCCGACGTTCCCCTCGCCATCGACCATTTCCGCTATTTCGCCGGCGCATTGCGGGCCCAGGAAGGCAGCCTCTCGCAGATCGACGACGATACCGTCGCCTACCACTTCCATGAACCGCTCGGCGTCGTCGGCCAGATCATTCCGTGGAACTTCCCGCTTCTCATGGCCTGCTGGAAGCTCGCGCCGGCACTGGCCGCCGGCAACTGCGTTGTTCTGAAACCGGCTGAACAGACGCCTGCCACGATCATGCTCTGGGCCGACCTTATCGGCGATATCCTGCCGGAAGGCGTGCTCAACATCGTCAACGGCTTCGGCCTCGAAGCCGGCAAGCCGCTGGCCTCGTCACCGCGCATCGCCAAGATCGCCTTCACCGGCGAGACGACGACCGGCCGGCTGATCATGCAATATGCCAGCCAGAACCTCATCCCGGTGACTCTCGAACTCGGCGGCAAGTCGCCCAACATCTTCTTCCAGGATGTTGCCTCCGAGGATGACGATTTCCTCGACAAGGCCATCGAAGGCTTCGTCATGTTCGCGCTCAACCAGGGCGAGGTCTGCACCTGCCCCAGCCGCGCGCTGGTGCACGAGAAGATCTATGACAAGTTCATGGAAAAGGCGTTGAAGCGCGTCGAGGCGATCGTCCAGGGTGACCCGCTCGACCCGGTCACGATGATCGGCGCACAGGCGTCCAGCGAACAGCTTGAAAAGATCCTGAGCTATTTCGACATCGGCCGCCAGGAAGGCGCGGAAGTGCTGACCGGCGGCGAACAGAACCACCTGCCCGGCGATCTGGCTGGCGGCTACTACGTCAAGCCGACGATCTTCAAGGGCCACAACAAGATGCGCGTCTTCCAGGAAGAGATCTTTGGGCCGGTGGTTTCGGTCACGACCTTCAAGGACGACGACGAGGCTCTGTCGATCGCCAACGACACGCTCTATGGCCTCGGCGCCGGCATCTGGACCCGCGACGGCACGCGTGCCTATCGCTTCGGCCGCGCCATCCAGGCCGGTCGCGTCTGGACCAACTGCTACCACGCCTATCCGGCACATGCGGCCTTCGGCGGCTACAAGCAGTCCGGCATCGGCCGCGAAACGCACAAGATGATGCTCGACCACTACCAGCAGACCAAGAACATGCTGGTCAGCTACAGCCCGAAGAAGCTCGGCTTCTTCTGATCGCCTCCTGAGCATCGGACCGAAAAGTGGAACCGGTTTTCGGAATATTCCGATGCTCATTCAAAGTGTTAGATCGTCCTTTGTGCGTCCGAATGGACGCACGGCGATCTAAGGCGTACGGCGGCGTGGTCGAAACGGCCACGCCGCTCTATCTTTTCGTCAGGGAGGAATCTCATGCTGGAAAAAATCTCTCTGGGAAAGGTATCATCCACCCCGGAAGCGCAAGCGTTCCTGGCCGAAATCATCGCCGATCACGGTCCGGTGCTGTTTCACCAATCCGGCGGCTGCTGCGACGGCTCCTCACCCATGTGCTACCCGCGCAACGACTTCATCGTCGGCGATCAGGACGTGCTTCTGGGCATGATCGGCGAGACGCCGGTCTATATCAGCGCCTCGCAATTCGAGGTGTGGAAACACACCGATCTCATTATCGACGTCGTGCCCGGACGCGGCGGCATGTTCTCGCTCGACAATGGTCGCGAGAAGCGGTTCCTGACGCGCTCGACGATCTGCACGGTTCCTTGAAGGGCAGCCGCGAGAAGCGGCGCTAACTGCCCAGTATCTCCGACAGAGCCGACAACAGCCGGTCGATCTGCTCTTCCGTGCCCACGGTTATCCGCAGGTAGTCAGAGATGCGCGGCGCTGGAAAATGGCGCACGATTACCGCCCGTTGGCGCAGCGCGGCGGCCAGTGCCGCCCCCTCATGCGCGGGATGACGCGCGAAAACGAAATTGGCCGCGGACGGCAGTACGTCGAAGCCAAGCCCCACCAGCCCGCGGTTCAGCCGCTCGCGGCCTTCGATCACGCGAAGCCGGCTCTGTTGAAAATAGGCTTCGTCCTCCAGCGAGGCGATGGCGCCGGCCTGGGCGGGCCGGCCGAGAGGATAGGAGTTGAAGCTGTCCTTCACCCGGTTGAGCGCCTCGATCAGCTCGGCATCGCCAATCGCATAGCCGACCCTCAAGCCCGCCAGAGCCCGCGACTTGGACATCGTCTGAACCACCAGAAGGTTCCGATGTGCGGCGACCAGCGGAACCGCAGACTCGGCGCCGAAATCCACATAGGCCTCGTCGATCACCACGGGCGCGTCGGGATGATCCTCCAGCAGGGTGACGATCTCTGCCCGTGACAGCGCAATCCCTGTCGGCGCATTCGGATTGGGCATGATGATCGCGCCCGCCGGCCGGCGATAGTCGGCAAGGCGGATCTGCATGGCCGGATCGAGCGGAACGGCCTCGCTGGCGATGCCGAACAGGCGGCAATAGACCGGGTAGAAACTGTAGGTGATGTCGGGAAACAGCAGCGGCGCATCATGCTTCAGCAGGGCAGCGAAGACGTGCGCCAGCACCTCGTCCGAACCGTTGCCGACGAACACCTGTTCAGGCTGCACCTTGTGATAGGCGGCCAAGGCAGCCCGCAGCGCGACGGCCTGCGGGTCCGGATACAGCCGCAGCGTATCGGCCGCCTCGCCGCGTATTGCTTCCAGCACGCGCGGCGAAGGACCAAACGGACTTTCATTGGTGTTGAGCTTGACCAGATCCGCCATGCGGGGCTGTTCGCCCGGTACGTATGGCTTCAGCTCGTGGGTCAGGCTGCTCCAGAAACGGCTCATTTTTCTTTCCAAATTTCATAGAATTGGCGACGCTTCGGACGCCTTGATGGACGCCCAATACCCGAGCGCAAGCGGTGGAGAAGCCAGCGAGTTGAGGCTCAACGATCTCTTAGCGCCAGGCAAGCCGCGCAGAAACATCCAAAATAGACTCGACAAAAATTCTGGCACGGTGTTGTTGCATTGCACAAGTCCGCTCAGATCGGACGACACCGAACCGCCGCTTTTGCCGTGTATTTGCCGCTAAGCAGTGGCAACGCAAGGCTTCTGCCCACCTGAAGTCACATTTCAGGAACAGAAGCCTCTCCGCCCCCGCATGTTTCCAGGAGAGATTTGGGTGAATGTTGCTGTCGCGCCCGGCACGGTCCGGACGCCAATCCTCGACCGGCAAGCCGGGCATCTGCGATATCGTGCGGACATTGACGGCCTGCGTGCCATCGCAATTCTGCCGGTCGTTCTCTATCACGCCGGAATCCCTGGCTTCAAAGGCGGGTTCGTCGGCGTCGACGTGTTCTTCGTGATTTCCGGATACCTGATGGCATCCCTGATCATGCGGGAAATCATCCGAGGTGAATTCAATCTCCTGCGCTTCTACGAGCGCCGGATCCGCCGCATCTTCCCTGCACTTTTCGCGATGTTTGCGGCTTGCGGCATCATGGCATGGCTCTTCTTCATGCCGGCGGAATTCGAATACTTTGCCCGCAGTCTCCGTGCCGCCGCCTTCTTCACCTCGAACTTCCAGTTCGAAAGGGAAAGCGGCTATTTCGACATCGGCACCCAGATGAAGCCGCTGGTTCACACCTGGTCGCTGGCTGTCGAAGAACAGTTCTACATCTTCTTTCCCCTGGTCCTGATCCTGCTCGGCAGGTTTGCCCGCCGCTACATCGCGCCGATACTGCTCACGCTGCTCATTGCATCGCTGGCGGCAAGCGTATGGGCCGTGCACACGAACCCCGTCTCGGCATTCTACCTGACGCAATTCCGTATCTGGGAGCTGCTGCTCGGCTCGCTTCTAGCCTTCAACGTCCTCCCTGCCGTCCGCAGCCGGCCGGCCCGCGAGGCAGTGGCCGCGTTGGGAATTCTCCTGATCGTCTATGCGGTCATCGCCTTTGACGACAGCACGCCATTTCCGGGCCTTGCCGCGCTGGTTCCATGCATAGGCGCAGCGCTCGTCATTCATGGCCATGCAACCAATGGCCCCGCCGGCCGGCTGCTGACTGCCCGGCCCATGGTGTTCATCGGACTGATCTCCTATTCGCTGTATCTCTGGCACTGGCCCGCCATCGTCTTCACGCGTTATCTGGTGTGGCCGGAACTCTCCCCGGTGCAGGGCGTGCTGGTTGTTCTCGGAGCGATCGCGGCTGCCATATTGTCGTGGCGCTTCATCGAGCGCCCCTTTCGCAATCAGTCCGGTTTCATCAGCCGAAGACCGCTGTTTGCAGGCGCGATCGCGGCTGTGGTGGCGTCCGTGATACTCGGCGATATCGTCGTGGAAAAACAGGGCGTGCCCGAGCGCCTGCCTGAGATCGCGCAGCGGATTTATAGCGCCAAATATGACGTCGCCCGCTTTTCGGGGCCCGGATGTTCCCCGGACCGCAAAGGACAGGAGGCATCCGCCGAGGACGTCCGATCGGGCAAGCTTTGCAACATCGGAAAAACCGACTCCGGCGAGCCAAAATTCCTCGTCTGGGGCGACTCCCATGCAGAGGCGATGGGCCCGGCGATCGACGCTGCGGCCAGTCAGGCTGGCGTGCGTGGGCTGACGGCCCCGCGTCCATCCTGCCCTCCGCTCTTCGACGTGCAGCTGTCTGATCCCCTCCTCTTCGAGAAATGCCGGGAATTCAACGCGGCCATACGCGATATGATTGCCGAGCAACATATTCCGCTCGTCTTTCTGGTCGCCTACTGGCCAAAATATGTTCACGACGCCGAGCTTCCCAATCAGGGTATCTACTTCGATCCTTCGGTATCGCCCTCACTCGAAGATCATTCGGCACCTATCGCCGCAGCGCTGGACCGCACTCTGGCGGAACTGACCCGGCAAGGCACGAAAGTCGTCCTGGTGATGGATGTGCCGGAAATGGGCCGCAATATCCCCGAGGCCCTGGCGAAAGCTGCCATCAAAGGCGGCTCGGCGGACGTGGCGCCGCCATGGAGTTACGTCGAGAAGAGACAAGCACTCGCCCGCTCCACGATCGAGACATATGCGAGGAAGTACGATGCGATGATCGTCGATCCGCTTCCGGCCTTCTGCAGCAACGGCCATTGCGCGGCCGCCCGCGACGGCGTCCCGCTGTATCGCGATGCAGATCACCTCACCGCCACAGCCGCGCGAAACCTGAGCTATCTCTACGCACACATATTCCAGCCCGACTAAAGCAAATGCCCGCGCCTCCTTCCGGACGCGCGGGCATTTTTCGTCGTAAAACTTGCTTACTTCTTCGCCTCTTCCACCACCTCGTCCCACGTCTTGACCTTGGTCTGGCCGTCGAGGAACGGCAGCGTGGTCGAAACCAGTTCGGGTGCGAAGAAGACGTCATAGTGGGTGCGGTTGGGGATAATCGCCAGGCGGTTCTGCGACATGGTCTCGCGCATCCAGCCGGCATCCTTCAGCCCGCCGCCAAGCAGCTGATAGAACTTCACGATATGCTCGGGCTTGTACATGTCGCTGTCGGCGAACACGATCATAACCGGCATTTTCAGCGTCTTGACGTCTTCGGAATAATCGTAATCCTGGCGCATGAAGCTGCCCATCTGGCCGAGCAGTTTTGGAAAGTCCTCCGGCTTGGGTGCTACCGCGACATAGGACTTGTACATCGGCGTGTCCTTCATGAAGTCGGCGGCGGCTGCCGTGACCTGCGCCTGCTGGACGCGCATGTCGTCATAGAAGCCGTTGGCCGCGTAACCCGCCGATACCAGCGCCACCCGGCGCACGGTCTCGGGATGCTGCACGGCAAGCCGGAAGGCGACGCCACCACCGAAGGAATAGCCGAGCACGTCGACCTTGCCGTAGCCGAGCTCCTTCAGCACCGCCGCCATATCGTCGCCCAGCGCCGTCAGGCTGATCTCGCGTTCGCCAAGTGCCGTGCGGCCATGACCCTGCAGGTCGACAGCGATCACCTGCCGGTGCTCGGTCAGCGCCGGCATGATCGGCGCGAACATGTCGATCGAACCGAGCCCGCCATGCAACAGCAGCAGCGGCTCGCCCTCGCCATGAATCTCGTAATAGTAATTCACGCCATTGTTCTCGACATAACCGGTCCTGGGCTTCGCCTCCTCGGCTTCAGCGGTGCGCGGGCCGGCAAAAGCGGCGGCTGCAGTGGCGATCATTGCAATCAGCATTGTCTTCATCGTCGTCTCCCGTGTGTCTGCCGGCGCTCTGCCGGACCGTCGATATCCTTAAGACGAACGAGCTGCGAGCAAGCCGACAGGGTGCTGTAAAGAATCTGATGGTGAGGCAAAGGTGACTTGGCGGGCTTGGTGACTGGCGGTGCCAACCATGACATCGTCATCCCGGAAACCGGACGACGCGGAGGCTATCCGGGATCCATTGGCCAGCGCATCGTCTGGCGCGGCCCGGCCCTGATGTCGACGCGTTCTGCACCACTGAAGCTCTTTTGCATTCCGGCATGGATCCCGGGTCTCCGCTTCGCTCCGCCCGGGATGACGAAGAGAGGGGGTGTCGCCGCTAATCGCAAACGTTGTTTAATACCAGAGACGCAATTACCGCGCGCCAGCGCTGACGATTAGCGAGAGCCAAACACGCGATTCGTCATCCCGGAAACCGTAGCGAAGCGGAGGTTATCCGGGACCCATTGGCCGCAGCATCGTCAAGCACGGCCCGGTCTTGCCGCTGTTGCAGTCTGCACCGCTGAGGCTCTTCTCCGTTCCGGCATGGATCCCCGGGTCTGCGCCCTTCGCTTCGCTCGTGCTCCGCCCGGGATGACGAAGAGAGGGGGTGTCGCAGCCAATCGCAAACGTTGTTGCTGGCCAAAGACGCAACTGCCGCGAGCCAGCGTTGACGATTAGCGAAGACCTAACATGCCGTTCGTCATCCCGGGCGCAGCATGAGCGAAGCGCATGCGGGGGTCGCTCTTGCGACAGATCCATGCCGGACCATCTGTGAAGGCTGCCACGGTGCAGAACTGCCGAAGCTGAAACCAGCGGAAACTGTGGAGGAAAGATTTCCACCCAATTTCCCGCCAACCCATTGTTTCCATTCACCCCGCACATTTTTTCTCGCCCAATCTTTCCCCACCCAAAACACCTCCCGCATAATCCCCCATCGCTCCTGCGGGACCGGGTTCTGGAACCGGGATCAAGGGGGAGTGGCGGTGACCTCCCGCCTTGGTGTGGTAGCCAGGGACCCGAGGGCCCGACACAGGTCGGCGTGGAACGAGCACGGCGCAAATGCCACTGCCCAAAACCATGCGGAGAAGCCGCGGCGTCTTGTCCATGGAATGTACATGGAGCGGGCGTTGTGACCGGCCGACTTCGGGACAGACACCGAGACGGGCGGTCGAAAGATCGCAGAAAATACAAAAGATGAGCGAGATTTCGGCCGCCCGTCTTTCCCGGCTCTTTGACAATGGCCAGACTGCGATGCAGGGCGTGGCGATGAACAGGTGCGTCCTTCGAGGCTCGCTTCGCTCGCACCTCAGGATGAGGGAGGGTGGCGATGATGAAACGCGCCGACGTATTCTCCCCTTGTGGGAGAAGGAAGAGATGCCGTTAAGCCACCATTGGCTCCAGCGCCAGCCGGCGGCGTCCGCCGGGGGCGCGCAGCGGTCCGAGAGAGGAGCGCGGTACGACGAGGTCCATGCCGCGCGCGACAGCGGAGGCGACCGAATTGCTGTTCTGGGTCAGGAAGGAATAGCGCAGGCCCGAAGCGGCGATGCGGTTCACCGTCCTCATGCCCCGCGCCCAGCGCGCCGCGACCTCGCGATGAGGCGCTTCCAGCAACAGCACGGTGCGCGACGTCGGGCGGATATGGAATTCCGGGCAGTATGCCAGATTGCTGTGCGCATAGTCGGTTTCCACGGCGGTCAGCCGGCCGAAGATCGAAAAATAATTGAAGGTGCCGTCAGGATTGCTCGCCCCGCCATTGATCTCGTAGAGCGGCTTCCCGTCGGGATCGACCCAGACGATGAAATTGTGGCTCGGCACCCCGGCAAAGCGCGGAATCGGATACGATCCGAACAGGATTCGGTGCTTCATGGCGCGACGGCTTTTCAAAGGAATTCTGGTTCAGATTCCTGTTTATTCGTTTCGCCGTCTAATGCAATCGATAGGCCGATCAAGCTTTGTTTATTGCAGTTTGATGACGCGAGGCCGGCTAAAAAATACATTTGGTACGTGAGCACCGGAAGCGCATAAAATCGCCATTTGCAGCCAGCCATCACCTGAATGTCGGACACAGCCTAGCCGCGCCGCGCGACCAGTATTCCGGCAAGGACGATGATCCCGCCGACGGCCTGCATGATGCCGATCGTCTCGCTGAGCAGGAGCCAGGCCAATATGGTCGCCACCACCGGCTGGATCAGCAGCGTCAGCGACGAGAAGGCCGCCGGCAGCCAGGCCAGTGCGAAGATGATCAGCCCCTGCCCGCCGGCGTGCGACAGCCAGGCAAGCCCGATCAGGATCGCCCAGCCGAACAGCGTATAGGGCCAGAAGCCGGCCTCGAAGAACAGCGCCAGCGGCAGCATGCAGATGGCTGCCGAGCCGGTCGTCCACAGCATCACGGTCAGCGTCGAATAGCGGCTGCGCACCTTTCCGAGCGACAGGATGTAGCCGGCATAGAAGACCGCGGCGATGATGGCGATGACATCGCCCTTGATGTCGCCGCCACCAAGGGCTGCCGGCCCGCCCTTGAGGATGACGACGCCGGCCAGCGCCAGAGCGAGCCCGGTGAGGAAAATCCGGCTGATTTTCGTGCGGAAAAGCAGCCAACCGCCCAGCGTCACGAAGATCGGCGCCATGTTGGCAAGCAGCGTCGCATTGGCCACCGACGTCAGGTGAAGCGAAATGTGCCAGGCGACGAGGTCGCCGGCCAGCATGACGCCGGGCACGCAAAGGGCGATGTAATCGGAAAAGCCGGCGGGCCGTGCATCGGCCTCGCCGCGCGACTGGCTGGCGGCCTGCCAGCCGAGAAGCGGCAGCATTCCCAGCGCCACGCGCCAGAACGCCGTGGTCATCGGCCCGACTTCGGAAAGCCGCACGAAGATCGGCGAACAGCCGATGACGATGCCGCCAAGCAGCAGCGCGGCCAACGCCCAGCGTTGCGATCTGAGGATCGCCGGCGCGGATATGGAAGTGCTGCTCATGAACAAGGAACTCTGGCGATCGAAAGGGCTATGCGCGCATCCATAGACCCTTGCGGCCACCAAAATCACAGCCAGCGCGGCTTAAGCGGCGGTCCAGCGACCAGAGCGGAGATTGTTGGACAACCCACCCTGCCGCGTCAGATGGCCGGCAGGGTAGAGTTAGGAAACAATCTCTCAGTAGTCGATGACGCCGTCGAGCGCGTAATGCTTCACCGTCTTGCGGTTGGCGATCAGCTCGTCGGCGGTCGGCTTGCCGGTCATGGCGCGCGAGATGGCGATCTTGGTCGCCTCGTAGTTGGTGCGATAGAGATCCTTCTTGTCGAGGTTCTCGTCCTCGGCGCAGCGCGGATCGAGCCAGATCATGATGATCATGCAGAGCTCGTCGGCCTCGTCCTTCGGCAGGATGCCCTCGGCAAGGCAATCGACGATGGCGTCGCCGGTGGCGGCCTGCACGACACCGCCAAGCAGCTCGGCATAGGCCATGTTCTTGATGGTGACCTTTGTCGTCATCATCGTCGCCGGCTTCACCTGCTGGTTCAGGTCGCGCACCACGAACATGCGGGTATGGCCCTTCACCTGCCCCATCATCGAGGCGAAAGCCTGCCCCACCGGCCCGCGTACCGAGCCGATCAGAACCTCGGGCATCGCGTCCGTCGCCTGTCCTTCGGCTGCAAGCACCGTCGCCTCGCCCGTGCGGAACCAGATATCAGTCATGATTTTTTCCTCTCGCGAATATGGCCCGCAACTTATCGAGCGGGCCCGGGCCGGTCCACTGGCCAGAACGTCACAATCTGTCGTTCAGGGGCACGGATTGCCGACACGCTGGTGAATGTCGTCGACGGCCTTCTGCATCTCGTCGGTCCAGGTCACTTCGGCTGCCGCCAGCGCCGTTTCGAGTTGCGGGATCGAGGTCGCGCCAATGATGTTGGAGGTCACGAACCAGCGGCTGGTCACATAGGCGCTGGCGAACAGCGCCGGCTCCATGCCGAAGTTTTTCGCAAGCTCGTTGTAAGCGAGCAGCGCTTCAGCGGCGTAGGGCGTCTCGTAGCGCTGACCGCGGTTGAACAGCGTCGAACGCGCACCTTCCGGCTTTGCACCATGGTCGTATTTTCCGGTCAGATAGCCCTGCGCCAGCGGCGAATAGGCAAGCAGGCTGACATCCTCGCGCTCGCAGACCTCAGCCAGATTGACCTCGAAAGTGCGGTTGACGAGGTTATAGGCGTTCTGCACCGAAGCGACCCGCGGGCCGATGCCCTTGTCGCTCTCGGTGAGAAAGCGCATCACGCCCCAGGAGCTTTCGTTGGACAGGCCGAGATGCCTGATCTTGCCCGCCTTCACCAACTCGTCGAACACGGCGAGCGTCTCGGCGATCGGCGTTTCATCCTCGGCGCGCTTGCCCGGCACGGTGCCGATGCGCGTCGGGTTGGAGCCCCAGGGGATAAGCCGATCCGGAAAATGGATCTGGTAGAGATCGAGATAATCGGTCTGCAGCCTTTTCAGCGATTTCTCGATCGCATCGAAGATGTCGGCGCGCACCAGCTTCGACGGCCGCCCTCCCCGGAACCATTCATTAGAGGTGCGGCCGACCACCTTGGAGGCGAGGATGACGCGGTCGCGATTGCCGCGCGCCTTCATCCAGTTGCCGACGATGGTTTCGGTGCTTCCCTGCGTCTCGGGCTTTGGCGGGATCGAATAGAGTTCGGCCGTGTCGAGAAAATTCACGCCGCGCGAGAAAGCGAGGTCCATCTGGGCATGACCTTCGGCCTCGGTGTTCTGCTGCCCCCATGTCATCGTGCCAAGGCAGATCTTGGAAACGGAAAGGTCGGTGCGGCCAATGCGGCGCTGCTGCATGGAAAATCTCCGGAACTGGAAGGGTATTTTGCGTGGTCACGCTGGGAAGGAGGCCTCAGCATAAACCGGGGACAGCCCCGTCGCCAAGCAGCGGCAGGCCAAATTTCCTCGCCGACCGGGAAAATGCTTTCCTCACCGTCCGGGCAAATGCGTAAAAATCTGGGCGTCAGCGTTTGGTCGGCTTGGCGGCGCGCCGCTTGGCGTCGTCGATCAGCATGTTGGCAACCTGCATGCGCACCATGGCGCGCTGGCGCAGATGCGGGGCCACGCGGTCGGGATGATTGTGGAAGGCAAAACTCCGGCGAAGCCGTCCGAAATCGGCACTCGCTTTTGCCGCCGCCAATCCAAGTTCCTTGGCAATCGCCTCGGGGTCAATCGGCGGCAGCTTTTCGATCTCGGCCACCTCGTCCGCTGCCAATCGATCGAGATTTGAGAGCAACGCGGCAAAGCCTGCCTCGAAATTCTCGGAAGCGTCGCGATATTCGGCGGTAGCCGTCTCAGTCGAGACTTTGATACGACCGGAATGAAGCTCATCGGCAACGGACATATAGTCGAACGGAACCGATGGTGGAGGAGATGCCTCCTCGAATGGCGCCGGGTTGACGAAGAGATCGTCAAGCAGCGAGGCGAAATCGCGGTTGGTGTTCGTTCCCAAGACAGCCTCCTCTGCCGTCAACGCGCGACTGGCCATTTCGCTCCCGACCATAGGACAGCGCTCGTTAAAAATAGCTTGGCGTGATGAGGAGAAATTTAGGTGCAGTCCGTTTCATGCAGACAGCACCTGCCAAAAAATGGGCCACACCGAAGTGCAGCCCGAATTCGTCTTGCGACGAGGAAAAACCGGCTTTCGGCCGGCATAGGAAGATACGAGCCGCGCGGAAGAAAGTTTCAGCCGGGATTCGACGAAACACATGGCAGCCATGCAAATGCTGCCCTGCACAAGGAATATAAATCGATTATATTGATCGTGGGAGGACCAACCAAGGGTCCTGATCATGAAGTTCCTGACTGAAATGTTCACCAGCCGGCGTCACCGGGAAAACAACCGCTATCGCGCCGCGTTCCAGATGCTCGACGCGATGAGCAATGCAGACCGTGCCGACATCGGCGTGAAGCCTGCCGATTTTCCACGTATCGCTCGCGAGATGGCTCTCAAATAATAGCTAATAGTTTCCGGCGCCTCGCGCCGGGACGACTTTTGCTACAGATGCTTGGCCGTCACGACCGCGCCGCATTCCGTGGCCGATACTATCCGCTGAATGGGAGATTCGCGGATGAAACGAATAGTGCTCGCCGCCCTTGCTTCGTGTCTGGCTGCCGCTTCGGCGATGGCCGCCGAGCCAACCTATCTCGACGACCGTTCGGATGCCGCCTCTCTTATCAAGTCGCTGTACAATGCAGTGAACCGCCAGGAATATTCCCGCGCCTGGGACTATTTCGGCGATACCAAGCCTGCGAAAGATTATGAGGCCTTCGTCAAGGGTTACGAGAACACCGAAGAGGTGCAGGTCGTCACTGGCGAAGCCAGCGCCGAAGGGGCCGCCGGCAGCACCTATTTCAGCATTCCCGCCGCGGTCCTTGCCCGCAAGAAAGACGGCAGCGAGGCCGTGTTCGCCGGTTGCTACACCGCGCGTCTCGTGAACCCTCAGTTACAGGAACAGACCTTTACCGGCCTGCGCATAGAAAAAGGCGATCTGAAGCCGAGCGACAAGCCGCTGGAGGAAGCCCTGCCCGCATCTTGCGGTGACGGGCCAACGCCTGCGCCGAAGGATGCGGTTCTGGAAGAGGCCAGGAACGCATTTGCCGCGACCCACTCAAAACAATGCACCTCGCTCGCGCCCGGCCAGCCTGACGACGCGATAAAGCCCGAGGAGCACACAATCTCGTTTCATCCCGCCGGCAGCGCCGAAAGCGACCCTGAACAGAAGGCGCGGCTTTTCCGCTTTTTCTGCCTGGCCGGCGCCTATAATGAAATCCACGTCTACTATCTGGCCGACGAGACGAACGGCGTGCGCGAACTGCATTTTGCGACGCCCGAACTCGACATCCATTACGAAGGCGGGAACAGCGAAGGCAAGGTCGAGGCGATCAACGTCATCGGTTACCGCAGCGAAAACCAGCTCATCAACTCATCCTACGACGAAGCCACGAAAACCATCATGTCGAATGGAAAATGGCGCGGCGTGGGCGACGCATCATCAAACGGCACATGGCTGTTCCGCAACGGCGATTTTACGCTCGTGCAATACGACGTTGATGCTTCCTATGACGGTGAAATCAACCCAGAGTCGGTCGTCGACTACAATACGGCCCCTTAATTCGCGCTTCAAAAATGAACGCGAAACAATGGGATAGCGTCATCGCTTGAGAGAAAGCATCCAATTCAAAACCTCGCGCCAGTCCGTCATGCGGATTGGCGTGCCATGCGTGCCGGTCTCGAAACGGACGAAGCGGGTTGGATAGCCGGGCGACTTGGCGGAAATAGACCGGAAGAATGCCTCCTGGCTGTCGATGGGAAAGACCGGGTCCTTGCTGCCCTGCCCGAAGAAAACCGGCACCTTGCGCTTGAACGCCGGGCTCGACAAAAAGCCGTCGTCCCAGAGCGAGCCAAGCAGCAGCAGCCCGGATATCCGGGGCGCGATAGCTTTGTCACCGGCAAGCTTCCAGCATAAAGCACCGCCCATCGAACCGCAGGCCACGAACACCGGCGCGCCGGGCGACTGATCGGCGTAATGCGCGATCAGCGCGGAAATCTGCGCGGCACCCTTGTCGCCGAAATCCGGGAAATCGGGCGAAAGATACAGGCCGCCATTCGCGGCCATCAGGTTCTTCACCCGGTTGAAATTGCCACCGAAGGTGAAATCATCGACGCCCTGCTTACGGCTGCCGCCCTGCCCGTGCAGATAGACCGTAATCAGCTTGGCATTCTGAAGGCTACCCACCGCGAAGTGCCGGATGTCGCCGCTGTCGGTCTTCAGCACCAGATCCTTCTGGACCTTGCGAACGCCGGTGGAAACATATTTGCCGCGCACGCGCCGTTCGGGAATCTCGTCGCGCTCATTGATGTCGCGCATCTCGCGATAGTCGACCACGGTATAGGCGCCGCCCTGCGCGGTGGACAGGATACCCGGATAGGCAAACAGCTCGTCCTTGAAGGGAGAAAGCGTCAAACCGTCGGCAACAGCGAGCGACGGAGCATCCGCCAGAAACAGCGCGGACACCAGCGCTCCGCGCAACAGGGTCTTGAAAATCATGAGCCTCGCTTCTCAGGTTTCCTGCAGGATGCCGCCAGCTTCCACCATGGCGTCGCGCGTGTCGACGTCGATCGCGGCACCTGCGCCGATCTCCACATCAATAACGTCGGCACCCTCGGCCTCGACGATATGGCGCGCGCCAGTGTCGCCCTGCAATGTCGCCACCACAGGGAAAAGCGCACGCGGCAGAAGGACCGGATTTCCACGCTTGCCGTCATGCGTGGCGCGCACGATCGACTGCGCCCCGGACCGCCTGAACGCCTCGACCATATGATCGAGATCGGCAGCGGTTACCGCCGGCATGTCGCCAAGCACCACCAGCGCACCGGCAGCATCGTCAGGCAAGGCTGCGATGCCGGCTTTCAGCGAAGAAGAGAGCCCCGACACGAAATCCGCATTGTGCGTAAGCCGTATATCGAGCCCGGCAAGCGTTCTTTCAATCCGGTCGGCCTGATGGCCGGTGACGACGATGGTGCCGGCAGTTCGAGACGCAATCGCGCGTTCAGCGCTTTGCCTGATCAACGGCTTCTGGTCGAACAGCGCCATCAGCTTGTTCGGCCCGCCCATGCGGCTGGACCTGCCTGCGGCAAGCAGCACGACATAGACTTTCGGGTTGCGCGGTTTCTCGCCTATCTCGCGCGGCTGCGGCCGTGTCGGGATTTCCATCAGCAGGCCGCCGACACCCATGCCGGCAATGTCCATATCGGTAACCGGCAGACCCGCAATCACGCGATCCAGCACCCAGTCGAAACCGTTTTCCTTGGGGCTGCGGGCGCAGCCCGGCGCGCCGATGACCGGCTTGCCGCCAACCTCGCCAAGAACAAGCAGATTGCCGGGATCGACCGGCATGCCCGCGCGAACGACCTTGCCGCCGGCCTGGACGATCGCTGCTGGAATGACATCCTCGAAATCGCTCATTGCGGATGCGCCGAAGACGACGACCATGTCGTTGTCGCCCAACAACTCTTCGACGGCCTGCTTCACCGCACCGGTTTCGTGCGGCGTTCGCCGCTCCTGCGTGATCCGGCTTTGCGATCGGGCGAAGCGCGCGGCCGTAATGTTCGCCGTCTTGTTCAGCACGCTTTCCTTCAGGCCGGGAAGCATGGTCTGGACAAGCCCGATGCGCCTCGGCCGAAATGGATGGACGGCCAAGACTTGGGCTGAATTCACCAGCCCGATTACCCGCTCGACCAGATCGCTCGAGACCGCAAACGGAATGATCTTGATGGTCGCAACCATCTGGCCTTTCTCGACCTCGGCATATTGGGCAACGGTTGCAATCGTGATTGCGGGATCGACGGCATTGATCGCATCGATCGTCGCCTTGTCGACGGTAAAGACGCCGGAAGCCTCGGCGTGAAGATTGACACGGCCGGTAGCCGCCGGCTTGGTCTCGATGTTGTCGGCCGAGAGCTTTTTGGCGATGCGATCGGCCGCCTGGTCCTCGCCGAGGTCGCCCGGATCGAGCCTTGCAACGACGAGTTCGCGAACCCCGGCTGCAGTCAGCGCGGCGATATCTTCGGCCGACAGCACATGCGCCTTGCGCAAACGCCTTTCACCCACGGAGACAGAATGCGCCAGTATGGCGCCTTTTGCGTCTTCGGTGCGGATCGCCCCGAACTTCACGCCGCCTGGCCCTTTGGCAACCTTGCCGTCCCGCGCGAACGGAAGGCGCGAATGACTTCCGCCAGCACGGCAACGGCGATTTCAGCTGGGCTGGCCGAGCCTATGTCGAGCCCGATCGGCGCGTGGATTTTTTCGATACCCTCGTTCGGCGCGCCCATGGCCATCAGCCGTTCGACTCGCTTTGCATGGGTTTTGCGGCTGCCCAACGCGCCGATATAGAAGCAATCGGCGTCGAGTGCAGCCTTTAGTGCAAAGTCATCGATCTTCGGGTCATGCGTCAGCGCTGCCAAAGCCGTGTAGCTGTCGAGCGGGTGCGTCTTCAGAACATCTTCCGGCCATTCGGCAAACAGCGTCACGTCGGGAAAGCGATCGTCGGTCGCGAAGGCCGTGCGCGGATCGATGATTTCAAGCGGATAACCGGCAATCTGCGCCATCGGTGCCAATGCCTGGCTGATATGGACCGCTCCGATCACCACCAGCCGGGGCTGTGGCAGATGGACGTTCAGGAAAAAATTCCGGCCTTCGGCCACGACCGAACCGGAATTGCCGCTGCGAAACGCCTTTGCAATCGCCTCGCCAAGTTCGCCCGCAACCGTGTCGCCCTCGCGCACGATGCGGTCGCGGCCATCGCCCAGATCGGTGACAAGGATCGCGGCACGGCGCGCCCGGCGCTCAGTGTTCAGCTTTTTCAGATGCAGCGGGTCCATGCGCCGTTATCCCAGTCGCTCGACATAGACTTTGATGTGCCCACCGCAGGAAAGCCCTACCTGCCAGGCGGTCTCGTCGGCAACGCCGAATTCGAGCATGCGCGGCTTGCCGCCCTCGATCACATCCGCAGCCTCAGACACGACCGCGCCTTCGACGCAACCGCCCGACACCGAGCCGTGAAAATTGCCTTCTGCGTCGATGACCAGATGACTGCCGACCGGACGCGGCGCCGAGCCCCAGGTTTCGACAACGGTGGCGATGGCGACGTCCTTGCCGTCCTTCATCCAGCCTTCCGCGATAATCAGCGGATCGCGGCTTTCATCGAGATGCGCTGTGTTTTGCATGACGCTCCCTCAGATTCTCATTGAACACGGTCTTTTCCGAAACCGTCAGACGACAAATATGGTCATGCTGCATGCGGTCTGCCAATCCCCATCCAGCGGCGGGGATCAACATCGCGTGTCGTCGCCTTGTCCAGCGATGCGCAGAGGTCGGACAGCGCGTTGAGATTATGCACCGGTCGAAACTCGTCGACATGCGGCAGCATCGCCTTAACGCCACGGGCGCGGGCCTCGAAACCGTCGAAGCGCAACAGCGGATTGAGCCAGATCAGCCGCCGGCAGGATTTTTTCAGCCGCTCCATTTCCTCGCTCAGGCCAGCAACGTCGTCCCGTTCCAACCCGTCGGTAATCAGCAGCACGACAGCGCCCTGCCCGAGCACGCGGCGCGACCACAGCCGGTTGAATTCATGCAGCGTATCGCCAATGCGCGTGCCGCCGGACCAGTCCTGAACGGCAGCCGAACTGTCCGCCAGCGCCTCGTCGGGATCGCGATGGCGCATCTGGCGGGTCAGATTGGTCAGCCGCGTGCCAAAGACAAAAGTGTGAACACGCCGGCGCTTCTCGGTCAGCGCATGCAGGAAATGCAGGAAAATCCGCGTGTACTGGCTCATCGAGCCGGAAATATCGGCCAGAACCACCAGCGGCGGATGAACCTCGCGCGCCGAACGGAATTTGGGCAGAATAAGCTCGCCGCCGGTGCGGGCGGCGGCACGCATCATGGCGCGCGGATCGACACGACCGCGTGTGTCGGGCCGGAAGCGCCGTGTCGTGACCATATCGAAAGGCAGTTGCAAAGCGGCGATGGCGCGCTTGGCATCGCTTATCTCGGCAGCGCTCATCTGCGCGAAATCCTTGCCGCGCAGCATCTCGTTGCCCGACACGGTGAAGCGCGCATCGATCTCGATCTCGGGAATCTCGCGCGGCGGCTGGTTCTTTTCGTGGCCCTCGAACATCGCCTGGCTGACCCGGTTTTCGGCCGTGCGCGGCTTCTGCTTCTCGCGCTTGTCGGGCGCAACCGGCGAAAACATGGCGATCATCTTCTCGATCAGTTCGCGCGATTTCCAGAACAGCCGAAAGGCCTCGTCAAATGTCGCGTGGTCTTCGTGCCGCGAGACCAGCACGGCATGCAGGGTCCAGTAAAAGTCGTCGCGGCTGCCGATGCCTGCCACCAGCACCGCCTCTATCGCATCCTTGACCGAAGCCGGCCCGACGCGCATGCCGGCCTTGCGCAAGGCGCGGGCGAAATAGACGATGTTGTCGGCAATGCGCCCTTCGGGCTTGGCGGTTTTCGGAGTGGAACGAAAATTGTCCATCACCCGCCGTCTACTCTGCCGCCGAAAGCTCCGCCTTCACCTCATTGAGGATGCGGCGGCCTTCGCCCTGCTCGATGCGCGCTATGTCGTCCTGGTATTTCAACAGCACGCCGATCGTGTCGGAAATGGTTTCGGGATCGAGCGCGACCTTGTCGAGTTCGGTCAAAGCGCTCGCCCAGTCGATGGTCTCCGCAACGCCGGGCACCTTGAACAATTCGATTTCGCGCAATTTCTGGATGAAGCGCACGACCTCGGCCGAAAGCCGCTCATTGGCCTGCGGCACCTTTCGGTTGACGATTTCCAGTTCGCGCTCTGCATCGGGATAATCGACCCAATGATAGAGGCAGCGCCGCTTCAGCGCGTCATGGATTTCGCGCGTGCGGTTGGTGGTGATGATGACGATGGGCGGTTCTTCCGCCTTGATCGTGCCCAGCTCCGGCACCGTCACCTGGAAATCAGAAAGGATTTCGAGAAGGAACGCCTCGAACGCTTCATCAGTACGGTCGAGTTCGTCGATAAGGAACACCGGCGCTGCGCCATCCTTGCCGGTCAGCGCTTCGAGAATTGGCCTGCGGATCAGGTATTTTTCGGAGAAGACGTTGCGTTCCATGTCGGAGCGGTCGACCTTGCCGGCGGCTTCCTCCATGCGGATTTCGATCATCTGCGCGGCATAGTTCCATTCGTAGACGGCCGAGGAAACGTCGAGCCCCTCATAGCATTGCAGCCGGATCAACCGGCGGCCGAGCGCCTGTGCCAGAACCTTGGCGATTTCAGTCTTGCCGACGCCAGCCTCGCCTTCCAGGAAAAGCGGCCGTTTCATGCGCAGGCTGAGGAACAGCACCGTCGCCAGCGCCCGGTCGGCGACATAATCCGCCCCGGTCAGCATCTCGAGTGTTTCGTCGATCGATTGGGGAACCGGGCGTGGCGTCGCTTCGTTCATTGCGTCTCCATGGGCCTTATCGGCCAAGGACGTGATAGCCGCGGTCGTGATAGACGAGCGGCTCCAAATTATCGCCGATGCGCAAGCCTGTCACCTTGCCAAAAAGCACACGATGGGTCGCGAGATCCTTGGTATCGACCAGTTCGCAATCGAAAACCGCCAGCGCATCGGCAAGCGTCGGCGCGCCGCTGGAAATCGTGTCCCATTGCGCAAGCGCGAAACGTTCGTCAGCCGACAGCTTCGTGATGCCCGAAAACCCTGCCGCCACGTGTTGATGATGGGAAGACAGCGTGTTCAACGCGAAATTGCCGTTCTCGACAAACAGCTGATTTTTGGGATTTTCGCGGTTCAGGCAGACGAGAATCATCGGCGGTGTATCCGACACCGAACAGGCCGCAATCACAGTCGCGCCGCGCCTACCAGCCTGCCCATCTGTCGTCACGACATGGACGGCTCCGGCAAAATGGCTCATCGCATCCCGGTAGGCCTGCGGCTCGATATCGTTTTTCTTCAACACTCGGTAAACCCCAAGACAATCAGTTGTCCGGTATATATGGCCAAGGACATAACGCCACAAGCAATGCGACTTGGGCCACCCTTGAATTAGCGTGTTGCGCTATCAAGGGGCAGCCTTTACCTCTTGGCCGGAAAATGATGCCGGCTATGCCCTTGCCGGCATTGGGGGAAACGTTGAAACCTATGCGGATTGCAGGCTTTGTCATTGGCGCACTGTTCGCGCTGGCGCTCGCCGGCGGCCCGGCTCGGGCGGAGGCAATGCGCATCGGCGTGGCCGCTCCGCTCAGCGGCCCTTCCCAGCTTCTCGGCGAGCAGATCCGCAACGGCGCACTCGAAGCAGCAAGCGCGCCCGACATCACACTTGAAGTCGCCGACGACACCTGCACGGGCGAAGGCGGCGTGAATGCCGCCCAGCGATTTGTCGACGCAAAGGTACAGATTGTCGTCGGCTTTTTGTGCACGGAGTCCATCGAAGCCGCCTTGCCGATCCTGAAGCAGGCAAACATCCCCGTCATCACGGTTGGCGTGCGCACCGACAGCCTGACCGACCGCCGCGAAAAAACCGGCTGGCCGGTGTTTCGCCTGGGACCACGCGCCGACAGCGAGCGCGAGGCAGCCGGGCGTCTGCTGACCCGGCTTTGGCGCGAAGAGCTTTTTGCGGTCATCGATGACGGCACGATCTACGGCCGCGAACTGGCCGAAAGTTTTCGAACGGCGGCTGAGCAAAGCGGGCTAAAGCCCGTATTCACCGATACATTCCGGCCGCAGCTCGACAACCAGATCGGTCTGGTCGGCAGGTTGCGCAAAGCCGAGGCGACGCATGTCTTCGTCGGCGGCGACCGCGACGACATCGCCATCATGGCCCGCGACGCAAAAAAGATTGGCACCGACATCACCTTTGCCGGTGGCGAGAATTTGCGGTCTGCACCGGGAGACGTGCCGCTCGCCGAAGGCACGTTGATGGTCGCCCTTTCTGAATGGTCCGATATCGCCACGCCGGCCGCCATCGAGAAGCTTGGCGCCAAAGGAATAGTTCCCGAGGGCTACGTGCTTCCGGCTTACGCAGCCACCGAGATTGCCATAGCCGCAGTGACCGAAGCAGCCGACACGGGAAAGCCTTTGGCCGGGACGCTGGCCGGCCGCGAGTTCTCCACCGCGATCGGCCCCGTGCGCTTCAATGACAGGGGCGATCTTTCGGCGAACCCCTATCGTTTGTTCCGCTTCGACGGCTCACGCTTTCTCCCATTGGACGTGCAATGACCTTCAAGACCGGACCGCGCAATCTGATCACCGATGTCGCCGGCTTGCGCGTCGGCAATGCGGACGACGCAAAGCTCAAATCCGGCGTTTCCGTCGTTCTCTGCGATGAGCCGGCGGTGGCAGGCGTGCAGGTGCTGGGCGGAGCGCCTGGAACGCGCGAGACCGACCTCCTTGAGGCACACAATTCGGTCGAAACCATCAACGCGGTGGTGCTGTCCGGCGGCTCGGCGTTCGGACTCGACGCAGCGTCCGGGGTGCAGGCGGCACTGCGCGAAAAGGGCATCGGCTTTGCGGCGCGCGATTTTCGAATCCCGATCGTGCCGGCTGCGATCCTTTTCGACCTGCCGAACGGCGGCGACAAGGATTGGGGGCTTTATCCGCCGTACCGCGAACTCGGTTACGAGGCCGTGCAGAACGCCTCGCTGGATTTTTCAATCGGCACCGCTGGTGCCGGAACAGGCGCGTTGAGCGCCGGATTGAAGGGCGGCCTCGGCTCAGCCTCGACGCTGCTGCCCAATGGCGTCACCATCGGCGCGCTGGTCGCCGCAAACCCGACCGGGTCTGTTACTGTTGGCAACAGCCGTCATTTCTGGGCCGCCCCCTGGGAGATGGGCGACGAGTTCGGCGGGCTTGGCTTTCCGGCGCCTCTGCCCGCGGATGCCCAGGACGTTCGTCTCAAATTCCGGGACGGGCTGAAGGCCGGCGAAAACACCACCATCGCGATAATCGCGACCGATGCAGTCATGACCAAGGCGGCCGCCAAGCGGCTTGCAATCGCCGCGCATGACGGCTTTGCCCGCGCCATCTGGCCGACGCACACGCCCGTCGACGGCGATCTGGTGTTTGCACTCGCAACCGGCCGCAGCGGGAAGACGCTGGAACTGAACGACGCCATCGACCTTTATGCCGCCGCAGGCGCGACCATGGCGCGGGCCATCGCGCGCGCCATCTTTGCCGCGACCCCGGCCGAGAATGACCTGTTCCCGGTCTGGTCGTCGCGCTAGGAGCCAGCCGGAAAACTATTTCCCGTCGGCTTCTTCCTCGAAGGTCACCGCGACATCCGCATTTGCCGAGAGGCGAACTTTGTTGCCTTCCAGTTCAGCGACAAGGCTGGTGGAGATATAATGATGATGGCCTTTGTGGGCGCCCATGCCGCTGTCATTCCTTGTCAGTTTGATGCGATGACCTTCGACCTTGTCCACGGTGCCGACGTGAACACCGTCTGCCCCGATGACTTCCATATGTTCCCTAATCTGGTTGACGTTCGCCACGGCAATATCTCCTTGTTATAGACAACCAAGGTGAACGCGCAGATGCCGGTTTGGATGCATACGCCGTGTTAGGACCTTCGACCTTATGGTTCGGGAAAACTTCGAGCCGAAACCGGAGCAGAACATGAACGTGAAGGCTGTATTTGCGGCCGCCTGCCTTGGTGCCGTGGCCGCCGTCCCGGTAGCCCGAGCCGGCGATGTCGCCAATCTGGAAGTCATGGGCTTCAGCGCCGACGGCGGCATCTTCGTTTTCGAGGAATATGGCGTGCAGGATGGATCAGGGTTTCCCTATTCCAACCGCTATTACATCGACACCGCGACCGACAAGTTCCTGCCCGGCTCGCCGGTGCGCGTCAGGCTCGACGATGAGAGCGCAAATCTTGAAGCGGCTCGAAAACAGTCTTCCGAACTCGGCGACAAGATCGTCAAGGGAGCAGGCCTGAATCGCGGCATTGCCGCCGGCTCCAACGCGGTAACCCAACTGAACGCCGACCCACATCGCATGGTCGTCAATCCGCGCCCGGTCTTCCCACCCATTGACGATCCGCTGGAGGTTCGGCTCGAGGAAATCCCTCTGCCCGCAGCCGGGAGTTGCGAGGGCATGGGCGAGACATCCGGCTTTCGTCTGTCGCGCATCGACGCACGCGACGGCGGCCAGACGCGTACGCTGCATGAGGACAAGACAATCCCGCAGAGCCGTGGCTGTCCGCTCGGATATAGCATCGGCGGCATCCAGACCTTTTTTGGCGAAGGCGGCAAGCCAGCCTATGCGGTGCTGATCGCCATACGTGGCGTCGGCTTCGAAGGTCCGGATTACCGCTGGATCGCTGTGACGGGTCGATTGTGAGCGCGTCCGGCATCACAGCCGTTGCAGGCAATCAAGGCATCAGGCGTCTGCTCGCACGCTTTCGCCGTACCCGTCCATCAGTTCGGACCGCGTCGATAGGCGCGGTTCTTTGGGCCATCGCAATGGCTGGCAGTGCCCTTTTCAATCTCATGCTCGATGCCTGGGAAACGCCGGAAAAGATGCGGACCGTGACGACGCTGTTCGCAGCCGGGGGATTTTTAGCCTTTCCGCTCGGACTATGGGCGGCCGCCTTTCTTTCACAGGGCAAACGCGCCGAAACGGCATTCGCCGCCGCATTCGTTTCCTTCGCCGTCGCGACGATAGGCGTTACGGCTGTGCTTTATGCCATTCAGTATCGCCTCTACTACGCGCAATGGCACGCCGAAGCATTCACCGTGATCTGGGCATTCCAGATCATTTTCACGGGGCTGGCCGCACTCTATCAATTCACGGTGCTGGGAATTCGCCTGTTCTTCCCGGTTGGCTTCGTCGTCCTGTTTGTCGCGGCTTTGTGGTTTGCGCGCCGTCCGCATTGAGCAATGCGCCCTCCTCTGTTAGGACGCCGCTGAACAATGCTCACATGGATGCCCTGACATGATCCCTCGCTATTCGCGCCCGGAAATGGTTGCCATCTGGTCGCCGGAAACGCGCTTCCGCATCTGGTTCGAGATCGAGGCCTATGCCTGCGACGCACTGGCCGAGATCGGCGTCATCCCCAAGGAAGCCGCAAAGACGATCTGGGAAAAAGGTGGCGCGGCGAAGTTCGACGTCGCCCGCATCGATGAGATCGAAGCGGTCACCAAGCACGATGTCATCGCCTTCCTCACCCATTTGGGCGAATTCATCGGGCCCGACGCGCGTTTCGTCCACCAGGGCATGACCTCGTCGGACGTGCTCGATACGACGCTGAACATCCAGCTGGTGCGCGCGGCAGACCTTCTGTTGGCCGACCTCGATCGTGTTCTCGCCGCCCTGAAGAAGCGCGCCTTCGAACACAAGGACACCATCCGCATCGGCCGCAGCCACGGCATCCATGCCGAGCCGACGACGATGGGCCTGACCTTCGCCCGCTTCTATGCCGAGATGACACGCAACCGGGCGCGTCTGGTGGCAGCGCGCGCGGAAATCGCCACCGGCGCCATTTCGGGCGCGGTCGGCACCTTCGCCAACATCGATCCGTCGGTGGAAGAATATGTCTGCGAGAAGCTCGGCCTCGTGCCGGAGCCTGTCTCGACACAGGTCATACCGCGCGATCGTCACGCCATGTTCTTCGCCACGCTCGGTGTCATCGCCTCGTCTATCGAGAACGTCGCCATCGAAATCCGCCATATGCAGCGCACCGAAGTGCTGGAAGCGGAAGAGTTCTTCTCGCCCGGCCAGAAGGGGTCGTCGGCCATGCCGCACAAGCGCAACCCGGTCTTGACGGAAAACCTGACCGGCCTTGCCCGCCTCGTGCGCATGTCGGTTACGCCTGCGCTGGAAAACGTGGCGCTGTGGCATGAGCGCGATATCTCGCATTCGAGCGTCGAGCGCGCCATCGGGCCGGATACCACCATAACGCTCGATTTCGCGCTGAACCGCCTCGCCGGCGTCGTCGAGAAGCTGGTCATCTATCCCGAAAACATGCTGAAGAACCTCAACAAGTTCCGCGGCCTGGTCCATTCGCAACGCGTGCTGCTGGCCCTGACGCAGGCTGGCGTCTCGCGCGAAGACTCATACCGGCTGGTCCAGCGCAACGCCATGAAGGTCTGGGAACAGGGCGCTGATTTCCTTGAGGAATTGCTTTCCGACAAGGAAGTGACGGCGGCCTTGTCCGAGCAGGAAATCCGCGAAAAATTCGACCTTGGTTATCATACCAAGCACGTCGACACGATCTTCAAACGGGTATTCGGCCAAAGCTAAGACGGAACCGTATGCAGTCGCCATCGTTGTAACTGCATACGACCTCCCATCAAAAAAGGCCTGCGCATTCCCTGCAGCAGGCCCTTTTTCATTTGTCGTTTTGCGCGCTTCAGGCCTTGTCCGGCACCGTCCTGATAACCGTGCCCCACGGGTCCTCGCGCGTTTCTTCCGCCTTGGCGGCGGCCGAGCGCATTTCGACCCAGGTCAGGCCAGTTTGGCCGCTTTCGCGCTTTCCGGCACCCGGGCTCTGCCAGGAATTGGCGCCGATGTGATGGTGATAGCCGCCGGAAGACAGGAAGACAGCGCTGCCACCATATTTGGCAACCGTGTCGAAGCCGAATTCCGAGTTCCACCAATCTTCGGCCTCCGCGGGCTTGCCAACGCGAAGATGCACGTGGCCGATCACGCTGTTTTCCGGCGCGCTCTTCCATTCAGGGCTGCCGGCCGGCACGGAGGCGACGATGCCGGGGATATCCAGCGCCGCCGTCGCCATTTCGATCTGCGCACCATTCCATTTCCAGCTTTCGTGCGGGCGATCAGCATAGATTTCTATGCCGTTGCCTTCCGGGTCGGTGAGATAAAGCGCCTCGCTGACCAGATGGTCGGAGGCACCGTCAACGGCGATGTTGCTGGCGATCGCGTGCTTTATCCAGCGCCCAAGATCGGCGCGGGATGGCAGCAGAAACGCGGTGTGGAAGAGGCCGGCGCTGCGTGGGTCTTCCTGGCGTGCGGCAGCATCGTTTTCGATCTCCATCAAAGGACGGCCGCTGGCGCCCAGCGTGATCACAGATCCATCGCGTGACAGTTCTTCAAGACCGACCACCGCCCGATAATAGGCGGCAAGGGTCTCGGCGTTCTTCGCCTTCAGCCCGACGCGGGAAACGCTGACCGGCGTAGTGGCGGCAAATGGCAATTCGCTCATGTCTGGCTCCGCTCGGCCGTTGCCAGTCCCTGCCCCGAAAGCGAGCAGGCCGGCAGCGCCGACAAAATTACGCCGTGTGAGTTGCAAAAGCCCATCCCCTGAAATCAACGACGTCTGGTTGCGACAAACATCGTGCGCAGTCATACGCGGCGCAAGCCGCAAAACAGGAAACACGCTGTTCAGCATTGCGAGAGCAAAGCAAGGAGTTGCACGCACAGCCTGCCATCGCTACATGCGCGGCATGAAGGTAAAAGACGCAGATATTCTCATCGTCCCCGGCTACACCAACTCGGGCCCGGACCATTGGCAGACACGCTGGGAGCAGAAGCTTTCCACCGCGCGGCGCGTGGAACAGGCGGAATGGTCGAAGCCGGTCGTCGAGGACTGGACGGCAGCTGTCGTGAAAGCGGTGAACGAGGCGGAAAAGCCGGTGGTGTTCATCGCTCATTCGCTTGGCGTGCCGACAGTCATCCAGGCGATCCCGCAATTCAAAAAGCCGATCGCGGGCGCTTTCTTCGTGGCGCCCCCGGATGTCGCCAACCCTGAAATCAGGCCGAAGCACCTGATGACCTTCGGGCCCTATCCGCGCGATCCGCTGCCCTTCCCGTCGGTCGTCGTCTCCAGCAGCAACGATCCATTCTGCTCGCAGGAAATGGCCGAGGACATCGCGGCCGCCTGGGGCTCGAGGTTCATTCATGCCGGTGAAGCCGGCCACATCAATGCGGATGCCGGTTATGGGCCGTGGCCGGAAGGCACGATGGCATTCGCGAACTTTCTCAGCAACCTGCCGGGCTAGCGCATCCCTATCTTAGGGAACCGCGCGCCGTCTTGAGCAGCGCTTCCGCGCCCATGGCGATGTATCGATGCTCGGTGCCGAGAGCCAGGAAACGATAGCCCATATCGACGAAGCGGCCGCTCATGGCTGCATCGACGACAAAGATGCCGGCATGCTTGCCGGCAGCCCTGACTTTGGCGGCAATATTCTCCACCGTTTCCATCATGTCTTCCAAGGTCGCATCGACCGTAGCACCATTGGTCCATGCGATGGAGAAATCGGCGGGGCCGACGAAAATGCCGTCGATGCCCGGCGTTTCCAGAATGCCGTCAAGGGCTGCCAGTGCAGCGCGTGTTTCGATCATCGCGAAGGACACCGTCTTCGCGTTGCTTTCCTTCAGCCAGACCTTCATGTCGCTGCCGCCGGCGCGTGGCAGCGCGAAGGACGGCCCCCACGACCTTTCGCCGACCGGCGGATATTTCATGGCCGCAGCAAAGCGCTGCGCATCCTCCACCGAGTTCACCATAGGGGCGATGACCGCTTCCGCACCGAAATCCAGCGCCCGGCTCGCCATATCGAAGCGGCCGACCGGGATGCGCACCACCGGATGCTTGTTCGCCCGCAGCACGGGGACGATGCCGCGCAGGACGCTGTCTTCGTGATGACCGCCATGCTGCATGTCGAGGGTCACCGCATCAAAACCCTGCGCGGCGACGATCTCGACCGTGAGCGCATCCGGAATGCCGGACCATGCGGTTATCAGCGTCTCGCCAGCGGCCAGTCGGGATGAAAATGTCATGAAGCGGCTCCTCGAAATTTCCCGGTTCATCTCACCCGGAAACTTCCGCCAAGGCAAAGAAAAACCGCCCGTCATGCGGGCGGTTCATTTGGGCCAACGCCGGGAAGGCGTCAGGAGTTCATGATCTGCTCGGCCGCAGTCGCCAGCAATTCGTCCATGGTGCGGCGGATCTGGTGGTCGGACTGCTCGACGCCGGCGGCATCGAAATCCTTGCGTATCTTGCGGAACACGTCGTGATCGCCTGCTTCCTCAATATCGGAAATCACCACCTCCTTGGCATAGGCGTCCGCATCGGCACCGGTCTTGCCAAGCTTCTCGGCAGCCCACAGGCCCAGCAGCTTATTGCGCCGTGCAGTCGCCTTGAACCGCAGTTCTTCGTCCATCGCGAACTTCTTTTCGAAGCCTTCTTCGCGGTCCTTCATGCTGCTCATGGCAAATCCTCCGGATCTGATATCGATTCGTGATGTTGAATATGGGTTGTACCAGCACAAACCAAAAGGCGGCGTCCGGGTCAATATGCGCTGTTATAGCCTGCGGTGCGGCATTTCGTATGGGAAAGCGGTTGATTGAGAGGATTTGCTGATTGAGCAATGGCTGCGTTTGCGATAGAGACCGCATGAAACCCACAACCGCCGCGTTTCGCGCGCGATATGAAGGGACCGGTTACGTGCCGACAGCCCTTGAATCCAGAGAAAAATAAGATGAAAAATCGCCGCCGCATATATGAAGGCAAGGCCAAGATCCTCTATGAGGGTCCTGAGCCGGGGACGCTTATCCAGTTTTTCAAGGACGACGCTACCGCCTTCAACAAGAAGAAGCATGAAGTGGTGGACGGCAAAGGCGTGCTCAACAACCGTATTTCCGAGCACATCTTCACCCATCTGAACCGCATGGGCATCCCGACGCACTTCATCCGCCGGCTCAACATGCGCGAGCAGCTGATCCGCGAAGTCGAGATCATCCCGCTGGAAGTCGTGGTCCGCAACATCGCTGCAGGATCGCTGGCCAAGCGCCTCGGCATTGAGGAAGGCACGGTCCTGCCCCGCTCGATCATCGAATTCTACTACAAGGCCGACGCGCTCGACGATCCGATGGTGTCGGAAGAGCACATCACGGCTTTCGGCTGGGCGAGCCCGCAGGAAATCGATGACATCATGGCACTCGCCATCCGCGTCAACGACTTCCTCTCCGGCCTCTTCCTCGGCGTCGGCATCCAGCTCGTCGATTTCAAGATCGAATGTGGCCGCCTCTACGAAGGCGACATGATGCGCATCGTCGTGGCTGACGAGATTTCGCCGGACAGCTGCCGCCTGTGGGACGTGAACACCCAGGAAAAGATGGACAAGGACCGTTTCCGCCGCGACATGGGCGGACTGGTCGAGGCTTACCAGGAAGTCGCCCGCCGTCTTGGCATCATGAATGAAAACGAAACGCCGCGCCCGACCGGCCCGGTTCTCGTAAAACACTGAGCATAACGGCGCGGAAGCCAGCTTTCGCGCCGCATCATTTCCACGCAAATATCCGGAGACAAGCGGCCGTGATCAAAGCCCGTGTAACCGTTACACTCAAGAATGGCGTGCTGGACCCGCAGGGTAAGGCCATCGAACATGCGCTCGACGCACTCGGCTTCGGCGGCGTCGGCTCGGTCCGCCAAGGCAAAGTCTTCGACATAGAGGTCGACAGCACCGACAAGGCGAAGGTGGAAGCCGACCTCAACGCCATGTGCGACAAGCTTCTGGCTAACACCGTTATCGAGAACTACGCGGTGGAACTGCGGTAGATGAAGGCGCGGCTGGCGATAGGAACGCGCATCCTGACGAAGCTGTCAGCTGCAGCGTTTGTTGCCTTATTGGCGGGTGCGCAATCCGCAAGTGCCGACATGCTGCTGTCCGATCTTCGCAAGGTCGACGTTGGCGCATTCCCGGCCGGCGAATGGTCCGTCAAGAAAGAGCGCGACCGCCTCACGATCGCCTGCGAGAAATGCGACGGTTTCGTCGCCATGGATTTGCAGCTTTCCCGCGGCCCGGCCGGCACGGAGAGCAACATCAGAAGCGGCAAGACGACCGCCAAGACGATGCTCGATATCTGCAAGCAGAACGCAGTTTCGCGCGGCAGCAGTTGCTACAGCATCAAACCCGCCAACCTCAAGGGTGCCGTGGGCTTCGTCAGCGACGTCAAGATCGCCGATAGCACCTATGCGGCGACCTACACCATCTATCAGGACGGCAAGCTGCTTCTGATGCGTAATATTGCCGGCAGCCGCAAGGAAGCTGCGCGTGTCGGCAAGCTCGCCTTCAAACACATCGCACCACAAATCGTTCGGTAGCTCCAATCATGAAATCAGCCGTCGTCGTCCTCCCCGGCCTCAATCGTGACCGCGACATGATCGCGGCGCTGACCAAGATTTCGGGCAAAGCGCCCGTCACAGTCTGGCAGACCGACACCGAAATTCCGGATGTCGACCTGATCGCCATTCCCGGCGGCTTCTCTTATGGCGACTATCTGCGGTGTGGCGCCATTGCGGCGCGCATGCCGGTGATGCGCGCTATCGCCGACAAGGCGGCCAAGGGCGTTACGGTCATCGGCGTCTGCAACGGTTTCCAGATTCTCGTAGAGGCCGGCATGCTGCCCGGCGCGTTGATGCGCAACGCGTCGCTGAAGTTCGTCTGCCGCGAGGTCAAGCTTCAGGTCGCCAATGCCAACACGGCCTTCACCCGTGGCTACAAGCCAAACCAGATCATCCGCAGCCCCGTAGCGCATCACGACGGCAACTACTTTGCCGATGCAGACACGCTTGCCCGCATAGAAGGCGAGGGCCAGGTCGTCTTCCGCTACGCAGAAGGCACCAATCCCAACGGCTCGATCAACGACATCGCCGGCATCGTCAATGACCGTGGCAACGTGCTCGGCCTGATGCCGCATCCCGAAAACCTGATCGAGGCAGCCCATGGCGGCAGCGATGGCCGGGCGCTGTTCGAGAGCGCCTTGCGCGGGTCGTCAAGCCAGCCAGCGCTGGCCGACGCTTGAGAACCCAGCGTAGAGTTCTTCGTTTCTTCCTGTATCTTACTGATCAAAATCAACGATTCGAAACGGCGGGCGTCGGCGCATGAAGAATTTTCGCATTCTGACGGTGGCTCTTTCGTCGCTGCTGGCGCTCTCTGCCTGCCAGTCCGGATCGAAGCCGTCGACGCCATCGGTTGGCTCGGGCAAGAGCGCATCCTTGCTTGCGATGGAAACCGTCGCAATCGCCGCCCACAAATGCTGGTTCGCCAGCAAGGATCCGGCCTTCAAGTCCTATCGTCTCGCCAACGAGCTCAATGCCTTCGGCGGCACACCGCGCTTCCTGCTGGTGCCGGCCAAGAACTATGGCGGGCTTCCCCTGCTTGTCGTGCAGGCTCGCGGTAATTCGAGCCGGGTCGAATCCTTCGGCCCGCTGATGTCGGAGCCCATCGGAGCTCGCATCCACGCCGATCTGACGCGCTGGTCTAGCGGCAACAATGCCTGCGGCAGCGCGGCCTGACCAAACGCCAGAAACCTACGTCCCCGATCAGCGATTCAATCGAGGAAAGAGCGGATGCCTTCGCGATAGGCTTCGCCTCTTGAAATACCAATATCGGCAAGCTGCGCGTCGGTCAGTTCCATAAGCGCCAGCCTGCTACGCCGCTTTTCCAAGCGCATTTCCAGCCAATCGATGAACCGAAGCACAGTTGTGCTGAACCTGCGGAGATAGTCCGACTTCCCGGCTGAAGAATCCCGAAGGGCTGAGCCACTCCGGATTGTATCTATTGTACCCATAATTTCGCTCAAAGAGTCTCGTTAGTAGATACAATTCAACTGCATTGACTCGATTCAAAAAACAATGTAGAAAATTGTCACCATGACAAATTGGCTCCCCAATCTCTCCGAAGGTTCTGGCCCGCTCTATCTGCGCCTGGCCGACAGGATCGAATCCGACATTGGTGCCGGCACATTGCCCGCCGGCGAAAAACTGCCGCCGCAGAGAAACCTCGCCTACGACATCGGCGTAACCATCGGCACCGTGGGCCGCGCCTATGCGCTTTTGCGCGAGCGCGGCCTTGTCAGCGGAGAAGTCGGGCGTGGAACATATGTGTTGGGGCGTGGCCTGGATGCGAACGACAACATCGAGATACCTGCCGTCGCGCCAAGGGAGGGCACGCGCCTCGCAGAGCCGCCGATCGGAAAACTGCGCTTCGACAGCACCGCTGCCCCGGATGTCGGACAGGGCAAGATAATCGAGACGATCCTGTCGGCAATCACCCGCGATCACCCGCAGGAGGTCGCCAGCTATACGAGATCATTCCCCGACCACTGGTTCGAAGCAGGACGGCGCTGGCTGTCGCGCAATGGCTTCAATCCGCAGGCGGACAGCATCGTGCCGACGCTCGGCGCCCATGCAGCGGTGATTTCGGCCATATCGGCCCTCACCTCTCCTGGCGATTACATACTTTTCGAACACGTGACCTACACGCAGATCGCAAGGAGCGCCGGGCTTGTCGGCCGACGCATGGCCCTGGTGGAATCGGATGAGAACGGCGTCGATCCTGACGATTTCGAGCGCGTCTGCGCGCAGAAGCATCCGGCCATGGCCTTTCTGATGCCGACGGGCCAGAACCCTACCGGCGCCATCATGCCCAGGGAAAGGCGCGCGGCGATCGCCGATATCGCGCGGCGATACAATGTCCTTCTGATCGAAGACGATCTCTACGGTGCCTTGACCGACGACCCGACGCCGCTTCTTGCCGAATTCGCGCCGGAACGCACTTTCGTGGTTGGCGGCCTTTCCAAGTCGGTCGCGGCGGGCGTTCGTGGCGGCTGGATCTCCTGCCCGCCCAATTACCGGCATCGCGTCCGCGTCGCGCACAAGATGACGACCGGCGGAATGCCGTTTCTGCTTGCAGAGCTCTGCGCGCAGCTCGTGCTGTCCGGCGAGGCCGCCGCAATCCGTGCGCGGTCGCTGGCAGAAATCAATGCGCGCCTGGCGATAGCCCGCTCTACGCTTGCCGGCCATGATTTCACCTCCAATGATGGCGTGCCCTTCTGCTGGCTGTCCGTGCCGGAGCCATGGCATTCTGGAACGTTCAAGAACGCCGCTTACGAGCAGGGCGTGCTCATAGACGATGAGGACGAGTTCAAGGCCGGGCGCTCCGACCGCGTCTTTCACCGTGTTCGCGTCGGCATTTCGGCCCCGCAAAACCGTCAGGACGTCGCTGACGGACTGGCGGCAATCCGTCGCCTTCTCGATGAAGGCCGTGCGGGTTATGACAGCTTTGGCTAAAGCTCCATCTTCCCGGTGAATTTTCGGCCTTTTGCGGTATATCCCGGCGGCGGCTTGCGCTATTGAGCTATTTTTCGACGCCCCAAGGAATCCGCTGGCCATCATGACCATCTCCAACGACGTGAAAATCACCGACGAGCTGATCGCATCGCACGGGCTGAAGCCCGACGAGTATCAGCGGATACTGGATCTGGTCGGGCGCGAGCCGACATTCACGGAGCTCGGCATATTTTCCGCGATGTGGAACGAGCATTGTTCCTACAAATCTTCGAAGAAGTGGCTGCGCACCCTGCCCACCACGGGCGATGTCGTGATCCAGGGACCAGGCGAGAATGCCGGCGTGGTCGATATCGGCGACGGCGACTGCGTCGTCTTCAAGATGGAGAGCCACAACCACCCCTCCTACATCGAGCCCTATCAGGGTGCGGCGACCGGCGTCGGCGGCATCCTGCGCGACGTCTTCACCATGGGCGCGCGGCCGATCGCGGCAATGAACGCGCTGCGCTTCGGCGCGCCGGATCATCCCAAGACGAAACATCTGGTGGCGGGCGTCGTTTCCGGCGTCGGTGGCTACGGCAATTCCTTCGGCGTGCCGACTGTCGGCGGCGAGGTCAATTTCGACGCGCGCTATAACGGCAACATCCTCGTCAACGCCTTCGCCGCAGGCTTGGCCAAGACCGACGCTATCTTCCTGTCGGAGGCCAAGGGCGTCGGGCTGCCGGTCGTCTATCTCGGCGCCAAGACCGGCCGCGATGGCGTCGGCGGCGCGACCATGGCGTCCGCCGAATTCGACGACAAGATCGACGAAAAGCGCCCGACGGTTCAGGTCGGCGATCCCTTCACCGAAAAATGCCTGCTCGAGGCCTGCCTCGAGCTGATGGCCTCGGGTGCCGTCATCGCCATTCAGGACATGGGCGCTGCCGGCCTCACCTGCTCGGCCGTCGAAATGGGCGCCAAGGGCGATCTCGGCATCGAACTCGATCTCGACAAGGTGCCGGTGCGCGAGGAGCGCATGTCGGCCTATGAAATGATGCTCTCGGAGAGCCAGGAGCGCATGCTGATGGTGCTGCGCCCGGAAAAGGAAGAAGAAGCCGAGGCTATCTTCCGCAAATGGGGGCTTGATTTCGCCATCGTCGGCAAGACGACCGACGACCTGCGCTTCCGCATCATCCATCAGGGCGACGAGGTCGCAAACCTGCCGATCAAGGACCTCGGCGACCAGGCGCCCGAATACGACCGCCCATGGGTCGAGCCCGCGAAGCGCGCACCTCTCGCTGCTGACGACATTCCGCAGGCCGATGTCGCCGACGCACTGCTGAAACTGCTCGGCAGTGCCAATCTTTCGAGCCGCCGCTGGGTCTGGGAACAGTATGACACGCTGATCCAAGGCAATTCGCTGCAGCTTCCCGGCGGCGATGCCGGCGTGGTGCGCGTCGAAGGCCATGCCACCAAGGCACTCGCCTTCTCTTCGGATGTCACCCCGCGCTATTGCGAAGCCGATCCATATGAGGGCGGCAAACAGGCGGTCGCCGAATGCTGGCGCAATCTCACGGCAACCGGAGCGGAGCCCCTCGCCGCCACCGACAACCTGAATTTCGGCAACCCCGAGCGCCCCGAGATCATGGGTCAGTTGGTGAAAGCCGTCGGCGGCATCGGCGAAGCCTGCCGTGTTCTTGGTTTTCCGATCGTTTCCGGAAACGTATCACTCTACAACGAAACTAACGGCCAGGGCATTCTTCCGACGCCAACGATTGGCGGCGTAGGCCTTATCCGCAACTGGTCGAAGATGGCACGCATCGGCTTTGCCGCTGAGGACGAGGCGATCCTGCTTGTCGGCGCGCCGTCGGCCTGGGGCACGCATCTGGCTCAGTCGGTCTATATGCGCGATATCCACAACCGCACCGACGGCCCCCCGCCGCCGGTCGATCTCGCACACGAGAAGAAGGTCGGTGACTTCGTTCGCGCGCTCATCGCGGACGGCATCGTCACTGCCGTGCACGACCTTTCCGACGGCGGCCTTGCCGTCGCAGTTGCCGAAATGGCCATGGCCTCCGGCATCGGCGCGACGGTCAATCAATTGAAGGGCTTGTCGCCGATACCTACGTTCTTCGGCGAAGATCAGGGGCGTTATCTCGTGACGATCCCGCGCGACAAGGTCGACTGGTTCTTCGAGGAACGCGTCAAGGATACCGGCATTTTCGCGCCGTGGATCGGCACCACCGGCGGGAGCGAAGTGAAACTCGGCGAGGCTCGCGCGATTGCGGTTTCGGAACTGACCGATGCGCATGAAGGCTGGTTCCCGAAATTCATGGACGCATGATCCCCGCTGTTCGCGCCGGCAGCTGTTGCCAGGTTCGCTCTACGACGCCCATGGCATAGGGCGAAACGATTGACCTTCACTGCCCCAGCCGCCATATCTGACGGGGACAGACGTATTGGGAGACCGCCTTATGGCAATGGACGCACACGACATCGAAAAACTCATCAAGGACGGCATTCCCGATGCCAAGGTGACGATTCGCGACCTGGCCGGCGATGGCGATCACTACGCGGCGGAAGTCGTGGCCGAGAGCTTTCGCGGCAAGAGCCGCGTCCAGCAGCACCAGATGGTCTATGACGCCCTGAAGGGAAACATGGGCGGTGTGCTACACGCGCTTGCCCTGCAGACCAGCATTCCTGAATGATTTCAATGTCGGACGCGTTCGGGCATTGAACGCTAGCGTTTTCTTGACACCGCCAGAATTGGCCCCGCCGGATCGATCTTCCCAACGAGAAGCTTGCTGCCGTTCGAAAAGGCAGAGATGAAACCGTCGAAATAGAGCGCATTGCGGCATTTCAACTCGTCACTGAACAGCCGCGCAAACGAGCCGAAGCTGACCGGCGAACGGGCGATGACGAAAATCGCCTTGCCGTCGGCACTGACGCCAACGCCGTTACGGACATTGCGTGAACTTCCATTCGGCTCGAAGCGAGCATGAATGACGCCATCAATCACAAGCATTGGCCCTGACTGGGTAGCCAGGCGCACGTCCGGCCGCGCGGCAGCGTAGGCTTCCGACTCCATCACCAACGCTTGGCCTGTTTTCGTCACCGCGAACACGCCATTCGGCTTCATGAAGAAATTACCGTCGCCATCCGAAAGATTGAGCGGCGCGGTCATGTGTCCGCCCTCGACATATAGCCCGACCGGCGAAAGATCCCGATGATACATGCCGGCATTCATGGCGAGTTCCACCGGCGTGCCCTGCGCCTTCATCACCCTGGTGAAGGCATCCACTGATCCAAATGGTTTTCCGTCCGCTCCATCATGGAACAGCCCGACATCGTAAGCGTGCGGATCGATCGCACACACGATGTAGCCAATACCCTCGAAATCCTGCTCGCGGCATGGCTTTGGCAGTTCCTGGCTCTGAAAAACCGGAGGCACGGCTGGAGATTCGGGTCGCCTCCAGACGAGCATCGCCAGGGCCGCAAGCCCAGCGATAAGCAGAATTGCAGCAAGAGCGCGTTTCATGAACCTCAAACAGTCCTGCGGATGCGATTAGGAATCGGCACGATCTTGCTCTTTTCTAAAGCAAAATTGACCGATTTCCGCCCATGGCCCATAGAATCACGGCAACTGCCGGTCTTGTTTCGGGCTGCCTATCGGTTTATTTGATTCATATGATTTGAGCCTGGCTCCCACAGGCGTGAAAGGATACCCGATGAGCGGAATCAACGATTACATCGCCAATGAGGTCAAGACCAACGACGTCGTGCTGTTCATGAAGGGCACGCCCGGTTTCCCGCAGTGCGGCTTTTCCGGACAGGTCGTGCAGATTCTTGATTACATCGGCGTCGACTACAAGGGCGTGGATGTGCTGACCTCCAACGAACTGCGTCAGGGCATCAAGGAATATTCCAACTGGCCGACCATCCCGCAGCTTTACGTCAAGGGCGAGTTTGTCGGCGGTTGCGATATCATCCGCGAGATGTTCCAGGCCGGCGAGCTGCAGGCTCTCTTTGAAGGCAAGGGCGTCACCACCAAGGCCGCCTGAGACCATATCTACCGGGGGTAGCCCCGCCTCGGTAAATATCCATCTCCCGCGAATGCGGGATCTGTGCAACGAGTGCGCCGGCCCACGGCGCATTTTCGTTTTTGACTGACGGATTTTACCATGGACCAACATGTTTCGCCGGCTCCGGAAGCCGAAAAACTTTCTATTCCGCGATGGGAATTCATCGCCCTTGCCGCGGCACTGATGGCGCTGAACGCACTTGCCATCGATATCATGCTGCCCGGACTTCAGCAGATCGGCGCAAGCCTCGGTGTCGACAATGAAAACCACCGGCAATATGTGATCTCGGCCTATTTCGGCGGCATGGCGCTGGGCCTGCTCGGCTACGGCCCCGCTTCCGACCGGTTCGGGCGACGCGGCCCTTTGCTTTTCGGCCTTGGAATTTACGTCATTGCCGCACTTGCCGCCGCCATCGCGCCCAATTTCGAAACGCTTCTTGCACTGCGCGTGATCCAGGGTTTTGGCGCCGCCTCGACGCGCGTGATTGCCGTGTCCATGGTTCGCGACCGCTTCGGTGGCAGGGCCATGGCCGAGATCATGTCACTCATTTTCATGGTCTTCATGGTTATCCCGGTCGTGGCACCGAGCATCGGCCAGTTGATCATGCTGTTCGCCAACTGGCACATGATCTTCGTCTGCATGGGCGTGGGGGCGCTGTTCATCTCGCTGTGGGCATTCTTCCGCCTCCCCGAAACGCTTCACCCCGAGGATCGTCGTCCGTTCACGATCTCGGCGATCGGACAGGCATTTGCCATCGTGCTCACCAACCGCATCTCGCTCTGGTACACGCTGGCATCGACGATCATCTTTTCTGCGCTGTTCGGCTTCATCAATTCCGCGCAGCAGGTCTATGTCGGCATTTATGGCCTGGGCGTCTGGTTCCCGGTGATATTCGCTGCGATCGCCGGCATGATGGCGATTTCCTCGTTCCTGAATTCCCGGCTGGTCATGCGCGTCGGCATGCGCCGGCTATCGCATGGTGCGCTGATCGGATTTCTGACCGTCAGCACGATCTGGTTCGTCTGGTCGCTATTCGGCCAGGTACCGCTGGTTGGCTTCGTCCTGCTATTTGCGGCGGCGATGTTCCAGTTCGGCTGGATCGGCTCGAACTTCAACGCGCTGTCGATGGAACCGGTCGGTCACATCGCCGGGTCGGCCGCCTCGGTCCAGGGCTTCATGCAAACTCTGGGCGGCGGAATAATCGGCGCGGCAATCGGCCAGTCCTTCGACGGCACGACGACGCCTCTTGCGGCAGGCTTCTGCGGCGTTGCCGCGATTGCATTGATAATGGTGCTGATTGCTGAAAAAGGCCGGTTGTTCCAGCCTCATCACAAGCCCGCTTAGTTATCCCTCGGCGGAAGGCGCTCCTGCGCCTTGCGTCGCTTCCAAGCCAGCAAAGTCGAAAAGCTTGCGGTCGAGCAGATGGCTCGGCCGTGTATTGGCGAGTGCGCGGATCATCGTGTCCTTGCGCCCCGGCATGCGCTTTTCGATATCGTCCAGCATCGCCTTCATCAGATTGCGCTGCAGCCCTTCCTGGCTGCCGCAGAGATCGCAAGGGATGATCGGGAACTTCATGCTGTCGGAAAATTTCTGGAGATCCGTCTCGGCGCAGTAGCTGAGCGGCCGCAGCAGCATCACGTCGCCATCGTCGTTCAACAATTTCGGCGGCATCGCAGCCAACCTACCGCCATGGAACAGGTTCATGAAGAAGGTTTCGAGGATGTCTTCGCGGTGATGCCCGAGCACCAGTGATGAACACCCCTCCTCGCGGGCTATGCGATAAAGATGCCCGCGCCGAAGCCGCGAACACAGCGAGCAGTAGGTGCTGCCCTCGCTCAGCTTCTCGGTGACGATGGAATAGGTGTCGCGATATTCGATGCGATGCTTGATGCCATGGCGATCGAGATATTCCGGCAGAATGTGCTTGGGAAAATTAGGCTGGCCCTGATCGAGATTGCAGGCGATCAGCTCGACGGGCAGCATACCGCGCCATTTGAGATCGAGCAGGATGGCAAGCAGCCCGTAGGAATCCTTGCCGCCCGAAAGCGCCACCAGCCAGCGATCGCCAGGTTTGACCATGGCGAAATCGTCTATCGCCTGCCGGGTCTGCCGCAGCAGCCGTTTACGCAGCTTGTTGAACTCTACGGACGACGGCGTGTCGCGGAACATGGCGTGACAGGCATCCCCGTCGAGATCGGAGATGGGCTCCAGCATCATGTTCATGGCGATGGCTTCCGCAGCTTTTACAGTTCAGACCGGATTAAAGGACCAGGCGGATAAAGAAAAGGCCGCCCGAAGGCGGCCTTTTCGCAAATTCGAGTAAATCGAACCGAAATCAGCGCGAATAGAATTCGACGACCAGGTTCGGCTCCATCTGGACGGCGAACGGAACGTCGGCCAGGCCCGGAACGCGGGCGAAGGTCGCAACCATCTTGTTGTGATCGACTTCGATGTAATCCGGAACGTCGCGCTCTGCGAGCTGCACCGATTCCAGCACGATGACGAGCTGCTTCGACTTCTCGCGCACTTCAACGACGTCGCCAGCCTTGCAGCGATACGAGCCGACATTGACGCGGCGACCGTTGACGTTGACGTGGCCGTGGTTGACGAACTGGCGCGCAGCGAAAATCGTCGGAACGAACTTCGCACGGTAGACGACCGCGTCGAGACGCGACTCGAGAAGACCGATCAGGTTTTCCGGCGTATCGCCCTTGCGGCGGTTCGCTTCCTCATAGGTCTTGCGGAACTGCTTTTCCGAAATGTCGCCATAGTGGCCCTTCAGCTTCTGCTTGGCGCGCAGCTGCAGACCGAAGTCCGAGAGCTTGCCCTTGCGGCGCTGGCCGTGCTGGCCGGGACCATATTCGCGCTTATTGACCGGGGACTTCGGACGGCCCCAGATATTTTCGCCGAGACGGCGGTCGATCTTGTACTTTGCGGATTCGCGCTTGCTCATCGCATTCCCTTTCAAAATGATGCACCCGAAACCTCGTGTTTCGAGTGAAGGAAACGCGCCCTCCTCTGGCCTCCGTTTTCGAGACCTGACAGGATATTCCCGCTAAGCTTGCCGGAAAAATCCACGGGACACGTCAATATGCAGGGCGGGGAAATTCACCAGAGGCTAAAAGCCCAACCTTGCGGCATAAAAGTCAACACCGGGCGTTGCGGCCCGGTGCTGGCGGGTGATTAGGCGAAGTTTTCCCAGAAGTCAACGCGTCAGACGTTTTCGGCGTCGAATCTTGCCCTTGCCTGCACCAGAAGATGCCGATTTTGCGCTGCCCAAAGCCCAAGCGCGCCAATCGGCACCGCAATCGACTGTCCAACCTCGGTCAGCGCATATTCCACCTCCGGCGGCGTCGTCGGCTTGACCGTGCGTCGAACAAGGCCGTCGCGCTCCAGCGAGCGCAATGTCACCGTCAGCATGCGCTGCGATATGCCTTCGATCGAACGCTTCAGCGCATTGAAGCGCACCGGGCGTTCCTGAAGATTGATGATGACGAGCAGGCTCCAGCTGTCTCCGATACGGTCCAGCACATCGCGCATGGGGCAGCTGCCGCGCTCGTCGCGGTCGAAACCGGGATGAGCCTGCAGCAACGGTACGCGCTCCTTCGTCTGAGTGCGGGCATTCACGTGGTTCTCTCCATGTAACCTGGGCACCAAATCATGCGTTCTTTTCCTGCCTTGCGATCAAAGCTATATAGTTATCGTTGGTAACCTGATTACAGATCATACCCGCCTTTGCCAATCCGGTGAGAGTGGGCGGAAAGGAAAATCATGAAGATCGCACTCATCGGCGCCTCCGGCTTCGTCGGCAAGGCCGTTCTCAAGGAAGCTTCATCGCGCAGCCACACGGTAACGGCGCTCGTGCGCAATCCGGACAAGGTGGAAAAGCTTGCCGGCGTCACCGCAAAGCAGGTTGACGTGACCGACACCAAAGCGCTCGCGCAGGCAATCATCGGTCAGGATGTTGTGATTTCCGCCTTCAACGGCGGCTGGGGTGACCCCGACATCTACAACAAACATCTGAATGGCTCTAAGGCGATTGTCGATGCGGCAAAAGCCGCAAAGGTCCGCGTGATCGTGGTAGGCGGCGCAGGCAGCCTGCTCGCACCCGATGGCAGCCAGTTCGTCGACTCGCCCGACTTCCCGGCGGCCTACAAGGACGGCGCACTCGCTGCCCGAGACTCGCTCAAGGCCCTACGCAGCGAAACCGGGCTGGAGTGGTCGTTCCTGTCACCGGCCTTCGTCCTTTCGCCCGGCGAACGCACCGGAAAATTCCGCTATGGCGGCGATCAGCCGGTTTTCGACGCCAACAACGAAAGCAAGATTTCGGTTGAAGATCTCGCCGTCGTTCTGGTCGACGAGGCTGAAACGGCCAAGCATACCGGCAAGCGCTTCACCGTCGGTTACTGATCAGATCACAGCCTGTCGGATTATTTCTTCTTTTCCGGCAGGCCCTTTCGCTTCGTTTCCGCGAAGTCTTCGAGCTGCTTTTCGCTCATGGATTCATACATCTCTTTCGATGCGCCTTTGAGCTCGCTCTTCTTCGTTTCGCCGCGTTTGGCCGAAAGGGCGGCGCCCGCTGCCATCTGCTGGGCTTTCGATGTTGCTGGCATCTCGATATCTCCCTTGAGGATTGATGTCGGATAACGCCACCTCAATGCGGTGGTTCCCATGGTTTTCCATGCCCATGCTCTGCATGCCCGGCCTAACACATTGGAATCATTCTAACTTCAACGAGAAGTGATCCGCGCTATACTTGACGGCGTACATCACCTTTATATTCTGCCATCCCTCGGCAACCGCCTTCCCCTCGTCCTGCGCTGCCCGAGTGGTCCTGGAGGGACCCCGATATGAAGCTTTCTCGTTTGCTTGCCCTATCCCTGGGCGCCACTGCCCTTGTCTCGTTAGCCGCAAACGCTTCCGCCGCAACCGATCAGCAATCCTTCACCATTACGATCAAGGACCATCGTTTCACGCCCGCGACGCTGAAAGTGCCGGCGGGTGCGGAATTCGACCTTGTCGTGGTGAACGCCGATCCGACGGCCGAGGAGTTCGAGAGCCAGGATTTCCACGTCGAAAAGGTCATCCAGGGCGGCAAGCAGGCGACATTCCATGTCGGCCCGCTGACGGCAGGCTCCTATGGCTTCTTCGGCGAGCGCCATGAAGACACGGCCCTCGGCAACATGTTTGCCGAATAAGCCATGATCTCCACCTTCATCATCGTTTTTCGCGAGACGCTGGAAGCAGCGTTGATCGTTGCAATCGTGCTTGCCGCCAGTGCCGGCATCGCCGGTCGCACCCGTTGGGTAGCAACGGGAATAGTTGCCGGTCTCGCCGGGGCCGCACTGCTGGCCCTGTTTGCAGGCCGGCTTGCCGACATGTTCGAAGGCAACGGCACCGAGATCTTCAACGCTGTCGTTCTGCTTCTCGCAGTCGTCATGCTCGGCTGGCACCAGATATGGATGAGCACCCATGGCGCGGAGCTGGCCAGCGAAAGTAAGTCCGTCGGCCAGGATGTCCGCGAAGGGCTGCGTCCGCTCTCAGCGCTCGCCCTCATCTGCGCCGTTGCCGTCCTGAGAGAAGGTTCCGAAACAGTGCTCTTCCTCTATGGCATTGCCATTGACGGAGAACTCGACGCCAGGTCGATGCTGCAAGGCGGGGCGCTGGGCGTGGTGGCAGCCGCACTCGTAGGGGCGTTGTTCTACGGCGGGCTACTTCGCATTCCCTTGAAGCATGTCTTCAAGGTAACGGGCGCCATCCTTCTGCTCATTGCCGCCGGTCTGGCGGCGCAGGCTGCGGCCTTCCTCGTGCAGGCAGGCGTTCTGCCGCCGCTCGGCTACGACATATGGAACACGTCAGCCATTCTGCCGCAAACCAACCCTGTCGGTTTCCTGCTGCATATTCTGGTCGGCTACGTTGCCCGTCCCGAAGGTATCCAGATCGTCGCCTATGTCGCAACGCTTGCGATCATCCTCGCCGCATCCGGTTTGGTGCGGCGCATGCACCGGGAAGCCTCGGTCAGACCGGCTTAAGCCCAAAACCCTGCATCAGCCGGCGGGTCGGAAAATCCGGCTTCGCCGAGGTGAAGATGGCGCAGTCCGGTTCGTGCTCGACAGCGTTGCTTGATGTCCCGTTGAGCAGCGACAGCGCCCGGCGCGCGATCGCTTCGGCCGGATCGAGCCAGTCGACCGGCCAGGGCGCCAGCCGCCGGAAAACATTCGCCAGAAACGGATAGTGCGTGCAGGCAAGCACGACGATGTCAGTGCGCTTGCCGTCTTCCTCCACGAAGCAGGGTTCTATTTCGGCACGGATCGCCGCGTCGTCCATCGCCTCGCCGCGAATATGCGCCTCGGCCATGCGTGCCAGGTTCTGGCTGCCGACGAGGCGTACATGGCACTGCGCCGCGAATGACTGGATCAGGTCGCGCGTGTAGGCGCGCTTGACCGTGCCCGGCGTCGCCAGCACCGAGACGAAACCGGAGCGCGTGCGCTCGGCCGCCGGCTTTATCGCCGGAACCGTGCCGACAAACGGCGTCTGCGGATAGGCGGCACGCAACTCCGCCATCACCAGCGTGGAAGCCGTGTTGCAGGCGATGACGGCGATCTCGGGCCGATGCTCCTCGATGAGGCGGCCGAACAGCTCGACGATCCGTCGCTTGAGCGCCTCCTCCTCCCACTCGCCGTAGGGAAAGCCGGCATCGTCAGCGACATAGACGAAACGCCGATCCGGCATCAGCACGCGCGCCTCGCGCAGCACCGTCAGCCCGCCGATACCCGAATCGAACATCAGCACCGGGCGATCAGTCATCACGCGCCTTTTCTACCTTCTGCGTTGCGGGATGCGTGGCGCGATCGGCCTCGGCCTTGCGCTCAGGGTAGCCTGAGCCCCGCGGCACCTTCGGCGAGAAATAATCGAGCGAGGAAATGACCCCGCGCAACAGCTTGATCTCTTCCAGCGTGAAGGCGGCGCGCGTGAACACGGCGCGCATATTGTCCAGCATCTTCGGCTTCTTGGCCAGCGGCCGGAAGTACCCGCGCGCATCAAGCGCTGCTTCCAGATGGCCGAGCATGCCGTTCAGATGGGTCTTGCTGGCCGGCGTCTGTGCCGGGCTTGTGAATGGCGTCGCATCAAGATCCTCGAGGCCCGATTTCATCCACTCATAAGACATCAGCAACACGGCCTGCGCGATGTTCAGCGAGGCAAAGGCCGGATTGACCGGAAAGGTCACGATCTCGTCGGCCATAGCCACTTCTTCGTTGGACAGGCCGAAGCGTTCGCGTCCGAAGAGTATGCCGGTGCGCTCGCCCGCAACGAAGCGGCTGCGCAGCATCCTGCCTGCTTCCACCGGTCCGCGCACATGCTTGAAGCCGTCACGTTCCCGCGCGGTGGTGGCAAACAGGAAATTGAGGTCGGCGACCGCCGATTCCAGATCGTCGAAGACGACGACGCCGTCGATCACATGGTCAGCCTTGCTTGCGGCCGCCCGCGCCTTTTCGCTTGGCCAGCCATCGCGCGGCTTGACCAGCCGCAGTTCGGACAGGCCAAAATTTGCCATGGCGCGCGCGACCATGCCGATATTCTCGCCGAGCTGCGGCTCGACAAGAATGATCGCCGGGCCTTCGGCAATCAGTGGTTTTTCGCGATCAGTGCCTGCCATATCTGAAACCGGTTTGTTTTCGGCCTCTCTCGCACAGTTTTCAGTGAAACGAAACCTTGCAAGGGACGGCGCGCAAACCGTTTTCAGCCGAACATCTTGACCCAATGATGGTGGCTTTTGACATCATTGGCAAACGAGCGAACGTTTCCCGATGTAGCGTTTGCGCAGCCAACGGTGCTTTGCTATACGGGCCGCAACCCTTCGCGAAGCCCTTGGAACAACTCTGTTCCTCTCCCAGAAAGAGGCATTTCTCAATGACGAAAATCAAGGTGGACAATCCGGTCGTCGAGCTCGATGGCGACGAGATGACCCGCATCATCTGGCAGTTCATCAAGGACAAGCTGATCCACCCCTATCTCGACATCGATCTGAAATATTTCGATCTCGGCGTGGAGCATCGCGATGCGACCGACGACCAGGTGACGATCGATGCAGCGAACGCGATCAAGAAATACGGCGTCGGCGTAAAATGCGCTACGATCACGCCGGACGAGCAGCGCGTCGAGGAATTCAAGCTGAAGAAGATGTGGAAGTCGCCCAACGGCACCATCCGCAACATCCTGGGCGGCACCATCTTCCGCGAACCGATCATCATGAAGAACGTGCCGCGGCTGGTTCCGGGCTGGACGAAGCCGATCATCGTCGGCCGTCATGCTTTCGGCGACCAGTACCGCGCCACCGATTTCAGGTTCCCGGGCAAGGGCAAGCTCACGATCAAGTTCGTCGGCGAAGACGGCCAGACGATCGAGCATGAGGTGTTCGACGCTCCCGGCTCCGGCGTTGCCATGGCCATGTACAATCTGGATGAGTCGATCCGCGAATTCGCGCGCGCCTCGCTGAACTACGGCTTGCTGCGCGGCTATCCGGTCTATCTCTCGACCAAGAACACGATCCTCAAGGCCTATGACGGCCGCTTCAAGGACATCTTCCAGGAAGTCTACGAGCAGGAGTTCGAGGCGCAGTTCAAGGAAAAGAAGATCTGGTACGAACACCGCCTGATCGACGACATGGTCGCCTCGAGCCTGAAGTGGTCGGGCGGCTATGTCTGGGCCTGCAAGAACTATGACGGCGACGTCCAGTCCGACACGGTCGCACAAGGCTTCGGCTCGCTCGGCCTGATGACCTCGGTGCTGATGACGCCGGATGGCAAGACCGTCGAGGCCGAGGCCGCCCACGGCACGGTCACGCGCCACTATCGCCAGCACCAGAAGGGCGAAGAGACCTCGACCAACTCGATCGCCTCGATCTTCGCCTGGACGCGCGGCCTCGCCCATCGCGCCAAGCTCGACGACAACGTGGAACTGAAGAAGTTCGCCGACACGCTGGAGCGCGTCTGCATCCAGACCGTCGAAGCCGGCTACATGACCAAGGATCTTTCGCTGCTGATCGGTCCCGACCAGCCCTGGCTTTCGACCACCGGCTTCCTCGACAAGATCGACGAGAACCTCAAGAAGGCAATGGCCGCCTGAGCTTTCGACCTTAACGGGCGTGAAAACGCCCGGTACGCTCCACCCTCAATCAAAAAGGCCCGCGGCATCTGCCGCGGGCCTTTTTGATTCCGAATGAAAGTTGCGTCAGGTGCCGGCCAGTGCTGCCCTGACGGCTGCGATGGCCTCGGACGCCTTGCTGCCGTCCGGGCCACCGGCCTGAGCCATGTCGGCGCGGCCACCACCGCCCTGCCCGCCGAGTGCGGCAGATGCAACGCGCACCAGATCAACCGCGCTGAAGCGCGCGGTCAGATCATCCGTGACGCCAACAACGACGCTGGCCTTGCCGTCATCGCCGGAGCCGACGAAAACGACAACGCCCGAACCCAGCGTGCTTTTTCCGGCATCGGCCAGCGGCTTGAGATCCTTCGGCGTCACGCCGGACACGGACTTGCCGAGGAAGCCGACGCCGGCCACGATCTCGCGTTCTTCGGCAGCGCCATTGGCTGAGGAACCGCCAAGGGCGAGCTTCTTGCGCGCTTCGGTCAGTTCACGCTCCAACTTCTTGCGCTCATCCAGCAGCGCCTCCACGCGCGCAGGCACGTCGCCCGGCGCGACTTTGAGGGTTGCTGCAGCTGCCTTCAACCGCCGATCCTGCTCATCGAGATGGCGGCGTGCCGCCTCGCCCGTCAGCGCCTCGATGCGGCGCACGCCGGCAGCGACCGCACTGTCCGCCACGATGCGCACAAGGCCGATGTCACCGGTCGACCTGACATGCGTGCCACCGCAGAGCTCTACCGAATAAGGCCGATTCGCTTTGGCGCCGGAAACACCGGTACCCATCGAAACGACCCTGACCTCGTCGCCGTATTTTTCGCCGAACAGCGCCATCGCGCCTTCGGCAATCGCATCGTCAACGGACATAAGCCGCGTGGTGACCGGGCTGTTCTGCACGACGATTTCGTTCGCCATGCGCTCGACCTCTTCCAGCTCCTCCAAAGCAATCGGCTTATTATGGGAGATGTCGAAGCGCAGCCGCTCGGGCGCAACCAGAGAGCCTTTCTGCGCAACATGGGTGCCCAGCACCTCGCGCAGCGCCTCGTGGATGAGATGCGTTGCCGAATGGTTGGCGCGCAACCGTGAGCGACGCGCATGGTCGACCTTCAGTTCGACGGCAGCGCCTGTCTTCACCACGCCCTTCGTCACCTTGCCGTTGTGGACGAACAGGCCGTCGGCCTTCCTCTGCGTATCCGAAACCTCGATCGAAAAGCCTTCACCGGAGATAATCCCGGTGTCGCCCATCTGGCCGCCAGACTCGCCGTAGAACGGCGTCTGGTTGACAATGACGGCGACCTGCTCGCCCTCCTTGGCCGCGTCCACGACCGCTCCATCCTTCACCAGCGACAGCACGATGCCTTCCGCCTGCTCGGTCTCGTAGCCGAGGAATTCGGTCGCCCCCGCCTTTTCGCGGACGGAGAACCAGACGGTCTCTGTCGCCGCTTCGCCGGAGCCGGCCCAATTGGCGCGCGCCTCGGCCTTCTGCCGCTCCATCGCCTCGGTGAAGCCGGCCAGGTTCACCGAGATGTTCCGCTGGCGCAGTGCATCCTGCGTCAGATCGAGCGGGAAACCGTAGGTGTCATAGAGCTTGAACGCCGTCTCTCCGTCCAGCATATCGCCTTCGTGAAGCGTCTCGGTCGCGTCGGCGAGCAGTCCGAGGCCGCGTGCGAGCGTCTTCCCGAAACGCGTCTCTTCAAGTTTCAGCGTCTCTGTGATCAGCGCCTCACCGCGGCTGAGTTCAGGATAGGCCTGGCCCATCTCGCGCACCAGCGCCGGCACCAGCTTCCACATCAGCGGCTCGTTCGCGCCGAGCAACTGCGCATGGCGCATAGCCCGGCGCATGATGCGCCGCAGCACATAACCACGGCCCTCATTCGAGGGCAGCACGCCGTCAGCGACGAGGAAAGAGGACGAGCGCAAATGGTCGGCGATCACGCGGAACGACGCAACGGTGTCCGCATCGGGAGCCCGGCCGAGAGCGGAAGCTGTGACGTCGATCAGATGGCGGAACAGGTCCGTCTCGAAGACGCTCTCCACACCCTGGAGGATCGAGGCCATGCGCTCCAGCCCCATGCCGGTGTCGATCGAGGGACGCGGCAGCGCGACGCGCTCCTCCTTCGTCACCTGCTCGTACTGCATGAAGACGAGGTTCCAGAACTCAAGGAAGCGATCACCGTCCTCCTCCGGGCTGCCGGGAGGGCCACCCCAGATGTGCTCGCCGCGGTCGATGAATATTTCCGAGCATGGCCCGCACGGCCCGGTATCGCCCATCGCCCAGAAATTGTCCGAAGTCGCGATGCGGATGATGCGGTCGTCGGAAAAGCCGGCGATCTTCTTCCAATAGCCCACCGCCTCATCATCCGTGTGGTAGACGGTGACGAGCAGCTTATCCTTGGAGAGTCCGAAGTCCTTCGTGATCAAATTCCAGGCGAGCTCGATCGCACGCTCCTTGAAATAGTCGCCGAAGGAAAAGTTGCCGAGCATCTCGAAGAAGGTGAGATGGCGCGCGGTATAGCCGACATTGTCGAGGTCGTTATGCTTGCCGCCGGCGCGCACGCTCTTCTGGGCGGTCGTGGCGCGCGAATAGGAACGCGTCTCCAGACCGGTGAACACATTCTTGAACTGAACCATGCCGGCATTGACGAACATGAGCGTTGGGTCGTTGCGCGGCACGAGCGGGCTCGATGGAACGACCTCGTGCCCGTTCTTTCGGAAATAGTCGAGAAAAGTCGACCGGATTTCGTTTACGCCACTCATGTCTTTGCCTTTGTGAGAATTCCGCCCGTGCTGAAGGCGGAAAATGGACATGGCCTTTTAGCCTTCGCACCCACCCCTGTCCAGAACGCCAAAGTACCGTAAATCCGCATCCGCGAAAGGTTACTTCCGCTCAAAATAAAACCGCCGGCACAAAGGCCGGCGGCTTGTCGAAACAACTGAAGCGCAAAGCAGCCTATGCTTCGTTGGCTTCGCCAGCATCATCCTCGAAATCGGCTTCCGGTCCACCCTCAAGGAATTTCTCGGCGATCAATCCTGCATTCTGCCTCAAGAGCAGTTCGATCTCGCGAGCGGTATCGGGATTGTCGCGCAGAAACAGCTTTGCGTTTTCACGGCCCTGACCAAGACGCTGCGAATTGTAGGAGAACCAGGCGCCCGACTTTTCGACCACGCCGGCCTTCACGCCGAGATCGACAAGCTCGCCGGTCTTGGAAACGCCCTCACCATACATGATATCGAACTCGACCACCTTGAAGGGCGGCGCCAGCTTGTTCTTCACCACCTTGACGCGGGTCTGGTTGCCGACGACCTCGTCGCGATCCTTGACCGAGCCGATGCGGCGAATGTCGAGGCGAACTGAAGCATAGAACTTCAACGCGTTACCGCCGGTCGTCGTCTCGGGCGAACCGAACATCACGCCGATCTTCATGCGGATCTGGTTGATGAAGATGACCATCGTGTTGGAACGCGAGATGGAAGCCGTAAGCTTGCGCAGCGCCTGGCTCATCAGGCGCGCCTGCAGACCTGGCAGGGAATCGCCCATCTCGCCTTCGATTTCGGCCCGCGGCGTGAGTGCCGCAACAGAATCGACAACCAGAACATCGACAGCACCCGACCGCACCAGCGTGTCGCAAATCTCCAGGGCCTGCTCACCGGTATCCGGCTGCGAGATCAGGAGATTTTCGAGATCGACCCCAAGCTTGCGGGCATAGACCGGATCAAGGGCATGCTCGGCATCAACGAATGCGCAAATGCCACCCTTCTTCTGCGCCTCGGCAACCGTATGCAGCGCCATCGTCGTCTTGCCCGAGCTTTCCGGACCGTAGATTTCGATAATGCGGCCGCGCGGCAGGCCGCCGACACCGAGTGCGATATCCAGACCGAGAGAGCCGGTCGAAACCGTCTCTATCTCGACGATCTTCTCATTTGCGCCGAGGCGCATGATCGAACCTTTTCCGAAAGCGCGCTCGATCTGCGACAGCGCGGCATCCAGAGCCTTTGATTTGTCCACCGTTTTGTCCTCTACAAGCCGCAACGAATTCTGAGCCATGATACATTACCCCTTGGACGTCAATGAAAGGCCGGGCAACCCGGTTTTGTCATCAACATGTACCTCTTTTGTTCTCATTTGGCAAGAGGCCTCAAGTGGTTGATAAGTAACATATTTCCACACATGTTCTATTTTTGTACTATAGAGCCGCACAAATGGCTGCGATTGCGTTCGCGCGCTTGCGTGCCTGACGCGCAGCCTTGGCGATTCGCTGCTGCGGATTGTCCAAAGCCCGTGCCCGCGCGATAAGCTCGCCACCGGGTTTTCATTTTAACAGGATGCGCGATGAAGTCTTCCAGAATTCTGGCCATAGGCGGCGCGCATATAGTCCGGCATGGCCAGGCCACCGACTCATTCGCACAGGGCGAATTCAATCCCGGCGTGATGCGCGAAGTTGTCAGCGGCGACGCGTTCAATGCCGCGCGCATGGCTGTGCAGCTTGGCGGCTCCGCTTCGCTGATCTCGATCAGGGGTGGAGATATTGCGGGCGAAACGGTATCCCGCGCCATTGCCGCAGAAGGCATTGAAGACCTTTCCGTGGTTTTCCTGGACCGCAAGACACCGAGCCGCACGGTCTTGCTGGACAGCGACCACCGCCTCATTGCCGGGCTCGACGACACGGCGCTTTACGACCTCGTCTTTCCGAAACAGATGCGGCGCTCGAAGATGCGGGAGGTGTTGGCACGGTCCGACGCAATTGTCTGCGACGCGGACCTGCCCGCCGCTGCCCTCGAAAGGCTGGCTGTGCTCGCCGCCGGCAAGCCACTGTTCGCGATGGCGGCATGTTCGACCAAGATCCTGCGCTTTGCGAATCTTCTGCCCCAACTCGCATGCCTTTACACGAAGCGCGAAGGCGCCGTTGCGCTTTCAAGCGGTGGCACGCAGGACGAGATTGCATCGACTGTGGAGAGGCTGCGCGAACGCGGCCTCGCATGCGGCATCATCATGGAAGACGATGGAACAACTGTCGGTTTCGACCGGGAAACGCTCTTTTCGATCCGATCGCTCGATCCCGAGTATTCGCTCGAGACATTGGCAGGAGCCACCATAGTCGCTCTGATGCGCGGGCTGCCGATGCGCGAGGCGCTCTCTGGAATAGGTGCAGTTCGCGAAGCGGGCACTCACTTGCCAGCGCGCAAGCCCGCCTCATAGGCCCTGCGTGCCCAGACCGTCATCTCTTCGGGATCATCAAGGGCGTCTTCAGGGATGCTCCAGTAAGGCATGGCGACCGTCTTGCCGTGCCTCGATCCGGTGTAGGTCCATTGCGTGCAGCCGGCAGCCTCGAAATCGAGGGCGCTTTGTGCATCCGCCTTCAGCCGGAATTCGCCACGGATTTCGACGGCGATGATGACGCCATCGAAATAGACGCCCTTGCCGCCAAACAAACGGCGGATCGAAACCGGCCCAAGCCCGTCGAAAAGTTCGCGAATGCGTTCATCGTCCATGGCGCGATCATGTCATGCGGCCCGGCACTTGTCATGACGGCAACCAAAGCTCTGCTGACAGGTTTTAATGCCTGAACATGATATGCCGAAGCGATCTATTTCCAGGAGTTGCCCAATGCCCGTTCTGCTCAAAGGCTCGTGCCACTGCGGTGCCGTTCATTTCGAAGTCGAGAGCCATACCCCTGCCCCCTACCAACTCTGCTACTGCTCGATCTGCCGCAAACAGCAGGGCGGCGGCGGTTATGCCATCAATCTCGGCGCTGACAATGAAACGATGAAGGTTACAGGCAAGCGCCACATCGGCGTCTATCGTGCCAGGATCGAGGATGACGAGCATCCGGTCTGTGAGATTTCCAGCGGGGAGCGCAATTTCTGCAAGAAGTGCGGATCAACCCTGTGGCTCTACGATCCAACATGGCCGGAGCTTGTCCACCCCTTCGCGTCAGTGATCGACACCGACCTGCCCACCCCGCCACAGCGCACGCACCTGATGCTGAAATACAAGGCGAACTGGGTTGAGCCGAATATCGCCAAGGGTGACAAGACATTCGACGTCTATCCCGAGGAGTCGATCGCCGATTGGCACAAAAGGACCGGTATGTGGGTTGATTAGAGCGCTCAGGCAGCGCCGGCTGATGCTCTCGCCTCGGCAAGCTGCTTGAGATCGGCGGGCTTCAGTTCAACCGATTCGCCGCAGCCGCAGGCCGAACTCTGGTTCGGATTGGTGAAGGTGAAGCCGGTGCGAAGCTGCGTCACTTCGAAATCCATCACCGTGCCGAAAAGGAAAAGCGCTGCTTCCGGCGCAACATAGACATGGGCGCCGTCACGCTCGATGTGATCGTCCTTGGGGTTCGGCTCGGTCACCAGATCGACCGTATATTCCATACCCGCACAGCCGCCCTTCTTGATGCCGAGGCGAATGCCCTGCGCACCTTCACGGGTCGCCACGATCTCGTTGACGCGAGAAGCGGCCTTTTCGGTCATGCTTATGACGGCAAAGCGTCCCATTTCGTTCTCCATGCCCATGCAGGTTCAAGGCCTGCCGGATACACTATAGATGGTCGATCGAAGTCCGGTTGGCAAGTCGCAATCAGATATCGTCGTCCCGGTAGTACGCGATGAAATCACGATGGCCTTCAAGCACCGTCACCACTTCGAAGATGTCATCTCTGTACCGGAAAAAGATAACATAGCCCTTGAAGGCGAAACTGCGCAGGCCCGGCTTCAACTCGGTTCGCTCTCGCCCCAACGTGCCCGGAAGCGACGCCAGCCCGGCGCACTTTTGTCGTAACTCGCCAACGAATGCCTCGGCCAGGAAGCGGCTGCCGGTGGTCGTCGCGATGTAGATTGCGATGTCCAAAAGATTGTCGAGCGCTTCACTGGAAAAGCGGAGTTCCCGCATCAGGGCCGTTCTGCCGCCCAGCTATCCAGCTTCGCATCCAGCGCCCGTTTGACATCGTCTTCGCTGTGACTGCCACCACGGCTTATTGCGGCCTCGACGGTTTGCCGGAGCGCGAAAAGCTTCGCCTCGCGCTCTTCTACGAGTCGTAAACCCTCTCGAACCACTTCGCTGGCAGAACCGTATCTTCCCTCTTCAACGGCCGTGGCTACAAAGCTTTCCCAGCGTTCTCCGAGTGAAACATTCATGATGCTCTCCTTTTCAGAGTCATCATACCAGACAACAGAAATGGCGCAATTTTTGTTATCGACGTACTCAATACCACCCGACCGCGACCTGCGCCTCTTCCGACATGCGGTCGGGCGTCCAGGGCGGATCGAAGGTCATGTTGACCTCGACATCGGAAACACCTTCCACCGCGCCGACCGCATTCTGCACCCAGCCCGGCATTTCGCCCGCCACCGGGCAGCCTGGCGCCGTCAGCGTCATATCGATCTTGACCGAGCGATCATCTTCGATGTCGATCTTGTAGATGAGGCCAAGTTCATAGATGTCGGCCGGAATTTCCGGGTCGTACACCGTCTTCAGCGCCGAGACGATGTCATCGGTCAGCCGCGCCAGCTCTTCGGCGGGAATGGCAGAAGCCGAAACGAGCCGGTTGCCCTTCTCGTCCGCGAGCTTCACTTCGGTCGTTGCGTTTGCATCTTCCATCATCATCACCCGAAGAATTTCCGTGCTTTTTCAAGCGCTTCCGCCAAAGCGTCCACTTCGGCACGTGTATTATACATACCGAAGGATGCCCTGCATGTGGAGGTTACACCAAAGCGTTTCAACAGCGGCTGCGCGCAATGCGTGCCGGCGCGCACCGCCACCCCTGCCCGGTCGATGACCATCGACACATCATGCGCGTGAATGCCCTGCAGTTCAAACGACACGATCGCGCCCTTGCCCGGCGCCTCGCCGAAGATGCGTAGCGAGTTGATCGAACGCAGGCGCTCATGGGCGTAATTCTTCAGATCGGCCTCATGCGCGGCAATCGCCTCGCGGCCGACCTTTTCCATATATTCGAGCGATGCGCCCAGACCGATCGCCTGGACGATCGGGGGCGTGCCGGCCTCGAAACGGTGCGGCGGATCGTTGTAGGTGACATTGTCTTCCGTCACCTCGGTGATCATCTCGCCGCCGCCCTGGAAGGGCCGCATGCGCTCCAGCATATCGCTCTTGCCGTAGAGCACGCCGATGCCGCTCGGCCCATAGACCTTGTGGCCGGTGAAGACGAAGAAATCGCAGTCCAGATCCTGAACGTCGATGGGCATATGAACAGCACTCTGGCTGCCATCGACCAGCACCGGAATGCCGCGCGCATGCGCAATCCGCACGATCTCCTTGATCGGCGTAACGGTACCGAGCGCGTTGGACATCTGCGTGATCGCGACCAGCTTGGTGCGATCGGTCAGCCGCTTTTCGAATTCCTCGATATGGAACACGCCCTCATCGTCGACCGGCACCCAGACGAGCTTTGCGCCTTGCCGCTCGCGAATGAAGTGCCACGGCACGATGTTGGAATGGTGCTCCATGATCGAGATGACGATCTCGTCATCCTTGCCGATGTTGGGCATGCCGAAACCATAGGCGACCGTGTTGATCGCCGAGGTCGTATTCGATGTAAAGACGATCTCTTCCGCACTGCCGGCATTCAGAAAGCGGCGCACCGTTTCGCGAGCCTTTTCATAGGCATCGGTCGCGGCGTTCGACAAAAAATGCAGGCCACGATGGACATTGGCATATTCATTGGCATAGGCGTGCTGGACCGCATCGAGCATGACCTGCGGCTTCTGCGCCGACGCACCATTGTCGAGATAGACCAGCGGCTTGCCATAGACTTCGCGCGACAGGATCGGAAAATCGCGCCGGATCGCCTCGACGTCGTAGAATTCCGCGATTTTACCCGGCGCGTTCATGCTTCACCCATGCGTCTGGAACCATCCGTCGAGCAACGCTTCCAGCGCCTCGACAACCGGCTCGACTTCCAGTTCCTCGATGACTTCGGCGACGAATGCCTTGACCAGCAAACCGCGCGCCGTCTTCTCGTCGATGCCGCGCGCCATCAGGTAGAAAAGATGGTTGTGGTCAATCTCGGTGACCGTCGCGCCATGGCCGCACTGCACGTCGTCGGCGAAGATTTCGAGTTCCGGCTTGGCCGAGAACTCGCCGTCATCGGACAGAAGCAGCGTGTTGCAGGCCATCTTGGCGTCGGTCTTCTGCGCGTACTGAGCAACGTTGATGCGGCCCTGGAACACGCCGCGCGCCTTGCCGGTGACGACATTGCGGATCACTTCCGTCGAACTCGTATGCGGCACCGAATGGTCGAGCACCATGGTGACGTCGGTATGCGTGTCGCCGGCGAGCAGATTGATGCCGCGCAGGGTGAAGACCGCGCCCTCACCCGCCGCGTTTACGACGATTTCCTGGCGAACCAGCTTGCCGCCGGCATTCATCACAAAAAGCGTCAGCTTCGAATTCTTGCCGAGCTGAGCCTTGAACTGCGCCAGATGCGTTGCGGTATCCGGCTGTTCCTGCACGATCAGCCACAGCACTTCGGCATCATCGCCGAGCAGAAGCTGGCTGATCGAACTGACGAGTGCGGCGCCCTCGCCGGTCTGGCGCTCGACGATCGTCGCCTTGGCTCCAGTGCCGACACGTACGGGGAAGCGCATATGCGTCTGTCCGCCGGCCTGCACATTCTGCAACTCAAGCGGCGTTTCGAGTTCGGTGCCATCAGCGATGTCGATGAAATAGCCGTCGGCAACAAATGCGGTGTTCAGCGCGCCGATCGCGTCATCAAAGCCGTAAGGATCGAGCGCCGGCGCAAAGCTGCCGTCCGTAAGCTTCTCGGCCAGCGACTGGACTGTCACGCCTTCGATGGAAGGAAATTTGCCTACAGTCGTACCGTTCAGCGCTGAAAGCACAGTCGAGCCTTCGAGCAGCGGCGCAATGACCTTTGCCTTGGCCGTCTCGTCATGCGCCGGAACCGAAGTCAGCAGACGGCGCAGGTCGGTATAGTGCCAGGATTCGATGCGCTTGGTCGGCAGGCCGGCCTTCAGCGCCTCGATGGCGTCGTCGCGCTTGACCATGACCTCGCCATCGCCCGGCAGCAGCGACAGGCGCTCGCCGAACGCGTCGATCAGTGCCGTTTCGGCTGCCGTTCGCTGCGGTGTTGCGTGCATATTCATGACACTCACCTATGCCGCCTCTTCGATGATCCCGGCATAGCCGTTCTCTTCCAACTCGAAAGCCAGCGACTTGTCGCCCGACTTGATGACCTGGCCCTTGTAAAGCACGTGAACCGAGTCCGGCACGATGTGTTCGAGCAGCCGCTGGTAGTGGGTGATGACCACGATGGCACGGTCGGGCGAACGCAGCGCGTTGACGCCGTCCGAAACGATCTTCAGCGCATCGATGTCGAGGCCGGAATCGGTCTCGTCGAGTACGCAGAGATTCGGCTGAAGCAGCTTCATCTGCAAAATTTCGGCACGCTTCTTCTCGCCGCCGGAGAAGCCGACATTCAGCGGACGCTTCAGCATCGCCATGTCCATGCTGAGCAGGCCTGCCTCTTCCTTGACGCGCTTCAACAGCTCCGGAATCTTCAAAGGCTCTTCGCCGCGTGCCTTGCGCTGCGCGTTCATAGCGACCTTCAGGAACTCCATGGTCGCAACGCCCGGTATCTCCATCGGATACTGGAATGCGAGGAAAATGCCGGCGGCGGCACGCTCGGCGGGGTCCATTTCGAGGATCGACTCGCCGTTGTACAAAATCTCGCCTTCGGTGACTTCATAGTCGGGCCGGCCGGCAAGGATGTAGGACAAGGTCGACTTGCCCGAGCCGTTCGGGCCCATGATGGCGGCGACTTCGCCGGCCTTCACGGTAAGGTTCAGCCCGCGGATGATTTCGACGCCGCTCTCGGCGATCCGGGCATGCAGGTTCTTGATCTCAAGCATATTTTTCTTCCTGAATTCCAATGCCGGTCAGCCGACCGAACCCTCAAGCGAAATACCGATGAGCTTCTGCGCTTCGACCGCGAACTCCATCGGCAGTTCCTGGATGACTTCCTTGACGAAGCCGTTGACGATCAGCGCGATGGCCTCTTCCTGGGGAATGCCGCGCTGCATGACGTAAAACAGCTGGTCCTCTGAGATTTTCGAAGTCGTCGCCTCGTGCTCGAACTGAGCCGACGAGTTCTTCGCCTCGATGTACGGCACCGTATGCGCGCCACAGTCCTCGCCGATCAGCAGCGAGTCGCACTGGGTGAAGTTGCGCGCATTCTCGGCCTTGCGATGGGCTGAGACCTGACCACGATAGGTGTTCTGGCTGAAGCCGGCGGCGATGCCCTTGGAGATGATGCGGCTCGAGGTGTTCTTGCCGAGATGCAGCATCTTGGTGCCGCTATCGACCTGCTGGTAACCGTTCGACACGGCGATCGAGTAGAATTCGCCGCGCGAATTGTCGCCACGCAGGATGCAGCTCGGATACTTCCACGTGATCGCCGAACCGGTTTCGACCTGAGTCCAGGAAATCTTGGAGTTCTTGCCGCGGCAATCGCCACGCTTGGTGACGAAGTTGTAGATGCCGCCCTTGCCCTGCGCGTCGCCGGGATACCAGTTCTGGACGGTCGAATATTTGATCTCGGCATCATCGAGCGCGACAAGCTCGACGACGGCCGCGTGCAACTGGTTCTCGTCGCGCTGCGGGGCCGTGCAGCCTTCCAGATAGGAAACGTATGCGCCATCCTCGCAGATGATCAGCGTGCGCTCGAACTGGCCGGTGTTCTTCTCGTTGATGCGGAAATAGGTCGACAGCTCCATCGGGCAGCGAACGCCCTTCGGCACGAACACGAAGGAACCGTCGGTGAAGACAGCCGAATTCAGCGTCGCGTAGTAGTTGTCCGTCGTCGGCACCACGGTGCCGAGATACTTCTTCACCAATTCCGGGTGCTCACGGATCGCTTCCGAGATCGAGCAGAAGATAACGCCGGCCTGCGCCAGTTCCTTCTTGAAGGTCGTGACCACAGAAACAGAATCGAACACCGCATCCACCGCCACGCGGCCGGACTTGTAGACATTGTCACCGACTTCATCGAGACCGTCGGCATCCGCCTGCGGCTTCTGGACGCCAGCCAGAATTTCCTGCTCCTTGAGCGGGATTCCGAGTTTTTCATAGACCTTCAGCAGTTCCGGATCGACTTCCTCAAGCGAGGTCGGCCCCGGCGTGCTTTTCGGCGCGGCGTAGTAGTGAATGTCCTGGAAATCGATCTTCGGATAGTGGACGCGCGCCCAGGTCGGCTCTTCGAGCGTCACCCAGCGGCGAAAAGCCTCAAGACGCCATTCCAGCATCCATTGCGGCTCGTCCTTCTTCTTCGAAATGAAACGGATCGTATCTTCGGACAGGCCCTTGGGTGCCTTGTCCATCTCGATCTCGGTCTCGAATCCATATTTATATTGGTCAACGTCGATCTTACGAACCCGATCGATCGTATCCTGCACAGCAGGCATAAGCGTTCTCCATCCACGCCGGGGTCAAGGCCCGACAGTTTTCAAACTATGGCACCGCTGGTGCGGCGTAAGTTCCATATAGTGCGTCTTGCCGGGAAATTCACCCGTTGGAAGCGTCACAAACGCTCCAAAACGCACCGACTCGTTGGCCCAGAAAGCCAAATTCCATCCGCCCTTCAGGCAGCTTTCGTTTTTTCGGCGCGACGCGCCAGAATTCCGGCCAGCGCCGCCCTGAATTGCTCGATCTCGGCCTGCGTGGTCGCTAGCCCGATCGAAACACGCAGCGCGCCTTCCGAGTTATCGTGTCCCATGGCCTTCAGCACATGGCTGGGGCCGACTTTGCCCGACGAACAGGCTGAACCTGCCGACAGCGCCACGCCCTCGAGATCGAAGGCGATTTGTGCCGTCTCCGATTTGACGCCTGGAATAGCGAAGAAAATCGTATTGGCAAGCCGTTCGCTCCGGCGTCCGAATATTTCTGCATCGGGCGCAAGCGACAAGATCGACGCTTCGAGGCCGTCGCGCAGTGCCCGAACTTGATCGATCCCCGCGAGCGCAACCTTCGCTTCGCGCGCTGCAGCACCAAAACCGGCAATCGCGGCAAGGTTTTCCGTGCCCGCCCGAAATCCTCGCTCCTGCCCGCCACCGGTAACGAGCGGCTTCGGCATCATCAGGTCCGAGGCAGCAACGAATGCGCCAACGCCCTTCGGCCCGCCGATCTTGTGCGACGACAATATCAGGTAGTCAGCGTAACCCGTGGTCAGATCGAGCGGAATGCGCCCCGCAGCCTGAACCGCATCGACCACGAACCCGCCACCGGCCGCCTTGACGATCTCGGCGATCTTGCCGAGAGGCTGAATCACGCCGGTTTCGTTGTTGGCAGCGTGGATCGCGACCAGTGGCAAGCCTTCGGCCTTGTCGTGATCTGCGAGCGCCTGCCTCAAAGCGTCCAGATCCGTAATTCCGTCGCCGTCGACGTCGATCTGGGTCGTGCGCTCGGTGCCAAACCGTCCGCCATTGAGCAAGCAAGGATGATCGGCAGCCGAGACGTAGGCCTTCGACATACGAACCGCACCGCGTCCCATCTGCCAGTCCGGCGTCAGAAGCGTCGTTGCCGCTTCGGTCGCGCCCGAGGTGAAGACGACATGCTCGGGTTTGGTGTTGACCAACGCTGCAACGTCGCGTCTCGCATCCTCGACGATGCGCCGCGCCGCCCGTCCCTCGCTATGGACGGAAGAGGGATTGGCTGTGATGCCGAGAGCCGCGACCATGGCTTCGCGCGCGCCCGGCAACAGCGGGGCGCTCGCATTGTGGTCGAGATAGGCGCGTGACGCAGCCATTTGCGCTCGATCGGTCCTCTAAATAGCCATTCCGCCGGGTTGAACGTTATTTCCTTGAAATTCCAAGGCCAGACGTCCTATTTACCCGCATTGTCAAATAGGTGGCTAGTCCACCCAGTTTTGAACAGTTCTAAACTAGCTTCTAAGAAGACGCCCGCCCTGCGTCAAGGCCAGCGGCAGAATTGTTCCAAGCGGCGGTCAAGTTTTTGCACGAGTTAAGTGGAGTCATTCATGCCTGAGGTCATTTTCGCCGGTCCGGCCGGTCGTCTGGAAGGACGCTACCAGCCGTCGAAGGAAAAGAACGCGCCGATCGCCATCATCCTGCATCCGCACCCACAGTTCGGCGGCACGATGAACAACAAGATCGTCTACGACCTCTTCTACATGTTCCAGAAGCGGAATTTCACCACGCTTCGGTTCAATTTCCGCGGCATCGGCCGCAGCCAGGGCGAGTTCGACCACGGCACCGGCGAGTTGTCGGACGCCGCAGCAGCGCTCGACTGGATCCAGGCCCTGCACCCGGATTCGAAGACCTGCTGGGTTGCCGGCTACTCCTTCGGCGCTTGGATCGGCATGCAGCTTCTGATGCGCCGTCCTGAGATCGAAGGTTTCATCTCGATCGCGCCGCAGCCCAACACCTATGATTTCTCCTTCCTGGCCCCTTGCCCATCATCCGGCCTTATCATTCATGGTGATGCCGACAAGGTCGCCCCGCCGAAGGACGTTCAGGGCCTGGTCGACAAACTGCATACGCAGAAGGGCATCACGATCACGCAGAAGACGCTGCCGGGCGCGAACCATTTCTTCGCAAACGATGCCGAACTGCTGCTCGAGGAATGCTCGGACTATCTCGACCGGCGCCTCGCCGGCGAACTTTCCGATCCACGGCCCAAGCGGCTGAGATAAAACACAGGACGAACGCCGATGTACCAGCCTCCTCATTTCATCGAAACGCGGCTGGACGTCCTGCACTCATTGATTCGCGCGCATCCGCTCGGCCTGCTCGTTTCGAACGGGCAGGAAGGGCCAATCGCCAACCCGTTGCCGTTCCTGCTCGATGGCGATGTGCAGCCGCATGGCAGATTGCGGGCGCACCTTGCCAAGGCAAACCCTCAATGGCGCATGCTGGCCGATAATCCCGACACGCCGGTGCTTGTCGTGTTCCAGGGGGCGGACACCTATGTCACGCCGTCCTGGTACGAAACGAAGCGCGAAACGGGAAAGGTCGTGCCGACCTGGAACTACGCCATCGTTCAGGTCCGCGGCCGCGTGCGCGTGATGGACGACAAGGACTGGCTCGCCGGCCAGATCGCGGAACTGACCGCCAGCCACGAAGCCGCCCGCTCGCAGCCGTGGAAGGTGACCGACGCGCCCGAAGCCTTCATCCAGTCGCAGATCAAAGGCATTGTCGGCCTCGAGATCGAGATCACCAGCATCGAAGGCAAATGGAAGGTCAGCCAGAATCGCCCGGTCGCAGATCGCGCCGGCGTGGCAGAAGGGCTGGAAACAGATGCAGGATCGCCCGGCACGGCCGAAATGGCGCATCTGGTGCGCCAATATGGCGGCCTGAACGGCGAATAGATCAAGCTTGCGCTTCGGCCGGTTCAGCCAGCACCCCGCCGCTCACCGCTTCCCGGCAGCCCGTAGTCGTCGGAAAAGTCAGCGGCAGTCCATTCAGAGAACGCACCGCCAGGAAAGCCCAGGCTTCTGCCTCGGTCGCATCACCATCCAGCCCGGCGTCTTCCGCAACGATCACCTCGGCACCTGCCTGTTCAGCCCCAGCGCGCAGGTCGCCAACGATATGCGGGTTCTTGCGACCGCCGCCGCAGACGATCCAGAGTTTCGGCTTTTCGGGCATATGCTCGGCTGATTTCAAAATGGCTTCGGCTGACACGGCTGCAAGCGTGCGCGCGCCGTCCGACAACTCCAGATCGTTCGCGAATTCCAGCGTGAAATCGTTGCGGTCGAGCGATTTTGGCCCCGCCTTCTCAAAGAACGGCACCTCCAGATAACGCTCGACCACCGAAACAACGACACCACCTTCGCTGGCAATCGCGCCACCGGCATCGAACGGCACACCGCCCTCGCGCGAAACCCATTGGTCGATCAGCGTATTGCCGGGCCCGGTATCGAAAGCGGCCGGATCACCCTTCTCAGGCACATAGGTGATATTGGAAATGCCGCCGACATTGACGAAGACGACAGGATATCGCCCGGAAAAAGGTTCCGGCAGCGTTCGCGCCAGAGCGGCATGATAGGCGGGCACCAGCGGCGCGCCCTGCCCGCCATGCGCCATGTCGTTGGCGCGCATGTCGTAGACCACCGGCATGTCAAGCTCGCGCGCCAGAAGCGCACCGTCGCCCACTTGCACGGTGACGCCGACTTGCGGCCTGTGCAGCACCGTCTGGCCATGAAAGCCGATCACATCCGGTTTGCCCAACGCACCGGCCGGCGACGCCAGAAAAGTCTCGACAGCGCGCGCGTGCCGCAGCGTGATTTCACGTTCCAGCTCTGCCAGATCGCCGGGCCGATCCTCGCGCTTCACGATTGCCTTTGCCGTTTCCAGCGAATTCTCGATGCGCCGCCTGAAAGCGGCTTCGTAAGGAACGAACAGCGACGGCCCTATCTCGATTTCGTCGACGCCGTCGGTCCGCAGCATGGCGATGTCGATGCCATCCATCGACGTACCGCTCATCAGGCCGATCGCGCATAGTTTCGTCATTTTGGTCGCCGTTCTTGTGATTCCTTGCCGCCAGATGCTAAACGCGCGCGATCACTCTTGCCACGGCAGCCTCGTATGCGCCGTGGAATTCTCGGGAAAAGAAAAATGTCCGCCTTCAAATCCGATTTCCTGCGCATCCTTTCCGAGCGCGGCTTCATCCACCAGACATCAGATGATGCCGGCCTCGACAAGCTTTTCGCCACGGAAACGGTTTCGGCCTATATCGGCTTCGATCCGACGGCATCGAGCCTTCATGCCGGCGGCCTGATCCAGATCATGATGCTGTACTGGATGCAGCAGACCGGGCATCGCCCCGTCGCGCTGATGGGCGGCGGCACGGGCATGGTCGGCGACCCGTCCTTCAAGGACGAGGCGCGCAAGCTGATGACGCCCGAGACGATCCAGTCCAACATCGACGGCATCAAGAAGGTCTTTTCGAGCTACCTGACCTTTGGCGACGGCCCGCGCGATGCGCTGATGGTCAATAATGCCGAGTGGCTCCTCCCGTTGAACTATCTCGAATTTCTGCGCGATGTCGGCCAGCATTTCTCGGTCAATCGCATGCTGTCGTTCGACTCGGTAAAGCAGCGGCTAGACCGCGAGCAATCACTGTCGTTCCTCGAATTCAACTACATGATCCTGCAGGCCTACGATTTCGTCGAGCTCAGCAAGCGCTACGGCGTCAAGCTGCAGATGGGCGGCTCGGACCAGTGGGGCAATATCGTCAACGGCATCGATCTCGGTCACCGGCTACGCACGCCCCAACTCTACGCGCTCACCTCGCCGCTGCTGACGACTTCGTCCGGCGCCAAGATGGGCAAGTCGATGAATGGCGCGGTCTGGCTGAATGCCGACATGCTGAGCCCCTACGAGTTCTGGCAATACTGGCGCAACACCGAAGATGCCGATGTCGGCCGCTTCCTGAAGCTCTACACGACGCTGCCATTGGATGAGATCGCGCGTCTCGAAAAGCTTGGCGGCTCCGAGATCAACAACGCCAAGAAGGTGCTGGCCACCGAGGTGACCTCCATGCTGCATGGCCGCGACGCTGCGCAGCAAGCGGAAGAAACTGCACGCAAGACCTTCGAGGAAGGCGCCTTCGCCGACGCGCTTCCGACTGTCGAGATCGGCAAGGCTGATCTTGAGGCGGGTATCGGCATTCTTGCGTTGTTCGTGACAGCCGGCCTTGCCGGCTCCAACGGCGAAGCCCGCCGTCACGTTCAGGGCGGTGCGGTGCGCGTGAATGACGCTGCGGTTTCCGATGAGCGGAAAATCATATCGAGCGCCGATCTCACATCCGAAGGTATCGTGAAGCTTTCGCTCGGCAAGAAGAAGCACATTCTGGTGCGGCCCGTCTGACCGGCCGCACCAACCGAAGATCACTGAAACTCGAAGATCGACCGGAAGATTCCCGGCGCGATGACCGAGAGCGGATTGATCTGCATGTTGGGCGATTTAGCTTTCCCGGAAAGCCGATAGGTCACGCCGATCAGGCCGCGGTCGCGCCCATTGCCCAGGATCGCGCCAAACAGCGGAATCTCACCGAATATCCGGTTCAAGCCGTAAGCGGGCATGAACGTCCCGGTCATCGCCATGTTGCCGCGCTCGTCATAGAGCGTGCCCTGGAATGTCGTGCCGATCAGCGGCCCGCGAAGCACGCCGTTGCCGATCTTCAGATATCCCTGGCCTTTCTCGATCTGGGCAAAGCCGCGCTCGAACTGCACCCGTGACGTGTCGATATTGCTTTTCACCGCCTGGTTCAGGCTGCGCTCGTCGCCGGGCGGCGTGGTCGAGACGATCGATGCCAACCTCGGCTCGTTGACGATCCAGAAGTTACTGGTGTCGACCTGCCCGCGCATGGGGCCGTCGCCGGCAGCCGACAGCGCCAGCTTGATGGCCCCACCTTGCATATTGTCGTAGATGTTCATGAAACGCAGGATCGCCCCGGCGTCCGCCGATTGCATCTGCAGGCTGCGCTGGCCGCTATCCGACGAATTGCGCACCGAGACCGCGCTTCCTGAGCCAGTCACCGCCGACACGGTCAGGCCGTTCACCTTCGACCCGGCGCCGCTATAGTTGACCGCGACGTTGGAGAGTTGCTCACCCCCAAACCCGGTAATCGCCTTGACGTCGAGATTTACCGAAACCCCTGCTCCGCCCGCTTTCCCTGTCGGACTTGAGCCGACGTCCGAGGTGAATTGCTTGATCAATGACCGGGCATCCATCTGGCTGCCGCTGACGTCGACCGAATAGCTTTTGCCCGAACGCTTGATCGAAACCGCGACATTGTCGTCGCGATTGAGTTTCACCGTCGTAAGGCGAGCAGAGGAGAAACTGCCGCCGGCAAGCGCGATCGAACCGCCGATCGCGAACGATTTTCCCTCGAGCCTGAAGTCGGAGAGCGTCGAATTGCCGTCGGATTTCTGCAGCGTGAAACTGAGGTCGGCGGCGATCCCCGGACCTTTCGACCACCCCACCCAGGGAATGTCGAGTTTTGTGTTTGTCAGATCCGCTGTGACACTCTGCTTGCCCGCCGTCGTTGCATCGAGATTGACCTTGATCGTACCCGACACCAGGGTCGAAAGCTCCGGCATGACGCTTTCGCGGGTCGCATCGTCAAGCACCAACTGAACCTTGCGCTGACGCTCCGGCCCTCCCGCCCGCAGCGGTTCGATAAGGGAAATATCGGCGGGAATCCCGTTCAGCTTTGCCTTGGCGGTTATCACGGCATTGTCGGGCTCGACAACAATCGTCCCGTCCGCATCGCTGATGCGCTGGCCATCCAGCGGCCTGGCGAGCGACAGATCCTCATAGTCGAGCGCGACATGCCAGAAGAGCTTGCTCGCATCGATGCCCTTGGAAAGCGGAATGTCCGCCTTCACGTTGCCACTCACCTTGCCGCTGAACTCGTCCGGCTTCATGCCCACGAAGCGCATGGCGTTGATCGGGTCGTAGGAAGCGAGCTCGGTGATTGCGGCGGCTTCGCCAGCGACATTGATGTCGAGCGCCCCGATAAGCGGCGGTCGATTGGCTTTCTCGATCCTGAGTTTGCCGTCGCTGGCGCTGACGCTCCGACCGCTAGGGAGAAAAACCGTTCCCGACGACAGCGAGATATCGACATCATTGCCCTGGAAATCCACCACGCCCATGGCATCGCGAACGGGCGGTATCAGGCCTGTGGTGTCAAATCGTGTGTCCTCGATCTCAAACCTGCCCGAGACCTCGTCGGCTGTAAGCGGAATACCGTTTCCGAGGCGATCCGGCACAACCTTGAACTGAAGCCTGCCATCAAGGACGCGCCCGCCGAAGACATGATCCAGAACCCAGCTTCTCGCGCCCTTCGCGGCAAACCAGGGCCATATCTGCTTGACGTGGGACACCTGCATGTCGTGGACGTTCAACGCCAGCGAAATACCCGGTGCCTTGCCGCCGCTGGGGATTTCCAGCGAGGCCGTTCCGAGAACCTCTCCAGACCCGCTTTTGACCGCGATCTGATCGGCGGTTATCAGGTTTTTCTCGGCGTCAAAGGTGCCGTTGATGCTCGCGATCACATCAAGCGCGGGCTCGGGCGAATCCCCGGGCGCTAGCGTTGCCGAGCTGCTGACGAGTTCATACCGGTAGGCCGGCTTGTCGCTGGCAAGGCCGGTCGCCGGCCGCGGCCCTATGGCGCCGTTAAATTCGAGATTGGTCCGTCCGGTTGCGACGCGAAGCCGATCGATTTCGATCTTGTTCGACCCCGTCAACAAAGTCGCTTGAACATCGACCGCGCCGTTGAAAGCTCCGTCCTTGCCCAGGTCAAGCACTGCACGATCGAGCGAGAGCGATGCCGTCAACTGGCTGGGATTGGTTGCAATTCCCTGCTGTCCGGAAATCGTCAGGCTGAAGTCACCGACATCACTACCGTTCTCTTGCGCCAAGGCTGCCGTCTTCACCTGAGCGTTGAGGTCGGTGATACGGCGCGAAACCGTATCGCGTGTCGCCGTTCCGGTCAGCGCCAACGCGCGACCGTCGATCTCGACATCAGCCGTGAAGGTGAGTTCGCCTGGCCCGCCTTCGCTCAATGAGGCTTCAGCTACGCGCACGATACGCACGCGGCCGTCTTCCGGAAGGACGAATTCGACATTTTCCAGTTGTATCTGACGCGTCGAGCCGACCTCCAATGCATCAAGCGCCCGACTGACCTGACCGAATATCGCCTCGGCGACCTTGTCGGGATTAATCAGGCCGTCATCGTTCTTGAGGATTTTGGTCCAGTCACCCCTGTCGGCCATCGGCATTGCTGCCGTTGTAATCCGCGCGTCGGAAATCCTGGCGCTCCCAAGCCGGATATTGCCCGAAAGCAGCGGCAGGAAACGCACCCCGAATCGCACCAGACCGGCATCGATGATCGGCGCTCCGTCTGCCGCCTTTACGCTGACATCTCGAACTTCCAGCGCGACAAGACGGGAGCCGTCCACGGACACGCCGGCGGGACCCATCGAAGCAGTGACGTCCACGCCGGCAAAGGTCTCGATCGCCTTCTCCGCTTCGGCACGCAACCTCTCGCTGCCCATTCCGGAATAGCCGATTACGAAAACGATCGCTGCAAGCACCCCGAACACGGTTGCCAGCACAGCTCCGGCCGCTAGGGCGAACCTTCCGCAACGCCTGGCAATGTCCTGGCGCGGCTTTCCGAAGTCCTGGCCCTCCGCCGATGGAAAGGCGCTAAGGTCCGTGATTTCGTGGCGCCGAAACCGTATCTTCTCGTGTTTTGGTACCTTGTGATCCACACGGTATCCCGTGACAGCGTTTCAGTCGTGGACGAATCCCAGAACGACAATATATCTCTGTGGGTTCGCGCGTAACCTCAAACAAGGGCACCGATATGACTGAACTCTCGACAGGAGACAATGCACCGGACTTCGAACTGCCACGAGATGGCGGCGGGAAACTCAGCCTTACAAGCCTTCGTGGTCAGAAAGTGGTGCTCTACTTCTACCCCAAGGACGACACGTCCGGTTGTACGGCAGAGTCGATCGACTTTTCAGGGCTGAAGCCCGATTTCGAGAAGGCAGGTGCAATCGTGCTCGGCATGTCGCCCGACAGCGTCAAGAGCCACGACAAGTTCAAGACCAAGCATAAACTTGCCGTCGAACTCGTCGCAGACGAAGAACGCAAAGCCCTCGAAGCATACGGCGTATGGACCGAGAAAAGCATGTATGGGCGCAAATATATGGGCGTGGAGCGCTCCACATTCCTGATTGGCGCCGATGGCCGCATCGCCAGGATTTGGCGCAAGGTGAAAGTACCCGGCCATGCCGCCGAGGTTCTGGAAGCTGCACGCGCACTGTAGAGTGGAACAATTTCAACCTTCCGACGTTTGATTTTTGAACGATCAACCACGCGGAGGAAGACATGTTACGCGGCGTATTGCTGTGGATGCTTGGCATCCCTATTCCGATCATCATCCTGCTCTGGATGTTCCTGCGATAGCCCCAGAAGCGGATGGAAAAGCGAAATTGAAACCCGCCACATGGCGGGTTTTTTTGTTTGCGCATTCCTCCCGAACAGCGAATTCCTTTCTGATTGCGCAGTTAAATCAGCGCGCGAAAAGCTTTGTTAACCCTAACAATGTGTAATCAACCTGTCGTTGGTCTCCGGCGTGGAAGTTGGTTCCGTGAAACAATCCGATCAGGCAGTGGTATTCGGCAAGCGCAAGGAACCGCACACGATCATCATCGCGCGCGGCAGCGAAATCAGGCATTTCACGGTGCGCCCCTGGATGGCGGCCTTTGTCGGCTCGGCATTCGCGGCACTGGCGGTCGGCTATCTTCTCGCGACTTCCTATCTGGTGCTGCGCGACGATCTCATTGGCGCCGCCACCGCACGGCAGGCGCGCATGCAGCAAGCCTATGAGGATCGAATCTCTGCCCTGCGCTCCCAAGTGGACCGCATAACCAGCCGGCAATTGCTCGACCAGCAGCTTATGGAAACGAAGGTTTCCGAGCTGATCGAGCGTCAAAGCCAGTTGACCAAACGTCACGGCAGGCTTGGCCCGTTGCTGGATCGTGCGGAAGCGGTGGTGAAAGGCGCAACGCCTGCAGACGGCTCCGCACCGGCAAAACCCGAAACGCGCGCCGAACTGGCCGCTCCGGCTGCCGACACGCAACTGGCCTACGCCGCAGTCGGCAGCACAAAGAACCCGTTCGCCTTATGGTCCACCCGCAACTCGGCAGCCCAGGCAGACTCGTCCGCCGATCATGCCGACAAGGTGTTCGTCACGCTCAACCAGTCGCTGCGCACGATAGAAAGCGAGCAGCTTGCCCGCATAGATTCCCTGGCCGAAAATGCTTACCAGACCGCCGACGTTATCTCCGACGCGCTCGAGTCAGCCGGTCTTCCCGTTGACGCAGATTTTGGCAAGACCGACGTCGGCGGTCCGCTGATTGCCGTCGACAACCCCAGTATGTTCGACACCAAGGTGAAGGAACTGGACGAGGCGCTGGACAAGCTCGACAAGGTGAAGAAGGAAGCGCAGCGGCTGCCTTTGGCCAATCCCGCGCCTGGCCGGTCGATTTCCAGCACTTTCGGCGTGCGCAGGGACCCGTTGCTTGGCACCCCTGCCCTTCATTCCGGCATGGATTTTCGCGCACCCATGGGATCAGATGCGCGCGCGACCGCCGCAGGAACCGTCGTTAAGGCCGGCTGGAACGGCGGTTACGGCCGCATGGTCGAGGTTGATCACGGCAGCGGCTTCTCGACCCGCTACGCTCATCTGAGCAGGATCGACGTCAAGGAAGGCCAGAAGATCGCCACGGGCGACACGATCGGCGAAGTCGGCACGAGCGGCCGCTCCACCGGCCCCCACCTGCATTACGAGGTCCGTCGCAACGGCGAAGCCGTCGATCCGCTGCGCTTTCTGAAGCTAGGCAAGAAGGTCGGCCAGTATCTCTAGGCGAGAAAACGGCGCTAGCTACTTTACCAGCGCCGCTGTCCGATCCAGGGCAGCGCCAAAGCCTTTCAGCGAAATCGAGAAATTCACCGGCTGGCCGTTCTCGCTTGCCACCGCTGCGAGTTTGAGTGCCGTTCCGCCCCGTAGCGCGGTGACCATCGCAGCATCAAAGCTGACCGGCACAAGGCACCCGGCCGGGATGCATGTGCGAAAACGCAGAGGCTTTCCGGCGGGCTTCTCATCTACCTGAACCGTAACGCCCGAATCCAGCGCGAGGCCAAACGGAAGCGCCAGGATGCCTTCTGACTTGCCGGTATCAATCTTGTTAATCTCGATTGCCAGTATGCGTTGCCCGTTCTGCTGAGCCTGCTGCTGCGACATCGAGCAGAATTTCCCTTCGCCCCGCTGCATGCAGGCTACCTGCCAGTCCTCATAGGTTTCCTGCAACGAGGAGGCACCGCCAGGGAGGTTTGAGGGGACCGCTGGAGCGGTCGCGTTCTGCGCCAGCAGAACCTCACCCTGGCCGGCAGGGATGCCCTCAGCAACCTGCGCTGGCTGGCCGGGCGATATGGTCCCGCCTGTGGCTGCCTGAGCCGCCATGGCGGCCGCACTTGCCGCGAAGATCGATGCTGCGATGATTTTCAAACGTCCACCCATACCCGAAACTCTCCCCTTGAGAATCAGGGCTCGGCAAAAGTGCCGCGGCACCATGCCGTGGACACGAATCCCTGCCCGCCCCCTCTGCCCCTACATTCAATGTCGCGCGAAAACCATGGTCAACCATGACATCGCGGACGAATCAAAGCTCAATGGCGCTACGCGCTAGCCAACGCACGGCTCAAACGGCTGCCTTGAGGCTTTCCTCGATGTAGGCCTGGCGAAGCCTGACCGCTACAGCGCCGGGATTGCCGTCGCTCAATGCGGTTCCGTCGATCTCCACCACCGGGCAGACAAAGCCCGTCGCCGAAGTCGTGAAGGCTTCGCGCGCTGCCAGTGCTTCCGCGATCGAGAATGGCCGCTCTTCCACTTTCATCTGCAGTTCGCGCGCGCATTTCAGGACAGCCGCGCGCGTGATGCCGGCAAGAATGTCGCTGGACAGATCCCGCGTCACGATCGTGCCGTCCTGCGTGACGATATAGGCGTTGTTCGAGGTGCCTTCGGTCACAAGCCCATCCTGGACGAGCCAGGCATCGTCTGCACCCTTCTCCTGCGCGATCATCTTCGCCATTGACGGGTAGAGAAGCTGCACTGTCTTGATATCGCGCCGGCCCCATCTGAGGTCCTCGACGGAAACCACGCGGGCGCCGCGCTTCGCCATGGGGCTATCCACGATGGATTTGGCCTGCGTGAACAGGACCAATGTCTGGGGAACATCCTTCGGGAAGACAAAATCGCGATCGGCAGCGCCGCGCGTGACCTGAAGATAGACAAGCCCTTCAACGACCGCATTCTTCGCCACGAGCTCGCGATGAATGTTCAGGAGCTCCTCATCCGGGCAAGGCATCGCCATTCCCAGTTCAGCCAGCGATCGGCGGAGACGGCGCAAGTGCCCGTCGAAATCGATCAGCTTGCCCTCCAGCACGGAGGTAACCTCGTAGACGCCGTCGGCAAACAGAAAGCCTCGGTCGAACACCGAGATCTTGGCGTCGCTTTCCCCGACGTATTCGCCGTTTACGTAGACTATCCGTTCCATTGACGGTCCATTCCTGTTTCGAACTAAGGTGTGTTGAGATTCAGGTCAGGGCGCAGCGAAAATGGTGATTTCGAGAACCGGAGCGCAGCGTACGTTTGGGTACGTGAGCACCGGAAGCGCAGAAAATCGCCATTTGCAGCCAGCCATCACCTGAATCTCAACACACCTGGCCGGAAGCTAGAACAATGGGCACCACGAGGAAATTGGTTCCGTCGGTTCAACACAATAATCCACATACCAATTCCGTGCCCGACTATTGCCGTAGGCACAAATACAAGTATCCGAATTTGTGGAAGGAAACATTTCTGAACGACTAGAAGCCGTTCAAGAAATGGCGCGAGTGACGGGGCTCGAACCCGCGACCTCCGGCGTGACAGGCCGGCACTCTAACCAACTGAGCTACACCCGCGCAAGACGCAGACACTTGTTCGTGCCGCGTCGTTGGGCGTGGAATTAAGGGGTTCGGTGGTGAGTGTCAAGCGCTCCAGTGCAGCATTTCGCCACTCGGCTAAAGGTTTTTTCACAAGCAGCGCAACAACCAAGAAACCGGACGATAATACCAAAAAACCCGCGAATTCTCCTTGCGGTTCAGAGACGAACCGCTTAAACGTCCGCTCGCGTCGGGCGATTAGCTCAGTTGGTAGAGCGCTTCGTTTACACCGAAGATGTCGGCAGTTCGAGCCTGTCATCGCCCACCATTCCTCCGATCATTGCATACCCTCGAAGCAAAGCGACATGTCGCTTTGCGCGGGCCGCGATCTTCGTGGCCATCTTTACATGGTGCGCTGCTCACAGCTGAGCTCGGCTCTGGCCAAATCTGCAACAAAAGAAAAAGCCGGGCGGGGGGCCCGGCTTTTCCATATTCGACACCTGGTCGAAAGCTTAGTTTACGGCGTCCTTGAGACCCTTGCCGGCCGAGAACTTCGGCACGGTGCGCGCAGGAATCTTGACCTCGGCGCCGGTCTGCGGATTGCGACCGGTGGATGCCGCGCGTTTTGACACGGTGAAATTTCCGAAGCCGACCAGACGAACGTCGCCACCCTTCTTCAGCTCGCCGGTGATCACGGAGAAGACCGCTTCAACAGCGGACTGCGCATCGCCCTTGGCAATGTTAGCGGCCTCAGCGACAGCAGACACCAATTCGTTCTTGTTCATTAAAATTTCCTTCCATGAGAAAACCGGGACTAACGACTCAACCGGCAGGAAACGGACTTTAGAAAGAACCGTTCCCTCAACCAAGCCAGAAAGTCCAAGAATCCTTGGTTTTCCGGGGTTTTTCAACGAAAAAAGCCGGGCGCGAGGCCCGGCTTTCACTTCATCTGGCTAAATGCGTGCCATCAGCGCTCAATGAGCGAGAGTCTTGCCCGCATCGTCGGTCGCGTCGGCCTTGGCTGCCGGAGCGTCAACCGGCTCCGTCCATTCGATCGGCTCGGGCATCCGCACCAATGCATGGCGCAGAACTTCGCCGACGCGGCTGACCGGGATGATCTCCATTCCGCTCTTCACATTGTCCGGAATCTCCGCCAGATCCTTGGCGTTTTCTTCCGGAATCAGCACCTTCTTGATGCCGCCGCGAAGAGCCGCGAGCAGCTTTTCCTTCAGGCCGCCGATGGGCAGCACCCTGCCCCTGAGCGTGATCTCGCCGGTCATCGCCACATCGGCCTTCACCGGAATACCGGTCAGGACCGAGACGATGGCGGTCGCCATGCCCACACCGGCCGACGGGCCGTCCTTGGGGGTCGCGCCTTCCGGAACGTGGACGTGGATGTCACGCTTGTCGAACAGCGGCGGCTCGATGCCGAAATCGATGGCCCGCGAGCGGACATAGGATGCCGCCGCCGAGATCGATTCCTTCATCACGTCGCGCAGATTGCCCGTGACCGTCATCTTGCCCTTGCCGGGCATCATGACGCCTTCGATCGTCAGCAATTCGCCGCCGACCTCAGTCCAGGCAAGACCCGTAACCACGCCGACCTGATCGTCCGCCTCGACCTGGCCGAACCGGAAGCGCGGCACGCCGAGGTAATCGGACAGGTTCTCGGCAGTGACCTTCACCGACTTCTTCTTGGTCTTGATGATCTCGGTGACCGCCTTGCGCCCGAGCTTCATCAGCTCGCGCTCGAGACTGCGCACGCCGGCCTCACGGCTGTAGGTCTGGATGATCGCCCGGATCGCGTCTTCCGTGACCGAGAACTCCTTCGGCTGAAGCGCATGGTCGCGAACCACCTTCGGCATCAGGTGCCGCTTGGCGATTTCGACCTTCTCGTCCTCGGTGTAGCCGGCGATACGGATGATCTCCATGCGGTCCATCAAGGGCGCAGGAATGTTCAGCGTATTCGCCGTCGTCACGAACATCACACTCGAGAGATCGTATTCGACCTCCAGATAGTGGTCCATGAAGGACGAGTTCTGCTCCGGATCGAGCACCTCCAGCAAGGCTGACGACGGATCGCCGCGGAAATCCTGGCCCATCTTGTCGATTTCATCGAGCAGGAAGAGCGGATTGGACTTCTTCGCCTTCTTCATCGACTGGATGACCTTGCCGGGCATCGAGCCAATATAGGTGCGGCGGTGACCGCGGATTTCAGCCTCGTCACGAACGCCACCGAGCGCCATGCGCACGAACTCACGTCCGGTCGCCTTGGCGATCGACTTGCCCAGAGAGGTCTTGCCGACGCCGGGAGGGCCAACGAGGCACAGGATCGGCCCCTTCAGCTTCTTCTGGCGGCTCTGGACAGCAAGATACTCGACGATGCGGTCCTTGACCTTGTCGAGACCGAAGTGATCCGTATCGAGCACGTCCTGCGCGAAGCCCAGATCCTGCTTGACCTTGGAGTTCTTGCCCCACGGAATCGACAGGATCCAGTCGAGATAGTTCCGCACGACCGTGGATTCGGCCGACATCGGCGACATCGACTTGAGCTTCTTCAACTCGGCATCCGCCTTTTCGCGGGCCTCCTTGGAGAGCTTGGTCTTCTTGATACGCGCCTCGAGCTCGGCAACCTCGTCGCGGCCATCTTCGCCTTCGCCGAGTTCCTTCTGGATCGCCTTCATCTGCTCATTGAGGTAGTACTCGCGCTGCGTCTTCTCCATCTGGCGCTTGACGCGCGAGCGGATGCGCTTTTCCACCTGAAGCACGGAAATTTCGGCTTCCATGAAGCCCATGGCCTTTTCAAGCCGCTCGCGCACGGAGAGCGTGCCGAGCATTTCCTGCTTCTCGGGGATCTTGATCGCGAGATGCGAAGCCACCGTATCGGCGAGCTTGGAATAGTCGTCGATCTGGCTGGCCGCACCGACCACCTCGGGCGAAATCTTCTTGTTGAGCTTGACGTAGTTCTCGAAGTCGGAAACCACCGAGCGGGCGAGCGCCTCGACCTCGATTTCTTCCTCTTCGGGCTCAACGAGTGCTACCGCCTTCGCCTCATGGAAGTCGGCACGATCGGTAAAGGCGGTGATCTGAGCGCGCGATGTACCTTCGACCAGCACTTTCACCGTGCCGTCCGGCAGCTTCAGAAGCTGAAGAACGTTAGCGAGCGTGCCGACCTCATAGATCGCATCGGCTTCGGGATCGTCGTCGGCTGCATTCATCTGGGTCGCAAGCAGAATCTGCTTCTCCGCGCCCATCACCTCTTCCAGCGCCTTGATCGATTTTTCACGCCCGACGAAGAGCGGAACGATCATGTGCGGAAACACCACGATGTCGCGCAGCGGGAGGACTGCGTAAACAGCGTTGCCGGAAGACCGGGATATCTTGGCCATTGTCCAACCTTTCATTTCGCGATCGCCATTGGCCAATCGCGAATCTCATATTAACGGCCACAGACCGTTCCGCCTATCCACCGTTTGGTACAGGGATTTTAGCACGGAATACAGCCCACAACCTCTCACCGTTAGTTGGATGCGCGGCTAACAAAGATCAAGGGTAAAGAATGAGACTGTGTACCTTCACGACGCACTATCCAACGTTTGCCCTATCCCCCAAACGCGAAACGGCGCCTCGCGGCGCCGTTTGCTGGATATTTTGCAGCGAAAGCGCGCTTAGGCGCTGACGTTGCCCTTCTTTTCCTTCTGCTCCGAATAGATGTAGAGCGGCCGGGCGCTGCCGGTCACCACTTCCTCGGAGATCACAACTTCCTGAACGCCTTCCAGCGCCGGAAGCTCGAACATCGTATCGAGCAGGATCGCTTCCATGATCGAACGCAGGCCGCGGGCGCCGGTCTTGCGCTCGATGGCACGCTTGGCGATCGCAGAAAGCGCGTTCTCGTGGAACGTCAGCTCGACATTCTCCATTTCGAACAGGCGCTGATACTGCTTGACCAGCGCGTTCTTCGGCTCGGTCAGGATCTGGATCAGCGCAGGCTCATCCAGGTCTTCCAGCGTCGCCAGAACCGGCAGACGACCGACGAATTCCGGGATCAGACCGAACTTCAGGAGGTCTTCCGGCTCGACGAGGCGGAACACTTCGCCGCTGCGGCGATCCTCCGGCGAAGCCACGATCGCGCCGAAGCCGATCGAGGTCTTTCTGCCACGATCCGAGATGATCTTGTCGAGGCCGGCAAATGCGCCGCCGCAGATGAACAGGATGTTTGCGGTATCAACCTGCAGGAACTCCTGCTGCGGGTGCTTCCTGCCGCCCTGCGGCGGCACGGAGGCAACGGTGCCTTCCATGATCTTCAGAAGCGCCTGCTGCACACCCTCGCCCGAAACGTCACGGGTGATCGACGGATTGTCCGACTTGCGGGAAATCTTGTCGATTTCATCGATATAGACGATGCCGCGCTGGGCCCGCTCGACATTGTAGTCGGCCGACTGGAGCAGCTTCAGGATGATGTTTTCGACGTCCTCACCGACATAGCCTGCCTCGGTCAGCGTCGTCGCATCAGCCATGGTGAAGGGCACGTCGATGATGCGGGCAAGCGTCTGCGCGAGCAGCGTCTTGCCACACCCGGTCGGGCCGATCAGAAGGATGTTCGACTTCGCCAGTTCGACATCGTTGTTCTTCGATGCGTGGGCGAGCCGCTTGTAGTGATTGTGGACGGCCACCGACAGCACGCGCTTGGCGTAGGGCTGCCCGATCACGTAGTCGTCCAGAACCTTCAGGATTTCCTGCGGCGTCGGCACGCCTTCGCGCGACTTCACCATCGAGGTTTTGTTTTCCTCGCGGATGATGTCCATGCAAAGTTCGACGCATTCGTCGCAGATGAAAACCGTGGGGCCGGCGATCAGCTTGCGCACTTCATGCTGGCTCTTGCCGCAGAACGAGCAATAGAGCGTATTCTTGGAATCGCCGCCGCCGTTGCTGACCTTGCTCATCTTGTCCAAGTCCTTTCAGTACTGCCCGGCCGATAGACTGGCTGAACCTCTTACGCCGTTGGTCGCGGGAATCCACCGCTGCTGGCATTCCAGCATTTCCAACGTATTCCATACGAAACACAAGTCAGAAAACGTGGCAATCGATTCGCGGCGCCCCCACTGAAAGTTAAGCCGCCGAAATTCAACATAGGCTTAACGTAGGTCGTTGCTCTCGCCGAGGAAACAGCTAATTGTGACCGAAATGCCGCAAGCCGAGTCAAAAGTATGTCATTCCCACAGTCTTGGCGGCAAAGCGTCACTTCGTCGCCGCTGACTCCGGTGCTTCCACAACTTCGCGCGAACTGATCACCTTGTCGATAAGGCCGAAATCCTTGGCCTCGTCGGCGGTCATGAAATGATCGCGATCGAGCGTCTTTTCGATCTCTTCGTAGGTTTTGCCGGTGTGCTTGACGTAGACCTCGTTGAGGCGGCGCTTCAGCTTGATGATATCCTGGGCATGGCGCTCGATGTCCGAAGCCTGGCCCTGGAAGCCGCCTGACGGCTGGTGAACCATGATGCGGGCGTTGGGCGTGGCAAAGCGCATGTCCTTGTGGCCGGCGCACAGCAGCAGCGAGCCCATCGAAGCGGCCTGGCCGATGCAAAGCGTCGAAACGGCAGGCTTGATGAACTGCATCGTATCGTAGATCGCCATGCCGCTGGTGACCACGCCGCCCGGCGAGTTGATGTAGAGATTGATCTCTTTCTTCGGGTTTTCCGCTTCCAGGAAGAGCAGCTGCGCGCAGACCAGCGTCGCCATGCCGTCTTCGACCGGACCGGTGATGAAGATAATGCGCTCCTTCAGAAGCCGCGAGAAGATGTCATAGGCGCGCTCGCCGCGATTGGTCTGTTCGACCACCATCGGAACGAGGTTCATTGCGGTTTCGACGGGGTTTCTCATTAAATGTCCCTTTGTCAGGATTGGATTCCGGCACCGGACGGGCAGAATCTGCTATTGAATGTCTCTTGTTAAATAGGATGCCGCCTCACCTTTGCGCAAGTGCGGGTTCGAATAGCTTGAAGTGCCGTCTGCAGGCATTCCGCGCTATTTTTCGAGAACTTCCTTCACGACGGTCGCCAACTGCTTCAACGAGAAGGGTTTTGGCAGGAATCCGAATTGCGCATCGGCCGGCAGATTTCGCGCAAATGCGTCCTCGGCATAGCCCGAAACGAAGATGAACTTGATGTCCGGCCGCAGCTTGCGCAACTCGCCGAGCAGCGTCGGACCGTCCATTTCGGGCATGACAACGTCCGAGACGACGATGTCGATCTTGCCGCCAAGCTCGTGATAGACCTCCAGCGCCTCGACGCCGGATGAGGCTTCGTGCACCGTGTAGCCGCGCGAAGTCAGCGCCCGCATGCCGCCCATGCGCACCGCGTCCTCGTCCTCGACCAGGAGCACGGTGGCGGAGCCGGACAGATCGCGAGCAGCGTCCGACACCTTCGCGGCAGGTGCGCTGGCGGCTTCGGTCGGCTGGCCGCCCGCGTCGGTCGCGGGTTTCACCTCGGCGATGTGGCGCGGCAGGAAGATGCGGAACACCGAACCCTTGCCGACCTCTGAATCGCAATAGATGAAGCCGCCGGTCTGCTTGATGATGCCGTAGACCATCGAGAGGCCAAGGCCGGTCCCCTTGCCTACTTCCTTCGTTGTGAAGAACGGCTCGAACACCTTCTTCAGCACGTCCGGCGCGATGCCGCTGCCGGTATCCTCGACCTCGACGACGACATAATCCGCCGGAACCAGTTCGCGATAGCTGTAGGCCTTGCACTCTTCTGCCGTGACGTTCTTCGTCCGCACAGTGAGATCGCCACCGTCCGGCATGGCGTCACGCGCATTGACGGCTAGGTTGACGACAACCTGCTCGAACTGACCGAGATCGACCTTCACCGGCCAGAGATCGCGGCCGTGATCGACCTTGAGCTTGACCGAGTTGCCGACAAGACGTGCAAGCAGCATGCGCAGGTCGGCGAGCACGTCGGTCAGGTTCAACACTTCGGGCCGAAGCGTCTGCTTGCGCGAGAACGCCAGCAGCTGCCGCACAAGCGATGCGGCGCGGTTGGCGTTCTGCTTGATGTTCATGATGTCGGGGAAGGACGGATCGGACGGCCGGTGATTGGTCAGCAGCAGGTCCGACGCCATGATGATGGCTGTCAGCACGTTGTTGAAGTCATGCGCGATGCCGCCGGCAAGCTGGCCGACAGCCTGCATCTTCTGGCTCTGCGCCATCTGGCCCTCGAGCGCCTTCTGCTCGGTGGTTTCGACGGCATAGACGATGGCCGCTTCCTCGGCACCCTCTCCGCCGGTGCCGTCGGCAACCGCATTGACGTAGAAGCGCATATGGCGCTCCTCATTGTCCGGCAGAACGGTTTCTATGGGCGATATGTCCACCTGGTGCTGCCGCGCCTTTTCAAGCGCTGCGGCCAGAGCGGGACGGTCGCGTTCGTGGATTACGGTGTCGAGCCTGACATGGCGGTCCACGGCATCCCGGTCGACCACGCTTGAGAACAGCGACAGGAACGGCGCGTTGGTACGCAGGATGCGGCCTTCCTGGTCGACACCGGCAATCGCCATCGGCGTGGAGTTGAAGAACCTCGTGAACCGCACCTCCGAGGCGCGCAGGTCGGCCGAAGAATCCTCGCCCTGCATGCGGTTCAGCACGATGGTGCGCGTCGGGCCGTTCAGGCCGTCACGGCTGGCCGAAACGCGGTGCATGAAGCGCACCGGCAGCGCCTCGCCCGTTACGGTTGCGAGATCGAGATCGATCACCGCATTGCGGGTCGTGCCCGGGTCGGCCTTCACCGACCGCACGAGCGCCATGCCGTCGCCGGCGACGATCTCATGCAGCGTGGTTGCGCCTGGCGTGAAGCTTGCCAGATCGATGCCGAGCCATTCGGCGAGCGTTGCGTTGATGTAGGTGACGCGGCCTTCCTGGTCGGCCGAGAAAAACCCGGCGGGCGCATGATCGAGATGATCGATGGCCTTCTGCAGATCGAGAAAGAAACGCTCCTGCTCGGCCCGCTCGGTCGAGATATCAGCCAGTTGCCAGGCCAGCAGCGGCTGGCGCTGACCGGGCACCTTGAAGGTACGCGCCTGCACCCGGTACCAGCGCGCGCCAGGCTCAGCACCGGGACGCACCGCCTGAGACAGGCGAAATTCGCCATCGCCTGCCTGCCCGTCCCGGAGCCCGGAAGCCAGGCGGTAGATTGTCGGCGACGCCTCGGGGATATCCGAAAGCAACCCCTCCACCGTCTTCAGGTCGGGAGCATTTGCAGCACCCGTCATGTCGGCATAGGCACGGTTGGCATAGACAACGCGGCCCTTGTTGTCCGTGACGATGAGGCCCTGTGACATGGAATCGACGAAAGCCTTCGACAGCTCGTCGGTCGTGGAGCGTGGTGCGATCTGAACGAAGCCGATGGCCGTGGCGAAGAGATAGCCGACGCCGATCATCGCCAGCACGCCGAGCATGCCCAGAAGGAAGGGATCGCCCAGACGTTCGCGGAAAATGCCAAAGACGATCGCCGCACCCGTAAGCACGACGATAAAGACGATCAGGCGCGTGATCGCGCCCGGGCGCGTATTCTGGTCGACGATCGGTACGGGATAAAAATCGCCGCGCATTTCCTTGGCCATACGTCCGTCTCTTGCCTGTTTTCCCCAGATTCCCCCTGCGGGCGTGGAACCGGTTGAATCACATTCTTCCCAACGCGCATAGGCCTAGCCTGAAAAAGCGCAGGGAAAAACCGGGCTCGTTGTCAGCCAGGGCATTTCCAACATCCGGAGCGTGAAAGGCAACTTGCGAATATTGCCGTCCACGGTCTAGTGTCGCGCGGGCGAAATGAGCTGGGGACGTCGATGATGGAATGGTTGGATAACATTGCAGGGCCGGGCTATTCGGCAGCCATCCTCTGGACCTTCGCCGCCCTCATTCTGCTCGTCATCGTCCTCATCATCATCAAGCTCGTGCGCAGCATGACGTTCGGCACGTTCGTTGCAGGCGGGCGCAACCGCAAGACGCGGCTGGCTGTGATGGACGCCACCGCCGTCGACAGCCATCGGCGGCTGATTCTCGTTCGCCGCGACGATATCGAGCACCTGCTTTTGATCGGCGGGCCCACAGACGTCGTCGTAGAACGCGATATCCGGCTGACCCAGCAGCGGCGGCCTGCGCTCACCGGTGACGGCGGGCAGGAAGCACCGGCAAGACCGCGCTCTCTTGAGCAGCAGATTCCGGCACGTCCGGCACCGCAGCCTCGCCCGCCGGAGCCCGCCCATGCGCCTCAGCCAACGCAGATTGCGCGCGCCCAGGCGCTCGCATCCGCTGTTCGACCCGCGCCGGCGCCTGCACCAAGACCCGCACCGGCACCGACGCCGGCGCCGGTTGTTGCCAGAGTGGAGCCGCCACGCGTGCCGCTTTCATCGCCCGCACCGCGCCATGAACCACCAGTCCAGGCTGCCTCGCGATACCAGGCTCCGGCTGTCGTGCCATCCCAGCCGGCCGTTCAGAGCGATGAGCTCGATGAATCCCTGCTGAAGGAGCTTGAGTTCTCGCTCGACGATGCCCCGAAGCCTGCAAGCCCCAAAGCGCCTGAAGTGTCGCTTGACGATGAGATGACCAAGCTGCTCGGCGAACTCTCCAGCCACAAAAGATAGGTCTGCCGATTCAGACAAGAAAAAAGGCGGCCTGAGCCGCCTTTTTCATTTTGTTTGCCGCGAACGCTATCAGTCGTCGCGATAGACCTTTTCACGCCGTTCATGGCGCTCCTGCGCCTCGATCGACAAAGTGGCGATCGGACGCGCATCAAGCCGCTTGAGCGCTATCGGCTCTCCGGTCTCCTCGCAGAAACCGTAAGTGCCTTCGTCAATGCGTTGAAGTGCAGAGTCTATTTTGGAAATAAGCTTCCGCTGCCTGTCGCGCGCCCTGAGCTCGATAGCGCGGTCCGTTTCGGACGAAGCGCGATCTGCAAGATCGGGGTGATTGGCGTTTTCCTGTTGAAGAATTTCGAGTGTTTCACGCGCTTCGCGCAAAATGTCATTCTTCCAGGTGACAAGTTTGAGACGGAAGTAGGCTTTCTGCCGCTCGTTCATAAACGGTTCGTCTTCCGTGGGAACGTAAGCGGCATCAACGAGTTCGTTCATTTCGACTCACCCCATTACCCGTTTTTTTGCGCCTATATATTCGCCGCCCGGTAACCGCACAAGCGCAATCGACATCCCCTTCACGCAATTGTCAGTCGCAACGTCCGTCAAGTTTCGCGCCACGGAGGCTTTCCTGAAATCACGCAATTCAGACAATCGGCCTATATCAAAAGCAGTAGATCACTACTGCGACAGACCGAGAAACAACTGCTTTCTCATCATTCGGTTGCGCAATTGATGGCCCGTCGCTAAATCCTCTCAAGCAATCGGCAACACGAAAAAGCCGTTCAAGGGAGGGTTGGCGTGGCGAGCAGGCTGTATCTACTCAGACACGCCAAAGCCGGATGGGCCTTGCCCGGAATGCGCGATTTCGACCGCCCCCTTGATCCGTCCGGCATTACCGATGCCGAAACGACCGGGGTAACGATGCGCGCCCACGACTATGTGCCGGACCTGACGCTGTGCTCCAATGCGGCGCGTGCCCGCCAGACACTGGAAGGCATCGCCGGCAATGCCGATACCGGCAAAGTTCTGTTCTTCGACGATCTCTATCGCGAGGATGCAGCAGGCTACCTGAAGATCATCCGGGAAAACGGCTGCCTTGGCTCGATCCTCGTCATTGGCCATAATCCGATGATGGAAGATCTCGCCATGGCGGTCGCCACCGACGGCGATGAAGACGCTCGCGCCACGTTGCATGCCGGTTTCCCGACTTCCGGCCTTGCCGTGATCCGGTTCGACGAAGGTCTCTGCGAGGCCGCTCCCGGCAAGGGTTTTCTCGAAGCGTTCATAACGCCGGCGGATGCGTAAGTCGCTCCAAATCCCTCCCGGCGCTTCAAATCGGAATCGCATTGCCTATATCGGGAGGCATCCACAGACGAGGTTTGGCCTTTGGCGTCTCTGACCACTTTCACCGACGAGGCGCGAATAGCGCTGGACACGATTGCGGAACGGACAACAGGCCTGTTCGCGCCGTCTATGCGGGTGGGCGTCACCGGCCTCTCACGCGCCGGCAAGACCGTTTTCATCTCCGCATTCGTGCACAACCTCATCCAGGGCGGACGCCTGCCGCTGTTCGAGGCGCAGAAGTCCGGCCGCATTTCGCGTGCTTTCCTGGAAGAGCAGCCCGACGATGCCGTGCCGCGCTTTCAGTATGAGGATCATATCGATGCGCTGGTGAACGCGCGGACATGGCCGGACTCAACGCGTGCAATCTCGGAACTGAGGCTGACGATCGAATATGAATCCGCTTCCGGCTGGAACCGGATGTTTTCGGCGGGTCGCCTGTCAGTCGATATCGTCGACTATCCCGGAGAATGGCTTTTGGATCTGCCGCTTCTCGGCAAATCCTACAGTGAATTCTCCCACGACGCATTCGAGATGGCGGCATTGCCGGTTCGCACCGACCTGTCGGAAGACTGGCGAAAGCTTTCCGAAACGATCGACCCCAATGCCGATGCCGACGAGATGACGGCTCGAAAGCTGTTCGAGAGTTTCGCGGCCTACCTGAAAGCCTGCAAACTTGACGAACGGGCATTGTCGACCTTGCCGCCCGGCAGGTTCCTCATGCCCGGCGACCTCGAAGGCTCGCCGGCGCTGACCTTCGCGCCCCTGCCCGGCCTCGAAAATGCCCGCCCCCGCCCCGGCTCGCTCCATGCCATGATGGAGCGTCGCTACGAGGCCTACAAGACCCACGTCATCAAGCCGTTCTTTCGTGAGCACATCGCAAGGCTCGACCGTCAGATCGTGCTGATCGACGCCATGCAGGCGCTCAACGCAGGTCCAGGCGCAATCGCAGATCTTGAGCGCGCAGTCACCGAAATCCTTGCCTGCTTTCGCCCAGGACGCGGCAGCTTCCTGACTGACCTGTTTTCGCGGCGCATAGACCGCATCCTCGTCGCCGCCACCAAGGCCGATCACCTTCACCACGAAAGCCATGACAGGCTGCAGGCAATCGTGCGCCGCCTCACGGAGCGTGCCGTCGCCCGTGCCAATCTGTCGGGCGCCGAAGTGGATGTGCTGGCCATGGCGGCAGTGCGCGCGACACGCGAAGGCACGGTCAAGCAAGGTCGCGAAACGCTTCCAGTCATCATTGGAACGCCGCTCGAAGGCGAAACCATCGGCGGCGAGACATTCGACGGCAAGACCGAAACAGCCATATTTCCCGGTGACTTGCCGGCAAAAGCGGATTCAGTTTTTGAAGCCGGCGGCGCCAGCGGAAATCAGGCCAATGGCGACCCCGCCATCCGCTTCGTGCGCTTCCGTCCGCCGAAGCTGGAAAAGACTGCCGAGGGCGTCACCCTGTCGTTGCCGCATATAAGGCTGGACCGGGCGCTGCAGTTCCTGATCGGAGACCATCTCGCATGAACGCGCCCCGAAAGCCGGCCGCCTTCCGCATCGAACCGGAAGCAGCCGAGGAAAAAGCTGCTCCGCCCTCAAAGCGCACAGCCACCGAAGCACAACGCAAACCCCGTGCGTTGAAAACGGATGTAGCAATCGTCACGCCCGCAGAGATCGACGTCTTCGACGAACCCGACATCATTGCGAGCGAGCCGCCGCCCGCATCCGCGCCAAAGCGTCATTCAAAACTCGCGTCGATCTTCCTCGGCGCGCTGGGGATACTGGTTTCGCTCGCCGTCGGCTTGTGGACCGACCAGCTCATTCGAGACCTGTTCGAGCGTGCCGAATGGCTGGGCTGGCTTGCGGCAGGCGTGGCGGTCATCGCCGCGCTCGCGCTCGTCGTCATGCTTCTGCGGGAAATGCTGGCGCTTCGGCGTCTTGCTTCGGTTCAAAAGCTGCAAACGAAGGCGCTGGATGCGGTTGCCCGCGATGATCCGAAGGCTGCACGGTCGGTGGTGGAGGAACTTTCCGCATTCGTGGCCGGCAAGCCCGACACCGCAGCCGGCCGGCGCGCGCTCGACGAACTGCGCGACGAGATCATCGACGGCGCCAATCTGGTGAAGCTTGCCGAAACCGAAATCCTGAGCCCGCTCGACGCCCGCGCCAAGGTGCTGATCCTCGATGCGGCCAAGCGCGTATCGCTGGTGACCGCCGTCAGTCCCCGTGCGCTGGTCGATGTCGCCTATGTCGTGTTCGAGGCAGGCCGACTCATTCGGCGCTTGTCGGAGCTTTACGGCGGCAGGCCGGGAACGCTTGGCTTCTTTCGCCTTGCCCGCAGCGTGCTGGCTCATCTGGCCGTTACGGGTTCGATCGCCGTCGGCGACAGTTTCGTGCAGCAGATCGTCGGTCACGGCCTCGCGGCGCGGCTTTCGGCCAAGCTGGGCGAAGGCGTGGTCAATGGCATGATGACCGCGCGAATCGGCATCGCCGCGATGGAAACCGCCCGCCCCCTGCCCTTCATCGCGCAAAAGCGACCGGGAATGGGCGACTTCCTATCGGCGCTGACTTCGTTTGCGACAAAGAAACAAACGGAAAAGACGACAGCGGAAGACTGATCGGGAACTTCGAAATTGACCTCGAAGCGATTGCATGGGATGCCCAAGGTGACGAAGCATTAACCAATCTTGGTCATGGTTCAGGAAATCGTAACCACGTTTTCTTTGTCTCCGGGTGTCCCTTGATGAAACGCGCAGTTCTGTCCACCGTGTTGCCGATCATGGCATTTGCCGCAGCAACACCAAGCTTCGCAGATACCGTTCAGGGACCTCAGCGCGACAAGAAGTTCTTCCAGAGCGTTGAAGGCGACTGGGTCGGCCCGGGCGAAATCGTCGCCGGCAAATACAAAGGTACGAAATTCAACTGCACCTTCACCGGCTCGACGCCTTCGGGCAAAGTCGGGATGACGCTGGATGGCGGCTGCCGTGTCGGCGTCTTCACGCAGAAAATGTCGGCCACCGTCGAGCACAAGGGCAGCAGGGGCTACAAGGGCACCTTCCTCGATGGCGCCGCCGGCAAAGGCCTGGATATCATCTCCGGCAATGTCGTCGATGGCCGCAAGGTCGTGTTCGCGCTCAACCGCAACCAGCTCAAGGGCGTGATGCAGGCGCGCATTCCCGATGACAACACGATGAATGTCACCGTTTCGGTGCGCGTCGATGAGCAGATGGTGCCGGTCATCGGCATGAGCTTGAAACGCGTCGACGCAACTGCCGTCGGCACGATCGCGCGAAAATAGCCGATAACGAAAAAAGCGGCCGCCTCACGACGACCGCCTTTCGGCAATAATCAAAAAAATATCAGCTCTTGATCACTGCAATCAGTTCGTCATAGGCCTTGCAGGCATCGGCTGAGGTCGTGGAACCCTGATATTTCGTGCCGATCTCCTGCACCTTTGTGGTCAGTTCAGCAGCTTTTGCGGGGTCCTTCGTGATAGCGGCCTGCAGTGCCGTCGTCAGCTCCTGTGCCTTTTGGCCCAGCACCTCAGACGTGCATTCCGGTGCCTTGGAACAGGCCGAGCCGGCCAGCGCCGCGATGCCGACCGCGACGAGCAAAAATTTCTTCATTGTAGTCCTCTCCTTGAAATAGCAGCAAAAATGACAGCCGCATGTCTCAAGCCCCCCGCTTGGCCAGTAGCCAATCGTGCTTTAGCGTCCGTTTGTGACGGTTTGCAACTGCAACGCGAAAACCTGGAAGGAAAATTCGATGAGCCAGGCGCTTTTTGGTGGACTTACCTGTCTTGCGAAGAATGATGGGCATACATCGTCGGGTTCCCCTCCCTTTCCGGGCTTTTCGCGCGAGGCGTAAGCTTCTATCCTGACGATCGATCCCCCTTTCGCCGTGCAAACGTCCGGCGCGAACAATCAGGACAGTTTATGGCGGCGGAAGCTTCGAACAGCGATCTCATTCAGGTGGTGGCATTGCTCGGTGCCGGCGTAATAGCCGTTCCGATCTTCAAGCGCTTGGGCCTGGGCTCGATTCTCGGCTATCTTGCCGCCGGCCTTGCGATCGGCCCCTTCGGGCTCAAGATTTTTTCCGATTCGGCTGCCATCCTGCACGTCGCCGAGCTTGGCGTGGTGATGTTCCTGTTCATCATCGGGCTTGAAATGCAGCCATCGCGGCTTTGGGGCTTGCGAAAACAGATATTCGGCCTCGGCGTGCTTCAAGTCGGCGTATGCGCAATGCTGCTTACCGGGGTTGGTCTCCTGACCGGGTTTTCGGTTTCGGTATCCTTCGTCGCCGGAGCCGGTTTCGTGCTCACCTCGACCGCGATCGTCATGCAGATATTGGAAGAGCGCGGCGAGATGTCGTCGCCCAACGGGCAGCGCATGGTCTCCATCCTGCTTCTGGAAGACCTTGCCATCGTCCCGCTTCTGGCTGCGGTGGCGTTTCTCGCGCCTGTCGCGGCGGGGCACGCGGAGACGACATGGTCGACCCGGCTGATTGATATCGGCATAGGCCTGGGGTCGATCCTCGGCCTCGTGATAGCGGGACGCTACCTGCTCAACCCCCTGTTTCGCATTCTCGCCGATTCGCAGGCCCGGGAAGTGATGACGGCAGCCGCCCTGCTTGTCGTCCTCGGTTCTGCGCTTGCCATGCAACTCGGCGGTCTCTCGATGGCGATGGGCGCCTTCCTGGCCGGCGTGCTGCTGTCCGAATCGACATTCCGCCACCAGCTCGAAGCGGATATTGAGCCATTCCGCGGTGTCCTGCTCGGCCTGTTCTTCCTCGCCGTCGGCATGTCGCTGGATTTGCGGATCGTCGCCGCCAACTGGCAGATCGTGGCCTTCTACGTCGTCGCCTACATGCTCGTTAAGGCGCTGGGCATCTATCTGGTCGCTCGTTTCCTGAAATCGAGCCATCGCGTAGCGCTGGAGCGCGCGGTGATCATGGCGCAGGGCGGCGAGTTTGCGTTCGTTCTCTACTCCTCAGCCATGGCCGTGGGCATCATCGACGGGCAGGCAAACGCTCTGCTGACTGCCGTCATCATCCTTTCCATGGTTCTGACGCCGCTCGCGATAATCGCCTTGCGTTACCTCACGCCAGCTACGGAACAGGCGCTGGATGGCGTCGATCTGGCGGAAGATCTGCAAGGCAGCGTGCTTGTCATAGGCTTCGGGCGCTTTGGCCAGATAGCAAGCCAGCCATTGCTGCTGCGCGGCATCGACGTCTCCATCATCGACAACGATGTCGAGATGATCCAGGCCGCCGCGACTTTCGGTTTCAAGGTCTATTATGGCGATGGCACCCGGCTGGATATTCTGCACACCGCAGGTGCCGGCCGCGCCCGCGCCGTTCTCATATGCGTGGACAAGGGCGATGTTGCCGTCCGCATCGCCGAGCACATGCGCGCCGAATTCCCGCTCGTGCCGGTTCTGGCGCGGGCCTATGACCGCGGCATTGCGATGGATCTGATACAGGCCGGCGTCGACTACCAGCTTCGTGAGACTTTCGAATCCGCCCTCGCCTTCGGCCAGTCGACGCTCGAAAAGCTGGGCGTAGACGAGGAAGAAGCGGCAGAAGTCATCCAGGACGTGCGCCAGCGCGACGCCGCTCGCCTCGACGCGCAGCTTGCCGGCGGCCTGCAGGCCGGCCGCGGCTTCATGAAAGGCAACATGCCGGTGCCGGCACCGCTCACGCCGCCGCGACGCCCTGGGCGAGCCATGGACGAGGGAACGGCAACCGTTCTCGGACAATCGGTTACAGCAGAAGGAAGTCAGAATTGATGGCGGAATTGGACCGGAACGCGCTCGAAATCCTCGAATTCTGGCGCAAGGCCGGCCCCGACCAGTGGTTCACCAAGGACGCCACGTTCGACAGTTCTTTTCATGATCGCTTCCGCGAGCTGCATTTTGCCGCTGCAAGGCGTGAACTGGATCACTGGGCCGACCAGCCGGAAGGCTGCCTCGCACTGCTGATCCTGCTCGACCAGTTCCCGCGCAACTGCTTTCGCGGCACGGCGCATATGTTCGCGACCGACCCTCTCGCACGGCATTTTGCCCGCAAGGCCGTGGAGCTTGGCCACGACGAAGCCATCGACCCGGAACTGCGCGTCTTCCTCTATTTGCCCTTCGAGCACTCAGAGCATCTGGACGATCAATATCGATCGGTGGAACTGGCGCGGTTTCTGCCCGAGTCTTTCATGAAATTCGCGATCGAACACCGTGATATCATTCAGCGTTTCGGGCGCTTTCCGCATCGCAACCGGGCTCTCGGCCGCGAAACGACGCCGGAGGAGCAGGCTTTTCTCGACAGCGGCGGATTTGCGGGCTGATGCAGGCGCAGCCTCAGCCCCGCCACCAGTCCCTGCCCGAGGGAAGTCTCTCGATCCCGGCGCGATCGATCTGTTTGAGGCGCTCACCCAGGCTTACGCCACCAACGGAAAAATCCGGCGCTATCTCCGACAACGGCACGAGAACGAAGGCGCGCTCCAGCATGCGGGGATGCGGAACCTCAAGCCCGGCTTCGTGGATCGTGCGGTCGCCGAACACCAATATGTCGATGTCGACAAGACGCGGGCCCCAGCGCTCTTCGCGAACGCGCTTGAGTTTCCGTTCCGATTCCAGGCAAAGCTCGAGCAATTCGCGCGGCGGCAACGCAGTCGCGATCTCAGCCGTTGCGTTGAGGAAATCCGGCTGGTCGAGCTTGCCCCACGGCGGCGTGCGGTAGAGCGACGAGACGGCACGAACCTCGGTCTGTGGATCATCGTCCAGCATGCGCAGAGCGGCGGCCATGGCTTTCGCCGGATCGCCGAGATTTCCGCCGAGGCTGAGATAAACACGCTCTTTTTTGGGATTAGACAATCGTAACCTCGGCTTGACCGGAATTCTTAAGGCAAAGATCTGGCAGTTTCGCGAGCGAAGATAGCATCCGCGACGGCAAGCGCATCGGCGTTTATCGCGACATTGTGCACCCGAAATAGTGCCGCCCCTTTCAGGCGAAGGACGACGCTCGTGGCCGCAGTGGCCGCATCGCGGGCCTCGGAGTCCTTGCCGGAGACATACCCCACGAACCGCTTGCGCGACGTGCCTACCAGCCATGGAAAGCCGAGCGCATGAAGTTCCGAGAACCGCGTCATGAGCTGCAGGTTTTCTTCAGAGTCCTTTGCAAAACCGAAGCCCGGATCGAGCAATATCTGTTCGTCACGCACGCCAGCCTGATTTGCGATCTGCAAGGATCGCTCGAGAAACTCGAACTGGTCGGCGATGACGTCGGGGTTCTTCTCGCGTTCCCGGCCGGTATGCATGATGACGAGCCCCGCTCCGGTCTCGGCTGCAAGCTTGCCAATGCCCGGTTCACGCTGAAGGCCCCATACATCGTTGACGATATGCGCGCCGGCAGCCACCGCAAGCCTAGCCGTCTCCTCGCGATAGGTATCGACCGAGATCAGCATATCGCCGGCCTTCGCAAGCGCCTCGATGACCGGCAATACCCTTGCCTGCTCCTCTGCCGGCGACACCGGCGTCGCGCCGGGACGGGTCGATTCCCCGCCGACATCGATGATCGATGCGCCTTCGCTCGCCATGCGCTGCGCCTGCTCGATGGCCCTGTCAGGCGCATTGAAGAGGCCGCCATCCGAAAAACTGTCCGGCGTGACGTTCAAAATCCCCATCACCAGCGCCTTGTCACCGATGTCGAGGTGCCGGCCGTGGGCCAGCTGCCATCGTGTCGTCACGGTCGATTGCTCTTTTTCATCAGGCGAAGGCACAAAAAATCAACACTTGTTGCAGCAAGACTGGTTTGGTGGCGATTTCGGTTGCACACCAAAGTGCGCGTAAAGCAAGGTACAGCAAGAGGCAATATGAACAAACGTATCCTGCTGGCCCTCGGCTTGATCGCCGCTTCGGCCATTCCCGCCGGCGCTGTCAGCCTTTCGAAGACCTACAGCTACTTTTCGGTCGGCGGTAACACGCTGGATCAGATCGAAAACGAATTGGCCCGCCACGGACCACAGGTGAAAACCTCCAACAAGCGCCACCCCGGCGCCACGCAGATGGAATTCACCACACGCCTCGGCTACGCCAAGGGAACAACGACGTTCGCTTCAAGCTTTTGCCAGCTCGCCGAGGCGAAGGTGACCTTGAAGGTAAAAATCATCCTTCCCAGATGGAGCCGCCCTCGCAAGGCGGAACAGGATGTCAGACTGATCTGGGATACTTTGGCTTCCGACATCAAGCGGCATGAGGAAGGCCATGTCGTCATCGCCAAGAATTACGCCCGCGAAATGGAACGGGCCATGAAGGCGATGGGCCGGCAAAAGGACTGCGAGACGGTTCTGGCCAAGGCTAAGGAGATCCGTTCCAGGATTCTCGAAAAGCACGACAAGGCGCAGGAACAATTCGACCGGGTTGAAAGCGTGAATTTCGAAAGGCGCATCATGCGCCTTCTGGGATATCGCCTCGAGCGCATGGAAGCAGCACGCCGCGCCGGCTGAACGCAGCCTAGTCGGCCACGCCAAGTTTCTTCTGCAGGCTGGAAGACGACGTCGTGTACTGGAACACGATGCGCTCGCCGGGGCTGACGATCTTCTTGGCAGCCTGCGCCATCAGCGCCACTTCGTGAAAGCCGGAGAGAATCAGCTTCAGCTTGCCCGGATACCAGTTGATATCGCCAACGGCGAAAATCCCCGGCACCGAGGTCTCGAACTTCTCCGTATCAACCGGAATAAGGTTTTCATGCAGATTGAGGCCCCAATCGGCGATCGGCCCGAGCTTCATCGTCAGGCCGAAGAACGGCAGCATGCGCGTGCAAGGGATTTCGACGTCGCCATCGGGCTCTTTGATGGTTGCGGATGAGAGTTGCCCGTCGCCGCCCTTCAGACCCGTCACCTGCCCGACCTGAAAATCAAGCTGCTTCATCTCCTGCATCGCGTACATCTTGTTGACGCTGTCGGGCGCTGCGCGGAACTCGGGTCGGCGATGAACCAGCGTGACGCTTTTGGCGACAGGCTGCAGGTTGAGCGTCCAGTCGAGCGCGGAATCGCCGCCGCCGACGATGACAAGATCATGGCCCCGGAATTCTTCCATGCGCCGGACGGAATAGAAGACGCTGGTACCTTCATAGGCTTCGATACCCGGTATCGGCGGCCGCTTTGGCTGGAACGAGCCGCCACCGGCGGCGACCACCACAACCTTGGCCTCGATCACCTCGTTTTCGTCCGTGGTGACGCGAAACGTGCCGTCTTCGAGCTTTTCGAGCCCGGAAACCATGCGGTTGAAGCTGAACTCCGGCTTGAACGGAGCGATCTGCTCCATCAGCTTGTCGACGAGGCCTTGGGCCGAGATCGAAGGCCATGCAGGAATGTCGTAGATGGGTTTTTCAGGATAAAGTTCGGCGCATTGGCCGCCGGGCCGATCGAGAATGTCGATCAGACGGCATTTTATATCGAACAGGCCGAGTTCGAACACGGCGAACAGCCCGACCGGCCCTGCTCCGATGATCAGAACGTCCGTCTTGCTGCTCTCCATATTCCTGCCCTCGACTGTGATGTGTTGAAAATTTCCCTAGCAGGATATCAGGAATGGATGCGCTTAGCCGGTAACAGCGGAATTATCCCTGGCGCTCAGGAACCTGCACCACGAGGCCGTCCAGTTCATCGCGAACCTTGATCTGGCAGGACAGGCGCGAATTCGGCCGAACGTCATAGGCGAAGTCGAGCATGTCTTCTTCCATCGCCTCCGGCTCGCCGACGATATCGGTCCAGGCCTCATCGACATAAACGTGGCAGGTAGCGCAGGCACAGGCGCCGCCGCATTCCGCCTCGATGCCCGGCACCGCATTGCGGATGGCGTTCTCCATGACGGTCGAGCCGTTTTCGGCTTCCACGTCGAAGCGCGTGCCATCGAAGGCGAGAAAGGAAAGCTTGGTCATTACAGCCCCTGAAATGAATACCAAGCCGAGATAATCACTCCGCCGCGCAAGTCAACTGCGTCGCAAAAGCGGCCTCGCATGACGTATTCGAGAACAAGTGGAGAAAATGCCTACCTGTTTATGGCGGCGACGAATTCGCGGACTTCGTCAATGAGCCCCGACAACCGCTTCAAAACATTGCGATCTTCGGGTTGCTTTTCGATCTCGGTGGCACAGTCGGCAATGGCGAATGCACCGACGCCGCGCGCCGAACCCTTCAGGCCGTGGGCCAAACGAAGACGCTCATTTGTGCTGGCAGCAGAAATCTGATCGCGAACCTGCAAGGCCTGCTGCACGAACAATGCCAGCACTTCCTGCTCGAGCGCACGATCGCCCATCGTTTGCCGGGCGAGATGAACCAGATCGACCGGGCGAGACCGCGCTGAGCCGCAGCTTTCGCCGCCCGGCATCGAAAATGCGACGGCGTTGGATGTATGCAGTGCCATTTCAACCTTCTTGTCATGCACCCGGCTAGATCAACCAGGCTAGCGTAATCATGTGGATAACGGGTTAATGTGCGAGAGCGCGGAAATCCGTCGCAAAGCCGCCCAAATCGTGGCTTCGTTAACCTTATGTTTAAAGTTTTACGTATCTGGCCGGATTCAAGTTTCCTTTACCCGGCTGTGCCACTACGATACGGGCGGTCCATAATAAGCCTCGCACGCGGGCATATAAGCGCCGAAATTTGGCGACCTCGCGGCAGTAGTACAGGGTAACGGCGAAATGGCGAAAAAAACTTCGACAACGAAGAACCTCGACAGCGAAGTCGCAAAAGAGCTCGAGGAAGCCCTCGACTTCGACCTATCGGCAGGCGCCGATGAGCTGGATATAGCAGCCTCGATGGAAGATCTGGAGGCGCAGATATCACAAGCCGCTGACGAGCTCGCACGCGAGAGCCGGGCTGAAAAAGCCGCTCAGCCTGCTGTACAGAATGCGCCCTCGAAGCCCTCGAGTTCCAATTCCAATTCTAAAAAGACAGCTGCTCCCGCTGCCGAGCTTCGCCCGGTCGAGCAGCCGAACGGACGCCCTTCCGGCTTTTCGCCGGCCAATGACGACCAGCAGCGCGACTACAGATCGGTTATGCACGGCATAAACCGGCGTTCGTCGAACGGCGTCTATTGGGTCGTGGCAATTCTCTCGCTGCTGTGGATCGGTGGCGGCTTTCTTCTCGCCAACATGCTGTTTACGCCAAGCATCCTTGAGATCCGATCGATCGATCAGGTCCTGGCGCGCCCGTACCTTATTCTGCTCGGCGTCCTCACCTTTACGCCGATAATCCTTTTCTGGGCGTTCGCACTCATGATCCGCCGCGCGCAGGACATGCGCATTGCCGCCCAGTCCATGACGGAAGTGGCTTTCCGCCTTGCCGAGCCGGAGAATCTGGCACAGGATCGCGTCATGACCGTTGGCCAGGCTGTGCGCCGCGAAGTGGCGGCCATGGGCGAAGGTATCGAACGCACGCTGGCCCGCGCTGTCGAACTCGAAACCCTGGTCCACACCGAAGTCAACCAGATCGAACGCTCCTATTCGGAGAATGAGGCCCGCATCCGCTCGCTCGTCGACGGGCTCGGCAGCGAGCGTGAAGCCGTGGTGACCCACGCCGAACGCGTGCGCGCGTCGATCACCGGCGCGCATGAGACACTGCGCGACGAACTGGGTTCCGCCAGCGAGGTCATTCGCGACAATATTCTGAACGCCTCGACCAAGCTGTCGATGACGATCAACAATTCCGGCGACACGCTGATCGATCGCATCAATGAAAGCGGCGCTTCGATCTTCGAATCGATCGACCAGCGCCTCGACACGATCGGCGACCGCATCACCACGTCCGGCGAGGCTTTCGCCAGCCTTCTCGACACGCGCATCGCCAAGCTTACCCAGAGCACCGACGACATGACGCGGTCGCTCTCTGACCTGCTGGACGACCGCACCTCCGGCATGGTTTCCCTGCTGGGCGGCGCTGCCCGCACGCTGAATGCCGACTTCGAGGCGAGCCTCCAGGGCATCGAGCGCACGCTGGCCGAACGCGGCCAGGTCCTCATCAGCGAGTTCCAGACGCGCGCCGAAGCGCTCGACACCGGCACTCAGAAGCTCAATGCCGCCCTTGAAGCCCGCGCACGGCAGATCAACGAAACGCTGGTCGACCGCGCACGCGAGATCGCAAACACCTTCTCAGAAGGCAAGCAGAGCCTTTCGACCGTCATCGACGAAGGCCGGGCGCGGATCGGCTCCGAAATGGCCGATATCGTCATGTCGACCTCTTCCATGCTGGAAGCCCGCGCCGACGACTTCGCAACCCGGCTGGAATCGGCTCGCAATGTCGTTTCCGACGCACTCGACGCCGACATCCAGAAGCTCAGCGAAGCCCGCGCCGGCATTGACGAGGCCGTCGAAAATCAGTCGCGCAAGTTTGCTGAGAGCGGCGAACGCATCGCAACAACGCTTCGTGGCGATCTGACCAAGTTCGAGGAAAGCCGTGCAGGCATCGAGGAGGCCGTCAGCCTCCAGGTGCTGAAGCTGGCCGAGGGCCGCACCCTGATCTCGCAGGCGCTCGATGAGGATTTGCGCAAGATCAACGAATCCCGCGCCACCATCGATGCATCCCTTGGCGATCATCTGGAACGGCTGGCCGAAGGCCGTGCAAGCCTCACCCGCGCGCTCATGGAGGATTCGCAGAAACTTACCCAAACCCGCGCCGGCATTGACGAAATGGTCGCCCTCCATGTCGGCAAGCTGAGCGAAGGCCGCAGCATTCTTTCGCGTGCCCTCGAAGCCGATCTCGGCAAACTTGCCGAGAGCCGCTCAAGCATCGACAACCTCATCGACGGGCAACTCGAAAAGCTCGACGAAGGCCGTTCGCGCCTCACCCGCGCCCTTGAAGACGACCTCAACAAGCTCGCCGAAAGCCGCTCAGGCATCGACGGACTGGTCGCCGGACAGGTGGAAAAGCTGGCCGAAGGCCGCGATATTCTCAAGCGCGCGCTGGAAGCCGACCTTGCCAAGCTTGCTGAAAGCCGCAGCAACATCGACAATCTCGTTTCCAGCCAGGTCGAGAAGCTGGCCGAAGGCCGCGACATTCTCTCCCGCGCTCTGGAATCGGACCTGGGCAAAATCGCCGACAGCCGCTCGAGCATCGACAATCTCATCGACGGCCAGCTCGAAAAGCTCGACGAAGGCCGCCTGCGCCTCACCCGCGCTCTTGAAGACGACCTCAACAAGCTCGCCGAAAGCCGCTCCGGCATCGACGGTTTGGTCGCCGGACAGGTGGAAAAGCTGGCCGAAGGCCGCGATATTCTCAAGCGCGCGCTGGAAGCCGACCTTGCCAAGCTTGCCGATAGCCGCTCAAGCATAGACGGTCTCGTGGCAAGTCAGGTCGAGAAGCTCGCCGAAGGACGCGACGTTCTCTCCCGTGCCCTCGAAGCCGATCTGAACAGGATCGCCGACAGCCGTTCGAGCGTCGACAACCTGATCGATGGGCAGCTCGAAAAATTGGACGAAGGCCGCCTGCGCCTCACCCGGGCTCTTGAGGACGACCTCAACAAGCTGGCCGAAAGCCGCTCAAGCATTGACGGCCTCGTCGCGGGTCAGGTCGAGAAGCTGGCCGAGGGCCGCAATATCCTCAAGCGGGCGCTGCAGGAAGACCTGACGACCATCGGCGATATGGTCTCTGCCCACGCAGACAAGCTCGGTGAGGGTCGCGCAAATCTGACGCGTGCTTTGGAAGACGACCTCGGCAAGCTGGCCGAAAGCCGCTCCAGCATTGACGGGCTGGTCGCCGGTCAGGTCGAGAAGCTGGCCGAAGGCCGCGACATTCTCCGTCGCGCCCTGGAAGCCGATCTGTCAAACATCGACCGCATGGTCTCCCAGCACGCTGACAAGATCAGCGGTCACCGCCAGCAGTTGACCGTCGCGCTTGAAGAGGACCTCAACAAGCTCGCTGAGACGCGCTCGGGGCTGGACGGCATCGTGTCGACGCATGTCGAGAAGCTCGCGCATGGCCGCGATATCCTCTCGCGCGCCCTGGAAGCGGATATGGCCAATATCGAGGGCCTCGTCGCAGCACAGGTGGAAAAGCTCGTGGAAGGCCGCAAGGTTCTGTCGAACGCACTTGAGGCCGATGTGGCCAGCATCGAAGGCGTCATCGCCGGACAGGCTGAAAAGCTTGGCGAAGGCCGCAGCGTGCTCACCCGCGCCCTGGAGCAGGATATCGAGAGCATCGAAAACCTCATTGCCAGCCAGACCGAGCGTCTGGCCGAGGGCCGCGCCATGCTGGCCCGCACGCTGGAAGAGGATCTGCAGAAGCTCGCCGAGAGCCGTTCAGGCATCGACGGTCTCGTCGCCGGACAGGTGGAAAAGCTCGCCGAAGGCCGCGACATTCTCCGCCGCGCCCTGGAAGTCGACCTGCAGAAGCTCGCCGACAGCCGCTCGAACATCGACAACATCGTTGCCGGACAGGTCGAGAAGCTGGCCGAGGGCCGCAACATCCTCTCGCAGGCGCTTGAAGCCGACCTGCAGAAAGTCACCGACAGCCGCGCGGACGTGGACGGCATCATCGCCGCCCACATCGGCAAGCTCTCGGAAGGCAGGGATATGCTTTCCCGCGCCCTTGACGACGATCTGAACAGGCTCGCCGAAACCCGCAGGGAGATCGACGAAGCCGTTTCCGGTCACATCGAGACGATCGCCGGCAAGCGCGCCGACATCGCCGATGCCCTGTCTGCCGATGTCGAGAAGATCGAGGAAGCCTTCCGCCGCCAGACCGGTGTCATCGAGGAACGCACCGGCACCATGGAGCGTGCGCTTTCGACCGGCATCGACAATGTTCGTATCGTGTTGGAAAAGAGCGCCGTCTTCGTGGCCGGGGCACTTCGCGAGAAGGTTCTGGAAGTCACCGCCGCGCTGAACGAAGAAGCCGGCAAGGCCTTCACGGATGCCGACCGCCAGATCGCGGATCGCGCCGAGCAGACCTCGGCGGCGCTGCTTGCCCGCGCCGACGACATCACCCGCGCCTTCGAGGAAGCCGACGGCCGCCTCGCCGCCCGTGCGCAGGAAACGTCGTCTTCGCTGATCGCACGCGCCGAGGAAACCGCCGATACGTTGGCGCTGCGCGCCGGCGATATCGTCCGGACCTTCGACGATGCGGACCAGAAGCTGGTGGCTCGCGCTGTCGAGACCGCGAGCTCGCTCGCGGTTCGCGCTGGCGACATCCTGCGCAACTTCGACGACGCCGACCAACGCCTCAGCATGCGCATCGGTGAATCGGCCGATGCACTGGCCGCGCGTGCTGCCGAGCTCGGCCGCATCTTCGATGCAGCCGACCAGCAGTTCATCTCCCGCATTTCCGATGGCGCAACCACGCTCGGTTCGCGCGCTATCGAAATCGTGCGCAACTTCGAGGAAGCAGACGCCCGCCTCGCCGCCCGCGTCGGAGAGACCGCCGAAACCCTGGCCGGACGTGCCGCCGATATTGGCCGTGTGTTCGACACCGCCGACGAGCGTCTTGCTGCAAGGCTCAGCGAGTCTTCGTCTGCGATCGGAACGCACGCGACCGAGATCGCCAACGTCTTTGCCGAGACCGAGCAGCGTGTTGCTGATCGGGCCAAGCAGACCGCGGTAGAACTGGACGCTCGTGCACGCGCCATCGAAGAAACGCTCACCAATGCGGATCAGCGTCTTGCGTCGGGTGTCGAAGCCGTTGCCGCACGGGTGGACGAGCACGTTGCTAACGCCGAAATCCGCCTCGCTTCGAGCGCCGAAAATGTCGGACAGAAGCTCAACGAGCAGATATCGCAGGCCGAGGCGCAACTCGTTTCCCGCGCTAACGTCATCGCCGAGACCTTCACCGCGGTCGGCCAGCATATCGGCCAGAGCACCAACGACGCCGCACGCACCATCGGCGCCAACACCCGCGAACTGAACACGATGCTTGCCGAGCGTTCCGCCGAGATCACCAAGATCCTCGACGAAACCGCCCGCCCGCTTGTCGAACGCTTCTCCGAAAGCGGCGACGAGCTGCAGAAGAGCCTCGAACTGGCCACCCAGAAGGCAACGGATCGTCTTCGTTCCGAAAACGCCGCTCTGGTCAATGCGCTCGCCAACCGCACCGCCGAGACCCTGTCTGCGGTCGAGGGCGCGCGCAACAATCTATCCGAAGGCGTCACCGATCTTATCGTCCGGCTTGGAGCGTCCAGTTCACAGCTCAACGATCTCATCGAAAGGGCAGCCACAAACCTCGCCAATGTCGATGATCGTCTGGCCGGCAGCACGCAGAGCTTCGCCGCAACGACGGAGAAGGCCGCACAGACCTTCGCAAGTTCGGCACGGCTGGTGGATTCCAACACCACCCGCCTCACGGAACTGTCGTCCAACACGCTCAAGGAAGTGGCTTCCATCGCCACCCGCTTCGACGAGCACAGCCGCCTGCTGACGAGCGCTTCGGAACTGCTGAGCTCGGCCCAGAGCAATCTCGAGCACACGCTCGAGCGCCAGTCGTCGCTGGAGGATCTGGCGGTTGGTCTGGTCAAGAAGTCGGAAGACCTCGAGCGGGTCATGCGCTCCTTCGAAGACCTCGTCGGCAAGGCGCTGGACAAGGCCGAGGATCGCACCCTCGCCTCGACCGACAAGATCCGCATCGCGATTTCCGATGTTGTCGAGTCCGCGACGAAGCGCTTCGCCGACGCCACCGAGGACATGCGCCGCACGGCAAGCTCCATCAAGAGCGAGCTCGACGACACCCGCGCCGAGCTCAAGAAGGGCGTGCTCGACATGCCCGAGGAAGCAAAGCAGTCCACCACCGCCATGCGCCGTGCTGTTACCGAACAGATCAACGCCCTCAAGGAACTCTCCGAGATCGTTGCGAAGTCCGGCCGTACCGTCGACGTTTCCGACCGTACGGCACAGCGCCCGGCAGCAGCACCCCAGGCGCGTGCACCGGAACCGCAGCGTCGCGCGCCGGCCCCAGCCCCGCAGGCGCCGGCCGCGCCGCAGCCTCCTGCTCCTCACCTGCCGCTGCGCGGGACGCTGGAGATGGAACGCACGCCCGATCCGGCCCCGCGTCCGCGTGAAGGCAATTCGCGTGCACAACCCGGCGGCTGGGTCCGTGACCTGCTGAGCGGCGCATCGCGTGAAGAGGCCCGCCCCGAAGGCACCGCCAACGCCTCGCGTCCGGCAGCAAGCCCGCGTTCAGCCGCCCATGTGGTGGAATCGCTGAACTCGCTCTCGGTCGACATCGCGCGAGCGATCGATCATGAGGCGTCGATCGAGTTGTGGGATCGCTACAGGCGCGGCGAGCGCGACGTGTTCACGCGTCGCCTCTACACGCTCAAGGGCCAGCAGACTTTTGACGAAATCCGCCGCAAATATCAGGCTGACGCCGAGTTTCGCGCCGCCGTCGACCGTTACTGCGACGACTTCGAAAAGCTACTGAAGGACGTTTCGCGCAACGATCGTGACAACGTCATGGCCCAGACCTATCTGTCTTCGGATACCGGCAAGGTCTACACCATGCTTGCCCATGCAGGCGGGCGGCTGCGCTAAGCCGACAGAGGCATACAGACAAATAAAAGGGCGGGAATTTCCCGCCCTTTTATTTGTCCTGAGACACCCGCATACCGGTGATCAGATCTCGGAATCGGTCCATTTGACGATATCGCTCGCGGCCTGGCCGAAAGCGCTGTTCAATGCCCGGACATAGGCGTCGTTGCCGCTACCCGAAACCGGTGCGCTGGCCTCGAATATCCGCGAAGCCCGCACAGTGCCGTTGCGGTCGTTGAGCAGTCGCACGAAAAGCTCGACCTCGGCGTGCGATCCACCGTCAACGCGCACTTCGAAGGCCCGAACCTCGGCTATGACCTGATAGTCAATCGCCAGTCCCTCGCCCGGCAATCCGACGCCGGCAAAACTGCCCGAACGCTGGAACGTCTCAGCCAGCCGGGCCTGCACGATCTTCGGCAGCCGATCGGCCCATTGCGCGCCTTTCAGAAACTGGATCACGCCGGGAGCCGGCTTTATGACGATGTTTTCGCCATCCAGCGCCTTCAGGGCCGATGGCTCGGCAATCAGAATTTGCGTGCGGTTGCGCGCTTTCTGCGTTTGGCTGGCCGGTGCGGACAATTCATAGGTATCAAGCGGCGCAGGGCCTCCCCCGGGCAGGAGCGCGCATCCCGAAAGTGCCGCGGCGATAATGGCAGCACCAGACATCAGCTTAACTGTCTTCACGGCAGATCCTGTCCGAAATTTCCCCAACCCTTGCCGCGATCGGCGGATTTCTTCCCTTCGGCGAACTGTTTCATCATATACGCTCACCGATCTCAACGTCGTGTCCGCCCGTCGTACTGACGGACAGCCCCGTCGCCACCTGTAATGATGCGCTGCGGATTCTTTTCCAGATCGCTGATGGCCTGCTCGATCCGATTGATGGAGCGGCGGCTGTCGCGCACCAGCGAGTCGACATCCCGCAATCCCTGCCCCGAAAACCGTGCGAGCCCTTCGGTGATGACGCCGAGGCGTGCGTTCAGCGTGTCGGCTACCTGGCGGAAGGATTTCAGCGTCGCGCTGGCATCAGCCATCACGCCTTGAGCCTCACCCGAGCCCAACAGGCTGTCGACCTTGGCCAGGACGCCGTCGATGCGCACGGAGGCGGCGTTGAGGCGCTGCGTCAACTGGCCGGCATCGCTGATCATCTGGTCGATATCGTCGGTGCGGCGGCTGAACCTCTCGGTCACCTTCGACACGTCCGCCGCCGCGGTCTTCGCGTCGCGGCTGGCCATCTCGATATTGCCGAGTGCCGAGCGTACGGTCGCCGGGTCTACGCCCTCCAGAATCTTGTCGACCTTGCCCACCGTGCCACTGGTCTTCTGCGCGAAATCATTGATCGAAGCGACCGCAGTGTCGACGCCAGCAATGATCTTGTCGAACTGCTTGCTGTTCTCGCTAAGGCTCTTGGTGAAGGTCTCCACATTGGCGACAATGGACGAAACCTTGTCCTTGTCGACGGCCTTCAGTATGTCTTCGGCAGCCTTGAGCGTACCGTCCAGCTTGCCTGAAACGCCGGCCAGTTCTTCCGAGAGCTTGGAAACGCTGTCGAGAAACTTGTCGACCCCAGCGGCGTTGCGCCCGAGCGCGTCCGAGAATTTCTGCGCGTTTTTCACCGTATCGGTCAACGGACCGCGCACGTCGCTGGTGAAGCCCTCAAGCTGGGACAGCACATTGTCGGCGCGCTTGAAGATATCCTGCGCCGTCTGAAGCAGATTGGTCACCGCAGAAGGATTGGCGGTGATTTCGGCCATCTTTCCAGAGGCTTCCGCCTCGTCAAGCAGGTTCGCTTCCGATTTGTCCGCTCCCTTCAGCTCGATATTGGCCTGGCCGGTAAGGCCGGCGAGACCGATATCGGCCTGGGTCGACTTTGTGATCGGCGTTGCCCTATCGATTTCAGTATCGGCAATGGCAACCGTTGGATTATCGACATCGAGAAACACCCGCCGCACGTCGCCAACCTTCACGCCGTTGAACAGCACCTGGCTTCCGCGGCCCAGCCCGGAAGCCGAACCCGGAATGCGCACGCGCAGCATCGACGTCTCGCCGCGATCGCCGACCGCCGCCGTCCAATAGACGAATGCAAAGGCCGCGAGCACCGCAACAAGCGTGAAAATTCCGACGACGACGTAGTTGGCTCTGGTTTCCATTCCCGCCTTTTACTTTATGCCCTTGCAGCCATATCGATCTGCCGTGCGCGCTTGCCTCGAAAGTAAGACTTGACCCACGGCTCGTCGCTTTCAAGCATGTTCTGGATCGTCCCTTCCACCAGAACCCTTTTCTTGCCAAGTACGGCAATTCGGTCACACACCGCAAACAGGCTGTCGAGATCGTGAGTCACCATGTAGACGGTCAAGCCCATCGTGTCGCGCAATTTGGCGACAAGTTCGTCGAAATCGGCAGCACCAATAGGATCAAGTCCGGAGGTCGGCTCGTCGAGGAAGACGAGATCCGGGTCCAGCGCCAATGCACGCGCGAGTGCTGCCCGCTTGATCATGCCGCCAGAAAGTTCGGACGGGAATTTGCCTGCTGCGTCCCGCGGCAGGCCGACAAGCTCGATCTTGAGCAGCGCCAGTTCGTCCATCAGCCGCTTCGGCAGGTCGAGATATTCACGCATCGGCACCTGTACATTTTCCAGCACCGTAAGCGCCGAAAACAGCGCGCCTTGCTGGAACAGCACGCCCATGCGCATGTCCAGCTTCATGCGATCGGCATCGCTTGCCTTGTCGACGTCGACGCCGAAAAGCTTGATCGTTCCTGAGCGCTTCTGGTTCAGCCCCAGCACGGTGCGCAGCAGAACCGACTTGCCCGCGCCCGAAGCGCCGACAAAGCCAAGAATCTCGCCGCGCCTTATGTCGAGCGACAGATTTTCAAGCACGATCTTGTCGCCGAAGCCGACGGTGATGTCGCGCGCCGACAGCACGATATCGTCGGTCGGCGCCGCAGCGTCCCCGTTCTCCCTGGTCGAGTTTTCGCGCGTCATCGCCATCCCTTAAAAATCGATGGCCGCAAAGAAGATCGCGAACATCCCGTCAAGAATGACGACGATGAAGATGGATTTCACCACAGAGGCAGTTACGTGCTGGCCGAGCGATTCGGCGCTGCCGCCGACTTTCAGACCTTCGACCGACGCGAGAATGCCGATGATCATCGCCATGAACGGCGCCTTGATCAGCCCGGCAAAAATGGTGCTGAGGTCGATGCTGAGACGCAGCCGGTCAACGAACGCGGCCGGTGAAATATCGGAATAGAGCCACGACACGAGAATGGCACCGCCGAGTGCCGCGAAATTCGCGGCGATCGTCAGGCACGGCAAGGCGATCACGAGCGCGACCAGGCGCGGAAACACCAGCACGCCGACCGGATTGAGGCCGATCACCTTCAGCGCGTCCACTTCCTCGCGCATCTTCATGGAGCCGATTTCGGCGGTAATCGCGCTGCCGGAGCGGCCAGCGACCATGATCGCCGTCATCAGCACGCCCAGCTCGCGCAAGACCAGGATGCCGACCAGATCGACGACGAAGATGTCGGCGCCGAAATAGCGAAGCTGGAACGCGCCCTGCTGGGCGACGATGGCGCCGACAATGGCAGACATCAGCACCACGACGGGGATCGCGCCCACGCCCATGCGATCGATCTGGTTGAAGATCGCCGCCAGATTGACGCCATGCCCGCGCCCGAGCTTCATCTGGGCGCCGCGGATCGTCGAGCCGAGAATGCTCATCGCCGCAAGGAAATCGTCCAGCATGGCGTAGACGCCGCGGCCGATGTTTTCGAGTATCGCGATGATAAAGTTCGGGCGGGTTGCTACGGCATCGTCACCGGCCTTGTCGGAGGCCTCGCGGATCGCCCCGAGCAGGATGGACGCGACTTCGCTCTCGCCTTCCAGCTTCGCGCTCGTGCCTTGCGCCTCAGCCGATCTGATAAGCCGGTCGACCAGCCAGGCACCGGCGGTATCGATCCTTTCGATGCCGGAAAGATCGAGCGTCATTGCGCCCGCGCCCTTCCGGGCTTCGATCTTTCGCACATCGGCGTCTATCAAGGCGACGGTGCGCGTTGTCCAGGCTCCGGACAAGGCGTAGGACAATGCGTCGCCTTTCCCCGTCTCCGTGATGCGGGGACCGGCCTCCTCTATTGCGCTCGTTTCCTTGCCGCCATTGAACAACATTGCGGCCTGTCTTATCCCGTCATTCAGAGTCTGTCACTTTCTCGAACTGTGCTGCACCGACTGGCGGAGAAGAAAAATATGGCGCGTGTCCTTTCGGTCAATGCCGAGCGATTTCCGATCGCCGGCACCTTCACAATCTCGCGCGGTTCAAAGACCGAAGCGGAAGTCATCGTCTGCACGATATCGGATGGTAGTTTCGTCGGGCGGGGCGAATGCGTTCCCTACAAGCGTTATGGCGAGACCATGGAAGGCGTTCGTGATGCTATTGAGGCAATCGCGCCCGCAATAGCGGCAGGCATGGGTCGCAAGGCACTTATCGATGCGATGCCGGCAGGTGCCGCCCGCAATGCGGTGGATTGCGCGCTGTGGGATCTGGAGGCCAAGACGTCGGGCAACCCGGTGTGGCGGGAGCTTTCTCAGACCCCGCCGACATCGCTCGAAACCGCTTACACTTTGTCTCTCGGAACGCCCGAAGCCATGGCGGCGCAGGCGCGCGAGAATGCCGGCCGACCGCTGTTAAAGGTCAAGATCGGCGGCGACAACGACATTGCCCGCATTCGCGCCGTCACCGAAGCAGCACCCAACAGCCGAATCATCCTCGATGCCAATGAAGGCTGGACGGACGAGAACATCCGCGAAAACCTTGCCGCTGCAGCCAAACTCGGTATCGCGCTAATCGAGCAGCCATTACCGGTCGGCAAGGATGGCATTTTGCGCCAGGTTCCTCACCTCGTCCCGCTATGCGCCGATGAGAGCGTGCATGGCGTCGACGATCTCGAAAAACTCGCCGGCCTCTACGACGCGATCAACATCAAGCTCGACAAGGCCGGCGGCCTGACCGCTGCATTGGCGCTGCGCGACCGCGCCAAGGACCTGGGCTTCTCGATCATGGTCGGCTGCATGGTCGGAACATCGCTGGCTATGGCGCCGGCTGTGCTTCTGGCGCAGAGCGCAGACTTCGTCGACCTCGACGGTCCCCTGCTTCTGGCGCGCGACCGGGAGCCCGGACTGCTTTACCGGGGTTCTGAGGTCTCACCGCCGGATGCGGCGCTCTGGGGCTGATTTTGCCGCAAGCGCTATGAAGACCAGTCCAACCATCGCAACCGCAGCCATAACGTAGAAGCCGCCAATGCCGAGGCGTCCGTAAAGCGGTCCGGAAACCAGCGTCACTGTCGCCATCGAAAGGCCGTTTGCGAAGAAGGCAATGCCCTGGGCGGCCCCGGTGCGCTCCTCCGCCACGGTTTCGGCAATCAGCTTTTGCACGCCGATCAGGATGAGAGCCGTGGAAAAGGCATGAAGCGACTGGACGGCGAAGAAGCCGCCGACGCCAAGCCCCAGCGGCCAGATCAGCGGAAAGGCAAGCCAGCGGACAATCGCCGCCAACCCCGCCATCAGAAGCAGCGTCGGCGGCCGCATCCTGCCGAAGATGCGCGTGAAGATCATGAACATGCCGACTTCGGCCACAACCGCAGAGGCCCACAGCAAGCCGATCACCGTGTCGTTGATGCCGATCGATTTCCAATAAATGGAGATGAAGCTGTAGAGAAAGCCGTGGCTGGCAACGATGATGCCGGCTCCAACGACGAAGAACACGAAATAGCGGTTGAGAAGCTTTGGCGCCGATTCCTGAATATCGACCGCAGAGAGCGGGGATGCGCGCCGTGGCCGCCCGATACGGGGAGCAATGAACGATACTGCCAGGATTCCAACCAACCCGATGGAAATCATCACCGGCACGGCCTCAGCACCCGTAAACGACAGGATCGCCCCACCGGCAAGATTGGCGCCGAGAAAGGCCGCCGAGCCCCAGATTCGCATATTGGCATAGGTAGAACCGAAACGCCTGACGCCTGAAAGCGCCAATGAATCGGTAAGAGGCGCATGCGGCGTCCATGCCACCGCCAGCGCAAGCGAAACGCCGAGCACGGTCACATAGGTGGGTGGCAAAAAATAGCCCGCCGAGATCAGCAGCGCCGCCGCAACCATCACGATCAGCACATTGGCGCGATCCTTCGCCTCATCGGCCATGGCCGAGATGAACGGCGTGGTGACGACGCGCAGGAACATCGGTGCGGCAAGGATGATGGCGATCTTCTCCGCGTCGAAGCCTTTTGCCTCCAGCCACAACGGGAAATAAGGAAGATGCACGCCCTGCGGAATGAAAAGAGCCGCAAAGATCAGCGAAATGCGCAGTTCGAAATGACGCGGCTTGACGAGCTGTTCAGGCGAGAGCGGCGGCAATGACATTGAGGGCGCGCAGTCCAGGTAGCGCGACTCATGCGAAAAGATTCAGCCGCGTAGCTGGCTCACTTAACACGGTGAGGATGGCTGCGAAACGTCCTGGTCCAGCCATTTCCTGCGCCAGGCGCTTATGGCTCCGCGGCAAAACCATTGGCTGCGCTGCAGCGTTCCGCACTGCCGGCTGGTGGCCCTGATGATTGCCGAGCACGCCAAGTCGCATGGCGCGCCTGCTTGCCGGTTGCGGCGTCATCGATGACGCCGGAGCATGCAGTGGCAAGCCTTCGGCGCGCTTGCGGCGCCCGTCTGCCAGATCTCTAAACATGGTCGATTGCCCGTCAGGCTGCCTTGACGCCGCCGCCTTCGATTACCGTCGGCACAAAAGTTGTTTCGGCGGCCGGAGCTTTTGCCTGAACCTGCGGCCACCACAGGATTTCCATCGAACCGTCGAAATGCTCCACCACCGCTGTGCAGCTTTCAACCCAATCGCCCGTATTGATGTACCGCACGTCGCCGAAATCCTCGATCACCGCGTGATGGATATGACCACAGATGACGCCATCGACATCCGAACGGCGCGCTTCCTCGGTCAGGACGTCCTGGAAGGCGCCGATGAAATTCACCGCCTTCTTGACCTTGACCTTGGCCCAGGACGAGAACGACCAGTACGGCATGCCGAACAGACGCCGCGCCCGCGAGACGACCCGGTTGACGATGATGGCCATGTCGTAGGCCTTGTCGCCGAGATAGGCGAGCCAGCGGGCATTGTGAACGATCGTGTCGAACTGGTCGCCGTGAATGACGAGATAGCGCTTGCCGTCCGCAGCCTCGTGAATGGCGCGGTCGGCAACGACGATGCCGCCAAAATGCACGCCCTGGAACATGCGCAGGAACTCGTCGTGGTTTCCGGCGATGTAGATGATGTTGGTACCCTTGCGGGCCTGCCGCAGCAGTTTCTGGACGACATCATTGTGGGTCTGCGGCCAGTGCCACGACCGGCGCAGCCGCCAGCCGTCGACGATGTCGCCAACGAGATAGATGGTCTCCGCCTCGTGATGGCGCAGGAAATCGATCAGGAACTCAGCCTTGGCCGGCTTGGAGCCCAGATGGACGTCAGAAATGAACAGGGTGCGGAATGCGCGAGGTGCTTCGCCGGACATGGGTTCTGTTCCGTTGCTGTCGCGCAGCCTATGCCCCGATTCATGCAACAGGCGTATGACGGTTGCGGTCTGCGTCACCGGCGCGATAGGTTGGCCGCCTGCAAATCGGAGAAAGCACATCATGGATCTCGGCATTCGGGGAAAGACAGCGATCGTCTGCGCATCAAGTCGCGGGTTGGGACGCGGCTGCGCTATCGCCTTGGCGGAAGCCGGCTGCGATCTTGTCGTCAACGGACGCGACGCGGCGATCCTGGCAAAAACCGCGCAGGAGATTCGCGACCGCTTTGGCGTGAAGGTTATCGAAGTTCCGGGCAGCGTTTCCGACCCGGAGGTTCAGAAGCAATTGCTGGCGGCAGCCCCCGCACCCGACATTCTGGTCAACAACAATGGCGGGCCGCCCTTCCGCGACTTCAAGGAACTCGACCGGCAGAAAATGCTCGACGGCGTCGTCAACAACATGATCACGCCGATCGAGCTCATCCAGTCCGTGGTCGGGGGCATGGCCGAGCGCGGTTTCGGCCGTATCGTCAACATCACGTCGCTGTCGGTCTATGTGCCGATTCCCGGCCTTGATCTGTCGTCGGGCGCGCGTGCCGGCCTGACATCGTTCCTGGCTGGCGTTGCCCGCACGGTTGCCGACCGCAACGTGACCATCAACAACATGCTTCCGGGCAAGCTCGACACAGACCGGCTTCGTGGCCCGCACGAGCCAGGCAGCGTCGAGTCGCCCGAAGCATCACGTGAGCGCAAGACGCGTATCAGCGCCGACGTTCCGGCCAAACGCCTCGGCACGCCGGAAGAGTTCGGCCAGATCTGCGCCTTTCTCTGCTCGGTTCACGCGGGTTATCTCACCGGGCAGAACATACCCGTCGATGGCGGGCTCTATGTGAGCGCCTTCTAGGGGGAATTCACCAGCCGATTCATTTCGCGAGATTCTGACGGCAAGTAACTGGAATCATGGGATCTTCCCGATTCCAGTTATTTTCGTTCACGGACCGCCTCGAAAAACCGGAATCGCATGATAAAACACAGTCGAAACGATCGAATACGGGGTTAAACCGCAACCATGGACAACGAAAAAAACAACGATGCGGCGCGTTCCGATTTCGAAGAGGCGGCGCTGTATTTCCATAAATACCCGGTGCCGGGAAAGCTGGAGATCCAGGCAACCAAGCCCCTAGGCAATCAGCGCGACCTGGCGCTGGCCTATTCGCCAGGCGTCGCCGCACCGTGCCTCGCGATCAGGGACGATCCCGCAACGGCTGCGGACTATACCGCGCGCGCCAATCTGGTCGGCGTGGTCTCGAACGGCACTGCCGTGCTCGGCCTGGGCAATATCGGTCCCCTCGCCTCCAAGCCGGTGATGGAAGGCAAGGCCGTCCTGTTCAAGAAATTCGCCGGCATCGATGTGTTCGACATCGAGATCGACGCGCCTGAGATCGACCGCATGGTCGAGACCATTTCGGCACTTGAGCCGACTTTCGGCGGCATCAACCTCGAAGACATCAAGGCTCCCGAGTGCTTCGAGGTGGAGGAGCGTTTGAAGGCTAGGATGAAAATCCCGGTCTTCCACGACGACCAGCACGGCACCGCGATCATCGTTGCGGCAGCGGTGCTGAACGGTCTCGAATTCGCCGGCAAAAAGATCGAGGACATCAAGATCGTCACGTCGGGTGCTGGTGCGGCAGCGCTTGCCTGCCTCAACCTCCTGGTTTCGCTTGGCGCCAAGGTGGAAAACATCTGGGTCACCGACCGTTTCGGCGTTGCCTACAAGGGGCGGCTGGACGAGATGGACCGCTGGAAAGACCCCTATGTGAAGGACACCAATGCGCGCACGCTTGAGGATGTCATCGGCGGCGCGGACGTATTCCTCGGCCTCTCTGCTGCAGGCGTTCTGAAGCCTGAACTGCTGAAGCACATGGCGGACAAGCCGCTTGTCCTGGCACTTGCCAACCCCACGCCGGAGATCATGCCGGAAGTCGCTCGCGCGGCGCGGCCGGACGCCATGATCTGCACCGGTCGGTCGGATTTCCCCAATCAGGTCAACAACGTACTGTGCTTTCCTTACATCTTCCGCGGTGCACTCGACTGCGGCGCCAGCGCTATCAATGAAAACATGAAGATGGCCGCCGTCCGCGCCATCGCAGCCCTTGCCCGCGAGGAACCGTCAGACGTCGCAGCGCGTGCATATTCCGGCGAGACGCCGGTCTTCGGACCCGATTTTCTGATCCCCTCGCCGTTCGATCCGCGCCTGATCCTGAGAATCGCACCGGCGGTTGCAAAGGCTGCCTGCGACACCGGGGTTGCAACGCGACCCATTACCGATTTTCCGGCCTATATCGACCGGCTCAACCGCTTCGTCTTCCGCTCCGGCCTTGTCATGAAACCGGTGTTTTCCACTGCGAAGATGTCGACGGCCAAACGCGTCATCTATGCCGACGGCGAAGACGAGCGCGTGCTGCGCGCCGCACAGGTGGTGCTTGAGGAAGGCATTGCCGAGCCGATCCTTATTGGCCGCCCGAATGTCATCGATGTCCGGTTGCGGCGCTACGGCTTGCGCATTCGCCCCGGCACGGATTTCGAACTGATCAACCCCGAGGACGATCCGCGCTACCGCGACTATGTCGATCAGCTGATCGAGCTCACCGGCCGGCGCGGCGTGACCCAGGAAGCTGCGCGCACCATGGTCCGAACGGATACGACGGTCATCGCGGCACTTGCCATGCGGCGCGGCGATGCCGACGCCATGATCTGCGGCCTCGAAGGGCGATTTGCCCGTCATTTGCGCAATGTGACACTGATCATCGGACCGCGCGCCGGCGTCAGCGACCGTGATCTCTCCACACTGTCGATGCTGATTTCGAGCCGTGGCGTTACCTTCTTCACCGATACCTATGTGACGGTTGATCCCACCGCTGAGGAAATCGCCGAGATGACCATACTGGCGGCCGAGGAAATCCGCCGCTTCGGCATCGAGCCCAAGGCGGCACTGCTGTCGCACTCGAATTTTGGCTCGCGCGATTCTCCGAGCGCACTGAAGATGCGCGAGGCAGCAGCGATCCTGAAGAGGATCGCGCCCGACCTGCAGAGCGACGGTGAAATGCACGCCGACTCCGCTTTGTCGGAACATTTGCGGCAACGCGTCTATCCGCATTCCACGCTCAAGGGCGAAGCCAATCTCCTTGTCTTCCCCAATCTCGACTCCGCAAACATCGCGCTGACCACGGTGAAGCAGATGACGGACGCCCTGCATGTCGGGCCGATCCTGCTCGGCACCGAGCAACCCGCGCATATCCTGACGCCGTCGGTGACCTCGCGCGGCGTGGTGAACATGACCGCGCTTGCAGTGGTGGAAGCAGCGCAAAAGGCTCAGGCAACGATAGCCAAGGCAGGTTGAAAGCCATCAACTAAAGCGATCACGAAAAGGTCAACTGTCCAAACGCAAATAAACAGTTAACCTCATATGTGGTAACGGAGTGACGCCTGATCAGCGGCGGAATCTTTGATCAGGCATAGCGAACGTTCGGGGGGCACCTGATGGCCGGGTTGAACGGTTTGGCACGTGCATTGGCGACGCTGTTCGCTTTGGCTTCGATCCTTTTCACAACTTCGGCGATGGCCGCCAGTTCCCGCGTTTGCCGTCAGCTCGAGGCCGAGCTTGCGTCCGCTGGTTCAGGCGGTGGCGGCTCTGCACAATTTCGCAGATACGATGCAGCCCTGAGCAAACAACGTCAGCAGCTTGCTGCCGCGAAGAGCAATGCGCGCGCCGCCGGCTGCGGTTTTTCCCTGTTTGGCAGCAATGTGCAGCAATGCGCCAGGATCAACGCAAACGTCCAGAAGATGGAGCGCAACCTCGACACACTTCAGCGCAGGCGCGATCAGTCTGCCGGACGTGGCGGCGGAAGGTCGCGGGTGACCATCCTCGCTTCTCTCAATGCCAATGGCTGCCGCAATCAAGTAGTTGCGCGTCAACCATTTGCTCCTGGCACGGACAATTCGGATAGAGGCAACTATCTGGTCGTGCAGCCAAAGGTTGAGACCGTCGAGCGGCGCGAGACAATCGACAACGCTCCAGTGCGTACCGCCAGGCAGGTCGCCAAGCCCAGTCAAGCATCTGGCATGCAAACGCCGAGCGGCCAGTATCGAACCGTCTGTGTGCGCACATGCGACGGATATTATTTCCCGATGTCGTTTGCGTCATCGAAGCGCGAATTCGCCCGCGACCAGCAGAATTGCCAGGCGATGTGTCCGGGCGCCGAAATGCAGGTCTTCTTCCATCAAAGCAGCCCTGTGGCAGTGCAGGAGGTCAAGGAAGGCGAAGAGGCACCCGAGATCACCGACGAGTCGGCCGATATGGTTTCCGCAGTCAACGGCAAGCCGTATTCCGAGATGCCGGCTGCTTATCTCTACAAGCGCGAAAGCCTACCGAAGCCGGAAGGCTGCAGCTGCAACGCGCCTAAGAATTTCGAGGTGATTGCCGGAAACCCGCCACCGTCAAGCGAGGCGACCTCCTCGACCGAACCTAGCGCGTCTCCATCGATCATGCCCGTCGAGCCACCTGCCGTGCAGGAAACCCACGCAAGCTCCATTCAAAAGCTGGGATCGGAAACTTCGACACCTGAAGAAACAAAGCCGTCCGAGGCAGCACCGCTGGACCCCAACCGCAGGGTCAGGGTCGTCGGGCCTGTATTTTTGCCTGATCCAGAAGGGGCAATAAATCTGCGAGCTCCGGCCCAGAGGCAAGTCCCGTAAGCGCCAGCCGCAAAGGCATGAACAACGTCTTGCCCTTGCGCTTGGTTTCTTCTTTTACGGCACCGGTCCAAGCCTTCCAGGTCGACCCGTCCCAAGGCTCTTCGGGGAGCATGTCGAAAGCCTGGTTCACGAATTCACGGTCCTTGTCCGAGAGTTCGACGGGCTCTTCCGGGCCCTGATTGACGATGCGCCACCAGGTGACGGCATCCGCCAGCTTCTCAAGATTTCCGCGCACGGCAAGCCAGAAAGGCTCGGCCTTTTCTCCGGAAACGCCGAGCGCCGAAAGTCGATCCTGCGCTTCGTTGAACGGCAGCTGATGAAGCAGCGCGCGATTGAGCACGATGAGCTCAGCGGGGTCGAATTTCGACGCGGACTTCGACGTGGCTGCCGGATCAAACCGCTCTGCAAGCTCGGACATATGGGGCACGGCGGTCACGTTCTCCGACGTGCCGATCAGAACCGCAAGCGAGGCAACCGCCATTGGCTCCAGACCGGATTCGCGCAGGCTGCTGATCGAAAGCGCGCCGGTGCGCTTCGAAAGCCCCTCGCCTGTGCTCGTCGTCAAAAGATTATGGTGCCCGAATGCCGGCGGCTCGGCGCCAAGCCCCTTGAACAGCGCAATCTGCACACCTGTATTGGTGACATGGTCGTCGCCGCGGATGACATGGGTCACGCCCATGTCGATATCGTCGACGACGGACGGTAGCGTATAGAGATATGTGCCGTCCTCACGCACCAGAACCGGGTCCGAAAGAGAAGCGAGATCGACGGTTTCTTCGCCGCGCACCACGTCATCCCACTGGATTTCGGTGCGTTCCGTCTCGAACGGATTGTCCCTGAAATTCGGCAGCAGAAAACGCCAATGCGGCTTGCGGCCTTCGGCCTCCAGCGCCTCGCGTTCCTCGCCGGTCAGCTTCAGCGCCTCGCGGCCATAGACCGGCGGCAGCTTGCGGGAGAGGCGGATCTTGCGTTTCAGCTCCAGCTCTTCCGACGTCTCGTAGCAGGCATAGAGCAGGCCTGCAGCCTTCAACTTCTCGACGGCTGCGTCATAGGCATCGAAGCGCCGCGACTGATAGTCGGTGGCATCGGGAAAGATACCAAGCCAATGCAGGTCGTAGAGGATGGCGTCGGCATATTCCTGCTTCGAGCGCAGCACGTCGGTATCGTCGAAGCGCTGGATGAAGCGGCCGCCGTTCTTCATGGCAAACAGCCAGTTGAACAGCGCAGTGCGGGCATTGCCGATATGGATAAGGCCTGTCGGCGACGGAGCAAAACGAACGGTTACTGTCATTTTCCCCGGTTAACGGATGGATATGGCCTTGGCAAGACTGCACCCGCCGGCCACGCAGAAGCGCAGCCGGCGGATTTGGCCCTTTAGACCGCGAGGCCCTTGGTCAGTTCCAACGCCTGCCGTTCGAACAGGCGGCGATAGATGCCGCCTTTCAGACGGATAAGCGCCTGGTGATCGCCCTCTTCCACGATCTTGCCATTGTCGAACACCAGCAGCCGGTCGAGCGCGCGCACCGTCGAAAGCCGGTGCGCGATGACCAGCGTCGTGCGCCCGATCATCAGCCGCTCCATCGCCTGCTGGATCAGCACCTCCGATTCCGAATCGAGGCTCGAGGTTGCCTCGTCCAGAATGAGGATCGGCGCATCGGCAAGGAACGCCCGCGCAATCGCCACGCGCTGGCGTTCGCCGCCCGACAGCTTCACGCCGCGTTCACCCACCAGCGTGCCATAGCCCTTGGGCAGCCGAGTGATGAAATCATGCGCGCTGGCAAGCCTTGCCGCATTCTCGATCTCGGCCTGCGAGGCACCGGGACGTGCATAGGCGATGTTTTCCGCAAGCGACCTGTGAAACAGGATCGGCTCCTGCTGCACGATGGCGATCTGCTGGCGCAGCGATGCCTGCGTCACCTGCGAAATATCCTGCCCATCGATCACGATGCGGCCATCGCTGACGTCGTAAAGCCGCTGGATCAGCTTGACGAAGGTCGTCTTGCCCGATCCCGAATGGCCGACGAGACCGACACGCTCACCGGCTGCGATCGTCACCGAGAAATTCTCGTAGAGCGGCAGCCTGTGATTTCCATAGTGGAAGGTGACGTTCTCGAAATCGATCCGTCCGACGGTGATCTCAATGGGCTTGGCATAGGGCTTGTCCTCGATGCCGAGGGGCTGACCGTGGATATCGACCAGTTCCTCCATATCGTTGACCGAGCGCTGGAGGTTGCGAACATGCATGCCGACATCACGCAGGTAGCCCTGAAGCACGAAGAACGAGGTCAGGACGAACGTAATATCGCCTGCACTCGCCTGCCCGCGTGACCACAGCAGCAAGGCAAAGCCGATCACCGCCGCCCGCAGCACGAGCAGCGTCGCACCTTGCGTCGTGCCGTTGATGGTACCGCGAACCCAGGTCCGCCGCGTCCGATGCTGCCATTTGGCTGTCACCTTGGCGAGCCGGCCGTCCTCGCGCCTTTCCGCGCCGAAAGCTTTGACGACGGAATTGCAGCTCACCGCATCGGCCAGCGACCCGCCAAGGCGCGTGTCCCAGCGATTGGCGAGGCTTGCAGCCGGCGCGACATAGCCGAGCGACAGCGATACCGTCACTGCGATGTAGATCAACGAGCCGATACCGATGATCACGCCCATCATGGGCCAGTACCAGCCGAGCAGCAGCGTCGAGCCGATGAGCATCACGAGCGACGGGAACAAGGCCACCAATATCGTGTCGTTCAGCAGGTCGAGCGCCCACATGCCGCGCGTCACCTTGCGCACGGTCGAGCCGGCAAAGCTGTTGGCATGCCAATCCGTCGAGAAACGCTGGACGCGATTAAACGCGTCGGCCGCGATATCCGACATCATGTTCAACGTCAGGTCGATGATACCCATGAAGGCGATGTGGCGCATGACGATGGCGCCAAGCGCCAGCGCCAGCAGCGTGAAGAACGCCGCGAGTGCGGCATTCCATGCAACCACATCCGTCGCCGCGCCATTGGCGACAGCGTCGACCAGACGGCCGGAAAAGAGCGGCGTCAGAACGTCGGCCATGGTCGAAACCAGAACCGCAGCCGCGATGACGGTCACGCGGACAGGCTGACGCTGCCAATGGCGGGCGGTGAAGCCCAGGACGCTGCGGAAAGCGCCGCCGCGCCAGTCGATACGAAAACGAGCCATGATGTCATTCGGGCGAAAAGCGTCACCCGATCCCAGTAAAGTCAGTTTTGAAAACACCGCGAAGGACGACAAAACGTCCGGAATGCGGGTACGAAGCGAATTTGGCTGCAAGCCCGCGTTACGCGGGCGGCGACCGAGATCGAAGAGTGCCAGGCTCTGAACTTGCTTCAAACCGCCAAGCAATCAGCTTTGGCGACGGAGCATCGCAGACCTAGGCCTCAAGACCTCGCATGTAATTGTCAAATCCTGGCATTCGCACCCTCCCAAAAGGGAATCGCAGAAATTTGCTTATATGTGAGGCCCGCGTCTTCGCCAAGATAGGCCGTGTCGCAAAATGCAACTGGCATAAACGGTGAGGCGCTTTTGCAACAGCCGCGTGTGTCAGGCAGGCTTTCGTGCCAGCCGCATATACATGCCATCCGTCGAGGTAACGAAACCGAACTGTTCGTAAAGCTTGTGCGCGTCGCCGGTTCGGAGGCTCCAGCTGCCAACCGCTGCGAGATCAGGATGAGCGAGAAGTGCCGCCATGAGCTTCTTGCCGATTCCTGCGCCGCGCCGCTCCGGCCAGATGATGACGTCGCAGAGATAGGCGAAGCAGGCATAGTCGGTGACGACGCGCGCGAAGCCGACCTGCTCTCCATTTATGAAAGCAGCAGCACAGAATGAATTGTTGAAGGCACGGTGGTGTGTTTCGTCAGTCCTGCCCTCGCCCCAGTAGCTCTCCTTGATGATCTCCGAGGTCTTCTGGAAATCGATCCGGGAGCGATCGAAGCTGATCTCGACATCTGCCATTTTGATCAGCCCCGATCGCGGTACCGGTTGGTAATGGGATAGCGGCGGTCGCGGCCGAAATTCTTCTTGGTGATCTTCACGCCCGGTGCCGACTGCCGCCGCTTGTATTCGGCGATGTAGAGCAGATGCTCGATGCGGTGCACGGTGTCACGGTCGTGGCCGCGCGCGACGATGTCGTCCACGCCCATCTCATTCTCGACAAGGCATTCGAGGATATCGTCCAGCACGGGATAAGGCGGCAGCGAATCCTGGTCGGTCTGGTTTTCGCGCAGTTCCGCCGAGGGCGCCTTGTCGATGATGTTTGCCGGTATCACTTCGCCCGAGGGTCCGAGTGCAGTCGGCGGCACATGGCCGTTGCGCCAGCGGGCCAGCGCATAGACCTGCATCTTGTAGAGGTCCTTGATCGGGTTGAAGCCGCCATTCATGTCGCCATATAGCGTGGCGTAGCCGACCGACATTTCCGACTTGTTGCCGGTGGTGACCACCATCGACCCGAACTTGTTGGAGATCGCCATCAAGATCGTGCCGCGCGCACGGCTCTGCAGGTTCTCCTCGGTGATGCCTTCCTTGGTGCCTTCGAACATCTGTTCGAGCGCGTGAAGGAAGCCTTCGACCGGCTCGAATATCGGCACGATGTCGTAGCGGCAGCCGAGCGCGCGAGCGCAGTCCTCGGCGTCCTTCAGCGAATCCTTCGACGTATAGCGATAGGGCATCATGACGGCGCGCAGCCGTTCCTCGCCCAGCGCATCGACGGCCAGTGCGGCGCAAATGGCCGAATCGATGCCGCCCGACATGCCGAGCACGACATTCTTGAAGCCGTTCTTGTTCACATAGTCACGCAGGCCCAGCATGCAGGCGCGATAGTCGGCCTCTTCCTTTTCGGGGATTTTCGACATCGGCCCGCCGGTGCAGGCCCATCCAGCTTCGCCACGCTTCCAGGTGGTGACCGCCAGTTGCTCCTCGAACTGCGACATCTGCATGGCGAGCGTCTTGTCGGCGTTGATGGCAAAAGACGCACCATCGAAGATCAGCTCGTCCTGCCCGCCAAGCTGGTTGGCGAATAGCAGCGGCAAACCGCTCTCGATCACCTGCCGGATCGCCACCTGATGGCGGATATCCACCTTGCCGCGATAATAGGGCGAGCCGTTCATCACCAGCAGCAGCTCCGCGCCGCTTTCGGCCAGCGTCTCGCACACGGCCATATCGTTCCAGATATCCTCGCAGATCGGAAGGCCGAGCCGCACGCCGCGGAAATTCACCGGTCCGGGCATGTCCGGACCAGGCTGGAACACGCGCTTCTCGTCGAACTCGCCATAGTTGGGCAAATCAACCTTGTAGCGCTCGGCGATGATCTTGCCGCCGTCCAGCACCATCACCGAATTGTGCGTGCCGGTCTTGCGCTTCAGCGGCGTGCCGATGATGACACCGGGGCCACCATCGGCGGTATCCTTCGCAAGATCCTCTACCGCCCTTTCGCACGCAGCCAGCAGCGCCGGCTTCAAAACGAGATCCTCGGGCGGATACCCGACGATGAAAAGCTCGGTGAACAGGACGATGTCGGCGCCCTGGCGGGCAGCATCTGCCCTGGCCTCACGCGCCTTGGCGAGATTGCCGGCGATGTCGCCGACAGTCGGGTTCAACTGGGCGACTGCGATGCACAGGATATCGGGAGCGGAAGGCTTCTTTGTCATATCAGCGGTGTAGCGCGGCGGCTTTATGCTTGCAACGGACAGCGTCGGCAATGATTTGGGCCACAATGCTCAATGTGAGCATAACGCCCTGCAGGATGCCTGCATGCCTTCAGGCCACTATTCGCCAGTATATTCGCGGATCGTCTCGGGCGCATGGTTCTCGCCGATCGACATCGCCAGGATACGCGAGATGTGCTTGCGCGGCAGCCCGGTCTCCTGCACCCAGTTGTTGATCTGAATCTGTATCCGGGACAGATCGCGTTTCGATGTCGGGTTTTCGCTGATATCGAGACCTGCGTCGCGCAAGGCCGCGCCCATGTCCTGGGAGATGATAAAGCTATCCCAATCCAGCCAGCGCAGGAAATACTGCCCGGTATTGCCGCCTAGCCTGCTGCCATGCTTGGCGAGATAGGCGGTCAGGCCGATCTGGTCATCCGCTGGCCATTGGCTGAGGAATTTGCCGAAACTGCCATGTTCCTTCGACATGCGCTCGACGAAAGCAGCATTGTCGCGCACCGATTTGATCTTCTGCGGATTGCGCACGATGCGCTTGTCAGCGGTGAGGTCATGCCAGAAATCGTCGGGCTGGAAGAGCAGCCGCTTGGGCTCGAAGCCTAGAAAAGCCTCCTCGAAGCCCGGCCATTTCTGCTCGATCACCCGCCATACGAAGCCGGCGGCAAAGACACGCTCGGCCATGGTCGATAGAATGCGGCGGTCGGGAATTTTCGCCAAAGCCGCATTGTCGGGCGCTGAGCCCAGCAGGGCGGCAAGAACCGCCTCGCCACCCTTGCGCTTTGCCGCGCGAGCACGGATTTTATCGAAGTCGAGCATTGCGGCCTCCCTGCAACTTGGCACATCGTAGCATTTTCAATTGCATCGAAGCATCCGTCCATCCCGCTCGATGCGACCACTGACAGTCCTGACGACAAGCACATGGAGAAGATGATGCACAAGACCGTGGCCGACCTGGCGGGCCGCTGGCTGACCCGTAAGCCGGACGCTTTGACCGACCTCGAACATCGCGTGCTTCAAAGCGCTATCGACCGAAAAGCGATAGCGAAGAACACGGCCAAGGCTTACAAGGACCGCCAATCTTTCGGCGAACGTCTCGCCGATTCCATCGCGCGCGTCGGCGGCTCTTGGACCTTCATATTATCCTTCCTGCTCTTCCTCGTGGTCTGGACAGTGGCAAACGTCTACCTTCTCCGGACCGACGCCTTCGATCCCTATCCTTTCATTTTCCTCAATCTGGTCCTCTCCATGCTGGCTGCCATACAGGCGCCGGTCATCATGATGTCGCAGAACCGGCAAACCGAACGCGATCGCATCGACGCCACGCACGACTACGAAGTCAATCTGAAGGCTGAAATCGAGATCATGGCCTTGCACGAGAAACTCGATGAACTGCGGCATCAGGAGATGATGGCTATGCGGGACAAGCTAAGCGAATTGACGGAAATGATGCAGCGGCTGGAAGCGCGGCTCGCCGCTAGTGACAAAGCGGGTTGAGCAACCAGCGTTCAGCCGATACCCAGCCCTCGGTCACCGCGATCCAGTATCAACGGAATGATCAAATCTTCCTCATCGGCCAGATGCCGGGTGAGCATCGCCACGAGCTGCGTGTTTTCATCGGCATAGGCGTCTGCCGCGAAGCGTTGCTTGTCGTCGGTATCCTGCAACGCCCGCAAAAAGGCATTGGCGGTTTCCGCGTTTCGCTCAAGACCTTCATGGATCGTATGATGATCGGCATCGAGAATGTCGAAGCCGCGTTTCAAGCGCTTTTCAGCATTGGCGAAGACGGGGAAATAGTGGTCATCCTCGATCCTGTGATGTCCGTCGAGCTGACCCAAGAAGAAGTTAAGGCGCGGCGCGAAAAATTGCGCGAATTGAGGCGCGGTCAGTTTTCCCTCACGATAGTCCGCAATCACGTTGGTAAGGACACCGCCCAGTTCGCGAAACATGTCATGGCGCTGCAGCCACATATTGGCCATGCCGCCAATATTGACGTGCGCCTGCCAGGCCTCGCGCGGGTACTTCGCGGCGAGCCAACGCAAGTCCTCCGGCAGGCCGGGGCGGCGTTCAAGCTCGGTGAGAATTTCGCTCATGATGCGGGTATCCTTGTGCCCCGCGCATATAGGAAGTCGCGGCTAAAGCGGTAGGCCGGTGAACCTCTCGATGATGGCAATGCCCCAGACGCCTGCCGCGATGATCACCGAGATCAGCACGGCCAGCGAGCCGCAGTCCTTGGCAAGCTGGATGTCGATGTTGAATTCACGCGAAACGGCATCGCAGGCAGCCTCGATGCCGGTATTCAGCACCTCGACCATTATCAGGAGCAGCAGCGCCCCTATCAGCAAGGCATAGCCGCGCCAGCTCGAAGCCACGAGCCAACCGACAGGGATGGCGATCGCCAGTAGGATAACCTCCTGCTGAAATGCCTTCTCGGAGCGGATGAGCCGGCTAAAGGCTCTGACCGAATTGTGGAAAGCGTTTATCAGCCGTTCCATTGCACAAATCCCCCGCCGAATCGCCGGAAGGGGATCATGTAGCGCACCAGAACCTAGTGGAACAGATAGGAATCGTTGGCGAAAAAGCCGTGGTCGACCGAATCGTGAACCCGCTCCGCCCTCACCTTGTCGCCCGCGGCACCATAGGCGAAGAAGATGGGCATCAGGTGCTCGTCGGTCGGATGGTTCTCGGCGGGAAACGGCGCCTTGTTCTTCCAGTCGAGGATCGACGCTTTATCGTTTGCAGCCAGCCTCTCCTCGAACCACTCCGTAAAGGCATTCACCTTGGCCGCGAGTGACGGATCGGGCGCTGCACCCTGACGCATGACCGAGAAGAACGCGCGAAGGTTGTGCGTGATATGGCCGGAGCCGATCAGCAATACGCCGTCTTCGCGCAAGGGCGAAAGGGCCTGCCCGACCGCGTAATGCCAGGCAGCATCCCGGTTCGGATCGATCGAAACCTGCACGATCGGTATATTGGCCTGCGGGAAGGCCAGTTTCAGAGGCGTCCAGGTTCCGTGATCATAGCCGCGCTTTCCGAGCCTTGCAGGATCGAGCCCTGCCTGTTCGAGAAGCGTCAGCACCCTTTCGGCAAGCTCCGGCGCACCGGGAGCCGCGTAAATCATCTTGTAAAGCTCTGGAGCAAAGCCACCGAAATCATAGATCATTTCGGGCCTCGGATCGGTCACCACGGTTACGCCATGCGTTTCGAAATGCGCGGAAACGATCACGATCGCCTTGGGCGCGGGGATACGGTCAGAAATCGTCTCCAGGTAATGCCGCGCCGGCGTGTCGCTGATGACGATATTGGGGCCGCCGTGGGAAATGAACAGTGTGGGCATGGTGGTCATGGGCTTTCTCCTTGACCATCATATACGCCCGTTGAAACGGGCTGGGCAGACCGCGAGCCGTCGACGAACCGTTCAACAATCGAGAACGTTTTGAATTTTCCCGTTCAGTTTCCCGCCACTTTGATAGCAGGCGTCGATTTCGCAAATTGCGGCAGGCCGTCATCGATGTCGTAATAGTCGCCCTTGTCGGCGACGAAGATATGGCTGTCGGCTTCCAGCCCGCTGGGCGTATCGAAGGCGCCGGCCATGACCGAAATCGTATCGAGATCGTCATGCTTCCAAAAGAGGACCGAACCGCAAATGCTGCAAAAGCCACGCCTGGCACTATCCGAGCCGCGATACCATGTGACGTTGCTTGCCCCTTCGATCATGATTCTGTCATCGGGCACGTTGGTTGCTGCGAAGAAATGACCGCTTTGCTTTCGGCACTGCTTGCAGTGGCAATAGATCACGCCGCGCAATGGTCCCGATGTCGTGAAATGGACAGCGCCGCAGCTACAAGAACCAGTTCGTTTATCGTTCATCTCGTACCCGCAATGCTAAAAGGTAGCAGATTTCGTTGATGCCGCTCATATCGCCATAAGTATATTCAACTTACTTTGGCAATTGCGACATCGATCCAGAAAATCCACGGTCAACCTCGTGGGTGTGCGATTGTGAAACAATCTTTCCCCAAATCGATGCCCGTCAACTTGCGCCTGTTCTATCGGTCAATTAAGGAAACTTTAGCTCGATAGCATATAGCATGAATGCAAGCAGAGGTCGCAGGGGGGCGTCCTCATGGGCCGGTACGGTTGTATACGCCGGCGCAAACTCTCATCCCCGATCGTTCGTTTGGTCGTCAGGCTGTCTGACATTGGAAACGGGGCCGGCTTCGGTTCCAATGGTGAAGTGGAGCAACAATGCAGCCTGCGGTCGCCACAGGTGAGGAAATCAACGACCTCGCCATCAACACGGTCATGACCATGCGCCAGATGGGCGTCGTGGCCTTGCCGCGCAACTACGAGATTTTCTACGAGGCCCTGTCGGGTTCGAACCCGAAGCTCAGCCTCGAGGTCATCGCCTTGGGCAATCGGCCACCCCAGGATCAACTCGACCAGATCGGCCGCAAATATTTTGCGCAGAACCACACCCAGAGCATTGTCGAAAATGCCCGTGAAGTGATCGCCAAGGAATTGGAAGATATCGCCGGCATCATTCGCAGCGAGCGCAACCACATCGAGCGATACGGCCAGATTCTCGATCAGACTGCAGACGGACTGAACAGCCGCACCGCGATTTCCAGGGAATTGCTGCAGAAGATCGCCGGCGTCATGTCGACGGCCACGAATTCGACGATCGACCACGGAAAGCAGGTAGCGAATACGCTCAGCGAAAAATCGGCTGAGCTCGAAAGCGTCAAATCCAAGCTCGAAGAATACAAGAAGCTTGCAGATACCGACCCGCTGACGCTGATCTGGAACCGCCGCGCTTTCGACAAGGAAATCGCCAAGGTCTACAACAGTAGCCGAGGCATCCTGTTCAACGCCCTGATCCTTGCCGACATAGACCGCTTCAAGGAAATCAACGATCGTTACGGCCATCCCGTTGGCGACAAGATTCTCCAGATCATCGCCAGCATCTTCCGCACCAGCATCCGCGAAGACATGTTCGTCGCCAGAACCGGCGGTGAGGAGTTTGCGCTGATCGTCGAAGGCGCCAGCGAACAGTCGACATTCGACATCGCCGAGCGCATCAGGCTGCTGATCGAGCACACCTCCTTCTCCAGCGGCGGCCAGACGAACGTCAATTACGGGCCGATCACCGTGTCGATGGGCGTCTGCATGGCCTCTGAAGCCGAAAGCGCTGAAGACCTCTACGCCAAGACCGACCGCGCCCTTTACCGCTCCAAACTCAACGGCCGCAACCGCGTTACAAAGTTCTCCGAGATTCCTGAGCGTTCGAGCAAGAGCTGGCTGCTCTATCGAAAGGATTGAGGTCGAGAGTTGCGCAACAGAATCTTCAAGCTGAAACAAAAAAGGCGCTGGAAACCAGCGCCTTTTTCATTTTCGAAACCTTGAGATCAGCCGTTCACGACTTTCTTCTCAGTCGTGCCGGCGTCCTTCTTGAGCAAATCCGACACGAGGAAGGCCAGTTCGATCGCCTGATCGGCGTTGAGGCGCGGGTCGCAATGAGTGTGGTAGCGGTCCTGCAACTCCTCGTCGCGAATGGCGCGTGCGCCGCCGGTGCATTCGGTAACGTTCTTGCCGGTCATCTCGATATGGATGCCGCCCGGATGGGTGCCCTCGGCGCGATGAACCTGGAAGAAGCTCTGCACCTCGCGCAGGATACGGTCGAAGGGCCGCGTCTTGTAGCCGGCAGCCGTGATCGTGTTGCCATGCATCGGATCGCATGACCAGACCACGTTGCGGCCTTCCTTCTTCACCGCGCGCACCAGCTTCGGCAGATGCTCGCCGACCTTGTCGGCGCCGAAGCGCGCGATCAGCGTCAGGCGGCCCGGCTCGTTTTCGGGGTTCAGCGTGTCGATCAACTCGAGCAGGCCATCAGCAGTCAGCGAAGGACCGCACTTCAGGCCGAGCGGGTTCTTGATGCCGCGGCAATATTCGAGATGGGCATGGTCGGGCTGGCGAGTACGGTCGCCGATCCAGATCATGTGGCCTGAGGTCGCGTACCAGTCGCCCGAGGTGGAATCGACGCGGGTCAGCGCCTCCTCGTATCCGAGCAGCAGCGCCTCGTGGCTGGTATAGAAATCCGTCTCGCGCAGCGCGTAGTTGGTCTCGGAGGTGATGCCGACGGCCTTCATGAAGTCCATCGTCTCGGTGATGCGATTGGCGAGAGATTCGTATTTCTCACCCTGCGGGCTGTCGGAAACGAAGCCCAGCATCCAGCGGTGAACATTCTCCAGGCTGGCATAGCCGCCCTGCGCGAAGGCGCGCAGCAGGTTGAGCGTCGCCGCCGACTGGCGATAGGCCATCTCCTGCCTTGCCGGATCGGGAATGCGCGACTTTTCGTCGAACTCGATGCCGTTGATGATGTCGCCGCGATAGCTCGGCAGCGTCACGCCGTCCTTGGTTTCGTTGTCGGACGAGCGCGGCTTGGCGAACTGGCCGGCAACGCGGCCTACCTTCACCACCGGCTGCGCGCCGGCGAAGGTGAGCACGACAGACATCTGCAGGAAGACGCGGAAGAAGTCGCGGATATTGTCCGCGCCATGTTCGGCGAAACTCTCGGCGCAATCGCCGCCCTGCAACAGGAAAGCGTCTCCGGCGGCGACCTGCGCAAGCTGCTTCTTCAGCTTGCGCGCCTCACCTGCAAAAACGAGCGGCGGAAACGATGCAAGACGAGCTTCGGTTTCCGCAAGAGCAGCCTGATCCGGAAAGGCCGGAACCTGTTGAATCGGCTTGTCTCTCCAGGAACTCGGGGACCATTTCGTCATTGTCGCACCCAATACAATCTTCAGGGCAGGAATTGCCCAGCAAATCTCCCGCTTTCGGGAACGGCGCTCTATACAGGAAGCCGGCTGGCTATTCTACCCTGGAATTCCGCGGAAATCGAACGGTTCCGCCTGCCCTATTCGACCCGCTCGCCATTCCTGACCAGATAGGTCGGCTTGTACATGGTAACCAGTTCCTCGGCCGCCGTCGGATGCACCGCCATCGTGCGGTCGAAATCATCCTTCGTGACACCTGCTTTCAGCGTAATGCCGAGAAGCTGCGCCATCTCGCCGGCATCCGGGCCCAGTATGTGAGCGCCGATCACCTTTCGCGTGTCGGCGTCCACCACCAGCTTCATCAGCATCTTTTCCTGACGCCCGGAAAGCGTGTGCCGCATCGGACGGAAGGTCGCGCGATAGATTTCCAGATTTGCAAACTTCTTGGCCGCGTCGTCCTCGGAAAGACCGACCGTGCCGATTTCCGGCTGCGAGAAAACGGCCGTCGCTATGCAGTCATGATCGGGTTGCGTCGGATTGTTCTTGAACGCCGTCTCGACAAGACACATCGCCTCGTGAATAGCCACCGGCGTCAACTGGACACGATTGGTGACGTCGCCGATCGCCCAGATGTTGTCGACATTGGTCCGCGAATAGCCGTCGACAATGATTTCGCCTATCTTGCCGAGTTCGACACCGGCATTTTCCAACCCAAGGTTCTCGGTGTTGGGAATGCGGCCGATAGCAAGCATCACCTGGTCAACCGTCAGCACCTCGCCGCCCTGCAGATGCGCATCCAGCCGGCCATCCGGACGCTTGTCGATGGCCCTGAACATCTCGTGGCATAGAATCCGAATGCCCTTCTTTTCCATTGTCTCATGCAGCGTATGCCGCAGATCCATGTCGAAGCGGTTCAGTATCTCCTTGCCGCGATAGATCAGCGTCGTCTCGACGCCGAGACCATGAAAGATGTTGGCGAACTCGACGGCGATATAACCGCCACCGGCAATCACGATCGCCTTGGGCAGTTCCGGAAGATCGAAAGCCTCGTTGGAGAAGATGCAGTGCTCATGACCAGGCAGTGCCACGTGCGGATTTGGCCTGCCGCCGGTGGCAACCAGAATCTGGTCGGCGGTGACGGTGCGGTTTTCGTTCTCCAGCCTTATCGTATGCCGGTCGACGATGGTCGCCCGCGTGTGGAACACCTCGCCGCCTGCCCCTTCGACATTGCGCTGGTAGATCTGTTCCAGCCGCGAGATTTCTTTGTCCTTGTTGGCAACAAGCTTGCGCCAGTCGAAGCTCGCCTCAGGCACGGTCCAGCCATAACCGGCGGCATCCTCGAAATGCTCGGGAAACTGGGAGGCATAGACGTAGAGCTTCTTCGGAACGCAGCCGCGGATGACGCAGGTGCCGCCGAACCGGAATTCCTCGGCGATCGCCACTCGTTTGCCGAGTGCAGCCGAGACGCGCGCGGCACGAACCCCACCGGAGCCTCCGCCAATGACGAAAAGATCGTAGTCGTATGCAGTCATGATTCTGTCTCCGTGCGCGGCAAGTGACAGTTAGGAGCCAAAGCCGCAAAAGAAAAGCCCGGCAAGGGCCGGGCTTTTCTACTATGCAATTTTGTAAAGGCTCGATCAGTTGGCGGGAGCAGGCGCAGGCGCCGGTGCTGTCGCGTCAGGCGTCGGCGTTGCCGGATCGGTGATTGCCGGAGCGGACTTGCCCTCGAGCGCCTTGTCGAGCGCCTTGCCGGTTTCCTCGGCGAGATCGCGAGCGACGCCACGCTGCCAGATATCGGCGGCCTTGCTGACTTCGCGCGCCACGATCGGGCCATCGGAAAGAAGCTTTTTGCCCGGTGCCGAATTGTAGAAAGTGGCAATGCCGTTGAGATCCTCGACCGAGAACACCCGCGCATAGGCAAGCGCTGCTTCCTTCTCCAGGTCGGAGCGGCGGCCAGCAAGCTTCAGTGTCGTTTCGTCAACCGTCTTGGTGATGACTTCCTGAAGGTCCGGATTCTTCTGGATAAGCTGCGCCTTCAGCGCTCCCGCTGCCTGGGGCAGGATGTTGTCGTACAGGTCGGTGGCATGAATCGCCGCCACCGCCTCGCGGGCTGCCTTCAGGTGCGCGTCCGAGATTTCCTGCGAAAAGGCCGGCGACGCAATTGCGACCATTGCCGAAGCCGCCAGAACCGCGGAGAAGCGGCGAACACGATTGACCAACGTCATAATGGATAAAACTCCCTCTTTATTGGGTCGCGCGGACCGTTCTGATGCCGTCCGCACCCGCGATGACTGCCGCCTGCGCCAAGCCCAGGAACAGACCGTGCTCGACAACCCCCGGAACGGCGTGAAGACCATTTGATAGCGCTCTTGGATCGGGAATGCGGCCAAAAGATGCGTCGACGATAAAATGTCCGCCGTCTGTAACAAAAGGCGCGCCGTTCGTCATCCTCAATGTCAGCGGGCCCGAAAGGCCAAGATTTTCGGCAACGGCAGCGATTGCCAGCTCGGTTGCCTTCAGTCCGAATTTGTTCACCTCTATCGGCAGCGGAAACTTGCCCAGCGTGTCGACCAGCTTCGATTGATCGGCAATCACGATCATTTTCTTCGAGGCTGCAGCCACGATTTTCTCGCGTAAGAGCGCGCCGCCGCCGCCCTTGACCAGCGTAAGCTGCGCATCGACCTCGTCGGCGCCGTCAATCGTCAGGTCAAGCTCCGGTGTCTCGTCAAGCGTCGACAATTGAACACCCAGTTCGCGGCACAGCGCGGCGGTGCGTTCAGAGGTCGGAACACCGATGATCTTCATGCCTGCCGCAACCTTTTCGGCAAGCAGCCGGACGAATTCCTCGGCGGTCGAGCCGGTGCCGATGCCGAGCCGCATCCCGTCCGTGACATGTTCAAGCGCGGCCCGCGCCGCCTCGATCTTCAATGCTCTTGCATCCATGGGAATGTCGCCACGTCCTCGTTCGGTCGCGCTCCTAGCATCTTTGGCTGTTTCGGCAAAGGTTTTCTGGCCTTCAGGCCCAATCGACTTTGCTTGCGCCGCAAGGTCGCTCAGGCTATGCGCGACCGACTTATTCATTAAGCAGCAGGACATCTCATGAGCAGCCCAATCATCGTATTCGACCTCGACGGAACATTGGTCGACACGGCGCCGGATCTGCTCGAGAGCCTTAATCACAGCCTCGGCGCCGGCGGCGTGCCGCATACCGACGCGACAGGCTTCCGCAGCTTCGTCGGCCATGGCGGCCGTGTGATGATCGAACGCGCCTTCGCTGCCAGCAGGACGCCTCTGCCGGTTGCAGAACATGACCGGCTGTTTGCGCTCTTCATCGACCACTACGGTGAAAACATCCCCGGCAAGTCCCTGCCCTACCCGGGCGTGCTGGATGCGCTCGATCGTTTCGCCGATGCCGGCTTCCTGATGGCGGTCTGTACCAACAAGACCGAAGGTTTTTCGCGCAAGCTGCTCGAAGCACTCGACATGACCCGGTACTTCGCCGCCATCTGCGGCCAGGACACATTCGCATTCCGCAAGCCGGACCCCCGGCATCTGACCGAAACCATCGCAATGGCCGGAGGCGATCGTGATCGCGCGGTGATGGTCGGCGATTCGCAAACCGACATCGACACGGCCAAGGCAGCCGGCATTCCGGTCGTCGCGGTCGATTTCGGCTATACCGACCGGCATGCGCGCGAATTCGAGCCATCGAAAATCATCTCGCACTTCGACGAACTGACGGTGGCGCTGGCCGACAAACTTATCGCGGCGGCAAACTGATCGGTGCCTTGACTTCGGTCATTCCCGTCCCTTATATCGCGGCTCGCTTGGCCTTCGGGCAACGAGCGGGCGATTAGCTCAGCGGGAGAGCACACCCTTCACACGGGTGGGGTCGCAGGTTCAATCCCTGCATCGCCCACCATATCCCTATCCGAATTTTCCTATTTGTAGTTGGCTTCAGCGCATCGTCGGCCAAAGCATCCAAAGAACCGCGGCAAGCAACAGGTAGTTGCTTGCAAAGAGCCGCATGATCCAGCGGGCAGCACCATCGTTGTCGCGGCAAACCAGATGCACGACCAGATGCGCATATAAAAAATAGCCGGCCGTCGGAACAATGACGGCTAGCAGCACGACAATTTCGAACATACCCAACGCAATAAAACCCGCCCCAGACGCAAGGCAGTATGCTTATTTTGCGTACTGTTTCACCACCCGTTTGGGGTGCCTGAAGTCTTAGAACTCGCTGTCGGCCTGGGAGACTTGCCGGATGCTTGGCGGCGTACGCACGGCCTCGGCCTTTTCCAGAGCCATCTTCAGATGCGCATCGCGGTCATAGACGTCGCCGAAATACTCGACCTTGCCGTTCATCTCCGGCCAGGCGGTGAAGTAAGCGACATAGACCGGAATTTTTCGCGTGACGCGCTCCGACGAATGGCCTTGCTTCAGCTTCTGCGCGATGTGGTCGACCGTCGTGTCCAGCACCGCCGCTGCCATGCCGCGCGGATCCTTCAACCTGACGCAGCCATGGCTGAATGCGCGCGAATCGCGGTCGAACAGGCTCTTCTGCGGCGTGTCGTGCATGTAGATCGCATGCTTGTTGGGAAACAGGATTTTCAGTTCGCCGAGAGCGTTGGCTTCGCTGGGTGTCTGCCGCACGCTGTAGGGAATCTTTGCGCCATACTGCCCCCAGTTGATCGAAGACGATGGAATTTTTCGTCCCTTCGAATCGGTCACCTCATAGCCGGAACGGTCGAGATAACCGGGATCGCGGCGCAGTCTTGGCAGCATCTCGTTGACTATGATCGACTGGGGAACGCCCCAATAGGGATTGTAATCCACCTGCTCGATTTCATCGTAGAAGAAGCTTGTCTGATTGGTCGGCCGACCGATGACGACGCGCATCTTCAGCTTTTCCGTATCGCCGTCGATATAGCTTGCCGTGAATGCCGGCTGGTTGATGAAAACGCGGGGACTGCCGAGATCGGAGGGCAGCCAGCGCATCTGTTCCAGCGCGAAAAGCACCTTGTCGATGCGGTCCGCCTTAGACGTTCCGGCGAGCTCGCCCACGGTGCGCGGCCCGATCACGCCGTCCGGCTTCAGACCGACTTTTTCCTGAGCCATCTTGATGACGGGCACCAACTCGTCGACATAGGCCTCGCTCGCGCCGAGCCGACCCAGCACCTCGGAATATTGGCCGATGTCGTCGGGATAATCGCGTGCGATAAGCTGCAGCAGCTTCGGCAGTTCCGGGCTGCTTTGGCCCGGCCGCAAGAACAGCTTCGGATCGACGACGATGTCGTTTTCCGAACTGGCTTCCAACGACTCAAGTTCGACGCGCAAAGCCTGGTATTCCGCGTTCTGCGGATGCCAGGATTCCATATAGGGGCGCACTTCGCTGGTATGAGCCAGGGTCTTCAGAACGTTGACCATGTCCAGCGGCTTGGCTGGAAAATCGTGGTATCCGGAAATCCTGTTCGGATCGACGCGGCCATTCTGCGCATCGCGAACATAGCGCAGCACGCGTGCCGAGAGCGTCATCTCAAAGCGCATCAATTCGCGCTGGCGCGCAGCCATGTCGTCGAGCGAATAGCCGGTGGCGGGCACCGTGACGGCGTAGTCGGCCGCGTCCAGTCCATGGGTAGGCGCCTCGCCGAGAACGCGAACCGCATCCTGCGCCCGCGCGTTCGCGGTCGCGCCGCTTACCCAGATGTAATCGGAATTAGCCGCGTAATAGTCGGTAAGGGCTTTGGCGACATCCTTTTCAGCCGAGAGGTCAAACCCGTCCAGACCGGCAAGTCCCTCCCGAAAGGAGGTTCCACCCAGCGATGGCTCGAATGACACCGGCTGCGTAATCTTCGACAGCGCGCCGAGGTCCACGCGAACGAGCGGATCGGCTTTGTAGGTGTAATAGGTCGGCCCGGTGATCTTGGCCACCGCAGCAGGAGTTCCTGTTGCCGTACGCTTGGGTTTGGGCACCCGCCTCTCGGCGTGCGGCGGCGGTGGAAATTCTTCCCTCTGCATCCGCTGGACGCGCCCGCCTCCGAACAAGGCATCGAATAACCCTTGAGCGTCTGCAGGTGCGCCGAAAGCCAGCGAGGCGGCAAGAACCGTTATCGGCAGCGCTACGGTTCTTTTCAGAGAGAAATTCATCGATCATCCGTCTCCGCCCGGTATCTCGGACGGTTTCCCGTTTCTCGCCGCGCCGAGAACGATCGGCTCGTTCACTACCGATGTAGGACGCGACTATATCGATTCATACCGATTTCGTTAAGGGAAGATAAATTTCGCCAACGTTGTTGCCTCGCCGCTTCACAAGGGCGTGAGCGACGCCGGAAAACGGATCGGTCGCGATGCTGTAGCGGTGACTGCTAATGGACGACGGCTTGCTCGCGTGGCTGTTCCACGAAACCCACCGCTTCCGACACGACATTCTGGTCGGATAATATGCGGCGATGCCCGAGGTTTTCGGCCCACAAAAGCCTGACATGGTCGCCGGCAGCCGCAAGCGTCTTTGCGTCTGAAGCCGGCACCTCCGCATCGTTGGGCGCGTGGATGACAAGCGTCGGGATCTGCATCTGCGCGATATATCGGGACGCTACGAACTCGGCCATCGGATGACCGGAGATTCGCTTGATCTGCTTGTCGAGCGCGCGGGCCGATTTTTCCCCGACATTCGTATGTCTGCGAAATCCATTGAGCACGTCCGTCAGCGCGTTTGGCGCTGCGATCATCACGAGACGTTCCGTCGGCAGAGGCGCTGTGCCCTTGATCATGCCGGAGGCCGCACAAGCTGCGACCGCGCCGCCGAAAGAGTGGCCGACAACCGCTGCAAACGGGCCGAACCATTGCGCCGCCGCTGCGGTCGCTTCGACGGCCATGGCCATGTTGAGCCTGCGGCCCGTCGACCCGCCGTGCCCCGGCAGATCGAGCGACATCACGCGAAAGCCCGCTTTGCGATAACCGTCGATGAGGGCGCGCATATATTCGGTGCGCGAGCGCCAGCCATGGATGACGAGCACGGTTGCGGTTGCGGGATGGCCCTCGGGGCGAAACTCGTGAACGCTCACGCATCCTGAGCCGACTTTCAGCCGGTGATGCCGCGCCTCAGCCATGAAGCCCCTGGCCGCTTCGACCGCGCGCCGCTCGCCTGCACTCAGCTTTTTCGGGTCAGGTGTTCGGCAGAAGAGCTCAAACGCAGCGCGTCCGCCCAATCGCGGTGCTATATGTTCGGCAGCACCGAAGACACCCCGGATGACCTTCAAACCAATTGATGCCATATTGACGATCCGACCAACGGTTCAACTGTGAACATAATAGTTCAAACATGAACAATAAGCAAGACCTCCCCTGGGACAATCCGCGGTTCCGCAACTGGATCGCTTTGGTGCGCGCCGAAAAGGCCGTCGTGGCAGCCTTGAGCAAGGCGCTGCAGCCGCTCGACCTGAAACTCGCGCAGCTCGACATGCTGATGAACCTCTACCGGCATCCAGGCATGTCCCAGCATGATCTCGCCCGCAAATTGCTGGTCGGACGGTCGAATATTACCATGCTTCTGCCCCAGCTGGAAAAGCGCGGCCTGCTTACCCGCGAAAACGACGCCAAGGACAAGCGAATCATGCGGCTGACCCTCACGGGCAATGGCGAGGAACTCCTGATGGAAGCCCTGCACATCTATAACGGCCTGATCGAGACGGTGATGGCCCAGACCTCCCCGTCCGAATGCGACCGCATGGGCGCTATGATGACACGCATTTCCGAGGTGATGAAAAACACCTGAAGGCGGTCGCGCCTCCTACCACATGCTGGCTTTTGCGCGCTCCGGCCATTCGCGATCGTACTTCTCGCCGTCGATGTTTTTCCGGCTTGTCACCGCAAGTATCTGGCCCGGCGTCGGCAGCGACTTCGGATCGACGTGCTTTTCCGGGTTCCACAATTCGGACCGGACGATGGCCCGCGCGCACTGGAAATAGACGGCCTCGACCTTGATCACAGTAACCGAGCGCGCCGGCTTGCCTTCGACCGTGAAGGACGCGCATAGCTCGGCATCCGTGGTGATGTAGGCGCGGCCGTTGACCCGCAAGGTCGTGCCGGAGCCCGGGACGAGAAACAGCAGCGCCACCTTGTCGTCGCGGATGATGTTCTTCAGCGAATCGGCGCGGTTGTTTCCGCGCCGGTCGGGCATCATCAGCGTCCGTTCGTCGTGGATGCGCACGAAGCCGGCGAGATCGCCGCGCGGCGAGCAGTCGAGACCTTCCGGGCCGGTAGTAGCAAGGGCTGCGAAGGGCGACGCTTCGATGAAGGCCGCATATTCGGGAATGATGTGGTCGAGTTCCTTGACCAGCGAGGTCTCGCCGGGCAGGCCGTAGAGCGCTTCGAGCTGTTCGACGGTGGTGATTTTCGACATTCCCAAACCTCCGTTTCCTGCTCGCGCCGTATGCTAACTCGATGACGCTTTTAAGACGCTATCCCCGGCTCATGCCCTTTTGCTGAAGCTCGGCGAGATAGGCGTTCCAGCGCTCGTCCTTCTCGTGGCCCAACGTATGCAGATAGTTCCAGGTGAAGATGCCGGTGTCGTGCGTGTCGTCGAAGATGATGCGCACCGCATAATTGCCGACCGGCTCGATCCTGGAGATTGCCACGTTGCGTTTGCCCGGCACCGTGACGCGCTGTTCCGGCGAATGCCCCTGCACTTCCGCCGAGGGCGAAGCGACGCGCAGCAGTTCGGCCGACAGCTCGAACGGATGGTGGTTGGGAAACGTCACCGTCAGCGTGCGGCGATCCTTCGATACTCTCAGTTCAGTTGGCGCCGTCATCGTCCTGCCCTTGTTTCGGCCCCTTCCCTACGCGCCTTCGGGTTCACCGAAAAGGTGAAAAAGCTGTGCCACAAAGCCGACATTGCAGCGTCGGCTACGGAGATGTTACCAAAGACCGATATCACCTATCTTGAATGACGGGTACGAATACACGACATTCAGGGGCAAGAGCCGTCACGCTGACGGCATGAGGAAGCGCCTTCGCATGAACATGATCGATCCATTCGGTCGCACGATCAGCTATCTGCGCGTGTCGGTCACCGACCGCTGCGACTTCCGCTGCACCTATTGCATGGCGGAAGACATGACCTTTTTGCCCAAGAAGGATCTGCTCTCGCTGGAAGAGCTCGACCGGCTGTGCACCGTCTTCATCGAGAAAGGCGTGCGCAGATTGCGGCTGACCGGCGGCGAACCGCTGGTGCGCAAGAACATCATGCATCTGGTGCGCGAGCTGTCGCGCCACCTCAAGAGCGGTGCTCTGGAAGAGCTGACGCTGACCACCAACGGCTCGCAGCTTGCCCGCTTCGCCGGGGAGCTCGCCGATTGCGGCGTCAAGCGCATCAATGTTTCGCTCGACACGCTCGACGCGCAGAAATTCCATGCCGTCACCCGCTGGGGCCATCTCGACAAGGTGATGGCCGGCATCGACGCCGCGCAGGCTGCCGGGCTCAAGATCAAGCTCAACGCGGTGGCGCTGAAGGGCTTCAACGATATCGAGCTGCCCGAGATGCTGCGCTGGGCGCATGGCCGCGGCATGGACCTGACCGTCATCGAGACCATGCCGATGGGCGAGATCGATCTTGACCGCACCGACCAGTATCTGCCGCTGTCGCTGCTGCGCGCCGATCTCGAGCGCCAGTTCACGCTGACCGACATTCCCTACAAGACCGGCGGCCCGGCGCGCTATGTCGAGGTTGCCGAGACCGGCGGCCGGCTCGGCTTCATCACGCCGATGACGCATAATTTCTGCGAAAGCTGCAACCGCGTGCGGCTGACCTGCACCGGCACGCTCTATATGTGTCTCGGCCAGGAAGACGCCGCCGACCTGCGCGCACCGCTGCGCGCCTCCGAAGGCAACGAACTTCTCTCCAGCGCCATCGACGAAGCCATCGGCCGCAAGCCCAAGGGCCACGACTTCATCATCGACCGCCGCACCAGCCGCCCCGCCGTCTCGCGCCATATGAGCGTTACCGGCGGGTGAAGGTCGGCTCCTCTTCCTTCCCCTTGTGGGAGAAGGTGGATTAGCGCGTAGCGCCAAGACGGATGAGGGTGCTGGACGGAGTGATTTCTGTTCCGAAGGTGTGGCAGGCATAGCTACCCGTCCCCTCGTCGCATTTCTTCCAACACCCCTCATCCGACCTCCCCTTCGGATCGGCCACCTTCTCCCACAAGGGGAGAAGGAGAGGCGCGCTTCATCATCGCCACGCCCTGTCCCCGGTGCATTCCGGTGCGTCCTTCGAGGCTCGCTTCGCTCGCACCTCAGGATGAGGGAGGTTAGCGCAATTCTCCCTGATCCTGAAACGCACCTACCCTTCATGAAAAGGACTTCTGCGGGCACATCCTCCCTCATCCTGAGGTGCGAGCGTAGCGAGCCTCGAAGGACGCACCTATTCATCGCCACGCCTGCTTTCGCATCTGGCCATTGTCAAAGAACTGGGAATGCGGGGCGCAAAGGCCTTGCCTTCCTAAGTGTAATTCGTGGCGCAGCCTATGCGCCCCGCCAGCGCTCTTGTCCCGCTCAGTCGCCTCCACATTCGCGTGGCCAGCCGCCGCCAAGGACCCGGGCTTAGGGGTTCATCACCCAGCAGTGCTACCGCAGCACCACCAGCCCGGACGCCGACGCTTCCCCCTGATACCCGGTGCGCACCAGGGATCCCGTTGGAAGCGGATTTGCGGGGACGAGTATGAGCGAGGCTGGAAAGAGGGGGATAAATCGGATGTGAGAAAATGTGCGGTGTGAATGAAAACAATGGGTTGAGTGGAAATGCTCCTAAAATCTTTCCCCACTTTTCCGGTTCCGGCAGTTCTGCACCGCAGCGGCTTCATCGACGTTCCGGCATGGATTCCCGGGCTCTTCGCCCTTAGCTTCGCTCGCTCACGAGGTCGAGAATGACGGATGTCAAGGAATGCTCGGCTCAAATCACTTGCGTTGGAGAGAAGGGTTGCTTTGCAGAACTCTCGTGCAAGTCGCCAGCGTCCGAGATTGGCGACGAATCTAAAATGCAATTCGTCATTCTCGACCTCGTGAGCGAGCGTTAGCGAGTGGAGAGTGTCGGGAATCCATGCCTGAACGGCAACGCGAGCCGGCGGTGCAGAACAAGCGCAACGAAATGCCTCCCGTCAAAGCAAATGCCACGAATGTCGTGCCAATGTGGATTGCGCTCCTCGATGAGGTTGATCTTCCACTGACGTGGCCACTTCTTGATCACCTTCTCGCGGGCGACGGCATCGACGACCAGATCGTATTCGTCGAACCAGACAAGGCGCATGACGCCATATCGGGCGACGAATTTCGAACCGGTTCCGGTCTGGTGCTGCAGCAAACGGCCGGCAAGGTCTGACGTGACGCCGACGTAGAGCGTCCCGTTCTTCTGTGAAGCGAGAATGTAGACATACCCCCGTCTGCCCATATCGCCGAGTGTAAAGCCAAAGCTTTGCGGAGCAAGGGCGTCTGCTCTCTTACCGCAGCCCCATCGTCCACCTTCCCCTACTCCGCCCCCGCCTCCACATGCCACCATTTCGGCCGTCCGCCTCGGTTGGTATGATAGGTGGGCATCAGTTCCTTTGCCGCCGGCTTGTCGAAGGCTCCGAGCAGCAGGGCAACGACGGGGTTGTCGTCGATCGCGCCGAGCGAGCTGCCGCAGGTGGGGCAGAAAGCGCGGCTGGAATAGTCCGACGAGCGATAGACGGACGGCTTGCCGGCGGGTCCGGTCCACGCCACCCGGTCGCTTGGGAACTCGACCCAGGGCGCCGTCAATGCGCCGGTGTGGCGCTGGCACATGCGGCACGAGCAGGTGTGCGGCTTTTCAGCCGGGCCGGTCGCCTCGAAGCGAACGGCGCCGCAAAGGCAGCCTCCGGTGTGCAGCTTTGGTTTTTTCGCTCGCGCTTTCATCAGCCCCCACAGCAAAGTCCGCAATCATAAACCCGGTGCGGAATCTCAGACTGGATCGGTTCTGATCGAGTCTCAAGCCATGAACAAGCCAGATTAATCGCCGTGCCTCGCGCCGCCGGACGGCAGTTGCCTCAGTTCGCTGTGGCCCGCTCCGCCTGCTGCCGCGCGACCACCTCAAGATAGGCCGCCTGCAGCGTCTCGCGCACCGTCGGGCCGGAAGTGGTGCTCGGCGCGCCAAGCTGCTCGACGCGCAGCTCGGCCATGAATTTCTCCCACATCGGCAGCCCGCCCTCCTCCAGCAGCCGGGCGCGGATGCTGAGCTCCTCGCTGACCGGAAGCCATTTGCGGCCCCAGGCGCCGAGATGGGCCATGATCGGCACCAGTTCGATCGCCATCTCGGTCAGGCTGTAGATCGCCTTCTGCTTGTGGCTCGGGTCGTCCGTCTTGGTGAGCATGCCCTCTTCCAGCAGCATCTTCATGCGGTCGGCGAGGATGTTGGACGAAATGCCCTCTTCCGACCGCAAAAGCTCGCGAAAGTGGCGTTTGCCGCCGAAGATCATGTCGCGAAGGATCAGCAGGCTCCATTTGTCGCCGAACACTTCGAGCGAGAGGTTTATCGGGCAGCCCGAGCGATGAGCAGCGTCCATCAAAAAATTCTCCGAAAAACCGGTTGCAATTCCATATCAGTACTATTATCGTGCAACTGGTTTCAAAATACAATCACTAATTAGTCAGCTTGGCGTGCGGGCTGGCGAACGGCGCGAGAAAGCGATCAGTCCATGTCTCTCACCTATCATTTCCATCCCCTCGCCTCCTTCTGCCACAAGCCGCTGATCGCGCTTTATGAAAACGACACGCCGTTCGAAACGGTGCTGGTCGATCTTGGCGACGAAAGCTCCAGCGCTGATTTCAAGGAATTGTGGCCGGTCGGCAAGATGCCGGTGCTGCGCGACGCCGCCCGCGACCGCATCGTGCCGGAATCGACCATCATCATCGAATATCTGGACAAGTATTACCCTGGAAAAATCCGCTTCATACCGGCCGACCCCGAAGAAGCCTGGCGCACCCGCCTTTCCGATCGCTTTTATGATCTCTACGTGCAGGAACCGATGCAGAAGATCGTCGTCGACCGCATTCGCCCGGCAGGCCAGCACGATGGCTTCGGCGTCGAACAGGCACGCGAGACGCTTCGAACCGCCTACGGCATGATCGAGCGTGACATGGCCACGCGGACATGGGCGATGGGCGACGCCTTCACCATGGCCGACTGCGCGGCAGCACCAGCGCTGTTCTATGCCGAGAAGGTCGAGCCATTTGCCGCCACGCACAAGCACATGGCCGCCTATTTCGACCGGCTGCTGAACCGCCCGTCCTTCGCCCGCGTGCTGAAGGAAGCCGAGCCCTATTTCAAATTCTTTCCGACGCGGAACCTGAACTGAATTCGAAAGGAGACAGACATGGAAGCGCAGAAAATCGTCCCGCACGGCGAATGGGTGGCAGCGCGCAAGCGGCTGCTCGCCCGCGAGAAGGAAATGTCGAGGGCGCGCGACGCTCTGAACGCCGAACGCCGGGCCCTGCCGATGGAACTGGTCGAGAAGGACTATGTCTTCGACGGGCCGAACGGCAGAGCGAGCCTTGCCGACCTGTTCGAGGGGCGTCGCCAGCTCCTTATCTACCACTTCATGTTCGACCCGAAATGGGAGAATGGCTGCCACGGCTGCACCAGCTTCGCCAACAGCCTGCCGGATCTGTCCGAACTGCATAAACGCGAAACCACGCTGGCAATGGTCTCGCGCGCACCTTTCGGCAAGCTGGCCGGCTACAGGCAGAAGATGGGCTGGACGGTGCCGTGGTATTCGTCCTTCGGCAGCGACTTCAACTACGATTTCCACGTCACGCTGGACGAAAAGATCGCGCCCATCGAGATCAACTACCGCGGCAAGGCCGAGTTCGAAGCCGCGAAAGGCGCCTGGGACCAGTGGGGCACCGAACTGCCGGGCCTCAGCGTCTTCCTCCGCGACGAAGGCCGGATCCTGCACAGCTATTCGACCTATGCGCGCGGCCTGGAGCCATTGGTGCCGGTCCTGCACTATCTCGACCTTGCACCGCTGGGCCGGCAGGGCTCGTAAGCCAGCGAATTCAAATACTTGGGAGGATGAAATGACCGACTCAAAGAAGAACGGGCGCGCTACCTTTGTGCTCGTGCATGGCGCATGGGCGGGCAGCTGGTCGATGATGCGGGTTGCCGATGCGCTGACGGCCAAGGGCCACCGTGTCTTTGCGCCGACGCTGAGCGGGCTTGGCGAGCGGTCGCATCTGGCGGGAGCGGACATAAACCTCACCACTCATGTCAACGACGTCGTCAACGAGGTGCTGTGGAAGGACCTCGATCGCATCGTGCTGGTCGGGCATTCCTATTCCGGCATCGTCATAACCGGGGTGGCCGAAAGGATCGGTGAGCGCATCGCCTCGATCGTCTATCTCGACGCGTTCATACCCGCAGACGGCCAGTCCTTCGCCGATTTCGCCGAAGGCTGGGAACTGGTCGGCGAAACCATCCCCGCTCCGCCGACCTCGAAGGGCGATTACCTCGACGAGAACGACCGCGCCTGGGTCGACGCCAAGGCAACGCCGCACCCGACGGCGTCGCTGAAGGAAAAGCTCCGCGTGACCGGCGCCTATCAGCGCGTGCCGAAGAAGACCTACATCCAGGCGACCGGCTGGGACAGCCCGTTCGGCCAGACTGCCGATGCGCTAGGGAAGGATCCGAGCTGGGCCGTCAGGCAGATCGCCTGCGGCCACGATGTCGGCATCGACAAGCCGCAGGAACTGGCCGACCTTCTGATCGAAGCCGCCTAGACCCGCAGGAGCTTCATGTCTCCTTGCTGGACGGGCCTTTCGATCGGGCAGCCGCCGGCGCTTTCTTCGTCTTCTTCCTGGCCTGATTGAACTCGATCGCGGCGCGGATCAGGTTTTTCAGGGCGCGCTCGTCGATCGTATCCCCTTCGAAAACATCGATCGCCCGCCACACCTTGCCGCCGAAGCCCGCATTGAAGAGCTTGTCAGGATCGGCGAGGCTCGCGCCGTGGGAAAAGGTGAGCTTCACCTTGTCCTTGTGGGCGTTGACGACAGCGATGATGCCGTCGCGGGACCATACCGGGCTTCCCATCCACTTCCATTCCTCGACGATCTCTTTATCGGCCTCAAGGATGCTCCTGCGCAGGCCGGCGAGCGTCTTGCCGCGCCAGTCCGTTAGTTTTGCGATGAGCTGGTCGATCTGTTCCGATGGATTCATGGGATCTTGTACCTCGAATTCCTGGCCCCTTCCGGCGCTGCGAATTTATCATATCCGGCCGGTTATACATCATCGTTCTCGATCATGCGCGGCCGCGCAGCATCGTTAGCCGGCAAAATTATGCCTGCCGATTTTTCGCAGTAGCAGGACAGGCACCCTCTCCGGTGGCCCAGTGCTTTGGCATTGCTGTTTCGGCACCGGATGTTACATCCTTTGCCTAACAATAAAGAATCGGAAACGCCTTGGCACTTTCTCCCAACCTTCGCGGCGCCATGTTCATGGTGGTGTCGATGGCCGGGTTCACCTGCAACGACGCGTTGATCAAGCTGGCGTCGATGCACATGAATTTCGGCCAGGTGATCCTCGTGCGCGGATTGTTCGCGACGACGTTGATCACCCTGCTTGCCTGGCATCAGGGCGCGCTGAAGATGCCGCGGCTGATATTCCACCCGATGATCGGCCTTCGCGTGCTGGGCGAACTCGGCGGCACGATCTTCTTCCTGATCGCACTCCAGCACCTGCCCATCGCCAATGTCTCTGCCGTGCTTCAGGCCCTGCCGCTCGCAGTGACGATGGGCGCGGCGCTGTTTCTGGGCGAAGGCGTCGGCTGGCGCCGCTGGCTGGCGATCGTCGCCGGCTTCACCGGCGTCATGGTCATCGTTCGGCCCGGCTTCGAGGGTTTCAACATCTTCGCATTGTCGGCACTGATATCGGTCGCCTTCTGCGCACTGCGCGACCTGGCGACCAGACGCCTGCCGCCGCACGTCCCGTCGCTTCTGGTTTCCGCAGTCACCGCCACGGTGATCATGCTGTGCGGCGCAGTGCTCATAACCCCGCTCGGCGGCTGGACGCCGATGGAATATGAATACATCGCTCTGCTCGGCCTTGCAGCCGTGCTCGTCCTGGTCGGCTACCAGTTCGTCATCATGTCGATGCGCACCGGCGACATCTCCTTCATCGCACCGTTCCGCTATACGGCCCTGCTCTGGGCGATCGTGCTTGGCTATCTCATCTTTGGCGACATTCCCGACATTGCCATGATCGTCGGCGCGATCATCATCGTCAGCTCCGGCCTCTACACGCTCTATCGTGAACAGGTCGCCGGGAAGACAGCGCCGGCCGCGCAAAGCACCAGCCCGGCAATGGCGCCGGACGGCATCTAGGCGCGGGCACATGGCCGCAGGGTTTCTGAACAAGGCGACTCCGCCGCATGTCTTCACGCTGGTGACGGCAGCGGCAGCCAGCACGCTGTCGATGAATATCTTCCTGCCGTCCCTGCCCGGCATGGCGAAGCATTTCGACGCCGAATATGCGGTGGTGCAGCTGGCCGTTTCGCTCTATCTCGCCGCCACCGCCGTCCTGCAGCTGTTCATCGGGCCGGCCTCCGATCGCTTCGGCCGGCGGCCGGTGATGCTGTTCTGCTTCGCCCTTTTCATTCTTGGGACGGTTGCGGCGATCTACGCGCCGACGATCGAACTGCTGCTTGCTTGCCGGTTGCTGCAAGCCAGTTCGGCGGCCGGCATGGTGCTGTCGCGCGCCATCGTGCGCGACACGGTCGAAGCAACCGAGGCGGCAAGCAAGATCGGCTACATCACGATGGGCACCAGCCTGGTGCCGATGATCGGGCCGATCATCGGCGGGTTCCTCGATGAACTCTATGGCTGGCAAGCGACCTTCCTGCTCATGCTTGCGGCCGGGCTCTTCGCCTTCGTCATCGTCTGGCTCGATCTCGGCGAAACGAACCGGCAGAAATCATCGAGCTTTGCCGCCCAGTTTCGCAGCTACCCCGAGGTTATCGGCTCGCGCCGCTTCTGGGGCTACACGCTGACGGCGGCCTTCACCTCCGGCGCTTTCTTCGCCTTTCTCGGCGGCGGACCGTATATTTCATCCGAAATCCTGCACCTGACACCGTCGCAATACGGCATGTACTTCGCCATCGTCTCGATCGGCTACATGCTCGGCAACTTCATGTCGGGCAGGTTTTCGCGAACGGTGGGCATCAACCGCATGATGCTCTACGGCAACATTGTGACGGCGCTGGGCATGATGCTGTCGATCGCACTGTTCTGGTCCGGCTACAATCATCCGCTGTCGCTGTTCGGCCCTATCTTCTTCGTCGGCGTCGGCAATGGCGTCACGCTGCCCAACGCCAATGCCGGTATCGTCAGCGTCAGCAGCCACCTCGCAGGCTCGGCCTCCGGCCTTGGCGGCGCATTGCAGATCGGCGGAGGCGCGGCTCTTTCGATGGTCGCGGGTGCACTGCTGACGCCCGACACTGGACCCTACCCGCTGCTGTGGGTGATGTTGCTTTCGGCGCTGGCAGGCGCGCTTTCAACCCTTTATGTGATGTGGGTGTCGCGGCATCCGGCCAGGGAAGCGTGAGCGTGCAAGAAACCATTGCGGGATTGATCCTTTCAGGCGGCCGCGCGACGCGAATGGGCGGCGGCGACAAGACATTGCGTCCGCTTGGCGACGGGACGATCCTGTCGCATGTGATATCCCGTCTTGCCCCGCAGGCCGCAAGCATGGCGATCAGCGCCAATGGCGACCCGGCGCGTCTTGCCGGGTTCGGGCACCCAGTGATCGCCGACACCGCAGGCGCCGGACCCTTGGCCGGGATTCTGGCGGGAATGGACTGGGCGCGCCCTGTCGCCAGCCATATCCTGACGGTTGCCGGCGACACGCCCTTCTTTCCCGCCAATCTTTGCGAAAAGCTCGATGCAGCCAGAAATGGCGAAGCAGGCCGCATTGCGGTGGCATGCTCTGACGGAGAACAACACCCGACATTTGCGCTGTGGCCGGTCACGCTTCACGACGAGCTGCTGGTCTTCCTCGGCGGACAGCACAAGTTTCGCGTGCGCGCCTTCATCGAAAGCCACGATTTCGTCGAGGTCGATTTCCCGATGCTGGACGTCACCGCAAAAATCGTCGATCCCTTCTTCAACATCAACACCCCCGGCGACCTTCAGGAAGCCGAGGCGATCGTGCGGGCCATGATTTGACACAGCGCGTATTCGGCATCACCGGCTGGAAGAATTCGGGCAAGACCACGCTGACCGAAAGGCTCGTGGCTGAATTGACCGCGCGCGGCTGGCGCGTTTCCACGGTCAAGCACGCACATCATGAATTCGACATCGACAAGCAGGGCACCGACAGCTTTCGCCACCGTGCGGCCGGCGCCGGCGAGGTCGCCATCGTCTCCGGCAAACGCTGGGCGCTGATGCACGAACTAACCAGTGAGGACGAGCCTTCGCTCGACGCCATACTGGCGCGCCTTTCGCCCTGCGACATCGTGCTGGTCGAGGGCTACAAGCGCGAGGCGCACAAGAAGATCGAGGCGCGCCGGCTGGAAGCGAAAGACACAGCACCGCTATCGGCCAACGATCCCAACATCGTCGCCATCGCCGCCGATCATCCGGTGTCGGGAGAACGCCTGCTAACATTCGGGATCGACGACATTGCCGCGATAGCCGATTTCATCGAAACCACGACCGGCTTGAAAAAGCTGACGTAACGTCATGTCCCGGCAGCGATTTATGCCGCCGGAATGAACTTGCGTACACACCGGCAAGTTGACGTAAAGTCGTTTGCCGGGGGCGTATTTGCAGTTGCTTTCTTCCTGAAAACAGACGCAGTATCGCGTTCTGCGGGTCACCGGGAGGCGGCCCTGGACGACGCCGCAATCATCAGCGGCGGGCAACAACAGAGAGGAACATCATGCGTATTCTTATGCGTGTCGCGCTTGGGGTATCTGTCATGGCGCTGGCGATCGGCGCAGCCCAGGCCCAGGAAAAGACCATCAAGATCGGCACCGAAGGCGCCTATCCGCCCTTCAACAACCTGACCGCCGACGGCAAGCTGGAAGGCTTCGACATCGATATCGCCAACGCGCTGTGCGAAGAGATGAAGGCAAAGTGCGAATTCGTGACCCAGGACTGGGACGGCATCATCCCCGCCCTTCAGGCCGGCAAGTTCGACGCCATCATCGCTTCCATGTCGATCACCCCGGAGCGCCTGGAAAAGGTCGACTTCTCCGAGAAGTACTACAACACGCCTTCGGCCATCGCCGTGCCGAAAGACAGCGAGCTCAAGGGCGTGACCAAGGAAGACCTCGCCGGCAAGACGATCGGCGTGCAGGGCTCCACCACCCACTTCAACTACGCGGAAAAGACCTTCACCGATGGCGAGGTCAAGGCCTATCCGACCGCCCAGGAATACCAGCTCGATATCGCCAATGGCCGTCTCGACGCCGTGGAAGACGATATCGTCGTGCTGTCGCAGTGGCTTGATTCCGCCGACGGCGCCTGCTGCAAGCTGCTGGGCCAGCCCTCGCCGCAGCCGGTCGAAATCTTCGGACCCGGCGCCGGCATAGCGGTCCGCAAGGGCGACGCGCTCGCAGCCGAATTCAGCGCTGCGATCAAGGCGATCCGCGCCAACGGCAAATACAAGGAAATCAACGACAAGTACTTCAAGTTCGACGTCTACGGCGCCGAATCCTGATCCTCTTGAAGCGTGAGGGTGGCGGCCCGATCGCCGCCCTCGCCTTTTGAACCTGCGAGGACAAACGGGAGACTGGCGCGCCGATGGAGAACGTCTGGACGCTGCTCAGCTGGGGCCCACAGGGGTGGAGCGACGACATCGCCTGGGGCGTTCTCGTCACGGTCTCGCTCGGGCTCGCCACGCTTCCGGTCGGTCTTCTCATCGGCTTCCTGGTGGCGCTCGCCAAACAATCGCCCGAACCGTCGCTGCGGATCGCCGGCAACGTCTACACCACCATCTTTCGCGGCCTGCCAGAACTGCTGACGCTGTTCCTCGTCTTCTACGGCGCGCAGATCGGCCTGCAGCAACTGCTTCATTTCTTCAGCCCCGGCACCAATATCGAGATCAACAGCTTCGTCGCCGGCATGGTGGCGCTGGGCGTGGTCTTCTCGTCCTATGCCAGCGAGGTTTTTCTCTCGGCCTTCCGCGCCATCCCGCAAGGGCAATATGAAGGCGGCTATTCGATCGGCCTTTCCAAGGGCCAGACGATGCGGCTGGTGGTGCTGCCGCAGCTGATCAAGATCGCCCTGCCCGGCCTCGCCAATCTCTGGCTGATCCTGCTCAAGGACACCTCGCTCGTCTCGGCCATCGGCCTTGCCGACATATTGCGCCAGAGCGGCATTGCCGCACGCGTCACCAAGCAGGCCTTCCTGTTCTTCGGCTTTGCCTGCCTGATCTATCTGGTGCTGGCGATCATCTCGTCCTTCGGCATCAACGCCATCGAACGCTGGGCTGGCCGCAGGGAGGCGCAGCGATGAGCGCCGTAACGGAAACCAGCACCGACGTCGACCGCCCGCCGACGATCCCCAGGCCATGGACTGCCGCGCGCATAACCGGGCACGTCTTCATTGTGCTGTGGCTGATGCTCGGCGTCGCCATGGTGGGCTATCTCGTCAACGCCTGGAACCCGGACCTTTTCGAGAAATACGCGCCCTATTATCTGTCGGGCCTGCTGGTAACCATCAAACTGGTGGCGATCTCGATCGTGCTGGGCGCGCTGCTGTCGATACCGATCGCCTATGCGCGCATGTCCAAGAACAAGGTGCTCAATGCGCTCGCCTACGCCTATGTCTATTTCTTTCGCGGCACGCCGCTGCTGGCGCAGACGTTCCTGATCTATTACGGCCTGGGCTCGTTCCGGCCGCAGCTTGAGGCCGTCGGACTTTGGACGTTTTTCCGCGACGCCTGGTATTGCGCGGTCTTTGCCTTCTCGCTGAACACCGCGGCCTATCAGGCGGAAATCCTGCGCGGCGCCATCGAAAGCGTGCCGAAGGGCCAGTGGGAGGGCGCTGAATCGCTCGGGCTGCACAAGTACCAGATCCTGCGCAAGATCGTGCTGCCCCAGGCGCTGATCGTGGCTCTGCGCCCCTATGGCAACGAGATCATCCTGATGATCAAGGGCTCGGCGATCGTGGCCATCATCACCGTCTACGACCTGATGGGCGAGACGCGCCGCGCCTATTCGCGCACCTTCGATTTTCAGACCTACCTCTGGGCGGCACTGATCTACCTGTCGATGGTCGAGACGCTGCGCCACGGCATCGAATGGATCGAGCGGCGCATCACCAAACATTTGAAGCGCTGAAAATCAGCCACCGCGCCCGCAATTTTATTGACGCAGCGGCAATTCCCTTTACGACGGCTTCACCACTGACGCCTATGCTGGACGTCATACGGGGTGCGGCGGCCGAATGGCTTTTCAAATCGATCTCAACACGTTGATGCTTTGCTCGATGCTGGTGACGGCAACCTGCGGGGTGCTGTTCCTGCTCGAGGCGTGGCGGCGGCGCGAAATCGCCTCCAGCCTGTGGTGGGGCATCGGCTTTGCCTGTTCGACCGTTTCGCTGCTCTTCTACATCGCCTCATCGGCCCCTCAGCTCGATTGGCTCGGCCCCGTTGGCAATGGTTTCGTCGTGGCAACCATGTCCTTCATCTGGGTTGGCGCGCGCTCCTTCAATGGGCGTTCGGCTGCCATTGTTCCGGCACTCGTCGGACCTTTCCTGGTCATCATCGTGCCGCTGCTGATGTCCCGGCCGCTCGTGGCCTGGAGCGGCGCAGTACCGTTTTTCTTCGTGTTCTCGCTCTTCAGTCTGATGGCCGGCTTCGAATTCTGGCGCGGCGGGGCCAATCGCTACCAGAACGCCATGATCCTGGCCGTGACCAGCAGTTTCAACGGCCTGTACTATGCCGGGCGCGGCACGGTGCTCTGGCTGACGAGCCCGGATCATCCGTTCTTCATCGCCTATTTCGGCTCCAAGGTGGCCACCATCGAGGTGATGCTGCTGATCCTGATTTCCAGCTTCACCCTCGTGGCACTCGGCCGCGAACAGACCGAAATGGCACTGCGCCGCGCCGCAACCCACGATGTGCTGACCGACGTGCTCAACCGGCGCGAATTCATCAGCCGGGCCGAACAATTGCTGCAACGCCTGGCACTCACCCGCGCACCCGTGACCGTTCTGGTCATGGATCTCGATTTCTTCAAGAAGATCAACGACACCTACGGCCACCCCGTCGGCGACCAGGTGCTGGTGATGTTCGCGGCCATGGCCAAGAGCACAATTCGCGGCAGCGATCTTCTTTGCCGCCACGGCGGCGAGGAGTTCGTCATCTTCCTGCCCGGCGTCGGCCAGAGGCGGGCGATCGATATTGCCGAGAGTATCCGCGCGCGCTGCGCCGAGATCGCGATTGTCACCGAACGCGGCACGCTGCGGCCGACCATCAGCATCGGCGTTGCGTCCGCCCCCTTCTCCCAGCGTGATCTGCCGTCATTGATCGCAGAGGCCGACGAAGCCCTCTATCTGGCCAAATCCGAAGGCCGCAATCGCGTCGCCACGGCCGCCTGAGCCAATCCTTCATCCTTGACGAATCCGCTTGATGGCATAGACCTGACGCCAACAGTTGGAACATAGTTGAAGAGGCGGAAAATGGCGTCAGTGGCATTCCTGGGACTTGGCGTGATGGGCTACCCGATGGCAGCGCATCTCAAGAACAAGGGCGGACATGACGTCACCGTCTACAACCGTAGCGCAGCCAAGGCGCAGAAATGGGTCGGCGAGCATGGCGGCAGCCACGCGCCGACGCCGCGCGAGGCAGCCAGGGACAAGGATTTTGTTTTCTCCTGCGTCGGCAATGATGACGATTTGCGCAGCGTCACCATTGGCCCGGACGGAGCCTTCCAGTCGATGAAGAAAGGCGCGATCTATATCGACAACACCACCGCCTCGGCGGAAGTCGCGCGCGAGCTCGGCGAGAAAGCCAAGGAGTATGGCATCTCCTTTCTCGACGCACCGGTGTCTGGCGGTCAGGCCGGTGCTGAAAACGGCGCGCTGACCGTCATGGTCGGCGGCGAGCAGGATGTCTTCGACAAGGCCAAGCCGGTGATCGACGCCTATGCCAAGATGGTCGGGCTGATGGGGCCGACGGGCGCCGGCCAGCTCACCAAGATGATCAACCAGATCTGCATCGCCGGGCTGGTTCAGGGCCTGGCCGAGGGCATCCATTTCGGCAAGAAGGCCGGGCTCGACATCGAAAAGGTGGTCGAGGTCATATCCAAGGGCGCTGCCGGCTCATGGCAGATGGAAAACCGCCACAAGACGATGAATGCCGGCAAATATGATTTCGGCTTCGCCGTCGACTGGATGCGCAAGGACCTCGGCATCTGCCTCACCGAGGCCGACCGCAACGGCGCATCGCTCCCGATCACGGCTCTTGTCGACCAGTTCTACAAGGATGTGCAGGGCATGGGCGGCAAGCGTTGGGACACGTCCTCGCTGCTGGCACGACTGGAGAAATAGGCGCAGACGCCATGGCCGAGCTTTCGCCGAACTCCAGCGCTGCGGAAATCATCACGCACCTGCGCTCGATCGGCTCGGAAGAAAACCGTCGCGGAATGCTGCGCTACGGCATAAAGATCGATCGCGCGCTCGGCATCTCGCACGGCGTGCAGCGACAGATCGCCAGGCAGATCAAGCGCAACCATGAACGCGCCTTCGAGCTTTGGGAAAGCGGCATCATGGAGGCGCAGTTCATCGCTTCCGTGACTGCCGACCCGAAGCGATTTACCGCTGAGAATGCAAGGCGTTGGGCTGCAAGCTTCGACTCCTGGGATATCGTCGATGGCGTCTCCGACCTCTTCGTCGACACGGACTGCTGGCGCGAACTGATCGAGGAATTCGCGGCAGACGATCGCGAATTCGTCCGGCGAACCGCCTTTGCCATGATGGCCTGGTCAGTCGTCCATCGGAAGAAGGAACCGGACGCGACCTTCCTCGATTTCCTGCAGCTGATCGAGGCTCACGCCACCGACAGCCGCAACTTCGTGAAAAAAGCCGTCAACTGGGCACTTCGCTCGATGGGCAAGCGCTCGTTCGCCCTGCATGGACCGGTGCTTGCTATGGCCGAAAGGCTCGCGGCCTCGACCGACAAGACGGCGCGCTGGATCGGCAAGGACGCAGTAAAGGAACTGACCGGCCCCAAAACGCTGGAGCGCCTGCAACGGAAGGCGGACGCGCAATGAGCGGTCGGGCGCAGCGCTCTGGTAGATGCCCGAACAGGCCAATCGCGCCTTTGCGTATTGACCCGACCTTCCCGAGCGATTTTACTCAGGCTCGTGCCCGTGGAGTGTGACTGTTGAATTTTGTCCTCAGATCAGCCGTCGCGGCTGCCGCCACGCTTCTGGCATGCGGCGCGAACGCCGCCTCGCCGGTTGCCACGACCATTTTCTGGAAAGATCTTCGCCCAGCCGGGCAACAGGCCGCCGAAGGCCCCGGACTGCCGATGGTCGCTGCAAAAATGCCGGACCATGGCGAAACGCTGTCGACAAATCTGGACGGAAAGACGGTGACGCTGACCGGCTACGCGCTTCCGGTCGACCGCGACGGCGACCTTGTCTACCAGTTCCTGCTCGTCCCCTGGACCGGCGCATGCAGCCATATGCCGACGCCGCCGCCGAACCAGATCGTTCTCGTCACCATGCCCAAGCCCTACAAGCTGGCGAAAGCCTATGAGGCCGTGTCGGTGACCGGCACGCTGAAGCCCGGCATGGAGAAGAGCCAGTTGTTCATTCTCGACGGCGTCTCGGTCGTCCAGTCCGGCTACAGTTTCAGCAAGGTGGAAGTGGCATCGGCCGAGTCCGTGCCGGACGCGGTGGTGGTGCATCAGGCCAACCCGTGGAGCTTCATGAAGAAGTGAACCACGCCCGGGAGGCGCGAACCTCCCGGCAGGCTGTCATCAAGCCGCGTTCGAACCGGATTCCTTGTCCAGCACCATGTAGTCGAGCGGCAGTTCGGTCGTGTATTTGATCTGCTCCATGGCAAAGGCAGACGACACGTCGCGAATCTCGATCTTGGCGATGAGCCGCTTGTAGAAGGCGTCATAGGCCGAAATGTCCGGCACAACCACGCGCAGCAGATAGTCGACATCGCCGCTCATGCGATAGAATTCAATGACTTCCGGAAACTCCTGAATAACTTCCGAGAAGCGCCGCAGCCACTCATGGCTGTGCGAATTGGTGCGGATCGACACGAAGACGGTGACGCGCGTGTTGATCTTTTCAGGATCAAGGATGGCCACGCGCCGCTTGATGACGCCCTCTTCCTCGAGCTTCTGAATGCGCCGCCAGCAAGGCGTCGTCGACAGGCCCACCTTTTTGGCGACATCGGCGACGGCAAGCGTCGCGTCTTCCTGAAGAAGGCGAAGAATTTTTCGATCAAGGCGGTCCATGACGGCTCCGTTAGAAAATTATTCCGCCATAATCTCCCTAACGAAAGCGTTTCACAAGAAAGGAATTCTCCGGGGACCGGGAATTTTCGCAAAGACATTGCCGGAAAATCAGGAAATGCGATGCCGGATTTCCGATTTGAGGACAGGCAGCAATTCCATTTCAAACCATGGATTCTGTTTCAGCCACCCCGTATTGCGCCAGGACGGGTGCGGCAGCGGGATGACACGCGGCATCGTCGGAGCGTCATGGATGGCGCGCCAGTCACGCACCGTTTCGTTCAGCGACGCCTTGCGCGCCGCGCCCAGATGCCAACTCTGCGCATAAAGCCCGATCGCAAGAACAAGATCGACCTGCGGCATGAGATCGATAAGCCGCTGCCGCCATGCGGGCGCGCATTCGCGGCGCGGCGGCAGGTCGCCGCCCTTGGCATCCTGCCCCGGAAAGCAAAAACCCATCGGCACGATGGCGAAGTTGCGCGCGTTGTAGAACTGCTCGCGCGTCACCCCGAGCCAGTCGCGCAGACGGTCGCCCGAGCGGTCGTCGAACGGCATGCCGCTGGCATGGACCTTGGTGCCCGGCGCCTGCCCCGCAATCAGGACGCGGGCGGACGTGGACGCCACCACGACCGGCCGCGGCTCATGCGGCAGGGGCCGGGCAAGCGGCTGCTCGACGCAGATGCGGCAGGCGCGGATTTCGGCCACGAGCCGGTCGAGCTCGGCAGGCATGATCAGGCTTTGGCGCTTGGCCGGGCAGAAATCGCCTGATACCAGCGGACGACGTTGGTCAGCTCTTCAGGGACGGTGATGCGCGCCGGCTTCATGAAGTCGACGGCGATCAAGCCGGTGATATCGGCAATGGAGAATTCCTCGCCGGCGGCGAATTCGCGGTCAGCCAGTTCGCCGTCGAGAATGCTGAGGAATTCCAGGACCTTCGGCTTGTTTGCTTCACCCCATTCCGGAATTTGCGGGACTTCCCACTCCTTCATCGCCGGGTGGATGTGGCGGAACGCCTGCGCCACGCAACTGAGCAGATTGAGCTCCATGCGCCGCTGCCACATCTCGACCTGGGCTCTGCCGAGCGCGCCGCGCCCGAACAGCGCCGGCTCGGGGTGAAGCTCCTCGAAATAGCGGCAGATAGCGACGGATTCAGTGAGGATCGTCCCATCGTCAAGTTCGAGAACAGGCAGGCGCTGCAGCGGATTGCGCCGCGCGACCTCGTCGCCCTTGTGTCCCAAAGCGCCCATATCGACCGGCACCAGCGGCACCTCGATGCCTTTTTCGGCCAGGAACACGCGGACCCGCCGCGGATTGGGCGCGCGCCCGCCATCATAGAGTTTCAATCCAACCTCCCTTTCCGTTTCGGCTTTCGACTATAGCGCCGCGTCACGACAATCGAAGCATTTCCCGCAGCCAGTTGAGCATCGAACCGGCGCTGCCGTGATGCGGCTCGACCGGCATGCGATGCGTGTCGCGCCACTCACGCGGACGCTCGAATGTGCCGGCCCAGATGCCCAGGCCCTTCTGGCGCGCTGCCTGTTCAAGATCGTCATAGTCGCCATAGGCGACCGCCCAGCCCTGCTCCACCTGCGCGCGGTTCAAATCGACACCGCCGGCCGTGCAGACGCCAAGCAGCCGGTTGTAGCGGTCGCGCTCCCAGCCCGAACAGGAAACGGATTTGCCCGCCACAAGCCGCGCGAGCGCTTCGCGGGCGCGCCGGCCGCAGGGATAGTCGGCGCCGTCCTTCTGGCAGGTTTGAGTGTATTCTGGCGCGTCGATGCCGCGCAGGCGGATGCGCTCGGCGCCGAGCGTGATCGAATCGCCGTCGTTGACGATTGCCGCGCCGGTCGTCTGGCGGGTCTCGACCCGGTCGAGACGCGCGACAATGAGGACAATCAGCCCGAGAATCGCAAAGGCGACGCAATAGTCGAGAAACTTCCGGAATGGGCTGCGCGGCGGGGTGTAACGCCTTCTGCGCGACCAGTTCCGCGACATTCGAGTCATATGGCAAACAAACTCTTAATCATTCCAGCCTAGTCTGCGGGCTTGTAATCGTTTGCTCGCGTAAGTTGAAGACATTCATGCCGTTGCTGCGCTCTAACACAGCGGACAAATTCATTGTGGACCGCAGGAAACCGCACCGCAACAGCGATGTCGCGCGCGCGGTTCGCAAAACGCGTGATCGGCTTTCGCACCGGCCCGGCGCGCTTGCCTTCGACCGCGAACTGCTGAAACTTCACGCCAATGCGATGGTGGGTAGCGCAACCGCCATTCCGCTGCTGGTTCTGGCTATCACCGCCACCGGAATTTTCATCGGCATGCGCGGCGAAATCATGGTCTGGGCGCTGCTGACCATGATCTGCTACGCGGCGCTGGCGCTCTATGCGCACCGCGTCGAAAAGACCGACACGACCAAGCTCGAAACCGCGCAGACCAAACGAAACTTCCTGATCGGGCATTTCATCACCGGCCTCGGCTGGGCCTATTTCGCGGCGATCAACTGCAACGAATGCCAGGTCGACCAGTTTCCCATCGTCAAGGCCGTCGTGCTGCTGCTGGCGATGGCGGCCACCGCGCTGATCGCCTCGTCTCTGCGCGGCGCGCTGCTCACCACTTTTGCAGTGCCGGTTGCGGTCTATGCCACGTTCGGCGTTACCGAGCCGGACCCGGCCGATCTTGTCATGTTGGCGCTGCTGGCGCTTTCGCTGCCCTTCTTCGTCTATGTCGCCAGCCGCCTCAACCGCTCGTCGGTGATGCTGCTTTCCTTCCGCTCCGAAAAGGACGGGCTGATCGCCGAGCTGGAAACCGCCAAGTCCATGTCGGACGAGGCGCGCCGCCGTGCCGAGGAAGCCAATCTCGCCAAGTCGCGCTTCCTCGCCTCGATGAGCCACGAATTGCGCACGCCGCTGAACGCCATTCTCGGTTTTTCCGAAGTGATGTCGAACGAGGTTCTGGGGCCGATGCAGAACCAGACCTACCGCGATTATGCCCGCGACGTGCACGATTCCGGCCAGCATTTGCTCGACCTCATCAACGAAATCCTCGACCTGTCGCGCATCGAGGCCGGCCGCTACCAGCTCAACGAGGAGCCGGTTCGGCTTCTCTACATTGTCGAGGAATGCTGCCACCTGATGGAGCTGAAGGCCTATAACAAAAACCTGAAGGTGATCCAGGAGTTCGAGCCGGAGCTGCCGCGCCTGTTTGCCGACGAACGCGCCGTGCGTCAGATCACGCTGAACCTTCTGTCCAATGCGATCAAGTTCACCTCGTCCGGCGGCGAAATCCGCGTGCGCGTCGGCTGGACGGCGGGTGGCGGGCAATACATTTCGGTGAAGGACAACGGCCCCGGCATTCCGGCGGAGGAAATCCCGGTGGTGCTTTCGGCCTTCGGCCAGGGTTCGATCGCCATCAAGAGCGCCGAACAGGGAACCGGGCTCGGCCTGCCCATCGTCCAGGGCTTGCTGGAGATGCATGGCGGCGAGTTCCAGCTTCACTCCAAGCTGCGCGTCGGCACGGAAGCCATCGCCATCTTCCCGGCGTCGCGGGTCATGGAGGTCTTGCCGGCGCTGCCGACCAAGGCGGCTGTGGCAGTGGGCGGCCGTCGGCGATAGGCCCGCTTCAGATTACCTTAGAGCCGCGGCCATGCCGGTGCTGCACAGCGCTGCGGCCTTGACCATTCCGGCGGCGAGCGCGCCGCCCGCCCCTTCGGCATGGCTGATGCCGAGATTGAGCAAGGGCCGCATTCCGAGCTTTTCGACAACCTTCGCGTGGCCCGGTTCGGGCGAAAGCTGCGCGATCACGCAGTGATCCAAGGCGCCCGGCTGAATTGCGTAAAGCACCGAGGCTGCGGCCGTCGCGGCAAACCCGTCCAGGATCACCGGAATGCGCTCCATGCGCGCGGCGATGATGGCGCCGGCAATGGCGGCGAATTCGCGCCCGCCGACGCGGCGCAGCACCTCGAACGGGTCTTTCAGGTGGCCGGCATGCACGGCAAGTGCAGCGTCAACCACCGCCGCCTTGCGGGCAACCATGGCTGCATCGGCACCCGAACCCGGCCCGACCCAATCCGCGCCCGGTCCGCCGTAGAGAGCTGCGAGAATCGCCGCGGCAACGGTCGAGTTGCCGACGCCGAGATCGCCGATGGTGAGAAGGTCCGTGCCGGCGATCGCTTCCATGCCGAAGGCCATCGTGGCCGCGCAGCCGCGTTCGTCCAGCGCTGCTTCCCGGGACATATCGGCGGTCGGCAGATGCAGCGCGAGGTCGAAGACCTTCAGGCCGATATCGTATGCCAGGCAGATCTGGTTGATCGCCGCCCCGCCGGCGGCGGTGAGTTCGACCGCCCGCGCCGTCGCTTCCATCGTGCGCGGCGAGATGTCCTGGCTGACGACGCCGTGGTTGCCGGCAAAGATCGCGACCAGCGGACGGTTCACGGCGGGCGGGCGTCCGGTCCATGTCGCCAGCCACACCGCAAGCTCTTCCAATCGCCCGAGCGACCCCCTCGGCTTGTCGGCGCGGTCGAACTGTTCGCGCACGCGTTCGCCGGCTGCCGCGTTGCCGGCCGGCAGTTTCGTCAGCAATGTACGGAAATCGTCAAAGGGAAGCGCGCTGGTCATGTCGTAAATGTCCGCTAAAATCGTCGTCGGCTGCGGCATAGCCGCGATGGCCGCGTGGCACAATGGGCCAAGGGCCTGGGGCTTGCATTGGCGGCCTCTCTGGCCCATCTGGAAAGGACAACGGGAATCCGAAATGGCGGCGATCGAATCACCGTGCATCCTTGTCTGCTCGATGGACATGAAGACCGGCTATTGCTTCGGTTGTGGACGCACGCGCGACGAAATCTCCGCCTGGCTCGACATGACGCCGATGCAGCGCCGCGAAGTGATGACGCTTCTGCCGGCACGGCTGGAAACGGTCGAGCGGCGGCCCCGCCGCGAAACGCGGCGCACGCGCATGGCCCGCGAACGCGGCCAGGTGATTTGACTGCATGAGCCGTTCGATCTGGATCATTCTTGGGGTTATGGCGGTCGGGCTGGTCCTGCTCGTGCTGAACGACATGAACGGCGATGTTTCCGGCCTGTCTAGCGACACATTCGGCCGCGTGCTCTATCTCGGCATTTTCGGCGCGGTGGTTGGTGCCGGCATTCTCAGTTCGCGGCACCGTCTGGGTGACGTCGCCCGCAATCTGGCGCTATGGCTGCTGGTGATTCTCGTGTTCATCGCCGGCTACCAATATCGCTACGAATTGCAGGATATCGCCAGCCGCGTCACCGCCGGCCTGGTGCCGGGCAGCCCGCTTTCGATCACTGATTCCGACGGCCGCACGACCGTGACCCTGGAAAAGATGCCGAACGGCCATTTTGAAGCCCGGATCGGGGTCGACGGCGCGGCCATGCAGGTCCTGGTCGATACGGGCGCGACAAGCACCGTGCTGACGGCCAATGACGCCCGCCGCGCCGGCTTCGATCCTGAGACGCTCGCCTATACGATCCCGGTTGCCACCGCCAACGGCAACGCCACGGCGGCAAGGGTGACGGCCAAGGAATTGACGCTTGGCGCAATCACGCGGCGCAATGTGACGCTGCTGGTCGCCGCCCCCGGCATGCTCGACCAGAGCCTGCTCGGCATGAATTTCATCGGCACCCTGTCGGGCTTCGACATGCGCGGCGACCGCATGATCCTGCGGGATTGACGCCGAAAATTTCAATCGGGAGGATTGGAATGAAGGTCAAACGCATCGTCGCCAATATCGGCACGCCGGATGTCGCCGCAGCCAAACGCTTCTATCACGACATTCTCGGCCTCGACCTGCTGATGGGTATCGGCTGGATCGCAACCTACGGCTCACAGGAAGAAATGCGCGTCCAGATCAGCTTTGCCACTGAGGGTGGCTCGGGAACGCCGGTGCCGGACCTTTCGATCGAGGTGGACGATTTGGATGAGGCGCTTGAGCGGGTGCGGAAAGCCGGCATTGCGGTGGAATATGGCCCGGCCGACGAGCCCTGGGGCGTGAGGCGCTTTTACGTGCGCGATCCGTTTGGGAAACTGGTGAATATATTGGCGCATGCGGCTTGATTGAAGCCGCGTCTCGCGCGAATTCCCCTCTCCGTCTCGGCTTCGCCGAGCCACCTCTCCCCATTTTCATGGGGCGAGGAACCCAAGTCCTGAAATGTCTCGGCTTCCCAGAACCTGAGTTCCTCGCCCCATGAAATGAGGGTCCGAAGGACGGGCGAGACCCGTGGCTCGCCCCGGAATGGTGGCGCGCGAAGCGCGACGGAGAGGGGTAACTGCCGGTCTTGAGGCTATCAGGCCGCAGTCAGTTCCCGCCGCTCATAAATATGATCGACAATGCCCCAGTCGCGGGCTTCCTCGGCTGTCATGAAATAGTCGCGGTCCAGCGTGCGCTCGACCTCCTCCATCGTGCGCCCGCAATGCTTGGCGTAGAGCGCGTACATGCGCTTCTTGACCTTGATAATATCCTCGGCGTGGCGCTGGATGTCTGATGCCTGGCCCTGAAACCCGCCGGACGGCTGGTGCAGGATGATGCTGGCATTGGGCAGCGCGATACGCATTCCCGGCGCGCCGGCCATCAGGAGAAAAGACCCCATCGATCCCGCCGTGCCCATGCAGACGGTGGAAACCGGGCTATTGATGTATTGCATCGTGTCGTAGATGGCGAAGCCGCTGGAAACCACGCCGCCCGGCGAATTGATGTAAAGCGCGATCTCCTTCTTGGGGTTGTCCGATTCCAGCGACAGAAGCTGCGCGCAAACCAGCGCCGAGACGTTGTCGTCGATCGGCCCGTTGATGAAGATGATGCGCTCGCGCAGCAGCCGCGAAAAAATGTCGAAGGCGCGCTCGCCCCGGCTCGACTGCTCGATGACCATCGGCACGAGATTGGAAATTCCGCTCATGGTCGTTCTCCTGTGAGGGTATCAGGCCGCCAGCAGCATTCTGGTGGGCCGGTTCGAATTGGCTGCAGCGATGGTCTGTGGTCGCACTGCAGGGAGCGCCACGACGCGCGCTTCATGGGCAATGCGCAGATGCGTGCCGCCAGCCTCGGTTCGCGTGAGATCGAAGCTGACCGTGCTCGCCAGCCCCTCGCGCTCTGCCTCGCCGTCGCGCCAGGAATAGCGGATATGCCGGTGCGGCTCGATGTCGAGCACTTCGCACGAAACCTTGCCGCCCTCGCCCGGACCGCCTTCGAAGGAAAAGCGCGCGCCTTCCTCCGGGCGGATATCGTTCGGCAGAAGCCATGCGGAAAGCAGTTCCGGCACGGTCAACGCGCGCCAGACCTTTTCCGGTGCTTCGGCCAAGGTGCATTCCACGACAATTTCTTCATGGTCCTGCGCACGGTCTTTGCTCATTGGTCCATTCCCTTCAGCACGTCCTTCAGCCGTTCGACGCGATCCGGCCAGAAATTGCGATAGCGCTCGACCCAGCCGGCAAGCGGCGACAGACCCTCCGGCTCGACGCGATAGAACACGTTGCGCCCTTCCCGCCGCTCGGTCACCAGCCCGGCCTTGCGCAGCGCCGCCAGATGCTGGGAAACCGCCGGCTGCGAAATTTCAAAGCCCGCCTTGAGGTCGCCAACGCTCATCTCGCCGCCCGCCAGCCGTTCAAAGACGGCGCGGCGGGTGGGATCGGCAAGGGCGCGAAAGATTTCCGACTCGATCATGCCAAACATATAAGTAGATACTTATTGTATTGGCAAGCAGAATTCCTGTCGGTGTTGGCCGATAAAAATACGGACGAGTTGGGACTGGATCAGGCTGCCTGGCTGGCGCGCTCGAAATCGATCTCGGCAAAGGCCTGGCGTAGCACATCCGGCCCGGCACCCGGACGCGTGGCGTCGGTGGAAAGGATCTGGCGGAAGCGCCGCGCGCCGGGCATGCCGTGGAACAGCCCGACCATATGGCGCGTGACATGGCCGAGCCGACCGCCCTCAGCGATGTGACGGCCGGCATAGTCGGCCATCGTCTCGATCAGCGTAGAGAAATCGAAATCGCGCGCGGCATCGCCATAGAGAGCCGCATCGGCATCGATGAGGACGCCGGGCGTGTGATAGGCGGCGCGGCCAAGCATAACGCCATCGACATGCTCGAGATGCCTTCGGCTTTCATCCAGCGTCTGAATACCGCCGTTGATGCCGATGAATCGATTCGGATTTTTGGCCTTGAGCCGATAGACGCGATCATAGTCGAGCGGCGGGATATCGCGGTTTTCCTTGGGGCTGAGCCCTTCCAGCCACGCCTTGCGCGCATGCACCCACAGCGCGTCTGCACCGGCGGCAAAAACGCCATCGGCCAGCGCATCCAGCGCCGGTTCGGGGTCCTGCTCATCAACGCCGATGCGGCATTTGACCGTGACGGGTATCTTCACCGCCGCCTTCATAGCCGCCGTGCATTCGGCCACCAGCGCCGGCGTCTTCATCAGGCAGGCGCCGAAGGTGCCGGACTGCACGCGGTCGGACGGGCAGCCGACATTGAGGTTGATCTCATCATAGCCGAACCCCTCGCCGATGCGCGCAGCCTCAGCCAGCTTCGCCGGGTCGGAACCGCCAAGCTGCAGTGCAATTGGATGCTCCGGCAGCGAAAAACCAAGCAGCCGCTCGCGCGCACCATGAATGACGGCGTCGGCCACGACCATTTCGGTGTAGAGCAGCGCACGGCTGGTGAGCTGGCGATGGAAGAACCGGCAGTGCCTGTCCGTCCAGTCCATCATAGGTGCAACCGTTACTACGGGAAGCCCGGAAATCCGGGCTTTTTCGTATAAATTCAAATCGTTATGCTCGTTTTTGTCTGTCACGTTTTGTCAGTGTTTTTCAGCGTGTTGCACGGTTTTTCAGTATGGAGTACAACAATGTCGTACCAGCAGAGAGGCATGTTGTACCGATATGGGCACCATCACGGAACGCAAGCGCAAGGACGGCAAGCCCTCCTATATGGCGCAGATCGTTAAGAAGCAAAAGGGCGCGATCGTTTGGAGGGAGGCAAAGACCTTCACAAGCAAGCGCGAGGCCAAGGCGTGGGCGTCCTACCGCGAGGCCGAACTAGATAAGCCCGGCGTGCTCGATGATCTGAAGAAACCGTCCTCGACGCTGGCCGACGCTATCGACAGATACACCCTGGAGAAGCGTAGCATCGGCCGAACGAAGGAGCAGGTTCTGCGCAGTATCAAGGACTACACAATTGCAGGAATGGAATGCAGCGCCATCCGGTCAGCTGACATCGTCACCTTTGCTGATGAGCTGGCCAAGGGCGAGCGAAAGCCGCAAACCATCGGAAACTATATCTCGCACCTTGCCGCCATCTTCCGCGATGCAAAGCCCGCATGGGGAATCCCGCTGGATTATGCGGAAATGCAGGCAGCGCAGCGCGTGCTGTCGCGTCATGATAAGACCAGTAAATCGACCAAGCGAGACCGGCGCCCTTCCCTGCCCGAACTAGATCTGCTGTTAGAACATTTCATGGAGCGGCAAGTCCGCGCACCGCATTCCGCACCAATGGCAAAGATCGTGGTATTCGCCCTGTTCTCGTCGAGGCGCATGGAGGAGATCACCCGCATCACATGGGCCGACCTCGACGAGGAGCATTCGCGCATCCTTGTGAGAGATATGAAACACCCCGGCCAAAAATCTGGGAACGACGTTTATGTGGACCTGCCGCCCGAGGCCATGCGCGTCATCAAGACCATGTCGCGGACCAAGCCGGAAATCTTCCCCTATTCCGTCGACGCCATCGGTGCGGCCTTCACGCGGGCGTGCAAGGTTCTCGGGATAACGACAGATGAGATGCCTGACGAGCAACGGCTTCACTTCCACGATCTGCGGCATGAAGGCGTGTCGCGGCTATTCGAGCTCGGTAATTCTATCCCGCATGTTGCAGCCGTAAGCGGTCATCGGTCATGGGCCAGCTTGCAACGGTATACGCAGTTGCGGCAGCGCGGCGACAAATTCGAAGGATGGAAATGGCTGGATATCGTCGCGCCAAAAGAAAAAGAATGAAAAAGCCGGAACGGCCTTGACATGGCGCAACAAATCTTCCAGTGATATCGGTTATGCGCGCACGCAAATAGCGCCAAGATAATCCGACTGTCAACGTGTACCATATATACGGGAGACCCTGTCAAGTGTTTTTTTCAACAAAAGATGCCGCGGCCAAAATTGGCAAATCTGCATCATGGCTCAACAAGACCAGAATGAGCGGAACCGGCCCGGTTTATATGAAGCTCGGCGGATCGGTTCGCTATGCCCTCCCCGACCTCGAAGCGTGGCTGGCCGCCAATCGGCGTACGGCCGTCTACGACCACGCCAATGACAATAACCGCGCTGCGCGGGTGGCGTCCTAACAAAGACCAGCCATCAACTGGCAAGAACCATAACCAAATCTCCCCTGAAGGGTAGCAGATGACATATCAAAGCATTGAAGACGTTCCAGAGCGGGACGTCGAACGTTCTATGGACTATATGGGAGCGGTATCGAAACTAGCTCCGTCCCGCACAGCCATGCGCGTTGCCATGGATATAGCCGAGGAGAGCCTTCTCAAGGGCGAAAGCCGGCTGACACATAAGGAGTTAGAGCGCCGTACCGGCGTTTGCAGGAGAACACTGCAACGCGCGATCTTTCAATTGCGTAGCCATGGCTTGATTGACCGCACTGGCACGACTGACGAAGGCACGGCGGTTTATGTGTCGGTGTGGGAGCGCGGCGAGGAATATCGCCGATGGGGAAACGAATTCAATTCCGCGTGGGAAGGTGCGCGCAAGGCGCGTCAGTTGAAACATTTCACGGCGCCTTCATACCCGCTTCCTGCATCGGGGTTGGCGCATGGCGAAGCGTAAGGGTGCACTCCGGCCCTACGCTTGGGAGAAGATGGCATTCCTCGAGGACGCCAACGAAGACTCCAGTATCACCGATGCCACGTATCGCGTGTTGCAGAAAATAGTGGCCGCGTTCAATCGTAAGAATGGCTATTCCGAGTGTGCGCGCACGTTCATTGTTGACCGTGTGCCGATCAGCGTGAAAACCGTGCAGCGGGCCCGAAAGGCTCTTCTTGCCGACGGGCGTATCTCTATCGTCCGTGAACCGGCTGGCAGGGCATCCACACGATATGGTGTGAATTGGTGGTTTCGCGGTGCCGACACCGTTCGTTCAAGCAATTTCGGAAAGCCTATTTTGGATTGCAGAACGCATTCCGTAGAGGGGACATTCGTGTCCCACCAAAACGACAACAATGTCCCCTCTAGCAATCGTAGAGGGGACATGATGTCCCCCAAACCCTTTCTTCCCCTAAAGGGGAAAGAAAGGGCCATTAGCGACGCGGGCGCTTTGCCCTTGCGGGCAGCGCCGCGCGCTATGGCAATGCCCTACGTTGCGGTTGTGACAGAGGCCGTGGTTGAGGCTGGCACGCTTTGGCTTAGCATGGCAGCGACGGACGGCAGCGAACTTATGCTGGACTTCGTCGTTGACAACCCCAATGACGCGGTGCGTGAGATCGGACTCGGACGCCTGCGCGTCTTCTGCGCTGCGGCGGGTGTGCGGGAGGACGTAAAGGACGCAGACGAACTCGTAGGCGCGCGCGTCTCTATCTTTGACTATGGCACCGAAGCCGTGCGCGTCATGGCGGCGCCTGCCACGGACGCCCATACGCACGAGAAAGCAGCATGACCGCCTCCATCGGTCACAATGGCGGGCCGCCTTTGGAGGACGAGGCACTACCGCCGCCGCCTGGCGAGCCGTGGTTCGACCTAGCCGCTCTGCGCATGAACGGCAAGCCGCGCCGGCCGATGGAGCGGACAACCAGCCGCACCGCCCTGTGGGGCGTCACGTCGGTCGAGGTTCCGCTTCTCGGCAGGCGTATTAGGGGACACGCGGACGTCAAGAACAGCCTTGAAGGCGGCCCGCTTCGCCGCCAGCACGTCACGCCTTGGCGTCCCGTCCCGATCGCGCCGTATGTCATGGACACGACCGACTCGCTTCCGCGGACGTTGCCGGGCCGGCTGGATCATGTTGCTAACACGAATGAGACCAAACGCCTTCCATACGCGGAGGAGCACCGTGCAGGCAGGCTGACGGCACGCCATGCGGGGGTTATCGACAGGGGCTTGAAGGTTGCACCGACGAAGCCGCCAGCGATCGCTGTCTACCTGAACTCGGTGCTGCAGAAGGCACGCGGCGGGGCGGACATGAAAGACCTTGTTCCGGAGCATCTGGACATAGCCGTTAAACGCCGCGCCGAGGCTGGGCGGATAGTGCTGCGCAATCGCCAAGGAGACGTCCGAGGCGCTTCTGGCTATGTCTAAGAAGCCCCGCGGCGGTGCAAGAAAAGGTGCGGGAAGGAAGCCCGCCTCTGCAAACGACAACCACTTGATTGAAAACAAGAAAACCGCCTGAGTGCCACTAACGCGCACTCAACACGGCTACAGGTGAGAGGGTGCAAATCAGCATACCGCAATTGCGGTACCCTCAACTCCCCAATGGTTGAGGGGGGAGAAACTTTCAGCCTGACCGTCCCTTTCCTAGAATCCGTCACCCTATAAGGGTGAAGGCCCTCAAAAAATCTGCAGCGTGAATGTTTAAATTCCGCACTTAAGCTCACAGTATAGTGAAGGGGATGCGTCCCTTTTGCCCTTTCTATGGTTTGTATAGGTGAGAGCGGTAGTTTCTGCCTTTCCCATGGTTTGTATAAGTGAGGGGTTACGGTCGCGTAAGTTCCGTTTACGCATTCCCGCAACCCTATTTAGATAGGGACGCATCCTTCCCGACAGCTTCAAAGGCTCCGTTTTGGCGGGGCCTTTTCTTATCGCCTCGCCGTCCCCGGCAGGCTGATCCCGACCGCGGGCGCGTTTCTCCTCCGCTGCCCGCGGTCGTCGCGCTTTTTTTTAAAAATCAAAAAATGCCGAATGTTCGGCAGGAGGTTGCCATGCGTGAATGGCGGCGCAATCGCGCTTTCTCTACAGATGAGGCCGCCGACCTTTCCGGGCTTCATCCTTCAGCACTGCGAGACTGGGTTGCCACGTGCGGCACTCTTTTCGTCTCAGAGCGCCAACGTGGCCGGCGCTTTTACAGCGCCGAAGACATCCTCGTTCTTCGTGTTGCCAACGAGATGGTCAAGGGCGGTGCCGTGACGCTGCTCGCCCTGGCCGTGGCATGGGAGCACTGCGCAGGCGCCGTTTGGATAAATCGGGACAGTTGCCTTGCCGTGAAGCCGGGCAGCGTAGCCACGTCTTCCACGGTTCTATGCTCAGCAGACGCGCTCCCGGACTGGGACAGCATCCACATCATCCATCTCGGCCGTATCGCGGAAGCGACCTACGCGGCATGCGAGGCAGCATATAAATGAACATAAAGACTATGTGGCGGCGGTTGGCCAAAAGCCTATCTGCGCCCACGGATATCGAACGCCGAATTCTAGGTATACGCCAGGCTGCGGCAGGCATCACGGTCACGCCGCGCAACGCCATGGAATGCGCCCCAGTGCGGTGTGCGGTCCAGACCATCGCCGAGGCGACAGGGCAGCTTCCCGTCCATGTGTACAAGCGGACGGCGAAGGGCAAGGAGCGTGACGACAACCACCCGGCGCATGGCCTGCTTCACGATCAGGTCAATGATTGGACTTCGGCCGGCGACTTCCGCGAGCTCGTGACGCGTGACGCGCTGCTCACCGGCAACGGTTACGCGGCCATTCTCCGTGACGGTGACGACAAGCCGATTGAACTCCATCGGCTGGATCCTACCTGCGTCAAGGTAGAGATAGACAAGGCCACGCAGGAACCATCCTACGTCTACACCATCGACGGCCAGGAAACGGTTTATGCCTTCGGGGACATCCTGCATATCAAGGCGCCGTCGCTCGATGGCGTGACCGGCCTGTCTCCCATTGAGGCGGCCCGCGAGTCTATCGCCCTTGCCCTGGTCATGGAACGCCACGCCGGCACGCTCTTTAAGAATGGCGGCAGGCCCAGCGGCGTCATCTCTATGGCGGGCGACCTTGGCGACACTCCGGCCGAGACGTTCACCAAGAGCTGGGCTGATACGTACGGTGGCGACGGGAACGGCGGCATAGCCATTCTTGAAAATGGCGCAACCTATTCCGCCATTACGATGACGTCGACCGATGCGCAGTTTGTCGAACTTCGCCGATTCACCATCGAGGAAATCGGCCGCGTGTTCCGCGTGCCTCCGATCTTCCTGAATGATTATGGCCGGGCGACTTGGTCGAACAATGAGGCGCAAGGCTCACAGCTTTTGACCTTCTGCCTGATGCCCTGGTTGAAGCGTTGGGAAGGTGAAATTCGCCTGAAGCTCTTCAGCGAGAAGGAGCGCGACAAGATCCTTGCCGAGTTCCTGATTGACGACCTGCTTCGAGCCGAAACCGCCAAGAGGTTCGAGGCGTATACCAAGGCCATTGCGGCACGTGTTCTCAATCCGAACGAGTGCCGAGCGATGGAAAACCGTCCGCCATACGATGGCGGCGATGAGTACGCCAACCCCAACACCCTAGCACAAACACCGGCCAGCGAGCCGGAACGGGAGGCTGCATGAAACGCTTCTTCGGCGATGCCGAGTACAACTTCGAACTGACTTTCAACCTTGCTCATAGCTTTGAGCGCGACAATCGAAAGAGCCTTTTCGCCACGATGAACGGATTGATTGCCGGCGACTGGCGCGTTTCCGACGTGGCCGAAATTGTCCGGCTCGGTCTGGTCGGTGGCGGCACGGACGAGATTCGCTCCCATGAGCTTGTCGAAACGTATGTTCGAAACCGACCTGTTGCCCCGTCGGCAAATCTTGCCCTTGAAATCCTTGAGGCGGCTTTCTTCGAAATCGAAGATCCGGCCAAGGCGGAAGCCGATCGGGTCTTCGGGAAGGATGCCGCATGAGCGACGCTGCAGAAGTCGACGTGACGCTAGAGGCGGCTCGCGGCATCCTTCGTGAGCCGCATGGGTTTAGGCCTAAGCTGGTGAAATCGGCTGCCGTGTTGCTGGCCGATTTCGACCGCGTGGCATGCGGCCAGACCGAGCTAGACGCTTTCTGCGCCAACTATCGCGAAGCGAAGAAACGGCGCCTCATTTGAAACACCGCATCACCAAGGGCGCTCTGTCCGTCACGGACGAAGGCGTCATTACCGGCCTTGCTTGGCTGTTCGATGAACCCGACCGATACGGCGATACCATCGAAAAAGGCGCGCTGTCCTTCCCAGACACGCTGCCCATTCTGTGGAGCCACAAGGACGAAAACGCCATCGGCGTTTGGGAGTCCATCAAGGAAACTGCCCGCGGCATTGAGGTTCGCGGGCGGCTGCTACTGGAAGAGGTTCCGCTTGCGAAACAGGTTTTCGCGCTCATCAAGAGCGGCGGCGTCAAATCTCTTTCCGTAGGATTCTGGCCACTTAAGTCAGACAAGAACGCAACCGGCGGCCAGCATATTAGCGACGGCGACTTGGTTGAAATCTCCATCGTGTCAGCCCCGGCCCACCCCGGCGCGACAATCACCTCCATCAAATCCGCCGCTGGCGGGAAGGACACTAAACGCATGGCAAAAGCCGCACTGAAGACCAAGGCCGAAGACGATCAGATCGACGACGCTGCGAATGACAATAACGAAGTCACGCTTGAAGATCGTGTTGCCGCGCTCGAGACCGACGTCGCAGAAATCAAAGATACGATTAACGGCACGTCCGACACCGTTGAAGAAATGAGTAAATCCCTGAAGACCATCGTCGCCAAGTCCGGTCGCCCCGGCGTTGTCCGCGCACCGGCAGAGAAGCCGGAAGACATGCAGAAGAAGGCATTCGGCGCCTATCTCCGGAAGGGCGAACATGCCCCGGAAACCAAAAGCCTCATTCGCAGCAATGATGCGAAGGGCGGATATCTTGCCCCGCCAGAATTCGCGAAGGAGCTTATTCGAGAAATCGTTGAATACAGCCCGATCCGCGAAAATGCGCATGTCGGCTCGACTGGCAATGCTTCCGTTGTGATTCCTGGCCGCGTTGGACGAACCAACGCAAAATGGAAGGGCGAGACCGAGACGCAGGAAGAGTCGACTTTCGACTTCGAAGAGCAGGAAATCGCAATCCATGAAGTCAACACTTACGTGGACGTTTCTTGGCAGCTTCTGGAAGATGCCGAGATCGACGTTGAGGCTGAAATCCGCACAGCCTTTGCCGAGGACATTGGCGGCAAGGAAACGCAGGCCTTCTTGTTCGGCACTGGCGTAAAGCAGCCTTCCGGCTTCATGGTCGATCCACGTGTTGCGGAGTTCGCTTCCGGTGCCGCTTCGACGGTCGACAGCGATGCCTTGATTGCGTTCCTCTACAGCATGCCAGCCGTCTACCGTAAGGAAGGCTCGTGGCTTATGAACGGCGATACGCTCGGCAAGCTGCGTACCCTGAAGGACGACAACGGCGTTTACATTTGGCGCCCGGGTCTTGCCGAAGGCCAGCCCGAGACCATTCTCGGTCGCCCGGTTGTTGAAGCCATCGACATGCCGGATGTTGAGGCCGGTGCTTTCCCGATTGTCTTCGGTGATCTGAAGCAGGCCTATCGGATTTATGATCGCATCGACATTGAGGTGTTGGCCAATCAGTATCTTCTGGCGACCAATTCGCAGACGCGCTTCCACCTGCGCAAGCGTCTCGGTGGTGGTGTGGTTCGTCCGCTCGCCATCAAGAAGTTGAAGATCGGCGTGAGCTAACCAAAGGCAAAATTTTGCCTTTGGTCTGGGGCTGTCCATCGGGCAGCCCTTTTCAATTCCCCAAACATAAGGATCAGCCATGCGCGATCTCTCTAATAACATCGGCGCAAAGCTCGCCGTTGCCCCTGCCGTTCTGACGGCAACCACGAACGGCCTTGCCATCGACGTCAAAGACTTCGGTTCGTGCGCCTTCGTCATCAATACCGGTGCCATCGCCGGAGCCGGCCTCTTTACCGCCAAGCTTCAGGAATCTGACACCGGCTCGTCTGCCTGGACTGACGTTGCACCGGAGCAGATTACCGGAGCGCTCCCGGCGGCACTTGAAGCCTCGAGCTCTGCCAAGGCGGGCTACATTGGCTACAAGCGATATGTGCGCCTTGTGCTGACGCTCGTGTCCGGCACGTCCATTGCAGCCGGCGCGGTCGCCATTCTCGACCATGCGGCCAAGCGTCCGGTGGCCTAACCATGGCTCAGCAAAAAGGGCGCACGCTCCTAATTCAGATTGGCGACGGTGCCACGCCTGGCCCAGAGGTTTTCTCGAACCTTTGCGGCATCAAGACCCGTAGCTACAATTTGTCGACGACTTCGGTTGATACGACCATCCCGAATTGCGTTGATCCAGGTGGCCCTGTCCAGCGGACCAGCGAACCAGGCATTTCCAGCCGCGCTTTCTCCGGTAGCGGCGCGTTCGTGTCCAGCGCAGTGTCGACGGCCTTTATCGAGCATGTGAACAACAGCGAAGTGTTCAACGCCAAGGTCATTGTGCCAGGCGTTGGAACCTACACTGGCGCGTGGTTTGTCACGGACTTTGAGTTTACCGGCGAGACGGAAGGCAACATGGAATTCAGCGCTTCATTCGAAGCCGCTGGCGTTCTGACCTTCGTCGCCGAAAGTTAAGGCGGTGAATAGTGAGGGCGCCTCACCATCAACGATGGTGACAACGGGCTGCGTCCAATAGCGAGTAGCAACCTCCCTGCCGCCAGGTATCTCCAAGGGTCAAGGTTGCAACAGTCCAGCGCACCAGTCGGCTTATTCCTTTCTCCGAAACAAGGGCGCGTTTGTGGGTGGCATGCGTGATGCTGCCACCCACTTTCATTCCGAGGAATTCATGACACTTCCACCACCGCGCGTATGCCCGTGCGGCACCGAGGTAGTTCCATACGGCGTCAAATGCTCATGCGCTATCGAGCGCAAAGCTGCCGCTGACCGGGCCAGGCCATCGCCGTCCAAGCGGGGCTATGACAGAGTGTGGCAACGGCTGCGCAAGTCGTTCTTGCTGGCCTTTCCGGCCTGCAGCACCGATGGTTGCGGCAAGCCAGCTGCCGACGTCGACCACATCAAATCTGTGCGGGAAGCACCGCATTTGCGTCTATCTTGGGGCAATCTGCGCTCATTCTGCCATCCCTGCCATTCCCGACACACTGCCAGGACGCAGGGATTCGCGAAGAACCGGGGCCTCTAGGCCGACTTTTGCGACCGCCGAGGGTACCGTGGGGGGCCGTTCGCGCGTGATTTTTTTCAATTGGAGTTTTCAAAATGGCCGTAAATCTCGCGGACCTGAAGGCTGAGTGCCGCGTTTTGCACAGCCACGAGGATACGCTGCTTCAGCGCAAACTTGATACCGCAAAAATCTTTGTGGAATCCCGCATCGGGCAGAAGCTCGACGAATTTGAAGACGGCGTTCCCGCGCCGCTCGATGAGGCCGTGCTGAAAGTCGCAGCGCATTTGTACGAGTGGCGCGGCGTGGCCAGCGAAACGGCGCTGACGCAGATTCCAGAAGGTTTCCGCGCGCTCGTCAACATATATCGCAAACGGCCGTTCGCGTGAACGACGGCGGCATTGGCAGCCTGAAGCGACGGCTTGCCGCGATCCCGAAAGCGGCAAAGGAGCGGGCCGCAATCGACACGCTCGCTGCTGCCGAAGACATGGCGAACATCATGCGCAGCCTCGCGCCAGAGGATGAAGGCGACCTGAAGGCCAGCATCGCCGTAACGCCGGGCGGCCAGTCGACCCCTGCCTACTCGCAGCCTGGCGGCGCATCCATCGTGCCCGAAAATCAGGTTGCGATAACGGCAGGCAACACCGCTGTCCGCTATCCGCACCTTGTCGAACACGGCACCGAGAAGGCCGAGGCACAGCCGTTCTTTTGGCCAGGCTACCGGCTTGGGAAGAAGAAGGCCTTGAACAAGATCAAGGCCGGTATTCGCAAAGCCATTAAGGAAGCGAAATGACCATTGGACAGATGCAAGAGCTCGTCGTGCCGGAGCAGTATGTTGCCGGCGGAGACGATGGGTATGGAAATCCAGGGCCTGGAATCTGGACAGGCGTCGAAGCGTGGGCGCGCATCCAGCCGCTGAAAGGTTCAGAGACCGTCATAGCGGCCCGCCTGAGCGGCAAGCAGCCTGTTGTGATCCATCTACGGTGGACGCCCGACCTTTCCGACATGACGACCGCCTGGCGCGTGCGGCATGCCGACAGCGGCGTAATCTACGACATCAAGTCCGTGGCGAACATGGACGAGAAGCGGGAGTTCCTAGAATTGCTTGCCGAGAGGATTACTTGATGGCCGAACCGTCGTTGGCGCTTCAAGGCGCGATCCTCTCCACCATCAAGAACCACACCGCAGCAGGCGCCAACGTCTTCGACAAGGTGACGCCGAACGTCTTCCCGCGGATCCAAATCGGCAACGGCCAGACCATCCCGAATGACGCGACGTGTGTTGACGGGTTTGACGTGTTCTTCCAAATCGACGTGTATTCCAACTTGGACGGATATCCGCAGGCGAAGGCTATAGCGGGCGAGATTCACGGGCTTCTGCACAAGAAGCCGCTGGCCGTTTCCGGTTTCAATCTTGTCGACCTGTATCTGGCTGGTGCGGTCTTCACCCGCGAAACTGATGATACGATTTCCCGCGCCCGCATCATGGTTGAGGCGCAGTTAGAGGCATTATGACAAAGGGACGGAAGGCCGGCATAATTCCGGCCGATGCCGCCATTGATGACGTTCCCTCCCCGCCATCCATCCTAGACAAAGACGCGCGCAAGGTATGGCGGGAGATCATGCCCGAGCTTGTAGCCCGTCGCATTCTTACGCCTGCCGATATCCCCGGCTTGCGGACCTTCTGCATGATGGTCGGCAAGGTTGAGAAGCTCGAGCGGGCCATTCAGGCGCTTGGAGACGCCTTCGACCCGGCCCTTTATCGCGCGCAGGACAAGGCAGCCCAGTCGGCTCGCTTGATCGGCGATCAATATGGACTCGCCCCGACGTCACGTTCGAGGCCATCAATCAGGGACGGCGCCGATGACGACGATTCGTCCTTCTTGGATTGATGACGATTCCGAGATCGAGGACACTTTTGGGTACGCAGAGCGGAACGTTCAATGGATACGCAAGCTAAAACACCCGAAGAATAAGGCCAAGGGTAACCCCTTCGTTCTCGATCCGTGGCAAGAGCGGATAATCCGCAAGATGTTCGGGCCGCGCAATCCTGACGGCTCGATGAAGGTGCAGACGACCTTCCTGCTCTTGCCGCGTGGCAACCGCAAAACCAGCCTGGCGGCGGCAATTGTTGCACTATTCCTTTTTGGACCTGAGAAGACCCCCGGCAACTTGATTCAGTCGGCAGGATCGGCGCGTAAGCAGGCGCGCGAGTGCTACGAAGAATTGGCGAACATCGTCAATTTTGACCCCCGGCTGCGCGGCAAGGTCAGTATTACCGACTACAAGAACCGGATCAGCTACCGAAAGCACCGGACTCGCTATGAGGCGGTTTCAGCCGATGCCGGCGTCCTCCACGGCGGCACGCCAACGGTTGTTTTCGTCGACGAACTGCACGCCTGGAAGAAGCGCGACCTTTGGGATGTGCTGGATTCTTCGCTGAACAAGACCGACGACTCTATCATGGTCGTCGCGACGACGGCAGGCCGAGGGCAAGAGAATATCGCATGGGAGAAGTACACCTATGCGCTGAAGGTCCAGACCGGAGAAATCGACGACCCTTCCTTTTTGCCTGTCATTTTCCAGGCGGGAAAGGATGCCGATTGGCGTTCGGAGGAAGTTTGGCACGCCGTAAATCCCGGCCTTAAGCACGGCTATCCGTCGCTTAAGAAACTTCGCACCTTGGCCCGCAAGGCCGAGCACAGCCCCGGCGACCGCGACGTCCTGCTTCAGCTTCATTTGAATGTCTGGCTCGACAGTGCCACCTCGCCATTCGTCGACATGGCTGTTTACGACAAGGGCAAAGAGCCATTCGACATAGAGTCACTGCGTGACAAGCCGTGTTGGCTGGGCGTCGACATGAGTACCACAACCGACCTTACAGCCGTTGTCGCGTGCTGGCGTGATGGTAACGGCGGGTTCAAGGTTCATCCGCATTTCTTCTGCCCGGAGGAAGGCATTAGGCTCAAGGCTGAGCGGGACGGCGTGCCTTACCCGCACTGGGCTGAGCGCGGCTTTATCACTCCGACGCCTGGCGTGACCATCGATCAGGATGCGGTGGAACGCTACATCCGCGAGTTCTGTGAGCGCTTCACCGTCAAGGAGATCGCGTTCGACAAGGCGTACGCCTCGCTCCTGATGGCATCGCTAACCAAGAGCCACCACCCGGTCATAACCATGCAACAGGGTTGGGTCACGCAATCCCCTGCCTTGAACCGGCTCGAGACTGCCATCTTGGACGGAAAACTCCAGCACGGCGGTCACCCGGTCCTGCGGTGGAATTTCTCGAATGTCGAGATTGCCACTGACGCCGCCGGAAACAGAACCATGCACAAGGGCAAAAGCACAGACCGCATCGACGGTTGCTTCGCCACGTGGATGGCCCTCGACCGCGCATCATTCGGCCAGGACCAGCGCAACATCTATGCCGGCGGCCAGCGCCCCAAGGGCTTCGCCACAGTCAAATTTTAAGGAGGCCTGATGGCCCGTACCGAGACGGAACAGCTTGTCGTCAAGCTGGAAGCGCGCGTTCGCGACTTTGAGAAGAATATGGCGAAGGGCGCCAACACCGCCGACCGCCAATTCAAGAAGATCAACACCTCTGCCAAGAAGTCAGCCCAATCGCTGGAATCCGACATGAAGCAGGCGGCTGCCCGCGTCAACGGCGCCTTGGCCAAGATCGGGCTGGGCGGCATTGCTGCGGGTGGATTCGCGGGCGTCATTGCCACGGCCAAGCAGACGGTGAGCGCCGTGGCCGATATCGGCATTGCCGCGAAACAGGCCGGTCTCGACGTGAAGTCTTTTCAGGAATTGGCATACGTCGCCCGTGTCAACAAGATCGAGGTGGACTCCCTTGCGGCTGGCATGCGGGAGCTATCTATCCGCGGTTCGGAGTTCTTCTCTACGGGTGGCGGCAGTGCGGCCGAGGCGTTCAAACAGCTTGGCTTCTCCGCGGCTGACGTTGCGGAGAAGCTGAAACGCCCGTCGGCGTTCCTTTCGGAGATTATCGGAAAGGTCCAGAAGCTCGATAAGGCCAGCCAGATTCGGATTTTCGACGAACTGTTCGGCGGCGACGGCGAGCGGTTCGTTCGGCTGATTGATCAGGGTGAGCGCGGGATTCGGGATACGATTACCGCGGCGAACGACCTTGGCGTAGTACTTGATGAGAGGCTCATAAAGAAAGCTGACGAGCTAGACCGTGCTTTCCGCACAGTCGCGGGCACCGTTTCTACCTATCTGCAGGGCGCCATCATTCGCGCCGCCGACCAGTTGTGGAGCTTCATCGAGCTATTCCAAGGCTGGGACAAGGCCCGCGCCGGATCGGTCGACGACAGGCTTGCCGCTCTGGGTAAAGAGCGGTTGAACACCGAAAACCAGATCCTGAAAACGCAGGAACGGCAACGCCAGTCGACCGGCCTGAATCCGTTCGGCGAAGATTTCGAAGGCGGCTTAATCGAGGCGCGCCAACGGCTTTCAGAGATTGCCGACGAGGAACAGCGTATCCTGGCGGCCCGCAAGGGTATCGATGACCTTAAGAAGCCGGAAGCTTCAAACCTCGTCGCGCCTTCTATTGTCGGTGACGACAAGGGTTCGAAGTCTCGCGACAAGGCTGCCGCAGCCGCACAGCGGGAAGCCGACGCGGTGCGCAAGCTGATTGAGGAATTGGAGTTCGAATACTCCCTTCTCGGCATGTCCGAAAAGCAGCGTCGTGCGGCCGAAGCTGGCCGTAAGGCTGGCGCGGCAGCGACCGAGGCCCAGCGTCAGAAAATCATCGCGCTAACCGAGGCCATCCACCAAGAACAGGCTGCCATGGATGCGGCCAAGGAAAAGGCCGAGAAGTGGAATCAGACTCTCGAGGCTGGCTTTGGCATGGTCGGCGATGCCTTGTCCGACATTGCCGACGGCAGCGTGAAGGCCGAAGATGCCATCAAGCGGCTGGCCGTGCAGCTGGCTCTCGCCGCTGCGCAGGGTGCGTTGCTCGGTAGCGGCCCGCTTGCCGGTCTATTCGGCGGCGGCGGCCTGTTTGGCGGCAAGACCACGGCTGCGGTCGATCCATGGGCAGGAATGCGTGTGCCGGGTTTTGCGAAAGGCACGAACAACGCGCCGGGCGGTCTTGCCGTTGTGGGTGAAAAGGGTCCGGAGCTTATAAATTTGCCGAAGGGTTCGCAGGTTTTCCCGAAGGTTCCGGCTGCTCTGCCGGCTTCGGGTGGCAACGTGAGCATGTCGTTCTCTCCGGTGATTGACGCACGTGGCGCCGATATAGCGGCCGTGGAGCGGCTCGAGCGCGGACTGGCGAAGGTCAATCAGGAGTTCGGCGCTCGGGTAGTGACTACCGTCCGCATGGCGCAGAAGACGCGAAATCTCTGAGCCCTCCCCGCTCCAAACAAACCCGTCCCCAAACAGCCCGCCTCGAGCGGGCTTTTTCATAGGAAAAGCTATGGCGCGCCTCTTTATGGGCAAAAAGACCTCTGGCGGCGGTGGCGTCGTCAAGGTCATGAAGGACAATACCGACGATCCGAACACGACGCCAAACACCGATTTCGGCAAGTTCCTCTTCAACTCTGAAACGCAGGATATCGGCTACATTACCGGGCTTTGGTCGGTGCCGTTTTCTGCGTTTCAGTCATCTGGCTCCACGCCAGTATATGGGCCGGCCGGGTCAACATCCGGTAATGCGCTTTACTACACGTATTATCTAGGCCTTCGCCAAGGCTGGTTCAGCATCAACCGCATCTTTGGTGCGCCGCCCTACACTTTCAATCCTATGATTGAGATACGGACGCGACAGTCAAACGGACGCTATTCGGCAGGCGCGAGCAGGTACACCACCTACAATATGGGTAGCAATAGCGGCGTGCACGTGTCTGCGCCAGGGTATGTTGCTAGGGGCGGCGAAACGGCGGCGCCTAACGGCTGGACGCCAGGAGGCTGGGTCTACTATTTCACGGCTCCCGTAGGCGATAGCGGTGGAACATATGTGTCGACCGTCTGGGAGCTGCCGTGCGACAATGTAGCGATAGGAAGCCCCACTGCAACGCCCGTAGCCGGTCAGTGCAATGTTCGCATCAACCCGACGACGGTAAAGGTCGCTCGGCCGGGCTTTGATGTCGGTTCCGCAACGGGCCGGCAGCTTATCCTCGACAGCGATCGGGTTTACGCCAAGGTCTTGAAGGCCGGTGAGATCACCATAGCAGCCGGAGCGTACGCCACCATCACATCCCCCGTCCCGATCCCCGCGACGGCATATCTGGACTGGAATTGGTACTTCACCGGCGGCTCGGTTATCTGGCCGCCAGCCACGACAGGTCAAGTCGCGAAGGACACCGAAAACGGGCTGGAATACTCCATCTCTGGGTCGACGGTTACGGTCTACAATACCGGAAGCGCCTCGATTACGGTTCGCTATATGCTATGCGCCGATAATGAGGATTCGACGCCTTCGACGGGTGGATCAAAAATCCTCTTCAGCGGAAACGACGGCATTCAAGACTTTGTGCAGATCAAGAGGCCGGGCTCGTCTGACACATCGACAAAGCTTCGCGACATTCTCCTCGACACGAGGTTTTCCTACATTCCGATCATCGCAGAAGGTTGGCTTGCCCCGAGCGATTGCACCGAGAGCGCGACCAGCACGCGGTTCGGCAATAAAGCCAAGACGATCAGTTTCACGAACACCGGCTTCATTCCATTTGTGAAGATGATCGTGAAGCAGAATACCAGCACTGCGGGCCTTCAATATCGGGAGCCACGCTCCCGAATGCTCGTCTTTTACGGCTCGTCCGGTCTGAACTGGACGCAGGGCAATGAAGGCACCGTGGCGCTCATCAGCAACACGTCGGTGAAGTTTCACATGTGCACTGGCGGGAACACGTGGATTGATCCAGCAAACCCGAACAGCGGCATACGCGACGCAGGCGATGACCCTCTCGGTATCCGCTACTACATCTTCGGCATTCCGACGCTTTGAGGGAAAATGCACGGACTCACAACGACCACCATAGCCGGGGTGCCATGCGCGCTCCGGCTGACACTTCCCGCGTTCTTTGCCATTCCCGCTATCGGTGACGTACTCCAACGCCTGGCGTCCGGCACATTCTTCGTCGATGACGTGCGCACGGCGCTGCGCGCCTTGCTGCCGCCCTTGGAAGGTGCTCGCCTTTTGGAGCGGCTTTCCCTGTCCGACGTTCATCAAGCCGCCCTATCGTGCGCCTTGGCCATTTCTCGCGGCCTGTCGACGCCAGACGGCGAAGATGAGCCGAAGGGTGGTGACGGCGACGACGTTACGCTGGGCAGCGTCTATCGCACCGGCTACGCGATTGGTCTGAAACCGCGAGAGATTGACGAGCTAACCCCTTGGGAATTTGCCCAGTGCGTTCGCGGCTGGAACATCGCCCATGGTGGCGAGGAAGAGCCGGCAGCGCCGAGCCAGGACGAGGTGGCTGAATTGTTTAAGAAGTACTCTTAAGGCGCTCGATCGCCGCCAATTGCTTGTTGGAGTTCTCGATTAGCACGCCGAGGGCAAAAGCGATTATGCCCATGCCGAACATCGTAGCGGCTAGAATCTCGTGAATGGCCGACCTGGCCACCGCATAGATTGCGATGGCGCCGAGTATCTGAAGTGCGGCGCAAATGCCTACGAATACCGCCATGGTGTCTTCCCCCTTGCCGCTGGCACCATGGCGCGATCTTCGGGATGCGGTCAAGGTTTTGTTAACAGCCCCTTGCGTTCCAAATCCTCGATGATCAGCTTTTCAACGTACGCCGAGATTGTTCGTCGGTCGGAACTGGCGGCCACGGCAAGGGCAGCCTTAACGTCTTCGTCCAGTCGGATGCCGATGCTCGTTGCTCTAACCAAAGGTGCGACTCCAAAATGTTTAACAATGTTGAACTTTATCGTTGACGGTTGTTCAACAACGTTCTACATCTTGAATCACACAGACGCAACGAGGAGCCGCTCAGCATGCTTAATAAATCATCAGAATACGTTATCCCGATCGACGACATTGAAGGACTCATCAACAGCATGAATCATGCCGTTGCCATAGCAGCCGACATCGCGGAGGGCCGCAACAAGGACATGGCTCTGTACGCAATCTACGAAGCGAGGAAGAGGGCTGAGGAATTGTTTTCCGCCTTCTATGCCAGTGCGGAAAAGCGCCTTCGACTGGCGACGACCTAAGAGTTTACCACGGCACCACCGTACCACCGCCCCGGCCGGATTAACCAACCGTGCCGGGGTACAACATTTAGTACGACTCGCCTGCCCTACTCCTTACGTTCCATAGGAGTCCGTCCAGTCCATCATAGGTGCAATAGACAGTCTAACGTCTTGGTATTTCATCGTTTTCTTTAACATCAAATCGTCATGTCGGGCCAAGCATACACGAGTATATGCTCCCATATGCCGCTTTTCGCCACGTTTAGATGGCCGCCTTGTCGGCGAAGGGCAAGAGCGAGATCGGCGGCCGACGCGGGATAAACTCGACAGGCTGATAACACGCTCGCCGATAATAACTAGCTCTGAGCCCAGTTCTGGGCATCTCTAAAGAGCGATATTTTTGATCCACTTACGCAATTGCAGTGCCGAATTGCGTCCATAAATGCTTTTCGGCGTGTTCAAATAATAACCGGCCAAGCGCACCTCTGTCTCAAAAAGCACAACAAGCTCTCCATCGCGGATCAAGTCCGCCGCTATTGTTTCATTAACGAGCGCGACTCCCTGGCCGCGGCGGGCCGCTTCCAAGGCGAGAAGCGTATTGGGAAGGTTGGGCCCCCTCAGCGCGGGAAGTTCCCTGACCCCTAATGCGGCAAACCATCGTATCCAGTAGCCGTTCGATGCCTGCTGGATAAGTGGAACCTGGAAAAGATCCGACGCACTTTTGATCGATGGCCATGTCGCGGATGCTTTTGCACTCGCAAGAGGAAGTATTCGCGGGTGAGCAATCCTCTCGCTGTGAATTGATGTCGATATGGCCGCGGCACTTTGAAAGGTAATGCTGACCGTGTTGGGACCTTCCACCTCGCCTCGGCCTTCTTCTTCCCCGGTCGTAAGCTTAACGTCCCAGTCGGGCAAGAGCAGCTCCAATTCGGGGATGCGGGGCAACAGAACGCGATGCGCGAGAGCTGGCGGGGCCGAAATGGTGAGGGATTTGGACTGCGACCCGAATATGTCGGCCGTCGCGTCTCCCAATATCTCGAACCCCTTGGAAACTCTTTCAAAATACAGCTTTCCGTCAGGCGTAAGCGTGATTCCCCGTCCTTCAGGGGCAAGCAGCGACACTCCAAGCTGTGCTTCCAGGCAATTGATGTGACGCGATACGGCGGAATGATCGACATTCAGCATCGCACCCGCCTTGCGGATGCTGCCGGTGGCGCCGACGGCAACGAAGGCACGCAGAGAAGATAAGGGAGGGAGTCTAAGCCACGCACTATTCATATGGAAAGTTCTGCTCCGTTTCGGGAATAGAAACATATCCGACTTGTTTGGGGCAAGACCGAAATCCAAGGGGAGGATGGAGGCTGACCCCCGATCTACGCAAGTTGATGGGGGGTTAGAAGGATTGCCTTTGGTGTGTGCAATTGGTGTTTTTTTGTCACCGGACAATGTCAAATCGGCACTTGTCGCTGATGGCCCGCGCTTGCAATATCCGGCCAACCGACATGCCGGCCCTGACCCGCCGGCTGCAAAAAAAGGGGACAATCATGGTCATGCGCACGATGTTGCGCGGTCTCGCCGGGACCGCCGCTTTAGCTTTTTTGACGACGGCCGCCGTATCGGCCGGAACGGCACCGGCTCAGGCCACCGGTTCCGGTGCAGCACTGCGATGGGGCACCGTCATGGAGGTCAGCACGCTCGATCCGGTCTATGGCACCAATTACTGGGAACTGGTCGCCATGTACAATTCCTACGACACGCTTCTGTGGCCTGATGCCGAAAAGGGCGTAAAGCCATGGCTTGCCGAGTCCTGGACGATTTCCCCGGACGGGCGCGAATACGCCTTCAAGATCCGCGCCGGCCAGAAATTCCACGACGGCAGCGAGATCACCGCCGAGGACGTCGCGTTCTCGATGGTGCGGATGCTGACCGTCAACGGCCCGTCCGCATCGAGCTTCCGCATGATCAACGCCAGCGGCGTCTCCTACGAGGGCGACACCGTCACCTTCAAGCTGGACTCGCCCAACTCGAGCTTCCTCAAGGCGTTGCTTCTGTTTCGCATCGTCAACAAGGACCTGATACTCGCCAACCTGAAGCCCGGCGCCTTCGGCGAGATGCAGGATTACGGCAATGCTTTCCTGCGCACCAACGATGCGGGCTCCGGCCCCTATGAGCTGGAAACCTACCGGCCCGGCGAGATCCTGCGGCTGAAGAAGTTCGACGGCTATACGCTAGCGCCGCAGAAAGGCGAAGCCCCCGCGACCGTGGAGTTTCAGGTGACCCCTGAGATCGCCACGATCGTCACCAAGCTTCGGGCGGGCGAGCTCGACATCGGCGACCCGACCCTTCCCAGCACCGTGCAGCGTCAGCTCGGCGAGTTGCAGGCCATGCAGCGGCGCGAGGACACCATGCCGTCGCCGTGGTTCGTGATCATGGACAATGCCCGTGCGCCGCTCGACGACGTCTGGGTCCGCAGGGCGGTGGCCAGCGCCTATGACCGCGACACCGTGACCAAGCACATCCTCGGCGCCGGCGGTCCACTGGCAGGTCCGGTTCCCGCCGAGATGCTGCCGGGCTGCGAGGGTGTCACCACCTATCCCTTCGATCTCGCCAAGGCGCGCGAATACCTGTCCAAGTCGAAATATCCGGCCGGCGAGCTGTCCAAGCGCAAGCTGCAGATTGCTGCCGTTGCCGGAAGTGATCGCTTCAACAACGTCGCGATGCTTTTGGCCACCAACCTCACCAAGATCGGTATCCCGACCGAAGTGCGGCCGGTCCGCTGGGCCGACATCGTCCAGGCTCAGACCAAGCCCGAGACTGCCTACGATTTCGTTCTCTACTACGATCCGGCCAAGGTCTCCGACCCCACCCTGTTCCTGAACTACTACACCAAGTCCGGCTGGGGCGATCCCTACCCCCCGGGCGGCATGTATTACGAAAACCCCAAGGTCACCGAGCTCGTCCAGGCCGGCATCCACTCCACCGACCCCAAGGTCCAGACCGACAGCTACTGCCAGGCCAACAAGCTCATCGCCGAAGACAGCCCCGCCGTCTTCTCCCATACCGAAGTACGGCAGGTCACGTCATGGGATTACGTCAAGGGCTTCCCGCCAAGCGCAGGCGCTATCTTCTACGACATGCGCTTCGAAAACTGGGCCATCGACCAGAATAGCAAAGACTTCCAAAACAACCAGAAACGGTAGAATGGGCTGCTGCCCGACAGGCTGGAAATCGGAGTGGTCATGAGTTTGAAGAGCCTTCTGCAGCGCGTGGCGCAGATGATTGTCGTTCTCTTCGGGGTGTCCGTTCTGGTGTTCCTGCTGACGCGGGTTCTGCCGGGCGATCCGGTGGCGGCGGCGCTCGGTGACCGGGCGAGTGGCGAGCAGGTTGCGCAATTGCGCAGCCAGCTCGGCCTCGACCAGCCTCTGGTCATGCAGTACGTCAACTTCGTGACCGGCGCGCTCAAGGGTGAGTTCGGCTTGTCTCTGGTCGAACGACGCGATGTCGGCGAGGTCATCGCCTCCCGGCTTCCCGCCACTCTGGAGCTGATATTCGCCTCCCTTCTGATCGCCATTGTCGTCGGCGTTCCGCTTGGCGTGATTGCGGCTGTTCGCCGTGATCGCTTCATCGACGGCCTGTCCCGCTTCATCGCCCTGGCCGGAGTTTCCTTTCCGCAATTCTGGATCGGCATCGTCCTGCAGCTCGTCTTCGGGTTGGCCCTGGCGATGCTGCCTATCACCGGGCGCATCAGCGGCCCCCCGCCCCTGACTGTGACCGGCTTCATGACCATCGACTCCCTGCTGGCCGGCAACTTCAGCGCTTTCACCGACAGTCTGCGGCATCTGGTGGCGCCTGCGATCGTGCTCTCCACAGGGCCTTTGGCAACGATCATGCGCATGACCCGAGCCAACATGATCGACGAGTTGGAAAAGCCCTATCCTGAACTTGCCAGGGCGTTGGGCGTTCATCCGCTGATCATCAACTACAAATTCGTGCTGCGAAACGCCTTCACTCCGACCCTGACGATCATAGGCTTCCTTGTGCCGATCATGATCGGTTCCAGCTTCGTGGTCGAGAAAGTGTTCGGATGGCCAGGCATCGCCCGTTTCGGCGCAGACGCGATCATTGCCAACGACTTCAACGGGGTCGTCGGCGTCACCATGGTCGTATGCCTGTTCGTGGTGGTCATCAACTTTCTGGTGGAGACCATCTATCCGATCCTCGACCCGCGTATCCGTTCGGGAGAAACAACATGAGCGCCGCAGCAGGACTGGAACAGGAAGCGTACGTGCCGGAAGTCCGTTTCAGGACCGTAAAGCGCTTCTTCCACAACAGGACGGCGGCCATCGGCTTTGTCTGCCTGGCGATACTGGTCTTCGTGGCGATCTTCGCGCCCTGGATCGCGCCCTACCCTGAAGACGCGCTGGACGCGCTGCATTTCGATCGGATGCTCCAGCCGCCTTCCATCGATTACCTGTTCGGCACCGACGAGGCTGGCCGCGACGTCCTGACCCGCGTCATGAACGGTGCAGCGCTCTCTCTCGGAATGGCGTTCGTCGTCATGGTCGCTGCGGTTGTGGTCGGCGTTCCGATCGGGCTCGTGGCGGGCTACTACGGCGGCCGCACGGAAATCGTGCTCATGCGCATCGTCGATGTCTTTTCGTCCATCCCGGCACTTGTTCTGGCGCTCGGCATCAGCGTCCTGCTTGGACCGAGCCTCGTTAATGCGATGGTCGCGTTGTCTTTGGTGTGGTGGCGCGTATTCGCCCGCATCGCCCATGGACAGACACTGTCGCTCAAGCACGAGAAATACGTACTGGCGGCGCGCCAGATGGGCGCTTCCGACCGCCACATCCTGTTTCGCGAAATCCTTCCGAACATGGCGTCGTCACTTCTCGTTGCAGCGTCGCTCGACGCCGGCGCCGTGATCCTGATCGGCACCTCGATCAGTTTTCTCGGCGCGGGTGCTAACCCGCCGACTCCGGAATGGGGGCTCATCGTCGCGACGGGCCGCAATTACATGCCGGAGTCGTGGTGGGTATCACTTTTCCCCGGCCTTGCGATCTTCATGGTCGTGGTCAGCCTCAACATGATCGGCGACGGATTGAGAGACGTTCTGGCCGACGAATAGGCGGCCGGCTGGATGTCCCAACCATCGATCTGGAGTATTTGAATCAATGAAGATTGCAGTGGTCGTACCCAATTCGACAATGCCCGCAGACGTGCTGGACCTGCGCCGGCAGTTCCTCGAGGCAAACGCATCGGCCGGAACCGAACTGGCCATGTGGCGCAACGATCTCGGCCCTGAAAGCATTGAGACGGAAGCGCAGCGCGACGAAGCCGCCGTCGAGATCGTCAGGAATGTAAGGGCGCGCGATCTCACGGGCATCCATGGCATCATTCCGTGGTGCGCAGCCGATCCGGCGCTGGACAGCCTTCGCCAAGAGGTTTCCGTGCCGGTGGTCGGCCCGCTGATGGCATCGTGCGGGATTGCCACGAACATCGGAAGGCGCTTCACCATCGTCATTCCCCGCGGCGACGTTCCCATGACGCGTCAGCGTGTGCAGGGCTACGGTTATGGGTCTGCGCTCGTGAAGGTCAGGCAGGTGGACCGCCCGGTGCTCGAACTACGCACCGACATGAACAACACGATCGAACTGCTGACGCGCGAAGTGGAACTGGCGGCCCGCGAGGACCAGGCGGACTGCGTCGTTCTGGGATGCATGGCGCTGTTCGGCGTTGCCAGCCAGCTCAAAGCCAGCATTCCGGTCATCGACCCGGCGCTGGCCGCCCTGACGACCTGCGAGAGCTGGATCCGGATGGGTATCTCCAATTCCGTACATCCGCGCGCGGCCTGACGAAATCCCATGGAAAAGCTTGTGAAGCTGCACGATCGTGAAAACGAGTACAAAGTACTGTCAGGGGGTCAAAACCCGCATGGAGAGATTTCGGCATCGGCGGCTCCACTCGTCGAACTGAAGTCCTTTTGCCTTGGATTTCAGACAAGCGAAGGCTTTCGCCAGGTTCTCAACGACATCGATATCAGCGTCAGGGAAGGCGAAATCGTCGGCCTGGTGGGTGAATCAGGCTCGGGCAAGACCGTCACGGCCAAATATCTACTCGGCGTGGTCGCCGACAACGCCCGGGTGATATCGGGCGAGGCCCGCTTGTTCGGGCAGGATCTCCTGACGATTTCCGGTCGTGAGCGGACGGCTCTCAAGCAATACATCGCATACGTGCCGCAGGATCCGATGGCGGCCCTGAACCCGTCCTTCACCATTGGCGGCCAGATGGTCGATTTCATCGTATGGGGACGCTCGGAGCAGAGTCTCAGCCGTTATCTGCGGTTGAAATGCAGCCGATCCGCGGTGGCCTCCGCGCGGGAACATGCAATGCATCTGCTCGATATCGTCCATATCCGCGACGTGAAGCGAGTCATGGGTTCCTATCCCCATCAGCTTTCGGGCGGCATGCGGCAGCGCGTGCTTCTCGCCATCGCAATGAGCGGCCGTCCGCGGCTTCTGGTTGCCGATGAGCCGACCACGGCGCTCGACGCCACCGTCCAGAAGCGAACGGTCGATCTTATTCAGGAACTCGTAGAACGCGAGAAACTGGCCGGTCTCTACATCACACACGACCTCGGCGTAGCGCGCTGGCTCTGCTCCCGAAGCTATGTGATGCTGAATGGCAGCGTCGTGGAAGCGCGGCCGACCCGCGAGCTTCTCGACGCTCCCGAGCATGCTTACACAAGGAAGCTGGTTGCAGCAATTCCGCGCCTGCATGACGACGCCCTGATCGAACACAAGGCGATTTCGCCCGAGGCCACTCCGGTCATAACGGTCCGAGATCTCGTTCGAAACTTCGGATCGGCGCAAGCCGTCCGGGGCGTCGATTTCAAGGTCGCGCGTGGCGAGACATTCGCGCTGGTCGGCGAATCCGGTTCGGGAAAAACGACTATCGCCCAGATCATCGCCGGCAATCTCGCCCCGACGTCGGGCAGCGTCGATATCGATCTCGGCACGACGGCGGCATCAGGACGGGGAGGATCGGCACGCCCGGACGATCGTGTCCAGATGGTTTTCCAGGATCCAGGTTCCTCTCTCAATCCACGGCAGACGATCGAAGATATCGTCGGACTGCCACTGAAGCTGCGTGGAATGCGTGACAGGAAGGAACGCCGGTCAAAGGTCGAGCAACTGCTTGCCAAAGTATCGGTGCCAACGCACTTCCTCAAACGCAAGCCCCGCTCCTTGAGCGGCGGCCAGAAGCAGCGCATCGCCATCGCGCGTGCGCTGGCGCTGGAGCCGGAGATCTTGATCCTCGATGAGCCGACGTCGGCGCTGGACGTTTCCGTTCAGGCCGTCGTCCTGGAATTCCTGAAAGACCTGAGGGAAAGGGAAGGTCTCACTTACATCGTCATCACCCACAATCTCGGCGTCGTGCGCGCCATAGCAGACCGCACGGCGGTGATGTTCAACGGCAAGATAGTCGAAATGGGGCCGACCGACGACGTCCTGTCCCGCCCCCAGAGCGAATGGACGCGGACGCTCATCGAGGCGGTTCCGTCCGTTGATGCCGAAGAGGAAGAAAATCGCAAAAATCGCCCTGCCTGGAAGGCCTGAAGCCTCGAATGGACAGGGTTTGAACCGTCATAGCGCGTAACGCGCCAGAAGGAGCTAACAGTTTATGGAAGTGACAACTCATCCTCAGTCCACGGGGGGGAGCAGGATCGGCGTGGAAATCGGCGGCACCTTTACCGACATGGTGTGGCTCCGGGAAGACGGAGTCCTGCAGACCGGCAAGACCCCATCCACCCCACAGGCGATCCACGAAGCTGTCTTCAACGTCATCGGCGAATCCGGGGCAAACGTATCCGCGCTTTCGCAGATCACACACGGTTCGACCGTCGCCACCAATGCCCTGATCACGCGCCGCGGTGCGAAGGTTGCGCTGCTCACGACGCGCGGCTTTCGCGACGTGCTGGTGATCGGACGAGGCGAGCGTGATCATGACATCTACAGCATGCAATACCGGCGGTCTCCTCCACTGATCCGCCGCAGCATGATCCGCGAAATCGACGAGCGCGTCGGACCCGACGGAGAGATTGTCAAGGCGATCGACCTCACCGCCGCCTGGGCGGTCATTCAGGGCCTGCTGGACGAAGGTGTCGATGGCATCGCCGTCAGCCTTCTGCATGCCTATCGCAATCCGGAACATGAACGCGCGATTGCCGAGATGATCCGCGAGCGTGCGCCGGGTGTTGCGGTCTCGGCCAGCTACGAGGTCTCGCCGGAATTTCGCGAATACGAGCGGAGTGTCACCACCGTCGTCAACTCCTTCGTGGGGCCGGTGGTCGAAAACTATATCGGCAAGCTCGACAAGGGACTGCGTCAGAAAGGCTATGACGGCGTCCTGCACATCATGCAATCGAACGGTGGCGTCATGCCGGCCTCGGCGGCAGGCAGCAATGCGGTTCGCATGCTGTTGTCAGGTCCGGCCGCGGGCGTGCGCGCCGCGATCTGGTTTGCAAGAAGAAACGGTATCGAAAACATCATCACGCTCGACATGGGCGGTACCAGTACCGATGTCGCGCTTGCTCCGAACCTCGTTCCCGGAACGGTTGCCGAACTCACCATCGACGGCCTTCCGGTACGGACCGCTTCGGTGGACATGGAAACCATCGGGGCCGGTGGCGGAAGCATTGCCTCAGTCGACCGTGGCGGCTTCCTGACCGTCGGCCCGGAAAGCGCCGGTGCGCGTCCCGGTCCGGCTTGCTATGGCCACGGCGGCAACCGGCCGACCGTCACCGATGCGCAATTGGTTACAGGCCTGTTGCGCGCGGATCGGTTCTTCGGCGGCAAGATGACGCTCGACATGGATGCGGCCATGGCCGCGCTGGCGACGATCGACCTTCCGGTCAGCGCCGAGCAGAAGGCGGATTCGATCCTTCGTCTCGTCAACAGCAACATGGCAAGCGCCGTGCGTCTTGTATCGACCGGACGCGGGATCGACCCGCGAACCTTCACAATGGTGGCCTTTGGCGGCGGTGGCCCGCTGCACGGAGCAATGGTCGCGGAGGAGATAGGCATTCGCGAGGTTCTCGTGCCGTGGTCGCCCGGTCTTGCCAGCGCTTTCGGCCTGCTGATCGCAGACACGATCATCGATGCCTCCAGCAGCGATCTGCATACGCTATGCGACGCGACACTGGATTTCGCGCGGATCGAAAGATTGCGGGAGATGGCGGGAGATGTTGCGGCATCGAGCGGTCTTGCAGGCGAAGAGTTCGAGATCATCGTCGGTCTGGATATGCGGTATGCAAGCCAGGCATTTGAACTGACGATCTGGACCGCAGGCGAACCACTGGATGCAACGAAGCTGCGCCAGCTTTTCGAGGACGAACACCGCCTTCGCTACGGCTATGCGCGTGGATCGCTCGACGTTGAAGTCGTGGCCTACCGTCTGCGTCTCTACAAGGCAGGCGCAGACGGCGTGACCACGCCGGTGCCGGAGGCTGCGGCATCGTCCGCAGGCAGCGACATGATCGATGTGCAGCTCGGCGGCAAGCGGCATCAGGCGCAGTTTGCACTGCGCAGAAACATAGCCGTAGGCGGCAAGGTCAGCGGACCTGCCATTCTGGCCGAACCGACATCGACCGTCGTCGTGCCGGCAGGCTGGGAAGCCGAGTGCCTGCCGAGCGGCGATCTACTACTGAGGGACAAGCGATGAGCACGGACAAGACGATCCTGACGATCATAGCGCGCGGCTTCCAGGCCGCCGCGGACGAGATGGCGAGAAACCTGATCCGTTCTGCCTTTTCTGCGGTGGTTCGCGAGGCGCGCGACTGCTCCACGGCGCTTCTCGATGCCGAGGGACGGGTCATCGGACAGGCTGACATGATCCCCATGCAGACGGCTGCGCTGAACGGGTCGTTCCGGGCGGCGGCCGATACAGTCGATATGACGGACATCGGGCCGGACGACTTCATCCTGCTGAATGATCCCTATAGCGGCGGCCAGCATCTCAACGACATCATTCTTTTCACGCCGATCTTCTTCGACAAAAAGCTGATCGCATGGTCCGGCAGCACCGCCCACCATCTCGATATCGGCGGCGGCACGGTCGGCGTCAACGTTGCGGCGATCGAACTGATCCAGGAAGGCATCGTCATTCCGCCGGTACGCGGAAATATCCACCGCGACTGGAATGGCGGCACGATCGAGCGGATGATCTTCGCCAACATCCGCACGCCCGATATCGGCCGCGGCGACATGGACGCCCAGTTTGCCGCAAACCGCATCGGCGCCGAGCGCGTGCTCGATCTCGTCCGCCGTTACGGCATTGACCATGTGACCGAAGCCATGTCGGAAGTGCTCGATTACAGCGAACGGCGGATGCGCGCGGCGATCGCCGAAATTCCGGATGGCAGCTGGTACGGTGAGGCTTGGATCGACAGCAACGGCCGCAACTTCGACGCAGGGGCGGTGAAGATCTGCGTCAACGTCACAATCAAGGGCGATGAGGCGGTACTGGACTTCACTGGCTCTGCGGAACAACTGCCCAGCATGTTCAATTCACCGATCGCCAGCAGCATCGCGGCGGCGGTCACAGCAATCAGAAGCATCCTGGCGGATACTGAAATGCCCGCCAACGACGGCTGCAACCGGCCTTTGACGCTGATATTCCCGGAGGGATCGGTGCTTAATCCGCGGCCGGGCGCCGCGGTGCGGGCGCGCGGGACCTCTGGCTGCCGGGCGCTCGATGCAGTCCACAATGCGCTCGGCCAGGCGCTTCCGGAAAGAACTCCGGCCCAGGGCAACAACGCGACGACCGCCTTCTTCCTCTCGCATACTCAACCCGGCAAGACGGCAGCGATCCATCTCGACGTACTCGGCGGCGGTTGGGGCGCGGCGAAGGGCTACGATGCCATCCACGCCACGGACCACGTCTTGTCGTCATGCCGGATCACGCCGGCGGAGTCGATCGAACAGTTGCACCCGCATGTGCGCATGGAAAGCTTCGGCCTCGTTCAGAATTCGATGGGCGCGGGGCAGTTCAACGGCGGCATGGGCATCTTCCGCCGATATCGAATACAGTCCGACGACGTCATCCTCAGCCTTTACTCCGACCGTTTCCGCCTGCCGCCCAAGGGCAGCGAGAAGGGACACGACGCGAGCCGTGCATCGCTTTTCGTCGTTCGCGGCGACGAGGTCATCCAGCTTGATGCGACCAGCTCCATGTCGCTGGTTGCCGGCGACATCGTCGAAATCCGCCTTCCGGGCGGTGGCGGCTGGGGCGATCCGGCGCTGCGCGACCGGGCTCAGGTCGAAGCGGATCTGGTGGACGGTTACATCACCGAAGAGTTTGCCCTGGAACATTACGGTTTCCGCCTCGGTGGCAGCGAGACAACGGCAGCGTGAGGAATCAATGCAGTACGACAACATCATTCAGCCCAAGGATATCGACGCGGAAGCCTTTCTCGAAGGGATCATCCGCTGGGTAAAGTTCGAAACCCCGTCCGAACGGCACGACCTGATCGACATCTTCTACGACCATGTGGAAGCAAGTTTCGAAGGGCTCCCGGTAGAGCGGCGCCGAATTCCCGCCTGCGAGAAAGGCGCCGGCCAGCTCGTGCTCACCTATGCGCCTGAGGGATCGAGCGGCAAGCCGGTCGCGCTCTTGGGTCATATCGACACGGTCTGGACTGCCGGCACGCTGGAAACCATGCCGGTAAAACGCGAGGGCGACAAGGTTTATGGACCGGGCATCTTCGATATGAAGGCCGGCTCTTTCCTTGCAACCGAAACACTGCGCCGTATTGCAAGCCAGGGACTGGTGCCGCCGCGGCCGATCGTCGTCTACCTGAATGGCGACGAGGAAACCGGTAGCGGGGCTTCCCGCGCCACAATCGAGGAAATCGGCTCCGAGGCGTTTTTCAACCTGATCCCGGAACCGGCCTTCGGCGATCCCGGTACGCTGATCACCGCCCGCAAGGGCGTCGCGTTCTTTACCTTCACAGCGCATGGCCGTTCGTCCCATGCAGGCGGCAACCTGTCTGATGGGCGCAGCGCTATCCACGAACTCGCTCACCAGATCGTTGCGATCGAAGCGATGAACAACAATAACGAAGGTTCCTCGTTCAACGTGGGGACATTCCAGGGTGGAACCCGCCTCAACGTGGTTCCCGCTTTCGCGACGTTCGGTGTCGATATGCGCGCGACCTGCCCGGAAAGCGCCGACCGCTTGCTGCGCGAGCTTACGACCCGCAAGGCGGTAACGCCGGACGTCGAACTCGAAATCACCGGCGAACTCAACCGGCCGGTTTTCGCGAAGACCAAGCAAGTTGCCCGCCTCTACGATGCCACAAAGGCACTCGGCGCAGCGCTCGGCCTCGATCTTGGCGAAACCTCGCGCGGCGGTGGCTCCGACGGCAACTTCCTGGCGGCGCTCGGCCTTCCTGTGCTCGACGGATTTGGCTTGAATGGCGCCGGCGCCCACGCGGTTCATGAGCACATCCTCGTCTCGGCCATCGCGCCGCGCGCGGCACTCATACACTCGATGCTGATGTCCAAGGCGTTCCAGGATCAGGCGGTTTGATCAATCAAAGCAACGTGTTCGCCTGGAGATTTCAATCCTTAACACGTCACTGAAAAAAGTGTCGGCGGATAGCAAACGTCCTAATGGTGGCAACGGAGATGTCGTTGCCACCATCGTGCTTCTGGCTTTCGCTGCGGGGTGAAGGTCGTGCCTCGATGCCCTGCTTGCACGTTAAGGCCAGACGGCGTTTGGTCGATCAGCAAACAATGGATGGTTTCTGCAGGTCGGTTTTCCTAACGAAGATCACGCCTTGACCTCCTCGCTCCCACTATTCTGTCCGCTCCATCTCTGTCCCAATTCCCCTCGTCGATATCTATCAAGCAGCGAGACGCAGACGAACGAGACACCGGCAAGGGCGCTGGCGAAGACGGCAAGCGGCCACCACTCTCCCTTGAACTCTTGCGCCAGCACCGTACCCAGCACCGGAGTTAGGCCGCCGGCAAGCGCCGCGCAGAACTGATAGGCAATAGAGATCGCGCTGTAGCGCACCCTTGCAGGGAATATCTGTGAGATATAGCCGGCGATGACGGCATAGGAGAAGGCGCCGAAGATGATATTGACGATCAGTCCGATCTGAATCAGAGCGTAATTGCCGGTTTCGACGACCATGAACAGAGGATAAGGCGTCAGCATCGCACCGGCTAAGCAAATTTTCAAGAATAGCCCCTCATTGCCCATTTTCTCGGAAATGCGGGCGCCGAGCGGCTGGAAGAGGAATTGCGCGATCGCCGTCCAGAACAATGCTTCGAGAATGGTCGAGCGGTCGATGCCGGCATATTGCGTCGCGTAGGTGACGAGGAAGGTGTTGTAGAAGTAGACTGCCGCAATGCCGAAGGTATTGGCACCCATGGCGAGGAAGATAGCGCTGCGCCAGTCGCGGAAAACTTCCGCCGCTGGCATCGCGGAGGTCTGGGCGCTTTTCTTCATCGCCTCGAATTCGGGCGTTTCCTCGATGTTGAGGCGGATAACGAGGCCAACGACGAGCAGCGCGATACTGACCAGGAAGGGCACGCGCCAACCCCAGCTCAGGAATACCTCCGAGTCGACGAGCCCGGCAACGCGGAAGGCGAGCAGCGCCAGCACCAGGCCGGCGGGGCTGCCGAGTTGGGCGAACGAGGCGAAGAAGGTCTGTCGCCCCTTCGGGGCATGTTCGGCCGCCAAAAGCACTGCCCCGCCCCACTCACCTCCGACCGCGATCCCCTGCAAGACGCGCAGCGCGACCAACAGCACCGGCGCCCAGAAGCCGATTTCGGCATAAGTCGGCAGCAGGCCGATCAGAGCCGTAGCGCAGCCCATCATGACAAGCGTGATGACCAGTATGTTCTTACGGCCCATTCGGTCGCCGAGATGGCCGAAGATCAGTCCGCCAAGCGGCCGGGCGAAAAAGCCAACCGCAAAGGTGCCAAAAGCCGACAGCGTCGCGATATACGGCGAGGCCCCGGTAAAGAACAGCGGCCCGAAGACCAAGGCTGCCGCGAAGCCATAAATGTAGAAGTCATACCATTCGATGGTGGTGCCGACGAACGAGCCGATGGCGGCGCGGGTCGACTGCGATTTCCGGTCTATCATGATGCCCTTCCCTCTCAGATCGCCCGAAGGCCACACCAGCGTTGGATGAAATCGGCGATGACGCGAGTGGTCTGCCTGACGCTCTCCAGCTCGACATATTCGTCAAAGCCATGGGCGCGCAGGCCTCTGGCGCCGTAGCAGAGGCTCGGAATGTCGTAATAGCGGCCGTAGAAACGGCTGTCGGTGACGCCGGTGATCAGCCAGTCTTCAGCGTCTTGGCCGGTCGTCGCCAGATGAGCGGCGCGCACCGCCGTCTCGAATTCGCCGCCAGGCTCCAGAATGTAGTCATCGGCCTGGAAACCGTTCCAGATAACCTCGGGCGGATTGGCTGCCAGGAAGGGGTCTGCGGCGGCGGCCTTCATCACCACATCGATGATCTCCTGGCGGAAAGCGTCCAGCGGCGTGCCGGGCAGCACGGCGATGCGGCAATCCAATTCACACCAGGCAGGTGTCGAGCTTGCCCAGTCGCCCCCTCGGATTTTGCCTGGATTGAAATTAATCGGCGAGCTGAGCTTCGAATACCAGGGATGGGATTTGACCCGATCGTTGAGTTCCAGGGTGAAGGCCTGCAGCGCCTCGATCAGGCGGTAGGTGGAGAGGATAGCATTGGTGCCCTGCTCGCTTTCGACGACATGGGCCGGAATGCCCTTCACCGACAGGCGAAACCACATGACACCGATCTGGCCGCGGCCGATACGCAAGCCGGTTGGCTCGGGGATGAGGCAAGCATTGGCACGATAACCTCGCGCCAATGTCGACAGAGCGCCGTTGCCGGTGGATTCCTCCTCCGTCACCGTCTGCACATAGACGTCGCTTCCCGGCAGGTAACCAGCGGTGCGCAAGGCATCGAGCGCGAAGACCATGGCGGCTACGCCGGATTTCATGTCGCAGGTGCCGCGCCCATAGAGCTTGCCATCGACGATCTCCCCGCCATAGGGCGCATGCGACCACATCTCCAGCGGTCCAGTCGGCACCACATCGACATGGCCCTGGAGGATAAGGCTGCGGCCAACCGGGTTCGGAGCGCGAATGGCCGCGACCACCTGCACCGCCTTTTCGTAATCCGTATCGGTGACCGGCGAAAAACCTGGCAGCGTGCTCATCGCCACATCCGACAGCATATAGCGGTCGACGTTCCATCCGCGTTCGCGGAACGAGCCGGCGATCCAGTCCTGGCAGGGCCCTTCAAGGCCGCGTTCGCTGGGAAACTGCGTCAGGGTCCGCAGCCATTCGATCTGGCGCTCCCAGTTCTGGGAAATGGCGGCGTCGATTTGCGATGGGGTCAGCATGACCTCTCCTTTTCTGGCGGGTGATTGCGTGATCTGTCGTTCGCCGCGTGTCTGGTCGAACGGGCGTGTGGCGGAAAATTTCCCGCCCAGAATGGTCTGAAAAATATGTTGGGGCGCAGAGTAACGAGCTTGCTCTTTCGCCCGGCAGCGCCTGAACTGCCAGCCCCAGCGGAGGTGCCGATGCCTACGAGAACGTCCAGGCCTTCCGCCTCACACCAGCTGCGGGCGATCTGGCTGCCGACATCGGCCTTGTTCTGATGGTTGGCCGCAATAATCCCGTCGTTGAGCGACTTGCCCAGCGCCTAGAATTCCACAGAGGTTAGTTTTGCGGCAATGACCGAACTCGGGCCGGCAAGGTCTGTGAGCGGGCCTAATTGGTCGCTGAGCGCACCGCCGCAGATACGCCCCTTACGGAAAGAGAGGTGGCGGGAGCGGTGAGCGAGTCACGGCCGTTCGCACCGCAAGAAAGGCAAGTGAATTCCTTCGGCATCTTCATTCTTGTTCCCATTATAGAGCCCGCTTTTGCGGTCCTCGGCACGCACGGCCATCGTGCGCCAGCCTGGACTTGCTCGGCAATTTTTTGCCTATGGTCGGAAGGTTAAATCCGACGTCAGATATCCGCAATGCCGGATTTCCATCAATTCCTGCCATGCCAGGGCGGAAGTGCATCTCATCTCCAGAAAGGCTTAAAGGTGTTCGGCATAGGCCGAGTTTGGCCCAGGGTGCCTACCGAATTAGCCCCGCGATATCTGCCCGGCGGGTGCAAGCGTGAGATCCGGCGTCAGGCCAAGCCCGGCTCTCACATTTGGCGATACGAAGACACCCTCTTAGGCTCTGCAACCTAGCCAGTGCGGGATTCCCGGCGCACGGATTGCGGGGGATGGCCGAATGCGCGGACAAAAGCACGCCGCATCCTCTCGGCATCCCCGAAGCCGGTGGTCTCCGCGACGCGCTCAATCAGTTCGCCCGACGACTGCACCCGCTCGCGGGCCACTTCGAGCCGCAATCTCTCGATCGCCTTCGATGGTGTGCACCCCGTTTCGGCGGTAAACACCCGCGCGAAATGGCGGGGGCTGATGCCCGCGCGCTCGGCAAGCGTTTCCACGTTGAGTGGCTTGTCGAGGTTCTCGCGCACCCACGACAACAACGGGCCAAAGCGGCCGTTCGGCGTCTTCAATTCCAGCAATGACGAGAATTGCGACTGCCCACCACTGCGGCGATGGTACAGCACAAGCTGTCGGGCGACGCTCTTTGCGACCTTCTCGCCGAAATCTTCGGAAACCATCGCCAGTGCAAGGTCGATGCCGGCGGTGATTCCGGCAGAGGTCCAGATATTACCTTCGTTCAGGAATATCCGGTCGGGGTCCAATCGCACTTCGGGATACCGCGAGACGAAGTCCTGCGTCCGTGACCAGTGTGTCGTCGCCTTTCGGCCATTCAGGAGGCCCGCGGCTGCCAGGACGTAGGCACCCGAACAGACGCTAGCTATGCGCGCACCCCGTTCGGAAAGGCGCCGTACGAAAGACAGCGTCTTCCCGCAATCCGCAGCCTCTTCCACGCCCAGCCCGCCTGCAACGATGAGCGTTGAGATAGAGCCGTCATCCTTTAACCCCGACGCGACCAGCTCGATACCGGCTGAGCTCCTCACCGGGCCCGGACGCGCCGCCACCATGCACACGTTTGGCCCGGTTTGGGCGAAACGTTGCGCCAACTCGAAGACGGATGCAGGGCCGGATGCATCGAGCAGCTGGAAGCCCGGAAAGATCAGAATGGCGATCAAGTTCAATGTCCGTAATTAAGGGAACTATGGCATTTTGGATAAAGGCAAATCATGGCAAATTCCCCATGTCAAGTTTCAATCAGAGGTTACCAATGTCCAATTCCCTGCAGATCGGCTTGCTGGTCTTCCCCCTTGTTACCCAGTTGGACATGACCGGGCCGCTTCAGGTCTTTTCGAGTCTGCCTGGTGCGAAAGTCCATCTCGTGTGGAAGACACTAGAGCCTGTGCAGAGCGACACGCCGTTGCGTATTCCGCCGACGACCACCTTCGCCGACTGCCCGCAGCTCGACGTGATCTGCGTGCCCGGCGGCTACGGCACGGACGATCTGTTGGGTGACGATGAGGTGCTGGATTTCCTGCGCAGGCAGGCCGAAGGCGCAAGATTCGTCACATCGGTCTGTACTGGATCCCTCGTGCTTGCCGCCGCGGGTTTGTTGAAGGGATACCGGGCAGCCACGCACTGGAGCGCTCGCGAAGCCCTGCCTCTGCTGGGCGTTGAGCTTTCCCGCGAGAGGGTTTGCGTCGACCGCAACCGGCTGACCGGAGGCGGCGTGACTGCTGGTATCGATCTCGCACTCACCGTTATTGCGCATCTGGTGGATCCGACGGCGGCGGAGACGATCCAGTTACGGCTCGAATACAATCCGCAGCCGCCGTTCAATGCGGGCTCCCCCGACACCGCCTCGCCGGCAGTCCTGGCTATCTCACAAGACCGGATCAAGGTCGCCAAACAGCGTCGGATGGAACTGGTTCGGCAAGCGGCCGCCCGCATGCAATAGAGGCTGACACCGCGGTCGATCGTCGATGACCGCAACAGCCTGCAGAAGCACGTTTGGCGCGCCCGGATCGTGAGGTTTTGAAACACACGGACGGGCGCAGTCACGTACGATTAGTTGGACTCAGAATACCTAACCCATGACGAATGGGCCCGCCCGGAATAAGCACCTCGGCAGCTTTCAGGATGCCTGCGGCATCTATCTCATGACGCCTTTAGAGATCGGCGATCGTTCCGGTTTGGCCGAAATGCTCGACACCCAGTGACCGCGTGCGATGTCCGCGCATCGACCCAAGCCATGCCAGGGTTGCCGGATGCCCGTCGAGTACGGTTATCAGGCCGCAGGGTGGCGGAACCTCTGCAAGCGCTTTTCGACATGACTTTCGGCGGTGTTCAGGCCGCGTTCCCTCGCCCGTTGCGCTGCTGTCCACCCGGCATTCAGTCGATCCGCCGAGGACGATACAGACCTACTTTACAACTACTCAACTTAGCAGCTAAGTTACTTGTCACATGACAACGTCGCCTCGGTTCTTCGCCTTCGACCAATGACAGCTACATCAACGCCACCCACTCTCAACGTGAATGGCAGCCTCTACTTGGCCTGAGCGGCCGCAATTCCCGACATCAATGGAGTGGATATGACTGATAACTACGCCACATTCGCAAACGACGCCTTCGCCGGTCGGTCCGTACTGATTACCGGCGCAGCCAGCGGCATGGGGCTCGAAACCGCACGCGCTTTCGCTTCCAAAGGCGCGGAGGTCATCATGTGCGACCGCGACACCAAGGGGCTTGAGCAGCATGCCGGAGCGCTGCGCGAAAGTGGCGCGAAAATCCATGCCGTGACCGTCGATGTCAGCAATCCCGACAGCATCTCGAAGGCCTTCGCCTATTGCGACGAGAAGCTTGAGCGTCTCGACAATGTGGTGACATGCGCCGCCGTCATCACCGCCAAGCGGATATTCGAACAGGACTGGGCGCATTGGGAGCGCGTGCTCGGCGTCAACCTGCTCGGCACGTTCTTCACCGTACAGGCCGGCGTGAAGCGCTTCCTCGAAAATCCGCAAGGCGGCAACATCGTCTGTGTTGCGTCCGACGCGGGCGTCTGCGGAGGTGGCGGGCTCATTGCCGATACCGCATACGCAGCGTCAAAAGCCGGAACCCTGTCGCTGGTGAAGTCGATGGCGCGCGAACTGGCGGGCAAGAAAGTGCGGATCAACGCGCTGAATCCCGGCCCGACCGATTCGCCCATGCATTCGCATATCGACCAGGCGCTGAAGGACCGCATCGCCGCAAATCTTCCAATGCGGCGCATGGGAAAGCCGACCGACATGGCGGCCGCCATCATGTTCCTTTGCTCCGACGCCGCGAGCTTCACCTATGGCTCCGCCCTCGACGTCGATGGCGGGTCGATGTTCCGCTGATCCTGGAGACGACGATGCTGCAGACCGAACGCACATACGCCTATTCGTCGCATATCCCGGAACTCGACGAGGTCGATGTCCTCGTCATCGGCGGCGGACCCTCGGGAATTTCCGCAGCCATCGCTGCGGCGCGTCTCGGCGTGCGGGTGCGACTGGTCGAACGCTACGGCTTTCTCGGCGGCAATCTCACCGCCGGACTTGTTGGCCCATGCATGACGTCCTACTCGCTCGACGGGTCGGAGCAGCTCATCCGCGGCGTCTTCGAAGAATTCGTGCAGAACATGATAGAAGTCGGCGGCGCCATGCATCCCAGCAAGGTGCCCGCCGGTTCGCCGTACAGCGGCTTCATTGTCTATGGCCACGACAAGGTAACGCCTTTCGAGCCCGAGGCCGCGAAGATCGTCGCGCAGCGCATGTGTGTGGAGGCAGGTGTCGACCTGCTCCTCCACACAATGGTGGTGGATGCGATCGTCGATGATCCCGATATCGCCAATCCGCGCGTGCTAGGCGTCGTCTGCGCCGGAAAAGGCGGCCTCCGCGCAGCGCGGGCGCGCATCGTCGTCGATTGCTCGGCCGACGGCGACGTTGCTCACTACGCCGGCGTCCACACCCGTCACGGCCGCGACAGCGACGGCCTCGCACAGCCGCAGACGCTGTTCTTCCGGGTCCAAAATGTCGACGATGCCGCCGTGGAGGCCTATGTCGCAGGGCATCCCGAAGACTTCCGCCCCTATGCCTCTATAGTGGCTGCGGCGACCGCCGCGGGCCGCTTCCCCGCGCCACGGCGCGGCATCGGGCTCTACAAGACGATGGAGCCTGGTGTCTGGCGCATCAATACGGGTCGCGTGCTCAAGCTCAACGGTGCCGACGCTGGCGACCTGACGAAAGCCGAGATGCAGGGGCGTGAGCAGACGATGGCGCTGCTGCGCTTCTTCCGTGAGGAACTGCCGGGCTTCGAGAATGCGGAACTGCGCGATACCGCCACGCAGATCGGCGTGCGTGAGACACGCCGCATCGAGGGCGACTACGAGTTGACGCTGGATGACCTGCGCAGCGGACGCGCCTTCGATGATGTGGTGGCACTTTGCGGCTATCCGCTCGACATTCACGATCCTGCTGGCTCAGGCGGCGGCACCGCCGAGGCGTTGCCGACCGCCAATGTCTACCAGATCCCCTACCGGGTCATGGTGCCGAAGCGCCATGATGGGCTGCTGGTCTCGGGCCGGGCGGTATCGGCGACGCACGAAGCGCTCAGCGCAATCCGTGTCATGCCTCCATGCTTTGCACTTGGCCAGGCGGCAGGCGTCGCGGCAGCGCTGTCGATCGGAAATCGCGGCACGCCTCGCCATGTCGACTATGCGGACATTCGCCGAGAACTTCTCGCGCAAGGCGCTTATCTCGGGTGAAAAGGTTTCAAGCCTTGAGGTGAAGCGTGACAAGGACGGTGCATTCCGCGCCGTCCTCGAATTTCGTCGCGACGCGCAGCCAGTTGCCGAAATGCGCAATGCGAGCGCATGCGATACCGTCGCGCTCGGAAGGCATGCGGAACTCCGCGCCTTCGCGAATCCAGCGCATGCCGTCGGGCGAAATCTCCACCCAGGCCATGGGGGCCGGGCCAATAGGCGGGTTGATCGCGCGGACGAAGAAGACGGCCTCGCGCGCCCATCCGGCCTCGTAGGGCTCGCATGCCGCCTCGCCGGTCCACCGCTCGTTGCGGGCAATGACCGCAGTTATGTTTTCGGGCAGCATCAGAAGTCTCCAGAGATGCAGATGGAGTCGACATAGAGGAAGGCCCGCTTGGCTACGTCGGTCTCCACGAACAGGCAGAAGTTGAGCATACACCAGAGGTTCTTCATCGCCGGGATGCGGATCGAATCGAAGCCGGAAAGGTCGAAGTTTCGGTCATTGCACTGGAAGCCGGTGGCTTTCATCGTCTCAAGATCGAAATCAAACCGCAGGTAGCTCCAGTTCACCTTGGTCGGAATCTCATTATAGCAAAGCCGCTGTTCGGCATTGGGCAGGTCGAGCCATCCATCCGGCGAGAGATGGTAGTGGCTCAACGTCTTATCCTCCGGGCCGACCGCCTTGAACTTCGTCGTCTCGCGCTTGTACTGCCACTTCTGCCAGTGCTTGCCATCGGCAGCGTTGAGAAAGCGCAGATGCGGCATCACACGCTGCGCATCCGCATCCTGGTCTCCCCCCTGCAGGTCGAAGAGGAAGCCTACGGACCGGACGTCAGTCTCCGACAGCTTGAGTTCGTTGGCCTCGGGCTTGAAAGTGAAATAGGCCTCGAACCGGATAGGGCCGCGCTTGCGGAACGTGTGACGCTTGATCGCCACGTTCTGCGCGCCGGGCTTTGGCCGGGTTGCGATCTTCAGAGCATAGGATGAATCCATGCCGCCATGCGACCCCGCCTCCCAATGGCCGAGTGTCGAAAGCATTGCGCTCGAATGCTGGGCATAGCCCGGCAGCATCGTGTCGAGATGGTCCTCGTAATTGCCGACCAGCTGCGACCAACCGCAATGGCCGCGCGAAAAGTCGTCCAGCGAAATTATGCGCGGGAGCGGATCGAACCGGCTGAGCGCCGGGTCGACGCGCAGGAGCGCTAGGCGCATTGCTTCGGCGGTTTCCGAAATGCTCTTGGACGTCACGATAAGTGCCTCATGCGGTGCGGAGCCTGGCGACGGCTTGCCAATCGATTTCGATGCCGAGTCCCGGTTTGTCCGGCACGTCGAGAGTGCCGTCGTTCTGGCGCAGGCAGCCGGGCTTCAGATCTGCAAGTTCGGTCTTGAACGGGCTGCCGTCGCATTCGCATTCCAGCAGCCTGAAGTTCGGCATCGCCGCCGCCAGATGCACGCTTGCGGTTTCGCAGACGATCCCGGACATGCCGATATGCGGGGCATAGCCGATATTGTGGACGTTGGCGTATTGAGCAATCCGCATTGTTTCGGAGATGCCGCCAGAGCGCGCGACGTCAGGCTGCACGTAGGAAAGCGTGCGGTTTGCTATCAGCCGCTGCGCCTGGTCCACGGTGAAGTTGCTTTCGCCTGCCGCGATCGGGACTTCGGAGCGCGCACGAAGCGCCTCATAGCCGTCCTCGTCTTCAGGCGCGAGCGGTTCCTCGAACCAGAAATAGCCGTTTGCAGCCAGCGCCTTGCTGACCTCGACAGCCTCTTCGAGATTGTAGGCCCAGTTGGCATCGACGCAGAGTTCGACCCGGTCCCCTGCCCGCTTGCGCAGCCGCTCGACGCGCCTGCAGGCATCGCGAACCGGCTTGGCCACCTTGACCTTGATGCGTGGAAATCCATCCGCGATGAAACGTTCGAGTTCGCGGTCAGCCGCGTCGTCTTCGATCCAGTTCACAGCGGCGGCATAGACGTCGACCCTGTCACGTCCCATGCCGCCGAGCAGTTTTGCGATCGGCATATTCGCCGCCTTGCCCAGTATGTCCCACAGCGCAATATCGACGCCGGCAATCGCTTCGATCAGCATCCCGCCTGCCCGGCCGGAAAGCGCGCGGCGCATCTGCTGCCACAGGCCACGGATGTCGCGTGCATCCTGGCCAACGAGCCGGGGCTTGAGCAAGGTCTCGATCAGTTCGGCATAGGCCTTGGGTGCAAATCTCGCGAGCGTTTCGCCAACGCCGACCAGCCCCTGGTCCGTCCTGACCTCGACCAGCACGATCGAAACCTGGCTATAGGTACCCCACGACGTGACGGTGGGATTGGGCAGGTTCTGTGTAAGAGGATGAGCGATAACGTCGGTGATACGTATCTTGTCTGAGACTATGGGGCTCGCGACGTCCATGATTTTTCGTCTGTTCCGTATTATCGGCAGGTGCGATGCATCAGTTCTAGCGATCGCCAAGCAGCTTGGCAACTGATAAACTTAGTTGCTAAGTTTTATGATGTCGTGCTAACAAACCTGAATTGGGAAAACAAATGACCGCGACAACAACAAAGAAGCCGTTCTTTTCAGCGAAGCAGGCAAGCCCCTTGCGCCTGGCGGACAGCGTGTCGGACGCGATTGCGGCAGCGCTCTTCGACGGGCGCATCCAGCCCGGCGAGCCTTTGCCGCCCGAAGGCGAGATCGCGCGTGAGTTCGGCGTGTCCAAGCCGATCGCCCGCGAGGCACTGCGCCAGCTGACCGCTGCCGGATTGATCTTCACCCAGCAAGGCAAGGTAGCGCGGGCCAAAGCGATCAGCGGCGAGCCGATGGAGAGAATCTACGGCTATGCGGTCCGCTCCAGCCTGAAGAGCCTGCAGGAAGCCAACGAAATGCGCCGCGTCATCGAGACCGGCATCGCTCGCCTTGCAGCCGAACGCCGCGATCCCGAAGGGCTGAAGGCCATGACCCAGGCGATCGAGGACATGAAGACGTCCCTGCTCGATCCCGCGGGTTTCACGGAGGCCGATATCCTGTTCCATCTCGGACTGGCGATGGCGACCGGAAACACGATGATACGTGTTCAGATGGAAGGGCTTCGCTCAGTGCAGCGCGAGGTCTCCGAACTGTTCTCCCGGCGCTCGAACCGGACCGATGCCGACTGGCGACAGACGATCAAGCGCCACGAAGAGATTCTCGACGCAATCTCCGCCGGCGACGCCGACCTTGCTGAAGCGAAGATCAAATCACATTTCAAGGCCGCCGACATCGCCTCTCTGGAAGTCGCCGACAAGCTCGAAGGCAGACGCCAATGAGCGCAGGCCGCTTCTCACTCGAGGGGCGTCGTGCGCTCGTCACCGGCGCCAGTTCGGGCATCGGCCGCGCCGTCGCACTTGGCCTGGCAGCACAGGGCGCCGAGATCGTCATCCACCATTTCGGCGATGCCGGCGGAGCCGAGGCCACTGCCCGCGAGGTGGGAGGCAGCACGCCCGTCTTCAAGGCCGATTTCACCAAGCCGGCCGCTGTCGACAGCTTCGCCGATGACGTTCTCTCGACGGTAGGACCAATAGACATCCTCATTTCCAATGCCGCCATCGAGCGCCGCATCCCCTGGCACGACGCCGATCCGGCGCATATCGAGGCGCATGTCGCCTCCAATTTCACGGCGCTGATTACTCTCGCGCGCAAATTCCTGCCGCCGATGGCCGAGCGCGGCTGGGGCCGCGTCGTTGCCACAGGCAGCATCATGGCGAGCCGTCCCCGCGCCGAAACAATCGTCTACGCCTCGCTCAAATCTGCCCAGCTGACAGCCATAAGGGCGCTGGCGCGTGACGTTGCCCCGCGCGGCGTGACGATGAACGTCGTGTCGCCGGGCGCGATCGAGACTGAAGCGACAGCTCTCCGCTACAGCGACGCCGCATTCCGCCGCGCAGTCGCCGTCAAAATTCCGGTCGGACGTCATGGCATGCCCGAGGATCTCGTCGGCGCTTACATCTTTCTCTGCAGCGATGCAGCCGCCTACGTCACCGGCGTGAACATCCCCGTCGATGGCGGCTGGTCGATCGGCGACGCTCCGGGAACATTGCCGGGAGAAGCCGCATGACGGGGCTTTCAGCCCGTCCGCAAACGTTGCGCATGCACACATAAACAATAACGATTAACCACCAAGGGGAGGAACCCATGAAAGGTGCACGAACAGGAATAATCGCTTCCACACTGGCACTTTGCCTGATGTCCGGGGCAGCGCTCGCGCAGGAATTGCGCGTGACCGTCTGGACCGGCAGCGAAGCCCATCTCAAGATGCTGAACGGCATCGCTGAAAAGTTCATCGCCAAGCATCCCGGCGTCACCGTGAAGTTCGAGACGGTGCCCGTCGCCGACTATACGCAGAAGCTGACCTTCCAGGTTGCCGGCGGCAATCCGCCGGATGCGGCCTGGATGATGGAAGACGCAGCCCCCGCCTTCGAAAACGCCGGCCTGCTGATGGATATCGGGCCGACCGTCAAGGCAGCGGAAGGCTATGATTTCGCCGACTTCTCGCAGCCTGCCATGGCGCTCTGGCAGAATGGCGAAACCGTCTACGGCATCCCATTCTCGACCTCGCCGTTCATGATCTACTACAACAAGGACATGTTCGACAAAGCAGGTCTCGAAGACCCGGGCGCGCTCGCCGCTAAGGGCGAGTGGGACATGAAGAAGTTCCAGGAAGTGTCGAAGAAGCTCGTCGAGGCAAACCCTGGCAAGTGGGCGTTCGAATTCAAGGATGGCGAAGGCTATGCATCACGCATGACGCATGCGGTGCTGCCTCCGATCCGCGCCTATGGCGGCGAGATGTGGGCCGATGGCCAATGCGGCTTCGACAAGCCGGAGGCAGTCGCTGCCGTGCAGCAGCTTCACGACATGGTCTTCAAGGACAAGACGATCGTGCCGCCTGGCGAACAGGGAGACTACTTCTCCGGAAATTCCGCCATGACGGTCAACCAGATATCGCGGGCCTCCAAGATGCCTGAGGCCGGCTTCAAGTGGGGCATCGCGCCTCTCCCGACCGGTCCCGGAGGCGAGGCTCCGGTCATTGGACAGGCCGCGCTGGTCGTCTTCGAACAGGGCAAGAACAAGCAGCTCGCTGCCGACCTTGTCGCGGAGATGACGACGAAGGAGAACGTAGCCATCATGGCGCAGTTCTTCCCGCCGGCACGCAAGTCGGTTCTTGAGAGCGACGCCTTCATCAACAGCAACAAGCTGGTGCCTGCCGACCAGATGAAGAGTATCGCAGCCGCGATCGTGAAGGGCCGTGTACACCCGGCACATGAGAAGGTCCCGCAGATATTCGCGGCGATGGCGCCGAAGATGGACGCACTCTGGAAGCCGGACGCAAATGTCGAAGAGGCGCTGAAGGGCGTCTGCGCAGCCATCCAGCCGCTGCTTTGACCTGCGGAAGATGATGGATATTTCCCGCCCAGAAACCACGACGCGCGACGATCGCGCGCCGTGGCTGACCTTGAAGACCCGGGAGATGCTCGAGGCATGGCTCTTCGTCAGCCCGACCGTCATCGGCTTCCTTATCTTCTTCCTCGGCCCACTTGTCGCGGTCGTCTATTTCTCGATGACCGAGTGGAACCTCCTGTCACAGAAGGCCACGTTCGTCGGGCTGGACAATTTCAACGACGCGCTGTTCAAAAACCCTGACTTCTGGCACGTCGTCCGCAATTCCGTCGTGTTTGCTATCGGTCTCGTGCCTCTCAATATGGCCCTTGCCCTGACGCTCGCACTGGCGCTGTCGCGGCCATTCTTCGGCGTCGTCTTTTTCCGTACCGTTTTCTTTGCGCCTGTCATCACGTCGGCGATCGCCTGGGCGATCGTATGGAAGTTCCTGCTGCAGGGCGAAGGCGGCGTGATCAACCAGATGCTGGCGCTCGTCGGCATAACCGGCCCGAACTGGCTGCGTGAACCGAACTGGGCGATGGCCGCGGTCATCGTTACGCGTGTCATCAAGATGGTCGGCCTGAACATGATCCTCTACATCGCAGCACTCCAGGCCGTGCCGCGCGACTACGAGGAGGCCGCGCGTCTCGAAGGCGCGTCCCGCTGGCAGATCTTCACCATGGTCATCTGGCCGCTTCTGGCTCCGACCACGCTGGTGATTCTGGTGATCACGACGATCGGATCGTTCAAGGTGTTCGACCACATCTACCAGATGACGGGCGGCGGGCCGGAGAACGGCACGCTGGTGCTGGCCTTCTACATCTACCAGCAGGGTTTCAAATTCTTCAACGTCGGCTACGCCGCCGCACTGGCGATGATCATGTTCGTGATTGTCATGGCGCTTACCCTCATCCAGGTTCGGATACGTCGCAGGGGCACGCAATGACCCGGCGCCAGATCGACATTGTCTACCGCACATGCTGGACGCTGGCGCTGCTGATCGTGGCGATCCCCTTCGTCTTTCCGTTTCTCTGGATGGTCTCGGCCGGCTTCAAGAGCACGACCGAGATATTCGGCACGCCGTCGCTGCTGCCGCGCGTCTGGCGCTATGAGAACTTCATCGAGGTGTTCACCTATCAGCCCTTCGCCCGGCAGTATTTCAACTCGCTCTACATCGCGATTGCAGTGACGGTGCTGACGCTGATCATCTCCTCGCTCGCCGGTTATGCGCTGGCCCGGATGCGCTTCGCTGGCGCGGGCCTGCTGATGCTGTTCCTCGTTTCGGCGCTGATGGTGCCCGAGGAGGTGACCATCATTCCCAACTTCTTCCTCATCCGCTCGCTCGGCCTGATCGACACGCACTGGCCGTTGATCCTGCTGCCGACATTCGGACCGCACGGCGTCATGGCGACCTTCCTCATGCGCCAGTATTTCCTGGCGCTGCCGAGGGAGCTTGAGGATGCCGGACGGATGGACGGGCTTTCGCGCATCGGCATCTGGTGGCGCATCGCCCTGCCGATGTCGCGCCCGGCGCTGGCGGCCGTCGCCATCATCACCTTCCTGTTCTCGTGGAACCTGTTCCTCGAGCCACTGATCTTCCTGAGTTCGCTGCAGATGTTCACGCTGCCGCTGGCACTCTCCAACTTCAACGACAGCTACGGACTGCCGCTGTGGAACCTGCAACTGGCGGCGACCACGCTCGCAGTCCTGCCGATCCTGATCGTTTACCTGATTGCCCAACGCCAGATCACGGAAAGCTTTGCGCTTTCCGGCGTCAAAGGCTGACGAGGAATATGAATGGCTGATGTAGTCCTGAAAGATATTCGCAAGCATTTCGGCGCGACGGAAATCATCAAGGGCGTCGACCTGACGGTCAACGAAGGCGAGTTCGCCGTGTTCGTCGGGCCATCCGGTTGCGGCAAATCTACCCTGTTGCGCATGATATCCGGGCTCGAGGATGTCACCGGCGGAGAACTCCATATCGGCGGGCGGCGGATGAACGACGTTCAGGCGGCAAAGCGCGGCGTCGGCATGGTGTTCCAGTCCTACGCGCTCTACCCGCACCTCAATGTGCGCGACAATATGGGATTCGGCCTGAAGGTTCGCAAAGTTCCAGCCGACGAGCGCGACCGGCGCGTGAGAGAAGCTGCCGCAACACTGAAGCTCGAAGCCTTGCTCGACCGCTATCCTCGCCAGCTGTCGGGCGGCCAGCGACAGCGCGTCGCCATTGGGCGTGCCATCGTCGGCAGCCCGGATGTCTTCCTGTTCGACGAGCCGTTGTCGAACCTCGACGCGGAGCTGCGCGTCCATATGCGTTCCGAGATCGCGGCGCTGCACCACCGCCTGAAGACCACGATGATCTACGTGACACATGACCAGATCGAAGCGATGACGCTGGCCGACAAGATCGTGGTGCTGCGTGACGGCAAGGTCGAACAGATCGGCTCGCCGCGTGACCTCTACGAGAAGCCGAACAATGTCTTCGTCGCGCAGTTCATCGGCAGCCCGAGGATGAACCTGCTGCCGGCCGCGGAAGCAAAGCTCGTATCCCCGACGCATGCCCTGCCCGCCAATGCGGTTTCGGTCGGCGTACGGCCCGAGCATCTTCGCGTCGTCGAGCCAACGACCGACGCGCTGTCCGCCACCGTGACGCTCAACGAATACACAGGGGCCGTGACGCTGATGCATGTCGAACTACCCGGTGGGCAGACCTGCCTTATCGTCGATGACAAGCGGGACATGCCGCCGATCGGCACCAGCATTGGATTGATTGCAGATAAGGACAATCTGCACTTCTTCGATGCCGACGGGCGCGCTGTTTCGTAATCGTCCGGTGGGTGACCACGCCAAAAACTGACAACATGCCCGATCGGAGCTTATGAAATGGAAGAAACCTGGCGCTGGTTCGGCCCAGATGACGCCTGCGAACTCAAGCACGTGCGCCAGGCAGGCGCGCGCGGCATCGTCACCGCGCTGCACCATATTCCTTACGGACATGTCTGGACTGTCGAGGAAATTCGCAAGCGGCAGGCAATCATCGAGGCCGAAGCCTCGCTGGGCCTGAAATGGCGCGTGGTGGAAAGCCTGCCGGTGCATGAGAGCATCAAGCTTGGCGGCGACGGGTTGGAGCCGATCTTCGATGCTTATCGCCAGTCGCTGCGCAATCTTGCCGCGTGCGGCATCGAGGTGGTCTGCTATAACTTCATGCCGATCCTCGACTGGACCCGCACGCAACTGGATGCCCCTCTTCCCGGCGGCGGCACTGCTCTGCGCTTCAATATCCACGAATATGCGGCCTTCGACTGCTACATGCTGAAACGGCCGGGCACGGAGGACGAGCACGACGAGACCACTCTCAACCGGGCGCGGAGCTGGTTCCAGAGGTCTTCGGAAAGCGACAGGGAAAAGTTGCTGGCCAACATCATGGCTGGTCTGCCGGGCGCCTATGATCGCTACGACGTGCCGGGCCTGCGCGCCATGCTGGAGCGCTACAGAGACGTGTCGCGGACCGACCTTCAAGCCAATTACGTCCGCTTCCTGCGCGAGGTGGTCCCAACCGCGGAAGAGGTGGGCGTGCGACTTTGCGTGCATCCGGACGATCCGCCGCGACCGCTGTTCGGCCTCGACCGCATCGTCTCCAACGCCGATGACATCGACTTCATCCTGTCGGCGGTGCCATCTCCATCGAACGGGCTGACATTGTGCTCCGGCTCGCTCGGTGCGAACCCGGCTAACGACGTGCCGGCGATCGCAAGGCGCTTCGCCGACAAAATCCACTTCGCCCACCTGCGCAACGTCGCCAAGGAAGCCGACGGCTCCTTCATGGAGGCCGATCATCTCGGCGGCGACACCGACATGGTAGCGCTGGTGCGCGTGCTCATGGCCGAGTGCAGACGCCGCAGGGCCGAAGGACGCAGGGACTGGAATATTCCGATGCGCCCTGATCACGGTCATGAATTGATCGACGATGCATCGCGAAAAACCCATCCCGGCTATCCGGTAATCGGGCGTCTTCGTGGCTTGGCCGAGCTTCGCGGTGTGATGGCCGCTGTCGAGAAGATCGATGCGGCATGATGGTCGGCGCTCGACCGCCGGGCGCTGCCGTCAGCGATTTGCTGCTTTAGCGGGCGCCCGGACTCTCGAAAGCAAGGGGAGATAAAAGCGATCCTGCTGACCGTCAGTTGGTCGCGACCGGAGCAACGACCCCTGCCCGCCCGACATTCTCCCGCGCCAGGATAACGAGGACGACAAGGAAGATCGCCTCAACGACCGCGAACGCTACGAACGCCTCCGTGAAGGAACCGCCTGAGGCGCGGATCACCAGACCCATCATCCATGGCGACAGGAAGCTCGACACGACGCCGAAGACCTCGGCATAACCGACGGCGGCGGTTGCCAGTTCGTCCGGATATTTCTCGCTGAGCAGCGAGAAGATCGCGCCGCCGCCGAAGACGGCAATGCCACTAAGACCGGCGAAGAGCAGGAGCCAGCCGAAATCCATCGGATAGATGGTGGCTACCGTGAAGGCGATTGCAGTCAGCAGCGCCAGCACCGTGCCGAACTTGATCATGAAGGCCTTGCCGATGCGATCGGCGACATAGCCGCCGATGACGAGGAACACCACCTGCGACAGGCCCATGAGCGTCCCAACCAGGGCGGCATCCTCCACCGGCATGTTCTGGACCGCTATGTAGGCCGGCACCACCCAGGTCGCCGTGCCGGCAATGGCGAGTGTACAGGCGGCGATGCCGAGACCCCCGACCAAAATCCACCGCGAGCGGAAGATGGCGCTGAGCGGGATCGACGCACCACGTGGCAGCGGCTCTTCCCAGGCAAAACCACGCACGCCGATCTCGGCCGGCCCATTGCGACCGAACAACACGATTGCAAGCGCGACAAGCAGTGTTCCGCCGGCGAGCAGGGCAAAGAATGTGCGCCAGCCATAGGCGATGGTAAGCGGAATGCCGAGCGCGAAATCGAGCGTTATGGCAAGGCTGTAGGCAGCCAGGATCATGCCGACGATGCTACCGCGCCGCGCCTGCGGGAACCAGCCGATGACCAGCTTCATGTTGCCGAGGAAGATCGCCGCATCGAAGAAGCCGATGAAAAGCCGGAGCGCGATCAACTGGCCATAGCTCTGGACATAGACTTGCAGCACCATGCCGAGGCCGGTGCCGGCAAGGCCGATCAGGAGCATGTTGCGGGCGCTCATGCTGCGGCTGACCTGCGACCACGCGATCATGCCGAGGCCGTATGTCAACGCGAAGATGCCCTGCGCCAGGCCGGCTTGAGCCGGATCGAGTTGCAGTGTCTCGGAGATGAAGGGAATGACCGCCGCAAAGGCGTACCAGTCCGCGGCGAGAAAGATCTCGCATATCAGTGCCAGCGCCAGCATGCCGAATTGCCAGCGTTTTATGCGTGATCTGTCCGTTTCAGAAATCGTGTCCCAATTCATCGTCCGTTCCCCTGTTCGGAAATTCATTTTCGCGAATTGATGCGCCTTTGCGGCGTTCATGATTGCCGGGCCATACCCGGTTCCCGCGCACCGCAATCGCAGCGAACGGGAAAGGCATGGATGTCTTCAGGCCGGAGGCGGCAGGAAGTCGACCTCGTGCTCGGCGGCGATGCGCACCACTTCGGCCGGATCGCCGACATTATGAATGCGTTCGAAAAGGCCGCGCAGCGCCCGCGTCGGCGAAACCCAGAACAGGCTGCTGACCGTACCGGAGGATTTGTTGAAGATGCCGTGCGGCTCGCCCATCGGCAGGCGGATGAGATCGCCGGCGTTGGCGATGACTTCCTTGCCGTTCAGCCAGAGGTCGAGACGACCTTCGAAGACCGAGATGAACTCGTCCTGCGTCGGATGAGTGTGCGGCGGCACGAAGGTGCCGGGCGGCAGGATCGCATGCCAGGCCATCGAAGCATCCGACTGTTGTTTCAGCGTGTAGGTCTGGCCAAGAATGCTCCATTTGGCACCGTCATAGGCTTCCTCGCTTTTGGTCACGCCGGCCTGCATCACAATCATTGATCTGTCCTTTTCGAGATATGTCGGTTCGGTGGTCTTCATGCGGCGAGGAAGTCGCGAAGGATTGCGACGGCGGTCGTCGGCTTTTCCTCGAACAGGAGATGGCCTGCATCTGCCACCAGTTCGAGCCGCGCGTTTGGAAGTCGCTTGAGCCAGGCGGACGCCTGGGCTGCCGGGCGCATGCGGTCCTCGCTGCCCCAAAGCAAAAGGGTCGGAACGCTGATGCGATGCAGCCAGCGTTCAAGATTGGGGTTGCCTTGCGGCTCGTCGCCGAGAAGCTTGCCGAATGCCATCATTTCGCGGCCAAGCGACTGGTCGAAGGCCGGATCGGGTGCCTTCGGGAAATAGCCGATCGCCACTTGCGGATCATGCGTTAGATAGCCCGGCAAATCCTGCGGCGCGACAGTCGAAAGGTCCGGCGCAGGATGCGCGCGCACCACCAGCCCGGCCGGCGCCACCAGTGCCAGCCGGCGCAGGCTGCTGCTCATGCGCGCGGCATATTCGGCGGCGATCCAGCCGCCGAACGAGAAGCCGGCAAGGTCGAAGTCTGCGAGGCCGAGGCGATCGAACAGGTCGGCATAATGCAGCACATGGTCGTCGATCGATGCGATGTGCTCGCCGTCGGCGGATTCGCCGAAACCGGGATGGTAGGGAATGATCACGCGCGCATCGGCGGCAAGCAGGTGGGCGAATTCGAAGCCGGGAAAAGTGCCCGCACCGTGAAGAAACACCAAGGGCTTGCCCTTGCCGATGCTGTGGACGACGGTGCGGACGCCGCCGATATCATACTCGGCGCGCTCGAAGCCGCTCATTGCTGGCGCGGATCTGGAGACGATTGCCTGGTTCATCCTGGGAAACTCCTTGCTATTCAGCCGCGACGCAGTCGGGACGCCCGACCAGGCTCGCAAGTTGATCGACCGCCGCGGCGATCCGCTGAAGCACCAGGGGACTTGCGGGCACGCCGTCGGAAAAGTCCGCTTCGCTGGCATAGATGGCGGTCGGGATGGTGCAGGCCTCGAAAAAGCCGAACAGCGGCCGGAGCTGATGCTCGACGACGAGGCAATGGCGTGCGCCGCCGCCGGTGGCGGTGAGCAGCACCGGGCGATTGATCAGTGCGGTCGGCTGAACCAGATCGAAGACATGCTTGAACAGGCCGGTATAGGAGCCCTTGTAGACCGGGCTGCCGACGATGAGGGCATCGGCGCTCTCGATCGCATCGACGATCGCCTTGGCGCGACCGCTCAGTCCGGCCGGCGAATACGCGCCCAGCCCGTCGCCGGCATCGACGAGATCGAAGATATCGACGTCGATGCCATGGCGTTTGTGCAGATTGGTGGAAACGGCTTCGACAAGCGCGCGCGTTTTCGACGGCCTCTGCGTGTTGCCGCAGAAGCCGATGACTCTGATGCCAGCCATCAATACGATACTCCCAGATCAGCGCAGCCGGCTCTTGGTTCTTGTGCGGGCCGCGCTTCAATTCCCGTCGACCGGCATCTTTCAAGTGTACGGCGAGGCGCACAATCCCCCCAGTTGGGGGGGTTGCTGGCCCCCCGCCCCGTTGGAACACTGCACGAGGAAGAACCTGGCCGCTGAGCCTGGCCCGATAACCGAAAGACAAGGGTGGAGCCCGTGAACATGCCTGTTGCCAATCTCAAACAAGCCGCCAAACCGTCGCTTGCCGAAATGACGGCGCGTGTCGAAAGCATCCTGCCGGCAATCGAGGCGGCGGCGGAAGAAAGCGAGCAACTGAACCGGCTTGCCGACGGCACGTTCAAGCTTCTGCAGGATGCCGGGCTCTACAGCATGATGATGCCGAAGGAAGTCGGCGGCGCGGAGCTTTCCCATGTCGACGCCATGCGGCTCGGCGAGCGTGTCGCCTGGGCGCATGGTTCGGCGGGATGGTGCGTCATCGTCAACAACGCCGTCGGCGGGGTGATGTCGCTGTTCGTTTCCGACAAGGGCGCCAGCGATATCTTTGCGCATGGGCCCGACGTCATGGTCGCCGGGAATGGCGTGCCGCGCGGCTATGCGCGGCCTGTCGAAGGCGGCTACATGATCCGCGGCCACTGGGCCTATGGCAGCGGCATCCAGCATGCCGAGTGGATCCATTCCGGCTGTTTCGTCACCGACGCGACCGGCAAGACCATGGTGATGCAGCCGAACGGCCAGCCGGAAGTCGTCGTCACCCATCACCCGCGCGCCACGATCGAGCTGAAAGGCAATTGGGACGTGCTTGGCCTGCGCGCCACCGGCAGCTTTGATTACACTTTGAAAGACGCCGACGAGCTCTTTGTGCCGCATCACCTCTGCTACGGTCTCAACGAGGGCAATGCCAAGCGCGGCGGTCCTCAGGGCAGCCTCGGACTGGTCGGCTATACGGCATGGGGCCATACGACATGGGCGCTGGGCGTCGGCCGGCGCATGCTGGACGAATTGGCCAAGCTTGCCGCCAAGCGCGTCGATGCCTTCGGCAAGATGAACGAAAGTACGACGTTCAAATATGAATTCGCCCGCGCCGAGGCGCGCTTTCGCTCGGCCCGCGCCTTCGCCTATCAGGCATGGACGAGCATGGCCGAAACATTCGCAGAAGGCGGCGAAGCTTCACTTGAACAAATCGCCGACGTGAAGCTGGCGATGCGCCATGTGCATGACGTGATATCGGATGTCGGCACCTTCGCCCACCGCGCGGCACGGGGCGCTTCTCTGCACAACGGCATCATGCAGCGCTTCTACCGCGACATCCATTCGGGAACGCAGCACATTTTGATGGCTGACGAGATCGTCCAGGAATGCGGGCGCGTCTATCTCGGCGCTGTCGGGGCGGACGCAAAATGGGGCGTGTTCGGCGTCGACGGCTGACCGTCGCGGATCGCACGCACCCGCTTGCTTTTTCCTGCTTTTGCTGGAAACTCCTTGTCCGGCAAACAGGATGCTCGCTGAGGGTGGCGAGCCTTGCCGTGTCCGACAAGCCCAGAATGGGCGCGGGCAAAAGGAGGAATGACAGATGCGCCGGTCCCCGGCCACGATAGCGGACTACTCGGCGGGCGCGGTCAGCGATGCCGCGCTCAACGTTGCCGCCAGCCGTTCGCTGGAAGCGCTCGGCGACGCCTGCCACCGCGAGATCGGCCGGCTGATCGGGTCGCCGACGGTAGGCCTCTATCTGCTCGACCGGGACAAGCCCTATCTGTTCTACAGCAAGCATGCGCCGGATGGGTTCATCCAGGAGTACAGCGCCGAATTCGACAAATACGATCCGCTGCTGGCCTATATCTGCGAAAAGGGACAGCCGGTGGACGGCTCGACGCTCGTCGGCGCCGCAGGCTGGCAAAGCTGCAACAATTTCGAGCTGCTGCGGCGCTGGGGGTTCATGCATTGCATGGCAGGGCCGCTTCGTGTCGATAACCGCGTGGTCGGTGTCGTCTACACGGCCAACCAGGGCGAGATCGGAGCCTATGAGTCACCGGCCGTTGACAGCATGCAGATCCTTTGCCGGGCCGGGTCGCTCGCGCTTACCACGATGGTCGAGACAGGCCGACTCAACGGCGCTCCGCCCTCCTGGATCTCGCAATCCGGCACGGCCTCACACGGCGAATACGCATCGCTCACCCGCGCCTCGGCCCTGAATCAGCTGCCGACGCGCTCGCGCGAAGTGGCGCTGCTTCTGTGCCACGGCCAGTCCAACAAGGAGATCGCAAGAGCGCTCGGAATATCGGCCTATACGGTCAAGGACCATATCGGCAGCCTCTGCCAGAAGCTGCATGCGCATAATCGCACCGAGCTTGTTCAAAGGCTGCTTACTACACATTGAGACAAGCTCGCTCCGCCTTGGGAGTTAGGCCATCCGCGACAACGGCGGAGAGACTCAACCGATCTTGACGAGATTCAGGTTCGGCAGTGGGCCGCCGGGAAATTGAGCGAGCTTGCCGCCGACAGCCAGCGAGCCAAGATCGATCCCAACGAAACCGATCTGCTCGATTAGTGAAGCTACCTCTGCCTTGGCCGTGGTGTCGTTGCCGGAATAGAAAAGTACGCGCCGTCCGCCGTCAGAACGTGGATCAGTGGCAAGCAACTCTGCGCGGAGATGATTGAATGCCTTTACGACGCGGGCTCCGGGCACCAGATCAGCAAATACCTCGCTTGATACACGGCCGCCGAGGTCTGCTGGCTTGAACAGCGGCGCCTCGATCGGATTGTTGGCATCGATCACAATGCGCCCTTTCCAGTCTGGAAGGCCCCCCACCGCTGCCGGGAGCTTCGTCCAGTTCACCGCCACGAAGACAATGTCGGCGCGTGCCGCTTCCTCGCGGCTGCCAGCCTTGATGGACGGCCCAATTTCGCGGACCAGACCTTCAAGCGAATCCGCACCGCGGCTGTTTGAGATCGTGGCTTCGAGCCCCGCCCGAGCGAGCGTTCGGGCGAACGCGGTGCCAATCGCACCCGAGCCGATAATGCCAATGGTCATTTGCTATTCCTTTCAGAGTTAGCGGTGGCGACCGAACGTACAAACGATCGACGTCAGACGATTGGTGCGGCACCGAGTTGTTGCATCCGTGAGAAGAGATTGGCGACAGCCGCTTATGCTCCGCCGCCGGCATTCTGACCGAGCAGTTGCAGTTCCCAGGCGAGCGCGATGCCGGTGCCGCCGCCATGCTCAAGAAATATCTCGCCACCCATCCTGGCGGTCTCTTCGCGAGCCCAGTCGCGCTGCAGCTCGCCGGCCACAGCCATCCACGTGATTGGAACGACACCGGCCATAACCATGCGGCGCACGGCCATGTCGTGCGCCTCCACGCTTACACCGCCTGACGCATCTGTGACCGCATAGACCTCGTAGCCTTCGCCCGCTGCCTGGATGGCCGGCATGGCGAGACAGATCTCCGACCAGAGCGCGGCCATGATGATCTTCTTGCGACCCGTCTTCTTCACGGCATCGACGACACGCGCATCTTCCCAGGTATTGATGAAGGTGCGGTCGATTGGCTTCTGATCGGGGAAGACGTCTTGCAGGCCCTTGATGAGCTTGCCGCCACGGTCCTCAAGGACGGTCGTCAGAATCGTCGGCACGCCGAAGATCTTTGCCGTCTTTGCCAGCGCGATGACATTGTTCACGATCATCGTGGGTTCATGGCTGTGCAGATTGGCGAACTGGAACGGCTGATGGTCGATCAGTACCAGCACCGACTCTTCCGGTGTCAGCAAGGCCTTGAGGCCGTTCTTGGGGGCATTGGACTGGCTGGCCATGAGCGTTGTCTCCGGTTTGGCGCTGCGTTGTCTGCCCCTAGCTGTCGGTCTTTTATTGACCTATGAATAGACGGTAATCAGTTTCAATTCTTACAAGCATCACTTGAAAGAACGCTCATGGAGACACTTGCCAACCTCGAATCCTTCGTCCGAAGCGCGGAGGCCAGCAGCTTCTCGGTTGCCGCGCGCAGGCTTTCCCTGACGCCGGCTGCGGTCAGCCGCAACGTGGCGATGCTGGAGCGCAATCTCGGCATCCGGCTGTTTCAGCGAACGACGCGCAAGTTGACCCTGACCGAGGCCGGAGAGCGCTTCCTGCTCACGGTGCAGGATCATCTGGAGGGGCTGCAGGCAGCGATCGCCGACGCTGCGACAGATCGTGGTGAGCCCGCCGGTGTCCTCAAGGTCAGCATGGGGCTGACGTTTGGCGCAGATTATATCCTGCCGACGCTGCCCACCTTCCTCGCGCGCTATCCCAATATTCGCCCGGACTGGCGGTTCGAGGCCAGACAAGTCGATCTGGTCGCCGAGGGATATGACGCCGCGATCGGCGGCGGCATTGACTTGACGCCAGGCTTGGTGACACGCACGCTCGCGCCCTTGCACATCATCGCAGTCGCGTCGCCAGCCTATATGAGAGGCAGGAAACAGCCTGCCGACCCCTCGGATCTGGCCGTCTTCGACGGCATTGTCATGCGCTCCACACGGACAGGACGAACCCGTGATCGCATCATGCGAAATGCCGCGGGCACGGAAATCCAGGCGACCCTGAAGGAAACGATCATATTCGATGATCCCGAGGCGATGTGCCGGGCGGCACTGCTCGGTCTCGGCGTGACATTGATCGCAGTCCCCCACGCGCTGCCGCATCTCGAGCGCGGTGCGCTCGTCCGCCTGCTGCCGCAATGGTACGCCGACAGCGGACCAATATCGATCTACTACGCAAGCCGCAGGCAGCTGCCGGCCAAGACACGGGTCTTCGTCGATTTCATTGCCGAGGCGTTTCGCAATGATCGGCTGGCGGAACGCTTCGCGGGAAGCCTCGGCTGATATCGAACCGGCTGCGCCACGAACGATGGCGGATGCTACACTCCCAGATAGGCGGCGCGGATGCGCTCATCCGCGATCAGCTCCTCGGCCGAGCCCGACATGGTGATGCGGCCGGTTTCCATGACATAACCGCGGTCGGCGACCTGCAGCGCCGCATAGGCGTTCTGCTCGACCAGCAGCACCGTTATGCCCAACTCCTTGAGGTTCTTCACCACGTCGAGAATCTGAGCGACCAGGATGGGAGCCAAGCCCATGCTGGGCTCATCGAGCAACAGGCAGGCAGGTCGCGCCATCAGCGCGCGCGTAATCGCCAGCATCTGCTGCTGGCCACCCGAAAGTCCACCAGCGGCGAGGTTGCGCTTCTCCTTCAGGATGGGGAACAGAGCGAAGGCCTCCGCCATATCCTTCTCAACCCGAGCATCGGAAAACAGATAGGCGCCAAGGCGCAGGTTCTCCTCGACGCTGAGATTGGTGAATATCTGCCGTCCTTCCGGCGATTGCGACAGGCCAAGTGCAACGCGGCGATGTGCCGGAACCGCCTGCAGCGGTTCGCCTCGGAAAACCATTGCGCCGCCGGTGATCGGCTGCACGCCGGAGATGCAGCGCAGGAGCGTAGTCTTGCCCGCGCCGTTGGCGCCTACCACCGTGACGATTTCGCCCGAACGCACATCGAGATCGACGCCGTGCAGCACTTCGATGCGCCCGTAGCGCGAGCGCAGATTTTCAACCGAGAGCATGGCCGGCATCCTCCGTGGCCTGCACGCCGAGATAGGCTTCGATCACCTTGGGATCGCGCGCGACCTGCTCGGGTTTGCCTGCCGCGATCTTCTCCCCGCGGTCGAGCACGACGATGTGGTTGGAGATGCGCATCACCAGTTTCATGTCGTGTTCGACAAGCAGGATGGCGACCCCGGACTTGGCTACGTCGGCGATGAGATGATCGATCTCCTGCGTTTCCACGGCGTTGCAGCCGGCCGCGGGCTCATCCAGCAAAAGGATGCGCGGCTCCAGCGCCAGCGCCCGGGCGATCTCCAGCCGCTTCAGAGCACCGTAAGAAAGCGACGATGCATCCTTGTCCGCCGCGCGGGCGAGCCCCACCCGTTCCAGGAGCTGCATGGCAGCGGCGCGGGTCTCGGCCGTGCGCCGGCGCGAGCCTGGCATGGCGAACAGGTCGGCCAGCAAATTGCCGCGCTCCTTCAGGTGGCAACCGGACATGGCGTTTTCCAGCACCGTCATGTTCTGGAATATCTGCAGGTTCTGGAAGGTGCGCGACATGCCGCGCCGAGCGAGCAGATGCGGAGCCATGCCCGTCACTGCTTCGCCATCGAGCGTGACCGTGCCGCGCGCCGGCCGGTAGGCTCCGCTGATCATATTGAACAGCGTCGTCTTGCCGGCGCCATTGGGGCCGATGACGGCAACGATCTCGCCCGGCTCGACCTGGAAGCCGACGTCGTTGACGGCGCGCAGGCCGCCGAAATCGATGCCGAGACCTTCGACGGTAAGCAGCGGCATCACGCCCTCCCCCGCAACAGCCGCGACATGCTCGGCACCAACCCTGCCGGCAGGAAGATCATCACCAGCATCATGATGAGGCCGAGGATCATGTGTTCATAATCCTGCAGCACCGTGAGAACCTGCGGCAGCATGGTGAGCAGCGCCGCACCCGCCACCGCGCCGGGCACGGAACCAGCACCACCCAACACAGTCATGGTGACGAGTTCGACCGAGTGCAGGAAACCGGCAGCATCGGGCGTGATGAACTTGTTCATCAGCGCGAGCAGCGAGCCGGACAGCGACGCATAGACGGCAGACAGCACGAAGGCGAAGAGCTTGTAGCGCGCGACATCGACACCGACCGTGCGCGCCGCGATCTCGGAATCGTGCAATGCCCGCAATGCACGCCCGGACGGGCTGTCGTAGAGGTTCAGCGCAAGCCAGGTCCCGGCGAGCAGAAACAATCCGCTGAACGCGTACCAGAACTGGGCATTGGAAAGGTGGATGCCGATCGTTTCGATCAGCTTCCTCAGGCCAAGCTCGGGCACTTCGTGGCCATCCGGCCCGCCGGTGATCGACGCTTCGTTGGCGAGCACCATGGAGACAAGAATGCCGAAGCCCAGCGTCGCGACGGCAAGGTAGTAGCCTTGCAGGCGCAGGATGGGGCGGCCGATCAGCCAGGCGAGCGCAGCACTCAGCGCGGTTCCGAGCAGCATGGCAAATGCCGGATGCAGACCGAGATATTGCGGACCGAGCGCGCAGGCATAAGCGCCTATGCCGGCAAAACCGGCATGGCCGAGGCTGATCTGGCCGGCAAAGCCGATCAGGATGACGAGACCCGTTACAGCCAGGCCGTTGACGAAGATCAACGAGCCGATGCGGTAGTAGAAGTTGGACGGGAAGCCGAGAGGCGCAAGCAGGATGATGGCCAGCAGGACAAGCAGGGTGAGATGTTTGGAGGAGAGCCGCATCGTCACACCCGGTCGGTCGATTTGCCGCCAAACAGGCCTTGCGGCATGGCGAACAGCACCGCGAGGATGACGATGAAGGCGACGGCGTCCTTGTAGACCGAGCTGACATAGCCTGCCGTCATCGCCTCGATCAGCCCAAGCAGCAAGCCGCCGACAAGCGCGCCCGCCGGCACGCCCATTCCACCCAGCATGGCGGCCGCAAACCCCTTCAATGCATAGGCAACGCCGAGGTCGTAGCTGGTCAGCGTAATCGGGGTCATCAACACCCCGGCCAGCGCGCCGATGGCAGCCGACAGCGCGAAGGAGAGCGTCATCATGTAGTCGGTGTTGATGCCGACCAGCCGGGCGGCAACGCGGTTGTTTGCGGTAGCGAGGATCGCCTTGCCGGTCAGCGTGCGGGTAAAGAAGACGTAGAGCGAGGCGAAGACCATCGCCGCGCCCGCGATTACCCACAGGCCCTGCGGCAGGATCGTGGCGCCGCCGACGGTGATGGGTTCATCGCCGCTGAAAGACGGAAAGCGGTGCAGCTGTTTGTCGAAGACGAGCTGAGCGCCGCCGCGCAGGAAGATGGAGGCACCGATGGTGATGATGATCAGGCTGACCACCGGCGCGCCACGGGCTCGCTCCACCGCGAACTTGTTGAGCGCCACGCCGACGGCGGCCGCGGCGACAATGGCCAGCGCCGCCGCGAGCGGCAGCGGCAGGCCTGCCTGCCAGGCAAAGAAGGTGACCATGCCGCCTAGCATGACGAATTCGCCCTGGGCGAAGTTCACCACATGCGAGGCGTTGTAGATGATGGTGAAGCCGAGCGCGACGAGCGCGTAGACCGCGCCTACCGTCACGCCTGACAGCACGTATTGCAGCAACTCCGTCACCGCGACTCCTTCCACTGTCGTGAGGCAGGAGGCGCGACTGCTATGCCGCGCCGATTATCTTGGGCAGGATTACTGGGCCAGCGCCCAGCCGCCGTCCTTGATCTCCAGCATGCGGAAGGCGGTGAGATCGAGGCCGAGGTGATCGGTGGGCGACATGTTGACCACGCCGGTGACGCCGACATAACCCTTGGTCTGCTCGATGGCGTCGCGGATCGCCTGCGGTTCTGCCTTGCCGGCTCGGCCGATGGCATCGACCAGCAGCCGCAGCGCATCATGGGCATAGCCGCCGAAGGTCGATGGCGCTGAGCCTGCCTTTTCCTCGTAAGCCTTCTTGTAGGCGGTCACGACGCCATACTGCGGATCGTCCTGCTTGAGCAGATTGGCGATGAGAATGGCCGTCCCCGGCAGCTTCACGCCGTTCGAGGCGGGACCGGCGAGCTCGATGAAGGCCTTGGAGGCCACGCCATGCGACTGGTAAAGCGGCGTCTTGATGCCGAGCTGACCATAGTTGCGCGTGACAATCGCAGGCCCCTGCCCAAAACCGGCATTGAGGATCGCCTGCACGCCCTCCTTGCCGCGAATGTTGGTGAGCTGGGGTGTCATGTCGGCGTCGGTCGGGCCATAGGTCTCGTCGATGAGAACTTCGATGCCGTAGTCGCCGATGACCTGCAGGCACTGCTTGTGCATCGACGCGCCGAAACCGTCAGAGCCGGAGATCATGCCGATCTTGGTGATGCCGCCGGCCTTCATGTTCTCGAAGATCTTGGCGCAGGCCATGCGGTCGGTATGCGGCGTCTTGAAAGTCCAGGACTGCACCGGATCGACGATCTCGACGGCGCCGGCGAGCGAGATGAAGGGAATCTCGGCGTCGGCCACCACCTGCATGATCGACATCGTCGTGCCGGTCGTCGATCCACCGATGATAGCGACGACCTCGTCGTCTTCGATCAGCCGCGTGGCGAAGGTGCGCGCCTTATTGGGGTCGCCTGCATCATCATAGGCGATCAAGTCGATCTTTTCGCCCAACACGCCGCCGGCAGCGTTGATCTCCTCCACCAGCATGCGCAGGGTTTTGGCTTCCGGATCACCCAGTGACGAGGCAGGCCCCGTCTCCGAGACGGTCGCGCCGATCTTGATGTCGGCAAGTGCTGGCGATGCCACGCCAAGCACGAGAGCAACGGCAGCAGTGCTCAAAGCAGATTTCATAGATTCCTCCCAGGTTGAAATATGCGCGCTCCGGCGCCGCCAAGGCACCAAAGGCAAAGTGTTCCCAAATGTCAGACAGCCCCGGCACCACACCCCTCCGGCGGGTAAGAAGCACGTCCACCTTCTCCCTTTCGAATTATTATTGACCGACCGGTCGGATTATGCAAGAGCTTTCTTACCGAGATTTCCTGATGGATTTTCTCAGCGGAGGAATTGGGAGGAATTCACGCAATGCAATCCGAAACGCTGCTGGCGTCGGTGGCGGACGATGTCATGACGCTGACGCTCAACCGTCCCGACAAGCTGAATTCCTTCAACGAAGAGATGCATCGCGCGCTGCGCGCCGCGATAGAAAGCGCACGTGACGAAGCGACGGTGCGGGCGGTTCTTCTGACCGGTGCCGGCCGTGCTTTCTGTGCCGGCCAGGATCTCGGCGACCGCGATCCGCGCAATTCCACCGAGGCGCCGGACCTCGGCTATACGATCGAGACTTTCTACAATCCGCTGCTGCGCCTCATCCGCGCCCTGGACAAACCGATCGTCTGTGCGGTGAACGGCGTCGCCGCCGGCGCGGGCGCCAACATCGCGCTCGCCTGCGACATCGTGCTTGCGGCGAAGTCCGCCAAGTTCATCCAGGCTTTTTCCAAGATCGGACTGGTGCCCGACTCCGGCGGCACATGGAGCCTGCCTCGCCTGCTGGGTGAAGCCCGCGCCAAGGGACTGGCACTGACCGCCGAGCCGCTGCCGGCAGAAACCGCGGCGGCTTGGGGCATGATCTGGAAGGCCGTCGACGACGACCAACTCATGCCGGAAGCGGCAGCCCTGGCGAAACGCCTGGCCGCCGGGCCGACCTTTGGGCTCGGCCTCATCAAACAGGCCATACAGGCCGCGGCCGCCAACACGCTTGACCAACAGCTTGACCTCGAACGTGACCTGCAGCGCAGGGCCGGCCGCAGCGCCGACTACGCCGAAGGTGTGGCAGCGTTCCTCGACAAGCGACCGGCGGAGTTCAAGGGCAAATGACTGTCGACTTTGACGATCCAGCGGCATTGGCGACGGCTTCCGCCGCAGCGATGTGGCGCGACGACAGCGCCTCGCAGCATCTCGGCATGGTGCTGGAACATGTTGCCCCGGGCGAAGCGACGGTTTCGTTCATCGTGACCGGCATCATGACCAACGGCCACAAGACCTGCCATGGCGGCTATCTGTTCACGCTGGCGGATTCGGCCTTTGCTTTCGCCTGCAACAGCTACAACCAGCGCGCCGTGGCGCGGCATTGCGATATCACCTTCATCGCGCCCGCATATCTCGGTGACCGCCTGACTGCCACTGCGAAGGAGGTTTCGCGCGGCGGCCGCGACGGCATCTACGATGTTCGGATAATCAATCAGAAAGGCGAGCATGTCGCGGAATTCCGCGGTCAATCGCGAACCGTCAAAGGTACGCATCTGCCGACACCGGCGTAAAGCCGAACACGAGTTCTGGGAGGAACTAAATGGAAGACCTGTCTCCCCGCCCGGGTGACCTTGAGCCGATCGAGATGGCCTCGCGCGACGAAATTTCCGCGCTGCAGTTGAAGCGGCTGAAGACGACATTAGCGCACGCTTACCAGAACTCGCCGCACTACCGCGCAAGGTTCGATGAGGCAGGCGTTCACCCGGACGACCTGAAGACCCTTTCCGATCTGTCGAAGTTTCCCTTCACGGTGAAGAAGGACCTGCGCGACACCTACCCGTTCGGCATGTTCGCCGTGCCGCGCGAAAAGCTGGCGCGCATCCACGCATCGTCAGGGACCACCGGCAAGCCGACCGTCGTCGGCTACACCAGGAACGATATCGACACCTGGGCAACGGTGGTGGCGCGCTCGATCCGCGCGGCCGGCGGACGACCGGGTGACATCTGCCATATCGCCTATGGCTATGGCCTGTTCACCGGCGGCCTTGGCGCGCATTACGGCGCCGAGAAACTGGGCTGCACGGTGGTACCCATTTCGGGTGGCATGACCGAGCGCCAGGTGACGCTGATCCAGGATTTCAAGCCGCGCATTATCATGGTGACGCCGTCCTACATGCTGTCGATCCTGGACGAATACCGCAAGTTGGGCATCGACCCGCGCAGCACGTCGCTGGCAGTAGGCATCTTCGGTGCCGAACCCTGGACCAACGCGATGCGGCTGGAGATCGAGCGCGATTTCGACATGCACGCTGTCGACATTTATGGCCTGTCGGAAGTGATCGGCCCCGGCGTCGCCAACGAATGCATGGAAACCAAGGACGGCCTGCATGTTTGGGAAGATCATTTCTATCCCGAAGTCGTCGACCCGGAGACTGGCGAAGTATTGCCCGACGGCGAGATGGGCGAACTGGTGTTCACCTCGCTGACCAAGGAAGCATTGCCGATCATCCGCTATCGCACGCGCGACCTGACCCGCTTGCTGCCCGGCACCGCGCGCGCCATGCGACGCATCGAAAAGATCACCGGCCGCTCTGACGACATGATGATCCTGCGCGGCGTGAATGTCTTCCCGACCCAGATCGAGGAGCAGATCCTGAAATGCAGTGGGCTTGCACCGCATTTCCAGATCGAACTGACGCGCAATGGCCGCATGGACGACATGATCGTGCATGTCGAGGCAATGCCGAATGCAACTGGCTCAGATGTCCGCGCGCACTCGGCCAAAGAACTTGCACACCACATCAAAAGCGTGGTCGGTGTCAGCACGAAGGTAAAGGTCGGCGATCCCGATTCGGTCGAGCGGTCAGCAGGCAAGGCAAAGCGTGTCGTCGACAACAGGCTTAAGGGATAGCAGGAAATGGCGAGAACGAGAGCCGCCGATTTCGACGACAAACGGCGCAGCATTCTCGACAGCGCTGCGGCAGTGTTCGCCAAGCTTGGCATGGAACACGCATCGATGGCGCAGATCGCCAAGGAAAACAACGTTTCCAAGGCCCTGCTCTATCACTATTACCCCAGCAAGGAACTGCTTCTCTTCGACATCGGACGCACGCATCTGATCGAGCTTGAGGCCGCCATCCAGAAAGCCGATCGTCCTGATCTGGATCCGCCGCAAAGGCTCCGCCATCTGATTGGCGGCGTTCTCGAGAACTACCGCACGGCTTCGAACTTCCATCAGGTTCTGCTCAACGGCACCGGATCTTTGTCCGAGGCCCAGCGCGTCGAGTTGCAGCAGATGGAGCGCCGCATCGTAAAGGCTTTTTCGGATGTGCTGATCGAGATCAATCCTGAACTGGGCAAGAAGCGCGCTGGCGTGACCCCGGTGACCATGTCGCTCTTCGGCATCCTCAACTGGACCTACATCTGGTTCAAGCCGAGCGGTGCCCTGAGCCGTGACGGCTATGCCGACATGGTGACGACGCTTTTCCTCAACGGCGTAACCTCACTAAACCGGTGAACATCGCAGCGACCGGCCGGTACCGGGTCTGGCCGCTGAAATGCGACGGCATCAGGTCTTCGCCACCATGGTGAGAACGTCGTACTGCGCGACCACCCTGGCGTCCTGGTTTGTTACCACGCAATCCCAGCGCACCTCACCATATTCCTCGGTCTCGCGCGGGTTGATCTGCTTGGCGGTCAGCGTCACCTGCAGCGTGTCACCCGGATTGACAGGGGTCAGGAAGCGCAGGTTATCAACACCGTAATTGGCAAGCACCGGACCCGGCGCCGGATCGACGAACAGGCCGGCCGCGAAGGAGACGATGAGATAGCCGTGAGCTACGCGCCCCTCGAAGAATGGGTTGGCCTTGGCCGCAGCCTCGTCCATATGGGCGTAGAACGTATCGCCGGTGAAGGCGGCAAAATGCTCGATGTCCTCAAGCGTCACGGTGCGGCTGGCAGTAACGAGCTGATCGCCGATCTCCAGTTCCGCCAGCGACTTGCGGAACGGATGCACATCCTGGCGAACCTTCGCGCCGGGAACCCAGCGGCCGGTGACTTCCGACATTAGCCACGGAGCCGCCTGGACGGCGGAGCGCTGCATGTAATGCTTGACGGAGCGCATGCCGCCGAGCTCCTCACCGCCGCCGGCGCGGCCGGGTCCGCCATGGACCAGCATCGGCAGCGGCGAGCCATGCCCGGTGGACGACTTTGCGCTGGCGCGGTTGCCGATCATGATACGGCCGTGCCAGGGGGCGAGCGCCGCGACTGTATCGCGCGCGAAAACGGCATCATTGGTAAAGACGGAGGCGACGAGACTGCCTTTGCCGCGCCGCGCCAGTTCGGCCGCCTCTTCCGCCGTATCGTAAGGAATGATGGTGCTGACCGGGCCGAAAGCCTCGACGTCGTGCACTGCCTGGGCAACATCCGGCCTGTCGCAATAGAGCAGCACGGGGTTGAGGAAAGCGCCCTCCTCAGCATTGCCCGAAACGATGCTGGGCCGGTCGGGATCGCCGGCGACGATCTCGGCATCGGCTTGCAAATCCTTGATACGCGCGCGCACTTCCTCGCGCTGCGCAAGACTGGCGAGCGGTCCCATCTTGACCGTCTCGCCCGCCGGATTGCCGAGCGCCGTCTTGGACAATCTGTCGCCCAGCGCCTTGACTAGCGCCTCGACGCTGCCACGTGGTGCAATGACGCGACGGATCGCCGTGCACTTCTGGCCGGCCTTGACTGTCATTTCCCGCGCCACCTCCTTCACGAAGAGATCGAACTCCTCCGTGCCGGCCAGCGCATCGGGGCCAAGGATCGCGGCATTGAGGCTGTCGGCCTCCATGGTGAAGCGCACCGAGTTCTCGACGATCGACGGATGCGTGCGCAGTCGGCGGCCGGTGCCGGCCGAACCGGTGAAGGTGACGACGTCCTGGCAATCGACGTGGTCGAGCAGATCGCCGACCGACCCGCTGATCAATTGCAGGGCTCCCTTCGGCAAAATGCCGGTATCGATGATGCGACGCACCATCAGCTCGGTCAGATAAGCAGTCTGGCTGGCCGGCTTGACGATTGCCGGCATGCCGGCCAGCAGCGTCGGCGCAAGTTTTTCGAGCATGCCCCAGCAGGGGAAATTGAAGGCGTTGATATGGACCGCGACACCTTCCAGCGGCGTCAAAATATGCTGTCCGTAGAAGCTGTTGTCGCGCGAAAGCGATTCCGCGTCCCCGTCGACCAGAACGCGTGTGTTGGGCAATTCGCGCCGCCCCTTTGAGGCATAGGAAAGCAGCGTGCCGATGCCACCCTCGATGTCGATCCAGCTGTCGGTCCGCGTCGCGCCGGTAGCCGTGGAGAGCGCATAGAATTCCTCCTTAGCCTCCATCAGCGCCTGCCCGAGCGCCTTCAGCATCAGCGCCCGTTCGTGAAAGCTCATCTTTCGCAATACCGGCGAACCGTTTTCCCGGCCAAAGCGCAGAGCGGCTTTCATGTCGAGGCCACTGGCGTCGATCTGGGCGACGGCTTCACCCGTGGACGCATCGAGCAGCGGGACGGCCTTGCCGGCGCCGCGCACCCATTCGCCGGCAACGTAGGATTCGAGCTGGCGGATTTTGGTCAAAGGAGCGTTCATCGGTTGGTTCCTCAATCGGCTTGGATCGTCTCAGTGGCGCGCAGAAAGGGAGCAGTTTCCATTTTATGCGAGGCCGATTTCGGCGAGCAGCGCATCCACCTGGCGCTCCCATTCCGAAGCGAGATCGGCATTGCTGGTGTGGCGCAGGCCAAACTTCTTCTGGGTTTCGAAATGCCCCGACGTGCCGCTGCCGAAAGAGGCGGCGACACGCGGCCGCCAGTAGGCGATAGACCCGCTCACCTCGGCACGGTTGGCCGTATCGACGAGAATCTTGCGCAGGCCTTCGACCCCGAGTTCCATGTGCCGGCGCTCGCGCGGGAGGATGGCGAAGAAAATTTCGCCGAGCGGCTGGTAGGAGACGCGGGCGAATTCGCCGAGCTGCAGGACCACCGCATGGCCCATCAGCGCGTTCATCGCCACTGCATCGACCCAGCCCTGCAGCGGATAGTGCAGCACGGCGAGCCGCATGTCGGAACCATGCCGCGCCGCGCCGAGATCGCTGTCGCGCGCCACACGCTCGGTCCAGGGATGATGATTGGCGTAACGTGAAATGTCAGCGCCGAACTCGCCCATGATAGCCAGCACGCGCTCGGCGTGGTCGAGCTTCTCCAGCACGATGCGCGAGGCGGCGATGCGCTCCTTGATGCCGGGCCCATCGTTGATGATGTCGGCAAAACCGGCCGCACCCGCCAGCTCGCTGTCGACGAAGGTCGCCATCAAGCGAAGCAACTCGCCACGATATCGCGGCGGTGCATTCTCTGGCGTCGTCAGCTTGCCGCCCAGAGCGAGATAGTCCGCAATCGGCATGGTCTCGTCACTGGTCATAGGTCACCACCACATGGTCGGACAGCGGGTAGCACTGGCAGGTCAGCACGTAGCCGCGCCGAACCTCGTAATCCTCCAGCGCGTGGTTGGCTTCCATCTCGACCTCGCCCTCCAGCACCATGGCGCGGCAGGTGGAGCAGACGCCGGCCTTGCAGGCAAAGGGCGCGTCGAGGTTGGCGCCGAGCGCGGCTTCGAGGATGGTCTCGCCCTTCTTGGCCATCTCGATCACGCGGGTAGAGCCGTCGAGCGTGATTCTCGCGGTGCACATCGCAGCCTTCTGGCCATCGGAGGCGACCTTGGCGACCTGTTTGGCGCGGCGCGGCGCGGAAGCGAACAATTCGAACTTGATCTGGTCGTCGCGCAACCCGTGCTCGCGCAGCGAGGCTGCGATTGCCAGCATCATCGGCTCAGGCCCGCATATGAAGGCCATGTCGACGGCCGCGATATTGATCCAGCCTTTGAACAGCCTTGCGCATTTGTCGGCGTCGATGCGGCCGGAAAAGAGGTCGATGTCATGCGTCTCGCTCTCCAGAACATGAATGACGCTGAAACGGCCAAGATTGGAGTTCTTGATGTCCTCCAGCTCCTCGCGGAACATGATCGTGTTGTTCGAACGGTTGCCGTAGATCAGCGTGAAATGCGATTTCGGCTCGCGGGCGAGTGTCGTCTTGATCAGCGAAAGCACCGGCGTGATGCCGCTGCCGCCAGCAAAGCCGAGATAGTGCCGGGCACGCGCCGGCTCCAGCGGCACATGGAACGCACCCATCGGCGCCATCGCTTCCAGCACGTCACCGGGTTGCAATTCTTCATTGGCCCAGGTGGAGAAGGCACCACCATCGACGCGCTTGATGCCAACCTTGAGCACACCCTCGTCCTTGCCGGCGCAGATGGAATAGGAACGGCGCAGTTCCTCGCCATCGAAGGCGCGGCGAAAAGTGAGATACTGGCCCTGCGTGAAGTCGAAGGTGCCGTAATCTTCGGCGCGTGGGGCGAGCGTCACCACCACGGCATCGCGGGTTTCGCGGCGAACATCTGCAACTTCGAGCGGAAAGAAGCGGGCCATGGGTCCTCAGAGGCTCTTGAAGTAATCGAAGGGTTCAAGGCACTCCGTGCAGCGGAAATGCGCCTTGCAGGGCGTCGAGCCGAACTGGCTGATCCGCTCCGTCTGTTTGGAGCCGCAGCGCGGACAGGCAACGTCGAACGGTATCAACGCGCCGGCGCAGGCGGCCGTGCCTTCGACGGGTGGCGCGATGCCATAGGCGCGCAGTTTCTCGCGGCCATCGGCGCTGATCCAGGCTGTCGTCCAGGCAGGCGACAGCTGACGCTTGAGCCGCAGTTTTTCGACGCCGTGTTCGCGCAGGTGCCGTTCGATCTCGAAGTTGATGACGCCGGTCGCCGGGCAGCCGGAATAGGTCGGTGTTACCGTCACTTCCAGCGTTTCGTCCGCCCAGCTTACGTGTCGGATGATGCCGAGGTCAGTCAGCGATATGACCGGGATCTCGGGATCAGGAATGGCAGCGAGCCAAGACCAGACCTGGTCGACTGTTGGAAGCGTCAGGGTGGCGTCCATGGTGATCCTACCAGTTCGCGCCGGGATAGGCGCGCTGCAGGAACTGCATTTCGGCCAGGATGAAGCCCAGATGCTCCGAATGGACGCCTCGCTTGCCGCCCTTCTGCATGTAAGCCTTTTCCGGCAGCTTCAGCGTGGCGTCGACCAAGGTGCGCGCGACATGCTGTTCCCAGGCCGTGCGCAGTTCCTCCGGCGAAGGCGCTATTCCTGCAGCGGCAAGTTCGTCGTCCACCACGTCACCCGTGAACATTTCACCCGTATAGGGCCAGAGGAACTCCAGCGCCGCCTGCATGCGCTCGCGGCTCTCCTTGGTGCCATCGCCCAGACGCACCACAAGATCGGCGCTGCGCTGCAGGTGATAAGCCACCTCCTTCGCCGCCTTCTCGGCGATCTCGGCGACGCGTTTGTCGCTCGATCCGGTCAATGCCTTCAGCAGAGGCAGGTGCCAGGCGTCGAACAGATACTGCCGCATGACGGTGCGGCCGAAATCGCCGCTCGGCTGCTCGACCAGCAAAAGGTTGCGATAGCCGGCAGCGTCGCGCAGGAAGGCGAGGTTGTCAGGTGAACGCCCACCACCTTCGGCTTCGCTGGCAAGGCCGAGCCAGAGTTGGGTCTGGCCGATCAGGTCGAGCGCGGTGTTGGCCAGCGCTATGTCTTCCTCCAGAGCCGGCGAATGACCGCACCATTCCGAGTTGCGGTGGCCGAGGATGAGACAGGTGTCGCCCATCCTGAGCGCAAATTCGGCGACGGCCGATGATGTAGCGGGTGCGGTCGACATCACATATGCCCCACTTCGTCCGGCACGTCGAAGAAGGTGGGATGCCGGTAGACTTTGGAATTGGCCGGATCGAACAGCGGGCCTTTTTCCGACGGTGCACTGGCGACGACATCCGACGAGCGCACCACCCAGATACTCACGCCCTCGTTGCGGCGTGTGTAGACATCGCGCGCATTGTTGATCGCCATCTCGGCATCGGGTGCATGAAGGCTGCCGACATGCCGGTGGTTAAGGCCATGCTGGCCGCGGATGAAAACTTCCCACAGGGGCCATTCGCTGGACATTGGTTTACTCCCAACTCGATCTCGCTTGAGGCTTTCGCTAGCGTCCTATTCGGCCGCGATCCTGACTTCTTTTCGCCGAGCCGCCTGCTTGTCGGCGTAGGCGGTCAGGCCGTCGCGGAACCAGGCACCCTCGTCCCAGGCGCTATTGCGAGCGGCCAGTCGCTCGCGATTGCAGGGACCGTTGCCGGCGACCACCTCGAAGAATTCGGTCCAGTCCGGCTCACCGAAATCGTGACCACCCTTCTCCTCGTTCCATTTGAGTTCCGGATCGGGAATGGCGAGACCGAGGAACTTCGCCTGCGGCGCGGTCTGGTCGACGAATTTCTGGCGCAGCTCGTCGTTGGAATCCTGCTTGATGTTCCAGGCCATGGATTGCGCCGAATGGACCGAGTCGCTGTCGGACGGCCCGAACATCATCAGTGACGGCCACCACCAGCGGTTCAGTGCGTCCTGCGCCATCGCCTTCTGCGCTTCCGTGCCCTTGCAAAGCACGGTCATGATGTCGAAGCCCTGACGCTGGTGGAAGCTCTCCTCCTTGCAGATGCGCACCATAGCGCGGGCATACGGGCCATAGGAGCAGCGCTGCAGCGGCACCTGGTTCATGATCGCCGCGCCATCCACCAGCCAGCCGATCGCGCCGATGTCGGCCCAAGTCAGCGTCGGATAGTTGAAGATCGAGGAATATTTGGCTTTGCCCGAATGGAGCTGCTCGTACATCTCGTCGCGGCTTATGCCGAGCGTTTCCGCGGCACAGTACAAATAGAGCCCGTGACCGGCCTCGTCTTGTACCTTGGCGAGCAGGATGGCCTTGCGCTCCAGCGTCGGCGCCCGCGTGATCCAGTTTCCCTCCGGCAACTGGCCGACGATCTCTGAATGGGCGTGCTGGCTGATCTGGCGGATCAACGTCTTGCGATAGGCCTCCGGCATCCATTCCTTCGGCTCGATCTTCTGGCCGTCATTGATGCGCTCCTGAAAGGCGCGCTCCTGCGGCTCCATCTCGTCGAGGCTGCGCACCCGGGCGGCATCCGTCTTGACCATCTGTGCATACATCGCGTCGTCTCCTTCCGGTTCGCGCGTCAGACGCGCTCGAGGATCAATGCAATTCCCTGCCCGACACCCACGCACATCGTGCAGAGCGCGTAACGCCCGCCGCTGCGCTGGAGCTGCCATGTCGCGGTGGTGACCAGCCGCGCGCCGCTCATGCCGAGCGGATGGCCAAGCGCGATGGCGCCGCCATTGGGGTTCACATGCGCAGCGTCGTCCGGCAGGCTGAGTTCGCGCAGAACCGCAAGCGCCTGGGCTGCGAAAGCCTCGTTGAGTTCGATCACATCCATCTGGCCAAGCTCCAGGCCGGCGCGGGCCAAGACCTTGCGCACGGCAGGCACCGGGCCGATACCCATGATGCGGGGTTCAACGCCTGCGGCGGCCATTGCGACCACACGGGCACGCGGCGTCAGGCCGTTGGCTGTGGCTGCGCGTTCGCTGGCTACGACAAGCGCTGCCGCGCCGTCATTCACGCCGGAGGCGTTGGCGGCGGTGACGCTGAGGTCCGGTCCATTGACGCCCTTCAACCTGGCGAGTTGTTCCAGTGAGGCATCCGGCCTCGGATGTTCGTCGCGGTCGACAAGCACCGGGTCGCCCTTCTTCTGCGGCACCGGCACAGGCACGATCTCGTCGGCGAAACTGTTTGCAGCTTGCGCAGCCGCCCAGCGCTGCTGACTGCGCAGCGCGAAGGCATCCTGATCTGCGCGCAAAACGCCGAAGTCGGCTGCGACATTGTCAGCGGTCTCCGGCATGGAATCGATACCGAACGTCTTCTTCATCCTCGGATTGACGAAACGCCAGCCGATGGTCGTATCGTAGACTGCATTCGAGCGCGAAAAGGCAGCGTCTGCCTTCGGCATGACGAAGGGCGCACGCGACATGCTCTCGACACCACCCGCGATCATGAAATCGCAGTCGCCGGCCCGGATCGACCGCGCGGCCAGCCCAACCGCATCAAGCCCGGAGCCGCAGAGACGGTTCACCGTCGTGCCGGGCACTTCGACGGGCAAGCCCGAGAGCAGTGCTGCCATGCGCGCAACATTGCGGTTGTCCTCACCGGCCTGGTTGGCGCAGCCATAGATGACGTCGTCCACCTGAGACCAATCCGCCGCGCCATTGCGCTGCATCAACGCTGCGATCGGCAGTGCAGCCAGATCGTCCGCGCGAACGCCCGACAATGCACCGCCATAGCGGCCAATAGGCGTGCGCACGGCATCGCAGACGAAAGCCTCAGGCATCAGGTCTCTCTCCCAAACCGGATCGAACAACATTATTTACCGACCGGTCGGTCACTTATTGGCATATTTCCGTCGTGAGATCAACCCTCTTCCGAGGCCACAAGGATTGATGGACATGCCGCTTCGCCTGGACCGCCTCTGCCAATGGTCTCCCGCGCCTGGCCCTATCTGGCAGTCAAGACTTCTCGAGGTGTAACGCCGAACTGCCGCTTGAAAGCAGTTGCGAAATTCGCCGGGCTTGAATAGCCGGCAATGGCACTTGCATCCTGGATGCTCGTCTCGCCGTCCTGCAAAGCCGCAAATGCAAGTTCCAGGCGCAGGCGGCGCACATATTCGAAGACGCTATGGCCTTCGGATCGGCGGAACAGACGCTGCAAGCCGCTAGCGCTAATCCCAGATTCACGCGCGATCATTTCGACATTCAGCGGCTCGGCCAGGTTGGCTGCGATCAAATCCTTGGCGCGTCGAAGGCGGGTCATTTCGTGACGCTGAAGAATGTTACTGCCGGTGGCGCGGCGGTCGGTATGCATGACCGCCATGATGGTTTCCGCAACAAGCTCCACCGCCCGCCCCTCCAGATAGAGATTGCGAAGTTCAGGCAGGAAAACCGACGGCGTGACGATTTGCCGAACCAATTCCACGACGCGGGGGGTCAATGTCCAGCGATGGTCGGCGAGATTGTCCTTGAGCAGGCTGGCGGCAAGCCGATTGTCGCGTACTTCCTCCAGCCCTTCGAAATTGAGCCAGTCCGGCGTGGCAGACACGACGAGATGGCGAACATGCTGGCCACCCATCGAAGCCCGCTCGAAGCTTTCGGAACCGGTGCTCATGATCGCTGCGCCTTTTATCGCGCTGCGCTGGTCGCCTTTGAACTGGAAGCGGCGGTCACCGATCTTGAGATCAACCTCACCGTCGAGAAAGAAAATGCAGGACAGTTCCTGCCGCTGGCGCGATGTGATGGTGAAAGGGCGTTCTTCGATGGCATCGCTGATATGCAGGACCAGGCCGCGGCGCAGCTCCTGATGCAGGAACTCGCCCTCGATCAGCGTGTCCTCCATCGAAAGCCGGTCGTCCGTGCTGTCTACAACGACGCCATCACGTCGCATGAAATCGCGAACGAGAACGCGCTTGTTGCCACCGGGGTCGAAGCTGTCGTCCCGCACGCCAGAGAACGAGCTCATCGGCAATGCCTTTCCAGTTTTCTCGGCGATCGTACTTGCTCACGGATTACGGAGTGAGCGCGGCGATGGCGCCGAGACGAATTTTGTTGGCCTGCAAATGTTTTTGATCGCCGCACAAAGGTTCGGACGTTGTCAGCAATGCCATGTTGCCATACTCACTAGGTTAACTTGATTATTATTGTCAAGTTAATGGGGTATTATCATGGCTTGGTTTGGGACAGGGACGATCGTGGGCGATACGGATATCTTGCAAGTGCAATCATCGATGGGAGCCAAACGCCGCTCTCTGTTGCTGGCATCCACTGTGATTTGCGGTGTTTGTGGCACATTCGTGTTGCCTGCCACTGCCCAGCAAGGCGGCGACGCAGCGTCCGCCAGCACGGCCGATTCCAGCGTGACGACGCTCGACACGGTTGTCGTTGAGGGTGGCGGGTCCGGCACGGGAATAGTCGCCAAACGCGCCAAGAGCGCTTCCAAGACGGACACCTCCATTCTCGAAACGCCGCAGGCGGTGAGCGTGATTACCCGTGATCAGATGGATGCGCAGGGGGCCAACACGGTTGCAGAGGCTCTGCGCTACACACCCGGTGTCTTTGCCGACCCGAATGGCTATGACGTGCGCTATGACTGGCTCTACATAAGAGGTTTCAACTCATATGGCACGATGTGGCTCGATGGGCTCGCTGTCGCCGGCGACCCGAACAATTACGCCACGCCGAGCATAAACTCCTACGCGCTGGAACGCGTCGAAGTGCTGAAAGGACCGGCCTCCGTGCTTTACGGACGCACCGTCCCCGGGGGCCTTGTCAATCAGGTCAGCAAGCGGCCTCAGTCGACACCTTATCGCGAGGTCTCCCTACAAACGAGTGGCTTCGGCGGCATCCAGGGCGCGGTCGACATGACCGGCCCGCTGACGGAAGACGGTGATTGGTCGTACCGATTGACCGGGCTTGCGAAGAACATGAACACCCAGATCGACCACGAGCGCGATCGGCAGCTGATGCTGGCGCCAAGCCTGACCTGGAGCCCCACGGCACAAACGTCGCTGACGCTGTATGGCTACTACCAGCATGACCGGCCGGTTTTCAGCCCGCGCTTCTATCCTGCGATCGGAACTCTGCTTCCCAACCCGGCCGGGCAAATCCCGCGTGATGTATTCCTCGGCGACCCGGACTGGGGCGGCTTCGAACGCGACTATTTCCATCTCGGCTATGAATTCGAGCACGCCTTCAACGAGACCTGGACCGTTCGTCAAAACCTGCGTTACGGGCGTTCGGATCAGCATATGGATCTGGTGCTGGTCAATCCGGCATTCGCCTATTCGGGCGCGCCGTCGAGCCACCTGGACAGGGTTTCCGCCATCTCCGACGACTGGACCTCGACCTTCGCGGTGGACACGCAGGCCGAGGCAAAGTTCCAGACCGGCGCGCTCGACCATACGGTGCTGTTCGGCCTGGATTACGTGCGCGGCATATCCGACACCAACTTCGGCAACACCGGATGGGGTGTCTCGGTGCCGGGGATTGACTATCTCGATCCCATATATGGCCAGCCCATCCCCGTAGCCCCTGTGACAGCGTCAGCATTGCAAAAGCAGGATCAGGTGGGTCTCTATGTACAGGACCAGGTGCGCTACGGCGGCTGGGTCGGCACCTTCGGCCTGCGCTCCGACATGTCGGATATCGATACCACCAATCGGATAACCGATGCACCGACCGTCACGACCAGCGACAATGCGCTGACCGGACGCGCCGGCTTGACCTACCTGTTCGACAACGGTCTCGCTCCCTATGCGAGCTATTCGACCTCATTCCTGCCTCTTCTGGGAACCGACCCGTCTGGAAATCCCTTCGAGGCCCAGACCGCTGATCAGTTCGAGATCGGCGTCAAATATGAGCCCGCCGGCGGTCGTGGCTTGGTGACGGTGTCGCTGTTCCAGTTGACGCATGAGAACGCGCTGACGCCTGCCCCAACCGATCCCAATCCGACGCGGCCGAGCCAGTATGTGCAGGGTGGAAAGCAGCGCGTCCGCGGCATCGAGATCGAGGGCAAGTATGAACTGACCCCGGAAATCAGCCTGATGGCAGCCTACGCCTATTCTGACTCCGAGGTTCTGCAATCCAACAACCCGGTTTCGGTCGGACGCGAAATGCTGCGCTTGCCCGAGCATCAGGCAAGCCTGTGGGCGATCTACAGCCCCGACGGCGTGCCGGGCCTGTCGCTGAGCGCCGGCGTGCGGGCGACATCGTCCTATCAGACCGACGTTACCTATCTGGAGCAGTTGCGCATCCCGGCACGCGCACTGGTCGATATTGGTGCGGAGTATGATTTCGGGGGCATTCGCAAGGACCTCGAAGGCACCAAACTCAGGATCAACGTTACCAATCTATTCGATGAGAAATACGTTTCGCACTGCCTCAACATCACCGGCGGCAGCTGTAATTACGGGGCGGGACGCGCGATTACGGCCAACCTGAAGTACACATGGTGAGGCATCCATACCGCCTGAGCGTGAAAGGGGCCGCCTGGTTTTCAGCGGCCCTCGCCCGTTACTGCCTTGTCCTTCTCGCTGCACTCTTCGCGATAGCATGGGGTGGCCTTCACGACGCGCGCGCCGAGATCGTACTGACCGATGCTACGGGCCGTGAGGTGCGTCTTGCCGCACCCGCGACGCGTATCGTGACCAATGAAAGTCTGTTGCTGCTCTCTCTCGCACTGATCGACCCCGACCCAGTGGCCAGACTTGCTGGCTGGGCCACGCCACGGCGCGTCGATCGCGGAATGTATGAGGCGTTCCGCAAGCGGTTTCCGGCGATAGACGATATTCCAGTCGTTGGTGGCGTCGTTCCCGCCAACGTTTCCGTCGAGACGATATTGAGTGCTCGCCCGGATCTCTTCGTCGTCAGCCTCTGGCAGCCTGGTTGGGAAAGCGTGACCGGAAGGTTGAACGCAGCCGGTGTCCCCGTCATCTTCCTGGACGGGCCCGAGAACGCCGCACGAGACCCTGCCGAAGCTACATCCTTTTCGATCAGGCTTCTGGGCAAAGCGATCGGACGGGAGGTGCAGGCCGGCGAATTTGCCGATTTCGTTATGAAGCGCTACCAGGCCGTGGCCGAGCGCCTCGAAGGTGTCGAGCAGCGCCCGAATGCGATCATCGATGCCCATGCAGGCGCGCTTTGCTGCGCGACACCCGGCGCGGAAAACCGCCTGACGCAATTTATGCAGCTTGCAGGCGGCCATAGCATCGGCGCCGACACGGTGCCCGGATATGATGGCCAGCTGAGCGCCGAATACGTATTGGGCGTGGATCCGCAAGTCTATATCGGCACGGGAGGGCCGCATCTGGCGGCACAGGGCGGCCTTGTGGTCGGCGGCGGGATCGATGCTCAAGCGGCGCGCGCCTCGCTGCGCTCAGTGGTCGGCCGCCACCTTCTGGGCGAACTCACCGCCGTGCGCGAGGGACGCGCCTTCGCCGTCTCGCATCAGCTTTCGATCTCGGCACTGAACGTGCTTATGCTCGAGTGCTTTGCAAAATGGACGCATCCGGATTTGTTCGCCGAACTCGATCCTGCAGAGACGCTGGCCGAAATAAACCGCCGGTTCATGGCGGTTCCGATCGAAGGCACGTTCTGGATCGGCCTCGAAGACGAGACGGTCCGCCAACAGCCATGAGCCCGACAGTTGATCAAAGCGCGATCCTGCATTACCGCCGGACGAGACGCCGCCGCATCCTGCTCACCCTGCTGCTCGTCTCGATCTGCATGGTCGCATTCTTTGCCGACCTCGTGGTCGGGCCTTCCGGACTTGGGGTCCGGGAGACGCTCAATGCGCTGTTTGGCATTGGCGATGTCGCCCGCCGCATCGACGTGATCGTATGGCAGGTTCGTGTACCGACGAGCGCGATGGCGCTTCTGGTGGGCGCGGCCCTTGCGCTGGCAGGCGCGGAGATGCAGACCATACTGGGCAATCCGCTGGCAGAACCGTTCACGCTGGGCGTTTCCTCCTGCGCGGCGCTCGGAGCCGCGGTTGCCATCGTGCTTGGATTGTCGTTCCCCTTCGTTCCCGTAGGCTGGACCATCTCGGCCAATGCCTTCCTGTTCGCGCTCGCCTCGCTCGGTTTGATCCACGTGCTGGCGAAGATACGCGGCGCAGGCCCGCAAACGCTGATCCTTTTCGGCATAGCGCTTGGCTTTTCTGCTGGTGCGCTGCTTTCGCTCCTGCAATTCGTGGCATCTGCGGACGCGCTGCAGCAACTCGTTTTCTGGAGCATGGGCAGCCTCGCGCGCGCCGATAGCCACAGCGCATTGATCGTATTCATCGTGCTGGCGGCAACGGCTCCGTTTTCATTCGCGGCTTCCTGGCGCCTCACGGTCCTGCGGTTCGGCGAAGAACGTGCCCAAAGCCTCGGCGTCGATATTGGCCGGCTGCGGTTGACCTCTCTTTTGCGTATCAGCCTGCTTTCGGCGACTGCCGTAGCCTTTGTGGGGATTATCGGCTTCGTCGGGCTCGTGGGGCCGCATATTGCGCGCATGCTGGTTGGCGAGGACCACCGCTTCCTGCTGCCGGCCAGTATGGCTGTCGGCGCGCTGGTCATGCTGCTGGCCTCCCTTGCCTCAAAGATGATCGTGTCCGGCGTGCTGATACCCATCGGGATCGTGACGGCGCTGGTGGGCCTGCCCGTATTCTTCGTGCTTGTGCTGCGCCAGTATGGGGCAGGCCGATGAAGGCGAAGGAAAACGCTTTTCTGAGCGTGCGGGATCTTCATGCAGGCTACGGCGCACGGAACGTCATCGCAGGACTCAGCCTGCCACCGCTGAAACCCGGACGGCTCGTCGCCCTCGTCGGACCGAATGCCGCAGGCAAGTCCACGCTCCTGCGCGCCATGGCGCATTTGATCAGCGCGCGCGGTGAAATAAAGCTGGGCGAGATCGACCTCATGGATATGCGGCCGGCCCCGCGCGCGACAATGATCGGCTTCATGCCCCAAAGCCTGCCCGACAATGTTTCGCTGAGCGTCCTCGAAACGATAATCGCCGCACTGAGGGTGACGGGTGCCTGCGATGGCGGTCAACCCATCGAGGAGCGCGCGCTGGGCGTCCTGGAAAGGCTCGGCGTTTCCTATCTCGCCTCCCAAAGGCTCGACATGCTTTCCGGCGGGCAAAAGCAGGTGGCGAGCCTCGCACAGGCTATCGCCTGCGAACCGGCCGTCCTGCTCCTGGATGAGCCCACAAGTGCGCTCGATCTGGCCCGGCAATTCTTCGTTATGCGCATGGTCAAGGATTATGCCGCCGCCGGCCGGATTGTGGTGGCGGTGCTGCACGATCTGGCGCTCGCAGCTCAATGGGCGGACGAGATGATCGTGCTGGCGCATGGCGCGCTGCATAGCGCCGGCCCGCCAGCCGAAATCGTCACACCGACGATGCTGGCCGAGGTCTATGAGATCGAGTCCCGCGTGGAGCGCTGCTCCGAAGCTCGGCTTCAAATCATGGTCGACGGTGTCGTGCCGCATGCGTCACGCCGCGCCTCGATTTCAAAGAATAACTGACAGATCAAAGGGAGTTTCGGTGATGAAGGAATTTGTCGCGCAGGCCCGCATCGCTCTTGCCGACCCTGAAACGGTAATCGCCCCCTTTTGCGAACATATGGTCGAGCACGGAGCATCCGTGGAGGCGTGCAATGGCGAACACGTCGTGCGTTTCGCCAATTCGCGCGCCCGTTTTTCGCACGAGGCCGACGTTATGCGTATCGATGCAACCGCCGCGAGCCTTGAAGAGCTTTATTTCATCCGCTTGACGGTTGCCTCGCATATCGTCGAGTTCGCCGGAGCGCAGACCCCGGAGATCTCATGGACAGGCGACGGCGGCGATTTCGTACGCCCACCCAACTTCCAGATTCTTCGGATCGTCGGTGTCCGCAACGTGACGCCACATATGCGCCGGATCATGTTTTCGGGCGCGAATATCGACCGGCTCACCAATATGAGCGCGTTGCATCTCAACATACTGGTCCAGCACCCTGACCTGACCGAGCCGCAGTGGCCGAGCGTCGGCGCCAATGGTCTGGTCAGGTGGCAGGACCCGGAACGCCGGCCCTCGTTCCGCAAATACACTGTGCGCTCGTTCGACCTTCCGGCGGGCACAATCGATATAGATTTCGTGATCCATGCCGATGCAGGACCGGGATCGACATTCGCCGAACACGCAAAGGCCGGCGATCAGGTCGGCATCGTCGGACCGGGCGGCGGTGGCCTCGTCGATGCCGAATGGTACCTTTTTGCCGGAGACGAGACCGCGCTGCCGGCAATCGGGCGCATGCTGGAAAACCTGCCGGAAAATGCACGGGGCAAGGCGCTCATCGAAGTCGCGGACGAAAGTGAAATTCAGCCGCTTTCCTTCAAGGCCGGAATCGAGGTCGAATGGCTCTGCCGCAATGGGGCAATGGCAGGCACCACGCAATTGCTAGCCGATGCCGTGCGACGCACAGCGTTTCCAGCCGATGGCACTTCCGTCTACGCTTGGGCGGGATGCGAGTTCGAAGCCTTTCGCGCGATCCGCGCCTATCTCCGCAAGGAACGTGGCCTGAGTAAGCAAGAAAATCTCATTGTCTCCTATTGGCGCCGCGGCAAAAGCGAAGACGATGCAGGAAAAGGAGCGGATAGCGAGGACGCGTGAGAGAAGCTTGCTAGCTCTCCTCCCAGGCCGTCAGCGGCGCACCGGGGACATAGAGTGAAATCGGCCGGATTTCATACACCGCCGTCGGATTGGCGCGACGCAGGTCGCGCGCCGCTGCGACGGCAGCCTCGAGCGTCGGGAAATCCACCACGTAAAAGCCGAGCAACTGCTCCTTGGTCTCGGCAAAGGGGCCGTCCGTGACCAAACCGGCACCCTCCCCGCGCAAGGTCACGGCACCCTGTGTCGGGCCGAGCCGTGCGGCTGGGCCCAGACGCTTTTCCCCGACGAGGCGATCGTTGACCTGAAGCAGTTCAGCCATCAGCGCCGCATCCTCCTCTTCGGTCCAGGATTCGACCACTCCTTCCTCGTGATAAGCCAGGATGGCGTAGAACATCGATCGTCTCTCCCTGTTTCAGTCAATTTTCGCCAAACGAGCCGCATCGCGGATAATCCTGGAAGACCAAGCGTATCCGACTATTGCTGCCGCTGGCTTTAGATATCGGCCCCCCGAACCACCGCCGCCTCTTCCTCCAGCTTCCGGTATGGGAAAAGCCGCCGAAGCGTCACGTAGAACACCGGCGTCAGGAACAGGCCGACGATCGTCACGCCAAGCATGCCTGAGAACACCGCCGTTCCCAGTGATTGCCGCATTTCAGCGCCCGGCCCGGTGGCGATCATCAGCGGCACGACACCCAGGATGAAGGCGAAGGCGGTCATCAGGATCGGCCGCAATCGCAGCCGGGCAGCTTCCACTGCCGCTTCGACCGCAGACGCGCCGCGCTCCTGGCCCTGTCGGGCAAACTCGACGATCAGGATGGCGTTCTTGGCGGCGAGACCCACAAGAACCACCAGGCCGATCTGCACCAGCACGTTGTTGTCCAGTCCGCGGAAGGCCACGCCGATCAGTGCCGCCAGCACGCCGAGCGGCACGATGAGCACGATCGCGAACGGCATGATCCAGCTCTCATATTGAGCTGACAGCGCAAGAAAGACGAACAGCACCGACAGCCCGAAAATCAGGATCGCCGTGTTGCCGGTCTGGCTTTCCTGTAAGGCAAGTTCCGTCCACTCGAACGACGTTCCCTGTGGCAGCGTCTGCGTTGCAACCGTCTCCATCGCCTTCAGCGCATCACCGGTGGAGACGCCCGGCGCGGCGTTGCCCTGCACCGGCACCGAGACATACATGTTGTAGCGCTGCACCAGCGACGGCCCGGTCACGTCGCGGATCTCCACCAGAGTGCCCAGCGGCACCAACGCGCCTGTAGCCGATCGGACCTTCAGTTTCAGAATGTCGTCGCGCTCCAGGCGAAACGCCTGATCCGCCTGCGCCCGGACCTGATAAACACGTCCGAACGCATTGAAATCATTGACATAGGCAGTGCCGAGATTGATCGAGAGCGTCTCGAATATGTTGGGGATCGGCACATTCAGGATGCGGGCCTTGTCGCGATCGATCTCCAGGAAGAACTGCGGGCTGGAGGCCGAGAAAGTGGTGAACACACCCGTCAGACCCGGCGTCTGGTTGGCCTTGCCGGCAATCTCATAGGCGAGCGCCAGTATCGGCCGCATGTCGGCGCTGTTGCGTTCCTGCAGCATCATCTTGAAGCCACCCGAATTGCCGATGCCGGGCACCGGCGGCGGCGGCAGAGCTATGATGAACGCCTCCTGGATCGATTGCAGGCTGCCATACAGGTTGCCGATGATCTGTCCGGACGACTGGCCTTCTTTCAGCCTTTCCTCGAAGCTGTTGAAGGCGGCAAAGATCACGCCCGAATTACTGGCATTGGTGAAGGTCGCGCCGGAGAAGCCGGCAAATGCAACGGCATTGGCGACGCCGGGCGTCTTCCTGATGATTTCCGATGCCTTCTGGACGACGGCGTCGGTTCTGCCCAGTGAGGAACCTTCCGGCAGTTGCACCACGACGATGGCATAGCCCTGATCCATCTGCGGGATGAAGCCGCGCGGCACCGTCTGCAGCATATAGACCGTGGCGTAAATCAAGGCGGCAAAGACCAGCAGCATCGTAAGCAACGCTGCCCACGAACCGACGAGCAGATGCACCAGCTTGGCATAGCCATGCGAAAGCTTGTCGAAGCCGTTGTTGAAGCCGTCCGCAAGCGCGCGGCCCCACCGGGCCAGGATGAAGTTTGAATGCTCGCCATTGTGGTGAGGCTTGAACAAGGTGGCGGCCAGCGCCGGTGAAAGCGTCAGCGAATTGAAGGCTGAGATCGCCGTCGAGACCGCGATGGTGATGGCGAACTGGAGATAAAACTGGCCTGAAATGCCGGGGATGAATGCCGTCGGCACGAAGACGGAAATCAGCACCAGCGAGATCGCAAGCACAGCGGTGCCGACTTCGTCCATCGTTCGGTGGGCAGCGCGCCGCGGCGTCTGCCCGAGCGCGATGTTGCGCTCGACATTCTCGACCACGACGATTGCGTCGTCGACGACGATGCCGACCGCCAGCACGAGCCCGAAGAGCGTGAGCATGTTGAGCGAGAACCCGAAGGCATAAAGGAATGCCAATGTGCCGATCAAGGACACCGGAATCGCCACGATGGGCACAATCGCCATGCGCCAGGATTGCAGGAAGACGATGATGACGATGACGACCAGCAGGATCGCTTCGGCGATCGTCTTGTAGACCTCGTTGATCGACTCGGCGATGAACTCGGTCGGGTTGTAGACAATCTCGTAGGCGAGGCCTTTCGGGAAATCCGCCGCCAGATCGGCAACGGTTTTCTGGATCTCGTCGGCCGCCGCCAGCGCATTCGTTCCGGGCCGTTGGAAAATGCCCAGCGCCACCGCCTGCTTGCCGTTGAGATAGGAATTGGTGACATAGTCCTTGGCGCCGAGTTCGATGCGCGCCACATCCTCCAGAGAGATCAGGCGCCCTTCTGTCGACTTGACGATGACATAACGAAAGTCACGGGCATCATTGAAGCGCCCTTGCGTCGTCACCGTATATTGAAAGGCCGATCCGCCGGTGACCGGTGGCGCGCCGATCGAACCGCCGGAAACCTGCACGTTCTGCTCGCGCAATGCCTCGACCACATCGCCGGCCGTCATGCCATATGCCGACAGTTTCTCAGGGTCGAGCCAGATGCGCAGCGCATATTCGCGTTCGCCGAAGATGATGACGTCGCCGACGCCGTCCAGTCGCAACAGCACGTCGCGAATGCGCGTTCGCGCATAGTTCGAGACATAGAGCTGGTCGTAGGTGTCGTCCGGCGACAGCATGTGCACGACCATCATGAGGTCGGGCGAACTCTTGGCGGTCGTCACACCGAGCCGCCGCACCTCTTCCGGCAGGCGCGGCTCGGCCACCGAGACGCGGTTCTGCACCAGCACCTGAGCCTGATCGAGGTCGGTGCCGATCTCGAAGGTGATGGTCAATGCCATCGCGCCGGTTTCCGACGAGTAGGACGACATGTAGAGCATGTTCTCGACGCCGTTGATTTCCTGCTCGATCGGCGTCGCGACGGTAGCTGCAACTGTTTCGGCGTCCGCGCCGGGATAGGCGGCGCGCACCACGATCGTTGGCGGGGCGATCTCGGGATACTGGGCGACCGGAAGCTGCGTGTAGGCGATACCGCCGACGATCAGGAGCACGATCGAAAGGACCGCTGCGAAGATCGGGCGGTCGACGAAGAAATGAGAGAACCTCATTGCGGTTGCCCTTCGGCCTTGGGCGGCAAGGTGATCGCTTCGGGCTTGACGGTGACGCCCGGACGCACACGCACGAGCCCATTGACCACGACGGTTTCATCGCCCGTCAGGCCTTCGCGAATAACACGATAGCCGTCGATGCGCGGGCCGGTGCGGACCGGCTTTGTGGAAACCAGCCCCGCCTGGTCGACAACAAAGACGATGCGGCGGTTCTGGTCGGCGCCGATCGCCTCGTCCGGCAGCAGTACGCCGGGATGCGGCAACGAACCCGGCACATTGATGCGGCCGAACATGCCCGGCTGCAGCATCCCCTCCTTATTGTCGAAGCGGGCGCGGGCGCGCATCGTGCCGGTCGCCTCGTCCAGCCGGTTCTCAGCAAAGTCCAGCTTGCCTTTGACGGCGGCCTCGTTCTGGTCGGCCACCCGAACCGAAACGTCGATGCCGCCTCCCCCTTCCTGAATGGAGCCGCCGCGCTGACGCGCATCGCGGGCATAGGAGAAGTAGGCCCGCTCATCGATGTCGAAATAGAAGTCGATGGGGTCAAGCGCGACGATGGTGGTGAGCAGGGTCGAGTCCGGCTGGACGAGATTGCCCTGCGAGACCAGCCTACGGCCAATGCGGCCCGATAGCGGCGATTTGATCTCGGTGAATTCCATGTTGAGGCTGGCGGTGCGCAATGCGGCCTCGGCGCCCTGATGCTGGGCCTGCGCGGAGAGGAACTCGCGCCGGCGGTCATCGAGCGTGGAGGCGGAAAGATTGCCGGACTTAGCCAGCTGCTCGGCCCGGTCGAGCTGCATCTTGGAGAATTCGAGCAGGCTCGTCGCCACATCCACCTGCGACTTCGCCGCGTCAAAGGCGGCCTGGTAAGGGCGCTGGTCTATGGTGAAAAGCGGATCGCCTTTCGCCACCATCTGGCCGTCGCGGAAATGTATGTCCGCCAGGTAGCCGGCCACACGCGAGCGGATCGCGACATCGTCGATTGCATCGAAACGCCCGACGAATTCATCGTCTTCGACGATATCGCGCACTACAGGCTTGGCGACCGTTACGGTTGGCGGCGGCGGCTGTTGGGCGAAGGCACTGCCGGACAGGCTGAAGGTCAGGCCCAGCAAACCACCAAGCGCAAGGCGCCATAACGGTCTTCTTCGGCACTTGATGGAAAGGTAGGACAATCTGCCTGCTATGCTTTCCATCGGACACTCCTCATGTGACCTTTGCAAGTTATATCGATTTAAATAGCAAGACAGCCGCAAAGCAAGTGCCTGCCCACGAGACAAGCACAGTTGCCAGCAATGAGCTGCGCCGCAATCGCGGATTGCGGGTCAACTCCTCGATCAAAGAAATGATGCAGCGGCGACCCACTGACAATTACTTCTGAAATCGCCGTCCTGACCTGAAAAACTGAAGCTCTTCAGGTCGATAGGGATCAGAACCTCACGGCTAGGTCGAGCTTGAAGCTGTGGTCCTGTGCCTTGCTGGCAAGCTGGCCGGCATAGGCGAAGCCGAGCGTTGCTGATTTCGCGATCTGGAGATCCAGTCCGGCTTCGATCGCGAGTGCGTCCGTGGCGATCGGCAGACCCTCGATCGCGAAAGGCGTGCCGCCGGCAAAGGCGAAGGCGGAGGTCGGCACGGTGTCGCCGAAGGCGTGCCGCCAGCCCAGCATGCCGCGGGCGGTTGCGCCGAGGCTTCCGATGGCAAAGTCGGTAGCGGCGTGTGCGCCGAGCGTCGTGAAGGTGACATCTATGGTGGACGCTGCGGAAACGAGGCCCATCCCGCTGCCTGTTTCGGCGAAGCCGTCCGACCTGACGCTTGCATGCGCCAGTCCGGCAAAAGGTTCCAGGCGGAGATTGCCGGCGGACAGGCGATAGCCGAGTTCACCGAAGACCTGCGCGGTGCCCGCGTCGTAGCTGGCGGTGGGCCTGCCGTCGAAATCATAGAAATAGCTGCTGAAACGAGGCGCGCGCCGGGTTTCGATGTCGTGCCATGTGTAGGCAGCGCCCGTCCGCAGGGCGACAGCGCCCCATTCGGCGCCGGCATAAAGGCCGAGGTGGATGTTCTTCGAGGAACCTGACGAGGATGTCTGCCGGCTCTCGAATGTGGTCTGGCTGTAGCCGCCGAGCACGCCGAGCCGCCAGGCGTCGCCAACAGCCGCATCGCCGCCGAACAGCACGCCGCCGATGGAGTGCTCCAGCCCTACCGCATTGTCCGTCCCGTCGCGTTCGCCCCAGGCGCCGAGCACCTGGCTCCAGACCGCGAAACGATCGGTCGTGGCAGGCGCGAGTTCCGGCCCGTCCGGGCCATAAGCCATGACCGGCAGTGCCGGCGCACCCGCATCGGCAAAGGCGGCGCGCAAGCGCGACGAAGCCGCATCACTGATGAGGTTGCTTTGTGTGACGAGCGTGCCGGCAAGCGAGGCATGAACCTCGCCGGTAAGCTGGTTGAAGGCGACGGCTGCTTCCTCTTCGTTCAGGGTCGTGATGATGCCGTAGAAAAGGCTGTTCACGCCGAGACTTTCGATGCCGCCGGCCACCGCCGCGCCATTGCGGGTGGTGGCGACATCGGCGAAGGCGACACTGTTACGCGCTACGTCGAGATAAACATTCGTCGGATCATAGGTGAGATCGAAATCGAGGAAGGCGTAGCAGTTGCAGACGTCCGCGAACTGTCCGGTGACGCTGCCATCGGCAGACAGGATCGTGTGGCGGGCATCGCCACGATAGGCGCCGGGCTCGAACGCGACATCGACCGACCCGCCCTCGATCGTGGCCGTGCCTGTAACGTCGAGACGGCTCGTGCCGTCTGGCGCGCCGAGTTCAACGACCAGCCAGCTGTTCTCGCGCTGGCGATAGTTGCCGTCGATGGTGAGCGTGCCGCCGTCGCGGTTCCAGCCGGCATAGACCGCGCCGCGGTTGTCCACATCGCCGAAGATCGTGCCGGTGCCGGAGAGCGTGCCGGCCGGATCGATGAAAGTATCGGATGCAATGCTGCCGCTGACGGCAAGCACGCCGCCGGCGATGCGGGTGTCGCCGCGATAGGTGCTGTCGCCGGTGAGAACAAGCACGCCGTCACCAGACTTAATCAGCCCGCCATTGCCGGTGATGTCGTTTTCCCAAGTGCTTTTGCCTTCGTCGATCACGGCATGGAAGTCGCCCCAATCGAACTTGCCGGGTCCGAGCACCGCCTTGCCGGCATCGAGCAGGCCGTAGCCGAAGATCTCATCGACACCGGGCGCGCCGACATCCCAGGCCGTGCCGAGCAAAACCTGGCGCACTTGCTCCATGGTCATGTAAGGAAACATTTGCGCAACCAGTGCGGCAGTGCCGGCTACAAACGGTGCAGCCAATGACGTGCCCCACTCCTTGCTGTACCCACCACCTGCGTTGGCAACCAAAATGTCGTCCCGGTCGCCTATCCAGACCCATTGGCCGCTGCTGTCGTTCCACCCCCAGCCGTCGCCGCCGCCGGGCGCTGCCAGACACCAGTTCATGGCGACGCCGCAACGGTTCGACCAACTCGATATGTTGTTGGGCGCAACCGCGGCGACAGCCAACCAGCCGGACTCCAGTTCGGGAAAATAGAAGGGCAGGCCCGCGGTTATGGCCGGTTGGCTCCACCCTTCATTTGCCGTGCCCCATATTAAAAGAGCTCCTTCGGCAACAGCACGACGATAAACCGGAAGCTCACGTTCAAAGTCGCTCTCCACTTCTTCGAAGGTAAGGTCCGTAGTGGGGCGTAAAAACGCATAGCTGTTGTTGAAGATGCGCACTCCGCGATCGACGAGCATCGAGATGCCATAAAGATCGCCATATTCGTCTCCGCCGTACCTGTTGGCAGAAACGATCGTTGCTCCGGGAGCCACGCCATGCATGCCGACTCCATCGCGATTGGCGGCAATAATGGATGCAACTGAAGTGCCGTGGTCCTCCGCGTCCACGTTCCAGGGATACGATGGATCGAAAGTGACACCCTCGACATAGCGGCCCACAAATTCAGGATGATTTATGTCAAGACCACCATCGATCAGTCCCACCAGCACGCCACTGCCATCAAGCCCCTTCGCGTAGGCTTCGGCGGCGTAGATGAAATCGAGCCCCCATTGCGCGAGATATTCCGGCGTTCTCCACGTCTCCGGACTGGCCGGGTCGCCTGCGGTCTGAGCGCTGGCGATGCCGGAAAAACTGCCGCAAAGCGCAGTCGACAAGAGAAGCGCGGCAATATGGCTCGCGCTGCGATTTCGGCTGTTCATGGGGTAACTCCGAGGCAACCTTGCGGCAACATCGGCACCGCATGCGATAGATGAAATGAAAGGCGGAATTCGCTGAAAAGACGGAGCGAAATTATCGCGACGCCGCGCGTCCGAACAATACGGCAGATGCCGTATTTCGGGCCGGAAAGCCCGACATTTGCGCGATCAGACATGATGGCTGACGAGCGCTACGCCCAGTCCGATGAGGATCGTGCCGCAGGTTTTGGGGACCATCCACCCTGCCCCGCCGGCTGCGACCCGGCCAAGCGCGAGTGAGGTGATGCCGACCGCGGCGACATCGGCGATCGAGAAGATGAGATTGACGATGATGCCGAGAATGAGGAATTGCAGTCCGACGGGAATGGTGGCCGACGGGTCTACGAATTGCGGCAGGAAGGTCAGGAAGAACAGCGCGGTCTTGGGATTGAGGATTTCAACGACCATGCTGTCACGAAATGTGTTCGGCGCCGGCCGGGAACCATCCCCGCCCGTGCGGTTCCAACCGAGGAACATGGCAAGGCCGAGCGTGATGAGGTAAGCCGCGCCCGCAAACCGGATAATCGAAAAAACGACCGGCGCATGCTCCATCAGCGCGGCGAGCCCCACTGCCGCTGCTATGATATGCACGTAACAGCCGAGATGAACGCCAAGTGCCGCCATCAAACCTGCCTGGCGGCCATGGGCGAGAGTCTGCGCGGTCATATAGAGAATTGCAGGCCCCGGCACGCAAGCGAAGGCAAGCGTTGCGATGGCAAACGGAATCCACAGATCCAGCGACGGCATGATGGCTCCTCCCACATGTTTCAGCCGCGGGAGGAATAGGCTCGGCTCCGGGAGGAAGACATACGGCAGATGCCGTATTTGAACGGCCGTCGCTCTGCGATAGTCAGTTGATGGTTAAGAGAATGCTACCGGAATTGCGAGCCCCGCACGATCCTGTCAGCCGGCGGGTAGTCCCAGGCGAACCGCGTAGGCGGTCAGTTCGGCGGCACTATGGAGATTGAGCTTGCGCATCAGGTTTTCCCGGTGCTTGCGGGCGGTCAAGGGACTGATGCCCAGCCGCTCTGCAATTTCCCGCGCGGTCATGCCTTGCGCCACCAGCGTGAGGATTTGATGCTCGCGCCGCGTCAGCGGGATTGGCGACAGCATTTCCTGCGCCGGCTGCGGCCTGCTGTTTCGAGCCGGCTCGCTGACTGCGAAGCGAACGGTCTGCGCCAGATAGGTTCCGCCGTTCTTCACCGCTTCGATGGCTGCGCCAAGTTCCTCCGGGTCGCCGTCCTTGGTCAGATAGGCGCTGGCGCCGGCATCGAGGGCAGCACGCACCGTTCTCGGCTCGATATTGGCCGTCAGGACCAGGATCTTCATTCGGGGCGCAAGAGCCCTTATGTCGGAGATGAACTGGATTCCGGCAACGCCCGGCATGCCGAGATCGAGGATCAGCAAGTCGGCGCGTGTGCCGCGCACATGGCCCAGCAGAGACTCGCCGTCCGCCGCCTCGGCAACGACAGACACATTTTCCATCGCCGAGATGAGCAGCTTCAGTCCTTCACGGACAATGGCATGGTCGTCGGCAAGAATGGCGGTGAGCGGGCGAATCATTTGGTCAGCGGAAATTCCCTGGGCGCCAACTTATGGGAAACAAGTTGCCTATAGATCAATCGTTTTTGGGTAAGGACCGTTCGGACGATGTTCGCGCGGCGCTTGGAGGAGCCTGATGCAGGAAGACAAGATACGCCAGGCGCTCATCGAGCTTCTGTATCGCAACTCCTACGGCGTGGTCATCTCCAACATCGTCATTTCTCTCGCGGCCGTATACGTGCTGAGGAACGCCGTTTCCGCGAATTGGTTGGCCGGGTGGCTTGGCGCGCTCTATCTGCTCACCGCCATACGCGTTCTTGCCTCCCGTCGATTTTTCAGCAGCAAAAGAGATGCCGGCTCGATCATGCGATGGGCATGGCTGGCAGCAAGCTTTTCATGGGTATCGGGCCTGTTGTGGGGCGCGCTCGGCTGGGCCGGTTTCCTTCCCGAGGCACCCATCGTGCTTTCCTTCACGGTTATCGTGCTGACCGGCCTCGTCTGCGGCACGGTGCCGTCGCTTTCGGCTTTTCCGCCGGCGCTCATCGGCTCGATTCTCGCGACCGTTGTGCCGATTGCCGCCCGTTGCATCACGACCGAAAGCGATATCTCCGGCGCCTTCCTGTTCCTGCTCGCGTCCCTTGTGGCGATCAATTTCTACTATTGCCGCATCACTTACCGGATGCTGCGCGAAACCGTCAGCTTGCGACTGGAAAATGAGAATCTGGTCGACCACCTGCAGGAAGAACGCGACCGGGCACAGACCGCAGACCGCGCCAAGACGCGTTTTCTGGCGGCGGCCAGTCACGATCTGCGCCAGCCGATCCATGCCTTGAGCCTGCTGGTTTCCACGCTCGCCATTTTGGGTCAGCGCGGCAATGTACCCTCCGGTGAGGCTCGCGACCTGGCAAGCAGGGCGAAATCCGTCGTCGGCAATCTCAGCGGGCTTTTGAACGCACTGCTCGATATCTCCCGGCTCGACGCAGGAATCGTCACGGTTGCCAACGAAGCGGTGGAACTGCGTGAGCTTTTCCGCGATCTTGGCAACGAGTTTGCCGCAGAAGCAAAACAGCGCGGCCTTGAATGGCGTGTCGTCGACAGCGATCTGCGGGTCGACAGCGATCCGATGATGCTCAAGCGGGTCCTCAACAACCTGGTGTCGAACGCCTTTCGCTACACCAAGGAGGGCGGCGTTCTGCTCGGCTGCCGCAGGCGCGGCGATCTGGTGGAAATACAGGTCCTGGACACAGGCCCCGGCATCCCCGCCGATCAGCAAGCAATGGTTTTCGAGGAATTCGTGCAGTTGCAGAACCCGGCAAGGGACCGCACGCAAGGTCTGGGGTTGGGCCTCGCCATCGTTCGCCGCACGACGGAACTGCTCGGACATCCGTTGAAGCTGGTTTCCATGCCCGGACGCGGCTCGATGTTCTCCGTGACGGTTCCAAGAGCCGGTGTGGTGGAGGCCACTTTGCAGGGCAGCGAGACACTACCCGCCGGCATCACCGCACCCGTCGGCATCATGGTCGTGGAGGACGAAAAAGATGTTCTCGACGCCATGGTTCGGCTGCTCACGCTGGAAGGGCACCGTGTCTATGCCGGCCGATCTGCTGCAGAAGTGCGAAAGACCCATGCGGGAGCTTTGAGAACCGGAGACGCACCGGTCGATCTTATCATCGCCGACTACCGCCTGGGTCGGGGCGCCACGGGCCTGGAAGCGATCCAGACGCTTTGCAGCCACATCGGCCGCCGTGTCCCGGCCATCATCATTACCGGCGACACCTCGCCATCGCGCCTCAAGGAAGTCAGCGCGAGCGGAGTTCGTATCCTGCACAAGCCGATCGCCGGCGAGGAACTGCGTGAAGCGATTCTTGCTGCCTGCCTTCAAGGCAAGGAGAACAATCCTCGTCGCTGAGATTGTGACGTATCGCTTGATCGAACTGGAACATTGCGGCTTGACCGGACTGCCCATACGCTAGGCGCATGGCGACATCGAAGCTGCAGCCCTATCGCAAAAAGCGGGACTTCTCGAAAACGCTTGAGCCCGCCGGCAACCTTTCAGGCGATACGGGCAGCCGTTTCGTCGTTCACAAGCATCATGCGACTGCGGATCACTATGATCTGAGGCTGCAGGTCGGCGACGTGCTGAAAAGCTGGGCCGTACCGAGAGGGCCCTCGCTCAACCCGGCGGACAAGCGGCTTGCGGTCGAAACCGAAGACCATCCGCTGGAATATATCGACTTCGAGGGCGTCATACCCGAAGGCGAATATGGCGGCGGCCCGATGATCGTCTGGGACACAGGCGTCTGGGCGCCGATGGACGATATCGAGAAAAGCCTGAAGACCGGTGCGTTCAAGTTTCGTCTGGCCGGCGAAAAACTCAATGGCGGCTGGATGCTGGCGCGGCTGAAACCAAAGCCGGGCGAAGACGACCAGCGCAACTGGCTCCTGTTCAAGGAGCGCGATCTCGCCGCCGACACCAAGATCGACATCCTCGCCAAGCGCCCGGAAAGCGTGAAGTCCGGCCGGCGGATCGAAGAACTGGTGCAGAAGCCGAAACCGGTGCGCAAATCTGCCAGGCTCGATCCCGGCTCCCTTCCGGGCGTCACGAAGGGAGACGCCCCGACGCGCATCGAGCCCCAACTCGCGACCCAGATAGCCGCTCCGCCCGGCGGTGATACCGGAGAGGTCTGGCTGCATGAGATCAAATTCGACGGCTACCGGACGATGGCGCATGTGTCCGGCGACACCGTGCGGCTGATCACGCGGGGCGGACTGGACTGGACGAAGCGCTACGGCGACCTGCCGGATCAATTTCGGCGGCTGCCGAGCCGCGACGTCGTTATCGACGGCGAAATCGTCGTGCTGGACGACAAAGGCATCAGCCGATTCTCGCTTCTGCAGGATGCGCTGTCGGAAGGGCCCGGCAAGAAGCTGGTCTTCTATGCCTTTGACCTTCTCCATCTCGATGGCTGGAACCTTGCCAAGGTTGCACTGGAAAAGCGCAAGGCGCTGCTTTCTCAATTCCTGGCGGGGCACATAACCGCAAATTCGGCGATCCACTTAAGTGACCATGTCGATGGCGACGGACACGCATTCTACGAAAAGGTCTCGGAACTGGGGCTCGAAGGGGTCGTCTCGAAACGCGCATCAGCACCATATCAAAGCGGCCGCTCAAAAACCTGGACCAAGACCAAGGCGTTGATGGCAGGCGATTTCGTCATTGCCGGATACACGGTTTCCGAAGCGGCCGAAGGCCTCGCCGCCCTTGCCGCGGCCGAATGGGTGGACGGCGAGTTGCAGTATCGCGGCAAGGTCGGCACGGGCTTCGATGCCGATATGCAGGAGGAGCTGCTTGCCCGGCTGGAGCCCCTGCATGACGGCGCGACCAAGCTCGAGGGTGCGCCGAAGGAGATCATCTGGGTCCGCCCGGTGCTGTCGGCGCATGTCCACTATGCCAACCGCACGGCCGACAACGCGCTTCGCCACGCAGTGTTCAAGAGCCTTCGCGACGTGGAGCTTACCACGCCTGTCTCGACGAAGCGCAAACGGCTGATTTCGGACGCCGATCTCGCAAGTATCTCGGTCACCAATGCAACGCGCCGGCTGTTCGGCAAGTCCGGCCCGACCAAGCTCGATATTGCGCTTTACTACGCCATGGTCGGAGACTTCATGCTGCCGCATATTCTCGGCCGGCCAGTTTCGCTGTTCCGCTGCCCGACGGGAAAGCTCGCGGATTGCTTCTTCCAGCGCCATGCCTTCACCGGCATGCCATCCTCGATGGCAACCTTCGACTCCACCAATTCTGAAGGCGAGACGAAGTCCTATATCTCGGTAGAAGACGCGAGGGGCTATCTCGCGCTGGCGCAATTCGGCGTCATCGAATTCCACACATGGGGATCATATCGCAAACGGCTCGACAAGCCCGATCGCATCGTCTTCGATCTCGATCCGGGCGAAGGCATCGCCTGGCGGGAGGTGGTCGAGGCGGCTGTTCACATCCGCGCAGGGCTTGAAGGGCTCGGTCTCGTCCCCTTCGTCAAGACATCGGGCGGCAAGGGCATCCATGTGGTCGTCCCGATCACGCCGAAGCTCATCTGGAAAAAGGTCCATCAGGCAACCAGCGCCATAGCCAGCCAGCTTGCCGCCAGCGCACCGCAAACCTTCACCACGACAATGGGCAAGGACAATCGCATAAAGCGGATTTTCATCGACTTTCACCGTAACGCGCGCGGGCACACTTCGGCTGCCCCCTACTCTCTTCGGGCACGCACAAACCTGCCTGCATCGACCCCCGTAAGCTGGGCCGATCTCGAAGCCATCGACGCTCCAGAGGATTTGAACTATTCTTCGCTGCCTGGCCTCTTGGCCACGTCGGGCGATCCCTGGGCCGATATTGAAGATTTCGCTAGGGATTTGCCGTTATTGTCTGAAAGCAGGAAGTCATCGTAGTACCGCGTAGGAGACGATCATGGCGCCCAGGGCAAGCTGGAAAGGTTACCTTAAACTCAGTCTCGTGAGCTGTCCGGTCAGGCTCTATCCCGCCACGAGCACGAGCGAACGCATCAGCTTCAATCAGCTTCACAAGAAGACCCACAACCGGATTAATATTAAGCCTGTCGATCCTGAACTGGGCCTGGTCGAACGATCCGATCTGGTGAAGGGATACGAATACGAAGACAAGAAATACATCATCATCGAGGATAGCGATCTTGAAAGCATCAAGATCGAATCCACGCACACGATGAACATCGAAGCCTTCGTGGACGAAGGCTCGGTCGACGTCATCTATCAGGACGCCCCCTATTATCTGGCGCCAGACGGCGCCATGGCTGAAGAGACATTCGTCGTGCTTCGAGAGGCGTTGCGGAAGACCGGCAAGCTGGCGATCGCACGCCTCGTCCTGTCCAGCCGTGAGCGGGTGATCACCATTGGCGCTCGCGAAACCGGCATGTTCGTCTGTACGCTGCGAAATCCGAGCGAAGTGCGCGGTACGGCCGAGTATTTCGGCAACATCCCGCTCGGAAAGCCGGATGCCGAGATGCTGCAGCTCGCCGAGGCGCTCATCCAGCAGAAGCAGACGACTTTCGATCCCAAGAACTACGAGGATCGCTACGAGGTCGCCTTGATGCAGATGATCCGGGAAAAGCTCAAGGGTCACAAGCCGATCGTCGCGGCGGCTCCCGAACGCGGCAATGTCATCAACCTCATGGATGCTCTCAAGGCGAGCCTGTCGCAATCGAAGCCGGCAGCCAAGAGCAAGACCAAGGCCGAACCGGCAGCCAAGTCCAAGGAAAAGGCCGCCCCTGCCGCAGCGGCGAAACCGGCTGCCAAGAAAAAAGCCTGATGGCGGTTGCCGGCCAGATATTCGGCATCGTCGGAGCGCTGTCCGCGTTTCCACGACGCTTGGCCGCGCGAGAGGTCGAACGGCAACATGGTCATCTCCGGCGGGGGTTGACCCGCCGGATGTCGCATCTGGTCTTTGGCCGCGGCTTGCTCATGCGGGCAAGCGAGATCGAGATCGAAGCGTTGTTCGATACCGGAACGAGCCAGGGCACGCGGCTGTTGAGCGAGAACGGGTTTCTTCGGCTGCTGGGGCTGATGCCCTCGCCGGAGGCATCAGCACTCACGGAACAGTCTTTGGTCGACCAGTCCGGGCTGTCCCCGCGGACGCTCAAGCTTCTTTCCCTGTTCGACGCTTTCGAGCATGACGCCGAGCCTTACTCCTTCCGGGATATGATCCTGGCCAGGAAATATGCGGGGCTGATTTCCAGCGGCGCTTCCTGGAGCGCGATCGCAAGATCGGTGCATCGATCCGGGCCGGTGAAGTCGCTTACGGCATTGTCGCTCCACCACGAGGGAGCGGACGCGATCTACGCGCGCCGAGCCGAGGGTCTGAGTGAACTCGACGGCCAAATGCTGTTCGAACTTGGAATTCCCGGCGAAGCCGAACTGGAGGATATCTTCCTGCAGGCCGAAACGGCCGAGCAGGAAGGCCAATATGCGGACGCTGCAGCCTTCTACCAGCGCTATCTCGCAATCGATCCGAACGACCCCGTCGCCGCTTTCAACCGCGCAAACTGCCTGAAGGCGGCCGGCCTGCCGTCCGATGCCGCGCAGGACTATACCCGCGCCATCAAGCTCGATCCCAGCTTCGTCGAGGCGTGGTTCAACCTCGCCGGGCTGATGAGCGAGGATGGCCGGATCGCTTCCGCGCGCCGCCACCTTCTCAAGGCGATCGAACTCGACAGCACATACGAAGACGCAATCTTCAACCTCGCGAAGCTCGAATTCGACGCTGGCAATCTCAGCGAAGCGCGGCGCTGGTGGGAGCGGTATCTCGAACTCGACGGCGATTCCGAATGGGCGCGAACCGCAGCTCGCGGCATCCAGTTCGTCGACCTTCAGCTTGCCCAGCGAACGGCAGGCTGAGATGTTCCTGTTCGATGGACCGGATGATGCTCGCGTCACCATCCTCCTCGCGCACGGCGCCGGCGCACCGATGGATTCCGCATCGATGACGGCCACGGCCAAGGCTCTCGCGGAGGCCGGGTTTCGCGTCGCACGCTTCGAATTCGGCTATATGGCCGCGCGCCGGACCTCGGACAGCCGCAAGCCCCCTCCCCGTGCCGAGACGCTCAATCCGGAATACAAGGCGGCCGTGGCCGAACTCGGCGCGAAAGGGCCGCTCATCATCGGCGGAAAATCCATGGGCGGACGGGTCGCCAGCATGGTCGCGGATGATCTTCATGCCGACGGTAAGATCGCCGGGCTTCTGTGCCTCGGCTACCCCTTTCACCAACCCGGCAAGCCCGAACAGTTGCGCACCAAGCATCTTGCCGGATTGAAAACGCCGACCTTGGTCTGCCAGGGAACACGCGACGAATTCGGCACCCGCGAGGAAGTTTCAGCCTATCAGCTCTCCGACAGCATTGAGATTCTATGGCTCGAGGATGGAGATCACGACCTCAAGCCTCGCAAGAGCATATCGGGTTTTTCTGCCGCCGATCACCTGAAGACGCTTGCCGATGCGGTCGCGGCATGGGTCGCCAGGCTGCCTCGCTGACCATGCGACCGGCATGAAGATCGCGACCTTCAACGTCAATGGTATCAACCGGCGCCTTGAGAACCTGCTGGCCTGGCTGGCATCGGCCAAACCCGATATCGTCTGCCTGCAGGAATTGAAGGCGCCCGACAATCAATTTCCCAAAAGTGCGATCGAGGCGGCGGGCTATGGCGCGGTCTGGCGCGGGCAGTCGGCCTGGAATGGCGTCGCCATCCTGGCGCTCGGCAGCGAACCCGTCCTGACCCGCAACGAACTGCCCGGCGATCCATCCGATGCACAGAGCCGCTACATCGAGGCGGCCGTGAACGGCATCCTGGTCGCGTCGCTCTATGCACCGAACGGCAACCCCCAGCCCGGCCCGAAATTCGACTACAAGCTTGCGTGGCATGATCGCCTGATCAGCCACGCCACGGAGCTTTTGTCGACGGGGCTGCCTGTCGTGCTTGCCGGCGACTACAACGTCGTCCCGGAGCCGCGCGATATCTATCCGACACGATCCTACGACGACAACGCGCTGGTCCAGCCCGAGAGCCGCGCCGCGTTCCGCAGCCTTCTCGACCAGGGTTGGCTCGATGCAATCCGCAAGGTCCATCCCAAGGATGTCATCTACACATTCTGGGATTACCGGCGAAACCGCTGGCCGCGCGATGCCGGCCTGCGCCTCGATCATGTTCTTCTAAGCAAAAAGCTCGCACGACGGCTCAACGGAGCCGGCATCGACAGGGACGTTCGGGGAATGGACGGCGCAAGCGATCACGCGCCGGCATGGATCACGCTTCGGAAATAAGGCGCCGGCCTAGATCAGGCATCGCGAACCGGTTCGAGAGCCAGATCCCTCTCCGGACGCGCACCGGCCTCCAGCCGTGAAAGTTCGCGCTCGTTGACGTCGTAGTACTCGCCGTCGATCAGGACGCGAGCAGACATTCCGGAATCGGAAAAGCGCCGGCTGACGACGTAGACCTTGTGCCGTTCAAGGACGCGCCGAACAGCCGCGCGCGACTTTCGCTGGTTTTCGACCGCAGTCGATTTGCGTTTTTCCGCCATGGACATAGCACCGCGTCAGTCGAGTGCAGTTTTCCGATCTCACTCAAAGGATGATATCGCACGCGACTTTCTTGGCAAGGGTTAGCTCAGATTCCATCCCGGACGCGCTACCGCGGCCCTATTGCGAGGGCAGCCCGCGGCGCTTCCATTCGCTTCGGGGAACCGGATCCCCGACATTGAAGGCGAATGACACGACTTTCATTGCCTGTGCGTCGACCTCGCAACGATAGCTCAGATTGAACCACTGCCCATTCGCGCGGAAGGCCTCCCGGGGAATTTCGATAACGGTGCCGTCCTTCAGTCGCTCGGAAGGCAGGAGGTCCGGAAAATACGGCGGCGAAGCGTTAAGCAACTGCTCACGCAACTCGGTGACGCAGAGCCTGCCCGCACGTACGTCGCGCGGAACATTGCGCATCGCAGTTGTCGCTGCCGGACTGGCGGTTGCCGTCTGCGAGAACAACTTCTTGGCCTCCTGAAGCTTCACGGCGCTTTGCACTTTGACGGCTTCCGCCGGCTTGGGCGTCGGTTTCTTTAGCGTCTCGGGCTGCGGAGCCGGGTTTATTGCATCGAGCGCTTTCACCGGCGGTGGTTCTGCGAGATCCTTTTTGTCGGGTTCGAGCCGCGCCAAGGGTGACGCCGAACCGTCCTCCGCACTGTTGCCATCCGGAGCCTCCCGAGGACCGGCGTCCTTCTCGCCGAATTGGAAGACGGGCCTCAGAGCGGGTATCGGCCGTTGTCCGGCGGAAGCATTGCCTGTCGGTGACGATGTCTCGGCTTTCGCTTCCTGCGGCTTCTCGGGCTTGGCCGCTTTCGCAGGTGGCGGAGGTTCAACTTTGGCTTTTTCCGGTGGCTTCGGCGGGGGCACGAGTTCAACCGCTATCGCCTGCTCCTCCTGCGATGGCGAGAGCGATACCGGCAGTCCGAAGATCAGAAGTACGGCAATGAGCAAATGCGTGACGACGGAGGCAGGCAAGGCCCACCACCTGAACATCCAACGCTGATCCCATATGTCATCCCGCATCGGGACTGATGTGGAATGAAATGTTGGCGGCATCAAGCATTCATGCCGCCAATGCCGAAATAGTCATCCAGCTTCGCGAAGCGATGGAGGTCCTGGCGACAACCCGGCACCGTCAAACGGCCCATCCGCATCTACTCGGTGATCGGATCGCCACATGGCTCGTAAAGCAGGTTGATCCACCAGGAACGGTTGACCAAACCTTTGGCGCCGTCGCGTTCAGAGAGCGTGTCGACGCCGACGCACCATTGAACCAGGCTCGGCGAAAGGCCGTACTGCTCGGCGAGATAGGATGCCGCCTCGTCGATGCCTTCGCTGCACCCCACGGTCTTGCAAAGCTGCGCCTGAGTGGCGATGTCGCGCAGCGCCTCATGGCCGATCGAGTTGGTGCGATACCAGACCATGAACGCAAACACGGCAAGCAGAAGCAGAAATCCGGCTGCAATCTTCAGGTAGAACTTCACGCGTCAATGCCCGCCTTACGGGCGTCTCGCCCTCTTCAACTTTGACATCTAGCGATGCGGCAGGAGCAAGTCAAAAAATGGGCGCTGTTTTCCGACCTGCATGAAAAAGGGCCGCAAGCGGCCCTTCCGTGGATCTGGCGAGTACCCTCAATCAGGCGTTGGCATCCGCAACCGCGCGCTTGGCCATGACCACGATCAGATTGGCGCGGTACTCTGCCGAGGAGTGCATATCGGTCATCAGGTTCTTCGACGGCACGGTGACGCCTTCCAGTGCGGAGGCGTCGAATTTTTTCGTCAGTGCCGCCTCGATCTCCTTGGAGCGGAAGACGCCGTCGTCGCCCGAGCCGGTAACCGCCACCCGCACGCCATCGCTGCCCTTGACCACGAACACGCCGGTGATGGCATAGCGCGAAGCCGGGTTGCGGAACTTCTGGTAGGCAGCCTTTGCAGGCGCGGTGAAGGTGACGGCGGTGACGATCTCGTCTTCCTTCAGCGGCGTTTCGAACTGGCCCTTGAAGAACTTGTCAGCCGCGATCTGACGCTTGTTGGTGACGATGGTGGCCCCGAGCGCCAGAAGGGCTGCCGGATAGTCGGCGGCCGGATCGTTGTTGGCGATCGACCCGCCGATCGTGCCGCGATGGCGCACGGCGGGATCGCCGATGAGGCTGGCGAGATGCGCGACCGCGGGCGCGACCTTCTTCAGCTTCTCGTCATTGGCGACCTCGTAATGCGTCGTGCCGGCACCGATGGTGACGGTCTTGCCCGACACTTTGATGCCCTTCATTTCCTTGATGTGGCCGAGATCGACCAGATCGGAGGGTGCCGCAAGCCGGGTCTTCATCGCCGGAATGAGCGTCATGCCGCCGGAGAGGAATTTGGCATCGCCTTTTTTGATCTGCTTGGCGGCGTCAGCGACCGAGGAAGCGCGGTGGTAATTGACTGAGTACATGATCGTTCCTCCTCAGTGCTTCGTTGCCAACCGCAGCGCTGCCCAGACCTTCTGGGGCGTTGCCGGCATGGTCAGTTCATTGGTGCCGATGGCGTCGGTAATGGCGTTGATGACTGCCGGCGGCGAACCGATGGCGCCGGCCTCGCCGCAGCCCTTGATGCCGAGCGGATTGGACGGGCATGGCGTGTTCGAGGTCGAAACCTGGAACGACGGCAGGTCGCCGGCGCGCGGCATGGTGTAGTCCATGTAGCTCGCCGTCAGAAGCTGGCCGTTGCCGGGGTCGTAGTGCGCGCCTTCAAGGAGCGCCTGGCCGACACCCTGCGCTATGCCGCCATGCACCTGGCCCTCGACGATCATCGGATTGATGATGTTGCCGAAATCGTCGGCAGCAACGAACTGGATGATCTCGGTCGTGCCGGTATCCGGATCGACCTCGACTTCGCAGATGTAGCAGCCGGCCGGGAAGGTGAAGTTGGCCGGATCGTAGAAGGCTGTTTCCTTGAGGCCGGGCTCCATGCCGCCGGGCAGATTGTGCGCGGTGTAGGCGGCAAGCGCCACCTGGAACCACGGCACGTTCTTGTCGGTGCCGGCGACTTTCAGCGCGCCGTTCTCGATGACGATGTCGCCCTCGTCCGCTTCCATCAGATGGGCGGCGATCTTCTTGGCCTTGGCCTCGACCTTGTCGAGCGCCTTGACGACGGCGCTCATGCCGACAGCGCCGGAGCGCGAGCCATAGGTGCCCATGCCCATCTGCACTTTGTCGGTGTCGCCGTGGACGATCGACACCGAGTCGATCGGCACGCCGAAGCGCTGGGTGACGAGCTGGGCGAAGGTCGTCTCATGCCCCTGCCCGTGGCTGTGCGAACCGGTGAGCACTTCGATCGTGCCGACGGCGTTGACGCGCACCTCAGCCGATTCCCAAAGGCCGACGCCAGCACCGAGCGAACCGACCGCAGCCGACGGCGCGATGCCGCAGGCTTCGATGTAGCAGCTCATGCCGATGCCGCGCAGCTTCCCGGCCTTCTTGGCCTTGGCGCGGCGCTTCTCGAAGCCGGCATAGTCTGAGGTTTTGAGGGCCGCATCGAGCGAGGCGCCGAAATCACCGGCGTCGTAGCACATGATGACCGGCGTCTGATGCGGGAAGGAGGTGATGAAGTTCTTGCGGCGAAGCTCTGCCGGCGAGAGGCCGAACTCGCGCGCCGCCGTCTCCATCATCCGTTCCATGACATAGGTGGCTTCCGGCCTCCCCGCCCCGCGATAGGCATCGACGGGCGCGGTGTTGGTGTAGATCGCCTTCACATTGGCGTGGATCGCCGGGATGTTGTACTGGCCCGACAGCAGCGTGGCGTAGAGATAGGTCGGCGTCGCCGAGGAAAACAGCGACATGTAGGCGCCGAGATTGGCCTTGGTCTCGACCTTAAGGCCAAGAATCTTGTGATCCTTGTCGAAAGCCATTTCGGCGTGGGTGGCGTGGTCGCGGCCATGCGCGTCGGTGAGGAAGGCTTCCGTGCGGTCGCCGACCCATTTCACCGGCACGCCGGTCTTCTTCGATGCCCACAGGCAGACGATCTCTTCCGGATAGATGTAGATTTTGGAGCCGAAGCCGCCGCCGACATCGGGAGCGATGACGCGCAGCTTGTTTTCCGGCGCGACATTGTAAAAGGCGCTCATGACGAGGCGCGCGACATGCGGGTTCTGCGACGTCGTCCAGCAGGTGTAGTGGTCTTCCGCCTTGTCGTAGTGGCCGAGTGCAGCGCGCGGCTCCATGGCGTTGGGAACGAGGCGGTTATTGATGATGTCGAGCTTCACAACATGCGCCGCCTTGCCGAAGGCGGCATTGGTGGCTTCGGCATCGCCCAGATCCCAATCGAAGATCAGGTTGTCGTCGGCTTCCGGATGGATCTGCGGAGCGCCTTTCTTCACGGCGTCCACGGCGCTGGTTACGGCCTTGCGTTCCTTGAAGGTGATCTCGACGGCTTCGGCCGCGTCGCGTGCCTGTCCTTTCGTGTCGGCCACGACGATGACGATTGCATCACCGACATAGCGAACGCGGTCGACCGCCAGCGGAGACCATGCGCCCATCTTCATCGGCGAGCCGTCCTTGGAATGGATCATCCAGCCGCAGATGAGATTGCCAATGCCGTCGGCCTTGAGTTCCTTGCCAGTCAGCACGCCGACGACGCCCGGCATGGCTTGCGCTGCCTTCACGTCGATCTTCTTAATGTCGGCATGTGCGTAAGGACTGCGCACGAACGCCGCATGCTTCATTCCCGGAACCACCATATCATCGACATAGCGCCCCGCGCCTGTGATGAACCGTCTGTCTTCCTTGCGCGCAACCCGTGCGCCGACGCCTTCAATGCCCATTGCAGAAACTCCTCCGCGAATTTCTAGAAGCGAATAGTCTGTGGCGAGTAGTGAGTAGTGAGGAGTGAGTAGTGGAAACCAATCAGCGCAGCAGCGAATGCGAAACCCTATTCGCTATTCACTACTCCCTATTCTCTCAATATCTCACGCCGCCTTCTTCGCCTTGCTCGCAACCTTACCCTTGCTCGCCTTCGACATCGTCTTGGACGCTGCCAATATGGCTTTCACGATGTTGTGATAGCCGGTGCAGCGGCAGATATTGCCTTCGAGCTCTGCGCGCACCGTCGCTTCGTCCAGGCCTTCCGGGTGGCGATTGATCATATCTGTCGCCGACATGATCATGCCCGGCGTGCAGAAGCCGCATTGCAGCCCGTGATGCTCTTTGAAAGCCGCCTGCACCGGATGCAAATCGGCGCCGTTGGCCAGGCCTTCGATGGTGACCACCGTCGAGCCGGATGCCTGAGCGGCCAGCATTGTGCAGGATTTGACTGCCTTGCCGTCGACATGGACGACGCAGGCGCCGCATTGCGACGTGTCGCAACCGACATGCGTGCCGGTGAGCCCGACATGCTCGCGCAGGAAATGGACCAGCAGCGTGCGGTCCTCGACCACGCCTTCTACGCGCCGGCCGTTCACAACCAACGATACTTCCGACATGAAACCTCCCTCGGTGCCGTTCCCGTCACAGCCGAAGGCCGGACGGTCTGAATTCTGTCGCCGCGAAACGCGCAGCAAAATACATTTATTATTCCCGACGATGCGAGAATGCAGGCGGCCCAGATGCCCGTATATTGTACTTTCGGACACGAGTTCTGCATGCAGGCATTGCCAAACTAACGCCTGGGGGCAAGAATGCACAAGACGCGTGTGCCTTCGACATAAGATGAGGACGTCGAAGGTGGGTTTTGGGAGGAACTGCGCTGGTCTGCTCACGGACAAGCTACGCCTGCGGCCTGTCGGCTTTGACATCCGACATGGCCGACGCCGATGAATTTGCCCGCGCAGTCGCCGAGGAAGCGGCTGCGATAAATGCCGGCTTTGCGCTCTTTTTCTTTTCCCAGCAGTTGATGGATGCCGAATCGCTGTCGGCTGCGCTGAAGCTCCATGCACCGGGCCTCGCCCATGCCGGCTGTTCGACTGCCGGCGAGATAACGCCTGCCGGGCTCGAAGAAGGCCATGTTTTGGCAATGCTGTTCCCGCAGCGCTCCTTCACCGCAGTCAGCGCGATGATCAGGAACCTTTCTTCTTCCGGCATGGATGACATTGCCGGCGAGGTCGAGGAATTGAGACGGACGCTGTACGCGCGCACCGGCTCGACTCACTCCGGCAATGTCTTCGCCCTCTGTCTCATCGACGGGCTTTCCTATGCTGAGGAGGCCGTAACCTCGGCGATCCACTGGGGGCTGGACGACATTCCGCTGATCGGAGGCTCGGCCGGCGACGACCTGAAATTCCAGACGACCGCGCTGATCTCGAACGGCCATGTCGACAGCGACTGCGCCATCATCATCCTGATGGCGACCGAAATCCCGTTCCATGTCTTCAAGACGGAAAACTTCGTGCCGACCGAAGACAAGCTCGTCGTCACATCCTCAGATCCCGAGCGGCGCATCGTCCATGAATTCAACGCCGGCGTGGCGGCCGAGGAATTCGCCGCAGCGGTCGGCATCGTGCATGGAGCCATGACGCCGCTCAGTTTCGCCTCACATCCGGTCGTCGTGCGCGTCGGCGGCGAGTATTACTGCCGCTCGATCCAGAAGATGAACGCCGATGGCTCGCTCTCCTTCTTCTGCGCCATCGACGACGGCATCGTGCTGTCCATCGCCAAGCCGACCGGCATGGTGGAATCGACCCGCACCGCATTGAAGAACGTCAGCGAGCGGCTGGGCGGCATCGACATGATTCTCGGCTTCGACTGCGTCTTGAGACGGCTCGACGCCCGCAACCGCCAGGTGTTCCGCGATATTTCCGAACTTTACCGCGCCAACAACGTTATCGGCTTTGGCACCTATGGCGAGCAGTATCGCTCCATGCATCTCAACCAGACCTTCATCGGCATCGCCTTCGGCCAGCGACAGGCGGCGGAATAAGAGCCAGGGAAATGTCCGTGCGCCAGATCGATGACATCGAGAAGCTGAAGAAGATCAATCAGGCGCTGATCTCCCGCGTCGAGCGCTCGATGGACCAGCAGGGTAATGCCTTTTCGCTGTTCCAGACCGCGATAAACCTTGAGAACCGGGTACGCAGCCGCACCGAGGAGTTGCGCGCCACGATGCGCCGGCTCGAAGTGTCTAACATCGACCTCGTCGCCGCCAAGGAGAATGCCGAGCGCGCCAACCTTTCCAAGACACGCTTTCTCGCAGCCGCCAGCCACGACATTCTTCAACCGCTCAATGCCGCACATCTGTCGGTGTCGGCGCTGGCGGAGGTGCAGGCCGGCGAGGAAGGGCGCAAGCTGGTTCGGCAGGTCGAGCGCTCGCTGGAGACGATGGAGGACCTGCTCCACACCCTGCTCGACATTTCCAAACTGGACGCCGGCGTCGTCGAGCCCGAGATCACCGATGTTTCGCTTGAGCAATTGTTCTCGTCGCTGAAATCCGATTTCCAGCCACTGGCCGCGCAAAAAGGGCTGAAACTCAAGTTCCATGCCGGAAATGCGGTGGTGCGTTCCGATCGCACGCTGCTGCGCCGTATCCTCCAGAACATTGTCTCCAACGCTATACGCTACACCCGCAAAGGTGGCGTTCTGGTCGGTATCCGCCACCGCGGCGACAGGATAAGGATCGCAATCGTCGACACCGGCTGCGGCATTCCTGAAGACCAGCACGAAGCGGTGTTCGAGGAGTTCCACCGCGGCACGGGTTCGGCCGACGCCGATCTTTCCGGCGGCGGGCTTGGCCTCGGCCTGTCGATCGTGCGCCGCATGACCAGCGCGCTCGGCCATCCCATCGCCTTTTCCTCGATCGTCGGGCGCGGAACGATTTTCCATCTCGACGTGCCGGTTGTGGTCGGCAGCTTTGCCGATCCCATGGCACTGCTTGGCGAGCCGGAACGGCCGCGCGGTTACGGCCTGTTCGGAACCAAAGTGCTGCTGATCGAGAATGACATCGAGGTTCTCGAGGCCATGACCGTGCTGCTTGAGCGTTGGCAGTGCACGGTCAAGACTGCGACCTCCACCGCACTGGCAATGCAGGCGCTGGGCGATACGGACTGGATTCCCGATATCATCATTGCCGATCAACATCTCGACGGCGGCGACCTCGGCAGCGCGACCATCGCCGAGATTCGCGACTATCTCGGACGCGGCGTGCCCGCGCTGATCGTCACCGGAGACAGCTCTGACGCCGTGGTGCGCTTGGCGCGCGAAGCTGGCGTCGAACTGATGCGCAAACCGCTGAAACCGGCGCAATTGCGGGCGCTGCTGGCGCATCTGCTCGCTTAAGGCAGTAGGGGAATAGGGCAGTAAGGCAGTAGGGGAATTAAGGTCGACAGTCGCGTTTAGTCGAGACAGCGAGGACTCTGGAAGCTCAATCCCTACTGCCCTACTGCCTTATTCCCCTAGAATCCCGATTGCTCCCGAAACAACTCCGCATTGTCGAGCTTCGAGACTTCGATCACGGCTTGGGTGCGGCTATAGACGTTGAGCTTGCGCAATATCTCTGAGACATGCGCTTTCACGGTGGTCTCGCCGACCTGCAGTTCAAAGGCGATCTGCTTGTTGAGAAGACCCTGTCGCAGCATTTGCAGCACACGCAACTGCTGCGGCGTCAGCTTGGCGAGCCTGCGCACCATTTCGGCCCGGTCGGCACTTTCGGCGTCAGGTGCCTGGCCCTCATAGTTTTCCGGCACATGGATCGCCCCTTCCATGACGGAACGGATGGCGTTGGCGAGGTCGGTCTTGCGCACGGATTTCGGGATGAAGCCGGCAGCGCCGTAAGAAAGCGCCTCGGATATGATCTTCGGTTCCTCGTGACCGGAAACCACGACCACCGGCAAGCGCGGGTAGCGCGTGCGCAGTTGCAGCAGGCCGTCGAAGCCGTGGACGTCGGGCATCGAGAGGTCCAGCAGCGCCAGATCGAAAGGCTTGGGCCCGGCCAGATGTTCCAGCGCTTCGGTGATGGAGCGGGCTTCCACCGTATCGACATCCGGATAGGCCATGCGCACCGCGCTATGCAGCGCCTCGCGAAACAACGGGTGGTCGTCGATTATCAGGAACCGGGCAGTTTCGTTGGCAGAGCTCATGGCCAACTCTCCGTCATGCAAGCGCGGAGGTCGAGGGATGCCGTGGTCCGGCCACGCCGGCCAAAGAAGACATTTTTTCTAATTCCCTGATTCATTCCGCATCATTCAAGAGTAGCCGAGCGCAGCGCAAGCGATTATTGCCAAATAGTACATCGGCCGCTTTTCGACACGCGACGCATTCGCCGCACGAAAGCGACCCGCAAGACGCACCGGGAGGAACCTTGATGGGCGAAATCATCCTGCATAACTACTTCCGCTCCTCTACGTCCTACCGGGTGCGCATCGCGTTGGAGATGAAGGAGCTGGATTACACCTATGTGCCCCATCACTTGCGCTTCGGCGAACATCTCGAACCGTCCTATCTCGCCGTAAATCCGCAAGGGTTTGTCCCTGCCCTGATCTGGAACGACGGCACGCTTCTGGTGCAATCGCTGGCGATCATCGAATTCCTGGATGAAACAGTGCCGCAGCCGCCCCTATTGCCGGCCGATGCGCTCGGCCGCGCCCGCGTGCGCATGCTCTCCCAGATGATCGCCTGCGACATCCACCCGATAAACAATCTGCGGGTGCTGACCTCATTGCGCACGCTCTATGGCGCCGGCGACGACGACGTCGCCAACTGGTTCCGGCACTGGGTCAACGAAACCTTCCAACCGCTTGAAAAGATTCTCTCCGACAGCAAGGACACCGGCACGTTCTGTCACGGCGACCGGCCCGGCCTCGCCGACATCTGCCTTGTCGCGCAAGTCGTCAACAACGCCCGCTACAATGTCGATATGGAGCCCTACCCGGTGATTTCGCGTATCGCGACAGCCTGCATGGAACTGCCCGCCTTCATCAAGGCCGCACCGAAAAACCAGCCGGACGCCGAATAGGAGGTTAGCTGGCCACCTTCTTCTGCCGCCGCTCGTAAAGCATGATCAGCGTCTCGGCGATCAGCGCGGGCCGCTCATCGCCCTCGATCTCGATGACGTTATTCGCTTTCATCAGGTATTGGCCCGGACCGCGGTCCTCGAGCGATATCAGGGTCGAGCGCAGCCGCACGCGCGTGCCTGCCCGGACAGGGGCAACGAACCGGACCCGGTCGAGGCCGTAGTTGAATGCGGCTTGCGTATTTTCAGGGATCGCACCGATCTCCTGGCCGAGCGAGCCGATGATCGACAGCGTCAGGAAGCCATGCGCGATCGTCGCGCGGAAAGGACTTTCGCGCCTCGCCCGCTCCGCATCGACATGAATCCACTGATGGTCGCCCGTGCAATCGGCAAACTGGTCGATCCGGGTCTGGTCGACGGTAGTCCATTGCGAAACGCCAAGTTCCTGCCCGACGGCGTGCTTGAGCGTGGCGAATGTCAAAGCCGGTTTCGACATCGGTTTCTCCGTTTTCCGACGCTTACGCGCGCAGGTTTTCGGCACAAACAGGCACGCTCACTGGATCAGACGTCCCCCGCGAACGGACTGCTTCTGCCCGGAACTAGCAGCTTATGATGCTCTGCAAAAGACCTTCGTGACAGACTTTTGCCTTCAATCATCCAGGTCAAGGTCGTTCGAACGAACCGGTCCCAGGCAGCGTTACGCCCGGACGACTACTTCCGCTGGTCGTATCCCTCCCGGATTTCCGCCATGGCCTCGCGAATGCGATTGCGCAGGATATCCAGCGATTCCGTACCGGATTTGCGCATGATTTCAGCTGATTCGCTGGCGTTCTTGACTGTGGTTTCGAAGGAACGGCGGACAAAATCGGCCTGTTTCGACATCATCTCCTGCGGGTTGCCGGGCGCGCGGAAACCCTGCGCCATCTCGGCGATCTCGCGCACCGTGTCCTGCATGATCTCGCGCTGTCGCGACATGAGACTGGATGCCCCCGATGCGCCGGCCGAGGCAGATTTCTGCAACGCTTCCAGATTCTTGCGATGATGGGCGAGAATGGAGTCAACGTCGAAACGCGGCAGCTTCAGCTCCTCGCCAAGCCGTTTGAACATGTCCATGAAGGTATCGGTCTCGGGTGCCTTGGCCATCATTTCCTCCCTTTCACGCGCCGGTGTCGAACGCGGTCAAGGAGAAGATAGGCCGATGATCGCGCGGGTCAATTCACCAGGAAGACGAGCTCGATCACGTAAAGCGCCAGCCCGGCCATGCCGCCGATGAGCATGCCGTTGAAGCGGATATATTGCAGGTCGCGCCCGATGTTCATTTCGATGAGGCGCGTAAGCTGGCCGAGATCCCAGCGCTTCACCTGCTCGGCAATGAAACTCGAGACGCCGCTTTTCTGGCTTTCGACAAAGGAGGCCAACGCCACGACAAAACCCTGGTTCATGTCGGCGCGGATTTTTTCGTCGCTGGCAAGCTGGCGGCCAACCTCGACGAACATACCGGCGAGATGGGTGCGGATCATGGAGTTTTCGGCGCGCGCATCCTGTTCGATCAAATTGCGCAGGCTTTCCCACATGTCGCCGGCCAGCGCCTTCAGCTCGGGGCGGGCGAGAAAATCGCGCTTCAGTTTTTCGGCACGTTTCGCATAGGTCTTGGAATTGCGCAGATCGGCGATGAATTTTTCGACGAAACGGTCGAACTCCTGCCGCATCGGATGATGCTGATCGGCCCGCACCTCTTCCAGCAGCGAACCGGCGGAAGCAACGATCTTCTTGAGCAGATAGGCGTCGGCGCGGAACAGGTTGAACAGCGACGGCAGTTCCTCGCGGATCTTTTCGCGCATCGTGGCAAGCGCTTCCTCGTCGGAAAGGAACTTGCCGACGACCTTGGTGAACTGGTCGAACAATTTCTGGTGACGGCGATCGTCGGTGAATGCTGAGAGAAGCTCGGCGGCCAACGGTGCAAGCGGCACCTTTTCCACCTGCTCCAGCATGCGCTCGGAAACAAAGCCGCGCAGGCCGGACTGATCGATGGCGGCCAGCGTCTGCGGCACCAGCCGCGCGACAAAGCGCGACAGGCCCTCCGCCCTCTGCCGATCCGACAGCCAATCGGCGACGAGAGCGGAGAAATCCACCTCGCCGAGCTTTTCGCGCACCGGACCAGGTGCCAGGAAATTGACCTCGATGAAGCGGCCGAGATTGTCGGCGATGCGCTCCTGATTGGACGGAATGATCGCCGTATGCGGGATCGGCAGGCCGAGCGGCCGCTTGAACAGCGCGACGACCGCATACCAGTCGGCCAAGCCGCCAATGGTGGCGGCCTCGGCAAAAGCCGCGACGAAACCAAGCCACGGAAAGCGCGGCTGCAACAGCTTCGCCGTGATGAAGACGGCAACGCACAGGCACAAAGCACCAGTGGCGATGAACTTGGTACGGCGCAAGGCCGCAAGCTTTTCCGCGTTTTCCGGGCTGATTGTCGATGCCTGGTTCATATGCTCATCCGGTTCTCGAAAGGGCCGCACACTATCATCCGTGAGCGACCCCGCCATTCGGTTCGCGAGACATATGGGGCTTTAGCAGGTGGAAGACATAAAAAAGGCCCGCGTAAGCGGGCCTTTGATGCAATCCGGACGGAGGGCGAACGCGAGACAGGCGCCCTCACCTGCCGGCAAGCATTTTGGGAACGTCACGAACCGGCGACAGGCCGAACCGTTTGGGAGCGACGAGATCAAGACCATCAAACGAGCGCTGGCCAAGGTCGATAACGCCTACGGTCTCGCCGTCCTCGAAGGAAAGCGCTGCGTTGAACTTGCGCGCCAAGGCCTTCATCGCGACATTCTGCGGATGGGTCGTCACCAGAAGCTTCGTGTAGCCCAGCCCGCGCGCATTGGCGATCAGTCGCTCGAACAGCCGCCCGCCGATATGGCGATGCTGAAGATGGCGCTCGACGCTGAAGGCGATCTCGCCGGTCGGCTCGGCAATTTCAGGCCGTTCGTGAAGTTCGGCAGCACCGAACACCTTGTCGTCTTCGACATAGCCGATGACGGTGGTGCCTTGCGCGAAGCTGCGGTCGGCATAGCTGGCGATGAAATCGTCATCCGTCGCGCCATTGAAGCGATCGCGCCGGCTCACGGCATCGAGCCTGAGAAGATGATCGCGGAAGCGTGGCAGGTCGGAAGGCCGGAGCTGCCTGATGATGCCGGTCAGCGGGAGATGATTTAGCGTATTCTGCATGTGTCGTACTTCTCGTGGGTTCCTCCCCGAGTCTACGACTCTCGACAGCAATTATATTGTGCGCCGCAGCATGAAATGCAATCCCTTTACGTAAAGGTCAGCATTGCAAAAATGGAATACCGGACGCCGTCGCTCCACCAATGCCAAAAATATGACCAAAAATATGACCAAAAAGAGAAGGTATTTTTCGCTTCTTGTCTGGAATTATTCTAGACTGTAGGCCATATTCAGGAATGAAAGCGATCCAACGACTCGAGAGATCGCGCCTGTCTTGGCTTGAGCCGTTCAGAAATCGGTTCCAGCCGGTGCTGCGAAGGAAACGACCATGCGGCTCACCCGCCAGACGAACTACGCCATGCGCATCCTCATGTATTGCGCTGCCAATGACGACCGGCTGAGCCGGATTCCCGAAATCGCCGCCGCTTACACAGTGTCGGAGCTGTTCCTTTTCAAGATCCTACAGCCGCTGGTCGAAAACGGCCTGGTGGAAACCGTACGTGGCCGCAATGGCGGCGTCCGGCTCGGTCGCGCCGCTGACAAGATCACCTTGTTCGACGTGGTGCGCGTGACGGAAGAAAATTTCGCCATGGCCGAATGCTTCGAGAACGACGCGGCAGAATGCCCGCTGGTCGACAGCTGCGCGTTGAATTCGGCACTGCGTGAGGCGTTGAACGCATTCTTCGAAGTGCTGGCAGGCTACACGATCGCCGACCTGGTCAAGGCACGGCCCAATGTGCGCAACCTGCTCGGTATCGATCTTCTGGTAGAGCGCCGCGCGCCTGCTGCTTAGCAGTCGAGCCTAAAGTCCCGCCGATTGCGGGAGAACGAATAGCACGTTGCCGGAAGGCAGCGCGCCGACCTTCAGCTTGCATTCAAACACCTTCGAAATCAGCTCGTCGCTTAGCACATCCTGCGGCGAGCCGGCGGCCGCCAGCTTGCCGCGATGCATGACGAAGATGCGGTCGGCATACATTGCTGTCAGGTTCAGGTCGTGCAGGATCGCAACGACCCCGCCGCCGCGCCGGGCGAAATCGCGGGCGATGTTCATGATGATGAGCTGGTGCTTGATATCGAGGCTGGAAACCGGCTCGTCGAGGAACAGGTAGCGCGGCTTTCCATCCAGCACCGGCGCCCAGACCTGGCAGAGCACGCGGGCAAGCTGCACCCGCTGCTGCTCCCCACCCGAAAGCTCCTGATAGAAACGGCCAGCGAAGCCGTCGAGGTCGACACGCGACAGCGCCCGGTCCGGCAGGCGATCGTCCTCACCCGGCAACGCGCCGGAGCGGCCGCCCAGAAGGCCGAGCTTGACGATTTCGCGCACCGTGAAGGGAAAGGAAAGTGCCGTCGCTTGCGGCAGCACCGCCCGCATGCCCGCCGCCTCCCAGGACTTCAGGGTCGCCAGGTCGCGATTGTTGATGGCGATGCTGCCGGTATAGGGCAACTCTCCGGTAAGCGCCCTGAGGAAGGTCGTCTTGCCCGACCCGTTTGGCCCGACAATTGCCGCCACCTCGCCCGGCCTCATGTCGAAATCGACGTTCGAGATGATGCGCTTTGTGCCGATGGACACGGAAACATCGCGGGCTTCGATCATGGCCGTTTCCTCTAGAGATCCAGGAGGCCGCGCTTGCGCAGCAATATCCACAGGAAGAACGGCCCGCCGACGGACGCCGTGATGATGCCGATCGGCAGTTCTGCCGGCGCGACGATGGTGCGGCTGATGGCGTCGGCGACAAGCAGCATGGATGCGCCGAGCAGAGCGGACGCCGGCAGCAGATAGCGGTTGTCCGGCCCGATCAGCAGGCGCAGCAGATGCGGCACCACGATGCCGACGAAGCCGATGCCGCCGCTGACCGCAACCGAAGCGCCGGTGGCTGCCGCAACCGCCACGATCGCTACATTCTTGAAGCGCTGGACGGGTATGCCGAGATGGTTGGCAGTCGCCTCACCCAGCGCCAGCGCGTTGAGCGCACGCGCCAGGAACGGCGAGACGATCAGCACCAGCACGATGATCGGCCCGGCCGCTGCAATCTTGGTCCAGGTTGCGCCCGCCAGCGAGCCGAGCCCCCAGAAGGTCAGATCACGAAGCTGCCGGTCGTCGGCGAGATAGACGAGGATGCCGGACAGCGCCCCCGTCAACGCACCAAGCGCGATGCCTGCAAGCAGCATGGTGGCGATGGATGTCTGGCCGCGCCGTGTCGCCACGCGATAGAGCAGCATCGTCGTGGCCAGACCGCCGAAGAAGGCGGCAAGCGGCAGTGTGTAGATGCCGAATATCGCCAGCACAGGCCCAAGCACCGTGCCGCCGAGCACGATGATGACAATCGCGCCAAGGCCTGCACCCGATGAGACGCCGACGAGACCGGGATCGGCCAGCGGATTGCGGAACAGGCCCTGCATGACCGCCCCGGACACGGCAAGGGCAGCCCCGATCAGCACGCCGAGAATGACGCGCGGCAGGCGGATGTCATAGACGATGATGCGGTCGCGCGCGGACAAGGCAGAACCGTCCGACAGCGACGGAAACAGCCAGTCGCGCACGACGGTGATGGCCGAAGCATCCGATGCGCCGGAGGCAAGGCTGAACAATACGGTCAGCGCAAGCAAGAGGCACAGAAGACCGATCGCAAACTTTGCGCGCGCCGAGCGGTCGCCCGCTGCGGCTCGTTTTTCAATGTCGCCGAACCTGTCGGCCAATGTATCCGCCACGGTCTTTCCGTTCAGTCCTTGATCGCGTCGCCATAAAGGGCGACGGCAAGATCACGAATGGCGCCGGCCGTGCGTGGGCCGAAGCCGAGCAGGTAGCTGCCATCCATCCGCACCAGTTTCTTGTTCTCGGCTGCCGGCGTAGACGCGATGCCTGGATGGGCAAAGAGATCGTCGGCAGCGGCCGCATGATCACCACCGCGATTCATCATCAAAATGACGTCCGGCTTGGCGGTGACCACCGCTTCCTCGGAAAGCTGCTTGTAACCCGGCACACCTTCGACGGCATTGACGCCGCCCGCGAGCTTGATGATGCCGTCGGCGGCATTGCCGCTGCCGGCAGCCAGTATCTTGCCGCCCTGCATGCTGAGGATGAACAGCACGCGTTTGCGCTCTTTCACATCGGCGGTGAGTTTTTCGGCCTCCTTGAGATCGGCATCGACAGAGGCTTCGAGAGCGTCGGCCTTGGCGTCGGCACCCAGCGCCTTGCCGACGACCCGAATTTTTTCCAGGATTCCGGGATGATCGAAAGTTTCAGGCACTTCGATGAAGGTGACGCTGGCTTTCCTCAGGACATCGACGGCTTCCTTCGGACCGCTGCCGGCAAGCGCCAGAATGCCTGATGGATTGACCGACAGCACGCCTTCGGGAGACAGCGCCCGCATATAGCCGACATCTGGCAGCGCCTTCGCCGTCTCGGGGTAGGTCCCGGTCGAATCGCGGGCGATCAGCTTGCCCTCCTCGCCCAGCGCATAGACGATCTCGGTTATCGATCCACCGATGGAAACGAGCCGCGACGTGTCGGGAAATACGGCCTTGCCTTCTTCCGCGGATGCCGCGGTAGCCGCGCCGAAGACGGATGCAGCCACGAAAGCAGCACATGCGCCGCGGGCAATGCGATTGAAGATGCTCATGGAACTGCCCCTCACGCCGCCGTCGAAGTCGGAATGCGCGGCAGGTTCTCGGCAATGAAGCGCCAGTCCTCGCGCTCGCTTTGCCCTTCATGCCGCTTTCCGAAGAATTGGATGATCATCTTGCCGTCGGCGCCATAGGCCTCGAGCGAGGTGACGTGACCGTCCTTGGTCGGCTTGCGCACCGCCCAGACCTCGCTGACGTGATCCATCCGCAGATGCATGTGGAAGGTCTCGTCGAGAATGTTGATCCACGGCCCCATCGGCTTGATGTTCTTCACCGCACCCGAATGTATCTGGATGCAGCCGCGGTTGCCGACAAAGCACATGATCGGCGTTTCACTCTCGGCGGCGTGATGCAGCATGGCAGCAAGCGCATCATTGTCGACCAGCCACGCATAGTCCGGCCCGACCATGCGAACCGCCTGCTGGCGCGACAGTTTCAATGTGCGCAACATGCCGAAGAACTGATGCGTGTCGGTAAGCTTGCTCCAGCGATCGCGCAAATCGTCGACGCTGGTTGAAACCTCCGCCGAGGCAGCCTCGGTTTCGGTGTTGTCTTCATAGCTAAGGTCCACCGTCTGGCTCTGATCGACGGAGGCTAGATCGGCAACGAGCTTCTGGTAGGCGTAGAGATTGGAGGTGCCGCGCAGATGCACCTTGTGCACCGCCTCGCCTTCCCTGTCGAAGAATTGCAGGCTGCGGCGGATTTCGCCGCTGTCGCGCTTTTCGACGGCAAAGCCATGCGCCCAGACTTTCGGGAAGATGCGCAGGTCGATGTTTTCGCCGAGCACCATGGCATTGTGATTGCCGGTGACGACCTTGTCATAGACGCCGATCTTCTCATGAACGGCGCTTTCGTTGCGGGTCAGCGCCATCACCTCGCCTACGGCCTCCAGGCCGGTCAGCAGATCGTTGACGCGCGGCTCCACACGATAGATGCCCTCGCCGCAATGCGCGGCCACCAGCTCGGCCTCGGAGATGCCGAGCTGGCTTGCGAGGTCGCGCTCGCGCATTTTGGGATTAGCCGCCCTAGCCGTACGAATTGCATCCGGCGCGGGTTTGACGCGAGCATCCATGGAAACGTCCTGCACTTACTTGTTGAGAATGAGCTTGCCCTGACGGGTGATCTTCAGGCGATAGAGCGACCCGCCGTGGTCGATCCCGATCTCGTGGTCGCCGTTGAACAGCGATGAACTCAAGACCGTACGAGTCGGGAAATGCTGCAGCTCGGGACGCCGGGGCGCGTCGTTGAAAGGCCGCCGGTTGCGATAGTGAAAATCGTCATGGTTGTGGCTGTTCATGGTCGTCGGACCCTTTCGTTTTGGAGTTCGGCCTCACCTGTCGGACGACCTCTTCTCCAGCCTTGAAATCAATCTTGACTCAAAACATCATGTTCAATAGTCAGTGCAATACCAGAGTAAATGAGTCAAGATTTAAATCACTCTGGCGTCAATGAAAAATGCCAGCAAGCGTCGAAAGCCAGCCCGCATGAAAGACATTATGGAGAGCTTGGGACATGGGGCTGGTGGCACGAAATATGGCTGTTCTGCTTGGCGGAACGGCAGTGACCGTATTGGTCGCGACAATCGGGGCAAGAGCCCAGGAAACGAACGAGACCGAAAAGCAAGATCGCGTGACGCAGCTTGAGCGCGTCGTCATCACCACAGGAAAGGCCGGTGCCGGAAACGGTACTGGCGATCCGGTGGATGTGCCGGCCAGCGTTGGCAAGGTCGACAAGACGACACTCGAGAAGCTCGGGCGCGAAAATCTCGACGACGTGCTGCGCTCGGTGCCCGGCACCTTTACCCGCGAAAACCCGCAACAGCCGGGCATTGCCGTCAACATTCGCGGCTTCGAAGGGTCTGGCCGCGTCAATTCGATGATCGACGGCGTGCGCCAGAGCTTCCGCTTCACCGGCCATGAGGCCGGCGGCTTCACCTATGTCGATCCGAACTTCCTGACCGAGATCGATGTCGAACGTGGTGCCGTCTCAACGGCTGGCGGCGGCGGACTTGCCGGTTCGGTCAATTTCCGCACCATTGGCGTCGAGGACATCGTGCGTGACGGCCAGGAATACGGCCTGCTCGGCCGCGCCTCCTGGGGCAGCAACGGCGTCGGCTTCTCCGAAATGCTGGCGGGCGGTGTAAAGCGGGATGCCGTCGGACTCGCGGCGGCAATCAGCAAGCGCGATTCCAACGACTTCAGGAATGGCGACGGCGATACCGTGCCATATACCGGGCAGGATCTGGTCTCAGGTCTGCTGAAGGCTGATTTCGGCTTCGGCGAGGATCACCGCCTGTCGCTCGGCGGCATCTTCTACCAGAACGATTTCGCCGCCAATTCCTACGAGCAGCAGGTCAAGAATCGCACGGCGACTGCCAATTATCGTTATGACCCGACAGGAAACGACCTGATCCATCTCAAGGTGAACGGCTACTTCAACGACATCCAGATGGAATATCTAAAGGGGCTTTCGCCGTTTGCGAGCGCCGCAGGACGCAAGATCAACGACCGCGGCGTCGGTTTCGACGTGTCCAACACGTCACTGATGGATTTCGGTGAGATCGCGGTGAAGTCCGAAAACGGCGTCGAGTACTTCACCGACAAGGTCACCTCGATCAATGGCGGCGTGAACCCCGCCAACGCCCACAGCCGCACTGGCGCAGTGTTTTCGGAAAACACTTTCACCTACGGTATGTTCGAACTGGTCGGCGCGCTGCGTTACGACTTCTACAATCTGAATGGCACGGCCGATGCAGGGCCTCGTGCCGGCGGCGCCTATACGGTCGACCAGTCGAAGGGTGCGCTCAATCCAAAGGTGACGCTGGCGGTCAAGCCGGTCGACTGGTTTCAGCCTTACGTCACCTATTCGCAGTCGATGCGCGCGCCAACCGTGCAGGAGACCATGGTCGGCGGCGATCATCCCGGTGGCACTTCGGCAAGCTTCCTGCCCAATCCGGACCTGAAGCCCGAATCGCAAAAAGGATGGGAAGTCGGCGTCAATGTGAAGCGTGACGGCCTGCTCACCGCCGACGATAGCCTGCGGGTCAAGGCCAGCTACTACAACATGAAGGTCGAGGATTTCATCGCGGCGCGTTTCAATCCGCAATTCTTCATGTTCGAGTATGTGAATGTTCCGGGTGAGTCACGCCAGAGCGGCATCGAGCTTGCTGCTACCTATGATCTCGGCATGGCTTTCGGCGGCATCGCCTACACGCACACCGACACCAAGCTGCCGAGCCAGCAGCCCGGCCTCGGCGCGCTGAGCTACTTGCCGGACGACATCGTCGCTCTAACCCTTGGGGGCCGTTTCCTTGAGCAGAAGCTGGAGATCGGCACACGGGTCAACTACGTCTCCAACGGGGTAACCAATGTCGGCAATGCAAACGATGCGACCTTCACGCCGATCAATGTGAAGACGCCAAGCTACACCACCGTCGACCTGTTCACGAACTACAAGGTCAACGAGAATGTGGACGTGGCCTTCAAGGTCACCAACCTGTTCGACAAGCAATACACACCGGCACTGAGCACCATCGGCTCCGGCCAGGGCCGCACATTCTACCTGTCGACGCAGTTCCAGTTCTGACCTCCGGGAACGAGTTGACATCCAGCACTCACCGGCGAAGCCCATTCGCCGGTGAGTTTTTGAAACGACCAGACCAGTCAATTGGGGATATCCATGAACACCACCCTGACTTCAGCCCGTCTCATCATCGCAGCCGCGACGATTTCATGCCTGCCGATTGCCTCAGCGCGTTCTCAGGAAACCGCGCCGGCGCCTGCCCTCACCCTTGAGCTGAACGGCGCACAACCTTCGGACAAGGGCTGCCGGCTGACCTTCGTGGTCAACAATGCACTCGGCTCCGAACTCTCCAGGGCAGCCTTCGAGATCGCGCTGTTCAACGAAAGCGGCGTGGTCGATCGCCTGACCGTTCTCGATTTCAAGGAACTGCCGGTGGGCAAGACCAAGGTGACCCGCTTCGACCTCGCCGGCGCCGACTGCGCCAAGATCAGCCGCGTGCTGATCAACCATGCGACCGAATGCGCCGGTGAAGGCGTCGAGCCAGCCGCCTGCATGCGCCAACTCAAGACGGAAACGAAAACCGGAATAGCCTTCGGCGTGTGACGGCCCTGTTCGCAGCCGGAACTCCGTGGCCGCAGGCAGAACTCCAATGAGGAAAGACTTACATGCTGCCTTTGACCGGACTTCACGGCCTCGCCTCAGCGCGTGGCGATGGGCTAAGACCTGAATTGCTCGCGCTTCTGCGCGAGCGCGAAAATATGACCGCGCAGAACCCGAATGTCGTGGATCTTGAACACCACCGGGACACGGGACCGGCTCAGGCAGGCCCGAACCCGGTCACGAAACTTGGCTCCGAGATGCCGTATGGGGTAATCAGGCTTCCGACCACTGACGAAGCGCGCAATGCGCCAAGAGAACATGCGCCTTCCCGGCGCAACATTTGAAGGAGACGAAAATGTACATCGCAATGAACCGCTTCAAGGTGCAGGCAGGCTCGGAAGAGGCTTTCGAGAATGTCTGGAAGGGCCGGGATTCGAAGCTTTCGGAAATGACCGGCTTCAAGGAGTTTCATCTCCTGCGCGGGTCTTTGAACGAGGCTGAAGGCTATACCCTGTTTGCCTCGCATACGGTCTGGGCAAGCTACGAGGATTTCGTCGCCTGGACCAAGTCGGAAAACTTCCGCGCCGCCCACAAGAATGCCGGTGCGACCAAACCCGCCTATATCGGCCATCCCCAGTTCGAGGGTTTCTCGGTCGTCGAAGGTGCCTGAAATGACGGCGGAAGCCATCGATTTCGCGCGCACGATCCCCGTCCTGCCCTCGCCCGACATCAAGGCGAGCCGCGATTTCTATCGCGACCAGCTTGGCTTCGAGGTCATCCAGCCGGAAATGGACGACTATCTGATCGTCCGCCGCGGCGAGATGGAAATCCATTTCTGGTATACGGCCGACCGCGCCCTGCCCGAGGTTTCGTCCTGCTACATTCGCGGCGGCGAAGTGCCGGCGTTGCATGCCGAGTTTTCGCAGCGCGGCGTGGAGAAACTGAGTCCATTCACCGTGAGGCCGTGGAACATGAAGGAATTCTACGTCCACGACCCGCACGGCAACCTGCTGCGGTTCGGCTGCGCGCCGGAAGAAGTGTAGTCATGCTCCCGCCAGCAGGCTCGCATTGCCGCCGGCGGCAGTCGTGTCGACGCAGACGGCGCGCTCATGCGCGTAAGCCGAAGGATAAAGCACTTCGCTGATCAGGGGTACGATCGGCCCTTTGCGTGCCGCCAGCGCCTGCCGGATTTCCTTTGCACGCTCGGGCGAACCGGAAAATGCCACGACATCGACGCCGAGCGATTTCAAGGAAGCCGCAGACACTACACCGTCGATTGCCACGATCGGCAATCCCTTGCCGGTAAGCGCATTGACGGCCACTGAGGCGCCGGGCGCGACCGCCAGCACGGCATTGCCTGCTGCAAGCGCCTGGATGGCCTGCGCAAGCAACGTCTCGCTGTCCGGACCAAGGCACAGCACGCGGCCGCGCGGGTCCAGCGCCAGCGTGTTGGCCTCGCCGGTCGGACCCGGCAGATCGATCTGCCCGTAGTCGATCGCAGCAGCAGCGGCGATGCCGGCCGAACCCTTGCCGCGCAGGTGCTTGCGCAGAACCATGATGCGGTCGGCGGCGACATTCCAGCCACTGAGGGTCGCATCGGGGAACTGCTCGGCAAGCTCTACGGCCGGAAGCGGCTGGCCCTCGACCTCGACAGCGGCCAGACTTTCAGCCTTTCGGAAGCGGCGCAGGTAATGCGGGCCGCCTGCCTTGGGTCCGGTGCCCGAAAGTCCCTCGCCGCCGAAAGGCTGCGAGCCGACGACGGCGCCGATCTGGTTGCGGTTGACATAGATGTTGCCGGCATGGATGCGATCGACAAGGTGCTGCACGCGCCCTTCAATGCGTGTGTGCAGGCCGAAGGTTAGCCCATAACCCTTTGCATTGATGGCGGAAATGACCTTGTCGAGATCGTCGGCGTCGAAAGTCGCGACATGCAGGACAGGCCCGAAAATCTCGCGCTCCATCTCCTCGATGCCCTTCACGCGGAAGACATGCGGGGCGACGAAACGGCCACTCGCTGGCACCTCGAGCTTGGCGATCAGGCGGCCCTTGCCTTCCATCTTGCTGCAATAATCGCGGATGGAATTCTGCGCCTCTTCATCGATGACCGGCCCGACATCGGTCGAGATCGACCACGGATCGCCGACGCTCAATGCTTTCATTGCGCCTTCCAGCATTTCCAGCATCTTCTTCTCGACGTCCTTCTGGACATAGAGAATGCGCAGCGCCGAGCAGCGCTGGCCGGCACTCTGGAAGGCGGAAGCGACGATGTCGCGCACTGCCTGCTCGGGCAAGGCAGTGGAATCGACGATCATCGCATTCATGCCGCCGGTTTCGGCAAGCAGCATGGCGTCGGATGCCGCCGTGTCGGCCAATTGCTTTTCGATCAGCTTGGCCACTTCTGTCGAGCCGGTGAAGCAGACACCGGCGATGCGCGGATCGGCTGTCAGCGGCGCGCCGACCGACGGGCCATCACCCGGCAGAAGCTGGATGACGTCCTCGGGAATACCGGCCTTGCGCAGCAGTTCGACTGCGCGCGCAGCGATCAGCGGCGTCTGCTCGGCCGGCTTGGCAACCACGCTGTTGCCGGTAACGAGGGCCGCAGCGATCTGGCCGGTGAAGATCGCCAGCGGGAAATTCCATGGCGAGATGCAGGCGATGACGCCACGCGCGACAGTTCCCGCTTCGGCCTTCTCGGCCTCGGCAGCGTAATAGCGAAGGAAGTCGACTGCCTCACGCACTTCCGCCACGCCGTCTGCCAGCGACTTGCCGGCCTCCCGCGTCGCCAGCGCGAAGAACTCCACCGCATTGGCCTCGTAGAGATCGGCGGCGCGGCGCAGGATCGCCGCGCGCTCGGCAACCGAGCGTTTTGCCCAGGCCGGCTGCGCCTCAACCGCGATGCGCACGGCAGTCGACACCTGCTTGGCAGCGGCTTCGTGCACCGTGCCGACGATGTCGTCCGGCTTGGCCGGATTGACGAGCTTGCGCTGGCTGCCATAGCCGGCAGCGCGGGTGACGGGCTTTGCCGCCCAGCGCTCGGGCGTGGCGAATTCCAGTCTGGCCTTGTCGATAGCCGCCAGCGTCACCGGGTCGGTGATGTCGAAACCCTTGGCGTTGAGCCGCCCTGCCCCGAAGATTGACGAGGGCCGCGCAATGGCCGGGTTTGCCGCCGGACCTTGTGTTTCAGCAGCCTCGATCGGATCGCGGGCGATATCTTCGGGCTTCACGTCCTCGTCGGTCAATTGGTGCACGAAGGAGGAATTGGCGCCGTTTTCGAGCAGGCGGCGGACGAGATAGGCAAGCAGATCGGAATGCGCGCCGACCGGCGCATAGATGCGGCAGCGCGTGCCCTCGGTCTTGCGCACCGTCTCGTGCAGGGATTCGCCCATGCCATGCAAGCGCTGGAACTCGAAGCAATCGCGGTCAGGCGCCATCGCCAGGATAGCCGCAACCGTATGCGCATTGTGGGTGGCGAATTGCGGATAGATGCGATCGGTCATCGACAGCAGCTTCTTGGCGCAGGCGATGTAGGAAACATCGGTGTTGACCTTGCGCGTGAACACCGGATAGCCGTCGAGGCCGAGCGTCTGGGCGCGCTTGATCTCGGTATCCCAGTAAGCACCCTTGACCAGCCGCACCATGATGCGCCGGTCGAGCCGCTTGGCCAGCGCGTGGAGCCAGTCGATGACGAAGGCACAGCGCGGGCCATAGGCCTGCACGACGACGCCGAAACCGTCCCAATCTTCCAGTTCTGGATCGGCCAGAACGCGCTCGATGACGTCCAGCGACAGGTCGAGGCGATCGGCCTCCTCGGCATCGATGTTGAGCCCCATTCGGGCGTGGCGGGCAGCAATCGCCAGCGACAGCAGGCGCTTGGCCATGACCGGCAGCATGGTTTCCTTCTGCGCCACTTCGTAGCGAGGGTGAAGCGCTGACAGCTTCACCGAAATGCCCGGATTGGTGCGGATATCCGGGCCGTTCGAGCCGCTGTTGAGCGACGAGATCGCATCGGCATAGGCGCGGTGATAGCGCAGCGCGTCGGCTTCGGTGCGAGCCGCCTCGCCGAGCATGTCGTAGGAATAGAGATAGCCCTTGGCGGTCATTGAGCGGCCGCGCTTGACGGCCTCGGCGATGGTGCGGCCAAGCACGAACTGCTCGCCCATTTCGCGCATTGCGGCTGCCACGGCCTTACGGATGACCGGCTCGCCAAGGCGGCGCACCATGTTGTGCAGCGTGCCGGCAATGCCGTCCTCGCCCTCGTCCAGCACGCGGCCGGTCAGCATCAGCGCCCAGGTCGATGCGTTGACGAAGATCGAACTCGACCCGCCCGAATGCGCCGACCAGTCATGCGGGGCGATCTTGTCCTGGATCAGGTCGTCCATGGTCTGCGTGTCCGGCACGCGCAGCAGCGCCTCGGCCAGGCACATCAGCGCCACGCCTTCCTTGGTGGAGAGGCCGTAGGCGGACAGAAACACTTCCATCAACCGCGGATCGGTGGAACCGCGCACCGCTTTGACCAGTTGCACCGCCCGCCCCGTGATCGCCTTGCGCTCGGCTTTGCTCAGTCCTGCCGTCTCGACAAGCCGGGCCAGCGCCTCGTCCTCGTCAGGCAGATAGTTGGCGCGGATCTGGGTACGAATGGTGTCGAGCAATGGAGCGGTCATGGACATCCTGCTGGCGGTGAAACGGTTTGGAGACGGCTTCGAGGTCTATCATAAACCTCTTTTTCAATCGGTCCAAAATATTGCACTGGAAAGGCTAATTGGACTATAGATAAGTCAGTTTTCTATAACACTGGACTTCGTTTCGAATGTCAAAAGACCAATTGGATCGCATCGACCGCAACATCCTCGCAGCCCTTTCGCGCGATGGCCGGCTTTCCATGGCCGAACTTGCCGCGCAGGTCGGCCTGTCGAAGACGCCGGTGCAGGCGCGGGTGCGGCGTCTGGAGCAGGACGGCTTCATTCGCGGCTATTCGGCAGTGATCGACCGCGAGCGCATGGGCGAAGGCCATGTCGCCTTCGTGCAGGTGAAACTGTCGGACACGCGCTCGGCCGCACTCGATGCCTTCAACCGTTCGGTCCATGCCGTGCGCGAGATCGAGCAGTGCCACATGATGGCGGCAAGCTTCGATTACCTGCTGAAGGTCCGCACCACCGACATCGCAGCCTATCGCCGCGTGCTGGGCGAGCGCATCTCTGCCCTGCCCCACGTCGCGCAGACCTCGACCTTCGTGGCGATGGAGACGGTGAAGGATCGGTAGACTTTGAGTTAGCATCGGAATTACCCGAAAACCGGATCCACTTTTCGGTCCGATGCTTAATCCGAAATCGTCTTCAGGAACGCTATCAATGCGGCCCGCTCGCGCTCGGAGATCGACAACGGGACGACTTCAGATTTTCCGCTCGGGCTTGCCGGCGCGCGGACATAGTGGTCGACGACATCTTCCAGCCGCTTGATCTGGCCGGCATGCATATAAGGCGGTCTGCCGGCTGCGCCGCGCAGCGACGGCGTCTTGTAGGCGCGCGTAAGTTGCGGGCCGGAAGTCACCATGAAGCGTAGCTCGCCGCAGGCTTCGGGACCGGCATCGCTGAAGGCACCGAGGCAATTGAACGGGTCGTTCTGGACCTGCTTCACCGCTGTCTCACGACCCAGATCTTCCGGCAGACCGGCGACGGCGGGAATGCCGGTGTTGTGGAAATGATCGTCGGTGAAGCGCGGGCCATTATGGCATTCGACGCAGTTCGCCTTGCCGACGAACAGGCGCAATCCATAGACTTCCTCGTCGGAAAGTGCCGCCTCGCCTTCGGGCGTTCTGTCTGCGGTAACGGCATCGGCAAAGCGGTCGAAGCGCGTTTTTTCATGAACGATCGAGCGCTCGAAGGCGGCGATCGCCTTGCCGAGATTGGAAAAGACGCGGCTGATTGTCTGCCGCTGCTCTTCGCTCATGCCCGCCCATGCGGCTTTTTCCGCATCGTTGCCGAGCGGCCCGGCATTTGCCGGCAGACCCTCCAGATCAGGCAATGGCCCGAAAATCCGCTCATAACGGTCGGCGAGATGGGCCTTGATGAAATGCGCATAGAGGGTGCGGTTGCCGCCATGCTCGCGGGCATCCTCCAGCGGCGTCAGCGCCTGCGACCAAAGGCTGTCGCGGCGGCCATCCCAGAACAGGAACGGGCTGCGCGCAACATCTGCCAGCGGCATGGTGCGGCGATTTGTGGTGGTTATGCCCTTGGCAAGCGGCAAGTCGTCCTGGAACTGCCGATCGATCAGGTGACAGGTGCCGCATGCGACATCGCCATTCCGGCTGAGACGCTGCTCAAAGAACAGCGTCGCGCCAAAAGCTGCCGCAGCCGGCAGGTCGGCATATTTGTTGGTGGGGTCGGCCGGCAGCGGCGGCAGTGCCGAAAGCGACAGCGATGCAACCGTCTTCTTCTCCGCCTCGGTCAGTTCCGGCGGTTTGCAGGCCGCCAGCATCCCGCTCATGACAAGCGCCACGATGGGAAGAGACGGCAGGATGCGGCGCATTTCTACAGCACCAGATTGAACACCACGTGATCATCGCCCTGCGGCGCGGAAATGGCGAATTTCAGCTCCCACCAGCCGCCCATGTTGAATTTGACGCCTTCAATGCGATAGCGGCCCTCGCCGAGTTCGCCCGTCATCTGCGGCGCTGTCGGCAGACCGTGGCCATGTTGCGGCATGCCGCCGTCGACCGCAATTTTCGCGCCGTCGACTGCCTTGCCGTCCGGTGTTTTCACGGCAACGATCCAGTTGTGAAGCTCGCCCTGCTTCACCTCCCCCGCCTCCGGTTCGATCGAGACGGCATAAACGCCCTTTTCGCTCGGCTTGGAGCGGGCAAGATCGAGCTCGGACGGCGGCGGCGCCATGTGCATCTTCGAGAAGGCGATCGCAGCGATGGCCGCAATGCCGATGATCGCGACGAGATAACGCCAGTTGAAAATCATTTTCGCACTCCTCGCCGAATCCCGTTTGCGCAAGCGGCACGTTAGTCTGTGAAGACAACAACGAAAAGCAGCCAAATATCCTTCCATATCAGGGAAGTAGCCAGTACACCCTCGACACGCTAAAACGACGGTGCGGCGAGAGGAGAACGACATGACAAACGGCATTGCGGCGATTGGCGAATGCATGATCGAACTGTCGGGGCAAAGCTCGCAGGTCTGGCGCATGGGTTTTGCCGGCGACACGTTCAACACGCTGTGGGCAATGCGCGCCTTGAGCCCGGGCCACCATGTCGACTTCGTCTCAGCCTTCGGCGATGATCCCTTCTCGACCGACCAGATCGCCTTTTTCCGCGAACACGATATCGGCATCGCTTCAAGCCCGGTCATTCCCGGCGCACGCCCCGGCCTCTATGCGATCAAGCTGACGGGTGCCGAACGTTCTTTCACCTATTGGCGGGGCGACGCTGCCGCGCGCCAGCTTGCCAGCAATGCCGCCGCATTGGCAAAAAGCCTTGAAAATCGGTCGCTTGTCTACTTTTCCGGAATCACTTTGGCAATTCTGGAACCGGTTGCCAGGCGCACGCTGCTGCAGGCCATCGCGACGGCGCGGTCGCATGGCTGCCATATCGCCTTCGACCCGAATTATCGCGCGCGGCTCTGGCCGGATATTGCCACCGCCCGCGAGGCGATCGGCGAAGCGCTGAAGGTCACCGATATCGCTCTGCCGACCTTTCCTGATGAGCAGGAGCTTTATGGGGACGACTCGCCCGAAGCCACCATCGGGCGGCTCGAGAAGGCAGGTGTCGCGGAGATCGTCGTCAAGAACGGCGAGCACGATGCGCTTATCTCTCATTACGAGAACACAGTCTCAGTCCCCGCGGTCTCCGTCCTCCCTGTCGACACGACCGGCGCCGGCGACAGCTTCAACGGCGCTTATCTTTCAGCCCGCCTGCTCGGCATCGCACCGACGGACGCGGTCAAGCGCGCCCATCGCGTGGCTGGAGCGGTCGTGCAGGTGCGCGGGGCGCTCGCACCCTTCGATATCCTGAAACTGGCGTTCGATCGGTAGTTTTCGTTCGGATTCAGCCAGCGCGGAACCGATATTCCGTCACCTGCCGGTATGTTTCTCCCGGCCGCAGCACGGCGTGCGGAAAATAGGGACGATTAGGCGAATCCGGCCATGTCTGCGCCTCGAGGCAAAGACCGGAATAGGCCTTGTAGCGGCGACCGCCCAAACCCTTGGCTTCCGGCGCGACATACTGGCCGATATAGAGCTGGATACCCGGCTCGGTCGTCCAGACTTCCATCTCGACGCCCGAAGCAGCGCCCTGCACCCAGGCAGCCTGCTTGAGCGCGCCACGCGCTGCGGCAAGGCAGAAGTTGTTGTCGTAGTCGACCTGTGCCTGACCCTTAGTGGCTCGCAACGGGCGGGCCTGCCGGAAATCGAAACCCGTACCCTCGACAGGCTGGACAACGCCGGCCGGAATGAGTTTTTCATCTACGGGAAGATAGGCAGCCGCCGCAAGCATCAGGCGATGATCGAGAACCTCGCCGCTGCCGCCATTGTCGAGATTGAAATAGGAATGCTGCGCCAGATTGCAGAGTGTCGGCTCATCGCTGGTTGCCGTGAGTTCGATCGAAAGCGAACCGGAACCCTTGATGCGATAGGTGCAACGCGCGTCCAGCGTGCCCGGAAAGCCCATGGATCCGTCGGGATCGCGCAGGCCTAGCGTGACGAAATCCCGCCCGTTTTCAATCACATCCCAGATTCGATTGAAGTAACCTTCCGAGCCGCCATGCAGCCCATGCGTCCCGGGCTTGTCCTGATCGATCTGAAAACGCTTGCCGTCGAGCATGAAGCGCCCGTCCCGGATGCGGTTGGCATGGCGCCCGACGATGGCGCCGAAATACCCGGGCGATGCGAGATAATCCTCGAAGCGCTCAAAACCGAGCACCAAAGGCGCATCATGATCGGCCAGGCGCAGATCCTGAACGACGGCACCCCAGGTGATGATGTTTGCCGAAAGCCCGCCCGCGGCAATCGTAAGCTGCTGAACCGGCTTTCCGTCGCTCGCTGTGCCGAAGACTTCACCGTTCGCCATATCCCCTCCGATCAGGCATGAATCCGGCCGCCTCAATGGCTCAGCCAGACAAGCGCTCTAACAAACAACCCCAGAAACCGGAACCGGTTTCTGGGGTTGTCGATCGATTTCAAGTGTCAAAGCACCGCCCGTCCGATCGGACGGGTTGGTGCCTGACAGGATCAGAGGCCGAGGCCGCCGATGCAGACATATTTGGTGTCGAGATAGTCATCCATGCCCTGATGGCCACCCTCGCGACCCAGGCCGGATTCCTTGACGCCGCCGAACGGCGCTTCCGGCGTGGTGATCAGGCCTTCATTGACGCCGACCATGCCGTATTTCAGGCCTTCCATCACGCGGAAGGCACGGCCCAGGTCGCCGGTGTAGAAGTAGGAAGCGAGGCCGAACTCTGTATCGTTGGCAAGCTCCACGCCCTCTTCTTCCGTTTCGAACTTGAAGACGGGTGCGACGGGGCCAAAAATCTCGTCCTTCATGAACTTCATGTTCGGCGTGGCGTTGGCGATGACGGTCGGCTGGAAGAAGGAGCCGCCCAGCGCGTGGCGCTTGCCGCCGGCAACGACCTTGCCACCATTGGCGGTAGCGTCCGCGATGAACTCCTCGACCTTCTCGACGGCCTTCTCGTCGATCAGCGGGCCCTGCTGCACGCCGGCTTCCAGGCCGGGACCGACCTTGAGGTTGTTGGAGGCAGCGGCCAGTTTCTCGACGAACTTGTCATAGATGCCTGCCTGCACGAAGAAGCGGTTGGTGCAGACGCAGGTCTGGCCGGAATTGCGGAACTTCGCGGTGATGGCGCCTTCGACCGCGCGATCGAGATCGGCATCGTCGAAGACCAGGAACGGCGCGTTGCCGCCGAGTTCCATCGAGACCTTCTTGACCGTCGAAGCCGACTTCTCGATCAGCATCTTGCCGACCTCGGTCGAGCCGGTGAAGGTGATCTTCTTGACCAGCGGGTTTGCGCAGATCTCGTCGCCAATCTCGCCTGCCGAGCCGGTGATGATGTTGACGACGCCCTTCGGGATGCCGACTTCCTCGCACAGCGCACCCCAGGCCAGGCCTGAGTAAGGCGTCTGCGATGCAGGCTTGACCACGGCGGTGCAGCCGGCGGCGAGTGCGGGGCCGATCTTGCGCGACAGCATCGAGGACGGGAAGTTCCAAGGCGTGATCGCGGCGATGACGCCGACCGGCTCCTTGGTGACGAGAATGCGGCGGTCGGCCCACGGCGACGGCACGACATCGCCATAGGCGCGGCGTGCCTCTTCGGCGAACCACAGCACGTAAGCGGCCGACGAGCCAACTTCGCCCTTGGCTTCGGTCAGCGACTTGCCCTGCTCCAGAGTAAGCAGTTCGGCCAGTGCGTCCTGATTGTCCATGATGGCGTCATGCAGCTTGCGCAGCCACTTGGAGCGCTCGAGCGCCGAGGTCTTGCGGAAGGTCTTGAAGGCCTCGCTGGCAGCCTCGATGGCGCGGCGCGTCTCGGCAGCACCTGAGCGCGGAACGGTGCCGATCTTCAGGCCTGTCGCCGGGTTGATCACGTCGATGGTCTTGCCGGAATCGGCCTGCACCCATTCGCCGTTGATGAGGTTGGCCTGCTTCATGAAGTGGCTGGTTTTCTGCAACATCGTTCTCGCCTCTCGTGCAGCGCGTCAGAGCACGCTGATCCTCTGGAATTCGATGAACCGGACGAACGAAGCGCCCGGCGGGCCGTCGTGTCTGGCCTTGAATATAGGCTCGATCGACGATCGCGCCACCTCTTACCTTAGGGAGTGCTGTTGGATCAATCGCCTTGATCCATGGACGGACTGGTCCAGCGCTATCCGAAGACCATCTGGGCAATCGTCAGCCACAGCGCCGTTGTAACGACGGCGCAGGCGGTGGCGATCGTCATCTGGTTCGAGGCAAGCGCCTGCCCGGTGCCAAACTGCGTGGCAATGAGATAGGAATTGACGCCCGCCGGCAACGAGGCTGCGGCCACCGCGACCTTGGCCGACATCGGCGGAAGGCCGAACAGCCATGCCGCCCCGAGTGCCGCCGCCGGCATCAGGAACAGCTTAAGCGTGGAATGAACCAGGGCCGGCCGGACATTCCCCGAAATGCCGAATCTGCGCAGGCCAAGACCCATCGCAAAAAGCGCCAGCGGTCCGGCAACATCTGCAAGCGCGTCGACAAGCCGGATGGCCAGTCCCGGCAGCGGCAGGCCGGTGAGACGCCAGAGCACGCCTGCAAAAATGCCGATGATCAGCGAGTTCTTGTAAAGACGGCGCAGAAAGTCGCGGGCAATGTGCAGCGGATGGACGCCGTTCTTCCTGCCGCCGAAAATCTCGAACAAGATGATCGAGGCGGCCAGCATGGTCGGCAGATGCACCGAGATGATCAGCGACAATATCTCGACCCCTTGATGCCCGAAGACGCCGAGCATGAAGGGAAATCCAAGCAGGAGCACATTGGAAAACGAGGCAGCAACGCCACCCACGACACCCGCCTGCGAATCCCGCCCGAAGATTCTCGTCATCGCGAGATGCCCGGCGGTCCATGTCACCGCAACCGCGGTGAAATAGGTCGCCCAAAGCGCCCACGGTGCCGAGCCGTGGAAATCGGCGCTCACCATCGTGCGGAACAACAGCACCGGCAGAGCGACCCCGACCGCGAACTGCGAAAGCGCGTCGCCCACATCCGCCTTCAAATAGCCGGTCAGCCCGGCGAGATAGCCAAGCGTCACAAGACCGAATACGAAAAGGACGGTTTCGACGAGGGGAGACATTTTCTCCCTGATAGGCGAGCGAAGGCTTTAGCGCAATCGCCACCGACATCTCGCCCGGCTTGCCTTTCATGACGGTTTCGCATCCCTATATCCCTCTTGTGGGGTTAGGGTTACGCATGCAGAAATTCGTCATCGCCTTGTTTTTATTGTTTTCGCTATCGCCGGCACAAGCCACGGAAGCGGGCTGGGCCCTGCTGCGCGACGGCGGCCATGTCGTGCTTCTGCGCCACGCGATGACGCCCGGAACCGGCGAGCCGACCAATTTCGATATCGAGAAATGCGGCACGCAGCGCAATCTGTCGGACCGCGGCAAACAGCAGGCACGCAAGATCGGCGCGCTTTTCGCAGCCCGTGCCGACACCACCGACCGCGTATTGTCCAGCCGCTACTGCAACGCGCTCGAAACCGCCCGCCTGGCATTCGGCGACCGGATCGTCGAGCCTTTCGCGCCGCTCGACCGGCCTGCCCCGGACGGCTCGACGCTGAAGGCCCAGGACGATGCGGTCATGCAGGAAATCCGCTCATACAGCGGCTCTGGAAACCTTATTCTCGTCACACATCTGGAAAATATCACCGCACTTACCGGCGGCCCGGCGCGAGAAGGCGAAGCCGTAATCGTGCGCCCGGAGGGTGAGGGGCTGCATATTCTGGGGCGAATCGTCTTCAATTGATGGCATGGGAATTGCCCGTGCTTCCCCTGCGCCTAGCCGGCAAAGGCCGATTTGGTCTTTTCCTGCCCGGAAAAACGGATTAGAGAGCCGAACAAACATGCGCGGATGGAATCCGCCCGCACTTGAAGGAAAAGCCGTGTCCACGACATTCGAGAAAGTTGCCAAGATCATCGCCGACACGAGCGAGATCGACATCGACACCATCACCCCGGAAAGCCACACGATCGACGATCTCGGCATCGACAGCCTTGATTTCCTCGACATCGTGTTTGCGATCGACAAGGAATTCGGCATCAAGGTGCCGCTGGAAAAGTGGACGCAGGACGTCAATGACGGCAAGGCATCCACCGACGAATATTTCCTGATGAAGAACCTCTGCGCCAAGATCGACGGCCTCGTCGCGGCAAAGGCAGCAGTCTGACCCCCTTGACGGGGACAGGCCGCCCGACCGACAACAACCGCCCATGAGCGCACACGACGTCGTCATCACCGGTATCGGCCTTGTCTCTTCGCTTGGCGAAGGCACCGATGCGCATTGGCAGAAATTGACCGCAGCCGGCGCTGAGCCGGTCGTCGATTCGTCACGCTATGCGCCCTACTCCATCCACCCCCTGCCCGAGATCGACTGGGGCCTGCAGATCGCCAAGCGCGGCGACCAGCGCCAGATGGAAACCTGGCAGCGGCTCGGCACCTATACGGCCGGCCTTGCGCTGGACGATGCTGGCATCAAGGCTGACGAAGCGCTCTGCGCGACCATGGACATGGTGGTGGCTGCCGGCGGCGGCGAACGCGACGAAACGGTCGACAACGCCATCCTCGCCGCTTCCGAAAGCCGCAACGACCGCGACGTGCTGCTCAACGAGAAACTGACGACCGAACTGCGCCCAACGCTGTTCCTGGCGCAGCTTTCCAATCTGCTCGCCGGCAACATCTCCATCGTCCACAAGGTGACCGGCTCGTCCCGCACCTTCATGGGCGAGGAAGGTGCTGGGGTCTCGGCCGTGGAAACGGCTGCGGCGCGCATCCGTTCGGGCCAGTCGACCCATATGCTGGTCGGCGGCGCATTCCAGACCGAGCATTCCGACATGCTGCTGGGCTACGAACTCGGCGGCTATCTGCACCGCGGCCCTTGGAAGCCCGTATGGCAGCGCGATGGCTCGGAAGGCGGCGGCGTCGTCAGCGGATCGGGTGCTGCCTTCCTGGTGCTCGAATCACGCGAACACGCCAAGGCGCGCGGACGTCACATCTACGCCCAGCTCGGGCCAGTGATTTCCGGCCGTGCCCGGCGCCGCAAGGAAGACCTCGCAGAGGTCGTCAGCGCGATGCTTGAGAAGACCGCCCTTCTGGACGGTCCGTTGCTGACCATGTCGGGCGCATCCGGCGCGCATGCCGCGACAAAGGCCGAGAAAGCCGCATTCGAAAAGAATGCCGCCCTCGCAGCGCGTGCCTTCGGGACGCTTACGGGCCACATGAAGGAAGCACAGTTTCCTTTCGCCGTCGCGCTGGCAGCACTCGCCATCGACCGCAAGGCCGGCTATCCGGCCTTTGACGCGACGGTGGAAAAACCTTTCGAAGGAATTCCGCACACCGTTCTGGCAACGGCGGTCGGCTATCACTATTTCGAGGGCATGGCGCTCGTCGCCGCTGCTGATTGAACCGCCGGGAAACGGACATGGCTAAATACAACGACCATCTCGGCAGGCCGATCGTCGCCGTAACCGGCATTGGCGTTGTCACCTCGCTCGGCGTCGGCAAGGCCGACAATTGGGCAGCACTGACCTCCGGCCGCTCGGGCATTCATCCGATCACGCGGTTTCCCATCGATCATCTCAACACGCGCATCGCCGGCACGGTCGACTTCCTGCCGTCGAGCGACAAGGGCGCCAGCGCCCTGACCTATGAGCTGGCCGAGACCGCCGGCCGCGAGGCGATCGCGGAATCAGGCCTCGACCCCGATGATTTCGGCGGCCCGCTGTTCCTCGCCTCCCCGCCGGTCGAGCTCGACTGGCGCGAGCGCTTCTCGCTCTACAACACCGGCAAGGACGGCAGCGCCTCCGACCGCCTGCTGACGGTTGCCCGCAACCTGCCGACGCTCGATACTTTCGAGACCTCGCAATTCGGCTCGATCGCCGCCCGCCTCGCCGACGAGTTCGGCACGCGCGGCCTGCCAATCACGCTGTCGACTGCCTGCGCCTCGGGCGCGACCGCGATCCAGCTCGGCGTCGAGGCGATCCGGCGCGGCGAATGCGACCGCGCGCTGTCGATCGGCGCGGACGGCTCGGTTACAGCGGAAGCGCTGATCCGATTCTCGCTGCTCTCGGCCCTGTCGACGCATAACGACATTCCCGAAAAGGCCTCGAAACCCTTCTCCAAGGACCGCGACGGCTTCGTCATCGCCGAAGGTTCGGCCGCCCTCGTGCTCGAATCGCTCGAAAGCGCGCTGGCGCGCGGCGCGACCGTGCTCGGCATTTTGCAGGGCTGCGGCGAAAAGGCCGACGACTTCCATCGCACCCGCTCCAAGCCCGACGGCTCGCCGGCGATCGGTGCGGTCAAGGCAGCACTTTCCGATGCCGGGCTTGGCGAAAACGGCATTTCCTATGTCAATGCGCACGGCACCTCGACGCCGGAAAACGACAAGATGGAGCACCTGTCGCTGTCGACCGTGTTCGGCGAGCGCATGCGCACCACGCCGATCTCGTCCAACAAGTCGATGATCGGCCATACGCTGTCTGCCGCCGGCGCCATCGAGGCGGCATTTTCACTGCTGACGATGCGCGAAGGCGTCATCCCGCCGACGATCAATTACGACAATCCCGACCCGGCGATCGAACTGGACGTGGTGCCGAACAAGAAGCGCGACGCCGAGGTCGCCACCGTGCTTTCCAATTCCTTCGGCTTCGGCGGCCAGAACACCTGCCTTGTCATGGCGCGGGAACCGGTCTAGTAGCGGCCATCGACATCTTTCGGCATTTTGGTGCGTCCTTCGAGGCTCGCTTCGCTCGCACCTCAGGATGAGGACGTTGGCGCCATGCTTCACCCGAGTTCTGACGCGCAGGCGTTCAAGAGGTCAGGTGAATCGCACAACCTCCCTCATCCTGAGGTGCGAGCGAAGCGAGCCTCGAAGGACGCACCGTTCTAGATCGGACCCCGGAAACATATGCGCGCACTGCAACTCATCGAAGACCGCCGCCTCGAAACGGTTGACCTTCCGGAGCCGCCGGCACCGGCGCTCGGTGAGGTCACGCTGCGCATCAAGGCCGTGGCGCTCAACCACATCGATGTCTGGGGCTGGCGCGGCATGGCATTTGCCAAGCGCAAGCTGCCGCTGGTCGTCGGCGCGGAAGCGTCCGGCGAAGTCGAGGCCGTCGGCCCCGGCGTTTCGAACCTTGCACCAGGGCAGCTCGTCTCGATCTATGGCGCGCGCACCTGCGGCCTCTGCCGCCCCTGCCGCGAAGGCCGCGACAATCTCTGCGAGCACGTTTCCGGCGTGCATGGCTTCCATCTCGACGGCTTTGCCCAGGAGAAGATCAACCTGCCGGCGCGCCTGCTGGTCCCTGCCCCTCCCGGCGTCAGCGATATCGGCGCGGCTGTCGCGCCTGTCACTTTCGGCACGGTCGAGCACATGCTGTTCGACAACGCCAAGCTCCAGCCCGGCGAGACGATACTCGTCCATGCAGGCGGCTCTGGCATTGGCTCCGCCGCGATCCAGCTTGCCAAGAAGATGGGCTGCACGGTCATCACCACCGTCGGCTCCAACGACAAGATCGAAAAGGCCAAGGCGCTCGGCGCCGACCACGTCATCAATTACCGCGAGGACCGTTTTGAGGGCGTCGTGCGCAAGCTGACGAAGAAGAAGGGCGTCGATGTCGTCTTCGAACATGTCGGCAAGGACACCTGGGCCGGTTCGATGTTCAGCCTGAAGCGCGGCGGCCGCCTCGTCACCTGCGGCTCTACCTCGGGCGTTTCGACCGAGATCAACCTGATGATGCTGTTCCAGCAGCAGCTGAAACTGCTCGGCTCCTTCGGCTGCCGCATGGAAAACATGGCCGACGCGATGCAGAAGATGGCCGCCGGTCTGGTCGCGCCTGTGATCGACACGGAGGTCGACTTCGATTCCATCGACGCCGCGTTGAAGCGCATGGAAGGCCGCGACGTGTTCGGCAAGATCATCCTGCGCGTCAATTGATGCAGTTACTCAAGCTACAGGCCCGGTGAGACCGTGAAAGCCTTCCTCTACCGCCTGTCGCAGCGGCTCAAGATGGCCAACTACTGGCTGGTTGCGCAGCTTGCGAAGGCGCTGCTATCCATGTTGCGCCTGCTGCCCACCGACAAGGCACTGAACTTCGCCGACCGCGCCGGCCGCCGTGTCGGCCCGCTGGTCGGGCGTCATCAGGTAGCGCTTAACAATCTGCGCCAGGCTTTTCCGGAAAAGAGCGAAGACGAAATCCGCTCCATCGCGCTCGACATGTGGGGCAACATGGCCCGGCTGGCGGCGGAATACATCTTCCTCGACCAGCTCTTCGACTACGATCCGAAAGCCACGCAACCCGGCCGCGTCGAAGTGCAGGGCGAGCGCATCTTCGAGCACATCGCGGCGGAACAGAAACCGCATATCCTGTTCACCGGCCACCTCGGCAATTTCGAACTGCTGCCGATCGCGGGTGCTACCTTCGGCATGAAGGTAACGGCACTGTTTCGGCCGCCCAACAATCCCTACATCGCCGACTACATCCTCTCGACGCGCCGCTCGACCATGGGCGACCTGCTCGCCTCCAAGACGGGCGCGTCTTTCACGCTGGCCCGCATCCTGGAAAACAACGGCACCATCGGCGTGCTCGTCGACCAGAAATTCATGCGTGGCCTGCGCACGACGTTTTTCGGTCGCGAGTGCGAGACTAGCCCGCTTCTGTCGAAACTTGCCCGGCAATATGATTGCGACGTCTACCCTGCCCGCTGCATCCGCCTGCCGAACAACCGGTTCAGACTGGTGATCGAGAACAAGCTCGAACTGCCGCGCGAAGCCGACGGCTCGGTCGATCTGACCGCCACGGCCCAACTCGTCAACGATCTCGTCGAGCGCTGGGTGCGCGAGGATCCGGGTCAGTGGATGTGGTTCCACAAGCGCTGGGTGCTGTCGAAAAAGAAGCGTGGACGCGGTCGCAAGCAGGCACCTGCCCAAACGCCAAACACATCGGCGTGATAGAGGTTTTCTGGTCGTAACAAAGTCCGATTTCAGCCGTTCATATTTCGTGATAATGAGAATGGCTATGGACAAACGGACCGCAAAGAACCAATCGAACACCGCAGGCGCAGCACTGTGGACACCTTGGGGTCTGCAGCACCGCCCTGAGCGCAACGCGCAGAAGCTGGCGATCCAGAGGCTGATCAAACGTTTGGCTGCCCTGGACAAGCGCCGCAAACTGCGGCCGGCGGGCTAATTCTCCCGGCCAAGCAACGGCTGCAACCTTCAACCGCCGTAGTAATTCATCACCGCATGCCGGGCTTCCGCGAAGAACAGCCAGCGCTCCGTCAGCATGCCAAGCGCGTGAATCACAATGGCAAGCGCGGCGATGAAGGCGGGAAACAGCCCGTTTTCCGCACCAGTCAACAACAGGCCAAGAAACAGCAAGGCCGGAATTAATCCGCCCGCAATCAGGGCGACAAGCCAAAGCTTGCCTGCATGCTTGCGCGCGACCTTGAAGCCCATTTCCCGCGTCAGATAGTTTTCGGTGACATGCGGCCGCTCGAACAGGCGCACATGGCCGATACTGCCCAGACCGGTCGCACTTTCGGGCGTCGACAGCGGCACCAGCCTTTTCATGTGGTCGCGCCACAGCGCCTTCACCGCCCAGGCTGCGATAAGAGAGACGATAGCCAGGATCGGAACGAGAACGGTCCCGCCGCTGCCGCAGAAGGCGAGAAACCCCGCAAGGACAAAGCCGCCGGCAACAGCAAACAGCAGATAGCAGAGCGGCGTCAGCGGCGTGTGCCAGGTCTGCACGGATTTCAGCGAGGCATAGATCATGCCGGTGCAATAAACGGTGACGAGGCAGAGCACCGTGCCAAGCAGGCCGGGAAGCAGCAGATAGCGGTTTTCGAAGATTGCCATCCACGTCGAGAACACAAGCGGCAGGAAGGTGAGGATCGCCATGACGCCTTCCCGCGACAGCCAGCTAGACCGCCATTGCGACAGCGCCCGCCAGGCGCGCTGCGGATTGCCGAGATGCAGCGTCGAGGACAGAAGCCCGCCGCCGATCAAGGCCAGCGCCAGCACATGGGCCAATTTCGTCGCGATTGCAGCAGGATCGAGCAAGCCGAGGCCGAGAACGGCGGCAAGGCCGTAGCCGAGGCCGGACAAGGTCGTGAAGAGGATGATCGAGGGAGCCGGATGCATGGGGTTAGATACGATCCAGCATGCCGTCGAGCCAGGCGAAAAAACCCTTCGCGCCTTCGGTGTTTTCCGCCAGCGGCAAACCCCGCGCGCTGTCGGCAAGGGATTTTCGCGGGCGCGGCGGCAGGTATTTGTTGACCGGCCGCGTGCCCTGCTCCGGCATCAGATCCATGCCGCGGCGCTGCGCAACCATAATCGAAACATCGGAGTGCGGGTCGGCAAGATCGCCGAAATGCCGGGCATTGGCCGGGCATGTGCGCACGCAGGACGGCACGCGGTCCACTTCCTCGAAGGTCTCGTTGTAGATGCGGTCGATGCAGAGCGTGCATTTCTTCATCACGCCGGCAGCAACGTCCATCTCGCGTGCGCCATAGGGGCACGCCCAGGCGCATAGCCCGCAGCCGATGCACTTGTCCTCGTCGACCAGCACGATGCCGTCGGCTGACCGTTTGTAGGACGCGCCGGTGGGGCACACGGTGACGCAGGGCGCATCCTCGCAATGCAGGCAGGATTTCGGGAAATGCACGATGCGCGCATCACCCGCCTCGCCGACGATCTCACCGCCTTCCGGCATCACTTCGAATGTGTGGACGCGGTTCAGCCACGCGCCGGAAACGTCGGCACCGTATGGGTCCTGATCGGACAGGGCCGAGCCGTAGCCGCCGGTGTTCCATTCCTTGCAGCTGACGACGCAGGCATGGCAGCCGACGCAGACATCGAGGTCGATGACGAGCCCGAGCTTCTTCGGCGTCGATTGGGCGGGCAGCATGGTCATTTCGTCCACTCCTGCCCGTAGCGCAGTTCTTCGACATGGGCATGCGGCCTGCCCGGCTCGGCGACGGCTGGAAAATGCGGCTCGCTGATCTGCGCCCGTTCCGCCTTCTCGATGCGCACGCGCAGGTCGTACCAGGCCGCCTGTCCGGTGACGGGATCGGAGTTCGACCAGCGCATACCATCGCCCTTCGGCGGTAGAAGTTCGTGGATCAAGTGATTCATCAGGAAGCCTTTTTTGGCTTCCGGCGCATTCTCGTCGAGCCCCCAGGCGCCCTTGCGTTTACCGATGGCGTTCCAGGTCCAGATCGTCGAGGAATTGACCGCCTCCATGCGCGCGATCTCGACCTTGATGCGGCCGTGATGCGAGATGACCCAGACCCAGTCCCCGTCGACAAGGCCATGCTCGTCGCAGATCGGCCCCGGCACATAGAGCGGGTTGCGGGTGTGAATCTGACGCAGCCAGGCGTTCATCGAACCCCAGGAATGATACATCGCCGCCGGCCGCTGCGTGATGGCGTGGTAAGGATAGGTCTCGCGGTCGACCAGCGCTTCCTCGAAAGGCCGATACCAGTCGGGCAGCGGCGTAAAACTATCCAGGATGCGCTGGCGATGCGTTTCCGGTGCAAAAGGCGCGCGCAGGCCCTCTGCCGATAGCCGGAACTTCTGCAGCGGCTCGCTGTAAAGCTGGAACGTCACCGGCTGCGGCGTGTCGAAGAAGCCCATGCGCACGGCAAAGTCCTGATAGGCCTGGTTCGCATGCTTGAAGAACTGCGCCTCGAGCGGGATATGCGCAGAGAAGAACGAGCCGTTCTCGATATAGCGCTTCAACTGGTCGGGATTGGCTGCGCCACGCCCTGCTTTGTCGCCATTCAGGCCGCGAAACCCGGCCAGCGGCCCGATGCCCGGACGGCGCTCGTGGCGCACGATGTAGTCCGCATAATCCTTGTAGATCGCCGTGCCGCGTGAATCGACAAAGGCCGGCAGCTTCAGCCGCGATCCGAGATCGATCAACACGCTCTGGAAGCCGCGCACATCACGGTCGGGCTCGACCACCGGCCAGCGGATGGCGTCCTGCACGGCGTCGGGTTCGGAGATCGGCCGGTCGAGCAGCGAGATGCAGTCATGCCGCTCCAGATAGGTCGTGTCGGGCAATACGAGATCGGCATAGGCGACCATTTCCGAGGCGTAGGCATCGGAATAGATGATCTTCGGGATGCGGTATTCGCCGGTCTCGGGGTCCCTGTCCTCCAGCATCTTCATGACGCCGGCGGTGTTCATGGAGGAGTTCCAGGCCATGTTGGCCATGTAGAGGAACAGAACATCGATCGGATAAGGATCGCCGGCATGGGCATTGGCGATGACCATATGCATCAAGCCGTGGGCGGAAATCGGCGCATCCCATGAAAACGCCTTGTCGATGCGGGTCGGCTTGCCCTCGGCGTCGATGAGCAGATCCTCCGGCCCGCGCGGGAAACCCAGATGCGGTCCCGACAGCGGCTTGGCCGAGCCGAAATGCTCGGCCTTGCCATGCGGGGTCGGGTGCGCTTCCAACGGCTTGGGATAAGGCGGCTCAAAGCGGAATGCACCGGGACAATCGACCGCCCCGATCAGCACCTGCAGCATGTGCAGCGCCCGCGCCGTCTGAAAACCGTTGGAATGGGCCGAAAGCCCGCGCATGGCATGGAACGACACCGGCCTGCCGACGAAGTGATGATGGCGTTCGCCGTGCACGTCGGTCCAGGGCTGCTCGACGGTGATCGCCTCATCGAAGGCAACGCGGGCGATCTCTGCAGCAAGCCCGCGAATGACATCGACAGCCACGCCGGTTTCGACGGAAGCCGCTTCAGGCGCATATTTCGGGTCGAGATATTTTTCGGCCAGAAGCTGGAAGGACGGCACGGCAAAACGCCCATCGGGCAGTTCATGGCGGCCTGACAATCCCGGGCGAGCGCCTTTCGTGCCGACAGGTACGGCGCGCTCGGTGACCGTTTCAAAGATCAGCGGCTTGCCATCGGCATCGCGCGCGAACAGGCCGTGCTCGGCGGTTCCCGGCGCATCGATGACCAGCCAGGGTGCGTTGGAGTAGCGGACGAGGTAATCGACATCGATCTTCCGCGCTTTGAGCAGTTCATGAACGACCGCGAGGATCAGCAGCCCGTCCGTGCCGGGGCGGATGCCTATCCAGTTGTCGGCGACGGCCGAATAGCCAGTGCGCACGGGATTGACCGAGACGAAGCGCGCGCCGTTCTTCTTGACCTTGGCGATGCCCATCTTGATCGGGTTGGAATCGTGGTCCTCCGCGACCCCGAACATCACGAAAAGCTTGGTCCTGTCCCAGTCGGGCGCGCCGAATTCCCAGAATGCGCCGCCGATGGTCATGATGCCGCCAGCCGCCATGTTGACCGAGCAGAAGCCGCCATGCGCCGCATAGTTCGGCGTGCCGAACTGCTGCGCCCAGAAGCCGGTGAGCGACTGCGACTGGTCACGCCCGGTGAAGAAGGCGAGCTTCTTCGGGTCGTCGTGGCGCACGCCATCGAGCCAGCCTGTGGCGATCGTCAGCGCTTCTTCCCAAGAGATTTCCTGGAATTCGCCGGAACCGCGCGGGCCGGTGCGCTTCAGCGGCGCACGCAGCCTTGCCGGCGCATAATGCTGCATGATGCCGGCCGAACCCTTGGCACAGAGCACGCCGCGATTGACCGGATGGTCGCGGTTGCCCTCGATGTAGCGGATCTTGCCGTCCTTGATATGCACATTGATGCCGCAACGGCAGGCGCACATGTAGCAGGTGGTCTTGCGGACCTCGTCGGCAACGGGCGTCGATAGCGCAAGACGCGGCTCGGATGTCATCGGCAGTGCTCCTCTGCCGATTCCTATAGAGCGCACGCCTGAAATGAAATGCCCGAAGGCGTCATTTCACGGCAATTTTCGTCTAGACATAAACGACATGCCGCAAAGTGATTGCGGAATATGGTTTGGGCTTGGAATTTCGAATCAATCAGTTGGTGACGATGATCCGCGTGTTGCCCGGCCCCATTTCCCTGACCAGGGAATAGAACTGCGCCGCGTTCGAGGTCGCGAGGCGCACACAGCCATGCGATGCCGGCCGCCCGAGCTGCTTGACGTAGCCGGTGCCATGGATGGCATAGCCACCGCGGAAGAATACCGAGTAAGGCATCGGCGACATCTCGTATTTGCGCGAGTACCACATGCGGTGCATGCGCGTCGGCCGCCAGCTTCCTCGTGGTGTGGAAAAGCCCTTCCGAGCGGTCGATACTCTCCAGGTGTGGATGACACGGCCCTGTTTACTGACCGTCATCGTCTGCGACGAGACACTGACCCTGGCCACAAGATTATCTGCCATGGCCTGAACTGGCGCACCAGAAAGCACAAGCGTAATCGCGAAAAGCATTGCTTTGTACATGTGAATAGCCCCCTTCTTTCCGAGGCTTTACAGCTCGCGACCCAAGAAGACTGTGAAATTCTATACACCGGGTAAATTTGCTGTGGCCAATACGTCACAGCAACGGCGTAACCTGACATCCTCACCGCCACCGGACGGCGACAGCCACGCAGATTGCACCAGAACCCTTGGACCATTGTTCCATCTGGAATGCCTCCGTTGACACTGCGAGGCATCGGCATAGGTTCATCCATGCGACTGGAGCGAACCAATCGCACTCCAGTACGAAACGGCGCGACCCCTAAGCGAGCCGCCGCCACGGAGGGATGAAAAATGCAACAATATTCTCAACTTACCGGTTTGAGCCGGCGCAAGCTGTTGTCCCTGATCGGCATGACGGCCGGCAGCGCTGCCATGTATCAGGCGATGACCAGCCTGGGGCTGGCGAGTGAATCCGGCTACAAGGGGCCGATCAAGCTGGAAGGCGATCCGAAGGGCGCCTCGGTGCTTATCCTGGGTTCGGGCCTTGCCGGCATGACGGCCGCGCTCGAACTAAGGCAAGCCGGCTACAAAGTACAAATACTAGAATATAACGCCCGCCCCGGCGGCCGTAACTGGACCATTCGCGGCGGCGACAGCTTTACCGACATCGCCGGCGCGACCCAGAAATGCGAGTTCGACGAAGGGCTTTACGTCAATCCCGGCCCGTGGCGCATCCCCTATCACCACAACGGTCTGCTCGCCTATTGCAAGCGCCTTGGCGTGACATTGCAGCCATTCCAGCAGATCAACCACAACGCTTTCCTGCATTCGTCAAAGGCCTTCGGCGGCAAGCCCCAGCGCATCCGTGACATCAAGACGGATTTCCAGGGCCATGTCTCCGAACTGCTCGCCAAGGTCACCCAAAAGGGCAAGCTTGAAGGCGACGTCACCAAGGAAGACCAGGAAATGCTGCTCGAGGCGCTCAAGTCATGGGGCGCGCTTGATAGCGACTATTCCTACAAGGAAAGCCTGCATACGAGCGAATATCGCGGCTATGCGAAGGACCCCGGCGGCGGTCTCACCGCAGTGCCGGTGCCCGGCAAGCCGATAGACCTGTCGGACATACTGAGTTCCGGCCTCTGGGGCAGCCTGGAGAACTTTGCGCTCTATGAGTTCCAGACGACGATGTTTCAGCCGGTCGGCGGCATCGACATGATCGGCAAGGCTTTCGCCAAGGAAGTCGGCGACCTCATCACCTACAATGCCAAGGTGACCAAGATCGCGCAGGACGACAAGGGCGTCACCGTCACCTATGAGGACACGCAGAAGCCCGGAACGACCCAGCAGGCCAGTGCCGACTGGTGCGTCTGCACGATCCCGCTGACCATCCTCAGCCAGATCGAGATCAATGTCGGCGCACCGATGCAGGCAGCGATCGAGGCGGTGCCCTATGCTTCCTCGGTCAAGGTCGGGCTGCAGTTCAAGCGCCGTTTCTGGGAAGAGGACGAACTGATCTTCGGCGGCGTCAGCTACACCGATCTGCCGATCACGCAGATTTCCTATCCGAGCACCGACTTCAACAAGGCAGGCAAGGGCGTGCTGCTTGGCTGCTACACCTGGAACGGGCCGAATTCCTACGAGTTCACCTCAATGTCACCGGAAGAGCGGGTCAAGCGCGCGGTCGATTATGGCTCGCAGATCCATCCACAATACAAGGATGAGTTCGAGAACGGCGTTTCCTGGGCCTGGCACCGGTCGCCCTTCACGCTGGGCTGCGCCGGCGACTGGACGGACGAGGCGCGCAAGGAGCACTACGAAAACCTGTGCAAGATCGACGGGCGCATCGTGCTTGCCGGCGAACACGCATCCTACATCCCGGCTTGGATGGAGGGGGCAATACTCTCCTCGCTGGATGCGATCACCCGGTTGCACCAGCGCGTGGTTGCGGGGTGATGGCCATGACGATCCATCCCTCTCCCCTCAATTCCGGAAGGCATGTCATCATGACCACCCACTCTTCCCGGGCGCTCAGCCGCCTCGCCGCCACTGCCGCTTTCGGCCTGTTCACTATGTCGGGCGCACTTGCTGATTCGGCGGGCGTCACCTTCAGCTCCGGCAACAACTTCACCGAAAAGACCGGTGAAGAACTCTACGCCAACGTCTGCGCCGCCTGCCACATGAGCGAAGGTCAGGGTGCGGTCGGCGCCGGCCATTATCCGGCGCTGGCCAAGAATGCCAATCTGGAGGCCAGCGGCTACCCGATCACCATTCTGCTGAACGGCCTGAAGGGCATGCCGCCGGTCGGCAAGATGATGAGCGACGACCAGATTGCTGCCGTGGTCAACTATGTGCGGACCCACTTCGGCAACAACTACGAGGATGCCGTGACGGCCGAGGATGTCGCCGGTAGCCGATGACAACTGAGAGGCGGCGGAATTCTACTTTCCGCCGCCTCGCCAATTATCTGATGAAGGAGAATGCGATGAAAAAGATGCGGATCGGCGCCGCCACGCTGGTGGCTGGCTTGATGATTGCGGGAAGCGCGCTGGCGGAAGATGTCGTGCGCCACAAGATCCCGAATTCGGACTTCCCGATCGCCCAGGCCGTTGAGGTACCCGCCGGCAAGACGACCGTCTATATCAGCGGTGCCGTGCCCTCGGTGGTCGATGAAAAGGCCGAAAAGGGTTCTCTGGCCGCCTATGGCGATACCAAGACCCAGACCGAATCGGTACTCAAATCCATCGAGAAGACGCTCACCGGCCTCGACCTGAAAATGAGCGACGTCATCAAGATGCAGGTGTTCCTTGTCGGCGACCCGGCAAAGGACGGCAAGATGGATTTCTCAGGCTTCATGGAAGGCTACACCCAGTTCTTCGGCACCAAGGAGCAGCCGAACCTGCCGACGCGCTCGGTGTTTCAGGTTGCCGGTCTTGCAGCCCCGGGCTTCCTGGTTGAGATCGAGGTGACGGCGGTGCGTCCGTAAAGCATGCTTTTGCCGCCCCGGCCTACCGGGGCGGTGTTCTTGCCTCGACTTCACGCAAGCGATGCGCAACACTGAATGCGATCGTCAAAAGGTTTCGGTTCGCGTCGCCCGCATGAATGAAAAACTGCTGAAAACAATCGAAGACCGGGTTGATGATCTGGTCGCGCTCACCGCCGACCTGATCCGCTTTCCGACCATCAACCCGCCCGGCGAAGCCTATCGCCCCTGCGCCGAATATATCGGCGAGCGGTTGAAGAAACGCAGCTTCGGCGTTGAATATATTCGCGGCGAAGGCACGCCGGGAGACACAGATCGCTATCCGCGCGTCAATGTCGTTGCCCGCTTCGACGGCCGCAGCCCCGGCCCGACGGTTCATTTCAACTCGCATATCGACGTGGTCGAGGCCGGCGATGGCTGGACCGTCGACCCCTTCGCCGGCGTGGTCAAGGACGGGCGGGTCTATGGCCGCGGCGCCTGCGACATGAAGGGCGGGCTGGCCGCTTCGATCATCGCGGTCGAAGCCTTCATGGATGTCTATCCGGACTTTCCCGGCGCGATCGAGATTTCCGGCACGGTCGACGAGGAATCGGGCGGCTATGGCGGCGTCGCCTATCTCGCCGGCAAGGGCTATTTCTCCAAGCCGCGCGTCGACCACGTCATCATTCCCGAACCGCTGAACAAGGACCGCATCTGCCTTGGCCATCGCGGCGTGTGGTGGGCCGAAATCGAAACCAAGGGCGAGATCGCGCATGGCTCCATGCCCTTCCTCGGCGACAATGCCGTGCGCCATATGGGTGCGGTGCTGCAAGCCTTCGAGGAAGAGCTGTTCCCCGCGCTCGACCGCAAGCAGACAAAAATGCCGGTGGTACCCGAGGGTGCGCGGCGCTCGACCATGAACATCAATTCGATCCATGGCGGCCAGACCGAGGATTTCCGCCCGGGCCTGCCCTCGCCCAATGTTCCGGACTGGTGCCGGCTGACCATAGACCGGCGTTTCCTGCTGGAAGAAAACATCGCCGAGGTGAAGAGCGAGGTTACGTCGATCCTCGACCGGCTGAAGCGCGAGCGGCCGAAATTCGACTACGACATCCGCGACATCATGGAAGTGCAGCCGACCATGACCGAGCGCGACGCGCCGGTGGTGAAGGCCATCGCGCAAGGCATCCACGAAATATTCGACCGCGAGCCGGACTACGTCATCTCGCCCGGCACCTACGACCAGAAGCACGTCGCCCGCATCGGCCATATCTATGACTGCATCGCCTACGGCCCCGGCATTCTTGATCTCGCCCATCGCCCCGACGAGTGGGTCGGCATCGAAGACATGGTGCAATCGGCCAAGGTGATGGCGATCGGCCTCGACCTTTTGCTGCGCGGCAAGGCGCGTTGATTTTTGCGCGAATTGCCGCCGCGATGGTTTTGAAAGGAAAAAAGATTTCCGTTTGAGGCGTTAGCCAGCAACAAACGTGATTTACTCGGCTGCGAATTCACGCTTCTATCCGTCGATTTCGAACGAACGGGAACCGGTTTGACCGGCAGACAACTGAGGGGAATGGGAGTTGGTGACGATGAAATCCTGGAAGACGATCCTGGCGGCAGCGGCACTCGCGCTGGCTTCAAGCACCGCGGCGATGGCGGCGCGCACCGATCTCGTGCTCGGCGTGGTCCTTGAGCCGCCGCATCTCGACCCGACAGCGGGTGCTGCCGCCGCAATCGACGAAGTCGTCTACGCCAACGTCTTCGAGGGCCTGACGCGCATCGGCTCCAAGGGCGAAGTGCTGCCGGATCTGGCCGAAAGCTGGACCGTCTCTGACGACGGCAAGGTCTATACGTTCAAGCTGCATACCGGCGTGAAATTCCATGACGGCACCGACTTCAACGCCGACGACGTGAAATTCTCGCTCGACCGCGCCCGCGCCGAAAACTCGACCAATGCGCAGAAGACCCTGTTCGCAGCAATCGATACGGTCGAAGTCGTCGATCCGGCCACGGTGAAGGTAACGCTGAAGCAGCCGCAGGGTTCTTTCCTCTACAATCTCGGCTGGGGCGACGCGGTGATCGTCGCGCCGGAATCGGCCGAAACCAACAAGGAAAAGCCGATCGGCACCGGGCCGTTCAAGTTCGAAAGCTGGGCCAAGGGTTCGTCCATCAAGCTCGTCAAGGCTGACGGCTACTGGGGCGATCCCGTGTTCCTCGACAAGGCCGAGTTCCGTATCATTCCGGATGCCGCGGCCGCGATCCCTGCCCTGCTTTCGGGCGACGTTCAGGCCTTCCCCAATATGCCGCTCGGCGATGGCCTGCCGCAGATCCAGTCCGACCCGCGCTTCAAGGTGGTGATCGGCTCGACGGAAGGCGAAACCATCCTGTCGATGAACAACAAGAAGCCGCCCTTCGACAATCTCAAGGTACGCCAGGCGATCTCCTACGCGCTCGACCGCAAGGCGATCATCGATGGCGCCTCGAACGGTTTCGGCGTGCCTATCGGCTCGCATTTCGCCCCGCACAATCCGGCCTATGTCGATCTCACCGGCACCTATCCGCACGATGTCGCCAAGGCCAAGGAACTGCTGAAGGAAGCAGGCCTCGAAAATGGCTTCAAGACCACGCTGAAGCTGCCGCCCCCCCCTACGCCCGTGATGGCGGCCAGATCATCGCTTCGGAACTGCGCGAAATCGGCATCGATGCCGAGATCATCCCGCTCGAATGGGCCGACTGGCTGAAGCAGGTCTTCACCGAGAAGGATTACGACATGTCTATCGTCTCGCACACCGAGCCGAACGACATCGATATCTATTCGCGCAAGGATTATTACTTCAACTACGACAATCCGGCCTTCGACAAGGTCATCGAGGAACTGAACCTGACTTCCGACGAGGCCAAGCGCAAGGAACTCTATGGCCAGGCGCAGAAGATCCTCGCTGACGACGCCGTGGTCGGCTTCCTGTTCGAACTGCCCAAGATCGGCGTATGGGACGCCAAGGTCGAGGGCCTGTGGGACAACGCGCCGATCCAGGCGACGGATTTGACCAAGGTGAAGTGGGCGGAGTGACCCTCTTACCCTCCCCCTTGCGGGGAGGGTCGGCGAGCGGCCATTGCGCAGCAATGGCGGTGAGACGGGGTGGGGGTCTAGACCTTTCACCGTCGTCACCGAGCATAGCCACCCCCGCCCCGCTCCGCTTCGCGGATCGACCCTCCCCGCAAGGGGGAGGGTAAGTCCCACCATGACCGCCTACCTCCTCAAGCGCCTCCTGATCGGCATCGCGACGCTCGCAGTCGCGTCCATCGTCGTGTTTTCGATGCTGGAGATCGTGCCGGGCGATCCGGCCCGGCTGATGCTCGGCATGAACGCCACGCCGGACGCAGTGCAGGCGCTGCGCGACCAGATGGGCCTCGATCAGCCGGTGATCGTCCGTTATTTCGACTGGATCGGCGGGCTGCTGACGCTGGATTTCGGCAAGTCCTACACTTATTCCGTGCCGGTCATCGATCTCGTCGCCGAGCGCGTCGTGGTATCGCTGCCGCTGGCGCTGACCGCGCTGGCGCTGTCGACATTGATCGCCATTCCCGTCGGCATTTTCTCGGCCGAACGGCGTGGCCGCGCCGCCGACACCATCTCGATGGGCGCAGCGCAGATCGGCGTCGCCGTTCCCAATTTCTGGTTCGCCCTGCTGCTTATCTACATTTTCGCCGTCTGGCTGCGGCTGGTGCCGGCCGGCGGCTTTCCCGGCTGGAGCGCTGGGGTCTGGCCGGCGCTGAAAGCCCTGATCCTTCCGGCGATTGCGCTTGCCCTGCCCCAAGCGGCGATCCTTGCCCGCGTCACTCGCTCGGCCATGCTGGAAGTGCTCGGCGAGGACTATATCCGCACCGCCCGCGCCAAGGGCATGCCGCGCCGCACGGTTCTGTGGCGGCACGCGCTGCGCAATGCGATGATCCCGGTGGTGACCATTCTCGGCCTGCAATTCGCCTTCCTGCTCGCCGGCACCATCATCATCGAGAATGTGTTTTATCTCCCCGGCCTCGGCCGGCTGATCTTCCAGGCCATCACCCAGCGCGACCTGATCGTCGTCGAAAGCGTGGTCATGCTGCTGGTCGCGGTGGTGGTAATCGTCAACCTGCTGGTCGATCTGTCCTACGCGATCGTCGATCCTCGCCTGAGGACCAACCGATGACGATGCCGGCAACAGAACCAACCAACCCGCCAGAGGCCGGCTTCGTCGCGCAGGCCTTGCGCAACCGCTCCTTCGTTATCGGCTTCGTCATCACCGCGCTTATCGCCGGCATGGCATTGCTGTCGTTCTTCTGGACGCCTTACGACGTGACGAAATTGATCGTCGCCGACCGTATGCTGCCGCCCTCGGCAACGCATCTGTTCGGCACCGACCAGTTCGGCCGCGACGTGCTGTCGATGATCATGGTCGGCGCGCGCAGTTCCATCGCGGTGGCGCTGGTGGCGGTCGGCATCGGCATGGGGCTTGGCGTTCCGCTCGGCTGCTGGGCAGCGGCGCGCGGCGGCTTCGTCGATGATTTGTTGATGCGCTTCAACGATCTCGTCTTCGCCTTCCCTGCCCTGCTTTCGGCGGTGATCATCACCGCGATCTTCGGGCCGGGCGCAATCAACGCCGTCATCGCCATCGGCATCTTCAACATACCGGTCTTCGCCCGTGTCGCGCGGGCCGGCGCGCTGGCGATATGGCCGCGCGAATTCATTCTCGCAGCGCGCGCTGCCGGCAAGAACAAGACGCAGATCACCGTCGAGCACGTACTGCCCAACATCGCCAACCTGCTGCTCGTGCAAGGCACGATCCAATTCGCGCTCGGCATATTGGCCGAAGCCGGCCTCTCCTATGTCGGGCTCGGCGTGCAGCCGCCAATGCCTAGCTGGGGGCGCATGCTGTTCGACGCGCAGACGCGCATGATGGTGGCGCCCTATCTCGCCCTGATCCCCGGCTTTGCCATCGTCTTCACCGTGCTCGGCCTCAACCTTCTCGGCGACGGCATCAGCGACATCATCGACCCCAAACTGCGGCGGCAGCGATGAGCCTGCTGGAAATCGAAAACCTGACGCTGTCGATCGGCAACACCCCGATTCTAAGGAATATCGACCTGACGCTCGGTGCCGGCGAGGTCATGGGGCTTGTCGGAGAATCCGGCTCTGGCAAGTCGATGACGGCGCTGACCATCATGCAGCTTCTGCCGCAGGCGGCGCGCGCGCAAGGCAAAGTCCGCTTCGATGGCATCGATATCCTGGCTGCAACCGAAGACCAGATGTGCGCCCTGCGGGGCGACGATATCGGCATGGTTTTCCAGGAGCCGATGACGGCGCTGAACCCCGTCAAGACGATCGGCGAGCAGGTCGCGGAGGGCATACGCTGGCACACCGGCGCGAACCGCGTGGAGGCCGAAGAACGCGCCCGCAAAATCCTCGACCGCGTCGGCCTGCCCGAGGCAAAATTTCCGCTGTCACGCTATCCGCACGAGCTGTCGGGCGGCCAGCGCCAGCGCGTGGTGATCGCGATTGCCTGCGCGCTGAAGCCTAAACTGCTGATTGCCGACGAGCCGACCACCGCGCTCGACGTCGTGCTGCAGGCGCAGATTCTCGATCTGCTGCGCGATCTGGTCGACGAGACCCGCATGGCACTGCTGCTGATCTCGCACGATCTGGCGGTCGTCACCGAAATGGCCGATCGCATCACCATCATGCGCCATGGCGAGGTGATGGAGGAAGGCGACACGGCGCGAACGCTGTCGGAGCAGTCACATCCCTATACGCGGCAACTGGCTTTGGCATCGATGCATGTGCCAGCGCGCCGTCCTTTCTCCCCCCTCGAGGGGGAGATGTCGCCAAGGGCGACGGAGGGGGTTGGCGCAGGAGGAACCGCCCATGCGCCGAGCACTGCCGAGGTGACCCCTCTGGCCGCTCCGCGGCCGGCCCCTCGAGGGGGCAGAGAACGCCACTGCTCTCCGTCGAAAATATCACTCGCGACTATCCCGGCAGGCGCACATCCTGGCTCCGCAAGCCGGAGCCGGTTCGCGCGGTGAATGATGTTTCGTTCTCTATGAAACAGGGCCAGTCGACCGCGCTGGTCGGCCGTTCCGGTTGCGGAAAATCAACCCTTGCCCGCATGATCCTGGCGCTGGACAAGCCCACCGGCGGCGCTATCCGCTTCATGGGCGAAACCTTGACCGGCAAGGACGAAGCCCAGCTGAAACCGGCGCGGCGCAACATGCAGGTGGTGTTTCAGGATCCTTACGGTTCGTTCAATCCCCGTCACAAGGTCGAGCGGCTGGTGGCCGAGCCGTTGCATGTGCTGGAAAAGCAGCCCGACGCCGGCGAGCGGCGCGAGATGGTGGCTCGCGCGCTGCATGAAGTCGGACTGAAGCCTGCCGACATGGACAAATATCCGCACGAGTTTTCCGGCGGCCAGCGGCAGCGCCTGTCGATCGCCCGCGCCATCATCACGCGGCCGAAGCTGGTCGTTGCCGACGAACCGGTCTCGGCGCTGGACGTGTCGATCCGCGCGCAAATCCTCGACCTGTTCGCCGACCTTAACCAGCGGCTCGGCGTTGCCTATCTCTTCATCACGCATGACCTTTCTGTCGCCCGCGCCATCACCGACGAGGTCATGGTCATGCATGAGGGCAGGATCGTCGAGCGAGGCAGGACCAACGAGGTTCTCGACTACCCGCAGTCGGAGGCCGGAAAAGCGCTGGTCGCCGCCACGCCGGATCTGCGCCGGGCGATTGCGAAAAGATTGCAGGAACAGGGGTGAACGGCCGGACGAACTAAGCGGCGACGTTTCACCCCTCCGGTTTCACCACGTCCACCGGGCTGATCCCCAGCATATCCAGCGTGCGCCTCAGCAGCCGCACTTCGTTTTCCGCAAGCTGATGGTCCGCCTTGGCAATCTCGGCCATATGGCGGGCGAGCAGCTTGCGCCGCTCGATATCGAGGTCGCGGAACAGCGCCGCGGCCTGCGCGCCGGTGGTCTCGTAGCCATAATCGTTGAGATATTCGACAACCGCATCGAGGCTATCGCCGCCAATGCCGAAGGATTCCTCACAGATGCGGCGGAACACCTCCATCTCGCTTTCGCTGACCGTGCCGTCGGCAAGGATCATGCGGAACAGCAGGAGAAGCTCGGCCGACAGCACCGGATCGTCGGCAACCTTGCGGACGCCGGGGTCGCCCTCAAACAGATTGCGTATTTGCGTAAGCAGGCTAGCAGCCATGGAATCCTCGTTTCTCCCTCACGGCGATTGGTAGCGCGAAATCCGGCTTGCGCAAACGGGTCTCCTGTGGTCGAAGCGGTTAATTCTTCCCGCCAGCCAATCCCATGCTCGACATTGCTTCCGAAACAATCGCGCTTCTTGCCGCGGCAGCCTTTATTGCCGGCTTCATCGATTCAATCGCTGGCGGCGGCGGGCTGATCACAATTCCGGCGCTGTTGCTTGCCGGCTTCTCGCCGATCGAGACGCTCGGCACCAACAAGCTGCAGGGCCTGTTCGGCACCGGCTCGGCCACGATCACCTACGCCGCCAAGGGCCATGTCGACCTGAAAAAGCAACTGCCGTCGGCGCTGCTGGCCTGTCTCGGCAGCATTCTTGGGGCTCTTCTGGCAACTGTCCTGCCCAGCGACCTGCTGCGCCTGGTCCTACCCATCGTGCTGATTGCAATTGCGCTTTATTTCGCGCTGAAGCCGAATATGGACGATGTCGACCGCGTGCAGCGCCTGACGCCATTCCTCTTCGGGCTGACGATCGTGCCGGCAATCGGCTTCTATGATGGCGTTTTCGGCCCCGGCACCGGCTCTTTCCTGATGCTCTCCTTCGTAGCACTCGCCGGTTACGGCATGGTCAAGGCGACGGCGCACACCAAGCTTCTCAACTTCGCCTCGAACATCGGCGGCTTTGCCGTCTTCGCTTTCGTCGGCGTCGTCTCGTGGAAAATCGGGCTGATGATGGGCGTCGCGCAGTTCCTCGGCGCACGTGTCGGCGCCAGCCTGGCGATCAAGAGCGGTGCGAAGCTGATCAAGCCGCTATTGGTGCTGACCTGCATTGCCTTGGCGATCAAGCTGCTGGCAGACCCGACCAACCCGCTGCGGACGATGTTTGGCGTCTGAGCGCCCAGGGGTTACACTCTCATTGCACGAATCATGCGGAGGGAGACAACCATGAATCTCAGTGCGCCCACCCAAATCGTTTTCCTGATTTCACTCGTGATCGCCGTAATCGGTGTCATAGCCGCGCTCGGTGTTTTGGCGTTTATTCCTCTGGCGTCGGTCTGGATTTTGACCATCGCCTATATCGTGCTTGCGGCAGGCTGCCTGCTGAAGGGCGTCTAGAACTTTCACCAAAGCATCCGGCACATTGCCGGGTGCTTTTGGTCGCCACACGGTTCTGCTAGATTCGGCGTGAAGGAAACGCCGAATGAGCGAAGTATCCGAAACACGTTCGATCCTGGCTGCGCCTCAAGCGGGCGCCTTCGAGATGGTGCAACGTGCGCCGGATGCCGCTTTGGCCGGACTGGTCACGCGCATTACCGGCTATCGCGAACTCACAGCCGGGCACTTTCGCCAGACGGAGGCTGCCTCGCTCACGGTGCCGCTGATCATCAGCTTCGGCGGCGCGTTTTCGATCGGGCTTGGCCGAGCGCCAGGTTTCGAAGATCGAGTAACGAGCTTCGCCGCCGGGCTCTTCGCCGGACCCGTCATCATCGATTCCTTCGGCGACGCCCACTGCATCCAGGTCGATTTCACGCCGCTCGGGGCACGTCGGTTCTTCGGCATGCCAATGACCGAACTGACCGGCCGCATGGTCGATCTCAGTGATGTGCTGGGGGCGGAAGGACGGGAATTGCGCGAACGTCTCGGACATGCCGCGACGTGGACAGAACGCCTTGCAATGGCCGAGCGCTTTGTCACCCGCCGCATCGCCGATGCGTCGCGAGCACCCTCCCCGGTTTCCTGGGCTTTCGACCGTCTGATGGCGAGCGGTGGGCGCATACCGATCAGCAGGCTTGCGACGGAAATCGGCTGGAGCCGCAAGCATCTCGCTAGTCGCTTTGCCGCGGAGATCGGGATCGGCCCGAAAACGCTGTCACGCATCGTCCGTTTCAACCGTGTATTGGTGCTTTCGAGGGGCGATCAGGAAGACGGCTGGGCCGGCATCGCGGCAGAATGCGGCTATGCCGATCAGGCGCATCTGACGCGCGATTTCCGCGAACTCGCCGGTGCGACACCGGCAGCCTGGCTGGCGCGGGCCGCATGATGCGGTAACATTTCTTCAAGACGGTGGGACGCCCCTTCGCCACAATGGGTTCAATGGACCCAAGGCGAAGGAGGAAACCATGCCTGCAACCGCTTCAATCGAACCGCCACGCATTTACCCGACCTTCCGCTATCGCGACGCCGCCGGGATGATCGACTGGCTGGGCAAAGCCTTCGGTTTTACCGTTCATGCCCGCTATGCCGACGACAAGGGCGTCGTCCAGCATGGCGAACTGGCACTGGGTTCCGCCATGATCATGCTTGGAACGGTGCGCGACGATGCGTATGGCAAGATGGTCGGGGCACCGGGCCAGAACTGCGGGAAGTCCACCTATATTGCCGTCGATGACCCCGATGCACTGTTCGCGCGGGCCGAGGCTGCCGGTGCCAAAATCCTCGAAGGCCTGACCGATCGCGACTACGGCAGCCGCGAATTCATCTGCGCCGATCCCGAAGGCAATATCTGGTCCTTCGGCACTTATTGGCCAAAGGCGCACGAGAAAGCCGGCTGATCAGCGCGCGGCGGCAAAGATTGCGTCGACGTCGAGATGCGTTTCGAGATGAGCGGCGATCTCGTCCAGCGCCCGCTCGACCTCGGCGCGGTAGTCGATGCCGCCGCCCTTGATGCCGAGGCTTTCGAGGAATTTCGCCCGGAACGCATCGGCTCCGAAAAGGCCGTGCATGTAGGTCCCGAAGACCTTGCCGTCGGCGGAGGTCGCGCCGTCGTCGGTATTGTTGATGATGGCCGTGGGGCGCAGGCAATCCGGTCCGCTGGTGGCGCCGAGATGGATTTCGTAGCCCGACAGCGGCACATCGAAATGCACCGAGCGCGCGATGACATTGCGCACGGTCTTTTCCGGCTCCATCACCGTCTCGATGTCGAGCAGCCCAAGCCCTTCCGCTTCCCTGACGCTGCCTTCGATGCCGTGCGGGTCGCGCACGATGCGGCCGAGCATCTGGTAGCCGCCGCAGATGCCGACGACGTGACCGCCGCGCCTGCGATGGTCCAGCAGGTCACGATCCCAGCCGTTTTCTCGGAATATCAGCAGGTCGCCGATGGTCGACTTGGAGCCGGGAATGACGACGAGCCCCGCATCTTCCGGCAACCTTTGGCCGGGCGGCACGAACGCCACTTCGACCTGCGGCTCGGCGCGCAATGGGTCGAGATCGTCGAAATTGGCGATGCGGCCGAGCATGGGCACGGCAACCTTCAGCGCCCGCTTTTCGCCTGAAGTCAGTCGCTCGAGAATGACCGAATCCTCCGAGGGCAGCAACGCCGCCGCCTTCAGCCATGGCATAACGCCGAAGCACGGCCAGCCGGTAAAGCGCTCGATCGCGGCAATGCCGTCGTCGAACAGGGTCACGTCGCCGCGGAACTTGTTGATGAGGTAGCCGACGATCATGCGCCGGTCTTCCTCCGGCAGGATCAGATGCGTGCCGGCGACCGAGGCGATGACACCGCCGCGATCGATGTCGCCCACCAGAATGACCGGCACGTCGGCGCGCGTGGCAAAGCCCATATTGGCAATGTCGCGCGGCCTCAGATTGATTTCCGCGGGCGAGCCGGCGCCCTCCACGATGATGAGATCGGCGCCCTCCCCGAGCTTCTGCCAGGAATCGAGCACCGCACCCATCAGTTGCGGCTTCATGGCCTGATAGTCGCGCGCCTTGGCCTCGCCAAAAACCTTGCCCTGCACGACGACCTGCGCGCCGACATCGCTTTGCGGCTTGAGCAGCACCGGGTTCATATGGATCGACGGCGCAACACCGCAGGCGATGGCCTGAAGCCATTGCGCACGGCCGATCTCACCGCCGCCCGCCTCGCCCGGAATATCGGCGACGGCGGCATTGTTCGACATGTTCTGCGGCTTGAACGGCCGCACCTTCAGCCCCCGCTTTTTCGCTGCTCGGCACAGGCCGGCGACAAGCACCGTCTTGCCGACATCCGAGCCGGTGCCCTGGAGCATGATCGCCTTGGCCATGATGCTCAGCCTTGCCCGCCGGTGACCGTCGAGCGCGCCGCAAGCGGCCCGCCGCGCCACAGATAGAGCCCCAGCAACGGCTCGTCCCCGGTCTTCATGGCATGATTGACGTTGGACGGATGATGAATGACTTCGCCACCCTCCCGGATGACGAACTCGCCCTCGCCCTTGCGCCATTCGGTACCGCCAGTCAGCGGAATGTAGATTTCCTCGGCTTCATGATGGTGGTCTGGATAGACGATATTCGGGCCGAGAACGAGCAATCCGCCGGCCATTGCATCATTTTCAAAATGCCCGCGCGTGCCGAACACTTCCAGCCAGCCATAATTGTCGATGAAATGCTGGCCGAAATCGGCAGCGGTGTAGGTCTGGCCCCAGCGCAGCTCGGAACGATGATCCGCGACGAACTTTGCCAATGGCCGCGCCGTGGCCGTGGCAAGTTCGGCGGTGCGGTCGAGATGGCTCAGACATGGAAGCACATTCGGCTCCAGCGCGCGCGGCGACATCGCCCAGTCGCTCGAAGCCATGAAATCGCGCAGGCGCTCATCCTCGAAAGTCGCCAGGAAGACGCGGAATTGGTCGAGCAGTTCCTCAAAAAATATCGTCACAAGATGCCTCGAACATGTATTTGTGCACAGCCGCTCCGCATGAGGTCGGGTTGCGCGGGTGCATCATTGGTCTAGATTGATCGGCACGCCTAGAGCATGATCGTGAAAAGTCGCAGAGTTTCTGCACCAGATCATGCGGCAAAACGAACTTTCGCGGACAAAACCGTCCGATCGCAAAAATGTTCGCAAGCCAGGAAACGTCAGGGAGGACGCCATGGACGCCGCAGTCGACCCGACCGCCGGTCAGTTCGATCTCAACGAGGATCAACGCGCCATCCAGGAGATGGCCGAAGCCTTCGCGCAGGATCGTGTCGCGCCCAACGCGCTCGAATGGGACAAGCAGCGCCATTTCCCCGCAGACGTGATTCGCGAGACCGGCCCACTCGGGCTCGGCGGCATCTATGTGCGCGACGATGTCGGCGGATCGGCACTTGGTCGCCTCGACGCCGTGCTGGTGTTCGAGGCGCTGTCGAAAGCCTGCCCGGGCTTTGCCTCCTTCATCTCCATCCACAACATGGCGACGTGGATGATCGATCGCTTCGGCAATGAGGAACAGCGCCAGCGCCTCATTCCCAAGCTGACTTCGATGGAATGGCTGGCCAGCTATTGCCTGACCGAGCCGGGCTCGGGGTCGGACGCTGCAGCCCTGAAAACCCGCGCGGTTCGCAGCGGCGGCAATGGCAGCGACTATGTCGTGAATGGCGCGAAGCAGTTCATTTCCGGCGCCGGCGACAGCGATGTCTATGTCACCATGGTCCGCACGGGCCAGGACGGCCCGAAAGGCATCTCCACCCTCGTCGTGCCCAAGGATGCGCCCGGCCTGTCGTTCGGTGCCGTCGAGAGCAAGATGGGCTGGCACATGCAGTCGACCCGACAGGTCATCTTCGAAGATTGCAAGGTGCCGTCCGAGAACCTGCTGTCCGACGAAGGCGCTGGCTTCGGCATTGCAATGTCAGGGCTGGATGGCGGGCGTTTGAACATCGCCGCCTGCTCGCTGGGCGGTGCGCAATCGGCGCTCGACAAGGCGGTAAGCTATACGGCCGAGCGCAAGGCTTTCGGCCAGGCGATCAACCAGTTCCAGGCGCTCCAGTTCAAGCTCGCCGACATGGAAACGGAATTGCAGGCCGCCCGCATCTTCCTCTACACCGCCGCCTCCAAGCTCGACCGCAAGGCGCCGGACGCCGGCAAGTGGTCAGCCATGGCCAAGCGCTTCGTCACCGACACCGGCTTCAACGTCGCCAACGACGCCCTGCAACTGCACGGCGGCTATGGTTATCTGCACGACTATGGCATCGAAAAACTGGTGCGCGATCTTCGCGTCCACCAGATTCTTGAAGGCACCAACGAGATCATGCGCGTGATCATCGCGCGGGCTTTGATTGGGAGATAGTGAGTAGAAAATAGTGAGTAGTGAGTAGAAGAGAAAAGTTCCGAAACTCATCGCTATTCCGATTTCCCTACTCGCTATTCACTATTCACTACTCACTATTTTCTACTCTCTATTCCGGAGGAACCTCGACATGACCACCATCGCCTTCATCGGCCTCGGCAATATGGGCAATCCGATGGCTGCCAACCTTGTGAAGGCCGGTCATGCGGTGCAGGGTTTCGACCTCATGCCTGAAAACCTGACCGTCGCGCGCGAGCATGGCATCACCGTCATGGCCAATGCCGCCGCTGCTCTCAAGGACGCTGAGGTGGTCATAACCATGCTGCCAGCCGGCAAGCATGTGCTGTCCGTCTATGAGGACATCGCGCCGAAGGCCGAGAAAGGCGCGCTGCTGATCGACTCCTCGACCATCGACGTGGAGTCAGCCCGCAAGGCGCACGCCATCGCAGCAAAGCACGGCCTCCTGTCGATCGACGCGCCGGTTTCCGGCGGCACCGGCGGTGCGACTGCCGGCACGCTGACCTTCATGGCCGGTGGCGCGGCTGACGCTTTCGCCAAGGCCGAGCCGATCCTCAAGCCGATGGCCGGACGCATCGTCCATTGCGGCGATGCCGGTGCCGGTCAGGCCGCCAAGATCTGCAACAACATGATCCTCGGCATCTCGATGATCGGCGTGGCCGAAGCCTTCGTGCTGGCCGAAAAGCTCGGCCTGTCGCATCAGGCGCTGTTCGACGTTGCCTCCACCTCTTCCGGCCAGTGCTGGTCGCTGACCACCTACTGCCCCGTTCCGGGCCCGGTGCCGACCTCTCCAGCCAATCGCGACTACAAGCCCGGCTTTGCTGCAGCATTGATGCTGAAGGATCTCAAGCTTGCGCAGGAGGCGGCGCAAGGCGCAGGTGCCGTCACGCCGCTCGGTGCGGAAGCCGCTCAGCTCTACGCGCTGTTCAACGCGCAGGGACAGGGCGGCGCCGATTTTTCCGGCATCATCAATTTCCTGCGCGGTGACGTCACGTAAGCGAGCGGCAAAGGTTTTCGCCGTAAATTCGCCGAAAGATTCAAATTTTTAGATTTGATTAAGGTCTCGATAACCACGCGGTAACGTTGTGCGGCTAGAACAGTGAGCAGGCGGTCTTCGCAGCCGCCCACCGCTCCGGATCAGGTCTTGCGTACCGGAGCCGTTACCTTCGCAGCGTATATTCAGTGGCGAAGGGCCATGCGTATGAATGGCAAAGCCGTGCTCTTCCGCCTGGAGGACGCGGTTTTTGCCTTTAGAACGCGTGTAAAGTCTGCCTCAGCTCTTCGAAGACAATCGCCGGTAATTCGCCTTCACGCGAAGGCTGGCAGGTTTCAGCGCCGCCTGAACCGCGCGGTCGGCAGCAACGCCGCTGAGCAGAGACGGCGTCCTGCCGGAAAACACGTCGAACCAGAAACTGGATGCCGACTGCATCAGAGACATCTGCGCCGCCACCATGCCCTCGGCCATGGCGGCGTTCTTCTCGTTGATCGCGCGCAGCGTCTCCGTGCCCCACGGATTGGTGCTTCTGTCCTCGCTCAGCATCGTTGGCAAGCGCATGGCGGCCACCATCGGTGCGAGCATCAGATTTCCGGCTATCGTGGCTGACCGGCGGTTCGTCCGGTTGCTGCGGCTTTTCATGAAATTCTCCTAGCCGCGAGGCTCGAACTGAACGTCGACCGGCGGACGTAAAGCGTTGGCGAGGCGATTGGTTTCATTCGCCATGCCGACAACCGCCAGCAATTCCATGAGCTGAGCTTCGCTCATGCCCTTGGCGCGTGCCGAAGCGGTGTGGGAATAGGTGCAGTACTCGCAGCCATTCGTCGCCGAGACCGCAATGTAGATCATTTCCTTGACCAGAGGATCGAGCGCGCCCTGCCCCATCACCTCGCGCAGCGTTTCCCATGTGCGCTTCAGCAGTGCCGGGTCATGCGCAAGAACCTTCCAGAAATTGTTGATCCAGTCGGTTTTGCGCGTCTGCATGATGTCGTCGTAGACGGCACGAACGGCTTCGTTCGCCATTTCGTATTCGATCAGGGGAACGATGGGTTTGCCGCTCATGCCGGTCTCCGGTGGTCAGAAGGGGCGTGAGTTCATCACGCCCCTCGTTTCAGTCTCAGCTTGCCTTGCGAAGATCGGCTTCGGCGAGGTCGAGTGCCTTGGCGATGCGCTCGCCGGCCATGTCGATGGTTTCGCGGGTCCAGATCAACGGCGGCGAGAGGATCATCGAGTCGCCGGTCGCACGCAGCATCATGCCTTGCGCGATCGCGTGGTCGCGCACGACCACAGCGGCACTGCCGACCGGCTGGAAGCGCTCGCGCGTCGCCTTGTCCTTGACGATCTCGATCGCGCCCATCAGGCCGATGCTGCGCACCTCGCCAACCAGTGGATGGCGGGAAATACGCTCCCGCAGCATCTGCGCGAAGTAAGGCCCGGTGTCGTTCTTGACGCGCTCGATCAGCCCTTCCTTCTCGATGAGTTCGAGGTTCTTCAGCGCCACGGCGCAGGCAACCGGATGGCCGGAATAGGTGTAGCCGTGGTTGAACTCGCCGCCCTTCTCGACCAGCGTGGTGGCGATACGGTCACCGACCAGCAGCGCCGACAGCGGCTGGTAGCCCGAGGTCAGCGCCTTGGCGGTGGTGATCGTGTCGGCCTCGATGCCCATGGTCTGCGCGGCAAACCATTCGCCGGTGCGGCCATAGCCAGTGATGACCTCGTCGAGCATCAGAAGGACATCGTATTTGCGGCAGATGCGCTGGATTTCCGGCCAATAGCTTGCCGGCGGGATCTTCACGCCGCCAGCACCCATGATCGGCTCGCCGATGAAGGCAGCGACGTTTTCGGCGCCCGCTTCGAGGATGGCGTCCTCGACGGCCTTTGCCGCGCGCAGGCCGAAATCGTGGTCGCTTTCGCCCGGCAGCGCCAGTTCGTAGGCGTAGGGCATCATGACATGGACGATGTTCGGCACCGCGCCGCCAAGCTGCTCATGCATGCCCGACATGCCGCCAAGCGACGCGCCGGTGATGGTCGAGCCGTGATAGGCCATGTTGCGCGAGATGATGCGGTTCTTCTGCGGCTTGCCTTCCAGCGCCCAGTAATGGCGAACGAGCCGCAGCGCGGTGTCGTTCGATTCCGAGCCGGACGAACCGTAAAACACCTGGTTCATGTTCTTCGGCGCGATCTCCGCGAGCTTCTTGGAAAGCAGCACGGGCGTCGGCGTCGAGCAGCGGAAGAAGGAGTTGTAGTAAGGCAGTTCCTTCATCTGCTCGTAGGCGGCTTCGGCCAGTTCGTTGCGGCCATAGCCGATATTGACGCACCACAGGCCGGCCATGCCGTCGAGCAGCTCGTTGCCCTCGGAATCATAGATGAACGGGCCGTTGGCGCGGGTGATCATGCGCGCGCCGGTGGCACGCAGATCCTTGTGGTCGGTGAAGGGATGAATGTGATGTGCGGAGTCGATCGCCTGCAGCTGCGCTAGCGAAAAGTTCTGGTAAGTCATGGACTTGTTCCTTCCAGTTGAATCAATCCGGCAAAGCCGGCGCGAATTCAAAGGAAGGACGGCGGCGAATAGCCGATGCGGGCGCACAGGCGCAAAAGCTCGACGTGGCGCGTTCTGGAAGAAGGCGTCACGGCTATGTCGAGGGTTCGCGGGTGTATCGTGCCCATGGCTCACTCTAGCCGATGCGGACCTGAAGGTTCAAGCCGGCATGCAGGGCTGTGGCCACCTTCCGCTCCGGCATGTCGCTTTGCTCGCGCTAATGGTCGTCGCATCCGCACTAAGCGCGTTGGGCTCGGTCCATTATGCAGTCTGATTTTCGCATAAAACGAGGCCCATCATGACTGCTGCCCTCAATCCCGCAGAACCGGTTCTCGCCACCGATCGCGCCCGTCGCGGCGGGCGGGCCGGAAAGCGCGCCGGCGGCTCGGCGACTTTCGAGCAGCCGCCATTCCGGCAGCTGAAAATCCCCTTTGCGCCAACGAAGATCATTTCCGACGACGAGTTGGAATCGATCCATCGAGCCTCGTTGCGCGTGTTGAAGGAAATCGGCGTCGACGTTCTGCATGACGAGGCGCGCGCGATCATGAAACGCCACGGCGCGGACGTTCGCGAAGGTACCGAGCGGGTGCGCTTCGACAGCGACATGATCCTCGAACTGATTTCGCATGCGCCGTCTGAATTCACCCTTCATGCCCGTAACCCGGCCCACAATGTCCGCTTCGGCGGCAACAATCTCGTGATTTCGCAGATGGCTTCCGCGCCGAACTGCTCCGACCTCGACAATGGCCGCCGCCCCGGCAACCAGGCGGACTATCGCAACTTCCTCAAGCTCGCCCAGATGCACAACATTTTGCAGACCACAGGCGGGTATCCGGTCGAGCCGGTCGACATCCACCCGTCAGTGCGCCATCTCGAATGCATCCGCGATCTGGCAACGCTGACCGACAAGGTTTTTCACATCTATTCGCTCGGCAAGGAGCGCAATGTCGACGGCATCGAGATCGCCCGCATCGCGCGCGGAATTTCGCGCGAGCAGCTGCAGGATGAACCCTCGGTCTACACCATCATCAACACCAACTCGCCGCTGAAGCTCGACGTTCCGATGATGGAAGGCATCATCCAGATGTCCGGCAGCGGCCAGGTGGTGATCGTCACGCCGTTCACGCTGGCCGGCGCCATGGCACCGGTGACGGTGGCAGGCGCGCTGGTGCAGCAGAACGCCGAGGCGCTTTCGGGCATCGCCTTTACCCAGATGGTGAAGAAAGGCGCGCCGGTCGGCTATGGCGGCTTCACCTCCAATGTCGACATGAAATCGGGCGCGCCGGCCTTCGGCACACCCGAATATATGAAGGCGCAAATGATCGGCGGCCAGCTCGCCCGCCGCTACCAGATCCCCTACCGCACCTCCAATGTATGCGCCGCCAACACGGTCGATGCGCAGGCAGCCTATGAAAGCGTGTTTTCGCTGTGGGGGGCGATTCAAGGCGGCGCCAATTTCATCCTGCACGGCGCCGGCTGGCTCGAAGGCGGGCTGCGCTGCTCCTATGAAAAGACCATCCTCGACATCGACCTTCTGCAGATGGTGGCTGAATTCCTGACGCCGCTGGACCTTTCCGACGACGCGCTTGGCTTCAACGCCATCGAATCCGTCGGCCCCGGCGGCCATTTCTTCGGCACGCAGCACACCCAGGACCGCTACAAGACCGCCTTCTATTCGCCGATCATCTCGGACTGGCGCAATTTCGAGACGTGGGCGGAAGCAGGCAGCCCGACCGCAATGGAGCGAGCAAACCGCATCTGGAAGGAACGCCTCGCCACCTACGAGAAGCCCTATATGGACCCGGCCATTGCCGAGGAGATCGACGCCTTCGTCGCCAAGCGCCGGGCCGAAGGCGGCGCACCGACGGATTTTTGAGCGCTGATGGTAAGCAGTCGACCCCCACTCCGATCCGCTTCGCGGACCACCTCTCCCCCGTTCGACGGGGGAGAGGAAAGGCGCGAGCCGACAAAGCTTGACGCCCTTCCTCTCCCTCCGGAGGGGGGAGAGGTGGCGCCGCGAAGCGGCGACGGAGTGGGGGAAGGCGTTGCCGAAACCCGCAGCCGGCGCAAGAAAGGCACGACCGGTCGTGCCCGTGAACTAAGACAGGGCGGCAACCAAGACGAGGCTCTGCTTTGGCTAGAGCTAAAAAACCGGAAGCTCGGCGGCTATCGCTTCACCCGCCAATTTCCCATCGGCCCCTACTATGCAGATTTCGCCTGCCGTGAAAAATGGCTGGTCGTCGAGATCGACGGCAGCCAGCACGCGGACAGCCAACGTGACCTTCGCCGCGATAAATTCATACGCTCGGAAGGCTATTCGACGCTCCGCTTCTGGAACACCGACGTCCTGAAGCACCGCATCTCTGTCTGCGAAACCATTCTTGCAGCACTTGACGGCCGGCTGGCGGAAGACGTCAGCGCCTTCGACCTGCGGTTTGCATTCGCGCCCCCGCACAAAAGTTGAATCTATTCCTCTGCACATGGATATAACCACATGAAATCCCACGTAAAAGCTGTAGTCATCGGTGGCGGCGTTGTTGGCTGCTCGGTGCTCTATCACCTTGCCCGCGCCGGTTGGACGGATGTCATGCTGATCGAGCGTTCAGAGCTGACCTCCGGCTCGTCCTGGCATGCCGCCGGCGGCTTCCACACGCTGAACGGCGACCCGAACGTCGCCAAGCTGCAGGCCTATACGGTGCAGCTCTATAAGGAGCTTGAAGAGATTTCCGGCCAGTCCTGCTCGTTGCATCTCACCGGCGGCATCATGATGGCCGACACGCCGGAGCGCATGGACTTCCTCCGGCTCGCCCATGCCAAGGGCCGCTATCTCGGCATGGACACCGAGCTGATCACGCCGTCAGAGGCCAAGGCCATGTTCCCGTTTATGGACGAGACGAATTTCGTCGGCGCCATGTGGGACCCGGTCGAGGGCCATCTCGACCCTTCCGGCACCACCCACGCCTATGCCAAGGCGGCGCAGAAACTCGGCGCGCAGATCGTGCTGCGCAACCCGGTCAAGGAACTGACGCAGGAGGTCGACGGCACCTGGAATGTCGTCACCGAACAGGGCACGGTGAAGGCCGAGCATGTGGTGAACTGCGGCGGCCTGTGGGCCCGCGAAATCGGCCGCATGGTCGGGCTCGAATTGCCCGTGCTGGCCATGGAGCACATGTATCTGCTGACCGAGCCGATGCCGGAGGTCGAGGAATTCAACAAGTCGACCGGCCGCGAAATGGTCGGCGTGCTCGACTTCAAGGGCGAGATCTACACCCGCCAGGAGCGCAACGGCATCCTGCTCGGCACCTATGAAAAGGCCTGCAAGCCGTGGTCGCCGGTCAATACGCCGTGGGATTTCGGCCATGAACTGCTCCAGCCGGATATCGACCGCATCGCGCCGTCGCTGGAAATCGGCTTCAAGCATTTTCCGGGCATTGCGAACGCCGGCATCAAGCAGATCATCAACGGCCCCTTCACCTTCGCGCCCGACGGCAACCCGCTGGTCGGCCCGGTGCAGGGCCTGACCAACTACTGGACGGCCTGCGCCGTCATGGCAGGCTTCTCACAAGGCGGCGGCGTCGGGCTCGCGCTGTCGAACTGGATGGTCAATGGCGATCCGGGCTTCGACGTCTGGGGCATGGACGTCACCCGCTACGGCGAATGGGCAAGCCTGCGCTACACCAACGCCAAGGTGCGCGAAAACTATTCGCGCCGCTTCTCCATCCGCTTCCCGAACGAGGAACTGCCGGCAGCGCGGCCCGCGCAGACGACGCCGCTCTACGACACCATGGTGGCGCAGAATGCCGTCATGGGCGATAGCTGGGGCCTGGAAACCCCGCTCTGGTTTGCGCCCCAGGGCACCGAGCCGAAGGATATCGTCTCCTTCCACCGCTCCAACGATTTCGAGCACATCGGCAACGAGGTTCGCGCGACCCGCGAAAGTGTCGGCGTGACCGAAATCGCCAACTTCGCCAAATACGAAGTGAGCGGCCCGGGTGCGGAGAATTTCCTCAACCGGCTGATGACCAACCGTATGCCCAAGACCGGCCGGCTCGTGCTGACGCCGATGCTCAACGAATTCGGCAAGCTGATCGGCGATTTTACCATCGCCAAATGCGCCGAAGACCGCTTCATGATCTGGGGCTCGTCTGCGGCGCAGAAATACCATATGCGCTGGTTCGAAAAGCAGCTGCCGAAGGACGGCTCCGTTCGCATCCACCGCTTCGACCAGACGCTGGTCGGCCTCTCGATTGCCGGTCCGCGCTCGCAGGACCTGCTCGCCAAGCTGGTCGATGCTGACGTGTCGACCAAAGCCTTCCGCTTCATGGATTTCCGCGAGATGGCTGTCGGCGGCGCACCCTGCATGGTCAACCGCATCAGCTACACCGGCGATCTCGGCTACGAAATCTGGATGGCGCCAGCCTATCAGCGACTCGTCTACAAGGCGATCAAGGAAGCCGGCGAGGAATTCGGCATCGTCGATTTCGGCATGCGCGCCCTGCTCTCCATGCGGCTGGAAAAGAACTTCCCGACCTGGTTCCGCGAGTTGCGGCCGATCTACGGGCCGTTCGAAGGCTCAATGGACCGCTTCACCAGGTTGGAGAAGAATGACTTCGTCGGCCGCGACGCCGCGGCCAAGGAGCAGGCCGAAGGCCCGAAGCTGCGCCGCGTCTCCATGGTGGTGGAAGCCAACGGCGCCGACGTGATGGGCGACGAGCCGATCTGGGCCAAGGTCGGCGCCACCGATCACGGCACGATCGACAAGCCGCACGGCTACGGTGCGCCGCGCTTCGACGAGACCGGCGCAGAGACCCGCACGTCCGAAGCCGACGAAGGTGCTTCCAGCATTCGCGGCATCGTCGACGGCGAATGGCGCGTGGTCGGCTGGGTAACGTCCGGCGGCTATGCTCACTATGTCCAGAAGTCGCTGGCGCAGGGCTATGTGCCGGCAGCCCTGGCCGAAAACGACAATGAAGGCATGTTCGAGATCGAAATCCTCGGCCACCGCCGCCCTGCCCGCATCAACATCCAGCCGCTGTTCGATCCAGCCGGCGAAAAGATGCGAGGGTAAAACGATGGCCGACCGATCTTCCTCTGGGAATTTCGGGCGGCATCGCAAGATCATGCCATTCGAGCCGGGCGGTTCTCCGTCGCCCGGTTCCGTTGAGGCCCTGCAACGCGAAGCCCGCCAAAAAGCTGCCTCCCTGAACCAACATGTGCTCGGCTACGGCGAGACGGCTGAAACCGAATGGGCCGCGGCCGGCATCCCCGCTCCCGATCTGCCGGCGATGCGGAAATACCGCCTCGATCGCATTCGCGCCGAGTTGAAGCGCCGTGACTATGCCGGCGCCCTGCTCTACGACCCGGTCAACATCCGCTACGCGACCGACTCGACCAACATGCAGCTCTGGGTCGCGCACAACCCGACGCGACATTGCTTTGTCGCCACCGAAGGGCCGGTCGTGCTGTTCGATTATTTCTCCTGCGAGCATCTGTCGGATCACTCAGGCGTCGTCGACGAGGTGCGACCGGCGATTTCCTGGATGTATCTTTACGGCGGCGAACTCACCGAAAAGCGGGTGCAGCGCTGGGCGGCCGGCATCGCGGATCTCATCCGCGAACATGGCGGCGCTAACCGCCGTATTGCGGTCGATCACCTTGATCATGAAGGCATTGCCGAACTGGCAAGGCTCGGCATTTCGGTCGGCAATGGCGAGGCCGTGATGGAGAACGCGCGGCTGATCAAATCGCCTGACGAAATCCTCTGCATGCGCCGCGCCATCGTTTCCTGCGAGGCGGCAATGGGCGAGATGGAAGCAGCGCTCAAGTCCGGCATTTCCGAAAACGAGCTTTGGGCCGAGCTACATCGCGGTAACATCGCGCGCGGCGGCGAGTGGATCGAAACGCGGCTGCTGTCGTCCGGTCCACGCACCAATCCGTGGTTTCAGGAATGCTCCTCGCGCATCATCGAAGCCGGCGATCTCGTCGCCTTCGACACCGACCTCATCGGTCCCTACGGCTTCTGTGCAGATCTATCGCGGACATGGCTCTGCGGCGATGGCGAACCGAGCAACGAACAGCGCGATCTTTTCCGCATCGCGGCAGGTCAGATCGCCTACAATACGGATTTGATGAAGCCGGGGATCTCGTTCCGCGATCTCGTCGAGCGCTCGCAAATCCCGCCGCCGGACTGTTTTCCAGCACGCTACGGCGTACTCTATCACGGCGTCGGGCTGGCCGACGAATATCCGACGCTGCCGCATGCGGCCGACTGGACCGACGACACACCCGACGGCGTTCTCGAACCTGGCATGGTACTGTGCGTCGAAAGCTATATCGGCCGTCTCGGCGGCCATGAGGGCGTGAAGATCGAGGAACAGGTGCTGATTACCGAGAGCGGCAACCAGCAACTGTCCGTCTATCCTTTAGATGCGAGGTTGCTCGGACGCTGACCGCCCGAGCGCTCGGACTAGCTAGCCTTCTGCTCGGCGACGCGCTTTTCCGCATCGTCATCGCTCATCCGCGCAAAATAGCTCGCGATCAGCGCGCCGGAAACATTGTGCCAGACGCTGAAGACAGCACTCGGCACCGCGGCCAACGGCGAGAAATGCGCATTGGCAAGGGCGGCACCCAGCCCGCTGTTCTGCATGCCGACCTCGATGCTGATAGCCTTGCGCTTGGCGAGCGACAGCCCGGAGAACCGGGCAGCAAAATAGCCGAGCAGCAGCCCAAAGCCGTTATGCAACACGACGACGGCGAAGATCAGCAGGCCGGACTGGCTGATAGCGGCCTTGTTGACGGCAACGACAGCCGCAACGATCAGTACGATGCCGACGACGCTGACCAGCGGCAGCATGGGAACCGCCGCCTTGACCACGCCAGGCACCAGTTTCTGCAGCAGGAAGCCAAACGCCAGCGGCACGAGAATGACCTTGACGATCGACAGGAACATGCTCATCGCATCGACCGGCAGATACTGGCTGGCGAAGAACCAGACCAGGAAAGGCGTGACGATCGGAGCAAGCAGCGTGGTCACGCTGGTGCAAGCGACGCTGAGCGCCACATCGCCCTTGCTGAGATAGGTCATGACGTTGCTGGCCGTGCCGCCGGGGCAGCAACCGACGAGGATGACGCCGGCCGCAACTTCCGGCGACATCGGAATGATGCGCGTGAGCAAGACGGCGAGCGCCGGCATGATGATGAACTGACCGAGCACGCCAATTGTCACGTCGAACGGCCGGCGCGCGACTTCGCTGAAGTCCTTGATCGATATGGTGAGGCCCATGCCGAACATGATGATGCCGAGCAAAACGACGATCCACGGCGCGAACAGGCTGAACGTCGCCGGCAGGAGGAAACCGAGCACGGCGAACACGATCACCCATATGGCGAAGGTGCGGCCAACGAAATCGGAGAATGCAGCTATTGTTTTCACGATCCTACTTCCTTGAGGATTTTGGGGAGGGGCGGACTGTCTTGGGAGGGACAGAAAGTTGCGCGCTTTTCCCGTCTATTTGACGGATTGGCAACCCCTTGGCCGCCTACGCGACATTTTCTGGCCCAAAGGAAGTGGATCGCCGGCGCAGATCAGGCCATGCGGTAACATCGACGAAGCGGTGTGATGGCCGATCAGATCGGAAGAGAAATTACCGGCGCTGTCAGTGACGTGATGTAAGGCAGGCCCTTGCGCTGCCCGGTCCAGCCGACGACCTGCACATTTTGCGCGGCAGGTTCAAACCGTTTTGCCAGATCCCAGCTCCTGCAGTCGATCGCACAGATATCCGCCCGGCCCTCGGCGACGGCAATGATCGAGGCGCGATGGCCGCCAGTCTCGATGCGCTCCGGGAAAATGGCAAGGCTTTCGCCCATCGCCTCCAGATCGCGCGTCAGCGCGATGATGCCCGACATCGAATCATCGCTGTTGTAGCCGAGCCGCTTGCCGCGGATCAGGTCTAGGGAAATGAGGGGCAGGCCGTCGGATGGCGCAGACACCGGAGCGCCCTCACCCCGCCGCATCACGATCGCGCTTGAATAGAATTCGCCCTGCCCACCCTCGAAGGCGTCGTAGCTCGGCTGGCCAATCACCCGCACATGCTTGGACAGACCAAGCTCCATCGGCCCCCAGCACGTCTGCGCGAAAAGCAGATTCGGATGCAGCCAGACCGTCGGGAAGTCGAGTTCGTCAGGCGGGAGAGTTGCCGGATCGGGCGCGACCAGCTCGCCCGCTGTGTCCCGGATGCCTCCGGGCACCGGCGGCAGATCGGCGTTTCTGCGAACGAGCCTTTCTGGCGCATCGATTCCGGCGGCGCCAAAAGCCTCGCGCAGCCGCGCCCATTCGGCGTCGGTTTCGGCTCGAGCTTCGGGCCAGTCATACATGGAGAGTGCGGCGACGAATCCGGTCATGGCGTCATCTCCGCCGATCAGGTCTGCAATGGCAAGGTGGAATTCAGCCTATTCCTTGGGCGGCTCGGCCGGCACGGGAATGGTGCCCAGCCCGTTCACCGAACGGCCACGCACACGCGGCTGGAACGCACGGCCGGCTTCCGGAGCACGTCGAAGTGCGGGATGCACCACCGGCTCCTTGGCGCGGAAGGCGTATTCCCTGAGCAGCGCCAGATAGTTCGGAAACACATAGCCCTTGTTCATCGCGATCCATTCGTCGCGCCGTTCGCGGAACAGCTTTGGCAGCCGATACCAGGGAATGGTCGGGCTCTTGTGATGGACGAGATGCAGATTGTTGTTGAGGAACAGGAAGGCGAAGGGTGAGCGCTCGATGATGATGGTACGCCCGTCCGGCCGCTCCGACCACTGATGTTCGGCAAAAGTGCGCACCGAGATGAAGGACTGCCCGAGCCAGACCGGCACCAGCACATAGAGCCAGAGCGGAATGCCGAAGACCTCGGTCACCAGCGGCAGCACGACCGCGAGACCGGCAGCATGCAGCAGCCACGCCTTGCGCACGGCCCGGTCGCCATCAGCGATGAGCCTTGCCTCTTCCAGCAGGAAGCCGATGGTGCCAAGCGCCGGGCCGAGAACGAAGCGGCCGACCATCGTGTTGTTGATGGAAAGCAACGTTTTCAGCCAGCGCGGCAGTTCTTCATGCTTCCAGAAGGACTGATAATAGCTTTCCGGATCGTCGAACGGATCGGTCAGGCTCTCGTCGGCATGGTGCCGCAGATGCAACGACTTGAAACGGCGGAAGGGGTAAACCAGCCCGATCGGCAGGCCGACCAGCAATTCATTGAGCCACGATTTTCGCGTCGGGTGGCCGTGTGATGCCTCGTGCATGAGCGAGGACTGCATGGCGAGAATGAAGGCCAGAACCAGAAGCGCAAGAACCGGATAGCTCGGCCAGAGGAAGAAACAGGCTCCCGCCCAAGAGCCGTAAGTGGCTGTGATGAGCACTATTGTCGGCCATTCGACTGCCGGCGTGCCGTTTCGCCGTATGCTTTTTTTGTATGCCATGCCCTCGACCACTGCCCCAGCGCCGGAACCAAATGATTCCTGACACTATGCTGTCAGTAGTGATGGCAAGATTCAACGCGACAATGTGCACAGAATGTTGATATTGCGCTTATTGATGCGCATATGTTGCGAATTGTAAACAAACAAGCGGAACAATCTCATCGTTGCCTGCGTTGAATAGCGTTGTGCGCGCAAAATTCTGCCTCATGGGAGCACCCTTTGGACAAACGCGACCTTTCCGGACTGTTTCGCGAACGGTTGAGGACACTGGTGCAGCGTTCCGGCCAGAATCAGTCGGCGTTCGCCGCATCGGTGGGCATAGATCGCTCAGCCCTTTCCCAGCTCCTGTCGGAAGACACGACGCGTCTGCCGCGCGCCGAGACGCTGATGACGATCGCCGAAGAGCATAAGGTCTCGCTCGACTGGCTGCTCGGGCTCAGCCAGGACGAAGGGCTGACCGGCGAAATCCGCGCCAGCCTCGAAATCGAAGAAGGTTCCGGCGGCTTCGACCGCACCTTGCTGGCAAAATGGCACGCCGAGGCGGCAGGCACGAAGATACGCTATGTGCCGGCCGGCATTCCGGATCTTCTGCGCACGGACGCGCTGGTCGATTACGAGGCCGACATCACCAACAAGAGCCGCCAGTCCCAGGCCGGCGAGACGCAATACCGCATCGACTACAACCGGCGTCCGGAAACCGACATGGAAGTGTGCATGCCGCGGCACACGCTGGAAATCTTCGCCGCCGGCATGGGCGTGTGGAGCGGCTTTTCAGAACAGGACCGGCGCGACCAGCTGAACCATATGGCAACGCTGCTCGACGATCTTTATCCGACCTTCCGCCTGTTCCTCTATGATGGGCGCATGCGCTATTCCGTGCCTTACACTATCTTCGGGCCTTATCGCGCGGCGATCTATGTCGGCGACATGTATCTGGTGCTGAACGCCACGGCACCCGTCCGCACGCTGACCCGCCATTTCGACAATCTGATCCGTGGCGCCGAGATCAACGCGCACGAGGCAGCCGGCTTTGCGCGCAAACTTGCCGAGATGCCTGACGTGGGCCAGCCCTGAAGACCGGTCGCAATCCCATTTCGGTTGAGTTTCCTTTTTCAGCGCGTAGATATGGCTCCTTCGCTTTCGCTCAGGACTTCTCATGCAAGACCATCGCCATCTCGTTGTTCCGCCGCAGTCGGGGCGCTCCATCCGCGTCTCGCGTGGTGATCTCATTCGCATCATCGATCCCAAGGGACAGCAGGTGGCCGACCTGTGGGCGTTCACGACCGAAGGCAAGCTCGACTGGCTGAGCACGTCGCATACGCGCGACATCAACGAAAAGCTGTTCCCTGTCGCCGGACAGTGCTTCTACAGCGCCAATGGCGTGCCGATGCTGACCTTGGTCGAGGATGGCTCACCCGGCCCGCATGACATGCTGTTTCCGGCCTGCAATCCCGCGCTCTATGAGCGCGCGGGCTTCGCCGATCATCCAAATTGCCAGGACAACATGCTGAACGCGCTTGCGAGAGAAGGCATAGACCTGCCCTTCTGTCCCGACCCGGTCGATTTCTTTCAGAATTCGCTGCCGGAACCGGACGGCCATCTCGACGTCTACGCCTCGATCAACCCGCCGGGCGGCTATGTGACCTTGCGCGCCGAACTCGACCTTCTGATCGTGGTGACGGCCTGTTCGGTAGATTATTACCCGACGAATGGCGGCGTGTGCACGGAAATCGAGATCGAAGTCACCTCCCGGCTGCCGTGATATGCTTTACTGCATTCCAGCACTGCAGTTTGATGCGTTTTCTTGACTAGACATAAAGACTTCTTTATATCCTTATCTCAACAATATTCCTGAAGGCGTTTCTCCATGACCAACCCCATTGACGCATTGCTCGCAGAAAAAGGCGTGCTTCTGGCCGACGGCGCCACGGGCACGAACCTGTTTGGCATGGGACTGGAGGCCGGCGAAGCGCCGGAACTCTGGAACGAGACCGCGCCGGAAAAGATCACGGCGCTGCACCAGAACTTCGTCGATGCCGGCGCCGACATCATCCTCACCAATTCCTTCGGCGGCACCCGTCACCGGCTGAAGCTGCATCATGCGCAGGACCGAGTTCATGAGCTGAACAAGCGGGCCGCCGAAATTGCCCGCGCGGTTGCCGACAAGGCCGGCCGCAAGGTCATCGTTGCCGGTTCCGTCGGCCCGACCGGCGAGCTTCTCGTGCCGCTTGGCGCGATGACATACGAGGAAGCCGTCGAGGCTTTCGCCGAGCAGATCAAAGGCTTGAAGGACGGCGGCGCGGAAATCGCCTGGATCGAAACCATGTCCGCGCCTGACGAAGCCAAGGCGGCGGCGCAGGCGGCGATCGATGCCGGCATGCCCTACACCTACACGGTTTCCTTTGACACCGCTGGCCGCTCGATGATGGGCCTCGCGCCGAAGGATATTCACGGCGTTTCCGAAGGCTTGCCGCAGGGCCCGGTCGGGGTTGGCGCCAATTGCGGCGTCGGTGCTTCCGACATCCTGTCGTCGCTGCTCGACATGACCGAGGCCAAGCCGGATGCGACCGTGATCGTCAAAGGCAATTGCGGCATTCCGGAATTTCGCGGCACGGAGATCCATTATTCCGGCACGCCCGAACTGATGGCCGATTATGTCCGGCTTGCGGTCGACAGCGGCGCAAAGATCATCGGCGGCTGCTGCGGCACCTCATTCGAACATCTGGCTGCGATGCGCAAAGCGCTGGACAGCCACCACAAGGCAGATCGCCCGACGGTCGAGACGATCGTCGAGCGCATCGGCCCGCTGCGCAACAAGACGGCGGACCAGAGCGGCGGCACCGGTGAGAGCGCCGATGCCCGTCGCGAGCGCCGCCGCAGCCGCGCATAAAGCACAACCCACAAGAAAAGGCCCTTCCGTGATCCACGGAAGGGCATTTTTCGTTTCAAGGCTTCGTTTTACAGGCCTTCGAGGTCCAGCCGCGCTTTGCGCAGTATCTCCAGCGCCTTCTCGGCCTGCTCGGCGCTTAGCTCGCCGCCGCGCAACCGTCCGAAGATGGCCTGCGCCAGCGCACGAACCTCGTCGCCAAGCGCCACGCCGTTGACCTCGGCAGAAGCCTCATCAAGCTGGGCGTTGATCTTGTCGAGTTCGGCGGCGTGCTCGGCGAGATAAGCCTTGCCCTGCTCGGTGATCGAATAGAGCCGCTTGTTGCCGTTGGTTTCGGAGACGACCAGATCGGCCTCCTCCAGCATCTGCAGCATCGGATAGATCGCGCCGGGGCTCGGGCTGTATGCGCCCTGGAACTTCGCTTCCAGCGCCTTGATGATGTCGTAGCCATGGCGAGGTTCCTCGGCGATCAGGCCGAGAACGAACAGACGCAGCGCGCCGGGATCGAACATGCGCGGACCGCGCCCGCCGAACGGGCCACCGCGATGACGGCCGAACCGGCCACCTCCGCCGCCGCCGCCACGGCCGAAGCGTCCGCCGCCCTTGCCGCCATCCGGGCCGGACATGAACCAGCCGCCGCAGCGTTTCTCGTGATTATGGGGATGATTGAACATTTGAGTGTCTCTCCAGATTTTGTGTTTCATGCGATATATCTATCAAAAGATATATCTTTTACAAGATACATCTTCGGTGCAAAATCTGAAAATCGTACAAGCCTTTGATCCCAAAAAGGAAAAAGACCGACGAAGTTTCCCTCGCCAGCCTTTCAGTAAGCTTTCTTTTGGTGTTTTGCCTTCTCAAGTACGGCTGGCACGTGGCCGCGCTTAGCGCCCTCCACTGCCGAGCGCGGCGGCAAGGCGTACCAGCGACAGGAACTCAGAATGGTAGCCGAACGGGTCCGCTCCGCGCGCCGCCGAGGCGATCTCCCTGATACGGTCGTAGCCGAAATTCGCCGTCTGGTCGGCATCGCGCAGCTTCTGGCCGAAAGCCGCGACCGCAACGGAAAACCGCTGGTCGTCGCTGGCATCGTCGAACGAGCCCACTTCATTGGCCGAAGTCACCGGCGTGGTGATGAGCTTGGACACATCGCCGTCGGGAAGCTTGTAGCGGATTTTCACGAAGGCGTATTCGTCTGCGTTCGCAACCCCAGTTGCATTGTCGGTCTTCGCCTCGCCATAGCGCAGATCGTCCACCGCCTGCGCCGGGCTGCCCTTCGGCGTGATCTCGTAGACCGCCGTCACCGAATGGCCGGAGCCGATCTCGCCGGCATCGACACGGTCATTGTTGAAGTCCTCGCGCTTCAGCGCGCGGGTCTCATAGCCGATCAGCCGGTACTCGGAGACTTTTTCCGGATTGAACTCGACCTGTATCTTCACGTCCTTGGCGATCGGAAACAGCGTCGAGCCGGCATCCTGCACCAGCACCTTCTCGGCTTCGGCCAGCGTGTCGATATAGGCGGCGGTGCCGTTACCGTTCTGGGCGATGGTCTGCATCATCTGGTCGTTGAGGTTGCCGCGGCCGAAGCCGAACACCGACAGGAAGATGCCGGACTTGCGCTTTTCCTCGACCATCCGCTTCAGGTCGGCGTCGTCGCTCTGGCCGACATTGAAATCGCCGTCGGTCGCCAGCATGACCCGGTTGATGCCATCCTTGATGAAGGACTTCTGGGCGAGCCGGTAGGCTTCCTCGATGCCCGCCGCACCCGCGGTCGAGCCGCCGGGCTGCAGCCTGTCGATAGCCTCGAGTATTTTCACCTTGTCCGAGCCACTGGTCGGCTCCAGCACCGTGCCGGCCTCCCCGGCATAGGTGACGATCGACACGGTATCATCAGGCCCGAGCCTGTTGACCAGCAGCCGGAAGGCCGATTGCAGCAGCGGCAGCTTGTCAGGCTCGTTCATCGAACCGGAAACGTCGATCAGGAAGACGAGATTTGCCTTAGGCTGCTCGGCCGGCTTCACGTCATAGCCCTTGATGGCGATATGCATGAGCTTGGTGTTCTCGTTCCACGGCGTCGGCATGACGGTGACCGTGGAGTTGAACGGCGTCGCAGCAGATTCCGGACCAGCCCAGTCGTAGGGGAAGTAGTTGATCATCTCCTCGACGCGAACCGTATCGGGCTGCGGCAGGACGCCTTCCTTCAGCGAGCGCCGAACGAAGGAGTAGGACGCCGTGTCGACATCGATCGAGAAGGTCGAGACCGGGTTTTCCTTGGCCGAATGGATCGGATTGGTGTCGAACTGCTGGACGCGGTCATTGGAGGCTTCGGCTGGCGCGTAGACATCCGCCGGGGTCGGCATGATCGCCTGCGGCTCTGCCATCAGCGTAGTGCTGTCGGCGGCATTCTGATTGGATACCACTGCTTTCGACCGCGATAAAACCGTCGGGCTGGGCGGCGCACTGCCGCCGGCGGCTTGTGGCTGGGCCTCGCTGGCCGAAAGCGCCGGCTCCCGCTGGGGAGTGGCAGGCTTGGCAAGCGCCTCATCCTTGTCCTGCTCGGCTTCGACGGGAGCCTGCTGAACCGTCGCCGGCTGCTCGACGCGTTCACGCGGTTCGCTCACCTTGCGCTCGGTGCCGAAATCGAACGGCGAGTTTTCGACAAGTTGGAACGTCATATAGCCGGCGACCGGCAGGGCAACGAGCCCGGCAAGCGCGGGTGCGGCATAGAGTTTCTTCTGCATCATCTCACTCCAGAGTTTGTGTATCCGGTCAGTGAGACGAAGGCTTGGCTGCGATCCTTGGGTGGCAGGTGATGTTTTTTTCTCGTCAAAGGCCTCAAAAGCGGCATTCAGCGCGCGCGCCCTGGCTTCCGCGCTCGGCTTGGGCACGGCGCTGTCGCGCAGCCTGTTGAGTTCGTTGTCGTCGACCATGATCAATCTTCCCCGGCCGAGCGCATGATGAGCTTCAGCCGTTTCTTCGCTTCATGGATATGCCAGGAGACCGTCGCCTCGGCGCAGGCCATGGCGTCGGCGGCGGCCGCATGGTTCAGGCCTTCACCATAGACCAGCAGAACCGCCTCGCGCTGCTTGTCCGGCAGTTGTCGCACCGCCGCCCAAAGCGCTTCCGCCTGGTCTTCCGGCTCGCTCGTTGCTTCGCCCGAAATCAGCGCATGAACACCGAAAGCCTCGGTCTTCGCCGTCTCGCGAGCATTCTTGCGCACCATGTCGCGCGCTGCATTCAGGGTCATGGCATAGAGCCATGTGGTGAAGGCCCCGCCGCCGCGATAATCGCGGATCGCCCGGCCAAGCCGGGCGCAGACTTCCTGGGCGATGTCTTCGGCGTCCGACTTTCGGCCGCACCAGCGCCAGGCGACGCGATGGACAAAATCATAGTGCCTCTCGACGAGTTCGCCGAAAGCCTGCCTGTCTCCATTGCGCGCCCGCCCGATCAGATCGGCATCGGTGGCCTCGCCCTCATCCAATGTCATCGCCATCATCGTTCCTGAGACGAAAGCTATTCGATAATCCTTTGGGGGATGGAAAGATTTTTTTGATGGCAGGGATTACCTTCCCAAGGGCTGGGTGGGGTCGCTGCGGCAGTGCTCGACGTTCCTTTGCGCTGCGCTCGGCATGAACCGACCCCACCCGCTTCCTTCGCTTCGCTCAGTCCGCGACCTCCCCTCAAGGGGGAGGTGGGCGCCGGCGCACTTCATCGCCACCCTCCCTCATCCTGAGGTGCGAGCGTTAGCGAGCCTCGAAGGACGCACCTGTTCATCGCCACGCCCTGCATCGCAGTCTGGCCATTGTCAAAGATCGGGAAGCGGGGCGCATGGCCGTGCCTTCCTATGTTTAGTACGTGGCGCGACTTCCGCGCCCCGCTCGGTGTCTGTCCCGAAGTTGGCCGGTCACAACGCCCGCTCCATGTACATTCCATGGACAAGACGCCGCGGCTTCTCCGCATCCTGCGCGATCTGCCCTTGATCCTTCCACCACAAGCTTGTCGCTTGCAGCTTCCAGCCAGGGCATGCGGCCGCAGGACGCCGGCCTGTGTCGGGCCCTCGGGTTCCTGGCTACCACACCAGGGCGGGAGGTCACCGCCGCTCTCCCCGATCCCGGTTCCAGAACCCGGTCCCGCAAGAGCGATGAGGGGATTATGCGGGAGGGGTTTGAGGGTGGGGAAAGATTGGGGGTGAAAAAATGTGTGGGGTGAGTGGAAACAATGGGTTGGGTGGAAATGAGGTGGAAATCTTTCCCACAGTTTCCGCGTGCTTCAGCTTCGGCAGTTCTGCACCGCTGCGGCCTTCATCGATGTTCCGGCATGGATTCCCGACACTCTCCGCTCGTTCCTCGCTCACGAGGTCGAGAATGACGAATTGCGTTTGGGCTTGCCGCTAATCTTCGGCCTTGGTGAGTTGCCGGCACGGCAGCTAAGAATCGCTGCCGATTTCGGACGATTTGCGGGCGAGGCAACCAGCAAGCACAGCCCATCTCCAACGTCGGCGGCTTGCCGCTGGGCAACCAGTAAGCTCGTCATTCTCGACCTCGTGAGCGAGGAACGAGCGGAGAGTGTCGGGAATCCATGCCGGAACGCAGAAGAGCTTCGGCGGTACTGAACGCGCATCAATATCGGGACGAGGCCGTGCCTGCCGATGCTCGGAATGGGTCCCGGATAACCTCCGGGATGACGAACTTCATGGTTGGCGCCGCCAATCGCCAAGGTTGACGTTAGAAGTGCTGTCCTCTCTTCGTCATCCCGGGCGGAGCGAAGCGGAGACCCGGGATCCATGCCGGAATGCAAAAGAGCTTCGGCGGTGCTGAACGTGCGTCAATATCAGGACCGGGCCGTGCTTGACGACGATCAGGCCAATGGGTCCCGGATTACCTGCGCTTCGCTCCGGTTTCCGGGATGACGAACTTCATGTGCCGCCTGCGCTGATCGTCACCGATGGTGTTCTGAGCATCCTGTCACTGCAATGGTGACGATTGGCCGGCGAAGACAAATCCGTCGGACAAGATGAACATCACTCTTCCCCAACCATCACCGTCCGCGCCCCGACATGCAGCGCCCTGCCCGCGCCCCATCCCATGATTGCGGCGCCCAGACCGAGCGCTACGAAGAGAAATGCGGCGGCATGAAAACTGCCGGTCCAGCTGCGGATGAGGCCGACGAGCAAAGGGCCAACTGCTGCCAGCACATAGCCGACACCTTGTGCCATGCCCGAAAGATGCGCCGCGACATGGGAATCGGGTGAACGCAGCACGATGACCATCATGGCAGCCGCGATCAGCCCGCCCTGCCCGATGCCTTGCAGAACCGCCCAGAACAGCACCGTGGAAGTCGGCGCAAACAGAAAGCCGAGCAGCGCGACGACCGAAGCCGCGACCAACACCACATTGACGCCGCGCTGGTCCCTGAAGCGGACTGCCAGCGACGGCACCGCCAGACAGGTGACGACCTGCGTCATCACCGAAAGCGAAACGATGCCGCCGGCAGTCGCAGCATCGAAACCGCGTTCACGCAGCATCGGTGCGAGCCAGCCGAAGATGCAATAGGCAAGTGCGGATTGAAGCCCCATGAAAAACGTGACCTGCCACGCGAGCCGGTCGCGCCAGAGCCCGACGACGCGGAAGCCCGAATGAGCAGCCTGCGCCTTCCGTGCCAGAGCCTGCGGCGCAAAGATCAGCATCACGACCAGCGCCGGAACCGCCCAGGCGGCGAGCGCGCCCGACCATGAGCCGACGATGTGCTCGATGGGCAAGGTAAGCCCTGCGGCACCGGCGGCACCGCCGCAGAGCGCCATGGTGTAGAGCCCGGTCATGATGGCGGCGTGGCTGGAGAAATCGCGCTTCACCAACCCCGGCAGCAGCACATTGCTGACGGCAATTGCAGCACCCGCTAGGAAAGTGCCGGCAAACAGGATCGGCACAGATTCCAGTCCGCGCAAAGCCGTGCCGACGGCAAGAAGCAGCAACGCGCCGAGCAAAACGCGCTCCGCGCCAAAACGCTGGGCAAGCTTGGGCGCAAAGGGCGCGAAGAGGCCAAGGCAGAGGACAGGCAGCGTCGTCAGGATGCTGGCGCCGACCGTCGACAGGCCTGTTTCCTGGATGACTTCCGGCAGCAGGACCGACAGGCTGGAAAACAGCGGGCGCAGATTGAAGGCGATCAGCACGAGGTTCAAGCCAAGCATTATCTGTGCCGCGCGGCTGTGAAGCTGCGGCGGCAGCGGACGCGGAATGCTGTCTTCTTCGGCGTCGATGAGCTGGCTGTCTGCGGCATCCATCGCGGCAAGCTCGGCCTGCGCCTGCGGCCGGGGAAAGTTCTGGTTCATTGCGAAAGCAGCCGATCGAGTTCGAGAAGGACGGGCGCCATGAAGGCACGGACGGTGGCGGCGGCAATGTCGGGATCGCCCGAAGCGATGCCATCGACGATGGCCTCATGCGCCCTGGCATCGGGCTCGGGTAGGTCGCCGGCGAGCGTCGACTGGATTGTCTCGATGATTGCCGCAGAGAAGAAATCGTAGATTTCGACCATCGCCCGGTTGCCGGAAGCGGCAACGACGGCCTTGTGGAAGGCGATGTCGCGGCGGGCGAAAGCCTCGCGCCCGCCGTCTGCAGGCGTTCCGCGCTGCGCCAGCAGCCGGCGCATCAGTTCGATATCGGCGGGCGTGTGGCGGATGGCGGCAAGCCGCGCCGCCTCGACATCGAGTGCCGCGCGCGCCTCCCACTGGTCACGCAGGCCGGCGCGCTTGACGCGGCTCAATGTGCCGGCGGTGTCGACGGCGGAGCGCACATAGGTGCCGGATCCCTGCCGGGTTTCGAGAAACCCTTGCGAAACCAGCGCACGTACCGCCTCACGCACCGTGCCGCGGCTGACGGAGAGCATCTCGGTCAGCGTTGCTTCGTTGGGGATGCGCTCGCCCACGGCCCAGCGGCCATTGACGATTTCGAGCCGCACGCTTTCGGCGGCACTTTCGGTGAGATTGGTTCGGGTGGCAGGTTGCATGGCAAAGATTCATCAAGTCATCGGATGACTTGATGAATACGCCTCTAGCCACCAACCGTCAACTCGAACGGATTCCGGCTGGGTTTTCCGATGGATAGGCAGTCAAACTGAATCAGTTTGTGAAAAGCACGACCCCTCGTTGCGAGCTGTTTTTCCGAAACGACGCTACTTCAGCACAGTGTTTCGGCAAAGAACGTCGTCAGCCGCGACCAATGACGTTCGGCGCCCTTTTCGTTGTAGACGCCATGGTCGGCAATGCACCAGCCATGGTCCGAGCCGACATAGTTTTCGATGATGTGATCGACACCCGCTATGCGCAGCGCCTCGGCAAGCCGGCCGGACTGTTCCGGCGGAAAGCTGCCGTCGACGCCGGCGGTGCCGACATAGACACGCGCCTTGATCTTCGCTGCATTGTTGTGCGGGCTGTCGGGCGCATCGCTGGCAAGCCGCCCGCCATGAAAACTGGCTGCGGCTACGATGCGATCGGGATAGGCTGCGGCGGCATTCAGCGCGCGACCGCCGCCCATGCAATAGCCGACCGCGCCGATCGGGCCGGTCGCGCCATTCTCCGACAGGGCTTCGAGAAACGCCGCTGTGTCGCGCTGCGTCATCTCCTGCGTGGTGCCGCCAACCATGCCCATGATCTCGGCGCGCAGCTTCTCGTCGCTGAAGGCTGTCTTCGCATCATAAGGACCGTAAGCGCCGAAGCGGTAGAAGAGATCGGGTACGAGAACCGCATAGCCCTCGCCTGCCAGACGTTCGGCCATGTCGTAGAGTGCAGCGCGCGGCCCGAAGGCGTCCATATAGAGGATGACGCCGGCCTTGGAGGCGGTCGCCGGAAGAACCAGAGCCGCCTTGGCGGTGCCGTCTTCGGTCTTGATCTCGATCTCACGCATAGTCATTGGCTGCTCCTTTGCTCCGGTTCGACACATAGCGATCTGCCGTCACAGGGCCAAGACGGCGTCGGATTGCAGCGTTCAATAATTCGTGCGGGGAGAAGGCGCGGCTCGGCTTGTATCCCCGCCATATCTCTGAAAAATGGCGCGGCTAAATGAGGTCCCACATGAAAAATCGACTGCTGCCGGCGCTGTTTTGCCCGGTAATCTCCGCCATTTTTCTTGCCGGCTGCACATCCTCCGAGCCGCAGGATCTCGCCTATTCGCCGGCACCTCCGGCCGCTTCGATATCGCAGATCAACACTTCCGAAAGCCTGCCACCTCCGGGCCTCGCGGCAAACACGATGCCTTCGCCAACAGCCACACAGCCAGCCGGCACGATCCGGCCTGATGCAAATTCGGTTGTCGGGTTTCCCAGCCCGCCGCCTTGCCCGGACCCGGACGGTTGTGCGCCGAAACCCGTCGCCAGCGCCTGCCGCACGGTCGGCAACGTCACTACCTGCGACGCCCCTCGCGACCCCATGGCCGACGACACGCGCTACACCAACTGACCCGGCCACTCTCTACAGCCCGGCAAAGGCCTTCATGTGAAAGGCCTGCACCTCAGCCGCATAGCGATATTCCGTCCCATAGGGACAGGCGTTTCGGGCGATACAGCCGGCGTCGCGGCAAGGTGCTCCTTTAGGCCCACGCACATGCGACAGGCAGGTCTCATAGGCAAATCCGTCGGCGGAATATGCGCCGACTGGACAAGAGTTCAGGCAAGGTTTTCCGATACATGCATCGCAAAGATGAATCGGATTCTCAGGCGCCTGAATCGAAATCTCACGATCGAACAGCAGCGCCCCGCGATAGGCGTGCCAGAGGCCGTATTCGGGATGCATGAGGATGCCGAGCGGCGACGGTTTTAGTCCCTCGGCCCGCATCGCCCATTGCTGGAACGGCAGGAAGGGCCGGTCGGACGGCGAGACTGCACGCGCGCCGAATTCGTACGCCACCGCACCGATGACCTCGCGCGACCAGGAGTCGAGCGGGTCTTTCAGGTCACGCGGTTGTCTTTCCCACCAGCGCAGGAAATGCGGCCAAGGCGCGGAGCCTGTCTGCCCGACCAGAAGCACGGATTTTGCGGGGGCGTTGGAGGGGCCGGTGGGCGATTCCTCGCCAGCGCTGAAGTTGAAGCCGCCGCGCAGGACGAGGCCGTGGGCAGCGAGGGTGGTGGAGAGAGTTTCCGCTAGTTCCTGAAAGGCTTTCACCGCCCCTCATCCCCCTGCCGGGACCTTCTCCCCGTGAACGGGGAGAAGAAGGCTGGCCGCAACGTCTCCACTCTTCCTTCTCCACGTTCACGGGGAGAAGGTGGCCCGAAGGGTCGGATGAGGGGCAGAGCCAGCCGCGCAAGCACAACCTCACCCCTTGCCCGGGCCGGAGAAAGCGCTCCGCCAGACTTCCTTGTGAATGATTTTGGCGACTTTAGCCCCGCCTGAATCGGGCTCGCTTCAAGTGAAGGCGTCGGGCATCGATTCCTTCTTCTTGGCGATGAAATCGATCAGTCCGTCGTCGATGCCCTGGTCGAGCGCCGGTGCTTCGTAGGTTTCGAGCCAGCGCCGCGCGAGGTCGTTGGCGCGCTGCGGTGCGGTCTTCTGGCCCTCGGCCAGCCACTGCTCGTAGGAATTGTTGTCGGCAATCGAGGAACGGTAGAAAGCCGTCTGGAAATTCGCCTGGGTGTGGTCGCAGCCGAGATAATGGCTGCCCGGACCAACCTGGCGGATCGCATCCATCGCCTGGCCGTTTTCCGACAGATCGACGCCGTCGGCAAACTTCTGGCTCATGCCGAGCTGATCGATGTCCATCATGAACTTCTCGTAGCAGGAGGCGAGACCGCCTTCGAGCCAGCCGGCCGCATGCAGCACGAAATTGGTGCCAGCAAGCAGCGTCGAGTTCAGCGTGTTGGCGCTTTCATAGGCTGCCTGTGCATCGGGAACCTTGGAGGCGCAGAGCGAACCGCCGGTGCGGAAAGGCAGGCCGAGACGGCGGGCGAGCTGTGCTGCGCCATAAGACACCAGCGACGGCTCCGGCGTGCCGAAGGTCGGCGCGCCCGACTGCATCGAGATGGACGAGGCAAAGGTGCCGAACAGCACCGGCGCGCCGGGGCGGATAAGCTGGGTGAAGGAAGCACCTGCCAGAACCTCGGCCAGAACCTGCGTCAGCGTGCCAGCCACCGTCACCGGGCTCATTGCGCCGGCGAGAATGAAGGGCGTGACGATGCAGGCCTGGTTGTTGCGGGCATAGACTTTCAGCGCGCCGAGCATGGTTTCGTCGAAGACCATCGGCGAGTTGGCGTTGATCAGGCTGGTCAGCACCGTGTTCTGGTCGACGAAATCGTCGCCGAAGACGATCTTGGCCATCGCGATCGTGTCTTCGGCGCGCTCCGGCGCGGTGACCGAGCCCATGAACGGCTTGTCGGAATATTTGATGTGGCTGTAGATCATGTCGAGATGGCGCTTGTTGACCGGCACATCGACCGGCTCGCACACCGTGCCGCCTGAATGGTGGATCGACGGCGCCATATAGGCGAGCTTCACGAAATTGCGGAAATCCTCGATCGTCGCATAGCGGCGGTTGCCGTCGAGATCGCGCACGAAGGGCGGGCCATAGACTGGCGCGAAGACCGTGGCATTGCCGCCGATCTGCACCGAACGCGCCGAATTGCGCGCATGCTGCGTGTACATGGACGGCGCGGTCTTGAGCAGCGAACGCGGCAGGCCTTTGGGAAAGTGCACGCGCTCGCCTTTTACGTCCGCGCCGGCTTCCTTCCACAGCGCCAGCGCCTCGGCGTCGTCGCGGAACTCGATGCCGATTTCTTCCAGAACGGTGTCGGCATTCTTCTCGATCAGGGCGAGACCCTCCTCGTCGAGGACCTCGTAGACCTTGATCTTGCGGTTGATATAGGTCTGCTGCACGCCGGGGCCGCCGCCCGAACGCGCCGCGCGCCGCGCTGCCGCACCGCCGCTGGCGCCACGTCCGCGCCGTGCGTTGGAGGCTTCCTGCTCGGACAAGAGGTTATCTTCCATCGAAGTCATCCCTAGAAATCTGACATGGAGCGCTTTTTGCACCCTTGCTCCGGATCGTAGTCATGCCCCCTTAGCGAAACGGCCCGCCAGCGCCAAGACCTGTCGCAAAATCGACAAGAAAACCGATAAGTTGGCGGTCGCTTTCCTTTTGCAGGAAGTCGCAAATCAGCTATGGATTTGTACTGCTTGCGGGATAGGTATTGAAGCGAAATTGCGCGCCGCGCTGGATGGGTGCCTGCGGCCACGAGGAGCCTGAAAATGTCCGACGACGAAATCATCCTGTCCGAGCTTTCCGACGACGAACTCGTCCAGCAGATGCATGACGACCTTTACGATGGCCTCAAGGAGGAAATCGAGGAAGGCACCAACATCCTGCTCGAACGCGGCTGGGCGCCCTACAAGGTTCTGACCGAAGCGCTGGTCGAAGGCATGCGCATCGTGGGCGAGGATTTCCGCGATGGCATCCTGTTCGTGCCCGAAGTGCTTTTGTCGGCAAATGCCATGAAGGCCGGCATGTTCATCCTGCGCCCGCTTCTGGCCGCCACCGGCGCGCCCAAGCAGGGCAAGATGGTGATCGGCACGGTCAAGGGCGACATTCACGACATCGGCAAGAACCTTGTCGGCATGATGATGGAAGGTGCCGGCTTTGACGTGATCGACCTCGGCATCAACAATCCGGTCGAGAAATATCTCGCCGCGATCGAGGAACACCAGCCCGACATCATCGGCATGTCGGCGCTGCTGACCACGACCATGCCCTATATGAAGGTCGTGATCGACACGATGAAGGAAAAGGGCATCCGCGACGACTATGTCGTGCTCGTCGGCGGGGCGCCGCTCAACGAGGAATTCGGCAAGGCCGTCGGCGCCGACGCCTATTGCCGCGACGCGGCGGTGGCGGTCGAAACCGCCAAGGATTTCATGAAGCGCAAGCACAACGTCCGCGCTTCGGCCTGAATGAAAAAAGGCCGCACTCAAAGGTGCGGCCTTTTCCTATGACGGAATATTCAGATCAAGGACTACTCGACGGTATCCTCGACGGCATTGGCTGTCGACTTGACGTCCTTGCCGACGCCGCGAACTGTGTTCGCGCAGGCCGAGACGGCCAGGGCGCAGGCCAAAATCGCTGCAAGCGATGCAATACGTGACAGTTTCATGGACTGTGTCTCCCTCGTTGACTAAATAAATATGCGTTCAGGCGTCAATACGCGATCAGGAACGAATTCGAACCGAAGTGGTTCCATGGCGACCGCATCGAAGAGCACTCAAGGAGACAGGCTGCTGGTAATAGGCTGCGGCATGCTTGCGCGCGAAATACTTGCGGTGAAAGAGCAGCTTGGGCTCGACCATCTCGACCTGACCTGCCTGCCCGCCGAGTTCCACTACTATCCCGACCGCATCGCGCCGGCGCTCGACAAGGCGATCGTCAAGGCCAAGGCTGACGGCTATGGCCAGATATTCGTCGGCTATGCCGATTGCGGCAGCGGCGGCATGGTCGACCGCATATGCGAAAAGCACGGCGTCGAGCGCATGGACGGGCCGCACTGTTTTGCTTTCTACCAGGGCATGGAGGCGTTTCGCGCGATCGAAGACGGCGACATGATGTCCTTCTACATGACCGACTTCCTGTGCCGGCAGTTCGATGCCTTTTTCATCAAGCCGCTTGGGCTCGACCGGCATCCGGAACTGATCGCCGACTATTTCGGCAATTACGAGAAGGTCGTCTATCTCGCCCAGACCAATGATCCTGCCCTGGACAAGGTGGCGGAGGATGCTGCCAGGCTGCTTGGCCTCGCCTATGAGCGCCGCTTCACCGGCTATGGCGACCTGTCATCCTCCCTTGCCAAGGCGGCGCTTGATCATGATCCCGAAAAGTGGAATCCGGTTTTCGGATAAGATCATGATCAGGTAAAGAACAACGGCGTGATCACGATGCTGCCGGAATCACCGGCTCCCCTCGCCTGGAAACAAGGAGCCCACGATGGCATTTCGCAAAGCGCTTTTTTCTCTCCTGCTGGTCCTGCCTGCCTCTCAGGCGCTTGCCACCGGCGAGATCGAGAGCCTGATCACGCCGGCTGACCGCGCCCGGCTGGAAAAATACGAAGCCACGCGAACCGAGGCGATCGACGAGGCCAAGAAGGGCGGCGCAGCCGAAGATGTGGCGACGCTTGATGCGATCCTGGCCAAGCAGCCCGTTTCCTTCACCGACTTCGACATGACCGGCAACTGGCAGTGCCGCACCATCAAGGTCGGCGGCAACCTGCCGCTGGTCGTCTATGGCTGGTTCAAATGCCGCGTCACCGACGACGGTTCGGGCTGGACGCTGGAGAAGCTGAGCGGCTCGCAGCGCACCAAAGGCCGCTTCTTCACCGACAGCGATACCCGCCTCACCTATCTCGGCTCGTTCTTTGTCGCCGGCGACACGCCCAAGCGCTATCCGGCCAATCCCGACAGCGACCAGGCCGGCTACACCTTCCGCACCGGGCCGAATGAATGGCGCATCGAATTTCCGGCACCACGCTTCGAATCCAAGCTCGACATCCTCGAATTCAAGCGCTGAACCGCGGTTCACGGCAGCAATTTGTCACTTCGGTTAAGCCCGCAGTAAGCTGACCGTGCGATTGTCCCGCAGGCCCGCGCCGCAATGGCGTGGGCTCGCAGAAATCACCGTGACCGAATAGAATGACAGCCCACGCAGATAACAAACCGATCGTCATGGTGACCGAGGGTGGTCCTCACATCTGGGCGATCATCAATGCCGTGGCGAACGCCTTCGGGCCCATCACGGTCATTCTTGAAATACCGGAATCGAAGGCCGCACTCCTCAAGCGCCGGGCGCGCAAGCAGGGTTGGATTTCGGTCGGCGGCCAGGTCGCGACGATGATCGTCAATCGGCTGGGCAAGCGTTTCTTTTCCGGACATGCCGATCGCCTGATTGCCGACGCAAAGCTCGAAACCGAGCCCCGCCCCGGACAGAAGATCATCCATGTTCCGTCGGCCAATTCGCCGGAATTTCTCGCCGCGATCGCGGAAATCGAGCCGGCCGTGGTTTTCCTCGCCGGCTGCCGGCTGCTGTCGAAGAAGACGCTCGCGGCGATAAAATGCCCGGTGCTGAATTACCATGCAGCGATCAACCCGAAATATCGCGGCATGAACGGCGCCTATTGGGCGCTGGCCACGGGCGACGCTGAAAATTTCGGCTCTACGGTGCATCTCGTCGACGAAGGCGTCGACACCGGCGACGTGCTGTATCAGGTGCGCGGCAAGCCCGGCCCCGACGACAATCTGATGTCCTACGCGCTGCGACTGGCCTCATTGTCGCGCGAAATCTGCGTGCAGGCAGTCGGCGATGCGCTCGCCGGGCGCCTGAAACCGGTCGATACCGGCCTGCCCTCGATGCAATGGTATCATCCGCCGATCTGGACTTATCTCTGGAACGGCATCCGGCGCGGCGTCTGGTAGCCGTCGCTCCTTAAATCTCCTTTTCGCTCTGTTTCTTTGCGACACCGTGCGGCGTCGCTTTTGAATGCGCGCGCGTCGTCCCATAACAAGCAGCACCCCAACGGTTGCGGCAATGCTGAAGACAAGAGGAAAGCGAGATTTCAATGGCCGATCTGATTATCGTCTACTGGCGCGACATCCCCGCCCAGGTCATCGTCAAGAAGGGTCGCACCAACGCCAAGCGCGAATTGCCGCTGCGTTTCACCGAGGCCATCGACATGGCCGCGATGCGTTCGGGTGCGGCCGAGACCGACGCCTATCTCGCCGAGTGGCGCAAGGCCGAGCCGCTGCCGGTCAGCGACGATCTCGAGGCAGAGGCGGACAAGGCCGTCGCCACGATTGACAGCGACTATACCCGCGAGCGGCTCGTGGCTTTGGCGAAAGCAGGCGGGACAGAAGAAAATGTCTGAAAACCAGCCGGCGGTTACCCAGGCCACTTTGGTCAAGAAGGCAGCGCCGAAAAGCGACTACAAGCCGGCCGACGTGTCGCCGCAGCGGCGCGTCCAGCGCTCCTATGCGATCAGGCTGTGGTCGATCCGCCATTCGCGCCTGCTCGAATGGTTCTATGCCCGCTTCGCCGACACGTTCCTGCTGCTCCATCCCCTCTGGAAGGGCATCGGCTACGCCCGCGTCGAAGCACCGGTGAAGTTTATCGAGAAGCGGGCGAAAGGCTTCATGTTCGACTGCCGCATGTGCGGCCAGTGCATCCTGTCCTCCACCGGCATGTCGTGCCCGATGAACTGCCCCAAGCAATTGCGCAACGGCCCCTGCGGCGGCGTGCGCGCCAACGGCAACTGCGAGGTCGAGCCGGACATGCCCTGCGTCTGGGTCAAGGCGTGGGAAGGCTCGCGCAACATGGTTGCCGGTGACGCGATCCTGAACGTGCAGAAGCCGGTCGACCAGTCGCTGCGCGAAACCTCGGCCTGGCTGCGCGTGACGGCGCAGGCGGCCATGGCGAAGGAACAGGCCAAGACCACGGAGGGAGCCTCGGCATGAACCCGCCGCGCCCGCCACAGATCGACGAGAACCCTGCCGGCATCGACCTGCCACTCGACCGCCTGCCCGGCCATTCCTCGCGCGGCCGGCTGGAACGCGTGCTGCGCCGCGGCGAGTTCGCGGTGACCACCGAGCTCAACCCGCCTGACAGTGCCGATCCGGAAGACGTCTACAACCGCGCCAAGATTTTCGACGGCTGGGTCGACGCCATCAACGCCGTCGATGCTTCGGGCGCAAACTGCCACATGTCGTCGGTCGGCATCTGCGCGCTGCTGACGCGCATGGGCTATGCCCCGATCATGCAGATCGCCTGCCGCGACAAGAACCGCATCGCCATCCAGGGCGACGTGCTCGGCGGTGCCGCCATGGGCGTGGCAAACATGCTCTGCCTCACCGGCGACGGCGTGCAGGCCGGCGACCAGCCGGGCGCCAAGCCCGTCTTCGACCTCGACTCGATGTCGCTGCTGGAAACCATCCGCATCATGCGCGACAACGGCAAATTCCTCTCGGGCCGCAAACTGACCACGCCGCCGCAGCTTTTCCTGGGTGCTGCGGTCAATCCCTTCGCCCCGCCCTTCGATTTCAGGCCTATCCACCTGGGCAAGAAGATCGCCGCCGGCGCGCAGTTCGTGCAGACGCAGTATTGCTTCGACGTGCCGATGTTCCGCACCTTCATGGAGCGCGCCCGCGATCTCGGCCTGACCGACCAGGTTTTCGTCCTGTGCGGCGTCGGGCCGCTCGCCTCGGCCAAGACCGCCAAGTGGATCCGCTCCAACGTGCCGGGCATCCATATTCCGGATTCGATCATCGCACGGCTGGAAGGCGCGCAGGACCAGAAGAAGGAAGGCAAGCAGCTCGCCATCGATATCATCAACGAGGTGAAGGAAATCCCCGGCGTTTCAGGCATCCATGTGATGGCCTATCGCCAGGAGGAATATGTCGCCGAGATCGTCGATGAATCGGGCGTGCTGAAGGGCCGCCAGCCGTGGAAGCGCGAAGTGCGCCGCGACGACCAGCTTGTCGCCGACCGGCTCGACCATCTGCTGCATGACAACGTGACCGAAACCCAGGTCGACATGGTGAAGACCGCCCACTGAGCGCCTGCTTGATCGAAACGAGAAACGATATAAAGAAGTCTTTATATCCTTACGGAGAAGTTCATGACCCGCACGATCGTCGCCTCGGCGACCCGAGAAATCATCATCGGCTTCGACCAGCCCTTCTGCGTGATCGGCGAGCGCATCAACCCGACCGGCCGCAAGAAGCTGGCCGCCGAGATGATCGCCGGCAATTTCGAGACCGTCATCAAGGACGCGCTCGAACAGGCCGCCTGCGGCGCCACCATGCTCGACGTCAATGCCGGCGTCACCGCCGTTGACCCGAACGCCACGGAACCGGCGCTTCTGGTTCAGACGCTGGAGATCGTGCAGGGCCTGGTCGACCTGCCGCTTTCCATCGACAGCTCGGTGTCGGCTGCAATCGAGGCGGCTCTGAAGGTCGCCAAGGGCCGGCCGCTGGTCAATTCCGTGACCGGCGAGGAAGAAAAGCTCGAAGCGATCCTGCCGCTGATCAAGAAATACAACGTTCCGGTCGTCGCCATCTCCAACGACGAGACGGGCATCTCCATGGACCCCGACGTGCGTTTCGCCGTTGCCAAGAAGATCGTCGAGCGCTGCGCTGATTTCGGCATTCCGGCGCATGACGTGGTGGTCGACCCGCTGGTCATGCCGATTGGCGCGCTGGGCGATGCCGGCCGCCAGGTTTTTGCCCTGCTGCGCCGCCTGCGCGAGGAGCTCAAGGTCAACACCACCTGCGGCCTCTCCAACATCTCCTTCGGCCTGCCGCACCGCCACGGCATCAATGCCGGCTTCATCCCGATGGTCATCGGCGCCGGCATGACTAGCGCCATCATGAACCCGGTGCGGCCGCAGGAAATGGAAGCCGTGCGCGCCGCCAACGTGCTCAACGGCACCGACGCCAACTGCACCAACTGGATCAAGACCTACAAGGACTACAAGCCAGCCGAGGGCGGCCAAGCGATTGCGGCTCCGACAGCCGTCAACGCACCCGGCGAAGGCGCCGCCAATGGCGGCCGCCGGCGTGGTGGTCGTGAAGCGCGGATGGCGCGGGGGTGATGGTTGTTGTGCGTCCTTCGAGGCTCGCCCATCCGATTTCGCGCCAATGTCTTGTGCGTGGTCGAGGGCTCGCACCTCAGGATGAGGGAGGTTTTTGCCATTCCTCCCAAGAATTGAAATGCCATGCTTACAGCGGCTTGCGTGAGAACCACGCTTCGAAGAGCACAGTAATGACGTTGGTGCGTCCTTCGAGGCTCGCCCATCCGATTTCGCGCCAATGTCTTGTGCGTGATCGGGGGCTCGCACCTCAGGATGAGAGAGGACAGCGCCCTGTCCCTACCCATTCTTGTTGTGCTTGCCTTTCAGAATTTGGTGTGACGTGCACCCACCGCCCTCATCCTGAGGTGCGAGCCCGTACGGACGGCCAGCGATTTGCCCGACATTCGATGGGCGAGCCTCGAAGGACGCACCTATTCCGCCTTCGAAATCAAATGTCCTCGCCGGGAAAGCTCGGGCAGCGCTTCGTATGCAAGGGCGATCACCGCTTCCTTTTTTTTGCGCGACCAACCTTTCAGCTGCCGCTCGCGCGCGATTGCGTCAGTGATCCGGTCATAGGTCTCGGTAAACACCAAAGTTACAGGTCTTCTGCGCGCCGTATAACCGTCGATAGGCAGGTTGTTGTGCTCCCAAACTCTGGCTTCGATTTCCTGCTTGGTCGACCCGACGTAGTAGGAGTTGTCGGCACAGCGCAGTATGTAGACGGTCATTTCGAACGGCATGATTTTCGCTTCGCAAAACCAAGGGTGCGTCCTTCGAGGCTCGCTTCGCGAGCACCTCAGGATGAGGGAGGTTTGTGTGCTTCACGTCAAGTTCTGAAACCCCGGCGTAACGGAAACTGGGCGAAATATGGCTTCAACCTCCCTCATCCTGAGGTGCGAGCCCTCAACAAGGCATCAAGGATTCGCTCTGCTTCAGACGGGCGAGCCTCGAAGGACGCACGATAAATGAACTCTCCCGCCAATATCACCGATCCGCTCGTGCTGTTCATGCCTTCGGGCAAGCGCGGGCGGTTTCCGGTCGGCACGCCGATCCTTGATGCCGCGCGCACGCTCGGCGTCTATGTCGAGAGCGTGTGCGGCGGGCGGGCGACGTGCGGGCGCTGCCAGATCGAGGTGCAGGAAGGCAATTTCGCCAAGCACAAGATCGTCTCGTCCAACGACCACATCTCGCCCAAGGGCGCCAAGGAACAGCGCTATGAAAAGGTGCGCGGCCTGCCCGAAGGCCGCCGTCTCTCCTGCTCGGCCACCGTCCAGGGCGATCTCGTCATCGACGTACCGCAGGACACCGTCATCAATGCGCAGGTGGTGCGCAAGGCGGCCAGCGACCGCGTCATCGAGCGCAATGCGGCAGTCCAGATGTGCTATGTCGAGGTCGACGAGCCTGACATGCACAAGCCGCTGGGCGACCTCGACCGGCTGAAGGTGATGCTTGAAAAGGATTGGGGCTGGAAGGATCTGCTGATCGCCCCTCATTTGATCCCGCAGGTTCAGGGCATCTTGCGCAAGGGCAACTGGGGCGTCACCGCTGCCATCCACCGCGACATGGATTCGTCGCGGCCCTTCATCATCGGGCTTTTCCCCGGCCTGAAGAACGAGGCCTATGGCATTGCCTGCGACATCGGTTCGACGACGATCGCCATGCATCTGGTGTCGCTGCTGTCCGGCCGCATCGTCGCGTCCTCCGGCACGTCGAACCCGCAGATCCGCTTCGGCGAAGACCTGATGAGCCGCGTCTCCTATGTGATGATGAACCCCGACGGGCGCGAGGCGATGACCAAGGCCGTGCGCGAGGCTGTCAACACGCTGATCGGCAAGGTCTGCGAGGAAGGCGGTGTCGACCGTCACGACATCTTCGACTGCGTCTTCGTCGCCAACCCGATCATGCATCACCTGTTCCTCGGCATCGACCCGACCGAACTCGGCCAGGCGCCGTTCGCGCTTGCCGTGTCGGGCGCGCTGCAATTCTGGGCGCATGAGATCGACATCGACGTCAATCGCGGCGCGCGGCTCTACACGCTGCCTTGCATCGCCGGCCATGTCGGCGCGGATGCTGCCGGCGCGACATTGTCGGAAGGCCCGTATCGTCAGGATAAGATGATGCTGCTGGTCGATGTCGGCACCAATGCCGAGATCATCCTCGGCAACCGTCAGCGCGTAGTCGCCGCCTCGTCACCGACGGGTCCGGCTTTCGAAGGCGCCGAGATTTCATCTGGCCAGCGCGCCGCACCTGGCGCAATCGAGCGCGTGCGCATAGACCCGCTGACGCTGGAGCCGAAATACCGTGTCATCGGCGTCGAACAATGGTCCGACGAAGAAGGCTTCGAGGAAGCCTCCTGGGCAACCGGCGTGACGGGCATCTGCGGCTCGGCGATCATCGAGGTCGTCGCCGAAATGTACCTGGCGGGCATTATCTCGGAAGACGGCGTGGTAGACGGCTCGCTCGCCGCGACCTCCCCGCGCATCATCCAGAATGGCCGCACCTTCTCCTATCTGCTGCGGGAAGGACGACAGGGCGAACCGCGCATCACCGTCACGCAGAACGACGTCCGTGCCATCCAGCTTGCCAAGGCTGCCCTCTATGCCGGCGTGAAGCTGCTGATGGAAAAGCAGGGCGTGGAAACGGTCGATACGATCCGCTTCGCCGGCGCGTTCGGCTCCTTTATCGATCCGAAATACGCGATGGTGCTCGGCCTGATCCCCGATTGCGATCTCGACGAAGTGAAGGCCGTCGGCAACGCAGCCGGCACCGGCGCGTTGATGGCGCTGCTCAACCGCAATCACCGCCGCGAGATCGAAAAGGAAGTCGGTCTGATCGAGAAGATCGAAACGGCGCTGGAGCCGAATTTCCAGCAGCTTTTCATCGATGCGATGGCGCTGCCCAACAAGGTCGACCCGTTCCCGAAACTGTCGGCCGCCGTCAAACTGCCGCCACGCAAGACGGTGAGCGAGGATGGCGTTGCCGGTGACGCAACCCCGCGCCGGCGTTCACGCGAGGAACGTGCGGCGCGGCGAAACCGGGACTAGCTGTTAGAGACTGTTTGATAACTCGCCCTGCCGAGGCATATGGCGTGGTTTTCGAGAACCGGAGCGGAGCGTACATTTAGTACGTGAGCACCGGAAGCGCAGAAAACTGCGTCAGATGACCGGCAGGGTAGAGTTAGCGAGCGGTCTCTCAGAACTTGCCGGTTTCGCGGAATAGCTCGAACGCCGCGCGGATGTGATCGGCCACGGCGCGCACCGGCGCGCTAGCGTCGGGTGCTACGACCATCGCCAGGCTGTAGGTGCCGATGTCGGGCATGCCATCCTTGGAACCAAGCTCCATCAGATCGCCGCCGATGAAGGAGCGCGGCAGCGGCGCAACGGCAAGATCGGCCAGGATCGCGGCGCGCTGGCCGGCGGTGTGCGCGCTCATATAGGCGACGCGATAGTTTCGCCCTTCCCGGCCGAGTGCTTCAACCGCACCTGCCCGCCAGGCGCAGCCCTCTTCCCACAGCGACACCGGCAGCGGCTCGCGCAGATGCGCACAGCCGCCCTTGGCGCCGGCCCAGACGATCGGCTCGGTCAGAAGCGTTTCGGCGCCTGCCATGCTGGTCTTGTAGGAATTGGTGATGAGGGTGATGTCGAGCGTACGATCGTCCATGCGCCGCCACAAATGCTTGCTCTGGTCGATGGTGACGTCGACTGCGATGGATGGGTGCGACTGGGCGAAGCGCTTCAGCACATGCGGCAGGATGCGTTCGCCGTAATCGTCCGGTGAACCGAGGCGCACGACACCGACGATATCGGGAATGATGAACTTCGACACCGCCTCGCGGTTGATCGACAAAAGCCGCCGCGCATAACCCAGCAGGACCTCGCCATCATTGGTCAGCGTCACAGAGCGCGCATCGCGCGAGAACACCGAGCGCCCGAGAATATCCTCCAGCTTCTTGATCTGCATCGAAACGGCCGACGGCGTGCGGAAGACGGCGTTGGCGGCGGTGGTGAAACTGCCGGTCTCGGCAATCGCCACGAATGTCCGCAACACATCAAGATCAAGCACCGGCAGCGGATGATTGAGTGGGGCTGTCATCGCTCTAACCCTTCAATTTTTCTGATCTGAAGCATCATTCCATTTCGTTTGATTGAACCTCAGAACAGGAGGATAGTCAAGACCGTGAAGAGAGGCCGACGGGCATGGACACCAGGATCGACCTCAAGATGCGAAAGCCCACAGCGATATCTTTTCCGTGGGGCAACCGAGAGGAGAATAAAATGTCTATTTTGTCGACGATCGGCCGCTTTGCCGCCGAATACTCTGCCACCCGCAACCGCTTTCTGACAGAACGCCAGGTTCGTTCGCTTCCTTTCGAAATCCAGAAGGATATCGGCTGGCCGGATAGCTACACGCGGCGCGACGTTACTCGCTCGTCACTTGGCGCATGGGCCGGGAGCAAGTAATTGTGCATAGCCAAATCATGGCCTGCCGGACCCTCTTACAGAAGACCGGCAGGCTTTTTCTTTGCCTCGACCTTGCCACAAAGTAGACATGGCAGCCATGCGCGGCACGCATGACGCATATGAAGCAGTCGCATAGCCGGTTAATTTCATCGTTAAATACTTGTAATTGCTTATTTTATCAGCATGCGGCGCACAAAAACACCGCAGATGATGTCGCTTTTCGCATCAAGTAGTTCGTTTTCTCCACTTAACTTCCGCAACAGACCATCTATATGAGCGGCATCAAACGAGCTGCCCCACTCCATCAAGCGAAGGCACCCCGTGTAACCACTACGCATGGAGAAGTGTCATGAAGTTTTTTTCCCGTTTCCTGAAGGGCAGCCGCCGCGAAATGAACCTGACGACTGCGCTTGAGCGCCAGCGTCTCGACAGGACGATGCCTGGCCAGTCCGGCGCTGTTGCCGCCGCCCGCCTCGGCTTCCTGATCCGCTAATTAAAAACCATACTTAAGGCCCTGGTTGCAGGGCCTGACTTCCAGCAGCCGCGCAGGCCAAACAGCCCGCGCGGCTTTTTCTTTGGAACAAGCCGGCATGACCTTAGGTGATGCAAATAGGCCCATGTCGCAAATTTAGTTTTCGGCAGGCCCTCTACCCCATTGACAGCAATGGTTTTTCCTGATGACGCTTTGCTGTTCGCGACATCAGGTTCGCGCCATCTTCGGTCTGCGTGAGGGTTCCTTGAACGCCGTAAAACATCCGATCAAACGATCGCTTGTCTTTTTCCTCGTGCCTGATTTCACGATGATCGCCTTCGCGACAGCGCTCGATCCGCTCCGCTCGGCCAACCGCATGCTCGGCTACGAGGCCTATAAGTGGCGGCTTGCCAGCATCGACGGAAAGCCCGTCAGCGCGTCGAATGGCGTGCAGTGCGCGGTCAACACCTCGCTGGAAGAAGAGCGCAAGAAGATGGCCGGCCCTGACCGCCCCTCCATGGTGGTAGTCTGCAGCGGCATCAATGTCGAAAAATACCAGAACAAGTCGGCCTTCGCCTGGCTGCGCGAGGAATATAATCGCGGCGTCGCCATCGGCGGCCTCTGCACCGGCGCGCATGTGCTGGCGGCAGCCGGCCTGCTGTCCAACAAACGCTGCGCAATCCACTGGGAAAACCTGCCCGGCTTCTCGGAAGCCTTCCCCAAGGCCAATGTCTTCGCCGACCTCTTCGAGGTCGACCAGAACATCTACACCTGCGCCGGTGGCACTGCAGCACTCGACATGATGCTGAAGCTGATCGGCGACGATTTCGACGACAATCTCGTCAACCGCGTCTGCGAGCAGGTGCTGACCGACCGCGTGCGCAGCCCGACGGACCGCCAGCGACTGCCGCTGCGGGCGCGTCTCGGCGTCCAGAATTCCAAGGTTCTGACCATTATCGAACTGATGGAGGCCAATCTCGCCGAACCGCTGTCGCTGATCGAGATTGCCGATCATGTCGGCCTGTCGCGCCGCCAGATCGAGCGTCTTTTCCGCACCGAGATGGGCCGCTCGCCGGCGCGCTATTATCTTGAGATCAGGCTCGACCGCGCGCGCCACCTGCTGATCCAGTCATCGATGCCGGTGGTGGAAGTGGCCGTCGCCTGCGGCTTCGTCTCGGCGTCGCATTTTTCCAAATGCTACCGTGAGCTTTATGCGCGCTCGCCGCAGCAGGAGCGTGTCGACCGCAAGCAGCTACTGGCTGCCTGAGGTCGGGCAGAGCCTTCACCAGGAGTCGCAGTAGCACTCGGCCGACGATATCCCGTCACTCCAGTTACCGATATTGTGATCGTCGCGATTGAATTCCCGCTCGTTGCCCCTCATGCGGGAATGTTGATAAGCCATCAGCGTGCAGCCGCGCGCGACGCGGATCGAGGTAACCCGGTCGTTCCAGAACTGGCCGTTGCGAAAACTGACCGCCTGCCCCGACTGCATCGGCAGGGCACGCCCCCGATAATTGTTGTGCTCATACATCACGCATGCGGCATCTTCATCATATTGGGCAGCGGCGCTGCCGACCATCAGCACAGACGCAAATGCCGCAATGGCTACACGTTTCATGATTCTCATTTCCCTCTCAGGCTGTGTCCCCAAAACTTAGAGATGCGATCCTCGTGGCCAAACTTTGGCGGCAAATCCGGGGAAGTCGGCCACCTTCTCCCCCAAGGGGAGAAGGGAAAACTCAGCGGCTCTCCCACATCCAGGAGCGGTCGCGCCACAGCTTTTCGCCGACCATGCAGTCGTAAGGTGCTGTGGCCTGCGCCAGAACGACCGGAAGCCCCTGCTCCGCCTCTGCACGCCATGGCTGCGACCACGGGCCGGCCAGTTCCAGCACCAGCTTGCGGCGGATCGCTTCCGGGAACTGTTCCCAGTCATTGACCGGGATCATGAAGGCTCCCGGCCCGCCGATGACGCAGTCCTTGTAGTATTTGTCGAGCTCGGCGACATCATAGGCACTGGCGAGCCCGCCATTGGTCATCAACGGCAGGCCGTTGATGGTGATGCCCTGCCGCACCAGCGCATCGCGAATGCCCTGCACGGGCGCACCCTGGTTGTTGGGTCCATCGCCGGAAACGTCGATCACGCGCTTCATGCTGGTGAAGCCGCTCTCCGCGAAAAGGTCGCCTCCGAATTCCAGCGCGCCCGAGATCGAGGTGCGCCGCGCGCTGTTTGGCGGACTGGCCGAAAGCTGTGCTGCGACACGCTCGGCATCTTCTCGCGTTGCGATGACAGTCCACGGCACGATGACATGCTGGGTGGACGCGCCTGCCCATTCGAAGAAAGTCACCGCGATCTTGCCATGAACGCCATCGGCAATCGCCTGCAACACATCGTTGTGGGTAAGGGCTGCGGCATAGCCGTGACGCTGGATTTCAAGCTCGTCCGGCGACATAGACAGCGACACGTCAACGGCCAGTACAAGCTCGATATCGACCTGCTCGGCAGCAAAACCCTGTGGCGCGAAGAGAAGTGTCAGCGCAAGGGCTGCGCCGCCTGCAAGAACATGTCTGATGCGAAGCAAGCGAGACATGAATCGAAGGTACGCGAAAATCTGCGGTTGAAAAGAAAGCCCGGTTTTTTGCCGGGCCTTTTCCGTTCACATTTTCGCGATTGCTGGAATTTTGCCAGGCGCCATGTCGCTCCGGCGCCGGCTGCTCATGGATCGTACATCCGTTGCCGCCCACGATCGCCCTGCCACAGTTTTTCGCCGATCATGCAGTCGTAAGGTGGCTTGCCCTGCGCCAGTATCACAGGCGGCCGCTTTTCGTTGTGCGAAGGCGGCGTATTGGCAAGTTCGATGAGAAGCTTGCGGCGGATAGCCTCCGGAAACTGCTCCCAGCCATTGACCGGCATGACGAATGAGCCCGGCCCGCCAATCACGCACTCGCTGTAATAGGTATCGAGGTCCGCAACTTCATAGGGCAGCAGCTCAGTGCCTGCCGCCATCACCGGCAGTCCGTTGATGGCGATCTTCTGCTGAACGACGGCATCCCGCGCCGCATCGACCGGCCGCCCTTCATTGTTCGGCCCATCACCGGAAATATCGATGACCCGCTTGAAGCTCTTGAAGCCGCTTTCCGCAAACAGATCGGCGGCGAAATGCAGCGCGCCCGAGATCGAGGTTCGCCGCGACTGGCGCGGCGGCTCGGCTGAAATGCGTTGCGCAACCCGTTCGGCATCCTCACGGCCTGCGATCACCGTCCAGGGCACGATAACATGCTGCGAGGTGCTGCCGGCCCACTCGAAATAAGTGAGCGCTATTTTGCCATGCGCACCGTCGGTAATCGCCTCCAGAACACGCGGATCCGTCAGCGCCGTCGCATAGCCGCGCCGCTGGATTTCCATCTCGTCGGGCGACATCGACAGGGATACATCGACGGCAAGCACCAGCTCGATATCGACCTGTTCGTCGGCAAAACTCTGCGGGGCGCAAAGAAACGTCAGCGCAAGTGCTGCGCTGGCTGCTAGGACATGCCTGATGCGGGGCAAACGAGACATGTCCTGCAAGGTACATGAAAACCAACGGTTGAGAAGACGGTGGATGCGCGAGGAATCTTCGTCTTAATGATGAGAGCCAGCGCTGCCCCTCACCTGCCTGCCGGCATCCTCTCCCCGTATAGGGACGGGGAGAGGAAGGCTGGCCGCAACGTCGACGCTCCCCTCTCCCCGTCCTTCACGGGGAGAGGGTAAGGGTGAGGGGCAGCGCAGACCTTACCGACCAAGTCCCATCGCCGCAAAAACCTCTAGCTTCGCGGCTTGAGGTTCTCCGGGTCATACAGCGGCTTGTAGCCAACGGCAGCCACTTCCACCGGATAGGTCTCACCAAAATACTCGACGCTCAGTTTGCGGCCTTCCTGGCAGTAGGCCCAGGGAAGGTAGGCAAGCGCGATGTTCTTGCCGAGGGTCGGGCCGTAGGCGACGGAAGTCGTGTAGGAGCGGCGGCCGAGTTCATCGATCAGCACAGCGCCGGTGTCCGCGTCGATGACCGGCATCGTGCCGACGGGATAGCGCTTCACGCCCTTGCTGTCAGTGTTCTCCGTCATGACGAGTGTGCAGAGCATGGCGGGCTGGTGCTCGCGCGCCTTGTATTCCAGATGCTTCGCCTTGCCGCGGAAATCCGCTTCCTTGACCTTCGGACGGGCAAGATCGGCCTCGATGAGGTTGTACTGCGTCAGGAGATCGCCGTTCTGCAAGCGCAGGCTCTTTTCCATGCGGCGCGAGTTCGCGTAGGTCTCGACACCGAAGGCCATGACGCCCGTCGCGCGCAACGCATCCCAGACGGCAAGGCCGTCCTCGTACTTCATGTGCAGTTCCCAGCCCTGCTCGCCGACATAGGAGATGCGGAAGGCGGTGACCGGCTTGCCGGCGATTTCGATCTGCTTGATCGCGGCGAAGGCGAAGTTTTCGATGTCGAGGCCGGCTGGGTCGGCGACCACCTTTTTCAGCGTATCGCGGGCATTCGGTCCCCATATGCCGACGGTGATGAATTTTTCCGAGACGTCGGTGATGGTGACGTCGAGGCCACGATCTTCGGCAACGCGCTTCATGTAATGGAAGTCGCGCGGGCCGGCATCGGCGCCGTTCACGAGGCGGCAGCGGTCGGCCAGGCGGAAGACGGTGAAGTCGGCGCGCACCATGCCCTCGTCGTCGAGGAAGTGGGTGTAGACGCCCTTGCCGATATTGCCGTCGCCACCGATCTTGGCGGCGCAGAGCCATTCGAGAAGCTCGACATGATCCGGCCCTTCGATATCCACCATGTGGAAGTGCGAGAGATTGACGACGCCGCAATCCTCGCTCATCGCCAGATGCTCGGCATTGGAGACGCGCCAGAAGTGGCGATTGTCCCATTCGTTCTCGCGCACCGGCACGCGGTTGCCGTATTTTTCCAGAAGGTGCTCGTTGGCCTTGTAGCCATGCGCACGCTCCCAGCCGCCGAGTTCCATGAAGTAGCCGCCAAGCTCGACTTCGCGGTCATAGAAGGGCGAGCGCTTGACGTTGCGGCCGGTGGCATAAGGTTCGCGGGTGTGCACGGCCGGGAAGTAAATCTTCTGGGCAGCCTCGTAGGTTCGGCCCTCGATGAATTTCTCTTCGAGCTGGTGCGGATAGAAGCGCGCATAGTCGATGCTGTTGTGGTCGATCTCGGTGCGGCCGTCCGTCATCCAGTCGGCGATGAGCTTGCCGTAGCCGGGACCGTCCTTCACCCAGATGGCGACGCAATACCACAGGCCGCGCACCTTCTGGCTCTCGCCGCAGGAGGGGCCGCCCGCAGCCGACACCTGAAGCAAGCCGTTGAAGGAGTGGCTTTCATTGTATCCGAGTTCGCCCAGGATCGGCGTCAGTTCCATGGCCTTTTCGAGCGGCTCCATGATCTGTTCCATGTCGAGGTCGCGCTGCGAAGGCGACAGGCGCGCCTGGTGCTTCTCGAGAATGTCGCGCGGATGGCAGAGGCGCGGATTGGTGGTCTCGTAATAACCCCACTCGATCTGGCCGCCTTCGGTGGTCTTCGGATCGCCGGTGTCGCGCATATAGGCGGAGTTGCCCTGGTCGCGCAGCAGCGGGTAGCCGATCTCCTTGCCCGTCCCTTCGAACTCGTTATAGGGGCCGAAGAAGGTCAGCGGATGGTCGACCGGCATCACCGGCAGGTCCTCACCGACCATCTCGGCGATCAGGCGGCCCCAGATGCCGGCGCAGACGATGACATGATCGGCATGAATAGTGCCGCGATGCGTGACGACGCCCTTGATGCGGCCATTCTCGACGAGGAGCGAGGTCGCCGGCGTGTTGCCGAAGACCTTGAGCTTGCCGGATTTTTCGGCGGCATCGACCAGCTTGCCGGCAACCGTCTGCGAGCGTGGGACGACGAGGCCGGCATCGGGATCGAACATGCCGCCCATGACCTGATCTTCCTCAATCAGCGGGAACATCTTCTTGATTTCAGCCGGAGAAACGTAGTGCGCACGGGTGCCAAACGCCTTGGCGGAGGAAAGCTTGCGCTTGATCTCTTCCATCCAGGTATCGTCGCCGGTACGCGCGACTTCCAAGCCACCGATGCGGGCGTAGTGGCCCATCTTCTCGTAGAAATCGATGGAATACTGTGTGGTCCACACCGAAAGATAGTCGTGGCTGATCGTGTAGCAGAAGTCGGAGGCATGCGCCGTCGAGCCGATGTCGGTCGGGATGCCGGACTTGTCAATGCCGACGATATCGTCCCATCCGCGCTCGATCAGGTGATGGGCGATCGAAGCGCCGACGATCCCGCCCAACCCGATGATGACGACCTTCGCCTTTGCCGGAAACCCTGCCATTGCCCGCGACTCCAAAGTGGTAATGCGGGCAGACTATAGGGCGAGCGGGCAGCGCGATTGCAGCCTGTTTGCGACATTCCAAAAAAGCCGAGCGACGGGCCGAAGCTTAAGTTTTCAGTGCGTCCTTCGAGGCTCGCTTTGCGAGCACCTCAGGATGAGGGAGGTTGGTACTTCACGCCCAGTTCTGAAACGCCCAGTCTATCAGGACTTGGGCGAAGAATGGCTCCTACTGCCCTCATCCTGAGGTGCTCGCAAAGCGAGCCTCGAAGGACGCACCAAATAAACCGCCGACTACCCGCGAAGGAATTCAAGAAAACGCCCAGATGTCCTCGGCGTAGATGCCGACGTGATAGCCGGCGGTCTTCAGCTTGACGACGACATTGCCGATCTCAGTCGCCGGCAGCGCGCCGATCTCGACCTTGATCATGCCCGGGCGGTAGCGCTCGAGGTCGAGCTGGTCGAAGACGATCCAGTCGGCACCCTCGCAATCGACCAGGAAGGCGTCGATATGTTCGACCTTGTTGCGGTCGAGCACGGATTGCAGCGTGTCGGAGGGAACTTCGATATCCCTGAGGTAAGGCGCGAATTTCTTGAAATCGATATCCGCCTCGCCCCAGGCATTCTTGCCTGACATCAGGTTGGTGTCGGTGATGGAAGAGCAGCCGATGAACTCGATCGGCAGCGTGCCGGCTTCGAGGGCTGCCGCGTCAAAAGTCTTCACGGTGATCGAGCCGGGTTTTGTGGTGATCGCCAGCGGCTCGATCCTGAAACGTTCGGTATCAGGATAGTTCTTGCGCAGGCGCTGCTGGTTGTAGGGGATCGGTTCGACCAGCACGGCACGCGCATTCGGAATGCGGTGCAGCCACGGCGTCACGTCGTCGAACAATGCGCCGTCGCAGGCACCGACATTGACCATCTGGAAGGGGCGTCCGCGCCCGAAACGGGCATTGAGTGCTGCCCATGCGAGAAACCGCGTGCCCCTGAGCGGGGCGCCGCGATTGAGGATGCCGACCGGAACGCCGAGCGCCAAAACGACGCGAACGAATTCCATGAAGACCGAGGCTTCGGCTCCGTCCATGATCATGCCTTTCCAGGTGCGATATCGAAACGCGGCTTCCACATGACGACGAGCAGCATCGCCATGCCCGCGAGGAAAACGAAGTAGAAACGGTCGTCAGGCAGCGGGAAGCTGGCGAACTTGCCGAGCGTGCCGATGGCCAGTGCGAACATCAGTGCATTCTCGCGGCCAGTGCCGGCTCGGCCCGCGCGCCACAGCAGCGCCCAGCCGGCCAGGATCGCGAGGAAAAGCGGCGGCCAGTCATTGTCGAGCAGCGCGACCGCCGCACCCCGCGCATACCCCTTGATGAAGGCGACCAGCGAAAAGTCAGGGTGGAAGTTTGTCATCGAGTTCTGGATCTCGACGCAGGAGAAATAGAAATGCGCCCACCAGCCGGGATGGCCGCCGAGTTTCGAGATCAGCAGGCAGGCTGCGAAGGACGCCACAAAAGTGAGCGCAATCGGCAAGAGCCGCCAGCCGAAGGCGATGGCAGTCAGAAGCAGCGCGAAAATGAGGATGATGTTGTCCGGCCGCACGAATACCGACAGGAACAGCAGCAGGCAGGCGGCGATGTCGTGTTTCCTGGCCAGCAGATAGAGCGCCCCCATGGACACCAGGGCAAGCAGCATGTCCGGCGTCACCGCAGTCGTCATATGGAACACATCGGCGACGATCAGCGCCGGCGCCAATATGATCGCCCCTTGCAGCGCGTTTTCGCGACCAAGCCAGAACAGACAGATCAACGCGAAGCCAAGTGCTGGAAGCACGGAGAGCAGGATCGCCGCCCTTGTGATGCCGGTGATGGGCTCCAGCACGCGCAACGCTTCGATGTAGCCGAGCTTCACCCGGAACATCGATAGTTGCGACTCGAAATCCGCCGGGTTTTCCCACTGATGGCGGTTATAAGGATTGCCGTATTGCAGATTGTAGAGCTGCGCCTCGCGCGCGCCTTCGCTGACAGCCTTCCAGGTCTCGGCGTGAAGCTGCTCCGGCGTCTCCGTCCGGTTCTCAAGCGCGCTGGCGATGTAGGCGACCATGTCCCAGTTGTAGTCCGGCCGCACCCAGGTGTAGGCCGCGACGAACAGGAAGATGGCGAGGAAGAAGACGGCAGCGATCCGGTCGAGCAGCGTCCGGTTCGACGCCGCCCGCCCGAGCGCCTCAGCGGCACCCGTTCCCATCGCCCAACCTATGGCCGTCCCTTGCGACTGTGCCATGCCCTGCCCCCTGCCTTATACCGTCACTTCATCTGCGATTTCACGAAATCCTTGACGATCGACACGATGCCGCGCGACAGGAGATCGTCCATCGAATCCACGAGCTTATCGACATGCTCGCGCTGGCAGATCAGCGGCGGCAGCAAGCGGATGACGTTGCGGTTGTATTCGGTAAAGGCCACCAGCACGTCATAGTCACGCAGCAGCAGCGCGCCGACGAAGCCCGACAGCGAGCCCTTCAGCTTGTCGTCGAGCACGCTGACCACCGGACGCAGCACCATCGGCAGCGTCTGCGAGAAATCGTGGAACTCGAGGCCGACCATGAAGCCCTTGCCGCGAACGTCCTTGATGATCTTCGGATATTTCGCCTGAAGCGCCTGGAGCCGTTCGAGCAGATAGTCACCGGTGACGGCGGCATTCTCGATCAGTCCTTCGTCATAGAGCACGTTCAGCGTCTCGATGGCCGTGATGGAAGCCTCGCCGATACCGCCGAAGGTGGCGGCGGCATGGATCATCGCCGTCTTCGGCGTGCCATAGGCCTTCATGTAGATATCGCGCTTGGCGATCATCGCCGCCATGGCCGACTTGCCGCCGCCGAGCGACTTGGCCACCGCCGTCACATCCGGCACGACGCCGTAATGCTCGAAGGCATAGAAGCGGCCGGAGCGGCCAACACCGCACTGAACCTCATCGGCAACCCAGATCACGCCATGCTTGTCGCAGAGCGCGCGCAGCTTCTGCCAGAATTCGGCGGGCGCCTGCACGATGCCGCCGCCGCCCTGAATGGTTTCAAGGATGATGACGCCGATTTCGGGATCGGACTTGAACGCCCGCTCGATCGCGTCGATGTCGCCGAAGGGCACGCGCACGGTGTTGTCGACCAGCTTGAACTCACCGCGATAGAGCTGGCCGTCGGTGATGGCCAGAACGCCCTTGGTCTTTCCATGGAAGGAATTTTCGGCATAGACGACCTTGGACCGCTTCGGGCCGGCGGCGCGTTCTGCGATCTTGATTGCCGCTTCCATCGCCTCCGAACCGGAGGAGCCAAGGAAGACCATGTCGAGGTCGCCGGGAGAGATCTGCGCCAGATTGTGCGCAAGGGCTGCCGCATATTGCGACATGAAGGCGATGGCGATTTCCTGGCGCTTCTCGTCCTGGAATTTCTTGCGCGCCTCGATGATGCGCGGGTGATTGTGACCCAGCGCCAGCGAGCCGAAACCGCCGAAGAAATCGAGGATGCGACGACCATTCTGGTCGACGTAATACATGCCTTCGGCGCTCTCGATCTTGATCTTGTGGAAGCCGAGCAGCTTCATGAAATGAAGCTGGCCGGGATTGAGATGCGCCTTGAACAGGTCGGTCATGCGGGCGACGTCCATCGCCTTGGCCTGTTCGACGCTGATGAGATCGGGCTTGGCGATCGTCACCGGCGAAAGGCTTGGCGCAGCTAAGACGGCACGGGCATCTGTGGTGTTCGGCTTGGTCATGACGGTCATCGATATCCCCTATTCGGCCGGAACGTGTTTCGCGGCCACTGCATGACCGTCTTTCTTGGCGCGGTATTCCTTGTAGGCGGCGATCAGCATGTCCTCGTCGCGATACTGCGGCACCCAACCGAGTTGCCGTTCGCCCTTGGAAACGTCGAGAACGCATTCCTCGTCGGCGATCAGATACTGCTCCGGGTCCATGATCGGCATGTTCATCATGTCGAGCAGATCAAGCGTACGCTTGACCGCCCAGCCCGGCGTCGGGATCAGGATCGACTTCGAACCGGCATGCTTGACCAGATCGCCCAGAAGCTTGCGCACCGGCGGCGGGTTGAGCGAGCCGAGATTATAGGCCTCGTTCGGCACGCCGGCCTTCCAGGCAGCGCGCGCAGCTTCGGCGCAGTCGAACACCGAGATGAACTGATAAGGGTTCTTGCCCGAGCCGATCATCGGCACCGGGAGGTTCCAGTCGATCAGCTTGAACAGCTTTTCGAGGATGCCGAGACGACCAGGCCCGATGATGAGGCGCGGGCGGAACAGCGAGATCGCCATGCCGCGCTTGCGCCATTCGACGGCCAGGTCTTCGGTCTTAAGCTTCGACCAGCCATATTCGCCGAGCGGCGCGACCGGGTGTTCCTCGGTCATTGGATAGGTGACGGTGTGTCCGTAGATCATGTCGGTGGTGAAATGGACGAGATTGGACGCACCCGCCCTGTCCATCGCCTGCATGATGTGCTCGGTGCCGTGAAAATTCACCGGAAAGAAGAAGTCGTGCCGCTTGGCCCGCACCTGGATCGGCGACAGCATCTTGGCGGACAGGTTGTAGACCATGTCGTCGGCCTTGATGCCGACAGCGTCCACCGAGGCCGGCTCGGTCACGTCGCACTGGACGAAGCCGACGTTGCGGTAGTGCGGCAGGTCGCTTTTGACGATGTCGGCGACGATCACTTCCTGTCCGTCGGCCAGAAGCTTTGGCGCAAGATGGCGCCCGACGAAGCCGTCGCCTCCGAAAATGACGTGTCTCATTGTGCAAGCTCGCTTGTCTGAACAGGTTTCGAAAGATCGCCCGCTTCTTCGTGTCCGCTGCCGCCCTGGGCAATCAGTATGGTGCCGACACAGATGAAGCCGATGCCGGCGATACGCCACGCATTGAGGTCTTCACGGAAGACAAAATAGGCGAATACCGCGACCGCGACATAGGCCAGGCTGAGGAAAGGATAGGCGAAGGAAAGCTCTACCTTCGACAGCACGTAGAGATGCGAGGCCATGGAGATGACGAACGTGGCGAGCCCGGCGAATACCCATGGGCTGAACACGATCTGAAGTATCTTCAGGATGGGATTGACCCCGGCAAAGGTGATCGGCCCAAGCGTCATCATGCCGTGCTTCAGCATCAACTGCGCCGCCGCATTGGTCATGACCGTGAAAAGTATGAATGCGATGTATTTCATGTCCTACCCACCCGTCACGCTCTATAAAACAAAACTGAAAACATTTCATGAAACAGAAGAGTGATTTGAAAAGTTCGATAATAATGAAACGTTTACTATGATTTGCTCACAATTTAATTATTCAGCAGCTTCGACATGCCCGCTTTGACGGGCATGGAGCCGCCGCGCGGTGCGCTCCCAGAAGCTGGACGTGAATGCCGGATCGCGCAGCACTTCCAGCCGCTGCCATTCGGGGAATGACGCCCCGAAAATATCGGCGCCCATGCGGGCATCCTTGTAAGGATTGACCGCGCCGCCTGCGTCTATGGTGATCTCGTCGAGCCGCTGCAACAGCGACAGCGTCGACCGGCCGCGGTTCGGGAAATCCAGCGTCAGCGTATAGCCCGGCCGCGGGAACGACAGGATGCCGGGCGAGCGGATCGATCCGAAGCGCTTGAGCACGGTGAGGAACGATCCCTGCCCGGCCTGCCGCGCGGCGGCAAGCATTGCCGGTATCGCTTCGCGTGCGACGGCCTCCGGCACCACGCTCTGATGCTGGAACAGCCCGCGCGGCCCGTAGAGGCGGTTCCAGTCGCGCACGCCGTCCAGCGGAAAGAAAAACCCTTGGTAAGGCACGTGATGCTCGGCCGTGTTGCTGCCCTTGCGCCAGCGATAGGCAGCGTTGAAGGCTTTCAGGAACGGCCGGTTGAGCATGTTGAGAGGCGGCTGGAACGGCACGGACAGCCGGGAACTTGCTGGAGCCGAAACCCGCGCGCCGTGCCTGGCGTGATTGCCGGTCATCAGCAGCCCGCGCCCGCTTCCCTTGCCGCTAGCAAGCTGGTCGATCCAGGCAACCGCATATTCGTTGGCCGCGTCGGCCTCTTCGGCGAGATCGAAATACTCGCCAAGATTGGCGAAGGGCGTGACCTGTTCCGAAATGTCAATCGAAGGCACGCGCATCAGCCGGATGGAGGCTGACAGGATGATGCCGGTCAGGCCCATGCCGCCGATAGTCGCCCAGAACAGGCGCGCATTGCTGGTTTCGGAGCAGCTATATGTCTTGCCATCCGAGCGCAGCAGATCGAAGGACTCGACGTGACAGCCGAAAGTGCCGCGCCGGTGATGGTTCTTGCCATGGACGTCGTTGGCAATCGCACCGCCGAGCGTCACGAACTGCGTGCCCGGAACAACGGCCGGGAAGAAGCCATGCGGCGCAGCATAGGCGATAATGTCCGAAAGCAGCGCGCCCGCTTCCGCTTCGACAACGCCCGTCTCGGCATTGAAGGAGAGGATGCGCTTCATTGAGCGCATGTCGACGAGGCTTCCGGCCTCGTTCTGGCAGCTATCGCCATAGGAACGGCCATTGCCGTAGGCAAGGAGAGCCCCCGGGTTGGCTGCACCGCTCTTGAGCAGCGCGATGCCTTCGGCAGCAGGCATCGCCCACCGCGCCGGCGCAGTCGTCCGGCCGAAACTGTTATAGGCGGCCGTCATCCGATCCACCCCGCCAGCAGGAGGAGTGCCGCGCCGGTAACCGCTACGACCTGGCTGCGCCAGTCGCGGATGATGAAGACGACGGGATCGTCGTGCATCTCGTCGCGGCGCGCCAGGATCCAGACGCGCATCGTCAGATAGAGCACTGTCGGCGCCAGCGGCCATACCATCCAGGGATGCGGATAGAGCTCACGCACCGCCGCGCTGTCGATATAGAGCGCAAGGACGAGTGCTGCCGAGAAAGCGGACGCCATGCCGGCCTGCGCGATTATTTCCTGATCTTCGGTGCGGTAGCCGCGACCGGCGATACGCTCGCCCGGCGAAAGCACCGAGGAACGCAGTTCCACGTAACGCTTCACCAGCGCCAGCGACAGGAAGAAGAAGATCGAGAAGGCAAGCAGCCAGAACGAGACGTCGACGCCGGTGGCAGCAGCACCCGCCAGGATGCGCACGGTGTAGAGGCCCGCGAGCAAGAGGACGTCGATCAGCAGCATGCGCTTGACGGCCAGCGAATAGGCCGTCGTGGCAACCAGATAAAGCGCCAGCACGCCGGCGAACTCGATCGGCAGGAAAAGGGCCGCAACAACGCTGATCGCGAGCAGGATAGCAGCCGAGGCAAGACCGAACGGGATCGACAGGATGCCGCTGGCGAAAGGCCGGTTGCGCTTGGTCGGATGACGCCGATCCAGCGCCAGATCGAAGAAATCATTGACGATGTAAATCGCCGATGCCGCCGCGCTGAATGAGATGAAGGCGAGCACGCAGGCAAGCAGCATATCCTCGTTGAAATACTCATGCGACAGCACCATCGGCACGGCTATCAGAGAATTCTTCAGCCACTGATGCACGCGCAGCATCTTCAGGATGGTTTTCAGCGTCGGCTTCGGCGTCTCGACGATCTCGCAGCCATGCGCTGCCTGCCAGCGCGCCGCGTGCCGGTCGGGCGCCACCACGATCGCCTCGCGCGATGCATCGAAAACCTTGAGGTCGTGCCGGCTGTTGCCGACATAGTCGAAGCCCGCATCGCCATAGGCCGCTACAAGTGCCGCGCGCTTGCGGCCTGAGGTCAGGTTTTCCAAGCCGTCGGTCGCGAGCACCGCGTCGAACAAGCCGAGATGGGCTGCGATTGCGTCGGCGAATTTGCGCGGTGTGCCGGTGGCAAGGACGATCTTGCGGCCGTTGGCGCGTTCCTCGCGCAGACGTGAAACGAGCACATCACGATAAGCAAGCGAAGCAGGATCGATATCGACACGCGCCGCTATCGCCTGCTTGAGGCCAGCCGGTCCCTTGGACAGCCAGAACGGAATGCAGAAGAGATAGAGAGGGTTCTTGCGGATGAGGAGAAACAGCCCCTCCCAGAGCAGATCTCCGGCGATCAGCGTGCCGTCGAGGTCGACTGCAAGCGGTATCGCATTGTTGTCCGATCGCGCATCCATTTTGCGTAGCCCGCCCGTTTCCGCATTACGCCATTTGTAGGCGTTTTGGGCGGGGTATAACTACCATAGCGCTACGGAAGGTTAAACGGGCAGGTTGAAGGCCGCCAAAGGCGAGCGATTTCGCCTGTCATCGTTAAGATTGCGCTACCTGGGACGATAAAAGGCCGGGCAGATCGCCCGGCCTTTCGCCTCCGCCCTTTACGGGCAATTACTTGATACGGGCCGTTCCGCCCGAGATTTCGATGGTCTCACTGCCGGTCAGGGCCTCACGGTCGCCATTGGGCATGGTAACGAAGCAGCCGCTCGGGCAGAACTCCACGGTCTCGCCGCCGGCAAGCGACAATTCGGACTTGCTACCGCCTTCCGTCACGATCAGCGTGCGGGGCTCGGCATCCTTGTTGACGGCACTCGCGCCAAAGGCAGCGCTGCCCAACCCAAGAAGCACCGTGGCCGCAAGAAGAGATTTCATCATTGCATTGTCGGTGTTTCCACCGCCCCTGTTGCCATTTGCAAGGCGCACCTGCCCCTTGCAGCAACCTTATAGGAATTCCAACCTGAACAGCAACTGAATGACACGTTCATGCCACAATTGGTCGCGCGACCGTGTCAGTCCGGATCAGGTCGCTTGGGCCTGCGTTTGGTCGCCCGTTCGACCGCCGCCTTGGCCTTGACCTGTTCCTTTTCGTAGTGCTCGGCCTCCAGCTTGTCGTCGTCGATCGGCCAGTTTTCCTCCGGCGGAGGCTCGATGAAGCGCGCCGTGGACGGAATGGGAATGCCTTCCTTCCCGAAGGCGTCGAGGATGGCGAAACGGATATCATTCTGGACAATGCTGCCATTGTTGATATCGGCGAGGAAGGCACGGACCTCAAACTCGAGTGCGGCAGCGCCGAAATTGGCAAACAGCACGAAAGGCTCGGGATTCTTGAGCACGAGCGGGTGGTTGCGCGTGATCTCGAGCAGGATCTCGTGGGCGCGCTTGGCATCGAAACCATAGGCCACGCCGACCTTGATCTCGATGCGCCCGAGCTTGTTGCGATGCGTCCAGTTACCGACCGCGCCGTTGATCAGCTCCGAATTGGGAAGAATGACGGTCTGGCGCTGGAACGTCTCGATCTCGGTGGCGCGCACGCTGATCTTCTTGACCGTGCCGGAAGTCGCGCCCGCGACAATCCAGTCGCCGGCCTTGAATGGACGCTCGGCCAGCAGGATCAGCCCCGAGACGAAATTCTGCACGATGTTCTGCAAACCGAAACCGATGCCGAGGGAGAGACCGCCGGCGACAAGGGCAAAGTTGGAGAGATTGATGCCGGCAGCAGAGATGCCGATCAATGCTGCAAGCGCCAGACCGGCATAGCCGACCACTGTGCGGATGGAGTTGCGCACGCCGGTGTCGACCTTGCCGCGCGCCATGACGGAATCGTCGAGCCAGCTCTGGAACCAGCGGGTGATGAAATAGCCGATCGCAAAGACGATCAGGCCGGTGACGATGGCAAATGGCGAGAAGGAGAAGGTGCCGATCTTGAAGCCGGTCGCCAGCTTGTTGAGCCAGTTCGCGATGTCGCCCGGCTGGAAACCCCACTGGAACAGAACCAGCGGCAGGAAGACGACGACGATCAGGATGTTGATGCACACACTCGCCGCAAGGCCGAGCTGGTCGAGCGTGGTGTCTTCCGTCTCGAAGCGAGCCTTCAGGCGCCTGCCGATGAAGGTGTTGCCAAAGCTGCCTTCGTCCGACACTGCACGCGCGGCCAGGAAACCGATATAGGCCGTCGCCAGCATCGCCCCGGTGACGACGATCTGCTGCGAGATGAACTGTGCGAAGCTGATATAGCCGAGCAGCGCCGCAACCACCGTGGCGAAGCCGAGAAAATAGAGCAGGAAACGCAAGGTCGCCGGCCAGCGGCGCCGCGACCCTTGTGCATCGATGAACGGCCTGACACTGCCGATGAGAACCAGAAGCACGCCGACGATCACGGCCGCGATAAGGCTTTTCAGGATGGTGACGGAAAGCGGCGAGCTTAGCGTTTCGCTGATAAGTCCCATGAAATAGTCGAGGCCGACAACCAGTGCCATAGCCGTCATCAGCCAGACCAGCACGCGGGCAGGCCGGGATTCGATCGGGATAAGCCGCCAGTTGGGCATATCCGGCGACAGGGCGGCATGGCTCAGGCGGTAGACGAAGAAGGCGAGGAAGATAACGCCGACAAGGCCGTTGAGATAACTGCCGATATCGCCGCGCAGGACATTGAAATAGTTGAACAGCCCTATCGTCGCGCTCAGGAACACGGAGAGCGCAACGCTCGGCAGCAGCGTCGACCAGAACGCGACCGTGAGCCTCGCAAGGTAGGACGGGTCCTCGATCGTCGGATCGCGGTCGATCACCCTTTTGACGAGGCGTTTTCCGATGAATTGCAAGGCGGCGGCAGCCAGCAGCGCAAAGAAGGTCGCGCCGAGCATAGCCTGAAATTTGAACTGGAAGGCGAAGCGCAGCCAGGACGAAATCGACCTGTTGAAGGTCGAGAATTCCGTCTGGATCTCCTGGCCGACCTCCCCGCTGAATGCCTGGCTGAGCTGGTAGCGCTTGGTCAGCATGTTGGCGAACAGGTCGCGGCGCATGGTCTGGATTTTGTTGCCCAGCCCGTTGACACGAACCGACAGGTCTTCCGCCTTGCCGAGCAGGACGTTTATTTCAGCCTTCTCATTTGCCAAAGCGCGGCGTTCGTTGGAAACCATTTCCGGTTCGGGCGGCTGGCCCTCGGCCGGCGGCGCGCCAAGTTGCTCGATGCGGGAATTGATTTCGGTAAGGCGCGGGCGAAAAGCCACGCCACTTTCGAGCAGAGCCTTGTCGACCGGCTCCAGTTCGCTCCGGATTTCGACGAGGCCGACATCATCTTCCGCGCTCGCATCGATTTTCTTTTCTATGGCATCGACTTGAGCGGTTATAGCCTCGATCTTCTGCCGCTGATCGGCAACGATCCCGTTTGCGGGCTGGGCAGCATCGGCAACCGTGTCCGAAGGCTGCGCGATTGCTGCCACTGGCCCGGCAGCTGCCAGAACAGCCAGCAGGGTCAGGACGGCAAAGCGCCGCAAGAGAGCGGAAAAGAGATTGATCGGGCGACTCACTAGCTTCCAGAACCGGTTGTGAAAAGTCGCCCAGTGATAAAGATGGCGCGCCAACGGGGCAAGCCGCCTTGATCCGGCAGGCCAAAGTCGGCCATACGAAAGGCCGTGGCGCAATATTGGCCTTGCGGGCCGTGCCTGCTCTATAGTCTGCGCACTATCCCAATTGGACGAATTACATAATGGCGGAATATTCGGCCTTCTCGCTGCTCAAGAATGCGCTCACCGGAAATCAGGACTGGAAACCGGCCTGGCGCAAGCCGGACCCGAAGCCTGCCTACGATGTGATCATCATCGGTGGCGGCGGCCATGGCCTATCCACCGCCTATTATCTCGCCAAGGAATTCGGCATCACCAATGTCGCGGTGCTGGAAAAGGGTTATCTCGGCTCCGGCAATGTCGGCCGCAACACAACCGCTGTTCGTTCCAACTATCTCCTGCCGGAAAATGTCCGCTTCTACGAACACTCGATGAAGCTGTGGGAGAACCTCTCCCACGAGCTCAACTACAACGTCATGTTCTCGCAGCGCGGCTGCCTGAACCTCGCCCATACGCCGGGCCAGCTCGACGACTATGCGCGCCGCGGCAATGCCATGCGCCATGAAGGCGTCGACGCCGAGCTGATGACCCCGGCGCAGATCGCCAAGCTGGTGCCGGGTCTCGACGTCTCCGCCTCGGCACGCTTTCCGATCATCGGCGGCCTGATGCAGTGGCGCGCCGGTACCGCCCGTCACGATGCCGTGGCGTGGGGCTATGCGCGCGGCGCCGACCGTCGTGGCGTTGATATTCTGGAAAACTGCGAGGTCACCGGCTTCATCAAGGATGGCGACCGGGTCGTTGGAGTGAATACCACGCGCGGCGAAATCCGCGCCGGCAAGGTGGCCGTAGCGGTCGCCGGCCATACCGGCCATGTCATGCGCATGGCCGGCATCGACACGATGCCGATCGAAAGCCATGTGCTGCAGGCCTTCGTCTCGGAATCGCTGAAACCTTTCCTGCATACGGTTCTCACTTTCGGCATGGGCCATTTCTACGCCTCGCAATCCGACAAGGGCGGCCTCGTCTATGGCGGCGACCTCGATGGCTACAACAGCTACGCCCAGCGCGGAAATCTGCCGATCGTCGAGGAAGTGATGAGCGAGATGCTGGCGCTGTTCCCGAGCCTTGCCCGCGTCCGCGTGCTCCGTTCATGGGGCGGCGTCTGCGACATGTCGATGGACGGCTCGCCCATCATCACCACCGGTCCCCTGCCCGGCATGTATCTGAACTGCGGCTGGTGCTATGGCGGCTTCAAGGCGACGCCCGCTTCCGGCTGGTGCTTTGCCCACACCATCGCCCGCGACGAGCCGCACGAATTCAACGCGCCGTTCACGCTCGACCGTTTCCATCGCGGCACCATCATCGACGACAAGGGCCAGGGTTCGACCCCGCGGCTGCATTAGAGAACCCAGATGCTGATCACCTGTCCCTATTGCGGCCCGCGCGACGTTTCCGAATACACCTATCAGGGTGACGGCAACCGAACCCGGCCGGATCCCGCCTCGACCGACCAGGAGGTCTGGAACGCCTATGTCTATGACCGGCTCAATCCGGCGGGCGAGCACCATGAGATCTGGCAGCATTCCGGTGGTTGCCGCGCGCATCTTGCCGTGACGCGCAATACGCTGACGCATGTCGTCAGCAGCGTCTCCTTTGCCCGCGATGCCGGCCACAAAAAGTCCGACAGCCGCCGCAAGACCGGAGCCAAGGCATGAGCCCGCGCCGCGCCATTTCCGGCGGGCGGATCGACCGCCTGCGCACAATCCGCTTCACCTTCGACGGCAGGCAGTTCACCGGCCATGCGGGCGATACACTGGCATCGGCGCTGCTTGCCAATGGCGTGACGCTGTTTGCCCGCTCGTTCAAATACCACCGCCCGCGCGGCGTGCTGACTGCCGGCATCGACGAGCCCAATGCGCTGGTGACGGTGCTGAGCGGTGCGGTGCGCGAGCCAAATATCCCGGCGACAATGCTGGAGATCTATGACGGGCTGAACGTCGTCAGCCAGAACCGCTTCCCCTCGCTCGCCTATGATGTCGGCGCGCTGAACCAGCTCGGCAGCAAGGTGCTGGGCGCCGGCTTCTACTACAAGACCTTCATGGGACCGGTGATCGGCCCGCTGAAAGGTACGCGCTTCTGGATGTTCTGCGAATGGTTCATCCGCCGCGCCGCCGGTCTCGGTAGTGCCGGACTGGAAAAGGACCCGTCGCGCTACGAGCGCATGAACGCCTTCTGCGACGTGCTGGTGGTCGGCTCCGGTCCCGCCGGGCTGATGGCGGCGAAGGCGGCCGCTGACAATGGTGCGCGTGTGATGCTGGCCGAACTCGACGCGGCGCCAGGCGGCTCGGCCAACTGGTCCGGCGAGACGATCGACGGCATGCCCGCGACCGAATGGGCAGCCGGCATGCTGCGCGACCTGAAGACGCACGAGAACGTCCGCGTGCTGCCGCGCACCACCGTCTGGGGCTATTACGACGGCAACACGCTGTCGGCGATCGAGCGTGTGGCCGACCACAGGAATACGCCGGCGAAGGGCGAGCCGCGCCATCGCCATTGGACGATCCGCACGCAAGCGGTCGTGCTGGCGACGGGCGCTTTTGAGCGGCCGCTGGTGTTTCCGGGCAACGACCGGCCGGGCGTGATGCTGGCGGGTGCAGCCCTGCGTTACGTCAACCAATATGGCGTGCTGCCGGGGCAGAAGGTCGCGATCTTCACCAACAATGACAGCGCTTATCGCACCGCGGAAGCGCTGAAGAAGGCCGGCGCCGAGATCGTCGTCATGGTGGACGTACGCGACGATACATCGGTCGCGGGACGCGAAATCGCACGCGAAGTCGGCGGCGAATACCTCGCCGGCCACGCCGTCGTCGCCACCGAAGGCGGCGCGCAGGTCTCCGGCATCAAGGTCCAGCGCATCAATGCCGCGACGGGTGCGCTGTCGGGCGATCCGCGCAGCATCCATGCCGACTGCCTGCTGGTTTCGGGCGGCTGGTCGCCGACGATCCACCTTGCCAGCCAGGCCGGCTTGAAGCCCGAATGGGACAACGACCTGCAAGCCTTCCTGCCGCCGAAGCCAACGCAGAACTGGGTCGGCGCCGGCGCGTTCAACGGCAGTTTCTCGACTGAAAAGGCGATCGCGGAAGGCTATGCCGCAGGACTTTCCGCAGCGGGTGCCGCCGACAGCAAGGCGGACGATCTGCCTTCGGTAGACGCCGACGCCTTCGACCCGAACCCAGCGCCGGTCTTCGAGATCAAGGCCAAGGGCAAGGCCTTCGTCGACCTCCAGCATGACGTGACGGCCGATGACGTGCGCCTCGCCCACCGCGAAGGGTTCGTCTCCGTCGAGCACCTGAAGCGCTACACGACGCTTGGCATGGCGACCGACCAGGGCAAGACCTCGAACATTCCGGGCCTTGCCATCATGGCCGAAACGCTGGGAAAGCCGATCCCGGACGTCGGTACGACGCGGTTTCGCGCGCCTTTCGCGCCGGTCTCGGTCGGCTCGCTGGCCGGCGAGCGCTATGGCGACATCCGCCCCGAGCGCCTGACGCCGATGTATGACTGGCATGTCGAGAATGGCGCGGAGTTCTACGCCGCCGGCCTGTGGCATCGCCCGATGATCTACGGCCTCTCCGGCGAGACCGTAGAGCAGGCCTATGTGCGCGAAACCAAGGCCGTGCGCGGCAGCGTCGGGCTTGTCGATGTCTCTACGCTCGGCAAGATCGCCGTGCAGGGACCGGACGCCGGCGCGTTTCTGGACCGCGTCTACACCAACATGTTCTCCACCCTTGCCATCGGCAAGGCGCGCTACGGCCTGATGCTGCGCGAGGACGGCCTTGTCCTCGACGACGGCACGACCTGGCGGCTCGGCGAGCATGATTTCCTGATGACGACCACCACCGCCAATGCCGGCAAGGTCATGCAGCATCTGGAATATCTGCTCGATGTCGTCTGGCCGGAGCTGAAGGTGCAACTGACCTCGGTGACCGACCAGTGGGCGGGTGCTGCCATCTCCGGGCCGAAATCGCGCGACGTACTCGCCGCCTGCGTCACCGGCACCAAGGTCGACAATGACGCCCTGCCCTTCATGGGCATCGTCTACGGCGAGATCGACGGCGCGCCGGTGATGATCTGCCGCCTCTCCTTCTCCGGCGAACTGGCCTACGAGGTCTATAGCGGCGCGGGCCACGGCACCCATGTCTGGCAAGCGTTGATGACGGCTGGCGAGCCCTTCGCCATCGTGCCCTATGGGCTGGAAGCGCTCGGCACCATGCGCATCGAGAAGGGCCATGTCACCGGCGCCGAAATCGACGGCCGCACCACCGCGCGCGACCTGCATCTCGACTGGATGCTGTCGAAGAAGAAGCCGTTCATCGGCTCGGCGATGATGGACCGCGAAGGGCTGGTCGCAGACGATCGGTTGCAACTCGTCGGCATCGTCTCGCTCGACAACCGCCCGCTGAATGGCGGCGCGCATATCGTCGAGGAGCTGGACGAGGCCAATCCGCACGGCTCGCTCGGCCATCTCACCGCCGCGTGCTATTCGCCGTCGCTCGGCAAATATATCGGCCTGGCACTGGTCAAGGGCGGCAAGGCGCGGCGTGGCACCCGCGCCTTCATCTCCGATCCGCTGCGCAAGCGCTTCGGCCCGGTCGAGATCGTCAGCCACCATTTCTTCGATCCGGAAGGGAGCCGCATGCATGGTTGAGCAGGAATCACCGCTGAAGCCGGTGTGGAAGCCGGGCACGCGCGGCAATTTTTCCGATGGCGTCGGCGTTTATCTGTCCGAAACCGCGCCGGGCTCGATCGTCCAGCTCGCGGCATGGCACGGCGAGGAAAAGGCGATCATCGCGGCCATCAAGAAGGTCGCCGGCCTGACGCTGCCGGACGGCGCAGGCGGGGGAACGGCAACCGGCACGAAGGCTGCCTTCGGCTTTGCGCCGGGAAAATTCCTCATCGTTGACGAGCAGGAAGGGCTGACTGAGGCCTTCGCGAAATCCGTCAAGGCGGAGACCGGGGCTGTGACCGACCTCTCGCATGGCCGCACGGCGATCCGCATCACTGGGCCGAAGGCGGAATGGGTGCTGGCAAAATTCTTCGCCATCGACTTTTCGCCGACCGCCTTCCCGGTCGGCGCCGGGCGCTCGACCGTGCATCACGACATTTTCGCCCAGATCCAGCGCAGCGCGCCGACGCAGTTCGACGTCTATGTCTTCCGCTCTTTCGCACGATCGTTCTGGACCGCCCTGTGCCATGCCTCGGAAGAGGTCGGTTACGAGGTGAGGTAGCGCGCTTGCGGTGACCGTAGCATGCGATATAAATCGCAAGCTATGCAGATGAAGTTTTCGCGCGAGAAATCAGCCGGCTATCTCACCAACTGGGCGGCGCGCCTGTTTGCGAAAGCCATCGACCGACGATTGAAGGAACTCGGCCTGTCATCCGGCCAACTGCCTGTCTTTTTCGCGCTTGGCGATGGCGGTGCCATGTCACAGAAAGCGCTGACCGAAATTGCTGCGATCGAGCAGCCGACCATGGCCGCAACGCTGTCGCGCATGGAACGCGACGGCATCGTCGCGCGCGTCCCAAACCCGGAGGACGGCAGAAGTGCCCTGTTCTCGCTGACGCCCTCCGCAATGAAAAAAGCACTCGACGTGCGAGCGGCAATCGCCGCAGTCAATGCCGATGCGCTCGAAGGTCTGGAGGGCCCCGACAGGGAAGCTTTTCTGGCGATGCTGCGCGGCGTCATCGCCAATCTGGAAAATCGCCTGAACGACCAGCCGTGAAGCCGGCCGCCTTGCGGCAATTATTCCTTGAATGTCACCCACTCTTCCTGTGGCGCGCGGTCGGTGCGGAAGGTGCTTTCCGGCTTGGTGGTGTCTTCATGGCCGAGCGCCATGCCGCAGACGACGATTTCCTCATCCGGGATATCAAGAACCGGCCTGATCTGGTTGTGATAGGGCGCGAATGCCGCCTGCGGGCAGGTGTGCAGGCCCCTGCCCCGCGCTGCGATCATGATGTTCTGCAGGAACATGCCGTAGTCGATCCACGAGCCCTGGTTGAGCCGGCGGTCGATGGTGAAGATCATGCCGACCGGCGCGTCGAAGAAGACGAAGTTGCGGTCGTGCTGCGCCCGCATGCGCTCGACCTCGCGCCGGCCGATGCCAAGCACGCTGTAGAGGCCGAAGCCGTTGGCGCGGCGGCGCGCCAGATAGGGCTCGAAGAACTGGTCGGGATAGTATTTGTACTCGTCCCAGTTCGCCTTTTCCGCCCGGATGCCGGAATTGAGGATGGCGTCGGTGATACGCTGCTTGCTCTCGCCCTTGGTGACGTAGACCTTCCATGGCTGCATGTTCGTGCCCGACGGCGCGCGCGCGGCGACATCCAGGATTTCCCGGATCACCTTGTCATCGACCGGCGTCGGCAGGAAAGCGCGTACCGAACGACGCGACACGATGGCCTCGTCGACGATCGCAGTTTCGTCCTTGGCGTTGGCTGCGGCCCCACGTGCCAGCATGAACAGTTCCTTCTCGATGCGGCTGCGATCCAAAGAACGCTCCTCATCATCCTTTCGCGAAACCTGCATTTGCACCAGCCTCTTAACTCTCGCAAGCACTACCTGCGTTCCATGAAATTCTGCTTGAATTTTTCACGAAATTGACATCTGATGAAATTTCTCGAGGAATTTTCATGTCGCTTCAAAAGTCCCGGCACATCGCGGCGGATGGCCCCCTTGCAGACGGCGCAAACGCGCTGCTGGCGCGGGATCTGCGCGCGCTGCGAAAGGCGCGAGGCCTTACATTGTCCGAGATTGCGCTGAAACTTGGGCGTTCGGTCGGCTGGCTGAGCCAGGTCGAGCGCGGCCTGTCGACGCCTTCGATCGGTGACCTGCGCGCCTTCGCCGATCTGTTCGGCGTGCCGGTCAGCCTGTTCTTCGGTCATGACGTACCGGAAGAGGCCGAGCGCGGCGTGATCGTGCGCGCCGGTCGCCGCCGCTCCCTTGGCACAAGCGATTCCGGCCTGGTGGAAGAGCTTCTTTCGCCGGACCTTGGCGGAAGCTTCGAAATGCTGCGCTCCGAATTCGCGCCCGGCGCAGAATTGAAGACGGCGGCGCATCGCCCGACCGAAGAAGCCGGCTATCTCGTCTCAGGCCGCTTCGACATCGAGATCGACGGCAACTGGCACAGCCTCGCAGAAGGCGACAGTTTCAGGTTCGATGGCAAGCCGTTCCGATGGAAGAATCCGGGGAACGAACCGGCTGTGGTCATATGGGTGATCTCGCCGCCGGTCTATTGAGGAATTGAGGAGGAGAAGAGTTCGATGGCTGATTTTCCGACAACGGCGCGCGTGGTCATCATCGGCGGCGGGGCTGTCGGCGTCTCAGCGCTCTATCATCTGGCCAAGGCCGGCTGGACCGACTGCGTGCTCTTGGAAAAGAACGAGCTGACCTCCGGCTCGACGTGGCATGCGGCAGGCAACGTGCCGACCTTCTCGTCATCCTGGTCGCTGATGAACATGCAGCGCTATTCGACCGAGCTTTACCGGGGGCTGGCGGCAGAAGTCGACTACCCCATGAACTATCACGTCACCGGTTCGCTGCGGCTTGCCCACTCGAAGGAGCGCATGCAGGAGTTCCAGCGCGCCAAAGGCATGGGGCGTTATCAGGGCCTGAACATCGAGGTTGTCGGCAACGACGAGATCAAGCGCCGCTATCCCTTCATCGAAACGCATGAGTTGCAGGGCGCGCTCTACGACCCGAGCGACGGCGACATCGACCCGGCGCAGCTGACCCAGGCTCTTGCCAAGGGCGCGCGCGACATGGGCGCCAAGATCATCCGCTTCTGCCCGGTCAGCGGCGTGCGCCGCGAGAATGGCGAATGGGTGATCGAGACCGCGCAAGGCGAAATCCGCTGCGAATATGTCGTCAACGCCGCCGGCTACCGGGCGCAGGAGGTCGGAAAGATGTTCGGCCGCGACGTGCCGATGATGGTGATGAGCCATCAATACATCCTGTTCGAGGAAATTCCTGAACTCGCCGCCTGGTCGAAGGAGGCTGGGCACAAGCTGCCCCTGCTGCGCGACGTCGACAGCTCCTATTACCTGCGGCAGGAAAAGAACGGCATGAATCTCGGCCCCTATGAGCGCAACTGCCGCGCCCATTGGGCAACCGCCGACGATCCGATGCCCGATGATTTTTCGTTCCAGCTCTATCCGGACGATCTGGAGCGGCTGGAATGGTATCTCAACGACGCCATCGCCCGCGTGCCGATCCTCGGCACCGCAGGGCTTTCCAAGGTCATCAACGGCCCTATCCCCTACGCGCCCGACGGCAACCCGCTGATCGGCCCGATGCCCGGCGTGCCCAATGCCTTCGAGGCCTGCGTCTTCACCTTCGGCATCGCCCAGGCCGGCGGGGCCGGCAAGGTGCTGGCCGAATGGGTGACGCAAGGCCAGACCGAATGGGACATGTGGTCCTGCGACCCGCGCCGCTTCACCTCATTCGCCGCCGATAAGGACTATGCCGTGGCCAAGGGCATGGAAATCTACGGCCACGAATATGCGATCCACTTTCCGCACCACGCCTGGCCGGCTGGCCGTGGACAAAAACTGTCGCCCATCCACGACCGCATCGCCGCCCTCGGCGCACAGTTCAACGCCTATAATGGCTGGGAGCGCGCGACGTGGTTCGCGAAGGAAGGCGACGACACCTCGGAGGAATCCACCCAGACTTTTGCGCGCACTGGGCCGTGGGAGAAACGCATTCGCGAGGAATGCCTGGCCGTGCGCGACACGGCCGGCATTCTCGACCTGCCCGGCTTCTCGCGCTTCCGCGTGGAAGGCGCCGGCGCGCGCGACTGGCTGTCTTCACTGATCACCGGCGTGGTGCCGAAGCCCGGGCGTATCGGGCTTGCCTATTTCGCCGACGACAAGGGCCGTATCGTCACCGAAATGTCGATCATGGCGCTTGGCGAGGACTTTTTCTTCCTGATCACGGCGGCCGTTGCCGAGTGGCACGATTTCGAGTGGCTTCAGAAGCATCTGCCGCAAGCGACTCAAATCTCACTCAAAAACATGACCGACGCCTTTTCGTGCCAGATTCTTTCGGGGCCGAATTCCCGTGCGATACTGGCCGGCGTAACGGACGCCGACCTGTCGCTGCCATGGCTGTCGCATCAATCCGTGCAGATCGCCGGCCGCTGGTGCCAGCTCGTGCGCGTTTCCTTTGCCGGCGAACTCGGCTGGGAAATCCACAGCAAGATCGAAGATACGGCGACGATCTTCGACGCCGTCTGGACCGCCGGGCAGAAACACGGCCTGAAACCTTTCGGCATGTTCGCGCTGGATTCGCTGCGGCTGGAAAAGGGTTATCGCGCCTGGAAGGGCGATCTTTCCACCGACTACACGGTGCTTCAGGGTGGGCTCGAGCGCTTCGTCAAATGGGACAAGCCGGATTTCAAGGGGAAGGCCGCACTTCTGAGCGAGCGGCAGCAGGGCGTGAAGAAGCGCTTCGTCACGCTGGTGGTCGAGGCTGGCGCTCACGACGCGCCCTACATGTCGACCGTTCTCTATGAAGGCAGGATCGTCGGCGAAACCACGTCGGGCGGCTGGGGCTACCGCGTCGGCAAGTCGATCGCGCTCGGCACCATCCGCGCCGATCTGGCGGTGCCCGGCACGAAAGTTCAGGTGGAAATCTTCGGCGAGAATTTCCCCGCAGTGGTGCAGGAAGACCAGCCCCTGTGGGACCCGAAGAACGAAAGATTGAGAGCATAAGATGCCCAAACCCTCATCCCGCATTTCCGGCATCACGCCCTCCGGCAAGGATGGCTGGGAAGTCCATTTCGCCGCCATGAACCGCAAGGAGGCAGGCGAGGTCATCATCATGCTTTCGGTCGGCGATCATGATTTCGACACGCCCACTGAGACGGTCGAAGCCTGCGTCACCGCCGTGCGCGCCGGCTACCACCATTACACGCAGCTTCCCGGCATCCCGCGCCTGCGCGCGGCCATGGCGAAGCTTTCCACGCAATGCACCGGCGTGCCCACCACTGCCGACGAGGTGATCGCCACGCCGGGCGGGCAGCTCGCGCTGTTTGCCGCCGCGCAGGCCGCGCTTGATCCAGGCGACCACGCCATCGTCGTTGCGCCTTATTATGCGACCTACCCGCCGACATTCCGGGCGGCGGGCGCTGAGTTCACCATCGTCGAGACCCGCGCCGAGGACGGTTTCCAGCCGCGCGCCGAAGACATCACTGCCGCCTTGCAGCCGCGCACCAAGGCGATCCTCATCAACACGCCCAACAACCCGACGGGTGCCGTATATTCCCGCAAAAGCCTGGAAGGCATCGCGGAAATCTGCCGCAAGCATGATCTCTGGCTGTTTTGCGACGAGGTTTACTGGACGCTGGGCGGTGGCGAGCATGTCTCGCCGCGCTCGCTGCCCGGCATGGCCGAGCGCACGCTGGTCATCAATTCCATGTCGAAAAGCCACGGCATGACCGGATGGCGCATCGGCTGGCTGACGGCGCCGAAGGAACTGGTCAGCCTGCTCATCAGCCTAAATCTCGTCACCACCTACGGGCTGACTGACTTTGTCAGCCGCGCAGCGGTCGAGGCAATGGAGAATGCATACGGCGTCAAGGAGATAGCCGAGCGCTATGCGGCACGGCGCGCCGTCTTTCTCGACGCCGTGCGCGGGCTGAACAATGTCACCGTGCGCGGCTCCGAAGGCGGCATGTATGTCATGCTCGACATCAGCGCCATAGAGCCGGACTGCGAAAGCTTCGCCTGGGCGTTCCTCAACAGCGAGAAGGTCGCCGTCATGCCCGGCGTCAGCTTCGGCGACGCCGCCGCCGGCCATATCCGCATCAGCCTCTGCCAGCCGGAGGAAATTCTTCTGGAAGCAGCCGAACGCCTGAAGCGCTTTGCCGCTGCCTACAGCCCATCCAAGGAAAGCAAGCAAGCATGAGTTCTCTGCCGCAAAAGGCCCGCGCCGTCATCATCGGCGGCGGCGTATCCGGCTGTTCGGTCGCCTATCACCTCGCCAAGCTTGGCTGGACCGACATCGTGCTTCTGGAGCGCAAGCAGCTTACCTCCGGCACCACCTGGCATGCGGCGGGGCTGATCGGCCAGCTGCGCGCCTCGCAGAACATGACGCGGCTCGCCAAATATTCCGCTGACCTCTACGTCAAGCTGGAAGAAGAAACCGAAGTCGCCACCGGCATGCGCCAGGTCGGCTCCATCACCGTTGCGCTGACCGAGGAGCGCAAGCACGAAATCTACCGCCAGGCCTCGCTGGCGCGCGCCTTCGATGTCGATGTGCGCGAGATTTCGCCTAATGAAGTCAAGGAGATGTATCCGCATCTCAACGTGGCCGACGTGGTCGGCGCGGTGCACCTGCCGCTCGACGGCCAGTGCGACCCTGCCAACATCGCCATGGCGCTGGCCAAAGGCGCACGCCAGCGCGGCGCGAAGATCGTCGAGAACGTCAAAGTCACAGCCGTGCACCAGAAGAACGGCCGCGTCACCGGCGTTTCGTGGGCCAAGGATGACGAGCAAGGCACGATAGAAAGCGATGTGGTGATCAACTGCGCCGGCATGTGGGCGCGCGAGCTTGGCGCGATGTCGGGCGTGACCGTGCCGCTGCACGCCTGCGAGCATTTTTATCTCGTCACCGAAGCCATCGAGGGTCTTGGCCGCCTCCCCGTCCTGCGCGTGCCGGACGAATGCGCATACTACAAGGAAGACGCCGGCAAGATGATGCTTGGCGCCTTCGAACCCATCGCCAAGCCGTGGGGCATGAACGGCATTTCGGAGGATTTCTGCTTCGACCAGCTGCCCGAGGATTTCGAGCATTTCGAGCCAATCCTCGAAATGGGCGTGAACCGCATGCCAATGCTCGGCACCGCCGGCATCCACACCTTCTTCAACGGCCCTGAAAGCTTCACGCCCGACGACCGCTACTATCTCGGCGAAGCGCCGGAACTCGGCGGCTACTGGGTGGCGGCCGGCTACAATTCCATCGGCATCGTCTCCTCAGGCGGTGCCGGCATGGCGCTGGCGCAGTGGATCAATGACGGCGAAGCGCCCTTCGATCTGTGGGAAGTCGATATCCGCCGCGCCCAGCCTTTTCAGAAGAACCGCGCCTACCTCAAGGAGCGCGTCTCCGAAACGCTCGGCCTTCTCTATGCCGACCATTTCCCCTACCGCCAGATGGCGACTTCGCGCGGCGTGCGCCGCTCGCCTATCCATGAGCAACTGAAGGCGCGCGGAGCCGTTTTCGGCGAAGTCGCCGGCTGGGAACGCGCCAACTGGTTCGCCCGCGAAGGCCAGGAGCGCGAATACAGATATTCCTGGAAGCGACAGAACTGGTTCGACAACCAGCGCGACGAGCATCTGGCCGTGCGCAACAATGTCGGCCTGTTCGACATGACCTCCTTCGGCAAGATCAGGATCGAGGGCCGCGATGCGCTGGCCTTCCTGCAACGCATGTGCGCCAACGATCTCGATGTCGCACCCGGCAAGATCGTCTACACGCAGATGCTGAACAATCGCGGCGGCATCGAGAGCGACCTCACCGTTTCGCGTCTTTCCGAAACGGCCTTCTTCGCCGTCGTGCCCGGCGCGACCTTGCAGCGCGACCTGGCATGGCTGCGCAAGCATCTGCGCGACGAGTTCGTCGTCATCACCGATGTGACGGCTTCAGAAAGCGTGCTCTGCCTGATGGGTCCGCGTTCTCGCGAACTGATCGAAAAAATCAGCCCAAACGATTTTTCGAATGCGAACAATCCGTTCGGCACCTTCCAGGAGATCGAGATCGGCATGGGGCTGGCGCGCGCGCACCGCGTCACCTATGTCGGCGAACTCGGCTGGGAACTCTATGTCTCGACCGACCAGACCGCCCATGTCTTCGAGGCGCTGGAAGACGCCGGGCGCGAATTCGACCTGAAACTCTGCGGCCTGCACACGCTGGATTCCTGCCGCATCGAGAAGGCGTTCCGCCACTTCGGCCACGACATCACCGACGAGGATCATGTGCTGGAAGCCGGCCTCGGCTTTGCCGTGAAGACCGGCAAGGGCGACTTTATCGGCCGCGACGCCGTGCTGGCGAAGAAGGATGCCGGCCTGTCACGCCGGCTGGTGCAATTCCGCCTCACCGACCCGGAACCGCTGCTGTTCCACAACGAGGCGATCGTGCGCGACGGCAAGATCGTCGGCACGGTCACCTCGGGCAATTACGGCCATCACCTCGGCGGTGCCATCGGTCTTGGCTACGTGCCGGCTAAGGGCGAGAGCGAAGCGGATGTGCTCGGTTCCTCCTACGAGATCGAGATCGCCGGCGAACGCTTCAAGGCCGAGGCATCGTTGAAGCCGATGTATGATCCGAAGTCGGAACGGGTCAGGATGTAGCGCTTATTCCTTCTCCCCGTTCACGGGGAGAAGGTGGCCCGAAGGGTCGGATGAGGGGCGGCTCCAACTTCTGAGAGGCAAGCGCTGCCCCTCATCTGCCTGCCGGCATCTTCTCCCCGTGAACGGAGAGAAGAAAGACCACTGCAACCTCTCAAAAAGCCGCCAGCTTTCGCCTCACCTGCCCCAGAAACGCCTCGCGGCTTTTCGGCGTCGAGGTATCCATCATATAGTGCGCCAGGAACATAGTGCGGCAGCGCCGGGCGCAGAGCGCGCGAATGCCGCGCAGGATGGTCTTGCGGCCGGGATGGCCGACGACATGTGACCACCAGCGCGGAGCGCCGCAGGTGGTGATGACGGCGATCTTCGACACATGCGTCATCAGCGGCTTGATCGCACCCTTGCCCTTGGGCAATTCGAAGGCGACCTCCGTCGCCCACACCCTGTCGAGCCAACCCTTCAGCATGGCCGGCAGGCCATACCACCATGTCGGATAGATGAAGACGATCGCCTGCGCCCATTTCAGATGCTCGATATGCGCTTCAAGCGCCGGGTCCAGCGGCCGACGATCATTGTAGAATCGCCGCTCGTCGTCGCGCATGACGGGGTCGAAGTTTTCCGCGTAGAGATCGACGAGACGCGCTTCGCAGCCCTTGGCGTGGATCGCCTCTATCGCCGCATCACGAACCGCAGCACAAAAACTTTCAGGCACAGGATGGCAATAGACCACCAGCACCCGCATCAGAAGGCGTCCATCTGGGCCGAGACCTTAGCCATGAATTTTTCGCGCGAGGCGGGCGTCGAGAGGTTCATGGAATAATGCGCCAGATAGGAAACCGGCGCGCCCGGCTTCACCGTCGCGCGCAGCACCCGCGTGATGATCTTTCGCGGCGGGTCGCCGACAACAAACGCCGCGAGCCGGCTGCCGCCATAAGTGGTGACTGCGGCGACCTTTTTGACATTGTGGAGCGTCGGAACGGTCCGGCCAGCGACCAGCTTGAACGACACGCCGGGCAGAAAGACGCGATCGAAAAAGCCTTTCAGGATAGCGGGATAGCCGTAGTTCCACACAGGAAAGGAGAGCACCAGCGCATCCGCGCGGCGCAGGCGTTCGACATAGGTGTGAACGCTTTCGATGTTGGCGGGAACATCGTGATAACCAATGCGCTCGGCGCGCGTGAGGCGCGGGTCGAAGTCTTCGCCATAAAGATCACAGTCGTCGACACTATGTCCCTTCGTCCTCAACCGTTCAACGATCAGGCTGTGAACTGCAGCGCCAAAGCTTGTCTCGACCGGATTGGCGTAGAGGACGAGGATGTTCATGCCTGCTCCGTCAACCCGCCCGCTGCAAACCCTTGAACAGAAAGGTCTTGCCCGACCGGTAGTCGTAGTCGGGATTTTCCCAGGCGATCATCTTGCCGGGATTGAGCAGTCCTTGCGGGTCGGCCTCGCGCTTGAAGGCGAGCTGAATATCGTCCGTCTGCTTCATGCCGCCCTCCTCCAGCGTGTAGCGGTGCGGGTTGAAGATCGGACAGCCATTCTCCTCATGCAAGCGAATGATCTCATCGAGCCGTTCTTCGCTGGTGAATTTCACCAGCGGCAGGCCGAAACAGGTGATGTTGCCGTCGAAGCGTACGAATTCGAGATGGGAAAACACCTCGCCCGGAAACATCGCGTCCATTTTCTCGACCAGAGCCAGCTGGTTCGGGAATGGGTAGAGCGACTGGAGGTAGGTGATCGCGGGATCGACGCGCAGCGCCCGCAAGGTCGTGTGGTTCCAGGCAAGCTCGAAGGCCGGCGGCAGGCCCTTTTTCTCCGCCTCCGACATGCTGGCTGCGTTCATCACGACTTCCCCGCCCTCGCGGCGCGTGAAGGCCAGAAAAGCATCGAGCGACTGCGGCGCGACCATGGCGAGGCAGATGCTCTGCCCCGGCCGGAAGAAGCGCTGGTGGCGTTTGAAATAATCCTGCGGCACCGGTGCCGCGATCGGCGTGATGAGCTTGGTCAAAAGCCCGTCCTGGCAGGCGAGCGCATTGCCGTAGCGCGCCGCCCCGATGAAACTGTCGAAACCGACGATCACGTCGATCCAGTCATAGGACGCCGTCAGCGGCATCTCGACTTCGACAATAATGCCATTGGTGCCATAGGCATGGGTGACCTTGTGCAGGTCCTCGCCGGTGAGGTCGAGCACCTTCGGCTCGGCCTCCATGGTGACGACGAGCAGGCGAATGACATTGCCGAAATCGCGCAAGCCGCCGAAATTGATCGAGCCGACCCCACCTGAGCCGCCGGCAATGAAACCGCCGATGGAAGCGGTGTTGTAGGTCGAGGGATGCAGGCGCAGTTCCTGGCCTGAATGCGCGCGCGTCGCCCGGTCGATATCGGCGAGGATGGCGCCCGGCCCACAAATGACGCGCCCCGGTGCAATCGTGGTGATCTCGCTCATCTCGGCGAGCGACAGCACAACGCCACCCGACAGTGGCATGGCCTGACCATAATTGCCGGTGCCGGTGCCGCGCGGCGTCACCGGAATGCCGAGGCGGTGACAGGCGGCAAGCACGCGCACGACCTCGCCCTGGTTCCTGGGCGAGACGACAAGATCGGCGGTTACGTTTTCGAGCTGGCGCTTCAGAACAGGGCTGTACCAGTAGAAATCGCGGCTCTTCTGCTGCACGATCGCCGGATTGTCTTCGATCTTCAGGCCGTCGAGTTCGCGCTTCAGCGCCGCAATGTCCATCAGGTCACCATCAGGTCGTCGAGTTCGGCATAGTCGGGCAGTTCGCGCGCGATGGCCTTGCCATTGCGGACGACGATGCGGTCCGATTCCGGCCGCGACAGGAGTTCGGTCCAGCTTCGGCCCTTGAAGACAATGAAGTCGGCGGCATCGCCGACGCTTAAGCCGCCCACCCCGTCGAGCCGCATCACCTCTGCCGGCGTCGCCGCGACCGATTTCGGCCAGTCACTCACCGGGTGGTCGAAATGCAGGATGCGCGTCGCCATGCGATAGACCTCCAGCATGTCGAGATCGCCATAGGCATAGAAGGGATCACGCGTGTTGTCGGAGGCGACGGAAACCGGGATGCCCCGCGCCTTCATCTCGTGCAGCAGCGTCACGCCGCGCCAACGTGGCGTGGTGCCATCATGACGGCGATCCTGAAGGTAGAGATTACACATCGGCAGTGACACCGCCGCAATGCCGGCGCGCGCCACCTTGTCGAGCGTGTCCAGCACCTCGGCGTCCGGCTGGCGCGCCAGCGAGCAGCAATGGCCGACGAGGATTTTTCCCGTGAAGCGATGGCGCAATGCGGCTTCGGCGATCTTTTTCAGCCCGACCGCGGAGATATCGGCAGTTTCGTCGGCATGGAAATCGAGATCTAGGCCGAGATCGATCGCAGTGCGGAACATGCGGTCGAGCAGTTCATCGAGGTCGGGCACCATATAGGCGACCGCGCCGAGCACGCCTTTGGCAGCCGCCACCTGCTTCGCCAACCGCTCGAACCATGCCGCGTCGCGCACGCCATCGATGCCGAGCAGGCAGGCTCCCTGCAGCTCGATGCGACCTTTCCAGCGCTCGCGCATCTCCTCGAAAACCGGCCAGGAGATTTCTTCCTGGGGCGGCACGCTGTCGATATGGGTGCGCAGCGCCTTGGTGCCGTGGGCGTAGGCCGCGCGCAGGGAGAAATCCATGCGCCGCGCGACATCCTCGGCAGTCCACCGCGCAGCGCGGTCGTTTCCCGTCGCGACCAGCGCGCCCGGAAAGGAACCGTCCGGGTTCGGCGTTCGCGGCCATATGTGGCCCTTGTCGATATGGGTGTGGCAATCGACGAAACACGGCAGGACGATGCGGCCTTTGAGGTCGATGGCGTCGGCGGCTAGCTCAGTTGCGTTGATGATGGCGATCTTCCCGCCCGTGACCGAAATGTCGGCGAGCGCAAAGCCGTCTGCGTCGAAGGATGCGGCAAAGTCGGGCGTGAGTGAGGAGTGCACTCGGGCATTGACGAGGGTGTAGTTGCCGGAGGTGGGTATCTGGATAGATGTCATTGCTGCCCCTCATCCCCCTGCCGGGACCTTCTCCCCGTATAGTGACGGGGAGAAGGAGAAGTGGAGGCGCTGCGGCTAGCCCCCTTCTCCCCGTTCACGGGGAGAAGGTCCCGGCAGGGGGATGAGGGGCAGCGAAATGCGAGCAGGATCATCACTACCGCTCCTGCTTCAGCGCGCTTTCGTGCCAGCGCCGCAGGATGAGATGCGACACCAGCGAAAGCACGAGGAAGATGACGATACCGGCAAGCGAGATCAGGATCAGCGCTGCGAACAATCTCGGTGCGTTGAGCCGGTAGCCCGCCTCGATGATGCGCGAGGCGAGCCCCGACGATTGGCCGGAAGCGCCGGCGACGAACTCGGCCACCACCGCGCCGATCAGCGACAGGCCGCCGGCGATCTTCAAGCCACCGAGAAAATAGGGCATCGCCGCCGGCAGGCGCAGATGCCAGAGCTCCTGCCAGCGCGTCGCGCCGTTGAGCCGGAACAGGTCGCGCAGATTGCGGTCGACCGAGTTCAGCCCGAGCGTGGTGTTGGACAGGATCGGGAAAAAGGCAACGATCCAGGCGCAGAGCAGCAGCTTGGCCGTCTGGTTGTCGACATAGATGTTGATCAGCGGAAAGATCGCGACGATCGGCGTGACCTGCAGCACGATGGCGAAGGGGAAGAGCGACATCTCCACCCATTTCGACTGGGCAAACAGCACCGCAAGCCCGACACCACCGACAACCGCCAGAAGCAGGCCGAGAAAGGTGATGCGCAGCGTCACCAGCAGGGATCCGAACAGCAGACCGGCATCGTTGTGCAGCGTCTGCAGCACCACGCCCGGCCGCGGCAGGATATATTGCGGGATCTCGTTCCAGACGCAGATGCGGTCCCACAGCCAGATCGCCAGAACCATGATCGCCAGCGGCAGAACCCAGCTGCCGATGCGCTCCAGCCGTTCCCGCCGGAGGCGCCGCGCTTCCTCGGGATCGAGCGTTGCCACGGGGCTTTCGACAGCGGTCATGCCGCCGCTCCATGCGTGGAATTGATCGCGCTGACCAGCACATCGGAGGCCTGCCGGCATAGGGCGGCGTAGGCGGGCGACGTGCGAAACGCCTCATCGCGCGGATAGGGCGCGTCGACTTCGACCTCCTGAAACACCCGGCCCGGACGCGCGGCCATGACGACGATGCGGTTGGAAAGAAAGACGCTTTCGAAGACGCTGTGCGTGACAAAGACCGTGGTGAAGCGTTCGTCCTGCCAGAGCTCGAGGAGATCGTTGTTGAGCTTGAAGCGCGTGATTTCGTCGAGCGCCGCAAAAGGCTCGTCCATCAGCAGCACACGCGGCTTGGTCACCAGTGCGCGGGCTATCGACACGCGCATCTTCATGCCGCCGGAAAGCTCGCGCGGCACGGCATTTTCGAAGCCCGACAGGTGAACGCGCTCAAGAAGCTGCGAAACCGCCGGTGCGGCATCGCTTCGTGAAACGCCCTTCAGCCGCAGCGGCAGCCAGACATTGTCTAACACACTGGCCCAGGGCAGCAGCGTCGGCTCCTGGAAAACGAAGCCGACGGAGCTTTCCTCGCCGGGCTTGCGCGACCAGTCCAGCGTGCCGGTGGTCGGCGCGGTCAGGCCGGCTATAATGCGCAGCGCCGTCGACTTGCCGCAGCCGGACGGACCGAGCAGGCTGAGGAAGTCGCCCTCCCGGATCGTCATGTCGACATTGCTGAGCGCGGTCACGCCGTTGGAAAAGGTCTTTCCCACGGCGCGCAGAGAAAGCAGCGGTTTTCCGCTGCCTTCCATGCCCGGTACTGTTGTCGATGGAACCATTACGCCGGAGCCGGGCTCACTTCTTCAGGTCGAGCCCCACGCCTTTGTTGACGAAATCGAGCGTGTAGGCCTTCTTGATATCGAGGCCTTCGGGGATGACCTTGGCCTTGACCATCTTGGCGTAGAACCCTGCGATATGCTCGTCGGTCATGGCGCCGATGCCGAGCTTTTCCGCGTCGCCCGAATCGACGATGCCGAACTTCTTCATCTGCTCGATCGAAAACGCGATCTGCTCGTCGGTAATGTCGGGATTGTCTTTCTTGATCGCTTCGTTGGCGGCCTTGTTGTCGCCGTAGAGATAATTGTACCAGCCCTTGGCCGAGCCATCGACGAAGCATTTTACCACTTCCGGCCGCTTGTCGATCGTGTCCTGCATCGCCTCGATCGTGGTCGCGTAGGTGCTGAAGCCGTAATCAGCTAGCAGGAAGGTGTTGGGCTTGAAGCCGCCTTCCTTCTCCACCGCGAAAGGCTCCGAGGTGACGTAGCCCTGCTGGATGGACTTCGTATTGGCAATGAAGGGCGCGGCATTGAAGGTATAGGGCACGCGTTTTGCGGGATCGAAGCCGAATTCGGTGATCATCCACTGGAAGAAGCTCTGCGCGCCCTCGTCGCCCAGGATGTATTGGTCGGCGTTCTTCAGGTCTTCCCATTTGTCGAGACCCTGCCCCGGATGGGACATGACCACCTGCGGCTCCTTCTGGAAGGAAGCAGCAACGATGCGCAGCGGAATGTTCTGCTGCACGGCATCGAACGCCTGCAACAGGTTGCCGCCCATGTAGAAATCGATCTTGCCGGCCAGAAGCAGCGGCCGGCCGCTAACCTGCGGTCCACCCTGCTGGATGGTGACGTCCAGGCCGCAGGCGGCATAGGTGCCGTCGGCAACCGCCTGATAGTAGCCGCCATGCTCGGCCTGGGCCAACCAGTTGGTCATGTAGGTGATCTTTTCGGCTGCCAGTGCGGTCGAAGCGGAAGCGCCAAGAAGCGCGATCACGCCGACGGAGAAGCAGAATTTCCTGTTCATCGACAACACCCCTGTTTCGGCCCGCGCGATTGTCGCCGGGTAACAAAGTCTTCAAGCAAGACGTATGCCATTGGCTGTTTGCATGGATGATGACGCCATCGTGCAATTCCAGCGGCGCGCTTGTGCCATTTCACCCGGCATCGTGCCCATTTTCCGGGCGTCTGTCCATCATGGTTGGAAAGCATGCACAATGGCTTGAAGCGTGATGCTCAACCGATCTAGGCTTGCGTCGACCCGGAGATTTTCATGTTCAGATTCCTCACCCCGAAAACGATAAAACCGCCCTTTGCGCGCTACAGCCACGGCGTCGAAGTGCCGGCAGGCAAGCGCCTTGTCCTATGCTCCGGCCAGCTCGGCATTGGGCCGGATGACGCGATCCCCGAGGATGCCGGCGCGCAGGCCGAGCTCTGCTTCGGCAATATCGCGGCAATTCTCGGCGAGGCCGGCCTGACGCTGAAGGACATCGTGCGCATCAACGCCTTCGTCACCGACAGCGCGCATCTGCGGCCCTATATGGACGTGCGTGACCGGCTGTTTTCTGATCCGGCGCCGGCTTCGACGCTGATGATTGTTTCCGGCTTCGCCCGGCCGGAGTTCAACGTCGAGATCGAGGTGATCGCGGCTGGGTAAGTCGACAGCGCTTCGCTCTATCGTTAAATGATCCAGAGATTGGCGCTGCCCCTCACCCTTACCCTCTCCCCGTGAAAAACGGGGAGAGGGAGGCGTCAACGCTGGAGCTTCCTCCTTCTCCCCGTCGCTATACGGGGAGAAGGTTGCGGCAGCGGGATGAGGGGCAGCGCAAACCTTTATTCTCTTTTCGGAGTTTCCAGTGGCCCAAACAAAAAGACGCGTCTGGTGGGGCGACTACAAGACCACCGAATATGCCTCGATCGATCCGGAGAGGACGATCGCTGTCCTACCCGTCGCGGCGATCGAGCAGCACGGGCCTCACCTGCCGGTTTCGACGGACACCACCATCATGAACGGCATGCTGGACGCCGTCATCACGCGCCTGCCCGACGATCTCGATATCCGCATCCTGCCGGTGCAGGCAGTCGGCAAATCCAACGAGCACCTCTTTTCGCCGGGCACGCTGACCTTGCCGGCGACAACGTTGATCGAAGCCTGGACGGAACTCGGCGTCTCCATCGCGCGGGCTGGCGTGCGCAAGCTCGTCGTCGTCAATTCGCATGGCGGCAACGAGGAGATCATGGGCATCGTCACGCGCGAGCTGCGCGTGCGCTTCGACATGCTGGCGGTGAAAACGAGCTGGCAGCGTTTCGGCCGGCCGGAAGGCATGTACCCGGAACTGGAAGACCGCCAAGGCATCCATGGCGGCGATGTCGAGACCTCGCTGATGCTGCATTTCCGGCCTGATCTGGTCGACATGGGCAAGGCCGAGAATTTCGTCTCCAATGTCGCCAATGCCGAGCAGCAATTCGACCTTTTGCGCCAGACCGGCACGCATGCCTTCGCCTGGGTCGCCACCGACCTCAACAAGCACGGCGTCGTCGGCAATGCTGCGATCGCCACGGCAGAAAAGGGAAAGCTGACGGCCGAGCATCAGGCCGACGGCTTCATCCGCCTATTGCAAGACGTCAGGAAAGCAAAACTGGCCGACTGGCTGCCTTGATCAGAGGCTCAGGCCGAACGGTGTGCCTTCGAAAGCGTCAGCGCCGCGTCCGATCGCGCGGATGGCATCCACCATACGCCCCCCACGCCCGAGGATGTCGTCGGCTACTGCGATCAGCCGCGGGTTGGGCGTTGCCGAGGGCGATGCCTGCCTCAGCGTGTTCGCCAGTTCGACCTCGTCGCGATGCGGCGAGAGCGCCGACGCAACGATATAGGCCGACGCCGTCGAACGGCTGATGCCGGCAAAACAATGGATGAGCAGCGGCTGTGCGCGATCCCAGGTGCCGGCAAAATCGAGCAGGTTGCGCACGTGGTCCTCACCCGGCAAGGTCATGCCTTCCTGCGCCTCGGCGATATCGTTCATCAGCAACAGCAGATGGTTTTCCGGTGCGATCACCGCCGGACGGGTCAACGCCGTGCCGGTGTTGAGCAGCGAAACCATCCGGCTTGCGCCGATACGCGTCGCCGTCTCATCGATCTTCGACAGTGGGCAGACATAGATCATGACCGAACCTCGGTGAGTTTGCCGGCATGCCGGGCCGCCCAAGCGGCGAGTGCGTGCTCCAGACGCTGCCACTCCGCTTCGCTGCCGGGCAGGCCGATGCGGAGCGCGGAGGCGTCCCAGCTGAAATTTCGCAGCAGGATACCCTTTTCGCCCAGCGCGGTGAACATTCTCGCGGCGTGAGGTGTTTTCATGAATCGAAACAGGCTGGTACCGCCGCTGACGATCACGCCATGCCTTGCCAGCAAAGTATCGAGTCGCGCCGCTTCGTCGTTGAGCTTGTCGCGCATCGCCACCTGCCAGGAGGTGTCAGCCAGCGCCTTGATGCCATATTCCAGCGCCGGGCCAGCAACGGCCCACGGCCCCAATTCTGCATCCAGCCGGGCAACCACCGATTCGGCAGCAATCGCGAAACCCAGCCGCACGCCGGCAAGGCCAAAAAACTTGCCGAAGGAGCGCAGCACGACGAGACCGCCCTGCCCGACATCGCCATCGGCGCGCTCGGACTGCGGCCCGACATCCATGAAGGCTTCATCGACCACCAGCAGCCCGCCTTTAGCGTGCAACGCGGCGGCGAGATGAAGAAGCTTTTCGCGCGCAATCACGCGCCCATCAGGATTGTTTGGGTTGACGATGACGGCCAGGTCAGAATCGTAAAGCGCCTCGAAATCGCGAACTTCCGACACCGTATAGCCGGCAATCGCGCAGGCCCGCGCGTGCTCGGCATAGGTCGGTCCCAGCACCAGCGCCCTGCCCGGCTTCACCAGCGAGGCGACGCGTGGCAGCAATATCTGCGTGCCCGGTGCGGATGCAATATTGGCCACGGATGGCGCGCCATAGGCGCTTGCCGCAATCGCTGCCAATTCGCGCGCACGGTCCGGCTCCGGCAGCCGCGACAAGGCTGTGGCAGGGAGATCGAAAAGCGGATAGGAGTGCGGATTGATCCCGGTCGACAGGTCGATCCAGGGCAGCGGCGCTTGCGGAAACAGCGCTGCCGCCCGGCCGAGGCTGCCGCCGTGATCGGCCACCGCCGTCACCGAACTCCTGTTTTCCAGCGCCATGTTCGTCCTGCTCGCCTTCCTGTCGCTTCTCGTCGAACTGGGTCTCGGTTACCCGGATCGGCTGGTGCGCGCAATCGGCCATCCGGTGATCTGGATCGGCCAGCTCATTTCTTTCCTCGACAAGAACCTCAACCGCGCCACCCAATCCGACGCATCACGCCGCATTTGCGGCGTGGTGGCGCTGATCGTGCTGATTGCCATCCCGGCGGGCTTCGCATTTTTCCTTGAAACGCTGTTTTCGCTCTCCCCGCTCGGCATTGTCGCGTCGGCACTGCTCGCCAGCACATTGCTGGCGCAGCGCAGCCTTGCCAGCCACGTGAAAGCGGTGGCCGACGCGCTCGATCGCGGCGGCTTGCAGGCCGGCAGACGCGCCGTGTCGCAGATCGTCGGCCGCGATCCCGAACGGCTGGATGAGGCCGGCGTCAGCCGTGCCGCGATCGAAAGCCTTGCCGAAAATTTTTCCGACGGCATTGTCGCGCCCGCCTTCTGGCTCGGCATCGGCGGGCTGGCCGGCGGCGTCGCCTACAAGGCTGCCAACACTGCCGATTCGATGATCGGCCATCGCACGAAGCGGCATGAAGCTTTCGGCTGGGCTGCAGCCCGCTTCGACGACCTGATCAACCTGCCCGCCTCGCGGCTGACCGCGCTTTTGCTGGTGATTGCCGCGATGATCGTGCCCGGTGCCAGTGCTGCCAATGCCTGGCGCAGCGTCTGGCGCGATGCCTCGAAACACCGCTCGCCCAATGCCGGTTGGCCGGAAGCGGCCATGGCTGGCGCGCTCGGCCTGTCGCTCGCCGGCCCACGTGTCTATGGCGGCGTGATGGTCGAGGATGCGACGATGGGCGATGGCCGGCGCGAGGCGAATGCCGCAGACATCAGGCGCGCGCTGAGGCTTTACTGGACGGCGGATGCGTTGATGATTGTGGGGTTTGGGGTGCTGTCGCTTGGGATGTGGCTCGGATAGGGGTGCGTCCTTCGAGGCTCGCCCGTCAGAGTTTACGACACAACGGCAATGTCCTGCGGGCTCGCACCTCAGGATGAGGGAGGTGGGTGCGCTTTCACGCCAAGTTCTGAAACGCTTGTTATCTGAAGTGCTGTGATGTGAAATACTTGTTGGCAGGTGTCGGGGTGAAACAAGCTAGCGGGCCGTGGGACAACCTGGCAGGCCTTGGGTAAGACAAGCCGCCTACCTCCCTCATCCTGAGGTGCGAGCCCGCAGGGCATGGAAATTGTGCCGCAGACATCGATGGGCGAGCCTCGAAGGACGCACCGCCTAAAACTCAATCCCCTGCTGCGCCTTAACCCCCGCCGAAAAATGATGCTTCACCGAGCCCATCTCGGTCACCAGATCAGCCGCCTCGATCAGCGCCGGCTTGGCGTTGCGGCCGGTGACGACGACATGCAGGCCTTCGCGCCGGTTCTTCAGGGTCGAAACCACGCTGTCGAGGTCGAGATAATCGTAGCGCAGCGCGATGTTGAGCTCATCCAGCACGACGAGGTTGATCGACGGGTCGGCGATAAGCTCGACCGCCTTGGCCCATGCGGCTTCTGCAGCGGCGATATCGCGCTTGATGTCCTGCGTCTCCCAGGTGAAGCCCTCGCCCATCGTGTGCCAGACCATGCGGTCGCCGAAGGTGGCGAAGGCATCCTTCTCGCCGGTGTGCCAGGCGCCCTTGACGAATTGCACCACGCCGACGCGCTTGCCATAGCCGAGCATGCGCAGCGCCAGCCCGAATGCAGCCGTCGTCTTGCCCTTGCCGGGGCCGGTGTTGACGATGAGCAGTCCCTTTTCGGTAACCGTCTTCTCGGCCACCTCGGCGTCCTGCATCGCCTTGCGCTTGGCCATCTTGGCCTTGTGGCGCTCGGCTTCCTTTTCGTCGATTTCTTTCATCTCATTTCACCTGCATCGGCAGACCCGCGACCATAAAGAATACGCGGTCGGCGCGGGCGGCGATCCTTTGATTGAGCCGGCCAGCAGCATCGCGGAATTTCCGCGCGAGCGCGTTGTCCGGCACGATGCCGAGCCCGACTTCGTTGGCGACGACGAACCACGGACCGCGCGGCTTGGCCAGAACGGCCTCCAGCATTTCGCTTTCGCGTTCCAGATCATGATCGGCCAGCAAATGATTGGAAAGCCAGAGCGTCAGGCAATCGACCAGCAAAGGCTGTTCATCAGGCACATCGGCAATGGCATCGGCAAGGTCGAGCGGCGCGTCGATCGTCTGCCAGCCTTCGGCGCGGCGGGCGCGGTGCAGCGCAATGCGCTCGACCATCTCATGGTCGAAAGCCTGCGCCGTGGCGATATAGGTCCAGGGCGCAGGGAATGCGGTGGCCAACCGCTCGGCATGCGCGCTCTTTCCGGAGCGCGCACCGCCGAGCAGGAAGGTCAGCGAAGTGGCGTCAGGCAAAGCTGTCGCGCAGGCTTGTCGCCGTTCCGGTGAAGCGTCCGCGAATGACGCCGACGGCTGCACCGAGCACCACCCAGAAGATCAGGTTCGTCACGGTTACGGCGACCACGAACTGGTGATGCAGGTCCGGCGGGATCGGCGATTCGTGGCTGGCCGGCTGCGGCGCGCCGAGCAGATGCGGCGCAACGATCAGGGCCACGCCGATCAGCGAAAACACCAGCGACGAGCGGAAGGCGATCAGGCCGAGACCAGCGGCGGTGGCAACCACCGTGCCGATCCACCAGACCTGACGGGCGGCAAGATCGGCCGCAGGCATGGCCGGCAGTTCCGGCGGCAGGCCGAGGCCCGGCGCCAGCGTGAACACGGCAAAACCGGCAAAACCCCAGAAAATGCCCTGGCGCCAGTTGGCGATGCCACCGGCAAGTTCCGAAGCAGCCACCAGAACCAGCGCAAAGCCGATACCGGTGACGATGTTGGCAAGTGCTGTGAAGGCGAAGCGCTCGAAACCGTCCGCCGGCGCCCAGCCTTCTTCGTCATGCTCGTGGGCGGGTGCTGCGGCTTCAGCCGCCGGAGCTGCGGTTTGCGCACTATCGGCGGCGGCCGCAGCGTGCTCGTGGCCGCCTCCGGCGTTCTCGAAGGTTTCCGCCTTCAGGATCAGCGGAACGGTTGCATAGGTCTGCATGGCCGTCATGACGATGCCGGACAATAGCCCTGCGATCGCCGCGATGAACACGACGTTACGAAACAATGTCATGGGAGCGGTCCTTCGTTAGTGGCAGGGAAACGCCATCGAGTGGCGATAGTCGTGGCCGGCATTATGGACGACTTCCATATGCGAGAAGCCGACGAAGCCGATAACGAAGAGGCCGAGCAGACCGGCCATTGCCAACTGCATCGAGCGCGAGGCCGAACCTGCTGTTGCGCCGAGCGACGAAGAAACCGTGTTCATTTCCAAATACCTTTCACCCTCCACCCGAGGGCACCTAGAGTTTCCGACGTCGCCGGCAGGTCTCCTGGCTTGCGGGTCGGCACCCTTCCCCGCCTTCCCGAGAAAATTCTCAGTGGCATCTGGGGAGAGCTCGCCGCGCACAGTTGCGGGGGCAGCCGCGGCTTTGGGCAGATTTTGCCCGCACCGCATTCCCTATTGATTCCTCGCGGAACCGACGACAGCGGCGACTATAAGGATAAACCCGCCGCCCGGCAAACCAATTTCCCGCCCTTTTTCCTGCCGGAAAGGTCGTAATTTGACGATCGGGCAACCGTCGCCGGAATTGACAAATTTTCCGCACAGGTATCCGCTGACCCCACCGGAGGATAGCGCGATGACGGCAGGCCCAGCGGAAAGCAAAGCCTATAACGGGCTTCGAACAGCGGAGGTGACGCTGCCGTCCCGCGCCTATTGGAGCGACGCCGAATACCAGCGCGATCTCGACACGATCTGGTATCGAAACTGGATCATGGCCTGCCGCGAGGCCGATGTCACCCAGCCGCTCGCCTATCGCGTGTTCAAACTCGGCACGCAGGAAATCCTCATCATCCGCGACGAGACCGGCGTGCTGCGTGCCTTCCACAACACCTGCCGCCATCGCGGCTCGCAGCTTTGCGGCGAGAGCGAAGGCAGGCTGAAGGCTCGGCTGCTCACCTGCCCCTATCATGCCTGGTCCTATTCGCTGCGCGGCGATCTCGTGCGCGTGCCGTCGAAATCGCTGCCTGAAGGCTTCGACAAGGCCGACTACCAGCTCTATCCGGTGGCGCTGTCGGTCTGGCGTGGCTTCGTCTTCGTCAACCTGGCCGAAAATGTGCAAGGCTCGGCTGCAGATGTTTTTGACGCCGGCTCCGCCGACCTAAGCAACTGGCCGCTGGAAGACCTCGTCACCGGCCATGCGTTTCGCAAGGTGATGAACTGCAACTGGAAAATCTTTTGGGAAAACTTCAACGAGTGCCTGCATTGCCCCGGCGTCCATAAATCCCTGTCGCATCTGGTGCCGATCTATGGCCGCGGCCTGATGGCACGCCACGACGACCCGGAATGGGCGCTTCATGCCGACAATGATGCGCCCGAATATTCCGGCGGCCTGCGGGCCGGCGCCGAGACGTGGTCTGAGGACGGGCGCGTGCATGGTCCGGCTTTTCCAGACCTGACCGAGGCCGAGCGCGGCGCCGGCCAGACCTATGCCGCGCATCTGCCGTCGATGTTCGTCGTCGGCCATGTCGATTATGTCCGCACCGTGCGGCTGGTGCCGCTGGGACCGGAACAGACGGAACTGGTGGCGGAATGGCTCTTCCTGCCGGAAGCGTTGACCTCAGGCGGAACCGACCTCGAAAACATCGTCAGGTTTGGCATCCAGGTGCTGGAGGAGGACGCGGCCATTTGCGAGATCAACCAGAGAGGCCTGCATTCGTTGCGCCACGAGGCGGGCGTGCTGATGCCGGAGGAATATGAGCTTCAGCGCTTTCATCAATGGGTGCGCGGCAAGCATGCGCAGGCGCTCACATCGACTTCGGCAGAAAACGCCAGGTGATCAAGCCGCAGATGGCCGTGAAGACGCCGAGCGTGACGAACACCGCGCCAAGGCCGAAGAAGGCAAGCACAACCGAGTAGACCAGAGGCGGCAGAAGCTCCGACAGATCGAGATAGGTGCGGTAAACGGCGGTCATCTGTGGCCGCTCATAGGTGCGCACCGCGCGCATGAAAGCGGTCGAGCCGAGCGCGTCGAGCGCCACCGCAAACAGCGCGCCGAACAGCAGGAAGACGCCGGTGACGAGCGGCAATCGCTCGCCGCCAAGGCCTGCCAGCAACAGCGCCGTGCTCATGCCGAAAAAGGCAAACGTCATGATGTTTCGTGCGCCGAAGCGCCGGCCCGCCCTGCCCCAATAGATGGCAGCAAACAGAAGGGCGTTACCTGCCGAAACCAGAAGACCGCCGGCCAGTTCGCCCTGCCCCGTAACCACCATCAGGATCGGGCCGTAGACGAAGAACGTCGTCCAGAAGCAGGAGCGGCCGAAGGCGATTACCCATGCCAGCCGCAGCCGTGGCTGGGCGACAAAGCGGCCGATATTCTTGAGGGGATTGGCCGGTCGCGTCTTGCCCGGTCGGATCAGCGCATTGTCGCCGAGGCGGAAGTACCAGAAGGTTATGAGCAGCGCCGTCGCGAAGGCAACCACCACGCCATGTGTGACGAAGATTCCGTAGCGCGTGTAAAGAAAGACGCCAAGCGTCGGCCCGCCGGTCCAGGCGATCATCGATGCCGCCATGCGCAGCGATTCGGCCTGCATGATGTCCGTCTTGCGGATGTGGTCCATGATGTAGAGGTTGAGCGTGATCGCCAGCGCACTCGCCCCCATGACGCGGGCCAGCATGCCGAACATCTGCCCCGGCAGCGAATGCGTCATGAACAGCAGCGAACCGACGGCGAGCAGCACCACGCCTGTCGTGTAGATCCAGCGCCGCGAAAAACGCCCGATCAGCATCGGCATGAACAGCGTTGCCGAAAGGCCGATGAAGGCAACGAGCGTATAAAGCAGTGAGACGGTCTGCTTGTTCTGCAGGAGTTCGTAGGCCTGGATCGGAACGACGCTGGCGATCGACGCGCGCGCAAAGGACTCCAGCGCATAAAGCGTGGCAAAGGTTCGCGCGCCCGCCGGCTTTACGGCGGGAAGCCAGATCGGATGCCTTACCTGCGTGACCATTCCTGCCCCGGATCATTTGCCGGCAGATTTGCAGGCGCAATCACACCGCCGATAGCAGGAAACCGACCTGCCATCGTCGCAAAAGCCGGTTGGATATCGTCTTTTCGGCTGTGGCCTAAGAGATCGCTCGCTAACTCTAGGCGGCGTCCCATTCCGGCGAAAACCCGAAATCGCAAAGACGCGCATTGCGGCCAGTCAGCGCGGAGATCGCCGCCATCTCCTCGTCCGACAGGGCAAAGTCGAAGATGGCGATGTTTTCCGACAACCGCGCGATTTTCGTCGTCCGCGGAATGGCGACAACGCCCTCCTGCTGAACATGCCAGCGCAACACGATCTGGCCCGGCGTCCTGCCGTGACGGGCAGCGGCATCGCGGATCGCGTTTTCCGAAAACAGGTCGCCGCCGCGATAGAGCGGGCAATAGGAAACCAGCGCCATGCCGTTGTCGCGGCAAAGGCGGTAGACCTTCCGCTGGTCGAGATAGGGGTGATTCTCGACCTGATTGGCTACCAGTGGCTCGTCCGAGAGCGCGATCGCCTGCGAGAGCAATGCGGTCGGGAAATTCGACACGCCGATATGGCGCGCAAGGCCGGTGCGCTTCATGGCGTTCAGCGCCTTGATGGAGCCAGCCAGCGGAATCTTCGGGTTCGGCCAGTGGATCAGCAGCAGGTCGACCTGATCGAGGCCGAGATGCTTCAGGCTGGCCTCAGTCGAGCGCTCCAGATCTCCCGGCGCGATGTCCGTCCACCACACCTTCGTCGTCACGAAAACATCGTCGCGCGCAACGTCCGAAGCACGAAGGCCGACGCCGACATCCTTCTCGTTGCCGTAAGCGGCGGCCGTGTCGATATGGCGATAGCCGACCGACAGCGCGCGCAACACCAGTTCGGCACAGTCGTCGCCTGAAAGCGTCCACGTTCCGAGACCGAGCGCGGGAATTTGCGCGCCATTGGCGTTTACGCTGTGCATTGCATCCTCCAATTCCATTCTTTCGTCGTCATGATCCGTGCTAACGGTTGAACGATAATCAAACGAACCGCAACATCACGCATGCTTCCAGATACAGAACCGCTTCAGCAACCGAAATCCCGCCGCATCGACGCGCTCGACCTGGCGCGGGGCCTCGCCCTGATCGCCATGGCGATCTATCACTTCACCTGGGACCTCGGATTCTTCGGCTACACCGAGCCCAGCCTGACGGCCTTCGGCGGCTGGAAGCTGTTTGCGCGCTGCATCGCCTCGAGCTTCCTGTTCCTCGTCGGCGTCAGCCTTTTCCTGGCCCACGGCAATGGCATTCGCTGGAAGGGGTTTTGGCGCCGCTTTGCCATGGTGGCAGGTGCAGCTCTCGCCATCTCTGTGATCACCTACTTTGCCGTGCCGGACGATTTGATTTTCTTCGGCATATTGCATCAGATCGCGCTGGCGAGCCTGCTTGGGCTTTTGTTCCTGCGGCTGCCGACGCTGCTCACATTGGTCGCGGCGGTAGCGGTGATCGCCGCACCGAACTTCCTGCGCACACCATTCTTCGATCATCCGGCATGGTGGTGGGTCGGCATGTCGTCCGTCAATCCGCGCTCGAACGACTACGTCCCGCTGTTTCCATGGTTCGGTGCGGTCCTGCTCGGCATCGTGGCGGCAAGGCTCGCCACATCGTCCGGGCTGTTTGCGCGACTGGCGGGGGTTTCTCTCGGATCGTGGTCGAAGCCTCTAACCTTTGCCGGGCGGCACAGCCTGGCCTTCTACCTCATCCACCAGCCGGTGCTGATCGCCTGCGTCTGGCTTTTCTCGCAGGTCATGCCGGCTGACATCCCCACCAAGGAAGTTCAGTTCCGCACCTCCTGCGAACGGACCTGCCAGGACACGCGCGACGCCGAATTCTGCACGCGCTATTGCGCCTGCATGCTCGATACGCTGGAAAAGGACACTCTCGACGCGCTCTTTGCCGGCAAACAGACGCAGGAACTGCGCGACAAGGTGAATGACAGCGCCGGCTACTGCACGGCAGATACCGAAAACACGAGCCCTTAGAGCGGTTCAGCGTTTAACAGAAAGCCGAACTGCTCTAAGTCTTTGTTTTTACGCAATTCCGGACGGAAAGTTGTTACACACTTTTCCTGGAATTGCTTGAGGGAGGAGGAACGCAATGACGGACATCCACACGGCGCCGAACCGCATACCGTGGCCGCCGATCATCTATCTCGCGGCCATCGCGATCAGCATCGCGCTCGGCCTGCTCTATCCGCTGCCATGGCTGCCGTCGGGCATACTCCCCGACATATTGCTCGCCCTTGGATGGCTGGCCGTCGCCGGCACGATTGCTCTCTACGTTTCAGCCATGCGTGCCCTGAAGCAGGGCAACACGACGATCAAGCCTCATCAGGGCGCGGATCATCTTGTGACAAACGGTGCGTTCTCTTTCACCCGCAATCCGATCTATCTCGGCAACACGCTGCTGATGATCGGCGTTGGCCTGATAACCGGCATCGTCTGGTTTTTCGTGCTGGCGCTGGTGGCCGCCTTCACCACCCAGAAACTCGCCATAGAGCGCGAGGAAAAGCACCTGATGGCACGCTTCGGAAAGAAGTACCGCGATTATGCCAAGCGCGTCCGGCGCTGGATTTGAGAGACGGACGATTTTCGAATAGATTTTAAGTCGTCACGCCGAGTTCAACGAGCCGCTCGACGCAAGACTCTTCGGCATGGTCGAGTTCGGCAAGCGTCTCTTCGAGGTCGCGGCGTTTCTGGCGCAGATCCTCGCGCTTTTCCTCGATCCGCTTGATCATCAGGTTGAGCTGGCCCACTTCGCCGGGCGGCTCCTTGTACATCTGGATGATTTCGCGGATTTCGTTGATCGAGAAACCGAGCCGCTTTCCCCGCATGATCTGCTTGACCAGATGCCGGTCCGTCGGGCGGAACAGGCGCGTGCGTCCGCGGCGGACGGGCTGGATAAGCCCCTCATCCTCGTAGAACCGCAAGGTGCGCGTCGAAATATCGAACTCGCGGGTCAGTTCGGTGATCGAATAATATTCCCGCATGTCAATTCCATTCTCGCCAGAGCGTCGGACCGAAGAGTGGAAACCGGTTTGTTACAAAATCCGATGCTCCACCAACGCGACTCCACGCTGGAATCTTGGCACGGCATTTACGTAAAAGTCAATCGATCACAGACCTGTGATAAAATGATCTTCAGGTCACGCCGAACCACCAGGTCGCCAGCCCGAGAAAGGCAAAGAAGCCGACGACATCGGTAACGGTCGTCACGAACACGGCAGAGGCCACGGCCGGGTCGGCGCCGAAGCGATCCAGGAGCAGCGGGATCAGAATGCCGGCAAGGGCTGCCACGAACATGTTGATGATCATGGCGGCGGCGATGATGCCGCCGAGATTTGGGTCCTGGAACCAGGTCGCGGCGACGATGCCGATGAGGACGGCGAAGATGATGCCATTGATGAAACCAACGCCCATCTCGCGGCGGATGATGCGGCCTGCATTGTAGATATCGAGATCGCGCGTCGCCAGCGCCCTCACCGTCACGGTCATCGTCTGCGAGCCGGCATTGCCGCCCATGCCAGCCACGATCGGCATCAGCACGGCCAGCGCCACGATGCGCTCGATCGTATGGTCGAAGAGGCCGATGACGGACGCCGCCAGAAAGGCGGTAAAGAGGTTGACGAGCAGCCAGGGCACGCGCGAGCGCGAAGCGGTGAGCACGCTGTCGGAGAGCTCTTCATCGCCGACACCGCCCATGCGCAGCAGATCTTCCTCGGCTTCCTGCTGGATCACATCGACGACGTCGTCGATGGTCAGCACGCCGACGAGCCGCTCATTCTCATCGACGACGGCGGCAGACAGAAGATCGTATTGCTCGAACTCGTGCGCGGCCTCTTCCTGGTCCATGCTGGCCGGAATGGCGTGGCGCGTCTCGTGCATGACATCTTCGATCTTGACCGAGCGCTTGGAGCGCAGGATCTGGTCGAGATCGAGCGCGCCGAGGAGCTTGAAGGTCGGATCGATGACGAAGATCTGGCTGAACCTGTCGGGCAGGTTCTTGTCATCGCGCATATAGTCGATCGTCTGGCCGACGGTCCAGAACGGCGGCACCGCGACGAATTCCGTCTGCATGCGCCGGCCGGCAGATTCTTCCGGGTAGTCGAGCGAGCGGCGCAGCCTGATCCGTTCGGTGAACGGCAGTTGCGCCAGGATCTCGTCCTGATCCTCCTGGTCGAGATCTTCCAGAATGTAGACGGCATCGTCCGAATCAAGTTCCTGGACGGCCTGGGCGATCTGCGCATTGGGCAGGTTGTCGACGATATCGAGACGAATCGCTTCGTCGACCTCGGTGAGCGACGAAAAGTCGAAATCGGCGCCCATGAGATCGACAAGCGCGCGCCGTTGCTCCGGCAGCAGTGCCTCAAGAAGATCGCCAAGCTCGGACTGGTGGAGGCTTCCGACATCCTCCTTGAGCGCCAGCGTATCGCGGTCGGCAATCGCTGCGCCGACATGGGCAAGGAAAGACGCACGGATAACGCCGTCCTCGCCGTAGATATCGGCGTGGTCATGCGGCTGCGCGGTAGCGCCTGACGTGTGTTCGTCCTGGCCTTCCAAACCTGCCCCTTGCTCTGTGATTTCGGGAAATCGTCTGTGGCAGGTCTAAAGCACAATGCGCTGGAATATCAAACGAAATGCGCCGGTCCCTGCCGCAAGGCAAGAGGAGCAGACAAAGTTGGTAATATCAGGGAGAGAGTGATGGTGCGGTCGAGAAGACTCGAACTTCCACGGGTTGCCCCACAGCGACCTCAACGCTGCGCGTCTACCAATTCCGCCACGACCGCACGTCACGAAGGAGCCGGTCGGAACCGGCCAGCGGCATGTAGCAAATCGTTTCCGGCGAAACAAGTGCACTGAACCGAATATTCGGCACTTGTTTGACACTTCGATGAAAGAGCCGGATTCCGGGCAAATTCGGCTCCTTCCCTGCCCCTGCGTCATGTGGAGAACTGCATCTCTGCCGCAAATGAAGGCTTTAAAGGAAACTGGACCTTTTGCCCGTCAGCCGCCATATGATGGGGACCCGCAGCAAGGCCAACCGACCCAGCCATGACGCAACGCAGCCAGATCGAAACTTCGTTCCAAGCAGCCCCCGGTTCGCCGCCCGTCGAATGGCGAATCGAACCAGGCCTGACAGCATACGAGGACGCCCTCGCCTTCATGGAAGCGCGCGCCGCGGCGATTCGCGATGGCTCGGCTAATGAGATGGTCTGGCTGGTGGAGCACCCGCCGCTCTACACCGCGGGCACCAGCGCGCAGGCGAGCGATCTCGTCGAGCCGGACCGCTTTCCCGTCTTCAATGCTGGCCGCGGCGGCGAATACACCTATCACGGCCCAGGCCAGCGCGTGGCCTATGTCATGCTCGACCTGAAGCGCCGGCGCGAAGACGTACGCGCTTTCGTGGCAGCACTCGAGGAATGGATCATCGGCACGCTCGACCGCTTCAATGTGCGCGGCGAACGGCGCGAGGATCGCGTCGGCGTCTGGGTTGTGCGACCGGATCGCCCGGCAATGCCGGATGGCTCACCTGCCGAAGACAAGATCGCTGCGATCGGCATCCGTCTCAGACGCTGGGTCAGCTTTCATGGCATCGCCATAAATGTCGAGCCGGACCTAAGTCATTTCAGCGGTATCGTGCCGTGCGGTGTCTCGGATCACGGCGTGACCAGCCTGGTCGATCTCGGCCTGCCGGTTACGATGGCTGACCTCGATGTTGCGCTCAAATCGGCTTTCGAGACGGTATTCGGTCCGGCGGCGATTGCCGCCGAAGGTCTTCGCAAGGCCGGCTGAATTGCGAAACTGCCGGCCGCGGCAGCGCAATCAAAGTGCGCCTATCCACATCGCCATGGAAATAAGAAACGTGCTCATGCAAACCAGTGAGACGACATCCTGAACCAGATCAGTCATAACATTCTCCTGTTTCCTGTATGTCCTTAATTTGTTCTTATTTTGTTCCAAAGTCAAGCATCTACCCTGCCGCCTGATAAGACGGCAGGGCCAAGAAAGTTCCGAGGGTTAACAAAGGGTTACGGCAATCGCCTGCTCAAAGGCACGGCGAATTGCCGAAAATGGCTTCAGAACGGAACGACTTTGCCGTCCGAAAGCGTCACGCGCCGATCCATGCGCGCGGCCAATTCGTGGTTGTGGGTGGCGATCAGCGCCGCAAGTCCCGACTGCTTGACCAGCGCAGACAGCGCGTCAAACACGTAGCCTGCTGTGACGGGATCAAGATTGCCGGTTGGCTCGTCTGCCATCAGCACGAGCGGCGCATTGGCGACGGCGCGGGCAATGGCCACGCGCTGCTGCTCGCCGCCGGAAAGCTCAGCGGGCCGATGGTGGCCGCGCTTGCCGATCTGCATGTAGTCGAGCAGTTGTGCAGCACGCGCGCTCGCCTCTGCCTTGGGCAGGCCCTTCACCAGCTGCGGCATCATGATGTTTTCGAGCGCCGAAAACTCCGGCAGCAGATGATGGAACTGATAGACGAAGCCGATGTCATTGCGGCGTATGGCGGTGCGGTCATCGTCGGAGAGACGGCCGCAGGCGCGACCGCTGAGGATCACGTCACCGGCGTCCGGCCGTTCCAGCAGACCCGCCGTATGCAGCAGCGTGGACTTGCCCGCGCCCGACGGCGCCACCAGCGCCACCATCTCGCCGCGCTTCAGCGAAAAGTTCACGCCGTTGAGGATAGTCAGCTTGCGCGAGCCCTGAACATAGTGCCGCTCGACGCCCTTCAATTCGATAATCACGTTGCCTGCCATCATTCGTACCGCAGCGCCTCGACCGGATCGAGCTTGGCCGCGCGCCATGCCGGAAACAGCGTCGCCAGGAACGACAGCACAAGCGCCATCACCACGACCGTCGCCGTCTCGTCGAAATTCATCTTGGCCGGCAGCTTGCTGAGGAAATAGAGCTCCGGATTGAACAGCACCGTGCCGGAAATCCACGAGAAGAACTGGCGGATCGATTCGACGTTGAGACAGACGATGATGCCGAGAATGACGCCGGCAATGGTGCCGGTCACGCCGATCGCCGCCCCCGTCATCAGGAAGATGCGCATGACCGCGCCGCGCGTCGCGCCCATGGTTCGCAGGATGGCGATATCGCGGCCCTTGTCCTTCACCAGCATGATCAGGCCGGAAATGATGTTCAGCGCGGCCACGAGAACGATCAGCGTCAGGATCATGAACATGACGTTGCGCTCGACCTGCAGTGCTGAAAAGAACGTCTCGTTGCGCTGGCGCCAATCGGAAATGAACACCGGCCTCTGCGCCGCCTCTTCCACCGCCGGCTTCAAGGTGTCGACGTTGTCGGGGTTGTCGACGAAGACCTCGATCGTCTGGGCTCGGTTTTCCAGATTGAAATAAAGCTGCGCTTCGGTAAGCGGCATGTAGACGATCGACGTGTCATATTCCGACATGCCGACCTCGAATATCGCGACGATCGGATATGCCTTCGTGCGCGGCGTCGTTCCCATCGGCGTAATGTCGCCGTCGGGAGAGATGAGCGTGATGGAATCGCCCAGCGCCAGCCCCATATTGTCAGCCATGCGCTGGCCGATCGCCACGCCCTCGCTGGTGTCGAAGCCGACGAGCGAGCCCTGCTTGATGTTGTTGGCGACGAGCGAAATCTTGCCGAGGTCCTCGCCGCGTATGCCGCGCACCAGCGCGCCGGTTCCGGCACCGACCTCGCCTTGCGCCAGAACCTGGCCGTCGATCAGCGGGATGGCGTATTTCACCCCGGCAACGCCGTTTATACGGCCGGCAACGGCCGCATAGTCGTCCAGCGGCGTATCGATCGGCTGAACGATGAGATGGCCATTTATGCCAAGGATGCGGCTGAGCAGCTCAGCGCGGAAGCCGTTCATCACCGCCATGACGACGATAAGCGTCGCAACGCCGAGCATGATGCCGAAGAACGAGATCGAAGCGATGACCGAGATCACCGTCTCCTTGCGGCGCGAACGCAGGTAGCGCCACGCGACCATGCGTTCGAAGACCGAGAAAGGCCCGGCGCCCGCCGGCTTGGCCGCGACTTTGCTCATCCGGCGATCCCGAAGCGTTTCGTGGCCTCTGCGATCGGCAGCGTCTCGCGCTCGCCGGTGCGGCGGTTCTTGATCTCGACCTCGCCGGCGGCAACGCCGCGCGGGCCGACGATCAGCTGCCACGGCAGGCCGATCAGGTCGGCGGTGGCGAACTTGCCGCCCGGCCGCTGGTCAGTGTCGTCGTAGAGCACGTCCTTGCCCGCAGCCGTGAGAGCCGCATAAAGCTCTTCGGACACGCGGTCGCATTCGGCGTCGCCGACCTTCATGTTGATCAGGCCGATATCGAAGGGCGCGACCGATTCAGGCCAGATGATGCCGGCTTCGTCATGCGAAGCCTCGATGATCGCGGCAATCAAGCGGCTCGGGCCGATGCCGTAGGAACCCATGGAGACGAAGTGGTCCTTGCCGTCGGGGCCGGTGACTTTGGCGCCCATCGGCTTCGAATATTTCTCGCCGAAATGGAAGATGTGGCCGACCTCGATGCCGCGCGCCGAAAGCCGCTCGCTTTCGCCGATCGCATCCCACGCGGCTTCGTCGTGCATTTCGTCAGTCGCCGCATAGGGCGTCGTCCACTGCTTGACGATGCCGCCGATCTCGCCGTCATTGGAGAAATCGGTGTCTTCGCCGGGCACCGGCAGCTCGAGGAAGTCACGATGGCAGAAGACCTGGCTTTCGCCGGTGTCGGCCAGGATGATGAATTCGTGTGAGAGATCGCCGCCGATCGGGCCGGTGTCGGCGCGCATCGGAATGGCTTTCAGGCCCAGGCGCGTGAAGGTGCGCAGGTAGGAAACGAACATGCGGTTGTAGGCCGCCTTCGCGCCCTCGAAATCGAGGTCGAAGGAATAGGCGTCCTTCATCAGGAACTCTCGGCTGCGCATGACGCCGAAGCGCGGGCGCCGCTCGTCGCGGAACTTCCACTGGATATGGTAGAGGTTCAGCGGCAGGTCCTTGTAGGTCCTGACGTAGGACCGGAAAATCTCGGTGACCATCTCCTCGTTGGTCGGGCCGAACAGCATGTCGCGCTTGTTGCGGTCCTTGATGCGCAGCATCTCGTCGCCATAATCGTCATAGCGCCCGCTTTCGCGCCACAGGTCGGCCGACTGGATGGTCGGCATCAGGATTTCCAGCGCGCCGGCGCGGTTCTGTTCTTCGCGGATGATGCGGCAGATCTTGTCGAGAACCAGCTTGCCCAGTGGCAGCCAAGAAAAGCTGCCCGCAGCCTGCTGCCGGATCATGCCGGCACGCAGCATCAGCCGATGCGAGACGATTTCGGCCTCGCGGGGATTCTCTTTAAGGATGGGCAGGAAATAGCGCGATAGCCGCATGTAGAAGTCCATAAAAGAAAGAGAAGCAGATCAATGCCGGAATCGGCACCGACGCAGTGTTGCCTGCCTGCGCTTCATAGCCATTTCATGGCGGAATTGAAACCCGGACCTCCCGCCGCACCTTCGCAAAACCGGCCTGACGGCTTTTCGAGCAAAGGCTGCGCGTTTATTGTGCAGTGCAGCACATGTAGTGGGCTATTTACGCAAAATTGTTAGTGACAATTCATCGCAGCTTGGTCTAGTGTGCCTCGATAACTGAGAGGGCGGAGCAAAATCTGCCCTCCTACGCGGTCAAAGTCTTGGGAGGATGCGATCTAGGCGCGATAATACGCAGCCGCCGGTGACGGAAAGCAGATCGGACGCGTTTAATTTGCAAGGCCTTGTGCCTTGCATTTTTTTTGTGCAGTCAACAGCTTAGCCGACTTCCCTCAGACCCATAAGGTGCGAAGGAATGCTGCAGCTTAACCAGCGTTAGTCTTAAATACTAGACTAAAATTATCATATATTAGAGTATTGATCGGACCCGCATGGCAGCGAGCATCAGACGATGCGATTAGCCCGCGTGCAGGATCGATTCAGGAACCAGGCTCGGAATATCGTCGAAACCAAGGCCCATCACCTTCGTGACGTAATAGAAAATACCGAAGATGATCAGCGAGACAATCGTCGTGCGAATGACGGTCTTTCGCATATGGGGACGTCCGGGCGCACTCGGCACGGTGCCAAGCGTAACGTCGTCGGTCTCGTCCTGCGTCTTCAGGCCGAAAGGCAGTGTGGCGAACAGCACCGTCCACCAGATGATGAAGTAGATCGCGGCGACCGAAATCCAGCTCATGACTTACACCTGCTCCAGTTCGACCAGCGTTCCCAGGAAATCCTTGGGATGCAGAAAGAGCACCGGCTTGCCATGGGCGCCGATCTTGGGATTGCCGTCGCCCAGCACACGTGCGCCGGCAGCTTTCAGGCGGTCGCGGGCGGCGATGATGTCATCGACCTCGTAGCAGATGTGATGCATGCCGCCGGAGGGGTTCTTTTCCAGGAAGGCGGCGATAGGTGACCCCTGCCCCAGCGGCTCGAGCAACTCGATCTTGGTGTTGCCGGTGTTGATGAACACGACCGTCACGCCATGCTCCGGCAGCACCTGAGGTTCGGTCAGCGTAGCGCCCAGCGTGTCGCGATAGACGGCACTTGCGGCTGCCAGATCCGGCACCGCGATTGCGACATGGTTCAAACGGCCTAGCATTGTTCACATCCCCGAGACAGTGAATAGGGAGTAGCGAGTAGGGAACAAGCAAGGCAACGAATATCCATAAGCTATTCGCTACGCGCTACTCCCTATTCACTACTCACTCACCTCGTGACGAACACCGTCACCAGCGGTTTCTTGCCCCAGGCTTCGTTGGCGGCCGAGCGAACGGCGCGGCGCACCGCTTCCTGGACAAGGTCGAGGTCTTTTCGGCGCTGACGGGGTATGGAGTCGACGGCGCCGATTGCCGCATCCAGCATCAGGTCTTCGATATCTTCGCCCCGCTGGTCGGTTCGGGCTACGCCGATGGCGACGATATCGGGATCGCCGGACAGTTCATACTTGTCATCGAGCACGACATTGACGGCGACGTGACCGGCAAAGGACAGTTTGCGGCGGTCGCGGATGCCGACAGCCTCGTCGTCGCCGATCAGCTTGCCGTCCTTGTAGACGCGACCGAACGGCACCTGGTCAATGATTTCGGCCGCACCCGGTGCGAGCCGCAGCATGTCGCCGTCGCGCACCTGCGCCACTTCCGGCACGCCGCAGGCCGTGGCCAGGGAGCCATGCGCCACGAGATGCGCTGCTTCGCCATGGACCGGCACCGCGATACGCGGGCGCGTCCACTCATACATGCGGCGCAACTCGCTGCGGCGCGGATGGCCCGACACATGCACCAGCGCATCGCTGTCCTCGATGATCTTCATGCCCTGATCGATGAGCTGGTTCTTGATCTCGAGAATGGCCTTTTCGTTGCCCGGAATGGTGCGCGAGGAAAAGACGACGATATCGCCCGGCGACAATGCCACGGTCTTCATCTCGTCGCGCGCCAGCTTGGCAAGCGCTGCCCGCGATTCACCCTGGCTGCCGGTGCAGATGACGACGAGGTTTTCGCGCGGAATGTAGCCGTAGTCTTCCTCGGAGACGAATTCCGGCAGGCCATCCATGTAGCCAAGCTCCGAGGCGACATCGACGACGCGCTTCAAAGAGCGGCCGAGCAGCAGGACCTGGCGGCCGGTGTCACGTGCGGCCTCGGCAATGGAGCGGATACGCCCGACATTGGACGAGAAGGTGGTGACCGCGACGCGGCCGGGAGCCTTCTCGATGACGCCGCGAATGCCCTCGCCCACGGCCTGCTCGGACGGCGAGTCGCCCTCACGCAAAGCGTTGGTAGAATCGCAGATCAGCGCCAGAACGCCCTTATCGCCGAGCGCGCGGAACCGCGCCTCGTCGGTCTTCGGGCCGATCTCCGGTGCGGGATCGATCTTCCAGTCACCGGTGTGGATGACTGTGCCCAGCGGCGTGGTGATGGCAAGAGAAACCGGCTCGGGAATGGAGTGGCTGACCGGGATGGCCTCGACCGTGAACGGTCCCACGGTAAAGGTCTCGCCGGCGCGGTAGATCGTCACCGGCACCTTCGGCGCGCCGCTTTCGGATTGCCGCTTTGCTTCCAGCAGGCCGGCAGAGAACGGCGTCATCCAGACCGGCGCCTTCAGGCGCGGCCAGAGGTCGAGCAATGCGCCGTAGTGATCCTCATGGGCGTGCGTGATGACGATGCCGCGCAGATTGTGCAGCTCGCCTTCGATGAAGCGCGTGTCGGGCAGCACCAGATCGACGCCGGGAAGTGTCGCATCCGGGAATGTCACGCCGACATCGACGATGAGCCACTCGCGCTTGTCGACCGGCCCGAAGCCATAGAGCGCGAAGTTCATGCCGATCTCGCCGACGCCGCCCAGCGGCGCGAATACGAGTTCGGCTTCTCGCGATTTCGCCATTCTCTTTCCTCTCAGGCCGTTCAGGCCGCGCCGGCCGACGCGACCGCACCGAAATGCACATCGCCGGCAGCAATTTTCTGGATCGCGCCGCTGTCGTCGCGAATGACGAAACGGCAGTCCTCGTCGATGGTTTCGAACACGCCGCGAATGATATTCCCGTCGACCCGAACCGCTACCTGTCCGCCAAGCCCGGCGGCACGCGACAACCAGCGCTGGCGGATATGTTCCAGCCCTCGCCCTTCGTCCCATCGACGCATATTTTCGCTCCATGCGTCCGAGAGCGCAAGAAACAGCGTCTCGGCGTCGCAAGTCGCGCCCAGCGCTTTCAGCGACGTCGCCGGATAGGGAACGTCCTCGGGATATGCGACGACATTGACGCCGATGCCAATGGCCAATGCTACACGATCACCGTCGAGCATTGTCGATTCAAGCAGGATGCCGGCAAGCTTGCCGCCCTGCGCCAGGACATCGTTCGGCCATTTCAGCTCGAAACGGTTTCCGCGCTCGCCGCTGCCACCATCGGGCGCAATCGCGATGCGTCCGTTCGGCACCACGGCGTTGAGCGCGTCGGCCAGCGCCAGTCCGGCTACGAAGCCGAGCGTGGCAGCCATTTTCAGATCGCGACCGGTAATCAGCAACAGCGTTGCGGCAAGATTGCCTTCCGGCGTCGCCCAGACGCGGCCCCGGCGGCCGCGCCCGCTTTCCTGACGCTTGGAGACGACCCAGAGCCTGCCCGCGTCCCCTTCCCGCGCCCGCTCCAAGGCGATGATGTTGGTCGAGCTGACAGTGTCATGCGCTTCGAGGCGAAAGCCTTCGGCTACTGCGGTCGGAGCGAGCTGGAATCCCATGCCGTCAGAAGAACGTCTTGGCAGCGGCCTCAGCCACACGCCCGACAGGCCCGCCGAAGAATACGTAGAACAGGACGAACGCGCCGGAAGCGCCAAGCACCAGCCGCAGCTCGCCAGCCATCGGCAGGAAGCCGCCGACCGGCTCGTCAAACCACATGATCTTGATGATGCGCAGATAGTAATAGGCACCCACCACCGAAGCCAGCACGCCGATGACGGCGAGCGTGTAGAGATTGGCGTTGATGGCGGCGAGGAAGACGTACCACTTGGCCCAGAAGCCTGCGAGCGGCGGAATGCCGGCCAGCGAGAACATCAGGATGGTCAGGATTGTCGCCATCATCGGATTGGTGGTCGAGAGACCGGCGAGATCGCTGATCTGCTCGACATTGCCGTCCTTGCGCCGCATGGCCAGGATGAAGGCGAAGGTGCCAAGCGTCATCACCAGATAGATAAGCATGTAGATGGCAACGCCGCGCACGCCGGTCTCGGTGTTGGCGGCAAGGCCGACCAGCGCGAAGCCGACATGGCCGATCGACGAATAGGCCATCAGGCGCTTGATGTTCTTCTGGCCGATCGCGGCAAACGAACCCAGCACCATCGAGGCAATGGAGATGAACACGACGATCTGCTGCCAGTCGGCGGCGATCGGCTCGAAAGCGGTCATGGTGATGCGCACCATCAGCGCCATCGCCGCCATCTTCGGCGCGGAGGCAAAGAACGCTGTCACCGGCGTCGGAGCGCCTTCATAGACGTCCGGCGTCCACATGTGGAACGGCACGGCCGAGATCTTGAAGGCAACGCCCGCAAGCACGAACACCAGGCCGAAGACCAGGCCAAGCTGGCGGTCGGCACCCGAGAGCGTGGCTGCAATCGCATCGAAGCCGGTGTGACCGGTGTAGCCGTAGACCAGCGAAATACCGTAGAGCAGCATGCCCGACGACAGCGCGCCGAGGACGAAATACTTCAGGCCGGCTTCGGTCGAGCGCACGCTGTCGCGGTTGATCGCAGCGACGACATAGAGCGCCAGCGACTGCAGTTCGAGGCCGAGATAGAGCGTGATCATGTCGTTGGCCGAGATCATCAGCATCATGCCGACAGTCGAGAGCAGGATCAGAACCGGATATTCGAACTTGTCGAACTTTTCCGCCTTGGCAAAACCGACCGACATGATCAGCGTCACGGCAGAGCCGACCAGCATCAAGACCTTCATGAACACCGCGAACGGATCACTGACGAAGACATTGCCGAACGCCTTGCCTGTGCCACCGAACAGCAGCATCCACGCGCCCGCTCCGATCAGGATCGCAACGGCGAGCCCGGTCACGGTGCTGTTGGCGCGCTCGCCCGAATAAACGCCGATCATAAGCAGCACGAGCGCACCGCCAGCGATGATCAGTTCCGGCAGGGCCAGCGAGAGGCTTGAGTAAAGTTCCGGCGTCATATGCCCGTCCCTGTCAGTTCGCAGCCGCGGTTTTCGCGGCGTCGAGCGATACGGTGATGTTGTTGACCAGCGCCTGCACCGAGGCTGCGGTCGCGTCGAGGACCGGAGCCGGGTAGACGCCGAAGAAGATGGTGAGCACGACCAGCGGATAGATGATCGCCTTTTCGCGCGTCGAAAGGTCGAGCAGGCTCTTGAGGCTTTCCTTCGACAGCGCGCCGAAGATCACCTTGCGGTAGAGCCACAGTGCATAGCCGGCCGACAGGATCACGCCCGTCGCGGCAAACAGAGCCACCCAGGTGTTGGCCTTGTAGGCGCCGAGCAGCGTCAGGAACTCGCCGACGAAACCGCTGGTGCCGGGCAGACCGACATTGGCCATGGTGAAGATCAGGAACACCACCGCATATTTCGGCATGTTGTTGACGAGGCCGCCATAGGCCGCGATCTCGCGGGTGTGCATGCGGTCATAGACCACGCCGACGCAAAGGAAGAGCGCGCCGGAGACCAGACCATGCGACAGCATCTGGAAGATGGAACCCTGGATGCCTTCCTGGTTGAGCGCGAAGATGCCCATGGTCACGTAGCCCATGTGGGCGACCGACGAATAGGCGATCAGCTTCTTCATATCCTCCTGCATCAGCGCCACCAGCGAGGTGTAGATGATGGCGATGACGGAAAGCGCGAAAACCAGCGGCTGGAAATAGAGCGACGCCTCCGGGAACATCGGCAGCGAGAAGCGCAGGAAGCCGTAACCGCCCATCTTCAGGAGAATGCCGGCCAGGATGACCGAGCCTGCCGTCGGCGCTTCGACGTGCGCGTCGGGCAACCATGTGTGGACAGGCCACATCGGCATCTTCACCGCGAAGGAGGCGAAGAAGGCCAGCCACAGCCATGTCTGCATATGAGCCGGGAAGCTGTGCGTCAGCAGTGTCGGGATATCGGTCGTGCCGGCCTGCCAGAACATCGCCATGATGGCGAGCAGCATCAGCACTGAGCCGAGCAGCGTATAAAGGAAGAACTTGAAGCTGGCATAGACGCGGCGCTTGCCGCCCCAGACGCCGATGATGATGAACATCGGGATCAGGCCGGCTTCGAAGAACACGTAGAACAGCACGATATCCAGCGCGCAGAACACGCCGATCATCAGCGTTTCCAGGATCAGGAACGCGATCATGTATTCCTTGACGCGATGCTCGATCGCCTGCCAGCTCGCCAGGATGCAGAGCGGCATCAGGAACGTCGTCAGGATTACGAACAGCATCGAAATGCCGTCGACGCCCATATGATAAGAGATGCCCGAGTCCAGCCAAGGCGACTTCTCGACCATCTGGAAGCCCGGATTGGCGTTGTCGAAGCCAGCCCAGATGAAGATCGAAAGCAGGAAGGTGAACACCGTCGTCAGCAACGCGACGTTGCGGATGTTGCGCCGCGCGCTGTCGTTGTCATCCCTGATCAGCAGGATCAGGAATGCGCCGACCAGCGGCAGGAACGTGACCGTAGAAAGAATTGGCCAGTCGGTCATCAGAAAGTGCTCCCGAGCATCATCCAGGTGACGAGGGCGGCGACGCCGATCAGCATGACGAATGCGTAGTGATAGAGATATCCGGTCTGAAGCTTGACGACGCGGTTGGTGACGTCGACCACGCGGGCCGAGATGCCATCCGGGCCGAGGCCGTCGATGACGGCACCGTCGCCCTTCTTCCAGAGGAACGTGCCAAGCCGCTTGGCCGGACGCACGAACAGGAAGTCGTAAAGCTCGTCGAAATACCACTTGTTCAGCAGGAACGCGTAGAGGCCGCGATGCTGGCTGGCGAGGTACTTCGGCGTCTCCGGCGAGCGGATGTAGAACTGGTAAGCGACGCCGAAGCCGAGGATCATGGCCGCGAATGGCGCAAGCTTCACCCACACCGGCACGCCATGGAAATCATGCAGGATGTGATTTTCCGGCAGGATGTAGAGCGCGGCCTTCCAGAACTCGGAATAGCCCTCGCCGATGAAATGGTCGTGGAAGATCACACCGGCAAACAGTGCGCCGACGGCGAGTATGAACAGCGGCACCAGCATGACCGGCGGCGATTCATGGACGTGATGCATGACATCGGCGGTAGCGCGCGGCTTGCCGTGGAACGTCATGAAGATCAGGCGCCATGAGTAGAAGCTGGTGAACACGGCAGCGATGACCAGGGCGATGAAGGCAAAGCCGGCAGCCGGGTTATGGCCGACGAAGGATCCCTCGATGATCGCGTCCTTGGAGAAGAAGCCGGCGGTGCCGATGATCGTCGCCGGGATGCCGACGCCGGTCAGCGCCAACGTGCCGATGACCATCATCCAGTAGGTGGTGGGGATCAGCTTGCGCAGCCCGCCCAACTTGCGCATGTCCTGCTCGTCGGAGACGGCATGGATGACCGAGCCCGAACCGAGGAACAGCAGCGCCTTGAAGAAGGCATGCGTGAACAGGTGGAAGATCGCCGCCGAGTAGAAGCCCATGCCGAGCGCGACGAACATGTAGCCGAGCTGCGAACAGGTCGAATAGGCGATGACGCGCTTGATGTCGTTCTGGACAAGGCCGACGGTGGCCGCGAAGAAAGCAGTGAGAGCGCCGATGAAGGTCACGACTGTGAGCGCGGTATGCGACAGCTCGAAGATCGGCGACAGGCGCGCCAGCATGAAGACGCCGGCGGTGACCATGGTCGCGGCATGGATAAGCGCCGACACAGGGGTCGGGCCTTCCATCGCGTCCGGCAGCCAGGTGTGCAGCGGCACCTGCGCCGACTTGCCCATGGCGCCCATGAACAGCAGCAGGCAGATGACCGTCAGCGCGGCACCGCGATCGAGCTCATAGCCGAGGAAGTTGAACACGGCAGCGGTCGCCTCGTGCGCGCCTTCAACCGGAGCGTAAGAGGCTGCCGTTGCGAAGATCGCATCGAAGCTGACCGAACCGAACAGCACGAACACGCCGAAGATGCCGAGGATGAAGCCGAAATCGCCAACGCGGTTGACGACGAAGGCCTTGATGGCCGCGGCATTGGCCGACGGCTTCTTGTACCAGAATCCGATCAGCAGGTAGGACGCAAGGCCCACCCCTTCCCAGCCGAAGAACATCTGTACGAGATTGTCCGCCGTCACCAGCATCAGCATGGCGAAGGTGAACAGCGACAGATAGGCAAAGAAGCGCGGCCGGTGCGGGTCGTGGTGCATGTAGCCGATCGAATAGATGTGCACGAGCGCCGATACGGTGTTGACGACGACGAGCATGACCACCGTCAGCGTATCGATGCGCAGCGCCCAATCGGCCTGCATCGAACCGGAATCGATGAAGCGCAGCACCGGCACGGTGAACACTTCGCTCTCGCCGAAGCCGACCTGGAAGAACGCGACCCACGAAAGAACGGCCGCGATCACCAGGAAGCCCGAGGTGATGTATTCGGATGCCTTTGCGCCGAGCGACGTGCCGAAAAGGCCGACGATCAGGAAGCCCAGAAGTGGAAGGAAGACGATTGCCTGGTACATGGTTGTGTCCCGTCAACCCTTCATCATGTTGACGTCTTCGACCGCGATCGAACCGCGGTTGCGGAAGAAGACGACGAGAATAGCAAGACCGATGGCCGCTTCGGCGGCGGCGACCGTCAGCACGAACAGTGCGAAGACCTGGCCGACCATGTCGCCGAGCGCTGCCGAAAAGGCCACGAAGTTGATGTTGACCGCCAGCAGGATGAGCTCGATCGACATCAGGATGACGATGACGTTCTTGCGGTTCAGGAAGATGCCGAACACACCGAGCGTGAACAGGATCGCCGAAAGGGTCAGATAGTGTGCGATGCCGACTTCCATCGTCAGATTCCCTTGCCCGTCTCGACTTTTTTGATTTCCATTCCGGTCTCCGGCGTGCGGGCTACCTGCGCCGAAATGCTCTGGCGCTTGACGCCTTCCTTGTGGCGCAGCGTCAGCACGATCGCGCCGATCATCGCGACCAGCAGGATCAGGCCGGCCACCTGGAAGTAGAAAATGTAATCCGTGTAGAGGATGTCGCCGAGCGCTGCCGTGTTGGTGCGCGTGGCGATATCCGGCGTCGGCTTGGCGACCGCGGTCGCAAGCTGCGGCGCAAATGCATAGCCGCCGGTGACGACGATAAGCTCGGCGGCAAGGATCAACCCGACCAGCGCGCCGATCGGCGCATATTGCAGCGCGCCCGACTTCAGCTCGGCAAAGTCGACGTCCAGCATCATGACGACGAACAGGAACAGCACCGCCACCGCGCCGACATAAACGACCAGCAGGATCATCGCCAGGAACTCGGCGCCCGTCAGCAGGAACAGGCCTGCCGCGTTGAAGAACGTCAGGATCAGATAGAGAACCGAATGCACAGGATTGCGCGCGGAGATGACCATGAAGGCCGACGCCACGGCAATAAAGGCAAAGAGGTAGAAAAAGGCCGCCTCTAGTCCATTCAGCATTGGGTTCCCCCAGTTTCCTTCTCAAGCCCCGGCATTGCACCGGGCTCGCTTGGGTTCGCCACCGCCTCCGGTCGGCAAAACCGCGTGTTCCTTAGACGAGCAATCCCGGCTCGTCCATGATTCTCGTCTTAGCGATAGGGCGCATCCAAAGAGATGTTGCGCGCAAGCTCGCGCTCCCACCTGTCACCATTCGCCAGAAGCTTGTCCTTGTCGTAGTAGAGCTCCTCGCGCGTTTCCGTCGCGAATTCGAAATTCGGTCCCTCGACGATCGCGTCCACCGGGCATGCTTCCTGGCAGAAGCCGCAATAAATGCACTTCACCATGTCGATGTCGTAACGAACCGTGCGGCGCGTGCCGTCGTTGCGGCGCGGTCCGGCTTCGATGGTGATGGCCTGCGCCGGGCAGATCGCCTCGCACAGCTTGCAGGCAATGCAGCGCTCCTCGCCATTCGGATAGCGGCGCAGCGCATGCTCGCCACGGAAGCGCGGGCTGACCGGACCCTTTTCATGCGGGTAGTTCAGCGTCGGCTTGGGCGAAAAGAACATCCGCATCGACAGGAAGAAGGCGCCGACGAACTCCTTGAGGAGCAGCGATTTGGCCGCCTGGGCTAGAGCTGACATCGTCAATCTCCGATTACGTATGGGGCTACGAAGTAGCCGATGATAGGCAGGAGCACGAACTGGCTCAGGCCGGTAATGTTAAGCACGCGCTTGGTCTCGGGCAGATCGACACGGCCGGCCAGCATGCGCAGCAGCAGGAAATCCGCCGCCGCGATCACCAGCCCGACCAGTATGCCGATCGTGCCCGCGCCCATCACGCCAGTCCCGTGATCTTCAGGAACGCAGCGGTTGCCACGACCATGAACAGCGAGATCGGCAGGAACACCTTCCAGCCGAGGCGCATCAGTTGGTCGTAGCGGTAGCGCGGCACGAAGGCCTTCACCATGGCGAACATGAAGAAGACGAAGCAGACTTTCAGCACGAACCAGATGACGCCCGGCACCCAGGTGAACGGTGCGAAATCGAACGGCGGCAGCCAGCCACCCAGGAACAGGATGGTGGTGAGCGCGCACATCAGCACAATCGCGACATACTCGCCGAGGAAGAACAGCAGGAACGGCGTCGACGAATATTCGATCATGTGACCGGCGACGAGTTCGGACTCCGCTTCCACCAGATCGAAAGGCGGCCGGTTCGTCTCGGCCAGCGCCGAGATGAAGAAGATGACGAACATCGGGAACAGCGCCAACCAGTGCCAGTCGAGGAAGGTGTTGGGCAGGCCGAGTATGGTGCCGATGCCATCGCGCTGCGACAGCACGATATCGGTGAGATTGAGCGAGCCGACGCAGAGCAGCACAGTGACGATGACGAAGCCGATGGAGACTTCGTAGGACACCATCTGCGCGGCCGAGCGAAGCGCGCCGAGGAACGGGTATTTCGAATTCGAAGCCCAGCCGCCCATGATGACGCCATAGACCTCGAGAGAGGAGATGGCGAAGACGTAGAGGATGCCGACATTGATGTTGGCAACCGCCCAGCCTTCATTGACCGGGATGACCGCCCAGGCGGCCAGCGCCAGAACCGCCGAAACCAGCGGCGCGAGCAGAAACACGCCCTTGTTGGCGCCGGACGGGATGACCGGCTCCTTGAAGACGAACTTGAACAGATCGGCGAAGGATTGCAGCAAACCGAAGGGGCCGACGACGTTCGGGCCGCGACGCAGCTGGACCGCCGCCCAGATCTTGCGATCGGCGTAGAGAATATAGGCGACGAAGATCAGCAGGACGACGATCATCACCACTGACTTCAGCAGCATGATCAGCCCGGGCAGGACGTAGATTGAGAAGAAAGTATCCATGTTCGTCCTACTCGGCTGCCTGCTTGAAGCCGCCCTTCGCCAGGGCCGAACACTCGGCCATGACGGCGGAAGCCCGCGCGATCGGGTTGGTCAGGTAGAAATCCGCGACCGGCGACACGAACGCCGCCTTGCCGATCTTGCCGCCAAGCTTTGCTACATTGGCGATGTCGGCTGCGTTGCCGGCGGCGATCTCGTCGATCTCGGCCAGATGCGGATGCGCCTCATAGAGTTTGGCGCGAAGCTGCGGCAGGGAATCGAACGGCAGCTTGTGGCCGAGCACGTCCGACAGCGCGCGCAGGATCGCCCAGTCTTCCTTGGCGTCGCCCGGCGCAAAACCGGCGCGGTTGGTCTGCTGGACGCGGCCTTCCGTGTTCACAAAGGTGCCGGACTTTTCCGTATAGGCAGCACCCGGCAGGATGACATCGGCGCGGTGTGCGCCGGCATCGCCATGAGTACCGACATAGACGACGAAGGCATCGCCGGCAGCCTTCAGGTCAAGCTCATCGGCGCCGAGCAGGAACAGCACATCCGTACCACCCAGCATCTGCGTGACGTTCTTGCCGCCCTCGCCCGGCACGAAGCCGACATCGAGTGCGCCGACACGTGCTGCCGCCGTATGCAGCACCGCAAAACCGTTCCACTCGTCCGTCACGGCTTCGACCGAACCCGCAAGTGCTGCCGCAAGGCCGAGCACTGCCGCACCGTCTTCGCGCGCCAGAGCGCCCTGCCCGACGATTATCAGCGGGCGGGCGGCCTTCTTCAGAACCGAGAAGAACTTGCCCTTGCCGTCGGCCAGTTCCTTGAGCGATTCCGGGCCGGCACCGAGCATTTCGTAGTCGTAGCGCAGGTCGCCCATGTCGCCGATAACGCCGACCGGCAGATTGCCGATGCGCCAGCGCTTGCGAATGCGGGCGTTGAGCACCGAAGCTTCGAAGCGCGGATTGGCGCCGATGATCAGCACGGCGTCAGCCTGCTCGATGCCTTCGATGGTCGGGTTGAAGATGTAGCTGGCGCGGCCGAGCGAAGGGTCGAGTGCGGCACCATCCTGCCGGCTGTCGATGTTGGCTGAGCCGAGCGAAGCCATGAGCTGCTTCAGCGCATAGATTTCCTCGACGGCTGCCAGATCGCCGGCAATCGCGCCGATCCTGTCACTGGCAGTCTTCGACACCGCGCCCTTGATGGCTGCAAAGGCTTCCGCCCAGCTTGCCGGCTGGAGCTTGCCGTCGCGGCGCACATAGGGCCGGTCGAGGCGTTGCGTGCGCAGCCCGTCCCAGATGAAGCGGGTCTTGTCGGAGATCCACTCCTCGTTCACCTGCTCGTTGACGCGCGGCATGACGCGCATCACTTCACGGCCACGCGAATCCACGCGGATGGCCGAGCCGACGGCGTCCATGACGTCGATGGATTCGGTCTTGGTCAGCTCCCACGGACGCGCCTGGAAGGCGTAGGGCTTGGAGGTCAGCGCGCCGACCGGGCAAAGGTCGATGACGTTGCCCTGCAACTCGGAGGTCATCGCCTCTTCGAGATAGGTGGTGATCTCTGCATCCTCGCCGCGGCCGATCAGGCCGAGTTCCGAAATGCCAGCGACTTCCGTGGTGAAACGGACGCAGCGCGTGCAATGGATGCAGCGGTTCATGATCGTCTTGACGAGCGGGCCGATATATTTGTCTTCGACGGCGCGCTTGTTTTCCTTGTAGCGCGACGAATCCACGCCGAAGGCCATCGCCTGGTCCTGCAGGTCGCATTCGCCGCCCTGATCGCAGATCGGGCAGTCCAGCGGATGGTTGATCAGCAGGAACTCCATCACGCCTTCGCGGGCCTTCTTGACCATCGGCGTGTTGGTGAAGATTTCCGGCGCCTCGCCATTCGGGCCGGGGCGCAGGTCGCGCACGCCCATGGCGCAGGATGCCGCCGGCTTGGGCGGTCCGCCCTTCACCTCGATCAGGCACATGCGGCAATTGCCGGCAATCGAAAGACGCTCGTGGAAGCAGAAGCGCGGCACTTCCGCGCCTGCTTCTTCCGCCGCCTGCAGAAGCGTGTAGTGATCGGGAACTTCGATCTCTGTGCCGTCGACCTTGAGTTTAGCCATCACTTGCCCCCGGCGGCCTGCGCCGCTTCGTAGTCTTTCAGAAGTTGATCGACGGCGATGCCGTTGATCGTCATCCCGGCGATATTCGCTTTCTCGATCTTCACATTCGTCAGGTCGATGTCGGAGAAATACGCGTTCGACATGTTGGCGTCGACAATGCGCGAATTGCACAACAGCACGTCTACGAACGCCGTATTCGACAAATTCGTGTTGTGGAACTGCGTGTTGGACAGGTTCGTGTTGTCGAAGCGCGAGTTCGCCACCGTGGCGTCACGCACGTCGAGAACATCGCGTTTGTCGTGTATCTCCATCGCCATCGTCTCGGCCTTGCCCAACTCAGCTCTTCGCCTTGGCGTTGCGCGCCAATTTCTCTGCCTGGCCAATCCAGTCGTCACGTCCGATACGTCCCTTGAACGAAAGATAATCCTCAACCCAGCCGATCTCGGCGGCTTCCAATTTCGCGATCTGCCCGTAGGTCCAGATGCCGAGCCCGTTCAGAACCTGCTCGAGCTTCGGCCCGATGCCGGAAATCTGCTTCAGGTCGTCCGGTGTCTCCGGGCGCTCAAGCGCCTTGGGCTGCCGGGGTTCCGATCTCGCATTTGCATCGGCAGAAACGATGCCCGCATCAGGCTTGACCGTCTCCTTGACCTCGGCGACATCGCCAAGTTTTGCCGTCGTCTCGCTCAGCTCTTTGGCGATCGAGCGCGCGTCGGCGATCAGCGTCCTGGCGGTAGCGCGGGCCTTGGTCGCGGCCGGCTTTTCCTTGGGTGTGGGGGCTGCGGCCTCTTCGATTTCCTCGTCGGCCAGAGACCCGAAGAACTGCTGCGATGCCTGCATGGCGCCTGCCACAGTACCCATCCAGATGCCGAAAGCCTGGCTGGCAAGGCCGAACCCGAGTGCCGAAAACGCAGACGCGCCCGCCACCGGATGCGCCATCAGATTGATGGCGCCGGCAAACTCCTTCGGCAGCAACGCGTTGATTTCCTTGTTCATCTCTTCGAACTGTTTCACGTCAGGTATCAAGTGATCGGGTATGGAAAACATCGACATGGCTTGCTCCTAAGCCGGTTTCCGTTGGTCCCTGTCCTGCTCGTTTCCCTTTTGAACTTTAAGTCTGCGTCTTTTGTTTATTCGGCCGCCACCAGCGCCGGCTCGGCGCGATGGGCGTTGCGGGTGAACTCGTCGATGCGGCGCTCGATCTCCGGGCGGAAATGCCGGATCAGGCCCTGGATCGGCCATGCAGCCGCATCGCCCAGCGCGCAGATCGTGTGGCCTTCCACCTGCTTGGTCACGTCGAGCAGCATGTCGATCTCGCGCTTCTGCGCTTCGCCGCGAACCAGACGCTCCATCACGCGCCACATCCAGCCCGTGCCCTCACGGCATGGTGTGCACTGGCCGCAGCTTTCGTGCTTGTAGAAGTAGGAAAGCCGCGCGATCGCCTTCACGACGTCGGTCGACTTGTCCATGACAATGACCGCCGCCGTGCCGAGACCCGACTTCAGGTCCCGCAGCGCGTCGAAATCCATCGGCACGTCGATGATCTGCTCGGCCGGCACCAGCGGCACCGAAGCGCCGCCCGGAATGACCGCCAGGAGATTGTCCCAGCCGCCGCGAATGCCGCCGCAATGCTTTTCGATCAGCTCGCGGAACGGGATCGACATCGCCTCTTCGACGGTGCACGGGTTGTTGACGTGGCCGGAAATGCAGAAAAGCTTGGTGCCGACATTGTTCGGGCGCCCAAACGACGAGAACCATGCCGCACCGCGGCGCAGGATGGTCGGCGCGACCGCGATCGACTCGACATTGTTGACCGTTGTCGGGCAGCCATAGAGGCCGACATTGGCCGGGAACGGCGGCTTCAGGCGCGGCTGGCCCTTCTTGCCTTCCAGGCTTTCGAGCAGCGCAGTCTCTTCGCCGCAGATATAGGCGCCGGCGCCGTGATGGACGTAGATGTCGAAATCGTAGCCGTTCTTGTTGCCCTTGCCGATCAGGCCGGCATCATAGGCCTCGTCGACCGCGCGCTGCAGCGCCTCGCGCTCGCGGATGAACTCGCCGCGCACGTAGATGTAAGCCGCGATCGCGCCCATGGCGAAACCGGCGATCAGGCAGCCTTCGACCAGCGTATGCGGGTCGTGGCGCAGGATTTCGCGGTCCTTGCAGGTGCCCGGCTCGGACTCGTCGGCATTGACCACCAAATAGGATGGCCGGCCATCGGTGCTCTGCTTGGGCATGAACGACCATTTCAGGCCGGTCGGGAAGCCAGCGCCGCCACGACCACGAAGGCCTGAAGCCTTCATTTCGTTGACGATCCAGTCGCGGCCCTTGGCGATGAGACCTGCAGTGTTGTCCCAGGCGCCGCGCGACATGGCACCCTTCAACGACTTGTCGAAGCGGCCGTAGATATTGGTAAAGATACGGTCTTTGTCCTGAAGCATTTTTCGTCCCTCAGACCGGCTTCTTGCCGAAGACGCGGATATATTCGGCGACACCACCCTTGGCGAGAGCCTTGGCCTGCTTGACCCAGTCCTCGCGCTCGATGCGGCCGTGGAAGCTCAGATAGCCGTCGACCCACTCGCGCTCGGCCTTCTTCCACGAAGCGACCTGCGCGAAGGTGTAGATGCCGAGCGAATGCAGGATGCCCTCAATCTTCGGGCCGACGCCCGAAATCAACTTGAGATCATCGACTGCCGCAGGCTTTTCGATGCCGGCAGGCCGATCCTTGTGGTCGAGCGATGGCTTGGCCGCCTTCTTGGTGGCAGGCTTTGAAAGTTCGGGCGACTTGAAAGCGGAAGCCGGCTCGGCTTTCGCAGTAGCGCCCTTGCGCTGCTTGGAAACGCCTTCGACTGAGGCCGCAGTCTTGTTCGCAGCAGCCTTGTCGAGAGCGGGTGCCGCAACACTCGCCTGCTCCTCGGCCTTCGCACTTGCCTTGACCGGCGACGGCGACTTTACCGTGCCGTTGGTCTCGGCGGCGGCAGTCTTCGGCTTGGCAGCCTGCGACGGGGGAACGGTCGCGCCTGCATCAGCGGGCCCTGCCTTGGCTTCCGCCTTAGCTTCCTTGTCGCGCGTGGATTTCAGGACCGTCTTTTCATCCTGAAGCGAGGTCAGGCCAGTCTGTGGACCGGAATAAATGCGGTCGATCTGCGGGCCGGGCGTCACCGAAGCACCCTTGCCGGCATCGAACAGGTCGATGATCTCGGCAAGCCGCTCCGGCGTCAGGTCCTCATAGGTATCCTTGAACACCATGATCATCGGTGCGTTGACGCAGGCGCCGAGGCACTCGACCTCTTCCCACGACAGCGTGCCGGAGTCATTGAGATGGAACTGGTCGTGATGGATTTTCGAGCGGCAGACATCCATCAGCGCTTCCGAACCGCGCAGCATGCAGGGCGTGGTGCCGCAAACCTGGATATGGGCACGCGTGCCGACCGGCTTGAGCTGGAACTGCGTGTAGAAGGTCGCGACCTCGAGCACGCGGATCAGCGGCATCTCGAGCGTCTCGGCGATATGCTCGATCGCGGCGCGCGTGACCCAGCCTTCCTGCTCCTGCGCAAGCATCAGCAGCGGAATAACGGCCGACTGTTCGCGGCCCTTGGGGTACTTCTTGATCCAGTTCTTGGCCTGCGCGGCAAGAGCGCGATTGAACGCGAACGACGCGGGCTGGACTGAAGCTTCTGCGAGACGGCGAACGGACATTTAGCGATCGACCTCACCAAACACGATGTCGAGGGAGCCGAGAACGGCGGTGACGTCGGCCAGCATGTGGCCGCGGCAGAGGAAATCCATCGCCTGCAGATGCGCAAAACCGGGCGCGCGCAGCTTGCAGCGATAGGGCTTGTTGGTGCCATCTGAGACGAGATAGACGCCGAACTCGCCCTTGGGCGCTTCGACGGCCGCATAAACCTCGCCGGCCGGCACGTGATAGCCTTCGGTGTAGAGCTTGAAGTGATGGATCAGCGCTTCCATCGACCGCTTCATGGCGTCGCGCTTGGGCGGAACCACCTTGCCGTCGAGATTGGAGACCGGCCCGGTGCCTTCCTTGCCAAGCAGAAGATCGACGCACTGGCGCATGATCTTGGCCGACTGGCGCATCTCTTCCATGCGCAGCAGATAGCGGTCATAGCAATCGCCGTTCTTGCCGATCGGAATGTCGAATTCCAGTTCGGAATAGCATTCGTAGGGCTGCGACTTGCGAAGGTCCCAGGCAGCGCCCGAACCGCGCACCATGACGCCCGAAAAACCCCAGGCCCAGGCGTCTTCCAGCGAAACCACGCCGATATCGACGTTGCGCTGCTTGAAGATGCGGTTGCCGGTGAGCAGGTCGTCGAGGTTCTTCACCGTCTGCAGGAACGGGTCGATCCACTTGCCGATGTCCTCGACCAGCTTCTGCGGCAGGTCCTGATGGACGCCGCCCGGACGGAAATAGGCCGCATGCATGCGCGCGCCGCAGGCACGCTCATAAAACACCATGAGCTTTTCGCGTTCCTCGAAACCCCAGAGCGGCGGCGTCAGCGCGCCGACGTCCATCGCCTGCGTGGTGATGTTGAGCAGGTGGTTGAGGATGCGGCCGATCTCGGAATAGAGCACGCGAATGAGCTGGCCGCGCTTGGGCACTTCGATGCCGAGTAGGCGCTCGACCGCCAGCGCAAAAGCATGCTCCTGGTTCATCGGCGCGACATAGTCGAGCCGGTCGAAATAAGGGATCGCCTGCAGATAGGTCTTGTGCTCTATCAGCTTCTCGGTGCCGCGATGCAGCAATCCGATATGCGGATCGACGCGGTCGACGACTTCACCGTCGAGCTCCAGCACGAGGCGCAAAACGCCGTGCGCCGCCGGATGCTGCGGGCCAAAGTTGATGTTGAAATTGCGAACGGAGGTTTCAGCCATTTACTGCTTCGCCTTTTCATCGCCCGGCAGGACGTAGTCCGTCCCTTCCCATGGCGACAGGAAGTCAAAATTGCGGAATTCCTGTTTAAGCTCGACAGGCTCGTAGACGACCCGCTTGGCTTCGTCGTCGTAGCGAACTTCGACGAATCCCGTCAGCGGAAAATCCTTGCGCAGCGGGTGGCCTTCGAAGCCATAATCGGTCAGCAGGCGGCGCAGATCCGGGTGGCCGGAAAACAGGATGCCGTAGAGATCGTAGGCTTCGCGCTCGAACCAGTCCGCGCCGGGATAGACGCCCGTCAGCGAAGGAACCGGCGTATCCTCGTCGGTCATCACCTTGAGGCGGATGCGCAGGTTCTGGCGCGGCGACAGCAGATGATAGACGACGTCGAAACGCTTCAGACGCGCCGGGTAATCGGCACCGCAAACGTCGATCATCGAGATGAACTGGCACTGCACGTCGCTGCGCAGGAAGCTGGCGACGCTGACGATATCGCCGGCTTCGAGGGAAAGCGTCAGCTCGCCATAAGCGATGACCGCTTCACCGATCTTTCCGTCCAGTTTTTCGGCCAGATAGGCCGCAAGGTCCTTGAGGGCTTCACTCATCGAAAATCACCGTTCGATCGTGCCGGTGCGGCGAATCTTCTTCTGGAGGAGAAGAATGCCGTAGAGCAGCGCTTCCGCGGTCGGCGGGCAGCCGGGTACATAGATGTCCACCGGCACCACGCGGTCGCAACCGCGCACGACCGAATAGGAATAGTGGTAATAGCCGCCGCCATTGGCGCAGGAGCCCATGGAGATGACATAGCGCGGCTCGGGCATCTGGTCGTAGACCTTGCGCAGCGCGGGAGCCATCTTGTTGGTCAGCGTGCCGGCAACGATCATCACGTCCGACTGGCGCGGAGAAGCGCGCGGCGCGATGCCGAAGCGCTCGGCGTCGTAGCGCGGCATGGAGATGTGCATCATCTCGACGGCGCAGCAGGCGAGACCGAAGGTCATCCACATCAGCGAGCCGGTGCGCGCCCAAGTGATCAGCGCCTCCGACGAGGTGACGATAAAGCCCTTGTCGGAAAGCTCGTTGTTGATGTCCATCACGAACGGATCATCGGCGCCGATCGGCTTGCCGGTGTTCGGATCGAGAATGCCCTTGGGCTTGGCAGCGACCATTGTGGGAGACATGTCGTTCAATCCCATTCCAGCGCTCCTTTTTTCCATTCGTAGATGAAGCCGATGGTGAGCACCGCCAAGAAGACCATCATCGACCAGAAGCCGAGCATGCCGATCTTGCCGAAGGAAACCGCCCACGGAAACAGGAAGGCCACTTCAAGGTCGAAGATGATGAAGAGAATGGAAACCAGATAAAAGCGGATGTCGAACTTCATGCGCGCATCGTCGAACGAATTGAAGCCGCACTCATAGGCCGACAGCTTTTCCGGGTCCGGATTGCGGTAGGCCACGAGGAAGGGCGCTGCGATCAGCGCCAGCCCGACCACGAGGGCCACGCCGATGAAAATGACGATGGGAAGATATGAACTTAAGAGCGCGCTCATGCTCCGACTTTCCGTTGGTGGCCGATCGGCCTGAATTATAGCATTGAGTCGAACCGCCAGACCGCGACAGATTGCCTACGAAGGCCGCGGCGAGAAACTATGCTGCAACGCGGCGAGGGTTAGCGCAGGCAATCGGGGGACGCAAGTCAAACCTTGGCGAAAGCATGGCTACGCCAATCGCTTTTCAGCGATTTGCGTTGCACAAGGCGCATTTGATTTCCTTACCTTTTTACTCCACTTTTTATCCTGACACAATTCCCGTCGCAGGCCTGCTAGGCTGAACTCCACATTTCGATTCCAGTTGACGCAAAGACACCCGCCTCATGCATATCCGGACGGCCGAAGAATGAAGGAAACGATCCCGCTTGCCATGGCGCGACGCATCGCGCTCGCCGCCCAGGGTTTTGCCGATCCACGACCGACAGGGACCATCGACCGGCGACATCTCAACAAGGTGCTTTCGCGCATCGGCTTGCTGCAGATCGATTCCGTCAGTGCGGTGGTGCGGGCGCATTACATGCCGCTGTTCTCGCGGCTTGGTCCCTACCCGCGCGCGTTACTCGATAACGCTGCCACATCACGAAAACGTGCGCTCTTTGAATACTGGGCGCATGAGGCATCGTTCCTTCCGGTCGAAACCTATCCCCTCATGCGCTGGCGCATGGAACGGGCTGGCCGGCACGAGGAAATGTACACCGGGCTGGCGAAATGGGCGCGGGAGAACGAAGGCCTGATCGATGAGATTTATCAGGAAGTCCGCAACCGAGGCCCGATCGCGGCTTCCGACATCGATGGCGCCAAGGGCTCGGGCGGCTGGTGGGGCTGGAGCGACGAGAAACACGCTTTCGAATGGCTGTTCTGGGCCGGGCGGATCACAACATCTTCGCGCCGTGGCTTCGAGCGTCTTTATGACCTGCCCGAGCGCGTCCTGCCCGCCTCCATATATAATGCGCCCATTCCGTCGGCTCCCGACGCGCATCGCGACTTGCTGCGCATTTCGGCCCGCGCGCTCGGCATCGCCACCTACAGCGACCTGCGCGACTATTTCCGCCTTTCGCCCGCCGACATGAAGGGCCGCATCGAGGAGCTGGTCGAATCGGGCGAGCTTCTGCCCATCAGGGTCAAAGGCTGGACCCATCAGGCCTGGCTTCATGCCGGTGCCCGCATCCCCCGCAAGGTCGAGGCCCGCGCCCTCCTCGCCCCCTTCGACCCGCTGGTCTGGGAACGCGCCCGCACGGAGCGCCTGTTCAATTTCCGCTACCGCATCGAGATCTACACGCCCGCCGAAAAGCGGCAGTATGGCTATTATGTCCTGCCCTTCCTGCTCGGCGACGCGATTGTGGCGCGCATCGATGTGAAGGCGGACCGACCGGGCCGTGTCCTGCGCGTGCTGGCCGCCTATGCCGAACCGGGCGCGCCGGACCACACTGCCGCAGCTCTCATCGAAGAACTGCGCCTGATGATGTCCTGGCTCGAACTCGATCGCATCGAGATATCGCCAGCCGGAGACCTCGCCCCGGCGTTGGCCGACATAATCGCGTCGTAACCACGCGTTGACAGCGCAAGGCACCACCGCCTAAATTCGCCCGCGACGGTCCCCTCTCCGCAAAGGGAGGGGCTAAGAGGGAATGCGGTGCCGGGCGAACATGCCCAAGTCCGCAGCTGTCCCCGCAACTGTAAGCGGATAGCCGAAGGCCGACAGCCACTGGGATTTTTCCCGGGAAGGCGGCATGAAGCGACGACCCGCGAGCCAGGAGACCTGCCGTCAGACGAAAAATCCGACCGCCTGGCGGGTGTCCCGGGCAAGGAGCATGATTCTGTGAAAGCCGACGGCAATCCTATCCAACTGGCCGAGGACTCCCAAGATTTGGGCGCGCCCGGCGTAACGATTCTCGTCTGCTCCTCCTGTCGCGACGAAACCGGCTCGGATGCTCGGCCCCGCGCCGGCGAGCATCTTGCCCAAGGTGCGATTCGCGCCGCAGCGCCCGAGAAGATCACCGTCAAACAGGTCGAATGCCTCGGCAACTGCAAGAGTCGTCTGAGCGCTGCCCTGCTGCGCGACGGCTCGTGGAGCTACGTCTTCGGCGACCTCACGACCGAAAGCGGACCCGATCTGATCACCGGCGCAAAGCTTTTCGCGACCTCGACCGACGGCATCCTGCCTTGGCGCGGCCGCCCCGACAGCCTCAAGCGCGGCCTCGTCGCGCGCATCCCTCCCCTCGATCTCCTGAAGGACAATTCATGACCGCTTCCGCCGCCCGCGTTCCCTGCACCGTCGTCACCGGCTTTCTCGGCGCCGGAAAGACTACGCTGATCCGCCACATCCTCGAAAACGCCAATGGCCGCCGGCTGGCCCTGATCGTCAACGAATTCGGCGATATCGGCATCGATGGCGAAATCCTCAAAGGTTGCGGCGTGGATGCCTGCCCGGAGGAAAACATCGTCGAGCTGGCCAATGGCTGCCTGTGCTGCACCGTCGCCGACGATTTCGTGCCGGCGCTGGATCAGATCCTGGCGCTGGAGCCGAAAGTCGATCACATCATCATCGAGACCTCCGGCCTGGCGCTGCCCAAGCCGCTGGTGCAGGCATTCCAGTGGCCGAGCGTGAAGAGCCGCGTGACGGTAGACGGCGTCGTCGCCGTGGTGGATGGCCCCGCACTGGCCGCAGGGAAGGTTGCATCCGACCTCGATGCTCTGCAGGCGCAGCGCCAGGAAGACGATTCGCTCGATCATGACGACCCGGTCGAGGAAGTGTTCGAGGATCAGGTCGCCTGCGCCGACCTCATCATTCTCTCCAAGAGCGATCTGCTCGACGCAGCCGGCAGCGCCCGCGCCAACGCCATCATCAGCGAGCATCTGTCGCGCGCCGTGAAAATCGTCCCGACCGCGCAGGGCAAGGTCGATCCCTCGGTGCTGCTCGGCCTCGGTTTGGCCGTCGAGGACGACATCGAGAACCGCAAGACCCATCACGACGACGAACTCGACCACGAGCACGATGATTTTGACTCCTTCATCATCGAGCTTCCGGCGATTTCCGATCCCGACGCGCTGGCCAAGCGCGTGGCGACGGCTGCCGAACAAGAAAACGTGCTGCGCGTGAAGGGTTTCGTTGATGTCGGCGGCAAGCCGATGCGGCTTCTGGTCCAGGCCGTCGGCCCACGCGTCAACCACTATTACGACCGCGCCTGGACGGCTGCCGACGACCGCCGCTCGCGTCTCGTCGTCATTGGCCTGAAGGGGCTGAATCGCGCCGCGATCGAGCGCATACTGGTCAACTGACCAACAGCGTGCCGCCATGCACATACTGACCACGACATCCGCCTCGCTCGACGATCTGGTCGAGCCGGTCGATCTGCGGCAAGCACCGGCGGATATCGTGGCCCTGTCCTTCACCGACAGCGATCTGGCCGGACTGGCGGCGGCATGGAAGCAAGAAGCCGAAACGCTGCCCTCGATGCGATTGGCCGCCCTTCGCGACCTGCGCCACCCGATGTCGGTCGATCTGTGGATCGACCACACCGCCAGCCGGGCCAAGGTCATTCTGGTGCGCATCCTCGGCGGCTATGATTGGTGGCGCTATGGCTGCGACCGGCTCGCCGCAATGTGCCGCGAGAAGAATATCCATCTGGCGCTGCTTCCCGGCGAAAGCCACGACGAAGACCTCCGGCTGATCGAATGCTCGACCCTGCCGCGCGAGCAGCTGGACGGGCTGCTCGCCTATTTCCGTGAGGGCGGACCTGAGAATATGCGCGGGCTGGTGCGGCGGCTGGCGGGGCTGGCCGGCGGAGAAGGCGCACAAACAGCGCCGGTTACGGTGCCGAAGGCCGGTTTTTACGACCCGGCAAGGGGTGTCGTCGAGCGCGACGTCCCCCTCCCCCTCGAGGGGAGGGTCCGGCCGCAGGCCGGGGGTGGGGTCGTCCCGGCCGCGCGCCAACGCCAAGAAACGCCGAGCACTGCCGCAGCAACCCCCTCCGCCGCCTTTGGCGGCACCTCCCCCTCAAGGGGGGAGGAAAAAGCCCCCGTCATCCCCATCCTGTTCTACCGCTCGATGCTGCTCGCCGCCGATGTCGCGCCGATCGACGCGCTTGTGGAGGCGCTGCGCCGACATGGCATGAACCCCGTTCCGATCTTCGTTTCCAGCCTGAAGGACATGGCCTCCCTCGCCTTCGTCGAAAACGCGCTGGCAGACCTGAAACCCGCCGCGATCATCACCGCAACCGCCTTCGCCTCCGGCGCTGAGCCCGGCAGCGAAACGCTGTTCGACCGCGCCGGCGTGCCGGTATTCCAGGTTATCGTCGCAACCACGCGCCGCGACGCCTGGGCCACGAACCAGCGCGGCCTCGCCCCCGCCGATCTCGCAATGCATGTGGTCATGCCAGAACTCGACGGCCGCATCCTTGCCGGCGCGATTTCGTTCAAGGCAGAGATCGAAGTCGACGCGGCCCTCGCTTTCAAGGGTCTCGCCAATCACCCCGAGCCGGACCGCGTCGAGCAAGTGGCAAGCCTCGTCGCAGCCTTCATCCGCCTCCAGCGCGAGCCGCGCCCGACGCGCAAGCTCGCCATTCTCATTCCCGATTATCCAAGCGCGCCCGGCCGCACCGGCTATGCCGTCGGTCTTGACGTTCCCTCCAGTGTTCTCGCCATGCTGCATGACCTGAAGCAACAGGGCTATGCTGTTGAAGGGATTCCCGAATCGCCGCGCGAACTATTGGGCTTGCTGGAGCACGGCAATAATGGGCTGAGCTTAGAAGATTATCTTGTCTTCGCGAAAGATCTGCCTGAGGAGGCGCGGGCGACGGTGGAGGCTGCGTGGGGCAAGCCGGATGTGGAAACCTTCCCCTTCCGCGCCGCAACCTTCGGCAACATCACCGTAGCACTTGCCCCGGATCGCGGACGCTCGGCTGACCGCCGCGCCGATTATCACGACCCAACGCTGCCGCCCCGTCACGCGCTGCTCGCTTTCGGCCTGTGGCTGCGCAAGAAATTCGGCTGCCACGCGCTGGTCCATGTCGGCGCGCATGGCACGCTGGAATGGCTGCCCGGCAAGACCGTGGCGCTGAGCAGCGCCTGCTTTCCCGAAATCGTCACCGGCAGCTTGCCCGTCATATATCCCTTCATCGTCAGCAATCCCGGCGAGGCAGCGCAGGCCAAGCGGCGGATTTCGGCGGTCACGCTCGGCCATCTGCCGCCGCCGCTCGCGCATGCCGGACTCGACGAAAACCAGCAGATGCTGGAGCGTCTGGTCGACGAATATGCACAGGCCGACGGCCTCGACTGCCGCCGCCGCGACCGGCTGGCCAGGCTGATCGTCGAAACCGCCGCCAAGACCGGCCTCGCCCATGAAGCCGGTGTCGCCAGGACCGACGCTCCCGACGAGGCGCTGCGCCGCATCGACGCCTGGCTCTGCGACCTGAAGGACTTCGCCGTCAAGGACGGCCTGCATATCTATGGCCGCGCGGCAGAAGACGAGACTGACGCCATGCGTCGCCAAAGCGCGAACAACGAACGCGACGCGCTGATTGCAGCACTCGACGGCAGACACATCACCGCCGGCCCCGCAGGCGCGCCGGCCCGTGGCCGAACAGACGTGCTGCCGACCGGCCGCAATCTCTTCACCGCCGATCCGCGCACTATGCCAACGCCGACCGCCTTTGACCTCGGCCGCGCCGGGGCGCAGGAAGTGCTGACGCGTTATCTGCAGGATCACGGCGACTGGCCGCGCTCGCTGGTGATCGATCTCTGGGGCAGCGCCTCGCTGCGCACCGGCGGCGAGGAGATCGCGCAAGGCCTGTTCCTGATGGGCTGCCGCCCGCAATGGGACGCCGCCACCGGCCGCATCACCGGCATCGAGGTACTGCCGCCCGCAACCGTCGGGCGGCCGCGCGTCGATGTCACCTGGCGCATTTCCGGCCTGTTCCGCGACATGTTCCCGACCCAGATTGCGCTGATCGACGCCGCAGCCGCAGCCGTCGCGGCGCGAGACGAGGATGCTTCCGAAAATCCGCTTGCCGCCGAAACGCGCACGCTCGGCAAGGCTCCCGCCCGCATCTTCGGCTCGTCGCCCGGCACCTATGGCGCGGGGCTGGAAGACCTTTTGTCGAGCGGCCAATGGACAAGCCGCGAGGAACTCGGCCGCGCCTATCTCGACGCCACCTCGCATGCCTATGGCGGAGCCGAAGGCGAAGGCGTGTCCGCGCCGGGCGCTTTCGCGACCCGCATCGCCGAAGCCGATCTTCTCGTCCACAGCGGCGACGATCCCGGCCGCGACATTCTCGAAGGCTCGGCCGACGTCGCCTTCATCGGAGGCTTTTCGGCAGCGCTCGCCACCCTCGGCAGCAATGCCGACGTGATCGTGCTCGATACCACCGATCCCGCGCGCCCGCGCCCACGTTCGATCACCGAGGCGGTTGCGCGCGTGGTGCGCGCTCGCGCAGTCAATCCGCGCTTCATCGAAGGACAGATGCGCCACGGCCCGCGCGGCGCATCCGAATTTGCTGAGACGGTCGACCGGCTCGTCGGCTTCGCCGAGACCACGCATGCGATACCCGGCGCGCTGATCGAGGCCGTACACGACGCCTATCTCGGCGACGAGACCGTGCGCGCCTTCCTGCTGCGCGAGAACCCGGCAGCAGCGAAGGTCATCGCCGAGCGCTTTGCTTCGGCGCGCCGGCGCGGACTGTGGCACCCGCTGCGCAATTCCATCGACGACGATCTGGCCAGCCTGATCGTCGAGGCCGAGGCGCTGGAGGTGGCGGCATGAGCGCCTTCTCCAGGCGCGGTGCATGCCCGGCACTCTCGGCGCCGATGGAGACCGGCGACGGCTTGCTGGTGAGGCTTAATCCCGTTGCTGGAGGACTTGCCCCCAAGGCCTTGATCGGACTCTGCGAATCCGCTTCACGGCACGGCAATGGTGTGGTGGAAATCACGGCACGCGGGAGCCTGCAGATACGTGGACTGACGGCGGAAAGCGCGGTGGCGCTTGCGGGCGAAGTGAATGCGCTCGGCATCGCGGTGCGCACCGGCGTGCCGGTGGAGACTGGGCCACTTGCGGGGTTGGACCCGGAGGAGATTGGGGATCCATCTCCGCTTGCTGACCGCATTCGCGAGGCGATTGGCGCATCGGACCTCGCAGGTCGTCTCGGCCCGAAGGTTTCGGTCGTTGTCGATGGCGGCGGGCGGTTGAATATGGATACCGTGCAGGCGGATGTTCGTCTGACTGCTGTGTCCTCCAACCAATGGCTGTTGGCGATGGCCGGCGACGCTCGCTCGGCCACGTTGTTGGGTGCTGTCGGTGAGAATGATGCCTACGAGGCTGCGCTTGTTATTTTGCAGGCAATTGCGACAAACGGACGTGAAGCCCGCGCAAAAAATCTCCTTGCAGCGATCAATGTACATCTGATGAGGCAACTTCGCACACTTGCCTCTTTTACGTCACCACCCCCCTCTGTCCTGCCGGACGCCCTGGCCCGAGCCAGGGCGTCCGGCAGGACAGAGGGGGGCGGTGATGCAGTTCGCATGTCTTCAATCGGCCTTCTCCCAATTCGCCACGCCACGGGCCTCTCCCTCGCCCTGCCCTTCGGCAGCGTGCCGGCCAGCCAGCTAATCGATCTTGCACGCGCTGCCGAATCCCTCGGCGCAACCGAATTCCGCCCAGCCCCGCAAAGAACGCTGATCGTCCTCGGCCTATCGCAAACCGCCTGCCTCACCTTGCAGGACCGCGCCAAAACCCTCGGCTTCATCACCGACCCACTCGACCCGCGCCGTTTTATCGCTGCCTGCCCCGGAACGCCGGCCTGCGCCTCTGGTCTTCTCCACACGCGCGACATCGCCAGCCAGCTCGCCGATGAAGCAGCCGACTTGTTCGACGGCTCGTTCGAGCTCCACGTTTCCGGCTGCGCAAAAGGTTGCGCGCATCCCGCCCCGGCAGCGCTCACATTCGTCGGCGGCGAAAAAGGAGCCGGACTTGTCGTGGACGGGACGGCGAAAGACCTTCCCGCCGGATACATGCCCGGCTATGAAGCCGCACGCGCGCTTGGCCGCGTGGCAAAACTGGTGCGAGCCAGCCGCGACAAAAGGGAGACGACCGCCTCCTGCCTTTCGCGGTTGGGAGCGGCCCGGATCGCCAAGGCGTTTGAACAGGGATGAGCATGACGGCTTACGACTACATCCACGACGGCAACGCGATCTATGAGCGCTCCTTCGCCATCATTCGCGCCGAGGCTGACCTGTCGCGCTTTTCCGATGCTGAAGCCGATGTCGCCGTGCGCATGATCCACGCCTGCGGGCTGGTCGAGGCTGCCGATAAATTTGAATTCGGCGAAGGTTTCGTGAAAGCGGCAAGCTCGGCCTTGAAGGCCGGCGCGCCGATCTTCTGCGATGCAGAGATGGTGGTGCGCGGCGTCACCCGCGCGCGGCTGCCGGCAAACAACGAAGTCATCTGCACATTGCGTGACGAGCGTACGCCAGCGCTGGCGAAAGAACTCGGCAACACCCGCTCGGCAGCCGCGATAAAACTCTGGGGCGAGCGCATGGCGGGCTCAGTCGTCGCCATCGGCAATGCGCCGACCGCCCTCTTCTATCTGCTGGAACTGCTGCGCGACGGCGCCCCGAAACCGGCGGCCATCATCGGCATGCCGGTGGGTTTTGTCGGTGCTGCCGAATCCAAGGATGCGTTGGCTGAGAATTCCTATGGCGTGCCCTATGCCGTCGTGCGCGGCCGCCTCGGCGGCAGCGCCATGACGGCCGCCGCACTCAACGCACTTGCGAGGCCCGGCCTGTGACGATCCAACCCAAAGGCCGCCTCATCGGCGTCGGCACCGGTCCCGGCGACCCCGAACTGCTGACGCTGAAAGCCGTGCGCGCCCTCGGTGAGGCCGACGTGCTGGCGCATTTCGCCAAGCGCGGCAACAACGGCAACGCCCGCGCCATCATTTCCGAGCATCTGAAGCCGGAAATCATCGAACTGCCGCTGCTCTATCCGGTGACGACCGAGATCGACAAGGAACATGCCGACTACAAGGCCGCGATCACCGGTTTCTATGAAGAATCGGCACAAGCCGTCGCGGAGCATCTCGAAGCCGGTCGCACGGTCGCGGTGCTGAGCGAGGGCGACCCGCTGTTCTACGGCTCCTACATGCATTTGCATGTGCGCCTGTCGCACCGCTACCCGACCGAGGTGATTCCCGGCGTCACCGCCATGTCGGGCTGCTGGTCGCAGACCGGCCTGCCGATCGTGCAGGGCGATGACGTGCTGAGCGTTCTTCCGGGCACGATGAGCGAGTTCGAACTGACGCGCCGGCTTGCCGACACCGACGCCGCCGTGATCATGAAGGTCGGGCGCAACCTGCCCAAAATCCGCCGTGCGCTGGAAGCCAGCGGCAAGCTGGATCGAGCCATGTATGTCGAGCGCGGCACCATGGCCAACACCGCCGCCATGAAGCTCGCAGACAAGACCGACGACACCGCCCCCTATTTCGCCATCGTGCTGGTTCCCGGCTGGGCGGGACGGCCATGAGCGGGCGGCTTTTCGTCATCGGGCTTGGCCCCGGCAACCCCGGCCAGATCACGCCGGAAGCAAGCGATGCGGCGGCGGAAGCCGAGTTCTTCTTCGGCTACGGTCCCTATGTCGACCGGCTGAACCTGCGCCCAGACCAGACCCGCATCGCCTCCGACAACCGCGAGGAGATTTCGCGCGCCAATTCAGCCTTGGAAAAGGCCGCCGGGGGGGCGAGCGTTGCCGTGGTTTCAGGCGGCGACCCCGGCGTCTTCGCTATGGCGGCCGCCGTCTGCGAGGCGATCGAGGCAGGCCCTGGCGAATGGCGCGACATCGAGCTGACTGTTATTCCCGGCGTCACGGCCATGCTGGCGGTCGCAGCCCGCATCGGCGCGCCGCTCGGCCATGATTTCTGTGCCATCTCGCTCTCGGACAATCTGAAGCCCTGGGATTTGATCGTGCGACGCCTGGAGGCTGCGGCAACTGCCGGCTTCGTCATCGCGCTCTACAACCCGATCAGCAAATCCCGCCCCTGGCAACTCGGCAAAGCCTTCGAAACATTGCGCGCCATCCTGCCCGGCACGACGCCGGTGATCTTCGGTCGCGCCGCCGGCAGGCCCGACGAGCGCATCGAGATCACGCCTTTGGCGGAGGCGCGCGCAGAACAGGCTGACATGGCGACCTGCGTGATGATCGGCTCGCCTGAAACCCGCATCATCGAGCGGAGCGGCCAACGGCCGCTCGTCTACACGCCACGCTTTTCGGCGGAGGCAGCCCAATGATCGATCATGGCGAGCAGTTCGCCAACGCTGGCAGCGGATGGCACATTCGGCAGGTCGGGCCTGCGGAAAAGGATGACCTCGATGCCGAGTTCGCGCGCGGCGGCGATCTTGCCATAGGTGGCGCTGCCACCGCTGTTCTTGGCGACGATGGCGTCGATGCGATTGCCTGCCAGAAGCCCACGCTCGTCCGCGTCGGCAAAGGGCCCGCGTGCAAGGATGTAGGTCGCATCCGGCACGGCGAGCGGCGGCTTGATGGGATCGACGCTGCGGATAACATAGGAATGCTGCGGAGCCTCGACGAAATCAGCGATCTCCTGCCGGCCGAGCGCCAGGAATACCCTGCGCGGCTTCTCGCCCAGAGCAGCAACCGCTTGCCCGCCATTCTCGACCAGCGTCCAGCGATCGCCTTCGACAGCCTCCCAGGCGGGGCGACGCAGTGCGAGGATCGGCACACCGGCCAGCGTCGCGGCTTCCGCAGCATTGCGCGAGATGTTGGCCGCATAAGGATGCGTGGCGTCGACCAACAGGCCGACCTGCTCGTCACGCAGATAGCTCGCCAGTCCTTCGGCACCGCCAAAGCCGCCGCTTCGCACCGGCACAGGCTGCGCGACAGGATCGACAGTGCGGCCGGCCAGCGACAAAACAACCGACAGGTCCGCGCGTCCAGCCAGCTTGCCGGCAAGCAGCCTCGCTTCCGTGGTGCCGCCGAGTATCAGAATGCGGTGGGTCATCATGCCTGCTGAGCGAAAGAAACCAGCCGCAGCCCAACGCTGGCTCACCATCGTCGGCATCGGCGAGGATGGTGTAGAGGGTCTTGGCGACGAGGCCAAGCGCTGCATTGCGCAAGCCGAGACGGTTTTCGGCGGCAAGCGGCATCTGGCGCTGGTGGAGGGGCTGGTCACCGGCAAGTCGCAGCCGTGGCCCACGCCGTTCGACGCCGGCATGCAAGCGGTCCTGGCGCTGAGCGGACACCGCGTCTGCGTGCTCGCCTCGGGCGATCCTTTCTGCCACGGAGTCGGTACCACTCTCGCCCGGCACATCCCGGCAGACGAAATGAACGTTCTGCCCGCGCCTTCCGCCTTCAGCCTCGCTGCCGCCCGCCTCGGCTGGCCGCTGCCCGAAACACAGACAATTTCCCTGCACGGCAAAGCGATCGAGTTGATCCGCCCGCTGTTGCACCCCAAGACCCGCATCCTTGCGCTGACCTCGGGCGGCGACGGCCCGGCCGCCATTGCGCGGCTGCTTTCCGAACTCGGCTTCGGCCCATCACGCCTGACGATCCTCGAGGCCCTGGGCGGCCCGTCCGAACGGCTGGTCTCGACGCGGGCCGTGACTTTCGATGCCAAAAACATCAATCCGCTCAATGTGCTGGCGATCGAAGTGGAATCAACCTCTGAAGCACGCATCCAGCCGCTGACGCCGGGCATGGCGGACGAATTGTTCGAGCATGACGGCCAGATCACCAAGCGAGAGATCCGCGCCGTCACGCTGTCGAGCCTCGCGCCCAGGCGCGGCGAACTACTGTGGGATATCGGCGGCGGCTCCGGTTCGATCTCCATCGAATGGATGCTGGCCGATCCCTCGATGCGCGCCATCACCGTCGAGGCATCGCCCGAGCGCGCCGCCCGCATCAGCCGCAATGCCGTCGCCTGCGGCGTACCAGGTCTCATTGTCGTCGAAGGCAAGGCGCCTGCGGCACTCGCCGGCCTTGAAACGCCGGACGCGATTTTCGTCGGCGGCGGTGGCACCGAGCCCGGCGTCATGGATGCGGCGATCGATGCCCTGCCCTCCGGCGGAAGGCTGGTCGCCAATGCGGTGACACTGGAAATGGAAGTGTTGCTTCTGGCCCTGCATGCGCGGCTTGGCGGCGAGTTGATCCGCCTCGCCCTCTCCCGCACCGCGCCCGTCGGTTCGATGCAGGGCTGGCGCCCGGCAATGCCGGTCACGCAATGGTCGTGGGTGAAGCCATGATCGTCGCGGGCATCGGCAGCCGCAAAGGCGTCAGCGAACAGCAGGTGCTGGACGCCATCAGCGCGACCCTGTCTGAATACCAGATTAAGGCATCTCAGCTCGATGCCATCGCGACCGCACGGTTGAAGCAGCATGAAGCCGCCATCTTCTCTGCCGGGCGCAAGCTGGGGCTCGAAGTCATGATCATTGGCGACGCGGAACTCGCAGAGGCCGGAAAGAAGGCCCCCAGCCATTCCGACCTGTCCCTGACCCTGACCGGCGCACCCTCCGTGTCGGAAGCCGCAGCCCTGGCGGCTGCCGGCGAAAACGCTCGGCTGCTCGGGCCAAGACGCGTTCTCGACTCGGTGACCTGCGCGATTGCGCAAAGCGGAGAGGCATCGTGACGGTTCACTTCATCGGCGCCGGCCCCGGCGCGGCCGACCTCATCACCGTTCGTGGCCGCGACCTGCTGGCGCGTTGCCCAGTGTGCCTCTATGCCGGCTCGATCGTACCGAAGGAGATGCTGGCTTACTGCGGGCCGGACACGAAACTCATTGATACGGCCCCGATGTCACTGGACGAGATCGAGGCCGAATATGCCTCGGCGCATCAGGCCGGGCAGGACGTCGCCCGGCTTCATTCTGGCGACCTTTCCGTCTGGAGTGCGGTCGCAGAGCAGATACGCCGGCTTGAAAGGCTGGGCATCCCCTACACACTGACGCCGGGCGTGCCGTCCTTTGCCGCCGCCGCGGCAGCGCTCGGTCGCGAGCTGACCATCCCGGAAGTCGCACAATCGCTGGTGCTGACCCGCGTTTCCGGCCGCGCCTCGCCGATGCCGGCAAAGGAGACATTGTCGGCTTTCGGCGCGACCGGCGCGACGCTTGCCATCCATCTCGCCATCCACGCCATCGACCGCGTGGTGGAAGAACTGACGCCGTTCTATGGCGAAGACTGCCCCGTCGCCATCGTTTTCCATGCCTCATGGCCGGACGAACGCATCCTGCGTGGCACACTGGCAACGATTGCCGCTCAACTCGCCGCCGATCCGATAGAGCGCACGGCGATCATCTTCGTCGGCCCCTCGCTGGCGGCCGAGAATTTTCGCGAAAGCTCGCTCTACGACGCCTATTATCAGCGCCGGTTCAGGGGGCGGGATTCGCTATGAGTGGGCGCGAAGGGCGCATGCCCCCTCAATTCGCCGTCGCGGTTGAAGACAAGGATTTCGAGCTCGATATCCGCACTCTTCAAAACGGGTGCAGCCGTGCGCCACGCACCGGCGGCAATCGCATCTCCGATTGGCACGCCTTCGGCCACGGCAAGCGCAAAAGCCTCGGCAACAGTATTGGCACCACGAATGCGCGCTGCCAGCTTCTCGTCCGCGCCTGCTTCGACGGCTACAACCGCCAGCCCGTCGAGATCGGCCGCACCCCGGTTGGAATGCACATCGAGCATGCCCTGCGCCAGCTTGGTCATCTTGGCGACGCCGCCGGCGATGGTCACGCGCGGCACGGGATGCGTGCGGATATATTTCAGCATGCCCCCGACGAAGTCACCCATGTCGATCAACTGCACTTCATGCAGGCCGTGGAATTTCTGCACGGCCATCTCGGAAGCATTGCCGGTCGAACCGGCGACATGGGTAAAGCCCATGGCGCGCGCCACATCGACACCGCGATGGATGGAGTGAATCCAGGCCGAGCAGGAATAGGGAATGACGATACCGGTCGTGCCCAGGATGGAGATGCCGCCAAGGATGCCGAGGCGCGGGTTCAGCGTGCGCTGCGCCATCTCCTCGCCGCCGACCACGGAAATCTCGACCTCGATATCGGCGTTGTCACCCGCGACCTGATGCACGGCCTCGGTAATCATCCTGCGCGGCACCGGATTGATCGCCGGTTCACCCGGCGGGATCGGCAGGCCCGGTCTTGTCACCGTGCCGACGCCCGAGCCAGCGCGAAAAGTCACGCCCGAGCCCGGCGCGCCGGGCCGCACGGTGCTTTTTACCAGCGCGCCATGCGTCACATCGGGGTCGTCACCGGCATCCTTGACGATGCCGACCGTCGCCCTGCCGTCGCCAAGTTCGTGATTGGCCAGCGCAAAACCCACGATGTTGCCGCCGGGCAGCGTGATCTCCACCGGGTCGGGAAAACTGCCCGTCAGCAACGCCGAACACGCCGCCTTGGTGGCAGCGGTGGCGCAGGCGCCTGTGGTCCAGCCACGGCGCAGCGGCATTTCGGCTTCTTTCATGCCTTCGCTCATGCCGGCCTATATACGCAGGCCGTCTTTACGCGTCATCCGGGAAAGCACTTTCTGTGAGCATCGACCATCTCTTTTCCCGCCTTATCGCCGGCAAGCAGCCCCTACAGCCCGGCCATGTCTGGCTGGCCGGCGCCGGCCCCGGCGATCCTGCCCTACTCACCCTCGACGTACTCTCCGCGCTCACCCAGGCCGACGCGCTGGTGCATGATGCGCTGGTGTCGCCCGAAATCGTCGCCGTTGCTGAACAGGCCGAGAAATTCTTCGTCGGCAAGCGCGGCGGCAGGCTGTCGATCCCGCAGGACGAGATCAATGCCCTGCTGGTCAGGCTGGCACGGGAGGGCCGCAAGGTCGTGCGCCTGAAGGGCGGGCACCCCTTTGTCTTCGCGCGCGGTGCGGAAGAGGCATTGGTGCTGACACGCGAAAACATTCCCTGGCGCGCGCTTTCCGGCGTCACCTCGGCCTTCGGCGGCCTGACCTCGGCGGGCATCCCGGCAACCATGCGCGGCGTCAACGGCGCGATCATCCTCGCCACCGGCTTTGCTGCCGCCACCGACGACCGGCCAGATTGGGCAGCGCTCGCCCGCACCGGCCAGCCCATCGTCATCTATATGGGCCTGACCCATATGCCGGCGACGGTGGCGGAGCTTTTGGCGGCGGGACTGCCCGGCGACACGCCGGCGGCACTCGTCGAAAACGCCTCCATGCCCGAGGAGCGCACCGTCACCGCCCCCCTGGGCATGCTGGTCGAGACAGCGGAGCGCGAAAACATCGTCTCGCCCGCACTGATCGTCATCGGCGGCATCGTCGCCATGCGCGCCGAACTGATGGGCGACCGGTGACGGCGCGCGGTCTGATCATCGGCGCCCCGCGCTCCGGCTCGGGCAAGACCAGCGTCACCATCGGCATTCTGCGCGCGCTGGCGCGGCGGGGCCTCAGCGTCGGCGGCGCCAAATCCGGGCCGGACTATATCGACCCCGGCTTCCATCACGCAGCCACCGGCCGCCCCGGCGTCAATCTCGACAGCTGGGCGATGTCGCCGCCGCTGCTCAACGCGCTGGCGGCAAACGCCGCCTCGCAGGCCGACCTGCTCTTCATCGAAAGCGCCATGGGCCTGTTCGACGGCATTCCCGCCGCCTCCGGTCGCTCCGGTTCGGCCGCCGATCTTGCCCGGCTCTACGGCCTGCCGGTGCTGCTGGTGCTCGATGTTTCGGGCCAGTCGCAAACGGCGGCTGCCATTGCCAAGGGTTTTGCGACCTACGATCCGGATGTGCGCATTGCCGGCGTCGTGCTCAACCGGCTCGGCAGCGAGCGACACCGCCGCCTTGCCGGTGATGCGGTCGAGGCGCTCGGGCTGCCGGTCGTCGGCGCGATCCTGCGCGACCCGACGCTGTCCCTGCCGGAACGCCATCTCGGCCTGGTTCAGGCCAGCGAGCATGCCGACCTGATCGCCCATCTCGACCGCCTTGCCGACATGGCGGAACGCTCACTCGACCTCGACGCGATCATTGCGCTGATGACGCCGCTTGCACCGAAAGGCGCAGATGTTTCCGACGCCCTGCCCCCGCCCGGCCAGCGCATCGCGCTGGCGCAGGACGCCGCCTTTACTTTTATCTACCCGCATGTCGCCGCGCATTGGCGCGAAGCCGGCGCCGAGATCATTCCATTCTCGCCTGTTGCAGATGAAGCGCCGTCACAGAACTGCGATGTCTGCTGGCTGCCGGGCGGTTATCCCGAACTCCATGCCGGCAAGCTTGCCGCCGCCGAAAACTTCCGCGCCGGCATGGCAGAATTCGCCGAAACGAAGCCGATCCACGGCGAGTGCGGTGGTTTCATGGCGTTGGGGGAAGCGCTGGAGGATGCCGACGGCATCACGCACCGCATGCTCGGACTGCTCGGCCATTCGACCAGCTTCGCCAGGCGGAAGATGATTCTCGGCTATCGCCAGGCGACGTTGCTATCCGACTGCCCGCTCGGACCAGCGGGCTCGACCGTGCGCGGCCATGAATTCCACTACGCGCAGACGGTCACGCCGGGAAGCGACGACAAACTCGCGGATCTCGCCGATGGTCAGGGTAATCCACTCGGTGCCTTCGGCGGGCGGCGCGGTCATGTCACCGGCACCTTTTTCCATGCCATTGCGCGGGGCTGAGGCATGAACGGCACGCCGCGCAACCGGATCATAAGCGATATTGCGCTGTCGCTCGTCTTTCTGACGCGGCTGCCGCTTCCTCACATGGATTTTTCCGGCCGCAGCCTTTCCTCGGCCCTCTGGGCGGCACCTGTGGTCGGCGTCGTCGTCGCGCTGATCGGCGGCATTGTCTTTGCCGTTGCCGCGTGGCTCGGCCTCTCACTCGCGCCCGCCGCAGCACTGGCGCTAACCGCAACGATGCTGACCACCTTCTGCCTGCACGAGGACGCTCTTGGCGACACCGTTGATGGTTTTGGTGGCGGTTCGACGCGCGAGAAAAAACTCGAGATCATGCGCGACAGCCGCATCGGCACCTACGGCGCGGCAGCCCTCGGGCTCTCGATCCTGCTGCGCTGGACCGCACTTGCCGATCTCACCAGCGTCTCGCAGGTGTTTTGCGCGCTCATCGCGGCTCATGCAGCATCGCGTGGGCTGATCCCGGCCTTCATGCATTTCCTGCCCTCGGCGCGAGCGGAAGGGTTGGCCGCCAATGCCGGCTCGCCGTCTTACGAAACGGCAATCGCTGGAGCAGCGCTTGGTGCGCTGACACTGCTTCTGCTCGGCATGCCCGGCGCGCTGGCAACGGCCATCATTCTCGGCCTGTGGTTTTTCGCCTTCCGGAAACTGTGCCTCGCCCAGATCGGCGGACAAACCGGCGACACCATCGGCGCGCTCCAGCAGGGCGCCGAAATCATCGTGCTGCTGGCAGCCAGCGCCATATTCGTTTGATTCTTCAGGAGTTTCTTCAATGGCCTTCAAGTCCTTCGATGAATTGCGCGCCGCTTGCACGAACCTGCCGGCCGGCAGCGATGCGGCAGCACAGGCCGTGGCGCAGCATCAGGACACGCTGACCAAGCCGCAAGGCAGTCTCGGCCGGCTCGAAACCATCGTCGCCTGGCTGGCGCGCTGGCAGGGACGCGACACGCCGAAGCTCGATCGCGTCAAGGTCATCGTCTTTGCCGGCTCGCATGGCGTCACCGCGCAGGGCGTCTCGGCCTTTCCATCGGAAGTGACCGTGCAGATGGTGGCGAATTTCGCCGGCGGCGGCGCAGCCATCAACCAGCTTGCCCGCATCGCCGGGGCCGAACTCGATGTCATCCCGCTCGAAATCGAGCGCCAGACCGGCGATTTCACCCAAAGCGTGGCGATGAGCGAGGCCAATTTCCTCGCCGCCGTATCGACGGGCTACGCCACCGTCACCAAGGACACCGATCTTATCTGCTTCGGCGAGATGGGCATCGGCAACACCACACCCGCTGCCGCCGTAGCCGCTGCCCTGTTCGGCGGTGGTGCTGAAAAATGGACCGGGCGCGGTACCGGCGTCGATGACGCCGGCCTGAAGCGCAAGATCGTCGCCATCGACAAGGGCCTTGCGCTGCATGCCGATGCACTCGCCGATCCGCTGAAAATCGCTGCCGCACTCGGCGGACGCGAACTCGCTGCGATCCTCGGCGCAACCCTTGCCGCGCGCCAGCTTGGCGTTCCGGTTCTGCTCGATGGTTTTGTCTGCACCGCCGCCGCTGCACCGCTGGCGAAACTCGATCCGAACGGCCTCGCCCATACGCTCGCAGCCCACGTTTCGGCAGAGGCCGGGCACCGCGCGCTGCTGCAAGCTCTCAAGCTCGATCCCCTGCTCGATCTCGGCATGCGCCTGGGCGAAGGCTCGGGCGCGTGTCTTGCCGTCAACCTCGTCCGCTCGGCGCTGGAGTGCCACACCGGCATGGCGAGTTTTGCCGAGGCCGGCGTCTCGGAAAAATAACAGCCGCCTGCCAGAAAACCTCTCTCTTGAAGTGGAACCAAAGCCGGCACCCGCCGTTTTGGTCCCATCAGACGAATTGAGGATTTTTCGACATGGCTTCTGTATTTTCAAGGTTTCGCGACGACGTAGAAGACGATCTCGAGGATCAGATCGTGAAGCTTCGCCGCGAAGTGTCATCGCTCAAGAAGTCGCTGTCGAAACGCGGTGCCGCCACTTATGAGGATGCGCGCGACGGTGCATCGGATATCTACGAAGATCTCATGGCGCGCGTCAGCGACGCTATTCCGCATATATCGAAACAGTCCCGCGTCGTGAAACAGGCTGCCCGTGACAATCCGGTGGCTGCAACGGTCGTCGGCGTCGCCGTGGTTGGCCTACTGATCGGGCTTTTAGCGCGCGGACGCTAACGCGTTGTTTTTACGCAATTCCGGACGCAAAACCGCTGCACACTTTTGCTGGAATTGCCTAGATCACAGATAGCACTGAACGTTCCGGCGGCTGCGGCGGCTATAAGCGCTGTGGTCGCCGCATTGCGTCCCGTTGATCATCAGATCGTAAGGGCACTGGCAATCGCCTTCCTGCGGCGCGCGTATCGGCGTGCGTCCGCCAAACAGGGCTTTGGCCTTGGAAAACAGGTTGGTCGATTCGGATTTGGGAGCGACATAGCCCTGAGGACGGATGGCGCGAGGCATGTCCGGCTTCGTGCTGACATTGGTGGCCTTGCCCGGTACCGACAGGCTCGGTCGCGGCGCATCCAAGCCGGCAGGGCGCAGATAGTCGCCGTGGATCCAGCCCTTGCGCCCTCGTACCGAGACGAGCTGCCATTTTCCGTCGCGAATAATCACCTTGACCGCCTCACCCGGTCCCAGCGTCGCCACGACGGAGGCTGACAGGTTCGCCGTCGCCCGCATGTTCACGCGCGAGGTCGTGTAGAGCGAATCATCTGAGCGGGCCGCTCTGTCCGGCACGGGACGGTCCGGCCGCGCGATGGAACTGGTGATCACCTGCGAAGGACGCGGCACCGGTGGCGCGATCTTCGCCGGCGTATCGGGTAATTCGGCCTTCTTCGGCGTATCGGGCAATTCCGCCTTGCGTTCCACCGGTTTTGACGGCCGTTGCTGGGCATGGAATTTCGATGGCGGTTCTTGCGTCATCGCCCATATGCCGGCGCCCGCGGCACCGATCACCAGCCATCTCAGTTTTGGAAGCGCGAAACCAACCATGGCCGCATCATGGCGCGAAAGGTTTTAAGAGGCGGTTGACGAAAAGCAGATCGGCAGCCGGTCAGGCTCTGATTGGCTGCGCGATGCGCGAGCGCCACAACAACAGCACCATGACAGTGACGTTGAGCAGATTCCAGGCAATCCCGTTCAGGAATGCAGCTGCATAGGATCCCGTCAGATCGTAGATCCAGCCGGACATCCAGCCACCGATCGCCATGCCGACGATCGTTGCCATGATAACGACGCCGACGCGCTGGCCGGCTTCCGCCGCCGGCATGTATTCGCGCACGATGATCGCATAGCACGGCACGATGCCGCCTTGCGAAAGGCCGAAGACCAGCGACACCAGGTAGAGCGAAGCCAGCCCGTCGAATGGAATGTAGAGAAGCAGCGAGATGCCTTGCAGGACCGAGCCTATGAGAAGCGTCCTGATGCCGCCTATCCTGTCTGCCAGAAAACCCGAAACCAGGCGGCTGACGATGCCGCCCGCCAGCATCAGCGCGAGCATCTCGGTTCCCCGCGCCACGCCATATCCGAGATCCATGCAATAGGCGACGATGTGAACCTGCGGCATCGACATCGCCACGCAGCACCCGAGACCGGCAACGATCAGCAGGCCTTGCAAGACGGCTGGCGACACGCCGATCGTCTGTACCTGCCGCTTCGAACCCGAGCCGGAGGCACCGGAATGCGCCTCAACCGGCACCTTGCGCTTCAGAAACAGCAGCAGCGGTATCATCGTCACAAGGCAGATGACGCCGATGCCGATATAGGTCGCGCGCCAGCCATAGGACGGGATGAAATCCTGCATGCCCAACGGCCACAAAGCACCGGCCAGATAGTTGCCGCAGGCGGCTGCTGCGACCGCCACGCCACGGCGGCGGTCGAACCAGTGCGAAATATCGGCGATCAAGGGGCCGAAGGTTGTAGAAGAACCAATCCCGATCAGAAGTCCCTGGATGACGGCGAATTGAATGACCGATGTGGCCAAGGCTGCAAGAATGAAGCCGGCGCCAAGGGCAACGGCTGCAACAAGCGCCGGCAGCATGAAGCCGACCCGGTCGATGAAGCGCCCGATCACCACATTGCCGACGGCAAAGCCGAGCATCGTCATTGTGTAAGGCAGCGAGGCATCAGCGCGATCGATGCCGAATTCGCCCTGCACCGCCGGCAGCACGACCACCACCGCCCACATGCCGACACCGCCTATCGTCGCGACAAGCACCGAAATGGCAAGGCGCGTCCAGGAATAGGTGCTGTCGAGATAATCGGCGCGGCGCGGATCGGTGGCTATAGCCGGATTCATCATGGTGATCCTCCAGGCGTGCCGGAACGGGGTGGCTCGCCTGCACCCTTTTCGCGCATTCGTCACGCAAAAAGCAGCGCCACAGTCATTTTTTCGGGGCGCCAGCGGTTGGCGGGAATGCTTTCCTAAACGCCCACCACCGCCGCGATCTCCTCGAGCAGCCGTGTATCGTCGCCCGCCATGCCGTCCATCGACATCATGCGGGCAATGACGGTCGCACCGATGCGCTCCTCCACCGTGCCCTCGGCATAGGCGTAGTAGATGATGGCGCGTTTGCCGTCGCGATGGCAGCGGCCTTCGATCTGCTGAAGCTGGATGGCGCTGTGGCGCATGTCGTGAACGACCAGCGAACGCTCGCGCTCGCCGCCCGGCATTTCGCCCTGGTGCAGCGAGATCGATTCGGTGACGGTGAAGATAACAGCGTCCAGTTGCCCGGTCTGGAAGGCCACGCGCGTGCGTTCATTGGCATCGCCCGACTGTTCGCCGTTGATTTCGCCGACCGCCCAGCCGCGCCCGGCGAGCTTTTCGGCCAGCATGGCGCTGGTTTCAAGGAACGCCACCGAGATCGCCACCTGCTGGCCGTTAGCCAGAAGATCGTCGGCGAATTCCACCGTGCCGGTGGTGCGGATCAGGCTGGCCTTCTGGCGAAAGCGCAGATCGGCCGCCCACCCGGCGGCCCGCCGCGTGCTGCCGCCTAGAAGCCCGAGTTCGCGGCGGAACTCCCGCCATGTCGAATCGTAGAGCCGCTGCCCTGCAGCATCGAGCGCCGTCGGCGCCAGCTCGCGCTGAACTTCCGGCCAGCCGGCGATGTCTTCGGGGCGGCGGCGCATGCCGATGGCGTTTTCGCCGCGATAGAGAAGGTCCGACATGGTCTTGCGGTCGGTCTCATTCGGCTCCCACGACCAGTTCTTCCAGCGCCCCTTGGCGCGGCCGATGCCCAGCCGCTTCATCAGCTTGCGGAAATCGTCGATCTCGCCGCTTGCGCCACCGGTCGCATAGGCCAGCAACTTGCCGAGATAGGACAGTTCGTGCGGCGACTGCCCGGCGGTCGCGCTCATATAGATGGTGAAATTGGCCGCCGCCGCCATCTGCCGGCACACCAGTCCCTGCTGGGCGCCCGGATTGCGGATGCGATGGCTCTCGTCGATGATGACGATCGGCCAGATGCGCTTGGGCGCGCCATGCCGCGCAAGCTCGTTGTTCTTCGCCCGCGTCGAACGCTTGGTGCTGGCGGCAGGCGGCGCCAGCAGCGATTTAGTCCGCTCGAAATTCATGATGGTGACGCGCTTTTTTGCGTCGGGAGACCGCGCGATGGTACGCCTCCACTGAGGAATGGCACCCTTGGGGCAGATGACGAGAACGTCCGCCTCCGGCATCGCCGACACCGCCAGCCATGCCGACAGCGTCTTGCCAAGGCCGGTGAGATCGCCGAGCAGGAAGCCGGGACGGCCCTTTTCGCGCGCCGCCAGAATGGCATCGCGTGCGACGAGCTGATGCGGGCGCGGGACAAAATCGCCTTCCTCAGCCAGCACACCGTCCATCACGATGCTCATGCCGCCTGCCCCGCGCACCAGCCGGAAGACCACGCCCACTGGAAATTATAGCCGCCGAGCCAACCGGTTACATCGACAACCTCGCCGATGAAATAAAGGCCCGGCACTGCTTTCGCCGCCATCGTCTTCGAATCGAGATCGCGCGTATCGACGCCACCGAGCGTTACTTCGGCTGTGCGGTAGCCTTCCGAGCCGGCAGGTTTCACTCGCCAGCCGTTGACTCTGCCTTCGGCAATTCGGAGCTGCTTGTCAGAGAAATCCGCAAGATGGCCGGTCATGCCGAGCTCTTCAGCGATGGTCTGCGCCAGCTTCTTCGGCAGATGTGCCGACAAGGCGGTTTGCAGCGCCTGTTTGCCGTTCTGCGCGCGCGCGACACGGAGCACTTCGAAGATATCGGTTCCCGGCGCCATCGAAATGGCGATCTCGTCGCCCTCGCGCCAATAGGATGAAATCTGCAGGATCGAAGGCCCGCTGACGCCACGATGGGTGAACAGCATTGCTTCGGAGAACCGCGTCTTGCCGCAGGAGACGACGGCGTCCACCGCGTTGCCGGACAGCGGCTTCAGCCGCTCCAGCGTGTTCTGGTCGAAGGTCAGCGGCACCAGAGCCGGGCGCGTTTCCACCACCCGTACCCCGAATTGGGCCGCCACCTCATAACCAAATCCGGTCGCGCCCATTTTCGGGATCGACTTGCCGCCGCTCGCCACCACCAGCGATTGGCAGCGAACCGTACCGTCCGTCAGCTTGACCGCAAAGCCGCCGTCGATCCTGTCGATGCGCTCGGCCCGCGTCGCCAGCCTCAGCGCAGCACCTTGCTTGTTCATCTCGGAGAGTAGCATGTCGATAATCTGGGTAGATGAGCCATCGCAGAAAAGCTGGCCAAGCGTCTTTTCGTGATAGGCAATGCCGTAGCGCTCGACCAACGCAATGAAATCCCGCTGCGTGTAGCGGCTGAGCGCCGAAATGCAGAAATGCGGGTTTTGCGAGATGAAATTCTTCGGGCTGGCATAAATATTGGTGAAGTTGCAGCGCCCGCCGCCGGAAATGCGGATCTTCTCGCCCGGCTTGGAGGCGTGATCGATGACGAGCACCGAACGGCCGCGCCTGCCCGCCTCGATGGCGCACATCATGCCGGCCGCACCTGCCCCTATCACCAGAACATCGACTGAATTCAAAACGCCGCTCCGCTTGCAAGCGCTCAACTACACCAGGAAGCACGCGATGTGGAGTGCCGTGGCCCATGCGAATGATCTATCGTAGTGGTTGCAGCCACCGTGATACCTGCCGCATAAGTCGGCAATGACCGCACCCCAATCCAATCTCAAGGCAGCCCTGTGGATGGGCGGTTCGCTGGCCTGCATGCTCGCCATGACGATCGCCGGGCGCGAAACGACCAGGGAGCTGAACGTTTTCCAGGTGATGGAGATGCGCTCCATCATCGGCCTTCTCATGCTCTATCCGCTGGTGCTGCGCAGCGGCGGCATCAGGGCAATGCGAACGACGTTGCCCTTGCAGCATCTGTCCCGCAACATCGCCCACTATGCCGGCCAGGCCCTTTGGCTCTTCGCGCTGACGCTTATCCCGCTTGCCCAGCTTATCGCCATCGAGTTCACCGCGCCGATCTGGACCGCCCTGCTCGCCATGGCTTTCCTCGGCGAGCGCATGAATATCTGGAAGACGGGCGCGATCGTGTTCGGGCTGATCGGCGTCACCGTCATCGTCCGGCCGGGCGTTGCCGAGGTCAATGCCGGCCAGCTTGTCGTGCTTGCCGCCGCGGTCTGCTTCGCCATTTCCTTCGTGCTGGTGAAGGCGCTGACGCGCAGGGACAGCGCGGTAAAGATCATCTTCTGGATGCTGGTCATCCAGTCGGTCATCGGCCTGATCCCGGCGCTGCACGAGTGGCATTGGCCATCGCTGCATGTCTGGCCATGGATTTTCGTCATCGCCTTTTCCGGCTCCTACGCGCACTACTGCATGGCGCGTGCGGTCGCCCACGCTGACGCGACAGTCGTCATGCCCATGGATTTCGTGCGCGTGCCGGCGACTGCGCTTGTCGGCTGGCTGGTCTATTCGGAGCAGATCGACATGTTCACCGCCATCGGCGCCGCTCTCATCCTCGGCGGCAACCTGCTCAATCTGATGGCGCGCACACGGCGGACTGTCACGGCCTGAAATCGCCTCCCTGAAATCGGTGGGTCCGCGGTTGATCGATGCCGATATGCGCGCCCATGTCATACCGCCGATACACACCCAAAACTAAGCTGCGCTGGCATCAGGACACCAACGGAGGCGACCATGTCCGACGATCAGACTGCCAAGGTGACGGCCCATCAGAAGAACGATGACGACAAGTGGTACTACTCGATCAGCGGCGATGACGAACGGGTCGGTCCATACGATTCCGAGGAAGAAGCGCTTGCTGCCGGAGAAGAGGTTCTCGACGAAATGGCGAGCGATGACGAGGATGAAGATGAAGACGGCGACGAAGTCGTAGCCGAAGCGGATGACGACGATAGCGACGAAGAAGAAGAGGACGAGGAAAAAGCCTCGGCTTGAGCAGAACCGCTCAACGGCTTGCGATTGCCGGCCTCACATGGCGCGCAGTCATTGTTGCGCCTGGATTGCCCGCCTCGGTCCGATCCCGTACGGGCAAAGTCAAAATTGCAGCAGCCCTCAGTTGCCCGACTGGCCGCCGCCGCGATCCGTCCGCTTCTTCAACGGCGTCATAGCTTCCTCGCGCTTGCTCCAGCTCGCGTAGCCGTCGTCTGAAGCGCAGCCCGCGAGCAAGCCGCCGGACAGGACCGTCAAGGCCGTCAGCACAAGCAGAATTCTCGTCATGTCGTTCTCCGTTCGGCTCGACGCATTTGCCCGACGACGCTGGTTCAAGTCAACTGTTCCGGCTCGAACCTAATGTGGCAGTCAAGGTACGAAAAACGAGGAAGGATTCAAATTTCGATTACATCACCATTGTTAGACTTATTTGGCTTTTGTCCGCACACTGTTTGCCTCAGATAGAATTCAATTCCAGATCACAGCGGACAGGTGTGAAAACCTGCCGCGACTGCTATCTGTAACGTGACACCCGCCCGGCACCGCGGGTCGAACCGGGCCAGAGCGGTCAAAGCCGCCGTATGCGAGAATCGGAGGAAACGATGACACGTCTGCGCAAGCCCTATTCCTCGGTGCTCGATCTGATCGGCGAGACGCCGGTGGTCGAGCTGACGAAATTCGACACCGGCAAATGCCGGCTCTTCATCAAGCTCGAGAGCCAGAACCCCGGCGGCTCGATCAAGGACCGCATCGCGCTTTCCATGATCGCCGACGCCGAACGCTACGGACGCCTGGCGCCCGGCGGTACGATTGTCGAGGCGACGGCAGGCAATACCGGGCTTGGCCTTGCGCAGGTCGGCATTCCCAAGGGCTATCGCATCATCCTCGTCGTGCCCGACAAGATGTCGCGTGAAAAGATCCAGCATCTGCGCGCATTGGGCGCCGACGTACGGCTCACCCGCTCGGATGTCGGCAAGGGCCATCCCGAATATTATCAGGACATGGCCGAGAAGATCGCCGCCGGCATTCCCGGTGCCTTCTACGTCAACCAATTCGCCAATCCGGCCAATCCGCTGGCCCACGAAACCACGACCGGGCCGGAAATCTGGGAACAGCTCGAACACAAGGTCGACGCAGTGGTCGTCGGCGTAGGTTCGGGCGGCACGCTGACCGGCCTTGGCCGCTTCTTCAAGGAGGTATCACCGCAGACCGAGATGGTGCTTGCCGATCCCGTCGGCTCGGTGCTGGCGCCGCTCATCAAGACCGGCAAGATGGAAGAGGCAGGCAGCTGGACCGTTGAGGGCATCGGCGAGGATTTCGTGCCGCCCAACGCCGACCTGTCGCTCGTCTCCAAGGCCTATTCGATTCCCGACAAGGCGAGCATGCTGGCGGTGCGCGACCTGCTTTCCCGTGAGGGCATCCTCGCCGGTTCCTCCTCCGGCACGCTTCTATCTGCTGCCTTGCGCTATTGCCGCGAGCAGACCACGGCGAAGCGGGTCGTGACCTTCGTCTGCGACAGCGGCAACAAATATCTGTCCAAGGTGTTCGACGATTTCTGGCTGGCCGAACAGGGCCTCTCCGAGCGCGACAACCACGGCGATCTGCGCGATCTCGTCGCCCGCTCGCACCGCGAGGGCGGCACCGTCTTCGCCGGCCCCGGCGACAGCCTGCTGACAGCCTACGGCCGCATGCGCCGTGCAGACGTTTCGCAACTGCCGGTGCTCGACGACGGTAAACTCGTCGGCATCATCGACGAGAGCGACGTGTTGGCCGTGGTCGACGGCCCCTATGACAGCCGCTGGGATCGTTTCAACGCCCCGGTCAATTCGGCCATGAGTTCGGAACTCCACACGCTCCAGGCGAGCCAGACACTGGATTCTCTGCTGCCCGTCTTCGACCGCAACGAGGTCGCCATCATCTTCGATGGTGACGAATTCGTCGGTCTCATCACCCGCATCGACCTGATCAACCATTTGAGGCGCGCACGATGACCACTTCGCCCAAGAACCGCCTGGCTTTCGCCACCCGCACCATCCATGGCGGCCAGAGCCACGACCCCACGACCGGCGCGGTGATGGTGCCGATCTACGCCACCTCGACCTATGCCCAGCAGAGCCCCGGCGTGCACAAGGGTTTTGAATATGCGCGCAGCCAGAACCCGACGCGCTTTGCCTTCGAGCGCGCCATCGCCGATCTCGAAAGCGGCTCGGGCGCCTTTGCCTTCGCCTCGGGGCTGGCAGCAATCGCCACGGTGCTGGAACTGCTCGACGCCGGCGCGCACATCGTCGCCACCGATGACATCTATGGCGGCACGTTCCGGCTCCTTCAGCGGGTGCGCAAACGTACGGCCAATCTCGACATCACCTTTGTCGACTTCACCGACCTCGCCAAAGTCGAAGCCGCCATCCGGCCCGAGACGAAGATGCTCTGGGTGGAGACGCCGACCAACCCGCTGCTGCGCATCGTCGACCTCGAGGGCGTGGCAGCTCTCGCGCGCCGCAAGGGCCTGATCTCGGTTGCCGACAACACTTTCGCCAGCCCCTATATCCAGCGGCCGCTGGAACTCGGCATCGACATCGTCGTCCACTCGACGACCAAATATCTCAACGGCCATTCCGACATGGTCGGCGGCTGCGCGGTCGTCGGCGAGAACAAGGAACTCTTCGACCAGCTTAAATTCCTGCAAAATGCCGTCGGCGCGATTTCAGGACCGTTCGACAGCTTCCTGGCCCTGCGCGGCCTGAAGACGCTGGCGCTGCGGGTTGAAAGGCATTCGCAGAACGGCACGAAGATCGCGAAATGGCTGGAAAACCGTTCGGATGTCCGCCGCGTCATCTATCCCGGCCTCGAAAGCCATCCCCAGCACGCAATCGCCAAGGCGCAGATGCATGCCTTCGGCGGCATGATCACTGTGGAATTCGACCGCGACCTCGCCGCCACAAAGCGCTTCCTCGAACGGACCCAGCTTTTTGCGCTGGCAGAGAGCCTTGGCGGCGTCGAAAGCCTGATCGAGCACCCTGCCCTGATGACCCATGGCAGCATTCCGGCAGAACAGCGAGCAGCGCTCGGCATCTCCGATTCGCTGGTGCGTATTTCGGCGGGCATCGAGGACGGCGACGACCTGATCGCGGATCTGGATCAGGCGCTGGCGGGATAGAGGCTATTTTTCTCAAAGCGCTCCGAGACGGCCAATGCACAACTGGCCGTCGGGAATTTGCGCCTACACGATAAAAAAGTCGCCGGCGGAAAGAGACGTGCCGTGGCTTACAGCGGCGAATTTGACCGCTGCTGCGCCACCCGCGCCGTCCGCATCGTACAGCAGATTGCCGGAGGCCTTGTTGTAGATGATGCGGTCATTCTCATCGACGGCGGATTTGCCGATCACGAATGCCCCGGCATCCAGTGCGCCGGTGGCAAGCCCGGCAAAGACAGCACCGTCGAGCTGAATAATGTCGTCGGCGGAGCTGAAGTCGAGGATCCTGTCGTGGTTCGCTGACCCGGGCGCGGTATCGAAGACGAAGGTATCGTTACCCGCCCCGCCCGAGAGTCGGTCATGGCCGGCACCGCCATTGAGAATATCATTGCCAATGCCACCGTGAAGTCGGTCATTGCCGGCACCACCGTTGAGAATATCGTCGCCTGCGCCGCCGCGAAGCCGGTCGTTGCCCGCGCCGCCAGTGATTTCATCATTGCCCGCACCGCCCCGCAGGCGATCGTTGCCGGCACCGCCATCGAGGGAATCGTTGAACTTGCTGCCGGTGATGCGGTCGTTTCCGCCATTCGCGGCGACCAGAACGGCGTGATCGTAGGCCTTGTAGCTGACGGTGTCCTTGGCGTCGGTCAGCGTGATGCTTTCGGCCGGCGGAGCGACGGTGATGGTGATCGTCGCCACGTTGCTGTTGCCCTGGCCATCGGTGGCATAGACGGTAAATGTGTCGGTGCCGATGAAGCCTGCCTCGGGCGCATAATCGAAGAGGTTCCCGTTCAGATAATCCGCGTGATAGTGCAGGCTGTCGAAATAATGGCCCTGGTGAAACGGATAGTAACCGGCCTCATATTTCGTTTCCTGCTGCAGCGTGCCGTGGTCCGGCCCATCGACGACGACAAAGCTCAGCAGATCGTAATCCGCATCCGTCGCGCTGAACTTGATGTCGTCGAGAGATTGTCCCGGCGCAAGTGTGAAGCTCAGATTGCTGACCGTGGGAGCGTGATTGATGAAAGTGTCGGGCTGGACCACGCCACCATCCAGGATGATCTGATGCTGGCCATACTGGGTGTTTTCACCGCCATAATATTCGTTGGCGCCGATCCACGTCACCGTGATGTCGTTCGGGCTATCGGCGCTGACGGAGACGATCTGGGTCGACAGATAGGCCGCCTGATCGGACAGCGTGCGGATATAGTTGCCGTCATTGTCGAAGACGGCCGTTTCTATCGTCGTGAAGAGCTCGGTCCTGCCGTCATTGGTGAAGGTGGAGACGGTGAAGAAGCCGTCGAAGACATCGACCGAAGCCACATCGACCCAGCCGAACGGAAAATCCGTGTGCGCCCCTGTCGGCCCGAGAACGTCGCCGTCAGTCTCCGTTATGGAAAACAGAACCGCGTCGGGGCTCTCATTGTTGACGTCTTCCCAGACGGTAAGCTCACTACCATTGCTTAAGGTCGGCATCGTGTTCTTCCCTTCGTTATCCGGCGAGACAGGGCTGCGAACGCCATTCAACGGGTAACATAGGCCGGCAATGAAGACCATTGCACGACAAACCTCTACAACGCGACACATGCCGCTGTATTACGAACTTCGCAAACGGGAGCCGCACAGCAGTTGCATCCAGCCGGCGCGATTGAAGCGCCTCGGCGCCGATCGAACCGCATCAGGCCGAGACAAGCTGTTGATGTTAAGGGAAGAAAGTGGTGGGTGCGACAGGGATCGAACCTGTGACCCGCTGATTAAGAGTCAGCTGCTCTACCAACTGAGCTACGCACCCACTCCACCGGCGAACCGGTGTTGGCGCGGGATATAGCCATACCTTTCCGGCCTGTCCAGCCCCCTAAATCAATCATTCGTCGTCAAAGATCATTTTCGGCTGCGTCATTTATGCAAACAGCATTCCCTCCGCGATCTTGACGGCGTTTCCACCTATGCGCGCGGCGGCCAGTTTGCCGCCCTCCACGTCGATTTCCAGCCGGATGCGCGATGGCCTGCCCATTTCCATGCCTTGTTCGATCCAGAATCGCGCAGGACCGTCACTCGGCGCATCGAAATGCGTGATCGCACCGGAAAAGGCCGCCGCAGCCGATCCCGTCGCAGGATCCTCATAGGAGGGACTGCCCGCCACGAACATGCGCGCATGGAAGCTGCTGTCGTGATGGACGGTGTCGCGTGTGTAGACATAGGCGCTGGCCGGCTTGCCGTCGGTGCGTCTTGGCGTGAATTCCAGCCAGGCAGGACTGTCCATTCGCGCCCGCTTGGCGACATCGAGATTCGCAACCGGCACTGTCAGATAGGGCACACCAGCCGACCATAGGCTGACGCGGTGATTCTCGAAGCCGATCTCGTGCGGGTCGAGGCCAAGGGCCGCGCCGATCACTTCGGGCTCCACCGTCAGTTCCGATTGTTTTGGCAGTTCGGGAATGTCGAACTCCGCAAAGATGCCCGTTTTGCTGCGCGAGATCGCGCAGCGAAACAGCCCGATATTCTCCTCCAGCACGAAAAGCTCGTCCGTGCCGCCGCCGTCCAGTTCCGCCAGCGCAATGGCCGTGCCGACGGTCGGATGGCCGGCAAAAGGCATCTCGTACACCGGCGTGAAGATGCGCACCCTTGCCTTGTGCTTGGGGTTTTCCGGCGGCAGCACGAACGACGTTTCCGACAGGTTGAACTCGCGCGCTATGCGCTGCATTCCCGCCGTGTCGAGGCCATCGCAATCGAGCACCACGGCCAGCGGGTTGCCGGCCAGCTTTTCGCCCGTGAACACGTCATAGACGAGGTATTTCCTGCCCTTCATGGCTCTTTTTCCTGTTTCCCGCCCCAAACATGAGCGAAATTTAACTTGTAATCCTCAGCTCTAACCACGAGTTGTCGAGATGTAGGGATTTTCGCATGCATAGGGGGCCGGCATGGACCAGATTGTCAATCGGCCAGTGACGGAAACTCCAGCGACGGTCGAAGCCGCTCTTGGCCTCGACAATAAGGGACGCGGACGCAAGCGTCGGCGTGGCTGGATTTATGCGCTCGTCGGTCTCGCGCTCGTCGCCGGCGGCGGATACTACATGGTCTCAGGGCCGTCTTCTGCGGCGGTAAGCTACACCACCGTTCCTGCCGAAACCGGCAATCTCGTCGTCGAAGTCTCGGCAACCGGCACCTTGCAACCGCTCACTCAGGTCGACATTTCCAGCGAGCTTTCGGGCGTCGTCCGTTCCGTTTCCGCCGAGGAAAACCAGGAAGTGCGAAAGGGCGACGTGCTTGCCGCTCTCGACACCACCCGGCTGCTCGCCCAGATCGAACGCGCTCAGGCTTCCGTCAAGGCTGCCGAGGCAAAGGTTCTGGATGCGAAGACCACGCTGAAGGAAACCGAACAGACGCTTGCCCGTTCGCGCCAGCTTTCCGCCCGCGGTATGGTCGCCGATCAGACTGTGGATACCGCACAGGCCGCGCGCGACCGCGCCGAGAGCGCGGTGGCGAGTGCCGATGCCAATCTGGCAATCGCGGCCGCCGATCTGAAGCTGCAGCAGGCCGATCTCGCGAAGAGCACCATCTATGCGCCTATCGACGGCGTCATCCTGACCCGCTCGGTCGATCCCGGCCAGACCGTCGCCTCCTCGCTGCAGGCGCCGGTGCTGTTCGTCATTGCGGCCGATCTCAAGCAGATGGAGCTTCAGGCCGCCGTCGACGAGGCCGATATCGGCTCGGTGACGCCGGGCCAGAAGGCACGCTTCACCGTCGACGCCTTTCCGGACCGCCGCTTCGACGCGGATATCCGTGACATCTCCTTTGCCTCAACGACCACTGAGGGCGTGGTGACCTACAATGCCCGCCTGGCCGTCGACAATGCCGAACTGCTGCTGCGGCCCGGCATGACCGCCACCGTCGCCATCGTCACGCGCGAGGCCAACAACATCGTCACCGTGCCGAGCGCAGCCTTCCGCTTCCGACCGCCTGCGGCCGATTCGAGGCGCGGCTGGAGCCTGCAGAACCTGTTCATGCCGCGCATGGGCCGTCCCGGCGGCGGCCAGCGCCAGCGCCAGGTGGCAGCCGACGGCACCCGCACGCTCTACGTGCTGAAGGATGGTCAGCCAGAGGCAGTCAAGGTCAAGACCGGCTCCACGAACGGCGAGGATACCGAGATCGTCTCCGGCATATCAGCCGGCGATCTCATCATCACCGGCAGCCAGACGCGGAACTGACCGGCATGACGGAAAAGCCGCTCATAACGTTCGATCAGGTCTGGAAGACCTATGGCGAAGGCGAAGCCAGCGTTCATGCCCTGGCGGGCGTCGACCTGTCGATCCAGCGCGGCGAATTCGTCGCGATCATGGGCCCGTCGGGTTCCGGCAAATCGACTGCCATGAACATCATCGGCTGCCTCGATACGCCGACATCCGGGCGCTACGGCTTTCTCGGTGTCGATGCCGGAAGGCTCGACCGCAACCGCCGCGCGGTGCTGCGCAATCTCTATGTCGGCTTCGTCTTTCAGGGCTACAACCTGCTGCCGCGCACTACGGCTGCCGAAAACGTCGAACTGCCGCTGATCTATCGTGGCGCCTCGGCTGGCGAGCGCCACAAGCTGGCAGCCGAGGCACTGGAACAGGTCGGCCTGCTCGGCCGCCAGGGCCACACGCCGGGCGAGCTTTCCGGCGGCCAGCAGCAGCGCGTGGCGATTGCCCGCGCCATCGTCACCAAGCCGACGCTTCTGGTGGCGGACGAGCCGACCGGCAATCTCGACACCGCCCGCAGCCACGAGATCATGGAGCTTCTGACGCGTCTCAATCAGGAACTTGGCCTGACCGTCGTCATGGTCACGCATGAGGCCGATATCGCAGCCTACGCCCAGCGCACGATCGGCTTCCTCGACGGCCACATCGCCTCCGATCAGTTGAACCGGAAGGCTGCCTGATGCTCTGGGAAACCATCCGCCTCGCTTTGCTTTCTGTTCGCCGCAACGTGCTGCGCTCGTTCCTGACCCTGCTCGGCATCGTCATCGGCGTCGCTGCCGTCATCGCCATGATCACCATCGGCTCGGGCACGACGGAAAAGGTCAAGAACGACATTTCCAAGCTCGGCTCCAACCTGCTCGTCGTGCGCGCCGCCCGGCCCGAGCGCGGCGGATCGACGTCCTTCACGCCCCGACGGCTGGAAGAGCGGGACCTGCTCGGCCTGCGCAAGGGCCTGACCAACGCCAAGGCAGTTTCGGCCGCTTCCCAAAGCACCGTGCGCGTCGTCTACGGCGCGGAAAACATCGCGGCCCAAGTGACGGGCACGGACACGGATTTCTTCATCGCCCGCGACTGGGATGTATCGAGCGGCCGCATCTTCTCCGAGTCCGAAGTGCGCAGCGGCGCCGGCGTCTGCATCCTCGGCGAAACGGTGCGCCAGCAATTCTTCGGCGCCGGCGATCCCGACGGCATGTCGGTTCGCGTCAACAAGACGAGCTGCAAGGTCATCGGCGTGCTGCAGGCCAAGGGCACGTCCGGTTTCGGGCAGGACCAGGACGCCGTCGTGATGATGCCGCTGGGAGCCTTCCAGCCCCGCATTGCGGGCAACCGCAATATCGACGCGGTCTACATCGCAGCACAGGACGGCGTTGCGACCTCAGCGGTGCAGGAAAGCATCGAAGGCATCATGCGCGACACGCGGCGCCTCGCACCCGACGCCGACGACAATTTCGAAGTCCGCGACATGACCCAGATCGCCGACGCCATGACCAGCGCCACCACCACCATGACCGGCATGCTCGGCGCGGTTGCCGGCGTCAGCCTGCTTGTCGGCGGCATCGGCATCATGAACATCATGCTGGTTTCGGTGACGGAGCGCACACGCGAGATCGGCATCAGGCTGGCCATCGGCGCGCATGAAAAGCACATCCTCATCCAGTTCCTGGTCGAGGCAACGGTGCTGTCCCTGCTCGGCGGGCTCATCGGCATCGCCATTGGCCTGGCGCTTGCGGGCGCGGCTTCGCTGACGCTGTCCATTCCCTTTGCGCCAAGCATTCCAATCATCCTGCTTGCCGTCGGTTTCTCGGCGCTGATCGGCATGGTGTTCGGCTTCTTCCCTGCGCTGCGCGGCGCGCGGCTTGATCCGATCGACGCGCTACGGCATGAATAATCGCGATATTCGGGAGGGTGATGAGCAGGACGGCGCGCGTAGCGATCACGGTGGTGGTTGTAGAGGTTGGGCTGGCGCTGCTGTGGTTGTATCTGGCGCGTTATGGCATGCAGCATCCAGATAGCGTCACTTCCGATTTCCAGGGCCGGGTCGGCAGCGTATTCGGCATGGCGATGGGCGCGATTCTCGGCGTCAGCGTCGTGCTGCTTCTGGCTGCTAGACGCAAAGACCGTAGCGCGCGCTGATACGACATAGCCGGCTGTCCCGCTTTCGCAGCGGCAACTTCATTCCGTTACCGAAAAATGCCACTCGATCAGCGGCACCATGTGGGGCATCAGCCCTTCAGGCCGGTCATCCGGGCTGCGGATGATGACCGGTTCTTCGATCTCCGGTTCAGGATCGGCGGCCACGAACTCACGAATGGCCTCGGCAATGACGTCGGCATTCTCGTCGATATAGTAGCGGCGGAAGATCACGGTGCCTGCCTCGGTCGAGTAGGCGTGATAGCGCTTGCCGCGCACGAGATGGCTGATGTTGATGCCGGTTTCCTCGTCCACTTCCCTGACCATGTTGAAATGGAGATCAGCGATGCCGTCGACGAAATCGATCGGCTCGAACGAACCGGCTGCGAAATAGACGCGTCCGGCATTGACCGTATGCGCGCCCATGCGGATGGCAATCAGCGCATCGTCGCGCGACACCAGCACGGCATGCGCGTAGGCATGTTCGCCGCCTGAGATCGCGCGGTGCTTGCGCCAGTGCATGAAGGTGGCGAAACGCACAGCATGGCAAACCCCTTCCAGCCTCCCGGCCTTGTAGGAAAGCCCGGAAAGCAGCACCACGGTGCCATCGAACAATGCCGGATTGGCGGCTTTTTCGGCCAGCCAGTTTTCCTCGATCGCCGCTATATTGGCCAGTTCGAAGGGATGCGGCGCTGAATCGAGCCGGACCTCGATGCCGTCCACCGGCAGGATGGTGTTGCGTGGGATCTCGAAATCCATGGAACTACCTGATGTTCAACGTCACGGCGACGGGGCAGTGATCGGAAGCTTTCGGCCGGTCCCAGCCGGCGCGCGGGTATCGCTCGACTTCCTGGCCCGGCGGGAAGATCGTGCGCCAGGGTTGCCCCTTGCGCACGATATCCGGCACGGCGCCGGAATTCTCCCGCGCCAGTGCTGGGGACAGGAGGACGTAGTCGAGCTGGCACAGATGCCGCTCTTCCGGCCCGCGCGTATGATACAGCGTCCAGCGGTCGAGTTCGGGGCGTCTTTCGACAACGTTTTCGGCAAAGCCGTCGGCAAGCAGAACGTTGAGGCACGACTGCGTTTCATTGACCACGGTGAAATCGTACCCCGTATGCGCGCTGCCGCCGATCACCACGCGCTGGCGATAGTCGTTGAAGTCGCCACAGATAACCCAGCGCTTTCCGCCAGCATTGTCCTTGCCGAACCTGTCTTCGATGATCCGCCGCACCGCCTTCGCTTCAGCGTCGCGGATCGGCGCGGAAGCCTCACGGCCGGGCACACCATTTCGCGGGCTGCCCATGGATTTGAAATGGACTGAGTAGATGGTCAGAGGCTTGCCGCCGATCTTGACGTCGATTTCCAGGCAATCGCGCCGGAAAATCCGCTCGAAAGGCTCGTTGCCGGTGGCGGTGAGTTCCGGCGTCTGAAGGCCGAAATCCTGGAATGTCACATGGGCGTGGCTGGTCATGCGGACGAATTCGATCGGCTCGCCGTCGGCCGTCTCCGTCCGCATCATCACGGCAACATCGATGCCGCGCGTATCGTTGCCGGAGGTCGTGTATTTCTGGCGATAGCCCTGCCCGACCATCTTGAACAGATAGCCATATTCGAAGGCACGCAGCGCCTCGATATTGTCGACCTCCTGCATGCAGATGATGTCGGCACGCGTCTCGGCGATCGCCAGCGCCGTAAGCTGGCGCATATCGTCGATATGGGCGATGGCGCGCGCCTGTTCCAGAATCCGGTACTCCGCCTCGTCCTTGATCTCGAACAGGGCCAGCGTACGGTCCTGATTGAGCTGGTTGCGGTAACCGGAATAGTCGAACCTGTTCATAAGGTTTTCGACGTTGAAGGTGGCGAGGCGCAGCGACATGGGCGCGAGCTTTGCCCGCAAGCAATGTCAAAAACAAGGGCCGGTTGCAGTTTGAGGAATCGGAAACGTCCGTTCATCGACCGTTCAGGGTCGAAGTCCGATCATCATCGCAGTTGGGCAATGGCTTGCAAAAGTTGTTCCTCAGGAGATTTCAATGAAACCGAACCTTTCGTCATTGGTGCGCTCGGGGCTGATTGCCCTCGGCGTTCTGGCTGGCGTTTCCGCGCCGGCTCTTGCTCTTCCCGCCGCGGCCCCATTGCAGGGCATGACACCGGCCACGGAAAACACCCTGCCGCTCATAAAAGTCGGCAGCGGCGAATGGGAGCCGGGCTGCCCGCCGGGCTCATCATGCTTCCGTCGCGGCGGCGGTGGCGGCGGCGTTGTCATCCGTCAGCGCGACCGTGAATTCCGGCAGGGCTGGAACCGGCCGGGCAATTGGGAGCGGCCGCGCCGCAACTGGGATCGCCCGCGTTGGCGCAACAACGAAAGCTGGCGTTACCGCGACGACCGCTGGCGCTATCGCCACTATCGCCCACGTCCCTATTACGGTGGCTATGACGACTATTACGGCGGCTCCGGCATCTATTTCAATTTCTCGGCGCCGGCCTACCGCTACTACGAGCCCCAATATCGCTACGTTCAGCCACGCCGTTACCAGCGTGCGCGGCTTTCACGCGCGCATGTCAACTGGTGCTACAACCGCTACCGCTCCTATCGCGCCTATGACAACACGTTCCAGCCCTATGGCGGGCCGCGGCAGCAGTGCTGGTCGCCCTACAGCTAACAGATGGAAGCGTCTTCCACTGCGTTTGAGAACGGCGCCGTCCGGGACGGCGCCGTTTTCGCGTGCGCTCCGCGGATGGCATTTAAGCAATGGCTTAAGGATTTCTTGAACGTCGGAACCTATGATTTTCGCAGACCGTCAAATCACTATGCGCAAGCGTTTGGGGAGCTCCGCGTGGCTGAGCCTGAAGATGCCGAGAACAGACGCCAACACCGCCAGCGTGTGCTGAAGGGTGCGTCGATCTTGAGCGGCATCACAAATTCCGAGGTCAAATGCACCATCCGCAACATGCACAAGGACGGCGCAGAGCTTAAGATTTCGATCTATTCGCAGGTCCCGCCGGAATTCCTGCTTTACGTGCCTGTCGACGGCATTGCCTACAAGTCTGTCGTGCGCTGGCGCAAGGAAGACCGCATCGGCGTCCAGTTCACCGGCACCGAGCCCAAGCCCAGCTGGCACTACGGGTGACACGAAAAAGCCGGCGGATTGCTCCGCCGGCTTTCTCATAGATAAGGTCTGGTCGCCTTAGTTCTTCGTCTTGTCGACCAGCTGGTTCTTGGCGATTCCCCGCGCGCCCGCAGGGCAAAGCCCGAGAACGCGCAGAGAAAAGAGACGTGGATCGCCTCAGTTCTTGGCCTTGTCGACCAGCTGGTTCTTGGCGATCCACGGCATCATGGCACGCAGCTTCGAACCGACTTCCTCGATCTGGTGGCTGTCGTTCATGCGGCGGATGCCCTTGAAGCGCGAGGCGCCCGAACGGTATTCCTGCATCCAGTCGGAGGTGAACTTGCCGGTCTGGATGTCCTTCAGAACGCGCTTCATCTCGGCCTTGGTCTCGGCGGTGATGATGCGCGGGCCCGAAACATATTCGCCCCATTCGGCGGTGTTCGAGATCGAGTAGTTCATGTTGGCGATGCCGCCTTCATAGATCAGGTCGACGATCAGCTTCACTTCATGCAGGCACTCGAAATAAGCCATTTCCGGCGCATAGCCGCCTTCGACCAGCGTCTCGAAACCGGCGCGGATCAGTTCGACCAGACCGCCGCAGAGAACGACCTGCTCACCGAACAGATCGGTTTCGCACTCTTCCTTGAAGTTGGTCTCGATGATGCCCGAACGGCCGCCGCCGACGCCGCAGGCATAGGACAGGCCGAGGTCAAGTGCGTTGCCCGAAGCGTCCTGATGAACGGCCACGAGGCAAGGCACGCCGCCGCCCTTCTGGTATTCGCCGCGCACCGTATGGCCCGGGCCCTTCGGCGCAACCATCAGAACGTCGACGGTCTTCTTCGGCTCGATCAGGCCGAAATGCACGTTGAGGCCGTGCGCGAAGGCAATGGCTGCACCGTCGCGGATGTTCGGCGCGATTTCGTCGCGGTAGATGTCGGCCTGCAGCTCGTCAGGCGTCGCCATCATCATCAGGTCGGCCCACTTGGCGGCTTCTGCAACGGTCATGACCTTGAGGCCGTCTGCCTCGACCTTCTTGGCGGTTGCCGAGCCGGCCTTCAGGGCGACGGCAAGTTCCTTTGCGCCGGAATCCTTGAGGTTGAGCGCATGGGCGCGGCCCTGCGAGCCATAGCCGATGATGGCGACCTTCTTGCCCTTGATCAGATTGAGATCGGCATCACGATCGTAATAAACGCGCATTTTGTCTTCCTTCCCTTCGGGGTGTTTCAGGGCCGGCTCAGGCCGCCCCGGTTTTTGCTCTGTAGAGAGCGAGAAACTGACGCGTCGCCTCGGCCGCATCCCGGCCGATCTCCGCGTCAGTCAATTCGAGCCGGTCGCCGAGCAGCAACCGGATTTGCACGTCGCGGCCGACCAGACCGAAAAAGGTCCGGAAAGCCGTTTCGGTGTCGCTGAAGTCGAGCAGGCCCGCATCGCGGCCAGCCTCCAGCAGCGGCTTCAGCCGCTCGCCGATCGCGATGCGCCCATTGTCGAGCACGATGGCGCCAAGATTATCCTCGCCGGAGCCGGCATGAGAGATCGCGACCCGGTTCAGCGCAATCGAGGTCCGCGACGAAATCACCGAAAGCCAATTGGCGGCAAAACCCTCGAGGCTGGCGCGCAGCGCTGTCGCATCGAGATGCTGGCGGTCGTAATTGCCGGCCCGCACCTTCGAGGCCTGCCACCGCACGGTGGCGGTCAAAAGGCCGTCGCGGTCGCCGAACCATTTGTAGAGCGTTTCCTTGGAGCAGCTTGCCCGCCGCGCCACCGCGGTCATGGTCAGGCGGTCCCCCTCCTCGACCAGAAGGCGCAGAACAGCGTTCAGAACGTCTTTTTGACGTTCCGTCAGCTCTTCGCCGTCATTGGTTTCGAGGGCCGTTTCCACCAGTCCGCTTCCTGAAAGCCTGCTTATCGAAATAAAGCCGTACCGTACGTTACGGTTCGCAAGCCTTATGCCGAAGCTGCATTATTTTGGCAAGCGCGATTTCTGCAATCGGACCTTTTTCGGCAATTCGAATCCGCCAGCGAAGATCAGGCTGGAAACAATCCGCCCTTGGCCGATAACGCGCCTGAGCGACAAGGGCCGTCTGTGAACTTCAACTCACAAATCATGTTCTTGTGGGCGCTCTAGTTCACAGCATCCTTTCCTTCCATATCCTTAGAAAGCACCGTCAATCTGGAGGAAATCATGTCATCTGCGAAGAAAGTTGCGCTCGTCGTCGGCGCCAAAGGCGTCATTGGCGGCAACCTCATCGATCATCTCATAGAGCTTGGCGATTGGGACATCATCGGATTGTCGCGGCGCGGCGGGGCGACGACGGAGCGTCTGCGTCACATATCGGTCGACCTTCTGGACAAGGACGACGTAACGCAAAAACTCGCAGGGCTGAGCGGCGTCACCCACATTTTCTACGCCGCCTATCAGGATCGCCCGACCTGGGCCGAACTCGTTGCGCCAAACCTGGCGATGCTTGTCAATGTCGTCGAGGCAATCGAACTGGTCGCCCCCAACCTTGCCCATGTCAGCCTCATGCAGGGCTACAAGGTCTATGGCGCGCATCTAGGGCCGTTCAAGACGCCGGCGCGCGAGACCGATGCCAACCACATGCCGCCCGAGTTCAATATCGACCAGCAGGCGTTTCTTGAACAACGCCAGCAGGGCAAGTCATGGAGCTGGTCGGCCCTGCGTCCCTCCGTCGTCGTCGGCTTCGGGCTTGGAAATCCGATGAACCTCGCAATGGTCATCGCGATCTATGCCGCGATGTCGAAGGAACTTGGCCTGCCACTGCGCTTTCCCGGCAAGCCCGGCGCCTATCACAGCCTGCTGGAAATGACGGATGCCGGCCTTCTGGCGCGGGCGACTGTCTGGGCGGCAACCGACCCGCGTTGCGCCAACCAGGCCTTCAACATCAACAACGGCGACCTGTTCCGCTGGAGCGAGATGTGGCCGAAGATCGCGCGGTTCTTCGATCTCGAAGTCGCCCCACCCCTGCCGATGTCGCTCAACACCATCATGGCCGACAAGGAGCCGCTGTGGACCGCCATGGTGGAGAAGCACGGGCTTGCGCCGCATTCCTACCAGGATGTCTCCGCATGGGGCTTCGGCGATTTCGTTTTCTCGTGGGATTACGACTTCTTCGCCGACGGCACCAAGGCGCGACGCCTCGGGTTTCACGAATTCGTCGACACCGAAGCCATGTTCATGAGCGTCTTCGAAGACTTCCGCCGGCGCAGGATCATCCCGTAACCGGAGGCGAAGCCCCTCGCCTCAGACAGCCACCTGCGTGCCGATTTCCACCACGCGGCCGGTCGGTATCTGGAAATATTCGGTCGCGTCGGCAGCGCTGCGTGCCAGCCCGATGAACAGCCGGTCCTGCCATAGCGGCATGCCGGAATTGGGCGAGGCCTTCAGCGAGCGCCGCGACAGGAAGAACGATGTCTCCATGATATCGAACTTCCAGCCCTGCTGGCGGCAGATCACCAGCGCTTTCGGTATGTTCGGATGCTCCATATAGCCGAAGGTCAACGACACCCGCATGAACAGGTCGTTGATCTTCTCCATCTTCACCCGCTCGCTTTTGGGCACGAACGGTTGCGGAGCGGTCACGACTGACAGGATCACGTTGTTCTCGTGCAGCACCTTGTAGTGCTTGAGGCTGTGCATCATCGCGGTCGGCGCGCTTTGCGGGTCGCTGGTCAGGAACACCGCCGTTCCAGGCACCAGCCTGGGCTGCTTCTTCGCGAGATTCTCCGCCAGGAAGTCCAGCGGCACCTCGTTCTTGCGGGTCTTTTCAAACAGCATGTTGCTGCCGCGCACCCAGGTGGACATGACGAGGATCACCACGAATGCAACAACGAGCGATGCCCAGCCGCCATCGAGGACCTTGACGATGTTGGAAACGAAGAAGCCGACATCGATCAGCCCGAACAGCGCCGTCAGCGCAACCGCCAGGCCGAGCGGCCATTTCCAGATACGCTTCATCACCACGAACAGCAGCGTCGTCGTCACCAGCATGTTGCCGGTGACGGAAATGCCGTAGGCAGCCGCCAGATCGCTCGACTGCTGGAAGCCGACGACCAGCAGCATCACGCAGATCGCCAGAAACGCGTTGACGCGCGGCATGTAGATCTGGCCCAGCTGCGTCTCGGAGGTGTGCTGGATTTCGAGGCGCGGCAGCATGTTGAGCTGTACAGCTTGCCGTGTCAGCGAGTAGGCGCCGGAGATCACCGCCTGGCTGGCAATGACCGTGGCAGCCGTCGCCAGAACCACCATCGGCACCAGCGCCCAGCCCGTATTCATCTCGAAGAACGGGTGACCGATCCTGCCTTCATTGGCCAGGACATAGGCGCCCTGCCCGAAATAATTCAGCAATAGACAGGGAAACACGATCCAGAGCCAGGCGAGAACAATCGGCTTGCGGCCGAAATGGCCCAGATCGGCATACAGTGCCTCGGCGCCCGTCACGGCGAGAAAAATCGCGCCGATGGTTACGAAGGACACACTCGGCGAATCCGCCAGGAAATCGACAATGTAGATGGGGTTCAGCGCGTAGAGGATCGTCGGCGCATCGGCAATATGGATCAATCCGGAAATGCCGATGGCAATAAACCAAAGCAGCGTGATCGGGCCGAACACCGTGGCCACACGGCCGGTGCCGAAGCGCTGGACGGAAAACAGTATCGCCAGGATCAGCAGCGTCAGCGGCACGACATAGGGATCGAAGGCCGGCGTGACCACCTCCATGCCTTCAACCGCCGAAAGAACCGAGATCGCCGGCGTTATCACCGCGTCGCCGAAGAACAGCGCCGCACCGGCCATGCCAAGAGCGAGGACGATCCTGGAGCGCTTTTTCAGCACAGCTTGCACCAATGCCATCAGGGAGAGCGTTCCGCCCTCGCCCCTGTTGTCGGCCCTGAGCACAAAAATGATGTATTTTACGGTGACGATGATCGTCAGCGCCCAGACGATGAGCGAGAGCACACCCAGAACCGCCTCTTCGGAAGCTATCGGCCCACGGCTGGCGGACGCGACCAGCGCCTCGCGAAAAGCATAGATCGGGCTCGTCCCGATGTCGCCATAAACGACGCCAAGAGCGCCGAGCATGAGAATACCGGCATTTTGCGAGTGTTCGCTCGCGGGCGCTGCTTGCTGTATTGGGTCCGCCTCAGTACCAAGGTTGGTATGGGCCATGCATGACACTCCGATGAGGCGGCGGTCATCTACTCCTGCTGCAGCGCAATAGCAACAGTCGCACCGCGACAGCTCGCCGCAGCGAGGATTGCGAGCCTACCACCCGCAAGCCTTTAGAAAACGCCGCGTCGTCTCGGCCATACCATATTCCAAAGCATCCGCCGTCAAGCCGTGCCCGATCGATACTTCCGCGAGGCCGGGAATTCGCTTCGCCAGCGCCGGCAGGTTGGCAACAACCAGATCATGCCCCGCATTGACGGCAAGCCCGGCGGCAATCGCCGCATCGGCCGTTTTCCCAAGCTTTTCCAACTCCTTGCGCGCTTTTTCGGAATCGGAATGGCAACTGCCATAAGGACCCGTATAAAGCTCGATGCGATCGGCTCCGGTGTCACGCGCGGCTGAAACCTGTGACGGATCGGGATCGGAAAACAGCGAGACGCGAAATCCGCCCTTCTTCAATCTCCTGACGATCGGTGTCAGAAATGTTGATCGCTCGGCGAAGTTCCAGCCGTGATCCGAGGTCGCCTGTGCGGGGTCGTCAGGCACCAAAGTCACCTGATCCGGCTGATGCTTTTCCACAAGAAGCAGGAAATCCTCGGTCGGATATCCTTCGATATTGAATTCCGCCTGCGGAAACTCGTCATCTATCAGCGCCCTGATCTCCGGCAGATCGGACAGGCGCGTGTGGCGTTCGTCCGGCCGCGGATGCACCGTCAGGCCATGCGCGCCGGCAGCAAGGGCGGCCCGTCCCAGCCCGGTCACGCTCGGCCACGGCAGGTCGCGGCGATTGCGCAGCATGGCGATGGCGTTGAGGTTGACGGAGAGTTTTGCGGGCATGTCGGCAGCCTTGTTCCTGAAGGGGGCAGCCGTTCTATAGCGCGTCCTGAGGGAACAGACATTGCCCTTTATGTGTTCCAGTCTGACAAGATTGGAATGTTTGACACCAGGAGGTTGCCGCCATGCTAAATCCACTGGATTCCATGCCGGCGGTTCGGCGCATCGAGACGAACCGGGACGACGCATACGCCTTCGAGATTACCGGACATATCTCGGCGGCTGACGTCGAGAATTTCTACGGCCTTCTGGAAGGCGCCTACGCCCTGCACGATCGCATCGATCTGCTGGTGAAGATGGTGGACAATGACGGCGTAGACTGGAGCCAGATTTCGCCAGATACCACGTCGGAAGGCCGCGACATTGCCTCGAAGCATATTCGCCGCTGCGCAACGGTCGGCAAATCCAGCGGCGCGCGGTATCTGGAGCGGTTTTTCAGACCCCCTTCCCCGGTCGAAACACGGCATTTTGATACCGAAGGAGAAATGGAAGCCTGGGCCTGGCTGGGTGCGTCGCCCACGAACTCGGAGTGACGCCGGGCGGACGTTGGGTTAAGTAGCGCGGTCACATTCCCGTCACGGCCTCGCGCCACACAGCCGCCATCATGCCGAACATTCGCATCATCGATTCGATCTCCGATCCGGGCTCCCCTTCGCGCCCCAATGAAGACGCCGCCGGCGGCAACGCCAGTTGCGCCTTCGTCATCGACGGCGCGACCGGCCTTGGCGGCAAGAGCATAGTCGGGCTGAACGGTTCCGATGCGGCATGGCTTGCCCAGTTCGCGAAAGATTCGTTCGAGGAGATGGTGCGCAACGGTCGCGCGATGAGCGACATCGTGCACGAGTTCAACGCCTGCGCGGCCAATGTCGTCCAGGAAGCCGCCAACGCGCTGCCGATCGAGCCGTGGAACCTGCCGATCGCCGGCTTTCAGCTGGTACGCGTCGAGGAAGGTGGGGTGGTCACGCATGGGCTTGGCGACTGCCGCCTGTTTCTGCTCGGTGCAGACGGTGCGGAATTCGACACCAGCGCGATCAAGGGCGGCTTTGCCGATGAGCGGGACGGCGCACGGCTGGCAATCGCCCATACCGGCGGTTTTTCGGCGTACCAGGCTCTGGCCGACGATCCGCTCGTGCGCGACGAGTTGCGCAAGCGCCGAGCCGCATACAACCAGTCGGACTCCGGCGTCTGGACCTTGGGAACGGAGCCCGCAGCAGCAAAACATCTGGCTACGGAGCCACTCCACATCGGTCTGCCCGCCTCAGGGCTTTTGTGCAGCGACGGCTTCGCAGCGCTCTGCGACCAATATGGACGCTATAGCGTCGGCGAGTTCGTAAAGGCGGCCCGCGATATTGGTCTGTCGGCCCTGCTGGAAGAATTGCGCCGCATCGAGCGCGTCGAAGATCCCGACGGCCACAAATTCCCGCGCTTCAAGATGAGCGACGACGCCACTGCGGTTCTGTTCGAAATTGTCGAATGAAGCAGGCGGCTAACGCACAACCGTCAGTCGCTGGGCAGCGCGCGTGATCGCCGTGTAAAGCCAACGCTGGCGCGTGTCCTTGAAGGCAAAGCTCTCGTCGAAAAGCACGATGTCGTCCCACTGCGAGCCCTGCGCCTTGTGGACCGTCAGCGCATAGCCATAGTCGAAATCGTCAAAACGCTTCTTCTGCTGCCAGGGAATGTCGGCGTCCGGATCCTCGAACACCGCCTTCAGCAGCTTGATCTTGGCCACCCCGCGGTCCGGATCATCCTCCTCCGGCGACACCAGCAGATTGATGCCGGGTTTCACCGTTTCGCGCGACGAGGCCATGACCTTCCACAGCGAACCGTTGAGCAGCCCCTTGGAGGGGTCGTTGCGCAGGCAGACCAGCTTGTCGCCGGCCTGCGGATAGCTCGCGGTAAAGCCTTTGAGCTCGCGCAGGCGGTGATTGTAGCGCTTGCGCGTGCGGTTTGTTCCGACCAGCACCTGATCGGCCGCCAGCACCAGTTCCTGCGTCACCTGCTCCTTGCCGATGACCTGCGCGGTGCCATAGTCGCCGCGCATGAACTCACGGCCCTCGCGCACGTCGAGCGCCAGCCTGAGGATCGGATTGTCTCGCGCCTGACGATGGATTTCGGTAAGCAGGAAATCTGGCTCGTGCTCGGTGAAGAAGCCACCGCCGGAAATCGGCGGCAACTGGCCGGGATCGCCCAGAACGAGGATCGGCGTGCCGAAGGAAAGCAGGTCGCGGCCCAGTTCCTCATCGACCATCGAGCATTCGTCGATGATGACCAGCTTGGCCTTGGAGATCGGGCTCTGGCGGTTGAGCGAGAATGTCGGCGACATCGACGTCTTGCCGGTCGCCTCGTCCGACACCGCTTCCTCGCCCTTGGGGCGGTAGATCAGCGAATGGATGGTGCGGGCATTGGTTGCCCCCTTCGAGCGCAGCACCTGCGCCGCCTTGCCGGTGAAGGCGGCGAACTGCACCTGCCCGTCGACATGCTCGGCGAAATAGCGCGCCAGTGTCGTCTTGCCGGTTCCGGCATAGCCGAACAGGCGAAAAACCTGCGGTTTTCCGGTCTTCAGCCAGCGCGCCACCGCCTGCAGCGCATCATCCTGTTGCGGAGAGAATTCCATGGTTTCGACAGACAGGATTCGCGCCCGAAGGGCAAGACGCAATCGACGTTCCGGCTTTGATCACGCTTGCGCGCCGTCGGAAATCAAGGCCGCGAACCGCCCGAGATCGACATTGCCGCCGCTGATGATGACACCGACCCGCGTTCCCCTGACTTTGTCGGGCGCGTTGCGTGCCGCCGCAAAACCGAGGCAGCCGGTCGGCTCCACTACCATCTTCATCCGCTCGGCGAAAAACCGCATGCAGTCGACAAGCTGGGCATCCGAAGCCGTCAGGATATCGCTGACATCGCGCCGGATGATGTCGAAGGTCAGCTTTCCAAGCGACGGTGTTTGCGCGCCGTCCGCGATGGTCCTGGGCGTGCCGATGCTGACGATATGCCCGGCCCGGAAAGATTGCTGGCCGTCATTGCCTGCTTCCGGCTCGACGCCATAGACCTTGCAGTGGGGCGACAGCGCCTTTGCCGCAAGCGCACTGCCGGCCAGAAGCCCGCCGCCGCCAAGACAGACAAACAGGGCATCCAGTTCGCCAACCTCCTCGAAAAGCTCCTTCGCCGCCGTCCCCTGCCCGGCGATGATATCGGCATGGTCATAGGGCGGAATGAGCGTCGCTCCGGTCTCTTCCTGCAGCCGGCGTCCGATTTCGTCGCGATCTTCACCGTAGCGGTCATAGGAGACGATCTTGCCGCCATATCCCTTCGTCGCGTCGCGCTTCGCGGCCGGCGCGTCATTCGGCATGATGATGGTTGCGGCGATGCCGAGAAGCTTGGCCGACAGGGCAATGGCCTGTGCATGATTACCCGACGAGAATGTCAGCACGCCCGCCTTCTTCTGCGCGTCGGTGAAACGTGACAGCGCATTGTAGGCACCGCGAAACTTGAAGGCGCCCATGCGCTGCAGGTTCTCCGCCTTAAAAAACAGCTTCGCGCCCAGCTCACCGTCGATCGTGCTGGAGGTGAGAACCGGTGTCTTGTGCGCCTGCCCTTCAATGCGGCGAGCGGCAGCGAGAACATCTTCATATGTCGGGAGAGCTTGCATGGAGCGGTCTTTCTTAGAGCAATTCCAGGAAAAGTGTGAAGCGGTTTTCCGTCCGGAATTCCGTAAAAACAAATACTTAAAGCAGGCGGCTTGTGGTCGAAGTTCGGAAAGATCACCCGCCGTGCAGCGGGTCGTTCTCCAGCGCGATCGGCTTGCCGTGCGGCGTCGCGTGGGCCGCGCGCTGCCACGCGGCCGCAAGCTGGTCGACATCCCGCGGCGGCGCAACACCTTTTGCGGCAAGCAGCTTTTCCAGGGCGGCCAGCCAATGCGCATAATAATCATGGCCGTCTTCGGCAGCGCCGGGTTGCTTCACCTCCGCCGAGAGCGCTTCGGCCCACTCGCTCCACGAAAACAGCCCCCGCTCATGCAGTGCGACAACCATGGCAAAGGCTTCAGCCTGCCACGGTTCGGCAAAGACCGGAGCATCGACGGATAATCCGGGCAACGCCTCACGCCGGTTCAAGATAGCTCTCCCAGGCATCGATGCTGACGGTAAGTGTCGGGTCGGCGCCCTCGCCCCAGATTTCGCGGCCATCGAAGACGACGGTGTAGACCCATTGCGGGTTCTCGCCCTTGCCGTGCGCATTGCTGTCGGGAAAGACAAACCCGTCGCGCACCGCCTCGACCGTGCCGAGCTTTCCGCGCGTATAGCGCGGCAGCCGCGTGTGGCCTTGCGGGTTGAAATTCTTCGTCCGCACTGTGTCGCCGGCGCCAAAGCGCGGCGCGGTCGGCACCGGCCTGTCGCAAGGTCCGCCCTTTGCCAGCACCGCAGCCGTGTTTTCCGCCGTCAGCACACGCTTCGGCGTAGTGCCCTCACTCAGGGCCTTGCCTTGCGCAAGTTCGTCTGCCGTCATGAAACCATGGCGCTCAAGCAGCACCTCCAGCGCCTTGGTCCAGATTTCGTAGTAGCTCGACGAATAGTAGTCAGCCGGGTGCAGGCTCTCGCGTGCATGCCGGCTTTCGTCGATGTTCCAGTGGCCCATCGCACCCGCAGTCAGCGTCACGCCCAGCGCGCGCTTTTCCCATTCGGCGTGGAAGAGCGGCTCATCCTTTTCGGGCGCGACCGGCCCGAAACCCATCTGCCCGCCAAGATCCTGAGGCCCGTTCATGCGGCTTGCCCGGCAAGCCGGGTGCCGATCATCGAATCCCGCGTCACCAGCTCGGCGAGCTGTTCCTCGCTCCAGCCGTCGGTGCCCGCAGGCCGAACCGGTACCACCAGGTAACGAAGCTCGGCTGTCGAATCCCAGACACGAATTTTCGTTTCGGCAGGCAGCGTTACGCCAAATTCTGCAAGCACGCCGCGCGGATCGATCACCGCCTTGCTGCGATAAGGCGGCGACTTGTACCAGACTGGCGGCAGGCCTAGCACCGACCACGGATAGCAGGAACACAGCGTGCAGACGACGAGGTTGTGCGTTTCCGGCGTGTTGAACACCGCCTGCATGTGCTCGCCCTGCCGACCGGTGAAGCCAAGTGAGGCGATGGCGGCAGTAGCATCGCTTTTCAGCCACTCGGCAAAAGCCGAGTCGCTCCACGCCTTCGCAACAACCCTTGCCCCGTTGCGCGGACCGACCTTGGTCTCATAGGTCTCGACGATCACGTCGATCGCCGCCGGATCGATCAGCCCTTTCTGGGTCAGGATCGTCTCCAGCGCCCGCACCCGTGCGGCCATCGGATCGAGTTCGTTGTCGTGGTGATGGTCGTGATCGTGTGACATGCGCGAAACCTAAGCCCGACCTGCCCGGTCGGCAAGCGCATCGACTTGGGCCAGCCGTTGTTTGTACGCAACCCAGCCACCGGCTATCGTCGAGCAATGCGGGTCTTGATTCTAGGCGGCAGCGGCTTCGTCGGTTCGGCAGTTGCGAAACTGCTGTCGGATCGCTGCAATTCCGTTACCGCTCTTGCCCGCGATGTTTCCCAGCCGAAACGTCGAATGCCGCAGATTGACTGGATATCGACCGACATCGCCAAGCTGCTCACCCCGGAGGCCTGGCTGCCACTGCTGAAAGATATCGATGCAGTGGTGAACTGCGCCGGCGCCTTGCAAGACAGCGCCCGGGACAATGTGGCAGCCGTTCAATATGACGCCATGCGGGCGCTCTACGAGGCTGCGGCCCGCTTGAACATAAAGCTCATCGTCCAGATCTCGGCACGGGCCTACGGCAACGCTGCCGACCTTCCATTCCTGTCCACCAAGCAAGCCGCCGACAAAGCACTGAAAGCCTGCGGCGCTCCCTTCGTCGTGTTGAAGCCAGCCGTAATCATAGGCAGAACCGCATACGGCGGCTCGGCGCTGCTGAGGGCTTTGGCGGCGTTTCCGCTTGTAACGCCGCTGGTTCACGCCGACGCTCAAATGCAGTTTGCAGCGCTTGACGATGTGACTGCTGCCGTTGCGGATGCCGTGGAAGGCAGGATCGAGCCCGGCAGCGATCTCGACCTTGCCGCTCCGGAAACACTTTCTCTTTCCGAAGTTGTCGCCATCCATCGCCGGTGGCTGGGACTGCCTCCCGCACCCTTCATCGCCGTACCCGCGTTTGCCGCCCGCGCCGTCGCTGCAGTCGCCGACCTGCTTGGCAGGCTGGGCTGGCGATCACCCCTGCGCTCGACGGCGCTCGACGTGGCCGCCGCCGGCGTTTCGGGACATCCAGCCTTGCCCGACCGGCAACTGAAATCCCTTTCCGAAACCCTTGCGGACATGCCGGCAGGCGTCCAGGAGCTTTGGTTCGCCCGGCTCTATCTGCTCAAGCCGGTCATATTCGGCACGCTGAGCCTATTCTGGATAGTGTCCGGCGCGATCGCGTTGCTCCGCTTCGGCGCCTCGACGCAACATTTGGTGGACGCCGGTGCTTCACTCATCTTTGCCTCCGCCCTGACGCTTATCACCAGCGTCGCCGACATCGCGCTTGGACTTGGCGTCATTGTCCGCCGCTATTCCGGTACAGCACTCAAAGGCATGATCGCTTTGTCGCTAGCCTACCTTACAGCAGCCACGTTTCTGACGCCGGGGTTATGGGTCGACCCGCTCGGGCCTCTGGTCAAGGTCTTGCCATCCATCGCGTTGGCGCTGGTGGCGCTCGCAATACTGGACGAGCGCTGAGCCATGGAAGAGCTTCTGCGCCTCATCCATGTCCTCGGCGCCACCGTGCTGTTCGGCAGCGGCGCCGGCATCGCCTTCTTCATGGTCATGGTGCACCGCACCCGCAACCCGGCACTCATCGCCCATGTCGGCGGGACCGTCGTGCTGGCTGATACGATCTTCACCGCAACCGCCGTCATCCTCCAGCCCATCACCGGCGCGTGGCTGGCGCATGAGATCGGCTGGTCGCTCGGTGAAGGCTGGATCGCGCTTTCCCTTGTGCTCTATGTCGTCACGGGCCTGTTCTGGCTGCCGGTCGTCTATATCCAGATACTGCTGCGCAATCTGGCGCGAAAGGCAGCGACCGACGGCACCGAACTGCCCGCACGCTATTTCCGCCTCTACCGGATCTGGTTCGCTTGCGGATTTCCAGCATTCTTCAGCGTGCTCGCCATTTTCTGGCTGATGCTGACGAAACCGGCGATCGATCTGTTCTGACGCTATTTCAGCATTGGCCACAGCGTCGCGGCCAGCAGCACGCCCATGGCGATGTTGAACCATTTCAGCCGCACTGGATCGGACAGGAAGCCGCGCAGCGCCATGCCGAACCCGGCCCAGGAAGACACGCTGGGCAGATTGACCAGGGCGAAAGCGACTGAAATCAGCAGCACCGACAGGAACGGTGCTGCCGGATTCGTATAGACCGCCATGGCGGTGATCGCCATCACCCAGGCCTTGGGATTGACCCATTGAAACGCCGAGGCCTCAAAGAAGGTCATCGGCCGCGCCTGCGCCTCGCCGGACTTGCCCATGGAGCGCGACATGGCGATCTTCCAGGCGAGATAAAGCAGGTACGCACCGCCTGCGATCTTCAGCACGGTGTGCAGCGCCGGAAAAGCCGTCAGCACCGCACCAAGCCCGAAACCGACGCCGAGCAGCAGCGACAGGAAACCCATGCCGATGCCCAGCATATGCGGGATCGTGCGCACGAAACCGAAATTCACGCCCGAAGCCAGCAGCATGAAGTTGTTCGGCCCCGGCGTGATCGAGGTCACGAAGGCATAGACGAGAAGGGCCAGAAAAGCTTCCGAGGACATCGTTCACCGAATATAAGTCAGTAGTATTGACCTTCTTAGCACGATCCGCCTCTTCACATCCGGCTGATCATTTGGTCCAGCCGGAGCCCGTTTGAGGATGGCTTGCCTACATCCCCTGTGGGCCGCGGTTCATAGCTGCCACGCCGGTGCGGCAGACTTCCACCAGCCCGAGCGGCTTCATGATGGCGATGAACTGCTCGATCTTCGACACCTTGCCGGTGATCTCGAAGATGAAATGCTCGGTGTTGGCGTCAATCACATTGGCACGGAAAGCCTCGGCAAGGCGCAGCGCCTCGACGCGATGGTCGCCCGTTCCCGCAACCTTGACCAGCGCCAGTTCCCGCTCCATCGGCCGGTCCTGGCCCAGTTCGCCGGCCAACACGGTAAGGTCGACCACGCGATGCACCGGCACGATGCGCTCGAGCTGATGCTTGATCTGCTCCAGCACATGCGGTGTGCCACGCGTCACGATGGTGATGCGCGATAGGTGTTTTTCATGCTCGGTCTCGGAAACCGTAAGGCTTTCGATATTATAGCCCCGCCCCGAAAACAGGCCGATGACACGGGCAAGCACGCCCGGCTCGTTGTCGACCAGCACCGACAGCGTGTGGTTTTCCGGGCGCTCGGTTTCCTTGGCGATAAAATAGGCGGAGCCGGTTGGTTGTAGCTGTGCGTTCATTGTTGAATCTCGTTCTCAAAATTCTTGGCTATTGCTTTGTTTCCGCACGGCCTTTGCCGGGCGACGCCCAGATCACACCAATTCCCTGCCCTTGGCGTCGATGGCATTGGCGACCGCCTCGTCCGTTGCCTCGTCCGGCAGGAGCATTTCGTTATGCGCCTTGCCCGACGGGATCATCGGGAAGCAGTTGGCAAGTGCTGCGACACGGCAATCGAAGATCACCGGCTTCTTCACCGAGATCATCTCCTTGATCGCGTCGTCGAGATCGCCGGGCTTTTCACAGCGAATGCCGTGGCCGCCATAGGCCTCCGCCAGCTTGACGAAGTCCGGCATCGCCTCGGTATAGGAATGCGACAGGCGGTTGCCGTGCAGCAGCTGCTGCCACTGCCTTACCATGCCCATATACTGGTTGTTCAGGATGAAGATCTTGATCGGCGCCTCATACTGAACCGCCGTGCTCATCTCCTGAATCGTCATCTGCACCGAAGCGTCGCCGGCAATGTCGATAACCAGCGATTCCCGATGCGCGATCTGCACCCCAAGTGCCGCCGGCAGGCCGTAGCCCATCGTGCCGAGGCCGCCAGAGGTCATCCAATGGTTCGGCTTGTCAAAATGGAAATGCTGCGCCGCCCACATCTGGTGCTGGCCGACCTCGGTCGTGATGTAGGTGTCGAGGTGCTTGGTCAGCTCGTACAGCCGCTGGATCGCATGTTGCGGCATGATGACGTCGTTGTTCGGCTTGAAAGCCAGGGAGTCACGCGCGCGCCATTTGGCGATCTGCTCCCACCAGGGATAGAGCGTCTTCTTGTCGGTCTTGGCGGTCGCCCGCCACAGCCGCACGAGATCCTCCAGCACATGCCCGACATCGCCGATGATCGGCACGTCGGCGCGGACGTTCTTGTTGATCGACGACGGGTCGATGTCGATGTGGATCTTCTTCGAGTTTGGCGAGAACGCGTTGAGCCGGCCGGTGATGCGGTCGTCGAAGCGCGCGCCGATGCAGATCATGACGTCGCAATCGTGCATCGCCATGTTGGATTCGTAGCTGCCGTGCATGCCGAGCATGCCGAGCCAGTTCTTGCCCGAGGCCGGATAAGCGCCGAGACCCATCAGCGTCGAAGTGATCGGAAAACCGGTCAGGTCGACCAGTTCGCGCAGCAAATGGCTCGCTTCGGGGCCTGAATTGATGACGCCGCCGCCGGAATAGATGATCGGCTTCTTGGCCTCCGCCATCAGCGCCACGGCAGCCTTGATCTTCTCGAGATCGCCCTGGACCTTAGGCTGATAGCTGGTGCGCGGCGCGGTCTGCGGCGGCGTGTAGATGCCCTTGGCGAACTGGACGTCTTTCGGCACGTCGACGACGACCGGGCCGGGCCGGCCGGTGGTCGCGACATGAAAAGCCTCGTGCAGGATGCGAGCCAAATCGTTGACGTCCTTCACCAGCCAGTTGTGCTTGGTGCAGGGCCGCGTGATGCCGACCGTGTCGCATTCCTGGAAGGCATCGGTGCCGATCAGCATTGTCGGCGCCTGGCCGGTGATGCACACCAGCGGTATCGAATCCGACAGCGCGTCCTGCAGCGGCGTCACCATGTTGGTCGCACCGGGACCGGAGGTGACGAGGACGACGCCGGCCTTGCCGGTGGAACGGGCATAGCCCTCCGCGGCGTGGCCCGCGCCCTGCTCGTGGCGGACCAGGATGTGCTCGACATCGTCCTGCTGGAACAACTCGTCGTAAATCGGAAGAACCGCACCGCCGGGATAGCCGAAGAGATGCTTGACGCCATTGTCCTTCAGCGCCTGTACCACCATTTCGGCGCCGCTCATTTCACGCCGTCCGGTTTCGTTCTGTCCGTTGCTCATCGGTCTGGTTCCGTCTCTTCCGCTTTTTGCGATTGCTGGTCGTATCGGTATTTTTGGCAATAAAAAAGGCCCCCGAGGGAGCCTGTGTCTTGCGCATGGGGGGATTTCGCCCGGCGGTTACACCGCCTTGCCCACGCGCCTTCCTACTACGAGAATGAGTGCTGTCTTCATGGTCGCGAACCATAGTTGCGCTCCGAAAGCGCGTCAACGGGAAAAATACGCAGCGTAAGGAGAATTCTGCGGCGGCTATCTGGTCACCCGAGGCGGCTGATCAGAACGGCAAGTTCCGCCTGCCGGCGTGTGCCTGTCTTGTCGAAGATGAGCTTTAGCCGCGTGCGAGCCGTCTCGAACGAGACGCCCTCACCGGCAGCGGCCGCGCGCAGCATTTCTCCCCGCCCGATCCGTACTGCCAGGCGCACTTCCGCAGCCGTCAGTCCGAAGGCGTCGCGCAGGCTCTCATGCACGGCGGTCGAGCGGGGTCTTTCGAGATCATCGACCGTCATGATCATTCGTGCCAAGCCAAAGAAGTCACGCGCCGCACCAGCGATCGGCAGGCAGCGCACGACGAGCGGCCGGCCTGTCGCCCGCCGCAGGAACACGCTGTTCGAAGGCTCGCTTGCAAGCGCCGGCCTGTCTGCGGCCCGCGCGATCAACTCCTGCAGGCGGACGTCATCACCGGCCTCGACCGCGTGAACATGACTGTTTCGGACAGTCAGGCGATCGGTCAGCAGCTTCTCGAAAGGGGCCGTGAAGTGAAGAATACGGCCGGCGGGTGTTAGAAGAGCCAACGCCTCGCCGCGCGCACCCAATGCATCAAGCATATTGGCGGCCTGCTCCAGCTTGGCGCGAAGTGCGAAGGAACAAGCCGCCGCAACATTGTCGACAAAATGGTTCATGGCCTTCAGTTCGTCGTCTTCGAACGAGCCTGCGCGCAATCCGCGCTGGACCGTCAGGACGAAGTGAGAACCGGCATGCGAGGCAACGACCGTGCCCGCTTCCGAGGTGATGTCATATCTGGGCGCGAATTCCTGTTCGAACGGCAGGCGCGCCCGCTCCTCCGCCGTAAACATCTGCCGCTCGGTGACCAGACCGCGAAAGCCGGCCTGCGTGATCGCCAACCCCCGCATCATGCGCGGGTTGTTCTCGTGCCAGCCGCCGTCGACATAGTCGCGCAACAGGCCTTCGCTGCCCCGGCTCGCGATCGCGTTGTAGCCGTCCTTGCCGACCAGCTGGCCAAGCGCCAGCGAAGCGTTGCAGGCCGCTGAAATCATCTGCATCGCGTCGGGCCATGTCTCCGGCATCAGCGCGGCCTCATAAACCGCCTTCAATGCCTTATCCGCAACGTCCTGCCTCATCGGCGTCCACAGCAGGTCGAAGGCGTTGCCGCACGCGCGGCAAACCCCGGATCATTCACCGGAAATGATACTCTCAAGACATTTCCCATGTTCTTGGGCGCAATGCGCCCAACCCAACTCCATCGCAAACCTATCATTTTCAGCAAATGCCGTCGACAGGAACGTGAAAACCGAGCCAGCCGGCGGTCAGACGGAAACCGGACCCGTCAAACGGCGGGTCCGGGTTACATTTTCGTCAATTAACCGGGCCGCTTGCAGCGCGGATCGTGCGGGTCACACTTGGCGGCCCGCCTTGCCTGCGCCGGCGCCATCGCATGCCGGGCCATGGCCTTTGCCTGCGGGTGTACCGTCGACCTCTCATGCATAGCCATTGCTTGCTGGTGCTTCGCTGCCTTGCGTGCCTGCTGTTGCGCCGATGCGAGTTTGCGCTGTTGTTGCAAGGCAGCACGGCGCTGGAGCAATTGTTGCGATGCGACGCCGGCATTGGTGACGTGTCTACTCACGGCAACCGGTTTTTGCGCCGCCGCGCTTACCGCTTTGACCGGATGCTGCGGGGTTTTCAATACCGAAGGCGTGGCTGGAGTTCCGGCGCCCGCCGCAACAGTTGGAAGCTTCTTCCCGTTTTGAGCGGATGCAGTCGCGCCAACGGGCTTCTTCGGGCCTGCCCCTGGATTTGCGGGCTGCTGCGCAGCCGTTGCCGGTGCGGGAGCAGTATTCGATTTCACCAAACCGGAAGGCTGCGCTGCCGGATTCAACCTTACTCCCGACGTCTTGATCACCGCACCCTTAGACGGATCGAGATGAGCTGTAGCGATCGCACCGCTGGACGGCGGCACCACCTTCGCCGCCCTCACCGATTTGACGACGGTGCTTGGCAATCGGCTGAGCGATGGCCCGGCATTGACCGGCACGACGCTATTGCCGACGCGAACCGTGCCCGCACCGCGGTAATTGTTCACCGTGATGTTTTCGTTGATGATTGTCGTATTGCGCACATAGGTGACGTTGTCGCTCACCGGCCTGAGCACAGGCAGGATCGCGGCTGCACCGATTGCCACCACCGGCACGAACGACCACCAGTCATCCTCGACGACGACCGTGGGCGGCGGCGCGGGCACCCAGCCGACATCCTCGTCGCTCTCGCGCCAGACGACCCAGGCCGGAGCCCAGTCGTTGCCGGCGATCCAGACCCAGCCGATATCCTGGTCGAAAGCCCAACGCCCGTAGTGGAAGACGACCCAGCCGAAAGGCTCGTCGGACTGCCAGTACCAGCCATCGTCAGTCCAGACCCAGTGGCCGACCGTATAAGGCCGCCACCCGGCCTGCACGGTCGGAACCCACACCTGCCCGAACCGCGACGACGTTCGCCACTCACCGTAGCGGGAAAGCCTTTCATGGGTCGAGCTGGAGAAGCTCGCAGCCAGTGCGGCCTGATTGCCAGGCAAGACCGAAGGCGCGGAGACAGTTCCGCCCAGCGCCACGATCAGCGCCATCGCGGTCAAGCCACCTTTTTTGCCGAAAATTCCAGACAGAGACACGCGCATGGCGCCCTCCAAGAATGCTGCCGCAAAGCCGTTCGAAGGCATTGGGGCAAAGATTTTCGCCCTTCAGTAACGTCGATGCTCATCCCCGCCTGTGACCGATTTGCGGCCTCTGAAATCACGATCCCGCGACTTTGACCGACATCCTTAACGACTGCTCAACCATGCCCCGACACGCGGCCTTAACCCCATGTCGATAGACTTTTCGCAAATAGGACACTTCCGAGAGGCGCAGTCATTTCCATGTATGTCGACGGGCAGAAATCCGGCGGAGAACCAACTTCGCAGGAACGTCGCGACAACGCGCAACCGGACGCACGCGTTCTCGGCCACGTGGTTCATTGCGACGGCGCCCGCGCCACCATCGCAGCCTTCGCCGACGCGAGCGATGGTTCGGTAACCGGCCAGTGGACGGTCGGGCGCATGATCTCCATCAATCTCGGCGCCTGCCGCACCGTTGGTCTCGTCTATTCCATCGGCAAATCCGACCGCGTCTGGAACAATGACGGCCGCAACGCCATCGAGGTCAGCATCGAGCTGATTGGCGAGGTCCGCGATCTCCCGCCGCCGGCAAAGCCGGCCTTCGATCGCGGCATCACTGTCTATCCGCATATCGGCGCGATTGCCCACCGCATCCGCGCACGCGACCTTCAGGCAGTTTATGATCTCGCCGGCCGCAAGGCCGTCACCATCGGGCAGTTGTCGCAGGACGAGACGATCGATGCCTGCATCGCCATCGAAGACACGCTGACCCGCCATTTCGCCGTGGTCGGCACCACCGGCGTCGGCAAATCCACCGCCGTTTCGCTGCTTCTGCGCAAGACGATCCAGGCCAAGCCCGATCTGCGCGTGCTGATCCTCGATCCGCACAATGAATTCGCCGACGCCCTGCCCGAACTCAGCGTCAAGGTCGATACCTCGTCGCTCGACCTGCCCTTCTGGCTGTTTCGGCTGGAGGAGTTCGCGGAGGTGCTGTTTCGCGGGCGTGAGATCGTTCCCGAGGAACTCGATGTCCTGCGCGACCTGATCCCGCATGCCAAGAACCTCTATCGCAATCCCAACGCCGGCACCTTCATACGTCGCGGCGGCGATGCGCTGACCGCCGACACGCCGGTGCCCTATCGCATGGCCGACCTGATCAAGCAGATCGACGAGCGCATGGGCCTGCTGGAAAGCAAGAACGACCGGCCAGTCTATCGCGCGCTGAAGACGCGCATCGAGTCGGCCGTGGCCGATCCACGCTACCGCTTTATGTTCGCCTCCAGGCTGATCGAGGACACGATCCATCAGACCATCGGCAACATCTTCCGCATCCCGCATGGAGGCCGGCCCATCACCTGCTTCGAGATGGCCGGCATGCCGTCGGAAGTGGTGAACTCGGTCTGCTCCGTTCTGGCCCGGCTCGCCTTCGACCTGGCACTGTGGAGCGAGGGGCGGCTGAAGCTGCTGGTGCTGTGCGAGGAAGCGCATCGCTACATGCCTTCCGATCCACGGCTGGGCTTCGCGCCGACCCGCCACGCCATGTCGCGCATCGCCAAGGAAGGCCGCAAATATGGCTGCTATCTCGGCGTGGTGACGCAGCGGCCGGGCGATCTCGACCCAACGATCCTGTCGCAGTGCTCGACGGTCTTCGCCATGCGGCTCGCCAACGACCAGGACCAGAAGATCATCCGCTCGGCGATCGCCGACTCTTCGGCCTCCACCCTGTCCTTTCTGTCCTCCATGGGTCAGCGCGAGGCCATCGCCTTCGGCGAAGGTGTCGCGACCACCATGCGCCTGAAATTCGAGCGCCTGCCGGCAAATCTGATACCCGGTGCCGGCAAGCGTCATGCCTCCGATGCAACCAGCACGGACGATGCGGATGTCGACCTAGCCGCGATCGTAGAGCGGCTGCGCAACGTGCCCCGTCCGCAGCAGAATCTCGGCTTCTCCGAAGCCGTCGACGTGCAGCGCCAGGCCGGCGATCCCGGTTATCGCAAAACTGCGACCGCAATCCCGGCAGCCGATGACCTCGATGTCAGCTTCGGTCTCAAGACGACGACCTTTGGGCTCCGCCCGCGCTCGGATTGAAATCGAAACGACTTTCAGCGCCCACACCAATTGCAATTCTGGCTGGCTTGGGAAGAATTCCAGCAGGAATTCGTCAGGCTGAGTCTTATGGCGCTGGTTTTCGAGAACCGGAGCGGAGCGTACATTTAGGTACGTGAGCACGCGCATGACCCCGAAATCGGAATCGATTTCGGGGTCATGCGCCAACTCAAATTTCCAGAGCGTCCTTTACGCGTCCAATAGGACGCGTGGCGCTCTAGGTAAGCGCAGAAAATCAGTGTCAGAAGGCCAGCATCACGAATTCACGTGGAATTCTCAGGCGCTGACGCGATTACGGCCCTGCCTCTTGGCCTCGTAGAGCTGCTTGTCGGCGCGGCGGAAGAACTCTTCGGCCGTCTCCTTGCGATCCCAGACGGCGAGGCCGACGCTGGTGGTGATCTTCAAGCGTATGTTGCCGTTGAACACCGTGGTGGCGGCGATGGCCTTGCGAATGCGCTCGGCCAGCCGGGTGAGCATGTCGGCGTCCATATTGGGCGCGACCACCGCGAATTCCTCACCACCGAGACGTGCGACGACATCGTGATAGCGGGTCATGTCCTTCAGGCAACTGGCCACCGCGCGCAGCACATCGTCGCCGATATCGTGCCCGTGCGTGTCGTTGACCTGCTTGAAATGGTCGAGATCGAGGATCATCAGGCCGACAGGCTTGTCGATCTTGCGAAACTCCTCGAGATATTCCCTCAGCGCATCGTCGAAGTAGCGCCGGTTCTGCATGCCGGTCAGCGCGTCGGTGAGCGCGGCCTGTTCCAGTGTCACCGAGCGGGCGCTGAGCGAGGCCGTCATGGCACGCAGCTTGCCCTGCTCTTTCACCTGGGTGCGGATTTGCGGGTAGATGAAGAAAATGCCGAAGAACAGCGCGGTTGCAAGAAGAACGCCGGTCGCGAAAAGCAGTTTGGAAAGATAGGCGACGCCCTGCATCCGCTCCGGCTGGTAAAGCGTCTCGGTCGACGTGTGAAGAACGCCGTAGGCATGCACGATCACCGCTCCGGCCGCGAGAATAACGGTAATCAATACAAAAAAAGCCGATTCCGACTGGTGGAAGCGCATATTCTTTCCGTTGACGAGCTTTCGTAAACCGTTATGCCACCTTGGGCCTTACGGAGGGTTAATCCCCGCAACCGCAAGGCGAAGACGGGACGTCTGCGACTGCCGCTTTATCCGTGTTGAATTTCCCCACTGCCCTTTACGTTTCCAAAGCCTCGGCTGCCCCAATGCGTTTCCATTCCGGCCCGAGCTGGTTGCGAAACCATGTGCCTTGCCGCTTGGAATATTGCCTGGTTGCAATTTTGGCGCGTGCTATTGCCTCGGAAAATTCCAACTCCCCTGAATCGGCTGCCTGAAGCTCCCGAACGCCGATCGCCTTCATGGCAGGCAAGGCCGGATCGAGCGCCAATGCGCTCAGCGCCCTCACCTCTTCAAGAGCGCCCATTTCCAGCATACGCTCAAAACGCTGGTCGATGCGATTCACAAGTACCGGCCGCTCCGGCTCGATCACGAAAAAGTGAGCGTTTGCCCGATCGATGAGCGGACGCCCGCGTTCCTGCTGCCAGCGCAGGATGGAACGGCCCGATGCCTCCAGCACTTCCAGCGCCCGTACGATGCGTTGCCCGTCGGTCGGGCGCAGGCGCTGGGCGGTTTCGGGATCTTCCTGCCGCAGGATGCGGTGCAGCCGGTCGGGTCCGTCCTCGAGCAGGCGATAGCGCCACCGGTCGCGGATCGCCGGCGGGATTTCCGGCATCTCGGAAATGCCTTCAGCCAGCGCCCGAAAATAGAGCCCGGTGCCACCAACGAAAATCGGCGTTCTGCCCTCGAACACCCCTTCGCCCATCAGCCTCATCACGTCGCGCAGCCATGCGCCGGTCGAATAGGCCGTTCTCGGTGAAACGTGGCCGTAGAGATGATGCGGCGCGCGCGCCAGGTCCTCCGCGCTTGGCCGCGCCGTCAACACGTTCAGCACGGCATAGCCTTGCATGGAATCCGTGTTGACGATCACGCCGTTTTTCTTCTCGGCGAGGTCGAGCGCAAGCGCCGACTTGCCGCTGGCGGTCGGCCCGGCTATCAGGATCGCGTTCCTGATACTCCCGCCACCCTCAGCCTTGCCGGATTTCTCCATGTCGCTTGTCGCCACGCTCATTTCCCATCCGGCCCAGGGCCGACTTTCGCAATCGCTGGCGAATATGGCCTCGCAGGCGGTCGGCGCAAGCTCTGTTCGCTGGCTATCCGAGAAAATCGCCTGCGATATTGCTCTGCCAGATTCCGTTTCGGCGGACGAGGCCCTGTCGGCATTACGGGCAGCGCTGGATGGCGAACCCATCGACATCGTCGTCCAGGAAAGCGAAACCCGCCGGAAGAAAATCCTGATCGCCGACATGGACTCGACCATGATCGACCAGGAATGCATCGACGAACTGGCCGACGAGATCGGCGTCAAGGCACATGTCGCGGCAATCACCGCGCGCTCGATGAATGGCGAGATCGCCTTCGAACCCGCGCTGCGTGAACGCGTGGCGCTCTTGAAAGGGCTCGATGCCGCGGTCATCGACCGCATCATCGCCAACCGCCTGACGCTGGCCTCCGGCGGCCTGCAGCTGGTCGCCACGATGCGTGCCAACGGGGCTTACGCGGCACTGGTTTCCGGCGGCTTCGATGTCTTTACCTCCCGCATCGCCGCCAAGCTCGGCTTCGACGAGAACCGCGCAAACCGCCTGATCGAGAAGGACGGCCGTCTCACCGGCGAGGTTGCCGAGCCCATCCTCGGCCGCGCCGCCAAGGCCGAGGCCCTGCACGAAATCTCCGCGCGCCTCGGGCTTTCACCAGCTGATGCGATTGCAGTCGGCGACGGCGCCAATGATCTCGACATGATCCGCCTGGCGGGCACTGGTGTTGCCCTTCACGCCAAGCCGTCGGTGGCGGCCGAAGCCAAGGTCCGCATCGACCATGGCGATCTCACCGCCCTGCTTTATCTTCAGGGCTACAGCGAGAAGGAGTTTGCCGCATGAAACCGATCCGCACAGAACGCCTTATCCTGCGCAACTGGGAAGAGCGCGACCGTGACCTGTTCTTCCGTATCAACTCCGACGAAACGGTCATGGAGTTCTTCCCCTTCCGCCGCGACCGCGCCAAGGCCGACGCCAAGATGGACGAGATACGCGCCGAGAACGCCGAAAACGGCTACGGCTGGATGGCGGCAGAAATTGCCGCGACCGGCGACTGCATCGGCTTCATCGGCCTGCACGACGCCGAGATCGAACCGGCTGCGCCCTCCGGCACGATCGAGATCGGCTGGCGGCTGGCACCGGAATTCTGGGGCAAGGGCTATGTCACTGAGGGTGCTGCTGCACTGCTCGATTTCGGCTTCGACACACTCGGCAAGCCGGAAATCATCTCCTTCGCCGTCGAGAAAAATCACCGCTCCACCGCCGTCATGGAACGCCTCGGCATGCGCCGCGAGCCATCCGGCGACTTCGATCATCCCGAAGTGCCCGACACGCATCCGGAACTGAAGCGGCATGTGCTCTACCGGCTGTCGCGGGAAGACTGGCGGGCGAGGAAGTAAGGTCGACGTTCCCCTCCCCCTTGAGGGGAGGGTGGCGGCGAAGCCGCCGGGAGGGGTCGCTGCGGCAGTGCTCCGACGTTCCTTTTCTGCGCCGAGCGCTGCCTTGACCGACCCCCTCTGGCGCTTCGCGCTCCGGCCCTACGCTAGGGCTCCGGGCGTTCGTCACTCGAAAAGCCAAATCGTTGGCTTTTCGTTCGCTTCGCGAACCGTTCCTCACCCCCCTCAAGGGGGGAGAAAACGCCGGCGCGTTTCATCATCGCCACGCCCTGCATCGCAGTCTGGCCATTGTCAAAGATCGGGAAGCGGGGCGCATGGCCGTGCCTTCCTAATGTTTAGTACGTGGCGCGACTTCCGCGCCCCGCTCGGTGTCTGTCCCGAAGTCGGCCAGTCACAACGCCCGCTCCATGTACATTCCATGGACAAGACGCCGCGGGTTCTCCGCATGGTTTTGGGCAGTGGCATTTGCGCCGTGCTCGTTCCACGCCGGCCTGTGTCGGGCCCTCGGGTCCCTGGCTACCACACCAGGGCGGGAGGTCACCGCCACTCCCCCTTGATCCCGGTTCCAGACCCGGTCCCGCAGGAGCGATGACAGGATTATGCGGGAGGTGTCTTGGGGTGTGGAAAGATTGGGCGAGAAAAAATATGTGGGGTGAATGGAAACAATGGGTTGAGTGGAAATCGGGTGGAAATCTTTCCCCCACTGCGTGAGCTTCGAGTTCGGCAGTTCTGCACCGCTGCGGCCTTCATCGATGGTCCGGCATGGATCCGTCGCAAGAGCGACCCCCGCATGCGCTTCGCTCATGCTGCGCCCGGGATGACGAACTGCATGTTAGGTCTTCGCTAATCGTCAACGCTGTCGCGCGGCAGTTACGTCTCCGGCGCGGTAGCCGCGCCTGCTGTGCGGCGGTCAACAACGTTTGCGATTGGCTGCGACACCCCCTCTCTTCGTCATCCCGGGCGGAGCGAAGCGGAGACCCGGGATCCATGCCGGAATGCAAAAGAGCTTCAGCGGTGCTGAACGCGCGTCAATATCAGGACCGGGCCGTGCTTGACGACGATCAGGCCAATGGGTCCCGGATAACCTCCGCTTCGCTCCGGTTTCCGGGATGACGACTTCATCGTGTCAAAGCTAAACGCCAAGGTTGATGTTGGAACCGCGTTGTCATTCGCGAGCAGATACCCAGCCCAACAAAAAAGGGCGGTCACTCGACCGCCCTTCCTTAAAAATCAAACACTTGCGTCCGTTTCCGGACTCAATCCATCCGCACGGTCACGAAGCGCAGTTCGCCGCTCTTGGACGCCAGCATCAGCAGGGCATTCTTGCGGCCCTGTTCCTTCAGCGCGCCGATACGGTCCATCACGTCCTTGGGCGACGAGACCGATTCCTGGGCGATCTCGGTGATCACTTCGCCGGCGAGGATGCCGCGCTCGGAAGCAGCCGAGTTCGGCGCGACCTCGGTGACGACGACGCCCGAAACCTCGGCGCCGATCTCGAACTTCTTGCGCGCCTCGTCGTTCAGCTCGCCGATGGTCATGCCGAGAACGGAAGCAGTCGCGACCGCGCCGCTGTCGCCTTCCCCTTGTGCCGGCTTGTCCTCTTCGTCCTGGCTGAGCTTTTCGCCATCTTCCAGGCGGCCGAGCGTGACCTTGACGGTCTGCTCGACGCCCTTGCGCACGATCAGCACGTCCACGGCCTTGCCGACCGGGCTTTCGGCCACGACACGCGGCAGGTCGCGCATTTCATGGACGTCCTTGCCATCGAACTTGGTGATCACATCGCCAGGCTGGATCGTGCCGTTGTCGACCGGCCCACCCTTGATGACGCCGGCGACGAGCGCGCCCTTGGCGCCCTTCATGCCGAGGCTTTCGGCGATCTCGTCGGTGACCGGCTGAATGCGAACGCCGAGCCAGCCGCGACGCGTCTCGCCGAACTCGGAAAGCTGGGCAACGACACCGGCTGCAAGCTCGGACGGAATCGAGAAGCCGATGCCGATCGAGCCGCCCGAAGGCGAGATGATGGCGGTGTTGATGCCGACGACTTCGCCTTCCATGTTGAACAGCGGGCCGCCGGAGTTGCCCCGGTTGATCGCCGCGTCCGTCTGGATGAAGTCGTCGTAGGGGCCGGAATTGATGTCGCGGTTGCGCGCCGAGATGATGCCGACGGTGACGGTACCGCCCAGACCGAACGGGTTGCCGACGGCCATGACCCAGTCGCCGATTCGCATCTTGTTGGAATCGCCGAAATTGACCGCCGTCAGCTTCTTGCCCTTGGGATCGACCTGAAGCACGGCGATGTCGGTCTTGGTGTCGGTGCCCTTGAGCGTGGCCTTGAGCTTGGAGCCGTCGGAGAAGTTCACCTCGATCTCGTCGGCATCCGCGATGACGTGGTTGTTGGTGACGATGATGCCCTTTTCGGCATCGACGACGAAGCCTGAACCGAGCGACTGGACCTTCTGCGATCCGCCGCCACCACCACCGCCGCCGCCTTCACCATCCTTGTTGCCCTGGCGGTTCTTGAAGAAATCGTCGAAGAAATCCTGGAATGGCGAGCCTTCCGGCAGCTGCGGCATCGGCACGGCACCGGGGCCTTCGCCACCCTTCACCGTCTGCGATGTCGAGATGTTGACGACCGCGCCGAGCAACCCCTCGGCCAGATCGGCAACCGAGGCCGGACCTTGCGGCGCGAGTCTCGGCGGCTGGGCCGGCACCTGGGCTTGCGGTGCGATCTTCGGCTTGTCCTGCGCCAGCGCCGGAGCAGCGACATAGGGCACAGCGACCGCGCCGGCCAGCAGCGCCATGGTCGCGGCCACGAAGGTTCTTCTTACCGCAGGCGGTACGAGTGTGAACGTCATAAGCAGGTGGCCTCCGGTTCAGATAAAGAAATAGCGTGGCAGCCCTTGGGGCGCGTTACCATGTGGCAGGTAAAATACGGCGTGTTTGCGGCCTTGCATACTGCCCGGGGCGGGATGGCCGACAATCTTGTGTGATTTATCCGCGCGCGATCCACACTACGCCGACGCCAATGGCGATCGCCGCGAGCCCGGCAACGCGCAGGGCGTTTTCAGGCACAAGAAGCACTTCGGAAGCCAGTTTCTTGGCGAGAGATGGAAAGCCGCCGTAGATCAGGCCCTCGATGACGAGGACCAGACCCACGGCGGCGATAAAGTCGGACACCGGCGATTACTGGCCGGTGGCTGGCTGTGCTGCACCCGCAGCCGGGGCGGCAGGGGCTGCGCCCGATGCCGTGCCGTTCGGATTGCGGAAGAAGCGGAAGAACTCCGAATCCGGCGACAGCACCATCGTCGTGCCGGAATTATCCAGCGCCGAGCTGTAGGCGCTCATCGAGCGGTAGAACTCGAAGAACTCGGGATCGCGCTGGAACGCGCCGGCGAAGGCGGCGTTACGGGCGGCTTCGCCCTCACCGCGCAGGATTTCCGATTCCTTGCGCGCCTCGGCAACCGTCTCGATGACCTCGCGGTCGGCACGGGCGCGGATGCGCTGTGCGGCTTCACGACCGCGTGCCCTGAGCCTTTCGGCCTCGGCCAGACGCTCGGCCTTCATGCGCTCGAATGTCTGCGCCGAAACGTCCTGCGTCAGGTCGGTGCGGCGGATGCGGACATCCTCGATCTCCAGCCCGAGCGAGGTTGCGTCGGGACGGAGCTGGTCGCGAACCTCACGCATCATCGAGGCACGTTCCTCCGACAGCGCCGATTCGAAGCCACGCAGACCGTAGACCCGGCGCAAGGCCGCGTCGAAACGCGTCTTGAGGCGGGCTTCAGCCAGCGAAATGTTACCCGAAACAGCCTGACGGAAACGGCGCGGGTCCGAGATGCGATAGGCCATGAAGGCATCGACATCGTAGAACTTACCGCCCGAAACCTGGACGCGGATGTCGTCGAGGTCGAAGCGCAGCACGCGGTTTTCGACCATCTGGACATTGTCGGCTTCGAAGATACCGAACGGCGCCTTGAAGTAGATGCCGGGCTGCGTCTTCACGTCGACGATTTCACCGAAGCGCAGGATGATCGCCTGCTGCTTGGCGTTCACCACGAACACCGACGAGTAGAGGATGAAGAGAAGGACGACGGCGATGAGGCCGATGATTGGAAGTCGGTTGCTCATCAGTTGCCTCCTTCGGCGGGAGCGGCAGTGGTTGCGCGCTTCTGGAGTTCGGGCAGCGGCAGATAGGGCACGACGCCCTGCCCGTTACCCTGCTCGACGATGACCTTGTTGGAGCCCTTGAGCACCTTTTCCATCGTTTCGATGAACAGGCGCTGGCGCGTCACGTCGGGTGCCTTGGCGTATTCGTCGTAGACCGAGATGAAGCGCTGCGCCTCACCTTCGGCTTCCTGGACGACGCGGTTCTTGTAGGCGGCCGCTTCTTCGCGAACCTGAGCCGCCTCACCGCGAGCCTGACCGAGCTTCTGGTTGGAGTACTGGTTGGATTCCTCGACGAAACGATCCTCGTCCTGCTCGGCGCGCTGCACTTCGCTGAAGGCGTCGGCCACTTCACGCGGCGGCGAAGCGTCCTCGATCGAGATGGCGTTGACCGCGAGGCCCGAGCCATATTCCTCGAGCGAGGTCTGGATGATGCCGCGCACGGCATCGGCAATGCCCTGGCGATCGTCGCGGAAAATGTCCTGCGCCGGGCGGCGGCCGACGGCCTCGCGCATGGCGCTTTCGGCGACCTGCCGCAGCATGTCGTCCGGGTTGGAAACGTTGAAGAGATAATCGCGCGGATTGTTGACCTGATAGGCCACCGAGAACTGCACGTTGACAATGTTCTGGTCGCCCGACAGCATCAGGCCCGAGGTCGAGCGGTCCGAGCCGCCGCCGATATTGATCAGCTTTTCAGCCGTGTTGGCCTTCTCAACCGTTTCGATCGGCCACCAATGGAAATGCAAGCCCGGCTCCGAGAGCTGGTCCTTCGGCTTGCCGAAGCGCAGTTCGACCGCCACTTCGTCCGGCTGCACGGTGTAGACGGCCTGGAAGGCCCAGAACACCAGAAGCGCGATGGCGATGAGGCCGAAAAGGGCCGGATTGCCGGCGCCGCCGCCGGGAAGAACGTTCTTCAGCCTGTCCTGGCCGCGACGGATGATGTCTTCAAGATCCGGGGGCGAACCCTGCGGTCCGCTCGGACGAGGGCCCTGCCCCCATGGTCCGCCGCTATTGCCGCCGCCGCCGCCCCATGGGCCACCGCCGCCGCCTCCTCCACTCTGATTGTTCCAGGGCATGAATGTCCTTTCGCCTCAAAAACTTCCGCGCCTGCTGCGACAGGCCCAAATTCCTTATCTTCCTTCTATAGGGACGCCATCACGCGCTTTCAACGCAACCGCCATACGCGACGCGCCTTTTCAGATGCGACACGTTCCCCAAGCACGCCTTCAATGCACGTCCGGGCGGCGTTCGTAAACCGTATAGCGTGTCGCATGGCTGTCCTTTTCGCCGGCTGGCAGCTCCTCGGCGCGGACAATACGCCAAATCTGAGGGTCAATCGCCGGAAAACGCGTGTCGCCGTCGATTTCGCCCAGCACATGCGTCACATGAAGCCGGTCCGCCATCGGCAAGGCCTGCCGGTAGATCTCGCCGCCGCCGATGATGCAGATTTCGTCCGCGCCCTCCATGCAGCGTCCGCGCACGGTGGCAAGCGTGATCGCGTCCTCGAGCGAGCCGACGACCTCGGCGCCCTCGGCCTGAAAGCTGCGGTCGCGCGTCACCACGATGTTCAGACGTCCCGGCAAAGGGCGCTTGGGAAAACTCTCCCACGTCTTGCGCCCCATGACGATCGGCTTGCCCATCGTCCCGGCCTTGAAGCGCTTGAGATCGTTCGAAAGCCGCCACGGCAACCCGCCTTCGCGGCCGATCACGCCGTTTTCAGCAATGGCGACATAGATCGCGATATGCATCAGTTGCCGCTCCCGCCCTGCGCCGGCGCGGAGCTGTCGCCGTCTTCTGCAGCCTGGCCTGGGCTAAGGATCAATATGTCGAGATCGCGCTCGGGATAAAAATCCTCTGCCGTTATGCGGAAGGTCGTCGGGCCGATTTTCTCGACGCCGTTGCCGCAGAACGAGATGAGGTTCTTCGCATCGCCCTTGTCGATGGTCAGCGTGAACTTACCGATGGTGCCGGTTGCCCAGTTGCCGCCGGTCTTGAGGATATAGGCGATGCGGTTTTCGCTGAGCGAAGGGTAGCCGTCGGCATTTTCCTTTGCATTTTTCGCCACTGCCCGCTCGAAGGCGTCGTCCATGCAGTAGCGCTGCTTGTAGTCGGCGTAGTCGTCGCCCTGGAACTTGCCGTCATTGAAGAAGCCGAGCCCCACCGAGCCGCCGACACTGGGTTGGTAACTATGCGCAACCTTCACCGACTTACCCGCCGGAAATTTCGCGCGCCACCAATAGGTCGAGCGCAATTGCCAGTAAGGCGTGCGCACGCTCTTCATGCCCGAGCCGTCGTCAAATTCGTCAATGACGATGATGCCGCGATCGAGCCAGTCGTCGGCGACATCCTGCGGCAGCGCCTCCAGCGCCTTCACTGCCGCCTGACCAAAGGGATAGAACGGCACGTTCTGCGCCTTCAGATCGTCGGATACGTCTATGCCGACGGCGACCGCCTTGTGCTCCAGTTCCGGCTTGATCGCCTGCCCGTCGACGGAAACCTCGAAGCCGAGGAAATTGTCGTCCTGATCTTTTGGGATCGCCGGCATCTCATAAGGACTGCCGGCAATATCCGGCATCGGAAAGGCGACGATGGTGTCGACATCCTTCTCCGACTGGTTGCGGAAGACGTAATCGACCGTGACCTTCTCCTGCGAGATGAAGAGGTCTTCCTTTTCCATGATGATCGCGTCGGTGCGCGACAGGATCAGCCCGCCGGTGCCGAGTTCGGCAATGGAATCGTTGGCAAGCGCCGGCGCGGACGCGGTGACGAGGCTGGCGAGCAGGACGTGGCGAAGCATGAAAAATCCCCCGGCGTTGCGCTGATCGGCATGATTTTTACGCCGAGTCAGTCAGGCATGGGCATCTAACCTGCCAGGAGATGCGTGATCAAAGCAAATTCGGCATGGTGGGACCCCCACCCCTAACCCCTCCCCACAAGGGGGAGGGGAACTTGCTGCGCGGACGCCCTCCCCAATCTTCCATGTTCTTGGTGGCAAAGGCGACGAAATCGTCCCCCTCCCCCTTGTGGGGAGGGGTTAGGGGTGGGGGTAGAACACCCGGCTTCCACTCGATCCACCAAGCGGATCATCCTATCAAGGGGCAGGTAATCACGCCTTCAGCAGCCACTCATGCTCTGCAGCATTGTGGAACTTCCACGTCCGCTTCGGCCCGGCCATGACGTTGAGATACCAGAGATCGTAGCCATGGCAGGCAGCGCAGGGGTGATACCCCTTGGGCACCATTACCACGTCGCCGTCTTCCACTGCCATGGTTTCATCCAGCGAACGGTCGTCGGTATAGACGCGCTGGAAGGCAAAGCCCTGCGGCGGGTTGAGGCGGTGGTAGTAGGTTTCTTCGAGGTAGGATTCTGCCGGCAGATTGTCCTGGTCGTGCTTGTGCGGCGGGTAGCTCGAGGTGTGACCGCCCGGCGTTATCACCTCGACCACCAGCAGCGAATCCGCCGGCTCGCCTTCCGGCAATATGTTGGTGACGTAGCGCGTGTTGGTGCCCTTGCCGCGCAGTTCCTCGTGAAGATCCTTCGGCGCGATCACCCGCACTGGCAGCCCGCCGCCGAGGCTGGGTGCGGAACAGACTGCCAGTTCCAGATCGGTACCGGCTTCCACCGACCATTCGGTGTCCTGCGGCACATAGACGGACCATGGCTTGCCCTCGAAGGGCGACATGCGCTCGCCGAGAACGCCGAGATCCTGCCCGCCGGCATGGACCCTGCCCTTGCCGGTGACGAAGACAAGGCAAATTTCACGCGAGCCGCTGCTTTCCGCCACCGTTTCGCCGGGCGTCAGACGATGGAGGTCGAAACCGACATAGGTCCAGCCGGCGCTCTGCGGCGTGACATTGGCGACGCGGCCGCCGCCGTCCTTGGCCTTCACCAACAGTTTCGACATGGCCTTACTCCTTCTTGTCGGCATCCACGGGCGGCGGCGCATAGCTGAAGAGATACTGCCACGCCGCATAGGCGGAAAATCCCAGCATGATCATTCCCCATGTCGGCGAATCCATCGCGAACTCGATGCCTGCCCAGACAAGGCAGAATGCCACCAGCGCGATGCGCCGCCACAGCGGGCGGAAGAAGGGATGTTCGGAATCCTTGGTCAAATGAAACGGCTCCAATCGGAAATCAGGTCAGCTCTTGCGCCCAAGCTTGGCACAATCCGGCAGGGATGTGCCAGCACGATCAAACATTGGGGAAGCCCTGCGTCTCGACCGTATAGCCGGCGGCCGTCATCACCCGCATCAACTCCTTGTGGCCGACCTGAGCCATTTTCAGCGGCGGGTTCTTCTTCGGGTCCTGCTCGGCCTCGACCACGAACCAGCCCTCATAGCCATGATCCGCGAAGCGCTGGACGATGGCGCCGAAATCCAGCGAGCCGTCTCCCGGCACCGTGAAAGCACCCAGCGCCACCGCGTCGAGGAACGACTGCTTCTTCCAGTCCAGACCGTCGATCACGCCACGACGGATATCCTTCACATGCACATGGCTGATGCGCTTGTGGTGATTGTCGATGGCGCGCAGCACGTCACCGCCGGCAAAGGCGAGGTGCCCGGCATCGAGCAGCAGCGGAATGCCCTCGCCGGAATGGTTCATGAAGGCATTGAGCTCATGTTCGAACTGCACGACCGCAGCCATATGATGATGATAGGAGAGCGGCATGCCCTGTCCGGCGCACCATTCGCCGAATTCGGTGACCTTACGCGCATAGGCCTTCATCTCGTCGTCGGAGAGAACCGCCTTCGTCGCCAGCGGCTTCGAGCGGTCGCCCTGGATCGAGCGGCCGACCTCGCCATAGACGATGCACGGTGCATTGACCGCCTTGAACAGGTCGATCATCGGCTGGATGCGATCCTTGTTGGCCGACAGGTCCTCATCGACCAGCGTGCCCGAAAACCAGCCGCCGCAAAGGGTGACGTCGGCCTTCTTCAGGATCGGCAGCATGATTTCCGGATCATCGGGAAAGCGCCGGCCCTTCTCCATGCCGGTGAAACCCGCCGAGCGCGACTGGCGAAGACATTCCTCCAGCGAGACATCGTCGCTGAGTTCCACAAGATCGTCGTTCCACCATGCGATGGGGGACATGCCCAGTTTGGCTTTCAAGTCGTTGCTCCGGTTTCAGATCGCTTTTTTAAATTCTTGGGCGTCGGCGCTGCCCCTCATCCCCCTGCCGGGACCTTCTCCCCGTGAACGGGGAGAAGAAGGAAGCGGAGACGTTGCGGCCAGCCTTCTTCTCCCCGTCTCTATACGGGGAGAAGGTGCCGGCAGGAGGATGAGGGGCAGCGCCAACCTCAATCCCCCACACGCTGCAGCTTCACCGCTTCCTCATAAGCCTTGCGCTTGGCGACAACCTCCTTTCGCGCACTCACCTCCGGCACCGCCACATCCCACCAATGCCCGCCGGCATCGGTCGAAATCAGCGGGTCGGTTTCGATGACCACCACCGTCGTGCGCGGGTTCTGCTTGGCTTTGCCAAGCGCTGTCTCCAGCTCTGCCACCGACGATACCTTTTCAGCGATCGCGCCGAGGCTCGCGGCGTGGGCGGCGAAGTCGATGTCGGGCAAGGTCTGGTGGCGCGAGTCCTTCAGCAGATTGTTGAAGTTGGCCCCGCCGGTGCCCATCTGCAGCCGGTTGATGCAGCCATAGCCGCGATTGTCGAGAAGCACGATGGTCAGCCGCAGCCCGAGCATCACCGAGGTCGCAATCTCCGAATTCAGCATCAGGTAGGAACCGTCGCCGACCATGACGACGACTTCCTCGTCGGGCTTGGCCATCTTGACGCCGAGCCCGCCGGCAATCTCGTAGCCCATGCAGGAATAGCCGTATTCGGCGTGATAAGAACCCGGCGCGCCGGCCTGCCACAGCTTGTGTAACTCACCGGGCAATCCGCCCGCCGCATGAAGCACCGTGACGCCCGAACCCATAGCCCGCTGCACCGCGCCGATAACCTGCGCATCCGATGGCAGCGCCGCATTGGTCGACGCCGTGACCTTGGCGGCAGCGGCCTGCCATTCGGCCTTACCGGCCCTGGCGTTTTGCGTCCAGCCTGCCGGCGCCTTGTAGCCTTTCAGCCCTGCTGCGAGTTCCGCCAGCCCTTCTGCGGCGTCTGCTACCAGCGGCAGCGCGCGATGTTTTCCTGCATCGAACGCTTGCACATTCAGCCCGACAAAGGTCTTTCCCGAATTACGGAACAGCGCCCACGAGCCGGTAGTAAAATCCTGCAGCCGCGTGCCCACGGCGAGGATCACATCGGCCTCTTCCGCCAGCCGGTTCGCCGCCGACGTGCCGGTGACGCCGACTGCCGCCATGTTGAGTGGATGATCATCCGGCAGCGAGGATTTGCCGCCCTGCGTCTCGCAGACGGGAATGCCCGTCGCCTCCACCAGCCGCGCAAGATCGCCGGAAGCCTGCGAATAGAGCACGCCGCCGCCGGCGATAATCAGCGGCTTCTGGGCGTCCTTAAGTGCTGCCACCGCCGCCGCCAGTTCGGTACGATCCGGGCGCGGCCGGCGCGGCAACCACAGCCGCTCCTCGAAAAAACTCTCGGGATAATCATAGGCTTCGGCCTGCACGTCCTGGCACAGCGCCAGCGTCACCGGCCCGCATTCCGCCGGATCGGTCAGCACCTGCATGGCGCGCGCCAGCGCCGGGATGATCTGCTCGGGACGGGTGATGCGGTCGAAATAGCGCGACACCGGGCGGAAGCAGTCATTGGCCGAAACGGTGCCGTCGCCAAAACTCTCGACCTGTTGCAGCACCGGGTCGGGAATGCGGTTGGCGAAGACATCGCCCGGCAAGAGCAGCAGCGGCAGCCGGTTGACATGGGCGAGCGCGCAGGCCGTCACCAGATTGGTCGCGCCGGGGCCGATCGACGTGGTCGCGGCCATGATGCGGCGGCGGAAATGCGCCTTGCCATAGGCGATTGCCGCATGTGCCATCGCCTGCTCGTTATGGGCGCGGAAGGTCGGCAAATCCTCGCGGACTTGGTAGAGCGCCTCGCCCATGCCGGCGACATTGCCATGGCCGAAAATCGCCCAGACGCCGCCGAACAGCGGCAGCTTCTCGCCGTCGATCTCGGTCATCTGGCGGGCGAGGAAGCGCGTCAGCGCCTGCGCCATGGTCAGGCGGATTGTCTTTGTCATCGCTTATTCCTCCCAGCCCTTTATGCGGCTTTCCGGCCGCGCGCGGCAAGCCAGGCTTCGGTGAGCCTTTCGAAGCGCGACGCCATGTCGGCGATCGCTTCCTCGTCCGAGATTTTGCCCGCCAGCCATTTTTCGGCAGCATCGACGAATATGGTGCGGCCGACGGCAAAGCCCTTCACCACCGGGGCGTCGGCAGTCGCGGCAAAGGCTGCTTCCAGTTCCGCCTGTGGCGCTTCCAGCCCGAGCAGCACGACGCCGCGGCACCACGGATCGTTCTTCGAAATCACCGCCTCGACCTTGCGCCACGCGTCGGGCGATGCCTGCGGCTCCAGCTTCCACCAGTCCGGCTTGATGCCGAGATGGTAAAGTTCCTGCAAGGCGCGCGGGATCGTCTCGTCGTCGAGCGTGCCATGCTTGCCGGCGATGATCTCGACCAGAAGCTCGCGCCCGACCCGGCGTGATGCTTCGAACAAAGCGCGCAATTTCTGCTGCTGTTCTTCCTTCAGGACTACGGGATCGTCGGGATGGTAAAAACTCAGGCATTTGATGCAGTGGTCGACCGGCCAGTCGACCAGCTGCGAACCAATGTCCTGCGAGAACTCGAAGCGCAGCGGCCGCGAGCCGGGAAGCTCAACCGGCCGGCCGAGCCAGGCGAACGGATGTCGGGCGAATTCGAACATGGCGTCGCGGCCATGCTTTTCGTCCAGCAGCATGCCGTAGCCTTCGCGGCCGGCGGCCACTCTCGCCGCCGCCTTCACCGCCAGCACCTTGAAATCGCCGATCCGCGCCGCATCGACACCAAGTCTTGCCGCAACATCCTCGAGCTGCGCGCGATGGTCGATCGCCAGCGCCATCAGCGATGGGATTTCGCGCCGGCGGTTGGTTGCCCAATGGATGTGGTTGATCGCCTCGTCCTTGCGCAGTGCATGCTGCTTGCTGCCGTTTTTCAGGAAGAATTGCAGCTCCTCCCAGGTCGGATATTCCGGCGCGCAGAGCAGGCGCGAGACGGCGAAGGCACCGCAGGCATTGGCCCAGGTGGCAGTGGTCTGCCAATCCTCAGCCCCGAGCCAGCCGCGCAGCAGGCCGGACATGAAGGCATCGCCTGCGCCGAGCACATTATAGACCTCGATGGGAAAACCCTTGCCGACGATGCCGTCTTCAAGATCGTCGCTGATCTTGCCGTCATAGACGATGCAGCCCATGGCACCGCGCTTCAGCACAATCGTGGCTTTCGAGACCGCCCGGATCGCCTTCAGCGCGCCGAGCACGTCTTCGGCGCCGGACGCGATCATGATTTCTTCCTCGGTGCCGACAATCAGGTCGCAATCGGGCAGCACGGCCTTCAACTGCGCCGAGACGCGGTCGGATTTCACGTATCGGCCAAAGCCCTCGGCGTGACCGGCAAGGCCCCAGAGGTTGGGGCGATAGTCGATGTCGAACGCGACCTTGCCGCCATTCTGCTTGGCAATACGGATCGCCTTGCGCTGCGCGGCGGCGCTGTTTTCGCGCGAAAAATGCGTGCCGGTGACCACGATGGCGCGGGCCGAAGCGATGAAGGCTTCATCGATGTTTTCTTCCGACAGCGCCATGTCGGCGCAGTCGGAGCGATAGAAGATCATCGGCGAAACGCCCTCCTCCTCCACCGCCAGCAGCACCAGCGCCGTCAGCCGCTCTGGATCGATGGCAATGCCGTCGGTGGCGACGCCCTCGCGCTTCAACTGCTCGCGGATGAAGCGGCCCATCTGCTCGTCGCCGACGCGGGTGACGAGCGCCGATTTCAGACCCAGCCGCGCCGTGCCGACGGCGATGTTGGTTGGACAGCCGCCGACCGACTTGGCGAAGGAGGCGATATCCTCCAGCCGCGAACCGATCTGCTGGCCATAGAGATCAACCGATGCCCGGCCGATGGTGATGACGTCGAGTTGCGCTTTTTCGGCGCCATGAGGTCGTGCCATGGCTTCCTCCCGAGGCTTGCCGCTCGGCATATTCTGGTCAACGGTGCCGGCAAAAATACGAAATATTAATTCCACGCTATAGTCAATATGGAATGTATATTCTTCTCTTGGAACGACCGTATTCCGTCAGTCGCGGCGCTTTTCGGCCACCGCCACCGTCAGCGTCATGGCCAACGCCATCGTCGCCGACATCGAGCGGAAGCCGGCGCAATCCGATTCGGCGACCTCGAACCATTCCGCCGCCGACTGCGCCAAAGGCGAGAACGCACTGTCGGTGATGGCCACCACCGGCACGCCCTGTTCGAAAAGCAGCCTGGCCTGATCGACGGTCGCAGACGCATAGGGCGAAAAACTGACGGCCAGAACGGCGTCCTTCGGGCCGGCAAAGGATATGATTTCGGGATCGAGCCCGGCAGCCGATTCGATGAGCTGGCTGCGGATTTTCAGCTTGCCGAAGGCATAGGCCATGTAGCTGGCGATCGGATAGGAGCGACGGCGGGCGAGCAGGTAGATCGTCTCCGCACCCGCAAGAATGGCCACAGCCCGCTCGAGCACGCCATCGTCGATCGAGCGCGATATCTGGTCGAGGGAATTGCTCGCCGCAGCAACGAAACCATCGAAAATAGCCCGGTTCCGACCCCCCTCCGGTGCAGACCCGCGCAGCGTCGTAAGCCGGTCTTCATAAGACGTCGTGCGCTCGCGCAGCCGCTCGCGGAACACCGATTGAAGGCTGGTGAAACCGTCGAAGCCGAGATGCTGGGAAAAACGGATCAGCGTCGAGGGCTGCACGCCGGCGGAAGCGGCGATGCTGGCCGCAGTGCCGAAGGCGATCTCGTCGGGATTGTCGAGCGAATAGGCGGCGACCTGCGCGATGCGCTTGGGCAGCGATTGCCGCTGCTCGAGGATTTTTGCCCTCAATGTTTCATAGTCGCGCGGCAGGTCTGGTTCGATGTTCATGCGTTTCACACTGCTTGGTCCCCGTCCCTCTCGCAAGAGCATAATGGAGCCGACGAAGAAAGTCATAAAAAATGGATCATCCATTCCACTGAAGGAAAATTTAGATTAATCCATACGCCATAAATCCAAAGGGAGGGAGCGCGATCATGACAGGCGTCGGTCTTATCGGAACGGGCTTCATGGGCAAATGCCACGCGATCGCCTGGAACTCGGTGCGCACTGTGTTCGGCGATGTCGCACCGGTGCGGCTCGTCCATCTCGGCGAGGCCACAGCCGAACTCGCCACACGCCGCGCCGATGAATTCGGCTTCGAAAAGGGCTCGGGCGACTGGCGCGCCGTCATCGCGGACCCGGAAGTGGAGGTCGTTTCGCTGACCACGCCCAACCAGTTCCACCCCGAAATGGCGATTGCTGCACTCGAAGCCGGCAAGCACCTGTGGTGCGAAAAGCCGATGGCGCCATCCTTTGCGGAAGCCGAAGCCATGCGTGCCGCCGCGCGCAAATCGGGCAAGATCGCGGTGCTCGGCTACAACTACATCCAGAGCCCGGCCATCCGCCAGATCCGGACGCTGCTCTCTGAAAACGCCATCGGCGACGTCAACCATCTGCGCATCGAGATGGACGAGGATTTCATGGCCGACGCGGACACCGCCTTCGGCTGGAAGCACAACGCCACCTCCGGCTATGGCGCGCTGGACGATTTCGCCGTCCATCCGCTGTCGCTGGTCCAGACCCTGTTCGGGCGCGTCAGCCGGGTCATGTGCGACATGGCAAAACCCTATGCCGACCGGCGCGTCGAAGGCGGCGGCCGGCGTGCGGTCGAGACCTACGACATCGCCAGCGCCTTGATGCATCTCGAAAATGGCGTGTCGGGCACCTTGCTGGTCAACCGTTCAGCCTGGGGCCGCAAGGGCCGCATCGCCGTACAGATTTTCGGTTCGAAAGGCTCGATCCTGTTCGACCAGGAGCGCTTCAACGAATTCCAGCTCTATGTCACGTCGGATCGCCCGACCGAGCAGGGCTACCGCACCATCCTCGCGGCGCCCGTTCACTCACCCTACGACCGCTTCGTGCCCGCCCCCGGCCATGGGCTGGGGTTCAACGATCTGAAAACCATCGAGTGCCACGAGCTTATTGCCCGCATTGGCGGCAAGCCGGCCAATGTGATCGAGTTCGATGAGGGGCTGGAGATCGAACGCACTGTGCACGCGATGGCGCGGTCGTTCGAGGACGGGCGCTGGGTGGCGGTGCGGTAGAGCATGCCGCGACAGGGACGGGGCGATCACATGTGAAGCACCCCCACCCCTAACCCCTCCCCACAAGGGGGAGGGAGATTTTGCGCGCGCCATGCCGCACGAATCCATCAATGATCAGCACATTGAGAATATGCCAGCAGGTTCCCCTCCCCCTTGTGGGGAGGGGTTAGGGGTGGGGGTGCTTTCATATGCAATCGACCTGCTGTCACGGCCCCAATCAAGCCGCTCCCGCCCGCTGCGCAACCATATCGCCCCGCACTTGCCGACGCTGCTCGACGGCGTCCGCCAAACCGCGCAAAACCGTTTCCGTCGTCTCCCAGTCGATGCAGCCATCGGTGATGCTCTGCCCGTAGACGAGCGGCTTGCCCGGCACGACATCCTGGCGGCCGGCGACCAGATTGCTCTCGATCATCAGCCCGATTATGCGCTCGTCGCCGGCAGCGACCTGGGCCGCTACGTCGGCTGCGACCTTCGGCTGGTTTTCCGGCTTCTTGCCGCTGTTGGCGTGGCTGACATCGATCATCAGCTTCGGCGCAACGCCGATGCGCGAGATTTCCACGCTGGCTGCCTCGACGCTGGCCGCATCGTAGTTGGGCGCGAGCCCGCCGCGCAGGATGACATGGCAGTCCTCGTTGCCGGTGGTCGCGGCAATCGCGCTGCGCCCGCCCTTGGTCACCGCCATGAAATGATGCGGCTGGGCCGCCGACTTCACCGCTTCGGCGGCGATCCGCAGATTGCCGTCGGTGCCGTTCTTGAAGCCGACGGGGCAGGAAAGCCCGGACGCCAGTTCGCGATGGATCTGGCTCTCGGTCGTGCGCGCGCCGATCGCGCCCCAGGAAACGAGGTCGGCGATGTATTGCGGCGTCGTCATGTCGAGGAATTCGGTCGCCGCCGGAAGGCCGAGATTGTTGACCGCAGCCAGCACATTGCGCGCCAGCCTCAGCCCCTTGTCGATCTTGAAACTGCCGTCGAGGTCTGGGTCGTTGATCAGGCCCTTCCAGCCGACCGTGGTGCGCGGCTTCTCGAAATAGACGCGCATGACGATCTCGAGCCGGTCGGACAATTCCTCGCGCAGCTCCACTAGGCGACTGGCATAATCGACCGCGGCAACCGGGTCGTGGATCGAGCACGGGCCAACGACGACCACGAGCCGATCGTCAGTGCCCGTCAGCGCGGCGTGAATGGCGTTGCGCGACGCGGTGACGGTCTTCGTCGCCGTCAGCGTGCGCGGTATCTCCTGCATCACCTCGTCTGGTGTGCTCAGTTCCTTGATTTCCTTGACCCGAAGGTCGTCTGTGGTGGTCAACACGGCTTTCTGCTCCTGATTGGGGAGACCTGCCGGCAAAAACAAAAAAGCCGCCAGGTCTGGCGGCTGTTCGGATTTTGGTGCTGCAATCTTAGATCGAGCGCAATCCTCCCGCCGCCAGCGAGCTGCAGTAGCTAAAGTACCAAAACGAGGCGGTCAGGTGGATCATGCGCGTCTCATAGCCGAAGCCGCGGGATTTGTCACGCACGATGATTACTCGCCGATAATGCCCGGTACATTCTGGTCGTAGTCGACCAGAGCGCCGGTCATGACGCCGGACTGAGGCGACAGCATATAGGTGATCAGGCCGGCCATCTCATGCGTTTTGACGAGCTGGCCCATCGGGGCCGAGGCTTCGGCCTTGGCCAGCCAGTCCGGTGCCGCATCGTGAAACTTCGCCTGCGTCGCAGCTTCCCCGGGCGTGTCCATCCAACCGGGCAGTACCGCGTTGCAGCGGATGCGATTGCGGCGATAGGCGTTGGCGACGTTCTTGGTCAGCGTCGCCAGCGCGCCCTTACTGGCGGAGTAGGAAGATAAAAACGACTGCCCGCCATGCACATTGACGGACAGGACGTTGACCATCGAGCCGGGCTGGCCGGTTTCGAGAAGATGTTTGACCAGCCCCTGCATCAGGAAGAACGGGCCGCGCACGTTGATGGCGAACATCTCGTCGAACATTTCTGGCGATGTCTCGGTGAGCGAGCCCCGCGCTGCCGATGCCGCCGCGTTGACCAGCGCGTTGAGGCTGCCGAAGCGCTTCACACCGGTCTCGACGGCGGCCAGGCAGGCCACTGGGTCGGCAAGATCCGCGCTGACGAAAATCGCTTCCGCACCGCGCTTTTCCAGTTCGGCGACGGCCACCCTGCCCTTGTCTTCGGAGCGGCCGAGCAGCACGAGCGCCTTGCATCCCTCGTCCACCAATTGCCGCGCCACCGCCAGCCCGACGCCCTGCGCGCCGCCGGTGATCAGGGCATTGGTGCCGGCATTGCGCATGGTCAGGTCGGTCATGACGGTTCCCTTCAATCCCTGCTTTTCAGGCGTATCGTCTTGCCTTCCTTGGCGGACTTCAGCGCCGCATCGGCCAGGGCCAGTGCGATCAACCCGTCGCGGCCGCTGGGCGAGGCCTTCTTGCCCTTGCTCATCGCCGCAATGAAGGCTGCGATCTCGTTGGCGTAGGCTTCGGTGTAGCGGGTCATGAAGAAGTCGTGCAGCGGCGGGCGCGTATAGCCCTTGCCATTGGCGATCTCGATGGAAACGGGCCGCTGGTTTTCTGCAGCGACCATGCCTTTCGAGCCATGCACTTCAATGCGCTGGTCGTAGCCATAGGTTGCGCGGCGGGAATTGGAGATTATCGCCTGCTTGCCAGACGCGGTTTCCAGAATGACGCTGACCGAGTCGAAATCGCCGGCCTCGCCAATCTTCTTGTCGACCAGCACCGAGGCATGGGCGCTGACCGAAACGGGGTCCTCGCCGAGCAGAAAGCGCGCCATGTCGAAGTCATGAATGGTCATGTCGCGAAAGATGCCGCCGGAGCGCTTGATGTAATCGACCGGCGGCGCGCCGGGATCGCGCGAGGTGATCGTCACCATCTCGACATCGCCGATGGCGCCATCGTCGATCGCCTTGCGTACGGCGGCAAAATGCGGATCGAAACGGCGGTTGAAGCCAACCATTAGGGTCGCACCCGTCTTCTCGACCACGGCCAGGCATTTTTCGACGCGCTTGACGTCCAGATCGATGGGCTTTTCGCAGAAGATCGCCTTGCCGGCCTTGGCGAAGCGTTCGATCAGGTCGGCGTGAGTGTCGGTCGGCGTGCAGATGATGACGGCGTCGATATCGCTGGATTTCTCGATCTCGTCGATCGTGCGAATGGCGCAGCCATAGGCGCCGGCGAGTTCCTTCGCCGCCTTTTCAAAGGCGTCGGCAACGGCGACCAGCTGCGCCTGCGGGTTGGAAGCCACGGCCTTGGCGTGAACCTTGCCGATACGGCCCGCACCGAGCAGGCCAAAGCGAACTGTCATGATAACGCCTCATCTTGAAGTGACCCGGATCATCCGAGCCCGTGAAATGGAAAGAGCCGCATGGTTCCTCCTATGGCATCATGCGGTCAACGATCGGGTGGTCGCGCCCTATGCTTCTCCCTGGCAGCAAGCTTACGCTCCGAAATACAAAAAACGGAACGTAAATACCATTCACGATCATCATTGAAATTTTTATTCCATGTTTGTCGGTTTCCGTCAAGCGGTTCCCGTTCGACGGGCAAGCCCGGCTCGATCCTGCGGCTTCGCGCCATCCAAAGTTCAGTTGAAAGTATTTCCGGCAGCCTTGGCAAAAATAAAAGCGGCATCTTTCAACGTGATTTTGCAATCTTCCTTTCCTGAATTTACCGGTTCTTGCCGGATGTCTGCGCTTGAACTACTCTGATATTTTCGCGCGGCTCGCCAACCGACCGCCCGACTGAAGATCAGCAGCATTTCCTAGAATTCCTGGCATTTCCACTAGCCGAAAAATCACCTCAGTTCTTGAAGGAGTGACGGCATTGTTTCGTGTTATTTTCGCAGTTCCTGTTTTGCTGGCATTGGCTTGTTCGGCCAAAGCGGAGATCCAGCCCTTCCCGGCCGAGTTCAAGATCGAAGAGATCGCAACGAACGGCACGACCATTCATGTCCGTGTCGGCGGAAGCGGCCCTGCGGTCGTGCTGCTGCATGGCTATGGCGAGACCGGCGACATGTGGGCGCCGCTGGCTGCCGTCCTCGCGCGCGACCACACGGTGGTCGTGCCCGACTTGAGAGGGCTCGGCCTGTCTTCGAAACCCGCCGGCGGCTATGACAAGAAGACGCAAGGCAGCGACGTCGCCGGCGTGCTCGACACCCTGCACATCGACAAGGCCGATGTGGTCACGCATGACATCGGCAATATGGTCGGTTACGCCTTCGCTGCCGAGAACCCGCAGCGGGTGACGCGGTTCGTGCTGATCGATGCGCCCCTGCCCGGCATCGGCCCGTGGGAGGAAGTTCTGAAGAACCCGCTGCTGTGGCATTTCCGCTTCGGCGGCCCGGACATGGAACGGCTGGTCGCCGGGCGCGAGCGCATCTATCTCGACCGGTTCTGGAACGAATTTTCCGCCGATCCCGCCAAATTCGACGAAGCGTCGCGCGCTCACTATGCCGAGCTTTACGCGCTGCCGGGCGCGATGCATGCCGGCTTCTCGCAATTCGCCGCCTTCGATCAGGACGCCATCGACGACAAGGCGTTTCTTGAGAAAGGCGGCAAGCTGACCATGCCCGTGCTGGCAGTCGGTGGTGAGAAATCCTTCGGCCCGATGATGGCGACGGTGATGCGTTTCGCCGCGAGCGATGTCACCGAGGGCATTATCCCGAACTCTGGCCATTGGATCATGGAAGAGAACCCGGAGGCCACCATCGAGATGGTGACGACCTTCCTGTCAGAGAAACAATGATCTTTCACAGCCGAGGCGACGACGACCCTCGGCTCACACCGCGATCGGCGCGCGGATGCTCGCGTCGGCGACGTAATTCTCCAGCCGGAAGTCCTCGAAGCGGAAGGCAAACAGGTCCGTCACATCCGGGTTGATCCACATCGTCGGCAGCGCCTTGGGCGTGCGTGCCAACTGCTCGCGCGCCTGCTCGAAATGGTTGGAATAGAGATGCGCGTCGCCCAGCGTGTGAACGAAGTCGCCGGGCTTCAGCCCGGTCACCTGCGCCACCATCAGCGTCAGCAGCGCATAGGAAGCGATGTTGAACGGAACGCCGAGAAAAATGTCGGCCGAGCGCTGGTAGAGCTGGCAGGAGAGCTTGCCGTCCGAAACGTAGAACTGGAACAGGCAGTGGCATGGCGGCAGCGCCATGGCGTCCACTTCGGCCGGGTTCCAGGCCGAAACGATCAGCCGGCGTGAATTGGGATTCTTGCGGATCTGGATCAGAAGATTGGCGATCTGGTCGATATGCTCGCCATTCGGTGCCGGCCACGACCGCCACTGCGCGCCATAGACCGGGCCGAGATCGCCATTCTCGTCGGCCCATTCGTCCCAGATCGAGACGCCGTTGTCTTTCAGGTACTTGATATTCGTGTCGCCGGCCAGAAACCACAGAAGCTCGTGGATGATCGACTTCAGATGAAGCTTCTTCGTCGTGGTGACGGGAAAGCCCTTCGCCAGGTCGAACCGCATCTGGTAGCCGAACACCGAACGCGTGCCGGTGCCGGTGCGATCGCCACGGTCAACGCCGGTTTCGAGAACATGTTTCAGGAGATCGAGATACTGGCGCATCGCTTCCGCGTCGATTCGGGGCTTTTCCCGATCATAGCGCAAGCCCGGTTATGCGAGAACGCAAAAGCGATAAGCATTTTTGCTTATGCAGCAAAAATCCCTCAAAGGAAAAGCAAAGCTGTTTCGATGGGATATCGCAAGCTTCGCAGCTAGGCGCTGCCCCTCATCTGCCTGCCGGCATCTTCTCCCCGTGAACGGGGAGAAGAAAGAAGCTTCGGCCTCAGAGAGAGCCGAGCTTTCCGAGGTCCTTGGCGGCCAGATAATAGAAGGTCACCCGGCTCTTGGTGTTGTCGCCGGACATTGCCTTGCAGACTTTCTCGACGGCAGCACTTGCCTTGGCGTCGTCGGTGATGCCGAGCTTCTTGGCGATCCAGTTCGCCTTGACGCGGTCCAGTTCCTTGGGGTCGGTGCACGACACCAGCGACGAATCGCGGTTGCGAAGCGCAATGCCCAGATGCTTCACGATCTTCTCGACCACGGCGGCATCGGCGCCGGCATCATACTTCTTCACGTCTGCAAGGTAATCGGCCATGAAATATTCCCCTCGTCGAACAACAGGACTTCGCTCGATGAGGTCGCAGAATCACAACCTTGCGTTTCCGGCACTTTCCTCACCGTTGAAAAGCTTCGGTTCAACACGCCGTCCTGTCAAGCACTTTGCCCCCTCGTCATGCACTTTGAATGTAAGTGGATTCCGGCGAATGCGGCCTTCCCTTTGACGCGATCCCTCCCTATATTCGGTCCGTCAGCTTGACTGACTATGGTGATAAACAGGCGATGCAATAAGCCGTTCGGACCCGGGGGCGGTACCCGGCGCCTCCACCAAAAGCCGCTGCTTTCAAGGGAGCGGTTTTTGCTGGGGGCGAAATAGGATCGACGAAGGTGTAAAGATCGTACTTTTGCCCGGCATTGTACCACCGTTATCGGGCTAAACTTGTAGTTGCAAACGACAACTATGCGGAAGCACGTCTCGCTGCGTAAGCAGTGCGATAGCTTCAAATTAAGCCCTAGAGGTTCGCACTTCTAGGCGGGGTCCGGAGGCACCTGGCAACAGAAGCCTCCACTTCTCCCCCTTTCAAATATCCCCTCGCCTGCCCGCTGGTCGTCGCATGCGCTCCCGCGCTTTGCATCGCCACGCTGCGCGGGCAATTCTCCTTTGCAAATGAGAGTTCTCAACATGCAGACAGATTGCGACCGCTTTTTCATCCTCACCGGCGGACCCGGCTCCGGCAAGACGACGCTCATCGAGGCGCTGCGCACCGCCGGCTATCCCTCTTCCGTCGAGGCCGGACGCGGAATCATCCAGGACCAGATGGCGATTTCCGGCTCCGCCCTGCCGTGGAACGATCCCGCCCTTTTCGCCGAACTGATGCTGTCCTGGGAAATGCGCTCGCATGCCATCGCCATGCAGGAAACCGGCCCGGTCTTCTTCGATCGCGGTGTGCCGGATGTCATCGGCTACCTCCGGCTCACCGAACTGCCGGTTCCGGCCCATATCGAGAAGGCTGCGGAAGTCTTTCGCTACAACCGCAAGGTCTTCATTCTCCCGCCCTGGGCAGAGATTTTCCATCAGGATGCGGAGCGCAAGCAGGACCTGAAAGAGGCGCGGCGAACCTATGAGGCGATGGTCGAGACTTATACCGACCATGGCTACGAACTGATCACCGTGCCGCCGGCGCCTGTTCAGGAGCGGCTAAGCTTCGTGCTCGCCGAAGCTGGATTTTGACCAGCAACGGCTCGCCAGGCAATCGCAGGCCCAAAGCCTCAGCTTCTTTGCAGGGCGAGATGCGCGCCAAGTCCGACGAGCAATGCACCACCGGCGCGCTGCATGAGGCGCTGCGCACGGCTCGAGCGCCTTAGCCGCGTGATCGCCGCGCCCGCCAAAAGCACGCACATGACGTCAGCCGACGAAAACATCAGATTGACGATCGTGCCGAGAAGAATGAACTGCACCCAGATGGGGAATGCGGCTGAAGCATCGATGAACTGCGGCAGGAACGCCAGGAAGAAGAGCGCTGTCTTGGGATTGAGAACCTCGACGGCAATGCTCTCCATAAAGGCGCGCCGGCCGGATTTCGGCTCAACGCCGGGCATTGCGGCCTCGCCTTGCGCCTTGGAGCGGAACAGCGATATGCCGAGCCAGACCAGATAGGCCGCGCCGGCGAATTTGACTGCCATATAGAGCATCGGGACGGCGTGAAAGAGAACGGACAGCCCCGCGGCGGCAGCGATGACGTGGATGTAGCCGCCAAGGTGGATGCCGAAAGCAGCCATCAGGCCCGCCCATCGCCCGCGTGCCAATGTCTGCGCCGCGGCATAGAGCATGGCCGGACCGGGTATGTAGGCGAAGATCGCGGTGGTCACAAAGAAAGCGATCAGCAGTTCGGTTGACGGCATTTTCCTGCTCCGGCAGCCAGTTCACGACGGTAGGCGCTGACTGTAGGCAACGCATTTGCCGCACATCGCGGCAAAAGTCGATGGCGCGGCGCTGGCTCTCGCCCCGTGATCCGAAAAAAAGGCCGGGAACAATCCCGGCCTTTTCCTTTGCTTATGCGTGGTCGAACTATTCCGCCGGCGCTTCCGCAGCTTGCCGGCCACGGCCGAGCGTCAACTGGGTCAGGCCGAGCGCTATCACAGCACAGATGGCGATGCCGAAAACCATCGGCAAAGGCGTGCCGTCGAAGAACAGGCCGGCCACGCCCATGGCGGCAGCACCGATGGCGAAGTGAAGCGTGCCCATCAGCGCCGAGGCCGTGCCGGCGATCGTGCCATGCTCTTCCATGGCCAGCACCGAGGTGCTCGGGATGACAAGCCCGACGAAGCCATAACCGACGAACAAGAGTGCTGCCATCACATCGAGCCGGTCGACGCCGGTCGACATGATCGCCAGCAGTATCACCATGGTCGTGGCATAGCCGGTCACCGCGACACGCACCACGCGCCGCAGCCCGAACCGCTCCGACAGCATTCCCGTCAGCTGCGACATGCCGATGAAGGCCACCGCGTTGATGGAGAAAAACAGGCTGTAGACCGACGGCGACAGGCCGTAGTGGTCGATCAGGATGAAGGACGAGCTCGACAGATAGACGAAAAAGCTCGATATCGCGAAACCGGCAATGGCGGTCAGCCCAAGGAAGTTGCGCTCACCCATCAGGAAGCGATAGGCGGATAGCGCCGTACCGAAGGAACTGCCGGCGCGGTCTTCTGCCGGCCGCGTCTCCGTGAGCGACGTCGCCAGAAGCACCATCGCCAGCACCGCGGCCCCTGTCACAGTCCAGAACACGGCGCGCCAGCCAAGGCTTTCGATGACGAGGCTGCCGGTCAGCGGTGCCAGGATCGGCGACACCGAAAACACCAGCATCAACAGCGACATCAGCTTGGCGGCTTCGGTGCCGGTGTAGAGATCGCGCACGATGGCGCGCGGCACTGCCATGCCAGCGCTGGCACCGAGGCCCTGCACAAAGCGGAAGGCGATCAGCCATTCTATGCTGGGAGCCAGCGCCGAGCCGACGCCGCCGATTATGAACAGCACGAGGCCGCCATAGAGCGGCAGCTTGCGGCCGACCATGTCGGATATCGGGCCGACGATGAGCTGGCCGAAGCCCATGGAGAGAAAGAAGATCAGCAGGCTCATCTGCACCGCACTCGTGCCGGCGTTCAGATCCGCGCCGATGGAAGGCAGCGCGGGAAGATACATGTCGATCGCGAAGGGGCCGATCGCTGACAAAAGTCCGAGCACGACCGCGAGGCGGAGGAATTTGGGTGTCATCTGCTTGCTGCTTTCGGAGTGTAGGCATCGGACGATCCGACGCCGTCTCATCCCGCCAGTTACGCCGCCACTCCTCCCACGGAACGGCGTTAGCGGTATCTGTCCATAAATTTAGACACGCTTGTCTAATTCGTCAACCGCACCTATATTCTTTTTTCAATGAAAGAGAACCCGTTTCCCCATTTCCCCGCTGCGCGCGGCCACTCCGCCAAGCGGACATCCATATTGGAAGCTGCTGCGCGTGTTTTTTGCCGGGAGGGCTTTGCGGGCGCCAATATCGACCTGATTGCCGCCGAAGCCGGCGTGTCTCGCCAGACGGTCTATAATCACCATGGCGACAAGGAGAATCTGCTGCTTGCTGTGGTGAAGGACATCACCGACCGGTCCAATGCAGGACTTTTCGCGACACTCGCGACCTTCCCCGACCAGCCCAAGGATCTGGAAGCCGAGCTGATCGCCTTTGCCGTGCGGCTGAATCAGAACTGCATCTGCAGCAAGGACGGAAAATTCCTGCGCAAGCTGATCGAGAGCGAGGGCGAGCGCAATCCCGAACTGTTCGCCGGCTGGCGCGACGAAGGCCCGTTGAAGACCTGGTCGGCTCTTGCCGCCCGCTTCGCGCGGCTCGCTTATTCCGGCCATCTCGAGATTGACGATCCCGATGTCGCCGCCCGCCAGTTTCTCGCCCTTATCAGCGCCGATCTGCAGCTGCAGGCCATGTTCGGCGAGATCGCAACCGACGAGCAGATTCGCAGCGCCGCCACCAATGCGGTGCGGACTTTCCTGCGTGCTTATCGTCCACGGGTAGAAACGCCCGCGCCGATACACGTTTCAGCATAGATTGCACAGCTGCAACATCGGCTGGCCCAGATAGATCATCGCGCTATATGCGGTTTACGACAGCCGCAAGCTTGATTACAGCTATGCAGTCGATTCACCGGAACTGCATTTGCACATGGCCGAAGACCACATCCGCTATGATATTCTCGCCCAGGAGGCATTGCGCGGCGTCATGCGCAAGGTCCTGGCGGAAGTCGCGCGCACCGGTCTGCCGGGCAGCCACCACTTTTTCATCACTTTCCTGACCGGCGCGCCGGGCGTTCGCATCTCGAGCCGCCTGCGCGAACGCTATCCGGAACAGATGACGATCGTGGTGCAGTTCCAGTATTGGGACCTCAAGGTCACCGATACCGGCTTCGAAATCGGCCTGTCCTTCTCCGACGTGCCGGAAAAGCTCGAGATTCCCTTCTCCGCCGTGCGCGGCTTCTACGATCCGTCCGTCAATTTCGAGCTTGAGTTCGACGTCAAGACCGACGGCCTGGCCGAAATCGCCGAGGAAGAGCCTGCTCCGGTCGAGAAAAAGGCGCCTGCCCGGCTTCAGCCTGCCGCTTCGACCAAAGGCGAGGGAAAGAAGAAGGACAAGGAAAAGGAAGTCGCCGAGCCCGCCGACGCCGATTCCGCGCCTGGCAAGGGCGCCGAGGTCGTTTCGCTCGACGCCTTCCGCAAGAAATAACGCCGCAGGTTCAAAATGGCGGAACTCGTGAATCTTCGCCAGGTCCGCAAGCAGAAGGCGCGTACCGAGAAAGAACGCGCGGCTGAGCAGAACCGCGCGCTGCATGGCCGCACCAAGGCCGAGAAGACAGCGGCCAACAAGTCTACCGAAAAGGCAGTGCGCTTCATCGACGGTCACAAGCGCGAGCGGCCGGACGGGAACGGCGGAACGTGAGCCTTGTCGAGAAGCGCTCGGTAACCATTCGCGGTCACCGCACCAGCTATTCGCTCGAAAAACCTTTCTACGACGACCTGCTGGCGATCGCCACGGAGCGTGGCATCGCACTCGCCGCCCTTGTCGCCGAAGTGGACGAAACCCGCCCCCGCGAAGCTAACCTGTCATCGGCGCTCAGGCTTCATGTGCTGGAATGGGCCAAGCAGCGGACGAAAAACCGAGGAGGACGAGCCATGTACGGATTGATCGGCCGCATGATCGCGCAGCCCGGAAAACGCGACGAGCTGATTTCCATCATGACGGAAAGCAGCGATGCGATGCCCGGCTGCCTGAGCTATGTCATCGCAACCGACCCGGCCGACGATAACGCAATCTGGATCACCGAAGTGTGGGACAACGAAACCAGCCACAAGGCATCGCTGTCCTTGGCCGCCGTCCAGGCCGCGATCGCCAGGGCACGCCCGCTGATTGCAGGATTCGACAACCGGACCGAGACGAGGCCGGTTTCGGGCTATGGCCTCCCCGGCAAGCCCTGATTGAACGCATAGACACGCTCGCAGCTATTTCTATCCCTGATTGACAGACATCATCCCGGCAGGCACCATTCGCAAGGGCAATCTGAGCGGGGCTAAGCGTGTTTTCCGAGCAGCAAGAGCGTGCGATAGACGCGTGTTATGCCGCCGTCGCCACGCCTGAGCTTTGGCCTGAGGCGCTGGACGAGCTGGCCTCGTCGCTGGGCGCGACCGCCGCCATGTTCTACCCGAAGGACTTCAATCAGGATTTGATCAGGATTCCCTCGTCGACCCGGAACAACCGGCTGCTTGAGGAATATGTGGGCGGTCAGTGGTACGAAAATGACTACCGGGCCATGAGAGGCTGGCCGCTGCTGTCGAAACAAAAGGTAATCATCGAGCACGATCTTGCGACTGACGACGAGCGCAGGAAACTTCCAGACTATAACGACCTGTATCTCAAATGGGGGCTTCCGGGATACGCGGCCGTGGGCTTCATGGTTGACGGCGCTCCATGGTGCCTGCCGATCCTGAGGGCCGAAAAGGAAGGCTTTTTCACGAAGGAAGAAGCGGGATTTCTCTCCACCTTGAGTCCCCACTTGAGACGGATGGTGAAGCTATCGTCCCAGTTCGGCCTTTCGCGCAGTCGCTCCAGCCTGGAAGCCTTCGACCGAACCGGGCAGGCCGCCGTTCTCATCGGCCCCAACAGGCAGGTCGGCCAGATGAACGCCAAGGCGGAAGCGCTGCTGGAACGAAACACCGAGGCTCTCTTCGTGCGAAAAGGCTATCTGTGTGCCTATCATCCGCGCAGCAACAATGCCCTGCAGGTTCTGATCGCATCGGCGACCAGCCGCAGGCTTTCAAACGCCGAAAGCCCGGAAGCGTTGCCGGTCTATATCACAAGGCCGGATCGGCACCCGATCGTCGTTGAAGCAGCTTCCCTGCCCAGTCTCGTAAGAACGATGTCATCGACGGCGCAGGCCGTTCTTCTTCTCACCGACCCGGAAGACCGGGGCAAACCGAAGCTCGATCATCTGGCCGCCGGCTTCGGCCTGACGCCGGCAGAGGTCAAGCTATGCAAGGAGCTTGAAAGCGGTGCCTCCCTCTTCGAGGCAGCCGATGCGCTGGGCATCGTGCGCGAAACCGCCCGTCATCGGCTGAAGTCGATCTTCGCCAAGACCGACACGCACCGCCAAAGCGAGCTGATGCTTCTGCTGTCGAGATTGTCGTAGAGTTTTTGAGCATATGAGGCACCCCCACCCCTAACCCCTCCCCACAAGGGGGAGGGGAATCTTGCTGCAACCCGGCACCGCTATCTTTGCCGTTCCTGGCGGCCAAAGCGACGAAACCGTCCCCCTCCCCCTTGTGGGAGGGGTTAGGGGTGGGGGTGCCCTCTGCAGGTCAAATCTTCTTCAGCAGCGCCTCGAGCTGGTCGGTGCACTGGCCCCAGCCCTCATGAAAACCCATCTTCTCGTGGGCATCGCGGTCTTCTTTCGTCCAGTGACGGGCGCGGGCGGTGTAGCGGGTCTTGCCGCCCTCGTCCTCGAAGGTCAGGACGCCGGTGAAGAAGGGCTTTTCCGAAGGCTGCCATGCCTCGGTGAAAGCGTCGGTGAACACCAGCTTCTCGTTCTCGACGACTTCGAGATAGACGCCCTTGTTCGGATAATCATTGCCGTCCGGGTCGCGCATGACGAACATGCTGGAGCCGCCGGGCCGCACATCGACCTCGACGACAGGCGTCGTCCAGGGCAGCGGCGCAAACCATTGCTTGAGCAGTTCGGCGTCGGTCCAGGCCTTGAACACCTTCTCGCGCGGCGCATCGATCAGGCGCGTCAGCACCAGTTCGCGGTCGTTGGCCGGGGTGGCGTCGGTTTTGGCGGTCATTGGTTCTCTCCGTTGATGTCAGGTTCGATCCAAGGACGAACGGACTTTTACGATGCCGACATCGCCACCAGATTTTTTGACCATGTCATCGCGAAAGCGAAGCCTACTCAGGCTTATTGTCCAATGTGTTCAGGAAATCGCGGATCGACTGCTCGAAATTCTGCGTCGAACCCGTCGAGCCTTCAGATGGAGCCCGCGGCAATGGCGCGCGCTGGATCTCCGGCGCCGGCTGCTGTTGCACTTTCTTCTCGGCCTCTTGCCGCGCTCTTTCCGCCTCGGCAGCCTGTTCGGCCTCCCGGGCTGATTGCCTTGCCGCTTCCTGCAATCTGAGTGCGGCTTCGTCAGCCGCCTGCTTGGCTTGCTCGTTGGCCTTGGCTTGCGCGGCGGCCTCTTCCAGCGCCTTTGCCGCGGCAGCCGCTTCCTCGCGCGCCTTGGCTTCCGCCGCCAGCCGCGCTTCTTCCTCGGCCTTGGCCCGCGCCTCTTCTTCCTGCTTGCGCCGAAGCTCCTCGGTGGCGCGCTCGCGCTCCTGCTGCAGGGCGGCGTAGTAGCGAACCTCGCGGCGCAGGCGCTGCTTTTCCAGCACCGCCGCCTGCATCGCCTCAACCCGCGCCTGCTCGCGTTCCAGCGCGCGCTGCGTCAGGAACTGCGCCAGCGGATCGCTGTCGAGCGTCCGCTCAGGCGCGGCAGGCGAGCCCGAAAGATTGAAGCGCAGGCTAGGCTCGGAGCCGACAAGCGCCTCGTCGCCCGGCGCGTAGGCGATCGTGCCGTCGGCAGCGACCGTATCGGCGTTGAGGTCGGCGCGCAGGTCGCTTGTCACCGTCACGACCGGCGTCGCGAAACTCACCGGCGGGGCGCGCAGCACGCCGCCGGCAACGGTGAAGGCGATATCGGCGTTGCCGGCCGATAGCGCGCCGGCATTGACGATCTCAGGTGCGAATTGGCCCGTCCTCGCGGCGTCGATGTCGCGCCCGACCGCATCGGCCTTGGCCAGAAGCGGGCCGAGTGCATTCGGGTTGATCGCCGGAATGACCACGCCGTTCAGGGTCGCGGTACCGGAACCGGACAGTGCAGCAACAAGGCCACCCACCGACTTGCCGCTGGCCGTAAGCGCGGTCGAAAAATCGGTTCTGCCGGTCAGGCCTGTCCCGGGAAGAGCGGTGGCAAGCTCCGCCCCCTCAAGCTTCGCCTGCCCGGAGACCAACCCGCTTCCGCCGTCGTTCTTCAGCTCCAGCAGGCCGGAAAAGGCCCCGCCGAACAGCTTTGCCTTGATGTCGGAGAGGCGAAGCCCCTCCCCGTCGAGTTTCAGCGCCATCGTCGCATCATAGGCGCTCGTCGCCGAGCCGATCGAAACCGTCGCCGCCGAAATATCGAGATCGGCTGCAAAGGGCGCAGCCACCTTCTGCTGGAACGGCACCGACGACCAGCCGCTTTCCGCCGGGGCGACGGCCTGTTCGCCGAGAACCATGGCAACCGCCGGATCGAGGCTCATCTCGTCCAGCGCCAGTGCGCCGGTCAGGTAAGGTAGGCCATCCTTGATCTCGACATTGATGCCGCCCGAAACCGCGCCTTCGTTGACCGTGCCGTCAAGATTGTCGAGAACCAGCAGGCCGTTTTCATAATCACCGTCGGCAGCAAGGGCCAGCGGTGTGCCCATGCCCAAACCGGGCAGATGCACGGCTGTGGTCATGAGCCAGGGCTCGATGTCGGCGGCCTCAACGCTGATCTTGCCCTTCGCGGTCGGCCCCTGCTCGCCAAGACCCGCCGTGCCATCGAATTTTGCCGAAAACCCCTCGCCGGTCAAAGCGAAAGCCGTCTCCAATCCGCTCGCGACCGCGCCCTTGGCCGACAGTGCCAGTTCGCCGCCTCCGGTGACGCCGAGCGGCAGTGCCGGCAGGCCGATCAGCGCAAGCAGCGTCGTGGCGTCGTCATTGCGCGCCGAAAACGTCAACTCCAGCGGGGCTTCGCTCAACGCGTCGGGCTTGCCCTTGCCCGAAAGGCTGGCCGAAACCGCCGATCCGCCGGCATTACCCTTCGCACTCAATGAGAGCTCAGTCGTGCCGCCATCATTGGCGGCGGCATTGGCCAGGAAGTCGATCTGCGCGTCCTGCAGCAGGTTCGGATAGCCGATGGCCCGCTCGTTCAGCCCTTTGAGGATGGCGCTGTTCGGATAGCGTTCGGCCGCAAGCTTCACCAAGGGCGCGAGATCGACGGCAACGACCGATGCATCGAGCTTGCCGGTCGGGCTCTGCGGAAAGTCCTTGATCGTGCCGGTCGCACTCAGCGAAGCACCCTCCAGCCCCCCTATCGACAGCCTGTCGATCTCCAGCAGCCCATTGCGCAGGCGAAGTGCCGTATCGATCGTATCGGCGGTCAAACCGCCCGCCGAAACCGGCCCGGCCTTGATCTGGAAGTCGAGATCGCGGTCGGCGAAGCGATTGGCGCCCTTGTCGCTGACGAACAGGGAGGCAAAGGCCGCCAGCCCGTCGACATCCAGCGCTTCGCCGTTGAGCTTCAGTAGCATCGACGGGCGGACATCCGCCGGTTGCTGGCTGTCGATTTCGCCTGAAAACTTCGCATTGCCCAGTATGAGTTCGAGGTTCTTGAAGGTCTGGCGCTGCTCGGTCATGTCGATGCTGGCCTTGAAGCCAGCCGCCGGCAAACGCCTGATCGCCTCATCGACATCAGACGACACCCAGGCCGCAAAGCCCGACGGTTGCGCCACGGCCAGCAGCAGTGACCCCGTAAACCCGAAATCATTGTCCGTGCGCAGGAACCCGTCCGCTTCCAATGTGGTGCGGCCGGGAAGCGTCGCGGCAAGCGATTTTACCGTCCAGCCGCCATCGGCCGGTTCGGCCGAAAGCCGCACATCGCGCACCGTCGTGTCTCCCGCCACCACCGCCGGCAGGTCGACCTCGACGCTGCCGGGAATGGTCGGCTTGGGCAGGCTGGCAAGCGCCGTTTCCAGCGCCGCGATGCGGTTGGCCAGCGTCAGCCCTGTGCTCGTCTCGCTGCCGGCAATCGCCTCGTCGAAACGCACCTGCGCGCCCTTGGCCTCGATGGAAAAGCGCGGCGCTTCGCCAAGCTCGACGAAGGCAGTGCCGTCTGCCGTGTAGGGATTGTCCAGCGGGCCGGTCTCGAAGCGGAAATTATCGATGGAAAGTTTTTTGTGGTCGAGCGAGAATTCGCCATTCACGCGGTTGCCCGGTTCAGGCTTCAACGCCTCGGCCTTGACCGTCTCACCATCGCTCCCGCGCAGTTTTTCGGCAGGTCGGTCATTGCCGATGATCTTGAACTGTCCGGCATAGAGTGCAGCGCCATTTTCGATGCGTGCATTACCGTCCGCCTCGATCACCAGCGGATAGGCTTCCGGGTCGACCTTTACCCTCAGCCGCATCTGGCCGTTATCGTCTGCTGTGCCGGTCGATACGGCCAGGGTCGACTTCATGCCGTCGATACGCAAGATGCCATTCGCCCGCCATGGCCCGGCCAGCGATTTGGCGGAAATTTCGGAGTTGATCTCCGACAGGACGTGGTCGCGACCGCCCGCCTCGTGACGGATGGTGATCTGCCCCTCGGTAACCGTCAGCTTCTCGAGCGCGATGCGCCGCGGATCGAAGGGCGAGGATGGCCGCATGGCCCAGTCCACCGTGCCGTCCTGCGCGACATCGATCGTCGCCTTGGGGCGCACGATGCGCATGTCGAAGATAAGCAGCTCGCCGCGCATGAAAGGCGCGAGTTCGGCGTCCATGGAGAAATTCTCGACCGTCATCGCCGGCTGGCCGCCATTGCCGCCGCCGACAGCGACATCGGAGAACGTCACGGACGGGAACGGCAGCAGCCGCGCCGTGGCCGACCCCTGCACCGTGACCTTGCGGCCGAGGATGGCGCTTGCCTCGCGCTCGAAATCGGCGCGGTAGCCCGTCCAGTCGATAAAATACGGAACCACCAGCGCCGCGGTCAGCGCCAGTACGATCATTCCACCGATGATTACAAAAAGCCGCGCCAGCATCTCACTTCAGCAAACCGCCCCAATCGAGACTCACTGTACCCGCATCGGCGTGTTGATAAAATGGCAATTGGAATTAACTGCCTGATTGCGCTGCGATTGATGCCGATCCTGGCGGGCTTGCGTGCACAGCCACCTCCATACGAACTAGGCCAACTCCTCTCATATGTAATTTTGACGAGCGGTGGGGCGTGATACAATGAGCGATCCTGCCTGCTGCAGACTTTGCAGCACTCCGGACAATCCATGGAGGAAACTATGGCATTGGCTGATTGGAGACTGGAAGGCGAGTGGATCAAGAACTGCAGTTGCGCCTTTGGCTGCCCCTGCGACTTCAACGCGAAGCCCACGCAAGGCTACTGCGAAGGCCTCGTGGCAATGCACATCACCAAGGGCCACTACAAGGACGTGAAGCTCGACGGCCTGAATTTCTGCGTGACCGTTCATTTCCCCGGCGCGCTTCACGAGGGCAACGGCCAAGCCCAACCTATTCTCGACGAGCGGGCAAGCCCTGAGCAGCGCGACGCATTGGGAGCCATCCTGTCGGGCCAGGATTCGGCGGAGGGAACGCTGTTTCACATTGTCAGCCTGATCGTCACCACTTTCCACGACCCGATCCTGGCTTCGTTCGAATTCAGCTTCGACCGCGACGCCCGCACCGCGCGGATGGTCATCCCCGGCGTGCTCGAGACGGACGTGGAGCCGATCAAGAACCCGGTGACAGGTGAGCCGCACCGCGTTCAGGTCGTCATGCCCGAGGGCTTCGAACACCGGATGGCAGAGATCGCCTCGTCCAACATTCGCAGCCTGGCCGCGATAAAATTCGAGACGAAGGGCATGCACAGCTCGCTTGCGCATGTGGTGCATACGCCGATGGGCGTCGCCGCCTGACGCCGACACGACGAACCGCGCCGAAACGTGCGGTTGGAACCTGACTGACCAAACCGGTGATGAGCCATGACGTTGTTGGTGAATCTCCACCGGCATGACCGGGAAGCCGTCATAGCCATTGTCCTCGGGGTCGTCCTGATCTCCTGGGGCTATCTCCTGTTCGGCGTGGAAATGCCCATGCCCGCGATGGAAGGCATGGCGATGCCGATGGCGGCTCCCGACTGGACGGTCGGCTATGCCGCGCTCACCATCGCCATGTGGTCAGCCATGATGGCAGCGATGATGCTGCCCAGCGCGGTTCCCATGCTTCTCTTCTACGACTCGATCGCCAGGAAGCGCAGCTCCGGCAATACAGCCGTCGGTTCGACGAGCCTTTTCGGGCTCGGCTACCTGACAGTCTGGCTTGGCTTCAGCGTTGCGGCGGTGGCGCTTCAATATGCCTTGGACAAGGCCAGCGTGCTGTCACCGATGATGGAAACGACCAGCATCGCGCTCGCCGGCGCACTTCTGGTCGCCGCCGGCATCTATCAATGGACACCGCTCAAGCAGGCCTGCCTGCGCAATTGCCGCTCGCCATTGTCCTTCGTGCTGGCCTATTGGCGTGACGGCAGGAGCGGCGCTTTCGCGATGGGTGTTCGCCACGGCGTCTTCTGCGTCGGCTGCTGCTGGATGCTGATGCTGCTTCTCTTCGTCGGCGGCGTAATGAATTTCGCCTGGATCGCCGCAATCGCCGTCTTCGTGCTGGTCGAGAAACTGGCGCCTGCCGGTCACTGGATCGGCAAACTCGCCGGCATCGCCCTCATGGCATGGGGCGGCTTTGTGCTGGCGTCACTTGTCACCGCCTCATAGCAGCACCTTAATCGCGGGTTACGGTAAAAATCAGCGTGCGTCGCGTTTGGCCTGCGCCACCTTTGCCGCCTGCCGCTGCCGACCAAGCTCCATCGGCCGAACCAGATTCTGCGCACGCTCGTTTGCCACCGCGCGCATGCCCTTGTGGGCATGGCGGGTGTTGAAGTCCTTACCTTTATCCTTGGCCGCCTGCTTCATCTCCAAAGCTCTGCGGGCATTAGTGACCTGAGACAAATCAGTCGCCAGACGCCGGCGGCGCTCGACCTCGCCGTTGAGCCGGCGCATCGTCATTGCCAGCACGGCGAGTTTCAGTTGCGAACCAGCATCGGCCTTTGAAGGCGCCGCCCCTTTGGGCTCACCCTTGCCACGAATTTCACGGCGGCGGCGGTGAGCTTCGGTCTGCGCCTTGTCGCGCCGTTCGCGCAAGAGTTTGACCAGGCCGGCAAGTTCGGTGTCGGACAATTCCTGCACGGCAGGATGGTGCGACTTTTCCACCAGCTCATGCTCGTCAGCGCTGAGTGCGCGGGCTTCTTCCTTGCGCGAAATCGCCATGATGAATTCTCCTCCGGCTGCAACAGCCGAGGAGTCTCCGACCAAAGGGTGGCAGGGTCAAGGCCGACGGAATTGCGCGGCAATTCTAATGCGCCGCAGGCAGCACCTTCCCCGGATTGAGGATGTTCTGCGGGTCGAGCGCGGTCTTGATCGTGCGCATGAAATCCACCGCATCGCCGAGTTCGCGCTCCAGAAAGCCCATCTTGCCCTGGCCGATGCCATGCTCGCCGGTGCAGGTGCCATCCATGCCGATAGCGCGCATGTTGAGCCGGCCGACGAACTTTTCCGCCCGCTCGATTTCGGCCGGATCGTTCACGTCCATCAGCACCAGAACATGGAAATTGCCGTCGCCGACATGGCCGACAATGGGTGCGATCAGCCCGGATTCAGCGATGTCGGCCTCGGTTTCGGCGATGCATTCGGCAAGCCGCGAGATCGGCACGCAGACGTCAGTCGAAAGCGCCTTGGAACCCGGCCGCAGGGTAAGCGAGGCCCAGTAAGCGTCGTGCCGCGCCTTCCACAGCTTGGCGCGCTCTTCAGCGACCGCAGTCCACAGGAATGGTCCGCCGCCATATTCGGTGGCGATCTCGCCAAACGTTTCGGCCTGCTCGGCCACCCCTGCATCACTGCCGTGGAATTCGACGAACAGGCACGGGGTCTCGGCATAGTCGAGATTGGAATAGTTCTTGAATGCCCGCATCTGCAGCGCATTGACCAGTTCGATGCGCGCCACCGGAATGCCCATCTGGATCGTCGCGATGGTTGCCTGGCAGGCCGCCTCCACCGTCGGAAACGGGCACACACCGCCCGAAATCGCCTGCGGAATGCCCTGCAGCTTGAGCGTCAGCGAAGTGATGATGCCGAGCGTGCCTTCCGAGCCGATCAGAAGCCGCGTCAAGTCGTAGCCGGCCGAGCTTTTCTTGGCGCGCTTGGCGGTGGTTATCGCGCGGCCGTCGGCCATCACAGCCGTCAGCGCCAGAACGTTTTCGCGCATCGTGCCATAGCGCACGGCATTGGTGCCGGAAGCGCGAGTCGCCGCCATGCCGCCGAGGCTGGCATTGGCGCCGGGATCTATCGGGAAGAACAGGCCGGTGTCGCGCAGATAGGCGTTCAGGTCCTCGCGCGTGATCCCCGGCTCGATGGTGACGTCCAGGTCCTCGGCATTAACCGCAAGCACCCGGTTCATCCGCGACGTATCCAGCGAAATGCCGCCGCCCGGCGCGTTGACGTGGCCTTCCAGCGACGTGCCCGTGCCGAAGGCGATGACCGGCACACGATGCTCGGCGCAGGCGCGCACGATTTCCTGCACTTCCGCAGTCGATTCGGGGAAGACGACGCCGTCCGGCGCCTGATTCGGGATGTAGGTGGTGGTGTGCCCATGCTGCTCGCGAAGCGATTGGCCGGTCTGAAACCGCTCGCCGAACCGCTGCTTGAGTATGCCTAGCACCGCCGCGATGCCGGTCTCGTTTCGTTCGACCTTTGCGACGTCGCTAAGAGCCATGAAATCCTCCGCAATTGGACCATGAGCGGCCCTCGTGTAGCATTTAAGAGTGGGTACCGTGCAAACCGCCAAATGAGGACGCTGTCAATGACCATTCCGGCCCCCTTCGTCTCGAGCATCATGGAGGTCGAGAAAGACTGGATCGACTACAATGGCCACCTCAACATGGCCTATTACAACGTCCTCTTCGACCGCTGCTCCGACGAGGCCTTTGAAATCATGGGCATGGGGCCGGACTATGCGCGCGACCGCAAGCTGACGATCTACACGGCCGAGGTCCACCTCTGCTATGTCCGCGAACTGCACCTTGCCGACAAGGTGACGGTCACCTTCCAGCTCATCGACCATGACGAGAAGCGCATCCGCGCCTATCAGGAAATCCACCATGTCGACGGCTGGCTTGCCGCAACGTCGGAAACACTGTCGCTGCACATCGACATGTCGGGCCCGAAGGTTGCCGCCTTCCCCGAAGATATCATGGCCAAGGTGGATGCCATGCGTGCCGCCCATGGCGGATTGCCGATGCCGGAGCGTGCCGGACGGTCTATCGGCATCAAACGAAAGGCCGTGTGACCTCTCCCGAAGGCCGAATTGAAACTTCCCTTCCCTGGTCGAATGATGGGGGCGTGGTGAGACCACGCTCATAAAGCGTCGCACGGCGATTGCCGCGCAAGGGTTTTGCGGAAGTCGTTAAAATTTTAATGGTGAATGAAGCATTAACCTTAAGGGTTTTTGCACAGTTTGATCTGTTGCGGCGGGTTGATCCAGCCCGCCACTGGGTGAAAATCGATGCTGGAACGACTCACGATCGGAATGGTGACGGGCGGCGCCGTTCGGGAGATTGGCATGAAGATAGATGTTGCTCAGATGTCGAGCCGCCTCGCATCCGATAACACGATAAGTGATTACGACTTCTGGCGCGCGCTGAAGACAATAAACAACGAGCTTTACCGCATCGAACGTCTTCATTTACCTATCCCGATGAAGATGATCTACGCTCGCGAGATCATCAGGACTGCAAGACACAAGCGCCGGCCAGGAAGGTACTGATTCTCTTCTTTCCATCCATCCCCACGGCAAGCTGCGCTAAGCGCCGGATTGGCACCCTGCGCAACGCTTCCCCGGCAAGATTTTTGCCCGTAATTTCCTGAGCTTGTATTAACCAAATGAGGCGCTGCGTCAGCTCCGGCTGCATGCGCGCCGACTTCGTTTTCACGATCCGTCCGCAGCTTTTGTGACCGCCTCGCAAGCAGCCCAAGCGCACGTTTCTTCACTCTCGATTGAACCATTTCGGCCCTGGGGCCGTTGTGGAGCCATTCGAAAGACGTGGAGCTTTAGATAAATGGATTGGAAAACGGCAAAAGAATCGCCCGAAGCATGGCACATGACGGACGACCTCCATGCCGAACACGGCAAAGGCGACCCGTTCGCAGCCGCCATCCGCGCAACGCGCATGTCGATGATCATCACCGACCCGCGCCAAGCGGACAACCCTATCGTTTTCGTCAACGACGCTTTCCTGCGCCTGAGTGGCTACAGCCGCGAAGAGGTCGTGGGCCGCAATTGCAGGTTCTTGCAAGGACCGCGAAAGTTCGCGATGCGATCCGCGACAGGACGAATATAAGCATCGACCTTCTGAACTACCGAAAGGACGGCACCACTTTCTGGAACGCGCTCTACATCAGCCCGGTTTCCAACGAGAAAGGCGAGTTGCAGTTCTTTTTCGCCTCGCAGCTGGATGTCACCGACCGAAAGCAGGCAGAGTATCAGGTCCAGGCGGACAAGGAACGTTTCGAGCTGGCGGTGAAGGAACGCACCAAGGAACTCGAAGCAGCGCTCGAGGCCCAGAAGTCGCTGCTTCACGAGGTGGATCATCGCGTGAAGAACAATCTGCAGATGATTTCGTCGCTGATCGTCATGCAGAGCCGCGCAATTCCCGACGAGGGGATCAGGGCGTCGCAGAGATCGATGCTGGAACGCATTGAGGCGCTGAGCACGGTTCACCGCCGCCTCTACCAGTCGGAGGACGTTACCACTTTCGACGTATCCGATTTCGCCCGCGACCTGGTGACCGACCTTGTCGCCGCTTCGGGCCGCAAACTTTCCCCGGAACTCGATCTAGAACCGGTCGTTGTCCCTGCGGAAAAGGCTGCGCCGATCGCGCTGATGGTGAACGAGCTGGTGACGAATTCGCTCAAGCACGCGTTCAACGGCCGCACGAACGGGGCAGCACCCGGCAACCTGGGCGTCAAGGTGAACCGGCGCGATGGGCATTTTCGTATCGAGGTTTCGGACGACGGCATCGGCATGGCAGGAGCCAATGGCGACGGCTCGTTCGGCATGCGGCTTATCAAGTCGCTCGCCCGCCAGCTTCACGCCGATATCGAATGGCTCGACGCAGGGCCGGGAACGCGGGTGGTCATAAAGATGCCCGCAGAACCAACACTTCAAAAGGATGGAACATGACTGATCCGCTTAAAGTCCTGATCGTGGAAGACGAAGCGCTGCTGGCAATGGAGTTGGAGATGCTCGTTGAAGACGCCGGCCACAGCGTGGTCGGATGGGCGACCTCGTTCGATGAAGCACGCAGGCTGGTCGACGAGGTGGATGCAGACATCGCCTTCGTCGACGTTCACCTCAACGATGGCCCTACCGGCGTCGATGTCGCCCAGTATATCGGGGACACGGAACAGTCGATGGTCGTCTTCATGACGGCCAATCCCAAGCGCATTCCGGAAAATTTCGCCGGCGCCATCGGCGTCATCGCCAAACCCTATACGCTGAACGGCTTGATGGCGGCACTTCGCTATCTGCAGGAAGGCGTGCACACGCCACCGCCGGTTTCGAGCCTGCCGGTCGGCTTTACGCTCTCGCCGAACTTCGCGCTGAACTGGGCTCCATCCAACTGACGGAGCCCCGCTGCAGCTTCGATTGCTAAGCCAGCTTCTGCTTGAAGAAGGCGATGGTCCGGCCCCAGGCGAGGTCCGCCGCTTCCTTGTTGTAGCGGGCTTCCGAGGTATCGTTGTTGAAGGCGTGCTGCACGCCGTCATAGACATAGACGGTGTATTCCTTGCCGTCCGCCTTGAGCGCCTTTTCATAGGCTTCGATGCCGGCATTGATGCGCTCGTCCTGCCCCGCATATTGAAGCAGCAGCGGCGCCTTTATCTTGGCGACGTCCTCGGCCTTCGGCTGGCGCCCGTAATAAGCAACGCCGGCGTCGAGATCGGGCGCATTGACCGCCAGATCGTTGACCGCACCACCGCCCCAGCAGAAGCCGACAGCGCCGGTCTTGCCGTTGCCCTCTTCATGCTTTTTCAGGAACGCCACCGTCGCCACGCCGTCGCCGATGGTCTGTTCGGCGGAAAGCTGGCCGAACATTTCGCGCGCCTTTTCCTCATCGGTCGGCGTGCCGCCGAGCGGCGACAGGAAATCAGGCGCCAGCGCCACGAAACCTTCGAGCGCAACACGGCGCGCCACATCCTGGATATGCGCGTTGAGGCCACGATTCTCGTGGATGACGATGACCGTGCCGAGCTTGCCGCTTTGCGCGGCCGGCCGAACGAGATAGCCCCTCATGTCGCCCTTCGAGCCGGGATAGGTGATGTCCTCGGCCTTCAGCCGCTCATCGTTTTCGGGGATCACGGCGGCTTGCGCCGAGTTGGCGGCAAGCATTGGCGCAATGGCAGCGGCGGCCGCCCCCGAACCGGCAAGCCTGGTCAGCTTCTCCATGAAGCTGCGTCGATCCAATGTCAGATGCGTATATTCGTCATAGGCGTCGATCATCGCCTGCGTGATGGCCGGCTTGGTCATGACTCTCTCCCCTGCATCGATTGAATTGATGAAAGGCAAGATAAGGGGCGAGTCGGGCAGGTCCAGTAACGCATCGGTGAAGTGGGCGTGAACGCCTCGATGCCGGCCGTACTCGCAACTCCGCCCTTCCCCAATCCCTCGAAGTTATAGCGGAGCTTGCTTTAAACAGCATGCTATGCAATATTAAATAGCATACTATGCTTATGGAGGAAAACCATGCCTCTCCACCGCTTGCATGCAGTCGCCGGCATCCTCGCCTTCGTCCTGATCGCCAGCTTCTGGCTCTCTACCGCAATCAGCGAGCTTTTCGGCACGCCGACGGCCATCGCCGCCGTCAAGCAGGCGATCGTCTGGGCCATGCTCGTGCTTGTGCCGGCGCTCGCGGCGACCGGCGCCAGCGGCTTTCGCCTCGGCAAAGGCATGCGACTGCCGATGGTTACGGCCAAGAAGAAGCGCATGCCATTCATCGCGCTCAACGGCCTTTTGGTGCTGCTGCCGTCGGCGCTGTTCCTCAACGCCAAGGCAGCAGCGGGCGACTTCGGCACCGCCTTCATGACGGTACAGGCAATCGAACTCGCCGTGGGATTGATCAACCTCACTTTGATGGGCTTCAACATCCGCGACGGATTTGCCTTGTCGGCAAGGCGGCAAAGGCTTGCCACCACTCGATAGGGCGGCTGCCAAAACTTACCGGATTATTAAATTTTGGTGATGTAGGCCGACCCCGTACATCCTGCCACAATTTGGGAGAAGCTTGGCCGTGCTGGCCTCGCCTTCCGCAGCGTCTTCGCCAATCCGGCGATCCACTGGCGCATTCCGAAGCCTCCCACAACGCCTCTTATGTCGGAACGGACACCCGCTCCGCAGGCGAAGCTATGTCCGCAAGGAGGACACGACGATGAGCTTTCCCAGTCTGATATCCACGAGTGCCCTGGCATTTGTCGGCACGGCATTGCTGGCCCTGCCCTCTCAGGGTTTCGCCGCGAATGCCACTGCTGCACAATCCACCACCAAGGCTTGCGCCACCCAGTATCAGGCGGCCAAGACCGCCGGTACGCTGAACGGCAAGAAGTGGCCGCAGTATCTGTCCGATTGCAGCGCCACCATGAACAATGGCGCGGCCGCGGCACCAGTGGCGGCGACGGCCGCGATGGCAGCTCAACCCAAAACGATGATGAAGCAGACCACCGCCATGGCACCGGCGGCCAAGACGGTCGCGCTTGCCGCTGCCGGGCATCAGACGACGCAGCAAATCTGCAGCACGCAATATCAGGCGGCCAAATCCGCCAACACCCTGAAAGGGCAGAAATGGCCGCAATTCCTGACGGCCTGCGCAGACAGCATCAAGAACGACAAATCGGACGCATCCAATGTTCCGCCCGAACCGGCCCAGGCAACAGCCGCTACGAGTATGCAATCGGCCATGCCGATGACAAACGCCAACGGCAAGGCGCTTACCCCCGGCGAAGTCGCGTTCCGCCAGCGCATTCACGAATGCTCGACGCAATGGCAGAGCCAAAAATCCTCGGGCACCTTGCCGGCCGGTACGCAATGGCCTCAATTCTGGAGTTCCTGCAACACGCGCCTGAAGGCACAGGGATAGGGAGGCGCTTGTGAACATCCAGGAAATCCTCACCACAGTCTCGTCCAAGGCCGGTCTGGACGAGCCGACGACGGAAAAGGCCGTCGGCACCATCCTGTCGGTGCTCGAGCATGAGGCCGAGGGCACGCGTGTCGCCGAGCTTTTCGGCAGCATTCCCGGCTCGCTGGATCTTGCCCGGCAATATGATGTGATGGCAGCGCAACCCGCCGGCGGGTCCGGCGGTGGACTGTTCGGCTCGCTGACCTCTGCGCTGGGCGGCGCACTGGGTGAAAAGGCCGGTGCGCTGATCAACGGCATCTCGCAGCTTCGCTCCACCGGCCTCGATGCCACGCAGATCAGGCAGGCCGGCACGACCTTGATCCAGCAGGCAAAGACTGCCGCCGGACCAGATGTCGTCAATGAGATTGTCGAGTCCGTTCCCGGGCTGAAGGGACATTTCGGGCTTTGATCAGACAGGCAGCCCGCCTTAACCGGCGGGCTGCCTTATCGTCCGGGATAGGCAGCGATCAGGCGGCGTCCTTGCTCTCCATGAAGCGGATGCGGTTGTTGAACGGGTCGGTGACCTGCATTTCCAGGCCCCATTCTTCCTTTTCCAGCCCCGGCTTCAGGTAGCGATAGTGCTTGCCGCTCAGTTCCTTCTGAAAGGCTTCCACGCCCTTCATGTAGACGACCATGTTGCCGCCCGGCGTCGCATCGCCGGAGTGTTCACTGAGATGCAGCCGCAGCCCTGCCCGCGAGACCTGCTCGTAGAGCGGAAAATTCTCGCCGAAGCGGTGTTCCCAATCGACCTTGAAGCCAAGGAAATCGAGATAGAATTCGTGCGCCTTGGCAACATCGAAGATACGCACGATCGGCACGGCCTGTTCGAAGGCGATGCCGTTTGACGCCGGCCGGCTCTCGCCCTCCTCCGCCTCGATCTTCGCTGACAGAATGTTCCAGTTGTCGAGGCCGAACTGGCGGGCAACGATCTCCAGCGCTTCGCTGTGGGAAATCGTCAGGCCCCTGGCGGCAAGGGTTTCGCGCATGGCCTTGGCCATCGCCTTGGCATCGTGAAAAGATCGCATGGTCTTCCGATCCTTCCGAAACGGTGAGGAAGCTCATCAGTGCCCGCATTGCTGACGCTCTCACCGTCCGTGGGATCAGGTGACAGATATCTCGGGATGCGTTCGCCATGCTCGTTGCGGAGCGCGGGCTGCCGGCCGCATCCGGCCGACAGGAAAGCTATTCAAGCCCTCGGCGCGCGTCAAGAACCGCGCAGCCCCGGCAGGGTTACACAAAAAGCCCGGTGGCGACGTAGCAGAGCGCCGAAATCGCCGCCGTGATCGGGATGGTGATGATCCACGCCACGACGATGTTGCCGGCGATGCCCCACCGCACCGCAGACACCCGGCGCGCGGCGCCAACGCCAATGATCGCGCCGGTGATGGTGTGCGTGGTCGAAACCGGAATGCCGAGCCATGTCGCGGCAAACAGCGTGATCGCGCCACCGGTTTCGGCACAAAAACCCTGCATCGGGTTGAGCCGCGTGATCTTCGATCCCATCGTGTGGACGATGCGCCAGCCGCCGAACAGCGTGCCGAGCGCCAGCACGAGCTGACAGGAAATCACCACCCAGAAGGGCACGTAAAAGTCCGGCCCGAGCATGCCCTGCGAATAGAGCAGCACGGCGATGATGCCCATGGTCTTTTGCGCATCGTTGCCGCCATGGCCGAGCGAATAGAGCGAGGCGGAGATGAACTGCATGATGCGGAAGGTGCGATCGACCGCGAAAGGCGTGCTGCGCACGAAAATCCATGACACCGCCAGCACCAGCATCAGCGCCAGGATGAAGCCTGTCGCCGGCGAAAGAACGATTGCAGCCGTCGTCTTCGCCAGGCCCGACCAGACGATCGCGCCGCCGCCGGCCTTCGCCACCCCTGCCCCAACCAGCCCGCCGACCAATGCGTGCGAACTGCTGGACGGGATGCCGAAGGCCCATGTCAGCAGGTTCCAGGCGATTGCGCCCATGAGTGCGGAGAACACCACGCGCGGATCGACGACGTCGGCGCTGATGATGCCGGTACCCAGCGTCTCGGCGACATGCAGCCCGAAGAACAGGAAGGCGATGAAGTTGAAGAACGCCGCCCATAACACCGCATATTGCGGCCGCAGAACACGCGTCGAGACGATGGTCGCGATGGAATTCGCGGCGTCATGAAGCCCGTTGAGGAAGTCGAAGAACAGGGCGACGCCGATCAGACCGACCAGCAGCGGAAACGCGAGTGTGGCGTCCATCGATTTTCCTAGACGTTCTCGATGACGATGCCGCTGATCTCATTGGCAACATCCTCGAAGCGGTCGACCACCTTTTCCAGCTCGGAATAGATCTCGCTGCCGATCATGTAGGCCATCGGATCGGAGCGGCCGTATCGCTTGAAAAGCTCCTTGAGGCCGCGATCGTGCAACTCGTCGGATTGCTCCTCGACGCGCACCACCTGTTCGGTCAGCTCGTTGAGACGGGTGGCGTTGGCGTTGACGCGGTCGAGCAGCGGAACTGCTTGGGCGATGAGGTTTGCGGCTTCCACGCCAAGCGTGCCCATCTGCTGCATCAGCGGCTCGAACTCGCGCTGCTCGAACAGCGTCACGGTCTTCACCGTCTTGCGCATCATGTCGATGGCGTCGTCCATGGACTGGATGAGATCCTTGATGTCGCCGCGGTCGAACGGCGTTATGAAGCTCTTGCGAACCGCAAGCAGCACCTCGCCGGTGATGGCGTCGGCGCGGTCCTCCAGCGCGATGATCTCCTTGCCGCGCGCCTCGATATCGTCGCCGGCCAAAAGCCGCTCAAGCGCCTTCGCGCCGAGAACCAGCGTTTCGGAATGCCTTGCGAACAGATCGAAGAAACGATCCTCGCGCGGGAGAAGCTTGCGGAACCATCCCATCATCGCGTGCCGTGCTCCGGTTTTCTTTCCATGATTGCGCCAGGCATTAAAAATGCCGAGGTCGCGATGCAGGCAGGAAATCCCGCCCCTTCAGAAGGCACCCTTATCAGCGGGAAAGCTGTGGCGCTACCCGTTTAGCCGGCTTGAAAATACGCTTTCCACTGCAACTGGACAGGCGCAGCAACGAGAAAACGGAATAAGGAGGCTGGTCGAGGCCTAAGCCCTTCTGACACGGTGCTCGCTTGGGGAAGCGCCATAGACGCTCTGAAAGCGCCGCACGAAGTGCGAGCGGGAGGCGTAACCGGCCGCCTCGGCGGCCTCGGTGACATTGCCCTCGCCTCGTGTCAGCAATTCATGGGCAAGTTGCATCCGGCTCGAGGCCAGCACCTTTCGCAACGATGTTCCGTCTTCGGCCAGCCGCCGCCGCAAGGTCGATGCACCGAGCCCGATTTCGCGGCCGATGTCGGCCGCCGTCCATTGGCGTGCCGGCTCACCCAGAACCAGCCAGCCGATCCGGTCGGCAAGCGACGTGTCGAACAGGCACTGCGCCGCCGGCTCGTCGCGCAACAACAGCAGCACTTCGCCGAGCCGGTGCGTGGCCAGGCTCTCGGCATGCGCGGAGGCCCGCAGGGCAATCGCCGCATGGGCAACAGCATCGACCAGTTCGCCGGTCAGGCGCACGCGCATGTCGAAGCCTGACGTGACGGAAACATGCCGATGCCGAACCTTAGCCGGCTTCGGCATGGTCCGCGGCACTTCGACCAGCAGCGACTCGTAGAGACCGCTGCGCTCGCCGGGAATGTTGACGACATCGCATTCCAGCCCCGCCGGCAGCACGAACACCTCGCCCGCGCCAAAGCGCTGGCCCATGCCGCCGATCCAGAATTCCTTTTCCCCGCTGAGCACTATGCCGATCAAAGGCTCGGCAGTGGTCACCAGCGCCAGGCGCTCCATGTCGAAGCAGCAATAGCTGAAGAGCTGGTCGGCATGGACATGCATGCCCGACGTCTTGTGCGGCCGATCCGGGTCGAGCGCCAGGGGCCGCAGCCGCTGCAGCAACAGCCGGCGCAAGCCGTCGTGGTCGTGATTTTCGTTCGAACTCATCGCGGCAGTCTATTACACCGGCAAAACCGCCGCCACCATCAAATGAGCGTTTCGGGCACAGCCCTGAGCACTTCAGACACATCCGGCATGTCACTTTCGCCCATTACGGAGACGGCGCCGGCACATGCCTGCCGGCCGGCCTACCCTCAGGAGACGGACATGAAGCTCAAATTATTTCTCATCTCGACCGTGGCATCGCTTGCTGCAACAGCCATGGCGCAGGCTGCCGAGGTTCAGTTGTGGCGGCTCGACTGCGGCACGATAAAGGTCAAGGATCTGAGCGTCTTCTCGGATGCCTATGATTATCAGGGCGAAAGCAGGACGCTTACCGATAGCTGCTACCTCATCCGGCACGATGGCGACTACATGCTCTGGGACACCGGCCTTCCCGCCACCCTTCTCAACGCGCCACTCGGCGATGCGGCGATGAACCCAACGCTGGCTCAGACGATCCCGGCCCAGCTTGAAAAGATCGGAGTTCAGCCGGAGAAGATATCGACCGTCGGCATAAGCCACTACCACTTCGACCATGTCGGCCAGGCCGCCGATTTTCCGAAAGCCAGACTGCTGATCGGCGCAGCCGACTTCAAAGCCTTCACGGCAGACCCCGCCCCCTTCGGGCTGGAGCCGGACCTGCTCGCTCCATGGCTGAAGGGAGGATCGAAGGTGGAAACCGTTACCGGCGACAAGGATGTCTTTGGAGACGGCACGGTGACCATGCTTTCCATGCCCGGCCACACGCCAGGCAGCTACGGCTTGCTGGTAAAGCTGGCAAATACCGGGTCGGTTCTGCTCAGCGGAGACGTCGCCCATTTCGAGAAACAGCTGGAGACCGAAAACGTCCCGCCATTCAACACCGACAGGGCCGAATCGCTTGCTTCCATGGATCGGTTGCGTCACATCGCAAAGACGCTGAAGGCAACGCTGATCGTCCAGCATGATGCCGACGACATCGCCAAACTGCCGACGTTCCCGAAGAGCGCCGACTGAAGAAATAGATTATCTCGGAAAAGACGGGGGTTGCGGCCGGATGCGAGCAACCCTCGTATCTGCGCCTAGTCGCCTGATCGCAAGGTCTCGTGGCCCGACATCCGGTATTCCCTTGTGTGGGAATCCAGAACGGCGTTGAAAACCGCGTCGGGGTTCTTTCTCCAGACCTTGATGGCCCGCTGATCAACGCGCACCCTGTGGCCGTCGATCATGACCAGTCTCGCCGTCTTCGTGCGCCTGACGTCGTCGTAAGAGACTTTCATCGTGCTGTCCCCCTGTCTTTCAAGCGCTGTTATCCGCGCCTTGATGCCCGCAATTGACCGCGCCGAGTGCGGCTTTTTTGCGTGTAGGAAGGAACAATAGGACAGAAAGCCGGTCGCGATTGCGAGGCCTCGGTATAGCCGAGAGCGGGAGAAGCTTTCCTCTCCCGCTCTCTTCAAGCTTTCCTGCGCTCTATTTCGGCAGCGTGTAGGCCATCACGTAATCGCCCGGCTTGGTGCCGACCGAGCCGTGACCGCCGGCGACGATCACCACGAATTGCCGTCCATCGGCCACCGTATAGGTCATCGGCGTCGACTGGCCGCCGGCCGGGAGCCGCGCCTCCCAGAGCTGCCGGCCTGTCGTCACATCATAGGCCCGGAAATAGTCATCGACCGCAGCGCCCAGGAAGGCGACGCCGCCGGCGGTGATCATCGGCCCGCCAATGCCCGGCACGCCGACCTTGAGGGGCAGCGGCAGCGGCGTCATGTCGTAGACCGTGCCGTTGCGGTGCTTGTAGGCGATCTTGCCGGTTCTGAGATCGGCACCGGCGACATAACCCCAGGGCGGCGACTGGCAGGGAATGCCGAGCGGCGACAGGAACGGCCCCATCACCACCGCATAGGGCAATCCCTCATTGCGGTTCAGGCCCTGCTCGCTACCCTTCGAACCATCCGGCGGCGGCACGTCGGCGCGGGGAATAAGCTTTGACGTGAAAGCGAGATAGGTCGGCATGCCGAACATCACCTGCCGCACCGGGTCGACGGCGACGCCGCCCCAGTTGAACGTTCCGAAATTGCCGGGATAGATCAGCGAGCCCTGCAGCGATGGCGGCGTGTAGCGGCCCTCGTAGCGAAGTTGCGTCAGCTTTATGCGGCAGACAAGCTGGTCGAACATGGTGATGCCCCACATGTCCTTGCCGGTCAGCGGCGGCGGCATGAAGGTCAGGGCAGACACAGGCTGCGTCGGCGATGCGTGGTCGCCTTCGATCGCACCGCCCGGCGCCGGCATCTCGGTGACGGAAAGCACAGGCTCGCCCGTGCGGCGATCGAGCACATAGATGTCGCCCTGCTTCGTCGGACCGACGAGCGCAGGCACCACGCCCTTGTCCGTATTAATGTCGACCAAGCTCGGTTGTGCGGGAATATCCATGTCCCACAGATCGTGATGCACGGTCTGGCGCACCCAGCGCATCTGCCCGGTGTTGAGATCGAGCGCGGTGATCGATGACGAGAACTTTTCGACATTCTCGCTGCGATCCATGCCAAGCTGGTCCGGCGTCTTGTTGCCGAGCGGCACGAAAAGCAGGCCGAGCTTCTCATCCGCACTTGGCGTGGACCACATGTTGGGCGAGTTCGCCGTGTAGGTTTCGCCGGCAGCGATCGGCGTCGTCTTGTCCGGATTGCCGGAATCGAAGTTCCACACCAGCGCGCCGGTGTCGGCATCATAGGCACGGATGACGCCCGACGGCTCGTCGGCTGCATAGTTGTCGTTGACCGCACCGCCGACGATGATCTTGCCTCCGGCGATCAATGGCGCCGAAGTCGAATAATAATAGCCCGGCTGCTTGTAGGGCATGTTGGCGTAGAGATCGATCGTGCCGCCATTGGCAAAGCCGCTGCAAACCTGCCCGTTAGCCGCATCGAGTGCGATCAGGCGTGCATCCGAGGTCGGCAGGTAGACGCGCTGCGCGCAGGGCTGCCCGGCTGCGACCTTGGTGTCATTGTAATAGGACACGCCGCGGCAGGTCTGGTGCTGGCGGTCGCTGTCCTCGGCGATCTTGGGATCGAAGCGCCACTTTTCCTTGCCGGTCGCCGCGTCGATGGCAATCGCCCAGTTGTGCGGCGTGCAGATATAAAGCGTGTCGCCAATCTTCAGCGGCGTCACCTGATAGGTCGTTTCCGGCACGTCCGCCGACGTGCGCACATCTCCGGTCTGGAAGGTCCATGCCGGCGTCAGCGTCGAGACGTTCTGAGGCGTGATCTGGTCGAGCGGCGAATAGCGCTGGCCATATTGCGTGCGGCCGTAGAAATGCCATTCGCCCGCCGGCACGTCGCCGCCGCCGAGATCCGGCGTGGCGGCGACCTTGTCCGTCGGCAACTCGCCGGCGATGTCCTGCGGATCGACCGTCATCGACGCGCCTGCCGCAATCAGTGCGGCAAGAACGCCGGCCGCCAGCGGAATTGCGCCGCCGGAAGCCGTCAGGCGCCGCCGCACCCACGGCGTCAGCAGCCACAGCGCCAGAAGCACGACAACACCGCCTCGCGGTCCAAGCTGCCACCAGTCGAGACCGACTTCCCATATTGCCCAGGCCAGCGTTCCGATCAGCACCAGCGCGAAAACCCAAAGCGCAGCCCCCGAACGCTTGAACAGCAGCCACGCCGTCAGCAGGAAGCCGATGCCCACAATGACGTAGTAGAGACTGCCACCGACCGTGGCGAGCCACACGCCGCCACCGGCTAGGAAGAGCCCAAGAATTAGGAAGACAAGCGCCGTGATAACCGTTGCCAAGATCGTTGCCCTTATGATTTCGGGGACCGTTCGAGGCAAGCCAAACCCTCGACGGCCAAGCGTTGAGTCGTCAGGCGCCAGTTTTCCGCCGAACCGCAAACACTGTCAAATGACGGATATGGGAGCACCTACGCCGCCGCAAGCTGCCGAAACACACGCCTTATGCGCCGGATACCGTCAGATCGAGCTTGTTCGCGCTTTGTTTTAGCGCTTCTTCTGGCCTTTCTGGCCCGAATCACTACATTCGGAGCAAATGTCAGACTTTCCAGACGACATGCCCTTCTTCGACGAGGACCCCGCACCTCGCGCTGCCCCTGCGCGCGCGCCGGCGCAAGGCGGTGGCATTGCCGCGCGCGCCATGGCTGCCCGGCAGGGTTCGGCCCCGGATTATCTGAAAGGCCTCAACGAAGAGCAGCGGCTGGCGGTGGAAACCATCGACGGCCCGGTTCTGGTTCTGGCTGGCGCCGGCACCGGCAAGACGCGCGTGCTGACCACCCGCATCGCCCACATCCTCAGCCTCGGCCGCGCCTTCCCCAGCCAGATCCTCGCCGTGACCTTCACCAACAAGGCCGCGCGCGAGATGAAGCAGCGCGTCGGCCTGCTGGTCGGCGAGGCTGTCGAAGGCATGCCATGGCTCGGCACCTTCCACTCCATCGGCGTGAAAATGCTGCGCCGCCATGCCGAGCTGGCCGGTCTGCGCTCCGACTTCACCATTCTCGACACCGACGACGTCATCCGCCTGATCAAGCAGCTCATCCAGGCCGAGGGGCTGGACGACAAGCGCTGGCCGGCGCGCCAGTTCGCCATGATGATCGACGGCTGGAAGAACAAGGGCCTCGGCCCCTCCGAAATTCCCGAGGGCGACGCCCGCGCCTTCGCCAACGGCAAGGGCCGCCAGCTCTATCAGGCCTATCAGGACCGGCTGAAGACGCTGAACGCCTGCGATTTCGGCGACCTGCTCTGCCACCCGATCCGCATTTTTCGCGGCCACCCAGATGTGCTGAAGGAATATCACAAGCGCTTCAAATATATCCTCGTCGACGAGTATCAGGACACCAACACCGCGCAATATATGTGGCTGCGGCTGCTGGCACAGGAAACCGGCGCGCCGGGCCAGAAGAATGTCTGCTGCGTCGGCGACGACGACCAGTCGATCTATGGCTGGCGCGGTGCCGAGGTCGACAACATCCTGCGCTTCGACAAGGATTTTCCCGGCGCCACCGTCATCCGCCTCGAGCGCAACTACCGCTCGACGGCCCATATCCTCGGTGCAGCCTCCCACCTCATCGCCCACAATGAGGGGCGGCTGGGCAAGACGCTGTTCACCGAAAAGGTCGAGGACGACGACTCCCGGGTAAATGTCCACGCCGCCTGGGATTCGGAGGAGGAAGCCCGCGCCGTCGGCGAGGAGATCGAGTCCGCCCAGCGCAAGGGCCACAAGCTCAACGACATGGCCATCCTCGTGCGTGCCTCCTTCCAGATGCGCGAATTCGAAGACCGTTTCGTCACGCTCGGCCTGAACTACCGCGTCATCGGCGGCCCGCGCTTCTACGAGCGCCAGGAAATCCGCGATGCCATGGCCTATTTCCGCGTCGTCGCCCAGCCGGCCGACGACCTCGCCTTCGAGCGCATCGTCAACGTGCCCAAACGCGGCCTTGGCGAAGCGGCCATACGGCAGGTGCACGACACGGCCCGCGCGCTGCGCATTCCGATGCTGGAGGCCGCCGGAAACCTCGCCGAAAGCGACGAGCTGAAGCCCAAGCCGCGCGCCGCCTTGCGCGAGGTCGCGGCCAATTTCGAGCGCTGGCAGAAGGCTCTCGACAACACGCCGCACACCGAGCTTGCCGAGACGATCCTCGAGGAATCCGGCTACACCGACATGTGGAAGAACGACCGCTCGGCCGAAGCGCCGGGCCGGCTCGAAAACCTCAAGGAGCTCATCCGCTCCATGGAGGAATACGAGTCGCTGCGCTCCTTCCTCGAGCATGTCGCGCTGGTGATGGACAGCGAGCAGAACGAAAACCTCGACGCAGTCAACATCATGACGCTGCATTCGGCCAAGGGGCTGGAATTCGAGACCGTCTTCCTCCCCGGCTGGGAGGAAGGCCTGTTCCCGCACCAGCGCTCGCTTGACGAGGGTGGTCGCTCCGGGCTGGAGGAAGAGCGCCGGCTGGCTTACGTCGGCGTCACCCGCGCCAAGAAGAACCTGCACATCTGGTTCGTTTCCAACCGTCGCATCCACGGCCTGTGGCAATCCACTATCCCGTCGCGCTTTCTCGACGAACTGCCCGAGGCCCATGTCGAAGTGGCCGAAGCCGGCAACAGCTATGGCGGCTACGGCGGCGGCTCCTTCGCCGGCGGGCGCGGCGGTCGCCAGAACCCCTATGGCGCGTCGCGCTTCGACAATGTCGGCCAGGATTCCGGCTCATTCTCCAACACCTATGCCACACCAGGCTGGCAGCGCGCACAGGCGAACCGCAATGACGCAACCGACCGCAACTGGGGCTCGCGCTCCGGCCACGCGGTGGAGCGCATCGGCTATGGCGAGACCGATTCAGGCTATGGCGCCGGCCGCGGCTCGGTCAAAAGCCGCACCATCGAAGGCGAACTCGTCGCCAAATCCGTCTCCGACACCCCCTCGCCCTTCAAGGTCGGCGACCGCGTCTTCCACCAGAAATTCGGCAACGGGAATGTCTCGGTCGTCGACGGCAACAAGCTGACGATCGATTTCGACAAGGCTGGACAGAAGCGGGTGCTGGACGGGTTCGTGACGGGGGTTTGAGGTGCGCCCCTTCCTTCTCCCACAAGGGGAGAAGGAGAGATGCCCTACCCCCGCATCGCCCTCAGCTTCTCCGCCGCCTCCGCCGCGAGGTCGACATAGCGCTCCTCCAGCGTCTCGGCGGCTTTGATGATGTCGAAATCGTAGCCGTATTTTTCGAGGATCTTGGTGAGTTTCTCGACGAACTGGGCCTGTTCCTCCAGCGCGTGGAACAAAGAGCCGACTTGTTCGGCGCTGATGTCGGGGTCGGAGAGCATTTTCGGCACTTCCTTGCCCATGCGGGCGCCCGCCTCGGTCTGCTCTTTCAGGATCTCAAGCCAGTCGGTCAAATCATCTCTCCATTCGCAGGCACCATGCCCACCCGCTTCCCGCGCCGTCAACTCGCCAAGGCGGCCGGCCGTAACGCAATTCGATGCAACCAAAGATAGCATGCAACCATAACGCGAAGTTTGCCGAATGCGTGCAAATGTTTCGGGGCGGGCAAGAGCCCGTACCCTCCGCTTCCCGGCGGGGTACTCCAGCCCCTTCCGCCTCGACACCCCCGCAGGCGGAAGGGGTTTTTCGAAGCCGAACCCGGAGCGTGCCGTGCGGGTCCAAAGTGCCTCTCTCATGCTGGCTCTTCTGGCGACGCCGTCAGTGGCAGCAGATCTTGCACCGGCAGGATCGCCCCCCTCATCGGCACCCAAGATCGTCACCAGCGTCGAGCGCCACTGGACCAGCAACGCGCTCGACAGCGAATTCGCCATACCAGACTGGTATTCACTGATCCGCGGCTCGTTGCAGCACGAATGGCAGATCGACGACGGGACGGTAAAATTCGGCGCCGAAATCCAGGCGACGCGCTACGACACGGTGAAGATAGAAGACGACCGCGCCGGCGCACTATTGCTCGACGTAACCAGGCGCGTCAGCCCCGCGCTGGAACTGCGCGGCACCCTCACCTACAGGCTTTCGACCGAAGGCGACGATTTTGCCATCGGCCCCTTCATCATCGGCACGCGCGCGCCCAAGCAGGTGTTCGGCGCACAGGGGCAGGCCGGCATCGATCTCGGTGGCGGCACGGCATTGATCCTCGAACTGGCCAATGCCTATGAACTGCTTGGCGAGTCGCGCTTCCAGGACGATGTCCTGCCGCGCACAAAACTCGACCCCGACAAGAACCGCACGCAGGTCGGCGCAAAGCTCATGCGCACTGTCGGACCGGCGGCCTATGGCGTTTCGTCTTCGGCGCAGTTCGTCTCGGTGGAAAAGCTGGGCTCGCCACCCGTCGGCCTGTCGCTCGCCGAATACACGCTGCAGGCGGAGGCCGGCTACAAGGGCCAGACCGGAGCCAGCATCACCGGCGCGCTCGGCGTGCAGATGCTGCGCGGCGCGCAGGACATCTATCAAAGCGTGCGCCCGACGTGGCGGGTCGCCGTCGTTCAGCCGCTGCCGCATGGCTTCGAACTGCGTGGCGCCTATTTTGGCCGCTTCGAGACCGTCGACAGCGACGACCCGCTGGCGTCATGGCTGCAGCGCGGCGAGATCGAAGCGCGGTTTCTGATGAACGAACGGCTGACGCTTGCCACCGGCGCCTTCGCCGAACTCAAGGAAAACCTGCTCTACGAAAACAAGGAGCGCGCCCACGGCCTCTATGGCGAAGCCAGCTTCCAGGCGACAAAGGCCGTCTCGCTAGTCGTCCGCGTCGACTACACGCAGCGCTTCCTGACGGTGATCGACGTCGAGAAGAAGACGGTAGATGCCTTCGTCGGCATACGGACGAAAATTTAGCGCAGGTGCGTGAAACCTGTTCAGAAAGTCGCTCCGGCGAGTCAGATGGTGGTGTTTTCGAGAACCGGAACGGAGCGTACGTTTGGGTACGTGAGTACCGGAAGCGCAGAAAACGCCGGCAGATGGCCGCCGGAGTAGAGTTTATGAGCAGGTTTTCAGGCAGGAGGGGCGCAACTCCCTCCTGCCCTTGCATGCATGCTCATGATTGTGACTGGCGGTTACTTCTTCAGCTTGTAGCTGCTGTTGCCGCCCAGGAGGTTGATGCCGACGCCGTTCAGGATGCCGGTGAGGATGCCCGTGCTGTTCCCGTTCAGGATGCCGGTGCTGTTGCCGCTGAGGATGTTGTTTCCGCTGAGGATCGGCGAGCCGTTCAGCAGGTTGACGCCAAGGCCGATATTGCCGAGGCCGATCGATGGCGACACATTGATGAGGCCGCTCGACTGGCTGAAGTTGCCGGTGTTGGAGCCCCAGCCGCCGGCATGTGCCGAAACAGCCGAGAAGGAAACAACAGTAGCAGTAAGTGCATAGATGATCGTCTTCATGATGTGCTCTCCTTTGTTGCTAACAGTGTTTCCCTCTGCTTCCCGTCTTGTTCTCCGAGTTTGATTATTCACACGTAATCAATTCATGCAATCTTGAATTGTAGTATTCCACTAATACAACCCGTTTTCCCTTTTTTAACGCTAATGTTTTACGTTAAGGGAAATGGTTACCGTCGCGGCTTGAAAGCCACGTCAGATCATCTTGATGCAGAGAAAACCCTAGGAAAATCAGGGTTTGCGCGCTTCCCAGCAATCGAGAAACGCCTCTATCGGCATCGCCTGCATGTCGGGGATGGCGTCGGCAAGATGGCCGATCGGCCAGTCCCACCAGGCAAGTGCTTCGATTCGGGCGGCAATCTCGGGCGCGAACCGGCGGCGCAGCGGCTTTGCCGGCACGCCGGTGACGATCTCATAGGCACCGACATCGCGCGTCACCACCGCATTGGCGCCGATGACCGCGCCGTTGCCGATGCTGATGCCCGGCATGATGACCGCGCCGTGGCCGATCCAGACGTCATGACCGATGGTGACGGCTTTGCCCTGCCGGCGCGCCTTGAAGTCGCCATCAACGCCGAGATAGCGGAAATACTCGTTCGGCCGGTAACTCACCTTATGCGTGGTCAGGCGCTCGATCGGATGCTCCAGCGCATTGATGCGGGTGTTGGCGGCAATCGAGCAGAACTTTCCGATCGTCGTGTAGATCGCCTCGGCGTGGCGCTCGAAATAGGAAAAGTCGCCGACCGTCACCTCGCGCAAAATCACGCGCTCGCCAATCGCGGCGTAACGGCCGAGCTTGCAGCTTTTCAGCTCGGCTGTCGGATGAATGCGCGGCTCGGCATCCTTGAAGCGAAGGGCGGGGTTCGGATCCATGCTGGCGCTTTACGCCGCCTCGCCTTGCCCCGCAAGCCGGGCAGATAGCGCCTACTGCGGCTTGCCCTCTGACCAGACGACGTTCTGGCCGTAGAGCGGAACGGTGGTGACTGCCATCTTGGCCGAACCGTCCTGCACCTGACGGGAATGCGAGAGATAGATCAGCGTATCGTTCTTCTTGTCGTAGATGCGGTTCACCACCTGCTTCTTCCAGATCAGGCTGATGCCTTGCTTGAACACCTCCTCGCCCTCCTCGCTCATGTCGATCTTGCCGATGGTGATCGGCCCGGTCTGGCGGCAGGAGATGGAGGAATCGGAGGGGTTTTCGAACCAGTTGCCCTTTTGCAGCCGGTCGACCACGCCGCGGTCGAAATAGGAAATGTGGCAGGTCACGCCCCCGACTGCGGGATCCGTCACCGCCTCGACGATGATGTCGTTGCCGAGCCAGTCGACACCGACCCTGCCGACCTCCTGCGCGGACGCGGGCGCGGCCGCACTGAGAAGAAGAGCAACAGCACCGTACAAAGCCAGACGCATGAAAACCTCCTGCAAGGAAAAATTACGTTCGCAACAATTGGGGCAGCGTAAGCCAGCTTGCAAGCCCAAGGCCGAAAGTGCCGGCCCTTGCGCCCACCGCCAGCGGCATCATGGCCTCTTTTTCGAGATCGCCACAAAGACTATGTTAGCGGCAATGAGACAGCGCCTTTCGGCTCCGGTCGCAACGACCGCAAAGATCATCATCGGCACGGTAGCTTTTGCCGCCCTGGCCGGCGTGGCCTTTGCTGCGTGGATGGAGAACGGGGCAGCGATCTTCATGGCCACGGTGGAAGCCGGGCTTGCCTGGTGTTTCTAGATCGCGGCCAAGGCAAGATCGCAGTCGAATAAAAAGACGATAGATTCAGGTTTACGGGCGGAAATTCCACATCATGATGCGTTCAATCCTCGTCGGCATATTGGTTCTGATGGCTGCCGGCATCGGCTGGCTCACCTTCGACTGGTATCAGACCCGCCACGGCGGCGAGCCTTATGGCGCGCCCTTCACACTGACCGACCAGACGGGACAGCCGATTACCGAGGCGGCATTTCGCGGCCAGCCGACGGCGCTATTCTTCGGCTTCACGCATTGCCCGGAGGTCTGCCCGACGACACTGTTCGAAATGGATGGCTGGCTGAAGAAGATCGGCGACGAAGGCAAGGACATCAAGGTTTACTTCATCTCCATCGATCCGGAGCGCGACACGCCTGAAGTCATGAACGCCTATGTCAGCAACGTCTCGAACCGCATCACCGGCATCACCGGCGAGCCGGACAAGGTTGCGGCGATGGCAAAGGCGTTCGGCATCTATTCGAAGAAGGTGCCGCTTGAAGGCAGCGACTACACGATGGATCACACCGCCTCCGTGCTGCTGCTCGACGGCAAGGGCGACTTCTTCGGCACCATTGCCTATGGCGAAAGCGGCGACACGGCTGTAGCCAAGCTGAAACGGCTTGCCGGCAAGGGCTGAAACGTTCAAAAGCTAGAGCATGTCGCGTAAAACTGTGCAGCGGTTTTGCGATAACGACATGCGTAAATACAAAGACCTGAAGCGCGAGAAGCGATCCTGAAAGATCGCAACGCGCTTTAGGGCGTTTCCTCGTTCCTGATCGCGAAATACCATGACCCAGACACGCCTCCATCTGACGGCCGGGCGCGCCGACGCCAACCGCATCTTCGCCGCTTTCGAAACCGAGTTCGAGGAAGACGGCTTCCCACTCGCCGTGCTGGAACAGGACGAAGAGCGCGACATTCAGGAAGTGTCGATCTACGCCGATGGCGATATCGATGAAGCCGAGCGCCGCATGCGCCAGGTGCTCGATGGCCTGTCGCTGAAAAAGGCGATCGAGCGCGAAATTCTGCCGGATGCGGACTGGGTGGCGCTGTCACTGGAAGGGTTGAAGCCGGTTCGCGCGGGGCGCTTTTTCGTCCATGGCGCGCATGACCGCGACAAGCAGCGGCCCGGCGAACTGTCGATCGAGATCGAGGCGGGGCTTGCCTTCGGCACCGGCCATCACGGCACCACTTCCGGCTGCCTCGACGTGCTGGAGACCGTGGCGCGGCGCGAGCGGCCGCGCAATGCACTCGACCTCGGCACCGGCAGCGCGGTTCTCGCCATTGCTCTGGCGAAGTTCGCCCATATACCGGTTCTGGCGACCGACATCGATCCGATCGCGACAAAGGTCGCGGCAGACAATGCCCGGCTGAACGGCGTCTCGGCCTATGTCGAAGCCTACACCGCGCCGGGCTTTCACCATCCGATATTCGCCGCGCGCGGCCCGTTCGACCTGATCGTCGCCAATATCCTGGCGCGCCCGCTCATGAAGCTCGCACCGCAGATGGCGCATCACCTCGTGCCGGGCGGTTCGATCGTGCTTTCAGGTATCCTGGAGCGCCAGCGAAACGCGGTTCTGGCCGCCTATATCGGCCAGAACTTTCGCCATGTCCGCACCCTCGCCCGGGAAGGCTGGGTGACGCTTCACCTCAAGCGGTGAATTAGACGAACGAGTAAGAGCCGCCGCGCTTCTTCAGGTCTTCACGGGTGAAGCCATTTGCCTTCAGCGTGGCGTCGTCAAGCGACAGAAGCACGCCGTTGACATAGCGCGCGGCTTCGCGCTGGCGCGCTTCCATCAAGGCGTTGATTGCAGCTTTGAAAAATCCGGACATCTTATTCCCCTGGTTGAAATATCAACCTCCCGACAACCAAGGTAGGGCTGACCGCTGCGAAGTAACAGCGCGTATTTTGCATTGCACCCATACGATTTTGCATATGCGAAGAGAATTGTGCGCCGCACCATTGCAGCGATGCTTGGATCAAGCCGGACGCGTTGCAAGCATCAACCCACCCGGATAGGTTTGCGCGACGCGAAGCACCGAGCACCGGAAGGCATGAAAGTCATGTTCCAGACGTTTGAGACCGCCGGAGATCCGACAAGCGCACCTGCGCGCGTGGCGAAACTGCGCGAATGGCTTGCCGCACATGACCTCGACGGCTTTCTGGTGCCCCGCGCCGACGAACATCAGGGCGAATATGTCGCCGCGCGTTCGGAACGGCTGCGCTGGCTGACCGGCTTCAGCGGCTCGGCCGGAGTGGCGCTCATCCTCAAGGATCGTGCCTTCATTTTTGTCGACGGCCGCTATCAGTTGCAGGTGCGCGAACAGGTCGATCTCGGCATCTTCACCATCGAAAGCCTGATCGACAATCCGCCCGCCTCCTGGATCCGGGACAATCTCGGCAAGGGCGCGCGGCTGGGCTTTGACCCGTGGCTGCACACCATCGGAGAAGTCCAGGCGCTCAAGAAAGCCGCCGAGAAGAACGGTGCCACGCTGGTGCCGCTCGACGTCAACCCGATCGACGAAATCTGGGCCGACCAGCCCGAACCACCCTCCGCACCGGTCGACATCCACCCCATCGAATTTGCCGGCGAACTGGCCAAGGAAAAGCTGGCGCGCCTCGCCGAAGCCCTTTCAAAACAGGGCGCCACCCATTGCGTGCTGACCGACCCGTCGTCGATAGCCTGGGCGTTCAACATTCGCGGCAATGACGTGCCGCACACGCCGCTGGCGCTGGGCTTCGCCATTCTGGCAGCCGACGGCAAGCACCGGCTGTTCATCGACAAGCGCAAGCTGCCGCGGAAGGTGCAGGCCTACCTGACCCAGCTTTGCGACCTTCGCGCGCCCGACGCACTCGCGGGCGACCTCATAAAACTTGCGAAATCCGGCGCGAAAGTAGCGCTGGACCCTGCCCTTGCCGCCGAAAGGCTCCGGGCGATCATCGAGGAGAATGGCGGCACGGTCGTCTCCGAGGCCGATCCCGCCCGCCTGCCCCGCGCCACCAAGAACCAGGCTGAACTGCAGGGCGCGCGCGCCGCACACCGCCGTGACGGGGCCGCTGTCGCAAAGCTGCTCTGCTGGCTCGATGCGCAAAAGCCCGGCACGATGGATGAGATCAAGCTCGTGACGCAGCTTGAGGAAGCCAGGCGGGCCGTCGGCGAGGAAACGCAGATGCCGCTGCGCGACGTGTCCTTCGACACGATTTCGGGTGCCGGTCCGAACGGCGCCATCATGCACTACCGCGTTTCGAAGGCGACCAACCGCAGACTTGGCGACGGCGAGCTTTTCCTGCTCGATTCAGGTGCGCAATATCAGGACGGCACCACCGACATCACCCGCACCGTGGCGATCGGCCAGCCGACCGACGAGATGCGCGAGCGCTTCACCCTGGTCCTGAAAGGCATGATCGGCATTTCGATATTGCGCTTTCCGGTGGGCACGCGCGGTTCGGAAATCGACGTGGTCGCGCGCATGGCGCTGTGGAAGCACGGCCTTGACTACGCCCATGGCACCGGTCACGGCGTCGGCTCCTATCTGGCCGTCCATGAGGGCCCGCAGCGCATTTCCCGAACCGGCGCGGAAAAGTTTCTGGAAGGCATGATCCTGTCCAACGAGCCCGGCTACTACAAGGAAGGCCACTACGGCATCCGCATCGAGAATCTTATTCTCGTGACCGCCGCCAAACCGGTCGAAGGTGGCGATCTGCCCGTACATGAATTCGAGACGCTGACGCTGGCACCGATCGACCGCCGCCTGGTCAGACCTGACCTGCTGACGCATGAGGAACTTGTGTGGCTAAACGCCTATCACGCCCGCGTGCTGGCCGAGATCGGGCCGATGGTGGACGGCGAAACGCTGAAATGGCTGGAACAGGCGACCGCGCCGATTTCATAGGCGCGGTTGTCCAAAGACAAATAGAGTTTCAGCCCATGAAATGGCGCAGCGCGATCAGAACCGCAGCGCCCGCCAGAAACATCGGCATCAGCCCGCTCCGCAGCGAAACGATGCCAGCGACCAGAAGGGCCGCCAGTTCCGCCGGTCCTGCCGAAATGGCGGCAGGCGCCACCAGCGTCGTCAACACGGCAGCGGGCACGGCATCCAACCCGGCCTCGATGCGCGGATGGACGCGTTCGAAGCGCGACAGAACGAGGTGGCCGCCGATACGCGTGAGATAGGTCATCACCGCACCGGCAAGAATGATCCAGACTGTCGTGCTCACAGGACTTCACTCCGCTCGGAGGTTTCGGGCTGATCGGATTTCTTGATCGGCATCACCGCTGCAAGCAGGATGCCCGCAGCCGCGCCGATAGAGACATGCCAGGGCGACCCGACCGTCTTGTAGGCAACGATCGAGGCGATCGCGCTGGCAATGACGATCGGCAGCCACAAGGGCCGCTTGCGAAAGCCCATGACCAGGCCGAGGAAATAGATCGGCAGCAGGAAATCGAGCCCGAATGCGTGCGTGTCGGGTATCAGCTTGCCGAACTGCGCGCCCAGCGCTGCTTCCACCACCCAGCATACATAGATCGGCGCAGCCACGCCGATATACCAGGCGAAGGAAACCTCTTCGCCACGTTCGCCCTTTGCTTCCGCAACGGCATATTGCGGGTCGGTGAGAAAGAAGAAGCCGATCGCCTTCTCGACGAACGGCCAGTGGCGAATGCGCCGCCCGAGCGCTGCCGAGTAGAGCACATGCCGGAAGTTCACGGCAAAGATCGAAAAGACGATGAGCGCCGGCGACAAATTCTGGCCGAAAAGCTCGATGCCGACCATCTGGCTTGCGCCGGCATAGACGGTCACGCTCATCAAGACAGCTTCGAAAATGCTGAAGCCCTGCTCGGCAGCAAGCGCGCCGAAAAGAAGGCCGAAAGGCGCGGATGCCACGACAACGGGAAGGCCCATTTGAAAACCGCGCCAAAACCCGCTCGCGCGCGCGCCCTCGGAAATGGCTTCGCTGGACATGGCTACTCCCTAGGAAAGAAAATCTACTTAGGTCGCTCCGACCCGCAAGTCATATGAATTCGCTTGAGCCAGCGATCAGGGAAAATGATGCTCCCGTCGGCCGGAATCAATCGACACGACGCGCTTTAAGGCCGCTGCCCTACCCTTTCGAACCATGCATCCTCATCGATAACCTCGATGCCGAGTTCGGTGGCGAGCTTCAGCTTGGAACCCGCACCCGGGCCGGCAACCACCAGATCGGTCTTCTTGGACACCGAACCGGCAACCTTGGCGCCCAGTTTTTCAGCCATCGCCTTGGCCTCGTCGCGCGACATCTTCTCGAGCGAGCCGGTAAACACCACCGTCTTGCCGGCGACGGGGCTGGAACTCGCCACCGGCGCTTCCATGGCCTGCGGCGTCACTTCCTTCAGGAGCCTGTCGATCACCTCGACATTGCGCGGCTCCTTGAAGAATTCGACAAGAGCGCGCGCCACGACCTCGCCGATGCCTTCGATGTTGTTGAGGTCTTCCCAGGCATCCCCCGAGAGGTCAGCCGCCTGCTTCATCGCCGCCTCGAAGGCTTCGTAGGTGCCGTAAGCGCGCGCAAGCAGCTTTGCATTCGTCTCGCCGATATGGCGGATGCCAAGCGCGTAGATGAAGCGGTTGAGGGCGATGCTTCGGCGCTCGTCGATGGCGTCGAACAACTTTTTGACGCTCACCTTGCCGAAGCCGTCAATATTCTCGAGCTTGGTAAGCTGCGACGTTTCCTGCCGCTGCTTCAGCGTGAAAATGTCCGGCGCGGTGCGCACCTTCAGCGCCTCGTCGTCGCTTTCGAAGAAGAAATCGATCTGCTTTGCGCCGAGGCCCTCGATATCGTAGGCCGCGCGCGAGACGAAATGCTTAAGATGCTCGACCGCCTGCGCACGGCAGACGAAACCGCCGGTGCAGCGGGTGACGGAATCCAGCTTGCCGGTCTTCTCGTTCTTTTCGCGCACCGCATGACTGCCGCAGACCGGGCACTTCTTCGGGAATTCGTATGGCACGGCGACCTTCGGGCGCTTTTCCATGATCACATCGAGCACCTGCGGGATGACGTCGCCGGCCCGCTGCACGATCACCGTGTCGCCGATGCGGATATCGTGCTCCTCCTCGCGGATGCGCTCGCCGGAATTGCCGATACCCCTGATGTAGTCCTCGTTATGCAGCGTCGCGTTGGTAACGACGACACCGCCGACAGTGACCGGCGTCAGCCGCGCCACCGGCGTCAACGCGCCGGTGCGGCCGACCTGGATATCGATCTTCTCCACATGGGTGAAAGCCTGCTCGGCCGGGAATTTGTGCGCCGTCGCCCAGCGCGGCGAGCGCGAGCGAAAACCGAGACGCTCCTGCAGGTCCAGACGATCTACCTTGTAGACGACGCCATCGATCTCATAGTCGAGATCCGGGCGCAGGAGCCCGATCTCGTTGTAGTGGGCAATGATGTCTTCGACCGAGGTCAGCCGCTTCATCAGCGGATTGACCGGAAAGCCCCATTCCCTGAACTTTTCCACCATGCCCATCTGTGTGTCGGCGGGCATCTCGGACATCTCCCCCCAGGCATAGGCGAAGAATTTCAGATTGCGGCTCGCCGTCACCTTGGCGTCGAGCTGGCGCAGCGATCCAGCAGCCGTATTGCGCGGATTCACATAGGTCTGCTTGCCCTCCGCTTCCATCTGCGCGTTGAGCGCCAGAAAATCGCTCTTGCGCATATAGACCTCGCCGCGCACCTCGACGACGTCGGGCGCGCCGGCCGGCAGCCGGTTCGGGATTTCCTTAATGGTCTTGATGTTTTCGGTGACGTTTTCGCCGGTCGTCCCGTCGCCGCGGGTCGCGGCATTGACCAGCCGGCCCCGCTCGTAGCGGATAGACATGGAAAGGCCGTCGATCTTCGGTTCGGCGGTGAAGGCGATCGAACCGTCCGGCAACTGGCCGAGGAAACGATAGACAGAGCCGACGAAATCGCGCACGTCTTCGTCGGAAAAGGCGTTGTCGAGGGACAGCATCGGCCGCGAATGGGTAATCGACGCAAAGGTCGGAAGCGGTGCCGCGCCCACGCGAATCGAGGGACTGTCGGCGCGGATGAGCTGCGGAAACAGCTTCTCGATCGCGTCGTTGCGCCGCTTCAGGGCATCGTAGGCGGCATCGGAAATCTCCGGCTCGTCATGCCCGTGATAACGCTCGTCATGGTAGGCGACCTCTGCCGCAAGCCGGGCAAGCTCGGCTTCGGCTTCGGCTTCGGTCAAATCCTCTACGGGCTTGGCGGTCACTGACATGGTTTGAGAATCCGGCTGATATTGCGGCGGCTACCCTATCTCATGACATACGACGACGGCAGTGCTTTTAGCAAAAGATCGTGCCGAAACAGCGCCCTACTGACATCGCCGGAATCAGTTCGTGAAGGGCCTCAGGATGCGGCAGCCGTGTTTTCCCGCAACAGGCGCTCAGCTGCGGCCCGCGCTTCATCGGTGATCGTGGCGCCGGCCAGCATGCGCGCGATCTCTTCCTGCCGCGAGCCGCGATCCATTTCGGCGATGCTGGTCGAGACCTGCTCCTTGCCGCCGGACTTTGCGATCAGGAAATGCGTGCCGGCGCGCGCGGCAACCTGCGGCGCGTGGGTGACCGACAGAACCTGAACCCGATTGGCCAGCCGCGACAGGCGTTGCCCGATCGCATCAGCCACCGCACCGCCCACACCAGTGTCGATTTCGTCGAACACCAGCGTCGGCGCAGAGCCACGATCGGCAAGCGCCACCTTGAGCGCCAGCAGGAAGCGCGAAAGCTCGCCGCCCGACGCGATCTTCATCATCGGGCCGGGCTTGGTGCCGGGGTTCGTGCGCACCCAGAACTCGATCAGGTCGATGCCTTCTTCCAGCCGATTGCCGGCCTCGGTGCTCATCTCGACGATGAATTCGGCCCGTTCGAGCTTGAGCGCCGGCAGTTCGGCCATCACTGCGTTGCGCAGGCCGATTGCCGCCGTCTTGCGCAATTCCGAAAGATTTGCCGCTACGGCGTCATAGGCGTCACGCGCGGCCACGGCCTGCTTTTCAAGGACATGCAGGCGCTCTTCACCGGCGTCGAGATCGGCGAGATCCGCCGACATCGTATCGCGCAGCCGTGCCAGATCGTCGACCGGCACATTGTGTTTGCGCGATGCGGCCCTCAGGGCAAACAGCCGCTCTTCGGCTTTCTCCAGACGCTGCGGATCGTATTCCGTGGCGCGCAAAGCGGCATCGACGCCCGACTGCGCCGCATCGAGCGACAGCATGGCTTCATCGAGCGATTTCACGACATCATCGAGCAGGCCGGGGACTTCGGACGCCTTGCGTTGCAAGCGCCGAAGCAGACTGGCCAGTTGCGGCAATGGCGAGTTCTGTCCGGACAGAACGTCCTGCGCATCCTGAATTTCGCCGGCGATCTTTTCAGCCCGCATCATCGTCGTGCGGATATCTGCCAGTTCCGTCTCCTCGCCCGGCTGAGGGTCGAGCTGGGAGAGTTCGGCAACGGCGGCACGCAGATAGTCGGCCTCGCGGGCGGCGGCCTCGACGCGCGCGCGATGCCGCGCCAGTTCCTGTTCGCAGTCACGCCAGCGCCGCCAAGCCTCACCGCAGGCGCGCGCCTCGCCGATATGCCCACCGAAGGAATCCAGTAATTCGCGGTGCGCGCTTGCGTCAACGAGCGCGCGTTCATCGTGCTGGCCGTGGATCTCGACCAGCGCACGGCCGATATCGCGCATCAAGGTGACGCTGGAGGGTTGGTCGTTGACGAAGACGCGCGTGCGCCCGTCCGCGGTCTGCACGCGGCGCAGGATGATGTCGCCGTCGTCGTCCAGCGCATTGTCGATCAGGATTTGCCGGGCGGGATGATTGCGCGGCACGTCGAACACTGCCGACACCTGCCCCTGCGCCGCGCCATGGCGGACGAGCGATGCGTCGCCGCGGGCACCCAGTGCCAGCGACAGCGCGTCTAGAAGAATGGATTTGCCTGCACCTGTCTCGCCGGTGAGTACGGAGAGCCCCGGCGAGAAATCAATGTCCAGCCGCTCGATCAGGACGATATCGCGGATAGACAGTCTGGAAAGCATCGACGCCCGCTATGATCAGGCGCCGGTGATAAGTTTTCCGGCCTTCGATATCCACGAGCCGGCGTTCTCACGTGGCTCCAGGCCATTGGTCTGCAGCAGCTTGTAGGAATCGCGATACCACGGGCTGTCCGGATAATTCTGGCCGAGCACGGCAGCCGCCGTCTGCGCTTCCGAGGTCAGGCCCATCGCGTAATAGGCTTCGGTGAGGCGCGCGAGCGCTTCCTCGGCCTGGCGGGTGTTGGAGTAATTCTCGACCACATAGCGGAAGCGCTTCACGGCAGCGATATATTCGCGCCGCTCGAGATAATAACGGCCGACCTGCATTTCCTTGCCGGCAAGCTGGTCGCGCGCGAAACGCACCTTTTCCTTGGCGTCGTCGACATATTCCGAATCGGGCCAGCGGGTAACCACTTCCTGCATCGCCTCAATGGCGCGGCGGGATTCCTTCTGGTCCTGCGTAACGTCGCGGATCTGGCGGAAATAGCAGAGACCGATGATGTACTGGGCATAGGCCGCATCGGGCGTCGACGGGTAGAGCGCGAGATAGCGCTTCGCCGAATTGATCGAGTCGTCGTAATTGCCCTGGCGGTAATTGGCGAAAGCGCCCATCACCATCGATTTACGGGCATATTCCGAATAGGGGTGCTGTCGATCGACCGCATCGAACTTGCGGCTCGCCTCTTTCAGGCGGCCGGAATTCAGATTCGCCAGGCCTTGATTGTAGAGAACATCGGCTGGTTCGGTCTGCTCGACATAGGTCGACAGATCGAGGTCCTTTTCGGAAGACATGCAGGCCGAAAGGAGAAGCGGCGCGGAAAGCACCGAAAGCGCCAGGAAGGCAGCGCGCGCCGGCTGATTCGACTGTGCAGCTCGCTGGAAAAACATGATCGGATTCGGCCCTCTCGCCATGATTATACTCATCGCCCCGCAGTCATAGACCACAACTGCCCTTGAACGGCAACGCTATCGTCCGGCAATGGCGCATTTTTGTGGCAGGCTTTGGCTTTCGCCACAATCAGCCTGTGGACGATGCGTTATCGTCACACAAGTCCCGTTTTTCAAGCCTCAAGGCAGCCTCGGCGTGCCTCAAAGTACCCAGGGCGCGTAGACCGGAGCGTTTACGGCGATCATCTCGGCCGAACGGCCACGCTCGCGGCGAGTCGTCTCGACAATCTCGAAGGCCGAACGATCCGACAGCAGGCGGCGAAGGGCAGCGGCGTTCATGCGGTGACCGCCGCGGTAGGAGCGGAAGCAGCCGATGAAGCGCGCGCCGGCAAGCGACAGGTCGCCCATCGCGTCCAGCGTCTTGTGGCGCACGAATTCATTGGGATAGCGCAGGCCTTCAATGTTGATGATGCGGCTGTCGTCGCCGATCACCACGGAATTCTCCAGCGAAGAGCCCAGCGCATAGCCGGCAGCCCACAGGCGCTCGACATCCTTCATGAAACCGAAGGTGCGGGCACGCGCGATCTCCGTGCGGAACATGTCGGCATTAACGTCAGCCGCGAAGGACTGGCGGCCGATGGCCGGGTTTTCGAAATCGATCTCAACCTCGAAGCGCGTTCCGGCATAAGGGCGGAACTCGGCCCAGGAGGCACCCGCCTCGATGCGAACCGGCTTCAGGATGCGGACGTAGCGGCGCTTGGCAGAAAGCGTCTCGATGCCGGCCTGATCGATGGCTTCGACGAAACGGATGGCGCTGCCGTCCAGGATCGGCACTTCATTGCCGTCGATCTCGATGATGAGATTGTCGATGCCCAGACCGAACAGCGCACCCATGACGTGCTCGACGGTGGCGACATGATAGCCGTTCGGATCGCCCAGCATGGTGCAAAGATCGGTGCTGCCGACTTCCGATACGAGCGCGCGAAGGTCGCGCGCAGGCTCGCCCTCGCCGACATGGTGGAACACGATACCCGTGTCCGCATCGGCAGGCAGAAAGTGCAGAGTGACTGGTTTACCGCTGTGGACGCCAACCCCGGAGAGCGTCGCGCGCGATTTCAGTGTCGTTTGATGGTCGTGCAAATGAATCCCCATATGCCCGTTTAGCGCGTGACTATTACGCCAGTCCAGAGGGGCGTGCTCTTGTGTTTGTCGGCATACGGGAACAGTTCCCCGCAGATTCGCGCATACCGACTCCATTCGAGACGGAAGATAGTGACGCGCGGGGAAGACTCCAAATCACGGTTTTTTACCCCGTGTAACGGCGGATTAAGATGCGATTAACGCATCAAGCCATTGTTTTCGTTCAATTTAAAAAGTTAACGGGCAGGCACCGAAGCGCCTGCCCGTTAATATCTGTTACATTTCGTTAACGGTTCAGTTGGCTTGCCGGCGCAAGAATGCCGGAATCTCCAACTGATCGTCTTCCTGCACGGCGCGCTGCTGCGGCGCGAGGCGGCCATGTTCGTCGAGCTGGCCACGGCGCGGCGCGTAGAGAGACGGGTCCTGGCTGGCCGTGCGGCGCAGCTCCGGAGCCTGCTGGCGCAGCTTCGGTTCGCGCGGCTGTGCCGGCTGCAGGCGTGCAGGCTCTTCCTCGCGGCGGGTCAGGCCGTTGGTCAGGCGCTTCAAGAGGCCCATCGGGCCGCTTTCGTGATGCTGCTCGGGCGCGCGGGTCTTGGCTTCCACTTCGGCTTTCACCAGCGGCGGAAAGTCTTCGACGCGCGGCATCCGCGGCTGAGCGGCGGCTACCGGCTGCTGAGGCAGTTCACGCAGCTGTGCAGGAGCTGCCATCGGCTGCTGCTGGACCGGCTGCGGCTGGGGAGCGGCAGGCGGCGGAGCCTGGAACAGCTTGCTCTGCGGGCGGAAATCGTCCTGAACAGCGACCGGGCGCGGTGCTGCCATTGCGGCGGCGTTCGCTTCGGCCATGCGGATCGCATCGGCCACCGGATCGGCAGCACGCGGCGCTTCCTGGACGATCTGCTGTACAGGGGCGGCCGGACGTTGCTCGACGATCGCCGCAGGGCGCGGCGCCGGCTTCATGGGCGGGCGGATGGCGATCGGGGCGGCAGCGATTTCGGCAGCCGTCTTGTCGATGCCAGTCGCCACGACCGAGACGCGGATGACGCCTTCGAGTTCCTCGTCGAAGGTCGCACCGAGGATGATGTTGGCATCCTGGTCGACTTCCTCGCGGATGCGGGTTGCCGCTTCGTCGACTTCGAACAGGGTAAGGTCGCGACCGCCGGTGATGGAGATCAGCAGGCCCTTCGCACCCTTCATCGAGGTCTCGTCGAGCAGCGGATTGGCAATCGCAGCCTCGGCGGCGGCCATCGCACGGCCTTCGCCCGAAGCTTCGCCCGTGCCCATCATCGCCTTGCCCATCTCGCGCATCACCGAACGGACGTCGGCGAAGTCGAGGTTGATCAGGCCTTCCTTGACCATCAGGTCGGTGATGCAGGCAACGCCCGAATAGAGCACCTGGTCGGCCATGGCGAAGGCGTCGGCAAAGGTCGTCTTGTCATTGGCGAGCCGGAACAGGTTCTGGTTCGGAATGACGATCAGGGTATCGACGCATTTCTGCAGTTCCTCGATGCCCATGTCCGCCGTCTTCATGCGGCGCTGGCCTTCGAAGTGGAACGGCTTGGTGACGACGCCGACGGTGAGGATGCCCTTCTCGCGCGCTGCCCTGGCAACGACAGGAGCAGCACCCGTGCCCGTGCCACCGCCCATGCCGGCAGTGACGAAGCACATATGGGTGTTCGACAGATGATCGATGATCTCGTCGATGCACTCTTCGGCGGCGGCGCGACCGACCTCAGGCTGGGAACCCGCGCCGAGACCCTCGGTGACGTGGGCGCCAAGCTGGATCAGGCGATCGGCCTTCGACATCGTAAGCGCCTGGGCATCGGTGTTGGCCACGACGAATTCGACGCCGCGAAGTCCCGCGGTGATCATGTTGTTGACTGCGTTGCCGCCGCCACCGCCGACACCGAAAACGGTGATGCGCGGCTTCAGCTCGGTTATGTCCGGCTTTTGCAGATTGATCGTCATTGTCCTTGTCCTTTTCGCCTTTCCCGCCGCTTCGCCGCCGCGGCCGTTATGGGGCAATCCCCGTCAAACTCTAGAAACTGTCTCTCAACCACTGACTCATGCGATGCAGTTTTCCGCCCGTCCCGGTCATGCGTAGTCCAGAAATCCCACTCGCTTTATTGATCTCGAAGCCCGCCACCTGCGGGTAGATCAGAAGGCCCACCGCCGTTGCGAACGCCGGACCTTTTGCCGCCTCAGGCAAACCAGCCACGCCCAGCGGCCGGCCGATGCGCACGTTGCGGCCCAGAATGCGGCGTGCAGCTTCCGGCAGACCGGCAAGCTGGCTTGCGCCGCCCGTCAGCACGACTCGCTTGCCGGCGGCATTGCCGTAACCTGATTTGTTCAGCCGGTCGCGCAGTATTTCCAGCGTCTCTTCGATGCGTGCGCGGATGATGCGCGTCATCACGGAACGCGGCACCTGGAGCGGCACTTCGGTTTCGTCGGCGCCGATCGGCTGGACAGTGACCAGATCGCGATCGTCAGCGCTGCCGGGCAACGCGGAACCATGCATCACCTTCAGCCGCTCGGCATCGTCGAGACGCGTCGAGAGGCCCTTGGCCATATCCATGGTGACATGGCTGCCGCCGACCGGAATAGCGTCGGCGTAAACGAACTTCCCGTCAGCAAAGAGCGAGATGGTGGTGGTGCCGCCGCCCATGTCGATGCAGGCCGCGCCCATTTCGAGTTCGTCATCGACGAGTGCTGCGAGCCCGCTTGCATAGGGCGTGGCCACCATGCGCTCGACCGAAAGATGCGAACGGTTGATGCAGAGCTCCAGATTGCGCAGCGGCGCGGCGTCGCCGGTCAGCACATGCATGTCCACGCCGAGCGTGTCGCCGACCATGCCGCGCGGATCGCGCACGCCGCGTTCGGCATCCAGCGAAAATGCGACCGGCAGCGAATGAACCACCTCGCGCTCGGCCTTCAGCGCCTGCTTGGCGCCGGCTGCCAGAACGCGCTTGATGTCACTGGCGGAAGCTTCGTGACCGCCGAGATTGATCGTCGCCGAAAAGGTTTCGCTCTTCAGCCGGCCCGCAGTGAGATTGACGATGAGCGAGTCGACCGTCAGCCCGGCCATGCGTTCGGCAGCGTCGACCGCCAGCCGCACGGCATGCTCGGCACGATCGAGATCGACGACGACGCCGGACTTCACGCCCTGCGACTTCTGATGGCCTATGCCAATGACCTTGGCTTGATGGGTACGCCCGCGCAGCAGCTGGCTCTCGGGCGCCGGCTTGAGCTTGGCGACTACGCAGCAAACCTTGCTGGAGCCGACGTCAAGCACCGTGACGATACCGGAGCGGTGGGCAGAGCCGTCTTTTGGACCGCCAAGCAAGCTCATATTCTTTTCTCCAGCTTGCTCTTCGGTGATTTCAGAAGCTCTTTGAGCGCAGCTTCGCGCCGTTCGACCGCCTCGGGCGTGAGCTGCACGACCAGCCGGTCGGAAAGACGCATGTCAACGCCGGCTATGTCGCGAGACAGCAGGCCGGTGTCGTGGTCCATCTTGACGAGATCGGCGAGTGCGGTATCTTCGCCATATTCCGGCAACTTGACGGTGATGCCGTTTTCAAGCCGCAGATCCCAGCGGCGCTCGGAAACGCGGACATAACCCTTCACCCGCGAGGCCAGCTCCGGAAACTGCTTGATCTTGGCGATGAAGCCGGAAGCGCGCTCGGCCGCGCCATAGCCGACGACCAGCGGCAGCGCGACATGGCGACCGCCCGAGAACGGCGCGATCACGTTGCCATTTTCCTCGACGATCGAAAGCTGGCTGCCGTGCTGCCAGATGGCGAAGGCCTTGCGCTCTTCGATCTTCACTTCGAGCGTGTTGGGATAGATCTTGCGAACGGAAGCAACCTCGACCCAGGGGAGCTTGGCGATGCGCTCGCGCGCCTCGTCGGCGTTAAAGCCGATCAGCGACGTCCAGCCGTCAAGCTCCAGCTTGTCGAGGACATCGATCTCCGAAGTCTCGCGATGGCCGACCACCTTGATCTGATCGACGGCAAAGCCGCTGCGCGCTGTGATGCCCTGCACGAGAGCCGGCATATGCCCGCCGACATAGGCGCCGTAGAGACCGCTCGAGGAAAGGAGGATCGCAGACGCGATCGTCGCGGAAAACGGCGGCGGCGTGAAGTCGCCTTTGCCCAGGCGCGCCAGGACGCGCACCGGCCGGCGAAGCCAGCGCGGAAGCACGAAGCCGTCGATGGAAAAGGACATGCCAAACAGGCCCGGCCTTGCCGAACCCATCCTTCTAACCTGCCCCGACCTCAACGCGAACACGAAGCGTCCTCCACCATCCAACTCAACAACTCACCGAACGAATGCCCGGCCTGGGCAGCAATTTCCGGCACCAATGACGTCGGCGTCATACCCGGCTGGGTATTCACTTCGAGCCAGATAAGCTCGCCATTTTCGGAATGACGATCGTCGTAGCGGAAGTCTGACCGGGAGACGCCCCGGCACCCGATTGCTTGGTGAGCCTTGAGTGCCAGTGTCTGTATTTTTTGGTAAATATTTAGTGAAATTTTAGCAGGAACCTCGTGTTTTGACCCGCCGGCAACGTATTTTGAATCATAATCGTAGAAGGAATGGCCCGTCGGGATGATCTCGCAGACCCCAAGGGCTACATCGCCCATGACGGCGCAGGTCAGTTCGCGCCCATGCACGTAGCGCTCGACCATGACCGTGCCGCCGAATTTCCACTCCGGTGAGCTGATGATCTGCGGCGGATGCGACTGATCCTCCTTCACGATCACGACGCCGAAGCTCGATCCTTCGCTGACCGGCTTGACCACATAAGGCGTCTTCATCGGGTGCTTGTTGCCGATCGAGAAGCGGTCGATCGTCTTCGATTCCGCAACCGGAATGCCGGCAGCCTTCGCCACACGCTTGGCCTGCTCCTTGTTCATGGCGAGAGCCGAAGCAAGCACGCCGGAATGCGTGTAGGGAATGGCGAGATACTCGAGGATACCCTGGATCGTGCCATCCTCACCGAACGGGCCATGCAGCGCGTTGAAGACGACATCCGGCTTCAGCTCAGCAAGGACAGAACCGACATCGCGATCGACGTCGACCCGCGTGACGCGATAGCCGACGGCCTCAAGTTCATCTGCACATGAATTTCCGGAAGACAAGGAAACGGGCCGTTCGGACGAGAACCCTCCCAACAATACGGCCACGTGTTTAGACGTCATAATTTCTGCAATCCCCTCGCCGAACCCGACTTCGGCTTAAGCCTTTTCCGAATTGAATCCGCCCACCCCGGCAGGTTACCCCCCAGACGGAAACGCGTCGAACGCGCGGGAACGACTCAAATCAGGAAACGCTTTTGTCCAAAGAATCAGAGAGTTGACTCTGTGGCAAGCCCCAAGGATTCGAGTTGATTCAATTTATGTAAATTTAGGTCGATTGTGATCACGCTGCACGTTTCTGGAGCAGGCAAATCACGCTTTGCTAAAGTAGCTGCCCCAGGAATTCCTGCACGTCGTGATCGGGCTTGAAGTTGCCGATGCGCTTGATCTCCCAGTGCAGGCGAATGCCCGAATTCTCGAGCACGCGCGCCCGAACCGTCTCGCCGAGATATTCGAGGTCGTAACCGGTGGCATGGCCGGTGTTGATCATGAAGTTGCAATGCATCGGCGACATTTGCGCCCCGCCAATCATCAGCCCGCGGCAGCCCGCCTTGTCGATCTCTTTCCAGGCCGATGTGCCTTCCGGATTCTTGAAGGTCGATCCCCCGGTCTTCTCGCGGATCGGCTGGACGGTCTCGCGATGATGCTGAACCGCATCCATCGCCGCGCGGATGGTTTCGCGGTCTTCCTTGTAGCCCTCGAACAGTGCTGAGGTGAAAATCAGGTCCGCGGATGCCGAGGAATGCCGATAGGCATAGCCCATCTCCTCGTTCGACAGCGTGTGGATATTGCCTTGCCGGTCGAGCGCGCGCACCTCGACGACACGCTCGCGCGTCTCGACGCCGTTGGCGCCCGCATTCATGCGCAGCGCCCCACCGATGGCTCCGGGAATGCCATGGTAGAAATGGAAGCCGCCGATGCCTGCCTCCAGCGCCACGGCCGCCACGCGCTTGTCGGGCGTAGACGCGCCCGCCCTGATGCGCGTTTCAGAAATGACCTCGGCCTCGCCGAACCCCTTTGCCGAAAGCCGCACGACAAAACCCGGAATACCGCCTTCACGCACCAGAAGGTTGGAGCCGATACCGACGATCGTCAGCGGAACATCCTCAGGCACCGCCTTCAGGAAAGCTGCGAGATCGTCCTCGTCGGCGGGCTGGAACAGTGCGTCCGCAGGTCCACCGGCGCGAAACCAGGTGATCTTGTCCATTTCCGCGTCGGGCGTGATACGGCCACGCAGACCGGCAAGCCGGTCGCCCAGCCTGGCAAGAAGCGCCGCGCCCTTCGTCATGCCGTATCCCCGCCGAGTTCCTTCGGCAACGCATAGGCCCATTGCGTGATGTTGCCGGCACCCAGAAAGATGACGAAATCACCCGGCTTGGCAAGTTCACGCACGATGGGAGCGATGGCAGCCGGCCCTTCGATGTGGCGCGCGTCGCGATGGCCACCGGCGCGGATACGCGAAACCAGCGCTTCGGAATTGGCACCCTCGATCGGTTCTTCGCCGGCCGCATAGACCGGCGCAACCATCACCGTGTCGGCATCGTTGAAGCAGGCGGAGAAATCGTCAAACAGGTCGTGCAGGCGTGTGAAGCGATGCGGCTGCGCAATCGCGATGACACGGCCTTTCGTTGCATCCCGCGCCGCCCTCAGCACGGCCTTGATCTCGACCGGATGGTGGCCGTAATCGTCGAATATCTGCACGCCGTTCCAGCTTCCTGTTGGCGTGAAGCGGCGCTTGACGCCACCGAAGGACGACAGGCCCTTCTTGATGTCCTCAGGCGTCAGGCCGAGCTCGTGAGCGACGGCGATGGCAGCGGTGGCATTGGAAACATTGTGACGGCCGGGCATCGGCAGGCGCAGGTCGGAAATGATCGTCTGCGCGGCGGTCTTGCGGTCGCGGATGACCACGTCGAACAGGGAGGCCGCACCATCCATGCGATGGCGCGTGAAGCGAACATCGGCCTGCGTGTTCTCGCCATAGGTGATGACGCGGCGATCTTCGATGCGCGACACCAGCGCCTGCACCTCGGGATGGTCGGTGCACATCACGCCGAAGCCATAGAACGGCACATTCTCCACGAACTGGCGAAACGCCTCGCGCACCTTGTCGAAGGACCCGTAGTGATCGAGATGTTCCGGGTCGATATTGGTAACGACCGCAATGTCTGCCGGCAGCTTCAGGAAGGTGCCGTCACTCTCGTCGGCTTCCACCACCATCCACTCGCCCTCGCCCATGCGGGCATTGGTGCCATAGGCGTTGATGATGCCGCCATTGATGACCGTCGGATCGAGGCCACCGGCATCAAGCAGCGTGGCGACCATCGAGGTCGTCGTCGTCTTGCCATGCGTGCCACCGATGGCGACCGCCTGCCGGAAGCGCATAAGCTCGGCCAGCATCTCGGCGCGGCGAACGATCGGCAGCAGCTTTTCGCGCGCCGCGATCAGTTCGGGATTGGTTTTCTTGATTGCCGTCGAAACGACGACGACTTCGGCATCGCCAAGGTTTTCGGCGCGATGGCCGACGAAGCACTCGATGCCCTTGTCGCGCAGCCGCTGGACGTTGGCACTGTCGGACTGGTCGGAGCCCTGCACCTTGTAGCCGAGATTGTGCAGCACTTCGGCAATACCGCTCATGCCGATGCCGCCAATGCCGATGAAATGCACAAGGCCGATCGTCTGCCGCATCTTCATGGCCGCATCCCTTCTTTTATGTCTTCAATCGGTTTCCTCGCCGCAATAGCCTCTGTGAGGTCGGCAAGCAACCGCACCGCGTCGGGTTTGCCGGCTGACTTTGCAGCCGAGGCCATCGCCACGAGCCGGTCAGGTTCGGTCATGAGCCCGGCGATCAGGCCGGAGAGGACTTCCGTGGTCAGCGTCGCCTGCTGGTGAACCTCCGCCCCGCCCAATGCGGACAGGGTCGCAGCATTCGCGGCCTGATCGTGGTCGAGCGCGTAGGGAAACGGCACCAGCAAGGACGGGCGGCCGATGACGGCGATTTCGGAAACCGTCGAAGCACCGGAACGGGCGATCACCAGATGTGACGACGCCATTCGCGCCGCCATGTCGGTGAAGAACGGCAACACATTCGCCTCGATGCCGAGTTCGGCATAAGCGGCGGTGACGCGAGCGACATCCTCGGCGCGGGCCTGTTGCGTGATGACCAGCCGCTTGCGCAAAGCTTCGGGGAGAGCAGCGATCGCCGGCGGGACCGCATCGGAAAAGAACAGCGCGCCCTGGCTGCCGCCGAATACCAGCAGGCGGAAAGGTTCGCCTTCAACAGGAGCCGCATAGGCGGTGCGGGCAGCCTCGAGCACTGCCGGGCGGACCGGGTTGCCGGTGATGACGGTCTTGTCGCCAAAACTGCTCGCTGCCTCGTCTAGGAAGCCGCCGGCGATTGCCGTCACATTTGCCGCCAGAGCGCGGTTGGCGCGCCCCATCACCGCGTTCTGTTCGTGGATTATCGTCCTCACACGGCGACGCGTCGCGGCATAGACCGGAGGCAATGTCGGGTAGCCGCCGAAGCCGATAACGACTTCCGGCTTCAGCCTTCGGATCAGCGCCGATGACTGCCTGAAGCCGCGCCAGATCGTCCAGAACGACGCGAGCAGCTTCAGCGGATTGCGTGAACCGATCGTTGCCGACGCGATCGAATGAACCGCCTTGGCCGGAAAATTGCCGGCATAGCGTCCCGCACGGTCGTCGGTGGCAAGATGCACATCCCAGCCCCGCGCCTTCAGTTCATGCGACAAGGCCTCAGCCGGAAAGAGATGGCCGCCGGTACCGCCGGCGGCAAGAAGTATTGTCCCCCTCGCCATGTCATTCCGCCGGCATGGCGTGCTGGGAGAGCCCCGAGAAGCCGACCTGCTTGCGCTTTTCCGGTCGCTTTCGCGTCAGGGCCAGCACCATGCCCATGGAGATGGCAATCGCGATCAGCGAGGAACCGCCATAGGAGATGAAAGGCAAGGTCATGCCCTTGGCCGGCATGAGCTGCAGGTTGACGCCCATATTGATGACCGACTGGAAGCCGAACACGACGACCAGCCCGGCCACGGCATAGCGGGTGAAATCGTCCTGCTCCTTCAGCGCCGTGTTCAGCCCGCGCAGCACGATAAAGGCGAACAGGAACATGATGGCGAAGCAGAGCACGATGCCGAATTCCTCGCCGGCGACCGCAAAGACGAAGTCGGCGTGGCTGTCGGGGATGATCCGCTTGACGGTGCCCTCACCCGGTCCAACGCCGAACCAGCCGCCATTGATGACAGCCTCGCGGCCCATGTCGACCTGGAACGTATCGCCCTCGCCCGTCACGAAGCGGTCGATACGGCCGGCGACGTGCGGGAATATCGTATAGGCCGCCACCGCACCGCCGGCGCCAAGCGCGCCGAGCACGACGATCCACAGCCATGGCATGCCGGCCATGAAGAACATCACGCCCCAGGTGCCGAGCGCCAGCATGGTCTGGCCAAGGTCAGGCTGCGCCACCAGCAAGGCCACGACGAGGCCGAGCAGGATCATGGCAAAGAGATTGCCGGGAATGTCGGGCTGGCGCGCATGCTCGGCGAACAGCCAGGCGCAGACGATGACGAAAGCCGGTTTCAGAAACTCCGAAGGCTGGATCGAGACGCCGGCGAATGACACCCAGCGCCGCGCGCCCTTGACCTCGACGCCGATGTAGAGGACCGCCACCATCAGCACCAGTGAGACGCACAGCATGATGAGCGCCATGCGCCGCACCTCCCGCGCTTCCAGGAAGGACACTGCAAGCATCACCGCCAGTGCCGGGATGGTGAAGAAAATCTGCCTTGTGGCGAAGTGGAAACTGCCGAGCCCGATGCGCTCGGCCACCGCCGGACTAGCCGCGAATGACAGGATGATCCCGAGGCCCATCAAGGACAGGAAGGCAGCGAGAAACCAGCGATCGATCGTTCGCCACCAGATTGCGACCGGGCTTTTGTCCAGACGGCTTGCCATCAGCGTGTCCCTCCAATGGGCTTTATTCTCTCAAGCGCGCCGACAGCCTCCTTGAAGGCTGCGCCGCGTATTTCGAAATTCTTGAACTGGTCGAAACTCGCACAGGCCGGCGACAACAGGACGACCGCCTCGCTGGCATCGTCGAGGGCGGCGTCGCGCGCCGCATGCTCGACGGCCGCAGCGAGCGTGCCGGAAATCTCGTAGGGCACGGCCTCGCCCAGCGTCGCCGAGAAGGCTGGTGCCGCCTCGCCGATCAGATAGGCCTTGGCGATGCGCGAAAAGAACCCGCGCAATGGCTCGATGCCGCCTTCCTTCTGCAATCCGCCGGCGATCCAGTAGATGCGCGGGAAGCTCGAGAGAGCAGGTGCTGCCGCATCCGCGTTGGTCGCCTTGGAATCGTTGATGAACAGCACATGGTCGCGGCGGGCCACCTGCTCCATGCGGTGGGCGAGGCCCGGAAAGCTTTCGAGGCCGGACTGTATCTCGCCAAGATCGAGGCCTACTTTCATGCAGGCGACGACTGCAGCAAGCGCGTTCTGCGCATTGTGCTGCCCGCGCAGCGAGCCGATGCCTTCAAGGAAAGCAATGCGGCTGAAGCGACCGTGCTTTGCTTCCATCAGATTGGTGCCATCGGCGAAATAACCGTCGGTCAGCGGCAATCGCTTGGAAATGCGCACGACATCCTTGCCCGCCTTTTCGAGGCGGTCGGCGATCTGGGCGCAGTAGATATCATCGATGCCGATGATTGCGGTCTCGCTGCCCGCAACCAGCCGCTCCTTGATCGACGCGTAGTGCTGCATCGTGCCGTGACGATCGAGATGGTCAGGCGTCAGGTTGAGCAGGATGCCCGCCGTGGGGTTGATCGAAGGCGCAAGATCGATCTGATAGGAAGAGCATTCGACCACGTAATGGCGATCGTTCTTCGGCGGATCGAGTGTCATGACGGCGCGGCCGATATTGCCGCCCATCTGCGTATCACGGCCGGACGCCTGGATGATATGGGCGGTCAGTGCCGTGGTCGTCGATTTCCCGTTGGTGCCGGTGATCGCAATGAAGGGAGACGCCGGCGCCCGCGCAATGCGCTCGCGCGCAAACAATTCGATGTCGCCGATGACCTCGACACCTGCACCCCGCGCCAGCTCCACCGTCCAGTGCGGCTTCGGATGTGTCAGCGGCACGCCGGGAGACAGGACGAACGAGGAAAAATGCGACCAGTCTGCCTGGCGCAGATCCTTCGTCTCGATTCCCGCCGCCTTGGCCTTGAGCACGCTTTCGGGATTATCGTCCCACGCCGACACGCTGGCGCCGCCTTCGATGAGCGCATGCGCCGTCGCTATCCCCGAGCCGCCAAGCCCGAAGAGCGCTACACGCCTGCCGCCGAACGAGCGCGCTGGAATCATCTAAATCCCCTACCGCAACTTTAGGGTCGACAAGCCGACCAGCGCAAGAATGACGGCGATGATCCAGAAGCGGATCACGACCTGGCTCTCGGTCCAGCCGAGCTTTTCGAAATGATGGTGGATTGGCGCCATCAGAAACACGCGCTTGCCGGTCGCCTTGAAGAAGCCGACCTGGATGATGACCGACAGGGCTTCCATGACGAACAGGCCGCCGATAATGGCCAGCACGATCTCGTGCTTCGTCGCCACGGCGATGGTGCCGATAAGGCCGCCCATTGCCAGCGAGCCGGTGTCACCCATGAAAATGGCGGCCGGCGGTGCATTGAACCAGAGAAAGCCGAGACCGGCGCCGATGACTGCGCCGAGGATCACCGCGAGTTCGCCGGTGCCGGGCACGAAATGGATCTGCAGATATTCAGCGAATACCGCGTTACCCGAGAGGTAGGCGATGACGCCGAAGGACGCGGCCGCGATCATGATCGGCACGATGGCAAGCCCGTCCAGCCCGTCGGTGAGGTTGACCGCGTTGCCTGCTCCGACGATCACGATGCAGGCGAAAGGTATGAAGAACCAGCCGAGATTGATCAGGAAATCCTTGATGAAGGGGAATGTCAGCGAGGACGAGAAGGGCTCCTGCCCCGCATGCATGATCGCCCAGCCGGCGATTGCCGCGATGACGAATTCGATCGCCAGCCGCGCCTTGCCGGAAAAGCCGAGATGCGACTGTTTCGTCACCTTCAGATAGTCGTCGTAGAAGCCGATCGCGCCGAAGCCAAGCGTCACAAGCAGGACGATCCAGACATAGGCGCTGGTTATATTCGCCCATAGCAGCGACGAACCGACGATGCCCGAGATGATCATCAGGCCACCCATGGTCGGGGTGCCGGCCTTCTTGAAATGGGTTTGCGGCCCGTCGGCGCGGATCGGCTGACCCTTGCCCTGCCTGACCCTCAGCGAGTTGATGATCATCGGCCCGAAGATGAAGACGATCAGCGCCGAGGTGATCAGCGCTCCGCCGGTGCGGAACGTGATGTAGCGAAAGACATTGAAGGCCGAAAAATGGTCCGCAAAATCAACCAGTAAAGTAAGCATCTAAGGCCTTTCCCCGGACCGCGATCAGCTGTTTGCAGTGCTTCCGGCCTGCGCCGGGAACTTTTCGAGAAGCGCATCGACAAGTTTCGAAAAACCGATGCCCTTCGATGACTTGATCATGATGACGTCGCCCGGACGGATCGCCTTGATCAGGACCGACTTGAGGTCCTGCGCGCTTGCCCGGTACTCAGTATGAAAATCGCTCGGCAGAACCTCCGCCAGAGCCTTGATCTCCGGCCCGGCGAGAAAGACGCGATTGGTCTTGCCTTCGGTGACAAGCTCGGCCAGCGCTGCGTGCAGCTTCGCCGAATGCTGGCCAAGCTCCAGCATATCGCCAAGCACAGCGACACGCCGCCCCTCTCCCGAAACCGGCGTCGCCTCCAGAAGCGCCATCGCCGCCTTCATGGATGCCGGATTGGCGTTGTAGCTCTCATCGATCAGCGTGAACGGCCCCTCGCGGTGACGCAGCACATGGCGTTGCCCGCGACCGCGCTCCGGCACCAGATCTTCGAGCGCCAAAGCCACCTTGGTCACGTCTGCGCCGGCAAGATGCGCAGCACCGAGAACCGCCAGAACGTTCTGGACGATGTGACGGCCCGGGGCGCCGATCTTGGCGGCAACTTCCTTGCCTAGCACCTTCGCCGTCATGATCGAATGATCGGCGTGAAGCACAAAATTGGTGAGTTTCACCTGCGCCCGCACATGCTCTCCGAAACCGACGACATTTTCGACGCCGGCCGCATGCGCCAGCTTTTCCAGCAGCTTGAAGCGAGCATCGTCACGGTTGATGAGCGCCGTGCCATGCGGCTCGATACCCTCGAAAATCTCAGCCTTGGCCTTGGCGATATCGTCGAGGCTCTTGAAATGCCCGAGATGCGCCGCCGCGATGGCGGTGATGATCGCGATATGCGGCCTCACCATCTTCACCAGCGGGCGGATTTCATTCTCGTGGTTCATGCCGATCTCAAAGATGGCGTAATCGCAATCTTCCGGCATGCGGGCGAGCGTCAGCGGCACGCCCCAGTGATTGTTGAAGGACGCGGCCGAGGCATGCACCTTGCCCACAGCCGAAAGCGCGTGACGCAGCGCTTCCTTGGTGCTGGTCTTGCCGACCGAACCGGTCACGGCGATGATTTTGCCCTGTGCACGGGCGCGTGCTGCGATGCCGGCCTTTTCGAGTGCTACCAGCACGTCCGGCACGACGATCATCGGCGCGGTCAGTCGCCCGAGCGCCGGCAGCTTGCCTTCGGCCACGACCAGCAGACCCGCACCAGCCTTGACTGCGGCGGTTGCGAAATCGTGGCCGTCCATGGCCTCGCCCTTGATGGCGAAAAACGCCTCTCCCGGCTTCAGGCTGCGGCTGTCGATGGAAATGCCGGTTATGCCATCAGGCATATGCCCGAGCGGGCGACCGTCCATTGCCGCAATCAGCGCATCGGAGGTCCAGAGCAAGCTCATGCCGCATGCTCCCTAAGAGCCTGCCGCACTTCTTCATGATCCGAGAACGGGAAGGTTTCGGAACCGATGGTCTGGCCTTCCTCGTGGCCCTTGCCCGCGACGATCAACGTATCGCCGGCGTGAAGCATCGATATCGCCTCGCGAATGGCGGCGCGGCGGTCTCCGATCTCGATGGCATTGGGTGCGGCGGCCAGAATGGCGGCGCGGATCGTCTCGGGTACTTCCGAGCGCGGATTGTCGTCGGTGACGATGGTGACATCGGCGAGACGTGTCGCGATCTCGCCCATGATCGGACGCTTGCCGCGATCACGATCGCCGCCGCAGCCGAACACCACGACGACACGGCCGGTCGTGAAGGGACGGACAGAAGCCAGCACATTCTCCAGCGCGTCTGGCTTGTGGGCGTAATCGACATAGATCGGCGCGCCTTCGACGGTGGTACCGACGAGGTCCAGCCTGCCGGGAGCGCCTTTCAGCTTTTCGAGCGCACCAAGCGCCTTTGCGGCGTCCGTGCCCGTAGCAATGGCAAGACCGGCAGCAACCAGCGCGTTGTAGATCTGGAAATCGCCGGCCAGCGGCAGATCGATTTCATGAATAATGCCGCCGGCTTCGATCTCGGCGCGCTGGCGATAGCGCTCGTGCTCGACGCGCTTCAAGCGCAGGAAGTCGCCGTGGCGGCCGACGGTCAGCACTTCGAGGCCTGCCGCCTTCGCGGCGGCGACGGTCGGCTGCGACCATGGATCGTCGGCAAAGATCACCGCCGGCGCGCCTTTCGGCAGCAACGTGTCGAACAGGCGAAGCTTTGCCTGGTGATATTCCTCGACCGTCGGATGATAATCCATATGGTCGCGGCCGAGATTGGTGAAGCCGCCGGCGGCAAGCTTCACGCCATCCAGTCGGCGCTGGTCGAGGCCATGGCTGGAAGCTTCCATCGAAGCATGGGTCACGCCGGCCTTGGCCAATTCCGACAGCAGGCGATGGAGTTCGACCGGGTCGGGCGTGGTCAGCGAACCATATTCGTTGCGGCCAGGTGCGACGACGCCGGTGGTGCCGATGCTGGCTGCTGCGAAGCCCGCCCGCTCCCAAATCTGACGCGTGAACGCTGCGACGGACGTCTTGCCGCTCGTGCCCGTCACGGCGACCATGGTTTCGGGTTGACCGCTGAATAGCCGAGCCGCAAGCAGCGCCAGCGCACGCCTCGGATCGTCCACCGACAGCACCGGGATAGAGGGCGAGCCCAACTGCGCGCCCTTGGCGGCGACGATCGCTGCCGCACCACGCTTTTCGGCGTCAGCGGCATAAACCGCGCCGTCGGCCTTGGTGCCGGCCACGGCCACGAAGATGTCGCCAGTCTGTATCGTGCGGGAGTCCGAAGAAACTCCGCCCGTCTCCAGATCGCCTGGAAATGTCCCTTCGACAGGCAGGATACCGGCAAGTTCTTTCAGCTTCATCGAAGTCCGTTCGTCATAAACAAATGGCGCGCTTTGCCGGCGCGCCTCGAGAATCATTGGTACGAAACCAGCTTAGCTTCAGTTTCATGGCCGAAATCTGGCTGTACGCCAAGAAAGGAAGCAGAACGCCTGATGATATTCGACACAATAGGTGCCGCATTGAACCCGGCCGTGGCGCCCGCGCCGGGCTTTTCGGGCTTCGGCTCATCGATAATGCTGAGCACGATGTATTGCGGGTCTTCCATCGGGAAGGCCGCGACGAAGGCGTTGAACCGGACAGTCGAGGAGTAACGGCCGTTCACGACTTTTTCGGCGGTGCCGGTCTTGCCGCCGACGCGATAGCCGGGAACTGCAGCGCGCTTGCCGGAGCCGCCGGGCGCGGTCGCGTTCAAACGGTAGAGGTAGCGCATATCCTCGCCGGTCTTTTCCTTTATCACGCGCGTGGCCACAGCGTCGGCCTGCGCCTGCGTGCGCGGCAGGAATGTCGGCTCGAACAGCAGGCCGCCGTTCATCAGCGCCGCCGCACCGACAGCCGTCTGCAGCGGTGTCGTCGACATGCCGTGGCCGAAGGCGATGGTGATCGAATGCACCTTCTTCCAGACTTTCGGCTCGGACGGGCGCGCCACTTCCGGAAGTTCGGTTTTCATGCGGTCGAGAAGGCCAATGCGCTTCAGGAACTCACGGTGTCCCTCGATGCCGACCACGTCAGCCTCGCGCGCCGAGCCGATGTTGGACGAATAGATGAACACTTCCGGCACGGTCAGAATGCGGCCCTTGCCGTGGAAGTCGCGGATCGTCTGGCGGCCGATGGTGATCGGCCGACGCGCGTCGAAGGTGCTGTTGAGCGTCACCTTGCCCGAATCCAGCGCCATCGCGGTGGTGAAGCTCTTGATGGTCGAGCCCATCTCGTAGGTGCCTGCCGACATGCGGTTCAGGTGATCCTTGTCGAGCGCGTTGTAGGGATTGTTCGGGTCGAAGTCCGGCACTGAGGCCATGGCCAGAACTTCGCCGGTCTTGGCGTTGAGCACGACCGCACCCGCCGCAATGGCGTGAAATTTTTCCATGGCGCGGGAGACCTCGTCGCGCACGATATGCTGCACACGAAGATCGATCGAAAGCCGCACCGGCTTCAGGTCTTTCGCTGTTGCCAGACCCGAGGCCTGCAAATCGGCAAGGCCCTGATCGTCGATATACTTCTCCATTCCGGCGATGCCCTGATTGTCGATATTGGTCAGGCCAAGAATGTGCGAAGCCGTCGGGCCGCCCGGATAGAAGCGCCGCTTCTCGGTACGGAAGCCGATGCCCGGCAGGCCGAGCTGCATGATGTCGTTCTGCTGCTTCGGCGAAAGCTGGCGCTTCAGCCAGACGAAACCGGTACCGCTCTTCAGCTTGTTGTAGGTCTGCTCGACTTCGATGTCGGGCAACACGGTCTGGAGCTTCTCGATGACCTCGTCGGCATCGACGATGCGGCGCGGTTCGGCAAACAGCGAAGCCGTCTTGATGTCCGTGGCCAGCACCTCGCCGTTGCGGTCGACAATGTCGGGACGCGACGCGGTGACCCGCGAGACGGGGCCACCCGAAGCTTCGGGGTCCTGGAAGCCGAGATAGACGAGACGCCCCGCGATGGTCGCGTAAATGCCCAGGAACACCGCCATGGTCATGACCACGCGGTTTTTCGACCGTCCGCCTGTCGCCTTGCGCGCGCCCTCGACGATGATCGACGCCGTTGAGGATTCAGCCTTCGAGATGCGCTTGCGCCAAAACTTCATCATTGAGTCACCGCCCCCGTCACGATCTTGTCGGTTCCGCTATCGGCCATGCCACCGAGCCGCTGCGTCGAGAAATCCGGTATGTCGACGGGACGCGCCGGCAGATCGTCGAGAGTTACGACCTGGCGCGCCTCCACCGGCTGCAGCTGAAGCTGGGACTCGTAAAGCTCCGACAGTTTCTGCAGGCGCGCGGGCTGGGTCAGCAGGCTCCAGTCGGCTTTCAGCAGATCGATGGAGTCTTCCTCGAAACGTATCTGCTGCTCGATCTTGCGCGCGGCGTCGAGCTGGCTTTCCGCATCATGCTTGGTCTTGTAGGTGAAGGCAGCCGCCGAAACCATGACCGCGATGAGAACGATGTCGCTTGTGCGGAACATTTGTTTCTTACCTTTCGGACCGGATTTCAGGGAGTTTGGGTAGGCCGAAGATCGACAGGTCGTCGGAACGCGACGGCGCTTCCGTGCGGATCGCGGCGCGCAGCTTGGCAGAACGCGCGCGCGGATTTGCTTCGGTCTCGGCCTCGGAAGGTCCGACTGCGCCGCCCGATTTTTCGAAGGTTGCAGCCTGGACCTGCGTTTCAGGCATGTAGCGCGAGCCGGCAGCACTGCCGGAACGATTGACGATGAAGCGCTTGACGATGCGATCCTCGAGCGAATGGAAGGTCACCACGACCAGTCGTCCGCCGGGCTTCAATGCTCGCTCGGCGGCAAACAGCGCGCGCGCCAGTTCGCCAAGCTCGTCATTGACGTAGATGCGCAGCGCCTGGAAGACGCGCGTCGCCGGATGGATCTTGTCCTTGGGATTGCGCCCGACGTGATCGGCAATCGCCTCGGCCAGATCGCGCGTGCGCTCGAAGAAGCGCACTGCACGGCGCTTCTCGATCATGCGTGCGATGCGCCCGGCGTGACGCTCCTCACCGAGAAAGCCGAAGATACGGGCGAGATCGCCCGACTTGAAGCGATTGACGACATCGGCAGCGCTGAGGCCTTCCTGCGCCATGCGCATGTCGAGCGGGCCGTCGAAGCGGAAGGAAAAGCCGCGCTCGGCCTGGTCGAGCTGCATCGAGGAAACGCCGATATCGAGCACGACGCCATCGACATCGTGTGCATAATCGTCGAGCTGCGAGAACGGCCCGTGCACCAGTTGCAGACGGCCGCCCGATTGCGCCTCGAGTTCGCGCCCGGCAGAAATCGCATCGGGATCGCGATCCACGGCAACGACATTCGCGCCCTGCGCCAGAATTGCTTTCGTATAACCGCCTGCGCCAAAAGTGCCGTCAACGATCCTGTCGCCTGTCTCAAGCGCCAATGCCGAGATCACTTCATCGAGCAGAACCGGAATGTGGGGAGCCGATCCGCCAACGGCATGATCGTCTTCGCCATCGCTCGTCATCATTCCGCTTCCTCCACCGGCTTTGCGCCCGCCCCCTGCCGAAGCTTCAAGAGCCGCGCACGCACTTCCGCGCCATAGGCGCGCAGACGTTCCGGTTCCCACATCTGAAAGAAATTGCCACGACCCACGAACACCACCTCCGAGGAGATGCCGGTGTGCTCGCGCATGAAATCCGAGACCGTTATGCGGCCGTCCTGATCCAGCTTCAGGAACATCCCGTCGCCATGACAGAAAAAGGACATGTCGTCCGCAGTCTGCAGGAACGGATCTTCCTGCGCGATGCGCTGCTCGTAACGGTCGAGCAGATCGAGCCCGCCGACATCCAGCGCCGGAATGTCCAGCGCGCGCAGAGCGTAGAGTTCCGAATAACCGCGTTTCTGCACGACCGAACGGAAATGCGCCGGAACCGAAACCCGGCCCTTGGCATCGATCCTGTTCACCGCATTGGACAGAAACCGGTCCATCAATTGATACAGCCGCCCCCGTCGCGTCGCTTGCCATCTTGTCCCCCGCGTTGTCGCAACGCGGTGCCTTCGCACCCAGATCCCTGCTTTCGAATGCTAAAAGATCGCCCCGCGCGACCGCCGCGACTAATCGCTTGGGGAACGCTTCACCCGGGACTGGAACGAAGTCTTGATTATCCGAATGGGATAGCATGGGCCAATATGGGCGTCAACGGGAACGGACTACACAACGACTGCCACGCCGCCGCTTTCAGCGGCTTTGACGGCATTGCCACCTTTATCGTCCATTAAGCCTAACGAACCGTTTAGAAGCGTCTGGCCCAGCACCACTCACCTTGCCCGCGCCAGCCGACCAGAATAGCGTTGCAAGGAACCGCAAACCTGTCGAAAGCCTTGAAAGCATGTTCGAAGACAGCCATTCGCGCGCCGCATCTCTTGCCCATCTGCGCGGCAGAAAGCTCGAACGCGGCGAGCCGATTCCCCTGCCACTGACGATGTCGGCGACCTTTCACGCCCCCGGTGATTCGACCGGCTTTCACCAATATGGCCGCTTCTCCAATCCGACGTGGGATGCCGTGGAGGAATTGCTCACCCATCTGGAAGACGCGCCGAGCGTCGCCTTCCCTTCCGGCATGGCGGCGATCGCAGCGGTATTCTTTGCAATGCTTAAATCCGGTGACCGCATTCTCCTGCCTGCCGACGGCTATCACACGACCCGAATTCTTGCCGACAGGTTCCTGGGCAAGCTTGGCGTCGAACTGGATGTCCGGCCTACCGCGACCTTCCTCGACAGCGGTTTTTCCGGCTATCGGCTGGTCTTCATCGAAACGCCATCCAACCCGACGCTCGACATCTGCGATATCACCGCGGTTGCCGAAGCCGTCCACGCCGCCGGCGCAATCCTCGTCGCCGACAACACCACCATGACGCCCTACGGCCAGCGCCCGCTCGACCTCGGCGCGGATATCGTCGTGGCAGCCGACACCAAGGCGCCGAACGGCCACTCCGATGCCCTGTTCGGCCATGTCGCCAGCCGCGACGCCGATATCATCACCGCCATCAAGGATTGGCGCCAAACCGCCGGCAGCATCCCGAGCCCATTCGACGCCTGGCTGGTGCATCGCGGCCTTGAAACGCTGGAAGTGCGGTTCGACCGCATGTGCTCGTCCGCCGAGGTGATAGCGCGACGCCTGAAAGAGCATCCGGCGGTGAAACTCGTGCGCTTTCCAGGTCTTGAAGGAGATCCTTCGCACAATCTCGCCCGCGCCCAGATGGAACGCTTCGGCTTTCTGATCAGCATCGTGCTTGATTCGGAGGACCAGGCGGAAGACTTCATCAATGGCTGCACCTTGATGCAGGCGGCCACGTCCTTCGGCAGCGTCCACACATCGGCCGAGCGCCGCAACAAGCGCGGCGACGCAGTGCCGCCGGGCTTCGTGCGCATCGCGATCGGCTGCGAGCCGGCAGAGGAGCTTTGGACGGCGATCAAGGCTTCGCTGGATAATGTGAGCGGCTGAACCGATCAGGCTTCGAGATCGTCGGCGGTGATGTCGCGCTTGCCGTGAAGGACGCGGAGGATTTCGATGTGATCTGCGGCGATCCGGTAGAAGGTCAGATATTCGCCCATGACCAGATGCCTGATGCTTGCCGCAATGTCGGTTCGCTCCATGCCTGAATAAGGTTGCAGTTCCCAACGAGCCTGAAATCTGTCGAGAAGACGGTCAGCTGCAGCCTCGTTATTCGCTGCGACGTAAAGCCAGATGTCGATCAAATCTTCTTCTGCGCGGGCGGACTTCCTTACCGGCAGATATGTCATCAGCGGCTCTTTGCCAGTCGGCTACGCGCTTCTTTCTTGATCTCATCCATCGAGGAGAACCGCCCCGGCCCGCTATCAATCCCCTCCTGAATCAGCGTCCGCAACTCCTCTATCGAATACCCGAACAGGTCGCGGCGCTCCTTCCACTGGCGTAGCGCGTCGCGGATGACTTCGCTGGCCGACGCATATTCGCCCGCTGCAACGGCGTCATCGACACTCGCCGCGAGTTCCGGCGAAAGCGTGATGCTGCGTTTGTCGACATGTCCCATGACGCATCTCCTTTGACCAAAATGGTACGATTAAATCGCACCACATTCAAGAAGCACCATTGAGCAGGCCAAACCGATTCATCGCGCGAAGTCGATGACTCGACGCACCTGAAAAATCTCGCAAGCCGCTGAAACGGAAGAGTTTAAGTTAAAATGCCAGCCGGCCTATAAGCCGGGTTTTGTATGGCCTTTGCACCTTGCGGCGCAAAAACGTGGCGGCCATTCGTCTTGGACGCATGTTGCCATGCGCCTCATGCAACCTACCCGGATGGCAGGGCCGGAAACAGCCCTGAGAGGTTTCCCCCCTCATACCATCCCTATTCGGTTTTGCTCCCGGTGGGGTTTACCTTGCCGCTCCTGTTGCCAGTCGCGCGGTGGGCTCTTACCCCACCCTTTCACCCTTACCGCGCAAGCGCGGCGGTTTGCTTTCTGTGGCACTTTCCCTGGGGTCGCCCCCGCCGGTCGTTATCCGGCACCGTGTTTCCATGGAGCCCGGACTTTCCTCACCCGCAGCCTTTCGGCTCTCGCTGGTGCGGCCGCCCGGCCGGCTGGCAATGCGTATAAAGGGGTTCGCGCCTGAAAAGGCAAATGAAAAAGCCTGCTTTTTCAAGCAGGCTTCATGCATTCCACGGCAATAGTGACCAGAGGTCGTTTGATAACTCGCCCTGCCGCGTCAGATGACCGTCAGGGTAGAGTTAGCAGGCGGCCTCTCAGTTCATGGCGAGTTGCTGCTTCACCTTGCTGCAATAGGCCGACGAAACCGGGTTCATGCGCGTTGCGGCATGGCCGGCATTGTACTTCAGAACCGTGCCGCAGGTGGTGCCGCCGCCCAGCGAATGGGCCATGGCCAGATACTTCATGCCGAATTTGATGTTGGTCTCGGGGTTGAACAATCCACCGGCACCGCCGCTGTAACCCATCATGCGGGCCGTCGACGGCTTGATCTGCATCAGCCCGATTTCCCCGGCGCTGCCGCGCGCATTCGGATTGTAATTGCTTTCAACGCGAATGACGGCATGGGCGAGCGACACCGGCACGCCGTAGGTTGCGGCATAACGAGCAACGATGCTGCTATACTGTGCACCGGCATATTTCTGCGTGTTCGCGCCCTTCTTGCCGATCGAAGCAGTCTGCGTCATGTCGATCTCGGTCTTCGTGCCGCTCTTGCGGCTCTTCATGACCACCTGCTTGACCTTCGAACCACTCTTCTGAGCCTTGGCCTTCTTCACGCCGGTCGTCTTCTTGACGCTCGTCGTCTTCTTCACGTCCCGCTTCGAGACCTTCGCATCCGCGACCTTCACGTTCGCCTTTCCCTTGACCGAAGGCACGACGACGACATTTTCATCTTTTCTTGTGGAAGCGGCCTCCGCATTCGCGGCAAAGCCTATCAAGCCGACAGCAAAAGCTGCCGTGAGAACGGTCAGTTTCTTCATGATTACCTAATCTGTTTATTGGCCGCGTGAAGAAATCACGCAGCAACCCTTACTCAACGGCAAGCTATCTTGGGGACATCTTCACCATCTGCACGGCAATGGGTTTGCCGGTCGATTTGGCGGCAATGAAGGCCGGCAAAGTAACTTTAGGTTACACTTTGTAACGACAGTTCGCTCGCCGGTATACTTCAGGCGGAACTGGCCGGCAGTTTGGACAGCAGGCGGCGCAGTGTTTCAACGGTGGCGGGATCGGCAATGCCGTCTACCCTGCTGACGCGAAAGTGGCGCTGGAACGCAGCGACCACGATTTCAGTCCGAGAATCAAAAATTCCAGTGATTTCAATCCCATAACCGTAGAGCGCGAGCATCGACTGCAGCCTTTCGACGGCAACGCCCTCGTCCCCGGGCTTCAGCATCGAGCCCTTGCGCGTGCGGGCGGGCTCCACAAAATGGCCGACGCCTGCATGCGCCAGAATTCGCCATGGAAATTTTTCGCCGGGGTCCACCTTGCGACCCGGTGCCACATCAGAATGCGCTAAAATTCTTTCAGGCACGATGCCATGGCGCCCGGAAATTCCACCACAAAGCCCGATAACTGCCTCAATCTGCCCCTTTGGAAAGGCCTTGTAACCCAGGGTATGGCCCGGATTGACGATCTCGATTCCGACCGACCAGGAGTTTATGTCGGTCTCGCCGCGCCAGAAACTCTTGCCGGCATGCCAGGCGCGATCGCTTTCGCGCACCATCTGAACGATGCGCCCGTCCTCATGCACCAGATAGTGCGAAGACACTTCGCTCGCCGGATCGCACAGCCAAGCCTCGGCCGCTTCGCCCGTCGCCATCCCGGTGTAGTGGAGAATAATCATGTCCGGCCGGTCGGTGCCACGGCGCGGTGTGAAATTCCGTGAAACGCGGATCTCGGCGCCGGGATGATCGGGCGGAAATCCGCTCATGCGGCGCGCGCTCCGCGCTCGATCATTTCATAAGCGGCGTTTATGGCGGCGACGCGCGTCGTGGCGATCTTGATAAACTCCTCCGGCAAACCGCGGCCGATCAGCTTGTCCGGATGGTTGTTTGCGACCAGCGTGAGATAATGCTTGCGCACATCCTTGAAAGGTTTTCCGCGCTCGATACCGAGAACGACATAAGGGTCAGCATCACCGAGATCGAGATGCCGCGACAGAATGGTCTGATAATGCGCCTCCTCGATCCGGAAAATCTCCGAAACGCGCTTCAGAAACAGGCTCTCGCGCTCATGCAGCACACCGTCCGACTTGGCAATGTGGAACAGCCCGTCGAGGATATCTTCCAGCATGGCGCAGTTCTGATGGCCCGAGCCGCAAAGCCCGGCCATGCGCTGCGCATAAGTTTCGAAGCCCGCGACATCCTGCTTGGCGAGATCGTAAAGCCGCGCGACATTGTGCGCTTCCTTCGGCGGAATCTCGAAAATCTCGCGGAAAGCGCGGATTTCGTCCTGCGTTACCACGCCATCGGCTTTCGCCATCTTGGCCGATAGCGCGATCATCGCCACCGAAAAGGATACGCGGCGGCGCAGTTCTACGTCTCCCTCGAACACCGTTCGCACCGCCTCGACGACATCGGCGATGCCGGATGCTGCGGAAGCGGAAACGCGGTTGATGAAGTCGCCTATGCTGGCCCAAATCGACATAAGCCGCTTCTTAAGGTGAAACGGCTTTCTTGGCGAGGCAGAATCCGAAGGTTGCGACAAAAGGAAAGGCCGGGTTTCCCCGGCCTTTCACGGCAGCCTGAGCCGCCATACTCTGATTTACGCGTACTCAGTGGTTACTGCGCAGGCGCGGCAGGCTGAGTGGTCGTACCGCCAGTACCCGTGCTGGTGTCAGGTGCGGGAGCCGCTGCCGGCGGCGTTGCCGGTTCGGTCGTGGCGGGCGGTGTGGTGCTCTGCGTCGTCGTGCTGTCGGAGCTGTCGCTGCACGCGGCAATACCGAAAAGCGCGACGGCGGAAACTGACGCAAGAATAAGCTTCTTCATAATATCTCTCCTTCACAAACAACGCCTGATTTATCAGACGGTCGTGTTCAAAATGTGCAAACTATTGTTTGGGTTGCGTCACTTACGCTGACACGAAGAAACATTTCGTCAAATGCCGGAACACTTTAGCACTTCGGCAAATAGACTTTCCGTGCCTAGAGACTCGCCGCCCCACGTGCTGCCTGATCGTATTGCCCGGATAATGCGCGCATGAGCGCCGCGATGCCGCTCATCTCCGCCTCATCGAATTTCAGCCCTTTAATGCTGGAAACCAGCAGCGCCTCGCGAACCTCGCGATAGCGCTGACACGCGGCAGCGCCCTCCTCTGTCACCTTGACGGTCTTTTCCTTGCCGCGCCGCCCGGTCTGGATCAGCTCGAGCCCTTCCAGCTTCTTCAGCGCATAGGCCACCACATGGGTGTCTTCGATGTTGTACATCATGCAGATGTCGGCCAGCGTCTTCTCGCGGCCCCGGTGATTGGTGGCATGCAGGATCAGCACATCAAGCGGCGCAAGGCCGGGAAGTCCGGCAGCACCCATGCAGCGCGCCATCCAACGCTGGAAGGCATTACCCAGGATGGTCAGCGCGAATTCCATCTCCGAAAGCGCCGGCATGGCGCCATCGGCCAGATGCGCGGCCGCAACGACCGGGCCGACGAGGGGGTTCGTTTCAGTCATCAGCGCAGAGCCTCAATTACATTTTATCGACAAAACATTGACGAAATGGCCTCGTTTTGCTGTATAGCAGTCTTGGCCCTGATATCCAAGATCGATTGCCGGGAGACGCTCCAATGAACGCCAAGACGTGGGATTTCTGGATCGATCGCGGCGGCACATTCACCGATGTCATCGGCCGCGACCCGGAAGGCGGGCTTCATCCACGCAAGCTGCTGTCGGAAAATCCTGAAGCCTATCGCGACGCCGCCATCCAGGGCATTCGCGATCTTCTTGGCGTAAAGTCCGGCGAGCCGGTTCCCTCGACGCGCATCGGCGACATCAAGATGGGCACGACGGTCGCCACCAATGCGCTTCTGGAACGCAAGGGCGACCGCGTCCTGCTGCTCATCACCAAGGGCTTTCGCGATGCGCTGCGCATTGCCTATCAGGCCCGCCCCGACATTTTCGCGAAAGAGATCATTCTCCCCGAACAGCTCTACGAGCGTGTCATCGAAGTCGAGGAGCGGGTTCGCGCCGACGGTACGGTGGAACGCTTGCTCGACATAGCTGCCGTCAAGCCCGCGATCGAACAGGCGAAGGCAGACGGCATCGACGCCGTCGCCATCGTCTTCATGCATGCCTGGAAATTCCCCGAGCATGAACAGGTCGTGGCAAAGGTCTGCCGCAAGATCGGCTTCGGCCAGGTCTCGGTCAGCCACGAGGTCTCGCCACTGGTGAAGCTGGTCGGGCGGGGCGACACGACGGTGGTGGACGCCTATCTGTCGCCGATCCTGTCGCGTTATGTCAGCCGGGTGGCTGGGGAGTTGGGCATTGTCTCCCCCCTTGAGGGGGAGATGGCTGCGAAGCAGCCAGAGGGGGTCGGTCAAGGCAGCACTCGGCGCAAGGAAACGTCGAGCACTGCCGCTACGACCCCACCCGGCGACTTCGTAGCCACCCTCCCCTCGAGGGGGAGGGAAACACCCCGCCTGATGTTCATGATGTCCTCCGGAGGGCTCACCGCCGCTGACATGTTCCAGGGCAAGGACGCGCTGCTGTCCGGCCCGGCCGGCGGCGTCGTCGGCATGGTCGAGACCGCAAAAATCGCCGGCTTCGAAAAGGTCATCGGCTTCGACATGGGCGGCACCTCGACCGATGTCGCGCATTATGACGGCGAATATGAGCGCGCCTTCGACACCGAGGTCGCCGGCGTGCGCGTGCGCGCGCCGATGATGCGCATCCACACGGTGGCTGCCGGTGGCGGCTCGATCCTGCATTTCGAGGCAGGCCGCTTCCGCGCCGGCCCGGATTCGGCCGGCGCCAATCCCGGTCCCGCCTGCTATCGCCGCGGCGGGCCGCTCGCCGTCACCGACGCCAATGTCATGCTCGGCAAGCTGCAGCCCGATTTCTTCCCGGCGATCTTCGGGCGCGATCAGGACCAGCCGCTCGATACCGATGTGGTCCGCCAGAAATTCGAGGCGCTTGCCGCCGAGATCGGCGATGGCCGCAGCCCGGAATCGGTGGCGGAAGGCTTCGTCACCATCGCCGTCGAGAACATGGCCAACGCCATCAAGAAGATTTCCGTCCAGCGCGGCTATGACGTGACCGAATATCTGCTGAACTGCTTCGGCGGCGCCGGCGGCCAGCATGCCTGCCTGGTGGCCGACGCGCTGGGGATGGAGGCTGTGCTCATCCACCCCTTCTCCGGCTTGCTCTCGGCCTATGGCATCGGCCTGTCGTCTGTCTTCGCCTCGCGTCAGCAGGCACTGCTGAAGCCGCTGACCGAAGAGTCGCTCAGCGCAATCAACGACATGATCGCTGCCCTGCGCAAGGACACGCTTGCCGAACTCACCAATCAGGGCATAGCCGAGGAAAACGTCGCGTGGCGGCCAGTGCTGCATATCCGCTACGACGGCACCGACACAGCTTTGCCGGTCAATTTCGAGGCCGGCTCGGTGGCGCAGGCGGTCGGCGATTTCGAGGCCGCGCACAAGGCACAGTTCGGCTTCGTCTACGACAACAAGCCGATGATCGTCGAAGCCGTCGGCGTTGAGGGCACTGACAGCAGCGGGCAAGATAAGACGGAAGCCTACGCTCCCGCAGGACCAGCAAAGGTTGAGGCGAAGCCATCGGAAACCCGCCGCCTCTACACCGAAGGCCAATGGCACGAGGCGGGCATCTACCGCCGCGAAGATTTGCGTCCGTCCTGCCTCATTTCCGGCCCGGCGCTGATCATCGAAAGCCACCAGACCATCGTTGTCGAACCGGGCTGGCGAGCTGAAATCACCAACCAGAACCACGTTGTCATTCGCCGCATGAGCAAAAAGCGCCGGCAAGCGGCGCTTGGCACCGAGGCCGATCCGGTGATGCTGGAGGTGTTCAACAACCTGTTCATGTCGATCGCCGAGCAGATGGGCGTTACGCTTCAGAACACCGCCTATTCCGTCAACATCAAGGAGCGGCTGGATTTCTCCTGCGCCGTCTTCGACCGCACCGGCGCGCTGGTCGCCAACGCGCCGCATATGCCGGTGCATCTCGGCTCCATGGACCGCTCGGTGGAAACGATCATCCGCCTCAACGAAGGTGACATCCACCCCGGCGACGTCTTCGCGCTGAACGCACCTTATAATGGCGGCACGCATCTGCCGGATATCACCGTGGTGACGCCGGTGTTTTCCCTCCCCCTTGAGGGGAGGGTGGCCGCGGAGCGGGCGGGTGGGGTCGCCGCGGCAGTGCTCGACGTTCTGGCGGTGCCTTCTGAAAGTACCCCCTCCGCCGCCTCCGGCGTCACCTCCCCCTCGACGGGGGAGGAAATCCTCTTCTACGTTGCCTCGCGCGGCCATCACGCCGATGTCGGCGGCACAGCACCCGGCTCGATGACGCCGCTGGCGACGACGGTCGATGAAGAAGGCATCCTTATCGACAATTTCCGGCTCGTCGAACGCGGGAAATTCCGCGAGGCCGAACTTGAGCATCTGCTGACCGACCACCCCTACCCGGCCCGCAACCCGCATCAGAACATTGCCGACCTGAAGGCGCAGATTGCCGCCAACGAGAAGGGCGTGGCCGAGTTGCGCAAGATGGTCGCGCATTTCGGGCTGGACGTGGTCGAAGCCTATATGGGCCATGTCCAGGACAATGCCGCCGAAAGCGTGCGCCGCGTGCTGGAGCGCCTGCCGGACAGTTCGGAATATGAATATCCGACCGACACCGGTCAGGTCATCAAGGTGAAGATCACTGTCGACCGCGACAAGCGCGAGGCGACCGTCGACTTCACCGGCACCTCGCCGGTCATGAAGAACAATTTCAATGCGCCGGAGCCGGTGGCACGCGCGGCGGTGCTCTACGCCTTCCGCGTCATGGTCGAGGACATGATCCCGATGAATGCCGGCTGCCTGCGGCCCATCAACATCATCATTCCCGATGGCTGCATGCTGCGGCCGAGCTATCCGGCGGCGGTCGTGGCCGGCAATGTCGAGACCTCGCAGCACGTCACCAATGCGATATTCGGCGCCATGGGCGCGCTGGCCAATGCGCAGGGCACGATGAACAACCTGACCTATGGCAACAAGAAGTATCAATATTACGAGACGATCTGTTCCGGCTCGCCGGCCGGCCAGATGAACAATGGCCGTGGTTTTGCCGGCACCTCGGGCGTCCACACCCACATGACCAATTCGCGCCTCACCGACCCGGAAATTTTGGAACTGCGCTTTCCGGTTCTGCTCGAGGATTTTCATATCCGCGAAGGCACCGGCGGCAAGGGCAAGTGGAACGCCGGCGACGGGACCAAGCGCACCATCCGTTTCCTCGAAAAGATGGAATGCGCGATCCTCTCCAGCCATCGCGCAGCACCGCCTCGTGGCGTGAATGGCGGCGGCAATGGTGAGGTCGGCTCGACCAAAGTCCGCCGCAATGATGGCTCGGTCGAGATGCTGAAAGCCTGCGACCAGACCGTGCTGCAGCCCGGAGAGGCGGTGATCGTGACCACGCCCACGCCGGGAGGGTTTGGGGAGGGTTGAGGCGGGGCGCGACGCCCACCTCCCCCTTGAGGGGAGGTCGCCGCATAGCGGCGGGTGGGGTCGCCGCGGCAGTGCTCGACGTTCCTTTTGCGCCGAGTTCGGCATGAACCGACCCCACCCGCCTCGCTACGCTCGCCGACCTCCCCTCAAGGGGGAGGTGAGCGCTGGCGCGATCCCCTCCTTCGCCGTCAAACTGTCACCGCCCTGTCATGACGCTGCGCTACCCGCTTGCAACAACGCAAACGGGGAATCGCCTTGCCATGACCGACGTCTCTTCGGAAATCGGTTTCGCCCGCAACAAGCGCCTTGGAAAAGCCGTCTACCAGAACCGCGCTTTGTCGAAGGAAGGGCTTTCCGAGCGCCTGTTCACTTTGCTCTTTTCCGGCCTCGTCTATCCGCAGATCTGGGAAGACCCGGATGTCGACATGGAGGCGATGGAACTGGGGCAAGGCCACAGCATCGTCACCATCGCGTCTGGCGGCTGCAATGTGCTGGCCTACCTCACGCGCTCACCGGCCAGGATCGATGCCGTCGATCTCAACACCGCCCATATCTCGCTGAACCGCATGAAGCATGCGGCGGTGCGCCATTTGCCTTCGCACGCCGACCTGTTCCGTTTCTTCGGCAGCGCCGGCAACAGCCACAATTCTGTCGCTTACGACCAGTTCGTCGCGCCCAATCTCGACCGCACCAGCCGAACTTATTGGGAAAAGCGCAACTGGCGCGGCAAACGCCGTATCGCCGCCTTCGATGGCAATTTCTACCAGAAAGGCCTGCTCGGCCTGTTCATCGCCGCCGGCCATCGCGTCGGCCGCCTCTATGGCGTCGATGTGAGCGGGCTGATGTCAGCAAAGACCTTGGAGGAACAGCGCCGCTTCTTCGACGAGAAGATCGCACCGGTCTTTCAGAAGCGCATGCTGCGCTGGGCAACCGCGCGAAAATCCTCGCTGTTCGGCCTCGGCATTCCGCCCGCGCAATATGACTCGCTGATCACTTCCGGTGACGGCACCATGGCCAGCGTGCTGCATGAGCGGCTGGAAAAGCTCGCCTGCCATTTTCCGCTGAAGGACAATTATTTCGCCTGGCAGGCTTTTGCGCGCCGCTACCCTGAGCCGGGCGAGGCTGCCCTGCCCGCATATCTCGAAGCGGAAAACTACGAGATGATCCGCAGCAATCTCGACCGCGTGTCGATCCATCACGCCAATTTCACCGAGCTTCTGGCGCAGAAATCGGCTGGTTCGGTCGACCGCTTCGTGCTTCTCGACGCACAGGACTGGATGAGCGACGACCAGCTCAACGCGCTGTGGACCGAAATCACCCGCACTGCTGCTCCCGGCGCGCGCGTCATCTTCCGCACCGCTGCCGAGCCGAGCCTGCTGCCCGGACGCGTCTCGTCCGCTTTGCTCGACCAGTGGCGCTACGACGAAGCCCGCTCGCAGGATTTCTCGGCCCGCGACCGCTCGGCGATCTATGGCGGCTTCCATCTCTACGTGAAGAACTGATGAGCGCGACCGACACCGCCAGCCATTCGAACCTGATGGACGGCGTCTACCGCCATCAGCGCCATATCTACGACCTGACGCGCAAATACTATCTACTGGGCCGCGACCAGCTTATCGATGGGCTGGATGTGCCGGCGGGCGGCACAGCGCTGGAACTGGGCTGCGGCACCGGCCGCAACATCGTTCTGGCTGCACGGCGCTACCGCGATGTGAAATTCTTCGGCCTCGATATTTCGAACGAAATGCTGGAGACGGCAAAAATCTCGGTTGCCCGTGAAGGGATAGCCGGCCGCGTCGCGCTCGCACAAGGCGATGCCACCGCCTTCGAAACAAGGGCGCTGTTCGGAGAAACCGGCTTCGACCGCGTCTTCATTTCCTATTCGCTATCGATGATCCCCGGCTGGGAAAAGGCCGTGGGTGCAGCCCTTGCAGGCCTCAAACCCGGCGGCTCGCTGCACATCGTCGATTTCGGCCAACAAGAGCGCCTGCCGCTCTGGTTCCGCACGGTACTGCATGCATGGCTGGCCAAATTCCACGTCGAACCACGCGCATCACTGCTGCAAGTGCTGGAATCAGAATGCGAGAAGCAGGCCGCAAGCCTTTCTTTCGAAACGCTTTATCGGGGATACGCGGTGAAGGCGGTCATCAAGTCGTAAGCGTTACTCCAGCGCCTTCGCCAGCGCCGCCACCATCGCCTGCGGCTTGTAGCCGAGCTTGGCCGGCGTCAGTCCCAGCCGCACCACGATCAGCTTCTGCGACGGGATGATCGCCACCGACTGACCATCATGGCCCTGCATCCAGAAGGTGTCGGCCGGCAGTTCGATGCCAGCGTCGGGATCGTCCTCGACCGAACCGGAACCTTCCGGCCCCTGCAGCCAGAGCTGGCCGCGGCCATATTCGCCCTCCGAAGCCGGTGCCTCCTCGCGCATCCACGAGACGAAACCGGCAGGCAGGATCTGTGTGCCGTTCCAGACGCCATCGTCTGCCAGGAACTGGCCGAAGCGAGCCCAATCATGCGCCGTGGCGTAGAGATAGGACGAGCCGACGAAGGTGCCGCGCGCGTCGGTTTCCAGCACGGCGGTGTTCATGCCGAGCGGGTCGAACAGCGCCTTGCGCGGCCATGCCAGCGCCTGCGTCTTGTCTCCAACCGCCTGCTGCCAGAGCTTCGACAGCATCACCGTCGTGCCGGACGAATAGCTCCACACCTTGCCGACCTCGCCGACCAGCGGCTTGGCCCAGGCGAAGGCCGACATGTCAGGTTCGAGGTAGAGCATCCGCGTGACGTCGGTGACGTCGCCATAATCCTCATTGAATTCGAGGCCGGACGACATCGCCATCATGTCGGCAAGGCTGATCCTGGCGCGGCCATCGGCCTTCCACGGCTCGAACAGGCCGGTGGCGTCGGTCGTCATCTTGCCGTCCTTGACCAGCGTGCCGATGATCGCTGCCGTCACAGTCTTGGTCATCGACCAGCCGAGCAGTGGCGTCGAGGCCGAAAAACCCTCGCCATAGCGCTCGCCGACGACGCGGCCGTTCTTGACCACCACCACCGCGCGCATGCCGGGACCGGTCGCGCCGGCATCGTCGAGGATCGCGGTAACGGCGGGATTTTGCGACGGCTCGACGCGCTCGCCCTGCGGCCAGAGCGCGTCGGTCTGCGCGACCTCCGCCGGCGGCTCCAGCGCGAAAGCCTTGGCAGCGGCGACATCGCCGTCGGGCACGGCTGCGCAGCCGCCATTGTCGCGCGCGACCGAAAGCGACTTGCCGAATATGCCGAACAGCCCGGCCGAGACGGTGCCCTTTTCCGTATCGACGCTGACCGACATCAGCCGCAGAAGCGGGTGGCCGGGTGCCTGCACGTCCACCTTCAGCACCTCATTGGCGTCGCGCCCGGCGACGAAGACGTTGGAGCAGACCATTTTTGCCGCATAGCCCGAGCCGACGCGGATCAGCTCCGGCGGCGCGAAATAGAGCCAGCCGGCAAGCGCCACGACCGCCAGCACGATGAGGCTCAGCAGCCACTTCACGATTCTCAGGAAAATCCGCATTGCCGTCGCCTCCTCGCAACGGCCACAAGGTCATGGATTTGCCGCCATTCGTCACGCAAATTTTATGAGGCACCAAGCGCCGTCAACCGAAAATCAACCATGATGGCGCAAGACGGAGCTTGGAGACTGCCGCGTGGGGCGGCAGGATCAGGCAATATCGTTTGCGTGGGTCATGGGGCACACGCTCAACTGAAATGTTCGGCCGGCACGCTTCGGCCAGGGAGACGCGATGCGCCGTCTTGCGGCTATCATCCTGCTGGCAGCGCTTGGCGGCTGCACGACAGTCGACGATCTGGCCCCGGTCAGTTCGCGCACTGTCAGCGGCGGCTCGGGCGGCATGCAGGCCGAAGTCATGGTGCGCTATCCGCGCTTCGGCGATAACGATCCGCATGACTGGACCGGCCGCAACCCGTGGCAGCACGCCGTCCACGGCACTGACGTGTCGAAATACCAGACGTCCATCGATTGGCAGAAGGCGCGCAGCAGCGGCATTTCCTTCGCTTTCATCAAGGCGACCGAGGGGGGCGACCGCGTCGACGATTATTTCGAAGAGCACTGGCGCAACACCAGGGCAGCCGGCATGCCGCGCAGCGCCTATCATTTCTACTATTTCTGCCGGCCTGCCGCCGAGCAGGCGGCGTGGTTCATCCGCAACGTACCGCGTGATCGCTCGGCGCTGCCGCCGGTGCTCGACATGGAGTGGAACCCTCAGTCGCCGACCTGCAAGCTTCGTCCGCCAGCAGCCACCGTGCGCAGCGAAATGAAGACGTTCCTGGAGATCATCGAAAAGCACTACGGCAAGAAGCCGATCATCTACACTTCGATCGATTTCTTCGACGACAACCAGCTTGCCGGCTTTCTGGGCTACCCCTACTGGCTGCGCTCGGTGGCGGGACATCCGGCAGAGCGCTACGGTAGCCACCCCTTCACCTTCTGGCAGTATACCGGCACCGGCGTCGTGCCCGGCATCAAGGGCAACGCCGACATCAATGTCTTCAACGGCAGCGAAGCCCAGTGGAAGAAATGGCTGAAGGAAAACACCCGGTAAGAAGGTGTTACAGGCCGTCGATAAGTGAATATTCGCCCTTCTCACGCGAGCGTGAGAAAATCCGGCTTCCATCCGGCCAGATATGCGGCTAATTCGCGCCGTTGCCCGTTTTTTGCCATGTCCATTAGGCAAAGGTGATATCGAGGGCATCAAGGCTTGGAGTTATATTTATGGTAGCACGCTTTACGGCGCTGGCGGCGCTTTTCGTGTCGTTTGTAGCAACACCTGTGATGGCACAGGAATGCGGCGGTGATTTTGCTGCCTGGAAGAAAGCGTTGCATGCCGAAGCGCAGGCCGCAGGCGTCGGCGAAAAAGGCCTGACTGCCCTCGACAATTCCGACATCGACCCGAAAGTGCTGCAGCGCGACCGTGCGCAGGGCGTGTTCAGCCAGACCTTCGCTGAATTTTCCGGCCGCATGATTTCGGACTACCGCCTCAAGCAGGGCGCGGCCAATCTCAAGAAATATGCCGACGTATTCGCCCGCGCCGAAAAGGAATTCGGTGTGCCGGGACCGGTGATTGCCGCCTTCTGGGCGCTGGAGACCGACTTCGGCGCCGTGCAGGGCGATTTCCACACGCTGAGCGCGCTCGTGACGCTGTCGCATGACTGCCGCCGGCCCCAGCTCTTCCGCCCGCAGATCATACCGCTGCTGACGCTGATCGACCGCGGCATCCTGCCCGCAGATGTCACCGGCGCATGGGCCGGCGAGATCGGCCAGACGCAGATCCTGCCCTCCGACTACCTGCTGCGCGGCGTCGATGGTGACGGCGACGGCATCGTCGACCTGCGCAACAGCGCGCCCGACGTCATCATGACCACCGGCAACAAGATCCTGTCGCGCGGCTGGAAGCGCGGCGAGCCATGGCTGATCGAAGTGCGCGTTCCCGACAATATGCCTTGGGAACAGACTGGCCGCACCAACAAGCTGCCGATGTCGCAGCTCATCGCCTGGGGCGTCACCGACCGCAACGGCAACCCGCTGAAGGACAATGGCCTGAAGGCCGGCGTCGTGCTGCCGATGGGCCACAAGGGTCCGGCCTTCCTGAGCTTCGACAATTACGACGTCTATCTCGAATGGAACCAGTCGATCACCTACACGCTGACGGCAGCGCATCTGGCGACCCGTCTCGCCGGCGAGCCACCCTTCGAGCGCCGCACCCCGGAAGCCGGCCTCACCGGCGACGCCATGAAGACCCTGCAGCAGAAGCTGCATGACAAGGGCTACGATGTCGGCGGCATCGACGGCATTTTGGGAACCAACACCCGCGAGGCGATTCGCCAGGAACAGATCAGGCTCGGCCTGCCCGTCGATGGCTGGCCGACGCCGGCACTGCTGGCGAATTTGTAGGTTTGGGTGCGCCCTTCGAGGCTCGCTGCGCTCGCACCTCAGGATGAGGGGCGTAGGTTCCTAGCGCCAATCTCGAACCGCAGGACCAAGGCGCTTTATCCAAGATATGGTGTCAGCCCTAAAAACAGGGGGCGACGCTACGATTTTGGCGCTTAGCGCCAACCTCCCTCATCCTGAGGTGCGAGCGTAGCGAGCCTCGAAGGACGCACGATAAGCCGCTACACCGCGATCTTGCGCGCCGCTGCGATCAGCGCCGCGTTATCGGAAGCCCGCTCGCCCGTAGGCATCAAAAACCCATCCTCAAACCCGACGCGGGCATCCAGCCCCAGCCGCAGCGACTCTCGGTAGATGCTCCATTTGGTTGCTTCGTAGCCGTGCAGCAGTCGCGGCAGCGTCGAGCCGGCGCTATCGAGCACTTCCGTAATGGCGCGGCAAACTTCGAGACCTTCGGCCTCGTCCTGCTCGTTTATCTCGATAAGGACGCGCAGGCATCTCGCCGCATCCGGCAATCCCACGAAACGGATGGCATCGGCCTTCGACCACAAGCCGGCCTCAATGCCGATCCCCATGTCGAGCATGAGGGAAATCACGTCTGGAGCATCCTCCTCCACGAGGTTGACGGAGACATAGTCCGGCCGCACCGACCAGGATCGCATCGGCTGATGCCGCTCTCGGCCACCCGGCCGGATGGGCGAGCGCGTCGAAAGCCCGAGTTGTATGCCGGGAACCGCCGCGCGGATGGCCAAGACTGCCGCCGCCACGTCCTGCGGCTCGAGGCTTTCCAGCCCGTCAGCGCCGCGGGGATGGACGTGCAATTCGTTTGCGCCGGCACGGACCACCGCCTCCGCGTCGCGCGCAAGCTGCTCGGCTGTTATCGGCAATGCCGGATGGTCACTGCGAAGTCGATCACCATTGAGACAGGCTTGCAACATGCGCGCTTTCACCTCTCCTAAGCAGGCGCTAATCCGCCATCGTCTCCAAACTCGCAAAGCCCTGTGGCGCTTCGCCCTCGTCGAAGGGCGTGGTCACCTCGACGAATGTGTCGGGATAGAAGCCGTTGAAGCGTGTCCTGAGCGACAGCGAATAGGCGCCGATATGGCCGATCTCGATCCAGTCGCCAGTGTCGATCGTTTCCGGCAGCCAGAACGGCCGTGACAGGATATCGACGGAATCGCAGGTCGCGCCGCAGACCTTGAATGGCACGATCTTGCCTTCGTCGCCATTGCGCGAGCGGATCGCCGGATCGGGGATGAAGCGCGCAGGCAGCGTGATCTTTCCAGTCCAGGAATCCGACAAAGACGCCCAGATGCCGTCATTGATGTAGAGCCGCCTGCCCTTGCGCAGCAGCACGCGCACGATCAGCGAGAAGGCGCGCGCGACGATGACGCGGCCGGGCTCGGCCACCAGCGGCACGCCGTCGAACTGGTATTCCTTTATATCACCGCGCAGCCGCGACATGATCTGCCCGAGCGAAGGCATCTCCTGTTTCTTGCGGTTGGGGTCGTGACCGTATTCGGCCGGGAAACCACCACCGACATCCAGCCCGGCAATGTCGAAACTCAGCCGGTTGCGTATCCAGTCGGCCGACGCCAGCGCGCGCTCATAGGTGTCCGGGTCTTCGATCTGGCTGCCGACGTGGAAGCAGATGCCGACCTTGTAGCCGGTCTTGTTCAGCCGCTCGGCCAGTTCGACCGCATAGGCCGGCCCGGCACCGAATTTCTTCGACAATTCGTAGGCCGCAGATCCCTTGGTCTGGATGCGAACGAAAACGGTGATCGCGCCCGGATCGATATCGAGCGCCCGCACCACCCGCGTCACCTTGGTGATTTCGTCCTCATGGTCGATGGAAATGACGCGGATGCCGTATTTTTCCAGCGCCAGCCTGATGTCTGACTGCGCCTTGACCGGATGCATGTAGAGCATTTCGGCATCGGCCGAGACGGCGCGCACGGCGGCAAACTCGCCCGGCGAAGCGACGTCGAAGGCGGTGACGCCGGCTTCGACGAGCGTTTTCAGGACCAGATTTTCACCGTTGGTTTTCACGGCATAGGCGGTCTTGCCGGGAAACATCTCCATGAACTGCCTGGTGTCCTTCTTCAGAACCTCCGGCCTGAAGCAATAGACCGGATCGTCTGGACGAAGGGCAAGGGCTGCTGCTTTCGCATTGTCGAATCGCTGCATGCATCCTCCTCGAGGCAGTGGGCGCGAACTTAGAGCATGCAGCGGACAAAGGGAATCCGTTAGACCGCGACGATTAATTTCAATCATTCGCTTTTAGCGAACGGTTTCTACGATATAATGCGTTGGATCGATTGATTGGAATGAGCGAGACCATGGCAATACCAGATCGGACTCTTTGCCATGAATGCTCATTCCACACTCGCCGCAACTGCCTCCGCAGCAGTTTCTTCTCCAGTCGACATCGCACCGGCTCGGCAAAAGCGGACCATCCGGGCGCAAGTCATGGCGGCAGTGCCGGGGCTTGCATTGACCGTGACCATCGCGGCGACGGGGTTCGTGCTGCGCGAAATCCCCGGCGTCTCGGTCTTCAGCCCGATGATCCTGGCCATCGTCATCGGCATCGCCTTCCACAATCTCGTCGGAACACCGGCAGTGGCGAAAGCCGGCGTCGTCTTCTCGCTGCGCCGGGTTTTGCGCCTCGCCATCATCCTGCTCGGCCTGCAATTGACGGCAGCGCAGATCGCCGAGGTCGGCGCCACCGGCATCGCCATCATCGCGCTGACGCTGGTGTCCACCTTCATCTTCACCGTGCGGCTTGGCCGGATGCTCGGCGTGGAGCGCAAACTGGCCGAACTGATCGCAGCCGGAACCTCGATCTGCGGCGCATCCGCCGTGATCGCCACCAACACGGTTACCCGCGCGCCGGACGAGGACGTCGCCTATGCGGTGGCCTGCGTCACCGTGTTCGGTTCGATCGCCATGTTCGCCTATCCGCTGCTGCCCGGATTGCTCGGCCTCGACGCCCACGCCTATGGCCTTTGGGCGGGAGCATCGATCCACGAAATCGCGCAGGTGGTGGCGGCAGCCTTTCAGGACGGACAACAGGCCGGCGAGTTCGGCACGGTGGCAAAGCTCAGCCGCGTGATGCTGCTGGCGCCCGTCGTCCTCTCGCTTGGGCTGATGGCGACGCGCCGCGCAAAGCGCAACGGCAACAGCCAGATGACGGCAAAGGCGCCGGTGCCATGGTTCGTGCTCGGCTTCATCGCGATGGTCGCCTTCAACAGCGCCGTGACGATCCCTTCAGAGGCGAAAAGCATGATCGTGATGGCGACGACCTTCATGCTCAGCATCGCACTGGCTGCGATGGGTCTCGAAACCGACATCGCCAAGCTGCGCGCCAAGGGCTTTCGCCCGCTGCTTCTCGGGCTGGCTGCGTTTCTGTTCATCGCGACGTTCAGTTTGGTGATGATCAAGCTGGTGGGGTAGCTACCGCGCCAGCGATGGCGGGTCGCCTCCCATGACCCTCGAACAACTCCGCATCTTCATTGCCGTCGCCGAACGCGAACACGTAACCCGCGCCGCCCGCGATCTCAACCTGACGCAATCGGCCACAAGTGCCGCCGTCGCCGCTCTCGAGGAACGGCACGCGACAAAATTGTTCGACCGCGTCGGCCGCCGCATTGAACTCACCGAGGCCGGGCGGCTGTTTCTGGTCGAGGCACGCGCCGTGCTGGCACGCGCGGCGTCGGCCGAAGCGGTCCTGGCCGATCTTGCCGGGTTGAAGCGTGGCTCGCTGCATATCGCTGCCAGCCAGACCGTTTCCAACTACTGGCTGCCGCCGCTCATGCATCGCTATCAGGCGCATTTTCCCGGCATCGCCATGCGGCTCACCATCGGCAACACCGAACAGGTCGCAGCCGCTGTGCATGAGGGGCTCGCCGATCTCGGCTTCGTCGAGGGTGAGATCGACGATCCGATGCTGGAAATAACACCGGCAGCCGACGACGAACTGGTGCTGGTGGTCGGCACCTCCCACGCCTGGGCCGGCCGAAAGTCGATCGCGCCAAGCGACCTGCGCAGTTCGCGCTGGGTGCTGCGCGAGCCGGGCTCCGGCACCCGCGCCATGTTCGAGGAGGCGCTGGTGGCGCTCGGCATCCGGCCTGCCGAGCTCGACGTCGCGCTCGAGCTTTCCTCCAACGAGGCGGTGCGCACGGCGGTCGAGGCCGGCGCCGGGGCAACCGTCATGTCCAGCCTCGTCACAAGCGCAGCTGTAGCGGCCGGCACGCTCGTCCAGATGCCAGTCGCGCTGCCGAAGCGGCGCTTTCTCGCCATCCGCCACAGGGAACGCCACCTGACCCGTGCGGCGCGCGAGTTTCTGGCGCTTGCCGCGGGAAACGGGCAAGCTGGCTGAAATCGGGTGGCGTGAGTCGGGGAAGCCTCTTAGGGATTGCGAGCCGCAGCCCGATCAGGGCCGACGGGTTGGGAGCTTCCATGGCCGTTACATCGACAGCAGGCGCAGTGCAGAAAACCATGAGCGCGAAGGATTGGGGCCAGCTTCTGCTGCTCGGCGCCATCTGGGGCGGCTCGTTCTTCTTTGCGCGCATCGCCGTCAGCGAGATCCAGCCGCTGGTGCTGGTGCTGTTTCGCGTGGCGATCGCAGCAATTGCGCTGCATGTCTATCTCGCCGCGCGCGGGCCTTCTTTCCGGCTTGCCCTACCCTATGCCGGCAGCTTCTTCGTGCTGGCGCTGCTCAACAACGTCATTCCGTTTTCGCTGATCTTTCTCGGCCAGACGGAACTCGGCGCGGGCCTTGCGTCCGTGCTCAACGCCACAACGCCGTTCTGGACGGTAATGCTGGCAAACGCGATGACGGCGGACGAAAAACTGTCCTGGAACAAGATCGCCGGCGTGCTGCTGGGCATTGCCGGCACCGCGGTCATGATCGGACCCGGCATCATCGCCGGTCTGGGTGGGCCGGTCTGGGCGAAATTCGCGCTGGTCGGCGCTTCGGTTTCCTATGCCTTCGCACTGATCTTTGCCCGCCGCTTCAAGGCGCTGCCGCCGCCGGTGGTGGCGACTGGTCAGCTGACGGCCTCGACCATCATCATGATTCCCATCGTGCTCTCGCTCTACGGCTCAACCGGCCTGTTCGGCGCCAGCCTGCCGGTGTGGAGCGCGGTGCTGGCGCTGGCGCTGCTATCGACCGCCTTCGCCTATATCCTCTATTTCAACCTCGTCGCTTCATCCGGCGCCACCAATGCTTCGCTGGTCACGCTGATCGTGCCGGTGAGCGCCACATTACTGGGGATCGCCTTCCTCGGCGAACGCATGGACCTTATCGAAGCCATCGGCATGGCGCTGATCGCGCTCGGCCTGGTGACGATCGACGGCAGGCTGTTTCGCCGCCGATGACGCAAAATTGCCGGCTTGTCGCCATAATTTATTCACAGGCGTAACTACGACTTTCGGCTAATGATTTCAAAAACTAAACCCTCCAAAAGGGTCGGTTTTTTCACAATCCTGCCGCAATGCAGCACGTTTTCTGCTTGCCTGTTGCCCAAAGTCCCCTAGACTCCGGCCCATAGCTCAATATTGGAGGCTACATATGGGACTTACACGGCCAATCAATGCATTGATGATTTGTGCTGCGTTCGCTGTTATCGGCGCCCTGATCGTAGGGGTTCTTCCTTAAAGCCGCCGAGCTTGAAGACCAGCACTGACTGGTAGATAAATGAAAAGGCCGGGCCAAACGCCCGGCCTTTTCCGTTTCAGGCAGTCTATGTCAGGCAGCAGCCGATCCGGCCGTATCCACGACGCTCACAGCAGGCGCGCGAATGCCGATCATGTGGCAGATCGCGACCACGAGGTCCGAGCGGTTCATCGTGTAGAAATGGAAATCGCCGACGCCGCGCTCCACCAGATCGAGCACCTGCTCGGCAGCCACCGCGGCGGCAACCAGCGCATGGGTCTGCGGATCGCGGTCGAGGCCCTCGAAGCGCTCGGCCAGCCAGGCCGGCACATGCGCGCCGGCACGCGAGGCGAAATTCGCCACCTGCTTGAAGCTGTGGACCGGCTGGATGCCCGGAACGATGGGGATATAGATGCCGGCCCGGCGCACCCGCTCGACGTAACGCTCATAGAGATCGTTGTCGAAGAAGAACTGGGTGATGGCGCGCGTCGCACCATTGTCGACCTTGCGCTTCAGCATCTCGATATCGGTTGCGAAATCGGGGCTTTCAGGATGCTTTTCCGGATAGGCCGCGACGGAAATGTCGAAATCGCCGAAGGATTTGAGGCCGGCAACGAGATCGGCACCGTTCTGATAGCCTTCCGGATGCGGGCGATAGGTACCGCCAACGCCCGACGCCGGATCGCCGCGCAGCGCCACGAAGCGCTTGATGCCGTAGGAGACGAATTCAGCGATGACCGCATTCACCTCGTCCTTGGACGCGCCGACACAGGTCAGATGCGCAGCGGCCGGGATGCTCGTTTCGCCCAGGATGCGCTTGATGGTGCGGCCCGTGCGCTCGCGCGTCGAGCCGCCGGCGCCATAAGTGACCGAGACGAAATTCGGCTGCAGCGGCTCCAGCCGCTTCACCGTATCCCAAAGCCGCGCTTCCATCTCGTCGGTCTTGGGCGGAAAGAATTCGAACGACACGCGGATCTTGTCGCCGATGTCGGAACGTCGGGAAAAACCGTAATTGCTCATCAGACAGTTTCCCTCGAGATGGCTGCGTTGGGTATGGGGTCGGCAATCAGCAGGCGACGGTCACGACCGAGCCAGAGTTTGACGGTGAGCTTGGCTTCGGAGCCGCCGCGTGGCTCGAAATCCTGCGTTTCTTCGAGATCAAGGCCGGCCTCGGCGAACCACTCCTCGATCTGACGATCGGAGAAGCCGAGACGCATATGCGCATGCTCCTCGCGCAGGAACTCCAGCGTATGCGGCGCGAAATCGACGATCACCAGCCGGCCGGCCGGGCGCAACAGCCGGGCGGCCTCGCGAATGGCCGACGCGGGATCATCGAGATAATGCAGAACCTGATGCATGGTGACGAGATCGAAGGAATCGCGCTCGACCGGCGGCGCAAAAATATCGCCCTGCCGCACCTGCGCGTTGGAAACGCCGGCCTTGTCGAGATTGGCCCGCGCCACCGTCAGCATCTCGCGCGACATATCGATGCCGATGCCGCGGCGATAGAGCGGCGCGAAGATTTCCAGCAACCGGCCGGTGCCGGTGCCGAGATCGAGCATCGACTGGAACGGGCGCTTGCCGACCAGCTTGAGAAGTGCGGTCTCGACGGCGCGGTCGGGCACATGCAGCGAGCGAATTTCGTCCCAGCTTGCAGCGTTTTCGCTGAAATATTCGGTCGCCCGCTCCTGCCGCTTGCGCTTCACCGACACCAGCCGCTCCAGATCGCGCTCGATCTGCGGGTCGCCGTCATGGACGCGAGCCACCAGGCCATGCACGAAATCGCGCGCGACATCCGAATCCGAAACGCGGAAGAAGGCCCACGACCCTTCCTGATAACGGCCGATCAACCCGGCTTCGAGCAGCAGCTTCAAGTGCCGCGAAACGCGCGGCTGCGACTGGTTGAGGATTTCGGTTAGGTCCGACACGGTGAGGTCGCCGCGCGAAAGCAGCGCAAGAATGCGCAGCCGGCTGGATTCGGCAGCGGCCTTCAATGTATCTACCAGGGAATCTAAAGTTACCCGCATGGGTGACATCTCTCAAAAAAAGACATAAACATATCTTTATGTGACGACAGCGACTTTTGCAATCACTAATGTCGCTGGCAGGCAAGAAAATGACGTTTCTCTCTTGGGCCGAATGAACATGTTCGAAAAGCGCGACGGCGAGCAACTCCTGGCCGACGATCCGGCGGCCATGCCGGCAGACGGCAGCATCGTGTTCATCGGCCGCATCCGCTCGCCCTGGACGACGCGCGAAACCTGTCCGAAGAACATGCGCACAGCCCGCGAGACCGGCGAAGGCGCAACGATCGAGATTGACGAGTCTTACAGGCGAGGCCTGGAAGGGCTCGCCAACGCAAGTCATGTCATCGTCCTGACCTGGCTGCATCACGCGCCGCGGAATCTGATTGTGCAGAATCCGCGCCATGCCACTGACGCCAAAGGCGTTTTCGCGCTGCGCTCCCCTGCCCGGCCAAACCCGGTCGGTCTGCACATCGCCAGGCTGCTTTCGCTCGATATCGAGACAGGCACGCTGACGCTTGACGCCATCGACGTGCTCGACGGCACGCCGGTAATCGACCTGAAACCCTATATTCCGACTGTCGATCTCATTGCCGATGCGGTCTTTGCCAGCAGCAAGGATGCGAAATGAAAGGCTCGACCGGCCGCCGCCGCGCCATCGCCAAGGCGCTTACCGCCCTGCTGCCGATGGCGCCTTACGCCGACACCGAGCAGATCAGGGCCGATGCCGGGGCCGTGCATATGAAAACACTGCCGCCGGCAATCGCCGTCTGGCTGGCAACCGTCGCTCATGTGCGCCACCAGCATACCGACTACGAAAAGCTGCTCGATGAAGGCTACGACCGGGATTCGGCGCGCTTCTTCGTGGTCGACCAGACCAACAAGGTGCTCACCGGCTGGCGCGCGACGCGGCTGCTCGACCCGGATGATGAGGACGCCTGACCCGCAAGCCGTCGGGCGACCGGACACGCGCTTGTCGGCCCAGGTGATTTCTGGTTTTCTTGCGGCTCATGGGGTTAGCAAAAGCGGAGGCACACGAATGGCGGCGGAGCCTTATCGCCACTACCACAAGGACGGTAGCCTGTGGGCTGTCGGACAGCTCAGCGACGGCCAGCCCGAAGGCTATTGGGAATGGTTTCGCAAGGACGGCACGAAACTCCGCTCCGGCCATTTCAGGGGCGGCGTTCAGATCGGCGAGTGGACGACCTACGATAAGGCCGGGACGGTCTACAAGGTCACCACGATCAAGCCCAAGCCCGCGTCGGCGCAAGCTGCCCGGTAGTCACCGGGCGCTTGGCTAAGCCCGGTAGATCCACTGCTCCGGCACGCGCACCGAGACATCTTCGCCCGCCTCGATCCGGCCCGGCTTCTCGACCCAGGCAACCAGCCCGCGGAACCGCTTAGCCACCTTCGGAAACAGCAGCGAGCCGGCGTTGTGGTCGGCCATGCCGGCGCGTTCGGCCACGCGGCGTCCGGCGATGCGGCATGGGCCGTTCTGGGCATCGATCTTCAGCGTCACACCGCCCTTGAAGAACAGCATCGTGCCTGAAGGCAGCATGGAAAGATGCGGCACACCCTCGAGCAGCAGATTGGCGCCGATCCATTCCGGCCTGAGTTCGGCGATGTCCATGCGCTCGGCGACCAATGCCAGTTCGTCGGGCGCCACGATCGACACCTGACGCTCGTTGCGCATTTCGGTGCCGCGCGGATACCACGGCTCGCGGCCGCCCGAGCGGCGCGTGTAGCCGCCATGGAAATCCCGCGGAATACCCTGGAACTCGAGCTGCAGGCTGTCCGTCGCCTGCGTCTCGAAATCGTCGCCCTGCGCAACGTAAATGCCTGCGACACGAGCCGACAGCTTCCTTGCGGGGAGGATTTCGGGCAGGTTTTCGGTGTTGGGCAGGAGATCCAACATGTACTCGTTCCTTGCTTGAAGTCAGTAGAATTTGCCGGACTTGCCGCACCGGGTCCAGTTCAAAGCGATGATCGGACCATGAAGACGGCTGATAAACGATCGCGGTTGCGTGAAGGAATCCGCCACAATCCTGCCCTGCTGCCGCACTTTCATGACATGTCCAACAGACACGGCTTGGGTATCGATATGCATCCGATGACTGCAATCGGGCTTCTATGGCTGGCGTGGCTAGCCTCATGGGTGGCGGCGTCCGCCTGGGCCGACAGGACCGAGAAACGGGTGGGTGTTCGGGCCGAAATTCGTTACAGGATGCCACTCGTCCTCGGCACAATCCTCGTCTTCATTCCCTCACGCGGCCACGCCGCAGTTCCACGCTTCTGGGCTCCGACCTCCGCGGAAAGCTGGGCCTGTGTCGCGCTGGTGGCTGCAGGCATTGCGTTTTGCTGGTGGGCACGGCTGCATCTGGGTCGGCTGTGGTCCGGTGAAGTGACGCGCAAGGCTGGTCATCATGTCGTGGAGTCGGGCCCTTATGCCCTGGTCAGGCACCCCATCTATACGGGCTTGTTGCTCTCGATTTACGCCACCATGGCCGCCCGAGGCACTTTTTGGGTGGTCGCCGGTACAATCGCCTTGACCCTCGGCATCTGGCTGAAGGCCCGGCTCGAGGAAAGGTTCCTGCGCGAGGAATTGGGCTCCGCCTATGACGACTACGCCCGACGCGTTCCGATGCTGGTGCCCTTCATGCCGCGCTGATCACAGGCGACAATCGTGCCTCACATCATCCTGAGCAGCGCGCCGCCGATGGAATAGCCGGCACCGAAGGCGCAAAGCAGGCCATATTCGCCTGCTTTCATATCGGCATGGTTTTCCTGAAGCGCGATGACGGCGCCGGCACCGGCTGTATTGCCGAGGCGTTCCAGCACCATCGGCGCGCGATCATGGCCGACCTCATGGCCGAAGGAGAGCTTCAGGATCATCGCATTCATGCGCGCATTGGCCTGATGCAGCCAGAAGCGGCGGATATCGTCCGGCGTCTGCCCATGCTCGGCCAGGAAATTGACGATGAAACGGTGGCCGGCAACGGTGACTTCCTTGAACACCTTGTTGCCGACCTGCTTGATCATGTTGCCCTCCATGTTGATCATGTAGGGGTCTTCCTGCGCGGTGCGGGTGAGATAGCCGAGATTGGTGCGGATGTTGCTCGAAAGCTGCGTCCAGGTGCGCGTGTCGAGCACCTCAAAGCGCCCCGGCCGCGTCTCGCCCTCGCCGATGGCCTCGACGATCATCGAGGCCGATGCGTCGCCGAAGATGAAATGCGTCTGGCGGTCGCGGAAATTGAGGTGACCGGTGATGATTTCCGGCGTCGTCACCAGAACGCGCTTCTGCGCGCCGGACCGCACCAGATTGACGGCGACATGCAGCCCCGCGGCAGCCGACGAGCAGCCGAGCCCCATGTCGAAGCCCGCCCCTTGCGTGCCCATGGCGTGCTGCATCTCGATGGCGATGGCGGGATAAGGCCGCTGGTGATGCGAGGCCGAGCAGATGATCATGTCGATATCGGACGGCCGCAAACCAGCATGCTCCAGCGCGCGCTCGGCTGAAGCGATGCCGAATTCGGCTTCCAGCGACAGCGCATCGTCCGGACGCGCCGGAATGCGCGGTGCCATGCGGGCCGGATCGAGAATGCCCTCACGCTCGATGACGTGGCGCTTCTTCACGCCCGAGGCATAGACGATGAAATCGGAATCGGACTTCTGCAGCGGATCGAGCCCCTGCGCAGCGCGGCGCGGATTTTCGGTATCGACCCAGGTGTTGAAGCTTGCGACCAGTTCTTCATTGGAGATCGAGGCTTCGGGGATTTTGATGCCGATGCCGCTGATGATGACGCGATGCATGCTATGCCTGTCCGGTGCGCTCGCTTCTCACGATCTGCTCGCGCACGCTTTGCAGAAACGCGGTCTCCCGGGGATAGTGTCGCAGGGCGGCAGTTTACGTCAGCTTAACCTGCGTGGCAAAGGCAGGCGCTTTACACCCGTTGCGCCACGATGAAAAGCCGTGGAAAGCGAAGAAGCACCTTGCCGTCGGCAGCTGGTGGGTAGGCAGCCGCGATGCGCGTCGTGTATTCCTTCAGGAATTGGTGCTTCTCGTCCTCGTCGAGGGGATCGATGAAAGGCCTCAGCCCGGTCGATTTCACCCATTCGACAATCGCCTCGGCATTCGCCAGCGGATGGTTGTAGATCGTGTGCCAGATGTCGAGCCGGGCGGACTGCGGCGTCAGAAGATCGTAATAGGACGCGACAGGCGGCAGCGGCGCGCGCGCCTTGGCGATCTTTGCGGCAAAGGGCATGGCGGCGGCCGTCTCACGCATCTGCACATGCGACTGCTCGCCGATATTGTCCGGCATCTGCACGGCAAGCACGCCGCCCGGCGCAAGCAGGCCGAGCAACCGGGCCAGAACGGCCCTGTGGTTGGGCAGCCACTGGAAGACGGCATTGGCGAAGATTACATCCACCGGCCCGTCCGGCGTCCAGCTGTCCGCATCGGCGAGCGTGAATTCCAGTGCCGGCAGCCGACGCTTCGCCTCCTCGATCATCGCCGGCGAAGAGTCGACACCGCTGACTTTCGCATTCGGCCAGCGCGCCGCCAGCAGTTCCGTCGAATTGCCCGGCCCGCAGCCGATATCCACGACACGGCGCGGGATTTCGATCGGCACCTGCGCCAGCAGATCGCGCGCCGGACGGGTGCGCTCATCCTCGAATTTGAGATATTGGGATGCGGACCAGTCTTTCATAGCGCGTACTCCTGAATGGAGGTCGAATGCAAAAGCGCCCCGCTGTAAGACGGGGCGCTGGGTAGAATTCCGTTATCGCGTCAGCCGCTTGTAGGTCATGCGGTGCGGGTTGACGGCGTCGGGGCCGAGGCGGCGGATCTTGTCCTTCTCGTAGTCCTCGAAGTTGCCTTCGAACCACTCGACATGGCTGTCGCCTTCGAACGCTAGCATATGCGTCGCCATGCGGTCGAGGAACATGCGATCGTGCGAGATGATGACGGCGCAGCCGGCGTAATTTTCCAGTGCGTCTTCCAGTGCCGCCAGCGTTTCGGTGTCCAGATCGTTGGTCGGTTCGTCGAGGAGGAGGACGTTGCCGCCGGTCTTCAGCATCTTGGCGAGGTGCACGCGGTTGCGCTGGCCGCCGGAGAGATTGCCGACCTTCTGCTGCTGGTCGCCGCCACGGAAGTTGAACGACGAGCAATAGGCGCGGGTGTTGGCCTCGAACTTGCCGAGCTTGACCACTTCGGCGCCGCCGGAGATTTCCTCCCATACGGTCTTGTTCGGGTCGAGCGCGTCGCGGCTCTGGTCGACATAACCGAGCTTCACTGTTTCGCCGACGCGGATCGAGCCGGAATCGGGCGTCTCCTGACCGGTGATCATCTTGAACAGCGTGGTCTTGCCGGCGCCGTTCGGGCCGATGACGCCGACGATGCCGCCGGGTGGCAGCTTGAAGGTCAGGTCCTCGATCAGCAGCTCTTCGCCAAAACCCTTGTTGAGGTCAGCAACCTCGATGACGACATTGCCGAGGCGCTCGCCATGCGGAATGACGATCTGCGTGTCGGAAGGACGGCGCTTGTCGGCCTGCTCCAGCAAGTCTTCGAACGCCTGGATACGAGCCTTGGACTTGGTCTGGCGCGCCTTGGGGCTGGAAGAAATCCACTCGCGCTCGCGGTTGATAGCGCGCTGGCGCGCATCGTCTTCGCGGCCTTCCTGCTTGAGACGCTTGGCCTTGGCTTCGAGATAGGCGGTGTAGTTGCCCTCATAAGGAATGCCGCGGCCACGGTCGAGCTCGAGGATCCAGCCGGTGACGTTGTCGAGGAAGTAGCGATCGTGGGTGATGAGCAGCACCGCACCCTTGTAGGCGCGTAGATGCTTTTCCAGCCAGGCCGTGGTCTCGGCGTCGAGATGGTTGGTCGGTTCGTCGAGCAGCAGAAGGTCCGGCTCACTGAGCAGCAGCTTGCACAGAGCGACGCGGCGGCGCTCACCGCCCGAAAGCTTGGTCACTTCCGAGTCCTTGGGCGGGCAGGCCAGCGCTTCCATCGCCATTTCGACCTGCTGTTCCAGGTCCCAGAGGTTCAGCCGGTCCATATCGTCCTGAAGACGCGCCGACTCGTCGGCAGTCTCGTCGGAATAGTTCATCATCAGCTCATTGTAGCGCTCGATGATGGCCGTCTTCTTGGCGACGCCTTCCATGATGTTTTCGAAGACCGTCTTGGTCGCATCGAGCTGCGGCTCCTGCGCCAGATAGCCGACGGTCGCACCCTCGGCGAGCCAGGCTTCGCCATTCCACTCCTTGTCGAGACCGGCCATGATCTTGAGCACGGTCGACTTGCCGGCGCCGTTCGGGCCGAGAATGCCGATCTTGGCGTCCGGGTAGAAGGAGAGATGGAGGTTTTCGAGGACTTTCTTGGTGCCGTAGGCCTTGTTGAGCCCGGCCATGTGATAGATGAACTGGCGTGCCACGCTTGGCTAATCCCTGATCTGTTTGCGGAGGTTGCGCGCTATGTAGGCGATGCCGGCCGAAACGGCAAATGCTTTTGGGGGAGCCGAAGCCATCTACAGCGCGCTTCCCCCTCAAACCTTGATCCGCCACCCCGTCTTGAATATCCACCACACGGCAACCAGACACGCCGCAAGAAACGCCAGCGTCATGCCGAGGCTGACGCCGATATTCACGTCGGCCACGCCGTAGAAGCTCCAGCGGAAGCCGCTGATCAGATAGAGCACCGGGTTGAACAACGTCACCTTCTGCCAGAAGGGCGGCAGCATATCGATGGAATAGAAGCTGCCGCCGAGGAAGGTCAGCGGCGTCACGATCAGCAGCGGCACCAGTTGCAGCTTTTCGAAACCGTCGGCCCAGATGCCGATAAGGAAGCCGAACAGGCTGAACGTCACCGCCGTCAGCACGAGGAACAGCATCATCCACAGCGGATGCTCGATGTGCAGTGGCACGAAAAGCGCTGCGGTCGCAAGGATGATCAGCCCGAGGATGATGGATTTTGTCGCGGCAGCACCGACATAGCTGACGACGATTTCCAGCGAGGAGACCGGCGCGGATAGAAGCTCATAGATCGTGCCCACGAACTTTGGAAAATAGATGCCGAAGGAGGCGTTGGAGATGCTCTGCGTCAAAAGCGACAGCATGATCAGCCCCGGCACGATGAACGAGCCATAGCTGACGCCGCCGATTTCCTTCATATGCGAGCCGATGGCCGAGCCGAAGACGACGAAATAGAGCGATGTCGAGATGACCGGCGAGACTATGCTCTGCAGCAGCGTGCGCCACGTGCGGGCCATTTCGAACAGATAGATCGAGCGGATGGCGTAAAAATTCATGACCGCTGCTCCCGCACCAGGCTGACAAAGATTTCTTCCAGCGAATTCTGCTTGGTCTGCAGGTCCCGGAAGCGGATGCCTGCTTCGTTGAGGTCGCGCAGCAGCGTGGTTATGCCGGTGCGTTCCTGCTGGGTGTCGTAGGTGTAGGTGAGCTCGTCGCCGTCCGGCGACAGTTCCAGCCCGTGCTTTTCAAGCGCTGTGGGAATGGTTTCCAGTCTGCCCTGCAACTGAAGCGTCAGCTGCTTCTTGCCGAGCTTGCGCATCAGCTCGGCCTTTTCTTCGACCAGAATGATCTCGCCATGACTGATGACACCGACGCGGTCGGCCATCTGCTCGGCCTCCTCGATGTAGTGGGTGGTGAGGATGATGGTGACGCCGGTATCGCGCAGCGAGCGCACGACTTCCCACATGTCACGCCGAAGCTCGACATCGACGCCGGCGGTCGGTTCGTCGAGGAACAGGATCTGCGGCTCGTGCGACAGCGCCTTGGCGATCATCACGCGGCGCTTCATGCCGCCGGAAAGGGTGATGATCTTGCTGTCCTTCTTGTCCCACAGCGAAAGCTCGCGCAGCACCTTCTCGATATGGGCCGGGTTCTTCGGCTTGCCGAACAGGCCGCGGCTGAAGCTCACCGTCGCCCACACCGTCTCGAAGGCGTCGGTCGTCAGTTCCTGCGGCACCAGCCCGATCCGCGAGCGCGCGGCGCGATAATCCTTGATGATATCGTGGCCGTCGGCCACCACCGACCCTTCGCTCGGATTGACGATGCCGCAGATGATGCTGATCAGCGTCGTCTTGCCCGCCCCGTTGGGGCCGAGCAGCGCAAAAATCTCGCCCTTGCGGATTTCGAGATTGATGTCCTTCAGCGCCTTGAAGCCTGTGGCGTAGGTCTTGGAGAGATGGGAAACGGAAATGATCGGCTGCATGACGGTGCCTGTTGATGGCCGCATTCGCGGGTGCTTTGGAGAATGTGGCGGAGAAGTCCGGGGGCCGACTTGGGAAGCGAATGGAATATATGGTTCGCATTTCGATGCACAAGGGCAAACCGAAGGCCTCCTGACATCATTGGCGAAGAAAAAACATCCAAAGTTCAGTCATGAAATCCAAGGTCGGTGGATGGCAGCGCACGCTCCCTTGACGCGCCCATCGCCGTGGCCAACAGTCCGCAATCGAGGGAGAAATCATGCCATTCGACAGCCAAAGGCTTCATGAGTCGCCAACCGGCGCAAAGCTCAACCTTTATATGAAGCGCGCCAAGGGTGCGCCGCGCGGCGTGATCCAGATCAACCATGGCCTGGCCGAGCATGCCGCCCGCTACGCGCGCTTCGCCGACTTCATGGCTGCGCGCGGCTTTCACACCTATGCGCATGACCATCGCGGCCACGGCTATACCAAGGCGCCGGATGCGCCGCAGGGCATCTTCGGCACGCCCGACGGCGGCGACAAAGTGATCGCGGACATCGCTTCGATCCATGAACTGATCCGCAAGGAGCAGCCATGGCTGCCGGTGATCATCTTCGGCCATTCGATGGGCGGCATGATCACGCTCAACTACGTCATGCGCCATCCCGAGGGGCTGCGCGGCGCGGCCATCTGGAACGCCAGCTTCTCGGCCGGGCTGCTTGGCCGGCTGGCACAGGCGATCCTTGCCTATGAGCGTTTTCGGCTTGGCTCCGACGTGCCGTCGCGGATATTGCCGAGGCTGACCTTTCAGGCCTGGGCGAAGAAAATCCCCAACCACCGCACCGGGTTCGACTGGCTGTCGCGCGACCCGCTGGAGGTCGACAAATATGTCGCCGACCCGCTCTGCGGCTGGGATGCCAGCGTGTCGCTATGGCAGGATCTGTTCGGCTTCGTCTTCCATGGCGCCGATGACGCCAATTTTGCGAACGTGCCGAAGGACTTGCCGTTCAACATCGTCGGCGGCGAAAAGGACCCGGCGACCGATGGCGGCAAGGCCATAACCGACCTTGCCGGCCGTATGGAGCGGCAGGGTTTTTCGAATCTTCTTTCAAAGGTTTACGGACAAACCCGCCACGAAAGCCTGAACGAGGTGAACCGCGATCTCGTCATGGAAGAGTTCGCCGCCTGGGCCGAGCAGGTGGTGAGAAAATAGCGCCGGCACAAGGCTGGCACAGCGCATCGGCGGTGACAGGCCGGCGCAAGATTGTTACAGCGTGCCAGCATCGCAACCGTCAGGTCCTTCATGGCTCAACCTCCCCTTCACGGCATCCGCGTCATCGAACTTGCCCGCATCCTTGCCGGCCCCTGGGCGGGCCAGTTGCTGGCCGATCTCGGCGCTGACGTCATCAAGGTCGAGAGCCCGGACGGCGGCGACGACACGCGCAAATGGGGCCCGCCCTTCGTCGAAGGCCATGACGGCGAGAACCTGTCGGCCGCTTACTACCACTCCTGCAATCGCGGCAAGCGCTCGATCGCGGTGGATTTCTCGACGCCGGAAGGGGCCGAGACGGTCAAAAAGCTCGTCGCCACGGCGGACGTGCTGATCGAGAATTTCAAGCTCGGCGGATTGAAGAAATACGGACTCGACTATGAGAGCCTGAAGGCGGTCAACCCGTGCCTCGTCTATTGCTCGATCACCGGCTTCGGCCAGGATGGCCCCTACGCGCCTCGCGCCGGTTACGACTTCATCGTCCAGGGCATGTCGGGGCTGATGTCGATCACCGGGCCGGCCGGCGGCGAACCGCAGAAGGTGGGCGTGGCCGTTACTGACATCTTCACCGGCCTCTACTCTGTCGTCGCCATCCAGGCCGCATTGCGCCATGCCGAGGCGACCGGCCAGGGCCAGCAAATCGACATGGCGCTGCTCGACGCGCAGATGTCCGTGCTTGCCAACCAGAACCTGAACTATCTCGTCTCGGGCGTTCCGCCGAAACAGATGGGCAATGCCCATCCCAACATCGCGCCTTATGAAGTGCTGCCGGTGAAGGACGGGCATTTCATTCTCGCCGTCGGCAATGACGGACAGTTCCGCAAATTCTGCGCCGTCGTCGGGCTGGACGCCATGGGTACCGACCCGCTCTATGCGACCAATGCCGCGCGCGTCGCCAACCGCGTCACCCTGCGCGAAGCCATGATTGCCGCCCTGGCAAAATTCGAGCGCGAGGCGCTGCTGGCCGAACTGGAAAGGGCTGGCGTGCCGGCAAGCCCGATCAACACCATCGGCGAGGCATTCGCCGACCCGCAAGCCATCGCACGCGGCATACGGCTCGATCTCGACGATGGACATGGCAACAAGCTGCCGTCGGTGCGCGCGCCGATGGTTATGAGCGCGACGCCGCTGGTCTATGAGCGGCCCTCGCCGCGCCTTGGCGAGCATACGGCGGAAATTCTGGCGGAACTGGAGAAGGCAGGCGGATGAAGACTGGCGGAAAACTGATCGTCGAAGCGCTCGAAGCCAACGGCGTCGACCGCATGTATTGCGTGCCCGGCGAATCCTATCTCGCAGTGCTCGACGCGCTCTACGATTCCTCCATCAAGAGCATCGTCTGCCGCCAGGAAGGCGGTGCCACAATGATGGCCGATTGCCACGGCAGGCTGACGGGCAAGCCGGGTATCTGCTTCGTCACGCGCGGTCCCGGCGCGACCAATGCCTCGGCCGGCATTCACATCGCCATGCAGGATTCCATCCCGCTCATCATGTTCATCGGCCAGGTTGCGAGCCACGCCCGCGAACGCGAAGCCTTTCAGGAAGTCGACTACCGCGCCTTCTTCGGCCCGATCGCCAAATGGGCCACCGAGATCAACGACGCCGCGCGCATCCCCGAAATCCTGACGCGCGCCTTCTCCATCGCCACATCCGGCCGCCCCGGCCCGGTGGTGATCGCACTGCCGGAAGACATGCTGACGAGCGAGGTGGAAGCGCCTGCCGCCCTGCCCTTCACGCCGGTCGAAACGCGGCCCGGAGAGGCGGAACTGGCCGAACTGGAGCGGCTGCTCGCCGGCGCCAAACGCCCCTTCGCAATCCTCGGCGGCTCGGGCTGGAACGAGGGGGCCGTCGCCGGCTTCCAGGAGATTTCCGAATCCTGGTCGCTGCCGGTCGGCGTTTCCTTCCGCCGCCAGATGCTGTTCGACCACCTGCATCCGAACTATGCCGGCGATGTCGGCATCGGCATCAACCCGAAGCTTGCTGCCCGCATCAAGGAAGCCGACCTGATCCTGCTGGTCGGCGGGCGCTTCGGCGAGATGCCCTCGTCCGACTACACGCTGATGAAAAGCCCCTACCCGGACCAGACCCTGGTGCATGTCCACCCCGACACGAGCGAACTTGGCCGCGTCTACCGCCCAACGCTCGCCATCAATGCCTCGCCGACCGCATTCACGCAGGCTTTCGCCAAGAAAAAAGGGCCGTCGTCGCCAGGATGGGCAGAGGCAACGGCTACGGCCCATGCAGACTATCTCTCATGGTCGACGCCGCCCGAAACCGGACCCGGCACGGTGCAGATGGGGCCGATCATGACCTATCTGGAAAAGGTTCTGCCGGAAGACGCCATCCTGACCAACGGCGCGGGCAACTACGCCACCTGGGTGCATCGTTTCCACCGCTTCCGCCGCTTCGCCACGCAGGGCGCACCGACGTCTGGCTCGATGGGCTACGGCACACCGGCTGCGGTCGCAGCCAAGGGGCTGTTTCCCGACCGCGAGGTGGTCTGCTTTGCCGGCGACGGCTGCTTCCTGATGAACGGGCAGGAATTCGCCACCGCCGTGCAATATGATCTGCCGATCATCGTCATCGTCGTCAACAACGGCATCTACGGCACGATCCGCATGCATCAGGAGCGCGAATATCCCGGCCGCGTCGAAGCGACGGACCTGAAGAACCCGGATTTCGCCGCACTCGCCCGCGCCTATGGCGGCCATGGCGAAACAGTTGAAAAGACCGCCGACTTTGCTGCGGCCTTCGAGCGCGCAAGGGCGAGCGGCAGGCCGGCTATCATCGAGATAAAGCTCGACCCGGAGGCGATCACGCCGGCGCGGACGCTGACGGATATTCGCGAGAAGCGGTAGGGTTTAGCTGCAGGAGCCCTCAGCAAGAGCCCCCTCTCCGTCGCGCTTCGCGCGCCACCTCTCCCCCGCTTCGCAGGGGCGAGGAACCTAGATTCTGCGAGGGCGCAACGCTTCAAGGGCTTGGGTTCCTCGCCCCGCTTGCGGGGAGAGGTGGCGCGCGCAGCGCGACGGAGAGGGGCTTTTCCGACCCAGCGTCCCGTCCAGATCAAACATCGATATCCACCCAAACCGCCGCATGATCCGACCCCGCATCATGCGGCTTGGTGAGCTCAGCATAGCAATCCCAACGCCGTGGCCGCGAGCCGGGCCACATGCCGGTCCGGAACACCCCACCGGCCTCAACCTTCTCGAACAGCTTCGGCGACAGCAGGATATAGTCGATCTTGTTGCCAGCGTTGCACAGGCCGAACGTGCCGGGAAAGCCGCCATTGTCGAAGCCCGGATGCGTGAAAACATCCTTTAGGTTGGTGCCGTCGATCAGCGGCTTCAGCGGGGCGCTGCCCGGCGTATCGTTGAGGTCGCCCAGCACGACGATCAGCTCGTTGCCTGCCGCCACCAGCCCCTCATAGATCGCCTTGACGCGCTCTGCCTGCGAACGCCGCTTGGCATTGGATGACGCGGGCGAGCCGAAACCCTTGCTCTTGAAATGGTTGACCATGACGATGAGCGTCTTGCCGGACGGCAGCGTCACGTGGAATTCGGGGCAGTCGCGTGAAAAGATGCGCTCGCCATTGGGGGCGAGATCGTCGACATGGCTGCGCATCAGACCGATGACATGGTCCGGCTTGGTCACCAGCCCGACATCGATGCCGCGCTCGTCATTGCCGTCGATGACCATGACCTGCCGGAACGGCGTGCCGCCTATTGCCGGCAGGATCGTGTCGTTGAAAGCTGCCAGCACCGGGCGGCTCTCGGCCTCCACCACCGCCAGGATATCGGCCTCGATGTCGATCATGACACGGGCGGTGTTGCGCATGGAATGTTCGTTCACCGGCTCGTCGCGCAGTTCCAGCGAGCCGACCCAGTCGGCGCGGCCATCAGCCAGGATTTCGATACCCCCGGCAGTCGGCCGCTTCAGCAATCCGCCACGGTTGCGGCGCAGGATGACGAAGGGGCCGGTGTCTGACTTTTCGAGGCCAAGCTTGATCATCAGCTCGACCATCTTTGTCTTCATCGCCGGCGTGTAATTGATTTCGCCGAGAAGCGCGTTGAGCGCGGCGAAGGCCTCCAGAACCGGACGGCCCTCCTCCCAGCTGTCGAGGTTCATCGCCTTGGCGCGATCGAACAGGTTTTCGACATTGTAGCTTGCGATCCGCATGGCTTGGTCCCTCAGGCAAGAATGCAGGAGCGCCAATCGTCTCACGGTCGGTTTACGGTGTCATGACACCAAAAAGGGGCGGTTGCCCGCCCCTTTACTGTCTTGCGAAAAGGCAAAACGATTTTACTTGATCGCCTTGTCGGTGATCACCGTCGTGAAGGCGCCTTCCGGCTCCTTGGTGATGATCTTCTGTGCCAGCAGGGCTGCTGCCGTGCGCTCGTAAGCGGCCGGGATCAGCTTGCCGTCGGCATTGTCGATCAGCTTGGCGACTTCACCCATCATGCGCTTCTGGTGGTTCTCGTCCTGGCCGCCGTTTTCCACGACGATGCCGGCAGCTTCGTCAGGATTCTCCGTGGCGTACTTCCAGCCCTTCATCGAGGCGCGCACGAACTTGACCATTTTTTCCTCGAAGGCCGGGTCCTTGAGCTTGTCGCCAAGCGCATAGAGGCCGTCTTCCAGAAGGTCGTTACCCATCTCGGTGTAGTTGAAGACGGTCAGGTCTTCCGGCTTGAAGCCGGCATCGATCAGCTGCCAGTATTCGTTGTAGGTCATGACCGAGATGCAGTCGGCCTGCTTCTGGATCAGCGGCTGCACGTCGAAGCTCTGCTTGAGAACGGTCACGCCGTCCTTGCCGCCTTCGGTCGGCAGGCCGAGCTTGTTCATCCAGGCATAGAACGGATATTCATTGCCGAAGAACCAGACGCCGAGCGTGTGGCCCTTGAAGTCGGCTTCGGTCTTGATCGGGCCGTCCTTCGGGCAGACCAGTTCCATGCCGGCCTTCTTGAACGGCTGGGCGATGTTGACCAGCGGCACACCCTTTTCGCGGGCAGCCAGCGCGCCGCCCATCCAGTCGACGATCACGTCGGCGCCGCCGCCGGCGATCACCTGTTCAGGCGCGATATCGGGGCCGCCCGGCTTGATGTCGACGTCGAGGCCTTCCTCTTCATAAAAGCCCTTGTCCTTGGCGACGTAGTAGCCGGCAAACTGCGACTGCGTCACCCATTTGAGCTGCAGCGTCACCTTGTCGGCGGCCCAAGCCTGGACAGCCGCCAGCGACATCGCGCCGGCCAGCATGGAAACCATCAGTTTTTTCATTTTTTTCACCCTCTGAAGTGCGCCTACCCACCACGGACAGACGGATGCCAAAACGTAACGGCCCTTTCGACAAGGGCTATCGCGCCATAGAAGACCGAACCCGCAAGTGCTGCAACTGCGATTTCGGCCCAGACCATATCGATATTCATGCGGCCGACCTCCGTCGAAATGCGGAAGCCCATACCGACGACGGGGGTGCCGAAGAACTCCGCTACGATGGCGCCGATGAGGGCCAGCGTGGAATTGATCTTCAGCGCGTTGAAGATGAAAGGAGCAGCAGCCGGCAGCCTGAGCTTGAACAGCGTCTGCCAGTAGCTGGAGGCGTAGGTGCGCATCAGGTCGCGTTCCATGTGCCCGGAGGCGGCAAGGCCCGCCACCGTGTTCACCAGCATCGGGAAGAAGGTCATGACGACCACGACGGCAGCCTTGGAAGGCCAGTCGAAACCGAACCACATCACCAGGATCGGCGCGACGCCGATGATCGGCAGCGCCGACACCATGTTGCCGATGGGCAGCAGCCCGCGCCGCAGGAAAGGCACGCGGTCGGCAAGGATGGCGGTGGCGAAACCCGCGCCGCAGCCGAGGACGTAACCGGCAACCACCGACTTGAAGATCGTCTGGTTCACATCCGCCCACAGGATCGGCAGGGAATTCGCAAGCCGCACGCCGATGGCGCTGGGCGGCGGCAAAAGCACGAAGGGAATGCCGGCGCCGCGCGTGATCGCTTCCCACAGGATCAGGATCCACGCACCGAAGATGACCGGGATAAGCAGGCGCAGCAGTGTATTCGCCAGGCGGTCGACCGGGCGCAGCACCGACAGCACTGTCACGCAGCGCCAGGCCAGCAGCCATCCCGCCGTAATCAGCAGGAAGAACGAGGTTCGCGCCGTCCCCTCATTGCCCGTGATTCCGGCAATGAGCAGCCAGGCCGCGCCATGCGCGCCGACGAACAGGATGGCGGCGGAAATCAAGTTCGGCAGGGGAAGAGCGGAAGCCAATGCCGCACCAGCGACAAAGACGAAGATAAGCGCGGTCGTGCCGCCGCTATAGGGAGCAGCCGCGCCGGCGAGCGGCAGCATGATGGCTGCGGCGACGCAGAAAAGCAGCGCCAGTCCCGCCTGCCATGAAAGCTTCAGCCCGCTCATGCCGGCCTCCCGCCCATGGAGCGCTCGACTATGTTGCCGACGATGCCGACAACTGTGACCAGCAGGATCGCCACGACCGAACCGGCGACGAGGGCCGCCCATATATCTATGGTCTGGCTGTAATAGGAGCCGGAGAGCAGCTTTGCGCCGATGCCGGCAATGGCACCTGTCGGCAGTTCGGCAACGATCGCGCCGACGAGGCTTGCCGCCACCGCCACCTTCATCGAAGCGAACAGGAACGGCACGGAGGCCGGCACGCGCAGCTTCCAGAAGGTCTGCGAGGCGCTGGCATTATAGGTATGCATCAGGTCGAGATGCATGAGTTCGGGCGAGCGCAGGCCCTTCACCATGCCGACCGCGACAGGGAAGAACGACAGATAGGTCGAGATCAGCGCCTTGGGGATGACCCCGGTGATGCCGATCGCGGCGAAAACGACCACCACCATCGGCGCGATCGCCAGGATGGGAATGGTCTGCGAGGCGATAATCCATGGCATCAGGCTGCGGTCGAGCGAGGTAAAATGCACGATGCCGACGGCAATCAGGATGCCGAGCGCGGTGCCGAAAGCAAAGCCGAGCAGCGTCGACGAAAGCGTCACCCAGGCATGGTAGACAAGGCTGCGGTTGCTGGTGACTTTGCGCAGGAACGTGTTTTCGAAGAAATTCGCCGCCACTTGATGCGGCGCCGGCAGCGTCGGCTTGGGCTGCGACCACGTCTTGCCGACGAATTCGACAAAGCCCGGCGTTTCGCCTGCCCGCCGGTCGAGATCGCGCTGGAACGGCCCATTGAGGATGACGGCGAAGACGTACCAGACGATGACCAGGCCCAAGAGGATGGAGACGACTGGAAACACGCTGCCGGCGGCGATTCGGGAGAAGAAGCTTTTGGCGGGAGGTTGAGTTGCGACGATGCTGGCCATCAGCTGCGCCCTCGTGAAAGTTCGCGCTGCCCCTCATCCGACCCTTCGGGCCACCTTCTCCCCGTAAACGGGGAGAAGGAAGAAGCGGCAAAGTTGCGGCCAGCCTTCTTCTCCCCGTTTACGGGGAGAAGGTCCCGGCAGGGGGATGAGGGGCGGCGCGACATCTCAATCATAACTATGCCCCGCCCGCAGCCCATCGCGCACCCGAGCAGCAATCGCCAGAAATTCCGGCGACTCGCGAATATCCAGCGGTCGCTCATGCGGCAGCGTCGATTCGATGACGTCGGTGACGCGGCCGGGGCGCGGCGACATGACGACGATGCGTGTCGACAGATAGACCGCTTCCGGAATCGAATGCGTGACGAAGCAGATCGTCTTGTTGGTGCGCTTCCAGAGTTCGAGAAGCTGCTCGTTGAGGTGGTCGCGCACGATCTCGTCGAGCGCGCCGAAGGGCTCGTCCATCAGCAGAAGGTCGGCATCGAAGGCCAGTGCGCGGGCAATCGAGGCGCGCTGCTGCATGCCGCCGGACAGCTGCCAGGGAAACTTCTTTTCGAAGCCCGACAGGTTGACCAGTTCCATGGTGCGCTTGATGCGGGCTTTCTGGTCGGCGCCGGAAATGCCCATGATTTCCAGCGGCAGCGCAATGTTGCGCTCGATGGTGCGCCATGGATAAAGCGCGGCGGCCTGGAAGACATAGCCATAGGCGCGTGCCTGCCGCGCCTGCTCCGGGCTCATGCCGTTGATCGAGATGGTGCCGGAGGTCGGCTTTTCGAGATCGGCGATAACGCGCAGGAACGTCGTCTTGCCGCAACCGGAAGGGCCGATGAAGGAAACGAACTCGCCCTTGTTGATGGTCAGGTCGACATCGGACAGCGCCTGCACGGGGCCGTCTCCGGTCTGGAAGGTGAGACCGAGTTTCCTGGCTTCGACGACGGTTTGTTGTGCTGGCTGCAAGCTGGCTCTTTCCAAAAATTCCATCGCTCTATTAGAGCAGTTTTCCAACGATGGGGACACTGGCTGATGAAAGGAAGATTCGCGAAAACAACAGGATAAGCGCAGACCTTGATTCAGTTTGAATCAGGCTGCCTGCTGTCATCAAAACACGGCAATTGCCGTCCGCCAACGTCCGGTAACGTTGCGGCTCCCACGCCAAAAATCCCGCGCTGCACGAAGATGCAGACGGTCATGGCGCGCCATTCTCGATTTTTCCGATCATGCTCCCAGTTCCCCTTTTTGAACCGCGCGCTTCTTTGCGAGCGCGTCGGTCCGGTCAAAAAATGCAGGCAGTTACTCCACGATCACCGCCGTCTCGACAACTGCGTGGAACAGCACGTCGCAGCCGGCGGCCGCCCATTCCGGAAAGATTTCCTCGGCCTCATTGTGGCTGAGCCCATCGACGCAGGGGCAGAAGACCATGGCCGTCGGCGCGACGCGGTTGATCCAGCAGGCGTCATGGCCGGCGCCTGAAACGATGTCGCGGTGCGAGTAGCCAAGGCGAACAGCCGCATCGCGGATCGCTTTGACGCAGCCATCGTCGAAAGTCACCGGGTCGAAATGGCCGACCTGTTCGATCTCGAAGGAGATATCTAGCGCCTCGCAGATGGTCGAAATGCCCTCGCGGATGCGCTCGTCCATCTCGTCCAGCACTTCCTTGTTGGGCGAGCGGATGTCGATGGTGAAGACGGTGCGGCCGGCGATGATGTTGCGCGAGTTCGGATAGACTTCCATATGGCCAACCGCGCCGACAGCGTCGGGCTGGTAGTCCATGGCGATCTCGTGGACCAGTTCGGTCACGCGCGCCATGCCGAGCCCGGCATTGCGCCGCTTGGGCATCGGCGTCGAGCCGGTATGCGCTTCCTTGCCGGTCAGCGTCACCTGAAGCCATTTCAGGCCCTGGCCGTGGGTGACGACGCCGATATCGATCAGCTCGTCCTCGAGGATCGGCCCCTGCTCGATGTGAAGCTCGAAGAACGCCTTCATCTTGCGCGCACCGACCTTCTCCTCGCCCTTCCAACCGATGCGCTCCAGCTCGTCACCGAAAAGCTTGCCCTCGGCGTCCTTGCGGCCATAGGCCCAGTCCTGCTCGAGCACGCCGGCGAAGACGCCGGAAGCGAGCATGGCAGGCGCAAAGCGGGTGCCTTCCTCGTTCGTCCAGTTGGTAACGACGATCGGGTGCTTGGTCTTGATGCCGAGATCGTTGAGCGAGCGGATGACTTCGAGCCCGCCGAGCACGCCCAGCACGCCGTCAAACTTGCCGCCGGTCGGCTGGGTATCGAGATGGGAGCCGACATAGACCGGCAGCGCATCCGGGTCGGTGCCTTCGCGGCGGGCAAACATCGTGCCCATCTGGTCGACGCCCATTTCGAGCCCGGCCTCGTCGCACCACTTCTTGAAGAGGTTACGCCCCTCGCCATCGAAGTCGGTCAGCGTCTGGCGATTGTTGCCGCCAGCGATGCCGGGGCCGATCTTCGCCATCTCCATCAGCGAATCCCACAAACGATCTGAATTGATTCGCAAATTTTCGCCGGGGGCGGCCATGCTCGTCCTACTCTAAAAAACTCTTGCAATATGAAACGCCGGGAAGCCTTTCGGCATCCCGGCGTTACTGTGTTAGTCGATCAGATTCAACACTTCACGGACATGATCGATCAGCTCGTCGATTTGGCCCTTGGTGATGATCAGCGGCGGCGACAGCGCGATGATGTCGCCAGTGGTGCGGATCAGCGCGCCGCGTTCGAAGGCTTTCACGAAGGCGGAGAAGGCGCGCTTGGTCGGCTCGCCGGCAATCGGCTGAAGCTCGATCGCGCCGATCAGGCCGATGTTGCGGATGTCGATGACGTTCGGCTCGCCCTTGAGCGAGTGCAGCGCTTCTTCCCAGTAGGGAGCAAGCTCGGCGCCGCGTGTCAGAAGCCCCTCTTCCTTGTAGGTGTCGAGCGTGCCGAGGGCGGCTGCCGAAGCGATCGGATTTCCCGAATAGGTGTAGCCGTGGAAGAACTCAATCATGTGTTCCGGGCCGGTCATGAAGGCATCGTGGATTTCCTTCGTGACGAACACCGCGCCCATCGGAATGACGCCATTGGAGACGCCCTTTGCGGTGGTGATGATATCCGGCGTGACGCCGAAATAATCCGCAGCGAACGGCGTGCCGAGACGGCCGAAACCGGTAATGACTTCGTCAAAGATCAACAGGATGCCGTGCTTGGTGCAGATGTCGCGCAGCTTCTGCAGATAGCCCTTCGGCGGGATGAGAACGCCGGTGGAACCGGCTACCGGCTCGACGATGACGGCGGCGATGGTCGAAGCGTCATGCAGCGCCACGATCCGCTCAAGTTCGCTGGCGATATCGGCGCCATGCTCCGGCTCGCCGCGGCTGAAGGCGTTCTTTTCCGGCAGATGCGTGTGCGGCATGTGGTCGACGCCGGTCAGCAGCGTGCCGAACATCTTGCGGTTGGAGACGATACCGCCGACGGAGATGCCGCCGAAATTGACGCCATGATAGCCGCGCTCGCGACCGATGAGGCGCGTGCGCGAGCCCTGGCCCTTAACACGCTGATAGGCGAGCGCGATCTTCAGCGCCGTATCGACCGATTCCGAGCCGGAATTGGTGAAGAACACATGGTCCATGCCCTTGGGCGCGATGTCGACCAGGCGGTTCGCCAGCTCGAACACAATCGGGTGGCCCATCTGGAAGGCCGGCGCATAGTCGAGCACGGCGGCCTGGTTCTGGATCGCTTCGGTGATTTTCGGACGGCAGTGGCCGGCATTCACGCACCAGAGGCCGGCGGTGCCGTCAAGGATCTTGCGGCCGTCGCTTGCGGTGTAATGCATGTCCTTGGCCGCGACGAGCATACGCGGCGCGTGCTTGAATTGCCGGTTCGAGGTGAACGGCATCCAGAATGCGCTGAGATCGTTCGGCGCGATATTTTTTCTGTTCGACATGACCAAGCTTTTCCTTTGCGGTCCCCTGTTTCGATACGGCCAACGCTTGGTCTTTGCTTCGCTTCTGTGCTACGCAAATTTTGACCGATTGGACAAACGTTAGCACCGCCAGATGGGCGGTCAAGGGAATAGTAGCCCAGATGCGCGGGCAAAATCGCGTTCCACACAACGAGAGAAACTGGTCCAGCGTATTGGGCCACAGCCGGTACTCTCCCGGCTTCGCGAAGAGGCCGTAATGACCATGGAAGGCTCCACCGCTCCGCGCCGCACCCGCATCCAGCAGGAGAAACGCGAGCTCATTCTGGAAGCAGCGCTCGAGGTGTTTTCCGCCAACGGTTTTCGCGGCTCGACCATCGACCAGATCGCCGAAGCCGCCGGCATGTCGAAGCCGAACCTGCTCTATTACTTCCGCCGCAAGGAAGACATCCACGAAACGCTGATGGAGCGCCTTCTGGAAACCTGGCTGGCGCCGCTACGCGAACTGGACGACATCGGCGATCCGATGACGGAGCTTAGAAGCTACATTCGCCGCAAGCTGGAAATGGCGCGCGACTTTCCACGCGAAAGCCGGCTGTTCGCCAATGAGATCATCCAGGGTGCGCCGCGCATCATGCCGCTGCTGGAAGGCGAGCTGAAAACGCTGGTGGACGAGAAGGCCACCGTGATCCGCGGCTGGATGCGCGCCGGCAAGATCGCCAAGACCGACCCCTATCACCTGATCTTCTCGATCTGGGCGACGACGCAGCATTATGCCGATTTCGACGTGCAGGTGCGCGCCGTGCTCGGCCCCGACCGCGGCGGCGAAGGCCGCTTCGAGGATGCCGCGCGCTTCCTCGAAAACCTGTTCATCCAGGGCCTGCTGCCGAAGCGCGACTGATCCGCCGACGCGCGAATGGGGGACTTTGGTCCGGGTTCTCAAGGTACCGGCGATAGTCCATCGTGCCCTCGCTTTCAGCGGAGGAGACGTCGATGGCAAAGCTCATTGCAATGTACAAGACACCGAAGGACGCGGCCGCTTTCGACCGCTACTATTTCGCCACCCATGTGCCGCTCGCCAAGAAGATACCCGGCTTGCGCAAATATGACGTCAGCACCGGCACGGTCGAGACGCCCGGCGGCGCAGCCGGCTATCATCTCATAGCGACGCTTCAGTTCGATTCGCTTGCAGCCATAAAGACGGCGCTTGGTTCGCCTGAGGGACAGGCGGCGGCCGGCGATATTCCCAATTTCGCCGATGGCGGTGCGGATCTGTTCTTCTTCGACACGAAGGACGTGTAGCCGGACGACTCTACGCCGAAGCCGCCATAGCAAGGATGAAACCGCCGGTCAGCGCGATATTGGCAACGACGCCATTGATGCGGGCGGCGCGCTCGGCGCCCTGATGGTCCCAGAAATTGTGGAACATGAGGGTGGCGACGATCAGGAAGCCGATCAGCGCTGCCGCTGCAAGTGCCGTCCAAAGACCAGCGATCAGCAACGCGCCGGCAACGATCTGCACAACAATGCCGGCCCATAGCAGCAGGCCGGCCTGCGGCACGCCCCGCGCCGTCATGATGCTCGTCAGCAAAGGCCTGTTTGCAATGTTGCGGATGCCGGCGAAAATGAATGCACCGCCGAGCAGGAGGCGGCCGGCAAAGGCGAGTGCGGGAAGCGCGTCTTCGAACATGATTATCTCCCTTGCGAGGACGGCCGGATGGCCGCCCTTCTGACGAGTTGAAGGTCAGGCTGCCTTGGCTCTCTCGACCGGATGAATGGCGTGGAAGGGTACGCACAGACGGTTCCAGACGTTGATCATGCCGACCGCGACGGAGAGCTTGACCAGTTCTTGCTCGCTGAAATGCTCCAGCGTCTCCGCATAGAGGCTGTCCGTCACCGGCTTGTCGGCGAGCCGCGTCAGCGTTTCGGTCCATTCGAGTGCGGCGCGCTCGCGGTCGGAATAGAGCGGCGATTCCCGCCAGGCCGAGACGAGATAGACGCGTTGCTCGCTCTCTCCATCGGCACGCGCTTCGCGCGTATGCATGTCGACACAGAATGAGCAGCCGTTGATCTGCGATGCCCGCAGCTTGATCAGATGCAGCAGGCTCTTTTCGAGGCCGCACTGATCAACCTTCGCGTTCAGGGTTTGCACCGCTTTCAGCAGTTCCGGATCGGCTTTGAAGAACTCGAGACGTGGTTTCATGGTCTTTTCCTTTCCTTGGGTGATTGATGGGCTCAGGCCTGTGGCCGCTGGTTGCGGGCGAGATATCCGCACGCGAATGTGATGGCGCGCGGATCGGCATCTTCCTGGTAACCGGCGATGATGTCCGACAGCTTGGTTTCTGCCAGAACAGCGCGGTAAGCCCGCTCGGCCCGCAACATGGCGGCATTGATACCACAGGGTTTTGTGTATGCCGCCGGCTCCAGCTTACCCGGGCCACGCTGGCGGATTTCGGCGCAGCGGAATGCAGGCTCCCTGCCCTCCACCGCCAGCACGATATCGAGAAGGCTGATGCGGTCGGGCGTGCGCGCAAGGCGATAGCCGCCATGCGGCCCGGACACGGATTCGAAAACCTTCGCCGCCACCAGTTCCTTCAGATGCTTGAGCAGATAGCTCGGCGACACGCCATGATACTCGGCCAGCGCACTCGCCGGCAGCGTACGCCCCTCTTCGAGGCCTGCCAGCATATTCGCGCAATGGATTGCCGCCTCTACGCCGTCACCGAGTTTCATCGCTCATCTCCTATTATGGATAACTTATATCATGGATATTTTTTATCGACAATATGAAAAACGAAAACCGCAGCACGAACATGCAGCGATTTGCTATCCGATCTTCCAGATTGTCCCTTGCGCGGCGGCGCAGAGCTTTTCTTCGCCATTGTCGATGGAGAAGATATCGCAGGCACAGACTGCCTGGTTGGCGCCACTGCCGATCACCCTGGCACGCGCGATCAACCGAGCGCCCTTGGCGGGGCGCAGGTAGTTTATCTTGAACTCCAGCGTCAGCACCTTGATGCCGAGAACGGAGCCGCCGGCGAAGGTGAGCGCGTTGTCGGCCAGGTAGCTGAGGATGCCGCCATGAGCGAAACCGTTCTGCTGCAGGTGCTCCCGCTTCAGGTCCAGCGCAAGCTCAGCAACGCCTTGCTCGAAAACCAGAAGCTCGGTTCCCAGCAAGGCGCTGAAGGGTTGTGCGGCAAGTACTTTCTGTCCGGTTTCCAGCACGCGGCGCTACTCGGCCGCCACCTTCGCCATCGGGTTGTTCGGATGCTGCGTCCAGTTCGCATAGACCGGCGAGACCGGCTGGCCAGTGCGCTGGTCCATCACGCCGGCAGCCAGCGGCTCCATGGTGATGCAGTTCTCGACCGGGCAGACATTGACGCAGAGATTGCAGCCGACGCATTCCGCCTCGATCACCTCGAAGTGGCGTACGCCATCGACCATGTTGGTGATCGCCTGATGCGAGGTGTCCTCGCAGGCGATGTGGCAACGGCCGCACTTGATGCAGGCGTCCTGGTCGATATGCGCCTTGGCGACATAGTTGAGGTTCAGATACTGCCAGTCGGTGACATTGGGCGTCGCACGCCCGATGACGTCGTCGAGCGAGGCATGGCCCTTTTCGTCCATCCAGTTCTTCAGCCCCTCGATCATCTCCTGGACGATCTTGAAGCCATAGGTCATCGCCGCGGTGCAGACCTGCACATTGCCGGCGCCCAGCGCCATGAACTCGGCCGCATCGCGCCAGGTGGTAATGCCGCCAATGCCGGAGATCGGCAGGCCGCGCGTCTCCGGATCGCGCGCGATCTCGGCCACCATGTTGAGCGCGATCGGCTTTACCGCCGGGCCGCAATAGCCGCCATGGCTGCCCTTGCCGTCGATGGAAGGCTCGGGCGAGAACGTATCGAGATTGACCGCCGTGATGGAGTTGATCGTGTTGATCAGCGACACGGCATCCGTGCCGCCTGAATGCGCAGCGCGCGCCGGCTTGCGGATGTCGGTGATGTTGGGCGTCAGCTTGGTGATGACGGGCATGCGCGTGTACTGCTTGCACCAGCGCACGACCATTTCGATATATTCCGGCACCTGGCCGACGGCGGCACCCATGCCGCGCTCCGACATGCCATGCGGGCAGCCGAAATTGAGCTCGATGCCGTCAGCGCCGGTTTCCTCGACCGCCGGCAGGATCGCCTTCCAGGCATTCTCCTCGCAAGGCACCATGATCGAGGCGATCAGCGCCCGGTCGGGCCAGTCGCGCTTGACCTGCTTCATCTCCTGCAGATTGATCTGAAGCTGGCGATCGGTAATCAGTTCGATGTTGTTGAGGCCGAGCAACCGACGATCAGCACCCCAGATCGCGCCATAGCGCGGGCCGTTGACATTGACGACCGGCGGGCCTTCCTCGCCCAGCGTTTTCCAGACCACACCGCCCCAGCCGGCCTGAAAGGCGCGAATGACGTTGTAGGCCTTGTCGGTCGGCGGCGCAGACGCCAGCCAGAACGGGTTCGGCGACTTGATGCCGACGAAATTGTTGCGGATGTCTGCCATGCTCATGCCCTCCCGTTAGAGGTGAGTGCCCGGTGGATGCTCTCTGCTGCGTCACGCCCCTGCGCGACCGCCGAAACCGTCAAATCGTCGCCACCCAGAATGCAGTCGCCGCCAGCCCAGACCTTGGGAAGCGAGGTACGGCCTTCGGCATCGACGACGATCCTGCCGCCTTCCATGGTGATCGAAGCGCCGCTGCCATTGAGTGCCGCCGGCTCGAAAGCCTGGCCGATTGCCTTGAACACCTGGTCGGCAACCAGCCGGACCGTCTCGCCGGTGCCCGAAAGCTTATCACCTTTCAGCGCCGTGTATTCGAGTTCGATGGCCGAGACCTTGCCGTTCTCGGCGATGACCTGTTTCGGCTGCAGCCAGTGACGGATGATGACGCCGTTTGCGGTGGCAAGATCCTGCTCGAACTCCGAAGCGTTCATGTGCTCCTGCCCGCGCCGGTAGCAGATCGTCACTTCTTCGGCGCCGAGCAGCTTGGACTGCACGGCCGCATCGATTGCCGTCATGCCGCCGCCGATGACGACGACGCGCCGCCCGACCGGCAGCATGCCGAGATCGCTGGACTGGCGAAGGCCTGCGATGAACTCGACGGCGTTCTCAACGCCCGCCGCATCCTCGCCTTCAGCGCGCAATGCGTTGATGCCGCCAAGGCCGAGGCCAAGGAACACCGCATCATAGCTCTTGGTGAGTTCGGACAGCGAATAATCGCGGCCCAGCGCCTTGCCGTTCTCAATGGCGATGCCGCCGATGGCGGTGACATAATCGACTTCGGCCTGTGCAAAGTCGTCGGTGCTCTTGTAGGCGGCGATGCCATATTCGTTGAGACCGCCAGCCTTGGGCTTGGCTTCAAGAACCGTCACCTCATGACCATGGCGCGCAAGGCGGTGCGCGGCGGCAAGCCCGGAAGGGCCAGCCCCAACGACGGCGATCTTCTTGTTGGTCGGCAGCGCACGCTCATAGAACTGCTTGTTCTGCTCCATCGCGATGTCGGTGGCATAGCGCTGGAGCCGGCCGATCTGCACCGGCTTGCCTTCCGCCACCTCACGAACGCAGACCTCTTCGCACAGCGTTTCGGTCGGGCAGACGCGGGCGCACATGCCGCCGAGGATGTTCTGGTCGAAGATCGTCTTGGCCGAGCCGACCGGATTGCCGGTCGAAATCTGGCGGATGAACATCGGGATATCGATCGACGTCGGGCACGCCTGCATGCAGGGCGCATCGTAGCAGAAATAGCAGCGATCGGATTCGACCAGCGCCTCGTGATGATCGAGCGGCGGATGCAGATCCGAAAAATTCTCGGCATACTGCGCCGGCGCGAGACGCCCTCCGGCTATGCCTTCCTTGAATTGACCTTCGGCCATTCCAGTTCCCCATTATTGTGGTTTTGAGGAGAGGCTAGCACGTTTTATTTTTTTATCAATTGGTCAATTTTCTGGATAAGCAATTGAATTGGCAGGATAAAAACATGATTAAGTTAGTCATGTTTTCGAGCGGTATGATATTTTCATACCGCATGCTAGATTGCGCCGAAAGGAGCGCCACATGTCCAGTATTGAAAAACGCACGATCAGCCTTCCCGCGGAGCACGCCGCCTTTGTCGACGCCAAGGTGGCGGCCGGCGACTATGCCTCGGTAAGCGAGGTCGTGCGCGCTGGATTGAGAGCGCTGCAAGAACGGGACGCGGCTGTAGAACGCTGGCTGCAAGAAGACGTCGCGCAGGCTTACGATGCCATGCAAGCCGACCCTCAGCGCGGCATCGAAGCGAAAACGGTTTTCGATGAAGTTCGCGCCCATCATGCAGCGAAGCTGAAAGGCAAGACGTGAGGCGCCGAAACGTCATTTTCGCACCCGAAGCGCGAGATGATCTTTTTCAAATCTACGAATGGGTTGCCGTTGCCGCCAGTCCCATCGTGGCACTCGACTACGTCCAACGCATCGAATCGTGGTGTTTTGCCTTTGATCTTGCTGGGGAACGTGGCCGCAAACGCGACGATATACGACCGGGTCTACGCGTCACCGGCTTCGAGCGCCGGATGACGATCGCCTTCACTGTTACAAGCGAGCAAGTGACGATCTTGCGGTTGTTTCATGGCGGGCAGGACTGGGAGTCGGAGTTTACCTAAAGCACCCATTGCTTAGGGAATGAACGCCCTGCTCAGCGGCACGAGCCGGAATAGGACCCTGACCCGATTGGCGGACACCCCGGTTTCATGACCGGCACCTGCGGTTGCTGTTGTGGCACGATCCGCCGATCCTGCTCGCGATTGAACTGCTGCTGCAACTGGAAGATCTCGCGCTGCTGGATGCCTTGCTGGATAGCCTGATTCTGAATGGTGATCTGGGCCGCCCTTGCCTGCGCCGCGGCCTGCTCGGAAGCAGTCTGGGCAGATGCACCGGGAATGCCCGCGCCAAGCGCCATCGCTATCGTGAGAACGCCGAGCGTCGATTTTATCGCGGAATACGAACGCATGACCGTCGCCTTCATCGAGTTTGGAACCATTTCACCTGAATGTAGGGCGTTATCGCCTCGATTCCATGATGAATCTGTTCTGCACGCGCAAATGTGAATACCATTTACCCCCGCATCCGGCCCTGATTGGCATCGAACAGCGGCGCTGCCTGCATCCGTGCTGAATGCCGCTTGCCGAGCAGCTCGATCTCGAAGCCGTCCGTCTCTTCGGCAATCTCCTTCGGCACATAGCCCATGGCGATGGAAACTTTCGCACCATGCGCATAGCCGCCGGAGGTTACCCAGCCCCTCACCTCATCCTTGAACCAGATCGGTTCGTCGCCGATGACATCGGCATCCACTGCGTCCATCACGAAGGCGCGCAGGCGCAGCTTGCCGCCATCCTTGCGCTCGGAAAGTGCTGCCGCCTTGCCGATGAAATCCGCATCCTTGGCGTAGGCGACGAAGCGGTCGAGCCCGGCTTCCAGCGGCCCGTAGATCGGCCGGTATTCGCGCGCCCAGGAGCCGTAGTTCTTTTCCAGCCGCAGCGCGTTCAGCGCCCGCGACCCAAACAGCCCGAGCGAGAACTTCTCGCCGGCATCCAACAGCACTTGAAAGACATGGCGCTGATATTCCGGCTCGATCCAGATCTCGTAGCCGAGATCGCCGGTATAGCTGACGCGCCCGACCAGACATGGCGCCATACCGATGTCGAGCTTTCTGATATCCATGAACTTGAAAGCATCCGCCGAAACATCGGCATGCGTGACTTTGCTCAGTAAATCGCGCGCCTTCGGTCCGGCGATGGAAAGGCCGGTGAGTTTCTGGCCGACGGCCTCGAGGCTCACAGATCCATCTGCCGGCAGATGCTGTTCGAACCAGCGCATATGATACTGCTCGGCAATGCCCGAGCCGGCGATGAACCATTCGCCATTGCCGAGATTGGCCAGCGAAAAGTCGCCGATCAGCTTGCCGTCTTCCTTCAGCATCGGGGCAAGCGTCATGCGGCCGGCTTTCGGCAATTTGCAGGCCAGCATGTGGTCAAGCCAGACTTCAGCACCCTGCCCTTTCACGCGAAATTTGGCGAAGCTGGAAATCTCCGACAGGCCGACGCCCTCGCGCACCGTCCTTACCTCGTTGGCGACATGCGCGAAATCGGTCGAGCGCCGCCACGAGAACTCATCCTTCACGCCTTCCGGCGCATACCACAGCGGCACTTCCAGCCCATAGGCCACGCCCCATTGCGCGCCCTTGGCCGAAAGCAGGTCGTAGATTGGCGTGGTCTTCAGCCCCCGGCCAGCCGGCAATTCTTCGTTGGGGAAGCGGATGGAGAACCGCCGCGAATAGTTTTCGCGCACCTTGGCGTTGGTGTAGCGCATCGAGGCCCAGTCGCCGTAGCGCGAAATATCCATGGCCCAGATGTCGGCGCCCGGATCGCCGTGGATCATCCAGTTGGCCAGCGCCAGCCCGACGCCGCCGCCCTGCGAGAACCCGGCCATGACACCACAGGCCGACCAGAAGCCCCGCAGGCCGCACACCGGCCCGACCAGCGGGTTGCCGTCCGGCGCGAAGGTGAAGGGGCCGTTGATGATCTGCTTGATGCCGGTGTTCTGGAAAGCGGGGAAATGGCGGAATCCGACCTCGAGCGACGGCGCGATGCGGTCGATGTCCGGCTCCAGCAGCTCATGGCCGAAGTTCCACGGCGTCTGAAACTCCGACCACGGCTTGTTGGCCTTCTCATAGGTGCCCATGAGCATGCCGCCGCGCTCCTGGCGCAGGTAAAGCTCGCCGTCGAAATCGACGGCGTGGATGATCTCGGTGCCGGTCCTGTCGTTCCATGCCTTCACCTCGGGCATATCCTCGGTGATGAGGTACATGTGCTCCATGGCCAGCACCGGCAGTTCCAGCCCAACCATGCGGCCCACTTCGCGCGCCCATAGCCCGCCGGCATTGACGACATGTTCGGTGACGATCTCGCCCTTGTTGGTGATGACGCGCCATAGGCCATCCTCGCGGCGCACGATGTCCTCGACCTTGGTGAAGCGCTCTACCTCGGCACCGAGCTTGCGCGCCGCCTTGGCATAGGCATGGGTGACGCCCGAAGGATCGAGATGCCCGTCCTCCGAATTGCGCACTGCGCCGACGAACTGCTTGGGGTCGAGCAGCGGCATAAGCTCCGCCGCTTCCTTTGCCGATATCTCTTCAAGGTCGAGGCCGAGATAGCGGCCCTTGGCAACGACGCCACGCAGCCAGTCCATGCGCGCCTCGGTCGCGGCAAGCAGCACACCGCCGGTGACATGCACGCCGGTCGCCTGGCCGGAAAGCTCCTCGATCTCCTTGTAGAGGCTGATCGTGTATTTTTGCAGCTTGGCGACGTTCGGATCGCCATTGATCGTGTGCATGCCGCCAGCCGCATGCCATGTCGAACCGGAGGTCAGCTCGTCGCGCTCCAGAAGCACGACATCGGTCCAGCCGTGCCTTGCCAGATGAAACAGCACGGAGCATCCAACGACACCTCCGCCAATGACCACGACCTGCGCATGCGATTTCATGATTTTGCTCTGTTTTCAGTGAGTTGGATGAGTTTGAAGATTCTGGATGGGAAGTGGTTGAATCAAGCGATGAAGTGCTATCGACCCCCACTCCGTCCGCTTTGCGGACACCTCTCCCCCGATCGACGGGGGAGAGGAAGTCAGCGCGTTTCCATCAACGTTGACTTCGGTCTCCCTGCAGGGCAGCTGCGATCTTGGCGCCTTTCCTCTCCCCGTCGATCGGGGGAGAGGTGTCGAGCGAAGCGAGACGGAGTGGGGGTCGACCAGACGGCGCTCACGGCTCCTCCACCCCGATCTCTTCTTTCCGCCGAGCCACATAGGCCTCCAGCGCCTCGCGCACCGAAACATCCATTTCCGGCTCGACATATTCCTCCAGCGCCTTCTTCCACAGCCGCGTCGCGCGCGCCGTAGCATCCAGCCCGCCGCCTTCCTGCCAGGCTTCATAGTTCTGCCAGTTGGACAGCATCGGCTGGTAAAATGCCGTCGAATAGCGCTCCAGCGTGTGCGGCTCGCCGAAGAAATGGCCGCCGGTCGGGACGCGGCCGAGCGCATCAAGCGCCAGTTCGCCTTCGTTCACCGCGATGGGCGTAAGGAACTCCATCATGTGCTGGATCATCTCGACATCGATGATCAGCTTCTCGAAACTCGCCGTCAGCCCGCCTTCCTGCCAGCCGGCGGCGTGGTAGACGAGGTTGCCGTGGCCGAGCACCGCGCCCCACAGCGCCATCATCGTCTCGTATGTGCCTTGCGCGTCGGCGGCGTTGGAAGCCGAACCAGGTGTGGTGCGGTAGGGCAGCGAGTATCGCCGCGCGAGCTGACCAGAGGCGATGTTGGCCTTGGTGTTTTCGGGCGTTCCGAAGGCGGGCGCACCGGAGCGCATGTCGACATTGGAGGTGAAGGCCCCATACATGACCGGCGCGCCGGGGCGGACAAGCTGCGTCAGCACCACGCCGAATAGCGCCTCGGCGTTCTGCTGGGCAAGCGCACCGGCCAGCGTCACCGGGCTCATCGCGCCCATCAATGTAAACGGCGTTACGGCCACCGACTGGCCGAACTCGGCCATGGTCATCAGCCCCTCGGCCATCATGTCGTCGAAGCGGCGCGGCGAGTTGACCGAGATGATCGTGGTGACGCCGGGATCGTCGCGCATCTGGTCGAGCGTCAACCCGCGCGAAATCGCCATCATGGAAATGCCGTCCAGCGCCCTGCCCCGGCCGATGGCAGAGACGTGAAAGCTCTTGTCTGTCAGCGTAGCGTTGGCGAAATAGGTGTCGAGGTGGCGGGAATTGGCCGGCATCTCCACAGGCGCACAGACCTGATTGCCGATCATGTGGATGCAGTTGAAATGCTGCGCCAGCCGCACGAGATCGCAATAGTCGGTGTAATTGCCGGCGCGGCGGCCACGCTCCATGTCGTGGACATTGGGCGGACCGGCGACGAGCGTGAAACTGATATCATTGCCGCCGAGCCGGATTTTCCGCGCCGGATTGCGCGGCGTCAACGTGTAGCTGGAAGGCGTTGTCTTAAGCGCCTCAGTCACCATGCCACGGTCAAGCCAGACGGTTTGCGTGGCATGGTCGACCTTGGCGCCGGCCTTTTCGAACAGCGACAGCGCGCGCGGGCTCATCACCTCGATGCCGAAATTTTCGAGGATGTGCATGGAGGCTTCGTGGATGGCCTCGATCTGGTCGGCCGACAGAAGCGCCATCGGCGGATAGGGATTTTGCACCCGGCGAAGCGGCAGTTGCGGGATGGCCGCAGTTCCCCTGCCCTGGGATCGTTCGCTGCTGCGTCGGCGTCTGTCCGTGCTCATGCACCCATTGAATAGGCCGCCAGCCAGGCAGTTCTGTCAGAAAAGCGGCACCGGCAGGCGCGATTTTAGCCGGGGCGTCACTTCGGACTTTCTCCTAAGAAAATAGCGGCATCCTATGCCGCTATTTTTAGATAACGCCGGGTAAGGCTTCCGCCTATCTCGGCTTCTTGCCGAAGACCTTGATGTATTCGGCCTCACCGCCCTTGGCGAGCGCCTTGGCCTGCCTGACCCAATCCTCGCGCTCGATGCGGCCGTGGAAGCTCAGATGGTCGTCGACCCATTCGCGTTCCGCCTTTTTCCAGGCGGCAACCTGCGCGAATGTGTAAACGCCGAGTTCATGCAGGATGCCCTCGATCTTTGGGCCGACCCCGGAAATCATCTTCAGGTCATCAGGAGCAGACGGGCGCGCAATGCCTTGCGGTCTGCCTTTTTCGACAGGCGCGGAAGGCTTGGCCATCTTCGTCTGCGCTGGCGCGACGGCCTTCGCGCGCGCCGGTGCCTTGGCAGGTTTTGCACCGATGGCGGCACGAGCGGCAGCCGGAGACGACGCCGTCTTCACCACGCGAGGCTTCTGCCCAACCTTGCCTTCGGCGCGTGCTGCCTCTTTTGCGGTAGCAGCCGTTGCAGGCTTGACCTCGCCGCTGACAGCCTGACGTCCCTCACCTGTTTCAGTCAGGGACTTTTCCGGAGCCGATTCACCGGGCCGAGCGGAAATCGCCTTTGAAGACGCCACTTTGGGCTGCGCCTTCGCCCTAACAGCCTCATTGGGCGTGCTCGGCGCCTCCATATCGGCCAGCGGCGAGACCGGCGGCGTAGCCATCGTCCGCCTTGGCGATTCAGCCGATGGAGGAGCGACGGCGGGGTCCGGTTTTTTCTCGTCCTTGGCGAAACTGATCACCGGCTCCATGCCGGCCAGAACGTCATCGGGCAACCAGCACAGGCTCTTGTGTCCGTCGCCAAGATCCTTGAGCGGCGGCACCCTTGTCTCGCACAGATTGTCAGGCACCAGGCTCTTGTAGCGGCAGCGCGTCTGGAATGGACAACCCGAAGGAGGGTTCATCGCCGAGGGAATGTCGCCCTCGAGCACGATGTGCTTCTTGATGACGCTGGTGTCGGCGATCGGGATCGCGGATAGCAGCGCCTCCGTATAGGGGTGATAGGGCGGCGAGAATATCTGGTCCGTCGTGCCCTGCTCGACGATATGGCCGAGATACATAACCACAACGCGGTCGGCGATATAGCGCACCACCGAAAGGTCGTGGCTGATGAACAGCATCGTGGTTTTCGACTCGCGCTGGATATCCATCAAAAGCTCGGTCACCGCCGCCTGCACCGACACGTCCAGCGCCGAAACGGGCTCGTCGGCGACCACCACGCGGGCTCGGCCGGCGAAGGCGCGGGCAACACCGATGCGCTGCTTCTGGCCGCCCGAAAGCTGGCGCGGCATGCGCTCGGCGAAAGCGCGTGGCAGCTTCACGAGGTCGAGCAGTTCCAGCATCTTCTTGCGGCGCTCGCCGGCATTGTTGCCGATCTTGAACTTTTCCAGCGTGCGGATGATCTGCGAGCCGACCGAATGGCTCGGATTGAGCGTGTCGAACGGGTTCTGGAACACCATCTGGATCGACGAGACAGTCTCAACGTCACGGTTTTCGATGGCGATGGACTGAATATCGCGGTTGCCAAGCGAAATCGTTCCGGAGCTTGCCGTCTCCAGCCCAAGCAGAACCTTGGCGAGCGTCGACTTCCCGCAGCCGGATTCGCCGACGATGGCCACCGTCTCGGATTCGCGCGCCTCGAAGCTGATGCTTTCATTGGCCTTGACGACGCGGCCCTCGCTGCCGCCGAACACTTCGTTGGCCGAAACCTTGTAGTATTTCTTGAGGTTGTCGATCTTCAGCACGGGCGCGCCGGGGGTGATCGGCGGCTTGCTGGTCTTGGCGCCCTCGGGCAGCGCCGTCCAGTCGATCTCGTCGAAGCGCACGCAGCGGCTGTGGTGGTTGTCGTGGCCCTCGACCGGGATCATTGGGATTTCGGCGGCGTTGCAGACGCCTTCGACGAAATGCTGGCAGCGCGGACCGAAATTGCAGCCTGTCGGCCGTTCGTGCGGCAGTGGCAGCTGGCCGGGAATGGCAATCAGCGGCCGCGAATTCTTGTCGGCACCTGGCAGCGGGATGGAGCGGAACAGCCCTTGCGTATAGGGATGACGCATACGGTCGAACACGTCTTCGACCTTGCCGGTCTCCACCGCCTCGCCCGAATACATGACGGTGATGCGGTCGCAGGTTTCCAGGATCAGGCCGAGATTGTGCGACACGAAGATCATCGACGTGCCGAACTCCTTGCCGAGCCCCTTCACCAGTTCGACGATGCCGGCCTCGACCGTCACGTCGAGCGCGGTCGTCGGCTCGTCGAGCAACAGCAGCGCCGGCTTCGACAAAAGCGCCATGGCGATGACGATGCGCTGTTGCTGGCCGCCCGAAAGCTGGTGCGGGTAGGATTTCATCATCCGCTCGGGGTCCGGCAGGCGCACCGACTTCAGCATGGCGAGCGAGCGGCTGTAGGCCTCCTCCTTCGACACCTTGTCGTGGATGAGCGGCACTTCCATCAATTGCTGGCCGACCTTCATCGCCGGGTTAAGGCTCGCCATCGGCTCCTGGTAGATCATGGCGATCTTGTTGCCGCGAATGGCGCGTAGTTCCTCGTCGGACATGTCGCCCATGTCCTTGCCCTGGAACTTGATGCGGCCACCGACGATCTTTCCGACATTGGAGAGGTCGCGCATGATGCCGAGCGACACGGTGGACTTGCCGCAGCCGGACTCGCCGACGATGCCCATCGCCTCCCCCGGCATGACCGTGCAGGAGAAGTCCATCACCGCAGGGATTTCACCTCGCCGGGTGAAGAAGGAGATGGAGAGGTTCTCGATTTCGAGGATCGGCTTGGCGGGATTCCTTACAGCCTCGTTCATCGTCTCTCTCCGTCAGTCTTTCATCGATTGTTCGCGCAGCGCATCGGCCAGAAGATTGAGGCCGAGCACGAAGGTCATCAGCGCGATTGTCGGCGGCAGTGCCGGGTGAATGAAGGAGCGCAGCAACCGGCTGGCATCCTTGATTGCCGTGCCCCAATCGGGGCTTTCCGGCGCGAGACCAAGGCCGAAATAGCCGAGCGTGCCGAGCAGGATGGTGGTGTAGCCGATGCGCAGGCAGGCATCGACGATCAGCGGGCCGCGCGCATTGGGCAGGATTTCCCAAAGCATGATGTACCATGGGCTTTCTCCGCGCGTTTGCGCCGCCGCCACATAGTCGCGTGTCTTGATGTCCATCACCAGGCCGCGAACGATGCGGAACACGCCGGGGCTCGATGCGAACACCACCGCCACGAAGATGTTCAGCTCGTTCGGGTCCATCTTGACGATGCCGAACGGGTCGGCGTTGAAGACGAGCCCGATATAGACCCAGCCTCCGAACAGGAGGGTGAGGCCGAGAAGCAGATAGAGGCGCTCCGGCCGGTTCTTGAAGCGCGTGTAGAAGAGCGTGCAGAAGAAGATGATCGGGAACAGGAAGAACAACCCGGCCATCGCAAAGGGGATTGGCGTGTCCATGATGCCCGGCGTCACCAGCAGGTAGAACAGCAGGATGACAGGGAAGGCCAGCACCAGATTGGCGAGGAAAGACAGGAACGAGTCGATCCTTCCGCCGTAATAGCCTGCCGGCAGGCCGAGCGTGATGCCCACCATCAGCGCGAAGCCGGTCGCCAACGGTGCAATCGCCAGAACGATGCGACTGCCATAGATCATGCGGCTGAAGACGTCACGGGCGAGCTTGTCGCCGCCGAACAGATAGGCAAGGCCCGAATTGGCGTCGATGGCGCCGGGCAGCGCGTCCTTCATGACCGGTATCTGCCCGAGCGGATCGAACGGTGCGACCCTGTTGGCGAAGATCGCGGTGAACAGCCAGAACAGGCAGATGACCACGCCGGCGATGCCGACGCCGCTGTCGAAGAGCTGGCCGTAGAGGCCGAGCTTCTTCTTGAACCAGAAGCTGGCGCCCAGCACGATCGCCATCGCCACCCAGACGGGCCAGAAGCGCGCAAGCACCGCAAGCACGATCTGGGTTGCGGACAGGAATTCCATCGTACCCATCTTACTGCACCCTGATGCGTGGATTGAGGTAGGCGTAGCCCAGGTCCGAGATGAGCTGGGTGAACAGAACGACGAAGACCGAGACCAGCGAACAGCCGAGTAGGAGATCGATGTCGTTGTTGCCTGCGGCTTCCACCAGCGTGTAGCCAAAGCCCTGATAGCGGAACATCACCTCGACAATGACCACGCCGGTGAGCAGCCATGGAAACTGCAGCATGATGACGGTGAACGGCGCGATCAGCGCGTTGCGCAGCGCATGCTTGATGACGACGCTGGAGAAGCTCAGTCCCTTCAGCCGCGCTGTGCGGATATATTGCTGCGTCATTACCTCGACCATCGAGGCGCGGGTCATGCGGGCAATGTAGCCGATGCCATATATCGCCATGGTCATCACCGGCAGCGTGAAATTGTAGAAGGTGATGCCTTGCGCCGTCGCTGTTGCGGCAGAGCCGTTCAGCCAGCCGAGCCATGAGGCAAAGATGACGGTAAAGATGATGCCGGAAACATATTCGGGCGTCGCCGTTGTCGCGATCGAGGCGACCGAGAGGGTTCTATCGGTTCGGGTGCCTTCGCGCATGCCGGCCAATATGCCGATGAGCAGCGCGATCGGCACCATCGTCACCATAACCCAGAACATCAATATGCCGGTGGCACCCAATGCCGGGAAAAGCTTGTTGGCGACCTTGGTTTTGAACTTGGTCGAGCAGCCAAAATCGCCTTCCAGCACCCCGCCATAATAAGGTTCTGACGGCTCATTGCAGAATGAGAACCGCGGTATGGCTTTGCCAGTGGCGTCGATATTGGGCTGCTTCTTCACCACGCCGATCCACTGGCCGTAGCGCACGAAGAAGTTCTGCCGGTAGCCGTTCTTGACCAGCCAGCTTTCGATCTGGTCGGCCGGACTGCGCATGTCGAGCTGGCTGATCGCCAGCTTCTTCAGGTTCGGTTCCAGATTCACCATGAAGAAGACGACCATCGTCAGGCACAGCATGGTCAGAACCATGGTCCCGAGACGGCGTATAATGAAAGCAAACATGGTCAGCCCCTGCCGTTGGGTTGGGGTCAGATGCGGTCAACCCGTTGGAATCGGGAGAGGGACACGGATGCCCCTCTCCGACGGTTGAAGCAGTTTCATGCTTCGGCGAGCCAAACCTTGCCGAAGTCGTGTTCGAAGGTCGGATGCATGCCGTGGTTCTTCACGGTCTGCGCCGAGTGATTGTAGAGCTTGCGCCAGTAAGGCTGGATGATGATGCCGGAATCCTGGAGGATCTTCTCGATATCGGCCATCACAGTCTTGCGCTTTTCGGCGTCGGCGATCGACAGGGCCTCGTTGACCTTGGCGTCGAAATCCGGGTTCGCATAGGCGGATTCGTTCCATGCCTCGCCGCTGCGGTAGCCGATGGCGATGACCTGGATGCCGAGCGGACGCATATTCCAGTTGGTCATGGAATAAGGATACTTCGTCCAGTCGTTCCAGAAGGTCGAGCCCGGCAGAACCGTACGCTTGACCTTGATGCCGGCCTCGCGAAGCTGGGCTGCGATCGCATCGCCCGTGTTCTTGTGCCAGTCCTCGTCAACCGTGATCAGGTCGTGCTCGAAATCGGCCTGTCCGGCTTCCGCCATCAGCGCCTTTGCCTTGGCCGGATCGCGCGCCACCTTCGGCAGCTCCGCATATTCCGGATGGATCTGGCAGACGTGATGGTTTTCAGCAGGCACACCGGCATTGCCGTAGCCGAGCTGGAGCACCACAGCGTTGTCGACGGCGAGCTGGAGCGCGTTGCGCACCTTCTGGTCGTCGTAAGGCTTGTTTGCCACGTTGGTGCGCGCAACGATGGTCGAGGCGGTAACCACCTCGGACTTCACCAGATCGAGGCCGTCGAGGATGGTTACGTAGTCGGCCGTCGTCTCGTGATTGGTCTGGACTTCGCCAGCCTCGAAAGCGCTGACCATGGCCGCCGGATCGGTGCCGTAGTCGATGAATTCGACGCCATCGAGATAGACTTCGCCGTTCCACCACTTGCCGTCTTCACGGCGCTTGTAGACGACCTTGCTGCCGACATCGTAGGAAACGAGCTCGAACGGGCCGGTGCCGATCGGGGTGGCGACGAAATTCGCGCCCTTCTCGTCGAAGCTGCGATGCACGACCAGACCCGGATAGTCGGTCAGGTTCGGGATGAGCGCGATGTCGGACTTGCTGAGCGTCAGCTTGACGGTGTTGTCATCGACCTTGGTGATCGCGCCTTCGCGCAGCTTTTTCGTAGCGTCGTCGACCAGGCTGCCCATGCGGCCCGGCATGGAGTTGCCTTCCACCGTCTTGTCGCACCAGCGGGTGAAATTGAAGATCACGTCGTCGGCGTTGAAGACGTCGCCATTGTTCCAGGTCGCGCCCTGACGGACCTTCAGGACATATTCCGTAGCGTCGTCATTTACTTCCCAGCTTTCGAGAAGGTAAGGCTCGAAGGTGAATTCACGGCTGTATTTCACCAGTGGTTCGAGCGTCTGGCGCTCGGCATTGGCGATTTCGGACCAGTCGGCGGTGCGCGGATCCTTCGGATCCTTGATGGACATCGCCACCTTGAGGATGCCGCCCTTCTTGGGTTCTTCCTGCGCCATTGCAGGGGTGGGCGCGGCAAGACCGATCATGCCGTACGCCATTGCGGTGGAAGCGCCGAACACGCTCGCCAGTGCGAGGAACTCGCGGCGATCCATGCCGCCAGCCTTCACGCTCTTGGCCATTTCGACGATATGGTCTGGAACGCGATCCCCGTTGTTCTTGTAGAATGTCATCTTAGAACTCCCATTGTTGGCTTTCCGCCGATTAGCATTCCGCATCCGGCCCTCGATGTCAAAAGGAGCGGATCACAGAACTCGGGAGTAAATGTGCAACTTTGAATGGCTGGCGGTTCGCGCGAATACGACAAACTTGGCGCAAAATTGCTATTGCGCGGGCGGATTCGGCGGAATCTTCTGCGGACAATAAAACTGATACATTTGGAGCGTGCCGGCCAGCGCCAGAGGGGCCATTCCTTGAGGCCAGGCAAGGGCTCGCGGGGGCACCGCCACAGCCCTGACGTGTGGCTGCCACTAAAAATTGTGGAAACATGTATAGGCATATCTTTTGGTCGATGCCTCCGTCCCATATTCAGCACCTAACCGAATTCCGGATCAGGCTACATCCAAAAGACATGGGTAGACGTTAAGCCTGCCGGGGCATCCATGTTGACAAGCGCCGGCCAAGCCGGATTCATGGACGCCGAAACGACAGCGGTGTGGAGGAGACAATGTCTATGCGCGCGGCACGTGGTTTGTCGGTTTTCGTCTTTCTTTTATCCCTGCTGTTCACCGGTGTCGGCACTGCACTCGCCGTCGACGCACGAACCATCGCCACCAGCGAAAATGGCGACTATTTCGGCTTCGACCTGAGGTCCGAGCAGAACGTCACGCTCGATCAGTGCAAGTCGACCTGCCTCGGCGATTCCTCCTGCCGCGCCTTCACCTACAACACCAAGGCCAAATGGTGTTTCCTCAAATCCGATTTCGCCACGCTGAAGTCTTTCCCGGGCGCGGTTGCCGGCAAGGTCGTGACGCTGAACAGCGACCCCGATATCGGCGCGCCGCCTGAACTCGCTTTCTTCTCCGCCGGCATGATCGACGAGGCCCGCCAGTTCCGCACGAAGCTGACCGACGGCTCGGTGACGATCGGCCAGGAAGGCTTGGCCGCACTGACCGAAACAGCCGGTCAGGCGCTGCAGAACGGTGACCCGCGCACGGCGATGCAGAAATTTACCACCGCCGTCGCGACCTCACCCAATGACGGCACACTTTGGCTCGGCCTTGCACGCGCCATCGTCGGCGTCGCTCCCGCCAACGGTGAAGAGACCGCGAAACTGCAACGTGACGGAACCTCGGCCGCCTGGAACGCCTACCAGCTTCTGCGTACCACGCAGGCACGAGCCGATGTGATGGCCGTGATGGCGGTGGCGCTCGACAAGCGCGAGATGTTCCGCCCTGCCCTGCAGGCCTATGAGGCGAGCCTCGCGCTGGTCAATTCGGCAACCATCCGCGCCGAGTATGAAGACCTGAAAGCCCGCAAGGGATTCCGCGTCATCGACCATTCCGTCGACAATGACAGCGCCGCCCCGCGCATCTGCGCGCAATTCTCCGAAGACCTCGTCAAGACCGGCGTCGATTACGCGCCCTTCGTGACCGTCGACGGCGCAGCGCCCAAGGCGATCGAAGCCAAGGACAAGCAGATCTGCGTCGAAGGCCTCGAGCATGGCCGTCATTACAACGTGACCTTCCGCGCTGGTTTGCCTGCGGCGGTCGGCGAAGTCATCGCAGCCCCGGTCGTACTCTCCATCTATGTACAGGATCGCACCGCCTCGGCGCGTTTCACCGGCGACAGCTTCGTGCTGCCGGCGACTGCCAGGCGCGGCATTCCGCTCGTCACTGTCAACATGGCGGCAGCCGACGTGAAGCTTTTCCGCATCGGCGACCGTTCGCTGGCCCAGCTTCTCACCGGCTACCAGTTCCTCCGTCAGCTCGACAGCTACGACATTTCCAACATCTCCGACCAAATGGGAGAGCCGATCTGGGAAGGCCAGATCGAGATCGCCAACGAGCTCAACAAGGAAGTGACCACCAGCTTCCCGGTCGACGAGGCGTTGCCGCAGCGCAAGCCCGGCGTCTATGTATTGACGGCTCAGCCGGTCAACGACCGCAGCGAGGACTACTCCTCCCGCGCCACGCAATGGTTCGTCGTCTCGGATATCGGCCTCTCCACCTATACCGGCCAGGACGGGCTCAACGTCTTCGCCCGCTCGCTTGGCTCGGCCAGGCCGATAGCCGACATCGAGCTGACGCTGCTGGCCCGCAACAATGAGATTCTCGGCACGGCAAAGACCGACGCCGAGGGCCGCGCCACCTTCACCCCCGGCCTGACGCGCGGCACCGGCAGCATGGTGCCGGCTGTGCTGATGGCAAGCCAGGGCGACAGCGATTTTGTTTTCCTCGACATGACGCGGGCCGGTTTCGACCTCTCCGACCGCGGCGTGACGGGACGGACCGCGCCCGGCGCACTCGACGTCTATGCCTGGACCGAGCGCGGCATCTACCGCGTCGGCGAGGAAGTGCATGTCGCAGCACTTGCCCGCAACGACGCCGCCAAGGCGGTCGAGAACCTGCCGCTGACCTTCATCTTCACGCGACCCGACGGCGTCGAGGATCGCCGCATCATTTCCGACGGCGCCAATGCCGGCGGCCACGCCGTCGACCTGACGCTGGCCAACAACGCCATGCGCGGCACCTGGACGGTTTCGATCTACACCGACCCCAAGCAGGCAGCCGTCGCCAGCCAGATGTTCCTGGTCGAGGATTTCGTGCCCGACCGCATCGAATTCGACCTGACCAGCGACAAGCCCGAGATCGCCGCCGGCGAAGCGGCCAACGTCACAGTCGATGGCCGCTTCCTTTATGGCGCGCCGGCGGCGGGTCTGGCCCTCGAAGGCGAAGTGACGCTTTCGACCATGCAGGAATGGAAAAGCTTCCCCGGCTACTCGTTCGGCCTTGCCGATGAGCAGGAAGGCGAAGCGACGCGCATACCGCTGGCCGACCTGCCGGTCGTCGGTGACGACGGCAAGTCGACCTTCCCGGTGGCGATCGAGCAACTGCCTTCGACCACCCGCCTGCTGAACGCTGCCGTGACGGTGCGCATGCGTGAAAGCGGCGGCCGCGCCGTCGAGCGCGCACTCGACATCGGTATCCGCCCGCAAGGCCGGATGATCGGCATCAGGCCGGATTTCTCCGGCGGTGAGGTGCCGCAAGGCGGGACCGCCAAATTCGGCTTCATAGCCGTCGACCCGCAAGGAAAGCGCGAGGCGCTGCAAGGCGTGCAATGGTCGCTGGTAAAGGTCGAGCGCAATTACCAATGGTATCGCAGCGGCAACGCCTGGAACTACGAGCCGGTGACCTTCACCAAGGCTGTCGCCAACGGCCAGATTGATCTTGCCGCCGACAAGGAGGCGTCGATCAGCGCGCCCGTCGACTGGGGCCGCTATCGCCTCGAAGTCGAGACCGCCGACCCGGCAGGCCCGGCCACCAGCTTCGAATTCGACGCCGGCTGGTATGTGGCTGCAACCTCCACCGAGACGCCGGACGGGCTCGAAATCGCCCTCGACAAGGACCATTATGCAGCCGGCGAAGTCGCCAAGCTGCAGGTCTCGCCGCGCTTTGCCGGCGAGCTTCTGGTGACCGTCGGCGCAGACAAGCTGCTGAAGACGATCACCGCAAGCGTGCCGGAAGGCGGCGCGACGGTAGACGTACCGGTCGGTGATAATTGGGGCGCAGGCGCCTATGTCACTGCCACGCTTTACCGCCCGGGCGAAGCGCAGGAATCGCGCATGCCTGCCCGCGCCATCGGCGTGAAATGGCTGAAAGTCGATCCCGGCGCAAAACAGCTCGGCGTGACGCTTTCCCCGCCTGAGAAGACCGCACCGCGCCAGACCCTGTCGATCCCAGTTGCGGTGACGGGCGCGGCACCGGCCAGTGACGCCTATGTCATGGTCGCAGCCGTCGATGTCGGCATCCTCAATCTGACGCAGTTCAAGACCCCCGACCCGGAAAACTGGTTCTTCGGCCAGCGTCAGCTCGGCCTCGAACTGCGCGACCTCTATGGCCGCCTGATCGACGGCTCGCTCGGCACGACGGGCAAGCTGCGCACCGGCGGCGACGGCGCAAACATGGCTTCCGAAGGCAGCCCGCCGACCGAAAAGCTGGTCGCCTTCTTCTCCGGCCCGGTCAAGCTCGATGCCGACGGAAAGGCGACCGTCGACTTCGACATTCCGCAGTTCAACGGCACCGTGCGCATCATGGCGGTAGCCTGGAGCAAGGAGGCTGTCGGCCACGCGAGCTCCGACGTGATCGTGCGTGACCCGGTGGTGATCACCGCCGGCCTGCCGCGCTTCATGGCACCGGGCGATGCCGCCGAAATGCGGCTCGACATCGCCAACACCGACGCCCCGGACGGTGATTATTCGCTGGCCATCGACACATCAGGCGATCTTTCGACCGGCACGGTTCCGGAGAAAGTGACGCTGACCGCCGGCAAGCGCCAGACGCTGACCGTGCCACTCGCCGCACAATCGAGCGGCGATGCCGGCCTGACCATTCGGCTCGCCAACGCCGAGGGCCTGAGCGTCGAGCAGAACCTGACGATCCCGGTGCGGCCGGCCGAACTGCCGGTGACGACGCGGACCGTGGTCGACCTCAAGCCCAATGCCAGCTTGCGCATCGACAAGGAACTGCTAGCGGCAAGCCTGCTCGACGGTGCCTCCGTCAGCGTCGGCGTCTCGCGCGCCTCCGCCTTCGACGTGCCTTCGCTGCTGATGACGCTCGACCGCTACCCCTATGGTTGCGCCGAGCAGACGACCAGCCGCGCGCTGCCGCTGCTCTATGTCAGTGAACTCGCGGCAAGTGCCGGCATGGCCGACGACACCTCGCTCCACGACCGCATCCAGCAGGCGATCTACCGCGTGCTGAACTATCAGGCGTCATCGGGCAGTTTCGGCCTGTGGGGACCGGGTTCGGGCGATCTCTGGCTCGACGCCTATGTCACCGACTTCCTGACCCGGGCACGCGAGAAGAACTACGACGTGCCGAGCGAGGCGATGCTTGCCGCGCTCCAGAACCTGCAGAACGCGATTTCCTACGACATCGACCTGCAGGATCGCGGCAGCGAGATCGCCTATGCGCTCTATGTGCTGGCCCGCAACAAGAAGGCATCGATCGGCGACCTGCGCTATTATTCCGACACGCAGCTTGAGGCTTTCTCGAGCCCGATGGCGGTGGCGCAGCTTGCCGCCAGCCTCGCGCTCTACGGCGACCAGCAGCGCTCGGAAAACACCTTCCAGGCAGCACTGACGCTGGCCAAGACCAACACCGAGCATGACTATTCGCGCTCGGACTATGGCTCGCGCCTGCGTGATGGAGCCGCCATGCTGGCGCTTGCCGCCGAAAGCAGACCGGCACCCAAGGTGATCCCCGAACTGATCAGTCTCGTCACCGCCGAGCGCAAGGCTGCCAACTACACCAGCACGCAGGATCAGGCCTGGATGCTGCTGGCGGCACGCGCAATGCGCGCCAACAGCGACGCCATCCAGCTCACCGTCAACGGCGCACAGCATGGCGGCGCCTTCTCGCAGCAGGTGTCCGGCAACGAGCTTGCCGACAACCCGCTGGTCATCGCCAACACCGGCAAGGATGCCCTGCAGGCGGTGGTGACGGCGGTTGCCGCACCGGCACAGCCGCTGCCTTCCGGCGGCGACGGCTTTCAGATCGCGCGCACCTATTACGGCCTCGACGGCTCCGAGGCCAATGTCACCAGCGTCTCGCAGAACGAGCGCTTCGTGGTGGTGCTGAAGATCGACGAGTCCAACAACTGGCCCTCGCGCGTGCTGGTGACAGACCTGCTGCCGGCCGGCTTCGAGATCGACAATCCGGGACTGGTGTCCAGCGCCGACCTCGGCAATTTCCCCTGGCTTGCCCGCACCGAGGCCGCGCATCTCGAATTCCGCGACGACCGTTTTGTCGCCGCCTTCGACCGCACCTCGGGCGACAACGGCCAGATCACGCTCGCCTATGTGGTGCGCGCCGTGACGCCCGGCATCTATGCGCATCCGGCCGCCAGCGTCGAGGACATGTACCGGCCGCAATATTCGGCCCGCACGGCGAGCGGGATGATGGAGGTGAGAGCGCCGTAATCATGAACGCGCTTGGCCACATGTCGGCGACAGCGGCTTACAAATCTACGTCGCGCCGCCCCTCACCCTTACCCATTCCGGGGCGAGCCACGGGTCTTGCCCGTCCTTCGGACCCCCGTAAACGGGGAGAGGGGGGCATCGACGTTGCAGCCAGCCTTCTTCTTTCCTCGAAGGAGGAAGCGGTAGGGTTGCGGCCAGCCTTCTTCTCCCCGTCACTATACGGGGAGAAGGTGCCGGCAGGCGGATGAGGGGCGGCTATGCGTGTCCCAATAAGAGCGCTGCGAAAACTGGCGGCTTACGCCACAGCCGGTGCAGCAGTCGTCGCACTAACGATCACCACCCTCTACACCCTCGACCGAGCCTACCCTCCACCCCTGCCCGCGCAACTCACCGTCTCCTCGGAAGTGCTCGACCGCGACGGCGCGCTTCTCCGCGCCTACGCGACGCCGGACGGCTATTGGCGGCTCGGCACCTCCCTCGACCAGGTCGACCCGCAATTCGTAAAAATGCTGATCGCCTATGAGGACAAGCGCTTTTTCGACCATGACGGCGTCGATGTGCTCGCACTGCTCCGCGCAGCCAAGCAGTTCGCCGGCAACGGCCGCATCGTTTCGGGCGGCTCGACGCTGTCGATGCAGCTGGCCCGGCTGATCGAGCCCCGCGAAAACCGCAGTTTCGGCTCGAAATTCCGGCAGATCCTGCGCGCCATCCAGATCGAGCGGCGGCTCTCCAAGCGCGACATCCTCGAACGCTACCTGACGCTGGCGCCTTATGGCGGCAATCTCGAAGGCGTGCGCGCCGCTTCGCTCGCCTATTTCGGCAAGGAGCCGCGCCGGCTGACCGTTTCGGAAGCGGCCCTGCTCGTTGCCCTGCCGCAATTGCCCGAACGCCGCCGCCCCGACCGCAACCTGAAGACCGCGCAGGCCGCACGCGACCGCGTGCTGGAACGCATGGTGACGGCGGATATTCTGGGCGAGCGCGAGGCTGCCCGCGCGAGCAACGACGCGGTTTCCGAGGTGCGCTTCGCCCTGCCCGCGCTGGCAGCGCATGTTGCCGATGCAGCACTGCGCAAGGCACCGTCGCAGAGCCGGCATCAAGTCACGCTGCGCAAGCGCGTTCAGGAAGGGCTGGAAGCCGTCGCCAAAAGTGCTGCGGCCAAGCTTGGCCCGCGCATTTCGGTGGCGATGGTCCTGGCCGATGCCCGCACCGGCGAAATCCTCGGCGAGGTTGGCTCAGCGAACTATTTCGATGCCAGCCGCTCGGGCTGGATCGACATGACGAAGGTCTCGCGCTCGCCCGGCTCGACCCTAAAACCCTTCATCTACGGGCTGGCGATGGAACAGGGTCTTGTCGCGCAGGAAACGCTGATCGAGGACCGCCCCGCCGATTTCGCCGGCTACCGCCCGCGCAATTTCGACATGAGCTATCAGGGCGATGTCAGCGTGCGTCAGGCGCTGCAACTGTCGCTCAACGTGCCGGCCGTGCGCCTGCTCGACGCGGTCGGCCCGGCGCGGCTGACGGCGCGGTTCCGGCAGGCCGGCGTCACCCCTGCCTTGCCGAAGGACGAGCCGCCGGGGCTCGCCATCGGCCTTGGCGGCGTCGGGCTGTCGCTGCGTGATCTGGTGCAGCTCTATACCGGCCTCGCCAACAACGGAAAGGCCCGCATCCTCCGCGACGGCACCGAAATTGTCGAAACCGTGCAGGGTGGCGGCACGATCCTCGACGAGCAGGCGACGTGGCAGATCGCCGACATTCTTTCCGGCGTGAAGCCGCCGGAAGGGGCCAGCCATCGCGGCATCGCCTACAAGACCGGCACATCCTACGGCTACCGCGACGCATGGTCGGTCGGCTTCGACGGACGCTATGTGCTGGGCGTGTGGGTCGGGCGCGCGGATTCCGGCTCGGTGCCCGGCCTGTCCGGCTATGTCTCGGCTGCGCCCATCCTGTTCGAGGGCTTCGCCCGCTCCGGTCTTGCCGCGGTGCCGCTTGCCCGCGCGCCGGCTGGGACGTTCCGCACCGCACGCGCCGACCTGCCGGTGACGCAGGCGCGTTTCACCTCCGGCTCGGACGGGCTGGTCGCGATAGCCGCGCCGACCGAACCGCCACCGCAGATCGTCTTTCCGCCGGACGGGGCAAGGGTAGACCTCGGAACCGTCTCAAGCGCCGCCTCGCCGCTGGTGCTAAAACTGCAGGGCGGCCGCGCGCCGTTCCGCTGGCTCGCCAACGGCAAGCCGCTGGCCGAACTCGACCGCCGCCGCACCGCGACATGGCAGCCCGACGGCACCGGCTATTCGACGCTGACCGTCATCGACGCCGCCGGCCGCGCGGCAAGCGTGAAGGTGTTTGTGGAGTAGCGGCACAACTGCGGTAGTTTCAGAAATCGGCTTCTCTCGAAGGCAGCGTTCCTTCGCGCGCCCCTCTGGCCTGCCGGCCATCTCCCCCGCAAGGAGGGAGATCAGCCTTCATGTCTGCTTTCGCCAATCTTCGACGTTGCAGAACTGGTGGCCAAGCTGATGACAGCTAATCTCCCTCCTTGCGGGGGGTCCGAAGGACGGGCCGAGACCCGTGGCTCGGGCCAGGGCGGCCGGCAGGCCGGAGGGGGTGTTCCAACTGTGCGCCGGGTTGATACCTTTGGCTTGAAATACCGGAGGCGACAGAACGCCCAACCCCCATTAGAAAAATATTTTCCTCCATCATCCCCTCCAAAGTGAGGAAAATTGCTCACGCTCCCCTAAATTAGCATGTTTGGGTGCGTCTAATTTCTATCAAATCGATAGAGTACCCTTCGAATTCAACGGAGGCAGACATGACCAAATATCGATCTCGTTACCTTCTTGCCGGCCTCCTCGCCGGAGCACTGCAACTCGGGTCTCTCGGCTTGGCAGCGGCCGATACGACGATCCTCAACGTGTCTTACGATCCGACGCGCGAACTCTACAAGGACTACAACGAAGCCTTCGCCAAGCATTGGAAGGCCGAGACCGGCGAGACGGTGACCATCCAGAACTCCCATGGCGGCTCGGGCAAGCAGGCCCGCGCGGTAATCGACGGGCTCGACGCCGATGTCGTGACGCTGGCGCTCGAAAGCGACATCAACGCCATTGCCGAAAAGACCAAGAAGATCGCGCCGGACTGGCGCGGCAAGCTGCCGAACAACTCCTCGCCCTACACCTCGACCATCATCTTCCTTGTCCGCAAGGGCAATCCCAAGGCGATCAACGACTGGGGCGACCTGGTGAAGGACGACGTGCAGGTCATCACGCCGAACCCGAAGACGTCCGGCGGCGCGCGCTGGAATTACCTGGCCGCATGGGCCTGGGCCGACAAGGAGTATGGCGGCGACCAGGCCAAGATCAAGGAATACATCGCCACCCTCTTCAGCAAGCACGTTCCGGTTCTGGACACCGGCGCGCGCGGCTCGACGGTGACGTTTGCCGAGCGTGACCAGGGCGACGTGCTGCTCGCATGGGAAAACGAAGCCTATCTGGCGCTCGACGAATTCGGCGCCGACAAGTTCGACATCGTCTTCCCGCCCTCCTCCATCCTGGCCGAACCGCCGGTCGCGGTGGTGGACGGCAATGTCGATGCCAAGGGCACCCGCAAGGTCGCGCAGGCCTATCTCGAATATCTCTATTCCGAGGAAGGCCAGCGCATCGCCGCCAAGCATCATTACCGCCCGTCCAAGCCTGAGCTTGTGCCGGCCGACGAGTTGCAGAAGCTGCCGGAACTGAAGCTCGTCACCATCGACGACCCGATCTTTGGCGGCTGGAAAAAGGCACAGCCCGAGCATTTCGGCGATGGCGGCATTTTCGACCAGCTTTACAAGCCGGCCCAGTAATACGGACTATCTACCGACTTGGCTCTGCCGGGGCGTTTGACGCGACTTTTCTAAAAAGCCACGCCATTCGCCCCGGCAGAGCATGTTACTACTAGCTGCGCGCAGCGAATAAGGGACGACATGACCACAGAACCCGCCCAGGCGGGGTGGCGATTCAAGGCGCCGAGCGTCATTCCGGGTTTCGGATTGACGCTCGGCTTCTCGCTTGCCTACCTCACGCTCATCATCCTCATCCCGCTGACGGGTCTCGTCTGGCGTTCGGCGTCACTTGGCTGGACCGATTTCTGGGCAATCGCCACCGACCGCCGCACGGTCAAGGCGCTGGAGATAAGCTTCGGCACGGCGCTGATCGCGGCTGCCGTCAATGTCGTCTTCGGCACCATCGTCGCCTGGGTTCTGGTGCGCTACCGCTTTCCCGGCCGCCGCGTAATCGACGCCATGGTCGACCTGCCTTTCGCCCTGCCGACGGCAGTGGCAGGCATCGCGCTGACCACGCTCTACGCGTCCAAGGGCTGGATCGGCAGCCTTCTGGCGCCCCTCGGCGTCAAGGTCGCCTATACGCCGCTCGGAATCGTCATTGCCCTGATCTTCATCGGCCTGCCCTTCGTCGTGCGCACGGTGCAGCCGATCATCGAGGAGATCGACAAGGAGGTCGAGGAGGCAGCCGCCACGCTCGGCGCCAGCCGCTTCCAGACCATCACGCGCATCCTGTTTCCCGGCCTCGCGCCGGCCATCGTCACCGGCTTCGCCCTGGCCTTCGCCCGCGGCGTCGGCGAATACGGCTCGGTCATCTTCATCGCCGGCAACATGCCTTACGTCTCGGAAATCGCGCCACTGCTGATCGTCATCAAGCTTGAGGAATACAACTACGCTGCAGCCACCGCGATCGCCACGATCATGCTGGTCATCTCCTTCGTCATGCTTCTGGTCATCAACCTTCTCCAGTCGTGGAGCCGCAAACGCTATGGCTGAGCTTGTCGAAACCTCTTCAAGCCGCGCCCGCGAAAACCGCGCGTCGGCCATCAACGAAAGCCGCACGACGCGCTGGATCCTGATGGCGCTGGCCTTCGGCTTCCTGGCGATCTTCCTGCTGTCGCCGCTGGTGCTAGTCTTTGCCGAAGCGTTCAAGCGCGGCATCGAGCCTTACACCGAAGCGCTGGTCGACCGCGACACGGTCGCCGCGATCCGCCTGACCTTGCTGGTGGCGGCGATTTCCGTGCCACTCAACCTCGTCTTCGGCGTGGCAGCTGCCTGGGCGATCGCCAAGTTCGAGTTCAAGGGCAAGGCGTTCCTGATCACCCTGATCGACCTGCCCTTCTCGGTATCCCCGGTGATTTCCGGGCTCGTCTACGTGCTGCTTTTCGGCGCAAGCAGCGTGCTCGGCCCATGGCTGAAAAGCTACGGCATCGAAATCCTCTTCGCCGTGCCCGGCATCGTACTGGCAACCGTGTTCGTGACGTTCCCGTTCGTAGCGCGCGAACTGATACCGCTGATGCAGGAACAGGGCACCGGCGACGAGGAAGCAGCCCTTTCGCTCGGCGCCAATGGCTGGCAGGCCTTCTGGTATGTAACGCTGCCCAACATCAAATGGGGCCTGCTTTACGGCGTGCTCCTTTGCAACGCCCGCGCCATGGGCGAGTTCGGCGCGGTGTCGGTCGTGTCGGGTCACATCCGCGGCCTGACCAACACCATGCCGCTGCATGTCGAAATCCTCTACAATGAGTACAACGCCGTCGGTGCTTTTGCCGTCGCCTCGCTGCTGGCAGGCTTGGCGCTGGTCACGCTCGTTTTGAAGACCATTCTGGAAATCCGCTACGGCCACGCCATCGCCGGCAGCCGCGGACACTGACAAGAAGAATTCGGGAACAAGGGTAAATTAATGGAAGTTCGCGTCGCCAATGTGCGCAAGGAGTTCGACCGGTTTCCGGCGCTTCACGACGTCTCGCTCGACATCAAGTCCGGAGAACTGATTGCGCTGCTGGGTCCGTCCGGTTCGGGCAAGACGACGCTGCTGCGCCTTATCGCCGGGCTGGAGAAGCCGACCAAGGGCGCGATCTATTTCGGCGATGAAGACGCATCGCATCGCACCATCCAGGAGCGCAATGTCGGCTTCGTCTTCCAGCATTATGCGCTGTTCCGGCACATGACGGTGGCCGACAATGTCGGCTTCGGCCTGAAGGTTCGTCCGGGCGCAACCCGGCCTGCCGCAGCCGAAATCCGCCGCCGCGCCTCCGAACTGCTCGATCTCGTCCAGCTCTCAGGCCTCGAAAAACGCTACCCGGCGCAGCTTTCCGGCGGCCAGCGCCAGCGCGTGGCGCTGGCCCGCGCCATGGCGATCGAGCCAAAGGTTCTGCTGCTCGATGAACCCTTCGGCGCGCTCGATGCGCAGGTGCGCCGCGAATTGCGCCGCTGGCTGCGCGAGATCCACGACGCCACCGGCCATACGACGGTCTTCGTCACGCACGACCAGGAGGAAGCGCTGGAGCTTGCCGACCGTGTCGTCGTCATGAGCCAGGGCCGCATCGAGCAGGTCGGCACCGCCGACGAGGTCTACGACACGCCCAACTCGCCCTTCGTCTACGGCTTCATCGGAGAATCCAGTTCCTTGCCGGTAAAGGTCGAGGACGGACAGCTGTGGGTCGCCGACCGCCCCATCGGGCTTTCCGTGCCCGACGCACCGAACGGCAAGGCAGAGCTCTATTTTCGTCCGCACGACGTCGAATTGCTGGAGGAGTGCAATGGCTGCATCGCCGGCACGGTGGTGGCCAGCCGACGCGTTGCCGGCACGCGGCGTGTCGAACTGGAGATCGGCGGCGAGAGGCAGCGCGTCGAGATCGAACTGCCGATCGAGCACCCGGCAGCGCAGAAAAGCCGCGTCGCCTTCAGGCCGCGCCGCTGGAAGGTGTTTCTGTCGGAGACATAAGGCCAGGCATTCTTGTCGCAGGTTGCGCTGCCTTCATCCGCCTGCCGGCACCGACCGCGGCAAGCCACGGGTCTCGCCCCGTGAGAGGCAGCGCAAACTGAATTCAGAAAAGCTTTAAGCCGCCCGCGACGCCACCTCAACCCGGGCAAAATTGAAGCACGAGGCCAGCGCGTAGCCATCCTCCCAGCGGCCGAAGCCACTGGCGACGTTGATGTGCCCGGCATCGCCGATATCGACCAGTCCGCTGCCCCAGATGCCCGCATATTCCTGCGCGATATCGAAATCCATGTAGCTGTCGTTGCGGCTGGCAACGAAGATCGACGGAAACGGCAGCCGTCGGCGCGGCATCGCGCCGAAGTGGATCAAGCCGGGATGTTTGGCATTGGTCACGTCGATATCGCAGGGCGCGACCAGCACCGCGCCGGCGACATGCTCGGCAGCCGGGCGGCCGGCGAGCTTTGCCGCCAAGATGCAGCCGAGGCTGTGCGCAACGAGAACAGCACCCGGATGGGCGAGGAGTTCGCTTTCCAGCGTATGCAGCCAGTCTTCCAGCACCGGCTTGTCCCAATGTTCCTGGGAGACGAGGATCGCATCGTCATGGTCCGCCAGCCAGTGGCGCTGCCAATGGTCCTCGCCGGAACCGTTCAGGCCGGGTAGTATCAATGTGGTCATGCTGCACTCCTCTGGAAGCCCCAGCCGGATTTGCGACGCCTCGCCGCCGATTCATGCTGCTATTTTAGAGGTCTGGCCCTGCTGACAGAGGATCGGGTTTTGCGAATTTCCGCCGACATCGAAAACACTATTCCGGTAAGCCGTGGCCACCACCGGAATTCGATTCTCGGTGAGAAGATTTTTCCCGAAATGACAAAAATCCTCGCAGCAAGAGAAGAACATGCAGTCTCGCTGAAATGAAATTCTAATGTGACATCATCATTAGAATGCCGTTCTCATGAGCCGCGATCATGAGGCAGCCTCTTCCTCGCCGGACAGCCGGGGCTTCGGATAGGTTCAGTCACAAAGACAAAACAACTTTGGGATCATGGAGTTATCCGAATGAGACGTTTCCTGCTCGTTGGCGCGGCCCTTGCCGGCCTGCTCGCCGCCCCTGCATCGGCATTTGCCGCCGACAAGCTGCTGAACGCCTCCTATGACGTGGCGCGCGAACTGTTCGTCGCCGTCAACAAGGCCTATGTCACCGCCCATCCCGGCGTGACCATCGACCAGTCGCATGCCGGCACCTCCAAGCAGGCCCGCGCCATCGTCGAAGGGCTGGAGGCTGACGTGGTGACCTTCAACCAGGTTACCGACATCGACTTCCTGGCCAAGAACGGCTTCGTCTCGGACGACTGGAAGAGCGATTTCCCCAACCAGTCTTCGCCCTTCTATTCGCTGCCTTCCTTCCTCGTGCGCGCCGGCAACCCGAAGAACATCAAGGACTGGAACGATCTCGTCCGTGACGATGTAAAGGTGATCTTCCCGAACCCGAAGACCTCGGGCAACGCCCGCTACACCTATCTCGCCGCCACCGCCTATGCGAAGGAAGCCTTCAAGGGCGACGAGACCAAGGTGAAGGAGTTCGTCACCAAGATCTTCGACAACGTACCCGTCTTCGACACCGGCGGCCGCGCCGCCACCACCACCTTCGTCGAGCGCGGCATCGGCGACGTGCTGATCACCTTCGAATCCGAGACGACCGGCATCCGTAAGGAATTCGGCGAAGACAAATATGAGGCCGTCGTGCCGTCGGTCAGCCTGCTTGCCGAATTCCCGGTGGCGATCGTTGACAAGGTCGTCGACAAGCGCGGCTCGCGCGATCTCGCCAAGAACTATCTCGACTTCCTCTACACGCCGGAAGGCCAGACCATTCTTGCCGAAAACGGCAACCGCGTTCACGAAGAGAAGGTCGCCGGCGAGTTCAAGGACAAGTTCCCCGAAGTCCGCCTCGTCACCGTCGAGGACGTCTTCGGCGGCTGGGACAAGGTGCAGGCCGAGCATTTCGCTTCCGGCGCGCTGCTCGACCAGATCTACGGCGAGCGTTGACCCTTTAGCTCGATTGCTGTTCAAGGGCGGGAAGCCGGTCATGCCGGCTTCCCGCTTTTTTGAGTTTCGATTTTCCGGAAGGCTTTGTCCGTGGCTCGTCGCGTCCTGCCGGGTTTGCCCCTGGCGCTCGGAATAACCCTGGTCTACGTCTCGATCATCGTCGTGCTGCCGCTCGGCGCGCTGGTCTACAAGGCGGCGAGCCTCGGCTTCGAGGACTATTGGCGCATCGTCTCGTCGGGCCGCGCGCTGGCGAGCTACCGCGTCACGGCACTTTCCGCCCTCGCCGCCACTGCCTTCAATCTCGTCTTCGGTTTCGCGCTGGCCTGGGTGCTGGTGCGCTACCGCTTTCCCGGCCGCCGCTTCATCGACGCGCTGGTCGACCTGCCCTTCGCCCTGCCGACCGCGGTCGCCGGCATTGCGCTGACCGCACTTTTCGCGCCGAACGGCTGGTTCGGCTCGATCCTCGGCGAAGCCAGCATCAAGGTCGCCTACACGCCGCTCGGCATCATGATCGCCATGGCCTTCACCAGCCTGCCCTTCATCGTGCGCACCATCCAGCCGGTGCTTGAAGACCTTGATCCGGCACTTGAGGAAGCCGCCCAGTCGCTCGGCGGCTCGGACGCCTCGATCTTTGCACGCGTCATCCTGCCCTTGCTGACGCCAGCCATTCTTGCCGGCGTCTCGCTTGCCTTCGCCCGCAGCCTCGGCGAATTCGGCGCCATCATCTTCATCGCCGGCAACCAGCCCTTCTCGACCGAGATCACCGCGCTTCTGGCCTTCATCCGGCTCGAGGAATACGACTATCAGGCCGCCGCCGCGATCGCTTCGGTGTTGCTGATAACCGCTTTCGTGATGCTCGCCGTCACCAACATCCTGCAGGCCCGCGCCCTGCGCTACACGGCGAGGGGCTGAGCGATGGCAAGCAAAACCAGAAAACCGCCACGCGTCGGCGACCAGCCAGGCTTCCGCGGCGCCTTGATCGCCGCCGTGCTGGTGGTAACCGCCATCTTCATCGTCGCGCCGCTGGTCGTCATCGGCGTGCAGGCGTTTTCGCAAGGCTGGGCGGTCTACGCGGCAGCGATTGCCGATCCCGACACGCTCCACGCCATTCTCCTGACCGTGACGACGGCATTGATCGCCGTGCCGATCAACACCGCCTTCGGCGTTGCAGCCGCCTGGGCGATCACCAAATTCGACTTCTGGGGCCGGCGCTTCCTGCTGGTCGTCATCGAGATACCCTTCTCGATCTCGCCGATCGTCGCCGGTGTCGCCTATCTCTTCGTCTATGGCTTGCAGGGCCTGTTCGGCCCGGCCCTGCAATCGGCCGACATCAAGATCCTGTTTGCCCTGCCCGGCATCGTCCTGGCCTCGATGTTCGTCACCGCGCCCTTCGTCGCCCGCGAGCTGATCCCGCTGATGCAGGCGCAGGGCCGCGATCTCGAAGAGGCCGCAACCTCGCTCGGTGCGTCGGGCTGGCGCACCTTCTTCTCCGTGACGCTGCCCAATATCCGATGGGCGCTGCTTTACGGCGTGGTGCTGTGCAACGCCCGCGTCATGGGCGAGTTCGGCGCTGTGTCGGTCGTTTCGGGCAACATCCGCGGCCAGACCAACACGCTGCCGCTGCATATCGAACTGCTCTACCACGACTACCAGACCGCCGGCGCCTTCGCCGCCGCCTCCATCCTCGCCGTGCTTGCCGTGGTGACCTTGGTTGCCAAAGTGCTGCTGGAGCGCCGGGGAGCCGGCCGCGGCGGCCGCCCGACACTGGCCGCAAACCAAACCGTTCCGGAGACAACGACGTGAAAATCCGCCTCGACACCGTCGTAAAAACTTTCGACACCTTCCGCGCCGTGCATGGCGTTTCGCTGGAAATCGAAAGCGGCGAACTGGTAGCGCTGCTCGGACCCTCCGGCTCGGGCAAGACCACCATCCTGCGCATGGTCGCCGGCCTCGAATATGCCGATGGCGGCAAGATCTATTTCGGCGACGAGGACGCCACCGACATTCCGGTTCGCGACCGCGGCGTCGGTTTTGTTTTCCAGCACTACGCGCTGTTCCCGCATATGACGGTGGCCGAAAACGTCGCTTTCGGCATGAAGGTTTCCAAGGTGAAGCGCTCGAAGGCCGAGATCACCGCCCGCGTCGCCGATCTCCTGCGGCTGGTGAAGCTCGATGGCCTCGGCGAGCGCTTTCCCGGCCAGATTTCCGGCGGCCAGCGCCAGCGCGTCGCGCTTGCCCGCGCGCTCGCCGTCGATCCGAAAGTTCTGCTGCTCGACGAGCCCTTCGGCGCGCTCGACGCCAATGTGCGCCGCGACCTGCGCCGCTGGCTGCGCGAAATCCACGAGGAACTCGCCATTACCACGCTGTTCGTCACCCACGATCAGGAAGAAGCGCTCGACCTCGCCGACCGCGTCGTCATCCTGAAGGACGGCAAGATCGTCCAGCAGGGCACGCCGGAAGAAGTCTGCCGCGAGCCCAATTCGCCCTTCGTCATGGGTTTTCTCGGCGACACCAACCGCCTGCCGGCAAATGTGTCCGGCGGACGCGCAGTGGTCGGAAATGCCGCCCTGCCCGCGCCCGGCGTGGCAGACGGCAAGGCGGAGATATTCGTGCGCCCCAGCGATCTCGACTGGACGGAAAATGGCGACGGCGTGCCGGCAAAAATCCTGCGCGTCATCGACCGCCCCGACGGCCGGCGTCTGCTGGCCGCGACTGACCAGGGCGAGACGCTGGAACTCGATGTTGCGCCCGAAATCCAGGCCAAGGCCGGCGATGAAGGCTTTGTCACAGTCCGGCGCGGCCGCATTTTTGCTGCGGGGTAACGCCCGCGATCGCATCTTTCGGCGGTTTGTGCGATCGGCGGTCAATATTCCCGAGTTGCCGCCACTCTTGGCATATTCATGCTGATGATAAGATCGGAGCGCAATGTCGTTCCAAGCCAAGCAGCCGAATGTCTACTACTCTTGTAGAATTATCTTCGAGGAGTGGCCGCCGTGACGAAACTTTTCTACCCGCATTCGGTCGATTCGGGTTTGCTCGTCGGGATCGAGCTCGCGGCCCGGCAACTTGCCAATCTTTTGGCCGCAATGCGTGCCAGCGGGGCTAAACACGGCGAAAATTGCATCAAATCGGCCACAGCAGCCTGAAAAGTCATCAAAAATCAACGAGTTTGAGCTTGTTTATCATGTCGCTCGATTTTAAGTCTGGGTGGTGCAGCGACGCGGGGGCTATCCGCCATGATTTGCACACAAACGATCGCCACAGGCTTAGGCGAACTTCTGATGAAATGTTGCGGGCATGCTCACTAAAAAAGGCAAATACGGCCTCAAGGCCCTCGTGCATCTTTCAGGCATGCCTGTCGGCCAGTTGGCGTTCGTCAACGACATCGCGGTTGCCAACAATATCCCGAAGAAATTCCTCGACGCCATTCTCGGCGAATTGCGCAATGCCGGTTTCGTCCAGAGCCGTAAGGGCAAGGATGGTGGCTATCGCCTCGCCCGGCCGGCGGCCGAGATCAAGATCGGCCATGTCGTGCGCGTTCTCGACGGCCCGCTGGCCCCGATCCCATGCGCCAGCCGCACCCAGTATCAGCGCTGCGAAGACTGTGACGAGGCGACATGCCAAGTCCGGCACATGATGCTCGAAGTGCGTCAGGCGATCGCCGACGTGCTGGACAATCGCAGCCTGGCTGCCATGCGCGACGCCGACAACGACGACGTGCTACAGGACATCAAGTACCACATCTGACATGCCCTGATATTCTGACGGGGCGGAGGCCATCTCATGGCTGAGCGCGCAACCGGCAGACAATCCATCCTCATCATCGGCGGCGGCGCCAGCGGCGTCGTGCTCGCGGCGCATCTGTTGCGCGATCCCGATGCCGACATCCGCGTCACGCTGATCGAAAAACGCAACACCTTCGGCCAAGGCGTCGCCTATTCCACCAACCTGCCCGACCATGTGCTGAACGTGAGCGCGTTCGGCATGAGCGCCTATGCCGACGATCCCGAGCATTTCTTCCGCTGGCTGGTCGAGCGCGGGCTGGCCGAGCCGGACAATCCGCAGATCTACGTGCCGCGCAGCCTCTACGGCGAATATCTTCGCGAGATTCTCGACCGGCTCACCGAGCAGGAAAAAGGCACCGGAAGGCTGCACACGCTGAACGAAGCCTGCCAGTCGGTGACGACGACGCCTTCCGGCGTCGAGGTGAAGCTTGCCAATGGAACGAGCCTTGTCGGCCACATCGCCGTGCTGGCCGTCGGCCATGAGGAGCAGGCGCCGCCGGACCATCGCGGCGCCATTCGGCCAGGCTCCTCAGAAGATACGCCTCTGCCGGCCGACGCACCCGTTCTGGTTCTGGGAACGGGCTTGAGCATGATCGATCTCTGGCTGTCGCTGGAAAACCGGGGACACAGCGGCAAGATCGTCGCGCTCTCCCGGCGCGGGCTGCTGCCGGCCATCCATCGCCGCGGCAAACCGATTAGGCTGGACGCCGCCGACGTGCCGCTCGGCACCGACCTTTCCTATTTCATACGCTGGTTCCGCCAGCTCGTGCGCGAAACCGAAGACGCCGGCGGCAACTGGCGCGATGTCGTCGATGGCATCAGGCCATTCAACCAGCGCATCTGGCAAAGCTGGCCTTCCGGCGCGAAGCGGCGTTTCATCGAGCACACGCGCGCCTGGTGGGATATTCATCGCCACCGCATGCCGCCTGCCCTGCATGAGCGGGTTTCGCGCGCGCTGGCGGCGGGTGATCTGGAATTGCTCGCCGGCAAGCTGGAAAGTGTGCGCAAGGACGGCAACGGCTTTGCTGCCACCATTCGCCCGCGCCACAAGCAGGAAGCCGTGACGCTGAACGTAGCGCGGATCTACGATTGCACCGGCATCACCACCGACCTGTCGACGGGATCAAATCCGATCGTGCGTTCGCTGATCGAGCGTGGCCTCGCCCGGCCCGACCCGCTGCGCATCGGTCTCGATGTCACGCCGGGCTGCGCCATCGTCAATGCGGAAGGTGCCGCTTCCACGCGCCTGTTCGCCATTGGCCCGCTGACGCGCGGCACCTTCTTCGAGATCGAGGCCATCCCCGACATCCGCACGCAGTGTTCGGCGCTTGCTAGGCGCCTGACGGAGAAGGTGGCCTGAACCTCGTATCCGCTCGCACTTCAGCCGGGCTGGGATGGACATGCCGGACAATCCCGTCCAGTTTCGATTTGAAACGGCGAAGGAGACCGGCTCATGCACGCAGGCTGGCCCGAAATACCCTACCTTCCGTGGCGCGACACATGCGCCGCGCTTCATCTTTACACGCAGATCGTCGGCAAATATCGGCTCGCCCGGACACCATGGGTCAACCATTCGTGGCACGCCACGCTCTATCCGAATGCCCGCGGCCTCACCACCGGACTGGTGCCTGACCTGTCCGGCGGCATCGAGGTGAGCTTCGATCTCATCGACCACCAGCTGGTCGGAGCTTGCACTGACGGGCGCAAGGCGAGTTTCGCGCTCGGGCCGATGTCCGTCGCAGCCTTCCACGGGCAATTCCTGGAGCTTGTCCGCTCGCTCGGAGGAACACCCGAACTGCACGGCGCGCCGAACGAAATCCCCAATGCCCTGCCCTTCGCTGAGGACCGGGCGGAGCGTCCTTACGATGCCGAAGCTGTCACCCGCTTTTTCAGGGCCCTGGTCTCGGTGTCGGGCGTGTTCCAGACATTTCGCACCGCCTATCTCGGCAAGGTCAGCCCGGTTCATCTCTTCTGGGGAAGTTTCGATCTCGCCGTGACGCGCTTTTCCGGCAGGCGTGCGCCCCTGCACCCCGGCGGCATACCGGCATTGCCCGACGACGTTACCCGCGAAGCCTACAGCCACGAGGTTTCTTCGGCGGGCTTCTGGCCGGGCGGCGGGAGTGTCGATTTTCCGGCGTTCTATTCCTATGCCTATCCGGCGCCGGCAGGATTTGCCGATGCACAGGTGACCCCCGAGGCCGCCTATTTCGACAAAACGCTCGGCGAATTCCTGCTGCCTTACGATGCGGTTCGCCAGGCAGCAGACCCCGAGGCAGCACTTCTGGCTTTCCTGGAAAGCACTTACCGCGCGGCGGCCGGGTCGGCTGGATGGGACGTAGCTGCTCTCGAATGTTCCATCGGCGAGCCGCGCAGGCCCCGGCCCTTATAGGGCCGAAGCCTCGCTTCTGACCTCGCTTACGAAGCGCGGCTACGGAACGGGAGGTAGATCGCCTCGCCGAATTCCGGCTGAGGCGCTTCGGACTCCTGGCGCGCCACCGAGCGCTTGACGATTGCAGCCACGTCCCTGCCGAATGTCGCAAGGTCGTGCGGCTGGTCGAGGCCGTGCAGCACGAACTCGCGCACGCCGAGATCGCAATAGGAAAGCAGGGCCAGCGCGACCTGCTCGGCGGTTCCGACAAGCCGGATCGCTTCGCCGTCATGGCCGAGCCTGTCGGCCTTGGCCCAGGCTTCGGCCCGCGTGCCGGCAATCACCGGCCGGACGGGCACGGAGAAGCGGATCTTGTCCGACCGCCCATGGCAGGCGGCAGCGGCGCGCACCCGCGAGATGGTCTGCCGCGCCTCGGCGACCGTGCCGGCGGGCAGTTCGAACAGATCGGCATGCTTGGCCGCGATCTTGATTGCCGTGCCGGAAAGCCCGCCAAGGATGAACGGTATCTGCGCGCGGCCGAACGGCTTGGAGCCGGCGAATGCATCCTTCAGGCTGTAATGCGGCCCTTCGTGATCGAAAGGCTTATCGTTTGCCCACAGCCGCTTGAGCAGCACCAGATATTCGTCGGTACGAGCAAGGCTTGCCTCATGATCGAGCCCGGTGTCGCCGGCAACGATGCGGATGGACAGCCGCCCGCCGCTCAGCTGGTCGAGCGTGGCGAATTGCTGGGCAGCTACCTGTGGGGCCAGAACGCCAGCGCTGTGGGACACGACAACGCCGAGGTTGAAGGTGTTGTGCAGAACGAAAGAAGCAAGCTGGCCGTTGTCCGCAAGACCCTGATTGTCTGCGATGAGCAGCCGGTCAAGCCCGGCACCTTCTACGGCGCGAGCAAGGCGATGCGCCTGGCTCTGGCGGGCGAGCAGATCGGATGAACGGGCAGCCTCGGCTTCCGTCCATCTTTCGGTACGGCTGGTGAATTCGACATGCATGGCACTCTCCTCCATCGTCTTACCTGCAGCACCTTTCGGCGCAAAACTGGTTGTGATTTAACTGTGAGGCCTGTTCTTAAACCCGCGCCCCTTGCGCGGGTGGCCTCTTTTTGTCTGGTTCCCGTCAGGGGATCAGCCCGAGCACGACGGCAACGGTGAAGCCGAATGCGAGCGCGAAGATCAACGTCTCGAGACCGACACGAATGCCGGCCGGGCGGGACGTCACGGGGCCGCGAAGCGAAAGCCGCTTGGTTCCGGATTGCTGTATTAGGGACATCACGACCTCCGTAATTACAGATAGTCTATGATTTTTGTAGACATTGTCGAGTGCGAAATTTACGCCGAAACGAGGAACATGTTTCTATCAAACATTAGTTTCGCGAACGAAATTCTACAAAATCAGGGAAATGCGAAACGGGCGGAATCGCCCGTCAGTTTCTGAGTCTGTCCACGCAGAGAGCCCGGAGCAGCAGTGCGGCATGCGCATAGGTGATCTGGTCGCTGACCAGTTCGTGAGCTGAACCGGCGCCAACGACGTCGCGAACGGCGTCCAGCGTGCGGATGGGCAGTATATCGGTGCAGGTTCGCATCCGGCCAAAAACGGCGCTTACGGCAACGTTTTTGCCGTCGAATTCCACAAAGGGCTCGGCTGCGTCGAGCGCCCAGTCCTCGTAAGCATCCAGCGCGTCGTGGAAAGCCTGATGAAGAATGAATGGGGCATGGCCTTCATGAAGCGGGGGCAGCAAAGTCGGCATATCTGTTTCCTCACTTTTTCGGTCGTTGCGACAGTCTTCTTCTGAACTCATCCTCTTTTGGGGAACGCGAGTGGACACGGGCGGGCATGAAACCCGCGGGCACTGATGTTGCGCTGAATGACACAGGCTCGCACACGGCCTGCATCGACATCGATCCTAGCACCAGTTTTTGGTTTTACCAAAGCCCCGGATACTGCCAGGCCCAATAAAAACCTTCATCGCGCTCGGGAAGCCGGTTCTTCTCCGCTTCATCCTTTGAAATGGTTTGGCTTTTCCGTTTTTCCACAGGACCGCATAAAGCATCGGTCCTGCCGGCCCGCAAAAGATCGGCCAAAGCGCGAAACATCACAGTGTCTGTATGTGCCATCGAAGGCCTCCTGATACTCATTCAGAAGGCGAGCCTCGCTAATTCTACAAATATTGTAGAGTTAAAAAATTTCAAGTTTGGCCGAAATGGCGCAAAAATTCTGCGGTCGGCTGAAACCTGCTCTTCCAGGCGCTATTTCCGGGACTTCAGCTTCCTCACGTCGATCGTGCGCCGGTCGGCCCACACCGTGATCTCGAAATGGTCGGCCTGCACGACATCTTCGATCTTCGACGGCCTGTAGGCTGCGGCGCAGATGCCCCGGTGCAATCTGACTGAGTCATAGACGACGCCGTCGCTCTTCGACACCCTGACCGCCTCGCCATATGGCTGGGATGCGGCGTAGCTGTCGGGCGCATAAAGCGCGGGCAGCGACGCTTGCAGCCCTCTTATATCGACATACTCGCCATCCAGCCTGGCCGTATAGGCGCGGTACTTCCGCTTGAGTTCCACTAGGCCCCGCGCGACGGCCTCGCGGCGCAGATGGTGGCCGACTTCCGCGGCGGCCGTGGTCAGGTCGGCGGCCGCATACCACGCGCCCAGCTCAGGCCCGTTGAACCGCGCGCCGGTGGGCGGGACATGCAGGAAAGCCGCCATGACGATACTGGCGTTCGACCGACCATAGACCCACTCGCTTTGCGGCAGGCGGCCGATGCGCTCAGCCACCAGCCGGTCGTTCGTCCAGCCGACGAGGTCCATGACAGCCGTCAGGTCCGCCGCCGTCGCAACGGTATCGAACAGGCCGATGGGCGGGAACTGCGACGGGATGAGGCGATGCGCCGGGCGCGGCGCGGGCGAAAGCTGCTCCGTCACCGGAAGACGACATCCGTTTCTTCATAAGGCTGGAAAGCCGCATCGACCGCGTTCGGTTCCATATATATGCCGCCGCGCGCGCCATCGAGAAAACGCCGAACCGTCAGAAGCGCATCCTGCGAGCCGTTGGTGACAAGCGCCAGCGGCGGACGACCGTTGAAGATCGTTCCGTCATGCGGGCCACGCAGCCAGGCCACCCCTTCCCGGTCACCGCCATAGAGAATGCCGAGCGCCTGATGAATGCCGAGCACGGCCGATATGCGCGTCAGCGTATCCACATCCAGCGTGAATTCGCGGTGTTCGCGGGCCAGCTTGGTCCAGTTCTGATAGGTCGAGCGCGATGGATAGCCGAGGATCAGCCGGCGCTCCTCCTCGTTGAGGCCCCACAGATCGGCGATCGAGACAAAGGTGCGCAAGGCAGGCGCGCTGAGCCGCCGCCTGTTGGCCGGCGCAAAGCGCGAGCTATCGAGCCGCTGCGGCTCGGGCGCGATGATCTCGGTATTTTTGCGAAGGGCCTGGCTCATGATCGCTTCCTTGTCCGCAAATGGATATAGTCCATATTTGGACAGAATGCAACATCATGCCGATCTGCCCGCCGGATGACGGAATTATGTCATGACGCATTGCAGCATTTGATATTGCATTGCACAAATTGCACGGCAGCCATGCACTATTGAGGGTTGCGAAAAGCCGAAAATAAACCGACTTTATACAAGTGATTTCGGCGGCGCCTACCTCCTCCCAGGCAATGCCGAATACGGTCGACCTTCACCTCCTCCCGATCGTCGACCGAACCATAGAACACCCGCCGAACCTCCTCCCTCGGCGGGTGTTTTCTTTTCTGGGCAGCGCCCGACTTTCCGAGACTTTACTGAGAATATGAGTGAAGGCGTCCATCCGGACTGCCGGAAAACTCCGCGTTCCTTCGCGCCCCCTCTGACCTGCCGGCCATCTCCCCCTCAAATGGGGAGATCAGCCTTCATGGCCGCTTTCGCGAATCTTTAACGTCGCAGAAGGTGCGGGACGAATTACGCTGCTAATCTCCCCCCTTGCGGGGGAGATGGCCGGCAGGTCAGAGGGGGCAACGTAGAGCGAAAACCAGCCAAGCCCCCCACTAACAAAACCTGCGATCAGCTCCCGTACCCCACGATCCCCTTGGTCTCGAGAAAATCGTGGATGCCCCAATCAGCATATTCGCGGCCATTGCCGGACTGTTTGTAGCCGCCGAACGGCGCGTGCGTGTCCCAGGCGGGATAGTTGAGATAAACCGAGCCGGCGCGCATCTTGCCGGCGACGCGGCGGGCGCGTTCGAGGTTTTCCGACTGGATATAGGCGGCAAGGCCGTAGACGGTGTCGTTGGCAATGCGCACGGCCTCGTCCTCGTCCTCGTAGGATATGACCGACAGCACCGGCCCGAATATTTCCTCGCGGGCAATCGTCATATCGGGCGTGACATGGCCGAACACGGTGGGGCGAATGTAGTAGCCGCGATTGAGACCTTCCGGCCGGCCGGGACCGCCGGTAACCAGCGTCGCACCCTCGGAAATGCCGGTTTCGATCAGCCGCTGGATCTTGTCATACTGAAGCTGGCTGACGACCGGCCCGAGTTGTGTATCCTCCGAGGTCGGATTGCCGACCCGGTGCGCCTCGGCCGCTTCCTTGGCCACCGCGAGTGCTTCGTCATGGCGATCGACCGGCACCAGCATGCGCGTCGGCGCGTCGCAGGACTGGCCGCTATTGCCGAAGCAGCCATTGACGCCTTCGCGCACGGCATGGGCGAAATCGGCGTCCGGCAGGATGATGTTGGCGCTCTTGCCACCAAGCTCCTGCGCCACCCGCTTGACCGTGTCGGCAGCAGCCTTGGCGACAATGATGCCGGCGCGCGTCGAGCCGGTGAAGGAAACCATGTCGACATCGGGATGCTCGGCCATCACCTGCCCGACATCGGGCCCGGTGCCGTTGACGAGATTGAACACGCCCTTCGGCACGCCGGCCTCGTCCATGATTTCGGCAAATACGATGCCGCTGATCGGCGCGATCTCGGATGGCTTCAACACAACCGTGCAGCCCGCAGCGATTGCCGGCGCGACCTTGCAGACGATCTGGTTGAGCGGCCAGTTCCACGGCGTGATCAGCGCGCAGACGCCGATCGGCTCCTTGACCACCATGGTCGAGCCACGCAGATGGCCGAATTCGTAGTCTTCCAGCGCCTTGATGGTCGATTCCATATGGGCCTGTCCGGCAGCCGCCTGCGCCTCGCGCGCCCAGGTGATCGGTGCACCCATCTCCTGCGAGATCGCCTGCGCAACATCCTCGTAGCGCCTGTTGTAGACCTCGAGGATTTTGTTCAGCAGCGCCAGGCGCTCTTTCTGCGTCGTTTGCGAAAAGCTGACGAAGGCTGCCCGCGCGGCGGCGACCGCCTTGTCGACATCGGCCTTCGCACCAAGCGAGATCGCCGCATAGGCCTCCTCCGTCGAGGGGTCGATCACGTCCAGCGTGGCCGGGACCACCGGCGAAACCCACTTGCCGTCGATGTAGAAATTCAGGTGATTGCTCATGCTCTCTGCTCCGAACTTGGGAATGGGGTTTCGCGAATGACGAGAGGCGGACGAGCGCCCGCCTCTCAGAGAATGTCAGGCATTGTCGAAGCCGGTTAGCACGCCAACGGCATTGATGCCGATTTCCTCGACAGCATAGCCACCTTCCATGACGAACAGAGTCGGCAGGGCAAGCTTGGCGATACGCTCGCCGATCTTCGGATAGTCGGAACTCTTCAGCTTGAACTGGCTGATCGGGTCCTTCTCGAACGTATCGACACCCAGCGACACCACGACCACATCCGGCGCATAGGCCGCCACCTTGGCGCAGGCGTCTTCAAGAGCCGCGCTCCATTTGTCCCACGCCGTGCCATGAGGCATCGGATAATTGTGGTTGAAGCCCTCGCCCTTGCCAGCACCGCGCTCATCGGCATGGCCGAGGAAGAACGGATATTCCGTCATCGGGTCGCCATGCAGGTTGATCATCAGCACGTCGTCGCGCTCGTAGAAGATTTCCTGCGTGCCGTTACCATGATGATAGTCGACGTCGAGGATCGCTACGCGGGCAGCGCCCTGGTCAAGATACCACTGGGCAACGACGGCGGCATTGTTGATGAAGCAGTAGCCGCCCATGAAGGCAGCACCCGCATGGTGGCCCGGCGGGCGGCATAGCGCGAAAGCTGCTCGTTCGCCGGCCTTGACCAGTTCGGCCGCCGTCAGGCCGACATCGTAGGAAGACTTGATCGCATCCCAGGTGCCTTTGACGAAGGTCGCGCCTGCATCGAAGGAATAATAGCCAAGGAGTGCGTCGATCCGCTTCGGCGGAACGTCACCGCGCAGGCCGCGCGTCGGCCAGGTGAAGGCCATGGCCGAGCCGGGAAAGCCGGCCTTTTGCCATTCCGGCCATACCGTCGGCAGGAAATCGATGTAGTCGCTGGCGTGCACGCGCTTGGCTGCGTCCAGTGAATGTTCCTTCGGCGCAAGGATGGGTCCGAGCTTCTCGGATTCGACCCGCGCCTTGATGAATTCGGCCCGCGAAGGCTTTTCGAAACCGGGCACGATCTGGCCCGAAACCAGTTCCATCTGGCCGCCATGACCGGCGTGGAGAGGAGAGAAAATCGTCTTCATTTTGTCTTTCTGTTCACCCCTGTTGGTATCGTCACTTCTTGACCGACTGCTTTGTGACAGAGAGTTTTGATGCCGCCAAGGGGCAATCGCGAATTGCTGCAAGACAACACCGAGACGGCTTGCCAGATGCCAATACTCTGCTAGCCTGAGCAAAACTGGGTGAACAGAATGCCGCAAAAGGCCGATCTTATCGTTGTGAACGCAAGTATCCTGACGATGGATCCCGATACCCCCCGCGCCGAGGCCATTGCCATCAAGGGCGGTGAGATCATTGCGATCGCAGATCGCGAAGCTATTCTGCAGCATCAAGATTCAGACACGCGCGTCATCGATGCCAAGGGCAGCTCCGTGCTGCCCGGCTTCATCGAATCGCACATGCATCTCTTCGCCGGCGCTGCCGAACTCGAGCAGTTGCAACTGATGGGCGTGCACGGGTTCGAGGCTCTTTCCGAAGCTGTCCGCAAATATGCTGCAGCAAGGCCAAACCAGCTCATTCTGCAGGCTCAGGGCGCCGACTATACGATCCTCTCGGCCACCGAACGGGTTACCCGGCACCACCTTGATCGCATATTGCCCGATCGGCCCTTCGTCATGGCCGCGCCCGACCATCATACGGTGTGGGCCAACACCAAGGCGCTGGAAATGGCGGGCCTGCTGCACGGCAAGACGCTGGGACCCGGCAACGAGATCGTTATGGGTTCGGACGGGCTTGCAGAGGGCGAACTGCGCGAGGGTGAGGCTTTCGGCCCGCTGCTTGTGCTTGCCGGAGAAGGCCGCGTGCGGCTTGGTCTCGCGACCGGCGGCGAGCCGGACCCGAAGCCCACGGCAGCCGAACAGGCCTCCGACCGCGCGATCATGAAACGCGGCCTCGAATGGTGCGCCAGGCATGGCATCACCTCGATCCAGAACATGGACGGCAATCTGCATCAGCTTGAGCTCCTTTCGGAAATCGAAGCCGAGGGCGGCCTGCTTTGCCGAGTGCAGATACCGTTCCACTACAAGAACTTCATGACCGTCGATGCGCTCGAAAAAGCATCGCTGATGGCCGAGCGCTACAAGTCCGAATGGATTTCGTCCGGCATGGTCAAGGTGTTCATGGACGGTGTCCTGGATAGCTGGACGGCGGTCATGGTCGAGCCTTACGCCGACCGCACGGACTGGGTGGGCGAACCGCTGTTCACGCAGGAACAGTTCAACGAAGTTGCTACCGAGGCCGACAGGCGCGGCCTGCAGATCGCGGTGCATGCCATCGGAGACGGCGCGGTGCGCTCCGTGCTGGACGGCTATGAGACGGCGCAAAAGGCCAATGGCAAGCGCGACAGCCGCCACCGCATCGAGCATATCGAGGTGACCACGGAAGCGGACATTCCGCGTTTTGCCGATCTCGGCGTGCTGGCGTCCATGCAGCCTCCCCACCCGCCCGGCTCGATGGGCCTGCCGCTGGAGCCGACCGTCTCGCGCATCGGCAAGAAGCGCTGGCCGCTCTCCTATGCGTGGCGAACCCTGAAGAATGCCGGAGCGCGGATCGTCTTTGCCTCCGACTGGCCAGTGTCGCCGATTGATCCGATAGCGGGCATTCAGGCAGCCGTCGTGCGCAAGCCTTGGGCAGACGGCGATCCCGACCAGAGCTTCAGCCTGCACGAGGCTATCGCCGGTTATACGGTCGAAGGTGCCTACGCGGAATTCATGGAGAACCGCAAAGGCACGCTGAAACCCGGCTATGTCGCCGATCTGGTGATCCTCTCGGGCGACATCGAAGCGGTAGACCCGCATGATCTCCATACCATCCGCCCGGTGACCACGATCTGCGGCGGCAAAGTCACGTACCAGGCATAAGCCTGGTACGGCGATTGCTAGACTGAATGCGATAATTGAACCGTGATTCAATTCCGGGTTGCCAATGTCCCGGCCGTGTGATCACAATAAATTGGGGACGTACTCCGCCGACAAGAGCGGGGCCAACAGTGAGGCGTAATCGTGCCGGACAAACCGGATAGGAATGCGATTGAAGTTATTGGGGTCAGTAAAATTTTCGGAACGGGTGAGGCGCGGGTAGCCGCGCTGGACAACGTTTCGGTACCGATCCGCGAAAATGAGTTTTTCACCCTCCTCGGCCCATCCGGATGCGGCAAGACCACGCTGCTCCGGCTGATTGCCGGGTTTGATTTCCCGACCGACGGGCAAATCCTGCTTTATGGCAACGACATCGCGCCGCTGCCGCCCTTCAAGCGACCGGTCAATACGGTCTTCCAGAACTACGCGCTGTTTCCGCACATGACTGTCGCCGAAAACATCGGCTTCGGTCTCCAGATGCTGGGCAAACCGAAAGCCGAGATCGATGCGCGCGTCAGCCAGATGCTCAAGCTGGTGAAGATGGAGGCGCTGGCAAAGCGGCGAACCAGCCAGATTTCCGGCGGCCAGCAGCAACGCGTTGCCCTCGCCCGCGCGCTGGCCCCGCAACCCAAGGTGCTGCTGCTCGACGAGCCGCTTTCGGCGCTGGACTACAAGCTGCGCAAGGAAATGCAGATCGAGCTGAAGCGTCTTCAGAACGAGACCGGCATTACCTTCATCTTCGTCACGCACGACCAGGAAGAAGCGCTGACCATGTCCGATCGCATCGCCGTAATGTCGGCGGGCAAGATCCTGCAGGTCGGCACGCCTTGGGACATCTACGACAAGCCGGCGGAACGTTTCGTCGCCGACTTCATCGGCGAGACGAATTTCCTCATCGCAAAGATCGACGGCGTCGCCAACGGCAAGGCTAAGGCTACGCTCAAATCGGGCAAGACGATCCCCGCGACCGTCGCCGAAGGCTTCACGCCAAAGGGAGAAGCCACGATCGTCGTGCGGCCCGAACACGCCAAGGCAGTCAAGGGCGCGGGCGAGCTTTCGGGAACGGTGGAAAACATCGTCTATTTCGGCACCGACACGCATATCCTTGTCCGGCTTGACGATGGCGACCTCTTTACCGTGCGCCAGCAGAACAGCCGCAGCGCATCCTGCGGCTTCGAAGAAGGTGAGCGCATCGGCGTGTCTATCTCGGACGACGCGGCCCAGGTTTTGAAAGACTGAACCATGGCAACCGCACAAGAGACTGCCGAAAAGGCTGAAAGCGACGACATCCGCACGCGCTGGCTGTTGTCTGCTCCCGCGTTGCTGATCATCTTCTTTGCCGCGATCGGGCCGCTGTTCATCGTGCTCGTCTATTCCTTTCTCGCGCCGGGCAATTACGGCGACGTGAAGTGGCAATTTTCGACCGATGCGTGGATGAACGTGCTGTTCGAACGCGACATCTTTGACGACACACTTTCATTCGCAAAGGCGAACCTGTCGATCTTCACGCGTTCGATATCGCTGTCGCTGCTGACGACGATATTGACCCTGATCTTCGGTTTTCCGACCGCCTATTTTATCGCCACCCGCCCCGAGGGACGACGCGAGATCTGGCTGTTCCTGATCACCATCCCGTTCTGGACGAACCTCCTGATCCGCACCTTCGCGATGATGGAAGTGCTGCGCAACGAGGGCCTGATCAACTCGCTGCTGCGGTTTCTCGGCCTCACCACCGCACCGATCCAGTTCATGTATACCGACTTCGCGGTGCTGGCCGGCATGACCTATGTCTACCTGCCGCTGATGGTGCTGCCGCTTTATGCCAGCATGGAAAAGATCGACTTCCGGCTCGTCGAGGCCGGCTATGATCTCTATGCGAGCCGCATGCAGGTGCTGCGCCGCATCATCGTGCCGCTGGTCAAGCCGGGCATCATCGCCGGCTCGATCCTCGTCTTCATCCCCTCGCTCGGCGCCTATGTCACACCGCGCGTCATGGGCGGCGGCACCAATCTGATGATCGGCAATCTCATCGAACTTCAGTTCGGCCAGGGCCGCAATTGGCCGCTGGGCGCCTCGCTGTCCATCACCCTCATGGTGATCGTCATGATCACGCTGATGTTCTATGTCCGCAACGCCAGCAAGACGGGGGCCGGACATGGCTAAGCGAGCAACGTTCGACATCCGTCAGCAGACCGGCTTCACCACCGTCGCGATGATCTGCTTCTTCCTGCTCTACCTGCCGATCGTGACGTTGGTGGCCTACGCCTTCAACGACAACGATTCGGTCGCCATCTGGAAAGGCTTTTCGCTGCGCTGGTTCTACTCGGCGTGGAACAACACCCAGGTCATCGATGCCTCGATCCGCTCGTTCCAGATCGCCATCGCGGCCGCCCTGATCGCGACCGTCGCTGCCACCATGGCAGCACTCGCCACGACCAGAACCAAGCCCTACAAGGGCCTGACCTTCAAATATGCCTTTATCAACCAGCCGCTGATGGTGCCGGAAATCGTCACCGCCGTGGCCTTGCTGGTGTTCTTCTCGCGCATCAAGATCTGGACCGGCTATTCCGGCCTCGGTTACCTGATCGCGGCACACACCGCCTTCTGCATCCCCTTCGCCTATCTGCCGATCCGCGCCCGCCTGGAAAACATGGACCTGTCGCTGGAAACGGCCGCAGCCGATCTCTACGCCACGGGCTGGAAAACCTTCCGCTATGTGACGCTGCCGCTGCTGTGGCCGGGCATTCTCGCCGGGCTGATGCTGGCCTTCGTCGTATCACTCGATGACGTGGTGATAACGGAATTCGTCAAATCGGGCGGACAGGACACGCTGCCGACCTACATGCTCGGTCAGCTCCGGCGCATCGTGACGCCGGAAATCAATGCGATCTCGACAGTCTTCCTGCTGCTGTCGGTAGCTATCGTCACAATCTTCTTCATCATCAGCAGGAAGCGGGCCTGAAGCCGCAGAACGGCCGGCCCCCAAAATGGGAGTACTACGCATGAACTGGAAATTGACTGCGACGGCGGTAGGGCTGTCGTTGCTGGCCTCGGCGGGCATGGCGCGCGCCGAAGGCGAGCTCAACATCTACAACTGGGGCAACTACACCAGCCCCGAACTGATCAAGAAATTCGAAGAGCAATTCAAGGTCAAGGTTACCGTCACCGACTACGATTCCAACGACACCGCACTCGCCAAGATCCGCCAGGGCGGCCATGGCTTTGACATCGTCGTGCCTTCGGCTTCAGTGATGAATGTCTGGATCGACGAAGGCCTGCTGCTCGAAAGCCGTCCCGATCAGATGGAGAATTTCAAGAACATGGACCCGAAATGGGTCGATGTGCCATTCGATCCGGGCCGTCATTACTCGGTGCCGTGGCAGTGGGGCACCACCGGCGTGACGGTCAACACCTCGGTCTATTCAGGCGATCCGAACACTTCGGCAATCTTCATGGACCCGCCCGCTGAACTGGTCGGCAAGGTCAATGTTGTGCCGGAAATGAGCGACGTCATGGCGCTCGCCATCCACTATGTCGGTGGCCAGCAGTGCACCGGCGACAAGGAAGTGCTGAAGAAGGTTCGCGACACGCTGGTCGCAGCCAAGCCGAAATGGCTGTCGATGGACTATGGCAACGTCGACCGTTACGGCAAGGGCGATATCGCTGCCGGCGTCAACTGGAACGGCGCTTCCTTCCGCGCTCGCCTGCAGAACGACAAGATCGTCTACGGCTATCCGAAGGAAGGCTACCCGATCTGGATGGACAACGTCGCCATTCTCAAGGACGCCAAGAACACCGAAAATGCCAAGCTGTTCGTGAACTTCATCATGGACCCCGAGAACGCGGCCATGATCTCGGCCTTCGCGCGCTATGCAAACGGCATCAAGGGCTCCGAAGCCTTCATGCCTGAAGACATGAAGACCGCGCCCGAGGTGAACATCCCGGCCGAATTCGCCGAGAAGGGCGAGTTCAATATCGCCTGCCCGCCTGACGTGCAGACGATGTACACCAAGATCTGGACCGATCTTCTGAAGTAGGTGCTATCAAGGGCCCTGGCGGAAAGCCGCCGGGGCCTTTTGAACCAATCAAGAGATTTTTCGATACCAGCCCGCGTCCGGACACCGTCCGGCGATCGACGGGCCGTGGACACGAAGGAGGTGTGTCTATCATGAGCGATCTCGACCTTTGCTATATGCCGGCAAGCGAAGCCCTGAAGCGCTTCAAGGCCAAAAAGCTTTCGCCCGTCGAACTGATGGAAGCGGTGATCAAGCGCGCCGAGGCGACCAAGGACAAGGTCAACGCCTTCACCAACACGCATTTCGACGAAGCGATGGATCTGGCCAGGAAGGCTGAAGCCAAATACGCCAAGGGCAAGAAGACCGGGGCGCTCGAAGGCCTGCCCGTCGGCATCAAGGACGAGAGCTACATCAAGGGCAAGCCGACCACCGGCGGCTCGCTGATCATGAAGGATTTCGTCGCGGATTCCTCCTCGACCATGAACGAGCGCGTCATCACGGCCGGCGGCATCGTCCATGCGCGCACGGCAACGCCCGAATTCTCCTGCGCGGCCTATACGTGGTCGCGGCTGTGGGGCGTCACCCGCAATCCATGGAACACCAAATTCACGCCGGGCGGCTCCTCGGGCGGCGCCGGCGCGTCGCTCGCCTCGGGCACGTCGTCGATCGCCACCGGCTCCGACATCGGCGGCTCGATCCGCATCCCGGCCTCGACCTGCGGCGTCGTCGGCTACAAGCCGCCCTATGGCCGCAACCCGGACGATCCGCCCTTCAACCTCGATTTCTACTGCCACACCGGCCCGCTGGCGCGCACGGTCGAGGACGCCATCCTGCTGCAAAACGTCATGACCGGCCCGAGCCCGCTCGACATCGCCTCGCTTCGGCCGAAGCTGACGCTGCCGACCAAATTCAAGCCGATCAAGGGCTGGAAGATCGGCTATTCGATGAATCTCGGCGGCTTCGAGGTCGATCCGGAAGTCGTCAAGAACACGAAGAAGGCGCTCGATGTATTCCGCTCGCTCGGCGCTGAGGTTGAGGAAGTCGATCTCGGCTGGGGGCCGGAAGTGCTGGAAGCCGGCATGGCCTATCTCAACCATTTGTTCGGCGCGTTCCTGTCGAAGCTGCTACCCGAGCATGCCGACGAGATGACCACTTACGCCCGCAAATTCGCCGAAGACGGCGCAGGGTCCAAGGCGACCGATTTCGTCAACAGCCTCGAAGTAGCCGGCCGCATGTATATGACGCTCGGGCCGCTGCTGGAAAAATACAATGTGCTGATCTGCCCGACCACGGCGCTGCCGGCGGTGCCGGCCGACCACGACCAGTCGAAGGACGAGGTCAGGATCAATGGCAAGCTGGTCAATCCTTCGCTCGGCTGGGTCATGACAACGCCGTTCAACACGATGAGCCGCTGCCCGGTCCTGTCGGTGCCGTCCGGCCACGCGAAGAACGGCGTGCCCACAGGCATCCAGATTGTCGGCCGCACCTATTGCGATGAGGACGTGTTCCGCGCCGGCATGGCCTATGAAAAAGCGGTCGGTGGCTGGTACGGCGAAAAGGCCAAACGGCCGAAGCTATAACCATCGGAACACCCAAGTTGGAGAGGCCCCGCAGGAGACGCTGCGGGGTTGCATTTCCGTGGAGCATTGAATGACGTCCTATCGCAACAGCGACCCCGCCCCTGCCATCATGCAGGGCTCGCCGCCGCAAATGGTGCCACCCAGGCTCGACTGGGACCGCCCGCCATGGAACCGCTGGTCGTTCCAGCACATCCGCGAAATCCTGCCGACGGTCGAGGTCTGGCGCGGCAACGGGCCGGCGCGCGAGTTTGCGCGCAAGGAGGTCGAGCTTGACGATGTGCCTACGGTGGACAGCACAGGTGCTGCAACCACCCTCGCCGGCCATCTCGACGAGACGTATACCGACGGCTTTCTGGTGCTTAAGGGCGGTACAATCGCCTATGAGCGCCACTTCAACGGCATGACGCCGCGCACCCTGCATCTGTCGCAGTCGATGGCGAAATCGGTCACGGCGTCCGTTTTCGGCATTCTGGTCGGGCGCGGCCTGATCGACCCCGCGGCACCGGTTACCCGCTATCTGCCGGAGCTCGAGGAAACCGGCTGGCGCGGCGCAACGCTTCAGCATGTGCTCGATATGACGACCGGGGTTCGCTACAGCGAGGAATACACCGACCGCTATTCGGACATGGGCCAGACGGATGTCGCGGCAGGCTGGAAGCCGATCCCGCCGGGCAGCGACCCTGCCTTCAAATGGCCGACGCATATCTGGGAACAGATCCTCGGCCTCAAGGAGACCGAGCGTCCGCACGGCGAAAAATTCGTCTACCGCTCGATTGAGACCGACGTGCTTGCCTTCACCATGGAGCGGGTCACCGGCAAGCGCCTGGCACAGCTGGTGTCGGAGGAGCTGTGGCAGAAGATCGGCGCCGAAGAGAGCGCCTGCTTCACCGTCGATCGCGCCGGCTACGCGCTGGCCGATGGCGGCTTCAATGCGACGCTGAGGGACTTTGGCCGCTTCGGCCAGACGATCCTCGAAAATGGTGGCGGCATCGTTCCCCCCGCCTGGATCGAGGCAACCAGAAACGGCGTGCATGGCCCGTTGTTCAGCGAGAGCCTTCCCGGCGGCTCCTATAAGAACCAGTTCTGGCTCGAAGATGCCAAGTCGCGCACGCTGATGTGCCGGGGCGTGTTCGGACAGCTCATCTATATCAACTGGGACCACGACATGGTCGTCGTCAAACTGTCGACCTACCCGGATTTCGCCAACAGCGCCTATTCAGTCGCCACGCTTAAGGCCATCCACGCCATCGCCGCCGCACTCGCCTGAAATAAGAACTTTCCCGAAGGACCATCATGACCACCCCGACAGCATTCGAAAACAAATTCGGTTTTCCCCGCTCCGACGTTACCCTGGAGAACTGGCGCACCGAACCCTACAATCGCTGGTCGTTCCAGAATGCCGGCGAACTGGTGCGGAGCGCCGAGATCGAAGTCGCGGAAGCTGCTCCCGAAGCGCCAGCCGGCGACCTCGAGGATTTGCTGGCCGAAAAAGTCACACTCGAAGGCAAGCCGGAAACCATCGCCGCATTCCTCAATCGCTCGCATACCGACGCCTTCCTGGTCATGAAGGGCGGCAAATTCGTCGGCGAATACAATGCCCCGCATATGAAGCCGGCGGGTCGCCACATCATCTTTTCGATCAGCAAGTCGCTGACGGCCATCCTTGCCGGAGTGGTCCAGGCCGACGGCTTGCTCGATCCTTCGGCCCCGGTCACGACCTACATTCCCGAAGCCAAGGGCTCGGCCTTCGGCGACGCGACCGTCCAGCATGTGCTCGACATGACGGTGGCGCTCGATTTCGAGGAACTCTACCTCGATCCCGAAAGCGCCTTTGCCCGCTATCGCCGCGCTATGCTGTGGAATTCTGCACGGCCGGGCGCTCAGGAGACGCTGCCGGCTTTCCTGTTCAGCCTCCCCAAGCTCGCCGGCAAGGAACATGGCGAAATCTTCCGCTACCGCTCGCCCTGCTCCGATTTCCTCGGCATCATCGTCGAGCGCGCTTCCGGCCGGCGCTATACCGACCTGATGAGCGACCGCCTGTGGGCGCCGCTCGGCGCCAAGCTCAGCGGGCAGATCACGGTAGACGCCGTAGGCACGGCCCGCGCGGCCGGCGGCGTCTCGGTCTCGGCACGCGATCTCGCCCGCGTCGGCGAAATGATGCGCTGCGGCGGCACTTTCGAAGGCCGGCGCATCCTGCCCGAAAGCTGGGTCGAGGACACGACGACCGGCGGCGACCGCGAAGCCTGGCGCAAGGGCGATTTCTCGTTCCTGCTTCCCAACGGCAGCTACCGCAACAAATGGTACCAGACCGGTTATGCCGGCGGCGCCTTTTGCGGCATCGGCATTCACGGCCAATGGCTCTATGTCGATCCGGCCACCGAAACCGTTCTGGTCAAGATGTCGTCACAGCCGTTTCCGGTGGATGATGCGCTCGACAAGCAGGCGCTGGCTTTGTTCGAGGCGGTTTCGGCGCTTGTTTAAGCGATACATTCGTCGGTTTCGAAGAAATCGGGCTGGAATTCTAATCTGTGCGCCCAAAAATACGCAGGGTTGGTAGTTTCGCCGCAATGGTGTAGGAGCAGGCGCCGTCGGATGATACAATTTGCCGGCGCAGACACCGAAGAATGACGTTGCACGATGACCTCTAGCAAGCCCGGCAGAACGCCAAGGCGCGGATTTTCTTCCGCCGCCTTGCTGTGGCTTGTCGTAGCGCTCGCGGCAGCACACGGTTTTCTCGGCGCAAATTCGCCGGTGCGCGCCGCGCGGCTGCTTGCTGATGGCATGGCTGCATCAGGCCAGGGCGCCGGCACCCCGAGCGGTGACCGGTCCGGCGCGGCCAACCCGCAGCGCCTTGTGGCCATCGCTGACTGGCGCGGCCTGGCGCTGAAATCCTTCCTCGCCGGCAGCGACACCGGCCCGGCCATAGTGCCTGCCATGCAATGGCAGGTCACCGCCAGCCTGCATGCCGGCCTCCTGGATCGCATCCCGGAGAGTTTTCGCGGGACTGCCACGACAGTCCTTCGCGCACGAGCGCCACCGCAGGCCGCGTAAGGCATACGCCTTCCGCTCCGAAATGAATTTCCGAACGCGATCGCGTTTTGCCCGGTCAATCCAACGCCGGCATTGCGCGCAGACAGGACCAGAACAATGAGAACATCAAAATGGGTGATAGGGGCGTATACCTTTATCGTCCTCATCGGCGTCATCGCCGCCCTTCCCAACATGTTTACGCCGGCACAGCTCGCCATGCTGCCGAACTGGCTGCCCAAGCAGCAGATCACCCTCGGCCTCGATCTTCAGGGCGGCTCTCACCTCGTTCTTGAAGTGGACGCCAACGCGCTGAAGACCGACCGTCTGCGCTCATTGCTGGACGATGCCCGCGGCGCACTGCGCAACGAGCGCATCGCCACACAGTCGGCCCGCGTTGCCGGCGACGCCGTCGTTCTCACCATCACTGACGACGCCCAGCGCACCAAGGCGCTGGAGGTCCTGCAGAAGCTTGCGGTGCCGGTCAGTGCGACCGGTTTCGGCGGCGGCACTGCCGACATCGACGTAGCTTCGGCGCAGAACCAGATCACCATGAAGCTCACGGAAGCCGGTCTGCGCGATCGCCTCGACGCGGCACTCCAGCAGAGCCTGGAAATCGTGCGCCAGCGCGTCGACCAGGTCGGCGTCGCCGAGCCCACCATCCAGCGCGTCGGCTCCGACCGCATGCTCGTGCAGCTTCCGGGTCTTCAGGACCCGACACGCCTGCGCGAACTGCTCGGCAGCACGGCCAAGATGGAATTCCACATGGTCGCCAACAATGTCGAGCAGGGCCAGCCCGTGCCTCCCGGCGTGACCATGCTGCCGGACGCCAAGACCAGCCAGCAATATCCGATCGAAGATCGCGTCGCATTGAGCGGCGAGCGCCTGACGGATGCCCGCGCCGGCTTCGATCAGCGTACGCAGGAGCCGATCGTCTCCTTCCGCTTCGACAGCGTCGGCGCACGCCAATTCGCTGAAATCACCACCGCCAATGTCAACCGCCCCTTCGCCATCGTGCTTGACGGCAAGGTGCTGAGCGCACCGGTCATCCGCGAGCCGATCACCGGCGGTTCGGGCCAGATCAGCGGCAGCTTCACCGTGGAAGACACCACCGTCCTCTCCGCCCTGCTGCGCGCCGGCGCCCTGCCCGCGCCGCTGACTGTCATCGAGGAACGCACCGTCGGTCCCGATCTCGGCGGCGACATCATCCGCATGGGCGTCTACACCGGCATCGCCGGCTTCCTGCTGGTCGTGATCTTCATCGTCGCGCTCTACGGAGCGTGGGGCATGATCGCCAATTTCGCGCTGCTCCTGCATCTGGTCCTGACCATCGGCGCACTCGCCATGATCGGCGCAACACTCACCCTGCCCGGCATCGCCGGTATCATCCTCGGCATCGGCTTCGGCGTGGATGCCAACATCCTCATCAACGAGCGAATAAGGGAAGAAACCAAGAAAGGCATGAGCGCCTTCGCAGCGCTCGACCACGGCTTCAAGCGGGCCTACTCGACCATCGTCGACGCCAACGTCACATCGCTGATCGCCACCAGCCTGCTGTTCATGTTCGGCTCGGGTCCGGTGCGCGGCTTCGCCATCACCATGATGCTCGGCACCTGTATCTCGATGTTCACCGCCGTGGCCATCGTGCGCGTCATCATGGCGTCGGTGGTACGCCGCCGCAAAATGAAGACGATCACCATCGAACCGCTTATCCGCTTCTTCCCGGACAAGACCTCGATCAACTTCATGAACGCCCGCTATTTCGGCATCCTGGTTTCGGTGCTGCTGTCGCTGGCCTCCATCGGACTGTTCTTCAAGCCGGGCCTGAATTACGGCATCGACTTCAAGGGCGGTATCCAGGTCGAGATCACGACCTCACAGCCGGCCGATCTCGCCCAGCTCAGAAGCACGCTCAGTGACCTCAACCTCGGCGAAATCGCACTCCAGAACATCGGCGGCGAAAGCAATGTGCTGATCCGCGTACAGCGTCAGGAGGGCGGCGAGACGGCGCAGACTGCCGCAGTGAACGAGGTCAAGGCTGCGGTGCAGAAGCTCGATCCCGGCGTGAAGTTCGAACGCACGGAAGTCGTCGGACCCAAGGTCTCCGGCGAGCTGGCGCGTTCCGGCGTGCTCGCAGTGGTTCTGGCCGCGATCGCGATGCTCGCCTATATCTGGTGGCGGTTCGAATGGAACTTCGCCATCGGCGCGATTGCGACACTTATCCTCGACACGACCAAGACCATCGGCTTCTTCGCGCTGTTGGGGCTTGATTTCAACCTGACGGCCATCGCCGCGCTCCTGACGATCATCGGTTATTCGGTGAACGACAAAGTCGTGGTCTATGACCGGATGCGTGAAAACCTGCGCCTCTACAAGAAGATGCCGCTGCGCGAAATCATCGACATGAGCATCAATCAGGTGTTCGCGCGCTGTATCTACACCTCGGTCGCGATCCTGCTCTCGATGCTGCCGATGGCAATCTGGGGCGGCAGCGCCGTGGAGAACTTCGCCATTCCGATGGTGTTCGGCGTTATCGTTGCGACAACGTCGTCGATCTTCATCGCAGCACCCATCCTGCTGTTCCTCGGCGACTGGTGGAAGCGGACGCATCCGGATCGCGAGCTTACAGCGTCGAAGGCGGTTGCCGCCAAGGGCTAAGCGCCCAACGAAAAAGCGGCGCCCTTCCAAAGAAGGGCGCCGCCAAACCTCAAATCGGATTTCAAAGAAAGCGCCGGTCTGCCCGGCGCTTTCTTTTTTGTCAGGCGCCCTGCCCGCGCATTTCCTTTACTGACGGCAGGAAGATCGTCAGAAGGCCGAGCAGAGGCAGGAACGAACAGATCATATAGACGTAATCGATGCCCTTGATGTCGGCGACGACGCCGAGCACCGCTGCTGCCAGACCACCCATGCCGAAGGCAAAGCCGAAGAAGATGCCGGCGATCATGCCGACGCGGCCCGGCACCAGCTCCTGCGCAAAGACGACGATGGCCGAGAAGGCCGAGGCCAGCACAAGACCGATAATGACGGTGAGGATGCGGGTCCAGAACAGGTCGGCATAGGGCAATGCGAGCGTGAACGGCAGGACGCCGAGGATCGAGAACCAGATGACGAATTTGCGGCCGAAGCGGTCGCCGATCGGGCCGCCTGCCACAGTTCCGACGGCCACTGCGCCGAGGAATATGAACAGCAGTACCTGGGCTTCCTGAACCGACACGCTGAATTTATGGATGACGTAGAAGGTGTAGTAGCTCGACAGGCTGGCCATGTAGATGTTCTTGGTGCAGACCAACGTTGCCAGCACGATCAGCGCTATGACCACCTTGCGGCGCGGCAGCGAAACGGCATGGCTGCTTGCCGGACGCTTGGCGTTGGCCACGCGGTAGCGATTGTACCAGCCGCTGACCTGCCACAGCACGAATATGCCGATGAGGGCTGCGATCGAGAACCAGGCAATGCTGTGCTGGCCTTTGGGCACGACGATGAAGGCAGCAAGCAGCGGCCCGAGCGACGAACCGAAATTGCCGCCGACCTGGAACACCGACTGTGCAAGACCGTAACGCCCGCCCGAAGCCATGCGAGCAACGCGGGAGGATTCCGGATGGAAGATGGCCGAGCCGATACCGATCAGGGCCGCGCCGAGGAGCAGGACAGTATAGCTGCCGGCATAGGCGAGCACGATCAGGCCGATCATCGTCGAAGCCATGCCGAGCGGCAGCGAATATGGCATCGGCCTTTTGTCGGTGTACATGCCGACAAGCGGCTGCAGCAGAGATGCCGTGACCTGGAAAGTCATGGTGAGCAGGCCGATCTGCCAGAAATCGAGGCCGTAGCCGGTTTTCAGCATCGGGTAGATGGCCGCCAGAAGCGACTGCATCACATCGTTGAGCAGGTGGCAGAAGCTCACCGCTAGCAAGATGGCATAGACTGTACTGTCTGCTTGGACGCGGCCTGCGGTCGCCGTGGTATCGGTCACGATGGTTCTTCCTGAATTTGGCCAGCCGAGTACAGCCGGCGCGTGCGGGCGCAGCGCCTGCAAGCGTCTCATAGACCCGCTCGGGGATTACGTCTTAGGTCAGACGGCGATCTTCCCATGGGGCAGATCGCCATCCGGTTTCTGGGTTCAGCGCTCGCCGAGATCGCGCACTGCGCCACGATCGGCAGAGGTTGCGAAGGCCGCATAGGCTTTGAGTGCGGTCGTCACCTTGCGCTTGCGCTGCTCGCTCGGCTTCCAGCCCTTGGCATCCTGTTCGGCGAGGCGGGCAGCGATTTCAGCCTCGTCGACGCGCAGCGAGATGGTGCGGTTCGGGATGTCGATGTCGATCATGTCGCCTTCACGCACGATACCGATAAGGCCGCCATTGGCGGCTTCCGGCGAGACATGGCCGATGGACAGACCCGACGTGCCGCCGGAGAAGCGGCCGTCCGTGATCAAAGCGCAGGCTTTGCCAAGGCCCTTCGACTTCAGATAGCTGGTCGGATAGAGCATTTCCTGCATGCCCGGTCCGCCCTTCGGCCCTTCGTAGCGAATGACGACGACGTCGCCGGCCTTGACCTCATTGGCGAGGATCGCCTTGACGGACGAATCCTGGCTTTCGAAAACGCGCGCCGGGCCGGAGAACTTCAGGATCGATTCATCGACGCCCGCCGTCTTCACGATGCAGCCATTGATCGCGATATTTCCTTTTAGAACCGCAAGTCCGCCATCCTTAGAGAACGGGTGCTGCGCATCGCGGATGACGCCGTTTTCGCGGTCGAGATCCAGTTCCTTCCAGCGCGCGCTCTGGCTGAACGCGACCTGCGTCGGCACGCCGCCGGGAGCCGCACTGAAGAGCTCGAGTGCTGCCGGATTGTCGGTGACGGCGATGTCCCATTTCGACAGAGCGTCGCCAAGCGTCTTCTCATGCACGGTGGGCAGATCGACATTGAGCAAGCCGGCGCGGTTCAGTTCGCCGAGGATCGCCATGATGCCGCCTGCCCGGTGCACATCTTCCATGTGAACGTCGGACTTTGCGGGAGCGACCTTGGAGAGACACGGAACCCTGCGCGACAGACGGTCGATGTCGTCCATCGTGAAATCGACTTCGCCTTCGTGTGCTGCGGCGAGAATGTGCAGAACCGTGTTGGTCGAGCCGCCCATGGCAATGTCGAGCGCCATGGCGTTCTCGAAGGCACCCTTCGAGGCAATGGTGCGCGGCAGCGCGGTCTCATCATCGCCCTCGTAATAGCGCTTTGCCAGAGCGACGATCCTGCGGCCCGCTTCAAGGAACAGCTTTTCGCGATCCGAGTGGGTTGCCAGCGTCGAGCCATTGCCGGGAAGCGACAGGCCGAGCGCTTCGGTCAGGCAGTTCATCGAATTTGCAGTGAACATGCCGGAGCACGAACCGCAGGTCGGGCAAGCCGAGCGCTCGATGGTCTGGACGTCTTCGTCGGACATCTTGTCATCGGCGGCAGCAACCATCGCATCGACCAGGTCGAGCGCGTGGATCTTGCCATCGGAAAGCACGACCTTGCCGGCTTCCATCGGCCCGCCTGAAACGAAGACGGTCGGGATGTTGAGGCGCAGCGAGGCCATCAGCATGCCCGGCGTGATCTTGTCGCAATTGGAGATGCAGACCATGGCGTCGGCGCAATGCGCGTTGACCATGTATTCGACCGAGTCCGCGATCAGCTCGCGCGACGGCAGCGAATAGAGCATGCCGTCATGGCCCATGGCGATGCCGTCATCGACGGCGATGGTGTTGAATTCCTTGGCGACGCCGCCTGCTTTCTCGATCTCGCGCGCCACAAGCTGGCCGAGATCCTTTAGGTGCACATGCCCCGGCACGAACTGCGTGAACGAGTTTACCACCGCGATAATCGGCTTGCCGAAATCCGAGTCCTTCATGCCTGTGGCGCGCCACAGGCCGCGAGCGCCTGCCATGTTGCGGCCGTGGGTGGTTGTGCGGGAACGGTAAGCGGGCATCGGATTTTTCCTAAGCTAAGCCTTGGACCCCTGACATGGATCGCGGGGATCGTACGATAAAACAAAGATTTACGGGATGCAGCCGATTCATTTTGTGAGCAGCCCACAGCCCACCGAAGGCCCAATTCCGGCAGCAGGATGTGGCGGAATTTCCGCCTCCTGCGCCGCAACCGTACCCGCGGGTACGGTTGTCATAGCGCAAAGCTATGGCCACGTCACTATGCTGGCATGAGATTTTGCCGTCTTTGGTTCAGCCGGCCGGAAAGATGCGGAAATCGCTACTCGGCAGCCGCGTTCTTCGACGTATTGGCGCTGCGCATGAAATCGTCGAGCGCCTGGCGCTGAGCCTCGCTCATATGCAGGCCGCGCTTGGTACGCCGCCACAGCACATCCTCGGCCGTCACGGCCCACTCATGCGCCATGAGGTAGCGCACCTCAACCTCATACAGATCGGCGCCGAAATTCCGGCCGAGGTCGCCCGGCGAAATCGCCGAACCGAGAAGCTTCGATGCCAGCGTGCCGTAAAGCCGTGTCAGCCGACGGGCGTGGGGGCCATCGAGAAAGGGATAGGCCGCCATCAGTTTCCTGACCTGCGCATCAAAGCCTGTCGCAAAGAAATCGCCGCCCGGCAAAGGCGCGCCCGCCGTCCACTCGGCACCACGCTTGCCGAGATGCACCTCGATCTTTTCCAGCATCGATTGGGCGAGCCGGCGATAGGTGGTGATCTTGCCGCCGAAGACATTGACCAGCGGCGCTCCGTCGCTGGTGTCGGATTTCAGGACATAGTCGCGCGTCGCCTCCTGCGCCATCGAGGCGCCGTCGTCGTAAAGCGGCCGCACCGCCGAGTAGGTCCAGACGATGTCCTCGCGCCTGACGGGTGCCGCGAAATACTCGCTCGCCGCATTGCAGAGATAATCGGTTTCGGCCTCGCTGATCTTCACATCATGCGGATCGCCGTCGAAATCCCGGTCGGTGGTGCCGATGAGGGTAAAATCCTCCTCATAGGGAATGGCGAAAATGATGCGCCCGTCCTTGTTCTGGAAGAAATAGGCGCGCGGATCGTCAAACTTCTTGCGGATGACGATGTGGCTACCCTGCACCAACCGAACATTGTGGACATCGTTGCGCCCGACCGCGCCCGCAAGCACGGCATCGACCCAAGGCCCGCCGGCATTGACGATCAGCCGCGCCCTCACCTCCTGCGTTTCGCCCGTCCGCTGGTCCTCGAGGTTGATGAGCCAGTGCTCACCCTCGCGCCGCGCGCTGACCACTTTGGTGCGCGTGCGGATATCGGCGCCGCGATCGGCAGCGTCGCGCGCGTTCAGCACGACAAGACGCGCATCGTTGACCCAGCCGTCGGAATATTCGAATGCCTTGGAAAACAACGGCTTCAGCGGCTTTCCTGCCGGATCGTTGCGCATGTCCAGCGTCTTCGTCGCAGGCAGCAGCTTGCGCCCACCGATATGATCGTAGAGGAACAAGCCGAGCCGGATCAGCCAGGCCGGGCGCAGGCCCTTGGCATAAGGCAGCACGAAGCGCATCGGCCAGATGATGTGCGGCGCCATCTTCCACAGCACCTCGCGTTCCATCAGGGATTCCCGCACCAGCCGGAACTCGTAATGTTCGAGATAGCGCAAGCCGCCATGAATGAGCTTGGTCGAACCTGACGACGTGCCGCTGGCAAGGTCGTTCATCTCGGCAAGGCAAACCGAATAGCCGCGACCGACCGCGTCGCGTGCGATACCGCACCCATTGATACCGCCGCCGATGATGAAGATGTCGTAGGTCGAGGGTTCGGTCACGATTTTCTCCGGCTGGTCGCCGCATTCTCTTCAGTTCCCCACTACCCAATTTTGAACTTTTTCGCAATCGAAACGAGCGTAAAACGAAAATTCTTCGCAAGAAAAACACATGACTGAAAATGCCGGACCCCGCCATCCGGCGGATTGACGGCCACAGGGATTTCACGCCATACAGATTGCGTTAAGTTCTCAGGGCGGGGTGTAACTCCCCACCGGCGGTAAGAGCGAAAGCTTGAGCCCGCGAGCGCTTCCCGGACTTTCCGGGAAGGTCAGCAGATCCGGTTTAATTCCGGAGCCGACGGTCATAGTCCGGATGAAAGAGAACGAACGGGATCATGCCGCCTAACCGCGGACGAAGTCCTGTCTCGTGCGTCCTGATTCTGGTCATTGAACGGAGTAAGGACCCATGAATCAGATATCCCCTCGTGAATTCGAAACCCGCCGCGTCGCCGTCATTCGTGCACGGTGGCATTCAGAAATCGTCGACCAATGCGTCGAGTCTTTCGTCAGCGCCACGCAGGCGCTTTCGAATGGCAAGACAGTTGTCGAGATATTCGACGTGCCCGGCGCACTCGAAATACCGCTCCACGCCAAGCTGCTTGCCGAAACCGGCCGGTTCGACGCCATTCTAGGTACTGCCTTCGTCGTCGATGGCGGCATCTACCGGCACGACTTCGTGGCAGGCACCGTGCTCGACGGCATGATGAATGTTCAGCTTGCCACCGATGTGCCCGTCCTGTCGGCGGTGCTGACCCCGCACCACTTCCACGACAGCGAAGAGCATCGCAAATTCTTCTTCGACCACTTCAAGGTAAAGGGGAACGAAGCGGCGAACGCCTGTTTCCACATCCTCAATGCGCGGGCGATGATCGCGGCGTAAGATTCTGGAATTTCAAGGAAAAATAAAGCGGCGCGAGCGAAGGAAACGCTCGCGCCGTTTCTCTTTTCTGGCCTGTTTAACAAGGATTTTTCGCCGGCATACGAATCCCGCTTGCCATCCAGAGATTCACTTAATAGCTTGTAAAGTGAACCGTGGGGAGACGGATGAAGCTGATCGACGATGAAAGCCCGGCAGATGGCGCCACGTCCAGGACGGAGGCTCGCCGCTCGACAGTGCTGGGGGATCGCGTCAAGACATTCCGCACTGCCCGCCGCCTCACATTGCGCCAGCTCGGCGACCTGACCGGCACCACCGCAAGCTTTCTCAGCCAGCTCGAACGCGGCCTTTCCGGCGCCAACACGTCCACCCTGATGCTGATCGCCAATGCGCTGGGCATCAGCGTCGCCGATCTTTTCGAAGACTCCGGGGTATCGACGCACAAGGTGCTGACACGCGCCGAGCGCCCGGCCCTGCCGGTGAGCGAAGGTTATCGCAAGACGCTGCTTTCGCGTCGTCCGATCCACGATGTCGAAGTCTATTCGGGTGAGTTCGCGGTCGACGGCTCGACCGGCGACCTGCCCTACACCCATGGCAATGCGCATGAGATGTTCCTCGTCCTGCGCGGCAAGCTGCAACTGACGCTCGGCGATGAAACCTTCATCCTCGAGGAAGGCGACAGCATCGAATACGCGACCTCGACCCCGCACAAGACGGTCAATGTCGGCAATGTGCCGGCCGAGGTTTTGTGGATCATCGCGCCCCCGACGAGCGGCGCAGTCGAGCTCGATGAATATGTGCCCCGGAAAAAGCTCGCACCCGGGACGCCAAAACCAAATAGCGGGTCATCGGAGACTGAATAAAATGGGATATAGATCGACATTTGCCGGCATCGCCGGCGCGACCGCGCTTGCCGTTATTGCCGCCGTCGCTCACGCACAGGAAGCACCAGCCGCCGGCACCATCGTGGACGGCTCGCTCAAGGGCAAGACGCTGACCTTCGTTTCCTACGGCGGCATCTATCAGGACGGCCAGGTCGCGGCACTGAAGGAATTCGTCGACAAGTCCGGCGTGACGCTGCTCAATGACGGCCCGACCGAGATCGCCAAGCTGCAGGCGCAGGTCGAATCCGGCAACGTCACCTGGGACGTGGTCGATACTGCTGACCTGCCGCCCTACGTGCATTGCGGCAAGCTGTTCCAGAAGCTCGACCTGACCAAGATCGACGTCTCGCACATCCCAGCCGGACAGGTCGGCGAATGCAGCGTGCCGGCGATGAACTACGGCATGGTTCTGATGTACAAGAACGATGCTTACAAGGATAACCCGCCGAAGAGCTGGAAGGACTTTTTCGACACCGAGAAGTTCCCCGGCATCCGCGCCATCGACGGCAGCGGCGACCCGATCGGCGCGCTGATCGAACAGGGCATCATTGCCGACGGCGGTTCCGTCGAGAACATGACTCCGGCCGACATCGACAAGGGCATCGCCAAGATCAAGGCGCTCGGCCCGGACACGATCTTCTGGAAGACGGGTGCTGAATCGCAGCAGCTCGCCGAATCCGGCGAGGCCGACATGGTCATGATGTGGACAGGCCGCGCCATGACGGCAGTCAAGAACGGCGCGCAGTACACGCCGGTCTGGAACGACTGGATGGTCGTGATGGACCAGCTGACCATCCCGGTCGGCGTCAAGGACACCGATGCGGCCTACGCGCTGATCAACGCCTATCTCGGCAAGCAGGCGCAGGAGATCCTGACCGAGCAGACCTCCTACTCGCCGATCAACGACGAAGCCCAGCCGAAGGTCGACGATTCCGTGGCTGCCTTCCTCACCAACACGCCGGATCGCGTCAAGCAGGGTTACCAGCAGAACATCAAGTTCTGGGTCGCCAACTTCGACGCAGCTTCCGAAAAGTGGACCGCACTCATGGCCGGCAACTAAGCCAGCCCATGCAAGCCTGGAACAGTAAAGCGTGAACCAGACAATCGACACGACAACGGCCGGGGGTTCCGATCCCCGGCCAGCCGGCCGCTCAGCATCCGAGCCGCGCCGCTGGCGGCTGGCGGACTATCCGTCGCTGCTAACAGTTCCGGCCATCCTGCTGCTCATTGCGGCAATGGCCTATCCGCTGCTGACGATCGTGCTGCGCAGCTTTTCCGAGCCCGAATGGGGCTTGCAGAACTACGTCTGGTTCTTCTCCACGCCCGTTAATCTCACCGTTCTTGCCCGCACCTTTTCCATTTCCGCCTGGGTCACCATCGTCTGCGTGATCGCGGCCTATCCTTATGCCTATCTGATGACGACAGTCGGCCCGCGCATGCGCCTCGTCCTCATCATGTGCGTGCTGGTGCCGTTCTGGGTCAGCGGCGTGGTGCGCACGCTCGCCTGGGTGATCCTGCTTCAGGATTCCGGCGTCATCAATTCAACGCTGAAAGCAATCGGCTTCAGCTCGATCAGGCTCATCCGCACCCAAACCGGCGTCGTCATCGGCATGGCGCAGGTGCTTCTGCCCTTCATGATCCTGCCGCTCTATTCGGTCATGCGCGGCATCGACCTGCGATTGGTGCAGGCGGCGCGCAGCCTCGGCGCGCGGCCGGCGCTCGCCTTCCTGCAGGTCTATCTGCCGCTGTCGCTGCCGGGCGTATTCGCCGGCGCGATCATCGTCTTCATCCTGTCGCTCGGCTTCTACATCACCCCCGCTCTGCTCGGCGGCCCGCGCAGCACTATGCTGTCGACGCTGGTGCAAAGCCAGGTGCTGAGCCTGCTCAACTGGGGGCGTGGCGGCACCATGGGCGTCGTGCTGCTGGTCTCGACCTTCGTGCTTCTGGCGATCGCCGCGCCCTTGATGCGCCAGCGCCACAAGCAGGCATCGAGGAGCTGACGATGAAACCGTTCCGCATCATCCTCGGCCTGTTCTGCCTGCTGGTTGCCATCTGGCTCATCATGCCGACGCTTGTCGTCATCCCGATGTCCTTCAACGACAAGAAGTCGCTGGCATTCCCGCCGTCCGGCTTCTCCTGGCAGTGGTACGCCAACTTCTTCACCAATCCCGAATGGTCGAACAGCCTTCTCAATTCGCTGAAGGTCGCCGGCATCGTCGCCGTCGTCGCCACCTTCATCGGCACGCTGGCCGCGTTGGGCCTCAGTCGCATGAAGCATTCCGGCGCCGGCATATTGCGCGCCATCCTCATCACGCCGATGGTCGTGCCGGGCGTGGTGCTGGCAATCGGCATCTACGCCGTCTATCTCAACTACCAGCTTGTGGGCACCACGCTGGGCTTCGTGCTTGCCCATACGATGCTGGCGATCCCCTTCGTCATCATCGCAGTTTCCGCGAGCTTGGAAGTGTTCGATGTGCGGCTTGAAACCGCGGCGGCAAGCCTCGGCGCCAACCGCTTCACCGCTTTCCGCACGATCACGCTACCGCTGATCGCGCCAGGCATTCTTTCCGGTCTGCTGTTTGCCTTCGTGACATCCTTCGACGAGATCATCGTCGCGCTGTTCATCACCAGCCCCTATCTGAAGACCCTGCCCGTGCAGATCTTCACCAGCATCACCCGCGACGCCGACCCGACCGTCGCCGCCGTCGGAACCATCATTTTCCTCGCCACCACACTCGTGATCGCCGCAGGGCTGATCATCGGCTCGAAATCCAAAAGGAGCTGACATGTCCACGTCCAAGACCAGAGAACGCGGCGCAGCGATCGATATCCGGGATGCCACGAAACGCTACGGCAAGTTCACCGCGCTCGACAACGTCAGCCTCCATATCGAGCCGGGCGAGTTCATGACGCTGCTCGGGCCCTCGGGCTCGGGCAAGACGACGACGCTGAACGTGGTCGCCGGCTTCACCGACCTCACTTCCGGCGACCTTTCGGTCGGCGGCGAAAGCATCGTCGGCGTGCCGGCGCACAAGCGCAACATCGGCGTCGTGTTCCAGCACTACGCGCTGTTTCCGCACATGACTGTCGGCAAGAACGTCGCCTATCCCCTTACCCTTCGCGGCGTCGAAAAGGGCGAACGCGAACGCCGCGTCAAGGCAGCGCTCGACATGGTCAAGATGGCCGACTTCGCCCATCGCTATCCGAGCGAGCTTTCCGGCGGTCAGCAGCAGCGCGTGGCGCTCGCTCGCGCCATCGTCTTCGATCCGCCTCTGCTTCTGATGGACGAGCCGCTCGGCGCGCTCGACAAGAAGCTGCGCGAATGGCTGCAGCTCGAGATCAAGCGCATCCACCGCGAACTCGGCACCACCTTCGTCTATGTCACGCATGATCAGGAAGAAGCGCTGGTGCTGTCCGACCGCATCGCCGTGTTCAACCAGGGCCGCATCGAACAGATCGGCACCGGCCGCCAGCTCTATGACGAACCGGCAACGCTGTTCGTCGGCAAGTTCATCGGCGAATCCACCACCTTGCGCGGCAAGGCCGAAACATCAGGCCTTGAGACCGGCCTGACCATCGCCGGCCAGAAGATCGTCGCAAAGGAAAAGCTCGCCGGCGGCGAGACGCCGGTGATCCTGCTACGCCCCGAAAAATTGTCACTCGCAGCCGCCAAGGCACCCATCACCGACGGGCAGAACAGCCTTGCCGGCCAGGTCAGCGAGGCGATCTATCTCGGCTCGGGCTCTAAATACCAGGTCGTGCTGCGTGATGGCTCGATTGCAGTCGTGCGCTCGTCGCTGGAGGCAAAGCCCTTCGCCATCGGCGACGAGGTCGATCTGCGCTGGTCGGTGGAGGATTCCAAGCTGCTCGCCGACGACGACCGCGCCGACATGACGCTGACCTGACCCCCTCATTCCCCCTCGCAGGATTTTTTGAACATGGACGCCAAAGTCAATGGCAACGTCTCCTTCTGGTATGCCGATATCGGCCTGCCGGCCTTTCGCGCACCGCTTCCCGGCGATCTTGAAGCCGACGTCTGCATCGTCGGCGCGGGGTACACCGGCCTGTGGACGGCCTACTATCTGAAGAAGGCCGACCCCTCGATCCGCATCGCCATCGTGGAAAAGGAATTCGCCGGCTTCGGCGCATCCGGCCGGAATGGCGGCTGGCTGTCTGGCGGCTTCGGCTGGTCGCGCGAAAAATACCTCAAGACCTCGACGCGCGGCGCCGTCATCGACATGCAGCGCGCAATGTACGGCTCGGTCGAGGAGGTGATTTCTATCACTGAAGCCGAGGGCATCGACGCCGACATTCTTCGTACCGACAACATCACTGTCGCCACCAACAAGCCGCAGCTCGACCGCGCGCACGCCGAGTATGAAGAGGCCAAGGCATGGGAAATGCCGGCCGACCGCATCGAATTTCTAAGCGCCGCCGATGCCCGCGCCCGCATCGCCATCCACAATGTGCAGGGCGCCTATGTTCTGCGCGGCATGGCGCGTGTGCAGCCGGCCAAGCTGGTGCGCGGCCTCTCCGACGCCGTCGAGCGCCTCGGCGTGCCGATCTACGAGCAGACGACCGTGACCAGCATCGAAAAGGGCAAGGTCACGACCAATCGCGGCACGGTGCGCGCGCCCACCATCATCCGCGCAACGGAAGGTTTCACCGCCGGCATTCCCGGCAACGAACGGCTCTGGCTGCCGCTCAACAGCGCGCAGATCATCACCGAGCCGGTGTCGGACGCGCTGTGGGACGAGATCGGCTGGAAAGGGCATGAACTTCTCGGTGACGCCGCCCACGCCTATTGCTACGCCCAGCGCACCCGCGAGGGCCGCATCACCATGGGCGGGCGCGGCGTACCCTATCGCTACGGCTCGCAGACTGACGTGCGCGGCCAGACCCAGCAGCTGACGATCGAAAAGCTCCATGCGATCCTCGTTCGCCTTCTGCCGCAGACCAAGAGCCTGCGCATCGACCACGCCTGGTGCGGTGTGCTCGGCGTGCCGCGCGACTGGTGCACGACTGCCGGCCTCGACCCTGAAACCGGCATTGGCTGGGCCGGCGGCTATGTCGGGCTCGGCGTCTCGAGCTCAAACCTTTCCGGCCGCACACTGCGCGACCTCATCCTGCGCCGCGACACCGAACTGACCCGGCTGCCCTGGGTCAACCGCCAGGTCAGCAAATGGGAGCCCGAGCCGATGCGCTGGCTGGGTGTGCACTCCATGTATCAGCTCTACCGCATGGCCGACGAACGCGAGGAAGCTGGTCTCGATCACACCTCGAAGCTGGCCGCCATCGCCGATCGCATCACCGGGCACTGAGGAAACTCGGACCCCGTCGAATCGCACTCATGCGCCGTTGGTTCGGCGCGTGACCTCACCAAAACGCCAGCAGAGCATATTCTTGCATAACTTTGGATAACATCATGACCGACTTCCAGACCTTCGCCCACCTCGCCTCCATCGATCTCGGCGAGCCCGCGCCCAAGCCGACTTCGCTTGAGGGCAATCAGGTCGAGGCTGCAAAGACGCTATGGTCTTCGCCCGACGGAAAACTGGAAGTGGGTGTGTGGGAATGCACGCCGGGCCGCTTCTCGGCATCGCGCGACACCAATTCGGAAACCTGCCACATCGTCTCGGGCCGCGTATCTCTGCATGGCCCTGATGGCCGCAGCCAGGAGGTTGGCGCCGGCGAGATGCTGGTTCTGCCGAAGGGCTGGCGCGGCGAATGGACGATCCACGAAAAGACGCGGAAGCTCTACATCATTCACGAAGAGGCGTAGCCGTCATTGGAGATCGCGCCTGTGCGTTGAAGCCGGCGCGGTCCTGATTGCGATCAGGCCTTGGAGCCGCCGGCCTTGCGCTTCGGCGCGACCGGATTGGCGGCGGCGCGGGCCAGATCTTCAGCCTCTTTCTGCAAGCGCAGTTCACGCAGCCTGGCGGTCTTGGCTTCGCGTTCGTTGCCGATAGCGTCATGCTCGTCGACGATGCGATTGCGGGCAAGCGATTGGGTCTGCGCCTTGCTGAAGGCAAGCTCAGCCTGCTCGCGGGTCTTCTGGGAATTGTCGGCCATGGTTTGCCTCCTGGAGCAACCAAGCATCGCTTCGAAAGCCTTCGAAGAATGCGAAAACAAGAATTACACAGCGCTGAGACTTGTCACCCACCGCGCGGCTGTGAGCGCGGGTGGAGCTGAAACAAAAAAGGCCAGGCAATTGCCTGACCCTTCCTTGTCATTCGTCTTGCCAACGGTGCCAGTACATCCGTGGTCACCGGCTGGACGAATGATATTTATGCAGCCTGAAGCTGGTCAGCCGACATCTTGCCGGACTTGTTGTCCCGCACCATCTCGTAGCTGATCTTCTGGCCTTCGACGATGTCGCGCATACCAGCGCGCTCGACTGCGGAGATATGGACGAAAACGTCCTGGCCGCCATCATCAGGCTGGATGAAACCGAAGCCCTTAGTCGAATTGAACCACTTTACTGTTCCGGTGCTCATAGCGAACCCTTTCACGGAAAATATTAATCATTCACCGCACGAATGCGCGATGATTTTCACATCTCGATTTTGAAGGGAAGTTCGTCAGGAGCGCGCTAAGCGTGCGCAAAACCAAAATTCGATCTAACAAATATCGATGAAAAACTTCTAAACTTCTTCAGCCGAATAGTCAAATTATTTATTTTTATTGAGATTTCTCGGGCGAAATACGTCGCGGCCAATTTTACTTGTCAGGCAAAATTCCTGGTAGCATCGCCTTCGCACATCGATCCGTACCGCCAGAAATTGAAAGACGCAGCATGACAGAAGCAGGCAACAAGCAGAGCGGCATCGCCTTTCGCGCGCGCCGCAACGGCAAGACAACGACAATCGACGCCGATCAAATCGAAGTCGCGCTTCCCAACGGCGTGACATTCCTGATCTCGGCGGCCGAGCGCCCGCAAGGCGGCATCGCCCTGCACATCCCGGCCAATGGCCCGGACGACCCGCAGTTCGGCGTCTTTTCAATCGAACCGGGTGCCGCCCACACGATCTTCATCCGCGCCACGCTCTATGACCGCGATACAGATGACGGCCTGCGACCGGAAGACCTCAACGCTTCAAACGACGATTGAAATTTACGCCGGCGCGAGCAGCAGGCTCGTTTCCGTCCTCGAAATGCCGTCGATCATGCGCACGTCATAGAGAACCCTGTCGAAATCGAGTAGCGTCGCGACCTCGACTTCCGCGACCAGATCGAACGCGCCATTGGTGGTGTAGAGCGTCTTGATACCCGGCATCGCCTTGAGGGACTGCACCACGCGGCGCGTATTTTTGCCCTCCACCTCGATCATCATCACGGCAGAGACCCGGTCGCCGGAAAGATCCGAGCGAACCCGAACGGTGAAGCCGGCGATCTCCTTGGTCTCGACCAGCCGGTCGAGCCTGTTCTGCACCGTGCCGCGCGAAACGCCGAGCATGGTCGCCAGTTTTGAAAGCGGCGCACGCCCGTCTATGCGCAAGGCGGAAATCAGGCGTCGATCAAGGTCGTCCATATTCGTCTCGATGATAGTTTGAGCAAAGCATTTGGCGTTTTGCTCAAATGACTATGCAAATATACACATGTCTAGCATATTCTTTGATATCGCCTGACCGTAATTTCACCAAACCGGGTCGTTGAGCCATAACAACAAAGCTTCCCCGGCCTGGGATTTCGATCATGCTTCATCAGCCAAAAGACCTTTCCAACGTGCAATCTGGCGCGTTGCGGATATTCGACAGATTGCCGAGGAATATCGCCCTGTTCGGCGCGCCGGTCCAGGAAGGCGCGGGAAAGCTGGGCTGCAAGATGGGCCCGGATGCGCTGCGCGTCGCCGACCTGCCCAAGGAGCTTGCAAGTCTCGGCCATGCCGTGCGGGACCACGGCGATCTCACGCCGGAACTGGTCACCGACCTGACAATCCCCGGCGCTGCTCTCCACGCCGAAATCATAACCGGCTGGACGCGGACGCTCGACAAGGCCGCCTATGGCGCGCTCGCGGCCGGGCAGTTGCCGGTCTTCCTCGGCGGCGATCACAGCCTGTCGATGGGTTCGGTGTCGGGTGCCGCCCGCTTCGCTGCGGAAGCCGGCCGGCCGCTTCATGTGCTGTGGCTCGATGCCCATTCCGATTTCAACACGCCGCTGACTTCGCCGTCCGGCAACATGCATGGCATGCCGGTCGCCTTCTTCTGCGGCCGTCCCGGCATGGAGGGCATTCTCCCGAACGACCGACCGCTGGTCAGGCCGCAGGATGTTTCGATCTACGGCGCCCGCTCGATCGATCACGACGAACGCAAGGCGCTCCGCGAAGCCGGTGTCAATGTCTTCGACATGCGCGTCATCGACGAGCGCGGCACCGGCAGCATCATGCGCGACATTCTCGACCGCGTCGAAGCCGAAAACGCCATGCTGCATGTCAGCTTCGATGTCGATTTCCTCGATCCGGACCTCGCACCGGGCGTCGGCACCGCCGTGCGCGGCGGCGTCACCTACCGCGAGGCCCATCTGGTCATGGAAATGCTGGCTGATCGCGGCGTGACGACCTCACTCGATCTGGTCGAACTCAACCCCTTCCTCGACGACCGCGGCAAGAGCGCGCTGCTGGTCGTCGAATTGATCGCCAGCCTGTTCGGCCGGCAGGTCTTCGAACGCTAACCCGGCAAAGCCGTCAGCGCTACGCCACCCGCCTCGCCTGCGGACGTGCGTCGGCAACGATCGCGCGCGCCATGGCATCGGCCACGAAGTTCGGGCCTTCGCCGCTCGCCTCGGCTGCATCGAGAACCGCAGCCAGCCGCTCGGGAATGCGGCACACGCGCTCATCGACCGCAGCACTTGCCTCGCCCATCTTCTCGGCCACGACGTTGATGATGCCACCGGCATTCACCAGATAGTCCGGCGCATAGAGGATGCCGCGCCCAGCCAGCCGCCGGCCGTCTTCCGGCACCGCAAGCTGGTTGTTGGCCGCGCCGCAGACCACTTTGGCTTTCAGGTTTTCGATGGAACGCTCGTTGAGCACCGCGCCCAGGGCGCAAGGTGCGACCACATCGACATCTGCCGAGAGCACATCCTCGGGTCTGACGACCACGGCCCCGTAAAGATGCGCCGCCTTGGCGGCACGCTCGGCCGAGCCGTCGGCCACCACAAGATGCGCACCATCCTGGTGCAGCAGGCGGCAAAGCTCCATGCCGACATTGCCGACGCCCTGCACGGCCACTGTCCTGCCGGCAAGCTTTCCGCCCAACCGGCGCTCGACCGCATGGCGCAGCGAAAGAAACACGCCGAGCGCCGTCCACGGCGAGGGATCGCCACCGGCATGGCTGCCATCCGAAGGCAGGCCGGCGACATGACGGGTTACGCTGCGCACCGCCTGCATGTCGGAGACATGCGTGCCGACATCCTCGGCCGTGATGTAATTCCCGCCCAGGCTGTCCACCGCCCTGCCGAATGCCTTGAAGAGAGCTTCCCGGTCGAATTCGCCTTCCGGGCGCATGATGACGGCCTTGCCGCCGCCGAAGGGCAGGCCGGCCAGCGCGTTCTTGTAGGTCATGCCCTCGGCCAGACGCGAGGCGTCGGCGATTGCATCATCCTTCTGTGCATAGGACCAGAACCGGCAGCCACCAGCGGCAGGCCCAAGTGCGGTCGAATGAATGACGATGATTGCGTGCAACCCGGTTGCCGGATCATCGAAGAAGCTGACCTTTTCGGCCGACGCGCTGCCTGTGGTGAAAGTCTCGGTCATTTGAATCTCCCAATTCCCATTAGGAGAATAGTAGCTGCGCAATTAGGAAATTTTCTGCCTAATATATTGCTATTATCAAAAATCGTGACATTAATAATGCTCAACAGCCTCGACATACGGTTGATCTATGCCGAACGATCTCGACCCGCTCGACCGTCGCATCCTGCTGCTGATGCAGGAGGATGCTTCGCGTTCCACGGCCGAGATCGCCGACATGGTCGGCATGTCGCAGTCGCCATGCTGGCGGCGCATCCAGCGGCTGAAGGACGAGGGCTATATTACCCGGCAGGTCGCCATCATCGATCGCCGTAAGGTCGGGCTGAACGCGCAGATCTTCGCGCTGGTGAAGCTCACCATGCACGGCCGGCAAAATCTCGAGGATTTCGCCAATGCCATCCGCTCCTATGACGAGGTGCTGGAATGCCACGTGCTGATGGGCACGTTCGACTTCCTGATCCGCGTCGTCGCCGCCGACAACGACGCCTATCAATCTTTCTTCTTCGAAAAACTCAGCAGCCTGCCCGGCATCCAGGAAGTGAACTCCATCGTCTCGCTTTCCGAGATCAAGTCGACCACGGCGCTGCCGCTATGACGCAACCGAGCCACGGCATGTTCGCGAACTTGACCATGGCTACCGAATGTAATTGGCTTCGGATTGAAGCCGGGAGGAACAAGGCATGACCGAAGGCAGCCCGCTTAGCCTGCATGTGCCCGAGCCGGAGGTACGCCCCGGCGGCACGCCAGACTTCTCCAACGTGCCGATACCCAAGGCCGGCTCGGTGCCGCGCCCTGAGGTGGATGCCGATCCGAAATCGATCCGCGACCTCGCCTATTCGATCATCCGCGTGCTCAACCGCGAAGGCGAAGCCGTCGGACCGTGGGCCGGCACGCTGACCGATGAGGAGCTTGCCGAAGGCCTGCGCCACATGATGACGCTGCGCGCCTTCGACACCCGCATGCAGATGGCGCAGCGGCAGGGTAAGACCTCCTTCTACATGCAGCACATGGGCGAGGAAGCGGTGAGCTGCGCTTTCCGCAAGGCGCTCAACCAGGGCGACATGAATTTCCCGACCTACCGCCAGGCCGGCCTGCTGATCGCCGGCGGCTATCCCATGGTCGAGATGATGAACCAGATCTATTCCAACGAACACGACCCGCTGAAGGGCCGGCAACTGCCGGTGATGTATGCGTCGAAGGAGCATGGCTTCTTCTCCATCTCAGGCAATCTGACGACGCAATATATCCAGGCTGTCGGTTGGGCGATGGCCTCGGCCATCAAGAACGACACCAAGATTGCCGCCGCCTGGGTCGGCGATGGCGCGACCGCCGAGAGCGACTTCCACGCCGCTCTCGTCTTCGCCTCCACCTACAAGGCCCCGGTCGTGCTCAACATCGTCAACAATCAGTGGGCGATCTCGACCTTCCAGGGCATTGCCCGCGGCGGCTCCGGCACATTCGCTGCGCGCGGCCTCGGCTTCGGCATTCCGGCCCTGCGCGTCGACGGCAATGACTATCTCGCCGTCCACGCGGTCGCCAAATGGGCAACCGAACGCGCCCGCCGCAATCTCGGCCCGACGCTGGTCGAATATGTCACCTACCGCGTCGGCGCGCATTCGACCTCGGACGACCCTTCCGCGTACCGGCCCAAGACTGAGTCCGACGCATGGCCGCTGGGCGACCCCGTGATAAGGCTGAAGAACCATCTCATCCTGCGAGGAGTATGGTCCGACGAGCGCCACAAGCAGGCCGAGGCCGAGATCCTCGACACTGTCATCACCGCGCAGAAGGAAGCCGAAAGCCACGGCACGCTGCATGCCGGCGGCAAGCCTTCCACGCGTGACATGTTCGAAGGCGTCTATGCTGAGATGCCGCCGCATCTCAGGCGTCAGCGCCAGCAGGCGGGGGTCTGATCATGCCCAGAATGACCATGATCGAGGCGATCCGCGGCGCCATGGACGTATCGATGGACAAGGACGACGATGTCGTCGTCTTCGGCGAGGATGTCGGCTATTTCGGCGGCGTTTTCCGCTGCACCCAAGGCCTCCAGCAGAAATATGGCCGCACCCGCTGTTTCGACGCGCCGATCAGCGAGCTCGGCATTGTGGGTGCTGCCATCGGCATGGCCGCCTACGGTCTGAAGCCCTGCGTGGAAGTTCAGTTCGCCGACTATGTCTATCCGGCCTATGACCAGATCGTCTCGGAGGCTGCGCGCCTGCGCTACCGCTCCAACGGCGAGTTCACCTGCCCCATCGTCATCCGCATGCCAACCGGCGGCGGCATTTTCGGCGGCCAGACCCACAGCCAGAGCCCGGAAGCGCTTTTCACACACGTCTCCGGCCTGAAGGTCGTGGTGCCGTCGAACCCGCACGACGCCAAGGGATTGCTCATCGCTTCCATCGAAGACCCTGACCCGGTGATTTTCCTGGAGCCCAAGCGCCTCTACAACGGCCCGTTCGACGGCCATCACGAGCGCCCGGTGACGCCCTGGTCAAAACACCCGCTCGGCGAGGTGCCCGAGGGCCATTTCACCGTGCCACTGGGCAAGGCATCGATCCGCCGCGAAGGCACGGCGATAACGATCCTCGCCTATGGCACCATGGTCTATGTCGCCGAAGCCGCAGCGGAAGAGACCGGCATCGATGCCGAGATCATCGACCTGCGCACGCTCTTGCCACTCGACCTCGACACCATCATCGCTTCTGTGAAGAAGACCGGCCGTTGCGTCGTCGTGCATGAGGCGACGCTGACTTCCGGCTTCGGCGCGGAACTGGCAGCCCTCGTCCAGCAGCATTGTTTCTACCACCTCGAAGCGCCCGTTGCCCGCGTCACCGGCTGGGATACGCCCTACCCGCATGCGCAGGAATGGGACTATTTCCCCGGTCCCGCCCGTCTCGGGCAGGCCCTTCGCGAAACCATGGAGGCCTGATCATGGGTGAACATGTCATCAAGCTTCCCGATGTCGGCGAAGGCGTGGCCGAGGCCGAGCTTGTCGAATGGCACGTCAAGATCGGCGACCTCGTGCGCGAGGATACGCTGCTGGCCGCCGTCATGACCGACAAGGCCACCGTCGAAATCCCCTCGCCTGTCGATGGCGAGATCATCTGGCTGGGCGCCGAAATCGGCGATGTCGTCGCCGTCGGCTCGCCGCTGATCCGGCTGAAGATCGAGGGCGGTGCTGATAAGGCGGACGATGCTGCGGACACCACCGCCAAGCCTGAGGAAAAGCAACCCGAGCCCGTTTCGGCGGATGCATCAAAAGCTGAAAAGCCGGCGGAAAAGGCCACAAGCGTGCCTGCAAAGCCGGCTGCTTCCGCTGCACCCGTCAAAGCTCCGGCTCCCTCTCCCGCCCGCCCACTATCCTCCGGCGCTCCCCGCGCCGAAGGCGAAAGGCCGGTCGCCTCACCCGCCGTGCGATTGCGCGCCAAGGAAGCCGGGCTCGATCTGCGCCAGATACCCGGCACCGGCCCGGCTGGACGCATCAGTCACGAGGATATCGACGCCTTCATCGCCCGCGGCCCGCAAACCGCGCCTGCCACCACACGCGGCCTCGCTCAAAACACCGCCGTCGAGGACATCAAGATCGTCGGCCTGCGCAGAAAAATCGCGGAGAAGATGTCGGTTGCGAAATCGCGCATTCCGCACATCACCTATGTCGAGGAGATCGACGTTACCGCGCTGGAAGATTTGCGCGCCGCCCTCAACAAGGCCAAGCGCCCCGACCAGCCGAAGCTGACGCTGCTGCCCTTCCTGATGCGGGCGATGGTCAGGGCCATCGCCGACCAGCCCAATGTCAACGCGATCTTCGACGACGAAGCCGGCATCGTGCATCAATATGGCGGCGTCCACATCGGCATCGCGGCCCAGACGCCCGGCGGCCTGATGGTACCGGTGGTGCGCCATGCCGAAGCGCGCGACATCTGGGATTGCGGCGCGGAGGTCAACCGCCTTGCCGACGCCGCCAAAACCGGTACGGCGACACGCGAGGAGCTTTCCGGCTCGACCATCACCATCACCTCGCTCGGCGCGATGGGCGGCATTGCCACCACGCCCGTCATCAACCACCCGGAAGTGGCGATCGTCGGCGTCAACAAGATAATGGTCCGCCCGATGTGGGACGGCACGCAGTTCCTGCCGCGCAAGATGATGAACCTGTCATCCAGCTTCGACCATCGCGTGGTCGATGGCTGGGACGCCGCCGTCTTCATCCAGCGCATCAAGACACTGCTGGAGACGCCTGCCATGATCTTTATCGAAAGCTGAGCTGATGAAAGACATTTCCTGCAAGCTTCTGGTCATCGGCGCGGGTCCGGGCGGCTATGTCTGCGCCATCCGCGCCGGCCAGCTCGGCGTCGATACGGTCATCGTCGAAGCGGAAAAGCCCGGCGGCACCTGCCTCAATGTCGGCTGCATCCCGTCCAAGGCGATCATCCATGCAGCCGAGGAATTCGAGAAGGTCTCGCATATGGCGGGTGCCAAAAGCCCGCTCGGCATCACTGTCGAGGCGCCGAAGCTCGACCTCGCCAAGACCATCGCCTGGAAGAACGGCATCGTCGGCCGCCTCAACAGCGGCGTCACGGGTCTGTTGAAGAAGGCCAAGGTCAAGATCGTGCATGGCCGCGCGAAATTCCGCGATGGCAAGACGGTCGAGGTCGAGACCGAAACCGGCACGCAGATCATTCGCGCCGAGACGGTGGTGATCGCGACGGGTTCGGCCCCGGTCGAACTGCCGTTCCTGCCCTTCGGCGGCCCGGTCATTTCCTCCACCGACGCGCTCGCTCTGACCAAGCTGCCGGAAAAGCTCGTCGTGGTCGGCGGCGGCTATATCGGGCTGGAATTGGGTATCGCCTTCGCCAAGCTCGGCTCGAGGGTCACGGTGGTCGAGGCCGAAGCCCGCATCCTGCCACAATATGATTCCGAGCTGACGCGGCCTGTTTCCAAGCGGCTCGGCGAACTCGGCGTCACCGTGCTGACAGGTGCAAAAGCCAAGGGCCTTTCATCGAAAGGCGATGCCCTGGTCATCGAGACGTCAGGCAGCGACGAGCAAAAACTGCCCGCGGACAAGATACTCGTCACCGTCGGTCGCAAGCCGGTCATGGACGGCTGGGGGCTGGAAGAAATCGATCTCGACCGCGCCGGCAAGTTCCTGCGCATAGACGACCAGTGCCGCACTTCGATGCGCGGCGTCTATGCCATCGGCGACGTCACCGGCGAGCCGATGCTGGCGCACCGGGCCATGGCGCAGGGCGAAATGGTGGCCGAGATCGTTGCCGGCAACAAGCGCTCATGGGACAAGCGCTGCATTCCCGCCGTCTGCTTCACCGACCCGGAAATCGTCACCGCTGGCCTGTCGCCGGACGAAGCGCGGGCCCAGGGCCGCGAGATCAAGATCGGCCAGTTTCCCTTCGCCGCCAATGGCCGCGCCATGACCATGCTCGGCGAGGACGGTTTCGTCCGCGTGGTGGCGCGCGCCGACAATCATCTGGTGCTCGGCATCCAGGCTGTCGGCCACGGCGTGTCCGAGCTTTCCACTGCTTTCGGGCTGGCGATCGAGATGGGCGCGCGGCTGGAAGACATTGCCGGCACCATCCACGCCCATCCGACGCAGGGCGAAGGTTTTCAGGAAGCAGCACTCAAGGCGCTCGGCCACGCGCTGCATATTTGAGCCATAATATGTCCCTCAGTCCGTAAAGGACGGGGGAAGGTGCCGGCAGGCAGATGCGAAGCAGTATCGTCCCACCCAAACAAGGGCCGGCGATCGCCGCTTCAGCCAGCCTCGATTTCAGCTTGCAGCGCAACCATGTGTTGCTGGGCAGCGGCCGTAGCGGCGCGCTCGATGGCGCGGAACCGGCTCACCACTGCAAGGCCGACCGGTGTCAATTGCGCCCCGCCGCCGCGTTTTCCACCGGTCTGCGCCGAGACGACCGGTTTGCCGAACAGCTTGTTCATCTCTTCGACCAGATCCCAGGCGTGCTTGTAGGACATCTTCATGCCGCGTGCGGCCGCCGAGATCGATCCGAAGGCGGCGATCTGTTCCAGCAATTCGATCTTGCCCGGTCCGATGCGACCGTCGGGGTCAAGATTTATACGCAGGCTAAGCGATGGCATGGTCGTCGTTCCTGATGCTCACGCGCTTGGCGCGCCGTCATTTGCAGTGTTCTAGCCTGCCCGTGTCGCTATGTCATTGCGAACATAGCCGATTCCCATAATTCACACCGGCTTGACGCCGGACATCGTATTGGCCCTGTCGAAACTGACGGTCTTCACCACGGCAAAGACCGGCTTGCCAGCCTCAAGCGCAAGAGCATGACACGACTGCCGGGTGATGCGCGCCAGAATGGTCTGGCCGCTGCAATCGATCAGCACATCTGCCAGCGTGCCGTTGCCCGAGCTTATGCTGGCGATCTTGCCCGACAGGATGTTGAGCGCGCTCAAGCCCCGAGGCCGCTCGGTGGCGATAATCACGTCGCGCGCCCTTATCCGAACGCGAACCGATGCACCGACGGGCGTCCCAAGCCCGGAAACGCGAATCTCACCAGCAGCCGACTGCAAAACCGACATCCCGAAGCTTTCATCATGGGCAGAGACGGTCATATCGACCACGGAACCGCCTTCGCCGATTTCCTCCTCGGAAAGAAGGTCGAGCCGCTGCATGATCTCGGCCGCAGGGCCCGATGCGGCCACCTTGCCGCCGGCCATGACGACGACATCGCTCGCCAGCCGCGCCACCTCGGCAATCGAGTGGGTGACATAGACGATCGGCGTTTTCGTCTCGTCGCGCAGCCGTTCGATATAAGGCATGATCTCGGCCTTGCGCGCATCGTCGAGTGCGGCCAGCGGCTCATCCATCAACAGCAGCTTGGGGCTTGCCAGCAGCGCCCGGCCGATTGCAACGCGCTGCTTCTCGCCCCCGGAGAGATGGCTCGGGCGCCGGTCGAGCAGATGCCCGATGCCGAGCAGTTCCACCACGCGGCCCATATCATCATGCCGCTCACCCTTCGGCGTGAACCAGCGGCCGTAGGACAAGTTGCTGCGCACATTGAGATGCGGGAAAAGCCGAGGCTCCTGGAATACATAACCGATGCGCCGCTTGTGCTTGGGCACGAACACACCCGCCTGCGTATCGACGAAAACCCTCCCCTCAGCCGCAATGCGTCCCTGGTCGGGACGCAAAAGTCCGCCGATCAGATTCACAAGCGAGGTCTTGCCCGAGCCCGATGGCCCGAACAGCGCCGTCAGCCGCCCCGCGCTTTCGAAGCGCGCTTCCAGCGAGAAATCGCCAAGGCGATTCCTGATGTCGACCGCGACCGTCATTCGAGATCCATCCTGCGGCCAAGCCTGCGCGACAGTGCCTCTGAGGCTATAAGTGCTGCCATGGAAATCACTATGGAAACCAGCGTCAGGCGCAGCGCGCCGGCATCGCCCCCCGGCACCTGCGTGAAGGTATAGATGGCGGAAGGCAGCGTTTGCGTCTCGCCGGGAATGTTGGAGACGAAGGTGATCGTCGCACCGAACTCGCCCATCGCCTTGGCGAAGGAGAGGATCATGCCGGCAATGACGCCCGGCAGCGTCAGCGGCAGGGTGATCGTCAGGAACACCCACGCCGGATTGGCGCCAAGCGTGCCCGCCGCCGCCTCGAGCCGACGGTCGATGGCTTCAATCGACAGCCGGATGGCGCGTACCATCAGCGGAAAGCCCATGACCCCGCAGGCAAGTGCTGCACCCGTCCAGCGAAAGGAAAAGACGATGCCGAAATGTTCGGCCAGAAAGGCGCCAGCCGGGCCGCGCCGTCCGAAGGTCAAAAGCAGCAAATAGCCGGTGACCACGGGCGGCATTATCAACGGCAGATGCACGATGCCGTTGAGGATCGATTTGCCCCAGAACTTTCCACGCGCCAGAAGCAGCGCGATCAGGATTCCGGGTGGCAGACTTGCCACCATGGCCCAGGTGGCAACCTTTATGGAAAGCCGGACCGCATTCCACTCTTCAGGACTGAGGTCCAGCCATTCCATGCTTTACGAAAAGTCCCTTAGTTCGATGCGACAGGCGCGAGGAAGGTAAAGCCCTGCGCCTCGAACATCTCCTTGGCCTTGGCCGACTGGAGATATTTCACGAAGCCCTCGGCGTCTGCATTCTTCGATTCCGCTGTCAGTCCAACGGGATAGACGATCGGCGCGTGCGAGTCTTCCGGGAAAGTGCCGACGACCTTCACGTCCGGCTCGGCAACGGCGTCCGTTGCATAGACGATGCCGAGAGCGGCCTCGCCCGTCGAGACCAGCTTGAGCGCTGCGCGCACATTTTCCGCCTGCGCGACTTTGCCTTCGACCGAGGCCCAGACGCCAAGCTTTTCAAGTGCGGCCTTGCCGTATTTACCGGCGGGAACGGCCTTCACATCGCCCATGGCAAGCTTGCCATCGCCGAGCAGTGCGGCGAGGTCGAAATTCGGAGCGATGGTTGCTTCGGTCGTCGCATCCTTCGGCGCAACCAGCACGATGCGATTGCCGAGCAGTTTCAGCTCCGTGTCGGCTTTGATGAGCTTCTTGTCGGAGAGATATTTCATCCAGTCCAGGTCGGCCGAGATGAACACGTCAGCTGGCGCACCCTCCTCGATCTGCTTGGCCAGCGCCGAGCTCGACGCATAGGAAATGGTCGCCTGCTTGCCGGCATCGGCCTGCCAGGCGGTGTTGATGTTGTCGAGCGCGTTCTTGAGGCTCGCCGCTGCGAAAACCGTAACGTTGTCCGCAGCTTGCGCGGCAGGTGCTGCCGCAAAGAACACTGCGGCAAGGCCGCTGATGGCAAGCGCCAATCCAAAACGTCTGCGTGTGAACATGATATCTACTCCCGGTTCGGATTTGAATTCTGTCATATCGCGGATGGTCGAACAGTCACCCCATCGATATATCCACGCGGATATAACAATGAATCGATACCGAAAGTAAACCGCCCTCACGAGCTATTACCGGCTGTAAGAGAGATTATTTCGCCGGCGAGAGCGTTGTTCCAAACGGGAATAACGCACGGCTGCTCGACCCGAACCGAGCTCTGCCTATCGCTCGGAGTGGTGCATCCCCTAAAAACGTATCGTCGCCTCGAAACCATCTTCCCGATCGCTGGCCGGCGACCGGAATTCCAGCGTTCCGCCCATCCGCCGCACCAGCGTCGCAGCAATTGCCAGACCGAGGCCGGAACCTTCGGCTTCCGTCTTGCCTCGCTTGAACCGGGTCGTGAGTTGAGCAAGTTCGCTCGGCGGTATCACCGCCCCGCCGTTGGAAACGATGATGGAGCCGTTCTTGCCGGCGACGACCTTGACCGGACTGTCCGTCGACCCGTGGATCAAGGCGTTCTCGATCAGGTTGCGCAAGGCGATGGCGAAGGCATCGATGTCGACCTTTCGCGTCAGGCTGGTGCCCGTCTCGACATCCAGCGTCAGGCGCCCGGCATTGTCGGGTTTTCGTTCGAATTCTTCGGTGAGAAGGCGCACGACGGGAACCAGATCGACCGAGCGATCCGAAACGCCGATGCCCGACTCCGCGCGAGACAGCTGAAGCAGCTTTTCGGCCAGATGCGCCAAGTTTTCGAGCGCCTTCTCGATGTTGCGCGCCCGCTTGCGAGCCGCCCCCTCGGGAAGTTCGGCGATCAGTCTCTGGGTCTGGGCCAGCGCTCCGGCGATCGGCGTGCGCAGTTCATGCGCGCTGTTGGCGGCAAACTCGCGCTCCGCATCGAGCGATGTGCGCAACCGCTCCAGAAGCCGGTCGACGGACGTGGCGATCGTATTCAGTTCCGCAGGCAGGCCCACGGTTCCCACAGGCGATAGATTGCCGCCATCCCGAGCGCCGATTTCGTCACGCAAGGTTCGAATCGGCGCCAGGGAGCGACGCACGACAAGCCAGACCGCAGCCATGCTCAACGGCACCAGCGCCAGCAACGGAAGGAAAAGCGTCAGAGCGCCCTCCAGCATCGCTTCGCGGCGCTGCGCCAGAGGATCGGAGACCTGCAGGAACAGCGTGCCGCTGACCGCTACCTCGGTATAGATGCGATGTGTCGGCGTGTCATAGAAGCCGCGCTTCAACGGCGCAGCAAGCGGCTCCGGCAGGGCGTCGTGCGAATGCAGAAGCACACGGCCATCTTTGTCGCGAAGCTGGTAGGTCAGATATTCCGCATGTTCGGTGCCGCTGTCGTTCATCCGAAACGGATCGGTGGATTGCTCGCGCTGGAAGACATCGTTGACGACGAGCGGTAAAAGGCGCTGCGCGGTCTCCTGAAGCGCGCTGTCGAAGACCTCGTCGAATTCCTCGCGCATCACTAGCGCGCCAAAGCCCGCCGCCGCGAACCAGAACAGGATCGTGGCGCCCGTCAGCCAGAGCATGAGCCGGCGGGTCATGACACCGAAAACCTGTAGCCGACGCCGCGCACGGTGACGATGCATTCGGCGCCGAGCTTCTTGCGCAGGCGGCTGATATAGACCTCGACCGCATTGCTCTCAATTTCGGCCCCAAATGCATAGAGCGCATCCTCGATCTGCGCCTTGGAGACGATCGAACCCTTTCGGCTCAGAAGGCTGTCCAGCACCGACCACTCCCGCGCGGTCAGCTCCATCGCCTCGCCATCCCGTGCGATCCGCCTTTCGGCAGGCGCTATCTGTAGTGCCCCAAAGGTCAAGGCTGGCTCGGGGCTTTGCCCGTAGCGCCGGGCAACCGCATGAATGCGGGCCGCGAGTTCGCCAAGATCGAACGGCTTGACGAGATAGTCGTCGGCACCTGCATTGAGCCCGTCGATACGGCTGGATATCTGGTCGCGCGCCGTCAGGACGATAACGGGCGTAATGTCGCCGTCTCTGCGCAGGTCCCGCAGAAACGAGACCCCGTCGCCATCCGGCAGCTGGAGATCGAGCAGCATAAGGCCATAGCTCGTCGCCCGGGCATGATCGCGCGCCGCTGCAAGCGTGGTTGCCCAGTCCACCGCGTGGCTGTCTGCAACGGCGTGGTCACGGACCGCACCGCCTATGGCCTTGTCGTCTTCGATAAGCAGTATGCGCATGCGAATGGCTTCGGTCCGGGTGAACGCACGTCATCCCTTATACGATTAAACCGGCGCAGCGTTGAACCACCCGTATTTTTTGCCTGCTTTCAGGTTGCTGTCAGCTTTGGCTGCCAAGGGACAGCCGGGAAATTGTTCAATGGGACAGCTTTGAAGAGCCTCGTGATTTCAGGCCTTATCGTCAACCTGGCGACCGTCGCGGCATATGCCGGCGAGAGATGCGACGTGCCTGTTGCCGACTGGCAGCCGCGCGAAGCGCTGCGGTCCAAACTAGAAGCCGGCGGATGGCATATCCGGGCGATCAAGGCGGCCGATGGCTGCTACGAAGCCTTCGGCGTCGACGAAAAAGGCAAGGCTTTCGAAGCCTACTTCAATCCCAGGACCCTCAAGCCGATCAACAAGACGAGCGACGGAAGCCATGGCTGATCCGAAAGCGTCATATGCCCGGCGGAAGGCCCATCTCATCAGGGTCTTGCTGCTGTTCGGGCCGATCGTCCTGGCGCTCGGCCTTCTGCTGCTTTCGTTCGGAGCAGCCCACATCCATCTGGCCGCGCAGGGTTCCTGCACCAGCATCGCCGATGTCGTATCGCAGGGCACATTCAAATGCCGCTCATCATAATGGACCCAGTTCGAGGACTAGCCGCTTGATTTCCGTTGTTGTGCCTGTCCTGAACGAGGCCGAAAACATCCACGCGCTCATAACTGAAATCGGGATGGCGTCAGCTTTCAGCCCGATCCGTGAAATCATCTATGTCGATGACGGCAGCACGGACGACACGCTCAAGTGCCTGCGCGCGCTGATGGCCGAGGTTCCGATGCTTCGCGTCGTCCACCATGACCGGCCGCTTGGCCAGTCCGCAGCGTTCCAGTCCGGCGCCCGCGCGGCAACGCAGCAACTCCTGGTTTTCATGGATGGCGACTTGCAGAACGACCCGGCCGACATTGCCCTGCTGATCGGCCGCTATCGCGAGAAGGCCTCGCCCGGCGCAAAGATCGCTGTCCTCGGGCAACGCGCCATACGCAACGATAGCGGGCTGCGGCGCATATCCTCCGTGCTCGCCAACAAATTGCGCGCAAAGGTACTCAGCGATGGAACGCGCGACACCGGCTGCAGCCTGAAAATGATCCGCCGCGAAGACTTTCTGGCGCTCCCCTATTTCGATCACATGCACCGGTTCCTTCCGGCCATGCTGCTTCGCAACGGCGTCGAGCTTGCCCATGTCCAGGTTTCGCATCGCGCACGCATTCATGGCCGCTCGAAATACGGCTTCTGGAACCGTGCCCTCGTCGGCGCCGTCGATCTCATGGGCGCAGCGTGGCTGATCCACCGCAGATTGCCCACAGACTACAGGCCTCAGGAAATCAGCAAGGCAGAACCGCAATGACAACATCAACGATCTGGCTAGGCATCGGACTTGTGGGCCAAGCGCTGTTCTTCATGCGCTTTCTGGTCCAGTGGATCGCATCCGAATTCAAACGCCGCAGCGTCCTGCCGCAGGCGTTCTGGTATTTCAGCATCCTGGGCGGGATAACGCTTCTCACCTATGCGGTGCATCAGCACGACATCGTCTTCATCATCGGACAGGGCACCGGCCTGCTGATCTACGCCCGCAACATCATGTTGAGCCGGCGCCCGGCACAGATCGAAACTGCCGAACCTTCGGCCGGCTAGAGCAGTTCAGCTTCATGACGATCTCGAAGCCGCTCGATCGCGCGCTGCCCTATCTGCTGCTTGCCGTCTTCTTCGCAGTCTCCATTGCCGCGCGCCCGCTGCTGCCGGTCGATGAGACGCGGTACCTGACGGTCTCGTGGGAAATGTTCCTGCGGCAGAGCTTCTTCGTTCCAACGATGAATTTCGAGCCCTATTTCCAGAAGCCACCGCTGCTGTTCTGGCTGATCGACCTCGCCTGGAGCCTCTTCGGCGTCAGCCGGCTCTCGGCAGTCGGCGTCATCTTCGTCATTTCCTCGCTGGTCATCTACCTGACGCAGCGACTGGCAAAAGCGCTGTTCCGGAATACCCAGGGCATAGCGGAACGAACGCCATGGCTGATGCTGGGCAGCACGATTTTCGTGATCTATTCCAGCCTGATCCTGTTCGACCTGCTGCTGACTCTTTTCGTCCTCGCTTTCATGCTCGCCCTTCTGGCCTTCGCAAAAGGTCGCGGCCTGCGCTACGCAATTCTCGCCGGGCTGTTAATCGGCCTCGGCGTGCTGAGCAAGGGGCCGGTGGTGCTCATTCACGTCGCCAGCCCGATCCTGATGTATCCGCTCTGGCGAAACTCCTCCTCTGACCTGCCGACGCGAAAATTCTTTTCCGGCATCGCACTAGCACTCCTCGTCGCCTTCTTCCCGGTCATCGCCTGGCTCGGGCCGGCCTTCTACCAGACCGGCGTGGATTTCGCCTACAATCTCGTCTGGCGGCAGGCTGCCGGCCGCGTCTCGGGCTCGATGGAAGGCGCTCACGCGCGTCCCATCTATTTCTATCTCCTGCTGCTGCCGGTCGCCCTCCTGCCGTGGATCCTGTCGGTTGATCTCTGGCGATCCAAGCCCTGGCAACACACACCCGAACCGCAGGACCGTCGCATCCTGCGTTTTCTGGCCCTCTGGTGCCTCGCCGTGCTGGTCGTCTTCAGCCTCATATCGGGCAAGCAGCCGCATTATCTGGTGCCGATCCTGCCGCCACTCATCCTCCTGTTCGGCTACTTCATGTCGACAGTCCGGCTCGCGACCATTCGCACCGGCGCCGTCATCATGCTCGCCTTGGTCGGCGTCGGACAGGCAATCGCTGCGTTCACAGTGTTTGACCGATACGACCTGAAGCCGCTGGCCGCCTACGTCGCCGAACACCGGAGCGCAGAGTGGGCATTCGCTGGCCGCTATCAGGGAGAACTGACGTTCCTGGCGCGAATGGAAAAGCCTTTCGAGATTTTAGCTCAAGGCAGTGCGGATGACTGGCTTGGCAGACATCCAACCGGCTATGTCATTGTGGAAACCGGCACCAGGCTGGACAGCAACCCGCAGGTTCTTTTCACGCAGCCTATCGAGAAGGGTTATCTGACCGTGCTGGGCAACCCCAAATAGCGATCCGGCTACCAGGTCAAATCCGGTCGTTTTGACAAAACTAGCCTGGTTACACCTAAAAGATAGTCTATTGACATATAGCCCTCCTCTGCATAGCTTGCCGCCGAGCTTAGACCGGTCGGCAAAGTTGAGGACACGCTGATGGTAGTTGCCGGCTGAAACAGCGGCGCAGCCGGCCTGGCTTGTTTGATCCAGTGGAGGAATCCCCAATGAAATCCTTGCGCCTCGCGATCTCCGCGGCGGCATCTGCCCTTGCTCTAGGCATCGGCACGGCTGCTGCTGAGCCTGTGAAAATAGCCTTTCTGACGCCGAAGACCGGGCCGCTGGCCTTTATCGGCGCCATGTACGATCCCACGATCAATTTCGTGCAGCAGCCCTTCAACGAAGCTGCCGGCGCAACCGGAAACAAGATCGACATCACCGTTTACGACGATTCCGGCACCACGCAAGGTGCGGCGGACCGGTTCAAGCAGGCTATTGCAGATGGCGCACGCGTTTTCGTCGGCGCCGGCACCTCGCCCCTTGCGGCGCAGAACCTTGCCGACATCCAGCGCTGGAACCAGCGCAACGCCGACGACCCGGCAATGCTTCTGATCGTTGGCGCCGAAGGCTCCAACTTCATCGGGGCCGATTGCAGCTTCTACTCCTTCCATTTCACCACCACGCCCTTCATCCGCCAGAATGCGCTGGCGAAAGTCATGAAAGAGGACGGCTCACTGGGTGAAAAGGTCTACTCGCTCCAGCCCGACTACACGATGGGCCGCGAGATGGAAGCCGCCACCACCCACAATGCCGAGACCTACGGTTACAAGGTGGCCGGCACGACGCGACACGACGTCTTCAAGATCAAGGACTTCTCGCCCTTCATCGAGAAGGCCCGCTCCGAGGCTCCCAACACCATCTTCACCGCCAGCAGCGGCAGTGATCTTCAGCTTATTCTCCAGGCTGCATCGTCGTCGGGCCTGAAGGCGCGTTTCGCCGGCATGTTCCTCGACGAGCCGGGCAATCTTGCAGCGGCGGGCGAAGCAGCCCTTCACAATTACGACGCCCAGATCTTCAACGCCGAAGCGGGCGGTGAGGCTGGCGAAAAATACCGTGCGGCCTTCAATGCCGCAGCCGGCCGCGATCCGGTCGCCTTCATGAACAACAGCGTCCTGACGCTGAACATGCTGGGCGCAGCCGTCGCAGCACTTCCGAAGGCGGACAAGGTCGCTGTCAACGATCTGGTCAAGTCGCTTGAAACCGTAAAGGTCGACTGGCCGCTCGGCACGCTCTCGATGCGCGCGGACGACCATCAGGTCCAGCTGCCGCTGGTCATTTCCATGGTGTCCAAGGATGCCAAGGACAAGATCGACGGGACGGATATGGGCTTCAAGCCGGTCAAGGTGCTCAGTGCCGAGGAAACCTCGGTTCCGGTCAGCGCCGAGTGCAAGATGAAGCGGCTCTGATCCATCGTAGAACCTGCGGATGGGAGCTCTCGCTCCCGTCCGCTTTGCGCTATAGGCACCCATGCGGGGCCTAAGCCCCTCTTATTTCACCCGGACGACATCCATGGAAACGCTCCTCGTGGCCCTGCTGAACGGGCTGATCTACGGGCTCCTGCTCTTCATGATCAGCTCGGGCCTGACGCTCATCTTCGGCATGATGGGTATTCTGAACTTCGCCCATGCCTCCTTCTACATGCTCGGCGCCTATCTGGCGTTCACGGCCATCCATATGTTCGGCTTCTGGGGTGGCGTGGTCTTCGGCACGCTCGGCGTGGCGCTGATCGGCTTCGTCTGTGAACGTTATCTGCTTCGTCATGTCAGGCGCTTCGGCCACGTCCAGGAACTGCTGCTCACCTTCGGCCTGTTCTTTGCGTTCGAGGAAGTCGTCAAGCTGTTCTATGGGCCCTATGCGGTGGCCTATTCCGTGCCCGAGTCACTGCGTTTCACCGCCTTCCACATCGGCGAGGTGTCCTACCCGTTCTTCCGCGTCCTGATCGGCCTGACGGCCATCGTCATGTTCGCCGCCATCTTCTGCCTGCTCCGTTTCACCCGGATCGGCCTGGTGGTGCGTGCAGCCGTGCTCAATCCGACGATGGTGCAGGCGCTGGGGTACAACGTATCCGTCATCTTCTCGGCCATGTTCGCTGTCGGCGCCGGACTGGCGGGCCTCGCCGGCGCCATGGGCGGCGCCTACTACACGACAAATCCAAACATGGCGACAGAACTGGGCGTGATCGTCTTTGTCGTCGTCGTCGTCGGTGGGCTGGGCTCGCTCGGCGGCGCACTGATCGCTTCCCTGCTCATCGGCGTCCTGGTCAGCGCCATCGTCTATGTCGACGTCACTTTCGGGCAAATTCTCTCCGCTGTCGGCCTCGTCTCCGACGAAGTCGCGCAGTCGACACTTGATGTGCCGCTGTCCAGCGCCGCAGGCGTGCTGCCGTTCCTGCTCATGCTTCTTGTGCTGATGTTCCGTCCCCAGGGTATCGCCGGCGACGAAAGGGCCTGATCGATGAAAACCGTTCCTTACATCGGCGCCGCCATTGCCGCTGCGGCCCTGCTGGCGCTGCCTATCTTCGGCGATCTCGGCACCATGAACCTGGTGATCAAGATCATGATCGCTGCGATTTTCGCGCTCGGCTTCAACCTGCTCTGGGGCCAGGCCGGCCTGCCGTCCTTCGGCCATGCCGCCTATTACGGCATCGGCACTTTTGCGACGATCTACATGATGAATGCCATCGATCGTGGTGGCTGGTTCCCGACGCCGCTGTTGCCGCTGGTGGGCGCAGGCGCCGGCTTCGCCTTCGGACTTGTCGCGGGCTGGTTCGCCACGATCCGCTCAGGCGTCTATTTCGCGATGATCACAGTGGCGCTCGCTGAACTGGTCTCAGCCATCGCGCTGAAGTGGGAAGGACTGTTTGGCGGCGAAGCTGGCATTCGTTCGATCCGCACCGACTGGGGACCGTTCAGCTTCCAGTCCACGACCTCCGTCTACTGGCTAACGCTTGTCTGGATGCTTCTGGTCATGGCCTTCCTGTTCGGCCTGCAGCGCAGTCCTTTCGGTCTGGTGGTGCGCGGCATCCGCGAGCGCGAGTTGCGCGTCCGCTTTCTGGGTTACGACACCCATCGCGTGAAAACGCTCGTCTTTGCCATTTCCGCAGCCGTTTCCGGGCTTGCCGGCGGCCTTCTGGCGATCTCAGACGAATCCGCCTCGATGGTGCTGTTCCAGGGTTCCGGATCGGCCTTCGTGGTGCTTAACACGGTGATCGGCGGTGCCGGAGTATTCCTCGGCCCGGTCATTGGTGCTGCACTCACCACCAGCTTCGCCTATTTCGGCGCGAACCTTTCCCATTTCTGGATGCTCTATCTCGGCATCGCCTTCGTGGTGACGGTGATGTACGCGCCGCAGGGCATCGGCGGCGCAATCGCACAGCGCGCGCGTGCCGTGAAGGCCGGCGAGAAGGCAGCTTTCGGCACAGGCGACCTGATAGGAATCGTTGCTTTCGCCCTCACCTTCCTCGGCCTGATATTCCTGATCGAGATCACGGGAACGATCTGCTCGGAGCAGTATCGCGCCGGCATCGCGTCTGCGAAGGGCGTATGGCCGCCGGTCAGGCTGCTTGGCTACGATTTCAATCCGCTTTCGCCGCTGCCCTGGCTCATAGGCCTCCTGTCTCTTGCCGCAGGCATCGCGATCGTCGTTGCCCAACCGCATCTTAGACGCCCCCGGCTGCTCGATCTCGTCACCACAAAAGCGGAGGCAGGAAAATGAGCGCGACCACACTCAGCCTTTCGTCCGTCCAGAAAAGCTTCGCCATGGTCCGCGTGCTCGAGGCGATCGACCTCGACATCGCCAAGGGCGAACGGCATGCGCTGATCGGGCCGAACGGCGCGGGCAAATCAACCCTGTTCAACCTGATCTCGGGAGCTTTCGCGCCAACCTCCGGCAGCATCCAGCTAAATGGCGCCTCTGTTGCCGGGCTGGTTCCGCACAAGCTCAACCGTGCGGGCCTCGGCCGCTCGTTCCAGATCACCCATGTGTTCGACAAGCTGACCGTACGCGAGAACATCCGGCTGGCCGTGATGGGCCGCTTCGGCAAGCGCTGGAGCTTCCTGCGCCGCGGAGCGGTGTGGGACGAGATCGATCGCGAGACGGACGCGCTGATCGCGGGCGCCAATCTGTCGCCGCAGTCTGAAACCAACGCCGGCGACCTGGCATATTCCGAGCAGCGGGCCGTGGAGATTTGCATGACCGTCGGTACCGGTGCCGAGGTGATCCTGCTCGATGAGCCGACCGCCGGCATGTCGCGCGAGGAAACCGCTCACATCATCACCTTCATCCGCAAGATTACCGAAGGCCGCACATTGGTGATGGTCGAGCATGACATGGATGTCGTCTTCAACCTGGCCGACCGTGTTTCTGTTCTGGTCAATGGCCGCATCCTGGTCACGGGCACGCCTGCTGAAATCCGCTCCGACGCTCGCGTGCGTGAAGCCTATCTCGGTGACGGAGAGCACTGATGCTGAATGTTACGGATCTGCATGCCGCCTACGGCAATATCAAGGTTCTGAACGGGGTGACGCTTTCCGTCCCCGGCGGCTCGATCGCCACGATCCTGGGTCGGAACGGCTCGGGACGCTCTTCGACATGCAAGGCGGTGATGGGCCTGCTGCCGCCGATGAGAGGCCAGGTAACGCTGAAGGGAAAGGAACTCGCAGGCTTGCCGGCGCATGAGATTTCGCGTGCCGGTATCGGCTACGTCCCGGAAGACCGGCAGGTGTTCAAGAACCTCTCCGTCGAGGAAAATTTCAAGATCGGCATTCAGCCGGCAAAGGCTGGCCGCGCCGCCTGGACCGTCGACGAACTGCTCGACGTCTTTCCGCGCCTGCGCGAGCGGCGTCATATCAAGGCTGGCTTCCTTTCCGGCGGCGAGCAGCAGATGCTCACCTTGTTCCGCACCTTGCTGACCAATCCCGACGTGATGCTCATCGACGAGCCGACGGAAGGTCTTGCGCCGAAGGTGGTGGAAGCGCTGGCAGAAGTCATTCTCGAAATGAAGCGGCGCGGACTGGCCCTGCTGCTGCTCGAGCAGAAGCTGGCAATGGTCATGCGCCTGACCGACCGTGTCTTTGTGATGGGACGTGGCGAGATCGTGTTTTCCGGCAGCGTTGCCGACTTCCAGGCCGACGACGCGGTGCGCCGGACATGGCTGGAAGTCAGCTGAACGGCGCGGCGGCGATGTCAGCCCTAAGACTGGAGACCGCCCCACCAGCGCGCGATCGCCGCGGCGGCTTCGCGCGGCTTTTCGGCCGGCATCGCATGGCTGGCATTGGGAATGGCTTCAGCCGTTACCCGGTCTCCGAACTCGCGAACAAGCTCGTCCTCGCTGCCGGCCGGCCGGAACGGGTCAGCGCCGCCCATCAGGTCGAGGATGGGCGCAGCGCCGGTTCCCCACCAGTCCGATTGCGGCGTAAGCACGCGGGCGGCGCGCTGGCTCGCCACCACTTCAGGATGCCAGCCGGTGAGCCACTCGCCGGCATCGTTGCCTTCGGCGAAGAAGCCCAGGCGCAAGGCGGCAAGGCGCTCGGCGTCCGAGGTCTCCGGCGCGTTGATGGCGGTGATGGCTGCGCTCAGATGCTGCGGCCATTGCTTTGCGCCCGACGCAAGCAGGACGACGCCGGCAACAAGATCCGGATGGTCTGCAGCAACAGTGCGGGCAACCCAGGTGCCATAGGCATGGCCGGCGACGATAGCGCGTTCGCCCTCTCCGAGTTCGGCGGAAAGCACGGTCGCGAAATCCGCGGCGAAGTCGTGGAAACTCACGTTCTGCATGGGTCCCCTCGACGGCAGGATGCCGCGCGGTTCGACGCGCGCGACGCGGAAACCATGACCTTGCAGGGCTTTAGCCAATGGCCACAGTTCCGCGCAGCAGCGGCCAGTGGACGCCATCAGCAGCAACAGTGGCCCCTCACCGCCGACCCTGTAGCCGACCTGTCCGTCGCGGGTCGGCAGGATTCGCAGGTCGTCGGTGTCGGCGTGGTCGGTCATGGCTGTTCCTCTGCAAAGCCATTCCGCCCAGAGATTGACAGGCGGAACATCGATAAAATATATAAAACTAGCTTTTTAGCATAACAAGAGAATTATCGTGATCGCTTGGGCCAGACATGCGGATATAGCGGTTGTCACCATAGACAACCCGCCGGTCAATGCCGGTTCGCATGCCGTGCGCTCCGGTCTCGTGGCGGCGCTCGCCGAGATTGCCGCTGACACCGCCATTACAGGCGTGATCCTCATCGGCGCCGGCAAGACCTTCATCGCGGGGTCGGACATTCGCGAGTTCGGCCAGCCGCTCGCCGATCCGCAACTGCCGGCGGTGATCGACGCCATCGAATCGCTGTCCATACCTGTCGCCGCAGCCATTCGCGGCGCTGCCCTCGGTGGCGGCTACGAACTCGCGCTCGGGTGCGACCTGCGTGTGGCCGACGAGAAGGCGATTGTCGGACTTCCCGAAGTCAGTCTTGGGCTCGTCCCCGGCGCCGGTGGCACGCAACGGCTGCCGCGCCTGACGGGCGTGCCGGCCGCCATCGAGCTCACCCTTTCCGCCCGGCGGGTTTCCGCCCCGGAGGCGCAGTCGCTCGGCATGATCGATGTGGTAAGCACCGGCGATCTGCTGGAAGACACGATATCCGCGCTTCGCCAGCTTGGCGGCAAGGGCCGCATTGCCGACATGCCGGTTCCGGCTTTCGATCCCACTGAAGCGAAAGCGGTGTGCGACAAGGCCATCGCCCGCGCAAAAGGCCGACCCGCCGCGCAACAGGCGGCACAACTAATCCTCAGCGCTTCCGAAAAGCCGTTCCGCGAGGCCCTGGCTGAGGAACGCGCAGTCTTTCAGGCTATCCGCGTCTCGCCCGAAGCCTTCGCCTATCGCCATCTCTTCTTTGCCGAGCGCGACGCGGCGCGGTTGGATACTGCTGCGGTCGGCTCGAAAATTTCGCGCGTTGCCGTGATCGGCGCCGGCACGATGGATGCCGGCATCGCGCATGCGTTTCTATCCTCCGGATATCAGGTCATCCTGATCGAAAGGGATGAGCCGTTACTGGCCGCCGGTGTAACGCGCATCGCCGGCTTGCGCGACGAGGATTTCAAACGCGGCCGCATTTCCGAAGCCGCGAAGCAAGCGCAGGCAAACGCCTTGACTGCAATCGCCGCCCTCGATGCGGCCAAGGATGCCGATCTGGTCATTGAGGCCGTGTTCGAGGACATGGGCGTCAAACGCGACCTGCTCGCGCGCCTCGGCGCCATCGTCAGCCGCGAAACCGTCGTCGCGACCAACACCTCCTATCTCGATATCGACGCAATGGCCGAAGGTTTCCCGCATCCCGAGCGGTTGCTGGGGCTGCATTTCTTCTCGCCCGCCAATGTGATGAAACTTCTGGAGATCGTGCGTGCTTCGGCCACCAGCGGCGAGACTTTGGCGGCCGCCATTTCGGTGGCGAAGCGGCTCGGCAAGCAGCCGGTGGTGGCGAGGAACGCCTATGGCTTCATCGGCAACCGCATCTACGCCGCCTACCGCCGTCACGCGGAATTCCTGATTCAGGATGGCGCGACGCCCGAGGCCGTCGACCGCGCGATGACCGGTTTTGGCATGGCCATGGGACCGTTTGCCGTGGCCGATCTTTCGGGGCTCGATATTGCCTGGCGGATGCGCAAGGCGCAGGCCGCAACACGTAATCCATCGGCGCGCTATGTCGATATTCCCGACCACCTCTGCGAGGCGGGGCGCCTCGGACGCAAGACGGGCGCCGGCTACTACGACTATTCCTCGGGGAAGGCTCAGGCCGATCCCGCTGTGGAAGCCTTCATCGCAGCATCGCGGCAGGCGGCAGGCATCACGCCACGAACCATCGGCGATGAAGAGATTCGCGCACGCTGTCTGGGCGCCATGGTCAATGAAGGAGCCCTCCTGTTCGCGGAAGGCGTGGCCCGCAGGCCATCCGACATCGATGTTGCCATGGTGCACGGCTACGGCTTCCCGCGCTGGACCGGCGGGCCGGTCTGGTGGTCAGCGAACCTGCCAGACGACAATCTCAAGAGCGTTCTGGCACAGGTCGCCACCGCCGAAGGGCCGCTATTCCGCGCCGGCAACGTCGACGCCCTGATCTCCGCTCTCAAGCAATAACAACGCACGCCGAAACGAGGAACGCAGCCATGGCAATCACCATCGAAAAGGCCGACAGGATCGCGACGATCTCCATCGATTGTCCGCCGGTCAACGCGATATCGATCGCCGACTATGCCGAAATCGGCGATACGTTCGAGGCGGCGAAGGACTGGGCCGACATCAACTGCATCATCTTCACCGCCACCGGCAGCAAGGCGTTTTGCGCCGGGCTGGACCTCAACGAATTCCTCGCCGCCACGCTGGACCAGGATCCCGCCCGGGCAAGGATCGTGCGCCGCTGTTTCGCCGCAGTGCGCCATGCCGCCGTTCCCGTCATCGGCGCCATCAACGGCCCGGCGCTCGGTGCAGGAACCGTGTTGGCCTCGGTCTGCGACATCCGCATCGCATCGGAAAACGCACGGTTCGGCATGCCCGAGATCAATGTCGGCCGCTGCGGCGGTGCCGCACACATGATGCGCCACCTGCCGCAAGGCCTGCTGCGCCAGATGTATTTCACCGGCCTGCCGATCAGTGCCGCCGAAGCTTTGCAATGCGGTTTCATCCAGAAGGTCGTGCCCTTCGAAGACCTCGCCAAGACAGCTCGCGCGCTCGCTGAGGTCATTGCCGCCAAGGCGCCGATCGGCCTGCGGATGGCGAAGGAAGCCCTAAACAAGGTCGAGTTCATGCAGACCGAAGACGGCTATCAGCTCGAGCAGAGCTATTCCACCACATTGATGGCGACCGAGGACGCGCGCGAAGCAATGCGCGCCGTGGTCGAGAAGCGTCCGCCGGTATGGGTAGGCCGCTGATCATGGAAGGCACATTCGTCCGCGACGGCGTGGCGCTGAACTACCGGATCGACAAGGCCGATCCGGCGGCGCCCTGGCTCGTGTTCGGCAACTCGCTGATGACCGACCTGTCGATCTGGGACGAACAAGTGGCGGCGCTTGCGAGCGCATGGAACATCCTGCGTTACGACCAGCGCGGGCATGGCCAATCCGGCGTGCCGGTGGCGGCTCTCGATATCCCGACGCTGGCCGAGGATCTGCTGGCGCTGATCGACTTCGTCGGCATCGAGCGCTGCACCTATGTCGGGCTCTCCATGGGCGTTCCGACCGGGCTTGCCGCCGTTGGCGCGCGCCCTGCTCTTTTCGAACGCCTCGTTCTCGTCGACGGCCAGCCGCGCAGCGCGGCCACCGGACGCGCTTTTTGGGAAGAGCGGATCGCCTTTGCGCGCGAGCACGGCATGGCAGCACTTGCCGAGCAGACGGTGAAGCGCTGGCTTCGGCCGGCGCGTCATGCCTCCGCGCAGGCTGAACGGCTCCAGGACATGATCGCCACCACCCCGCTTGAGGGTTTTGTGGCCTGTGCCTCTGCCCTGCGAGAGTACGACCAGTCCGCCGTGCTGCCGCGGCTCGACATTCCCGTTCGGCTGATTGCCGGCGCCGAGGACGGCGCCATGCCGGCAACGATGAAAACGATGGCCGGGCAGATTGCAGACGCTGCGGTCGAAGCCCTACCGGATGCCGGCCACGTGCCCAACTTCGAGAAGCCGGCGGAGTTCAACGCCGCGCTCGCTGCGGCGTTGCGATGAGGACGCCCGAATGAAGCTTCTCTGGTCGCCGAAATCGCCTTTCGTCCGCAAGGTCATGATCGTCATCCACGAACTCGGGCTGGTGGACAGGATCGAGTTGGTGCGCGCTGTCGCGATGCCGCGCGGCGAGCCAAATCCCGTCATCCTGAAAGAAAACCCGCTCGGAAAAATCCCGACGCTTCTGGTGCCGGGCCTGCCGCCGATCTTCGATTCCGCCGTCATCTGCGACTGGCTTTCCCAATTGTCTGCCGATGGTGAAAGCCTGATCCCGCGCGCGGGCAAACCGAGGCTCAGGCAACTGCGCTGGCAGGCACTGGGCGACGGGTTGACCGAGAATCTGCTGCTCTGGCGCATCGAATGCCTTGGAGCCGACGGTGGCGATGCAGAGATGATTGCATCCTATCGCGCGAAGGTGCGGGCAGCCCTTGCCGTGCTCGAAGATGAAGCCGGCGATCTCGCCTCCACGCCATTCGGCATCGGCCAGATCGCCATCCTCTGCGCGCTCGGCCAGCTCGACTTCCGCTATTCGCAAAGCAGGTGGCGTGGCGCGCACCCGAAACTGACGGCGTGGAGCGAACTGCAAGCCGACCGGCCGTCAGTCGCCGCCACCGTCATCGTCAACGACCAGGGGGCGGACGAAGGCCCCATCATGAATCTTACTTTCGGAGAGGACTGACCTTTGGCCGGACCACTTTCACACATCCGCGTGCTCGATTTGAGCCGCATCATGGCAGGGCCCTGGTCTGGTCAGATTCTGGCCGACCTGGGTGCTGACGTCATCAAGGTGGAACGCACCGGCGAGGGCGACGACACCCGCAAATGGGGCCCGCCCTATCTGGCCGGCAGCGATGGAAAGCCGACGAAGGAGTCGGGCTATTACCTGTCCGTCAATCGCGGCAAGCGTTCCGTCGAAGTGGATATCTCGACCGAACAGGGTCAGGCGGTCATCCGCGAGATCGCCAAGACCTCCGACATCGTTCTGGAGAATTTCAAGTCGGGCACGCTCGACCGCTACGGCCTGAGCTACGAGCATCTCAAGGCCGAGAACCCGCGCATCATCTATGCCTCGATCACCGGTTTCGGCACCACCGGGCCCAAGCGTGAGGATGTCGCCTACGACTTCATGATCCAGGCCATGGGCGGGTTGATGAGCGTGACCGGCGAGCGCGACGACCTGCCGGGCGGCGGTCCCCAGAAGGTCGGCATCCCGATCATCGACATCATGACCGGCATGTATACGACGGTCGCCGTTCTTGCGGCCCTCGCCAACCGCGACCAGACCGGAAAGGGCGACTATATCGACGTTTCCATGCTGGACGTCTCGGTGGCGATGCTGGCCAACCAGGCGATGAATTTCCTGGTGTCAGGCAAGACGCCAAAGCGTGGCGGAAACCGGCATCCGAACATCCAGCCGCAGGATGTCTTTGCGGTGGCCGACGGCCACGTCGTGCTTGCGGTCGGCAATGACGAGCAGTTCCGCCGCTTCGCCGCCGTCCTTGGCGCGCCGGAGTGGGTCGATGACGAGCGCTTTGCGACCAACGCCGCGCGGGTGACCAACCTTGCGGTCCTGCATCCGATGATCTGCGAGCGTTTCGCGCGCGAACCTCTGCAACACTGGCTGGCTGAGCTTGGCGCGGCGAAGGTTCCCTGCGGCCCCATCAACACCATCCCGATGGTTTTCGAAGAGCCGCAAGTGCAGCACCGCGAAATGCTGAGGGAACTGCCTCATCCGCTGGCGGGTTCCGTCAAGCAGGTGGTGAGCCCGATGCGCTTTACCGAAGCACCCCTTTCCTTCGATCGGCCGCCCCCGCTTCTGGGGCAGCATACCGACGAAATACTCGCCTCTTTGGGCCTGACCGACGGAGCAACGACCTGATGTCCCAGCATACCCAGAACACATCGGCCGCGCGGATTTCCCTTCCCGACGCCGACGGCATGACACCGGAGCAGCGCCGCGTCTTCGACGGCATCGTCACCGGACGCCGCGGCGAACTCGTCGGACCTTTGCGCGCGGCACTCCACAATCCGGAGCTTGCCGAACGGTGGAGCAAGCTGGGCGAAACACTACGCTATTGCACGCGCCTGCCGCCTCGCCTCTCCGAGCTGGCGGTGCTGGTGACTGCGCGCGTCTGGAACAGCGAACTCGAATGGACGATCCACCGCCGTGCGGCAGAGGCGGCCGGGCTGGAAGCCGACATCATCGACGCCATCCGCGATGGCAAGGCTCCGCGCCTGATCAAGGAAGAAGACCGCGAAGTCTATCGCTTCGCCGCGGACATGCTCTCGACAGGCACCGTCTCCGACCCTGTTTACGAGGCGGTTCTGGCACGCTGGGACGAGGCCGGAACGGTCGAGCTTACCGCATTGGTGGGCTACTACTGCATGGTGGCGCTGACGCTCAACGTGCATCGCATCCCTCTGCCCGCTTCGATACGGCCGGACCTGCTTGGCGGAGGCACCCCGCCCGAAGGCCTAAGCCCGATCCCACAACTCGTGGATGCATGAGGCCGAGGACTTGGAAAGGCGGACAAAAACAGACATATGCTAGCATATAGCATTTTCACTCGGCTCGAAGGGCCCAGCGAAGGAGAAGGTCTTTGTCCGTTTCGACCCAGGGAAACACAGCCGAAGCGCTGAAAAAGAGTGCGATTTCGCGGTATATCCAGCTCGCTTCCCTGTTCAAGCGGCGTATCGAAACGGGTGAGTGGGCGGTTGGCGGGCAAATTCCAACCGTCGAGATGCTGGCGAAGGAGTGCGGCGTTGCCGCCATGACGATCCGCCATGCGCTCAATATCCTCGAAGCCGACGGCATGATCGAGCGTTATCGTGCCAAGGGCACGTTCGTGAAGCAGCGTCCGGTCAACGACATGTGGTGCCAGGTCCAGACCGACTGGAGCGGCATGCTGCTTGCACGCGAGAATGCCAAAATCGAAGTGCTGTCCGACGAGCGTAATGTTTCCCTGCCGGCGCGCAGTTTCAAGATCGGCAAGCCGGCGCCTGCCTACCGGCATCTCCAGCGCCGCCACACGCGCGACGGCGAAGCCTTCCTGCTCGCCGATGTTTATGTCGCCGAGCGCATTGCATCCCAGATTCCCGAGGACGACTACAGCACCAAGACAGCCCTGAGGCTCGTTGCCGACGTGCCCGGGCTGGTCATCACCGACGCCACCCAGACGCTCACTATCGACAGTGCGGATCTCTATATCTCCGAGAAGCTCGACATCCCCATCAGCAACCCGGTGGCACGGGTGGAGCGCTGTGCGGTGGACAGCAACGGAGAGCTGGTTCTCGTCGCCGACGGCACCTATCGAGGCGACCGGGTGCGCATCGATTTCAAGCTCCGGTGACGTAAAGTATAAAAACATATATTATTGACTTATAGGGTTTCGCATGCGATGCCGTCGTCGCCTGCGCATGGCCGGCGGGAGGAGAAGAGCTTGCAATACGTTCAGTTGGGCCGCACCGGTACGCGCGTCTCGAACATCTGCTTCGGCACGATGTCGTTCGGCTCCTACAGCGACGCATCCACGGCCAGGGCGATGTACGACCACTGCCGGGAACTGGGCATCAACTTCTTCGATTGCGCGAACTCCTATGCCGGCGGCGGCAAGGCAGAGGCCATTCTCGGCGATCTGCTAGGCTCCGACCGCGACCACGTGGTCATCACCACCAAGGTCTGCCGGCCGATGTCGCAGGACACCAACGGGTCCGGCCTGTCGCGGCGTCATATCATGCAGGAGGTCGAAAACAGCCTGCGCCGGCTGAAGACCGACCGCATCGATGTCTATTTCGCTCACCACTATGATCCCTACACCCCGCCCGAAGAGACGCTGCGCGCCTTCGACGACCTGCAGCGCCAGGGCAAGATCATCTATGCCGGCGTTTCCAACTGGGCGGCGTGGCGCATCGCCGACGCTATCGGCATCTCCCGGCGCGAGGCGCTGGCGCGGTTCGATGTCGTGCAGCCGATGTACAATCTGGTGAAGCGCCAGGCCGAGTTCGAGTTGTTTCCCCTGGCACAGGCCGTGGGCCTCTCGGTCATGGTCTTCTCGCCCCTCGCCTCCGGCCTTTTGACCCGCGCGAACGCCAATACGTCTGGCCAGCGCAGCGGCCGGCTTGCAGAAGCCCGCTATCTCAAGCGCTACGAGGACCAGCGCAATTTCGAGATCGCGGCCGAATTCTGCGCCATCGCCGACGAGGTGAGGGTCGATCCCGCCATGCTGGCGGTCGCCTGGGCTGCCTCGCACCCGGCCGTCACCGTTCCCATTATCGGCGCCGAAAGCGTCGAGCAGGTCGGCAACTATGTCGAGGCGGTGAATTTTGCCATGACCCCGGAACTGCGGCAGAGGATTTCCGACCTCTCCCCGCTCCCGACCTACGAAATCGAACGCACCATCGACTGATGGCGAAGGACGAGACGACCATGCAGACTTCCTCCCCAATCACCCTCGACCACCTGATCGGCAACAAGGATGTGCCCTCGTCCTCCTATGCCGAACTGCGCGACCCGGGACGGCTCACCGATGTCGTCGGCCTGATCGCGCAGGGCGATGCGGCGACCGTCGACGCAGCCGTTCGCGCCGCGCACGAGGCCTTCCAGAGCTGGAAGAAGACGAGCTACGAGGAACGCGCAGCACTACTGCGCACCGCCGCCGACCTGCTTGACGCCGAGGCCAACGCGGTCGTCGAGATCATGGCGCGCGAATCCGGCATGCTGGTCGGCACCAACAAGGCCGAGATCGGCATGGCGGCGAATATCGTGCGCGACAATGCCGAGGCGGGTGAAGAATTTCTCAAGCCCATGGAAGTGTCGGATGCCGAAAGCTGGGTCAGCGTCGAGAAGCGTCCCATCGGCGTCATCGCCGACATCGTTCCCTGGAATGCGCCCATTATCCTGACCATGCGCAAGGTTGCGCCGGCACTGGTCTGCGGCAACACGGTCGTGATCAAGCCCGCGCCGACGGCTCCCATCGGCCTGACCCTGCTGCTCAAGAAAATGGCCGCGCTCTTCCCTGCCGGCGTGATCAATGTCGTGCATGGCGGCGGCGATGTCGGACATGCACTCTCCGTCCATCCGCTGGTGCGCAAGGTTTCCTTCACCGGCGGTGGAGCCGTTGCCCGGCAGATCATGAAAGCGGCTGCGGATGGCCTCAAGGGCGTGCAGTTCGAGCTGGGCGGCAACGATCCGTCCATCCTGCTGCCCGACGCAAATTTCGACGACGCCATTCCCAAGATTCTCGGCGGGGCGTTCCGCCGCTCGGGCCAGTTCTGCTTCGCCGTGAAGCGCGTCTACGTTCCATCTGAGGCCTATGCGGATGTCGTTGCGCGCCTTGAGGCCGAAACCGACAAGTTCCGCATCGGCCATCCGCTCGATCAGGGCGTCAATTTCGGACCGATCAACAACCGCGGCCAGTTCGACTTCCTCAAGGGCCTGCTCGAACGCACGCGCGCCAGCGGTGCGACGGTTCGGGAACTCGGCACCGTTGCCGATCCAGCAAGCTGGGACAATGGCTATTACATGCGGCCGGCGATCGTCTCCGACATCGCCATGGATGCGGAACTGGTCCAGATCGAGCAGTTCGGCCCGATCCTGCCGGTGGTGAAATACGATTCCCTCGACGAGGTCATCGAAAGCGTGAACGCAGGCGAACTGGGTCTCGGCTCAAGCCTGTGGACGCGCGATTTCGACGAAGCGCTGAAGATCGCACGTCGCATCGAAGCCGGCATGACCTTCATCAACAATGTCGGTACCTCGCGGCTCGGCCAGAAGAACATCCCCTTCGGCGGCGTGAAGCAGAGCGGCATCGGACGCGAAAGCTCGCCCATCGGGCTTCGCGAATATGTCGAATACCACGCCCTCAACTACCATAAGTGAGGACTGCGCCATGACCTCTACGAAAACCCTCACCATCGACAACTTCATCGCCGGTAAATGGGAAGGCAGCGCTGAGCGCTTCGAAGTCCGTGATCCGGGCCGCACCGCCGACATCGTGGCAACCGTTGCCGTCGCCGACGCAGGCGCGGTCGATCGCGCGGTGAATGCAGCACATGCCGCCCTCAAGATTTGGTCCGAGGTGTCGGTCGAGAAGCGCGCGGAAGCCGTGCTGCGCGCCGCTGACCTGATCGAGGCCGAGGCCGACAAAGGCCTCGACGGTCTCGTCGGCGTTGTGGTCCGCGAAACCGGTATGCTGCCGGCAGAGATCACCATGGAGTTCCGAGGCGCCGCTTTCGCATCCCGCGACAATGTCGAGGCCGCCAGGATCGCGCTTGAGCCCAGGATCATTGAGGACGAGGCCTCGATCGTGCGCATCGAGCACAAGCCCATCGGCGTGGTGGCGGCGATCGTGCCATGGAACGCGCCGATCGTGCTGCTGATCCGCAAATTCGCGCCGGCATTGGTTGCCGGTGACACGCTGGTCATCAAGACGCCGCCAACCGCGCCGGCAGGTATCGCGCTGCTGATGGAAAAACTCGCGCCACTCTTCCCCGAGGGCGTCATCAATGTGGTGCACGGTGGCGCGGAAACGGGTGCGGCATTGGCCGCCCATCCCAAAGTTCGCCTGGTGTCCTTCACCGGTGGCGGCGTCGCCGCCAAGGCCATCATGAAGACCGCGGCCGACACGCTGAAGAACGTGCAGTTCGAACTCGGCGGCAACGACGCGGCAATCGTGCTCGACGATTTCGACCTGGACGGGCAGATCCCGACGCTTGCCGCCGGCGCATTCCACCGGTCGGGCCAGTTCTGCTTCGCGATCAAGCGGCTCTATGTGCCGGCTTCGATCTATGACGCGTTCTTCGACAAGCTCGCCGCTCATCTCGACAAGGTGCGCATCGGTCACCCGCTGCATCCCGAGACAACCTTCGGCCCGATCAACAATGGGGCTCAACTGAGCTACCTCAAGGGCCTCATCCAGAAGACGCGGGACGCGGGCGGCGAACTGATCGAGCTTGGCACGCCCGTCTCCCCTGAAACCTGGGACGAAGGCAACTATTTGCGCCCCGCGCTGGTCAAGGACCCCGGCCCCGATTTCGACATTGTCACCTGCGAGCAGTTCGGACCGGTCCTGCCGGTCATGCGCTACATGGACGAGGACGCGGTGGTGGAACTGGCCAATGGCACCGACTACGGCCTCGGCTCTTCGGTGTGGACGTCGAATTTCGATCGCGGCGCAGCCTTCGCGCGGCGGCTTGAGGCCGGCATGACCTTCATCAACAAGAACGCTCAGTCGCGCCTCGGCCGTCGGCACATGCCGTTCGGCGGCATCAAGCAGAGCGGCATCGGCACCGAAAACTCGGAACTCGGCCTGGCCGAGTTCACCGAGATCCACGCGATGAATTTTCACAAGGTGTGACGATGGCTCTGCCTGACTTTCCGACCAACCTGACCCCGTCCCTTCTCGCCGGCAAGACCGCGCTGGTCACCGGCGGCGTCTCCGGCATCGGTCAGGCCATCGCGTCGCTGTTTGCGGCAAGCGGCGCCAAGGTCATCATTGCCGATCTCTCGCTGCCTGAGAGCGATGCCCCCACCGATTGCAGCACCGGTCCGGGCTGGCGTTGCGACGTAGCTGATGAGGCAAGCGTAGCGGTGCTGGCCGAGCGCATTGCGCGCACGGAAAACAAGCTCGACCTGCTGGTCAACTGCGCCGGCGTTCCGCAGTCGGCGATCCCGATCGACACGATGACGGTCGACGGCTGGGATCGCATCATGAACGTCAATGTGCGTTCGCTTTTCCTCACCACGAAACATTTCCTGCCCTTGCTCAAGGCGGGCGGAAACGCGGCGATCGTCAACATCTGCTCGGTTGTCGGCGTGCGCCCGAAACCGGGCCTCGCTGCCTACAGCGCCTCGAAGGCCGCAGCCATCGCAACCACCCAGTCGCTCGCGCTCGAACTGGCCAAGGACGGCATCCGCGTGAACGGCATCAACCCCGGCGCGACCGAAACGCCGATGCTTTCGGGGTTCACCCATGGGCAGCAGGTGCATGAAGTCGTCGGCAGCTTTGCAAGCCAGATTCCGATGGGCGAGATCATCCGCCCGAACGATGTGGCTGGTGCTGCACTCTACCTGGCATCCGACCTCGCCAGGCTCGTCACGGGCGCGGTTATCAACGTCGACGGCGGCCGCTGCGTTTAACAGCCACGGCTGCCATCCACCGACACGGAACCTTGCGCAAAAAGCCCGCGCCACCCTTTCGGCGTAGACGGCTGATCGATCGGGCTATGAGATCGGGCCTGTTGCCCGACTTTCCGCTACGGTATCCTTGGAGGATGAAACTCAGCCAGAGCATACGGTTCTGCACCTCCGTCGACGGCACTCGGATTGCCGTCGCGTCGTGCGGAGAGGGACCGGTGATCCTGCGGGCGGCGCACTGGCTGAGCCATGTCGATTACGACCTTGAAAGCCCCGTGTGGCGGCCATGGCTCCAGGCGCTTTCGGCCCGCAACCGTTTTGTGCGTTACGATCCACGCGGCTGCGGCCTGTCTGACCGGCACGTTGCCGATCTGTCGCTTGAGGCGTGGCATGCGGACCTGGACTGCGTGGCGGCCTCGATCGAGGAGCCGCGCTTCGTCCTCCTTGGTCTTTCGCAGGGCGGCGCTCTTAGTATCGCATATGCCCTAAGGCATCCCGAGCGCGTGTCGCATCTGGTGCTGCTGAATGCCTATGGTCAGGGCGGGCGGGTTCGCGCGCAGACGGAAGCCGAGCGGCTGGAGGCCGAGACCCTCGTCAACTTCATTCGCATCGGCTGGGGGCGCGACAATCCTGCGTTCTGCCAGTTCTTCACCAACCTTTTCATACCCGACGGGACGCCTGAACAGCATCGCTGGTGGGGCGATCTCGAGCGTGAAACGGCAACTGCCGATGTCGCCGCGCAACTGCTTTCGCAGATGCAGGGTATCGACGTGCTCGACCTTGCCGCGAAGATCCGCGTGCCGACATTGATCGCGCATAGCCGCGGCGACATGCGCGTGCCGTTCGACGAAGGCTGCAAGCTGGCGGCAGCGATCCCGGGCGCACGCTTCGTGCCGCTTGAGAGCAAGAACCATGTGCTCCTGCCGGACGAGCCGGCCTGGGCTGTGTTCCAAGCCGAACTTGCTGCCTTCCTCGGGCAGGATCAACCAAGGCAGCCGCGCGCAATCCGCGAGGCTGGTCTCACTCCCGCCGAAGCGGCACTTCTGGACCTCGTTGCAGAGGGGCTCGACAACCGTGCGATCGCAGAACGCCTCGGCAAGAGCGTGAAGACCGTGCGCAACCAGCTGTCGGTGATCTTCAGCAAACTTGGCGTGCACAGCCGCTCGCAGGCGATCGTCATGACGCTGTCCAAGTAACCGACTTGCGCGGCGGGCGGTTTACCGCCCTCTCCCGGCCCGGATCGGGACATCTGTCCTCTCCGCTGCCTGATTTCCTTGCCTGTTCGGGACGGCCGCCTCATGCCTCCCGTTACGACTGGTCTCATCCTTGCACTGACGGAATGGCAACATGCCGTCCGAAGGAGGAACCATGACACAACTCAACGAAACCACCCTCAATGAACTCGTCGGCCGCGTCCTTGGCGACCTTGGCGGAGCTGTCAGCGTGCCGCTGGTGAGGATCGGAGACGCGCTCGACCTGTACAAGACCCTCAAGGAGATCGGTCCCGCCAATGCTGACGAGCTTGCCGATGCCGCGGGATGCGCGCCCCGCTACGTGCGCGAATGGCTGGCAGCGCAAGCGGCCTCGGGCTACGTGCACTACGAGAACGGACGGTTCTCGCTGACGCCCGAGCAGTCCTTCGTGTTTGCAGAGCCCGACAGCCCGGTCAATCTGATCGGTGCCTTCGATACCGCTGCTGCAATGGTCGAGAACCAGTCGAAGGTGCAGTCGGCCTTCAAGACCGGCCGCGGCGTGGCCTGGGGTGACCAGGCCGGCTGCATGTTCTGCGCCGTGGCGCGGCTGTTCCGGCCGGGCTACGTGAATGCCCTTGTGCAGGAGTGGCTGCCGGCGCTCGATGGCGTCATCGACAAGTTGAAAGCCGGCGCGACGGTGGCCGATGTCGGCTGCGGACACGGGCTGTCGACGGTCCTGATGGCACAGGCGTTCCCAAAATCCCGGTTTACCGGCTACGACTTCCATCCGGCATCGATTGCCGCCGCGACCGCGCACGCCCGAGCGCACGGCATGACGAACCTGCACTTCGAGGTCGGCCGGGCACAGGACTTCGCAGGGCGTGACTTCGATCTGATCACCTGCTTCGACTGCCTGCACGACATGGGCGATCCCAAGACCGCGGCAGCGCACATCAGAAAGGCGCTGAAACAGGGCGGCACGTGGATGGTCGTAGAGCCGATGGCCGGAGATGCGCTGGAAGACAACATCAATCCGGTTGGAAGGCTCTACTACTCGGCATCGACGATGATCTGCGTTCCCACCTCGCTGGCACAGGAGACGGGGCTCGCGCTTGGCGCACAAGCGGGCGAGAAACGGCTGGCCGAGGTGATCCGGTCAGGTGGCTTCACGCGCGTCCGGCGGGCAGCACAGACGCCACTCAACATGGTGCTGGAAGCGACCTGACGGCAAATGGCGGCGCCCCATGTTCGACCCCGGGGCGCCGCCATTTGACTGGATAAAAGGGTTTGATCCGAATTTCCGGCCTTGCATTGCAGGCTGTAACAAAGGTTGAGTGCTGAGGTCGCCGTACAGGACCGCACTTTAACCTTCGATTGACTCTTGGCCTTCATATCTCGTTCATGGATGACGAGCAGAAAACAGCCTCTGATTGGCGCGCGACGGTACTATGCCTGGTTCACGTTGCGATCTTGTTTGCTCCCATCGCGATCGCGCTGGGCGTGTTGGTGGGGCTGTCTACCAGCCAAGAGCGATTTGCCGGCAAGCCAGACCCGATCGTCACGAGCACAATTCGGCAGAGATAGAGCAGTCCCATCTGGGGGGTTCTACTTCTGGAAGCAGGCCCTAATATCGCGAGATGCTACGCTCTGACCAAGTGAGCTAAAATCTTCAGGAGGAAGTCCATGGACAAGACCTCTCTAATCGCCGAATTGAGCTGGCTGGCAGCGCTTCCATTTCTGGTGATCGCAATCCGGCTTCACGAGCTCCTCGCCAGGACGGCCACTCCCTCGCCGGTAATTCGCCGATAAAAAAGGCGGCTCCTGAGAACCGCCTTTTGCTCGATGGAACTACCATCAGATGTTACCGGCCGGCGGCGATGCCCGCGATGATACCGGTCGCCATTGAAATCAGCAGATAGTCGTTGTCGACCTTCACCCACTGCTGGCCTCTGCCGGGACGCTGCAGTCCGTAGCGGTGATAATCGCGGACATGCTGCTTCCGCTTCCAGTCGCTCATTCGGCTGCCTTTTGACCACCGCTGTTTCTTGGCGAATGGCTTGCGCGCCTCATGCTTCTTGTTGAAATGCGACGGTCCATTTTGCTGCTGCATGCCCTGCGGGGGCCGATGGTACTGCTGTGCTTGAGCCATCGGCACTGCAAGCATGGAGATCGCCACTGCTGCGAGAACAATTCGTTTCATTGGGAGGGGTCCTTCTCATTCACGCCTGATATCTACGTGTCGAAGGGTGAACCCAATATGAACACCTGCATTAACAATCCGTAATGTTTTCAAACGCTTGTCATATGATTTTAATAGGCGCGCACTACAGTTCAGCGGCTGACCAGGCCCTCCTCTCCACAATGAGTGCCGTCGCAGATATCGCCAGGCCCCGCGACGGTTGAAGCGTCGCGAATTTGCATGACGGCGTTTCGGCAGGTACTTTGCCGCCCTCACGGAGTGAAGCATGGATTATCGAACAGCCACTACCGCCGACCTTACCGCCATCTTTCGAGACCTGGCCAATCGAATGGCTGACCAGTATGCGACGGCCGGTCTGAACATCGATGAGGTGAAGGACGAATTCATGATGGCCCTGAGAGAGGGCCGCGGCCATACCCTGCTCGAAGACGGCAAACCGGTCGCAATAATCGCGTGGCGGGAGATCAATCACGCAGCTCAAACGGCTTTTGCAGCCCACGAGAGCTTCTTTTCCAGGTCTTCGGTCCGCTTCTGCAAGAAACACATCAGGCGCATCCAGGCTCTCTGCGGTAACCTTCCAATCCATTCCTACAGCTGGTCGGACCGGCCGGAAGTCGCGAAGTGGTTCCGCATTCTCGGATTTAATGAAGTGGAACGCGGGAAAGGCTTCGTTATCTTCGAGCTCGACCCTGAATGATCGCTCTACGTCTCAGATCGCCTTCGGCTACGCGCGAACCCTAAAGAGAGCTCAGCCTTCGACCGTTTGCCTGGCGAGATCCCAGAACGCCTTCACCAGCTTGCCGCTTGAGCGTTCGCGCAGGCAGATGAGCGCTTCGTCCATCAGCATCTCCGGTCCATCGATGAGGATCGGCCGGAGGCGTCCGTCTAGGCCAAACTCTGCCCGCGATACAAAGCCGACACCGACACCGGAGGCTACGATCTCGCGCACGGCCTCACGGCCTTCGGCTTCTATGGCCGGCTTGAGTTCGATTCCCTGAGTTGCAGCCAACGCTTCCAGCTTGGACCTGGTCTTGGAACCGCGCTCACGCAGCACAAGCGGCTGTTCGGCGATCTCGGCCAGCCCGAGCTTGCGCGCTTCGGCCAGCGGATGATTATGCGCCACAAACGCGATGATCGGCGAGGAATTGAGCTTCAGCATATTGTACTCGCGCCCTTCCGGAATTTCGCCCAGGACACCGATATCGGCTTCGTAGGCGTAAAGGCTGGCCATCACGCTCTCGGTATTGCCAGCGCGAACGGTCACCTGGATTCCCGGATACCTGGCCCGGAATTGCCCGAGTATCTGGAGAAGATGATGCGCGGCGTCCGCGACGATGCGCAAGGTGCCGGCTCGAAGCGCGCGCGACTCGGAAAGCAGGTCGAGTGCCTGCTGCTCGGTGTCGAACATGCGGTGCGTGATTTCAAGCAGACGGTCGCCCTGCTGCGTAAGCGTCACCTGCTTCTTGTGCCGGTTGAAAAGCAGCACGTCGTACTCTTCTTCCAGCTTGCGCACCTGGTCGGAGATGGCGGGTTGCGTCAGGAACAATGCCTCCGCGGCACGCGAGAAACCGCCGCAAATGGCGACGTAGTGGAAAGCTCTCAGCTGCACGTACCGCACCAGGGCATCCTCCATAAGTAAAATCAATGGAAGTATAGAAACTAACGAATTGACTTATGTAAAGGGGAAGCCGAACTTTTCCTTCTGACAGGAAGCCGGCTATGCATTTCTCGATCATCCTTCTGCACCTCGCGGGCGCAACCTTGCTGCTGCTCTATGCCGTGCATCTCGTGCGCACCGGGATGGAGCGCGCCCACGCTCCCATCTTGCGCCAGCTGTTTGGCGAGGCAAGAGGCGGGCACACACGTGCCGCTGCCGGTGGCGCGGCCATGGCGGTGATGCTGCAAAGTTCAACGGCAGTGGCTATGCTCGCCTGCGGCTTCGCTGCCGGCGCTGTGCTGGCGCTGCCGACCGGGCTCGCTCTGTTGCTTGGTGCCGATCTTGGCTCGGCGCTGGTCGTGCGGGTGCTCTCCTTCGATCTAGGCTGGTTGATCCCCGTCTGCCTGTTGGCCGGCGGCGTCATGCATCTCAAGCTGCCGGGTCAGAAAATCCGCGAGACCGGACGCATGGTGCTCGGAGTTGGCTTCGTGCTCCTGTCGTTGAAGCTGCTGGGCGAAGCGACCGGTCCGCTTCGGAATGCAGAACTTCTGCCCATGATCTCCGGTTATCTGGCCCAGGACTATCTGACGGCGTTTCTGCTTGGCGCCGTGTTCACCTGGCTCATTCACTCCAGCGTCGCCGCCGTTCTCATGATCACGGCCCTGGCCTCGCAGGGGTTGGTTTCGCTGGAAGCCGGCATACCGCTGATACTGGGCGCGAATGTCGGCAGCGGGCTGATCGCATTCTGGCTGTCACGGGGCATGGGACCTGCCGCCCGCCGCCTGCCGCTCGGCAATCTGATTTTTCGAGCCTGCGGGACAGTCGTCGCATTGGTTGCCATTCAGCTGTTCAGTCTGCCGGTTGGCTGGCTGGGAAGCAATGCAGGCGTGGCACTGATCAATCTCCACGTCCTCTTCAACGCATGTCTGGGCGTGTTTTGCCTTCCCCTCACCGGCGCGATGGCGCGGCTGACGACGACGCTGCTGTCCGAAGCTCCGGTCAGGACGAAAGATGATGATCTTGTCGCGCGGCGCATCACAGCCCTCGATCGGGCGGTGACCGGCGTTCCGACCCTGGCGCTGGCCAGCGCGACGCGCGAGCTTCTGCGCATGGGAGAACTGGTCGAACTGATGTTCCGGCCGGTCATGGACATGTTCAAGTCCGGGACGAGCGAGCAGATCGCACGCCTGCGCAGCCTGGATGAAGACGTGAACGATGCTCACACCGGCATCAAGCTCTACATCGCCGAGGTAAACCGAGGCCGGCTCACCTCGGAGGAGGCTCGCCGCGGCATCGAACTGACCGACGTTGCGATCAACCTGGAGCATGCCGGCGACGTCATCGCCAAGAATCTGCTGGTGCTGGCCGCCGAGCGCTCGGAGAAAAACCTGAATTTCTCCAAGGAAGGCTGGGCGGAGATGACGGACCTTCATGCGCGTGTCGCGGAAAACATGCAGCTTGCGCTGAACGTCTTGATTTCAAACGACCTTGCCGCAGCCCGCCAGCTGGTGGCCGAGAAGGAGCGCATTCGAACGCAGGAGCGTCAAAGCCACGAACAGCATCTGCGCCGCCTGCAATCGGGCAAGATGGAAAGCATCGAGACCAGCGATATCCACCTGGAAGCCGTCCGCGCTTTCAAGGAGATCAATTCGCTTCTGGTTACGATCGCTTATCCGCTGCTTACGCAAAGCGGAGACCTGCTGAGCAGCCGACTGGTACGTCTAGCCTGACGATCATCGCCAAAACTTATACAAGGATACAAAATAACGATTTTGCAAATACATCATCGGCGGCGATAATCACGCCATTGCAGAACGCCGTGTGGAGGAAGATCAATGAGCGCCGAGACCAAGTTTTCGCCAGTCGAGGGTTTTGAGCCACCGGCGCTCGGCGAACCTTATTTGCTCACGCCCGGCCCGCTCACCACCGCCTACGCCGTCAAGCAGGCCATGCTGCGCGACTGGGGTTCCTGGGACGGCGATTTCCGTGCCATGACTGCCGATATGCGCCGCCGATTGCTGGCGCTGACCGGCGACACAAAGGGCGAATTCGATTGCGTTCCCATGCAGGGAAGCGGCTCCTTCTGCGTCGAGGCCATGCTCGGCTCCTTCGTACCGAAGGACGGAAAGGTTCTGGTGCTGGCCAATGGCGCCTATGGCCTTCGCGCCGCGCAGACCATGCAGTATCTGGGCCGCGCCTATACGCTGATCGACAAGGGCGATTACCTGCCCCCGCGCGGTAGTGAGGTTGCCGCAGCGCTCGACGCCGATCCGGCCATCACCCATGTCATCGCCATCCACTGCGAGACCAGTTCGGGCATCCTCAACCCGGTCGCCGAGATTTCCGAGGCCGTCTACGCCAAGGGCCGCAAGCTGCTGGTGGATTCCATGAGCGCCTTTGGCGCCATCCCGCTCGACGTCAACGAAATCCGCTACGAGGCGATGGTCTCCTCCGCCAACAAATGCATCGAAGGCGTGCCGGGCTTTGGCTTCGTCATCGCCAAGAAGACGGAACTGGAAGCCGCCAAGGGCCGCAGCCACTCGCTTTCGCTCGACGTGCATGCGCAATGGGCGACGCTGGAAAAGACCGGGCAATGGCGTTTCACCCCGCCGACCCATGTCGTTGCCGCCTTTCTCGAGGCGCTGAAGGTGCACGAGGCGGAAGGCGGCGTTGCCGGCCGCGGCGCGCGCTACACCAAAAACCGCGACGTGATGGTTGCCGGCATGCGCGAACTCGGTTTCGAGACGCTGCTGTCGGATAACTGGCTGTCGCCGATCATCGTCACCTTCTTCTGCCCGGCGCATGAGAACTTTGCCTTCGACCGCTTCTATGAACTGATGAAGGACAAGGGGTTCATCATCTACCCCGGCAAGCTAACCGTGGTGGAATCCTTCCGGGTCGGCTGCATCGGCCGCATGGACGAGCACGTCATGCGGCGCGTCGTGGAAGCAGCCCGCGAGTCGCTTGCTGAAATGAACGTGCCCGATGCGGCGCCGCCTCGCACCGCGCTCGAAGAGCGCGCCAAGCTCGCCGCCTGAAAACCTCTCCAATTCCCAAGGAATGCCCCGATGAACCAGATGTCCCCTGTCACCGTGTCTGCGAATGGACGCAATTATGCCTGGCCGCGCGTGCCGGCGATCGCGATCTGCCTTGACGGCTGCGAGCCGGCCTATCTCGACGAGGCGATTAAGGCGGGGCTGATGCCGGCGCTGGAGAAGATCAAGGCGAAGGGCACGGTGCGCATGGCCCACAGCGTCATCCCGAGCTTCACCAATCCCAACAATCTGTCGATCGCCACCGGCCGCCCGCCTTCTGTCCACGGTATCTGCGGCAACTACCTCTACAATCCGGAGACGGGCGAAGAGGTGATGATGAACGATCCAAAGTTCCTGCGCGCCCCGACCGTCTTCCAGGCCTTCTACGATGCCGGCGCCCGCGTCGCGGTGGTGACGGCGAAAGACAAGCTGCGTTCGCTGCTTGGGCACGGCCTGAAGTTCAATGAAGACCGCGCCATCTGCTTTTCCTCTGAGAAGTCGGACACCACGACGAAGGCCGAGCACGGCATCGACAATGCGTCCTCATGGCTCGGCCGGCCGGTGCCGGAAGTCTATTCGGCCGAACTGTCGGAATTCGTCTTTGCCGCCGGCGTCAAGCTGTTGAAGGAATGGCGGCCCGACGTCATGTACCTGACCACGACCGACTATGTGCAGCACAAATACGCGCCGGGCGTGAAGCAGGCCAACGATTTCTACGAGATGTTCGACAAGTATCTCGCCGAACTCGACGCGCTGGGTGCTGCGATCGTGGTGACCGCCGATCACGGCATGAAGCCGAAGCACAAGGCTGACGGTTCGCCCGATGTCGTCTATGCGCAGGACCTGCTCGACGAATGGCTGGGCAAGGATGCCGGGCGCGTCATCCTGCCGATCACCGATCCTTACGTCGTCCATCACGGCGCGCTGGGCTCGTTCGCCACCGCCTATCTGCCCAAGGGTGCCGACCGCGCCGACATCATGAAGCGGCTGGCCGGCATCGAGGGCATCGACCTTGTCGTCGACCGCGAGGAAGCCTGCCGCCGTTTCGAGCTGCCGGAAGACCGCATCGGCGACATCGTCATGATCTCGACCGAGAACAAGACGATCGGCACCAGCGAGCACCGTCACGATCTCGCCGCCCTCAATGAGCCGCTGCGCTCGCATGGCGGGCTGACCGAGCAGGTGGTGCCGTTCATCACCAACCGCGTCCTGCCGGACCAGCCCGGCGCACCGAAGCTGCGCAACTTCGACGCCTTCTACTACGCGGTGATGGCTGCGGCGCTGCCGAATACGTGATTGCAATGCCGGCGCTTCGTTGCGCTGGCGATGAATGTTGACCGAGGTTGGTCGACCCCCACTCCGGCCCTTCGGGCCACCTCTCCCCCGTTCGACGGGGGAGAGGAAAGGTGCCGACCCGCCGAGCCCTGGCTCCCTTCCTCTCCCTCCGGAGGGGGAGAGGTGGCCCGAAGGGCCGGAGTGGGGGAAGGCTTTGCCGGCAAGCGATGGCACAGGCGACAAGACGCATAAGGGCTATTCAGGAACACAGCGATGACCAAACTCGACCCCACGATCAAAGTCCGCCACGAGCCGATGCGCATTGCCGGCAGACATGTCGACGCCGACGGCGTCGTCGAGGTGCGCTATCCCTGGAACGACACGGTGGTCGGCACCGTGCCGGCAGGCGGTGCCGAGCATGCCCGGCAGGCCTTCGCGATCGCTGCCGCCTACAAGCCGAAGCTGACCCGCTACGAGCGCCAGAAGATCCTGCTCAGGACGGCAGAGCTGCTGAGCTCCAGGAAGGAAGAAATCTCCGACCTGATCACGCTGGAACTCGGCATCTCCAAGCAGGACTCGCTCTATGAAGTCGGCCGCGCTTATGACGTGTTCACCCTGTCGGGCCAGATGTGCATCCAGGATGACGGCCAGATCTTCTCCTGCGACCTGACCCCGCACGGCAAGGCGCGCAAAATCTTCACCATGCGCGAGCCGCTCAACGCGATCTCGGCGATCACGCCGTTCAACCATCCGCTCAACATGGTCTCGCACAAGGTGGCGCCGGCGATTGCCACCAACAACTGCGTCGTCGTCAAGCCGACCGAGCTGACGCCGATGACGGCACTGGTGCTGGCCGACATTCTCTACGAGGCCGGCCTGCCGCCGGAAATGCTGTCGGTGGTGACCGGCTGGCCGAAGGACATCGGCGACGAGATGATCACCAACGAAAACATCGATCTGATCACCTTCACCGGCGGCGTGCCGGTGGGCAAGCTGATCGCCTCCAAGGCCGGCTACAGGCGCCAGGTGCTGGAACTTGGCGGCAATGACCCCCTGATCATCCTCAACGACCTCTCCGACGACGATCTGGCCAAGGCCGCCGATCTGGCGGTCGCGGGTGCGACCAAGAACTCCGGCCAGCGCTGCACGGCGGTCAAGCGCATCCTTGTCCAGGAAAGCATCGCCGACCGTTTCGTGCCGCTGGTGCTGGAGCGGGCAAGGAAGATCAGGTTCGGCGACCCCATGGACCGCACCACCGATCTCGGCACTGTCGTGCATGAGCGCGCGGCAAAGCTGTTCGAGGACCGCGTCCACATGGCGGCAGAACAAGGCGCCGACATTCTCTACAATCCGGGCCGCAACGGCGCGCTGCTTCCGCCCATCGTCGTCGACCGCGTGCCGCATGCCTCAGAACTCGTCATGGAAGAAACCTTTGGGCCGATCATCCCGATCATCCGCGCCCCCGACGATGACGACGCGCTGATCGCACTCTCCAACTCCACCGCCTTCGGCCTCTCCTCAGGCGTCTGCACCAACGACTTCCGCCGCATGCAGAAATACATAGCAGGCCTTCAGGTCGGCACCGTCAACATCTGGGAAGTCCCGGGATACCGCATAGAGATGAGCCCCTTCGGCGGCATCAAGGATTCAGGCAACGGCTACAAGGAAGGCGTCATCGAAGCCATGAAGAGCTTCACAAACGTCAAGACCTTCTCCCTGCCCTGGTGATCCATGACTGACATGCAATATGATCTGGCTGTCGTCGGCGCCGGCATCGTCGGCCTTGCGCATGCGCTCGCTGCCGCGCGCCGCGGCCTGCGCGTCGTCGTCATCGACCGCGATGCACAGGCCAACGGCGCCTCGATCCGCAACTTCGGGCTCGTCGTGGTCACCGGTCAGGAAGCCGGCATTTCGCGCCAATACGCCGAACGGTCGCGCGAGGTATGGCTGAGCCTCGCCGGGCAGGCCGGAATAGAAATCCTCCAGCAGGGCAAACTCGTCGCCGCGCAGCGCCCCGAAGCGCTCGCGCTGCTTGAAGCGTTCAAGGCGGGCGAGCACGGGCAGGATTGCCGGCTGCTGACCAGCGACGAGGTAACTGGCCATCAGCCCGGCCTCGATGGTTCTAAAATCGTCGGTGGCCTCTACAGTCCGTTCGAGCTGCGCGTGGAATCGCGCGAGGCGTTGCCGAAGCTTGCGTCGTTCCTGGCGGAGCGCCACGGCGTCGAATTCCGTCGCGGCGTCGCCGTCTCGGCCATTGCGCCTCCGGTTGTCGAAACCAGCCACGGCCCGGTGCGAGCGGCAAAGATCGTGGTCTGCCCGGGCGACGACCTCGCCACTCTCTATCCGGAGCGCATCGGCAAGTACGGCATCCGGCGCTGCAAGCTGCAGATGCTGCGGCTTGCCAACCCGGGTCACAAGCTGCGCTCGGCGCTGGTCTCGGATCTCAGCCTGCTGCGCTACGCCGGTTATGCGGCGCTGCCTGAGGCTGCGTCGCTGCGAAAGACGCTGACCAGCCAATGTTCCCGGGCGCTCGACAACGGCGTCCATCTGATCGTCGTCCAGAGCGCGGACGGGTCGCTGGTCGTCGGCGATTCCCACCACTATGGCCAAACACCGGACCCCTTCGCTTCCGATGAGGTCGACCGCCTGATCCTCGACGAATTCGCCGCACTTTTCGGGGGATCGACGCCAAATGTGCTCGCGCGCTGGACCGGCACCTACGCTTCCGCATCAGATCATGCGAGCTTCAGGGACGAGCCGCATGAAGACGTGAGGCTGGTGATGGTTACCAGCGGAACCGGCGCCAGCACCGGATTTGCGATTGGTGAAGAAACGATCGCCGAGATGTTCGGTTAGCAGGCGTGTCAGCAACCGCACTGTCGATCGTACTTTTCGCAGCACTTCTTCATGCGAGCTGGAACGCGCTCGTAAAGGCCGCGCCCGATCGCGCGCTCACATTGGCCGCGGTCTCCGCCATGCATGCGCTGGCCGGCATCCTGCTGATCGCGATATCGCCATCGCCTGCCGTTGCGAGCTGGCCTTCGATAGCGGTGTCGACCGTCGTCCACTACGGCTACTATGTCCTGCTGTTCCAGGCCTACCGGCTGGGCGACTTGAGCCAAGTCTATCCGATATCGCGCGGCATGGCGCCCGCACTTGTTGCCATCGGCACCTTTCTGATGATCGGCGAAACGCTGTCGCCGCTCGGCTGGTCGGGCCTCGCACTCGTGACCGCCGGCATTGCTTTCCTGGCGCTGCAACGCGGCGCCGGTCACGCAGACGGCAAGGCAGTTCTCGTCGCTGCGCTGCTAGGTCTCAGCATTGCAGCCTATTCCGTCGCCGACGGCGTCGGGGTTCGATTCTCCGAGAGCCCCACCGGCTATATGGGATGGCTCTTCCTGTTCGAGTCGCCGGTCACCTTGGCGATCCTGGCAAGCCGCCGCAGAGCAGGCGTTCGGATCGATTGGAAAATCGTAGGCATCGGCCTGGTCGGCGGGCTCTTCGCCGTCACCGCCTACGGCCTCGTACTCTACGCCAAGACGATCGCTCACATCGGCGCGGTATCGGCAGTCAGAGAGTCGAGCGTCATCATCGCTGCCCTGATCGGCGTGGTTTTCTTTCGTGAAAGACCATGGTTCGGGCGCGTTCTTGCAGCCCTTGTCGTCGCCCTCGGCGTGGTGACGCTGGCTGTCTCCGAGTAGTGTGACAGCAGCATGACTACTATCGCCTCAGGTGATAGCTTTATAGGATAAATAGATTTTACTTATCGACCATGCGGCTTCAGGATTGACACATGGGCGACATCGACCGGCGCAAACGACCGGTGAACTGCCATAGAGCATGAGCGCCTCGATACATCGCAGATTGTGTCAAATGGGGAACCAAACCATGAAGAATACCGCATCCATCGTCATTGCCGCGTTGGCGGCCACTCTCTCGGCATCTGCCGCTTTTGCCGAAACCAACCTCACCGTCTACACCGCGATCGAGGCCGTCGATCTCGACCGTTACAAGGCTGAGTTCGAGAAAGCCAATCCCGACATCAAGATCAACTGGGTTCGCGACTCCACCGGGGTCATGACCGCCAAATTGCTGGCCGAAAAGGATAATCCGCAGGCCGACGTGGTCTGGGGACTGGCGGCAACCTCGCTCCTGCTGCTCAAGGGCGAAGGCATGCTGGAGCCCTACGCCCCTGCCGGCGTGGAAAAACTCGACCCGCGCTTCGTCGACAGCACCACGCCTCCGTCATGGACCGGCATGGACGCCTATGTCGCGGCGCTGTGCTTCAACACCGTCGAGGCCAAGAAGCTCGGCATCACAGCACCTAAGTCCTGGAAGGACCTGACCAAGCCTGAATACAAGGGTCACGTCGTCATGCCGAACCCCAACTCCTCGGGCACCGGCTTCCTCGACGTCTCCGCCTGGATGCAGACCTTCGGCGAGAAGGATGCCTGGGCCTTCATGGACGGCCTGCATGAGAACATCTCGGCCTACACCCATTCCGGCTCCAAGCCTTGCAAGATGGCTGGCGCCGGCGAGACGGTGATCGGCGTTTCCTTCGAGTTCCCCGGCGCCAAGGCCAAGAGCGCCGGCGCGCCGATCGACATCATCTTCCCGGAAGAAGGTTCGGGGTGGGAAGCCGAGGCAACCGCCATCATCGCAGGCACGGCAAACCTCGACGCGGCCAAGAAGCTGGTCGACTTCTCGGTCTCCAAGGAAGCCAACGAGATGTACAATCAAGGCTACGCCGTGCTCGCTTATCCCGGCATTGCCAAGCCGGTTGAAAACCTGCCGGCCGACGTTGCCTCCCACATGATCAAGAACGACTTCGAGTGGGCAGCCAACAACCGCAAGGCGATCCTGACGGAATGGGCCAAGCGCTACGACGCCAAGTCCGAGCCGAAGAGCTGATCGCAGCTCTGAAGAGGGGCGCCCAGCAATGCGGCGCCCTTTTCGCAACCAAGCACTGGTGGCTAGAATGAGACATGAGATCGTGGCCGGCCAACCGGCGACGCCGACCGAGGTGCGTCCAATGGCCGGGAAGCCGGCCTATCTTGAAATCGACGGCCTGTGGAAGGCATTCGGCGAATTCGTCGCGCTCAAGGGCGTGTCGCTTTCGATCCGGGAAGGCGAATTCGTCTGCTTCCTCGGGCCATCGGGTTGCGGCAAGACCACGCTGCTGCGCGCCGTTGCCGGCCTCGACCTGCAGACGCGCGGAACGATCCATCAGGCCGGCAAGGACATCTCGACCTTGCCGCCGTCGAAACGCGACTACGGCATCGTCTTTCAATCCTACGCGCTGTTCCCCAACCTGACGATCGAACGGAACATAGCCTTCGGCCTGGAGAATGCGGGACGCCCGAGGGCGGAAATCAATGCGCGCGTCGCCGAGCTGCTTGCCCTTGTCGGGCTTGCCAGCCAGGCCAAGAAGTATCCCGCCCAGCTGTCCGGCGGCCAGCAGCAGCGCATCGCGCTGGCGCGCGCCATGGCCGTGGCGCCCGGCCTGCTTCTGCTGGACGAGCCGCTTTCGGCTCTGGACGCCAAGGTGCGGGTGCATCTGCGCCATGAAATCAAGGAACTGCAGCGTAAACTCGGCGTGACGACCATCATGGTGACGCACGACCAGGAAGAAGCGCTGTCGATGGCCGACCGCATCGTGGTGATGAACCACGGCGTCATCGAACAGATCGGCACGCCGACGGAAATCTATCGCCAGCCGTCGACGCTTTTCGTCGCCGATTTCATCGGCGAGACCAACCAGATCCCGGCTAAGGTTCTGGCGGGCGACAGGCTGGCCGTGGAAGGGACCGAACTGGCGTGTGCGCCTCATCAGCTCGCGCTCGCCTGCGACGCAACGGCGGTGATCCGGCCAGTGGACATCATTCCGCATTCCATGAGCGGCACCGACAAGGTCGGAACGCCGGAGAACCTGATCGAGGTGACCGTCACGGAGATGGAATTTCTCGGCAGCTTCTGGCGTACGCGGCTGTCGTCGCCGCGTCTGGGCTCCCGCATCCTGATCGCCGATTTCTCCATCAATGCGGTTCGCCGGCTCGGCATCGCGGTGGATGGCGCGATGCGTGTCGAACTGCCGAGCGAACGCCTGCTCGTCTTCGGAAAGGCTGCCTGAGATGGCCACGGCAACGCTGACCATGCCGGCAGGCCGGGCGTTGCGCCCGCAGGTGTCTTCGGACGACATCATCAAGCGCGGGTTGATGATCGTCATCTCGCTCTATCTTCTGGTGGCGCTGGCCGCGCCCCTCTATGTGCTCCTGTCGAAATCCGTCACGACCTATCACTTCGATCTCGACGCCTTCGAGATCCAGCGCAGCGACGAGACCGGCGCGAATTTCGGCCCGGCCAAGACTGCCGCAGCGCTGAATGCCGACACCCATGCCATAACGCCTGAACAACTCGACGCCGGTTCCGGCGATCGACTTTCGGTGACCGGCCTGTTCCCCGATTTCAGCTTCCGCAGCCCTGTCAAATATCGCATACGCGGCATGGACAGCGCCGCCTCATTCCTTGTCGGCTCGGAACTGCATCGCGGCACCGATTGGCTCGAGCTCGACTCCAACACCTTCCGCCGCGTCTCACTGCGACCGTCGACCGCCACGGGCCTCGACAATTTTGTCAGCTATTTCTCGACGCCATCGCTGACGCAGGCGATCTACAACTCCGTCCTCATGGGCGTGATCACGACGGTGCTTGTCATCGCAATCGCGTTTGGCCTCGCCTATGCGCTGAACCGCAGCCAGATGCGCCTCAAGGGGTTCTTCAGGCTCGTCACGACCATCCCGATCCTCGTGCCGTCGCTGTTGCCCGGCATCGCCCTTGTCTATCTGTTCGGCAACCAGGGCCTGCTGAAGGAAGCCATGATGGGCTATTCCATCTACGGCCCCATCGGCATCGTCGTCGGATCGGTGTTCTTCACTCTGCCCCATGCCCTGCTGATCGTATCCACGGCTCTCGCAATCGCCGACGCCCGTCACTATGAGGCGGCAGCTTCGTTACGAGCCAGCAAATGGCGTACCTTCTGGACCGTCACGGTGCCCGGCGCACGCTACGGCATCATCTCGGCTGCCTTCGTGGTCTTCACCATGGTGGTCACCGATTTCGGCCTGCCCAAGGTCATCGGCGGCCAGTACAACATGCTGGCGGTCGACATCTACAAGCAGGTTATCGGCCAGCAGAATTTCGAGATGGGCGCGGTCGTCTCCGTCATCCTCCTTGTGCCGGCCGCCGCCGCTTTCTTTGTCGACCGCCTGATCCAGAAAAAACAGGTCGCGCTGCTGTCGGCTCGCTCGGTGCCCTATCAGCCCAAGCCCAATGCGCGATTCGACTGGATGTGCTTCGCCTATTGCGCAGCGGTTGCCCTGTTCGTCCTCACCCTGATCGGCGTCTGCCAGCTGGCGGCGACGGTAAAATTCTGGCCCTACGACCTGACGCCGACGCTCAAGAATTTCCGCTTCGACCTGGTCGATGGCGGCGGTTGGGGCGCCTATGCGAATTCGATCAAGATGGCGCTGCTGACGGCGATCTTCGGCACGGTCATCGTCTTCGTCGGCGCCTATATGGTCGAGAAGAGCGAAGGCTTCCCGCTCGGGCGCACGCTGTTCCAGTTCCTCGCCATGCTGCCGATGGCCGTGCCCGGCATGGTCCTCGGCCTCGCCTACATCTTCTTCTTCAACAACCCGTCGAACCCGTTCAACGCGATCTACGGAACGATGGCTATCCTCGTCGTCAGCACCGTGACGCATTTCTACACCGTCTCGCATCTGACCGCACTGACGGCCCTGAAGCAGATGGACCGCGAGTTCGAACCGGTTGCCGCATCGCTCAAACAGCCATTCTACAAGCTGTTCTTCCGCGTCACGGTTCCGGTATCGCTGCCCGCCATTCTCGACATTTCGATCTACCTCTTCGTCAATGCGATGACGACGGTGTCTGCGGTCGTGTTTCTGTATTCCACGCACACGCAGCTTGCCTCGGTCGCCGTTCTCAACATGGACGACGCCGGCGACGTGGCACCCGCCGCGGCCATGGGCATGATGATCTTCTACACGAATGTCGTTGCCCGGCTCGTGCACGCAGGCATATCCCGCACACTCCTGACACGCACCCAGGCATGGCGGCGGCGTTAACAGACTACAGGTTGCCTCAACGCGTTCGCAGCCCGTCGACGAACACATCGACCAGGCGCAGCGCTGCCGGCTGCCAGTCGGCCGTGCCCTGCGAATAGAAAATGCCGACCAAGGTTCGCAACAGGTCTTCCGGCGAAATGTCGGAGCGGATTTCTCCTGCCGCAACCCCGCGATCGAGCAGCAGGCCGATCGCATTGCTCATGCGCTCGAAGGAATAGGCCTTCAGTTCGCTCGAACCGTGCGCGACGAGCTGAAGTGCTTCGACCATACCCTTTTTGGTCGCCACCAGGCGGACATTGGCGTGCAGCCATTTGCGCAGCGCCTCGACCGGATCACTGTCGTGGGCAAGCAACTCAGCGAGTTCGCCGAGGTGATCGACCTCATGGCGATAGACCGCTTCGAACAATGCTTCGCGCGTCGGAAAATGGCGATAGAGCGTTCCGATCCCCACACCCGCCTGCCGCGCAACCGCCTCCAGGCTCGCCTGCGGACCGCCGGCGCTGAAGATTTGCGTCGCCGCCTCGAGCAGGATTTCGCGATTGCGGATGGAATCCGCGCGCGGCTTGCGTCTTGTTTTTGCGGTCTCAGGTCCCATTTTCTTCCAACAGGGCTCGTTGCCTCTTGCTAAACGGAGGCATCCTCCGTATAAATAGATCGCACATCGGGAAAACGCACAAGGCACGCATTCCCAGTTTGGGCCGAAAGACGGCTCGCGTCAGATCTTTTCCCGCCCGCATCCTCGGCTGCCATCCGGCAGCACCGATCCATACATCACAAATCCTGAATGGAGTACCACATGTCACTCTCCATCGGCCTCACCATCAATGGTCAGCCCCGCACGGTTGCACTCGACGACCCGCGCGTGACGCTGCTTGACCTGTTGCGCGAGCGGCTCGATCTGACCGGCACCAAGAAGGGCTGCGACCGCGGCCAATGCGGTGCCTGCACCGTGCTCGTCGATGGCCGGCGCATCAATTCCTGCCTGGCGCTGGCTGCCAGCCTAGACGGCGCCACCGTCACCACCATCGAGGGGCTTGCCGAGGGCGACGCGCTGCATCCGGTCCAGGCCGCCTTCATCGAGCATGACGGCTTCCAGTGCGGCTTCTGCACGCCCGGCCAGATCATGAGCGCCATCGGCCTCATCACCGAAGGCAATGCCGGAAACGACCCCGAGCGTATCCGTGAATTGATGAGCGGCAATATCTGCCGCTGCGGCGCTTATCAGGGCATCACCGAAGCAGTGCTGGAAGCACAAAAGACCCTCGCAGAACGCAATCGGAGGGACGCGGCATGAACCGTTTCGACTATATCCGCCCGGCCAGCGTGCCGGAAGCCGTCGCAGCCGCGGCCGTTCCCGGATCGGCCTATCTCGCGTCCGGCACCAATCTGCTCGATCTGATGAAGACAGGCGCCTCGCGGCCCGAGCGGGTCATCGACATCACGCGGCTGCCGGGCCTCGACCGCATAGAATGGCTGCCCGACGGCAGCGTTCGCGTCGGCGCGCTGGTCCGCAATTCGGACCTCGCCTATGACGAGCGTTTCGCCAAAACCTTCCCGGTCATAGCCGAAGCGCTGCTTTCAGGCGCTTCCGCGCAACTTCGCAATGCGGCGACTGTTGGCGGCAATCTGATGCAGCGCACGCGCTGCGCCTATTTCCACGACCTCGCCGGCGCCTGCAACCGGCGAGAGCCGGGCTCGGGCTGCGACGCGCTTGGCGGCGAAAACCGCCTGCAGGCGGTGCTTGGCTGGAGCGAGCATTGCATAGCCACCCACCCCTCGGACTTCTGCGTGCCGCTGGCGGCACTGGACGCCATCGTCGAGGTGGAGGGCCCGCATGGCGGCCGAGAGATCGCCCTGGACGCTCTGCACCGGTTGCCCGGCGCGACACCGGAGCAGGAGACAGCGCTTTTGCCCGGCGAACTGATCGTCGCGCTCAGGCTTCCGGCAGAAGCCACTGCCTTCTCGCGCAACGCCCGTTACATCAAACTGCGCGAACGCACCTCCTATGCCTTTGCCGTCGTGTCGGCTGCTGCCGCACTGGAGGTAGAGGGCGGCACGATCCGCAAGGCGCGCATCGCGCTCGGCGGCGTCGCCGCGAAGCCCTGGCGAGCCCGCGAGGCAGAAGCACTGCTCGAGGGAAAACAGGCCACCGCGCAGGCTTTCGCCGAGGCTGCACACCTGGCGCTGGCAGAGGCCCGGCCCTCCGGGGACAACGCCTTCAAGATCGAACTGGCGCGCCGCATCGTCACGCGCGCCTTGAGCCTCGCCTTGGAAGGAACGCCGCAAGCCATGCCCGCGCTGCCGGCTTCGCCCTTCCCCACACTATCCGGAGCGAACCATGTCGTCTGAGATCGCATTCCCCTCCCCGCAACACCGTCGGCACGGTTCCAGCGCCGGCCAACCGCTGACCCGCCGCGACGGCGTGCTCAAGGTCACCGGCCGCGCCACCTATGCCGCAGACAACCACCCCGAAGGCATGCTCTACGCCGTGACGGCGGTCAGCAGCATCGCGCGCGGACGCGTGACAGCGCTCGACGTCAAGGCCGCAAAGGCACATCCGGGCGTCGTCGAGGTCCTGACGCCGGCCAACCGGCCACCCCTGTCGCATGATCCCGATGAGAAGATCCCGCCCTTCGGGTTTCGCGTCGAGGTGCTGCAGGACGACACCGTGCGCTACGTCAACCAGCCGATAGCCCTGGTAATCGCCGAAACGCTGGAAGCGGCAACGGAAGGGGCCGCACTGCTCAACCCGCAATACGAAGTCGAGAGCGCCCGCACGAGACTGGAGAACGGCGAGCGTTTCGATACGCCCGCGGTCGGCGTCGGCGCGCCGTCGCGCACCGCCTACGGTGACGTCGAAGCAGGCCTCGCGGCAGCTGTCCGGGTGACGGAGGCAGACTACATCACGCCGCCGCAGTATCATAACGCGATGGAACCCCACGCCGTCGTTGCCCAATGGGACGGCGACCGGGTGACCCTCGACATGCCCAACCAGGCGCTGGCGCTCAGTTGCGCGGCCTATGCGGCCTATTTCGGCATTCCGGCCGGGAACGTGCTCATCCGCTCGCCCTTCCTCGGCGGCGGCTTCGGCTCGAAAGCGATCCTCAACGGCCCGCAGATACTCGCGATCCTTGCTGCGCGCATGCTCGACAGACCCGTCAAGCTGGCACTCACTCGGGCGCAGATGTACGGTCCGGTCGGGCACCGCGGGCAAACCTGGCAGAAGTTGCGCCTCGGCACGGATGGAGAAGGACGCCTCACCGCGCTTCACCACCATGTGCTGGCGGCGACTTCGAGCTTTGATGAATTCATGGAGCCGGCGGCCAATGCCTCGCTCCCGCTGTATGCCAGCCCCGCCATTCTTGCCGAGCACGACGGCTTGCGGCTCGATACCGGCACGCCTGGACCGATGCGTGCACCGGGCGAGGCATCCGGCTCGGCCGCCCTCGAAGTGGCAATGGATGAGGCAGCCATCGCCTGTGGCATGGACCCGCTCGAATTCAGGCTCGCCAACTATGCCGAGACCGAGCCGGGCAGCGGCAAGCCCTTTTCCTCCAAATCCCTACGCGAGTGCTATGCCGAGGGCGCCAAACGCTTCGGCTGGTCGGGCCGGCCGCTCGAACCGCGCCAGATGCGCGACGAAAATGGTTTCCTGGTCGGCTGGGGCATGGGTACGGCGGTCTTCCACTGCCCGCATTTCCCTGCCGAGGCACGCGCAACCTTGCGTGCCGATGGTACCGCGCTGGTGGAAACCGCGGGCGCCGACATGGGACAAGGCGCCTGGACGGCTCTTGCTCAAATCGCGGCGGAGGCACTCGGCCTGGATCCCGATCAGGTCGAGCTTCATTCCGGCATTTCAAGCCTGCCCGACGGCGGCATCGCCGGCGGCTCCGGCCACACGGCCAGCGCAGGACTGGCTCTTCACAATGCCGGCGTGGATGCTATCGCCCGGCTTGCGGAACTCGCCACCGCCGATCCTGCATCGCCGCTTTTCGGCGCCGGCAACATCGGCGTTGAGGCTCGCAACGGGCGGCTTCATCGCCGCGATGACGAAGGACGCAGCGAAAGCTATGCTGAAATTCTCGCGCGTGCAGGCCGCACGGAGGTGGTTGGCACGGCGAAGGCCGCCCGCGACCCGGCAGTTGCCCAAGCCCATGCGATGTTTTCCCACGGCGCCGTCTTCGCCGAGGTGAAGGTCGATCCCGATCTCGGACAGGTGCGGGTGACGCGCCTGGTCGGCGCTTTCGCGGCTGGCCGTATCATCAACCCTCGCCTAGTGCGCAGCCAGTATTTCGGCGGCATGATCTGGGGCATCTCCTTCGCGTTGCAGGAAGAGGCTGTCACCGACCGCAGGACCGGCAGGATCATGAATGCCGACCTTGCCGAGTATCATGTGCCGGTCAATGCGGACGTGCCGTCGCTCGATGCGATCCTGATCCCGGAGGACGATCCTTACGTCAATCCGCTCGGCGTGAAGGGCGTGGGCGAGATCGGCATCACAGGCACCGTGGGCGCTATCGCCAATGCGGTCTGGCACGCGACCGGCGTGCGCGCCCGGCATTTCCCGATCCGGATCGAGGATCTGCTCGTCAATCAGTGAACTTGATGTAAGCGTTTGAAACTTACTATCGCCTGGGTGGAGACTGCGGCTTCGATTGCCAAAAACAGCTCCGCCCGGGCGAACGAGATCGCCCGAAATTCCTCCGACAATCAGCGGGGAAATGACCTCCCCGAGCACCTCTAGCCGGCTATCTCACCAGAGGCTCGAGCGGAGCAATCGAGCGCGCGGATCGGCATCCGCCAGATTCCACCGCCTTAATCGCACAAAATTGCCTGACGGTTTGCTCGGAAGAACTCGACTGGCAACCAGAAACAAAGAATCCTATTGCGAGCGTTGTGCAGATCGAAAGCCATTGCATTTGCGATACTCCACGTATGTTCTTCGCGAACTCTATCACCGAGTAATGGCAAGTCTAGGAAACAACTCTGTGATCGGCGCTCTCACCTTGTCGGTATTGGCTGTGGATCCGGCCCAGGATCGGGCATCGGCCCCGGTGGTGTCGGCGGCATCGGGTCAGGCACTGGCCGCGGCGGTGTTGCTGCTCGTCTCGGTGGCACCCTCACCTCGTCGGGATTGGGTAGCGGCTCCTCATCGGGCAACCTGTCTGGCTCCGGCTCCTCGATAGGAGACTGCGCCGGCATCGGGTTCGGCAATTCTTCGTCGTCGTTTGGCCGTTTCGGTCCTGCCATGGCTTTTCCTCCTTTAGTATCGAAGGACAACCCGGCTGCAGGCGGCATTGTTCCCTGGAAAAACTGCTGTCGGTCGTCTTGCAACAACACGGCAACCGGCGGTTGCGACGGAACAATTCCCCAACCCAACGCCCAACTATGCGGAGGGTATGTGCCAGCCCACTACCACCACACCAGCCTCATTTCGCATCATACTATAGTTGTGGTGCAGCCTGTCCGACTGCGATAAGTTCGCATGAAGGACTTTCGGCTACGGCTTTGGCCAATTGTGTCTGGGAGGATTCATGGTCGAGATCATCTCCAAGCGGGATGGACCGCGACGCGAGGATGTTCAGGTCAAGCGACTGATCGAGCAGAACCGTTCGACCATCGTCAAGCTTGCCGACCAGATCAGCGGCGGCGGTTATTCGGCCTCAAGGAAACCACGCCAGGAACCGAAGGCCGAAGGCCTGATCATCCATGTCGGCGGCGGATCGGCACCTGCTGCCGAAGCCAAGCCGTCCATCCACGTCACCATGAACGGCCGTGTCATCTCGAAAGATCAGAACACGGGACGCCAACTTCATCATATCGGCGATATTCGCAACCGGGGTGGGGACCATGTCTTCGTCATGGCAACCAAGCAGAACGGATTCTTCTCGCCGGTCGACGAGACCATTGCCGAAGCGCTTGTCGACCTGGACGGATCCCGCCTGACCAAGACTTACACCGAAGAACAGCTTGCCGCCGACATCGGCGCGAAACTCGGCATCGATTGACGATCGCACATCTGGTCGTCCTTCGGAACGCCCAACCCGACAGCATACAGAAATGGCATACCTCAAAGGTTCTGTGATGACTGAATGAAACACGCGAGCGGCCCCAACCAGATCAAGACCGATACCCTTCCGGCCCGGACATCGATTGGCACCGGCCAGTTAGCCCTGGACGACACCGACTACGACGAGCGCGCCACCATGCGCGCCTGGGAGAGTTTTCTGGCCGACGAGCCAAAATGTGCCCGCGATCCGGTTCAAGTCCGCACCTTGATTCATGACTCCTGGTATCGCAGCGCAACCGGCGGCATCAACGCCCAGAGCATCGAAGCGCCGCTAAGCAGTGACCGCGACGAGATCGAATATCTGACCCGTACAAACGCCGAACTGCTTTCGGCAGCGCAGCGATCATTCGCGTCCCTCGGACAATTGCTGGACGGGACAGGCGCGATGCTGGTGCTCGCCGACAGCGACGGCGTGCTGATCGACGCCATCGGCGACAAGAAAACCCTGCATGACGGCATGGATATTCATCTAGCCATCGGCGGCAAATGGAACGAAGACGCCGTCGGAACCAACGGCATCGGCACCGCGCTGTGGACAGGCAAGCCGATTTTCGTCCACGCCGCCGAACATTTCTGCGCGGGCATCAAATCCTGGACCTGCGCCGGCGCGCCGATCCGTGACCCGCTGGATGGAAAGATCATCGGCGTTGTCGACCTCTCGGGCTATTCGCCGATCTTCCGGCCGCACAACACCGCGCTCGTCGCCGCGACGGCCAGGCAGATCGAAAAGGCGCTCGCTGAACAACAGCAGGAACAGCGCACGCGGCTGCTCGAAGCCTTCATTTCTTCCGCTCCCAGCTATCGCAGCAAGGACGGCTTGGTGATCATGGATCACCGGGGACGAGCGATCTTCTGCAACAACGTCCCCGATGGCGAGACCACCGAAATGCGGGACGGCCCGATGGAACCGGGCCGCGGCCGCTGGCTCATGAACCTTCCGCCGAGCGGCTCCGAAGACGAGCTCGCCAAGGCGTTGCCGCCGCATCTGCGATCCTGCCACATCACGCCGCTGAAGCTGGACGGCAACTTGCGCGGCGCAGCCCTCGTCTTCCCTTCGGGACCGGCCATCTCCAGCGTGGCGGTCATAGACCGGGAGGTGAACAGGCACCTGCAAACGGCCACGAAGATGATCGTCGGCGAAAGCGAGGTCCTGCTGGCGGCCGTCGATATCGCCTCTCGCGTGGCTCGATCGGGTAGCGTTACATCATTGTTGATCGAGGGCGAAACAGGCGTAGGCAAGGAGCTGTTTGCGCGGCTCGTTCATGCTGGCAGCCGGCGCAGCGCGAGCGACCCTTTCATTGCTATAAATTGCGGAGCGATCACCAAGGAACTGTTCGGCAGCGAATTGTTCGGCCACGTCGCCGGTGCCTTCACCGGTGCTTCACGCGAAGGCAAGCCGGGCGTCTTCGAACTTGCCAATGGCGGCGTTCTCAGCCTCGACGAGATCGGTGAATTGCCGCTCGAGATTCAGCCATTCCTGCTGCGCATTCTGGAAGAGCGCGTGGTCCATCGCATCGGTGACTCAAGGGGCCGCCCGGTGGACGTCCGCCTCATCGCCTCGACAAACCGCGACTTGAAACAGGAAGTCGCGGCCGGGCGCTTCCGCAGCGACCTCTACTACCGCATCGGTGCTGTCTCGATCCAGGTCCCGCCGCTGCGAGACAGGGGCGAGGACGTGCTTCTGCTGACCGAGCATTTCAACCGGCAGATCGCGGCTGCTGCAAGCGAAGACCCGTTGGAATTCTCGCACGATGCCCTTGATGCCCTGCTTGCCTATCGTTGGCCCGGCAATGTGCGCGAACTGAAGAACCTCATCGAAAGGCTGCATGTGCTGGCGCGCGGCCGAAACGTCGGGCTCCGGGACCTTCCAAAGGAAATCACCACGCCCGTTACCGAGCGGACCAACATACCTGTAGATCATGCAGCAGCCGGAACCGAGCAGCTCGGCAGCACGCTCGTTGACGCAGAACGCCAGGCGATGAAGAACGCGCTGGCGGCGGAAGGCGGCAATCTCAGCCGTGTTGCGCGCAGGCTCGGAATTTCGCGGCCGACGCTTTATCGCAAGCTCGATCAGTACGGCATCCGCCGCGGCTTCGTCTGACAGTCAGCACAAAAAGAACCCCACGGCATTGCGCCATGGGGTTGGGGAATTGTAACCGATGGATCGGGCTGGCCTTAAGGCACGATGACGCCTCGGCCCGTGAACCGCCGGTTCTTGAAATCGTCGAGTGCGGTGTTGATGCTGGCGAGATTGTATTCGGTGTAGTGCATCTTCACCTTGCCGTCGGCGTTCAGTTCCATCAACTCGACCAGCTCGGTGAAGTTGCCGACAAGGCTGCCGCCGATGTTGATTTCCTCGATGACGAGGTGTGCAGTCGGCACATTGATGTTGCCGCCATAGCCGACGACGAACAATTGCCCGCCTTTGCGCACCATCTTCCAGCAGATGTTTTCCACGCCCAGTTCGCCGACGAAGTCGATCACCACATGGGCGCCGCCGCCGGTGATCTGGCTAACCTCTTCAACGATGTTCGGCCCGCCATCGAGCACAAAGTCGGCGCCAAGATCCTTGGCCAGCAGCTGCGCGGCCGGCTCGCGGTCGACAGCGATGATCCGGCAACCCGAGATCGCATGCAGCGATTGCAGCGCGATGTGCCCAAGCCCGCCAATGCCGAGCAGGACGCAGTAACTGCCGGGCCGCAGCAGTTTCGCCGCGCGCTTGGCTGCGCGGTAGGCGGTTATGCCGGCATCTGCCAGCGGCGCTACCTCGATCGGCGTGATGTTGGGGTTGAGCTTGATCAGCGAACGTTCGCTGGTGATGAAATATTCGGCGAAACCACCATTCATGCCAAGGCCCGGAAATTGCCCGTTGTCGCAATACATGTCCTCGCCGTGACGGCAGTTCAGACAGATGCCGCATGAGCGGAACGGGTGGCAGATTACCGCGTCGCCGCGCTTCACCGACCGGACGCCGCTGCCGACTTCCTCGACCCAGCCGGCATTCTCATGACCCATGATGTAAGGCAGCAGCGTGCCTTCCGGGTCCATTGTCGGCTTCCACACACCTTCTATGATGTGCAGGTCGGTGCGGCAGAGACCGGCTGCACCCACCCGCACGATGACTTCGTCCGGAGCCGTGATCGTGGGTGCTGTAACCTCCTCGATCTTGAGCTGGACGTTCATATGCGGATCGTATTCGTAAAGTCTGGCAGCTTTCATCGTCGTATCCTTTCAACGTCGAAATCGTTCCGGTTGATTTGCGGCTTCAGGCGCGGCCGAGCTTTTCCGAGCCGCCGCCGCGTGCCGGGCCGGCGGTCGGATCCTCGTCCTCGGCGAGATCGCCGATCAGCGTTTCGGTGGTCAGGATCAGCGTCGCCACGGAAGCCGCATTGGCAAGCGCGGTGTAAGTGACGCGAACGGGATCGACGATGCCTGCCTCGAACATGTTCTGGTAGCTACCGTTGGAAGCGTTGTAGCCGTAGCCGCCATTGATGCGCGTGACCTCGGCCACGACGGCGTCGGGATCGGCACCGGCGTTGACTGCGATGCGCCACAGCGGCCGCGAGAGCACCGATTTCACCAGGCGCACACCTTCGGCGACATCGCCTTCCACACCGGCCGCCACCTTGTTGAGCAGCGGTGCGATCTGGGCAAGCGCCGAGCCGCCACCGGCAACTACGCCCTCTTCGGAAGCGGCACGCACGGCATTCAGCGAATCCTCGATCAACTGAATGGTCCGCTTCTGCTCCACCGGCGTCACGCCACCGGCATAAAGGATTGCGGTACCGCCGGACAATTTGGCCAGCCGTTCGCGCAGCTTGTCCTGGTCGATGTTCGGCGGTGAGGCTTCATACTGCCGCTGCACCTGGGCGCGGCGCGATGCGATCGCATCATGATCGCCGCCGCCGCGAATGATCGAGGTGTAGGACGAACTGGTCTTGACCCGATCGGCCGTTCCGAGATCCTCGACGGTAATGTCCTCGAGCCGGCCGCCGAGATCGCGCGCGATCACCTTGCCACCGGTGATGATCGCCAAGTCTTCCATCATTGCCTTGCGCCAATGGCCATATTCCGGCGGATGCACGACTAGGTATTTTCCCGGTCCCTGCTTGCCGAGCAGCGTCACCACCACTTCCGGTGACATTTCCTCGGAGACGATCAGCAGCGGCCGTCCATCCTGGTCGGCAATGCGGCGCACCGCTTCAAGCTGTTCGGGTCCCTTGATCTTGAGGTCGGTCATCAGGATGTAAGGTCGCTCGAGAACAGCCTCCATCTTCTCCTGATCCGTCACCATGTGATGCGAGAGGTAGCCGCGCTCGAAGGACATGCCTTCGACCACGTCCAGCGTGGTCTCGGTGGTCACGCTGAAGTCGGTGGTGATGACGCCTTCGGCACCCACCCGCTCATGCGCTTCCGCCACCAGCGCGCCGAGCTTCGAATTGGTCGCGGCAATATTGGCGACCGAGGCGAGGATGCCGTTGCCCTTGGCCGGCTTGGCCGAGCCCTTGAGCGCAGCCACCACCGCCGCCACCGCAATATCTATCCCCTTACAGAGATCGACCGATTTAGCGCCGTGTTCATTTGCCTCGATGCCGCCCTGGATGAGTGCGTTGGCCAGCACGATGGCCGTCGTCGTACCGTCGCCTGCAACCTCGTTGGTCTGCATCGACACTTCGCGAACCACCTGCGCACCCATGTTCTCGAAGCGGTCATGCAGTTCAATCTCGGAGGCGATGCTGACGCCGTCGCGGGTGACAATGGGTGTACCGATCGGCCGGTCGATCATGGCGTTCATGCCTTTGGGACCGAGCGTCGGCTCGACGGCGGCTGCCAGCCGAAAGACACCGCGGGCAAGCGCACGGCGGGCCTCGGAATTGTGAAGCATAATTTTGGGCATGATTCCTCCTTCCGCCTTACGGGCGGGTTGTTGGTTAGGGGCCTCGTGCCAGGGAGGCCGTTGTTTCAGCGCAGTTCAGATGTTTGGGGCGGGCTCGACCGGCACCCGGTCCATGATGAAATCGACCAGCGTCGGCTCACCATCGACCACATCCAGTTCCTTGTATCTCGTGTGCTTGAGCCCACGGCAAAGAGCGCCGTTGAACTCCATATTGATGCGCACGCCGCGCAGTTCAGCGAGATGCGCGCCCAAGGCCGAAACCGGAATTTTTTGCCCCTCCCACGTCAGGAAAACAGGGTCGTCGGCCCGCTGCGCGGGGAAATGCTCCATGAGAGCTGCCCGGTATCTCGCCTTCTGCTTGGCTGCTTCGCCCGCTCCGAACTGGGTGGCGTCATAGACAACCAGATCCATGCCTAGAATTTCCTGATCCGGCAGACCACACTGTCTCAGGCTGAGCAGCACCGCTTCCTGACGTCGCTTGAACGCCTTCATCGCAAACGTTTCGCGCAAGGTGCCAAGATCGAGGTCTCCGGCCAGCTCTCCAAATATGTCGCCGAAGGATCTGCCGGCTTCCATGCCGCTGTTGACCTCTTCGGCGAACATGTGGTCGTGAAGCGTGACCCGGTAGGCGGGCGACCAGGATAGCTCGTCGAGCGCCTTGCGCACGCCGTCCAGCATGAGGAAGGCGAAGTTGGGCGAGCACCAGTAGGTCGGCAGGCGGAAATCTACTTCCACGCTGCCGTCGCTCGCCACTTCCGCCCGCTCAACGAAACCCATCTCGGTTACGGGTTCGTCGAGTTCGGGGTCGTTGACCTCGCCGAGGAACCGCCAGAGTTCCCTCTCGCGGCTGCCGGAAACACTGGCGGTAGTCATCGCCCTACTCCGCCGCGATGCTGAAGGGCGAACTGGCGAGCGCCTTCTTCTTGGCTTCGATGTCGATATCGTAGAGGCGCGCGGCGTTGAGGCCGAGGATCTTCTCCTTGATCTCCGACGTCAGTTCGACGCCCCGCTCGCGTGCGATATCTTCCGGCAGTTCCATGGCCCACAGCCGCTCGACCAGCCAACGCGGCGTCCAGATGGCATAGTCGGAACCGAACAGGATCTTGTCCGGGCCGCACCAGAACAGCAGTTCCGCCATCACTTCGGCGAAATAGCGCGGACGCGAATGGATGAAGGGCAGCGCCACCGCCAGCCCGGCATAGACGTTCGTTTCCTGGACGGCGATCCAGCAGAAATCATCGAGGCGCGGAAGGCCGCAATGCTCGACGATCCAGTTGAGGTTCTGGAAATCCGTAGCCGCATAGTCGACGTCATGGACATCGAACGCATCCTTGTTTAGCGGGATGATCGTTGGACCCTTGTGGACGTGAACGTTCTTGATGCCGAGCTTCTCGCAGAGCTCGAAGCATTTGTAGGCTCTGGGGTCATTTAGCTTCCAGCCCTTGGAATCCCCGTTCCATTCGGCCGTGTACATTTTCACGCCCTTGATGTCGTAGGTTTCCTTCATGTAGTGGATGTATTCCAGCGCCTTTTCGCCGTCGCGCGGATCGAAGGAACCGTTGACGATGAAGCGTTCCGGATAGCGCTTGGCGACCTCGGCGTTGCGCTCGATGGTGTTGAAGCCGTTGTTGTAGAAATCCTTCAGATAGGTGGACTGAATGATGGCAACATCGTCCGGTCCCTCGATGAACAGGTCGCGATAAAGATCGTCGGCGCTGTATTTTTCGAACTTGCTCTTCTCCCAAAGCTGCTCCTTGGGGCTGAGCGCGGTGTGGTAAGCGTAGAAGCACTCGACGAACTGCTTGCCGTGGATATTCTTCTGGTTCTCTGGGCTGCCATCCCAGAAATGGGTGTGGCCGTCGACCACGAAAATGTCCTTGCCTTCCGGTGTTCTGTACATTGTTTCCTCCGCAACAATCGGATTGATCGACGCGGCGCGCCGCAGGTCAGCAGCGCGCCCGATTTTCTGGTGGCTATTCGATGTATTCGAACATCTCGCCCATATCGCCGAATAGGATCACCGTGTTGTCGTCGACGCGCACCATCCGTCCGTAGTGGGTGGAGGTGTTGACCTCGAAGGTTTCCGCCGTCATCTCGCGCCCGAGATATTCGCTGATCGCGTCCATCTCGAAGATCAGCTTGCCGGTTCCGTCGATGCGGATCAGCGCCGGCTGATAGGTGATCGTCACCCCCGGTTTCTGACCCATGAATTCGGCGATCGCCCTGGCCTCGACGGAGTCGTTCATGGTGACGCCGCACTGGTGCGAAATCGTCTGTTCGAAGGTGATGTCCTTCATCGCCTTGAAGATGTTGGAATGGGTTGCGTCGCGTGCTGCTAGTGACATGACAATTTCTCCTGTGTCAGCGCTTGAGGCCGAGTTCGCCGAGGATCTGGCCAATCCGTTCCTCGGATTTGGCGCGGACATCCGCGAACGCAACCGGCTTTGAATGCGGCATCGACCAGATCGGCTGCAGGCCGGTGGCTGCCTTGTCGGCGAGCGCGCCATGCTTCTTGACCCAGCCCTGGAAAAGCTTGCGGTTGGCCGCGCCATGCTTCTCGTCATTGGCGAGGATGTGCATGAGGTCGATCGTGTTGGCCAGATTGCGCTCGTAATCGGCTTCGGCTGCCGAAATCACCGCCGGCGTAATGAAGTCGTGGTTGGCGGCTGCGATCTGCATCAGGAAGCCTGAGCGGAACACTTCGCCGACCAGCGGTTCGAACACGATGTTGATGGCGAAATACTGCTCGAGATAGTCTGCCGCGCCCATGATGGTTTCGACGGCTTCGCGTGTGCCCTGCCAGTTCTTGTCCTCGAGCCAGGCCTTCTTGCCGAGTTCGTCGTCCCAGCCGGGCAGGTCCATGCCGATCTCGGCAAGATAGAGCGTGATGTCCTGGGCAAGCCGCAGCTTGTAGGACGAATTGGTCAGCGTCGCGTTGTTGATCATCTGGGTGTAGCCGTAGCGCTGCGCCTGCATCAACGAGGTGCCGAGCCCGAATTCCGCATGTTTCCAGGCGCCGAGCTGCGTCTGCAGTATCTTGACCCAGGCCTGGTCGAAGGTTTTCGGCGTGCCGGACTTGCGGGCGTTGTTGATGACGCTCTGCACCATCGTCTCGATCTTTGACTGGCGCTGATAGTGCGTGCGTTCCCACTCCTGATCGGGCGCGCGGAAGGCGTGCCAGTTTGAGCTTTGAGCGGCGGTGTTTTGCTTGACATAAGCGCCGTTGCCGTCGGCAAAGGAGATGATCCAGTTCTGGATCAGGTAGCGCTCCGGATCGGGCTGAACGTCGACAGTCATGTCCTCGTAATGCGTGGCACGCTGGCCTTTCGGATCGAAGTACCGGTATTTCCGGCTGTCGGAGTCGGCGAAAATCGCCGCGCCGGCGGCTCCGGATCCGACTGAACTCGAGGTTGCAGGCATAGTCTTCACTCCCTTGTTGCAGTTTGGTTGCGGTTGCGCGGCCGGCTTTCAATGAGCCGGCGTTGCACCTGCCGATGTGGTGAACTTGTCGAAGAAGATCCGCTCCGTTTCGAAGCCGTTCATGAACAGGACCGGTTGGAGCGCGTCGATCATGGGAGGCGGACCACAGGCATGGACATCGCCCTGCCCGTCGACCGCCAGTTGCTTGAGCGTGGCATCGACGCTCTGGTGGACGAAACCGCGCTCGCCTTGCCATTCGGTGTCGTCAGCCGCGTGCGACAGCACGGGGATGAAGGTGACATCCGAATTCTGGCCGACGAGTTCGGCGATCCTCTCGAGATAGAACAGGTCGTTGCGGGTCCGGGCGCCGTAGAAGAAATAGACGGGTCGCTTTTCACCGCTTTTCAGATGGTCGTTGAGGATCGACCAGATCGGCGACATGCCGGATCCGGCACCGACCAGGATCAAAGGTCCTTGCCGTTCATCCCGGCGGAAGCAGGTTCCGTAGGGTCCGACGACGGTGACTTCGGCACCGGCCTCGATTCCTCCGGAATCGAGTTCGCCGGAGAATTTTCCCTCAGGGTATTTTTTGATGATGAAGGAAAGTTTTTGGGTTTGGTCCGGCGTATTTGCCATGGAGAACGAGCGCGTAATCGTCTCCCCTTTTTGCGTTGTAACCGTGATGTCGACATATTGCCCCGCCCAGAACTTCATTGGGGACCCGAGTTCGATTTCGATACCGCGTATGTCGTGGGTGAGATGCTCGATGTGAGCAATCCGGCCCTTGTAGGGCTTCACGGCGATCGCTTTCGCCAAGATCTCCTCGTCATAGTTGAGAAGCTCGACTTCCAGGTCGGAGTAGGCGATGCAGCGGCACAAGAGTATGTGCCCGCTCTCCTTCTCCATGTCGTTCAGCGCGAAGGTAGAGTATTTCAGCATGTCGACTTCGCCATCGAGCAACACGCTTTTGCAGGCCGAGCATTGCCCTTCCTTGCAGCCATGCGGCAGGGCGATGCCCTGGCGGAACGCGGCGTTAAGCACCGTTTCGCCATGTTCGACGTCGAATTCGACGTTGACCGGGCTAAGCCTGACCGTGTGGGTTTCCGACATACGGACCTCCAGTGAAAGAATGGGGGCGGTGAGGCCCGCCCCCTCTGTCTGATCAGTTGCAGGGGTTGATCGTGAAGCCGGCCCGGTATTCAGCCAGATGCTTCTCGCGGTCCTCCGGCGACATGGCACGAAGCGCGTTGAGCGGCGAACCCAGCGTGTTGCCGCGCACGTCGTCGAGCGTCCACATCTCCTTGTCGTCGAAGCGCAGATGCGGCTGCGGAACCAGCGTCTTGCCGTCGGAACGGACGAAGTTCAGGTCCTTGATCGCATCGGCCAGATCCCAGCCGTCATAGAGCGTCTCCCACTCGCGCTTGCCGCTGAAGCGGCCCATCGCGGGCGTCGGACGGCCCTCGTACTCGTCAGCGAAGGCCACTGTGGCGGTCCACTTGTCGAGTTCGTGGGCGAAGGTGTGAAGCTGGCCGTCGATCTCGCCGACCACCATGTCCTCGCGGATCAGGCAGGGGACGAGGCAGGACCAGCAGCGGTGCGGGTAGACGTAGCCGACGTCGCTGTTGAACAGCAGCACCTTCTCGCCCTTGTGGCTGAGCTTGGCATACCATTTCCAGAAATCGCCGAATTCGGCGTACCAGCCTGGATACTTGTGCTCGAACCACTCGAAGTCCTTGTCGGTCTGGGCTTCGATGCGCCAGAAATTGACCGGCCAGCCGACCGCGAAGAATTGTCCGACCTTATGGACGTAGTTCTTCTTGGTGATGCGCTCCCAGGCGGCCTGGACGTCGTCGTGATGGACCTTGATGCCGTATTTTTCGAGCGGCAGCATGTAGGTGCGGTAGTAGTCCTCATAGATCCAGCGGTGCCACATTTCCGCGTAGGACTCCTTGTTCTTGTCGCGGTTGGTGGTGCCGTATTCGATGAAGGTGCCGATGGCGGCATCAACGATCGCATGGTTCTGCCAGAAGGCGTAACGCAGGTCGCGCTCGAGCAGCAGGTGGTTCTCCGGCTCCTTGAGTGCAGCCATCAGCAGCGAATGGCCGTTACCGATATGCCGGCTTTCGTCAGACTGCACCGACAGGAAAACCGTCGGCAGCGCGTAGTCGCCGTTGCGGGCAGCTTCCGAAGGCATGGCAACGAACAACGTGTTGGTGAAGGCAGTCTCGGCAACCACGGTCAGGTACATGCAGGCGGCAGTCATCGTGTCGCCGGTGATGAACCCCTCGGCGAACTGACGGCCGATGGTCGTGGCATAACACTTTCCGAAGGCTTCCTCTGTGATGTCGAAGCCGGCCGGATCGATGTAGTTCTCCATGTACCATTTCTTCAGATTCATCTGGATCGTCGAGTGCCGGAACTCGTCGATCATCTGCATGGTGAAGCCGGTTCTGAGTTCCTCGCCGGGTGCGATACGCGCGACCATCGCCATCGAGCGGGCGGCGGAAATTTCCGGGAAGGGAATGATGGCCAGGAAGAGTTTCATCCACTCGACCCAGCGCGGTTCAACATTGCGGAACATGTCGCCACGCAACGCCGCATCGAGCGCGCCGTAGACACGGTTGTCCTTTTCTTCCTGCATCGGGAAATAGGACCGCAGAACCTGCTTCATCGGGTCGCGCGGTGTCTTGTTGATCTTGTAGTCCGTCGGAAACGTCATCGCTTCCTGGACATAGGAAGGGTTCCAACCGAGATCGGAAATCTTCTTGGTTGCCTCGCCGACGGAGATTCCGCGCTGCGAGGTAATCTTGTTGAGCGTCAGAGACGTCATAGTCATAAGCCTCCACCAGGTTTAAGCCGCAGGCCTATCGACCCCGGCATGAAGCGGTGCAGTGCACCGCCAGTGAAAGTGCGAGCGGCATGACAATGGATCGCGCCTTCAGGCACGACTTGCGTCCGGCCATTCAAGTGGATCGCGGCAAAGGTATTCGAGGCGTTTTGCAGGAGGTCCGCCGGGCGCCGCACATTGCTGCGGGCGTATCGAAGCGGATAGTATTTACCCCTGCTCCCTCCGTTCCTTCGTTCTTTTGGCACCGCGTAAAACGCGGTGGGCTTCTTATGCAAAATGGTAAAGCAAATGCCGTGCCAGTTTCAAATCGCGCCGCAGCCCGACACCCGCGATGAATTCGCAACTCTTTTTGCGAACAATAATTCGGTCAACTGTAACGTTATTTTACATTTGTATATTACGCTTGTAACTGATTACAGCCTTCTCGCATATGCGATATATTGCTTAGCATGTGCAATATAATTGAAATTTTACATCATCTATTCAATTCATCATATTTCTCTACTATTTGAAGGCGAAGCCCTGAGGCCATCGCTGCGCAAGAAAGAGAAATCATGCCGAACGATAAGGACAGCCGAGGGCCGCCCTCGCCCATGTCGGATCAGGCCGACGGCGTCACCGGCGATCTTGTCAGACTGATGCCGCGCGACCTGGTTTTTGTCATGCGTTTCATGGGCGAGAGCCAGTATCGTCTTCAAAGCCACTTTCAGGACTTCATCCGGGCCGAGCTTGCAGCCGGCGGCGTCACCACGGAAACGCATCCGATGATCCATCTGTTCATCGAGAGCCATGCGATCCTGCTGCGCGACTTCGTCTTTTCCGGCGTTTCTCTGTCGCGCCAGTTCCGCGTCGACGAAATCGAGCGGCTCACCGGCGACACCACATCGATGATCCGCGTCGACATTTGGGACCAGCTCAAGAGCCACATCGAAACGGCAGAAAAGCAGTTCCAGTCGCAGGCTGACGGCTTGCCCGGCCTGCTGACGCCTTTCGAAAAGCCGGCCGGGCCGGTGCCTGAGAAGAAGTAAGAGGAGGTCTCGATGAAGGATCAAGCCGCCGCGCGTGAAGCGCTGCTGGTCCGTCGGCTGGCTCTCGTCGCCAATGTCTCCGCACTCACCGCCGAGGCGCTGCGGCTCAACCAGAAGCGCGCCGGTATCGATATGGACGTGCTGCGCCTGAAACTCGAAATCGGCAGGAACGGTACCAGCGAGCAACTGGTGCGGGATTTGCATGAGGCACAGGAGAGCGCCGAGGCGATCATTCACGAATGTGCGGCGTGCGAGGAACGCATCGTCGCTGCCGAGAGCGACGTCGAGGACGTGGATCGCAGGCTCGCGGCGACAGTTACAGACTGACAAAGGGAATGACCATGAACCAGCAAGCGATGCAAAATCTGACCTTGTTCGATCTGCTGGCCCGAAGCTGGCGGCGTCCATCGGCTGTCTCTGATCTGTGCTTCAGCGCTGATGGCTCGGCTGTTGCCTTCGCATCCGTGGACGGAACCGTCGCCATCGCATCAGTGGCGGACCAGGAACCGCCGGAATCGCGGATCAGGGTGAGCAGCGATCTCGGTCAGACGACCATTCGCCCGCGCGAAAAGCCGACAGTGCCGTTGATTGCCACTGCGGCACTGGCCGACGGCGATGTGCCGCTCACTGCCTATCTGGACTCAGGATTTCTGATTGGCACGGCTGCGGGCGAAGTGCAGCATCTGACGGTTGGCGGCGAAATCGCGGAGACCCTGTTCAAGATCGACGGTCCGATCGTGGCCATCGACCACAGCGCCGGCGCGGGTGTGACAGCGGTCAGCAATGGGCGCGATATCTATCTGTCGCGCGGTCACGACGATGCGGTGAAACTGGAACACGGCGAGGCATTGCCCGCCGGTGCGCTCTCCTTTTCATCGGACGGGCAGCATCTGGCCTTCGGCCTGGGTAACGGGCTGTCGATCTGGTCCGTCGAAGGCGACGCCGCGCAGATGCGCCTCATACCCCTTTCAGCGCCGCCGGTTTCGATCCGCTGGAACAGCGACGGCTCGTGGCTGGCCTGCGGGCTCGAAAAAGCGGGCTTTGCTTTGGTCAGCATGGCTGACAGCCGCCATGGCATCGTCGCGGGATTTCCGTCGCCTGTAAGCAGGGTGTGCTGGAGTTCACCGGCAACTGCCCTGTTTGCGTCGGGCGCGTTCCGCATTGCCGGGTGGTCGATGGTCGCGCCGCCCTTTGATGGAGAAACTTCGGGCGCGCTGGAGTCAGGTCGCGCCGGGCTCGTACTGGTCGAAACGATAGCGGCGCATCCTGAGAAGAAGCTCGTCGCCGCAGGTTATGCCAACGGCAAGATCACCATCGCCCAGATCGGCGTGCGCGACGAACTTCTCGTCAGGCCATTAGGCAGCGCGGTGACCGCATTTGCCTGGTCTGGCGACGGGCATCATCTGGCGATGGGCGCAGTCGACGGCACCGCCGCGATCGTCACCTTTCCAGCGCAGATGTTCAAATAGCGCAAGCAAGCCCCATGAAACAGGAGGATGAAATGCAGACGACCGAACTTACCCCCGAGGAGAAGAGCAAGGACATCTTCTTCGAAAGGCTCGCCGAACTATCGGAAGAGATGGTGGCCAAGCACGGCAAGGATTTCAGCATGGGCGCGCTGGTGCTCGCCGCGCGCTGGATCGCTGAAAACCGCATTGGCCAGTTGAAGACGAACTAGATTCCGGCGGCAGGGATACCCAATTGATGCCATTTCCATCGGCAGCGGGCCCAACGGCGGCGTCGCGTTGAGGCCTATCGAACGACGGCAAGTTCGGCGCGGCGTCAAATCGCCTGAATTGCCCTCACCCAGAAACGATCACATCAATGCCGGCAGCAGAAAGCGCGGCCTGTATCGTCTCACCCGGCGGCACATCGGTCACGAGGGTGTCTATGCGGGCAAGCGGCACGACCTCGAAGACTGCGCGGCGGTCGAACTTGCTGTGATCGGCAAGCACCGTCACGCGGTCAGCCCGCTCGATCATGGCTTTTGCCACTTCGGCCTCCTGAAGGTCGAAATCCATGACGCAGTTTGCGTCGATCGCGCCGATCGTGATGACGGCATGGCGGACACGGAACTTGCCGATCTGCTCAAGGGCGAGAGGGCCGAGGCTCTCGCCGGCATCCGAGCCGTAGGCGCCACCGATCAGAAAGACCTTGTGACTGGGATTGCTTGCCACCGTCGCCGCGATCCGCGGTGAATTTGTGATGATGACTAGCGCCTCGAGCCCCACCAGCGCCTCGGCCATCGCAACCGTGGTGCTGCCCGTATCGATAAAGAGCGAGTCTTCCGCCTGGAAGAGACGGGCTGCTGCCTGAGCGATCTTTCTCTTGGCTTCGGCGTTTTGTGCCAGCCGCAGCGCGTATGGCCCCTCCATTTCCATGGCCGACGTGGATATGGTCATCACACGCGCGCCGCCGTGAAATTTTCGGACCTTACCCCGCGCGTCGAGACGGGTAAGGTCGCGGCGGATCGTCTCCCGCGAAACCACCAGGGCTTCCGCCAGTTCGTCCACCGTCATTTCACCTGCGCGGCCAAGCATCGCGACGATTTGATCCTGGCGTTCGGATGGCTGCATTTTGGTGCCTTCTGTCAGCGCGAATCGAGGCGAACCGCAATCTGCCACACAAACACCGATATAGCGAAGAGACCGTTCGGTCAATATTTACTGTCACGATGTGACTGTTCGGTCAATATTGGCGATGAATTGCGATCATTCGGTCATATTTTTGAAAGTTTGGTCTTCACTTCCCTCAAAAACCGGTTAGAGTGCTCGCAGATGCGAGAAAGGGGCAAACTCGCGCGCATCTGTCGTTGAGGGCGATACAAGGGGAACAACATGACTGCTTTTCAGAAACGCTTCGTATTGCCGTAGCGGCGCTTAGCCGGCGGGATACTGCATCGCACCGAAGTGCGGCTGCACATTTGTCGGCAATCCAACGGGCGAATTGAGCGGACTCGGGCCTTGCCGACTCCGGACGATTTTTTGCGCCCAGATGAAAGCCGGCTTTCGCCGATGGGGACATTGGCAAAAGCCGACGGGGCAGCGTTCGCAAAGTGGGGAACGGAGTGGACATGAAACCAAAGAACATTAAACAGCCGATGGGAGAACGCCATTGCATCCGCTGATTGCCGGTTATGTCCGCTGGACGGATCGGATATCCGATTATGTCGGCTACCTCGCCGCGTCGCTCATCTTTTTCATGGGCGGTACGCTGATCTTCGATGCAATCACCCGCAATCTCCTCAAGATGCCCGTCCACTGGGCGGTAGAACTCACGCAGTTCACCCTTGCTGCCTATTATTTCATGGGCGGCCCGATCACGCTCAAGAACAACGATCACGTCCGCATGGACCTCTGGTATTCGGGGCTCTCCGAACGCGGCAAGGCCAAGGTCGATCTCGCCACCATCGGCTGCATGATCTTCTATCTCGGCGTGTTGCTCGCGGGCTCCATCTCCAGCCTGCAATACGCGCTAGCCACCAATGAACGGCGCTTCTCGATCTGGAATCCTTCGGTGATTCCCATCAAGTCGCTGATGGTGGTCTGTCTCGTGCTGATGCTGATGCAGGCGGTATCGCTTGTCTTCAAGCACATCGCCACCCTGCGCGGAGAGGACCTGCGATGAGCTACGAGATGATCGCACTTCTCATGTTCGCTTCGATGGTGATCCTGCTCGTATCCGGGCAACGTGTTTTTGCCGCCATCGGTTTCGTGGCAGCCGGCGCGGCGTTGCTGCTTTATGGTCCAGGTGCTGCCGACCTGCCGTTCAACCAGGTGTTCAAGCTGTTCAACTGGTACGCGATGCTGACGCTGCCCATGTTCATCTACATGGGCTGCATCCTGTCGGAGTCCGGCATCGCCGAAGACCTCTACAAGATGCTGCACGTCTGGTTCGGGCGCTTGCGCGGCGGCCTGGCCATCGGCACGATCTTCCTGATGGTGATCATCTCGGCGATGAACGGGCTCTCGGTCGCCGGCATGGCAATCGGCGCCACGATCGCACTGCCGGAGATGTTGCGGCGCGGCTACGACAAGGTGCTGATTTCCGGCGTCATACAGGGTGGGTCGTCCCTCGGCATCCTGATTCCGCCATCAGTCGTGATGGTGCTTTACGGCATGATCGCCCGTCAGCCGGTGTCGAAGCTGTGGTTCGCCGGGCTTATCCCGGGCCTGCTCATGGCCGGACTTTTCGTCCTCTATGTCGTCATCCGTGCCAGGCTCAACCCGAAGCTTGCCCCGACTGTCGCCGACGAAGAGCTGAACATGCCGCTTGGCGAGAAGCTCAAGCTGGCGCGGGCGGGCATCGTGCCCTTTGCCATCTTCTTCTTCATGACCGGGCTGTTCGTGTTCGGCTACACCAGCCTGGTCGAAAGCTCCGCGGTCGGCGCGTCGGCGGCCACGCTGGCAGCCATTCTCAAGGGTCGGTTCACCTGGAGGCTGGTGCGCGAGACGTCTATGAAGACCCTCGCCGTCTCCTGCATGTTCCTGTGGCTCATCCTCGCCGCCCTCGCCTTCGGCGCGGTGTTCGACGGCCTGGGCGCGGTGAAGGCGATCGAGAGCGTCTTCATTCACCAGTGGGACCTCAATCCCTGGACCATCATCATCATGATGCAGGTCAGCTTCATCATCATGGGAATGTTCCTCGACGACACAGCGATGCTGGTCATCGTGGCACCCCTCTATATCCCGCTGGTAAAGCTGCTCGACCTCGGCTTCGATAACCAGCTGATCTGGTTCGGCGTGCTTTACACGATCACCTGCCAGATCGCCTACATCACCCCGCCCTTCGGGTACAATTTGTTCCTGATGCGCTCGCTGGCGCCTAAGGAAATCACCCTGATCGACATCTACAAGTCCATCTGGCCCTTCGCCCTGATCATGATGCTCACCATCGCACTGGTGATGATCTTCCCCGGGCTCGCGCTATGGCTTCCGGAACAAATGAGAGTGAAAGGCTGATCGCCAGATCGGCCAGGAGTGTCCTTAATAACCAGAGGAGAACAAGGTGACAGAAGAAACGAAAAAACAGAGTGCTTCCCAGAAGATACTTTCCACGCGCCGTCATTTCCTGACCAACGCAGGCCTGGGCGTGGGCGCTGCAGTGGCGGGCTCGACGCTCGCTGCGCCTTATGTCAACGCCCAGAGCGGCCCGATCAAGTGGCGGCTCCAAACCTATTCGGGAGCGCCACTCGGGGCGCATGTCATCAAGCCGCAGATCGATGCCTTCAACAAGGCGGCCAACGGCGAGATGGAAATCGAACTCTATTACGCCGATCAGCTCGTTCCCACGTCCGACCTCTTCCGCGCCCTTCAGAGCGGGACGATCGACGCCGTGCAATCGGACGAGGCCACGATGGCCTCGCCGGTCGATATCGCCGTGTTCGGCGGCTACTTCCCCTTCGCCACGCGCTACAGTCTCGATGTGCCGGCACTGTTCCGCTACTACGGCCTGAAAGAGATCTGGGAAGAAGCCTACGCGGAAGTTCCCAACGTCACCTGGCTTTCCGCCGGCGCCTGGGATCCGCTGCAGATATTTACCGTGGACAAGCCGATCCGCAGCCTGGCCGACATGCAGGGCCTGCGCGTGTTCGGGGTGCCGACCGCCGGCAAGTTCCTCTCGCGCTACGGCCTCGTGCCGGTCACCATTCCGTGGGACAATGTCGAAGTGTCGCTGCAGACAGGCGAGCTCGACGGTGTCGCGTGGTGCGGCTTTACCGAAGCCTACGAGGTGGGTTGGGCCGATGTCTGCAAGTACGCGCTCACCAACTCCCTCACCGGCGCATGGTTCGGCAGCTACTTTGCCAACACGGCGAGCTGGGAAAAGGTGCCGCCGCATCTGCAAGAGCTTTTCCGCATCACCATCGACCAGTCGCACTATTACCGCGATGTCTGGTACTGGGGCGGCGAGGCGAAACTGCGCGTCGAGGGCGAAAAGCTGGAACTGACCTCGCTGCCTGCCGACGAATGGAACCAGGTGGTCAAGGACGCGGAAAGCTTCTGGGACGAGACCGCCTCATCCAGCCCGCGCGCCGGCAAGGTCGTCGCGGCTTTCAAGAAGTACAGCGAGACGATGCAGAAGGCCGGATACCCGTACCGCTGATCGTCGCATCGTAAAACCCTAGAACGCTCCGCCCTCGCAGGGGCGGAGCCGGTGGTCGCGGGTGCCAGCGCATCGCCCTCCCATTTGGGCGATCTGCCCTGCCACGCCGCTCCGGCCTCCAGACATGACGCATGAAAGGGAGCCGCCGATGCTCCAAACCCCTCACCCGGAATCGTACGACGTCGCCATCATCGGCGCGGGCGTTGTCGGTTGTGCTGTCGCGCGGCGCTTCGCGCTCGCCGGGGCAAAAGTGGTGCTGATCGAAAAAGGCGCAGACATGCTGTCCGGCGCATCCAAGGCCAACAGCGCCATTCTTCACACCGGTTTCGATGCGCCGCCGGACAGTCTCGAACTCGAGCTCATCCGGGCGGGCCGCGAGGAATATCTTGAGATACGCGAAAGCCTGAACCTTGCACTGATGAAAACCGGTGCCCTCGTCTGCGCCTGGAGCGGTGAGGACGCGGAAAAGCTTGAAGACATCGAGAAGCAAGGCCGGGCGAACGGCGTGTCTGAACTCAGATTGCTTTCCGCATCCTCGGCGCGCGAGACAATGCCAGGATTAGCCGCCCGGCTCGTCGCCGCGCTGGAGGTGGAGGGGGAGCACATCATCGACCCATGGTCCGCCCCCCTCGCCTATCTTACCCAGGCCGTGGCCATGGGTGCACGTTTTCTGCGGGGAACGGAACTTCTCAACGGTACATTCGGTGGCCGCTGGGCGCTCAAGACAACGAATGGTGATGTCCATGCCTCGGCGGTCGTGAACGCCGCCGGACTTTACGGGGACGTGGTGGATCAGCGACTTGGCTTTGCGGCCGAATTCCGGATCAAGCCCCGCAAAGGGCAGTTCGTCGTGCTCGACAAGGCGGCCCGCCGCCATGTCCCCCGCATCGTGCTGCCCGTGCCCACCGCAACCACCAAGGGCATCGTTGTCTGCCCCACGGCATTCGGCAATGTGCTGATCGGCCCCACGGCGGAGGAGCAGGAAGACCGGGTTCGCGCGACCGTAGAAAGCGGAACCTTGCAGACCCTGCTGCAGCGAGGCGCCGAAATCGTACCCGCACTTGCCGGTATTCCCGTGACGGCCGTCTATGCCGGTCTGCGGCCGGCGACGGAGGAGAAGGCATATCGCATTTATGCCAGGCCCGAAAAACGCGCCATCACACTGGGCGGCATCCGCTCCACCGGCCTGAGCGCAGCACTCGGCCTTGCCCAGCACGCGATGAAACTCCACGCAGCCTTCGCTGAAAAATTCGATGCGCCCGCTTTGGTCCCGGATGTATCCGTACCCAACCTTACGGAAACCATGGAGCGCGACTGGCAGCGTCCAGACCATGGCGAAATCATCTGTCACTGCGAACTCGTCACCATGCGCGAGATCGAAGCAGCGATGTCGAGCCCGGTTCCACCCGGCGATTTCGGCGGCTTGCGGCGGCGTACACGCGCCGGAATGGGCCATTGCCAGGGTTTTTACTGCAATGCGCGCCTTGCTGCCATGACGAAAGGGCAGCTTGCGACCTCCCTCGCCGCTGGGGAGCAGGGCAAACAATGAGCACCGTCGCGGACGTGATCGTTGTCGGTGGCGGGCCGGCGGGCGTTGCCGCAGCCGTCGAATTGCGCCGGCGGGGCGTGAAGCATGTCACCATTGTCGACCGGGAACCGCATCTCGGCGGGGCGACACGGCATTGCAGTCATTCGCCCTTCGGCATGCGGGAATTCGGACGCCTCTATTTCGGCGCGGCCTACGGCCGCCGGCTCGAACGATCGGCCGCTGCGGCGGGTGTTGAAGTGTTAACGGGACATTCGGTCGTCTCCCTTGGAGCGCAAGGGTCGTTGACTGTCACCTCCCCGCGCGGCATCGAAACGATCAGCGCGAAGCGCGTGGTGATCGCCACCGGCGCGCGGGAAACGCCGCGTTCGGCCCGTTTCATCTCCGGCGATCGCCCGGTCGGGGTCATCACGACAGGAACGCTGCAGTCCTATGCGGCTTTCCATGGCCTCATGCCTTTCCGTCGCCCGTTGATCGTCGGGTCGGAGCTCGTCTCCTACTCGGCGCTGCTCACCTGCCTTGCGCATGGGGCAAGGCCGGTAGCGATGGTCGAGCCGAATCCTTACGCGCTGGCGCGGGCACCCTTCACCTGGTTTCCGCGTCTTGCGGGTATCCCGTTTCATTGCGGCGCCGAGCTGATCGATATCGTGGGCCAGAACCGGGTCGAGGCGGCCACGATCAGGCTCGAAAACGGCTCGGTGCAAACGCTTGCCTGTGACGGCGTCCTGCTGACCGGATGCTTTACGCCGGAATCGGCACTTCTGCTGCGCTCTCTCTCGGGTGTCGCTCCCGGGAGCGCCGGACCAGCCATCGATCAGGACGGACGGATGCAGAACCCGGCTTACTTTGCGGGCGGCAATGTGCTGCGCGCCGTGGAGACGGCCGGCTGGTCTTTCCGCGAAGGGCGCAGGGTCGGAGCAGCCGTCGCAGAAGATCTCGCGCGCGGCACCGCTGGGGAAGCACCCGTGGCCGTAGGCTTCGACGGACCCGTAAAACTGGTGGTTCCGGGCCTTCTGCGCCGAAATGGACTTGCCACCCCGGCTTTCCACGATTTCCAGCTGCGTTTCCAACGCCGCGTCCGCGGTTGTCTTTCGCTCGAACTCAACGGACGGGAAGTGTGGAGCCGTACAGGTCTCTGGCTGCCCGAACGGCGCATTCTCGTGCCGATCCCGCCCACGGCATTCACCGCGGAAAGCGTCAATTTCCGTTTCACGGAGGAAAGCTGATGCGTGTCGCGGCCGTCGATCAAGGCACGACCTCAACCCGCTGCCTGGTGGTCGAGGACGGCGGAAAGGCACGGGTCGCTGCAGGCATTCGCCATGCGCAGCATCACCCCGCGCCGGGCCGGGTGGAGCACGATCCCGAAGAGCTTCTGCAAAACATCCGCTCCGTGCTCGATGCTGCCGGTCCCGTCGATGCCATCGCGATTGCAAACCAGGGCGAAAGCTGCCTGGCCTGGGACGCCAAAACCGGCAAGGCGCTGCATCCGGTCATCGTCTGGCAGGATGCGCGCACGGCCAGGGAACTCGAGGCCCTCGGAGCGGCAGCCGAGGCGCGCTCGAAAGCCGTTTGCGGGCTGCCGCTCGATCCATATTTCTCCGCGAGCAAGATGGCATGGCTGCTGAAGAATGTGCCCGCCGTATCGGAGGCACACACCCGAGGCCGACTGCGTCTCGGAACAACCGACGCCTTCTTCCTCGACCGCCTGTGCGGCTCGTTCAGAACCGACCTAGCGACCGCATCGCGCACTGGCCTGCTCGATCTCGCAAAGGGAAGCTGGAGCGCCGAGATGTGCGAGCTTCACGGCGTGCCGCTCGAATGCCTGCCGGAAATCGCTCCGGTCGACGGTGGCTTCGGCCTGCTCGGCGACACGCCGGTCAGGGTTTCCATTGTCGACCAGCAGGCCGCTCTTTACGGCCATGGTTGCCGTATGCCCGGCGACTGCAAGATCACCTTCGGCACAGGCGCCTTCCTGCTGGCCGTCAGCGGCAATGAACGACCAGAGGTCGAAGGCCTCCTGCCTACGATCGCCTGGAAAGAGCAAGGCAAGCCGGCAGTCTTTGCCATTGAGGGTGGGGTCTACGATGCTGGAGCCGCCCTTGAATGGGCGCGGTCAGTCGGCTTTTTCGCAGATGTTGGCGAGCTCGACGCCTTCGACGGGCCTTCCGCGCTCAGCCGGGGCATCGTCTTCGTGCCCGCGCTCTCCGGGCTCGCCGCTCCCTATTGGGACCGCGAGGCAGCGCCACTTCTCATCGGGATGGACCACGCAACGAGCAGACGCGATCTGGCGCGCGCGGTACTCGAAGGCATCGCAATGCTGACGGTCGGCCTTATCGATGAAGCCGCCCGGTCGGCCGGTGTCGGCAAAACCATCTCCATTGACGGCGGTATCTCGCAAAGCGCCTATTTCGCCCAGTTTCTGGCCTCGGCCAGCCGGCGCACCATCGTCGTGCCTGCAATGTTCGAGCTCACGGCTCTGGGCCTTGCCGAACTCGCCGGCATCGATTGCGCCCCCGCCCGCGCCACCACCAGGACTTTCCTGCCCGATAGCACCGTTTCCGACGCAGACCGCCGCCGCTTCACCAGGGCGGTCGAACGCGCACGCGGCTGGCGAGAATGAGTTGCTGGGGACTGATTGTGCTTAGCAACTTCCGTAAAGTATTAGCACGTCCCTGCTTGAGCCGCATCACCTGACGATGCCCGCCTTGTGTTCATCACAAGGGATTGTGGTCCGAGGAGCGCAAGGATCGCGGCATCGCCAATTGTCCCGTCGCTGATCTTTTAACGGTTGGGCGAAAGCGCGTTGATCTACGTGCGCAAGGTCTCAAGGCTGCGTGCTAGCCGCCAGCACAAGACGTGTCCTTTCCCGCCGTGAGGTGTGATTGAAGGTTAGGTTGGAATTGCCCTGCGGCGACTGGGGCTTGCCGTTGCCCTCACGGAAAGTTACATTTGGCCACATTGAGTTATCGGCTTGGCGGTTGGGCGGGGAATCCCATCAGCGGAAGCTGCAACAGGACCAAGCATCGGCGGTTTCCGTCGCGATGGTCCGAGGGGATTCGCGCTGTAATGCCTAGATTTGTATTGTTTGATTTGATGCGCTTCGCCCTGGCTCTAATGGTTGCAGGGTCACTCATATCCAACGCCGAAGCGCAAACCCCCACCTCACCCCCTGCCATCGATCCCTATGCTATCGTCTCCAACCCACATCGAAACATCGACAGTCTGAACATAAGCAATAAGCAGCAGATTGATTGTGACTATATCTCCAAATTGGAACCTATAGTCATTCTCGCAGTCGGTCAGTCATTGATCGCAAACGCCAACGGATCGTCGCCGTGGGAGCAGCGGATTAATCGGAACGTATATGAGCATTGGGGGACCCGTTGCTACAAAGCGAACGAACCTCTTTATGGCGCTTCTGATGCGCGCCGCTCGTTCGTTTTTGATCTAGCTAACCTTATCACGAGGGCAACTCAAAAACCCGTCGTAATAAACATGGCGGCAGTGGGAGGAACCAGGGTCGAACGGTTCATGGATGGGGGAGATGCCAACCGCATTCTCAAAGAGCAAATCCAGAACGCCACAAAGAAAGGCCTTCTCCCGACTTTTGTTATCTGGGAGCACGGACAAGGTAACCTAGATGACGATATGGCCGATTACAAATCCAAGGTGACGACGGTATTGGCTGGAATCAGAGACCAAGGTGTAACGGCCCCGATCTTCATCGCTCAGGATAGTTTTCTTAACTGGAGATCGTCACCAGAAATGCTCCAGGCTCAAAGAGAGCTAGCTTATCTACAAGGGAGTTACCTCGGACCAAACATTGATCTTATTCCTTTTCGGATTGACGGAACCCATATGGACGACCGCGGTGTAGAACTCCAGGCTGGAATCTGGTTCCAGGTTCTTGCCCGGTACTTCGATTGGTAATCAGGCCACGACAAAACTGAGATATTCCAGCCCAATGGATGTTGCGCTTCCCGCGCTGTCTCGATCCTTCAAGCCGTAAGCAATTCCAGAATATATATTAAGGTGAGAGATGGCCGCTCAAAGATTTGTAATTCTCGATTTTCTTCGGTTTCTATTTGCTTTTCTTGTCGCTTGGATGCATTTGAACGGGTTCGCCTCGCCGAAGAAAGCGTATCTGGCTGTTGATTTTTTCTTTATTCTTTCAGGATTTGTTCTCTGCATCGCTTATGAGCGAAGGGCAGATCAGCCGGGCTTTTATCGTCGCTATCTAGTTGACCGCATCGCGCGGTTATATCCGCTGCATTTAGCGACTTTGTTATTACTGGTTCCCGTCAACATCCTGTTTTACGTCACATCCGGAGGGCAATTCCTATCCAACGGATGGTCTTATGGCGATGGTCATGCCTATACCTTCGTGCTCAATCTTTTCCTGCTTCAAAACGTAGGACTGACAACCAACAGTTCCTGGAACGCCCCCGCTTGGTCAATTTCGGTCGAGATGGTCGTCAACGTCTTTTTGGGTATACTCATCATCCATTTAGCCCAAAGAAAGCGGCTATGGCCATTCCTTCTCGCCACGTCGATCATCTGTTATGCAGTTCTGTTCAACACCTTTGGAAACCTGGGGGCTTTTAGTGAGCCGGCTCTCGGCTTCATTAACTCTGGCTTAATCCGCGGCGTCGCCGGCATTGCTCTCGGCATCGTTGTTTTCGAAGTCTACAATGGCTTGGAACATCAGAAGAACGCGGGATTTACTCGTTTCGTTGGTCTTTTGGCGCTCGTCACCAGCGGGCTGTTGTTTGGTTTGATCTTGGTATTCACAACAGTGAAGAATATCGACTTTTTGACAGTACCGCTCATGTTCTGCATGGTGCTCGCTATCGCTTTGTACGAGCGGCTGAAGCCGATGGCCGAGGGCTTAACTAGGTCCGTTTTAGTTGGCCTTGGCGCTCTGTCTTACGCTGTTTATCTCTGTCATTGGCCGATCTTAAATTTTACTCGCTATCAGATATTTTACGTGTGGAAAGTTCCGGTCAATTTTGCGTCACCATGGACCGCGTTCGTCTTTCTCTCCGTTGTAATGGTAGTCGCACTCTTCGTACACTACAGGTTCGAACTGCCAGCAAAATCAGCGATGAAAAAATGGTTCTCCTGAAATCGGCAGCTACCTTGGCGGCGGCGGCATTTACAGCGTTGCACGTATCTAACGCTAAAGCCCAACCGCTACTCCGCCGGCATCCTGGCTCATGATGATTGGATCACCTCAAGCTTTACCGCCGGGAGGCCGATTAAGAGCGACTCACCGTAGCGAGCTTGGAACTGCTCGCGGGCCGTAACCATCCGGTCATGGCCGCAGGTTAGGCAGCTTGACCTCGTAAGGACTTCGAGGGCTGCCAATTCCACGGAAGCAATTGCTCCAGCTTGGTGATCGGCGTGTTGGCGATACGAGCGAGAACGTCGGCAAGCCAGGCCTGCGGATCGACGTCGTTAAGCTTGGCACTGGTGATCAAGGTCGCCATGAAGGCGGCGCGATCAGCACCACGATCGGAGCCGGCAAATAGCCACGACTTCCGTCCGAGAGCAAAGCCGCGCAGCGCCCGTTCGGCGGCATTGTTGGTGAGACAAACCCGGCCATCACAGAGGAAAGATGTGAACCCGTCCCAGCGCTTCAGCATATAGTCGATTGGCTCGGCGACCGGAGAGCTGCGTGACAGTTTTGCCCGCTCGGTCCGCATCCAGTCTTCAAGCTCGCCGACGAGAGAGCGGCTCTCCTGCTGGCGTCGTTGCAGCCTTTCATCTGCAGGCAGACCATTGATGTCACGCTCGATGTCGAAGAGGGCATCGATACGCTTCACGGCCTCGAGCGCAATCGGCGAGATCGGCGCGGCATTCTTTCCGCGCTTGGCGTTGGCGGCGATGTCAGCCAGCACAAAGAACTTGCGACGCGAATGCGCCCAGCACAGCGCCTGTGTCAGCGGACCAGGATCGCGATCCACTTTGAACAGCGGGTTATAGCCGCCATAGGCATCGGCCTGCAGAATGCCGATGAAGGTCTTCAGATGCCGCTCGGGATGCTCCTGTCGCCGATCGCGCGAGGCATAGTAAAGCGCCGCGGGCGGGGACGTTGCGCCGAACGGCCGGTCATCCCTGACATAGGTCCATATGCGGCCGGTATCTGTCTTGCCTTTCGCCAGGATCGGCACGGTCGTGTCGTCACCATGCAGGCGCTCGGCGGCGAGCACATGCGCCTCGATCAGCGCATGCACAGGCTTCAGCGCCGCAGAACAGGCTCCGACCTGGTCGGCCAATGTCGAGAGGCTGAGGTCGATACCCTCGCGGGCATAACGCTCGCTCTGCCGGTTCAGCGGTTGATGCTGACCGAACTTCTCAAAGAGGATCATGGCGAGCAGGTTTGGCCCGGCAAAGCCGCGCGGCGTCACGTGGAAAGGCGCTGGCGGTTGGGCGATCTTCTCGCATTCCCGGCACGAGAACTTCTCACGCACCGTCTGGATGACCTTCCATTGACGCGGGATCACTTCCAGTGTCTCGGTGATGTCCTCGCCAAGCTTTGCCAGCTTGGCCGAGCCGCAGCACGGGCAGTTCAAGGGCGGCGCAACGACCACACGCTCACGCGGCAGGTGTTCGGGAAACGGCTTCTTCGATGGACGCTTGCGCTCGAAGGCTTTGACCTCGATGACCGTGCCGCCATCTCTGCCGCCAGTTCGTCCTGGCTGGCATCGGCTTCCAGCTCCTCGAGCTGCAACTCCATCTGCTCGAGAAGACGCGCCTTGCGCTCCGATCTGCTGCCGTGGATGTCGCGCTTGAGCTTCTCGATCTCAAGGCGCAACCGGGCGATAAGCGCATCCGAGTGCGCGTTCACAGCCTGTGCGCGCGCTGCAATGGCCTCCGCTTCACGGCGTGCCGCGCGCTCGGCGAGGATCATCGCATGCGCGCTGGCAAGGTCGTCCGGGAGCTGATCGGCCACACAGGTCATGACCAGACGGAATCATATTCGGCCCCGCCTTTCCAGCCATTTCCGCTATCCAGCGGAACTCGGATGCCAGGTTTTTTGCGGCATTCTCCAGTCGATCCCTTCGAGCAGATAACCGAGCTGCGCAGAGGTGATCACCACCGTGCCGTCGGCCGCAGAAGGCCAGACAAAACGTCCGCGCTCCAGCTTCTTGGTGAACAGGCAAGCACCCTGGCCGTCGTGCCAGATCACCTTGATCAGGCCACCGCTCCGGCCTCGGAAGACAAAGAGGTGGCCACTCATCGGATCGCGCTTCAACGTCTCCTGCACCATCAGCGACAGTCCCGGAAAGCCCCTGCGCATGTCCGTGTGTCCGGTCGCCAGCCAGACCTTCACACCGCTCGGAACAGGGATCATCGCCGCTCCAGAACATCGAGGATCCGGCCGAGCGCCTCGATGTCGACGTCACTCTCGACCCGCAGGCGACGGCCGCCGCCAAGCTCGATCGTCACCATACTTGCCTTCCTGCGCGGACGGGAGACCGGTGGCGGTTCCGCCGGCGCTGGCAGCGCCTCGGCGACCTCCACCGGAACAAGCTGCGGGACCAACGGTGCAGAGATCTGGCAAAGTTCCTTGCGCCACCGGAAAAGCTGGCTCACATGAATACCGGCCGACCGCGCCACGTCCGAAATGCTGGCCTCAGGCTCGAAGGTCGCCGCGACCAGCCGCTCCTTATCCTCTCGAGACCAGCGCCGACGCCGTTCAACCGACGTGATGAACTCAATCTGATGCTTCGTCATAGGACTACTCCTAGTGCTTGCACTAGGACTTCCGATGTTCGCCCTCAGCTCACAAGACGGCCATCACCGTGGGGATACCGCGGGCCAGTATGGATGACCAAATGATACCCTATTTGGATACCCGCCTTTAAGGTATTGATTTTGAGTAGCCAAATCTAAACTGACTCAACCAACCCCTTGAAATTCCACAAAACGAGGATCTGCCCTCCATGCGATCCGCCAAACTTGCCTGATTCATAGGGTGATTATGGCATGCATTCGAACGCGTTTCAGGCTCGGCTGATGCGCAACAAAAAAGGCCGCCAATGGCAGCCTTCTTTTTATAAGCAGTGTCGGGACTGGGGAAAGGCTAGGTTCAGGCTGCCGCAAGAAGCGGTTCTACCTCTCTGCGTTGCCAGACCAGCGTCTTCTTCTGTTCCAGGACATAGGGCTGGATACCAGCAGCGCGCAGAATACGAGGTACGTCTCGCCATCGCAGCTTTTGTCCGAGAGCCGAGAAGCGCTCGGTGATTTCGGAGGTAAGTATAAATTCTCTCTCAAAGGCACCAAGCTCTGTCACCGTTGGCTTCCTTGAAAGGAAACCTTCACGCACGAGTTGGTTCACGATCACAGGTGTTGTTTTGAGCACCCCTGCCGCGTCCTGTTGTGTAAAGACTATATCGGGAGCCAGGCTGCTCGAAACAGCGTCATAGAGGAATTGTAAAGCTGCCGCGTCGCGGACGGCAAGGGAGGCCATCAACGACTTTCCTCCTACGCACCAGACTTCGAGCTGACCTGCGATTATTCTGAGGAAGATCTCGGGCCATGGATTCGTAAGTTTCGGGAGCAGCCTGCCGACGGCCTTGGTAATTGTCATTGCTGTAGCGGGCGGAGGCGTCCGAGAAGCCATATCCTCGCAGCGTCGTCTCAAGTCTTCCACTGATGACTTTTCGTAGTAGCCCATAGCGTATGGCACTGAGAGACGAGGCTTGGCTGGCGTCAGCAAACCCATATCGGCCAGCGCGGATACGCATGCGCGAGGTACGCAGAAGTCTACTGCCACTTTGGTGGACGAGAGAGTCTCCCTGCGGTGGGCAATGATATCCTTCAGAGCGGCGACATCAACCATCATCGGGCCTTTCTGAGCGTTCTTCAATTGCCGGAAGGGCAATGCACCAGAGCGTACCAGGCGCAAGATGGTTCGGCTGTCCAAGTTGAAGTCTTTCGTAGCCTGACAGACAGGAACATAATCATCTCCCGCCCTGTAGGTCCCAGTGCGGATCGCATGCGCAGCGCCCTCCCATCCCTCCATGTCCGTCGCGATCCTGCGCTTGAGTAAGGACTTCAGTAGTGGATCCACATGCTGATCCATGCTGATGGCAACTATCGGACCAAGTTCTTTCCTCACGCCATAGTATCCGCTCCGATCGCCTGCAGTGGCTCGGACGTCCGCCGCGATCTTGTGGAAGCCATCTGGCCAGTCGAGAAACATTCTGGCGGACTTCGCCAAAACCTCGGAAGTGAAGCGCTGATAATCTGCAAGGCAAGATGGGCGTTCGAGCGTCGAAGAAGTGTGAGACGCGCGCGAGGTGATCGCGCATGCAACTGCAAGGATTCCTTCGAATAGTGCAGACGGCTCAAACGCGCCGATTTCGGGATGCAGGCTTCGGCACCCGTCTCCGTTGCTACGCTCGGGATCAATGAGGCCGCTACAAAAATCGAGAGCTTCTAAGTCATTGATCTCGAGGTTCGGCTGGGGATAGTCGCGAAAGTCCACCCGTCCCCTGGTAACGCCGTATCGGTCGACACGTACGCAGAACTGCAGGCCGTAACTCCGAGAGAAAGTTGGGGGACGCAAGCATTCGGGGCAGCGATCAAGCAAAAGTTCCTTGGTATCTGGATCAAACGAGAACACTCCAACGGTCCACATGGCCTTGAGGTGCAGCGACTTTCGAAGGCTCATCGGCGAGACGCGCCGCTGTCTCGCGTCTCGATGTACCGCCCTTAGAGGAGCCCGGAAGAAATTGACCCATCCGGGCTTGCCTGCGATCGGCCTGATCGCCACACGCTCCAAGTCGTCTGAACCGTGTGGAAGTCCTAGCGCCACAGCCAACCCATCAAGGCCGCGCGACAGACTCGAGATCCGAACGGAATGCCGACCGACCTCGAAGCCGGCCGCGGCCAGAACGTGAGTCGTTCTGCGATATGAGTTCAGAACTGTCGCGCGCAACACCAGTTCTGCCATGGATTCACCGCTCAAGAGCGCGCCCACCGGCACGACTAGGGGAGCTGTGCCTTCAGGATGGTTTCACGACGTCGTGGACTGCACATGGAGATCGGGGGTCATGCTGCCCGCAGCTCCCTTTGTCTAATCCCCGAACGAAACGGATTATAGCTGATGAGCTTGGCAGGGATCGCCCATTCGTCGACCGCGGCCGACAGATGCGTTTCCAGCAGTTGATCCGCCCCCCACTCCTTAGCGATGGTGGCGGCAGCCAATATGAGGTTGCTTGCCGTGCCCACACGCCCACCAACGACCTCATGGACCTTTGCCGGTATCTCACCAGAAACCAAGTCGGATTCCTTTGGAAAAAGGCCGCGCTTCTGCATCAGGATACCAACGGATCCCAGATAACGCACGAACATCCGTTGCTCGGCGGGACGCTCCGGCCTGAGCTGGCTGAAATCGATCTCGCCTAAATTCCGCATGTTCATCTGATCGTCGCCCAGGATGAGATTCCTCGCACCGTCAATGCCGAGGAAGACGATGGGTATACGTCCCCGGATCATGATCACCTTCATCATGTCGGTGACTGAGGAGTTCTCGGCTGAGAAAACACGACTGCTTTTCTTTTGGTCGGCTTCGTAGCGATGGTCGAGGTGTTGGACCTCATCGATGAACATGATCTGGGAGCCCTTCGCTCCCATGTAGTCGTACGCACGCCCGAGCATTGAATCCTTGGTGCCTCGTGAGGCTCTGGGGTCACCAAACGCAGTCAGGATATCGGAGGCGAACGACTTTTCGGTCGCCTTGGCAGCGAGGGTAACGTGCAGTGCAATATGTTGCTTGTGTGCGATCTCCTTGCGGCTCATGTTTGCCGGGAAGAGGCCTTGCGCGATGACGTAGTCCACGATGACCGTCTCGATGTAATCCTTCACTGTCGTTGATTTTCCCGAACCCGTTGGAGCGAAGATGCAGGAGAAGCGCTGATCTTCCCACGGCGCGTCGATCTTCATCTTCCGCATTGAATCGAAAACTTTATGGGCCCGTATCAAGCGGTCGTGCTTGATACGCATTTGCAGAAATTGTGCGACTATCTCGCCATTGGGTAACATTGCAGTGCCTCCTCAAAGGTTGCTTCTGAGATCGGCCAGGAGTCCGTCGGCGTCTTCGACCTGGGTCCAGACCGGTCGCGGAACCGGATCCTTCTCTTTCGGAGCAGTCTCCGGAATCTGCTGAACAGGCTGCGCCGTCACTGTGGCACGCTTCTTTTGATTGGCGACCCGTGTTGCCACAGCTTTCTTTGTGGCGGCGGCGCCCCCGCGGCGACTCGACTTGATCACCGAGCGATCGTCAGTGCGCTCCTGAGCGGCGATGAAGTTGGGAACATTGGGTCCCATGCCCGAATCCGACGGGTCTTCGAAGACCTCTTCCACTACCGAGCCCGCCACGAGCTTCGTCCCAGGGGTGAACCTACTCGCTAGCTTTCGGGCCTCCCGGAATGGATGGGAGGCGACAATGGGTTCATACGTCGCTCGCAGTGCCGAAACGACTTCCAGCATCTCGTCTTCGCTGCAGAACTGAAAGTTACGATCGCGCGCGAACTGGCGGCTGTCAGCCGCTTCCTTCCATGTGAGCCCGGCCGAGTATCGTGGAAGGACATTCGGGAGGCGGACGTTTAGCTTGGTGCGAGGGTTCCAGACTCGAATATATTCACATGTCTCATCGAGGGTAATGTGCACCCGTGCGACGCCGCTTGGTGACGGCGACTTCCGCTGGAGCGACTTCTTAGCAAAACGCATCAAGTCATTCAGAAGCGCGCCGGTGATCAGCGGATCGTGAAACTGCTGGTTGTTATACCTGACGCCGGACGTCGTAAGCTGGGCACTTTTGACCCGTCCCAGGAAAGTATCGAAGGCGTTGACGTTATCTATCATCGGCCTACCGTGTTGTTCGATGCCGTCCTTCCAGACGAGAGCAGGCGACATCCCTAAGCCTCTGTTCTCTGAGAAGGCGGCTTTTCGAATTGCCTACCAGAGTCCGTCGGTCATCTGCTCAAGATTCCTGTCTGCTTTAGATCGGGGATCCAGCCTGAGCTGGGACATCACGTGCGGCTTGTGGGGAATACCGCTGGGTAAGCGGTGCCAGTAGAGCTGGCTCAGCAAGTGAAAATCATGCTCGACGTGGCATTTGAATTCGGGAGTGTGAATTGGCGCCCAGATGATGTTGATGCTTAAGCTCTCACACATAGTCTGGAAGGAGACCTCAGCATTCTCCCAGGCACAATCAACAATGATGAAACTCGGTTTGCCCCAAGCATCTGCGAAGTTCTTGAAGTTCCGAAGTCCGGGGGGCAAAAAATCCTTTCTCCGGACAAGCTGCTTCATGCACATGACGACAGTATTGATTGACGGCGGCTCGAAGGTCAGTATCGCCGCCAGAGGCATCCGAGAGTAGACATCGATTGCCCGCATCAGCCACGGGCGTTCCTGCATCAGGACTTGGCCTGACGCGTTCTCCACATTTGCCCAGGCGTCAGCTGGTGTATGGTCGAACATGACATATTCGAGCGGGCGGGAGGCCTGGATCGCTCGACTCTGCCCCCGAAAGCGGCGGCCGGCCCGAAGCTTGTCATACCGTGCCCGATACCGATGGTAGTTTTCGGCGCCGTTGATCCAGAGCCGCAGCGTCTCCTTGTTGGGCTTGCCGAGCTGCTCAACACCCAATCTTGCGAGCTCTTCGTTCTTATTCTTCAACTTGATATCGAACTCGTTCAGGACTTCCCAGAGCTTCGGCGCGCGCGCCGACCAGAATAGGTCGATCATCTCCGCCTTGAGCATTAAAACGTAGGGGTCCCAGAACGAGCCCTTCTGCGAGTCTTGGGGACCAAGGAAATGGTGGAGGTCCCTGGCGCCCGGCTCCCCGCAGTCGTGAATTGAGCGCCTCGAAAGATGGAAGCGGATTTGATTGCCGCCATTGCCGCATGCAAAAACGACTTGCAGAGGGGCGAGGACAATCTCGTACGCATGAAAGCAGCGTTACGATCCTTACAACGGGAGAGGCGTGCTGTCGAAACTGAGGAATCGACCCCGATCGGCCAGAACAAGCGAGGAGCCAAGGCTAATCGCCCCGTCAGCGACGCCAAAGTGATCCTTTCGTTCGCCCGTGAGGAACTTCGGAGGGTCGGTCATCCTTTGAACAGAGCGGAAATCGCCGAGAGACTCGCTAATTCCGGAATCGCGATCGGCGCGAAGGCTCCACTCGACCGCGTGGCGAAGGTCATGTGGTTAGCCAAAGAGTTCCAGAATGTTGGAGACGGGTACTGGTTTGCCGGAGAACCCGTTCCTCCGAACAAATAGCATGGCACGATGTGCTCGGGCCGCTCAAGCCTGAGAGATACGATCAGATTGTAATCGCGGGGGAGCACCGTCCATCCAGCTTGAGCAGGCAATCGCAGTACCCGATAAGGGGCCGACAACGGACCGTCAGGTTGTGGCTTCAATCTTAGGAGAGCTGCCCTTCAGCATCTGCCGCCATTGGCGCCCCACCGCCGCAATGATCGCTCTTGGCCCAAAAGTGGACGCTACTGGCGTGCCGCCGGAGCGGAAGCCGAATTGGTTCCTGCCTGTCACGCCATCCCCATTTCGAAACGCGCAATGTTCACGGCTGCGGTGCGACGTCGGAATTGATGTCTCGAGATATCACGCGCTTCGTGTTGCGGATCCGTCCAATCTTGATGAGGTCCTCGAATTCGCGATCCCCCATCAGGCCATTGCGTTTCCAGGTCATGGTCAGGACGATGACGAACCCGAGAAAGAAACCTGTAAGCCCGAACATCTGTGGTAGCTCGACGCCGAGAACCGTGGGCCCATTCTCGAGCGTACGGGCCAGTTCGTTGCCGGCGGATACAAGGAAAGTACCGACGATCACACCGGACACCGAACGTGATCCGCCGAGGATGATCATGGCAATTATGAGAAACGTCTGGCTGAAATAGAAATTGTTCGGACCGATGACGCCCATGAAGGTCGCATGGAGGATGCCGGCCGCAGCAGCAATGATGGCGGAGAGCACCCACGCAACGTGACGCAGCCGCGCAACATGGACCCCGGCCGCGCGTGCTGCCAGCATATCCTCGCTGGACGCGCGAAGCTGCAAGCCGGGATTGGAGTCGCGAAACATCTTGGCGACGAATATGGCGAGCGCGGCAACCGCCGCCGCGACCGGAAGCGAGGAGACGACGGGAATGCCGTAGAGCGAGCGCTGCCCACGCGTCAGGTCGATCCAGCCGGTGAAGACCACGTAGGCGATCACCAGCAGCGCCAGGGTCAGAATCTCCGCGGCCGCGCCGCTGACCCGCACGACCAGATAGCCGCTGAGCCAGGCGAGGACGGCCACCAGCAGGAGGGCGATGAGCACAGCGGCCGGCATCGGCAACTGGAGGGCGGCGAGCCCGAATGGGGCGGTCGGTATGAGGGTGGCCTTGATGGCCACCGGGATGGTCAGGATGCTGACCGCGTAGCTGGCCACGCCCATGAAGCTGACGTGGCCGAAGCTGAGTACGCCGGAATTGCCCATGAAGACCTGTATCCCGAGCGCCAGCGTGAGGTTCAGCATGAACGCATAAGCAATACGGACCTGGTATGGCTCGGCGAAGTTCTGGATAAGCAGAGCAAGAAGCGCGAGCACGATGATCGGCAAGGCCGAGCGATACAGTGTGGAAAGGAATAGTTCCATCACGACTCCTTGTCTCCCAGTTCGGTGGTGCGCCCCAAGAGGCCTTGAGAAAACCGCACCAGGATGAGGCCGACCACGGCGAAGACGAGGGCGTCGCGATAGGCGGCGGCCTCCGCGGGGAGTGTCGCCTGCAGGAATACCTCGCAGACCCCGAGCAGCAACCCGCCGAGCACAGCGCCCGGCAGGGAGCCGAGCCCACCGACGACGCAGGCAACGAAGGCTTTCAGCACCGGCACGAACCCCATGAACGGATCGACGGCGCCACGGCGACTGAGAATGAAGATGGCGGCGATGCCGGCGAGAAAGCCGGAGATGAGGAAGGCGACGTAGATCACGCGGTTCGCGCGGATGCCCATCAGCCGAACGGTGGTGAAGTCCTTGGCCGCCGCGCGCATGGCAAGGCCGATCGTCGTGAAGCGGAGCAGAGCGACGAGAGCGAGGATCGCGACGAGGGTGACACCGGTCTCCAGCACCTGCAACACCGGCAGGCGAATGGGCCCGAGGAATATCTGTTCGCCCAGGAAGGCCGGCGACTGGACGGGCCTCGGTCGCGTCGCGACAAAGATCACGAAGGCATTCTGGATGATGATCGAAACGCCGAAGGCCGTGAGCATGCCTGTATTCACTGGCGCATTGCGGATCGCCCGGAAGGCGACGCGCTCGAAGACGACAGCGGTGATGGTCGCGACTACCAGGCCTATCGCAAGGAGGAGCCAGGGATTGGGCACGAAAAGGATGATGGCGAAATACATCGCGAAGCCCGCGACGGTGATCATTTCGCCATGGGCGAAATTCACCAGACCCACGATGCTGTAGACGATGGCAAGGCCGAGCGCGAGCAAGGCATATTCGCTGCCGACACTCAGCGCATTGATGATCTGCTGGATGATGTATTCCGTCATCTGGGCTGTCCTTACTGAATCCCGGTGCCGAGATAGGCATCCATCAAGTTTTCGGACTGGACCAGATCGGCGGCATTGCCTTCGTAGGCAATCCTGCCACTGGCCATGATATAGGCGCGATCCGAGATACGCAGCGCTTCCGTGGCATTCTGCTCGACCAGCAGAATGGTCAGCCCCTTGGAGCGCAGGTTCACGATGAGTTCGAAGATGCCCTCGACGATGCGCGGGGCAAGGCCGAGGGACGGCTCGTCGAGCATCAGGAGACGCGGGCGCGACATGAGCGAACGCGCGATCGCCAGCATCTGCTGTTCGCCGCCTGACAACGTCTTGGCGGCCTGGGCGGAACGCTCGCGCAGGATCGGGAACATCGAGAAATAGGTTTCGATGTCCTCAGCGACCTGCCCTCGATCCTTGCGCGTCGCCGCGCCGAGCAACAGGTTCTCGCGCACACTAAGGTCAGCAAAGACACGTCGGCCTTCCGGCGTTAGCGTCATGCCGGAATTGACGATGCCCTCGGTCGCCTGACGAGTAATGTCCCGCCCGTCGAAGGCGACGCGGCCGCCGGCCTTCGGTATGACGCCGACGCAGGCCGCCACGAGCGAGGTTTTTCCTGCACCGTTGGAGCCGAGCAGGGAGACGACTTCTCCTTGCCCTATCGTCAAGCTGACGTCCCGTACGGCACGGATCGCACCGTACTGAACCGTAAGATTGCTGACCTCAAGCATCATGGCGCCGGAACGTATTCCGGCATGATGCTGCCGATAGGTTCGAAGACCCCATTCTTGATGGTCACGACCGTAAGTTCCTTCAAGGGAATGCCCGACCGGCCCTTGTAGGTGATGCTGCCGGACGTGATGCCCTTGAGGTTTTCCGTCTCCGCCAGCGCCGCGTTCACCTTGGCCGGTTCTGCAGACTGGGCCCGCTCAATTGCATCCTTGATCAAAAGGATCGCTTCCCCTGCCAGTGCAAAGAAGACGTTCTGTATCTTGTATCCGCGCTTTGTGCAGTCGTCGTAGAACGCCTTGAGCGGGGTGCCTTCTGACGGGAAGCCGTGCGTGACAAATGTGATGAGATCGGCCCCGCTGCCGGCGATGCTGGGCAGGCCCGGATCGTCATAGGCGTCGGTGCCAACGAACTTGACGTCCATGTTGGCCGCCTTGAACTGACGTGGGAAGACGCCGTTCTCAGGCGTAATGAAGCCGCCGACTATGAGTTCGGGTTTGGGGTCCATCGCCTTGACCGCTGCGATCTGCGCGCTGTAATCTGACAGGCCGACATTGTAGTTGACGGTTCCGACTATGCTGCCGCCAAGCTGCTTGAAGGCGTCGGCAAAATAGTTCGGCACGGCAATGCCGTAGGATCCGAAATCGCGGCTGACCATGAGAGCGGCGGTTTTATAGCCTTGGTCAATGGCGTATTTGGCGATCGCCGCGGCAGCGAGGTTGTCGCCGAATGCGGTGAGATAGGAGTTTGTGGGTGAGGCGAGCGGGAACTGGACCTGCGTCGCCCCAACCGTGAGCACCGGGATATCGCGAGGCAGCGCCAGCGCGGCGACAGGAATGGCTGTGTCATCGCTCGCCGGCGCGAGAAGGGCCGTCACGCCCATATCGATAAGCTCTTGCCTGACGACGCTGGCGGTGACCGCGTCGCTTTTCATGTCGCGCGATTCGAGCACGAGCTTGCGGCCCAGAACCCCGCCCGCCTCGTTGATCCGATCGACTTCGCAGCGGGCCCCGTCGACGCTGTCGTAGGGGGCAAGTACGCCGGTGATCGCTGCATCGTATCCAATGCGGATCGGCTCCGCGTCCTGGGCATAGGCCTGCGCCGAGGACACGCACATGGCGGCCAACGCAACTCCACTCGTCCATTTCCGTTGCATGAGATGTTCCTTTCTGAAGATTCTATTGTTGTTTTTTGCCGAGATAGATTTCGATCACGCGCGGATCGTGCCGAACCGAATGCGGCTCCCCCTCGACCAGCAATTGGCCGAGATGCATCACATAGAGCCGTTGCGAGAGCTCCATGATGAAGTGGAGGTCATGATCGATGACGACGACACCGCAGCCATAGCTGTCGCGAATGGTGCGGATGGAGCCGATCAGCGTCAGGGTTTCCTGCTCGTTCATTCCGGCTGCCGGCTCGTCCAGGAGGAGGATGCGCGGCTTGAGCGCCAGCGCACGGGCGATCTCGACGCGGCGCTGATGCCCGTAGGACAACGTACCGGCAGCAGTATCGGCCATCGCGTCGAGCCCCATGAAGTGGATCAGCTCGTCGATCCCCGCCTCGTCGACGACGGTTTTCGAAACGCGGGCGCGCGTGATGGCCGCGACCTTGATGTTCTCGCGCACGCTCAGCCGCTTGAACAGCCGGATGTTCTGGAAGGTGCGGGCAATGCCGCTCTCGGCGCATTCAACCGCCGATGAGGGCATGAGCGCCTTGCCGTCGAGATAGACCGTTCCCGCGCTGGGTGCCATCGTCCCGGAAATGATGTTCATCAAAGTCGACTTGCCGGCGCCATTGGGACCGATGAGCCCGACGATCTGGCCGACCTCACATTCGAGGTTCACGCCCCGCACGGCGTAGACGCCGCCGAAATTCTTGGTCAATCCCCGCACGCAAAGACCGACCTCGCGCAGCGGCGGCTCACCGGGCTTTTCTGTCGTGGTCGCACTTGCCATATCGAGAGCTCGTCTTGCGATGTTGAATGCAAAGGTCGGTCGCTTTTTCACCCGGCCGACTAGAGTCTCATCTCAGTGCCGATCACGCGTGCCTGCGGACGGGCCGCGCTTCCGCGTCGGTCGGCGCCGTCACGCAAGATGAGGTCGGCCGCCTTTTCGGCGATCATGATCGCGGGTGCATTGGTGTTGCCGCTGACGAGGGTCGGCATGATCGACGCATCGGCGACGCGAAGGCCAGCAACGCCATGGACGCGCAAGCGATCGTCTACGACGGCCATGTCGTCCGAACCCATCTTGCAGGTTCCGACCGGGTGATAGATCGTCTCGACGTTCTGGCGCAGATAGGCGTCGATCTGCGCATCGGTCCTGGCCTCGGGGCCGGGCGCGTATTCGACGCCGCGATAGGGGTCGAAGGCGCTCTGCGCGACGATGTCCCGACCGATCCTGATGCCCTCCCTGAACACGCGGATGTCGTCCGGGTCGGAAAAGTAGTTCGGCTGGATGACGGGATGCTGGACCGGATCGGTGGAGCGGATCTTCAGCCAGCCTCGGCTCTTGGGGCGCGAGATGTTCAGATAGGGCGTGAACCCGTGCTCGGGAATGATCTCCCGGCCATGGTCACGATACATGATCATCTCGAAATGGTACTGAATGTCAGGCGCGACGAGGTCCGGCCGCGACTTGACGAAGGCCAGGGCTTCAATGCCGTGATAGGCGCCCGGTCCGCCCTTGTCCCAGATGTAGCGCGCAAGAGCGAGAGCAGCCTTGACCGGCTTGACATAGGGAAGCAGCGTGATCGGCTGGGTACAGCGGGTCTGGACCCCGACCGCCAAGTGATCCTGCAGGTTCTGACCGACACCGACAAGTGGTGCCTCCACCTTGATGCCAAGCGACAGGAGGTGATCGGGTTCGCCGATGCCGGAGAGCTGCAGCAACTGCGGCGAGTTGATCGAACCGCCGGACAAAATGATCTCACGATCGGCCCGCAGTCGAGCCTTTCGTCCGTTCTTCAGATATTCCACTCCGACCGCCCGGCCGTTCTCGATGAGAACCCGCGTAACGAGCGCCCGCGTCAGCACGGTGAGGTTCGGACGGTTCTTGACCGGGTGTATATAGGAAAAGGCCGCACTCGACCGCACGCCGTTCTCGCCGTCGGTCTTCAGCGTGCTGTCGCAAGGGCCGAAACCTTCGAGATCACCGCGGTTGAAATCATCCTTGTAGGCGTAACCGGCCTGCTTGCCGGCCTCGATGAAGGCTTTGGAAAGTGGATGGCGAATGCCGTGCCGGCTCGTGTAGAGCGGGCCGCCGACACCATGGTAAGGGTCAGCAGGACCATTCCAGTTCTCCGCGCGAAGGAAATACGGCAGGCAATCGTCAAACGACCACCCGGAATTGCCGAGCGAAGCCCAATGATCGTAGTCGGTCGCGCTGCCGCGTATGTAGATCATCCCGTTGACGCAACTGCAGCCGCCGAGCACCTTGGCCCTCGGCAAGAAGAGCGTACGGCCAGATAGGTTCTCTTGCGGTTCGGTATGATATCCCCAGTCGACCTGCCCCGTTTTCATAAGCTGGAAATAGCCCGCCGGCATGCCAATGAACGGACTTCTGTCCCACCCACCCGCCTCCAGCAGCGTGACACGAACAGACGGATCCGACGACAACCGGTTTGCCAGCACACAACCTGCCGATCCGCCGCCAACCACGATGTAGTCCGTCATTTCGTCTTCTCTCCCACACGGCACGCACTCGCCAACGCGCCCGCAATCGACTTCGCGGTCGAAAGAGCGATTGGCGGAGTCGGAAGCGGCATCTCGGCGAGACCCGTCCGCATGAATTTACTTGGTGATCCCGACAAGAGCAATCTGATGTATGATGCATCAGAAGTCAACACGCCTGCCGAACTTTTAGCGCTTCAGGCGCTAACACAATTCGGGGGAGCTTACCGAGGCGCTGCGAGAGCCGAATGAACGGCACTTTGCGCCGCTCCGTCATCCGTGAGCAGGTTTGATGCCAACAAGATGTCTGCCGTTGTATTTATGTCCTGGCGAATTGCCCATTCAGCGGCCTCGCCGTCTCTCCTGCGAAGCGCGTCAAGAATGTCGTGATGATACTGGATCATGCCCCTGCCGCCCTGCATATAGACCGCCGCTATGATGGGCCCCATGCGAAGCCACATGTTCTCAACCATGCTCAGCAGGATCGGAAGACCGGCAATTTCAGCGATCTTGTAATGAAAGAGCCTATTCAGCCGGATCGCCTCACTTGTGACATTCGATGATCGGGCAGTCTCGTTGTCCTCCAGTATCCGAGTTAGCAGTATCTCATTAGTGCGATCGACCTTGTCAGCAGCCAAACGAGCCGCGAGTCCTTCAATGCGAAGCCGTATCAAGCGAATCTCTTGAAGCTGACTGACGCTCATTCGGGGCACACGTATGTCCTTGGGGCCTCTCATCTCAAGCGCCCCGTCCTTTACAAGGCTTAGCAGCGCGTCGCGCACCGGCGTCACACTGACACCCAGTTGATCGGCCAGTGCCCTTATTCTGACTTTATCGTCCGGCTGGAGCCGTCCCTCGATCAATGCAAGCGTGATCTTCGAGTAGACCGCCTCAGAGAGGCTGCTTGTATCAAGCTGATTAAACACATCTTTCAAGTTGCAAACCTCGCCTTCGATCGATTCCTGCGGTCTCGAAATACGACCCTTATAGCAGAAAACCTTGCTGGGGCGACTCGAGACATGATGCATCAAAATGCACTTGACGCATGATGCATCAAAAATCTATAGGTTCAAAGCGCGTCGTCAAGGAGAAGTGAATGGGCACGCTCAAGTCGCATTGGGAGGCGGATCGCCTTGACGCCCAAAGAGCCGAAAGCCTTGGTTAGCACCGATAGCGTCGTCTATCTCTTGAGGGCTTCGGCGACCCGGATCTGCATGTTCGATGCGATCCGCTCGTTGTCCTCAAGGTTTAGCATAGATGCAACCAGAGATTTTGTTCTTGGGCGTATTGGACGAGAGATTTTCGTGAGACCGAGAAAGCAATGGCACTGAAAAAGCCAATGCTCCGGTCTCATCCAACAGAATTGAGCCGCTATCGCCAAGATTTCATACTGGTGTCAATGGATTGTTAAATGGCAGAAAAACTACGCGATACTGGTGGAAATGACGCGCTCTCCAAGCACTGGAATGCGCTCTCGGAGAGCGACGTCAACGATATTCTGGCAGGAACCTACGGCTTGAAAGGAGAGCTCGCGCGCCTCTCAAGCGAACGCGACGAGACTTTCCTTGTAACGTGTCGGCAGGCTGGAAAATTTGTACTCAAGATCGCCAACCCTAGCGAAGATACGATCACGCTCTCATTTCAAGATCGTGTGCTCGAACATCTCAAACATGAATCGCCAAGCGTACCAGTGCCTCGCCTGATTCCTGGCCTGGACGGTCAACTGAGCTCGCTGGTGGAACAGAATGGACAGCCCCGTATCGTTCGCCTTCTAACTTTCCTGGAGGGCGAGCAACAGTTCCGAACACCACCCTCCACCGCGCAAAGCCGAAACACCGGCATTGCGCTCGCGCAGCTCTCGAAGGGGCTGAGTACCTTCCAGGGCACGCTTCCCGCGCACAAACTGTTGTGGGACATCACGCACACACTCGATCTCAAACGCTTTGTGGCGAGCGTCGCAGCCGATCGTCAGTTGCTGGTGAGCCGTGCCCTTGAAGAATTCCAATCGGCGCAGCCAGGAATTCAAGCGTTGAGACGTCGCCAGACGATTCACAACGATTTCAATCCTCACAATATCCTTGTCGATAAGCGCTCCCCCACGCGGATCGTGGGAATTATTGATTTCGGCGACATGGTGTCGGCACCTCTTGTCAACGATCTCGCGGTGGCGCTTTCCTACCACGTCGCGGAGGGGCAGGATTTCGAGCATGCGCGAGCGTTCCTGGCCGGCTTCAGCACCCAGATACCTCTAGACAATTCCGAGCTGGAGTTGCTTCCGGTGCTCATCAAGGCACGGCTTGCAATGACGCTGATCATTACGGAATGGCGCGCCGCGAGCCGCCCGGAAAACCGGAACTATATTCTCCGCAACCATTCGGCTGCCCTGCAGGGCTTGCAACGACTGGGGCGACTTCCCGAGCAAGAACTTCACCATCTCTTGCGTAACAGCTGCGAGGCTTGAATCATGTCGATGGTCAACGCATTCACCAATGAGGATCTCCAGCGGCTTGACGCCCGCGAAAAGTCGCTGATCGAACGACGCGAAAAGGTGCTGGGCCCCGCGTACCGTCTTTTCTACGAACGGCCCTTGCATATCGTGCGCGGCGAAGGTGTCTGGCTGACCGATCGTGACAGCAAGCGCTATCTCGACGCTTACAACAATGTCGCCTCGGTCGGTCACTGCAATCCGCAAGTCGTCGAAGCCATTGCGCGACAGACGACAACGCTAAACACGCACACGCGCTATCTTCATGAAGGTATCGTGGACTACGCGGAAAAACTTACAGCCACGTTCCCACGCGATATCAGCCAGGTGATGTTCACATGCACCGGAAGTGAAGCCAATGACCTGGCTGTAAGGGTCGCCCGGCAAGTGACCGGGGGGGCCGGGATCATTTCCACGAAGCTCGCCTATCACGGGCTGACAAATGCCGTGGCCGAATTTTCTCCATCCCTTGGGGAGTTCGTCAATCTTGGCGAGCATGTCAGGACCGTGCGCCCGCCGGATAGCTATACTGGTTCTGCCACCTCCATCGCCGAGACTTTCGCTAATGGCGTAGAGGAAGCCCTTGCGGACCTCAAGCGGCACGGCATCAAGCCGGCGATGTTCATCGTCGATACAATATTCTCAAGCGACGGGGTCTATGCCGACCCACGCGGCTTCCTGAAGCCAGCCGTCGACCTGGCCCGCAAGGCGGGTGCCCTGTTCGTCGCGGATGAAGTTCAACCGGGGTTTGGCCGCACAGGGGATGAAATGTGGGGCTTCCAGCGCCACGACCTTCTGCCTGACATCGTGACGATCGGCAAACCCATGGGCAACGGCTACCCGATGGCGGGGGTTGTATTGAAACCCGACGTCATCGCGGAGTTCGGACGCAATGCCCGCTACTTCAACACCTTCGGCGGGAATCCTGTGGCAGCGGCTGCGGGAACGGCAGTCCTTGATATAATCCAGAAGCAGCAGCTGCAACAGAACGCGCGTGACGTCGGCGGCTATCTTCTTGAAGAACTTCGCACTTTGGCGACTGATTATCCCCTGATCGGTGACGTTCGCGGCGCAGGCCTCTTCATCGGCGTCGAAATCGTTTCGGACGCCTTTGCCAAAGCGCCAGACGCGAAAACGACAACGCGAATCGTCAATGGCCTGCGTGACCGCTTCGTGCTGATCAGCGCGACGGGCCCGAGAGCCAACGTACTGAAGATTCGGCCGCCGCTCGTGTTTTCGAGGGAGAACGCGGATTTCCTGCTCGACGCCCTGCGCGAGACGCTCCGTTCCCTCTGAAGAAAGCTCGGTCCATGTTCACGACCTATAATCCCGCCACCGGCCTGGAGAGCGCGCGGTTCGCCTATCACAGCCAGGAGCATGTCAAGGATTGCCTGGGCAAGGCGGCCTCGGCCCAGGCCGCATGGAGGTATGAACCCCTTTCAAGCCGCTGCGGCCTACTCTCCCGGATGGCGACGGTGCTCCGGGCACAGAAGGAACGTTATGCCGCACTGATCTCGCAAGAGATGGGGAAACCCATCGCGGACGCCTTGGCGGAAATCGAAAAATGCGCCTGGAATTGTGACTTCTATGCGGAAAATTCTGGCCGATTCCTGGCGCACGACGCTTTTGCGAGCGACTACACCGAGAGCTTCGTTTCATATGATCCGCTTGGGGTCGTGCTCGCCATAATGCCTTGGAACTATCCATTCTGGCAGGTCTTCAGGTTTTTGGCTCCTGCCTTGGCGGCTGGCAACGGAGTACTTCTGAAGCATGCTCTCAACACGCCGTTGTGCGCTCTGGCAACTCAGGAGGTTTTCGAACAAGCGGGAGGACCGGCGGGACTGTTCTGCGCCCTGCTCATAGATACGCCCTCGATCCAGGCGCTGATTGACGATGAAAGGGTGGCGGCTATCACCTTGACCGGCTCGACCCGCGTCGGCGCCATCGTCGGCTCCCAGTCCGCCAAAGCGCTCAAGAAGCAGGTTCTAGAGCTTGGCGGTTCCGATCCATTCATTGTCCTGGCCGATGCGGATCTCCCAAAGTCCGCCAAGGCCGCAGCGAAGGCGCGCTTCAGCAATTGCGGCCAAGCTTGCATCAATGCAAAGCGATTCATTGTCGATAGGTCTGTCGCCGACACATTCGTCGATCTTTTCGCTGCCGAAGTGAGCGAGCTGAAGGTCGGCGATCCTTTCGATCCAATGACGAATATCGGCCCGCTGGCGCGGCACGATATTCGCGAGACATTGCATCACCAGGTAACGCGCTCGATCGAAGAGGGGGCCGTACTGCGCGCGGGTGGCGGGTATTGCGACGGTCCGGGCTTCTTCTACCAGCCGACGATCCTCGACCATGTCCTGCCATCCATGACGGCGTTCCGGGAGGAGACATTCGGGCCCCTCGCCGCGGTTGTCCGCGCGGAAGGGACTGAACATGCCATACGCCTGGCGAACGATACCGAATTCGGCCTCGGTGCCTCGATCTGGACCCAGGATCCCGAATTGGCGAAGCAAGTCGCATGCAGGATCGATGCAGGCGCCGTTTTCATCAATTCCGTCGTGGTCTCCGATCCACGCTTTCCATTCGGAGGGATCAAGCGCTCTGGCTACGGCCGGGAGCTTGGTTCGCTCGGCATAAAGGAGTTCACGAACGCAAAGACGATTGTGGTCTCGTGATCGTCCGGCCTCCAAGCTCACCGGCTGTTGGGCTGGAAGAATAAAAGTTCATTGCCACTGCGAATTCCAGATTTTCTCGGTGGCGTTATCTCGGCGCGCTCAGACATGACGTCCAAAGGAGGAACAATGCAGAATTGGCACGAAAAGGCGACACGGATTTCTTTCCGAAACCAGGCCTTTATCAACGGAAAGTGGGTTGCTTCCGCTTCAGGAAAGGTTTTCGAGGCACGCAATCCCGCGACGAACCACCTACTTGCTTCGATAGCGGAATGCGACGTCGAGGACGTCAACCGTGCGGTCGCGGCGGCGCGAAAGGCTTTCGATTCCGGCGTATGGTCCCGCGCCTCGCCCGAGACGCGGAAGACCGTTCTCGTGCGGCTTGCCGAGCTCATTCGCCAGCATCAGGACGAACTGGCCCTACTCGAGACGCTGGACACCGGCAAGCCGATCGCCAATTCGGTCGCGGCCGACATTCCAGGGTCCGCCGCCACGTTCCAATGGTTCGGTGAAGCGATCGACAAGGTCTATGGCGAGATCGCGCCGACGGAGCTTGGCAATCTGGCTCTGGTTCGCCGGGATGCGCTGGGCGTCGTTGCCTGCGTCGTGCCGTGGAACTATCCGCTGATGATGGCATCCTGGAAGGTCGCGCCAGCCCTTGCGGCAGGAAACTCCGTCGTGCTGAAGCCCGCCGAGCAGACCTCCCTGACGGCGCTGCGCCTAGCGGAGCTCGCGGTGGAGGCAGGCCTCCCTTACGGTGTGCTGAACGTCGTCACCGGGTTCGGCGAGACCGCCGGTCAGGCGCTCGGTCGGCACATGGATGTGGATTGTCTGGCGTTTACGGGTTCCACGGAGGTCGGCAAGTATTTCCTGCGCTATTCCGCGGAAAGCAACATGAAGCCTGTCTGGCTCGAATGCGGCGGCAAGAGCCCCAATCTCGTTTTCAGCGACTGCGACGACATCGAGGCGGCCGCCGACGCTGCTGCGTTCGGCATCTGGTATGATCAGGGTGAGGTATGCACCGCCAACTCGCGATTGTTGGTCGAGGAGAAGATCAAGGACGAGTTCGTCGATCTTCTGAAGAAGCGGGCGCGGGATTACCAGCCTGGCGATCCACTCGACCCCACCACAAAGATGGGCGCGGTTGTCGAGGACCGCCAGACGGCGCGGATCCTGAGCTACATCGAGCAGGGCAAGTCCGTCGCCCGACTGGTCGAAGGCGGCGAGCAGTTGACCATCAGCGGCTCATCGAACTATGTCACGCCGACGATTTTCGACGGCGTCACCAACGACATGGTCATCGCCAGGGAAGAGATATTCGGCCCCGTCCTCTCGGTTCTGTCCTTCCGCGAAGAGGAAGAAGCGGCACGCATCGCTAATGCCTCGATCTACGGGCTGGCGGCCTCGATATGGTCCAACAATCTGAAGCGCGTAATGCGCCTTTCCGATGCTCTTCGCGTCGGCACCATCTCGGTGAATTGCATGGACGCTGTCAGCAACGTTGTACCATTCGGCGGCTTCAAGCAGTCCGGCAACGGGCGTGATCTGTCGCTACATTCGTTCGACAAGTATACGAATCTCAAAACGGTCTGGATAAAGTATTGATCCTAGGATTGGGGCCGCCCGCGTCGGTCGGCCCCAACGCCAGTGCTCGACCGGCCGGGTGGATCGGCTTCACCCATTTTACTCGCACCACGAGCTCTGGACCGCACTTTCGGCTGTCGCCGTCGTACGCGGTTGGATGTCGGATTGCACCCAAGCAATGGGTCGGGGTTGAAAGGTTGGTTCCCTTCCCATCGGAATCGACTGGCATCCTGCCTGGTATCCGGGCAGCGTTGTTATATGGGTCGCGGCGAAATTGGGCGGGTAGTGGATCTACGCGGATCGGAAGAAATCGCGAAGTTCTACCGCAAGCGCCTCCGGCGCCTCCTCCGCCATATGGTACCAGAGGCTTAGAGTCTTGCTCTAATTGCACCCGCGTCAAATCAAATTGCGGCGCGCGGCAAAGTTAATTTGGCAACTCAATCAGAAGAAAGAAATGGTGGGCCCGGAGGGACTCGAACCCCCAACCAAGCGGTTATGAGCCGCCGGCTCTAACCATTGAGCTACAGGCCCCACGCGGGCTGGATAGTGTCTTTTTCGGGTTGGCACAAGGCTTTCTCGGCAATCTCAACAAGGATGCCGCAATCAACTCATAATTGCGGCATAATCCGACTCGTCTAGGGACGACCGACATTGGAGATTTTTGAATGACGAAAGCCTATCTACCCCTGGCACTTGCCGCTGCCCTTGCCGTTCCTGCCGTTGCCGCCTCCGCGCAGTCCATGCCGCCGGCACCCCCGCGCATCATCGTGACCGGCGAAGGCGAAAAGGCCGTCGCTCCGGATTTGGCGCTGCTTTCGCTCAGCGTCATGCGCGAAGCAAAGACGGCGCGCGAGGCGCTGAGCGCCAACAACGACGCCATGGCCGCCGTGATTTCGGCGATGAAGGCCGCCGGTATCGAGGAGCGCGATCTCCAGACTTCCGGCATCCAGATCTCGCCGCGCTACAACTACACCAACAAGCCGGATGGCAGCCAGGACGCCGAACTCGTCGCCTATCAGGTCACCAACACGCTGTCGGTTCGCATCCGCGACCTCGACAAGGCCGGTGACATACTCGACAAGTCGGTCTCGCTCGGCGTCAATCAGGGCGGCGGCATCACCTTCTCCAACAATGATTCGTCTGCCGCCCTCACCGAGGCGCGCAAGTTGGCGGTCAAGGATGCCATCGCCAAGGCCAAGGTGCTGAGCGAGGCAGCCGGCGTGCAGCTTGGCCGCGTGATCGAGATCGCCGACCAGAATTTTGCGCCCCCGCCGATGCCGATGGGCAAGGCGATGTCGTTCGAACGGGCTGACTCTGTGCCCGTCCAGGCCGGTGAGAACTCATACCGCGTGCAGGTAAGCGTGACTTTCGAGATCAAGTAACGGCTCTCGTACAAAAGAAGGCGCTTGCAAAAAACCGGCGCCTTCTCTTCAGAACGCAGCCACTTGAATGGGCCGCGCTTCGACAAAAGAAAAAGCACCGGAAGGTCGAACCCTCCGGTGCTTTCTTCATTCATGCACTGTGATTAGCGCAGAACCGGGCAATTCGGCGAGCGGCCGAAGGTGATCGCCATGCGCTCGCCCCACTTGCGTCCACCGACGGTGATCGTGCGGCGGCTGACATCGACGACGCGAGCACGGTGCAGGCCCATGCGCTCCGCCTTGTTTACGGCGCGATCCGGCGAGCAGGACGGACGATCCCAACGGTCGTCGCGGCGTTCCCAGCGATCGCGGCGCTCCTCGCGACGATCCCAGCGGTCGCGATGATGACGGCGGTATTCACCGTCGCGGACATAGACGCCGACCCGGCCGTCATCGCCGCCGCCGAAATTGAGATAGAGGCCATCGGCATGCGCCGCAGCCGGCATTGCAGAAATCGCGCCCAGCCCGATGAAGGCCGAAAGGGCGGCGGTCTTGAGAATGTTCAACATCGTTTTCTCCTCGTAGGCTGAACCGTTCGCCTCTTGCCGAAGCGATATGGCGACAATGCGCCTCCGAGCCTGAACCGATGTCGAACCGGCCATTCATTTCCGGTTCATACGATAAATCATTGATATGACTTGAAATAATCCGTGCTTAAGAACGCACGGACAGGCCGCTCACGGCTCTTCCTCGAGCATGTAGTCGAAGTAGTCTTCCGGTTCCGCAAGGTCGCTTTCCAGCACCGGCACGCGCCCGCGCATGGAAATTCCGGCTTCGTGGACGGTCTCGGCGCTGCCGGAAAGCAGCGGATGCCACCAGTAGAGATCGTGGCCCTCGGCAACGAGCCGGTAGGCGCAGGTTTTCGGCAGCCAGGAAATGGTGCGCACATTCTGCGGCGTCAGGCCGACACAGTCGGAGACCCGGGCCAGCCGGTTTGCATAATCCGAACAGCGGCAGGTCTTTGCGTCGAACAGACGGCAGCCGACATTTGTCCAATAGATATCGCCGGTGTCCTCGTCCTCGAGCTTCGACAGGCAGCATTTGCCGCAGCCGTCGCAAAGCGATTCCCACTGGGTGGAGGTCATGTCCTCCAGCGCCGTGGTTTTCCAGAAAGCCTTTTCCATAAAGTGCATGTGGCCCGCCTCGCCCGGAAGGTCAAGCAGGCCGGCAAATCCGGCGCAAATCACGAGAAAGCCGCGTTCTCGCCCGAATGCTGACAGGCAATTGCCGCTGCCCAGCCCAGTTGCAGGCCAGACCGGAACAAATTCGCGTGATTGATGTTGAGGTCGGGACGGGACACTGTACAGGAGAATTCGAAGATGAAACGCCAGTCACGGATTTTGGCGGGGACTGCCCTTGGCATATTGATGGCGTCCGCACCGTTGAGCGCTTTTGCGCTCCAGATGGACGCCGGTACCCAAATCGACCCTCGCCCTCAATCGACGCAGATCGTGCAAGCTCCGGTCATTCTCGCGCAGGGAGAAGGCCAGCAGTCGGGCGAAGAACCGCAGGTCGTTCCGAAGAAACGCAAACAGGCGCAGGAACAACAGGCCCCGGACGAGCAGGCTGCGCCAGAACAGAAGCAGCGCCCCGAGCGCGCCCAGAAGCGCCAGGCCGAGCCAGAGGCCGCGGGCGGCGACCAGGGCTCCGGAGACGAGCCGGTACGCAAGGTGCAGCGCAAGCAGCGCGAAGTGCAGGAACAGGCGGCCGAGCCCGAATCCGCACCCATGCAGGAAGAGCAGCCACAACGGCCGAAGAAACTAAAACGCGCATCTGAAGAAGCGCCGATGCAGGCTGAACAGCCCGCGTCTGAGCCTCAGGCTGAACAGCCGGTCAGGCCGAAAAAACAGAAGAAAGCTGCCGAGGAAGCGCCGGTTCAGGCCGAGCAGCCGGCAGCCTCCGAGCCGCAGGCAGAGCAGCCGGCCAAGCCGAAGAAGCTGAAAAAGGCCAGCGAGGAAGCTCCTGCCCAGGCTGCGGAGCCGACGGCAAAGCCACAGCCTCAGCCGGCACAGTCCGACAACGCGCCGGTCAAAAAGGCAGCCGAGCCGGAAGCCGAGGCACCAAAGAAGAAGGCGAAGACGGAAGCACCCGCCTCAGGGGAGGCAGCACAGCCTTCGGGCGAGGCAGCCGCTCCCTCGGCTGAACCGCAGCCGGCCCAGCCCGACGGCAAGCCGGTTCAGGCAAAGCGGCCCGACAAGAAGGGTTCCGGCGAACCCGTCGAGGCGCAGCAGCCCGTCGCACCCGGCGAGCCCGCTCCTTCGGGCGAAACCCAGGCGGAAGGCGTGAGGCCGGCACCCGGCAAGCGTCCGGTCGTGAACGACGGCAGCGCAGCCCCCGTGCTCGACAGCCAGAAGCAGAACCCGCAGGCCGCGACCGGAACTGACGGCCAGCGTCCGCGCAAGCGCCCGCAAGGCTCGTCGGACCAGCCGCAGCAGGACGAGCAGCAGCAGGGCGAGCAGACACAGGGTCAGGCCCGGCCACGACCGGCGCCGGTTGACGCTGGCCCGCCGCCCGCAGACGACCAGGCAGCCCAGCAGGACTTCCAGCGTGAAGACATCCAGCCGGTGCGGGAAGAAAAGGGCGTACGCGTCAAGGAACGCAAGTTCGACATTGCCAAGCGTGAGCGCCCGGAAGGGTCGCAGATCGTCAAGCAGTTCGGCGACCGCATCATCCTGCAGTTCAACAACCAGACCATGGTGGAAAGCAACGAACGGCCGCGCATGCGCCATGGCGCCCGTGACGTCTATTACGAGGATCTTCCCCGTGGCCGCACGCGCGAAACCATCGAGCGGGACGACGGCACCCAGGTCGTGACCATCCGCAACTCCTATGGCGACGTCATCCGCCGCTCGCGCGTCATGCCGGACGGTCAGGAATATGTGCTGACCTATGTCGACGAGCAGAATTACGACCGTGTCCGCGACTGGCGCGATCCGGGCGACGACCTGCCGCCGATGCAGCTGGATATCCCCGAGGACGAGTACATCATGACCTCCGACCAGGTCGAAGATCCTGATGCCTACTACACCTTCCTCGACCAGCCGCCGGTGGAACGCGTCGAGCGCCTCTACTCGGTCGACGAGGTGAAGCGTTCTGCCCGTATCCGCGACAAGACGCGCCGCATCGATCTCGATACGATCACCTTCGAGTTCGGCGCGGACTCCATCGCCGAAAGCGAAGTCCCGCGTCTCGACGGCGTCGCCAAGGCAATGGAGCGCATCCTCAAGGCCAACCCGGCTGAAACCTTCCTGATTGAGGGTCACACCGACGCGGTCGGCTCCGACCTCGCCAATCTGGCGCTGTCGGACAAGCGCGCCGAGGCGGTTGCCGAAGCGCTCACCAACGTCTTCGGCATTCCGCCGGAAAACCTGACCACGCAGGGCTATGGCGAGCAATATCTGAAGGTGAACACGGAAGCGCCCGAGCGCCAGAACCGCCGCGTCGCCATCCGCCGCATCACGCCGCTGGTGGCGCCGGTGGCAAGCGCCAACTAGCTTCGGAAAGGATGACCCGTTTTGGACAAAATCTTGGACGATAATGGATGACAATCACGGTTTCGCGAGTTTAGCGCGCATCCATTGACTCGCGGAGCCAGCCTCACCAGTTCTTGTGGTGAATGGTTCCCTGCCCCATCCCCCTTAGCCGGGGGACTGTGGCGAAAGCCCGGCCGGTCCCCCTCCCCGGCCGGGCTTTTCATTGCGTCCCAAGGCTTGATGCTACGGCGCAAAATTTCCCCTTGCAAACCAATCCTGCCTCGTTGAAAAACAGGCTCCCATCGACCGGAACCATCTGATGAAACGCCTCGAACACGCCATCGAATCCATCATTCTCGCCTCGCGCTGGCTGCTCGTCGCCTTCTATCTCGGTCTGGCGGTAGCACTCGCGATCTACGCCGTCTCGTTCGGCAAGAAGCTGTTCGAGTTCGTCACCACGGTCATGGTGCTCAACGACACTGATACGATTTTGAAAATCCTCAGCCTGATCGACGCTGCCCTGGTGGCGAGCCTTGTCGTCATGGTCATCATCTCGGGCTACGAGAACTTTGTCAGCCGCTTCGACAACCACGATGGCGAAGTCCACTGGCTCGGCACGATCGATGTCGGCTCGCTGAAGATCAAGGTCGCCTCGACCATCGTCGCGATCTCATCGATCCACCTGCTGCAGATCTTCCTCAACCATTCCAGCTACACGGCAGAACAGCTGATGTGGCTGACCATCATGCACCTCGCCTTCGTCGTCTCGGCGCTGATCCTCGCCTATATCGACCGCCTCACCGGCCTGACCAAGATCGGCAAGAAGGGCGACGAGGCCGAAGGGCCGAGCCTGTAGTCCTCCGAGCCGCCTATCCGCAACATCGCTAATTTGACAGCCCGGCCAGCCGTTTATACTCCTACACATGGGGGGTGACTTGCCTGGAGGCCATCGCGATGACCGACGTTCCCACCAGTACAACCCATGGTTCACCAGCGGTCGAGCCCAGTCTCCACCGCGTGATGGGCCCCTGGCTCCTTCTTCTCTTCATCGTCGGCGATATTCTCGGTACCGGCATCTATGCGCTGACCGGCCAGGTCGCCAAGCAGGTCGGCGGCGTCGTCTGGCTACCCTTCCTGGTGGCCTTCGTCATCGCCGTCGTCACCGCCTTCAGCTATCTGGAACTGGTGACCAAATATCCGAAAGCAGCCGGTGCAGCACTCTACGCGCACAAGGCGTTCGGCATCCACTTCATCACCTTCATCGTTGCCTTCGCGGTCATGTGCTCGGGCATCACCTCGGCCTCGACCGCCTCGCGGGCCTTCGCCGCCAACATGTCCCATGCCTTCAATCTCGGCCTGGAAAGCGGCATAGGCATCACGCTGATCGGCCTCGCCTTCATGGCGATCGTAGCCGCGGTCAACTTCCGCGGCGTCGGCGAAAGCGTGAAGGCCAATGTCGTACTGACCTGTGTCGAGCTGACCGGCCTGCTCATCATCATCTTCATCGGCCTGTGGGCTATCGGCGCCGGCGAAGGCGACGTTTCTCGTGTCACGCAGTTCAGCACGGCACCGGACCGCACCGCCTTCTGGGCGGTGATCGGTGCAACGACGCTGGCTTTCTTCGCCATGGTCGGCTTCGAGGACTCCGTGAACATGGCGGAGGAAACCCAGGATCCGACTCGCATTTTTCCCAAAATCCTGCTGCTCGGCCTGCTCATCACCGGCGTCATCTATGTGCTGGTGTCGATCTCGGCGATCACCCTTGTGCCGCCTGAGCAGCTCGGCGAAGGCGAGACGCCGCTGCTCAAGGTGGTCGAAGCCGGCGCACCGAACTTTCCGCTCGAAATCTTCGGCTTCATCACCATGTTCGCGGTCGCCAACAGCGCGCTGATCAACATGCTGATGGCAAGCCGGCTGGTCTATGGCATGAGCCGCGAGCACGTGCTGCCGACGGCCCTCGGCAAGGTTCATCACACACGCCGCACGCCCTATATCGCCATCGGCTTCACCACGCTGCTCGCCTTCGCGCTGATCACCTTCGTCGGCGAGGTTCCGGCGCTGGGCGGCACCACCGCGCTGCTGCTGCTCTGCGTCTTCACGGTCGTGAACATCGCCGTGCTGGTGCTGCGCAAGGACCCGGTCAAGCACGAGCATTTCCGCACGCCGACCTTCCTGCCAGTGGTCGGCGCGCTCGCCTGCGCCTTCTTCGCCGGCCCATGGACCGGCCGCGACCCCATCCAGTACACGATCGCCGGCGTTCTGATCGGCATCGGTGTGTTGCTGTGGTTCGTGACCGTGGCGGTCAACCGCGCCACCGGCGTGAGCCCGGCCGAACCGACGATGGAAGATATCGGCGGCGGCGGCCCGGTGAACTGATCGGCCGCTTTACCCGCCCAGTCCAACCACCTTCGTGTCGGTCTGCGCAAACACTGCGTCCGGCACGAAGAAATCTCCGGCCAATGGGCCCTTCGCACCGGGCGCATACTTGGAAAAGTCGGTCACGCCCGCCTCGCGCAGCAGAAGCTCGTCGATGAAGAAATTGCCGGTCGTCTCGCGCGACGGCCGCGTCAGGATGGCGTGTGCGGCATCGGCCATGATCTCGGGCGAACGGCTCATCGAGGCGACCGCCTCGCCGCCGAGCAGATTGCGGATGGCGGCCGTATCGATTGCCGTCAGCGGCCACAGCGAATTGACGGCAATGCCGTCCCTGGCGAACTCCGCGCTCATGCCCAGCGTGCACATCGACATGCCGAACTTCGCCATCGTGTAGGCAACGTGGTTCTTGAACCACTTCGCTTCCATGTCGAGTGGTGGCGCCAGATTCAAAATATGAGGGTTTTGCGCTAACTTCAGGTGCGGAATGCACATTTTCGAAACGAGGAAAGTGCCGCGCGTATTGATCTGGTGCATCAGATCGTAGCGCTTCATGTCGGTTTCCAGCGTACCGGTGAGCTGGATCGCGCTGGCGTTGTTGATGCAGATGTCGATGCCGCCGAACTTTTCCACGGTCTTCGCAACCGCTTCCGCCACCTGCGCTTCCTCGCGGATATCGCAGATCACCGGCAGCGCCTTGCCGCCGGCCTTCTCGATCTCCTCGGCCGAGGTGTAGATCGTGCCCGGCAGCTTGGGATGCGGCTCGGCGGTCTTGGCGGCAATGGTGACATTGGCGCCGTCGCGCGCAGCCCTCAGCGCGATCGCCAACCCGATCCCGCGCGACCCGCCCGAAATGAAAAGCGTCTTGTTCTTCAGCGACATTTTTATCCCTCCCCTTATGCCTGCACGTTCAGTTGGTGGTCACCACCGTATCCGTCGATCCCGTCGAGACGCCTGACGTTCCCACGCCCACCGAGCCGGTCTTGACCCGCGTCGTCGCGGTACCGTCAGCAATCGTTGTACCGAAAACGCCGCCACCCATCGCGCAGCCGGACAGGACCATCGCCGTAAGGGCACAAGACAAAGCATTTCGAAACCAGCGCATGACATAACCTCTCTACCATTCTTTTCCGAAACGGCAGAAGGGATCAAGAATTCGTCCTTTTCGCGGATGTTGTCTTTGAGAAAGACCCCCACCCCTAACCCCTCCCCACAAGGGGGAGGGGGACGATTTCATCGCCTTGATCACCAAGCACGGCGAAGATTGAGACTGGTCGACGGTGCAGCAGAAGTCCCCCTCCCCCTTGTGGGGAGGGGTTAGGGGTGGGGATGCGACACCGAGTTCGGGTCCATCAGAAAAAGGCAGATGAAACATGCCCTGCCCGCTCCAGGTTCAACCAGCAACCCCCTCCAGATACTGCGCCGCGAACTCCTCGCTCGGCGGGATCGGCTTGATTACATCGATCAGCACGCCGTTCGGATCGGCGATGATGAAATGGCGCTGGCCGAAAGGCTCGTCACGCAGCGTCCGCAGAATCGGCAGGCCTGCCGCGAGAATGCGCGCATAGATCGCGTCCGGGTCCTTCACCTCGAAATTGATCAGCAGGCCGGCCGCACTCTTGCCCCGCGCAGGCTCTGGAATCGTCTCGTGATCGGCCTGGACGATGCCGAGATTGACGCGCTTGTCCTCCGATGACTGGAGATGGACATACCAGTCGCTCTCGAACAGCGGCGCGAAGCGCAGGTGCTCTTTATAGAAGCTCGCAGTCCCGGCGACATCGTCCGTCATGATCACTGGATAATAGCTGGTGGTTTTCATGGCTTCCAATCTCCTCTGGAAATACATACAGTCTGCATGTAACTTCGAAATAACATACAGGCTGCATGTATGCAACTAGAAACCAGTCGGCGTTCCAACCGCGAGCGCACCGAAGCAACACGCGCGGACCTCATCGCCGCAGCGCGCAAGCTCTTCATCGAAAAATCCTACGCGGAAACCGGAACACCGGAGATCGTCGCAGCCGCCGGCGTCACGCGCGGCGCGCTCTACCATCATTTTTCAGACAAGCAGGCGCTGTTCCGGGCCGTGGTCGAACAGGAGGCGCAGGCCGTGGCTGACGAAATAGAACGGGCCTCCCCCGAAACGCTGTCCGCCCGCGAAGCCCTGATAAGGGGCGGCGAGGCTTTTCTGGTCGCCATGAGCGCGCCCGGCCGAACGCGGCTGCTGCTGCTCGACGGGCCGGCCGTGCTTGGCCGCGCTGTCATGGACGCAATCGACGGCCAGAACGGCACCCGCACCCTGCGCGCCGGTCTCGCGATCGCCATGCGCGAGGGCGTGATGAAGAAACTGCCGCTCGACGCCATAACCGCGCTGCTATCGGCAGCCTTCGACCGCGCAGCGCTTGCCATAGAGACCGGCGCATCAAGGCAGGATCACACAGCCGCCCTCGCCGCAATGATCGACGGCCTGCTGATTGACGGTGCGCAAAACACGTGATCTGGACGCAACTGGTGGTTTTGTTCGCGCCTTGGGGCATGTACAAAGGCCAAGCACGAGCGTTCGGGAATCGGACGATAATGACCGGAGAATGAAATGGCCCGTGAAGCGCTGAACAGCCCCGCCGAGATCCCGGACGAACTCGACCGCTGGAACTGGGGCGCGTTTTTCCTCAACTGGATCTGGGGCATCGGCAACAGCACCTTCATTGCGCTTCTCGCCCTGATCCCTGGGGTCAACATCATCATGATCATCGTGCTCGGATTGCGGGGCAGCCGCTGGGCCTGGCGCAACCGCTACTGGCGCGACGCCGAGCATTTCCGCAGCACCCAGCGCAAATGGGCGATCGCCGGCCTGATCATCTGGGTTCTCGGCTTCGTCGCCGCAGCAGCCATGATCGTCACCGTTCCCATGACGATGAAGAACAGCGGTGCCTATCACATCAGCATGGACGCCGTGCGCGCCAACCCGGAAGTCCAGAACGCGCTGGGCAGCAATATCTCGGAGAAATTCTGGATCGGCGGCAGCGTCGACATTCAGGCCGGCGGCACCGGCTCAGCACAGCTCAGCATTCCCGTTCAGGGCGACAAAGGCACCGGCACGGTGACCTCAAATGCCATTCGCACCGGCGGCCAGTGGGACGTTCGGCTTCTGGTCGTGACGGTTGAGGGCACCGACGCGCCCATCGTCCTGATCAACAAGGACCAGCTTGTCATCCCCAATGCCGCGATAAACATGTAGCCCGTGGCTGCATGGCGTGTTGAGAGTCAGCCGAAGATCTTGTCGCCCTGCTCCTCGATCAGCTGCTTGCCCTTCTTGAAGGCGACGTCGATCGCATCGTCCAGAGACGCAAAACGGTCGGCGCGGATGAAGCGGTGCTCCTTGACGACGCCGTCGATTTCCTTCGAGACGACGCCGCAGGTCTGGAACTGCCCGCCTTCCTTGAAAGGCGTTGCCTGGATGCGAAATCCGTTGTGCTCGATCTCCTTGCCGGCGACCGGCGCCGCTTGGCCGGTTTCGCTACCGCCGCCACCGAAAAGACGCTTCAGAAAAGACATGCACACCTCGTTTCTTGCCTGGGACATAAGTTAACCCGTTCCGGCAAACCAGTCGAGGCAATACGAGGCCGAAAGTCTGTGGCACACGCCTACCCAAGCGAGGCGATGATCTCGCGGTAAGCTGCTTCCGGAAACGCCTTGAGCGTGCAACTGCGCACATTGCCGCCCATGCCGAGTTGCAACGCGAAGCGCGCCGCGACTGCATCATCCGGCGCCTCGCAGACCGCAACCATGTCGTGCTCGCCCATGGTCATGTAAAATGCCTTGAAGGACCCGCCCATGTCGGCGAGCTGTTTTCTCGCAGCATCGAGCCGGCGCGGCGATTCGCGCACGTTCTTCACGCCCGTTTCCGTCCAGTTCAGAAGCATGATGTAGGTCGTCACGGTACACCTCCCTCCGGTGCCGTGACTCGGGTCAGCGCCGTGTCAGGCGGCCGGGTTTATAGCCCTCCGCTTCTGCCACCCATATTATGAGCCGATGCTAAAATACCGGCAAGCTAGCTCAACGGTGGATGCCAACGAAAAAGGGCGGCCTGAGCCGCCCTTTTCATGTCGTGCATTATTGCGCGATTTAGCTGTCGAGGAAGCTGCGCAGCTTGCGCGAGCGGCTCGGATGCTTGAGCTTGCGCAGCGCCTTGGCTTCGATCTGACGGATACGCTCGCGGGTAACCGAGAACTGCTGGCCGACTTCTTCCAGCGTGTGGTCGGTGTTCATGCCGATGCCGAAGCGCATGCGCAGCACGCGCTCTTCGCGCGGCGTGAGCGAGGCCAGAACGCGCGTGGTCGTCTCGCGCAGATTGGCCTGGATTGCCGCGTCGATCGGCAGGATCGCCATCTTGTCCTCGATGAAGTCGCCGAGGTGCGAATCCTCCTCGTCGCCAACCGGCGTTTCGAGCGAGATCGGCTCCTTGGCGATCTTGAGAACCTTGCGCACCTTTTCGAGCGGCATGGCGAGCTTTTCGGCCAGTTCTTCCGGCGTCGGCTCGCGGCCGATCTCGTGCAGCATCTGGCGCGAGGTGCGCACGATCTTGTTGATCGTCTCGATCATATGCACCGGAATGCGGATGGTACGAGCCTGATCGGCGATCGAACGCGTGATCGCCTGCCTGATCCACCAGGTCGCGTAGGTCGAGAACTTGTAGCCGCGACGGTATTCGAACTTATCGACCGCCTTCATCAGGCCGATATTGCCTTCCTGGATAAGATCGAGGAACTGCAGGCCGCGGTTGGTGTATTTCTTGGCGATGGAGATGACGAGGCGCAGATTGGCCTCGACCATCTCCTTCTTGGCAATCGCTGCTTCGCGTTCGCCCTTCTGCACCTGGTTCACGATCTTGCGGAATTCCGCGATCGAGATGGCGGTTTCGGTGGCGAGATTCTGGATCTCGGCGCGAAGGTCGCGGATCGTATCCTTCTCGCGCGTGGTGAATTCCTTCCAGCCACGCGACGTCAGATTGGAGATCGAGCGCGTCCAGTTGGGGTCGAGCTCGGAGCCGTGGTATTCCTTCAGGAACTCCTCGCGGCGCACGCCAAAGCTTTCGGCGAGCCGAAGCAGCTTGCCTTCGTTCTGCACCAGGCGCTTGTTGATGTCGTAGAGCTGCTCGACCAGCGCCTCGATGCGGGCGTTGTTGAGCGACAGCGACTTCACGGCGGTGATGAGCTGGTCCTTCAGCTCCTTCAGGCGGCGGTCCTGACTGGGCGACAGGGTGCCCTGCGCCGCAAGGCGGTTTTCCACCTGCTGGTCCTGAAGCTTGCGCAGCTTCTTGTAGGTGTCGGCGATGACGTCGAGCGTCTCCATGACCTGCGGGCGAAGCTCCGCTTCCATGGCTGCCAGCGAAAGGCTGGCCTCGTCTTCGTCCTCGTCTTCTTCTTCCGAGCGGTTTTCGCCGCCGACATTGGTGATGTCGTCATCGTCGCGCGAACGGCGCGGCGGGTTGCGGTCCTCGGGCGTCTTGGGGCGTTCCAGCTCTTCCTGGCGCTCCAGCGTCGGTGCCTGCCTGGCCTCGGGGCCGGCATAGGTGGCTTCGAGATCGATGATCTCGCGCAGCAGGATCTTGGCCTCGTTGAGTTCGTCACGCCAGATGATGATGGCCTGGAAGGTCAGCGGGCTTTCGCAAAGACCCGCAATCATCGTCTCGCGGCCGGCCTCGATGCGCTTGGCGATGGCGATTTCGCCTTCGCGCGACAGAAGCTCCACCGAACCCATCTCGCGCAGATACATGCGGACGGGATCGTCGGTGCGGTCGGTCGGCTCTTTCTTGGTCGTGGTGGCGGCAACGGCCGTGCCGGTCTGCTCGGCAAGCTCGTTGGCGTCCTCCTCGGCGTCGGCAGCATTATTGCTTTCGCCTTCGGCCTCTTCGCCGGCCTCGTCATCCTCGACGACATTGATGCCCATGTCCGAAAGCATGGCCATGGTGTCCTCGATCTGCTCGGAGGTCACTTCCTCCGAGGGCAGCACCGAGTTCAGCTCATCCATGGTCACATAGCCGCGCTTCTTCGCGACCTTGATCATCTTCTTGACAGCATCATCGGAAAGGTCGAGCAGAGGGCCATCGGTGGCGCCTTCGCGTTCGGTCTCGACCTCTTCCTTTTCCTTTGTCGCCATTCTTTTGCTTTCTCCAAGCCGGATGTTGCGAAGCCTTCGAGACTCCGATAACCCGGGCAAATCAACACACGCTTTACTGCGATTCACGAGCCAGTAGCAGCGCGTGTCTTAAGTCCTGATTAACCCTGATAACTGGGGCGGGTTGCCTGCGCCGTCCAGATCAGTACTCCGTTTTGTCATGTTTGGGTGCGGACGTGCCCGCGCATTAACGTTTCGAATCGTTCTGATTCCGCCAATCCGACGGAAGGTCAAGCGCCTGTCGCATGATTCGCGTTAAAAAAGCGAATCAATTGAAGGATTGCGACCTTCCTGCCTCACCGGCTTCCACACAGCTTTGCCAACCACGCCGGCAAAATAGTGCATCAAACCAATTCATCAAGCACGGCCGGCCCGACCCGACGATATGCCAAAGCCTTCGATCAGCGCTTCGGTCGCCTGCACGTCACGAAACTGCGCCTGGATTTCCACCAGGTGGCGGTAGTTTTCGTCTGTGGGGTCAGTCGCGAGAGCCGTCTCAGCTACTTTCAGCTCCTTATGTAGAGTGCGCGCGCTGCGGTGCAAGTGCAGCACCTGGACAAAGGCGTCGCGGGCGTCCTCGATTGCGGCGTCTTCCAGCGCCGGCCACTGCCGCGCCCGCTTGGTAAGCGTCACCGCACGCTCCCACACATCGATGCATCCGGCGCGGCCGATCGTCTCGATCACCGCATCCCTGCTATTGCCCGCGCCATGCGCCAGGGCATCGATCAGTGCGGTATGGAGTTTGCGCAGGTCGGCATTGGCAAGATCGAGCCGCTCGACGTGATCGAAATGCTCCTCGACCAACGCCGGATGGTTGACCAGCGCAACGATCAGCACCGCCTCGCGAACCGACATGACTTCGCCCGCCCGCTTGACCAGGGACGAGCGGCCGAGGCTCTCCGAGATCGCGGTGCGCCCGTTGGCGACACCACCACCGCGCGACCATTGGCCGCCCTGCCCGCCGCCGAAGCGCCCCTTGTCGCGGTCGCCCGGCCGCTGCTGCCTGTTGCCGCGCTGCGAGCCGAAGAAACTCAGCACCCGTTCGCGCATGTTCTGCGCATAGTGATAGCGCACGCTCTCGTCCTGAATGCGCGACGTCAGCTCCCGCAGCGTCTTTTCGAGGTCGGCGCGACGCTCTGGCGTGTCGAAGACGCCTCCGGAGGTCTCGCGCATCCACAGAAGCTCCGCCAGCGGCCGCGCTTCCGACAGCACTGCCTTGAACGCCTCCGGCCCTTCGGCCTTGACCAGATCGTCGGGGTCCTTGCCTTCCGGCAGAAGCGCGAACCGCGCCGTGCGCCCGGCCTGCACCATCGGCAGCACCATGTCGGCAGCCCTCCAGGCGGCGCGCAGGCCGGCCTGGTCGCCGTCGAAGCACAGCACCGGCTCGCCGGTCATGCGCCACAGCAGTTCGAGCTGGTTTTCGGTCAGCGCTGTCCCAAGCGGTGCCACCGCATTCTCGAAACCCGCCTGCGCCAGCGCGATCACGTCCATATAGCCTTCGACGGCGATCACCGTGCCGTCCTTGCCCATGGCCTTACGGGCACGGGCGAAATTGTAGAGCACGTTGCCCTTGTGGAAGAGCTCGGTGTCGGGCGAATTCATGTATTTGGCAAGCGCGTCAGGCGCCAGCGCCCGGCCGCCAAAGGCGATGATGCGCCCCCGCGAATCCGGGATCGGAAACATGATGCGGTCGCGAAACCAGTCATAGGAGACGGGAATATCGTCGCCATGCCGGACAAGGCCGCAGGCTTCGATCTGCGTCTTCTCGACGCCCTTGCTGGCCAGATGTTCCTTCAGCGCATTGCGGCTGTCCGGCGCAAAGCCCAGCCGGAACGCCTGCTGCGTCGCCGGCGTCAGGCCACGGTCACGAAGATAAGCCCGCGCCTTGGCGCCATCGGCACTTTGCAGCCGCTCCTCGAAGAACTTCGTCGCCATTTCCATGACGTCGTGCAGCGAGGCCCGCTCGCGCTCACGCCGCTCCTCGTTGGCGTCGCGCGCCGGCATCGGCACACCGGCCATGTCGGCGATGCGCTCGACGGCCTCGGGAAAGCTCATGCCGTCGAGTTCGGTCAGGAATTTGAAATGATCGCCCGAAACACCGCAGCCGAAGCAGTGATAGCGGCCCTTCTTGTCCTCGCAGTGAAAGCTCGGCGACTTTTCACCGTGAAACGGACAGCACGCCCAGAAATCGCCACGCGACGCGTTGGTCTTCTTCCTTTCCCACGACACGCGCATACCGATCACGGACGAAATCGGCACGCGATCGCGTATCTCGTCAAGGAATGAGGGCGGGAAGCGCATTTTTCGGTTCTCTCTTCACGCCATATAAGCATGATCTGCCAGGCCGACGACAACCAAGTTCGGACATACCCGCTTTTCACAGGTTGTTTTGATCGAATTACAATTGTATATACACACTGAGGCGCATGACGTGCCGATGGAATGAATAATCGGCCTCAACTCGCGGAGACGTCATGCACCGCATCGAGACGTTGGAATTCAGCGGGTTCGAATGGAACCTCGGCAAAGAGCAAAGCAACATTCAAAAGCACGGTATCGATTTCGACGAAGCGGCGATCGCATTGTCGCAACCACACATCGAAGTTCGGTCCGACAGAGATGGAGAAGTCCGCACGCTGGCGATATGCCCCGCTTCCGGCCGAATAATCGCCGTCATCTATACAATGAGGGGCGAAAAATGCCGGATCATATCTGCCAGAGCGGCCAGAAAAGATGAGCAAAGAGCATACCGTCACTACTTCCCTTGAGGAGGCGCTGGAGCGGACAAAGCGTCAAGGCACGCGCTCCGACTGGGCACGCGTCGATGCGATGACCGATGAAGAGATCGAAGCGCAGATGCGCGACGATCCTGACTGGGCTGATTTCGTCGATATCGACTGGTCGCAGGCAACCCTTGTCTATCCGCAGCCGAAACAGGCCGTCTCCATTCGCCTCGATTCCGATGTCCTCGATTTCTTCAAGGCCACTGGCAAGGGTTATCAGACGCGCATCAATGCGGTGCTGCGCCATTTCATGCGCGAGACATTAAAGAACAAGAAAGCCGGTTGAACGGGCCAACCGCTTCATTTCCGACACTTTGCGTCGGCAGGAAACGGCCCATGACCATGGACGAAAAATATTATCCGGCTAAACTAATGCCGGACAGATCATGACTTCGATTCGCATCACAGACTGCCTTTCAAGGCGCCTCGGGCAGGCGCCGGTGGTTGCTTGCGCTGAAAGTGCGCGCCCATGAGCGGATCGGTCGTCCTTCTGCATCTCGCCGGCGCGGTTGCGCTGATGCTGTTTGCCACCCGCATGGTGAAAACCGGCGTCGAGCGCGCTTATGGCGACGTTCTGCGCCATCGCCTGCGCGCCACCATGCGCAATCCGATCATGGCGGTTCTGGCCGGCACCGGGCTGGCGATCGCCTTGCAAAGCTCCACTGCCGTCACCCTGCTCGTCAGTTCCTTCGCCGGGTCCGGCATCGTTTCGGGTGCGGCCGGCCAGCTTGCCGTGCGCGGTGCCGAAATCGGCTCGGCGCTGGTGGTCAAGCTGCTGACCTTTGATCTTACGCTGCTGGTGCCACTGTGCCTGGTCGCCGGAACCGTCATGTTCATGGCTACCGAGCGGCGCGACTGGCGCCAGATCGGCCGCATACTGGTCGGCATCGGTCTGTTGATCCTGTCGCTGGAGATGATCGGCCAGGCATCCGAGCCCCTGCGCGAGAGCCGCCTCCTGCCAGTCATCGTCAATTATTTCTCCACAGACCTGATCACGGCCTTTCTTCTCGCCGGGCTCGTCACCTGGCTGTTCCAGTCAAGCATCGCAGCCGTGCTTCTGATGGCGACGCTGGCCGGCCGCGGCTTCATCACGCCGGAGCTCGGCGTGGCGCTGGTGCTGGGCGTCAATCTCGGCTCCTCGCTCATCGCGCCGCTGCTCACCCGCACGGCCGAGCCCGCCATCCGCGTGGTGCCCATCGGCAACCTTTTGATGCGCGGCATGGGCTCGGTGGTCATGCTCATCCTGTTCATGATGTTCAAGCCGTCGGTTTCGTTCCTGGGAGCTACCGCACCCGACCAGATCGTCAATGCGCATATCCTCTTCAACGTCATCATCCTGATTGCCGGCATTCCGCTCGCCGGCCTCGTTTACAAGGCGTCGGAGCGCATTGTGGCGCTCGGCACACCGCCAGAATCGGCTGAATCGCTTGCCACCGTCGAGCTCAGCGCGCTCAACGAAGCTGCCCTCGATACGCCGAGCCAGGCGCTCGCCAACGCCACGCGCGAGGTGGTGCGTGTCTGCGAAACCGTCGAGATCATGCTGAAGCGCATCATCGAGCTCTACGAGAAGGCCGACCCCGACAAGATCAGGGCACTGGCCGCATTGGACGACCGCGTCGACCGCAAGCACGCCGCGATAAAGCTCTACCTCGCCAAGGCGACGGCCCGGCAGATGACCGAAGATGAAGCTTTGCGCTGCCAGGAACTGATCGGTGCCTGCGTCAAGCTGGAGCAGGTCGGCGACATCATCGTGCGCAACATGCTTGTCCACGTGCAGAAGAAGTTCGACCGCGGACTGGAGTTCACCGACGAGGGCTGGCGCGAACTCACCGCCTTCCACGCCTCGGTGCTGGCCAACGCCCGACTTGCCTTCAACGTGCTGATATCGCGCGACGCCACCACCGCGCGCCAGCTCGTACAGGAAAAGGACCGGCTGCGCGATTTCGAGAAGGAAACCAGCAACAGCCATTTCGTGCGCCTGCGCGACGGCACCGCCAAGAGCGTCGAGACCAGCTCCATCCACCTCGACACCATCCGCGACCTCAAGCAGATCAACTCGCTTCTGGCATCGATGGTCTATCCGGTTCTGGAGGAACAGGGGTTGCTGAGCGGGTCGCGGCTGAAGACGGGGTGATACCTTCCCTTCAAGGGAAGGCAATTGCATATGGCAGCAGACCCCCACTCCGTCACGCTTCGCGTGACACCTCTCCCCCTCAAAAGGGGAGAGGAAAGGAGCCAGCCTTGCGGACGGCGTTTCCTCTCCCCCGTCGATCGGGGGAGAGGTGGCTCGGCGAAGCCGAGACGGAGTGGGGGTCGAATTCCAGATGCGATTGTCCTAGGTCCGAGCCCCCTCACAACACGATCCGGAACCGCAAGCTCTCTTCGCCGCCATAGGCGGCATCCTCGAAGAAGCGTTCCACCAGCACGCCGCCATTGGCGGTGATGACTTTCTGTGAAGGCAGATTGTCCGGCTTGGCGGTGATCTCGACATAGTCGAGCCCGAGAGCCCGCGCTTGTGGCAGAAGCAGCGCCAAAGCCTGCGTGGCATAGCCGCGCTGCCGTCTCCACGGCACGACCGCATAGCCGATATGGCCAAGCACATGCGGCGGCAGTGCCGAGGTGCCCTGTTGCCAGCGAAATCCGATGGAGCCAGCCAACTCGCCATCCCACATCCAGCGGCGGTATGCAGGCAGGCGCGGCACCTGCTTGCCGTCGGGCAATGTGATCGGCCCGCCTTTCGCCTCGGGATCGTCCAGGCTTGCCACGAAGGCAGCGGCATCGCGGTCGATCGCATCCAGCTGCGCGCGAATGGTTGCTGCCGGGCTCACATTGTCAGGCGACCAGCCGCGCTCCAGCGCCTGCACATAGGTGGGCAGATATTCGAGCGACGGCTTTACGAGCTCGATGGTCATGGAATGCACTCTGTCAGATACGAAGACCCGGCACGCATGCCGCGCATTTCAGCCGGTCAATGCGTGGTCTGCATCTGATCCAGCGCCGGCTGTCCGCGCATGTTCACGATCGGATCGGCTTGTGCCGACGGCGGCTCCAACCCCGTGGCCACGACAGACACCTTGAACTGGCCCTTGAGCGTTTCATCGAAGATCGCGCCGACGATGATATCGGCCTCGTCGCCCGCTTCTTCGCGGATGCGGGTAGCGGCCTCATCCACCTCGAACAGCGTCATGTCCAGGCCGCCCGAAATCGACACCAGAACGCCCCTTGCGCCCTTCATCGAGTTCTCGTCCAGCAGCGGGTTGGCGATGGAGGCTTCGGCAGCCTTTCTGGCCCGGCCCTCGCCGGTGCCGACGCCCGTGCCCATCATCGCTCGGCCCATGTCCTTCATGACGGTTTTCACGTCGGCGAAGTCGAGATTGATCAGGCCTTCCTTGACGATGAGATTTGTTATGCAGCTCACGCCCGAATAGAGCACACGGTCAGCGATGCCGAAGGCATCCTCAAAACTGGTCTTTTCGGTGGCGATCCTGAACAGGTTCTGGTTCGGAATGACGATGACCGTGTCGGCGGCCTGGCGCAGAAGCTCGATGCCGCGATCGGCCATCTGCATGCGGCGCTTGCCCTCGAAGGTAAAGGGCTTGGTCACGACAGCCACCGTCAGGATGCCGGCGTCGCGCGCAGCCTTGGCGATCACATGGGCAGCACCCGTTCCGGTGCCACCGCCCATGCCGGCCGTGACGAAGCACATATGCGTGCCGGCAAGGTGGTCCATGATCTCGTCGATGGATTCTTCAGCCGCCGCCTGGCCGATCTCGGGCAGCGATCCAGCCCCCAGACCCTCGGTCACCAGCGCGCCCAACTGGATCAGCCGCGGCGCCTTCGACATGGTCAGCGCCTGCGCATCGGTGTTGGCCGCGATGAAGTCCGTGCCCTCCAGGCCCTCGGCGATCATGTTGTTGACGGCATTGCCACCGCCACCGCCGACGCCAATGACCGTCAGCTTCGGCCGCATTTCCGAGATTTCCGGTTTCTTGGAGGTGCTCATATTGTCATTTCCTCTGCAGCGCCCCTGCCCCGAATCGGATCAACTGTAGGGAATCAGATACCGGGGGGTGGTGCAAGGCATTGAGCCGGAACGGACGGCTTAACAGGCCTTTCTTCACAGATCAGCCTGACTCTTCAGGTTGAAAAGCCAGGCTGATATCGACCGGTGCGAGAGGACAGTCCCCAATCGCCGCCTATTGCAGCATCGTCTTGACGATGCCGCTGGCCTTGGAGAAGTCCATCTGGCCGGCATATTTGTCCTTCAGCGCGTTCATGCAACGGCCCATGTCGCGCAGGCCCTCGGCGCCGACCTCATCGATCACCGCCTGGCATGCCTGCTTCACATCCTCGTCGCCGAGCTGCTTGGGCATGAAGTCGCGAATGATCTCGATCTCGTCGCGCTCCTGTGCGGCAAGCTCCAGCCGGTTACCTTCCTCGAAGGCCTTGGCCGACTCCTCGCGCTGCTTCACCATCTTGGCCAGGATCAGCATGATCTCCTCGTCGCTCACCGGGTCCTTGCCGACGCCGCGATGGGCGATGTCGCGATCCTGGATCGCGGCATTGATCAGCCGCAGCGTCGAGGTGCGGCGCTTGTCCTGCGCTTTCAGCGCGGTCTTGAGGGCCTGGGCGATGATCTCGCGCATGGCGGTAACTCCTTAATGGGCAGCGAACAATAGACCATGTTCCCGAAACGGGGGAACCGGTTTTCGGCGGCTCGACGGCAGTTCGAAGCCGCATCCCGATTCCATGGGATGCGTGCAGCCTCTAATGCCGCCGAACGAACAAAGCAAACCAATGCATGCAGTTAAACCCCTGATATCGTTAGGGAAAATATTTAACCGCAATCGTTTGCGCGCTCATTGACCGCGTCAACACCTTCGCCTATTGTCCGCGCCTTGCATGGACTAGTTTTTGGGTGTGCACGGGGGTTTGCGATTGTCGCGGCAGCCCGTGCTTTTCGTTGCGCCATATGGCCCTTCGCGGGCCATCTTGCAAGGGCGCGGCACTGCCTCCGCCCGCTGACGATGCCGACAGAGATGAACGATATACGGAGTAGCTGACATGGCCGCGACCACCGCCCCCTGGGCAACCGAAGTGCCGACCGCAGTGCTGGTTCTGGCCGACGGGACGGTCATCGAGGGCCGCGGCCTTGGCGCGACGGGTTCGGCGGTGGCTGAAGTCTGCTTCAACACCGCGCTCACCGGCTACCAGGAAATCCTCACCGACCCGTCCTATGCCGGCCAGATCGTCACCTTCACCTTCCCGCATATCGGCAATATCGGCACCAACAACGAGGACATCGAAGACTTGAACCCCGCCGCGCGCAACGGCGCTGTCGGCGCGGTGTTCAAGGCTGATGTCACCAACCCGTCGAGCTACCGCGCCGCCGGCGATCTCGACGCGTGGTTGAAGAAGCGCGGCATCGTCGCCATGTCCGGCATCGACACCCGCGCGCTCACCGCGCTCATCCGCGAAAAGGGCTCACCCAACGCGATCATCGCCCATGCGCCGGACGGCAAGTTCGATCTCCCCGATCTGAAGGCTCGCGCCGCCGCCTGGTCCGGCCTCGTCGGCCTCGACCTCGCCAAGGAAGTCACCTCCGGCCAGTCCTCGGTCTGGCGCGAGACGCCCTGGGTCTGGAACGAAGGCTACGCCGAGCAGGATGCCCCGACCATGCACGTCGTCGCCATCGACTACGGCGTGAAGCGCAACATCCTGCGGCTGCTCGCCGGCCTCGGCGCAAAGGTCACCGTCGTGCCGGCCAAGACCGGCGCCGACGAAATCCTCGCCATGAAGCCGGACGGCATCTTCCTGTCCAACGGCCCCGGCGACCCGGCCGCCACAGGCGAATATTCCGTGCCGGTCATCAAGGACCTGCTCAAGACCGAAATCCCGGTCTTCGGCATCTGCCTCGGCCACCAGATGCTGGCGCTGGCGCTCGGCGGCAAGACCGAAAAGATGCACCAGGGCCATCACGGCGCCAACCACCCGGTCAAGGACCACACCACCGGCAAGGTCGAGATCGTGTCGATGAATCACGGCTTCGCGGTCGACGCGAAATCGCTGCCGGAAGGCGTTGAAGAGACTCACGTTTCGCTGTTCGACGGCTCGAACTGCGGCATCGCGCTCAAGGGCCGCCCGGTATTCTCCGTCCAGCATCACCCCGAAGCCTCGCCCGGCCCGCAGGATTCGCACTATCTCTTCCGCCGCTTCGTCAACCTCATCCGCGAGCGCAAGGGCGAACCGGCACTGGCCGAGCGGTAAGCAGCACGACCAACCGGTCAGGGCTCGCGATACAGTTCCCAGGACGCAGCCAGCAGCAGGCTGGAATGCTCCAGATATGCGCGGTGTTCCGGATTTTCCGGGTTGTACTCGATCGGCTTGCCCTCGCCCATTCGCTTGTAGATAGCCCCGGGTCTTGGCAAGCCGCCCACATCGGCGTCGGGAATATCGGGAAACTGCTCGCGGACCTTTTTCAGTTCATCGAGCGCCGGCGTCGTTCCGGTCAGCACGCCTTTGAACCAGGCCCAGAAGGCGTGCTCGTCGTAATATTGCAGTCGCCTCATATCATCCAACGATATGAATGCGGGCCTGTAGGCGACCGGCAGCACGCTAGCATAGCCTATTTTTACTTTCCCGCTGCTTTGAAGCTCGCTTGAAATGGAGACCTTGGGATCGCTGATCAGGCCGTTCAGGCGGGCGTCCAGCTCCGCGCCGACATTTGCGGTGTTTCCGCTTTCCACGGCCAGTTCCGCGGTCATGCGAGCGCTGATGACATCCCGTAATATCCAAAGCACGCCTTGGACCGTCTGATTTGGGCTGGACCCCAGAATCGTTCTCAAGCGGTCTGCGCAATTCGTGGGAAGGTGTTGGAGCGCATCCGAAATCTCGAGGTTCGTATAGCTGCGGACGGATGCATCGTCGAAGACCAGGGCATAGTTTTCCTTTAATGAAACACCGGCCTGCGCAGTTAAATCGACAATTTCGGAGACCTTTGCGCCAATCTCACCTTGTGCGGTTTGCGATGCCACGATTTGGGCTGCCGCCAGGTTCGTAGGGGCCTCGGTTGGAACAAGCTGCGGAAAGCACTCGCCGTTTCGAGCCTGATAGCCCTCATACGGAGTGATATAGATATCACCCGGCACATCGTTATTCGGTAATCTGATCGGAAGCGCCGGTACGTGGGAAAAATATTCGTTCAGCGCCGCAAACGGCAGCCGAAGCGGGTCGGCATGGGCTGGAAGAATCGAAGCTGCACCAGCCGACAGGAATACTGCTGTTTTACACCAGTTGATCAAAACACGCATGGGGTGTCCCTCCCTCTGGAGGGTAGTCTAGTGGCGCCGCCAATCCGCGAAAAAGCTGGCAGTTGTGAGAGCCGGATACTCCGTTTTCGTCCCGATCCTCCAAACGTATGAACGGTCCATCAAGCCCCTGGCTTTTTGCCGCAGGACGCCTATGTCACAGGGGTAGATGCCGCAGGCAGGCTTATATCTCAGGCAGATCATGAGGTCCGCCATGGAAAGCACCAGCTTTACCCCCACCACCAACCCGGCCAAGACGGGCATTCTCGGACTTTGTCCGCGCTGCCAGAAAGGCCATCTGTTTCAGGGCTTCGTAAAGCTTGCACCACGCTGCGAGGTCTGCGGCCTTGATTATTCCTTTGCCGATCCGGCCGATGGCCCGGCCTTCTTCTCGATGACGATCGTCGCGGTGCCCGCCCTTCTCTTCGCGCTCTGGCTGCAACTGACCTATGAGCCGCCGATCTGGGTTCATCTGCTGACCACCCTGCCTCTGACCCTTCTCGCCTGCACCGCGCTGTTGCGGCCGCTAAAAGGCTGGCTCGTCTGCTCGCAGTTCTTCCACAAGGCCGAGGAAGGATCGATCGATCGCGAATGGCACGCCAAGGCAGTGCGCGACCGCGACGCCGGCAAGGTCTGAATCAGAAAGCCCGCCCCGGCTTGGCCGGAACGGGCTTCGTAAGAATATAACGCTCCGTTCAGACCGGATTGTTGAACGTGTCGCAATCCGCCAGCTTGCCGCTCTGGAAGCCCCGCTTGAACCAGGTCACGCGTTGTGCGGAGGTGCCATGGTTGAAGCTTTCCGGCACGACATAGCCTTGCGTCTTGCGCTGCAGTGTATCGTCGCCGATCTGCTGGGCGGCATTCAGCGCTTCTTCAAGGTCGCCCTGCTCGAGCAGACCTTTCTGCGCAGTGAAGTGACCCCAGATTCCGGCGAAGCAGTCGGCCTGCAGTTCGACGCGCGTCGACATCTGGTTGGCCTGCGCCTCACCCATCTGTTGGCGCATCTGATTGAACTTCGGCAGGATGCCGGTCAGGTTCTGCACGTGATGGCCGACCTCATGCGCCAGCACATAGGCTTGCGCGAAATCGCCCGAAGCGCCGAACTGGCGGTCGAGCTGGTCGTAGAAGGCGAGGTCGATGTAGACCTTGCGGTCGCCGGGGCAGTAGAACGGACCCGACGCCGCAGAAGCGAAGCCGCAGGCCGAACGCGTCTGGCCTGAAAACAGCACCATCGTCGGATCTTCGTATTTCAGGCCCTCGGCCTGGAAGATGCCGCTCCAGACGTCTTCTGTTTCAGCGAGCACGGTGGAGACGAACTGCTTCATCTCATCATTGGATTTCGGTTCGGTCTGGCTGATCTGGCCGCCGCCACCGGGGATAGCACCATCGCCGCCGGCCAATATCGCCATCGGGTCGATGCCGCAGGCCTTCAGCGCGAAGAACAGCACCACCAGAATGATGATGCCCGAAAGTCCGCCACCGCCGGCAGTACCGCCGATCGGAATGCGAAAGCCGCCGCCGCGTCCAAGCCCGCCACCGCCGAAGCCGCCGCCCTGGCCGCGCTCGTCCTCAACATTCTCACTCTGCCGACGACCTTTCCAAAGCATGCCAACCTCTTCCCTGTTTCGCCGCGCCCATGCATGCCCGCTGCTGCGAGCTGACCTAAACAGACAATTACTCCAACGGTTGCATCAAGTCACAAGAAATTTGGAACGCAGGGGCAAGCCCGATACCGGCAAATCAGAGTGATCTTCGTTTTCAAGCTCATGAAAAAGGAGTAGCTTCAATGCGATAAACCCAGCCGGCTTTCAGGCGAGGTCAAATATGACCACCGAGGAGGACGTTGCGAGGCACTACAGCCACGGCGCGCTTGAACGCGCGATCCTCGACGCGCTGAAGACAGCCGGAAAGGATGTTGACCGCCTCGACCCCGCAGACCTTTCCGGCGCCGACGAGTTCCACCTCGGCTGGCTCGCTGCCACCATCGATCTGGCCAACGACCTTGCCATTTCGCCGGGCATGAAACTGCTTGATGTCGGTGCCGGCATCGGTGGACCGGCGCGCTATTTTGCCGAGCATCACGGCTGCACCGTCGTCGGCGTCGACGTCACTGACGAGTATGTCAGCGTCGCGACCTCGCTCACCGGGCGCTGCGGGCTCGCCGATCTGGTGTCGTTCCGGCAGGCGAGCGCGCTGTCCCTTCCCTTCGAAGACGCCAGCTTCGACCGCGCCACCCTTATCCACGTCGGCATGAACATCGGCGACAAAGCCGGCGCGTTCCGCGAGGTCCATCGCATTCTCAAGAAGGGCGGCGTATTCGGCGTCTACGACATCATGAATGTCAGCGGCGAAGACCTGCCCTACCCGATGCCCTGGGCCGACACGCTGGAAACCAGCTTCGTCGAGGCACCCGCCACCTACCGCAATCTCCTGACCAAGGCCGGTCTTATGATCGTGACCGAAAAGAACCGGCGTCAGATGGCCCTGACGCTCGGTCGCGAAATGCGCGAAAACGCCGCCAAAAATGGCGCCCCTCCACTCAGCCTGCACACGCTGATGGGTCCCGCGACACCGCAGCGGCTGGGCAATGTCATGGCAGCCCTTGCCGCCGGCTCGATCGCGCCAATCCAGATGCTGGCCCGCAAGATCTGATGGCGCTAGTCTCCATAAGACGCCCGCGGAACTTCGCCCTCTCTCAAGCCGTTGAACACAGTAAGTTTGTCAGGAGGAGTTGACCCAATGCCATATGTCGATGGTTTCATTCTCGCCGTGCCAACCGAGAAGCTGGAGGACTATAAGCAAATGGCGCAGACGGCCGGCGAAATCTGGAAGGATCACGGTGCGCTTTCCTTCGTCGAGACGGTAGCCGACGATGTGCCCTATGGCGAAGTCACGTCCTTCCCGCGCGCAGTGTTGCAGAAGGAAGGCGAAACGATCGTTTTCTCCTGGATCACCTACGAATCGCGCGAGGCCCGCGACGAGATCAACAAAAAGGTGATGGCCGACCCCCGCCTCAAGATCGACGATCCGCACTCGATGCCCTTCGACGGCAAGCGCATGATCTATGGCGGGTTCAAGACGCTGATCGAGCTCTAGCGAACCGTTCGCAACCCAAGGACCAGACCACCTACTTCTGCTTTGTTCCGGCGCTCTTTCCGTCCGAACTGCGTGAGCGCTCTTCGAAGCGCTTTTCGCCCTTCTTCAGCTCGTGTCCTGTCTCCGCCTCCACCTTGCGTTCTTCCTTGGCAGTGGCCTGCTTGAGGCCCTTGGCGGCGGCCTTGCCCTTTGCGGTCGGTGCTTCCTTGACGCCCATGATTTTTCCTCCACGCTGAGGCCGGAACATTCCGGCTAGCACCAACGCGCCATCCTCGCCGTCGTTCCGAGGAGCTATCGCGTATGAAAAGACCCCCACCCCTAACCCCTCCCCACAAGGGGGAGGGGAATCCGCTGGCATACTCTCAAGGTGCCGATCAACGATGGTTTCGTGCGGCATGGCCGCCCGCAAAGTCCCCCTCCCCCTTGTGGGGAGGGGTTAGGGGTGGGGGTAGAACACCGCTCAAGTCCGTCAGAGTACCCATATGCGATAGATCCGCCGTCGTTCCGGGCAATTGCAGTACCTTCCGCAGCATTGCCTAAGCACGTTCTCTACTGCGTCAAAATATTCCGACACCACCACTTGCGCTTGTGATGTTTTCAAGCCATTTTGAGAATGATTTGCAATTGCAAGAATTCTCAGCCATAGAGCCAGGAATGGATTTCAAGCCCCGCACGATGGAAGACCTCGGCTGGCGCCAGCCGCGCGGCGAGGCATCCCTTTCGGACGTCCATCGCTCCATCGCCGTCAGAACCAGCGGTCCAGGCTGGCGTCGGGCGATCTCCTTCGTCGGCCCTGGATATCTCGTTGCCGTCGGCTACATGGACCCCGGCAACTGGGCCACCTCGCTCGCCGGCGGCTCGAAGTTCGGCTACGCCCTGCTCACGGTCGCACTCGTCTCCAACATCATGGCGATCGTGCTGCAGGCGCTCTGCGCGCGCCTCGCCATCGGCTCGGGCCGCGATCTCGCCCAGGCCTGCCGCGACGCCTACGGCAAGCCGGTCGCCTATGTGCTGTGGTTCATGGCCGAGATCGCCATCGTCGCCACCGACATTGCCGAAGTCATCGGCACGGCCATCGGCCTCAACCTGATCTTCGGCATTCCGCTGGAAATCGGCGTGCTCATCACCGCACTCGACGTCTTCCTCATCCTCTATCTCCAGAAACTCGGCTTCCGCTGGGTCGAAGCGCTCATCATCACGCTGCTCGGCGTCATCGCCGCCTGTTTCGCCGTGCAGATCGCGCTGGCCGATCCCGATTGGGGCGGCGTCATACGGGGCTTCGCCCCCACAACCGAGATCGTCACCAACCCGGAAATGCTCTATCTCGCTCTCGGCATCCTTGGCGCCACCGTCATGCCGCACAATCTCTATCTGCATTCCGGCATCGTGCAGACCCGCGCCTATGGCGACACCGTGCCGGAAAAGCGCCAGGCGTTGAAATACGCCACCATCGATTCCACGGTCGCGCTGATGTTTGCGCTGCTCATCAACGCCGCGATCCTGATCCTGGCGGCAGCAACCTTCAACAAGGCCGGCCAGACCGACATCGTCGAGATCGGCCAGGCGCATTCCCTGCTCGCGCCGCTGCTGGGTCTCGCCATCGCGCCGACCCTGTTCGGCATCGCGCTGATCTGCTGCGGCATCAACTCGACGGTGACGGCGACGCTTGCCGGCCAGATCGTCATGGAGGGCTTTCTCCACATCAAGCTGCCGCCATGGCTGCGCCGCCTCATCACGCGGGCCATCGCCATCATCCCCGCGGCCGGCGTCACCATCTGGTACGGCGACAGCGGTACGGCGAAACTGCTGATCCTCACCCAGGTCGTGCTCAGCCTGCAGCTTTCCTTTGCCGTATTCCCGCTGGTTATGTTCACCGCAAACAAGGCAAAGATGGGCGCGCTCGTGGCGCCGCGCTATCTCACCGCCTTCGCCATGCTGATTGCGGTCGTCATCGCGCTGCTGAACATAAAGCTGCTGTTCGATTTCGTTCTCGGCTGAAGCCACTGACATTCCCGATTGCGGCAGCTAAAAGAGTGCCGGCATCTGGAGTCGGCTCATGAAAATAGCGGTTATCGCAGACATTCACGGCAACGTCGTCGCACTCGACGCCGTCCTCGCCGACCTTGAAAAACGCGGCGGTGCCGACCTGACCGTCAATCTCGGCGATTGCGTTTCAGGCCCGCTGTGGCCGCGCGAGACTTTTGAGCGCCTGGAAAAGCTCGGCGCACCGACCGTGCGCGGCAATCACGATCGCCGCGTCGCCGAGGAAGTCTCAGACAAGATGTGGCCCTCCGACCGCTTCGCCCGCGAACGTTTGACGCCGCCACAGCGCGACACACTCGCCGCCCTGCCCCTCCAACTGGAGATCGCGCCGTCGGTACTCGCCTTCCATGCAAGACCCGACCATGACGAACGCTACCTTGCCGACGCCATCGTCGACGGCCATCTCGTGCGCGCGCCGCTGGTGGCGATCGAAAAGAGGCTTGGCCAGCTCGATCCGTCGTACAAACTGCTGCTCTGCGGCCACAGCCACCGCCCTGAACTTCTCCAGCTTTCGGACGGCCGAATGATCTTCAATCCCGGAAGCGTCGGCGAGCCCGCTTATTTCGACGACACCGAACCGGCGCACGCTTCGCAACAAGGTTCGCCGCACGCGCGCTATGGCACGGTCGAGATCGACGCCGATGGCACGATGCACTTCGAGTTCTTTGCCGTGACCTATGATTGGGAAAGTGCGGCGAGACAGGCCGAGCAAACAGGCCGGCCAGAATGGGCCTATGCTCTGCGCACAGGCTTCATGCCGGCCTGATTCTCGCTATTCCGCCGGCGTAGCAGTCGTCGCAACAAACCGGCGATGCGAGCGCAGCCCGGCATAAAGCACCGCAAGCGCTGCCACCGGGAAGATGGCAGCGACGTACCCGAGATCAGCCGGCGCGGCATATTCCAGAACCCGCCCGCCAAGCGCCGTGCCTGCCGCGATGCCGAGATACAGCGCCGAGGCATTGAGTGAGAGCGTCAGATGGGCAACCTCGGGCGCATAGCCGACGATGCGGCTTGCCTGTGCCGGCGGGAACGCCCAGCCAATGATGCCCCAGGGCAACATGATGCCGATCAGCAGTGGCCCGGCCAGGTGGTGCGGCAGGAGATGCAGGCCGAACGCTATGGCCAGCGCAATCGCCACCGAAGCCACGAGCGAACCCACGACCATCCGTGTCGCGCCGATGCGATCGGCAAGATAGCCGCTGGACAGATTGCCGATCACTGCACCGACGCCGAAGGCAAGCAGCAGGCCCGGCAAGGAGAGCCTGGACAGCCCTGCCCCATCTATCGCCAGCGGCGCCAGGTAGGAGATGATCATGAAACCGCCGGCGAGGTACAGAAAGGTTACCACCAGCGATGGTGCGATACCGGCCCGGCCGATGATGCTGAAGCGCTCGCCAAGCGTCAGCTTTGTTCCCGACAGCCCGCGCGGCAGGCGGAACCACAGTACGGTCGCACAAGCCAGCGCCAGCACCGAAATCGCACCGAATGTGCCGCGCCAGCCCCAAACCGCAGCAATCAGCGCGCCCAGTGGCGCGCCGAGCGCCACCGCGAAAGTCGTGCCGCCCACCACCACGGAAATCGCCAGGGCGCGATGCTCAGGCCCGGCCAATGAGACTGCGGTCGCCTGCGCAGTGGCGGCAAACAGGCCGCTGGCCATGCCCATGACGATCTGGGCAAGCAGCAATGTCGTGAACGATACGCTGGTCGCCGCAATCGCGTTGCCGGCCACGAAGGTCAGCATCGCGGCCGTTAGCACGCGCCGCCTGTCAGCAGCCCCCGCAAGTGCCGAAAGCAGCGGCGCCCCGATGGCATAGGAAAGCGAGAAGACGGTGATGAGATAGCCGGCCTTTGGAATGGTGGTGTGCGTGTCGGCTGCGATGAACGGCAGCAGGCTCGAAAACACGAAGCCGACCGTGCTCATGGTGAAGGAGCCGACCGCCAGCCAGATAAGACGCTTGTCCATAGGACCGATCCTTAGTTCAAATGTTATTGAACTATTGAACTTGATTGCCTGCCATGTCAATGTGGTCGCACATGCTTCCTGTCAGCCTGATGTCAGGAGGACGGACAAAGCATTGAACCGGAACGCCTGCGCAGCTAGTTTTCAGCCATGACCTTGCCCCATCCCACCGCCGACCAGATTTCACTGCCGAATGTGCTGGCCGTGCTCGGCGACCAGACGCGGCTTGCCATCATCGGCTATCTCGCGCTGCGCGAAGGCCAGCCCACCATCTGCATGCAGTTCACCGATTTCGGCTCCAAGACCAACATCAGCTACCACCTCGCCAAACTGCGCGAAGCCGGCGTCACCCGCACCGAAGCCGTCGGCACCACCCGGCTGATCACGCTGCGCCGCGACGACCTCAACGCCCGCTTCCCCGGCCTGCTCGATTCGATCATCACCGCAGCGGTCAGCCTTCCAATGGTGCAGAAGATCGCCGAAGCCCAGGATGCAGCGCTGGCGCTCGAGCAGGGCTGAGCACCGCGCCAACTCCCCCTCTCCGTCTCGGCTTCGCCGAGCCACCCGCAAGCGGGGAGAGGAACCTAGATTCTGCGAGGCAGCCACATTTCAGGACTTGGGTTCCTCGCCCCATGAAATGGGGAGAGGTGGCTCGGCGAAGCCGAGACGGAGAGGGGCACAGCCCCTCTCCAACCGCCTATTTCCCTTATGTATTAAGCTCCCGCATAATGTTCCGCGCATCAGAATGCGTCGAGATTCAGGTCGCGTTACTACTTGGCCTCAGGCGACTGGAAATGGCGGCGGTTTCCCAGTAACAGCGTGACATGAAAACTTTTCAGACTGCCTTGCTGGCCGCACTCATATCCACATCTTCCGTCGTCACGGCACACGCCTATACCGATGAAGACTCTTACGTGGCAGTGAGCAACACCGCGATGAGCGTGACCGGCGACATTCAGTTCGATGACTTCAGCATTACCTTTGAGAACGGCAAAACGCTGAGCTTCTCGGGGCTCGTAAGCGACACCTTCATCGTCGATGGCGAGGAAGTTCCAGCATCTGTCTATCAAGTTAGTCACCCGGGCGACCCGATACTCGAAAACGGCAACCGCCTATGCGGATCCGGCGCAGTCACCTACATCGCAAATTGGGATGATGGCGGCCGCTCTCTCGTAGCTGTCTTCACAGGCGACGAAGCACCGTCGAGCAATGAAGAAATGTGCGCCTCCTATACCTACGAGCAGTGATGCCGCGCACCTTAGAATGCGTCGAGATTCAGGTCAGGGCGAGTCGAGAATAGTGGCTTTCGAGAACCGGAGCGGAGCGTACATTTAGGTACGTGAGCACCGGAAGCGCAGAAAGCCGCTATTCGCAGGCCGCCATCACCTGAATATCGATGCATTCTCGCTATTTTCGGGGTTACAACCGCCCAATCATTTGCCTATAAGGCGCCCTTAGCCTGACAACAGACTCTGATGCGCACCGGCCGGGCATTCCCGCGCCGGTCTTTTGCGCAGAGCGACCACGAACGGACCGAGCAAAAATGCCAAAACGCACCGACATCAAGTCCATCCTGATCATCGGCGCAGGTCCAATCGTTATCGGGCAGGCATGCGAGTTCGATTACTCCGGCACCCAGGCCTGCAAGGCGCTGAAGGAAGAAGGTTTTCGCGTCATCCTGGTCAACTCCAACCCGGCCACCATCATGACCGACCCGGAGTTGGCCGACGCAACATACATCGAGCCGATCACCCCGGAAGTCGTCGCAAAGATCATCGCCAAGGAGCGCCCCGACGCGCTGCTGCCGACCATGGGCGGCCAGACCGCGCTCAACACGGCCCTGTCGCTGCGGCGCATGGGCGTGCTGGAACGCTACAATGTCGAGATGATCGGCGCCGATGCCCACGCCATCGACAAGGCCGAAGACCGCTCCCTGTTCCGCGAGGCTATGGCCAAGATCGGGCTTGAGACGCCAAAATCGATGCTGGCCAACGCTTCCGACGTCAAGGACGCCGACCGCAAGAAGCACGAGGCCGAGCGCGCTGCCGTCAAAGCCGCCAATCCCGCCGATCTCGACGCAGCCCTCGACGCGCTCGAAACCGCCTGGAACCTCGGCGAAGGCGACCGCAAGCAGCGCTACATCAACCACGCCATGGCGATCGCTGCCCAGGCGCTCGACCATGTCGGCCTGCCGGCCATCATCCGCCCCTCCTTCACCATGGGCGGCACCGGCGGCGGCATCGCCTATAACCGCACCGAATTCTTCGATATCATCGGCTCCGGCCTCGATGCCTCCCCCACCACCGAAGTCCTCATCGAGGAATCGGTGCTCGGCTGGAAGGAATATGAGATGGAGGTGGTTCGCGACAAAGCGGACAACTGCATCATCATCTGCTCCATCGAGAACCTCGACCCGATGGGCGTCCACACCGGCGATTCGATCACCGTCGCCCCGGCGCTTACGCTCACCGACAAAGAATACCAGATCATGCGCAACGCCTCGATCGCGGTGCTGCGCGAGATCGGCGTCGAGACCGGCGGCTCCAACGTGCAGTTCGCCGTCAACCCGGCCGACGGCCGCCTCGTCGTCATCGAAATGAACCCGCGCGTTTCGCGCTCCTCCGCGCTGGCCTCGAAGGCCACCGGCTTCCCCATCGCCAAAATCGCCGCCAAGCTCGCCGTCGGCTACACGCTGGACGAGCTTGAGAACGACATCACCGGCGGCGCGACGCCGGCCTCATTCGAGCCGTCCATCGACTACGTCGTCACCAAGATTCCCCGTTTCGCCTTCGAAAAGTTCCCCGGCGCCGAGCCGACGCTGACCACCGCCATGAAGTCGGTGGGCGAGGTCATGGCCATCGGCCGCACCTTCCAGGAATCGCTGCAGAAGGCGCTCCGCGGGCTGGAAACCGGCCTCACCGGCCTCGACGAGATCGAGATTCCCGGCCTTGCGCACGGCGAGGACAAGAACGCCATCCGTGCGGCGCTGGGCACGCCGACGCCCGACCGGCTGCGCATGGTCGCCCAGGCGCTGCGCATGGGCACCTCGCTGGAAGACGTGCACGCAATGTGCAAGATCGACCCGTGGTTCCTCGAGCAGATTGCCGGCATCATCGACATGGAAGCGCGCATCCGCGAGCACGGCCTGCCGGAAGACGCCACCAATCTGCGCATGCTGAAGTCGATGGGCTTCTCCGACGCCCGCCTCGCCTCGCTGGTGAAGAAAGAGGCGCAGGATGTCCAGAAGCAGCGCCAGAAGCTCGGCGTCCACCCGGTCTACAAGCGCATCGACACCTGCGCTGCCGAGTTCGCCTCGCCCACGGCCTACATGTATTCCACCTATGAAGTGCCCTTCGCCGGCGAGACGCGCTCCGAGGCGCAAGTCAGCGACCGGAAGAAGGTCGTCATCCTCGGCGGCGGCCCCAACCGCATCGGCCAGGGCATCGAGTTCGACTATTGCTGCTGCCATGCCGCCTTTGCGCTGCGCGAGGCCGGCTATGAAGCGATCATGGTCAACTGCAACCCGGAAACCGTGTCGACCGACTACGACACTTCCGACCGGCTCTATTTCGAGCCGCTGACCGCCGAGGACGTGCTGGAGATCCTGCGCGCCGAGCAGACCGCCGGCACGCTGCACGGCGTCATCGTCCAGTTCGGCGGCCAGACGCCGCTGAAGCTGGCGGAAGCGCTGGAAAAGGCCGGCATCCCGATCCTCGGCACCTCGCCGGACATGATCGACCTGGCCGAAGACCGCGACCGCTTCCAGAAGCTGTTGCAGAAGCTCGACCTCGCCCAGCCCAAGAACGGCATCGCCTATTCGGTCGAGCAGTCGCGCACGGTCGCCGGCGAGCTCGGCTTCCCGCTGGTCGTGCGCCCGTCCTATGTGCTTGGCGGCCGCGCCATGCAGATCATTCATGACGAGCAGATGCTGCAGACCTACCTGCTCGACACCGTGCCCGGCCTGGTTCCGGAGGACATCAAGCAGAAATACCCCAACGACAAGACCGGCCAGATCAACACGCTGCTGGGCAAGAACCCACTGCTGTTCGACACCTATCTGACCGACGCCATCGAGGTCGATGTCGACTGCCTGTGCGACGGCAGCAACACCTTCGTCTCCGGCATCATGGAGCATATCGAGGAGGCCGGCATCCATTCGGGCGACAGTGCCTGCTCGCTGCCGGTCCATTCGCTGAGCGACGAGACCGTCGACGAGCTGGAGCGCCAGACTGCCGCCCTTGCAAGGGCATTGAAAGTCGGCGGCCTGATGAACGTGCAATACGCCATTCAGGACGGCACCATCTATGTGCTGGAAGTGAACCCGCGCGCCTCGCGCACCGTGCCTTTCGTGGCGAAAACCATCGGCAAGCCAATCGCCAAGGTAGCCGCCCGCATCATGGCCGGCCAGACGCTGGACGACGCCTTCGCCGCCTACGGCGAAAAGCCGAACGCGCGCAACCCCGGCCACATCGCGGTCAAGGAAGCCGTGTTCCCCTTCGCCCGCTTCCCCGGCGTCGACATCCTGCTCGGACCTGAAATGCGCTCGACGGGCGAGGTCATGGGCCTCGACCGGGACTACGCGCTGGCCTTCGCCAAGGCGCAGCTAGGCGCCGGCGTCGACCTGCCGCGCTCGGGCACCCTGTTCGTGTCGGTGCGTGACGAGGACAAGAAAGGCATCCTGCCCGCCGTCAAGCGCCTCGCCGAACAAGGCTTCAAGGTGCTCGCCACCGGCGGCACCCAGCGCTTCCTCGCCGAAAACGGCGTGGCCGCAGAAAAGATCAACAAAGTCCTCGAAGGCCGCCCCCACATCGAAGACGCCATCCGCAACCGCCAGGTCCAGCTCGTCTTCAACACCACCGACGGCCAGAAAGCCGTCTCGGACTCCAAATCACTCCGCCGCGCGACGCTGATGCAGAAGGTGCCGTACTATACGACGCTGGCGGGTATGGCAGCGGTGGCGGAGGCGATTGCGGCATTGAGGGCGGGGAGCTTGGAGGTTCGGCCGCTGCAGGAGTATTTTTGATATAAACCTCAAGCTCTTAACGAGTAAAAAATTCTTTTCTTTCTGTATAAATACGAGCGACTCAGATCAGCTCGGATTGCACCAAGAATGAAAGGTAACTCGTATGGAGGCGCTTCAAACTTTTGCGCGATGGTTTGTTGGCGTCGCGTGGCTTGAGGTCTTCAAAGCGGTTACGACCCTCGTGGTTGGAGTAGCATGGCCGTTCGCCATAGTTTTACTGGCGCTGATCTTTCGAGCTGAAATCAGAAATAAGATTAAGGACATGCTATCGGCTGGTCCGACCGGCGTTACATTTCAACCACAGGTTACAGATGCGACTACGCGCTCCACAACGGAACTCGTGCTAAGTACATCCCCAAACCATTCATCATGGCATAAGGCGATAGAAGAAAGCATCCTCCACGACCTCAAGACCATTGTCCCCGAAAAACAGCTTCCTGTTCTGATCGAGCAGCTTGCATCGGCACGAATCAAGAGTGCATTTGAAGCTGTCTTCTCCAATATCTTTGGGAGCCAAATCCAAGGTCTTCACCAACTCCATTTGGCAGGTGGCAGTTTGTCACTGAACGACGCTGAGCAATACTTTGAGAGCGTCAAGAAGGAACATGCTGAGTTCTATAAGGACGTGACGTTCTCGACCTGGTTTCGCTATCTTGAAATAAACACCTTAGCTCGGATCGAAGGAGATCGCGTGGAACTTACCGACGCTGGACGAGAATTCTTGATGTTTGTCCAAGCGACGAAAGCTGGATTACAGCGAGCTTTTTAGCAATTCGCACGAAGGCCCGCCTCATCATCTCCCACAAGGGGAGAAGGGAGCGTCGAGCTGCCGGCCGCGAAGTTATGGAACCTTGGAACATCGTCGGATACATCTCAAAGTCACTCCGGTAGACGAGGCAGCACGCACATGAAACCCGACAACCTCATCTCCCTCGTCCCACCCCAATCCGTCGCCGACAACGCCGCCAAAGGCCTCGCCTTTCGCGCTAAATTCAGACGCGGCGGGACGGAGATCGGCTTCGCGCGGGCGCAGGAGCTGGTCGCGCGGCGTGCGCTCCAGCCTTCCGTTATCAATCGCATGGTGAGCTATTTCGCCCGTCACGAGGTCGACAAGCGCGCCAAGAATTTCGGCAATGAGGAAAACCCCTCGGCCGGCTACATCGCCTGGCTTCTCTGGGGCGGCGACGAAGGCCGCGCCTGGGCGCTCGACCTCAAGACCCGCATCGGCAACGCGCCGGATATCTAACGCGGGCGGAGGATAAAATTCACGGTGCATTCGGTACAAGTCATTGATTTTATTGTCAGACGATACCGAAAACGAGTTTTTTTATCCACACCCTTTCAGACTGATCGATAATCCCTCCATCGTCCTCACCGGGAACACGGGTCATGAACCGGATGAGCGTGGGGGACGGCAGTGTCCGGGCTGGTGGCGCGACGGTAGCGCTGCTGGGTGATGAGCCCCTAAGCCCGGGTCTTGGCGGCGGCTGGCTACGCGAATGTGGAGGCGACTGAGCGGGACAAGAGCACTGAACGGGCGGTCCAAAGATCGCAATAATAATACAAAAACGAGCGATCCGACGACCGCCCGTCTTCCCTCGTCATGCCTCGACCGGCGAAGCCGGGTCGAGAAAGCGAGTCATGAGCCAAGAAAAATGTTCTTTGAAAAAAGCCAGGCGATACTGCGACACGGGCCCTCTACGGCTGGTCACTCACTTCCCCGTCCACTCCACATATTCCTTCATCAGCCCCTCATACGCCTCCATCGGCGGCAGGGCCTCGTAGCTGTGCGGGGCGCCGGTCTGGGCGAAGGGCAGCTTTTCGCTGGTCCATGTCTCGATGAAGGGCGCCATGCCGCTCGTATCGTCCAGCAGGGGCGAGCGGAGGTTGACGAACCAGTCCATGCCTTCCGGCCGCGTGAACATCCAGCTCATGCAATGCGGGCAGAAATAGTGTTTCGTCGCGCCGTGCAGCCCGCCGATCACCGGCTCGCCCTGCGTCACTTCGAAACCGTCTGCGGGGATGGCAGCGGACAGCGAAAAGGCCGAGGAGCTCATCTTCTGGCAGCCGGTGCAGTGACAGGCCATGGTCACCAGCGGCGCGGCACTCACCTTGAAGCGCACTTGCCCGCAGCGGCATCCGCCTTCGCGTTTCCAGTCAGTCATAGCTGCCTCCTCTTTTCATGGAGGAGGAGACAGCATCGCGCCGTCGCAGGCAAGTGCGGCGATGCCGCGCTTCAAGTCGCCGCAGCGGCCTCGATGATGCCGCTTGCCAGCGCGTGGAGGTCGTCGCGGTAGCCGGTGCGGGCGGAAGGGTTGTCCTCGGCCGAGGTCATGACGATGGTGAGTTCCAGCGACGGCACGATGTAGAGCATCTGCCCGCCATAGCCCCAGGCATAGCTGACCGGCCGGCCGCCAAGCTCGCGCAGGAACCAGCCATAGCCGTAGCCATCGCCGTTGAAGCGCGAAGTGGTGCGCGGCTGCCAGGATTGCTCGACCCATGCCGCCGGCACGATCTGCCGGCCTTCGGGCGTCTTGCCGCCGTTGCAGTAGAGTTCGCCGAAGCTGCCCAGCGAGCGGGCGCTCATCGCCATCTGGTTGCCGCCGACATAGATGCCTTGCGGGTCGCGGTCCCAGGCAGCGATGCGAAAGCCCTCGAGCGGCCCCAGCCAGTCGCGCGCCAGTGCCAGCGTGGATTTGCCGCCAACGCGCGTCAGGATCGCCGACAAAAGATGCGTCGAGCCGGTGGAATAAAGCATCGACCCGCCCGGCTCGTCGTCGAATGGCATGGCAAGGGCGGTGCGCACCCAGTTGCGGCTGGAAACCCAGCGCCCGTAATTCGGCCCCGAAGTGCGCCCCAGCCCGGCCTGCATGGAAAGCAGATTGCCGACGGTGATATCCTCGATGCGCGGATCGGCATTGGCCGGCAGATCGGCGCGCAGCAGCGGCGCGATCTTCTGGTCCGGCCCTTGCAACAGCTTCCTGTCGATGGCGATGCCGACCATCGCCGAGACGATGGATTTCGAAGCTGACTTGATGTTGGTCGGAGCCGTCAGCGAATTGCCGCGATAGCCGCGTTCTGCAATCGTTTCACCGCCGCGCATGACCAGCACGGTCTTGAGCGAGGTCAGCCGCTCGGCTTCATCAAGCAGATCCGGCAGCGGGCGCGGCGTTGCAGGCTCCGCCGGCGTCTGGGCGAAAGCCGGCCACGGCATCGCGGCGGTGGCAAGAAGGGCAATTGCTGTGCGTCTGTCCATGGAAGCGAGGGAGGGAGCGTGAACGGCAAAAGATAGGCGGAAGCCGTTCTGACGTTCGCGCTTCACGCAGAAGTTATGGCGAGCTTGGTCAGCAATCCTGCCAACACCTTGGCCTCGCCCGCATCGAGCTTCGCGCCCACCGCCGCCTCGATCGCCGGCCCATAGACGCCCCACATATCGCGGCGAAGGGTCAAACCCTCGGGCGTGATCGCCAGCACCTGGCCGCGCTTGTCGTCCGGGCAGGCACGCCGCGCCACCAGCCCGGCCTTTTCCAGACGGTCGATCAGCCGCGAAAGATTGTACTGCTCGAACAGAAGCGCCCGCTCCAGTTCGAAGGGCCGAAGCCCCTCGCCGCCGGCGCGTTCCAGTTCCCAAAGCGCGTCATACCAGGCAAGCGGCGGAAAGCCCGCCGCCTTCAGCTGCGCCTCGATGCTGGCCGTTGCCACGCGCTGCGCGCGCGAAAGGCCGATCCAGGCCGCGATGGTCGTGTCGTCCGGTTGTCTGTCCATCTCTCACACATAGTTGATTTCATGCATCTGCATCAAGATTGACAGAACATGGGCGCCCGCTTAATTAGATGCAAATGCATCCAGTTCACGGAGCTCCCGTCATGACGAAGAACCTCACCCTGATCTCCTTCGACCTCTGCCCCTATGTGCAGCGCGCCGCCATCGTGCTGGCCGAGAAGAACGTGCCTTTCGAGCGCGTCGACGTCGATCTCGAAAACAAACCCGAATGGTTCCTGAAAATCTCGCCGCGCGGCAAGGTTCCGCTGCTGAAGGTCGGCGACGACGTGCTGTTCGAAAGCGCTGCCATCGTTGAATATCTCGATGAGACCAACCCGCCTGCCCTGCACCCGGCCAATCCGGTGACGCGGGCACGCCATCGCGCCTGGATGGAGTTCGGCTCGGCGGTGCTCGGCGATATCTGGACGCTGGAAGTGACGAGCGATCAGGCCGCCTTTGACGCAGCCCGCGTGGCGCTAAAGGAAAAGCTCGCGCGCGTCGAAAGCGAGCTTGGCGACGGCCCCTATTTCGCCGGCAAGGATTTTTCCATCGTCGATGCCGTCTTCGCCCCGGCCTTTCGCTATTTCGAAGTCATCGACCGCCTCGCCGATCTCGAGGTTTTCGACGGCCTGCCCAAGGTGCAGAAATGGCGCGAGGCGCTGGCCGCGCGCCCTTCGGTAAAAAACGCCGTCGTGCCCGACTACAACGACCGGCTCCTGCGCTTCCTGCAGAAGAAAAACAGCATTTTGGGCCGTCTGCCGCTGGCTGCCTGAGCGACGCAATCAGCCTTCGAGCGGAACGCGGCGCATGCCCATCCGCTCGTAGAGCCGTACGGCATCCGGGTTTTTGACGAGGTCGGTCTTCAGATCGACATGAGCCGCATCACGCGCCTGAAACGTGCCGAAGACCTGCAGCAATAATGCTTCGGCCAGCCCGCGCCGGCGCGCCTCCGGGCGCACGGCAAGGTCCTTCAGATAGGCACTGGTCCAGCATAAGGCTGCCGCAACGAGCCGGTCGTCGCCGTCGAACACCAGGAAGCACAGCGACGGGTCGAACTCGGCATCGTTCGACACTTTCTGCCACCAGGTGTCGAAAGGACCCTCCTCGCCATCGTCGAACACCTCGCTCAGCAGCGTGTGCAGGCTTTGGGCATCGGTGGCTCTAAAAGTCCGCATCGAGAACCCAGCCGGCCATTTTGGCGCGGGAAAATCGGCGTCGAGGTCGCGGCGAAACCGCACCACCTGCTCATCCGCCATGATTTCAGCGCCCCAGCGTTACCGCTCCTCCACGTTTGACGGCCCGCTGATAGGCCGGTCGCGCATGGATGCGCTGGAGAAAGCCGGTGAGGTTCTGGAAGCGATGGTCGAGCCCACCGCGCGCCACAGCGGCTTCCAGCGGAAAACTCATCTGGATGTCGGCGGCGGTAAAGTCGTCACCGGCAAAGAAATCGCGGTTCTCAAGCTCACCGTCCAGAAAGGTCAGGATCTCGGCGATCTGGCCATCGATGCGCGGGAGGACGGCGGCAGCCGCCTCACCCATGCGCGAAAAATAGAGTTTTAAGAGCAGCGGCGGCATCGCCGAACCTTCGGCAAAATGCATGAAGGTAAGATAGGGCACGCGCTCGGGAGCGCCCGGTGCAGGCCGCAGCGTGCCGTCGTCATGCCGGTCGAGCAGATATTCGATGATCGCGCCAGATTCAGCGACCGTCAGCTCTCCGTCCGTCAGTACCGGGGCCTTGCCGAGCGGGTGGACGTTTTTCAGCTCAGGCGGCGCCAGCATGGTTTTTAAGTCGCGCTGGTAGAGAGCCAGGTCGTATTCGAGCCCGAGTTCTTCCAGCAGCCACAGAATGCGGTGCGAGCGCGAATTGTTGAGATGGTGAAGCGTGAGCATGCGATCCCCTTGCATTCGGACCATGCCGACTTACCGCATCACGCCGAAAACGGAAATCCGCTTGCCGACCAAATCGGATGCTGAAACGAAGGGCGTCTAGGTATCAGGCAGCGCCGGGAGCGGCAGCCGGCTTCGGAACCGGTGCAGCGGCAGGAAGCGGCGTTGGCGCGGGAGGAAACACCGGCGCCGTGGCGGGAATAGCCGCAGGCGCAGTATTGGCGGCGCCAGGGATCGGCTCGGGGCCTAAGCCGCCTGCCATCGGGTTCATCTCAGGCGCCGGGTCCGGGCGGCGCATGCGGCGGCGATCCGTGCCCAGGCCCGTCTCTTCCAGCAGGCCCTTGCGCTTGGCATCGTAATAGTAGCCGGTCTGGTAGAGGCGGTCGGCGCGTCTGTGGTCGCCACCGGCCACCAGATAGGCCCCGCGCAGATATTTCACCGCATATTTCAGATTGGTCTCGGCATCGAGAAGGCCGTTCGCCGGGCCGTCATAGCCCATGCCGCGCGCAGTCGCGTGCTTGATCTGCATCAGGCCCCAGTGACCGCGATTGTAGGCGCGCGGATTGAAGGTGCTCTCGCGTTTGACCACGCTGCGAACCAGCGTTTCCGGCACTTCATAGATCGCGGCGTATTTGGTGATGAGCTTGTCCACCACGGTACCGCTTTGCGCAGTGACCGGGCCAGCGGGCGTATCCGGCGTGGCGAAGGCATTGGCCGTAACGGTCTCGGCCGGATAGGCCTCTTCGCGCGCCACCGTCTGTGTATAGGAACTCGGCAAGATCGAAACGGTGTCAGGCAGCGCCAGATCGACCGTCGGCGCCATGGCAAGGCTTGTTGCCGTGTCTTCTCCAGTCGTCGCGCAGGCCGCTAGCGCCAAGGGCGACAGCACCGCTGCAACGAGAGGAAATCTCAGAAAAGAAGGCAAAGCCGCGCTCGTTGTCTGCAAATCAATTGTTAACGATTGGAAACCCCATACATCAGCCGCACCGTTTCGGCAACACGGCCCGGTTGCAACTGCATCCGCCAGTCTGTCAGGAGGCTTCGCGCAGTCCACTGATAACGGGATGTTCCCGCTTTGTACCAGGCGGCTTTTGTGGTATGAAACACCTCGGTTTTTTGGACAAAAACGTGATGACCATACCCTATCATCTCTTCGAAACCGCCATCGGCTGGATCGGAATCGCCTGGAGCGAGCAGGGCCTGACGCGGGTGCAATTGCCCGAGCGCGACCGCGCCGCCACCGAAAGGCGGCTGCTGGCGACGATGTCGCGAATCTCACAGTCCGGCGAACCTTCGCAACAGACGGCGAGCGATCTGCCGGCGAACATCGTTGCCGCGGTCGATGAGATCACGCGCTACGCGGCTGGCGAGATGGTGGATTTTTCCGACATCAAGGTCGACCTCGCAGGCATCGACGACTTCCGGCTGGCGATCTACGACGCGGCGCGGAAGCTCGGTTTCGGCGAGACGACGACCTATGGCGAGCTGGCCCAACGCGCAGGCCACACCGGGCTGGCGCGCGAAACGGGCCAGGCGCTGGGCTCCAACCCGGTGCCGATCGTCGTGCCCTGCCATCGCATTCTTGCAGCCGGCAACAAGATCGGCGGCTTTTCGGCTCCCGGCGGCTCGGCCACCAAGGAGAAGCTTCTGACCATGGAAGGCGTGCGGGTCGGCCCGCCACCGTCCGCACAGGCGTCTTTTGGTTTCTGAAGCTTTGGTTGCTTAGAGGCCGTTTGATAACTCGCCCTGCCGAGGCATATGGCGTGGTTTTCGAGAACCGGAGCGGAGCGTACATTTAGGTACGTGAGCACCGGAAGCGCAGAAAACTGCGTCAGATGACCGGCAGGGTAGAGTTAGCGAGCGGCCTCTCAGTCGCGGCGCAGAATCATGAAGCGATCCTCCGGGTCCACCCGCTCGCAACGACGCACCGGACAGGACCGGTCGGCCGTCGGAACGAAGACGGTCTCGGCGCTTTCATCGCTTTTGCAGAACCGGCGATCCGCCACATAGCGGTCATAGCGCAGGATTGAAGGATTGCGCTCCGAACGATAACGCAACAGCGCAGCACCATCGCGCCGGACGGTGGCCTGAACCTCGCCGCAACTCATGCTGGTAGAGGTATAGCGAGAAATCGCCTGCGCCTCGACCGCGATCAAAGACAGGCAAAGAACGAGCAAAACACGTTTCAAAGTCACCTCCCTGCGCATGCATCACCAAGTGTTCCTATAGACAGGAACGAGCGGGATCGACGGAAGTGCTCATGCGGGCCGATCACATCCCGGTGAACGATCATCTTCTCTGGCTCTTGTGCTGGCGAGCAATACGCATTATATCAGCCCCGTTGATATTTCGGCCGATCGATATGGTAGTCCCGCGATTTATTCGCGTTTGCTGACGTCTATCTCCAAAATCTCGATACAAGGCGACCAAGTTCGCTTGGTTAAATAACGTTGCAAACGCAAGGAAATATAAAATGGCTACTGGCACCGTAAAGTGGTTCAACTCGACCAAGGGTTTCGGCTTCATCCAGCCTGACGCAGGCGGCGCGGACGTTTTCGTCCACATCTCCGCTGTTGAGCGCGCTGGTCTGTCGAACCTCGTCGAAGGTCAGAAGATCAACTTCGAGATCGAGCAGGACCGCCGCACCGGCAAGTCGTCTGCTGGTTCTCTTTCCAAGGCCGGCTGATTTTACGCGCGCCTCGGACTGAAAGGTTCGAAGCGCACGGCAAGTCACGGATGTACTGGCGGCCGCGCGACAAGCGCGCCGGAGGTCAAGGCCAGGAGCTGAAGCGGCAGATAGCCGCCAGACCTGGTCAATGAATTCCAGATCAGCCTGTTTTGGGCGCGGAAGGCGGGGTAACTCCCCGCCTTTTTGTTGTCCGCAGTTCAGTTCACGGTGACGACGATTTTGCCGAACGGCCCACGCGTCAGATGATCGAGTGCCGCCGGCAGATCGACAAGCCCGTACTCGGCGTCGACGACAGGTTTGATGCCATTCATTTCGACAGCGTGGGCAAAATCTTCCAGCGCCCGGCGATGTCCCACCTGTATCCCTTCCACGACGAGGCGCTTTTGCGCAAAAGACGCGAAGCCGCCGGAAATCTCAAAACCTTCCAGAACCCCGATGAGTGAGATGCGACCGCCAACCGCCGCGGCCCGCAGCGACTGGTCGAGATGCGCGCCGCCAACGATTTCGAGAATGTGGTCGACGCCTCGATCACCGGTGATGCGATAGATCTCTTCGACCCAGTCATGCTTGTTGCGGTTGATGGCATGATGGACGCCCAGTTCCCTGGCCCGCGTCAGTTTCTCGTCACTTCCCGATATCACAATCGTTTCGGCGCCATGCGCCAGCGCAATCTGCGCACCAAAGAGCGCGACACCGCCCGTCCCCTGCACCAGGACGGTCTGGCCGGAATGGAGGTTCCCGCGCTCGACAAGCCCGGTCCAGGCCGTGAGGCCGGCGCAAGGCAAGGTGCTCGCAGCCACATCGCTCAGGCCTCCAGGAACCTTGACCGCCCACTCCTGATTGAGCGCGACATATTCCGCCAGAACACCTTGGTAGCCGCCGCCAAGCGATCCGTGAGTGGGCTGGCGTGCATTGCCGGGACCGACCCCATCGATCCAGCCCGGAATGAACGTCGATATAACGCGGTCACCCGGCTGGAACCTGTCGACCGACGAGCCTACGGCGATCACCTTCCCTGCCATGTCCGAGCCGGGCGTCAGCGGCGTGACCATCCGCTGGAGTCCAAAGCCGTCGTCCACCAGCAGCTTGTCGCGATAGTTCAACGAGACAGCAGCAACCCGGACCAGGATTTCCGCAGGCCCCGGCGTCGGGATCAGACTCTCGACAAGTTTGAGGTTTTCCCGGCCGGCCGCGTCAATCGACCAATGTTTCATCAAGGCGGTCATCTGCAATTTCCCTATGCTGCACTCCGAAAATGGAGTTCGGCAGAAACATAGGTGATCTCAAAAATCTCCAGTGGCGGTAATTTGTCTTCTCATTGTATCCTATTGGGATACAATGGAGTGCAGAATGACAAATCGTCTCTCCGGCATTCAGGAGTTTGTCGCCGTCGTCGGGGCTGGCGGCTTTGCAGCCGCGGGCGAACGACTGGGCCTGTCGCGCTCGGCAGTCGGCAAGGCCGTCGTCCGGCTGGAAGGGCGCCTGGGCGTCCGGCTATGCCATCGCACCACCCGCGTCTTCAACCTGACTGACGACGGCCAGGTTTTTTATGAGCGCTGCTTGCGGGCGTTGCGGGAACTCGAAGCCGCTGAAACCGCCATCGAGACCGGCCGCAACGAACCGGCCGGCCGCATCAGGATCAGCGTGCCGGTTCTGTTCGGCAGGCGTTGCGTCGTGCCCGTCCTCATGGAACTGGCGCGACAGTATCCGAAGTTGGACTTGGAAGCGTCCTTCACCGACCGGACCGTCGATCTCGTCGAAGAAGGCTACGATCTTGCAATCCGCAATGGCCCGGTGCGCGACAATGCCGGGCTGATGATGCGCCGGGTCGCTCGCCAGCGCATGACCATCTGCGCCTCACCCCGCTATCTCGAACAGCGGGGCAGTCCCGCAACGTTCGCCGAGATCGCGGATCACGATACCGTTGTCTATTCGCTCGGCGGCCGGATCAGATCATGGCGCTTCCGCAGCATCAGCGGTGAAAGCTACGAACTGCCGCTTCAGAGCCGTATCAAATTCGATGATCTCGATGCGATTGCCGATGCGGCAACGGCCGGCATGGGCCTGGCCTGGTTGCCATGCTGGCTCATACGGGATCGCGTTCGCGACGGTGAACTCGTGCCCGTTTTGCGAGACATCGATCCTCTGGTCTTTGACAGTTCCGCGCTATGGCCGCGGACTCCGCATCTGCCGACACGGATGCGGTTGTTGATCGATACTCTGGCGGCTCGCCTGCCGGGAATGACCGGCTGATCCCTTCCTCAAGGCAGCCAGTCGATCGATACGTGCCCCGGGTCCGCCCTCACCCGCTCAAGCCAGGCCGACACCGCTGGGTAGGCACCAAGGTCGAAGCCGCCCTTGCCGGCATCGGCCGTATAAGCATAAAGCGCGATGTCGGCGACGCTCATCGCATCGCCTGCGAAGAATGCATTCTTGGCCAGATGCTTTTCCATGACGCCGAGCGCCTTGTTGCCGCGTTCAAGCGTCAGGGCCAGACGCTCCGGCGTCGCGTCCTTCGCGCGTTCGGGAAACGTCAGCAGCGCCTTGCGCACGGCAATGTAAGGCTCGTGGCTGTACTGTTCGAAGAACAGCCATTGATAGGCCTGCCCGCGTAGATAGCGGTCAGACGGCAGGAACCGCGTGCCCTCGGCGAAATAGAGCAGGATCGCGTTCGACTCGGCCAGCAGCCGTCCGTCTTCCAGTTCAAGCAGCGGCACCATGCCGTTCGGGTTTTTCGCCAGGTAGTCCGCCGAGCGCGTCGCGCCATTGTGCGAACTCACCTCTACATGCTCGAAGGTCTGGCCGAGCTTGGCCAGCAGCAGCCGCGGCTTGTAGCAATTGCCACTGTCGACCATGCCGTAGATTCGCGTCATCCATCTCTCCTGCTTTGCGCGCAGATTATCGCTGCCGCAAAATCCATCCAGTGATTTGTAATGACGGGTCTATCAGCGCTGCTGATGAATCATCCGAACAGCCGCACCACGTTGCGCCCAAGCAGCCGCGCGATCGGCAGGGGCTTCTCGTCGAAAACCGTTCCGGCCAGTGCCGCAAGCGCAAGAAGGTCGCCCTGGAACAGATCGACATTGGCATCCAGCGCAACACGCAGCGACGCGGCGTCGGCTATGCCTTCGACAAGCACCTTCGCACCCTGGTCCTGCAAGGCTGAAACGATCGGTGCAAACAGCCGCACTGTCGCGCTGTCCCGGCAAAGCTCGCCGAACCATGTCTCGTCCACGCGCACGACATCCGGGCGGATCAACTCGATCTCATCGTCGCCGGCCTGCCCGACGCCATAAACGCGCAAGCCTGTCCGAATGCCCTTCCAGCGCATTTGCTCCGCGAGCTGCAAAACATGCTCCGCTTCAGACTGCATGACGTTGTCGAGTTCGCAGACCAGCATATCCGGGCACAACACGGTGCATTCCGGTTCCCACGCGGCAGTCGGCAGGAAGCTCAGGAAGGTATCGAGATCGGACCATCCCGCATCGAAATCGACAAACATATCGACGTCGCCAAGGCCGATATTGCGATAGTTCCGCAGATGCAGAACCCGCAACAGCATCTCGGCAAATTCGGCGGACGGAGAGGCCGCACCATCCCGAAACTCCTTGGTCGTCAAAGGCCGGCCATGCAGGAAAAACGCCGGCACGGATTTGACGCCCACCGTCACCAGCACATCATCCGAGCGCGAAAAAATCGGCTGGCAGGCGCTCTTCAGCCGAAGATCGCCCATGACGCCGATTTCGATACCCACTTCGTCGACAAAAATCGCCTCGTCGATGGCAGCCAAAAGGCCTGATGCGGATGTCATGATGGCCTCCTTCGGCCGAACTTCTTGTCCGTGCGCCGGGCACTGCGGACGGGTTTCACTAGGAGTTGCGGCTCGATGGCCGGCTCGGTCGGCGGTGCTTCCGGCAAGGGCGATGCCCCGGCCGCCACCGTTTCCGGCCGCGCCAGCACGAAACCCTGCACCATGGAAGCGCCGGATCGTTCGGCGAGGTCCAGCTGCCAGCCCTCCTCGATGCCCTCGAACACGGTCATGATGCCTTGCTCGGCAAAGTTCTCGACCATGGATGTCAGCAGCGCGAAGCCGGCTCCCGTTTCCATCAGCCGGGCGATCCACTGCGCGTCGAATTTCACGATGTCTGGCCGCAATTCCCGTATCCGCGTAATGTCGGACTCGGCTGCGCCATAATCGTCGATGGCAATCCGCAGGCCGTTAGCCCGCAGCGCCTCGACGAAGGCATAAAGCACCTCCTGCGAGGCGGCCTTCTGCTCCGTCACTTCGCAGATAACGCGGTAGGGCTCGATGCCGGCCTCATGCAGCACCAGGCGCAGGTCGCGCAAAGCATTGTCGACGACGGATCGCTCGGTGAAGATGGAAGGGTCGAAATTGACGAAGATCGTGGCGTCCGCGTCCAGCCAGATCGCGGCATTCAATAAATGCAGCGTGCGCGTCAGCGTCTCGACCGCCAGTCGGTCCACGGCAGCGATCTCGTTGAAGAAAGTCGTCGGCGCCACCGGCGCGCCATCGCGCGAGGGCCGCAGCAGGCCTTCATAGGCAACGATTTCCAGCTTGCCATCACGGAAGGCAAAGATTGGCTGAAAGGCCGTTTCCAGCGTGAAAGCGCCCCACACGCCTGTAGCGGTGCCGTCATCGCCTCGGATGACGTGATTGAGGCCGACACTGCGCGACACGATGCTGCTCCGGATTGACGCCGGAGATTGCCATGCAACGTTTTATTGCGCGTTAATAAATCCATGAATCGGCCCACACGGCGATTTGTCTTGGCCACGGCCACGCAACACTTGCGATTCTCCGCACAATCCGACATGAGAAGCGCGGCTGAAAACTGGCCCATCCATGAACCGGAGATAAAACGTCATGGCCTTCCTTGCCGATGCCCTTTCACGCGTAAAGCCTTCTGCGACCATCGCGGTCACCCAGAAAGCGCGCGAGCTGAAAAATGCGGGCCGGGACGTGATAGGCCTTGGCGCGGGCGAGCCCGACTTCGATACGCCGGACAACATCAAGAATGCGGCCATCGATGCGATCCGCCGCGGCGAGACCAAGTATCCGCCGGTGTCCGGCATCGCGCCGCTGCGCGAAGCAATCGCGGCCAAGTTCAAGCGCGAGAACAATCTCGACTACAAGCCGGAGCAGACCATCGTCGGCACCGGCGGCAAGCAGATCCTGTTCAACGCCTTCATGGCGACGCTGAACCCCGGTGACGAGGTCATCATCCCTCGTCCCTACTGGGTCAGCTATCCCGAGATGGTTGCGATCTGCAACGGCACCTCGGTCTTTGCCGAGACCTCGATCGACAACGGCTTCAAGCTGACGGCCGCGGAGCTGGAAAAGGCGATCACGCCGAAGACCAAGTGGCTGCTGATGAACTCGCCGTCGAACCCGTCGGGTGCGGCCTACACCGAGGCCGAGTTGCGGGCTATCGCTGACGTCCTGCTCAAGCATCCGCATGTCTGGACGCTGACCGACGACATGTATGAGCACCTGACCTATGGCGATTTCGTCTTCAAGACCATCGCCGAGGTCGAGCCGAAACTCTACGACCGCACGCTGACCATGAACGGCGTGTCCAAAGCCTATGCCATGACCGGCTGGCGCATCGGCTATGCGGCCGGTCCGATCCAGCTCATCAAGGCGATGGACATGATCCAGGGCCAGCAGACCTCGGGCGCCTGCACCATCGCACAGTGGGCCTCGGTCGAGGCACTGAACGGTCCGCAGGACTTCATCGCCAAGAACAAGGCGGTGTTCCAGGCGCGCCGTGATCTCGTCGTGTCGATGCTCAACCAGGCGCGCGGCATCACCTGCCCGTCCCCGGAAGGTGCCTTCTACGTCTATCCGTCCTGCGCAGGACTGATCGGCAAGAAGACGCAAGCCGGCACGGTCATCACCGACGACGCCGTCTTCACTTCCGAGCTTCTGGAAGCGGAAGGCGTGGCGGTCGTGCAGGGTTCGGCCTTCGGCCTCGGCCCCAACTTCCGCATCTCCTACGCCACTTCGGAGGCGCTGCTGGAAGAAGCCTGCACGCGCATCCAGCGCTTCACCGCCTCGCTGACCTGATCGGCGCATAGATCGAAAATGAAAAACCCGGCTTCGCGCCGGGTTTTTTCTTGGCCGCAAGCAGGTCGCTTCATGCTTCCTGTTTCGCTGCAGCCAATGAACGGGCTTCCGCGCGACCCAGCACAATGACGACAAGTGCTGCAATCAGAAACGAAAATATCCCGGCGACCAGCACGGCGGCATGGAACCCGCCTGCATAGGCGGCCGTGAACAGCTCACGCAGACCGTTCTCACCCAAGGCCAGGCTGGTTGTGAAATCATGCCGCGAAACCACGGCCCGAGCGACCGTTCCAGAATCCGCAACGCCGGCCTTTGCAAGGCTCTCCGCCATCAGCGTCGTCGCGCGCATGCTCATCAGGGCACCGAGAAGCGCGATGCCGATGGCCGCCCCGCCTTGGCGCGTGGCATTGATGACCGCCGACGCCATGCCCGAGCGTTCGCGCGGGGCCGCAGACATGGCGACGGCACTCGTGGTCGGGATCGCCAGCGCATTGCCGAGACCGCCGACGGCAAACAGAAGGCCGATCGCGGCATAGGGCGTGGAAGCATCCGCCAGGCACATGCCCGTTAGGCACGCGCCGATCAGCAGATAGCCGACGCTCATCGGGGCAGTATGCCCATATCGCGCCGTCAGCCTGCCGATGGCCGGTGAAACCACCATCTGGACCAGGAACAGCGGCGCCATGCATAGGCCGGTCTGCGTCGGCGACCAGCCCTGCACCTGCTGCAGGAACAGCGAGTAGAGGAAGATGCTCGTGTAGGAGGTGAAGCCGAGCGCGAAGGACGCGACATTCGTCACCGCAAAACGGATGTCGCGAAACAGGCCAAGCGGCAGCATCGGCCGCGCCGTGCGCGCCTCGTAGGTCAGGAACGCGGCCAATCCAGCCGCACCAAGAGCCAGTGCCGCGATCGTTCGCATCGAGCCCCAGCCATGCTCACCGGCTTCGATGAAACCGAAGGTCAGCGCCCCCAGCCACAGCACGCTGAGCATCAGCCCTGCGATGTCCAGATGAGCATGGTCGGGATGCGCCGTCTCCTCGATCGAGGCGGATCCCAGAACGAGGGTGACCAGGCCGAGCGGCAGGTTGATGAGGAAGATGCTCTGCCATCCGACGGTCTCGACCAGGATGCCGCCGAGGATCGGCCCGACAAGCAGCGAGATGGCCGCAAACGACGCCCAGCCACCGATGACGCCTGCACGCTCGCGCGGATCGGGAAAGGCCTGCACCAGGATCGACAGTGCGCCGGGAATGACCAGCGCGCCGGCTATGCCCTGCACCACCCGCCCCACCAGCAATACCGGCAGATTGGACGCGGCAGCGCAGATCAACGACCCCACGATGAAAATGGCAATTCCCGCCAGCCACGAGCGCTTGCGTCCGTAACGGTCACCGATCAGGCCGGCAGACAGCATGAAGGCCGAGAGGCAGAGCGTATAGGCATCGACCACCCATTGCAGGCCGGCGAAATCGGTCGCCAGCGCCGCCTGCAGCGTCGGCAGGGCGACATTGACGATGCTCACATCGAGCAGGGCAACGAAAGTGCCGAGATAAACGGCGGCGACAAGGTAGGTGCGGCGGCTTGACATGACGACTCCAAATATGAGTTTTCAAGTCATCTATCTCGCTGACCGACGGTCAGTCAATTCGTATAAGTCACTTTGGAATCGTTATAAAATGCTTGTAGAGGTCGGCCTCGTCGGGTTATCTGGTTGAGAAATTATCAGGGTGAGCATGGCCGCCAACACATCAGCAACGATGCGCAAGAAGGCGCTGAAGCCGCGGACCAAGCCGGCGGAGGTGCGCCGCGACGAGATTCTTCAGGCCGCTGCGGCCCTGTTCATCGCCAAGGGTGTGGGCACGACCACGATCGACGAGATCACCACCAGCGCCGAAGTCGCCAAGGGCACTTTCTATCTCTATTTTTCGTCGAAAGAAGATCTCGTCGCAGCCCTGCGCGAGCGCTTCGTCGAGGGGTTTTGCGCACGCGTGCGAGCCGCCATCGACACGTCACCGGAAGGCGACTGGAATGCCAGGTTGCGAAGCTGGGTCCATGCCGGCGTCGCCGCCTATCTGGACGACTACAAGCTGCACGACGTGGTCTTTCACGACTACCGCCCCGACCAGCGGCGCATGAAGGGCGACAATCCCGTGGTTGTCGATCTTTCAGCCCTGCTCAAAGGCGGATCGGAAGCAGGCATCTGGTCCTTCGCAGACCCGCGCCTCACCGCCATCGTGCTGTTCCAGGGGTTGCATGGCGCCGTCGACGAAGCGATCGAGACCGGCAATCGGGACGGAAACGAGCTCGCTGCAAAGCTGTCGGCACTGTTTCTGAAAATGCTTCGGCCTTAGCCCGCTTCAGCCGGACGGCCTCAGCCGCCATACTGCTCGTCAGACACCTTCTCCAGCCAGTCGGCGGTGACGCCATCGAGCGCTTCCTGCATGGCGATGTGCGACATGGCCGTTTTTGGCCCTGCACCGTGCCAGTGCTTTTCGCCAGCAGCAAAGAAGACCGTATCGCCGGCCCTGATTTCCTTTATCGGCCCGCCCCAGCTCTGGACGCGACCGGCACCGGAAACGACATGAAGCGTTTGGCCAAGCGGATGCGTATGCCAGGCAGTCCGAGCGCCCGGCTCGAAATTCACCAGAACGGTGCGCAGTCGCGCCGGCTCTTCCGGCTCCATCATCAGGGGCGTCTGGAGAACACGTCCGGTGAAGTAGTTCTCCGGAGCGGTTACCGTCGGCACGCTGCCGCAAGCGATGATCTTCATGGTCGGGTACTCCTTCGTCTACGCGCGAATGCCTAAAACAAACCGCCCGCTCCCTTTCGCGGAAGCGGGCGGCACTGTTGCTCTTTATCATCCTGAGCGCAATGAGCCACATTGCCGGCCTTGTCGTCCGCCAAACCGTCGTCATCCCGGGCGACCGCAGCGAAGCGAAGGGAGACCCGGGAACCATTGACCAGCACAGCCCAGCTTCCGGGACGACGGCATCTTGCGCCGCCGATCGATCAACTCAGCAGACCGGCGGTGGGCAGCATCCCATTTTTCTCATGCGTTCAGCCAGCACTTGGTCAGGGCATGCCCACCCATCAGCTCGCCGTTCGGATCGTCGACCCAGCCGCCGACACTCTGGCTGGTCGCGTCGATGTAGTTGTTGAACATCGGCACGATCACCCCGCCCTCGTCGCGCAGGATCATGCCGGCATCGCGGTACATCTGCTTGCGCTTGGCCTGGTCGAGTTCGGCCCGCGCGCCGAGGATCAGCTTGTCGAAATCGTCACGGAAGAAGCGCGTGTCGTTCCATTCGGCATTCTTGAGATAGGCGATCGAATAGACCTGGTCCTGCGTCGGCCGGCCCGTCCAGTAGGACATCGAGAACGGTTGCTTGTTCCAGGTTTCAGACCAGTAGCCGTCGCCCGGCTCGCGCTTGACCTCGATGGTGATGCCGGCCTTGGCGGCACTCTGCTGGTAGAGCTGCGCCGCATCGACAGCACCCGGAAACGCCACGTCGGAGGTGCGCAGCAGCACCGCGCCATCATGGCCGGATTTCTTGAAGTGGAACGCCGCCTTGTCGGGATCGTATTTGCGCTGCTCGATGTCGTCGGAAAACAGCGCATAGGCCGCCGTCACCGGCATGTCGTTGCCGACCGAGCCGTAGCCGCCGAGAATCTTCTGCACCATCTCCTCGCGGTCGACGGCGTATTTCAGCGCGAGCCTGAGATCGTTGTTGTCGAAGGGCGCGGTATTGCAATGGGCGATGAAGACATAGTGCCCCTTGCCCGGCACGTTGCGGATTTCCACGCCCGGCACGCGCTTGACCAGCTCGACGATCTTGGGCTCGACGCGGTTGATCATATGCACCTGCCCGCCCTGCAGGGCAGACGTGCGCGCGGTGGCATCGTTGATCACAATGATCTCGATCTGGTCGGCATGGCCGCGCTTGTCCGAACCCCAATAGCCCTTGTGAAGCTCGCCGACATGGCGAACGCCGGGTTCGTTGACGGCCACCTTGTAAGGCCCGGTGCCGATGCCCTCGGTCGGGTTGTCCTTGCCGCCATTCGGCTGGATCATCAGATGATAGTCGCCGACGACATAGGGCAGATCGGCATTCGGGTCCTTCAGCACGATGACGACAGTGTCGCCGTCAGCCTTCACGGTCTCGAAGCTGGAGACAAAGGCCAGCGCCGCCGATTTCGAATTGGCGTCGGCGTGGCGCTCCAGCGTCGCCACGATATCGGCCGGCGTCAGGTCCTTGCCGTTGTGGAAGGTCACGCCCTTGCGGATTTTGAAGGTCCAGGTCTTGGCGTCGTCGGAGGCGTGATACTCCTCTGCCAGCCGCGGCTCGATCTCGCCGGTCGGCGACACTTCCAGCATCTGCTCGCCCCAGCAGCGCCCGAACGTGTAAGGCACCTGGCTTGCCCAGGTCGCGGGATCAAGGCTGTCGGTGGCAGCCCCGCCGACGAGGCCGCCCTTCAACTGGCCGCCCTTGACCGGGCCTTCGGCCCGCGCGGCACCCGCAAGCAGCGAATTGGCAAACGTCGCGGTAACGCCGAGCGCAGCGGCACGACCGAGAAAATCGCGCCGCGACAGCCGCCCGCGAATGACATGATGGCTCAGGAATTTCAGTTCATCGGACATGGCAGAAAATTTCCTCCAGCACCGTTTGACGGTTGTTGCATTCCCCAAGGGGATATTGGCCGGACCACCAATCAGGTCACGGAGCCGAATGCGACATTTGATGGCGCAATTGGCATGGCGCTTCTCCAATCCCCTTGCCCTCGGCCCGTCGCCATGTGACGATAGCCTTTCGACGGGACAAGCCTGTCCCGCCGCGCGACGGCCGGGAGGAGGCCGGCCGCCGCCTCGGTGTCAACACGTGAGGAGGAGGTCGCCAGACCATGGGAAATCGCGCCGGAGGAAGACGCACGGGACCGAAATGCATTGCCATCGTCGGTCCCTTTGCAAGCGGAAAAACAACCCTTCTTGAAGCCATACTTGCCCGAACGGGCACCATAGCCCGCCAGAACCCGGTCTCATCGGGAAACACCGTCTCAGATCATTCCGCCGAAGCGCGGGCACACGCCATGAGCGTCGAGGCGACCTTCGCCACCACCGAGTTCATGGGCGACAGCCTGACCTTCGTCGATTGTCCCGGCTCGATCGAATTTGCCTTCGAGGCCGAACCGGTGCTTGCCGCCTGCGACCTTGCCGTCGTTGTCGCGGAAGCCGACGAGAAGAAGATACCCGCCCTGCAGCTCATCATGCGCAAGCTCGACGAACTCGGCGTGCCGCGCATCCTGTTCCTCAACAAGGTCGACAAGGCGATCGCCGGCGTGCGCGAAACGCTGAAGATGCTGCAGCCGGCAAGCACCGCGCCGCTGCTGCTGCGCCAGATACCGCTGCGCAAGGACAACATCGTCATCGGCTCGATCGATCTGGCGCTGGAGCGCGCCTACATCTATCGCGAATATGCCGAGAGCGAGGTCGCCGAGATTCCGGGCGACGAGAAGGCGCGCGAGCTCGAGGCGCGTTTCTCCATGCTGGAAACGCTGGCCGACCATGACGACCAGTTGATGGAGCAGTTGCTCGAAGAGATCGAGCCGCCCAAGGATGCCGTCTTCGACGACCTGTCGGCCGACCTGCGCGACGGCTCCGTCACCCCGGTGCTGATCGGCACCGCCGAAAAGGGCAACGGCGTGTTGCGCCTGCTGAAGGCGATTCGCCACGATGCCCCCGACATCGAGGCGACGCGCAAACGGCTCGGCGCACCTGATGGTGCCGCGACGCTTGTCCAGGTGATGAAGACAGTTCACACCGCCCATGGCGGCAAGCTGTCCGTCGCGCGCATCCTGTCCGGCAGCGTCGCCGACGGCACCGAACTGTTCGGGCAAGGCGGCGACAGCGCCAAGGTGTCCGGCATCTACCGCATGCTCGGAAAGGATCAGGCCAAGCAACCCTCGGCCAAGGCCGGCGATACGGTAGCGCTCGGCAAGCTCGATGGCGTGCGCACCGGCCAGACGCTGACCTCGGCCAAGGGCGGCATCGCGCCCCTCATCGCGTTCGAGGCGCCGCAGCCGGTCTATGCCTTTGCGCTGCGCCCGAAGGAGCGCAAGGACGAGGTGAAGATGTCCGCGGCAATCCAGCGCCTCGCCGAGGAAGACCCCTCGCTCGGCCTGCGCCACCAGCAGGATTCGAGCGAGACGGTGCTGTCCGGCCATGGCGAAATGCATCTGCGCGTCACGGTCGAGCGGCTGGAAGGCAAGAACCAGATCGCCGTCGAAGGCCACACGCCGGCCGTGCCCTATCGCGAGACGATCCGCAAAGGCGTCCAGCAGCGCGGCCGCCACAAGAAACAGTCGGGCGGCCATGGCCAGTTCGGCGATGTGGTGGTCGAGATAAAACCCCTGCCCCGCGGCTCAGGCTTCCAGTTCACCGATACGATCACCGGCGGCGTGGTGCCCAAGACCTACATCCAGTCGGTCGAGACCGGCGTTCGCGACTATCTGAAATCCGGCCCGCTCGGCTTTCCGGTCGTGGATGTCGCGGTCAATCTCTCCGACGGCTCCTACCATGCGGTCGATTCCTCCGACATGGCCTTCCAGATGGCGGCCAAGCTCGCCATGAAGGAAGGCATGGCCGCCTGCTCGCCGGTGCTGCTCGAACCCGTGATGAAGGTGGAGATCTTCACGCCTTCGGATGCGACAGCCAAGATCACCGGCATCGTGCCGCAGCGGCGCGGCCAGATTCTCGGCTATGACGCACGGCCGGGCTGGCCGGGCTGGGATGTCGTTGAAGCAACCATGCCGCAGGCCGAGATCGGCGACCTCATCATCGAACTGCGCTCGGCCACTGCCGGCGTTGCCAGCTACCGCGCCGGTTTCGACCACATGGCCGAACTGACCGGCAGGCTGGCGGACGAGGCGATGAACGCCAACGGCAAGGCCGCATAGATCAACGATGAAAAGCAAAACGGCGCCTGGACCAACATCCAGACGCCGCCTTTGCGGACCGTACCGCCCATGGGGAGTGGGTGGGGAGGAAAAGCGGCACGTCAGGTCCGCCGCAACACTTTCCGATACATATGCGCTACGAAACACGCAGCGAGAAACTGGCTGGACGCGACGGCTGCCTAAGCCCTGGTCCGGCCGAGTGATGCCCCCATCTCCCGACGGCCCAACGCCGCGTCCTAAGCAATGCCTAGCAAATTCGAAACCCGTGCGGCACGTTACCCGAGGTTACATGTCACTGTTACGCCGCCCGGCCCTTTTCACAGCAAGGATGCCGATGCGTCATGTTACGCGTCATATGCGCTCCCATACAGCGAAGGTAACGCAACGAGCCTGCCTGCGTGTTCACAAACACGAGAGCAACGTTCTCGAAATCAGGAGAGCGGCAGCGTGTTTCATTCAGTGCTGAAGGATAAGGCCCGCGGGAAACCGACGGTGCATCTGGTCCACTCCTGGAAGCAGATATCGCGGACCGGCCGGCTGACGACAGGCAACAAAAAAGCCGGATCTGAAAGACCCGGCTGAGTTTGATTGGAAGTGCCGATTAAGGCTAAACCTCCAGAGGGGAACACTCTCGGGCGCTAATGGGAGGAGGAACGCGCCCAGGAGATGATTGTTATATGCGCCTCTCCTGCCCATAAAACAAGCAAAAACCTTGCAAGGCTGCCATGCAAAATGACGCAGGCTGTGGTCCAATCGCCGGGGCGAAGGCATAGGACCAAGGGAATCCAAGGAGAAAGCAGCCACGCCCGTTTGTTTTCTTGGTTCCGTAGACTTGCAGTCTGAAGAGGAAAAGCTGAGACTTACTGCCTATTTTATAGCCACCAGACAAAAGGGATTAAGTTTTACGCATGCGCAAGCCATCCGCGATTGCAGGCAGTGTGCTCTTCCTGATCCTGGCTCCAGGTGTCGTGGCCGGGCTGCTGCCATGGCTGCTCACCGACCGCTATGGCCTGCCGTTCTCTTCCATTGCCGGTTTCGTTGCAGCGGGATCGCTGCTCGTCATTGCCGGACTGGCAGTGCTGCTCCACGCATTTACCCGCTTTGCGCTCGAAGGATCAGGCACGCCTGCCCCCGTCGCGCCGACCGAGAAATTGGTTGTCGGCGGCATCTACCGTTATGTCCGAAACCCGATGTATGTCGCCGTGCTGTCGATCATCCTTGGACAGGCGCTTATCTTCGCGCACTGGCCGGTCGCCCTATATGCCTGCGTCGCCGGTGCAGCCATGTTCGCCTTCGTCAAAACCTACGAGGAGCCGACGCTGGCGCGCCGCTATGGCGCCTCATACGAAGCCTACCGCCGCGCGGTTCCCGGCTGGTGGCCGCGCCTCACGCCATGGAAAGACAGATAAGCAATTCCAGGAAAAGTGGGCCGCGGTTTTCCGTCCTGAATTGCGCAAAAAACAAGAAGGATCAGAACGACCAGCTTCGCGCCTTGGCGATGACGAAGTCGCGGAAGACATGCAGCTTGGCCTGGTTCTTCATCGCGTCCGGATAGGCCAGATAGGTGTCGAAGGACGGCACCTCGGTCTGCGGCAGCACCTGGACCAGTTCGGTGTCCTTGTTCACCAGATAGTCCGGCAGCATGGCGATGCCCGCCCCCGTCTGCACCGCGCGCCTGATCGACAGCAGATCGTTGATCTGCAGATTGGCCACGCGCTGCCCACCCTCGAAATCGCCGACGGTCTCCAGCCAGTTCAACTCGCTCAGATGCGTCGGCACCGGCAGTCCGAAAGTCACGATGCGATGGTTCTTCAACTCCGCCATCGTGTCCGGCTTGCCGTATTTGTTGATATAGGCCGGCGAGGCGTAGAGGTGGAAATGCACGGTGAACAGCCGGCGCTGGATCAGGTCCGGCTGCTGCGGCTGCCTCAGCCTGATTGCGCAATCGGCCTGCCGCATGGTCAGGTCCAGTTCCTCGTTGGCGAGGATCAGCTGCAGGTGGATTTCGGGATAGAGTTCGAGGAACTCCTGCACCCGCTCCGTCAGCCAGCCGGCGCCGAGCCCAACGGTGGTCGTCACGCGAAGCACGCCGGATGGGCGGTCCTTGGCCTCGGTCAGCCGGGTCTTGATCGATTCCAGCTTCATCAGCACGTCATGCGCCGTGCGAAACAGCATCTCGCCCTGTTCGGTCAGCACCAGCCCGCGCGCATGGCGATGAAACAGCGGCACGCCGACATCGTGCTCCAGCGCGCTCACCTGCCGCGAGATCGCCGATTGCGAAAGACGCAATGTCTCGGCCGCATGTGTGAACGAACCCGCCTCCGCCGCGGCGTGAAACACGCGTAGCTTATCCCAATCCAGTGCCATGGTTCCCCTCGTTCCGCCGGCCCTTATTTATACTCCCGAAGTTGCAGGCTTTTGGACAAGAATGCGTCAAAACAACGATTTAGACAGCGATCCTGATTCAATCCACAAACATTGGGGCCGGTCTTCTGCTTATTCCGCCGCTTCTCTGTGCACCTCGATGCCCGCCAGATACTTTTCCGCTTCCAGTGCTGCCATGCAGCCAAGCCCGGCGGCCGTCACCGCCTGGCGATAGACATCGTCGGTCACGTCGCCCGCCGCGAACACGCCCGGCACGTCGGTGCGCGTCGAATCGGGCGCGGTCCACAGATAGCCGTTCGGCTTCTGCTTAAGCTTGCCGACGAACAGCTCCACCGCCGGCGCATGGCCAATCGCCACGAACACGCCGTCGACCTTCAAATGGCTTTCCTCGCCGGTCACGGCGTTGCGAAGCTTCAACCCGTCGGCCGAAGGCGGCATCGGCGCCTTGCCCGGCTGTCCGGTGATCTCATCGACGACCGTGTCCCAGATGACCTTGATATTGTCCTTTGCAAACAGCCTGTCGCGCAGGATGCGTTCGGCGCGGAAATCGTTGCGCCGGTGGATGACCGTCACGCTCTTTGCCAGGTTGGACAGATAGAGCGCTTCCTCGACCGCCGAATTGCCGCCGCCGATGACCGCGACATCCTTGCCGCGATAGAAGAACCCGTCGCAGGTCGCACAGGCCGACACGCCAAAACCCATATAGGTCTGCTCGCTCGGAATGCCGAGCCATTTGGCCTGCGCGCCGGTAGCGATGACCAGCGCGTCGCAGGTATATTCCGTTCCCGAATCGCTCTTCAGCCGGAACGGCCGCACGTCGAGATTGACCTCGGTGATCAGGTCGTTGACGATCTCGGTGCCGACATGCTCGGCCTGCTTCAGCATCTGCTCCATCAGCCACGGACCCTGGATCGGATCGCCGAAGCCCGGATAGTTTTCGACATCGGTGGTGATCATCAGCTGGCCGCCCTGCTGCATGCCTGCGACCAGCACCGGCTTGAGCATGGCGCGGGCGGCATAGATCGCGGCCGTATATCCAGCCGGACCGGAACCGATGATGAGAACAGGCGCGTGTTTGGTCGTCATGGGACAGCCTTCGTAAACTGGAAGCGGCAGAGCGATTTCAACGAAATATTTGCCGTTAATCTAGGTGTTGCCGGGTGTGGCAGCAAGGCAACGAATCGATAGTCCCCGGAAAGCTTTGCCTCGCGGCCGTTCGTGCCTGCCGTTTCGGCGTCGACCTGCCGGGAAAATTTCCTTCGTCCGGGGCCTGACGGAACCAATCTTATAGTTTAATTACACGATCGCGACAGATTCTTGCGCCCAATGCACCGAAAGGACAATGATGCCTCTCAAGGCCGATCTCGACGCCATCGACTGGAAAATCCTGCGCGAGTTGCAGGATGAGGGCCGCATGACCAACGTCGAATTGTCGCGGCGCGTCGGCATCTCGGCTCCCCCCTGCCTGCGGCGGGTGAAGCGGCTGGAAGATTCGGGCATCATCCGCGGCTATCGCGCTCTGCTCAACAGCCCCGCACTTGGGCTCGATGTCGTCGCCTTCTGCCTTGTCGGCCTGCATCATCATGCCGAGGTCGAGCTGAAATCCTTCGCCGACCGCACCCGGCTCTGGCCCATCGTGCGCCAGGCCTGGATGGTCTCGGGCGATTCGGACTTCCTTCTCCATTGCGTCGCCAGCGACCTCGCCGCGTTCCAGGCTTTCGTCATCGAGGATCTCACCTCGACGCCCAATGTCGACACCGTGCGCACCGCACTCACCATCCGCCAGGTCAAGGACGAGGGCGTGGTGGCGATCGGCGATCGGACATAAGTGCCTCTCATGCCGTCCGCTCCGTCAAAACGCATGGTTATCGTCGGCAACGGCCCGCTGTCGCGCGACTTTTCCGCCGAGGTCGACAGTGCCGATTTCGTCATCCGCTTCAACGAGCCGAAGGCCTCGATCGGCATGAGCGGCGTCCGCACCGACCGGCTGATCATGGCCAATTCCGGCAAGCCGATGCAGCGCCGGCTCGAGGATCCCGCGCTGATCGAATCGCCGATCTTCCGCGCGACGAAGGAGCTGATGTTTGCCTATCACCCGCACATCATCGCGCGCTACTTCCGCCGGCCCAACATCCTGTCGCAGCTGAAAGGCCGCCGCACCGACTGGACCTTGCCCGCGATCGAGAAATTCGGCGCCGCCGGCAAGGAAATCCGCATCATGCCGCCACAATTCTATATGGAGGGCTGCCGCGTCCTCGGCGTTCCAGCCGACAAGATGCATGAAGTGTTTCCCAGCACCGGCTTTTTCGGTATCTGGCATGCGCTTGAGCATTATTCTGCCCAAGAGTGGCGTATAGAGGTCTGCGGCTTTACATGGCAGGGATGGCAACGTCATGCCTGGGCCGACGAGCGGCGCTGGGTTGGCGAACAGGTCGACCAGGGCCGCATTGTCCTCATCGACGAGGGCGTCAATTAGAGTTTTGTGGACGCAAATCTAAGTAGCCCCACATCGAGAAAGGAAACGGACAAGCAAATGAGTGAAGCATTGAGAATCTTCATTGGCTGGGATTCCCGCGAACCGATCGCTTATGAGGTCGCCAAAGCGACAGCCTTGAAAAACTCCTCCATTCCGCTGGATATCCAGCCGATCAAGCTCGATGATCTCGTCGCCAAGGGCCTCTATTCGCGCGACATCGACCCGCTGGCTTCGACCGAATTCACCTATTCCCGCTTTTTCACGCCGCATCTTGCCGGCTATGAAGGCTGGGCGCTTTTCTGCGACTGCGACTTCCTGTTCTTCGGCGATCTCGCCGACCTGCGGAACTATCAGAACCCGTCCAAGGCCGTTCTCTGCGCCAAGCACGACTATCAGCCCAAGGATGGCGTGAAGATGGATGGCAAGGTGCAGACCAGCTATCCGCGCAAGAACTGGTCGTCCTTCATGTTCTTCAACAGCGCGCATCCTTCGACGCGCCAGCTGACCCCGGAATTGATCAACAGCCAGACCGGCGCCTATCTGCATCGCATGCAGTGGGCAGCCGACGACGAGATCGGCGACCTGCCGATTGAATGGAACTGGCTCGAAGGCTGGAACGAAAAGCCGGCCAAGGGCCTGCCCAAGGCCGTCCACTTCACGAGCGGCGGCCCATGGTTCAAGGACTGGCAGGACGTCGACTATGGCGACGAGTGGCGCACTGAGGCGCTGAAGATCGACCCGGCATTCAAGCCGATCTGATCCTCGGCAGACTACAAAGAAACGGGCGTTCCCATGCGGGCGCCCGTTTTGTTTTTGACGCATGATCTTGTCCGAAAAGTCTGCAACTTTTCGGGATCATGCTCTAACGACTCGCGAGCTTGCGCTTTTCGACGATCGCCCAGATCGCCAGGCGATACCAAGCCCGCTTGATCTCGCGCGAAATCACCTCGGTCAGCGGCTTGGACTTTTTCTGCACGACCGTTCCGCCGAGCAGATGATCGATCTGGCGGATGCAGACGGGCGACACGGCAAGAATGCGCGCCTTGGTCAGCCAGCGCATCTGGATGGTCGTGTCGACCGGTCGGTCGAAAATCTCGGTCGCTTTCAGCAATTCCGCCGCCGCATCGCGCCCGACAAGCTGCATCTGCATGCCGAGCCCGACATGATCCGACTCGACCAGCATGGCGCCGGTCCAGCCGGCGACCTCCCGGCCCTTGTCGGTGTGGCTGCGATAGGGAAAGCGGATGTAGTCACCGGACTTGATCGTTTTCAGCGCCATGGTCAGCGCCTCGCGAAAGCCCTCGCCTTCCGGCTGAACGTCGTCCTCGACGATCAAGCCGGCATCGAGCCCGCGATCGACGATCTCCTGCCATGCCTTGCGGTGCGACAGGAAACATCCGACCTCGGCGGCACGAAGCTCGAACGGGTAGCGCGGGCGATGGACGTTGCGGCGATAGACGGCGTCGATGTCGCTCTCGCTCAGCTTCAGCCCATCGACCGCATCAATGACATTCACCGTCAACGGAAGCGTGGCCTTCAGCGCCTCGACCTGCGGCCGCCGCCCTTCGGCACGCTGAAGATGGATGATGAAGGCCTCGGCGTTCATCGCATGGCCCAGACATGGTCGTAGACGCGGCGCACGCCCTCGGCCTCGCGCTCGAGCGGAAACCGCGCCCGGACTTCGGCCAGCGCATTGATGCCATGTGTTTCGGTCAAAGCCGGATCGGCAAGATACGGCCGGATCGCCTCGCGCAGCGCATTGCCGTCGCCGGCCGGCACAAGCGCGCCGGTCTCGCCCTGCACGATCATTTCGGCATAGGCGCCCGCATCGCTCGCCACCACCGCCGTCTGCGAGGCCATCGCCTCCAGCGGCGTCAGCCCGAAACCTTCATTGCGCGACGGCGCGACATAGAGCGAGACGCGGCGATACCACGGCTTGATGTCGTCCACCTCGCCGAGAAACCGGATGCGGTCGGTAAGTCCAGCATTGGCGATACGTTCCTTGAGTTCGTCGGCAAACGCCTTGTGTTCCGCCGTGACGCGGCCGGTTATCACCGCCGTCCAGTCCGGATGATGCGGCAGCAATGCGATCATCACATCCACGAACAGGTCGGTGCCCTTCTGGTGCCGCACGCGTCCGAAGCAACCGACAGCGTATTTGCCAGGCAGGCCGGAGGCCGCAAACGCGTCGTCGTCGCCCGCTGGGGGACGGAACACGTCGAGGTCGACGCCATGCATGACAACGGTATGGGGAACTTTCAAAAAACTTGCCGACTTCTCACCGGTGGCGATCACGGCATCCATCTGCCGGATCAGCCATTTGGTGAAAGGCCGGTGGTCGCGTTGCGCAGCCGAGGTGAAGACGAGTTTCAAAGGCGCGCGCAGCACATCCCGCAGCAGCAGACCCGCGACCATTTCCGTATTGCGGCGCGCATGCCAGATGCGATCCCGGCCGGATTTCGGCCGTGTCCTCAGACTGGAAAGCTGCCACCAGCGCATCTTGGGCAAGCTGTCAGGCAGGCCGGGACCGATCGTAGCGATGCCCAGCGTGCGTGCCTGCACCGGCACCAGCTGGATGATCGTGCTGGTCACACCGGAAAGGCGCTGCTTGAGATTGGGAGCGATCACCTCGACCGTCGACATGTCGGGCACGGCCGAGCGTCCGGCGGCAGCCGATGGGGCTGCCGCTGCACCCTTGGCGTTCATCTGTTTGTCCTCAGATGAACTGGACTGCGACAACCTCATAACCACGTGGCCCGCCGGGCGCATTGACCTCGATGGTTTCGCCGACTTCCTTGCCGATCAGCGCCCGCGCGATCGGTGAGGAGATGGAGATGCGGCCAGACTTAACGTCAGCCTCCTGGTCGCCGACGATCTGGTAGGTCTTTTCCTCTTCGGTATCCTCGTCGACCAGCCGAACGGTGGCGCCAAACTTGATCTTGTCGCCGGACAGCTTGGAGATATCGATGACTTCGGCGCGCGCGATCAGGTCTTCGAGTTCGTTGACCCGGCCTTCATTCAGGCTCTGCGACTCCTTGGCGGCATGATATTCCGCATTTTCCGAAAGGTCGCCATGCGAGCGCGCCTCCGAGATTGCCTCGATGATGCGCGGACGCTCGTCCTGTTGGCGCCACCGCAGCTCTTCCTTCAGCGTTGCGAATCCGGCGGCGGTCATCGGGACCTTGTTCATTTCAATCGGCCTTTCCTCAATTCACTCGCCATCCAATCCATCCCTGAAAACATGCGGGCGAGCACAAAAAGAAAACGGTCCGGCAGCCTTGGCCACAGGAACCGTCCATACAGTTCCATTTAATATAGCGATCTTCTCGCGTTTTTCACGTCAAAAAAAGAACCCGGCAAAATTCTTGTGCCGGCAGGCGCTCCTTTCGCGGTTCTCCGGGCACCGGCACCTCACGCGGAACTCACCGGCTTGTGATCGCCAAGCTGCAATGTTTACCCGACGCCGCGTCGGCACGCCTTGCCTCGCATTCGTCTTCCCCTACCTTGGGTAGCATGAGCCCGACAAAAACCCTTGCCAGCTCCGCCGTCCTGCTTGGCCTCCTTGCAGGATCATCCATCACTCCGGCCCTCGCCCAGCAGACATTCGAAACGCAAAAGGCCAAAATCCTGGCCGAAACCGTCGTGGATGGCCTCGAAAATCCATGGGGTCTCGCTTTCCTGCCCGATGGCGGGGCAATCGTGACCGAGCGCGACGGCCGCATGCGCATCATCGCAGACGGCAAGCTGTCCGAGCCTGTAGCCGGAGTGCCGCAGGTGGCGGCAAGCGGACAGGGCGGCCTGCTCGATGTCGCGCTATCGCCCGACTTCGCCACCGACAACCTGATCTTCTTCTCATTCTCCGAACCCGGCGAAGGCGGCCAGGGCACGGCGGTTGCGCGCGCGAAACTCGTCCGCGACGGCGCAAGCGCAAAGCTCGAAGACCTCACCACCATCTTCTCCATGGCGAAGAAGACCGGCACGTCGCACCATTTCGGCTCGCGGCTGGTCTTCCGGCCTGACGGCACCCTGTTCATCACCACGGGCGACCGCGGCCAGGGCGACAGGGCGCAGGACATGCAGGACAGCGCTGGCGCCGTGATTCGCATCAACGCCGACGGGTCTGTCCCTGCGGACAATCCCGATGCCAACGGTGCGAAAGGCCTTCCCATCCTTTGGTCGAAGGGCCACCGCAATCTGCAGGGCGCGACCTTCGATCCGGTCATAAATGCGCTGGTCACCGTCGAGCACGGCGCAAAAGGCGGCGACGAGATCAACTATCCGCAAGCCGGCAAGAACTATGGCTGGCCGGTCATCACCTATGGCGTCGATTACTCCGGCGCAAAGATCGGCACCGGCACCGAAGCCCCCGGCTTCGAGCAGCCGCAATTCTATTGGGACCCTTCCATCGCACCATCCGGCCTCGCCAGCTATCAGGGCGACATGTTTCCTGAATGGAAAGGCGACCTGCTCGTCGGCTCGTTGAAATTCGGCCAGTTGTCGCGGCTTGAGCGCGACGATGCCGGCAAGATCACCGGCGAAGAACGCATGTTCGAAGCTGAGTTCGGCCGCATCCGCGACGTCAATGTTGCGCCCGACGGCTCGGTCTGGCTGCTGACCGACGAAAGCGACGGCGCGATCATCCGGCTATCCGCCGGCTAGATGACAAAAAAGCCCGGTCGCATGACGGCCGGGCTCTTCACTGAATTCCCAATCCTGAAAAATCAGGACTTCGTCTTCTCGAAGGCGTCGATCTGCTTGGACAGTTCGGCATATTCCTCGCAGCCCTTGCCGCAGCGCTTTTCGATTTCCGAAAGCTGCTGGCGGGCCGATGCTACATCGCCGAGCTGCAGATGCGCCTCGCCGAGATATTCGCGTACCAGCGTGTAGTTCGGATCGGCCTTCAGCGCTTCCTGGTAATAGCCGAGTCCGACAGTCACGCGGCCCATCTTCCGGTGCGAATAGCCGAGATAGTTCAGGATGCGCGGGTCAGATTTGTTTGCGGCCAGACTCAGCACGCTGATCGCCTCGCCATAACGGCCGGCCAGGGCAAGCTGGCGTCCGGTCAGGTAGAGGCTGTTGTCGTCGGTATAGCCGGCCTTCTGCTTGACGCATTTTTTCTTCGCCTGATCGTAGACCTGCCCCTTCGCGCAGGTCGGAACCGTCGGCGCCTCGCCGCCCGCGGCGAACACTGGCACGGCAAAAAGCGGAACTGCAACGATCAGCGAAGCGGCATAGATGGCAATCCGGGTTTGCATGGAAAGTCCTCCTGAAATGCTCCCATTTCCATACTAACGCATCGCGCGCCCGCTTTCATCCCGACAATATGCGGTAGAGCTTTCCCGCTGGTCTGGCGGCGTTTTCCGCGAGCCGTGTGAAGCAGTTCATATTCGGCGCGCCGCAATGCCCCTACGTTAGCAGCCTAGGCCTCCCAGGCTTCATTGCCCGCACCGGTTACCACCGGGACGGGCTTTTTTTTGCCTCCCGCCGGCGCTCACTTCTTGCCCACCGGCCACGTCGCCGGCCAGTTTTCCGGGCCGTTGTCGTAATTGCCGTCGCAGTCGTCCTTCGAGCGCGCTTCGAGGAGAGCGAAGACAAGGCCCTCCCCGCCATTGTCCAGCCGCCACTTGTTCCAACCGCCGCAATCGCCAAGGCCGCGCCCCTTGAAGAAGGCTGTCAGGATGCGCTTCTGCTGGTCCCAGTCGATGTTCCAGGCCTGCGACGTCGTCGTCGGGCCGTCGGGCGCCATATCCGGCAGAGCCATCTGGTCGATGCTGCCGGACTGGCTGGCGAAAAAGGCATAGGGCTGGTTGTAGGCACCGCCGTCGCCGCAGGGCAGCGCCAGAAAATGCGCGTCGTCGCCGACATCGGCATCGAAGCCGCCGATATTGTCGAAACCGTCATCGTCCGAGAAACTGCAGGTGCCATCCGGCCCTTTGAACTCATCGCGGATCGCCTCGGGAATATCGGCAACAGTGGCGATCTCCCGCACGGCAGCCGCCGGGCTGGTGCCGTCGCCCTTCACCTGCAGCGCGTCCCTGGCTTTCAGCCGGCCCTGCACCTCGTCGGTGAAAATCAGTGCGGCAACCAGCCCCGATAGCGAGAAGGATGATGTGCCGGGCCCACCCTTGGCCGTGTAGGCGATTTCGAGCTTGCTTGCGTTGCGCAGGGCCTCCAGCAGTTTCAGCGAATCCGCACCGCCCGCAAATGTGTATTCCGTGTTCTCATCGCGAACGCCCTTGGCGACGGGCAAGATCAGCACCTGCTTGCCGTCCACCGACAAGCGGATGTCCGACCCGGCGCTCAATTCATCCTGCGCCGCGACAAGAATATCGAGCGGCGTGTCCGGTCCCGCCTTGCGCAGTAGCGAAAACGCGTTGACCGGCGGCTGCTTTGGCGTCTTGGCCAGCGTCTGGATCGTGCAGGTCATGGCCACCGAACAGGATACGTTAAAATCCTTGAACTCCTTGTAGGCATCGGCGCTCGCAGCCGAAAGCCCGCAGAAAAACAGAACCGTCACTATCGAAATCAGCCGCACGCTGAACCCCCCATTGTCCCCCGCGTGGCTCATGCGGCCGCGCCCGGCGATGCTAAGACACGCTGGCGATATTCTCCAGCCTTCTGTAAATGCGCGAAATGACAAGAATTCAGGCCAATCTCCTTCTGCTGCTTGCCGGTGCCATCTGGGGCATGGGCTTTGTCGCCCAGTCGACGGCGATGGAGGCGATCGGGCCGTTCCTGTTCACCGGCCTGCGCTTCACGATGGCGGCGCTGGCGATCCTGCCCTTCGCGCTACGCGAATCCGGCCGCGCGACAAGCCCGCTGACCACGCGCAACTGGCTTTCCTTCGTCTGGATCGGCCTGATGCTTTTCGGCGCCATCGTCTTCCAGCAGATCGGGCTGCTCCACACCACCGTCACCAATTCCGGCTTCCTCACCGGGCTCTACGTGGTGATAACGCCACTGTTCGCGGTCATCCTGTTCCGCAACTGGCCGCACCCGATCGTCTGGCCAGCGGCGATTACGGCCATGGCGGGCATCTGGTTCCTGTCGGGCGGTGGCGCGACCGCGTTCAACACCGGCGACTGGCTGACCGTGCTTGCTGCCGGCTTCTGCGCGCTCCAGCTCATCTTCATCGGCCGCGCGGCTGCCCCCACCGGCCGGCCGCTCACGCTGGCTGTCACGCAATCCGCCGTCGTTGCCGTCCTCGGCCTGACGATCGCGCTGGTCATGGAGCCTATCGAATGGCAGGCGATACGCCTTGCTTTGCCTGAAATCCTCTATGCCGGCATCTTTTCCGGCGGCCTCGCCTTCACGCTCCAGATCATCGGCCAGCGCTACACGACGGCCTCGCAGGCCGCCATCTTCCTGTCGTCGGAAGCAGTTTTTGCCGGGCTGTTCGGCGCCCTGTTCCTGGGCGAGCGCCTGCCCGCCACCGGTCTTCTAGGCTGCGGCCTGATCTTCATCGCGATCCTCGCCGTCGAGGTTCTGCCGCCGCTGTTTGCAAAACGGGCACCAGCCGGAACCGCCTGAGGGCTGCTCATCCTTTAAAAATGAACGCCGCGCCTCCCGCAATCAGCGCGAAGCCGATGACGTGGTTTATGGTCAGCGCTTCCTTCAGGTAAAACACCGAGAACACGGCGAACACCGTCAGCGTCACCACCTCCTGGATGGTCTTCAGCTCGGCCGCCGAATAGACCGCGCTGCCGATGCGGTTGGCCGGCACTGCGAACCAGTATTCGAAGAAGGCGATCATCCAGCTGGCGATCACCGCGATGTAGATCGGCGAAGTCTTGTACTTCAGGTGCCCGTACCAGGCGAAGGTCATGAAGACATTCGAGGCGACGAGCATCAGGATCGGCAGGATCTTGGGCGACAGCAGGGATGCCATGGGAGAAACCGTGTTCGAGGGAGGAGCCATTTCAATGGGAACCGAGCCGCTGTCAATGTCCGGCCGACGGCGGCGAAAGCCTTCAAATCCCTCAAAAACGGCGGGGGCGTGACGTAGCCCGCAAATCAGGTATCATCCGGCAAGGAGGTAGTTCCTGTGCAGCAACGGCTGGACAAAGAATGGGAACTGACGATCGGTCCCGACACCGTGCGCCTTTTCATTGAAAAGGCCAACGCCATCAGTGCGGCCATCAAGGACGACTATGCCGACGGCAACGAGCACGAGGTCGAGCTGGACGGGGACACCCGCGACAACCACCACCATGATGGGCTGGCCGAGGAAAAGGCCGACAACCTGATGGCCGAGGAACTCTCGGAGCTGATCAACGACCTCAATGTCGACGAAGCCGCCGAACTGATCGCGCTGATGTGGATAGGCCGCGGCGACTACGACGCATCGGAATGGGCCGAGGCGCTTGCCGAAGCGCGCCAGCGCGGCAACAAGCGCACCGCCAAATATCTGCTCGGCATGCCGATGCTCGGCGACTGGCTTGAGGAAGGCCTGGAGGCCGTCGGCGCGTAACGGCCCTGTCACGCAGAGTGATCGCTGGCGCGCAACCAATAACCCGCCATTGCCGTTGCCACCGCGATGAAGGTTTCACCGCGCGGTAATTTCCTGAAAATCCTGCCCTTGCTGGCGGTATCGCTGCTTTTCATCACCGCCGCCGACAACAAGCCGCCTGCGCTGCCGCAGGAAGTGCCGGTGCCCAAGGTGCACGAGCCACCGGCTGGCAACATCCCGCCGCAAAAACTTGGCGACACGCCCGTGCCGGAACCACGCCCTCACAAGAAGGGCGACGCCGAGCCCGACGCAGACAAGAAGACCGAGCCGGTAACGGCCCCGGCAACCGCACCCTTGCCGACCGAGAACCCCGAACAGCCGGACGAAAAGACGCCTGCTGACAAGGGCGAGTCCGAAAAGCAGGAAATCCCGGCGACGGCCCCAGTCCCGACAGAAAATCCGAAGGAACCGGACGAGGTTTCCAAAGACCAGAAGCCGCTTCCACCCGCCGAAGCCCCCAAGCCGGACGAGGCCAAACCAGGCGAAAAACCAACCACGCCGGAGGAAAAGGCCAAGCCCGGCGAGAACCCGCCCGAACCTGAGGAAAAATCCGAACCGAAATACCTACCCGATCCGCGTTCAAACGAACCGCGCGCCGACACCATGCCGGCGGAAGAACTGGCCTGCCGCGCGCGTATCAAAGATCTCGGCGTCGAGTTCGAGGAACACAAGCCGGAGAGCGACCCCGCCGGCTGCGCCATGCCCTGGCCGATCACCGTCAAATCGCTCGGCAAGACGATCGAGCTCGCACCCGACGCGCTGATGAACTGCACCCTTGCGGAGGCCTCGGCCAGATTCGCCAAGGATGTCATCTCTCCCGCCGCCAAGGCCGCCTATGGCGAGGAGCTGAAATCCATCTCGCAAGCCTCCGCCTATGTCTGCCGCCCGCGCAATGGCACCAAGAAACTGTCGGAGCACGCCTTCGGCAACGCGCTCGACATCGCCCAGTTCACGCTTTCAAAAGACACGAAGATCGACGTCGAACCAGCACCCGACGAGAAGGCGGCAAAATTCCTTGCCGAAATCCGCAAGGCCGCCTGTGGCCCGTTCAAGACCGTGCTCGGCCCCGGCAGCGACGCCGACCATTCGCTGCATTTCCACTTCGACCTCGCCCCGCGCAAGCACGGCGGCACGTTTTGCCAGTGACTGCCTCATTCAAGTCACAAGCGTAAATTTGACCGCTGACCTTTCCTTTACCCTCGGCCGCTATCCTTGAAATTCAAGGGACAGGGAACCGGTCATGGCCCAAAAAACTCCTTCCGCGCTGGCGTGGGCGCGGCGGTTCGGCAGCGCGCGCTTGGCGACTACCGGCGGCGCGGTGCTGCTCGTGGCGATGGTCGCGTCCTGCACCACCGACAGCCTGATGTCGATGCGGCCGGAAGTCGATGTCGGCACGCAGACCGCCGCTGTCGCGCCACGGGTCAGGCCATCTGCCCCTGCCCTCGCCCCTGTCGAGCCGATGCTGGAGCCGGTCGAGCCAAACCTTGCACCGGCAATCGCACCAGTCGAGCCGTCGTTCGGGGCGGCTGATACGCCGATCGAGCCCGAACCCGCGGAAGCCACGATGGATTCGGAAGTCGATGAGCCGGCCGCGGCCACCATCCAGCCTTCCATCGAACCCGAGCAGGTACAGCCGCAAATCGCCGCCGTCATTCCGCCCGCCTCGGTCAAGCCGAGAGGCCTGCAGACGTTGGTGCCTTCCAATCCGATGATGGTCGGCTATCCGCGCATGGACCCGCCGGCGGCGCGGTCGACCGTCATGCCCGCCGACGAAGTCGCCTGCCGCAACGACCTCAAGCGCCTCGGCGTCACCTTCCAGAACCTCGCTCCCATCCACGAAGGCAGCTGCGGCATCGATTTCCCGGTAAAAGTTTCCGCCATCGGCAGCGTCCAGATGAAGCCGGCGGCGACGCTGAGCTGCAGCATGGCCGCGACCTTCTCGCGCTGGACCCGCAAGGAGCTCGTGCCGTCCGCCCGCATGCGCTACTGGTCGGGCGTGAAGACGATCCATCAGGGATCGAGCTATTCCTGCCGCCGCATCGCCGGCACCCGGACGGCATCAGAACATTCCAAAGGCAATGCGCTCGACGTGATGCGCATCGAACTCAGCAACGGCAAGGATATCGACGTGCGCAAGCCCGGCTGGTTCGCCTTCCGCGAAAAGGGTTTTCTCAACACCGTGCGCGCCGACGGCTGCGATTACTTCACCACCGTGCTCGGCCCCGGCTACAACTACGATCACCGCAACCATTTCCATTTCGACATCAAGCCGCGCAGGAACGGCTACGTCGCCTGCCGGTGAGTGCAAAAGGCCCATTCTTGCCAATTCCAGCGCCGGGCATAATCTCTGAGTGAATGCAAACGTTGACGCAGCGCGGCTGCGTCACAGCCCGGTGCCTGCCGCATGTCACGACACAGATTGCCCCGGCGTGTCGCCAACTATCTTGTCACGCTGGCGCTGGCCTATGGCCTCGTCGCCTATATGGCCGCACCCGAATTCTGGACGGTCAGGGAGCACGACAGCCGCAAGCTCCCCGAGGCGATGGTGACGACCACCCCGCAAGGCATTCCGGGCGATCCGATCAATGTCGGGCTCGTCGGCTCCAAGGCCGATCTCATGCGCGCCTTCGCGGCAGCCGGGTGGAACCCGGCCGACGCGATAACCTGGCGTTCCAGCCTCGAGATCGGCGAAAGCGTCCTCTTCGACCGCCCCTATGCCGACGCTCCGGTCAGCACGCTGCTGTTCGACGGGCGCAGGCAGGATGTGGTTTTCGAGAAATCGGTGGGCGCAAGCGCCGATCAACGCCACCATGTCCGCCTCTGGATGATCCCGCCGCCCGACGGCGACGATCGCCCGCTCTGGCTGGGATCGGCCAGTTTCGACCGCGATGTCGGCCTCAGCCATGACACCGGCCAGATCACCCATCATATCGGCCCCGACATCGACGCCGAGCGTGATCTGCTCATCTCCGACCTCAAGGCTGCCGGCGCGATCGAGGCCTGCCACAGCGCCGATGGAGTAGGCGCGACCCAGACCGGCCGCAACGGCGGCGGCGACCGCTATTTTACCGACGGCATGGCCACAATTTGCGATCTGAACCGAAAACCCTGAAACAATAGCGCGCTGAAAAGTGCCACACCCTATTTTCTAGCGCCCCGCCTCAATGCTATTGAGCATCAATGCTATACATCGAAGTCGCTATCGTCGTCGTCCTCATCTGCGTGAACGGCCTTCTGGCCATGTCGGAGCTGGCGATCGTTTCGTCCCGGCCGGCACGGCTGAAAGCCATGATCGACCGCAACGTCAAGGGTGCGGGGCGCGCGCTTGAACTCGGTTCCAATCCCGGCAAATTCCTGTCGTCGGTGCAGATCGGCATCACGCTGGTCGGCGTTGCCTCCGGCGCATTTTCGGGCGCCACGCTTGGCCAGCGCCTGACCCAGGTGCTGGCGGCCAACGGCGTGCCGGACGGCATTGCCGACGCACTCGGCGTCGGCCTTGTCGTCGCCATCATCACCTATGGCTCGCTGATCATCGGCGAGCTCGTGCCCAAGCAGATCGCACTGCGCAATCCCGAAGGCGTTGCTGTCAGGGTCGCACCGCTGATGCGCGTAATTGCCGTCGTCGGCGCACCGCTGGTCTGGCTGCTCGACATTTCCGGCCGCTCGGTGCTTTGGCTGCTCGGCCAGCGTGGCGAGAGCGAGGAAAAGGTCACCGACGAGGAAATCAAGATGCTGGTGGCCGAGGCCGAGCATCACGGCACCATCGAATCCGACGAGCGCCGCATGATCGCCGGCGTGATGCGGCTCGGCGACCGCGCCGTGCGCGCGGTCATGACCCCGCGCACCGAGGTCGACTGGCTCAATCTCAATTCCGACGAGACAACGCTCAAGAAACTGCTGATGGAAACACAGCATTCGCGCCTGCCTGCCGGCGAGGGCTCGGTTGACGCCATGGTCGGCGTCGTGCAGACGCGCGAAATCCTGGCGACCCTTCTGGCCGGCCGCGCCTTCGACGCGCGCAAGCACGTTCGCGCCGCCCCCATCGTCCACGACCAGGCCGACGCACTCGACGTCTTGACCACGCTGAAACAATCCGATGTGCCGATGGCGCTGGTGCATGACGAATACGGCCATTTCGAAGGCATCGTCACGCCGGCCGACATTCTCGAAGCGATCACCGGCGTCTTCCGCGCCGATCTCGACGAGGACGAATCGGAAGGAGCGGTCCAGCGCGAGGACGGCTCGTGGCTGCTGGCCGGCTACATGCAGGCCGACGAGATGGCCGACCAGCTCGGCATCGACCTGCCGGAAAACCGCGACTACGAAACCGTCGCCGGCTACGTGCTGTCGCACATGCACCACCTGCCCGCCACCGGCGAAAGCGTCGACGCGCAGGGCTGGCGCTTCGAAGTCGTCGACCTCGACGGCCGCCGCATCGACAAGGTCATCGCCTCGAAGCTGCCGGCGTAGCGGCGATCTGCGGGAAGCGTTTTTGACCGCAAGAACAATGGCTTGCGGAGGGCGTTTGAATCAGAATCGGATCGTGTTCTGATTGGTCAGTGCTGCCCCTCATCCCGCTGCCGCGACCTTCTCCCCGTATAGTGACGGGGAGAAGGAGGCTGGCCACAACGCTGGCGACCCCCTCTCCCCGTTTTTCACGGGGAGAGGGTAAGGGTGAGGGGCAGCGCGACGTTAACCAATTAGCGTTGCCTGGCAAACAAAGGGGCGGCGTTTCCGCCGTATCCCCACGGTGATGGCCGTCTTGTGAGCTGAGGGCGAACATCGGAAGTCCTAGTGCAAGCACTAGGAGTAGTCCTATGACGAAGCATCAGATTGAGTTCATCACGTCGGTTGAACGGCGTCGGCGCTGGTCTCGAGAGGATAAGGAGCGGCTGGTCGCGGCGACCTTCGAGCCTGAGGCCAGCATTTCGGACGTGGCGCGGTCGGCCGGTATTCATGTGAGCCAGCTTTTCCGGTGGCGCAAGGAACTTTGCCAGATCTCTGCACCGTTGGTCCCGCAGCTTGTTCCGGTGGAGGTCGCCGAGGCGCTGCCAGCGTCGGCGGAACCGCCACCGGTCTCCCGTCCGCGCAGGAAGGCAAGTATGGTGACGATCGAGCTTGGCGGCGGCCGTCGCCTGCGGGTCGAGAGTGACGTCGACATCGAGGCGCTCGGCCGGATCCTCGATGTTCTGGAGCGGCGATGATCCCTGTTCCGAGCGGTGTGAAGGTCTGGCTGGCGACCGGACACACGGACATGCGCAGGGGCTTTCCGGGACTGTCGCTGATGGTGCAGGAGACGTTGAAGCGCGATCCGATGAGTGGCCACCTCTTTGTCTTCCGAGGCCGGAGCGGTGGCCTGATCAAGGTGATCTGGCACGACGGCCAGGGTGCTTGCCTGTTCACCAAGAAGCTGGAGCGCGGACGTTTTGTCTGGCCTTCTGCGGCCGACGGCACGGTGGTGATCACCTCTGCGCAGCTCGGTTATCTGCTCGAAGGGATCGACTGGAGAATGCCGCAAAAAACCTGGCATCCGAGTTCCGCTGGATAGCGGAAATGGCTGGAAAGGCGGGGCCGAATATGATTCCGTCTGGTCATGACCTGTGTGGCCGATCAGCTCCCGGACGACCTTGCCAGCGCGCATGCGATGATCCTCGCCGAGCGCGCGGCACGCCGTGAAGCGGAGGCCATTGCAGCGCGCGCACAGGCTGTGAACGCGCACTCGGATGCGCTTATCGCCCGGTTGCGCCTTGAGATCGAGAAGCTCAAGCGCGACATCCACGGCAGCAGATCGGAGCGCAAGGCGCGTCTTCTCGAGCAGATGGAGTTGCAGCTCGAGGAGCTGGAAGCCGATGCCAGCCAGGACGAACTGGCGGCAGAGATGGCGGCAGGGTCATCGACGGTCAAAGCCTTCGAGCGCAAGCGTCCATCGAAGAAGCCGTTTCCCGAACACCTGCCGCGTGAGCGTGTGGTCGTTGCGCCGCCCTTGAACTGCCCGTGCTGCGGCTCGGCCAAGCTGGCAAAGCTTGGCGAGGACATCACCGAGACACTGGAAGTGATCCCGCGTCAATGGAAGGTCATCCAGACGGTGCGTGAGAAGTTCTCGTGCCGGGAATGCGAGAAGATCGCCCAACCGCCAGCGCCTTTCCACGTGACGCCGCGCGGCTTTGCCGGGCCAAACCTGCTCGCCATGATCCTCTTTGAGAAGTTCGGTCAGCATCAACCGCTGAACCGGCAGAGCGAGCGTTATGCCCGCGAGGGTATCGACCTCAGCCTCTCGACATTGGCCGACCAGGTCGGAGCCTGTTCTGCGGCGCTGAAGCCTGTGCATGCGCTGATCGAGGCGCATGTGCTCGCCGCCGAGCGCCTGCATGGTGACGACACGACCGTGCCGATCCTGGCGAAAGGCAAGACAGATACCGGCCGCATCTGGACCTATGTCAGGGATGACCGGCCGTTCGGCGCAACGTCCCCGCCCGCGGCGCTTTACTATGCCTCGCGCGATCGGCGACAGGAGCATCCCGAGCGGCATCTGAAGACCTTCATCGGCATTCTGCAGGCCGATGCCTATGGCGGCTATAACCCGCTGTTCAAAGTGGATCGCGATCCTGGTCCGCTGACACAGGCGCTGTGCTGGGCGCATTCGCGTCGCAAGTTCTTTGTGCTGGCTGACATCGCCGCCAACGCCAAGCGCGGAAAGAATGCCGCGCCGATCTCGCCGATTGCGCTCGAGGCCGTGAAGCGTATCGATGCCCTCTTCGACATCGAGCGTGACATCAATGGTCTGCCTGCAGATGAAAGGCTGCAACGACGCCAGCAGGAGAGCCGCTCTCTCGTCGGCGAGCTTGAAGACTGGATGCGGACCGAGCGGGCAAAACTGTCACGCAGCTCTCCGGTCGCCGAGCCAATCGACTACATGCTGAAGCGCTGGGACGGGTTCACATCTTTCCTCTGTGATGGCCGGGTTTGTCTCACCAACAATGCCGCCGAACGGGCGCTGCGCGGCTTTGCTCTCGGACGGAAGTCGTGGCTATTTGCCGGCTCCGATCGTGGTGCTGATCGCGCCGCCTTCATGGCGACCTTGATCACCAGTGCCAAGCTTAACGACGTCGATCCGCAGGCCTGGCTTGCCGACGTTCTCGCTCGTATCGCCAACACGCCGATCACCAAGCTGGAGCAATTGCTTCCGTGGAATTGGCAGCCCTCGAAGTCCTTACGAGGTCAAGCTGCCTAACCTGCGGCCCTGACCGGATGGTTACTTTCCGCCACCCTCTTTTCATCCTTGGGAGGAGTATTTTACGCCGCTTCCGATTCAGCAGCCTCGGCATCGGCCAGGCGCGCAGCCTTCAGCACCTTGGCCCACCACACCGTCTCTTCGATCAAACCATGGGCAGCCTGGTTGAGGTGCTCGAGATCCTCGAGCTTCTTTTCGCCCTGCTTCACCGCAAGGAAATCGGCCCAGACGATGTGAACGGCCGCCTTGGTCGGCGCCATCTGCAGCTCGACGGCGTGGAGCCGGAGCTGTTCGACCGCACGCGCGCCACCGACGCCGCCATAGCCGACGAAGCCGGCAGGCTTCTTGTTCCACTCGGTCGCGGCATAGTCGAGCGCGTTCTTCAGCACGGCCGTCGGGCCGTGGTTGTATTCCGCAGCCGTGAAGATGAAGCCGTCGAGGCTGGCGATCTTCTTCTGCCAGCGCTGCGCGACTTCATTCTGCGACGGCACCCAGGCGGACGAGGCCACTTCTTCGAAGAAGGGCAGTGGAAAATCGCGCAGGTCGATGACTTCGACGTCGATGTCGGTGCGGGCCTTGGCGATCTTGGCGAACCACTCGGTCGGAACGTCGGCGAAGCGGACAGCTCGCGTCGAACCGATAATGATTCCTATTTTCGGCTTGGACATGATAGTTTTCCCTATGAAACACTTGGTATCCATTGGATACCCGCACTATATTGGTGACTGATCATTCAGTGCACAAGGAGGCACTTTTTTGAAACCTAGGCACCTGCATCACACCGAAGACTGCCGCGCCGTCAGCGATATCCTGCAGCGCATCGGCGACAAATGGACCGTTCTTGTCGTGAGCAGGCTCGGCGACGGGCCGATGCGCTTCAACGAACTGCGCCACATCATCGGCGGCATCTCGCAAAAGATGCTGACGACGACCCTGCGCGGGCTGGAGCGCGACGGCTTCGTCACCCGAACCATGTTCCCGACCATCCCGCCGCGTGTCGATTATGAACTGACCGAACTCGGCCACGAACTGCTCGTACCCGTCAACGCGCTGGGCGAATGGGCGCGGCTGAACACTGCGCGCGTCAACGCAGCACGCGCGAAATTCGACGCCGCCTGCCCGGAACGGGCGAAGGGGAAGAAGGCTGCGTGAGTAGTGAGTAGTGAGTAGTGAGTAGTGAGTAGTGAGTAGTGAGTAGTGAGTAGTGAGTAGTGAGTAGTGAGTAGTGAGTAGTGAGTAGTGAGTAGTGAGTAGTGAGTAGTGAGTAGTGAGTAGTGAGTAGTGAGTAGTGAGTAGTGAGTAGTGAGTAGTGAGTTTGAACTGCTTCGCTCTATCGGCAAGGCAATTCGCTATTCACTATTCACTATTCACTATTCCCTACTCACTCAGCTGGCACCGGCTTCGGCTTCCCGTCCTTGTCCAGCGCCACCATGATGAAATCGGCGTCGGTCACCTTCTCCATCAGATCCTGCAGATAGCGCTGCGCCCAGGCTTCGACCTTCAGCGTCATCGACGTGCGCCCGACGCGGTTGACATGGGTGTAGATGCACAGCGTGTCGCCGATCTTCATCGGCTTGGCGAAGGACATTTCCTTCACCGCCGCCGTCACCACGCGCCCCTTGGCGCGCTCGGCGGCGCGTATGCCGCAGGCAAGGTCCATCTGCGCCATCACCCAGCCACCGAAAATATCGCCGGCAGCATTGGCATCCGACGGCATCGCCAGCGTGCGCAAGGTCAGCTCGCCCGTGGGTTGACCGTCTGCGTAATGAACCATCGTGAATCTCCGTAAATGCCCGCCCCATCGATGGCAGCTAACACAAACTACAGCAAGCACCGGTCGCTTTTTTCACAAGCCATGCCGGATGCCGGGGTGTCGAAGCCCCTCGCCGAACGCTAGGCTGAATCAATATCTGAGCCAGTTCACGGGCGGCCTTTCGTTTCACATGCAAACCTATGATTTCATTGTCGTCGGCTCAGGCTCAGCGGGCTGCGTGGTCGCCGAGCGATTGTCGGCCGATGGCCGCTTCTCCGTGCTGGTGCTCGAAGCCGGCGGCACCGACCGCCGCTTCTTCGTGCAGATGCCGCTCGGCTACGGCAAGACGTTTTTCGACCCGGCAGTGAACTGGAACTACAAGACCGAGGCCGATCCCGGCCTCGCCGGCAATGCCGACCACTGGCCGCGCGGCAAGCTGCTCGGCGGCTCCAGCTCCATCAACGCCATGGTCTGGATCAGGGGCCAGCGCGAGGATTACGACGCCTGGGCCGCCGCCGGAAATCCCGGCTGGGGCTTCGACGATCTCTTGCCGATCTTCAGGGCGATCGAGGACAACGAGGCTGGCGCAGATGAATGGCGCGGACGCGGCGGCCCGGTCCACGTCACCGACAATCGCACCCGCGTCCACCCCCTCACCCACCGCTTCCTGAAAGCCGGCGAGCAGGCCGGCCTCGCCTTGAACCAGGATTTCAACGGCAGGACCCAGGAGGGTGTCGGCGTCTATCAGATCAACACGAAGAATGGCCGCCGCATGTCGGCAGCGCGCGCCTTCCTGCGCCCGGCGATGAAGCGCGCCAATGTCCGCGTCGAGACCAATGCGCTGGCGACCAAGATCCTGTTCGAGGGAACCCGCGCCGTCGGCATCGAATATCAGCGCGGCGGCCAGACGCTCACCGCGCGCGCCGGCCGCGAGGTGATCCTCAGCGCCGGCTCTATCAACACGCCGCAGCTTTTGCAGCTTTCCGGCGTTGGCCCCTCCGGCCTCCTGAAAGGTCTCGGCATACCGGTCGTCCACGCCAACGACCATGTCGGCGACAATCTCCAGGACCATCAGGGCATCAACTACACTTTTCGGGGCAGGCTGCCGACGCTCAACCAGATCCTTCGCCCATGGTGGGGCAAGATGCTGGTCGGCATGCAATATATCCTGACGCGCAATGGCCCGCTGGCGATGAGCATGAACCAGGGCGGCGGTTTCTTCCGCACCGATGCCGCGCAGACCCGCCCAAACATGCAGCTCTATTTCCAGGCCTTCTCCACCGTGCTGCCACGGGTCGGCGAGCGCCCCATCCTCACGCCCGACCCCTGGCCGGGCTTTTCCATCGGCCTGTCAAACTGCCGCCCCTCGAGCCGCGGCTCGATCATGATCCGCACGAAGAACCCGCTCGACTACCCCAGAATCGCGCCCAACGCCTATTCGACCAACACCGACGTCACCGAAATGCTCGACGCGGTGAAGTTCGTGCGCAAGATTGCCGCCATGCCGGCAATGAGCGAGATCATCGAGGAGGAAGTGCTACCCGGCCCCAAATGCACGACCGACGAAGAGCTTGTCGCCGATTTCCGCGCCCGCTCCGGCACCGTCTACCACCCGGTCTCGACCTGCCGCATGGGGCCGGACGCATCGCAATCGGTCGTCGATCCACGCCTGAAGGTGCACGGCCTTTCCGGCCTGCGCATCGTCGACGCCTCGATCTTCCCCGACAACATCAGCGGCAACACCAACGCCGCTTCCATCATGACCGGCGCCAAGGGCGCTGCAATGATACTGGAGGACCACCCATGAAAATCACCGACGTTAAAACCTTCGTCGTCGGCAATCCGCCGCCGGGCATCGGCGGGCGCTATTTCATCTTCGTCAAGCTGACGACGGACTCGAATGTCGTCGGCTATGGCGAGGCCTACAACGCCACCTTCGGCCCGCACGTCACCGCAAAAATGATCGAGGATCTGGCCGAGCGCTATCTCGTCGGCCGCGACCCGCACGACATCGAAACCTTCTTCCGCCGCGCCTATTCCTCAGGCTTTTCGCAGCGGCCGGACATTTCCGTCATGGGCTGTTTTTCGGCGCTCGAAATCGCCTGCTGGGACATCATCGGCAAGGAGGCCAACAAGCCGATCTACAAGCTGCTCGGCGGCCAGGTGCACGAGACCCTGCGTTCCTACACCTATCTCTACCCGCACACCGGAAGTGCGGTGCCAGCCGAAGCCGACAACCCGGACAAGAACGTCTACAACGATCCCGGTCTCGCCGCCGAATGCGCACTCGCCTATGTCGAGCAGGGTTTCAACGCGGTGAAGCTCGATCCCGCCGGTCCCTACACCGCCTTCGACGGCCACCAGCCGCGCCTGATCGACATCGAGCGCTCGGCAGCCATGATCAAGGCGATCCGCGAGGCGGTCGGCAACCGCGCCGACATATTGTTCGGCACGCACGGCCAGTTCACCGCGTCGGGCGCGCTGCGCATGGCCAAGGCCATCGAGCCTTACGACCCGCTGTGGTTCGAAGAGCCGGTGCCGCCGGATATGCCCGAAGTCATGGCGCAGGTGGCGCGCGGCACCTCGATCCCCATCGCCACCGGCGAGCGGCTGACGACCAAATTCGAATTCGCCCGCGTCATCGAAAACCGCGCCGCCACCATCCTGCAGCCCGATCTCGGCCGCTCCGGCGGCATCCTCGAAACCAAGAAGATCGCGGCCATGGCCGAGGCCTATCACATCCAGATCGCCCCGCACTGCTATTGCGGCCCGATCGTCGGCGCCGCCAACGTCCAGCTTTCCGCCACCCTGCCCAACTTCCTGATCCTGGAATCGCTGAAGCAGTGGGACGGCTTCCACGAGACGCTTTTGAAGAAGAAGATCGAGTGGCAGGACGGCAATGTCATCCCGTCGAAGGAACCCGGCCTCGGCGTCGAACTCAACGAGGCCGTCTGCGAGGCCCATCCCTGGACCGGCAAGGACCTGCATCTCGACATGATGCAGGACCCGCTGTTTCCGTGAAGCAAAAAGCGATTCCGGATCAAGGCCTTGGCCGGCGATCCGGAATCATTTCACGAGGCGGCTGAATCGGTTTCTCAAACCGAGCGCCTAATCCTGCAGCTTGACCCGGTAAACGGCTCCCGAGCCCCAGGTGCCGACCAGCAGTTCGCCTTCGCCGCCACGGCCAAGCGCGACCGCGCTGCCTTCGAGGCCGTCCGCCACAACCTGCGACGCACCATCGAAGGCGACACGACGCACCAGGCTCGCACCATTGTCGATGACGAAAACCGCATCCGCCCCGGCGGCAAGTATGCCGACGCCCGGCCTCGAAAAGCTCTCTCCCAGTTCCGAAACCGAGCCGTCCGGCAAGACGCGCGTCACCCGCCCGCCATATTGCGAAGCGACGATGCTGCCATCCGCCATCTCGACCACACCCACCGGCAGCGACAGCCCGCTGGCGACCACGCGCCGCTCCCCGCTCGCCAGATCGACCGACAGGATTTCGCCGGAAGCCCGATTGGCAACGAGCAGCCGCCCGTCCTTGGTAAAGGCGATGCCGGCAGGTGTCGCCAGCCCTTCCACGACGCGCGCGGTTGAACCGTCCAGTCCTACCCGGATGATATGATCGCCCGAATAGGCGGAGACGAACACGCTGCCCTCGCTGTCGACGGCGATGCCGGCGGGCGAAGCCACGCCATCCACCAGCACCGAGCGGGAGCCATCCGGCGTCATGCGCTCGACCATGCCGCCGCTCCAGTTCGACACATAGACGGTGCCGTCCGATGCTCTGGCAATGCCGGTCGGAGCGCTGAAACCTTCCCACAACTTCTCGGCCGCAGCCGTGCTTGCCTGCACGGCAGAAGGCGTCACCAACGGGCCCACGAAGGCTGCGGAACCGAGCAGGAGCGTGCTGCCGGCAAGCATACTGCGCATCATCCTCCTCATGCCGCACGCTCCTGCCCGACAGCCTCAACTTCGCCCCGATGCGCAAAGACCTCCTTGGCCGCGAACAGCCCGTTGAGGGCCGCCGGGAAACCGGCATAGACCGCCATCTGTATGATCACTTCGGTGATCTCGTCGCGGGTCAGCCCGACATTCAGTCCGGCCTCGATATGCACTTTGAGTTGAGGGCTGGCATTGCCCAGCGCCGTCAGCGCTGCGATGGTCGCAATCTCGCGCTCGCGCAATCCGAGCCCCTCGCGGCAGTAGATATCGCCGAAGGGAAACTCGATCACGTAGCGCGCGAAATCGGGCGCGATATCGGCCAGTGCTGCAATGACCTTTTCGCCGCCTGCGCCGTCGATTTCAGCGAGCGCCCGCTTGCCGCGTTCGAATCTGCTGTCCTGTTTGTTCTGCGTCATGGGTTTTCGTCCTTTTTTCAGAGCCGGCATAGCCGGCGATCTTGGTATCGAGGACGAGAAGGCAGGCCTGAAGCTCAGCCACATGATTGCGCACGCGCTCGCGATGCTGTTCCAGCAATTCGCGGCGCTGCCTGTCCGTATCGGCGCCCTGCTCCCGCAAAGCCGCATATTGCAGCATCTGCCGGATCGGCATCCCGGTCGTTTTCAGGCGACCGAGAAACTCGATCCAAGTCAGGATCGAGGCGTCGTAGTCACGTTGGCTCGATTGGTCCCGGTCGGCATAGGGAAGCAGCCCGATCCGCTCATAGTAACGGATGGTGTAAGCCGACAGTCCCGACCGCTTTGCAAGTTCGCCAATCTTCATGATCTTGCCCTGTCTCGTCACGACGCTCACAAGGCTAGGGGTTGGAGTGCACTCTAAGTCAATAGGGTTTTTTCGAAGAGAATAGCAGGTGCCAGTGACCATCAAAGCAGCGGCTTAGAAGTCGTCATCCCCTCGCCCATATCTGTGGACATGGTCCGAACCTCACGCTTTGGTGAACGGAATCGGTTAGATTGCGATCGTCGAACCGGGGACGTTCGCGAGTAACGGGGACAACCATGACACTCATCCAGAAACTGGCGATCTTCTACGCCGCCATGTTCTTTTTCGTTGTCGGCGTCGGCTATGTGCCGGCCTTCAACGACGCCAACGGCTATCTGTTCGGGCTGTTCTCGCTGCAATGGTATGACGACCTGCTGCACGCTTTCTCCGGCGTCTGGGCGTTGATCGCCGCTTTCGTCTCGCATCGCCAGTCGGTGCTGTATTTCAAGCTGTTCGGTGCGATCTATCTGTTCGACGGCGTGCTCGGCCTCGTCACCGGTTCCGGCTGCCTCGACGGCGGCATCTTCATCGATGGCTTCCGCTCCTTCGGCGATGTCGAATTCCCGACCCGCTTCTTCGCCAACGCGCCGCATCTGGCCATTGGCGGTTTTGCCGTGTTCGTCGGCTACTGGCTGTCGAAGCGGGTGCACGAAAAGCTGGCAGTGGCCTGAGCGCATGTTCCTGCTCCGCCTGCTGAAGCGCCTCGTCAAGACGCTGCTCATCATCCTCGTCGTCGTGCTGGCGATCCCGCTGCTCGGCCTTGCCTATGGTTTCCTGACCACCAGCAGCATCGACCAGACCCCGCTTGCCGGCATCGAGCAGGGCGCGCCGCCGCAGGCGCTTGCCGATCAGGTCCGCACCGAAATCCCTGGCTACCAGCGGCCCGAGGAATCGACCTATCTCACCTATCCCGAATGGTCGATCGTCTATGCCGCGCGCGAATATGCCGGCTTCGTCCGCAACGACCGCGAAAGCGGCTTTCCCTATTGGTCCACCATCGGCCGCTTCTGGCAGGATTATGCCATGGTCATCCGCGCCACCTCGGACAAGCCGTTCAACATCGCCAACCACCAGATGCTCACCGTCATCGGCACCAGCCACACCATCGAGCACCTGATCCAGTGGGCCTATGAAAACACCATCGGCCGCATCACCGAGGCGACCTCGGGCCGGCGCATCGCGGTGGACGTCTATCAGGCCCGGATCGCCACGGAATACGCCGCCTTTCTCGATCAGGTGCCGTGGTACCAGTTTCCCTACGCCGAAAAACGCGCCGGCCTGATGGCTGTGGGCAATGCCGCTAACGAAGACCAATTGCGCACCAGCGAGCGCAAGATCGCCTTCGGCCTCGCCTATACCATCAAGCAGGCCTATGCCGACCTCATCAAGTCGGCGCTGTCGGCCACCGCCGATCCGGCCTTCCTCGACATTCATGTCTGGGCCAAAGGCCCGGTCGCTGACGCGATTGCCGGCGAACCCAACACCAAGCTCGAAAAGGATTTCGGCCCGGACGGCGCGGTCTTCGTGACCAAGCGCTATCAGGTCTTCACCGAAATGATCCCGCGCCTGATCGAAAAGGGCGTCAGCTTCGTCGAGATCGGCGGCAATGACGAAATCCTCGTCACCGTGCTTTCCAACGGCGAAGTCGAAATCCCGGCCGGCGCCCGCGAACTGTTCTCCTACCAGCTCCCGGCCGAGCCGAGCCGTCGGCGCACTGGCCTGACCGTCGCGGTTCGCTCACTGCACGCCGTCCTGCCGACGCTTGCAGAAGACGGGGCGAAGCTGGAACATGTTTACGATTATTGAGTTCAGGTGAGCTGAGTAGCTGATTGCAAATCAAGGCGTTAGCGCAATATCCAGAATCAGGGCCTCAGTTGCATTTCCAGCAACATTCAGTTGCGCTTCACCACACTTATTCCGCGATTCAAGCCAAATCCCGCCGCGAACCGGGCGCAAGTTGTTCTGGTCAACATCCTTCCGAGGACACCATGATCAAGACCGCGCTCATAGCCATGACGATCATCGGCTGCGACTGCGACGCGAAGCTTTGCGAGTTCATCCGCGAGACGCCGCCGCAATACGCCTCCGTGGCCGATTGCGAGGCCGCGCTGAAAAAGCAGATCCTGCACGAGAAAACCGTCGACTATCCGCTGGTCTCCGGCATCTGCCGTTCGAACCAGCCCGATGATTTCAAGACGGCCTCCGTCCAGGCGACCGACCCGGCGCCCGCGTCGCACACTGTCGAACCAAGCCGCAACGCGCCCATCTATGCCGGTCTGGTCGAGGACGGCCGCTCGGTGCTCTACCGCACTGCCGGCGGCTACACCGTCGTGCGCAAGGGCATCAGCCACGCCGCCGAAAGCACGGCCGATCTGGCAAGCTGGGCCACCGGCTGGATCGCCGCCAAGCTGCCGGCGTTTTGAGGTTGGTGTATTAGGTCGGATAAACGGTGTTTACCCCCACCCCTAACCCCTCCCCACAAGGGGGAGGGGGACGATTTCGTCGCTTTGGCCACCAAGCACTGTGAAGATTGGACGGAGCGGACTTGCAGCAGAGTTCCCCTCCCCCTTGTGGGGAGGGGTGGGGGTCCCTCCAAACGCAATTACCTCCCGTAGACGGGTAAAACGCTACCAAGGGATAGGCAGCAAACCGTCACGGTTACCCCCTCACCCCACCCCAACCGCCGTCCTCAACGCCCGATAAAACGTCGACTGAAACAGCTCCCCCGGATCGACCTCCCGCTTCTTCGCCAGAAAAGCCGGCAGCTCCGGATAGGACGCCAGCAGCTGCGCCCGCGTGAAATGAAGCTGATACGGCAGGAAGAACCGGCCGCGATGTTTCAGCGTCAGGTCGATCATCGCCCGCGTCAGCGTCCGCATCTTTGCGTTGCCGGCATCGTCGGCGCTCTGGTTGATGTAGAGCACCAGCGCGAAGGCCGGCTCCGGCGCATAGGTCAGCGCCACGTCCTCGCGATGCACGATGCGCACCGAGGCGTTCAGTACCGGCAAATCCTGCCCGCGCAAGATCTCCCGCGCACCGCCGATGAAACCATCGTACTCGCCACGCGGAACGAAATATTCGTGAAGGATATCCGTCTCATAGGCGAGATCGTTGAACAGATAGGGCACGGAATCATGCATCGGGTTGTTGCGCGTCACCAGGCACGCTTCGCCCTCGCCCATCGCCGCCGTGCGCGGCACCGTGCAGCTCTCGAATTTCGGCTCTAGGTTCTTTTCGGCGTACCATTTCAGGCTCTGGAACGTATCGCCCAGCTTGGCGAGGTTCATGATCGCCCGCTTCATCCCGACACCATCCGGCTCGCCAAGCGCGGGCATATCCGCCGGCGGCTGGTCGGCCACCTTGTCATAGCGATAGACGATCATGTCCTCGAGAAAATTGCCGGGCGCCGTCGAAAGATGCCCGTAGAACAGGCCGATATTCCTGTCCTGCTCCAGATGCTCGGCAAAGAAGGCCGGGAAATCGTCGGAGCGGATGATCTCGCGCGAGGTCTGGTAGACGGCATTGTCGACGATATCGAGCTTGGCCTCCAGCACGACGCCGAACAGGCCGTAGCCGCCCAGCACATGCCGGAACAGCTCGGCATTCTCGCCGCGCGAGCAGGTAATGATCGAGCCGTCGGCCAGCATCAGCCGCATCGACTGCACCGAGCCGGCCACCGAACCAGCTTGATGGTCCATGCCGTGGGCGTTGACCGAAATCGAGCCGCCGACGGAAAAAATGTCGGTCGATTGCATCGCCTTCACGGCAAAGCGCGGATGTAAGATGTTCTGGATATCGTGCCATGTCGCGCCTGGCTGCACGGTCATGGTCTTCGCCTCGGCATCCACAGTGACCTTGTTGAACTTGCGCATGTCCAGCACCAGCGCGTTGTCGTCAAAAGCCTGCCCGCCCATCGAGTGGCGCACTGCGGCCATCGAAACCTTCAGCCCGCTCTCGCGCGCAAAAGCCAGCGCCCGCGCGACATGATCCTCCTCGCCGACCTCGACCACGCCATAGACCGGCGTGCGCGAAAGCGCGCTGGCATCGTTGATGTTTCCACCCTTCGAAAGCCAGGGCAGCGTGGGATCATAGGCGGGTGGATTGGCGAGCGGCTGCAATGGCAGCGAAACACCATCGATATCGGCAATTCGCCCCGCGTCCTTCGCACCCGACGGTTCACGCGCCAGCCGCGCCAGCGTCGTGCCGCCCCAGGCAGCGGCACCGCTGAGCACGGCGGCACCCAGCAGCAACCGCCGCGAAATGCCAAATCTCTTGCGCCCATCCGCCATGGTGATCTCCCTCAAGGCGTCACCGATAGCGCGGGTTTTTAAGGAAAACCATAAGGCGCATCACATAACGGCACAGCAAAAAGCCGGTCCGCACGGAACCGGCTTCCAGGATTGCTAAAGCGGCAGTGTCTTATTTCATCTTCTCGACCGAAGTCGCCATCTTGTCGCTGCCGGTCATGATCTTCACGGTGTCGCCGGCCATCACACTGTCGAGCTTCACCTTGTCGGTCGTCATCACCGACATGCCGTCCTCCAGCGTGATCATGTGCTTCTTCGCATCGACTTCCTTGACCTTGCCCTGCATTTCGCCAGCGAGTGCCGGCGCCAGCATCAGGATCGATACGAAAGCGGCTCCGAGAATGGTTTTCATGTGATCTTCTCCCATCGTTGCGCCGGTCACCCGCCGTTCATCGGCGCATTCACCGCGCATGAAATCGGTAGGCTTTTCTCAAATCACGCGCCAAACACGAAAGGGATGCTAAACATCACGTCCCGGGCACGAATAGTTTGCCCCTGCGTGATGACTGCAAAACACCCGTCGCCACCTGCTCCATTTCTAGATTGGGCCAGCCTCACGATCCCGCTTCACAAGAATCGGGCTTTCTGGCATGAGTGTCGGGAAATCCTCCGCTCTTTTTCGAAAGTCGCTCCGTGCACCCCGTCGTCGAAATCCTCGGCTCGCTGGCCGCCGTCATCACCACGCTCGGCTGGCTGCCGCAGCTTTTGAAAATCCGTCGCGAAAAGAAGGCCGACGACATCTCGCTCGTCGCCATCGGCACGATCGCCACCGGCGTCTTTCTGTGGACGCTCTACGGCCTGTTCATCGGCTCGTGGCCGGTCATCATGGCCAACGCCGTGACGTTCCTTTTCATCGTCGCGATTGTCGGCATGAAACTGCATTACGGCCGCGCCGTTCAGACCGGCGGATAGACCGCCCCAAGCCGCGCCGAGACCTTTTCCTTCAGCCGGCCCTCCAGCGCTTCGACCGGCACGAGGCACTCGCGGCCGCCCTCGTGCAGCCGCATGAACGGCACCGTCTCAAAGCCGGCAATCCGCCCGCGCCGCGCACCCTCCGTGCCGATATCGGCCACCAGCATCGCGCCGATCCTCCCCGGCCAGGGCTGCCGCGCCCATGCGGTGCCCAGGCAATCGCCCAGCCCATAGGCGATGAGCGCCCCCTCGATCTGCTCCAGCGGCTGCACGACATGGGCGTGGTGCCCGACGACCAACCCTGCCCCGGCAGCCGCCAGTTTTCGAGCAAGCGTCCGCGTCGTTACTTGCGGAAAATGCCGGAACTCAATATCCCAGTGCGGCACGGCGCAGATGAGATCGACGCCCGCTTTCGCCTCCGTATCCCAGCCGCCAAAATCCTCCACCATCAGCACCCGCCCGGCGAAATCCTCGCGCGCCGCATTACGCCACTGCGTGAAGGCCGAGAACCCCACCGTCAGCCCGGCGGCTTCGAAGGGCTTCACCCAGCCGTCTGCCTCCGTGCCAATCGTGCGAATGCCAAAACGCCCGAGAGTCGCCACCGTCTCCTCAAAACCGGCAACGCCCTGGTCGAGCACATGATTGTTGGCCAGCGACAGGACAAGCCTTGCAGGCTCTATCTCCAACGCGGCCAAGGCGCTTGCGAGAAAAACCGGCGTCATCGCGTGACGCAGCCCGAGACTCGTCCCGAACGGCGCATATAGCTTTTCAACCACCGGGCTCTCGCAATTGGCGATCACCAGATCGGCCGATGCGATGATCCTGCCGAGCGCCGGGTCGACCAGCGGCGCGCGCCGGTTGGCAACCGCCGAAATGTCGCCGAGGAAAACCAGCCGCACCAGCCGGCCATTCGCCGGCGCCGACCGTGCCATCGGCGCAAAACCGGTTCGATCGCCACCCAGCGACGGACGCAGGAAACGCGGCAGCCATGACAGCTTGTAAGAGAGTGGAAAATTCGACACCGCGCCGCCCGTTGATTTTGCGCGCACGCTACAGCAACGGATGCTCGGTTCAAATCCTTCCGCACGCTGCGCGCGGAAGGATCGGTGGAGATTGCGTGCGGTCCCCGGAGCCTTTCCAGCTCAGCTAGAGCCGCCCCTCATCCCGCTGCCGCGACCTTCTCCCCGTATAGTGACGGGGAGAGGGTAAGGGTGAGGGGCAGTTTCCGCCGAGAGCTGAACGATCTACGCAGCCACCCCCGCGGGCTTCGCCACCAACGCCCCGGCGATCTTCTCCGACAGCCAGCCGAACAGCGCACCAACGATCATCGAGATGATGATGTTGATCAGCGGGTTGTCGACGAGAGATGCCGAGGTCAGCGTCGTCATCTTGCCCGCGAGCAGCGCATAGGCTGCAACACTGGCAAAGCCGTAGACGGCAGACGGTATCTGGGCCAGCAGCGGCGCATTCGCACCCATGATGAGCACGATGACGGTGACCGCGACCGATATGCCCGCCGCCAGCGGTACGCCGAGCGAGCCGGCGAGCAACGATATGCCGTAAAGCGCGATCCAGCCGAGAATCGCGCCCCATATGTGGGCTGGAATGTTGGTCTTGAGCGAGCCTTCCTTGCCGCCTGAATGGTAATAGGCGCCCCAGGCGATGAAGGCCGCCCATATCTGCAGGCCAAGTCCGGCCAATGGCCCGACGAAAAGCCAAGTGGCTATGCCGCCGAGTATTCCAACGCTGAGTGCAAGTGCGGTGAGCAATGGCATGTGAATTCCCTCCCTATGGGATTCATCAGGACAGCCACATCGCGTGTGCGCTGTCCTATGCCGGTGCCCTGTTGCTCAAAAGATCAGCAAATTTACCTTACGTCAACCATAGCTTGTGCCGTCTGCCTATGGATTGATCAGTCATCAACAGAAAGCCGCGCGCACGCACGCGAAAGCCCCGTTACCAGGCATAAAGCATAACCGCGCTGCCATATTGGAGAGGCGGGGAATCGGCGCTAGGTTGTATCCGCTTCGAAATGCAATCCGCTCTGGAGGGGCAGTCCATGAATTTTCGAAAACTGGTCACCGCCGCGGCCGTGCTGGCCGGGGTGGTACTTTTGCCTGCGGCAGCAAACGCAGCCAACGCCTATGTCACCGGCAATGTGAATGTCCGCTCGGGCCCGGGCACCGGCTATGACCGCGTCGGAACGCTCAGTGCCGGCACCACGGTCAATGTGCGCGGCTGCGAGGCCAACTGGTGCAACATCCGCGGCGGCGGCCTGCGTGGCTGGGTCTCGGCGAACTACCTGTCGGGCGCAAGCTATCGCCCGCCGGTGGTCGTCGTTCCGCCACCCATCATCGTGCGCCCGCCGCATTACCGGCCCCCGCACTGGAACCGTCCTCCACATTGGAACCGCCCGCCGCACCGGCCAAGGCCGCCGAAGCCGCGACCGCCGCGTCCTGGCAACCACTGCAAGATCGCACCCGGCTTCCCCTGCCCGTAACGGTAGCTGCCGCCCAGAGCAATTCCAGGAAAAGTGTGAAACGGTTTTCCGTCCGGAATTGCGTAAAAACAAATACCTGGAGCGGTTGGACCGCTCCAGGCAGTTCACCCCGGCACGGCCTTGTCGCGCCGGGGTTTTCGTGAGTAAGTTTCAAGCCATGAAAACTGTGCTGACGCTTGTTTTTGCGCTGTTCTTGTCCAGTCCGGCAATTGCCGCCTGGCAGGAGATCGATGGCGGCATATCTTCGGTTCCCAAGGAAACCAACAGCACCATCCAGGCCGTCGTTCTCCATTGCGTCGACGGTGCGGCCATCGACGTCTATTCCGGCGGCGACGGCACGATAAAACCGGCCGCCGGCGGCGAGGTCGTCGACTATTTCTACAAGCCCGGTTTCATCCGCGCAGATATCGACGGCAGCGCCTTCCCAATGGTCGCCGCCGGTTCGGGCGATGCGGTCGTGCTGTTTTCCGAAGGCAAGGAGGCGGAAGGCTACATGGCGCCGCTGGACGACGCGCTGATCGGTGCGCTGACCGCCGGCAAGCTGCTGACGCTCGCCTTCGATCTCAACCCAACGACTGCAGCCGACAGCTCGACCTTTGAAACCTACGCCACCTTCGATCTCGACGGCCATGGCGAAACGATCCGCAACGCCATCGGCAACTGCGAGTGAGGCGGCGCAGTTTTAGCGCTTACCTCGCCTTGCCAGGCACCCATCTGTCGGCCGGGTTCTTGAAATATTTCCAGCCGCGGTCGCGCGCCCGGCTGAGTGCGGCGAGATAGATGTCCTCGATCTGCGGCAGCATCGCCTCCGGCGCCAGTTGCTCGGTGACCTTTTGCCTGTCCGCCGCGCCGGCCTCAACCTGCCATTGCGGATTGCGCGCAAAACGTTCCGCCGCTTTCGAAAGGCCGTCCACGTCACCGACCGTGAAAAGGCGGTCCGCCGGAAGCAGATCTTCCATATTGCCAACATCGGTGGAAATGGCGGGAATTGCCTGTGCCATCGCTTCCAGCGGCGCGATCGGCGCCTCCTCGGCTATCGACGTGCACAGGAAAAGATCCATCGCCGCCACCAGTTCCACGGCATCCTCGCGAGGGCCGACAAGGTGGACCTTGCCGTTCAGGATGGGGTCTTTGAGCGCCGCATGCCAGCCTGGCATGCCCTCTTTTCCGTCCAACCCACCTACAAGCATCAGCTCCGCATCGATGCCCTTCTCGAGCAGTTGCTTCAGGATAGCGAGCATGTCGATCTGGCGCTTGCGCACCCCTATCAGGCCGACGGAACCCAGAAGGAAAGTGTTCTCTCGAATGCCGAGTTTCTGCCGCGCAAGGCTTCTGGCCTCGGCCGAAACCGGCTGCAAGGCCGCACTGTCGAACATGTTCGGCACGATATGCATTCTGCTCGGAGAAACCAGCAGGCGCTTGATGTAATAGTCCGCCGTCTGCCGGCTGAGACCCACGACCGCATGGGCGAAACGCCATGGAATCTGGAACTGACGCGTATGCGCCGTCATCACCGCAGGGGCGCCGTCGGCAATGGTGAAGATCATCAGGAACTTGTTGGCCCGGCTGCCATGCGCATGAACCAGCGTGCGGCCCCAGTCGCGTATCGGATAGCCGGTGTTGCGCAGATCGGTCGGGTTGGTCCGGAAGCTGCTTTGCAGCATCTTCACCGGGCCGGCGAATTTCTGCCGCTCGATCCAGCTCTTGCGCGGGTGAATCAGCATCACCTCATGACCAGCCTTGATCTGATTGTCGATCAAGGTTTTGGTACTCGTCGCAACGCCATTCAGGACATCATGGCTTATGAGATGGGCTATCTTCATAAACGGTCGGCTTTTCCGATCGGCCTGTGCGGCCATCAATTGCAATTGCAGGAAAAGCCGCGTGGGGCGCGTCGATTTTTCCGCACCCCTCATATGGGGTTATTTGCCTTTGCGCAAAGGCGTTCACGAGTCTTCCCTAAAATCTCCTCATAGCGCAATTATGGCGTAGCGACCGCAGCTTGTTTGTCGCGTCAAACCACTGCCGACTCCTGACACCCTACTGTCAGCAGCCGAACATTGCGCCTGCCTTTCATCTACCTTTCTCTTTTCATTTTACCGGATTCCCACCATATTCCGGTCATGGCCAAATCTCCCGACAAGAAATCGCCGCGCGAAGCGGCCGCTCGTGACGACCGCCCCGCGAAGGGCGTGCGCCGCAGCGCGCTGACCGATTTCATGGATGCCGCCGAACCGCTGGAGCGCAAGGGCTTTTCCGAAGCGCCGCAAGCCGAGTTCACCGGCGCACCGCTTACCGGCTCAATTTCGGATTGGGCAGAGCAGATTTCGAAGGAGGCAGAGCGAATCTCCCCCCTCGAGGGGGGTGAGAAGCGGTCGGACGAAGGCCGAGGAAAAGCCAACGATTTGGCTTTTCCAGCGACGAACGCCCGGAGCCATAGCGAAGGGCAGGAGCCGCAGGCGACAGAGGGGGTCGGTACAGGAAGCGCTGGACGCAAAGGAGCGTCGAGCGCTGCCGCAACGACCCCACCCGGCCCTTCGGGCCACCCTCCCCTCAAGGGGGAGGGAAAGGCGCCCAAGCGCGTCCCCGAGCGCTCCTCCGCCCCCACCAAATCGGCGCGCGGCACCTCCATGGGCGGCGCAGCCACCGCCCGCGAACGTTCCGCAGCCGGCCTCAACCCCGTTGCCGGCCTCGACATCTCGCTGGAAGACGCCGAGAAAATGTCGGCGTCGGGCGGTGTTACCGCCACGGTCGCCGCACTCTCCGCCCTTATCGAATCCGGCAACCCGCTGCACAAGAACGGCGAGATGTGGATTCCCCACCGCCCTGCCCGCCCGGAAAAGTCCGAAGGCGGCGTGGCGATCAAGATGGTGTCCGACTTCGAGCCCGCAGGCGACCAGCCGACCGCGATCAAGGATCTGGTCGAAGGCGTTGGCAACAATGACCGCACGCAGGTTCTGCTCGGCGTCACCGGCTCCGGGAAAACCTTCACCATGGCCAAGGTGATCGAGGAGACGCAGCGCCCTGCCCTGATCCTCGCGCCCAACAAGACGCTGGCCGCCCAGCTCTATTCGGAGTTCAAGAAGTTCTTCCCCGAGAACGCGGTGGAGTATTTCGTCTCCTATTACGACTATTACCAGCCGGAAGCCTACGTTCCGCGCACCGACACGTTCATCGAGAAGGAATCCTCGATCAACGAGCAGATCGACCGCATGCGCCACTCGGCGACGCGCTCGCTGCTGGAACGCGACGACGTCATCATCGTCGCCTCCGTCTCCTGCATCTACGGTATCGGCTCGGTCGAGACCTACACCGCCATGACCTTCCAGATGACGGTCGGCGACCGCCTCGACCAGCGCGCGCTACTCGCCGACCTCGTCGCCCAGCAATACAAGCGCCAGGACATCAACTTCGTACGCGGCTCGTTCCGCGTACGCGGCGACACGATCGAAATCTTCCCGGCCCACTTGGAGGATTCCGCCTGGCGCATCTCGATGTTCGGCGACGAGATCGACAGCATTACCGAATTCGACCCGCTGACCGGCCACAAGACCGGCGATCTGAAAAGCGTAAAAATCTACGCCAATTCGCACTATGTCACGCCGCGCCCGACGCTCAACCAGGCGATCAAGTCGATCAAGGAAGAGCTTCAGGGCCGCCTGGTAGAACTGGAAAAGGCCGGCCGCCTGCTGGAAGCCCAACGGCTGGAGCAGCGCACCCGCTTCGACCTCGAAATGCTGGAGGCTACCGGCTCCTGCGCCGGCATCGAGAACTATTCGCGCTACCTCACCGGCCGCCGCCCCGGCGATCCGCCGCCGACGCTGTTCGAATACATCCCCGACAACGCGTTGGTCTTCGTCGACGAAAGCCACGTCACCATCCCGCAGATCGGCGGCATGTATCGCGGCGACTTTCGGCGCAAGGCGACGCTGGCCGAATACGGTTTTCGTCTCCCCTCCTGCATGGACAACCGCCCGCTGCGTTTCGAGGAATGGGACGCCATGCGCCCGCTTTCCGTCGCCGTTTCGGCCACGCCCGGCGGCTGGGAGATGGAGGAGGCCGGTGGCGTCTTCGCCGAGCAGGTCATCCGCCCGACCGGGCTGATCGACCCGCCGGTGGAAATCCGCCCGGCCAAGACCCAGGTCGACGATGTCGTCGGCGAAATCCGCGAGACCACCAAGGCCGGCTACCGCACCCTCGTCACCGTGCTGACCAAGCGCATGGCCGAAGACCTCACCGAATATCTGCACGAGAACGGCATCCGCGTGCGCTACATGCATTCCGACATCGACACGCTGGAGCGCATCGAGATTCTCCGCGACCTGCGCCTCGGCGCCTTCGACGTGCTGGTCGGCATCAACCTGCTGCGCGAAGGCCTCGACATTCCCGAATGCGGCTTCGTCGCCATCCTCGATGCCGACAAGGAAGGTTTCCTGCGCTCCGAAACCTCGCTCATCCAGACCATCGGCCGCGCCGCGCGCAACGTCGACGGCAAGGTCATTCTCTATGCCGATAACGTGACGGGCTCGATGGAGCGCGCCATGGCCGAGACCGCGCGCCGCCGCGAGAAGCAGGTCGCGTGGAACGAAGCCAACGGCATCACCCCCGAAAGCGTCAAGTCGCGCATCTCCGACATTCTGGATTCGGTCTACGAGAAAGACCATGTCCGCGCCGACATTTCGGACTTCGCCGCCGACGGCAACATGGTCGGAAACAACCTCAAGGCGCATCTGGAAGCGCTGGACAAGCAGATGCGCAACGCCGCCGCCGATCTCGACTTCGAGAAGGCCGCTCGCCTGCGCGACGAGATCAAGCGCCTGCGCGAAATGGAACTGGCCGTCTCCGACGATCCTCTGGCCAAATATGCCGACATGGAGAGCCCCGTCTCCGGCCGCGAAAAGGGCAAGCACAACAAGGGCCGTGCGATCCACCGGGCGGTGGACGACAATGCGCCCTCCCCGCAGGAAGAGCGCACCAAGCAGCGCGCCGCCTCGGGCCGGTCGCTCTTCGCCAAGCCCGAGCTTGACGAGATGGGCCGCGCCGGCGACCACACCACCCGCGCCGGCAAGACGCCGCCATCCAAGCCGCTCTTCGCCAAACCCTCGCTCGACGACATGGGACCCGGCACCGACGCGACGACACCCGCCGGCGCTGTATCGCGCTCGCTGTTCAAGAAGCAGTCCGCCCAGGAAGCCCACGGCGCCGACTACGGCCTGCCGGACGATGCCCACAAATCGCTGTTCAAGAAGAATTCGCTCGACGAAATGACCGTCCGCCGCACCGAAAAGCCGGTCGAAGGCATCAAGCCGGCGAAGCCGGATCTTCCTTCTCCCCGTTCACGGGGGTCCGAGGGACGGGCCGAGACCCGCGGCTCGGCCCCGGGTAGTGGCCCGGAGGGCCGGATGAGGGGCAGCGCCGACGCGGCCGATGACAACTCCCCCAAACCCATCAACCGCGAGCGCGCCGGCATAGGCTCCTACGAAGACCCCACTGATGCCCGCCGCCAGAAACGGCGTCCGGGCAAGACGGGCCGGCCTGGGCGGTAGCGGCATGGCAACCAAGTGGCGAGAACCGGGGATTTGGGTAGCGATGGCGATGGGCCTTAGCATTCTGGGCGTGATGTTCTTCGGCTGGAACGATCCGGTAGTTACTCAAGAGGCAGACTGCGGGAACGTGAAGGTTGCCGCCGCCGACAACCTCTGCAAACCAGCAGTCGCGACACCCTAGAACTAGAACCATCTCGGGTCGGCCGGGGCAATAAACGCATCGCCGGTTTTCATTCGCGCCAGCACCATTTCAGCGAGGATTTCCTATGACCCAAGACCCGTTGTTTGAGCGGCTTTGGGACGGCAGCGCCAAGATGGAGGAATGGACCGCCGCGGTTTCGCACGGCGCTATCACGCATGTCGCCGAGAACATCATTACGGTCCACACCACCTACTTCTGCGGCAGCGTGACGGCGATACGCACGTCCGAAGGGCTGGTCTTGATCGACACTGCCAAGCCGGACACGGCGAAGCAGACACTGGATGTCGTGCGCTCGTGGGACAACGGCCCGATCCACACCGTCATCTTCACCCACGGCCATATCGACCACACGAGCGGCATCACCATCATCGACGAGGAGGCCGAGGCAAGAGGCGTTTCGCGTCCCCGGATCATTGCCCATCGCAACGTGAAGCGGCGCATGGAGCGGTACGAGGCGTCGCATGGCTTCAACAGCATCGTGCAGGGCCAGCAGTTCAACATGCCGGGCTACGTCTATCCAATCGGCCAGCGCCGCCCCGATGAAGTCTATGACGACACCTTGTCGCTTACCGTCGGAGGAGAGCGGATCGAGCTCTTTCATGGCCGCGGGGAAACAGACGACGCCACATTCGTCTGGCTGCCCGAACGGCGCGTTCTGGCGAGCGGCGATTTCGTGATCTGGGTGTTTCCCAACGCCGGAAATCCCCGCAAGGTGCAGCGCTACGCGGCGGAATGGGCCGTCGCGCTCCGGCAGATGGAGCAGCTTCGGCCCGCGATCCTTATCCCCGGCCATGGCCCGGTGGTTTTTGGCGAAGAACGGGCCGCGCAGATACTGGCGGATGGCGCCGAAGCGCTCGAATATCTCGTGCGCGAGACGCTGGCGCTGATGAACAAGGGCGCCACGCTCGACGAGGTTCTTCAAGCGGTGAAGATGCCCGCTGAATTTCTCGCAAAACCCTACCTTCTTGCGAAATACGATGATCCGGAATTCCTGGTCCGAAGCATCTATCATTTTTACGCAGGCTGGTTCGACGGCAACCCGGCGCATCTCAAGCCGGCTCCGGCATCCGACCTCGCTTCGGAACTGGCCGGCCTCGTCGGCGGCGCAAGAAAACTGGCCGAACGGGCAGCAGCCTTGTCCGAGGCGGGACAATCCCGCCTCGCCGTGCAACTCGCCGAGTTCGCCAGCGCAGCCGCCCCCGAGGATCAGAGCATTCAGGCCATCCGCGCCAAGGTTCTGCAAAAGGCGATCGACGGCGAGAGCTCGCTCATGGGCAAGGCCTTCCTCGCCGTCTCCCAACGCGAAGCCGAGCAGCGATCTAAAGGCCGCCCTGTTCCAGCGCCATAAAGCTCTGGAACCCGCCAAAGATCATGCGCTTCCCGTCGAAGGGCATGTCGGTCATGAATTCGTTAAGGCGTGTGTCCGCCATCACCTTCTTGCTGATCGCATCCCGGTCCTCGCGTGAGGCATAGACGACCCATGAGAAGATGACGACCTCGTCGTCCTTGGCCTGCACGGCGCGCGGAAATGAGGTGAGCTCGCCATAGGGCACATCGTCGCCGATGCATTCCACATAGGCCAGCGCGCCATGCTCCATCCACACGTCACCCCCCACTTTTGCCATCGCCTTGTAGGCGTCGATTTTGCTCTTCGGCACGGCAAGCACGAACCCGTCGACATAAGACATTTTTCGATCTCCTCTGCGGTTTGACGTCCAAAGGACGTTTCAGCGAGGCCGATTCCGACATTGTTTCTTCATTTTTCCGCTTCCTCGCCAGCGAGCGAGGCGAAGACATGAAACAGCACGGTCTCGATCCTCCAAACTGATTGCTTTTTACAACCAGTAAAGCAATGCCATAACCGATTTTGTTTTGCAAGCAGTCTAGGAATTAAAAAGAACTGGTTTGCGCTCCATGCCGCTGCCAGTCCCGCTTGACACAGAGTCTTCCGCACAGGACCATTCCCGCCCATGGCACCATTCAAGGTCGATCCGGACAAGGTTCACACATTCGAGACTGCCGAGGCGTTCTATCGCTGGCTCGAACAGCATCACGACAGCGAAGACGAAGTCTGGATCAAGATTCACAAGGTGAATTCCGGCCTGAAATCCATCACGCCGATCGAGGCCATCCATGTCGTGCTGTGCTGGGGCTGGATCGATGCGATACGAAAGGGCCTCGACGAGAACAGCTTCCTGCAGCGCTACACGCGGCGCGGCAAGAAGAGCATCTGGAGCCAGATCAATGTCGACAACGTCGCCCGCCTGATCGAGGAAGGCCGCATGACCGCGCATGGCCTGCGCGAAGTCGAAGCCGCCAAGGCCGACGGGCGCTGGGACCGCGCCTACAAGAGCGGCAAGGACATGAAGATCCCCGATGATCTTCAGGCCGCGATCGATGCCGAACCGGAAGCCAAGGCGATGCTGGCAAAACTCAGCGCACAGAACCGCTTCGCGCTCGCCTTCCGCACCCACAACATGAAAACCGAAGCCGGCCGCAAGAAGAAGATCGCCGCCTTCGTCGACATGCTCAAACGCGGCGAAACGATCTACCCGCAACGGGAGAAGTAGCCCGGAAGCCCCGCCACCTTATGGCAGCAAAAAATCTCCCACCGCCTGTCGGTTTCCGTCCTCCCCGTTCGTCATAGTGTCAGCCGTCCGCGGCACAACCCGAACGACAGGAGATTTTCATGTCCGAAGCAACCGCCCAGACCCTCGAACAGCCGGCCCCGAAAGTGCTCGGCGGCCTCGTCGCCTATCTGCAGGTCGACGGCGCCATGAAGGTGGCCGAGTTCTACGCCAAGGCCTTCGACGCCAGGCAGGTCTTCGCCGTTCCGCCGGACGAGCAGGGCCGCACCATGCATGTCCATCTCTACATCAACGGCTCGTCGCTGATGCTGTGCGACGCCTATCCCGAGCATGGCCATCCGCATCAGGCGCCGCAGGGCTACACCATGCAGCTCCTGCTCGAAACCGACACCATCGACACCTGGTGGGACCGCGCGGTCAAGGCCGGCATGGAAGTGGTAGTGCCGCTCGACGTCATGTTCTGGGGCGACCGCTGGGGCCAGCTCCGCGACCCCTTCGGCATCCACTGGGCCATGAACGCACCGGTGAAGCAGGCCTGACGGGCTACTCTCGGCCCTCATCCTGAGCCCCGTTGTTCCCTCATCCTGAGCCTGTCGAAGGATGAGGGAAGACTGTGCCTCTCCGCAGTCATCCCGGAAACCGGAGCGAAGCGGAGGTTATCCGGGACCCGTTGGCCTGATCGTCGTCAAGCACGGCCCGGTCCTGATATTGACGCGCGTTCAGCACTGCCGAAGCTCTTCTCCGTTCCGGCATGGATCCCGGGTCTCCGCTTCGCTCCGCCCGGGATGACGAAGAGGGGGGTGTCGCCGCTAATCGCAAACGTTGTTGACTGCCGCACAGCAGGCGCGGCTACCGCGCCGGAGACGTAACTGCCGCGCGCCAGCGTTGACGATTAGCGAAGACCTAACATGCAGTTCGTCATCCCGGGCGCAGCATGAGCGAAGCGCATGCGGGGGTCGCTCTTGCGACGGATCCATGCCGGACCATTGATGACAGCTACAGCGGTGCAGAACCATCGAAGGTGAAGCTTGCGAAGGTGTGGAAAGATTTCCACCCAATTTCCCGCCAACCCATTGTTTCCATTCACCCCACACATCTTTTCACCCCCAATCTTTCCCCACCCCAAGACACCTCCCGCATAATCCCTCCCATCGCTCTTGCGGGACCGGGTTCTGGAACCGGGATCGGGGAGAGCGGCGGTGACCTCCCGCCCTGATGTGGTAGCCAGGAACCCGAGGGCCCGACACAGGCCGGCGTCCTGCGGCCGCATGCCCTGGCTGGAAGCTGCAGGTGAAAACTTGTGGCGGAAGGACCAAGGGTAGATCGCGCAGGATGCGGAGAACCCGCGGCGTCTTGTCCATGGAATGTACATGGAGCGGGCGTTGTGACCGGCCAACTTCGGGACAGACACCGAGCGGGGCGCGGAAGCTGCGCCACGTACTAAACATAGGAAGGCACGGCCATGCGCCCCGCTTCCCGATCTTTGACAATGGCCAGACGGTGAAAACCGGGCGTGGCGATGATGAAGTGTGCCAGCGTCCACCTCCCCCTTGAGGGGAGGTCGCGCACTGAGCGAAGCGAAGGAAGCGGGTGGGGTCCTTGCGGCAGCACTCGGCGCAAAAGAACGTCGAGCACTGCCGCAGCGACCCCACCCGGCCCTTCGGGCCACCCTCCCCTCGAGGGGGAGGGGAACGCCAACCCCCAACCCCAAAGGAGAACCCAATGTCCGAAATCACCAACCGCCCCTACCCCGACTACCGCATGATGGAGATCGAAAAGATCGTCGGCGAACTACCGGCAATGATCGCCGCGCTGTTTGCGCCGCGCGAGTGGCCGCGCAACGAGATGCTGGCGCTCCTGCATGCCATGGCGACCGATGCCGGCATCCCGGAAGAATGCGACGACGCCGCCTGCCGCCGCGGCGGCATCTGCCGGGCCGGGACGATCGGCGAGCAAGGCCCACCCTGCGGCGCGCATTGGCCGGACGCTCTGGTGCAGAGGTTCGAGGCCGTATGCGAGGGCATGGCCCTGTCCTGGATACTGGAGGAACGCCGCGCGGCAAGCGCCCGCGAGGCACTGGTGCCGGCGCAGCCTGCACAGCCCAGGCGCGCAGGGAAGCAGGCCGTTCGCGCAGTGCGTTAACCTTACAGCGATGTTACGAAACGTGAGGAGAACACTCCGCTTAACACACCGTTAAACTGGGCCTGTCGCATCATGCTTGCCGAAAGCCGATCCCGGCCTTCGGCAAACATGACGCGCAGATTCGAGCACCTTCAGCGTGGCCTGCCTTCAGATGGGCGTGCGGCGCTGTGACGATATAGTCGGAGACGCTTTTTTCATGACGAAATTCCCGCCCACCGCCTTTGCCCTCATTCTGTCGGCAGCAGCCGGCTTTGCTGCCACGAGCACCGCAATGTCGCCGCCTCCGAGCATAGAAGACGACATCCAGGCAATTCCGGTCGGCGGTTGCCATTCCGACATCCGCACACATGACGTGTCGGAACGGGCGCGCTCGGCGCGGCACTTTCATCGCGTTTCCGATTGTGACCCGACACCAGTCGAACGAAGCCTTTCTCCCAATGTTCGGCGGGCCGAATGACATCGCGTCAACAGCGCCTGATGACGGGAACGAAGAGGGCCATCGATCGCACCCTGCCGGTCATGTCCGGCAGGGCATATGCAGTGAGCCGTCCCTCAGCAGGGGCCGTTCTGGTCGACGATGCGGTAGTCGGCCGCGCGTGCTTCGCAGGAATTGCCGAAGGTGCGGGTGCTGCCGCGCCGTGTCGCGCAGACCGGCCTGTATTCCTGGGTGCAGAAGGTCTGCTCAGGTTCCGGCCTCGGCGGGCGCGTGCCCGGACCCGGATATTCGGGACGCGGTGGGCGTGTACCCGGGTACTCTGGACGAGGCGGACGCGGGCCCGGCCCCATGCCACCGCCGCCATCGTCGCCACGGCACTGGCCGTCGCGGATCACGCGGAAGCCGGCGCGGTCGGCTTCGCAGGCATTCGGGAAGGACTGGCGCTCACCACCCCTGCGAGCGCACACCGGCTGGTATTCGCGGGTGCAGAAGCGAGGGCCCGGCTCCGGGCGCGGGCCAGGATACGGCCCCGGGCCGGGACCCGGCCCTTCGACCACGGTACAGGCCGAAAGCATGGCCGCGCCGACGATCGCCGCGCCGCGGCGCGAAAACAATGTCGCAAAGAAATTCATGACCTCTCCCTTGGCCCCATCCGCCAAAGCAACGCTTGCCGCTGCTTTTCGATCCTCGCAACTTTGCCGCTAAATGCAATCCCCGGCGTTGCGGGATTCCGTGCATGGGACTGATTTCGTTATGCTTTGCAAAGCCCCTGTTTTTCCGCCCCGTACCGGCATCTTGCAAGGATCACGTTTCCGTGCAATAAATTTTGCGTTCGGGCGTTTGCTGACCCGGAGACTGGAACGTTTTGCACGAGCCCTTTCCCCGACACTGTGAATCTCTGACAGCCCCGTTCATTGGCGGGGGGTTTTGCCATGCGCCAATGCATGACCGCCAAGCAGCCACCAACCCGGCCTCCGGCGCCAGACGGAAGACCGGGACTGACCAACGAAACGGGTGAAGGAGTTCTCCCAATGTCCCAGAGCGGAACTGTAAAATTCTTCAACGCAACCAAAGGTTTTGGTTTCATCACGCCTGACGGCGGCGCCAAGGACGTGTTCGTCCACATCTCCGCCATCGAAGCGTCCGGCCTGCGCACGCTGGTCGACGGCCAGAAGGTCACCTTCGACGTCGAGCCGGACCGCATGGGCAAGGGCCCCAAGGCGGTAAACCTCAGCGCGGCCTGAGCCTTTCTGCCATCCCGGCGATGGCATTCCAGCTTTTTTGAAAAAGGCGGGACCTCGCGGTCTCGCCTTTTTTGTCCGCAATTGTCGCCGGACAAAACTCCGCGTGCGATTCGACCCGCCGCCGGGCCGCAAAAACTTTTGCTTGCCCCAACCGCTAAAATAATGGAGAAATTTCGACTTCGGGCATTTGCCGGCCCGGAGACTGGAATGGCCTGCACCGGGAGGGTTGCTGCAAGGCACTCCTGGCTGGATCGCGAAACGAGAGGGCCTCGGCAGAGCCCCGGCGCGATAAACTGTTTCTTCTCCTCCTGTAAGCGTCCGACAGCATGGGATTCGTCCCGGCTGAACTGGACTATGAGGGGATAATAAGGAGTTTCCCATGCCGCAGACCGGCACTGTCAAATTCTTCAACCATGCCAAAGGCTTCGGCTTCATCACGCCGGACGATGGCGCGAAGGATGTCTTCGTCCACATCTCGGCGGTACAGGCCTCAGGCCTTCCCGGTCTCGAAGATGGGCAGAAAGTTACATTCGACACCGAGCCGGACAAGCGCGGCAAGGGTCCCAAGGCGGTCAATCTGACGGTCGGTTGAGGCCCGTCAGCCTGTGCTGGGGCTCCAGCCCTCGCAGGCGCCTGACGCCGTCGGCATTGCCCGTACGGCGGCTCCACAAGGTTTGAATGTCCTGGCCGTGAGGCCGGGACAATAAGGCAAAGCGGCCCGTATTTGCCTGACATGGCGCATTCGCTGCCAGATTCACCGAAAAGCGGAAAACCTTAACTAAGACATAAAAGCCGTTCAGCCTGCATTCAGGTGCGGTGCCCTATTTCTCGTCTCAACGCTTGGCCCGCCCCAGAAATCGGGCTCGCGTGAAGGAGACCAAAATGAATCGCTTTCTCAAGACCGCCATCCTTGGCACCGCTGTGGTCGCAACCACGCTGACAGCCTTTTCGGCGGCAAATGCAGACGATCGCTGGCGTTATCATCACCGCAACCACGGTGGCGACGCACTCGCGGCCGGCGTGCTCGGTCTGGCGGTCGGCGCACTGGCTGTCGGCGCGCTGAATACACCGCCGCCCCCGCCGCGCTACCGCTATTATGAGCCCGACTACCGCTACGCCGAGCCGGACTACACCTATGTCGAGCCGCGCCGCGTCTATCGCGAGCGTCCCCGCCGGGTCTACGTTCAGGAATACGCAGCACCGCTGGAGCCCTGGTCGCCAGCCTGGTACCGCTACTGCGAGGGCCGCTACCGCACCTTCGACGCGCGGTCAGGCACCTATGTCGGCTATGACGGCCAGGAACACTTCTGCAACGCCGGCTGATCCCAGCCGCAAGCGACAATAAAACGGCTCCCCGTGCAATCGCATGGGGAGCCGTTGGCATTTTGGTACCGCAGTTCCAGTTCTTGTCAGAGAACCACGACAGCCGCGCCGACCGGCACCCGCTCATAAAGGTCTGCGACATGCTCATTGACCAGCCGGATGCAGCCGTTTGAGACCGCCGTCCCGATCGTCCAGGGCTCCGTCGTGCCATGGATGCGATAATAGGTGTCGCGGCCGTTGCGATAGAGATAGAGCGCCCGCGCACCGAGTGGATTGCCAGGCCCGCCGGGGACGCCGTTGGAGTACTTGGCGTATTTGTCAGGCTGGCGCTTGATCATGTTAGCGGTCGGCGTCCAGCTCGGCCATTTCGCCTTGCGGGCAACCTCGGCCTTGCCCGACCAGGCAAGCCCTGCGCGTCCCACGCCGACGCCGTAACGGCGCGCCACGCCGAACCCCTCGACCAGATAGAGGAACCTGTTTCGCGGATCGACAACGACGGTGCCGATCGGATAGCCGCTCGGAAAATCGACCAGTTGCGGCATGAATTTGGGATCGATTGCGAATTGCTTTTTCGGCTTTGCAGCCAGTGCCGCTTCTGGTGCAAGTGCGCTGGCCGCCAAGCCAAGCATGAAAACACGACGATTGAACATTGTCTTACCCCTTCGAAGACCTGGATCACGAATTTGATTTGATGATCAGCAGCTTCGAAGGTTCGGCGGCTTGTCTGAAACCGGCCATATGGCGGCAACCGCAGGTGAATCGTCCAACGGACGCGCCAGAGGTACCGCCGGAACCGCGGCTTCGTCCGGCTCGTCGACAATATGGGTCATGTCTATCTTGCAGAACGTCTTGCGCGGCGGACGGCCTTCCTGCTCATCGCCGTCCGTTTGGCCGTCCGATAGAACAGCCTCCGCGAGCTGCGCCTTCGCGCATGGCCGTGCCGATTCATGGGGCGAAGCGGAAAATGCAATGCGACCCGCTGCGCCGGCATGCATCGTCATGACCAGCGCCACGACGAAACCCACAACGCATCGCAGCAGCATGTTACCCATGCTTCGTACTATCGATGAAAACCCTGTCCGACTGGTTAGCGCTCGATCAAAAAGACGTGAATGGCAGTCAAATCAGCGGCTTGGCTTGTCCCGAAGTCAATCGCCCGGAGTGTGCGGATCGGCGAGCGCTGCATCGGGTCGGCTGATCGGCACCAGCGTGCGCGACGTCTTCTTGGCGAGTTCCTTGGCGCCGTTGCGCTGCAGGATGGCCCGGAAGCTCGGATGCATGCCACCATCCGAATAGGCATGAACGGCAACCGGCGTGCTGGTGGTCATCGCCGTCTCCATGGCGCGCATCTCGGCGTCACGCTTGGCGAGCAGGGCCGGCTCTTCCATCGTCGTCATGGGCGGGCAGGCAGCCAGTGGATCGGCAGGCTCGCCGCCCTCGAACTGCGCGTCGAAGACATAGCGGCGTCCGCAGGCGGAAATCGTCGGCTGGCGGCGCGACACTTCGAAAATATCGTAGCCTTCCTTGAGGTTCTTCCAGAACTCGATGTTTGGATCGCTGCGGTACTTTGCCATATTCTGCGCCGTCATACGGAACGGAAAGGCCTGGACCTGGAAGGATGTCTGTCCGCCCTTCAGCGCCTCGCGGGCGACGGCGTAGATTTCGGCGACGCCATCGTCGGTCATGGCGTAACAGCCCGACGACGAGCAGGCGCCATGCACCATCAGCGCCTCGCCAGTATAGCCGAGTGCGCTTTCAAGCCGGTTCGGGAAACCGAGATTGAATGACAGGTAATATTGCGATTTCGGATTAAGCATCGACACCGAGATGGTGTAAAAACCTTCGGGCGCCTGACGGTCTCCATTCCGCACCTTCGGCCCGAGCTTCCCGGACCAGCGGCACATCGGATAAGTCTTCAGCAGCGCGTAGCGACCGCTGCGCGTACGCTTCCAGATCTCCAGTTCGCTTTCCTGCTTGAAGATGCGCACCAGGATCGGATCCGACGGCTTCATCTGCTTGGCATTCATCTGGCCCATCAGCTTGGCCGGTATCGGCTGGATCGCTCTCTTGTCGACGTCGAGCACACTCGAAACGCAGCCCGAAAGGACTGCCGAGAGCACCACCATCGCCAAAAGAATCGCAAATCTACGCAGCAAATCCAACCCGATCCGTCCAAGGAAACCCGTCACCCAGCCCCGACCTGCCACAATTGTGTGGCAGAACTGCGGGCATGGCGGTTCATAACATCGCTGCCATTCTTGGTCAGCATGATTAACGAAGAGTTGATGGCGGTCAGCCCTGCACCCGTTTCTCTCCTGCATTGAGCAGGCGCAACGCATTGCCGACGACCAACAGTGAAGCGCCGACATCGGCAGCGATCGCGCCCCACATCGTGGCGATGCCGAATGCGGTCAAGGCCACGAACAGCGCCTTGACGCCCAGCGCAAACACAATGTTCTGGCGGATGATCGACATCGCCCGCCTCGAGTGACGTATCAGCCACGGCACCTTGGAGAGATCGTCCGTCATCAGCGCGATATCCGCCGTTTCGATCGCCGCATCGCTGCCGATCGCACCCATCGCAATGCCGAAATGCGCGCGCGCCATGGCCGGCGCGTCGTTGACGCCGTCGCCGATCATGGCAACCATCGCATGGCGCTTGGTCAGCGCGTCGATCGCCTCGACCTTCTGCTCGGGCAACAATTCCGCCCGCACCGTGTCGATGCCGACAGCCTGCGCAACCGCGTTTGCGGCGGCGCGGTTGTCGCCGGTCAGCATGACGACTTCTTTCACGCCCTCGGCGCGAAGCGCCGACAGGATCGCCTTTGCTTCCGGCCGGATCGTGTCGGCAAGTGCGATGATCCCGCAAAGATGCTCGTCATTGCCGATGACGACCGTTGTCGCCCCGGCACTTTCCAGCTCAGCAATTCGCGCCGCAACCGCATCGTCCGCCTGCCCGCGCTCCACCACATAGCGCCAGGAGCCCAGCCAGTAGGTCTTGCCATTGAACGAACCTTGCACGCCCTTGCCCGGCAGAAGCTTCACGTCCTCGGCAGCAACCGCCTTGACCTGCTTTGCAGCGAGATATTGCGTGACGGCCTGCGCCAGCGGATGCGAACTTCTCGCTTCGAGCGCGCCGGCCCGTTGCAGCAACTCTTCCTCGGAATGGCCGGAAAGCGGAATGACGCGCGTCACCTGCGGCTCGCCCTTCGTCAGCGTGCCGGTCTTGTCCATGGCGAGCGCCGTGAGCTTGGCCGGCAGTTCGATGAAAGTGCCGCCCTTGATGAGCACGCCGTTGCGCGCCGCGGAAGCCAAAGCAGCCACGATGGAGACCGGCGTCGAGATGACCAGCGCGCAGGGGCAGGCAATGACCAGCAGCACCAGCGCATTGTAGAACCACGCGCCCCATGCCCCGCCAAACAACAGTGGTGGCACCACGAAAACCAGCAGCGCCAGCACCATGACAGCGGGCGTGTAAACGCGCGCGAAACGCTCGACCCACTGCTCCACAGCGGCGCGGCGGCTGTGCGCATCGGACACCATGCGGATGATGCGCGCCAGCGTCGTGTCGGTGGCCGCCTTGGTGGATTCGACTTCGAGCAGACCGTCGCCATTGATGGTGCCGGCGAACACCTCGTCGCCTATCTCTTTCGAAACCGGAATGCTCTCGCCGGTGATCGGCGCCTGATTGACGGCACTCGTGCCCGAGACAATGCGCCCGTCGAGCGCGATGCGATCGCCGCCGCGGACGATGAAGCGGCTGCCGACAGCAACCTCGGCTGCCTTCACTTCGCGCTCGCCATTGGCGTCCTTGACCCGCACCACCGGCGGTGCCAGATCGAGCAACGCCGAGACGGCGTTTCGCGCCCGCCCGACGCTCCAGCTTTCGAGCAGCAGCGACAGCGCAAACAGAAAGGCGACGGTTGCCGCCTCGAACCATTCGCCGATGATCAGCGCGCCGGCTACCGCGACCATCATCAGCAGGTTCATGTCGGGCGACAGGCGTTTCAGCGAATACCATGCCTTGATAGCGACAAAGCGCGCGCCGGTGATGACCGACAGCAGCAGTGCCGCCTGCTCGGCCAGCGGCGTGCCAGCGGTGTGATGACCGCCCATGATTTCCAGGAAAGACTGACCCGGCGACGTCGCGACATGCACGGCAAAGCCGGCGAGCAGGAAGATGCCGCTGAGAGTGGTGAAAAGCTTCTGTTCGCCAAGCCGCGCATCCTTGGCCGGCGGTGCGCCCTCCTGCCACGGTTCGGCCTTCAAGCCGGTCGCAGCCACCGCCGAGACGATCGCGGCATCTCGCACCGAACCGGCGCTGTCGAGAATGGTCATGCGGCCGTTGAGCACGTCGAAGGCAAGGTGCCTGTCACCGCCAACAACCGGCCCAACCGCCGTCTTCAGCGTTGCCACTTCCTCGGCACAATCCATGCCGAAGACCCGAAAGCTGCGTCCCGAGGCCTTCTGCGCCGCAGTCGGCGCTTCCGGCAACGGACCGTGATCGTGGTCATGATCATGCTTGTGGTCATGGCTATGGGAATGCCCATGGTCATCGTGCTTGTGCGAATGTTCGATAATTTTCGCATGCCCGGAATGGTCATGACCGCAGCAGGACGCAGGTTCAGCGGCGTGAGAGTGGGTAGTTTTCCGGGCAGACATGGTTCGGCTCCTGTTCATTCAGAAGCGGCGTAACATCTATAGCAACTAGAGCTACAAGAGGCTTTTTGCCATTTTTTCATGTTTTCACTTCCGGCACTCAGATCTGCGCCGTGTGCTTGACCTGAGCTAGGAAAGGCTCCACATCTCCAGAGACTAGAGCTATTTAGGGAGTCAAAAATGCTGACCATCGGCGACCTGTCGCGCAGAACCGGCGTGAAAATTCCGACCATCCGCTACTATGAGCAGATGGGGTTGATTGCGGCCGCCGAGCGTTCCGAAGGCAACCAGCGCCGCTATACGCGCGAGGAACGGGACCGCCTCTCCTTCATCCGCCACGCCCGCGACCTCGGCCTGACCATCGAGGCGATCCGCGAACTGATCGAGCTAAGCGCCCACCCCGAGCAGCCCTGCGCCGAGGCCGACCGCATCGCTGCCGAGCAACTGCTGGCGGTGCGCGCAAAGATCGAGAAGCTGAAGCGGCTCGAAAGCGAACTGGAGCGCATCACAAGCCATTGCCACGGCGACCAGGTCAAGGATTGCTACGTCATCCAGGCGCTGGCGAACCACGATCTTTGCGAGCATGAGCATTAGAGCTCTAGAGTGTCTCTGGTTTCAGGTCAGTGCTGCCCCTCACCTGCCTGCCGGCATCCTCTCCCCCGTATAGTGACGGGGAGAGGATGGCTGGCCGCAACGTTGCCGTTTCTTCCTTCTCCCCGTTTACGGGGAGAAGGTGGCCCAAGGGTCGGATGAGGGGCAGCGCCAACCTCTCAGCATCAATCTCTACCGCCGAAACAAAATCTCGCCCGTCCCGAACACCGCATTATCGCCGCCGAACTTACCCGGCGCCTTGCCGAGCAGCGGCCGCTTCAAGATACCGTCCGTCACCAGATAGCGATCCATGACCGACGCAAAGCTGCTGTCAGGCGCACCGCATTCCACAAAACTCGGCGACAGCTCTGCGGGCTCGCGATCAAGCAGGATCGAACCGCGCCGCATGAGATAGCCCGGCAATCCCCCGACACCGCCAGTGACGACCAGCGTCCCGGCAATCATCCGCGCCCCGGCATACTCGCCGCAGCCTTTCAACACCGCCGCCACGCCGCGCCTCATCCGGTCGCCGGCAAAAGCGCCTGCGCGTCCGCGCACGATCACCATGCCGCCATTCATGCCGGCGAGTTCGCCGGCCAGCGGCCCGCCGAGATGATCGCCGGCATTGATCGTGATCTCCAGCCGCCCGCCGCGCATGCATGAGCCGGCGTGAGAGCCGGTATTTCCCTCGATCGTCAGCAAGCCGCCGCGCATCTGCCGCCCCGCCTGCGCGCCGGCATCGCCCACGACGCGGATCGTGCCGTCAACAAGCCCGGTGCCGACACGATCAAACCGCTCACTGCCACCTTCGAAAACGATGCTCTTCAGATCGCTGCCCGAAACCTTGAACAGATCACCGACCGTCAGCGCACGCTTCGACATGCCGAGCCGGATCTTGCCGATCTCGCCCTTGTCGATGCCGGCGAGCTTTTCAGGCGTCAGCGGCGATAGATCGAGCCGTTCCGGCGGCGTTTCGCGAAGGGTGAAGGTCAGCGCTTTCACGGCAGCAAATCCTTCAAATGATAGTGGAACTTGCCGAGCTTGCCGCCGTAATTGCCGGCGCTGATGCGCGCGGCACCCTTGGCCGGCCCGAGCTTCGTGACCGCACCCAGCCCGGCCTTCATCGCGGCAGCCACGGCATCGCTGGTTTGCCCGTCGATGACGATCTCCAGCACCGCATTGATGCCGGGATCGAGCTCGCTCTTCACCACGCCGCGCAAGGTTGGCGCGAAAGCGTCGTTGGTCGAGGCGGTCATGCCCTTGTATTTGCCGCCGACCTTGGAGCCGGAACGCACGACGCCGCCGGGAAACGGCATGATCGCACCCGGCACCTTCTCGATTGCCGCAACCGCTGCTTCCGCAGCCGCGAGTGCCTTGGCATTGCTTTCGGCAAGCAGCAGCAGATTGCCGCCGCCGACGGCCTCCTTGGTCAGGCCGGTCGTCGCCTCGCACAGGAACTCACCATCCATCACCGGCACGCGCCAGTAATGCCTGCCGCCGAACTTCTTCGACACCTGCCAGCCGTCACCGAAATAGCGCAGCGCCGAACCGAGCTTAAGGTCCGCCGTGCCTTTCAGGTCGGCAAAGCAGGCGCTGCCCGGCGAGGTCAGCACGCATTGGCCGAGCCGGTTCTGCAGCTGCTTCTGCAATTCGTCTGTGCTGACGGCAAAGATCATTACCCGGCAGCCTGGCCGACCGTCCGGCGTCTGCGAAGCCGGAAGCTCGACATCGATCGCCGCCTCGCAGCCGCAGCCGATGACCGAGGTGGCGAAGCCGGTCATCGAGATCGCCGCCTGCCGCGCCCATTTGCGGTTCGGCCCGGTGATGATGATGGCGGTCGCGCGCATGCCGAAGGCTTCCGCGAAGGTGTCGTCGATCGCCACGCCGTTGACTATCAAGCGTTGCATGACACCTCGCCGAACGGTTCATCGCGCCGGATGGCGGAATCGGGAAAATCGAACCAGTCGAGCGACAGGCCGTAGCGGTCCTGATGATAGGCCTCCAGCCGCCGCACCATCGCCTTGTCCGGTGGCGGGTTGAGCCGCAGCGCCCTGCCCCAGCGATAATTCTTGATCGCCCCATCCTCGACCACCACCTCGCCATTCTTGATGACGAAGGCGGCCTCGCGGAACATCTGCGCGATATCCTTGCCCTTGCGATAGACCGCGACGTCGGCCAGCGCGCCGGCGCCGAGATGGCCGCGATCCTTCAAGCCAAGCAGCTTGGCGGGTGCCGCCCGCGTCATGATGGCGATTTCTTCGAAGGTATATTCGCGGTCGATCGAGCCGAGCGTGGTGAGGGCCAACGCCTTTTGCGAAAGGTTGGCCGCCGCAGCATTGCGGGCATCGCGGCTCATCAGCAGCGCAAACAGATCGGGATAGGCGGTGAACGGCGCGCCGTTGGGGTGGTCCGTGGTGAAGAACACGCGCCATGGATCGTTGATCAGGAGAAAAAGCTCAAGCCCGATTGCCCACTGGACCGAGCCATAGAAATCGTCTCGGTAGCGATAGGGCACGATGCCGCCGCCATTACCGTCGCCGTCGAAGATAACCGTCTTCTTCGGGCTCGCCGTGCCGCGCGAGGTGAACTGCCGCATCACGTCCGACGAGATCGTCACCGTCTGGCCGAACATCACCTGCCCGATGTCGATGGTCACTTCCGACGTCGAATTCACCAGCTCGGCAAGCCGCGCGCCCTCCGACGAGAAGCGGCGCTTGCCCTCGGTGCCGTAGCCATAGAATTGCAGATGGGCCAGATGCAGCGGCACACCCTCGGCGGCGGCAATCGTTGCGGCAGCGGTGTCCGCCGCACCCGGCGCGCCAAGGTTGTTGCAATGGACGTGCAGCGGATGCGGAATGCCGAGCTTGGTCACAGCCGCCTGCAGCGTCTTGACGATCTTGCGCGAGCTGACGCCGTAGGACGGCACGACATCGTCCAGCGAGAAGGTACGCACATTTTCCTTGAAGGCCGCGGCCGCCCCGGCATTGATGACCTTGACGCCCAGCGCCCGGCTCGACGAAACCGTCCAGGCGACGTAATCCTCAATCATCTGCGACGACGCCTTGTCGCGGATCATCGACAGCAGGAAGTCGTCATTGCCCAGGATCGCCAGCGTCGCCTTGTCGATGATCGGGATATCGGCGAGCTCAAGATGCGTATGCAAGGCGCTGCCGGGCGACATCGCCGGCTCAACCACGGTCGTGAACCCCATCTTGGCGTAGAGGCAGCCCGTCTGGAAGGTCGACCATCCCGCATTGGAAAGCGGGGTTTCCGCAGGCCGCGGCGCGTGCGCCGCGTGATGCTCGGGCAACAGCAGGCGCGCCGTGTTCACATTGCCGCCGCCTATATGCGAATGGATGTCGATAGCCCCGGCCATGACGACGCAGCCGGCGGCATCGATGGTCCGGTCGGCCCGCCTGCCGGTGGGGGCCTCGACGATCGTCTCATCTTCGATCCACAGATCGCCCTTGCCGAGCCGTCCGTTGACGGGATCGACGATCTCGCCGCCCTTGATCCGCGTCAGCATGGCAGCGCCTTTCCGTCAGGCAGGTGTTCGGCAATCAGCCGCAGGACCGTGGCGGCGTCGGGCAAATCAGTCGCGGCTTGCGCCTTGACGGCGGCCAGCGTGCCGACCCGGCTCGACCAGGCAACGGCATCGTGGTCGATACCCGGTTCGCCGATGGAAATAGTGACTGCCGCACCGGCGATGGGCTTCTTGCTCTTCGCCAATGCGATCAAGGAAACCCCTTTCGCGGCCACTATTCGATCCTTTGCCGATATCAAGACATGCAGATCAGCCTCACCTGCCGCAATCATCCGCGCCACGTCGAAGCACCACGGATCGAACTCGGGCATCCCGCGCGCAAAACCGGTGCGCATGGGAAACCCGGTCATCCAGGTCGAGGCGAGCGTGCTGCCCCAGCCGCTTTCGCTTGCGGGAAGATGAAGCGCCGAGGCGCGCGACTTGCGGTTGATGTCGGCAATCAGCCCCTGCAGCATGTCCAGCCCGGGCAGATCGAGCGACTGACCGCAAAACAGGAAGACGGGGAACTTTGCCTCAGCCAGTGCCTTTGCAAAGCGCTCGAAATTCGACACCGGCTTGGCCACCCCGCGCCCGGCGCATTGAGCCCGAAGTGCCGCCAGCGTGGCGTCGATGCCTGCACCCGCCACGGCAAGCCGCATCGGCTTGACCTTGCTGAGATATGGAGCCTTGGTTTCGGCTCCGATCAGGAAAAACTGTCGGGAAGCACCGCCGCCAAGATCGGGCGCCGTGCTTGCGAGTTCCGCGACGAACTCGTGGTGATGGGCAGGCAGGCTGCCTGCGATGACGACGACATCGGCCCGTCGCCGCGTTTCGCCGGGTGCGGTGAACATACCGCCTTTGTCGGTGAACAGCGCGGTCTCCCGCGCCAGCGCTTCACCGCCGATATGGTCATAGGCCGCACCGACGCGCTCGGCGAGCGCGATCGCCGCGCGCGTGCCATGCACATCCGTATCGAAACTGAAAACCGGACTGAGACTGGACACCAAAAGCCCGGCGGCATGCTTTGCCGCCTGCGCTACAGGCACATCCCGGTCGCCGATCCACGCAACCGCCATGCAATGCTTACTTTCTGGTGCCGATCAGACTGTAGCTAAAAATAATTCGAGCGCAAACCCCACTCGAGACAACCGGGTGCGGACGTTTTGCCGCGCCGTCAGTCGTATTTGACGTAAGCGAAGCGCTGGTCGGTGGCCGGCGTGCCTTCCAGCGCCCCGCCTTCCTTGGCCGGCTGCCACTGCACGACATCCTCGATCTTCCGGGCGAGTTCGAAATCCTTGTCGGTGATGCCCTTTGCCGCATGGTTCATCAGCTTCACTTCGACAAAGGCATAGGACGCTGCAATGTCGGGATGATGCCAGGCGGCCTCGGCCAGATGGCCGACTGTGTTGATCACCATCAGCGTCGATTTCCAGCTGTGCGTCTTGTACTTTCGCCTGATCCAGCCGTTTTCGTAGCGCCAGTTCGGCAGGTCCTTCTTCAGCCGTTCGGTAACCTCAGCTTCGGAGTAAACCCGCTCTTTCGCGGCTTTTCCGTCATCGTCGCTCATTGCCGTCTCCACCTGTTGCACAGAACGCCGTTGCTTCTCCGTGCGCGGAAAGAGCAGAGATATCCTCTCCCCCCGCTTGCTCCATCGATGAAAGCAGTTATCATGATGGCGGGCACCTAAACTTCTGTGATGCATGTATGATGCACCCACATGGGGGCAGATGTCTAATTCCGTAACGATAAAGGTGCCGGCGCGACTGCATCTCGGATTCCTCGATCTGAGCGGCGAAGCCGTACGGCGCTTCGGCAGCCTTGGGCTGCCCCTGAGCGAGCCGGAAATGGTGCTGACGCTTTCGCGCGCCGCCGAGACAATCGTCGAGGGGCCGGACGGCGCTCGCGCGGCCGAGCATCTGGCGACACTCTCCCGGCATCTCGGCTTACGATCGCACCATCGGCTTTCGATCGAGCAGGCCATACCGCGCCATGCCGGCCTCGGCTCCGGCACGCAGATCGCCATCGCCGTAGCGGCCGCCTTGCGCACGCTGCATCGCCTGCCGCTGGAAACCGGCACCGACGCGATCCTTCTCGGCCGCGGCGAGCGCTCCGGCATAGGCATCGCCAGCTTCGAAAGCGGCGGCCTGATCATCGATGCCGGCAAGGACGACAGCGGCAAGCAGCCGCCGGTGATCGCCCGCCTGCCCTTCCCGGACGACTGGCGCGTGCTGCTGATCCTGGATTCGCACCTGAATGGCATTCACGGCGCAGAAGAGATCGAGGCGTTCCGTGCGCTGCCGCCCTTCCCTACAGTGAGTGCCGGCGAGATCTGCCGCCATGTGCTGATGGGCGTCATGCCGGCAATGATCGAGCACAATCTCGCAGCCTTCGGCACCGCCATAACCGCGATCCAATCCACCATCGGTGCCTACTTCGCGCCGGCACAGGGCGGGGTCTTCACCAGCAAAAGGGTGGAGGCCGTTGCGAACAGGTTGGCAGAAGCCGGTGCCGTCGGAATTGGCCAGAGTTCGTGGGGGCCGACAGGTTTTGCCTTTGCGCCATCGCAGGACGCCGCCGAAGCGATGGTGCGTGCCGCTGCCGGAACAGCCGAAACCGGCGTGGAGATAAAGATTGTCCGGGGCCGCAATTCGGGCGCGGAGATCGCGCCATCAGAACTCGACCTCGTTGGGAGTTGAGACGTCGAAGGGCACCACCCGAAACGTCGGAAAGACCACACATGGCCACCAAACACATTCTGCACATGCTCACGCCGCTCCGGCAGATGAGCCCCTTCGACGTCAACATGGCGGTGGACGCCGGATTCGACGTTGTGGTGCCCTATACCGGCGTCACGCTCGCCGAGGTCACCGGCCTCGTTCAGGATGCCATCTTCTCGCGTCCACCGGACGCGGGCGCCAACACCGGCATTTTCATTGCCGGCAAGGATGTCTCGCTGGCACTCGATATGTTCGACGCGGCGAAGCAGGCCATGGTGCCGCCCTTCGTGGTTTCGGTGTTCGCAGACCCGGCCGGTTCCTTCACCACCGCTGCCGCCATGGTCGCCAAGGTCGAGAAGGCGCTGGACAAGAAGTTTGACCGCAAGCTGAAGGACACGCGCATATCTGTTTTCGGCGCCACCGGCGTCGTCGGCTTTTGCACCGCCGTCATCGCTGCCAAGGACGGTGCGCACGTCACGGTCGTCGGCCATGACGGCTTGCAACGCGTCGGCAAGATCGCGGCGGAAATCAAGAGTCGGTTCGGCGTCGAGGTCCATGCCGAAGACGGCTCATCCGAAGCCAAGAAGACGGCGATCCTGGAAGCCAGCGAAGTCGTGCTGGCCGCGGCCAAGGCAGGCGTCCAGGTGCTTTCGAAAGCGCAGTTGAACGGGGCGGGAAAGCTGTTGCTGGCGGCCGATGTGAACGCCGTCCCACCCGCCGGCATAGAAGGCCTCACGGTCAACGCCAACAGCGATCCGATCGATGGTGCGAGCGCCCTGGGCATCGGCGCACTCGCCATCGGCAATGTCAAATACAAGACCGAGTTCGGTTTGTTTCAGAAGATGATCGACGCCAAGAAGCCGGTCGCATTCGATTTTCAGGACGCATTTTCCCTTGCCCGCGAGATCGCAAAATAACTCCAAGGCCGTGGTCATCGCGGCAATTTCCGGCCGTGCGCTCGCAACGGCGGCGCGGCGCGCCGGCTATCGCGCGCTGGTTGCCGACATGTTCTGCGATGCCGACACGGTGGAACTGGCGGACCGCGCAATCAGGCTGCCGGGCAATCTGCACAGCGGCATCGACGGCGCGCGCATGATCGATACGCTTTCGCAGCTCACCGACGGTGAAGAGCCTCTCGCCGTCGTTTGCGGCTCGGGCTTCGAGCGTCTGCCCGGCACGCTCGACCGGATCGCCAGGAAATTCCCGCTTGCCGGCAACAGCGGCGAAGCTGTTCGCCGGGTAAAAGACCCCGAGACTTTCGCCGCCGATTGCGCGGCACTCGGCATTCCGCACCCGGAACTGCGCCGCGAGCCGCCGCTTGATCCTGAGAACTGGCTGGTCAAGACGGCAGGCGCCGCCGGCGGAACGCACATTCATCGTGCGAAGAATGAGAAGGCAAAAGCCGGCCGCTATTTCCAGCGCTTCATTCCGGGCAAAAGCATCTCTGCGCTGTTTGTCGGCGACGGAAGCTCCGCGCGCGTCGTCGGCTTCAGCCGCCAATTTCTGTCGCCGACCGCCGGCGCTCCCTACCGCTATGGCGGTGCGGTACGGCTACGCCGCTTCGACCGGAAGGATGCGGCAATGATTGGCGGCTGGCTGACCGCACTCACCGCCCGAGCCGGCCTCGTCGGCCTGTGCAGCGCCGATTTCATTCGCAACGACAATGGCTATCACCTTCTGGAAATCAATCCGCGCCCAGGCGCGACGCTGGATATCTTCGACACCGATGAGGCACCGCTGATGGAAGCTCATCTGCGCGCCTCGCGCGGCGAAGCGCCCCGCCTGCCCGGCTTTTCCGATTGCATGGCGTCAACGATTGCCTACACCGACCGCCCGATCCCAAGTTTTCCGCAGATGGCATGGCCCGAATGGGTGGCCGACCGCCAGTCCGCCGGGTCCAGCCTCGATGCCGGTGATCCGGTCTGCACCATCTTCGCAAACGGCCCCAGTGCACATGTCGCCCAACATGCCCTGAACCGCCGCGTGCGGGAATTGCAACGCCAATGGGCAGGAGACCCGTCATGAAGGACGGTTCCGCATATCTCAACGACAATGCGCAACGCATCGTCCAGGACATGATCCACGATGCTGAGCGCTTGCGCGTTTCCGTTTCGAAAGGCCCTCTCGGCGAATGCCTGATCGACGCCGGCGCAAAGGCGCAAGGCAGTGTCGAAGCCGGTCTCCGCATGGCCGAGGCGGCCATGGGCGGGCTCGGCGTCATCACCACCAATCTGGACCAGGGTTCGGACAAGTGGCCGCTCCATGTCGAAGTCCGTTCCTCGCAACCTGTCCTGGCCTGCCTCGCCAGCCAGTATGCCGGCTGGAACCTTTCCAGCGGCGAGTATTTCGCCATGGGTTCCGGGCCTGTTCGCGCGCTGGCGCGGGTCGAGCCATTGTTCTCCACGCTCGCCTATCGCGAGACCGCCAATGCTTCGGTGATCATTCTGGAAACCGCAAAGCCGCCACCCGAATCGGTCGTCGAAAAGGTGGCAAAGGCAACAAGCCTCGCTCCCGAAAAACTGACATTCATCTACGCGCCAACCCAGAGCATTGCCGGTGCGGTGCAGATTGTCAGCCGCGTGCTTGAGGTAGCCTTGCACAAGGCCAACGATCTCAAATTCCCGCTCGACAATATCATCGACGGTGTTGCCACTGCCCCCATTCCGGCGCCCCATCCGGATTTCCTGACCGCGATGGGCCGCACCAACGATGCCATCATATACGGTGGCGTCGCACAGCTTTTCGTGCGCGGAACGGCAAAGGATGCGCAGGCGCTTGCCGATAAACTGCCGAGCAGCGCCTCGCGGGATCATGGCCGGCCCTTCGCCGACATCTTCAAGCATTTCAAAGGCGATTTTTATGCCATCGACCCGCTGCTGTTCAGCCCGGCGCAGGTACTGGTGACGGCAATCGAGACCGGCGATACGTTCCGAAGCGGCGGCCGCGATTTCGCAATGCTGGAAAAAAGCCTCGGCTGACGCATGATGCCAGGTCGAAAGCCCGCGCGAAAGGTTGCAGACTGCGGCAACGAAGATCACGCGTCGAAACAACAACTTGGCGCCGGCAAGGGAATCATTGCGTGAAGGCCAGAATACTCGTCGTCAACGATAATGCCGGGCCGCAATCGAAACGGCTCCTCTCTGCCTTGCGTGAAAGAGGCTTTGAGGTGACGACGGCCTCGCTTTCCACCATCGCTTTCGACACGACGAGCCACAGTGGCCTCGCCATTCCCGGCTTCGACGCAGGCGAATTGCCCGATGCCGTCATCGTCCGCTCGATTTCGGCCGGATCTTTCGAGGCGGTCACGCGCCGCCTTGGCGTGTTGCACGCGCTCGGCAAGCATGGCGTTCCCGTCTGGAATTCAGCACAGGCGATAGAGCGTTGCGTCGACAAGTCGATGACGACTTTCCTGCTAAAGAACGCCGATGTTCCGACACCAACGACCTTCGCCATTGAGGGACTGGAAGCCGCAACCGCGATCACGGCGCGTGAATTGCCCCAGACACCGCTGGTGCTCAAGCCGCTGTTCGGGGCACAAGGCCGGGGCATAAGGCTTATACGCGAACTGTCCGACCTTCCCACGGAGGAGGAGATCAACGGCGTCTATTATCTCCAGCATTACGTTCCACGCGCCGGTCCACCGTTTCGCGATTACCGGGTTTTCGTCTGCGCCGGCAAGGTACTGGCGATGATGGCGCGGCGCGGCGATGACTGGATAACAAACGTCAATCGCGGTGCGGCACCTGAAGCGATCTCGGGCGAGATCGAGGCCGAACTTGCAGAACTGGCGCTCGCCGCCGCTGCCGCAGTCGGCGCAGACTTCGCCGGCGTCGATATCGTGCCGGCGGCTGATGGCAGCCTGCACGTTCTTGAGGTCAACAGCATGCCGGCCTGGTCGGGATTGCAGTCGGTGGTGGCCGTTAACATCGCGGAGGCAATTGCGGAGTCCCTGCTCGCCTTTCTCGACACGCGCGGTCAGGCACGCCCGCCGCTCAGGTTGATCGAGCCATTTCCCATGGCCGTCGCGAAGTCGTAAGCCGATGCTTACCCGCAGCGACATCCGCATCGCCTATGAAGACGCCTGCCGGCAGGAAATCGAAGCCTTCAAACCGGGCAATGTGCACGTCTTCGCCGAGGGTCATGACATGACCGTCGCGCAATTCATGACCAGCGCGAGCGTCTCGTCCGAGCCGCTCACCGACCCGAAGCTGCCGCTCGGAACGCGCATCCTCGAAGCGGTGCGCGCCACGCGCAACGCTGTCGGCACCAACACCAATCTCGGCATTATCCTGCTATGCGCGCCTCTCATGCTCGCAGCCGAAACGAACAATGACGACCTGCGCAAAAGTCTCGACGAAGCCCTGCGGGACATGGATCTGGAAGACACCGCCGCCGTATTCGAGGCGATCGTACTCGCCTCCCCCGGCGGTCTCGGGTCGTCGTCGCAGCACGATGTCCGCGAAAAGCCGACCGCGCATCTGCTCGAAGCCATGCGCGAGGCATCGGCGCGAGACAGCATCGCCCAGCAATATGTCACCGGCTACAAGGACATTTTCGAACTTGGGTTGCCGGCGCTGGAAGCCGCGACAGTCCGCGGCGAAAGCGGCATGTGGCCGACCGTATTCGCATACATGGAATTTCTGAGTGCCATTCCGGACAGCCATGTGCTGCGAAAATACGGACAGGCAATTGCAGAAGAGGTGCGCGAAGAAGCCGCGATCGTTCGCGCCGCGATAGGCCGCAATGGCGATCAGGAAGACCGCATTCGCATCCTCGCAGCCTTCGACGGACGCCTCAAGCAGCGCGGCATTAACCCCGGCACCTCGGCCGATCTCACCGTAGCTTGTCTTTTAGTCCACAATCTCCGGCTTCGCCTTGCATAATAGAAACGTTGATGGTTGAATTTCCTTCGCGGAAGCAACGCTTTCGCGGCTATCTAGCCAACCGGTCCGGATTTCCCCGGGCGCTGCCAACAAGGATAGCTGTCCATCGAGCGCCCGCTCGGTCGCGGCATCTGTGGACACCATAATTGTGTCTTGGAGGAGAAATTGGCATGGCAAAAATTTCTAAAGTATTGGTCGGTGAATCGCTTGTCGGAGACGGCAACGAAGTTGCCCACATCGACCTTCTGATTGGCCCGAGAGGGAGTGCGGTCGAGACCGCGTTCTGCAACGCGCTCACCAACAACAAGGACGGCTTCACTTCGCTTCTTGCAGTGATCGCGCCCAATCTTCAGTGCAAGCCCAACACCGTGATGTTCAACAAGGTCACGATCAAGGGCGCCAAGCAGGCAGTGCAGATGTTCGGCCCGGCACAGTTCGCCGTTGCAAAAGCGGTGCAGGACAGCGTTGCTGAAGGGATCATTCCCGCCAACGAAGCCGATGACATTTTCATCTGCGTCGGCGTGTTCATCCATTGGGAAGCCAATGATGACGCCAAGATCCAGGAATACAACTACAAGGCAACCAAGGAAGCCATTCAGCGCGCCATCGCAGGCACGCCGACAGCCGCCGAAGCCACTGCCCAGCGGGACAAGGTCAAGCATCCGTTCGGCGCCTAGACAAGAGACAGCCCCGCACAGGTAAAGCCCTCTGCAGAGCCGGATGGTCTGTTGCGCCGGCTGAAAAAGCTCTTGGGATTTTGATCTCCCCATCCGAAGGATTCTTTGATCCTTCGGATGACTGCTTGTGCGACCAGCCTGCAAGCGTGCGGGACGAGTTTCAGCCTGCAAGCGTGCGGGACGAGTTTGTTTGGGCTGAGTTCAGGGCGACTTGTCAGCCAGCGCTTCGATCTGTGCCGGGGTCAGCGTGCCGTCGTGAAGCGACGTCGCGACCAAAGCGGCGGCGATGCCGAGCGAGGACAGTTCAAGCAAATCCGCCTCATTGCGCACGCCACCGGCGGCAATCACCATACGGTTTCCAGCCTTCGCCTTGATCTCCCTAAGCCTCGGGAAATCAGGACCTGAGGCGGCGCCGACTTTGGCCAGCGTCATGACGATAACCCTTTGCGGCCAGATGTCCGGATTTGCGAGCAGGGCTTCTGGTCCGCGAAAACCGTTGGCGAAAAAATCGAGGGACAATATGAGATCGGGATGGCTCATAAAGCGTCTGAGCAATACCTCATCGGCCTGCGACTCCGATCCCAGAACGGGACAAAGCGACGGTGTGCCGAGAGCGCTAGCGAATGCCCTCTCATCTGCGAGCCCGGCGTCCACCCACAGCTCCGGTGGCTGCGGCATTCCCCTCAGCCGCGACAGTGCATCCTCATTTGGCGCACGGCCTTCGATGGCGTCGAGATCGGCGATGTAGAAGGTCGAAAACGGATGCAAACCCCGCAAACCCTCGGCCACAGCCACTACCTCGGCACTGGCGCTGAGCGGCGTGATGATCGGCCTGTAGCGGTCCCGCCTGCCCTGTTCGGCGCGGACGACCTGCCCGCCTTTCAGGTCGAGAACGGGGATGATACGCATGCGGCAATGTCCAGTTGAATCAATCCATGAAAGCCTGAAGCGTGACAAAAGAAAAGCACATCACCGTCGGCTGCGACATCGGCGGCGCGCATCTGAAAGTCGCGCGCGCGGAAGACGGCCGCATCGTCGAGGCACTGACGCTGGCGACGCCGATCTGGCACGGCCTCGATCGCCTTACCGCCGCAATCCGCGAAGCATTGCCGCTGTTTGAAGGCAGCAGCCTCAACGCCTTCACCATGACCGGCGAACTTTCGGACATTTTTCCGTCGCGCGAGGCAGGCATTGCAACGCTGCTTCAGATGATCTCCGACCATTTCCCCGGCGAGGCACATATCTATGCCGGCCGCTCCGGCTTCGTTAGCCCTGACCGCGCAGTGTCGCTTGCCATGGACGTCGCCTCCGCCAACTGGCATGCGAGCGCTGCCCTCGTGGCGAAACTCACCGGCGATGCGCTGTTCGTCGACATGGGCTCGACCACCACCGACATCCTCGTCACGGAAGGTGGTGTCGTTGCAAATGACGGTTACACCGATGCCGAAAGGCTGCTCACCGGTGAGCTCGTCTATACGGGCTTCACCCGCAGCGCCCTGATCGGCGTTGCTTCCGGAGCCCCGGTTCGTGGCCGGATGACGCCGCTGATGAACGAGTATTTCGCCTCGATTGCTGACGCGCATCGCATTCTCGGCGTGCTCGACGAAGCCGACGACAAGCAACCCGCCGCAGATGGCCAGGCAAAAACGGTGGACGGTTCTATCGCTCGCATCGCCCGCATGGTCGGCCGCGATACGTCCGACCTGACCGCGCCGGAATGGCGCGAACTCGCCGGCTGGTTCAGCGAGCAGCAACTCCGAACGATTCATGACGCGGCTTTTCGAGTGGCGGGAAAGCTTGCCGCCAGACCGGACGCGCCGCTAGTCGGTGCGGGCATCGGACGCCCGCAATTAAAGCGGCTGGCAGATCGACTGGAGCGGCGCTTCATCGATTTCGCCGATCTGATCCCTGCGACGGAGGAAAGCAGCAGCGAGGCCAGCAGCGCCGCACCTGCCGCAGCGCTTGCCATTCTGGCCTGCGATTTGCCGAAGAAGGGCTGATCGACGCCTATACCGCCGATTTCACCTGGACATCCTCGCCCTTGGCATCGGTGTCGGCGAAATGCGCAGTCACGCGCTCCATCAGCCAGCCCCAGGCTTCCTTCTCCTCGGGGCCGGCCGTCTTGTCCATGGAAATCGTCAGATAGGCGATTTCGGCCTCGATCTTGTCACGCGAAAGCATGCCAAGCCGACTGACAAGGATCGCCAGTTCCAGCACCGCCGCCTTTGCCCGATTGAAACCGGTGAACGGCGCATGCATTTCCTCCGACACCACGCGGCAGAAGTGCCTTGGCCGTAAGCCGTCATCATCGACATGAACGACTTCCAGCACCGAATGCGCCAGCGCAGCCTCAATGCGCGGAACGGCAAAGCCTTTCACGGCAACGGTCGGCCAGTCCTTGCGCCCGGTCAGACAGCCGGCAAAGATGCGCGCATCGTCGGTATAGTTGGCGATGGCGAAGGGAACCTGCGCCAGATTGTCGAGCGTGGTCGAAGGCCGGAAGGGCGCGATGATCCAGCCGTCTTTCTCCGCGATGATGCCGATCGGCGCAATGTGGACATTACCGCTTTTGTCAGCCGTGGTGATGATCGTCTCGCGAATGTAAGGCATCACGAACCCTCTTTCTTCGCCCGCAGCGTGTGACCCGCCTCCGCAAGGCGGGTGCGATCGGTTTCCGGCGCGGGTGCGGCAACGCCCCAGGCCAGCGGTTCGTCCTGCGCATAGCGCTTGCCAAGGCGCCAGGCGATTTCGGCCTTCATCAGCTCGGCGCCGAGATAAAAAGCATGAGCGCCATCCTTCTCAACGCCCAGACCGGAAAACAGTTCAAACGCGTCCGTTGCGACTGCATGGCCCCTGTTGTTGAAGATATGGATGCCGTCCTCGGCCGTCATGATGCGGAAATTGGCGTCGCGCACCGAACCGGCAAGGGCCTCTATGTCTTCGATGGTCGCCGCATAGGGTTTGCGGTCATGCACCTGCAGCAGGCCGGCATGATAGCTACGCGGCAGCGCGCCATCGTTGCGCGCGGCAAACAGGATGCGGCGGGCGACGTCATGCTCCTCCACCGTCCGCACCGTATGTGGGCTGACATGGACGGTCAGCACATTGCGCACCGAAAGCTCCGAACAGAGCCCAGCAAGCAGCGCCGTCACGCCCGAACTGTCGGCGTCCGTCAGTTCGGTGAGATTGCCGGTGCCCATCAGCAATTCGATCTCGGGCCACCGCCGCCGCGCTTCGATAAAGCGACCGATCGACTGCGCGAAACCGAAATGGATCGGATCGAGAACGGGATCAGCAATGAAAGCTATTCCCGCTTTCTGCGCAGCCTCGATGGCGCGGCCGAGTGAATCCAGATCGCCGGGCACCGAGGGGATCAATACTGGTGTGACCGGAAAATCGAACGCCAGCGGCAGCGTATGTTCGGTCAGGCTCAGCAAATAGTCCGTCCCCGCCTGCGCACCGATTTTCAGCTCGTAGAGGCTTGCCGAGTCGACGCTGACAGAAAAACCTTCCGCCTTAAGCGCGCGCACCGCCTCCCCCAGCAACGGAAACGGCGTCTCAGGCAGGCAGCCAATGTCGATAACGTCAGCCCCCGCCGTTCGAAGGACATTTGCGCGCGCCAGCAGCCCGGCAACCGACAGCATCGGCGCATCGACGATCTCGGCAAAGATGCGCATGTCGTGGCGCGACAGGTCGGGCGGTTCGCCGGCGCGTCCGAGAAAGGACGGCAGGTCGGCGATCTCGTCGGGTCCGCGCACGAACGGCACATCGAAATGCGCCGACAGCCGTTCAAGCTCACCGCGATAACGTCCCGGCAGGATGACACGGTCGGTGCCTTTCGGCAGCGTCAGCCGCCGCTTGATGATCTCCTCGGTCATCAGCGCCGCGACCTTCACCCCGATGTCGACGATCTCCCACTCGAATTCTGTCTGGCCAAGTCCGGCCAGCAGCTTTTCCAGCCGCGACCGGGCGAGATGGCCGGTGAGGAAAACGAGCCGCTCAGCCATGGCGTTCGAGTTCGGCCCGGCGCGCAGCCACAGCCGCCTGAAGGTCGGCCAGCGACTCCACCACCTTGGTGCGCTCGAAGCTTTTCAGGCGCTCGGTGTGCTCAAGGTCGATCGGCCTTGGGTAGACCTTGACCATACCGTCCGGTGCCATCGTCTCAAGCTCGGGCGCGGTATCGCAGGCAAAGACGATTGCCGGCAGCCGGCATTTGCCGGCCTGCGCAAAGACATTGGTGGCGATGGTGTCGGAAATGCCGAGCACGCATTTGGCGACGGTGTTGGAGGTGGCCGGCGCGATCACCACCGTATGGTAGACGCCGTGATAGAAGCCGCCGACCGGCACCGAACTCGATGTCTTGTCGTGGAGAACGCGCATCGTGTCAGGGAAATCGAGCTTGAGCTTGTACATGCGCAGCACTTCGTTTGCCGCCTTGGTGACGAAGATATCGCAATGCTCCAGTTCGTGGATCAGGGCAAAGCTCTCGGTGAAGAAATGGCCGGAACCCGTCAGCACCCAGGCCCAGCGCGGCGTATGCAGCTTTGCCATTTTATGCGGCTCCCCTGGCCAAGGGTCTATCCGCGCCAATCCTCACACCGGGCACTTCGCCCGCAGCGAACCGATGTCTCGCAGTCACAAGCGCAGCCGGCCCGGCAAGGAAAAAGCCCGTCGCCGGTTTCAGCATCATCGGCAAAAGAGGATCGACGACGCCGTCGGCAACCAGATTCAAAATCTGAGAATTTTCATCGAAAGCATTGGTTTGCTTGACCAACAGCAGCGCCCCCGCACCAATCTTGCCGGCAAGCCATGCCGCGAGCGAATCCGAGGTCATGTCCCAGGATTGGGGAATCTCGGTCGCCGAAAAGCACATCTGCGAAGGCAGCCAGATCGGAATTTCCCTCCGCTCCAGCGCCACATCGATCTCTTCGAAGGTCCGAGCCGGCACCAGCCGGTCGTGCATCTCGACGATCGCCAGCCCCATCTGGTCCATCGCAAGGATCGCCATGAAATGGGCAGCCTGGTTAGAAAACTTCATCTGCTTCTGCGCGTCGCGAACCTGATCCGCAAATGGCCCGCCGCCCGGCACGACGACCAGCGGCATGCCAGCCGTCGCAAGCGCAAAAATCCATTCCCGCATCTCGGCATGAAAGGCCGTGCTGCCGCCAAGCTTGACGACACTGCGCTTCATGAAGAGGCGCCCTTCTTGCCCCGGCCAATCAAGCCGCCGCCATGCGACGGCGCGGTCGGGTGCAACGACGATGTCTGTTCCTTGGCGCGCTTGCGCTCGATCTCGACGCCGACGCCGCCGGGTCCGAGCTCCAGCTTCTCCACCCGCACGACGACGCGCATAACCCGCGGGTCTTCGAGCACCAGCGCCGCGACCTGCTCGGCCAGCGCCTCGCTCAACTGGACATGGCCACGCGCGACGATGGTGCGGATGCCGTCCATGATGATGTCGTAGGAAAAGACGTGGCGCATGTCTTCCGGCGCGTTGGTCACGCGCAACACGTCGGCCGTCACGTTGAAGCACACCTTCTGCGTATGCCCGTGCTCGAAGCTGTAAGCGCCGATCTGCACCGGCACGACGAAATCGCGCACGAATATCTTGTCGGTTCCGAGTGTCGGATCGGCAGCACCCGGCGAATAGCCGCGCGCCGCCAGCAGGCGGTAATCGACGCTCGACGCGCTGCCGGCCGGGCGTTCTTCGGGGATGAGTTCGCGTATCTGCCTGACTGCCTCGAGATCGATTGCACCGGTACGCCGCGACTGATCGCAGAGCGCGCCGCGAAAACCGAGGAAATCCGGCCCGGATGGCAGCAGGCGAGGAATGTCGGGCGTTTCCAAGGATCCGGCCAGTCCGACGATCAAGCCCACCGCCCTGCAGCGGTCTATGAAGCCCGGAATACGCTCTGGCGGCATGTGGTCGAGCAATCGCCCGCCCGCCTTGTCAGCCGTGTCGATCATCGCACCGTGAAAGCCGTTCTTGGCCAGCACCGGAAGCAACTCAAGGTCCGGCTTGAGGTCGGCAAACAGAACCGCGATCAGTTTCGTCCGTTGGGCCAGCGGTGCGAGCGCCTCTGCGCAGGCCGCCGCATCGTCGGACGGGAAGAAGCCGACCTTGACATAATCGACACCGGTGGCCGCGATTTCCTCGGCCCTGGCGCGGATCGTTTCCGGCACCATCGGCAGATCGCCGCACACCGCACTGACGGGCCGTCGCCCCGCAACGGCCGCAACGGTCTGGCGGACGATTTCGACCGCCACGGCCCCGAGCGCTCCGGCCTTCGGGTCCTTCAGGTCGACGATATCGGCGCCGCCTGTCAGGGCGATCTCCGCCTCTTCTACCCCGTTTACGCTCGCCAGCATTTTTGTCATTTGGTCAGGTCCTCAAGGCACGAAACCGGCATGTCACGATAGCGATAATCCATGCAGGGCACGAGCCGCAAATCGCCGCTTCTTGTCCTATTGGACACCTTGCCAAAACCGGAGATCGGGCAAACATCGAAAGCTGCCCGCAAAAGTAGACTTACGGGGTTTGATAAATTTTTCTCGTGGGTTAAGTTCATCGTGGCACCGAAATTCTGCATCTCCCGGTTTAGATCGGGCGACGGCGTATGCAAGAAGAACGAGTATCTATGAAGAGTATGGTGCCAAACACTCTCGCAGTCTTCATCGCCCTTTTTTTGGCAAGCGTCAACGCTGGCCCAGCCGCCTCTCAGGAGGCCGCCCCTGCACCGAAGGCTCAGGCCGCTAAGCCCGAAAAGCAGGTTACAGAGATCAAGATCGGCTATCTGCGCGCCTATGAACCGCAGCTTGCGCTTTCGGTTCTCGACATTGCGCCACGCGACGAAGGTGTCGCCGGCGCCAATGTCGCGCTCAACGACAACAACACGACCGGCTCCTTTCTAGGCCAGAAATTCGTACTCGACGTCACCGAGGTGAAGCCGGGTGCCGATGTCGTTGCCGTCTTCAACGAGATGGTCGCCAAGGGCGATCGCTATCTGCTTGCCGATATTTCGGCGCAGCAATTGCTGTCGATCGCCGATATCGCGCGCGATCACGGTGTTTTGATCTTCAATGTCGGAGCGACCGACGACGTCCTGCGCGAGGAGGAATGCCGCGTCAACGTCTTTCACACGGCACCGACGCGGACCATGCTGGCCGACGGGCTGGCGCAGTATCTGATCTGGAAGCAATGGCCCAAATGGGCTCTGATCTACGGCTCGCATGAGAAGGACAAGCTGTTCGCCGAGGCGCTGCGCCGCGCCGCAACCCGCTTCGGCGGCCAGATCGTTGCCGAAAAGGAATTCAAGGACACCGGCACCGCCCGCCGCACCGATTCCGGTGTCGTGCAGATTCAGCGGCAGATGCCAGTCTTCACCCAGGACCTGCCCGACCATGATGTGCTGCTGGTCGCCGACGAGAGCGAAGTGTTCGGCAGCTATGTTCCCTTTCGCACCTGGATTCCGCGTCCTGTCGCCGGCACTGCGGGCCTGATCCCGTCAGGCTGGCATCCGGCCAGCGAGCAATGGGGCGGCTCGCAGATCCAGAACCGCTTTGCCAAATATGCAGGCCGGCGCATGCTTTCCAAGGATATGGCAGCGTGGACTGCCGCCCGCATCCTCGGTGACGCCGCCACGCGCACGCAAGGTGCGGACCCGGCCAAGATCGAGGCCTTCATTCGCTCTGACGATTTTTCCATCGCAGCCTTCAAGGGCCAGAAGCTGACCTTCCGCAAATGGAACTGGCAGCTGCGTCAGCCGATTTTCCTCGGCGACGCAAAATCCGTCGTCACGACCTCGCCACAGGAAGGTTTCCTGCATCAGGTTTCCGAGCTCGACACGCTCGGGGTCGACCAGCCGGAGACCAAATGCCACTTTAGATAAGCGTCAAGTCGGGAGGAGTTTTGAATGGGAAGACGATTGGCATTGCTGGCCGCGACCTTGGCTGGAGGTTGCGTGGCCTCGCCGGCCTGGGCCTATATGGTCTATGTCTCCAACGAGAAGGACAACACGATGAGCGTCGTCGATTCGACGACGATGGAAGTGGTCAAGACCGTCAATGTCGGTCAGCGCCCGCGCGGCATCACCATCTCCCATGACGGCAAATTCGTCTATCTCTGCGCCAGCGACGACGACACCATCGAGGTCATCGACACGGCAACCCTGGAGATCGTCGACACGCTGCCGTCCGGCCCCGATCCGGAACTGTTCGTTCTGTCTCCAGACGGCAAGAAGCTCTATGTCGCCAATGAGGACGACAATCTCGTCACCGTCATCGATGTCGCCACCAAGAAGGTTCTGGCCGAAGTGCCGGTCGGCGTCGAGCCGGAGGGCATGGGCGTCAGCCCCGACGGCAAGGTCATGGTCAACACCTCGGAAACGACCAACATGGCCCATTTCATCGACACCGAGAGCCATGAGATCGTCAACAATGTGCTGGTCGATTCGCGCCCGCGCTTTGCCGAGTTCAAGCCGGATGGCTCGGAGGTCTGGGTCAGCGCCGAGATCGGCGGCACGGTGTCCATCATCGACAACGCAAGCCGAGAGGTGACGCACAAGATCACCTTCGAAATCCCCGGATTGCGTGCAGAGTCTATCCAGCCGGTCGGCATCAGGATCACCGCCGACGGCAAGAAGGCCTATGTCGCGCTCGGGCCGGCCAATCGGGTGGCGGTGGTCAATGCCGAGACCTATGAGGTCGAGAAATATGTGCTGGTCGGCCAGCGCGTCTGGCAGCTCGCCTTCACCCCCGACCAGAAGACGATCATCAGCACCAACGGCATATCCAACGACATCACCTTCATCGATGTCGCCACCGACGAGCCAACCCAGTCGGTCACGGTCGGAGCGCTGCCATGGGGGGTGGTCGTGTCGCCGAACTGAGCGGCAGAGAGTTTTCGCAGGCAACAAAGGAGGAGACGTTAATGAGGAAATACCGCACGATCGCTTTCGCGGCACTGATGGGAGCGGCACTGTCGGCCTCGCACGGCTGGGCGCAGGATGCCGACGACGATGACGACAAGCCTGCTGCTGCTGCCACCGCCACGGAGCCGGCGAGCGGCGGCAAGGAGCAGATCACCCGCGCCAGCAAGGATGTGCCCGAACTGATCCTCGGCACCAAGGAAGACCAGTTCACCGCCAACCAGAAGGACTTCGAGCTGATCGCCGGGCAAGGCTACCGCTGGAAGATCTCGGCTGCGGGCGGGCTGGAATACAAATTCGTGACCGACCTGTTCCGCAATGTCTGGATGAACCAGATCGTCATCAACGACCTCGAAGTCCACATGAACGGCGCACCCGCCTGGCTCGAATACGACGCAGACGGCACCATCCAGGTCCAGTTCACCACCGTACGCCCCGGCATCTACACATGGTCCGTGCCCGATCTCGCCGACAAGGGCATGAAAGGCACGATCACCATCAAATAGTCCGATGGAGCGGAGCCGACTTGCGGGCTATCCTGCACAGCAGGGAAGGAGAAATCCAGCTTGCAGCACGTGAAGACCAATGGACATGGCAGTGTGGCGGCTCTCGATGTCGCCGCGCTCAGCTATTCCTATGGCTCGAAACGCGCGCTGTCCGACGTGTCTTTCTCCATCGCCCCGGCAAGCTTCACCGTGCTGCTCGGTTTGAACGGCGCCGGCAAGACGACGCTGTTCTCGCTGATCAGCCATCTCTACAACACGCGCAACGGCGCCATCCGCATCTTCGGCCACGACATCGATCGCGCCTCGGGCGAGGCGCTGCGGCGGCTCGGCATCGTTTTCCAGGCGCGCACGCTGGACCTCGATCTCAGCGTCTACCAGAACCTGTCCTACCACGCCTCGCTTCACGGCATCGGCACGCGTGATGCCCGCCAGCGCATCGACGCGCTGCTGGCGTCCGTCGAATTGAGTGATCGGCTGCATGACAAGGCGCGCAGCCTTTCCGGCGGCCAGATGCGGCGTGTCGAGATTGCGCGCGCTCTGCTCCACCGCCCTTCGCTGCTGCTGCTGGACGAAGCCACCGTCGGCCTCGACATCCAGTCGCGCGCCAGCATCCTTGCCACCATAAGACGGCTCGTGGTGACCGAAGGCATCGGCGTGCTTTGGGCCACCCACCTCATCGATGAGGTCGACGACGGCGATCATGTCGTGGTGCTGCGCGAGGGCAACCTGGTTGCCAAGGGCAGCGTCGCAGATGTCGTGAAATCGACTGGCAAGCAGACGATCCGCGAAGCGTTTTCGCAACTGAGCGGGCTCGACGCGCGCAAGGCAACGGGGGCGCAGACATGAGCACGGCCTTGCCCACAAACGCGACCGGTGCCGGCATCGTGCCCGTGCGCTCGAAACCCTACAGGCTGGTCAACTATCTCATCTGCCTGAAAGGCATCCTGCTGCGCGAGGGCCTGCGCTTCATCCACCAGCGCGAGCGTTTCATCTCCTCGCTGGTGCGGCCGCTGCTGTGGCTGTTCATTTTCGCCGCCGGTTTCCGCCAGGTGCTGGGTGTCTCGATCATCCCGCCCTACAAGACATATGTCCTCTACGAGGTCTACATCACGCCCGGCCTATGCGGCATGATCCTGCTGTTCAGCGGCATGCAGTCGTCGCTGTCGATGGTCTATGACCGCGAGATGGGCAATATACGCACCCTGCTGGTCAGCCCCTTCCCGCGTTGGTTCCTGCTGGTGTCGAAGCTGCTCGCTGGCGTCACGGTCTCGATCGCGCAGGTCTATGCATTTCTGGTCGTCGCCTGGTTCTGGGGCGTGAAGGCCCCGCCTATCGGCTATGTCATGGTGCTGCCGGCCCTGTTCCTGTCCGGGCTGATGCTGTGCGCGCTCGGCATGCTGCTGTCTTCGATGATAAGACAGCTCGAAAACTTCGCCGGCATCATGAATTTCGTGATCTTCCCGGCCTATTTCGCCTCGCCGGCGCTCTATCCGCTATGGCGCATCCAGGAATCGAGCCCCCTGCTCTACAAGATCTGCCTGGCCAACCCGTTCACCTATGCCGTTGAACTGGTGCGCTTCGCCTTCTACGGCCAGATCGACTGGCTCTCGCTGGCGGTGGTTCTCGGCTGCACGCTGCTGTTCCTTGGCGGGGCGATCATCGCCTACGACCCATCACGCGGTCTCATGAACCGCAAACAGGATACGGGAGGAAATGCCTGATGAGACGAACCGGCCCTGTTCGCTGCCTGACAGCCATTCTGCTGGCCTCCAGCTTCTCCAGTTCAGCGCTTGCCGCCGCCAACAACGATCCCGACTGGCCCTGCATCCAGCGCAAGGTGCCGGAACTTTCGCTCGGCCAGATATGGAACGGACCCGACCTTCCCGAAGCGTCGAAAGACTGGTCGAATGACGAGGATATCTCTGACCGTGTGAAGGAACTGGCGGCCCGGCGCCTGCCGCTTCCGGAAGCGCAGAAGGAGATCAAGGAGTTCGCCGCCACTCTGCCGCCTGAGAAGCTGGAGCCGCAGTTGACCATGCTGGTTCAGGGGCTATTCGACCACATGAACGCCGAGCGCTCGCATGTCATTTCCGGCATTGCCCGCTATGCGCACAAGCAGCTGGAACTGGCGACGGCGTTGCGGAAAGAGTCGTCCGATGTCGATGCATTGCGCAACAAGCCCGATGCCGACCAGAACGAGGTGACGAAACGCACCGATCAACTGACCTGGCAGACGCGCGTGTTCGAAGAGCGCGTGCAATCGCTGACCTATGTCTGCGAGGTGCCGACATTGATCGAGCAGCGGCTGTATCAGCTGGCGAAAACGGTCGCGGAAACCCTTCCCAAGAAGTGATTTAGCTCAGCTGCGTTTCACTTCCGGGTCAGGATAGAGCTTTCCGAACAGCGGCAGATACATCGCGCCCTTGCGCATCAGGAAATCATGGAACGTCGCCATCGCCGGCGAGATTGCGTGGTCGGTGCGCATGACGGCGAACCATTGCCGCCGGATCGGCATGCCGGCGACATCGAGAATGACGAGCCGCCCCGCTTCCACCTCGAAGGCGATAGTGTGCGCGGAGATGAAGGCGATGCCCAGCCCCGCCATCACCGCCTGCTTGATCGTCTCGTTGGAATCCATCTCGATGCCGAGATCGTCGAGCCGTCCGGGCAGTTCGCTCAGGAAAATCTCCAGCGAAATGCGCGTGCCGGAGCCCGGCTCGCGGATCAGGAAGTTTTCGCGCGCGATGCGCTCCTTGGAAATGTCGCGCGCCCTCGCCAGCGGATGCTCCGGGGCAGCGATGATCACCAGCGGATGATCGCCGAACGCCGACGCCCGCACCGGCACGTCCTTCGCCGGCCGGCCCATCAGCGCGATATCGACCTCATGGTTCTTCAGGCGGGCGATGGTCTCTGCACGGTTGCCGATGGCAAGCCGCATATCGATGTCGGGATAATCCTTCATGAAGGCCGCCATCATCCTCGGCGCGAAATATTTGGCCGTCGAAACCACGCCGAGCCTCAGGCTGCCGGTGCGCACGCCCTTGATCGCGTCGATCTGGTCCGCCAGCAGCCGCATGCGTTCCTCGATCGCCTGCGCCGTGTCGACGAAGGCCAGACCTGCGGCAGTCGGACGCATACCTTCATTGGTGCGATCGAAGAGCTGCAGGCCAAGTTCTTCCTCGATCTGCCGCAACTGGATGGTGATCGCCGGCGGCGAAAGTCCCAACACCTTGGCAGCATTGATGATTTTGCCGTGGGAGACGATGGCTTCGACGGCCCGGAACTGCTTGAGGGTCAGGTTGCGCATACAGCATAATAAGAGAATTTTACTGACTAGGTAAAGTTATTAAATTTTACTTATCCTCATCGCTTTGCTCTCATTCCCCTGTGCCTGACCACTCCAACCGGAACAGGCGGAGGAGACGACAATGACTGTGGCAACCCTTGATGCGGTTCTGAATTCCTATGTCGGCAAGGAGCAAGACGATCTGCGCGCGGCGGTTGCCGCGACGGTTCGCCAGCTCGCACAGGCCGCGGTCAAGGTCCGCCACACCATCAATCAGGGCGTGCTCGGCAAGGCCTTCGCTGGAACCCGCGGCGGCTTCAACGCCGACGGCGACGCCCAGAAGGACCTCGACGTCTACGCCGACGACATCTTCCTCGACGCAATGCGCCACGCACCCGTCGCCCTCTACGCTTCCGAAGAGTTGGAGCAGCCGGTCCTGCTCAACAAGGATGCCCCGATCTGCATCGCCATCGACCCGCTCGACGGCTCGTCCAACATCGACACCAATGTTTCTATCGGCACGATTTTCTCGCTCCTCCCTGCAACTGGCGCGCCGGACGGCAACCCGGCCGCCACTTTTTTGCAGCCGGGCGAAAAGCAGATCGGTGCCGGCTTCTTCATCTACGGCCCGCAGCTGGCGCTCGTGCTCTCGCTGGGCAGCGGCACACATGTCTTCGTCCAGTCGACACGGTTAGGCACCTTCGTCCAGGCCTATGAGAGCCGGATCGTGCCAACCCGCGCGCATGAATTCGCCATCAACGCCGCCAACTACCGCCATTGGGACGAGGCCGTCCGGCTTTATGTCGACGACTGCCTGAAGGGCAGCGAAGGCCCGCGCGAGCGCGACTTCAACATGCGCTGGATCGCCTCGCTGGTCGCTGACTGCTACCGCATCCTGATGCGCGGCGGCGTCTTCCTCTATCCGGGCGACAAGCGCCGCGGCTACGGACAAGGCCGGCTGCGCCTCGTCTACGAGGCAAACCCCATCGCCTACCTGATCGAGCAGGCCGGCGGCGCGGCCACCGACACGATCGGCCGCATCCTCGAAATCGAACCGAACAGCCTGCACCAGCGCGTGCCGGTGGTTTTCGGCTCGGCCAAGGAAGTGGCGCGCATCACCCGCTACCACACGGATCCGTCGAGCATAGGCGAACGCTCGCCGCTGTTCGGCAATCGCGGCCTGTTTCGCGCCTGATCGGGAGAATTCAGCATGTCAGCCAAGCACCCGATCATATCGATCACCGGCTCTTCAGGCGCGGGAACGACCTCGGTCAAGCGCATCTTCGAGCAGATTTTCCGGCGTGAGAACATCGACGCTGCCTTCATCGAGGGCGACGCCTTCCATCGCTATGACCGCGCCGCGATGAAGGAAAAGGTCGCCGAGGAGGAAAAGAGGGGAAATCCCAACTTCACCCATTTCAACGCCGAGGCCAACGAACTCGAAACCTTGCAATCGGTTTTCGAGGAATATGGCCGCCGCGGTTCCGGCAAGACCCGCACCTACGTCCATGACGAGGAGGAAGCCAAGCTCTACGGCCAGCCTCCCGGCACCTTCACGCCATGGCGCGAATTCGAGCCAAGCAAGCTGCTGTTCTACGAAGGGCTACATGGCTGCGCGGTGACCGATAAGGTCGATCTGGCGAAGTTCGCCGATCTGAAGATCGGCGTCGTGCCGGTGATCAATCTCGAATGGATCCAGAAGATCCATCGTGACCGCACCACGCGCGGCTATTCGGCCGAGGCGGTGATGGACGTGATCCTGCGCCGGATGCCGGACTATATCCGCTACATCACGCCGCAATTCACGCTGACCGACATCAATTTCCAGCGCGTGCCGATCGTCGACACGTCGAACCCGTTCATCGCGCGCTGGATACCGACGCCGGATGAATCGATGCTGGTCATCCGCTTCGCCAGGCCGCGCGGCATCGACTTCCCCTACCTGCTGTCGATGATCCACGACAGCTTCATGTCGCGAGCAAATTCGATCGTCGTGCCGGGCAACAAGCTCGACCTCGCCATGCAACTGATCCTGACCCCGCTGATCCTGCAACTGATCGAACGCCAGAACCGGATGTCGTGAGGAGTGATGATGATGAGCACCCGCAGAACGCCCCCTCGCCCGATTTCATCGAGACTTCAACGCATGATCGAGATCCTCGCACGCGGGCTGACCGACCTTCTCTGCCCAGCGGTCGAGAAACCGATACCGGTGAGGATCCGCTCGCGGAACCGGAGAAACGTGTCATGAGCCAGACCGCCATCAGGACCGCCCCCGAAACTGCCGTTTCCGAACGCGACATGGCCAATGCCATCCGCGCGCTGGCGATGGACGCCGTGCAGAAGGCCAATTCCGGCCACCCCGGCATGCCGATGGGCATGGCCGATGTCGCGACAGTGCTTTTCAACCGCTTCATCGCCATCGATCCATCAAATCCCCGCTGGCCCGACCGCGACCGTTTCGTGCTGTCGGCCGGACATGGCTCGATGCTGCAATATGCACTGCATTACCTGCTCGGCTACGACGACATGCCGATCGAGCAGCTGCAGAGCTTCCGCCAGCTGGGCAGCCGCACTGCCGGCCACCCGGAATATGGCCACGCGCTCGGCATCGAGACCACCACCGGCCCACTCGGCCAGGGCATCTCCACAGCCGTCGGCATGGCGCTAGCTGAACGCATGCTCGCCGCCCGCCACGGCGACGATCTCGTCGACCACCATACCTATGTCATTGCCGGCGACGGTTGCCTGCAGGAAGGTATCAGCCACGAGGCAATCGACCTTGCCGGCCATCTGAAGCTCGACCGCCTGATCGTGTTCTGGGACGATAACTCTATCTCGATCGACGGGCCGACCTCGCTTTCCACCTCGATGAACCAGCCCGCGCGGTTCGAAGCAGCCGGCTGGCATGTCCAGTCGATCGACGGCCACGATGCCGAAGCGATTGCCGAGGCCATCGAGAATGCCCGTCAATCCGACCGCCCGTCCCTGATCGCCTGCAAGACCTTGATCGGCAAGGGTGCGCCCAATCTCCAGGGGTCGGAAAAGACCCATGGCGCGCCGCTAGGCGATGCCGAAATCGCCGCCACGCGCGAAAATATCGGCTGGTCCTCTGCCCCGTTCGATGTGCCGGCAGACATCCTCGATGCCTGGCGTGGAATAGCCGCGCGTGGGCAAGCGAAGCGCCGCATCTGGGAACAGCGCCTCGACGGCTCGCCACAGCGCGAGGCCTTCGAGACTGCCATCGCCGGCGAGCTACCCGACGCCTTTTTCGAAGCGCTCGACGCCTTCCGCAAGGAGCATTTCGAGAAGGCGACTAAGGTCGCCACCCGCAAGGCCTCCGAAATGGCACTCGGTGCGATCAACACTGCAACCGACCTGACCGTCGGCGGCTCCGCCGACCTGACCCACTCGAACCTGACCATCACCAAGGGCATGAACCGCGTCGCGCCAAGCGACTATGCCGGCAGCTATATCCATTACGGCATCCGCGAACACGGCATGGCCGCAGCCATGAACGGCATCGCGCTCCATGGCGGCTTCGTGCCCTATGGCGGCACGTTCCTCTGCTTTGCCGACTATGCGCGCGGCGCAATGCGGCTGTCGGCGCTGATGGGGCAGCGCGTCATCTATGTCATGACGCATGATTCCATCGGGCTCGGCGAAGACGGCCCCACCCATCAGCCCGTCGAGCATCTGGCGATGCTGCGCGCGACGCCGAACCTGAACCTCTTCCGCCCCGCCGATATCATCGAGACGGCGGAGTGCTGGGAACTGGCATTGAAGTCCAAGGACCGGCCGAGCGTTCTCGTGCTGTCGCGCCAGAACCTGCCGATGCTGCGCCAGGCGCATACCGACGAAAACCGCTCGGCGCGCGGTGCCTATGTTCTGCGCGAGACGGACGGCCTGCGCGCCGCCACGCTAATAGCCACCGGCTCGGAAGTCGAGATAGCCGTTGCAGCCGCCGAAAAACTGCAGGCCGAACATGGACTTGCTGCTGCCGTCGTTTCGATGCCCTGCTGGGAACTCTTCGAGGAACAGGATGCGGATTACCGCAAGTCGGTTCTCGGCTCGGCCCCGCGCGTCGCGGTCGAAGCCGCAGCCCGCCTCGGCTGGGACCGCTGGATCGGCGACAACGGAGCCTTCGTCGGCATGACCGGCTTCGGCGCAAGTGCGCCGGCACCCGATCTCTATCGGCATTTCAACATCACGCCTGAAGCGGTCGCCGACGCGGCCCGGCGGCTCATCATCTGAACGGGAGGGGAAATTGGCAGTTCGCGTCGCAATCAACGGATTTGGCCGGATCGGCCGCAACATCCTGCGCGCCATCATCGAGTCCGGACGGACCGATATCGTGGTGGTCGCAGTGAACGATCTCGGCCCGGTCGAGACCAACGCCCATCTGCTGCGCTACGACTCCGTGCATGGCCGCTTCCCCGGCACCGTCACGGTCAAGGGCGACACGATCGAGGTCGATGACCTGCCACCGATCAAGGTCACGGCCATCCGCAACCCGGCCGAACTGCCGCATGCCGAACTCGGCGTCGACATCGCGTTGGAATGCACCGGCATCTTCACTTCCAAGGAGAAGGCTTCAGCGCATCTCACCGCCGGCGCCAAGCGCGTGCTGGTTTCCGCACCCGCCGACGGCGCCGATCTCACGGTTGTCTACGGCGTCAATGACGACAAGATCACCAAGGATCACATCGTCATCTCCAACGCCTCCTGCACCACCAATTGCCTCGGGCCGGTCGCCAAGGTGCTGAACGACGCCATCGGCATCGAACGCGGCTTCATGACGACGATCCACTCCTACACCGGCGACCAGCCGACGCTGGACACCATGCACAAGGATCTCTACCGCGGCCGCGCCGCCGCCCTCTCCCAGATCCCGACCTCGACGGGTGTGGCCAAGGCTGTCGGCCTGGTCCTGCCGGAACTCAACGGCAAGCTCGACGGCGTCTCGATCCGAGTGCCGACCCCGAACGTCTCGGTCATCGATTTCAAATTCGTCCCGAAGCGCCCGACCACCGTCGAGGAAGTCAACGCGGCGATGATCGCAGCGACCAAGGGCCGGCTGAAGCACATTCTCTCGGTCGTCGAGGAACCGCTGGTCTCCATCGACTTCAACCACAATCCAGCCTCGTCGTCCTTCGCGCTCGACCAGACCAAGGTCATCGAGGGCACGCTGGTCCGGGTCATGTCCTGGTACGACAACGAATGGGGCTTCTCGAACCGCATGGCCGACACGGCCGTCGCCATCGGCCGCACGCTCGAACCCATCAAGCAAGACATCAGAACGAAAGAGGAGGCCTGATCCATGGCGCGCATCACGCTGAGGCAATTGCTCGACCACGCCGCCGAACATGGCTACGGCGTGCCGGCATTCAACATCAACAACATGGAACAGGGCCTCGCCATCATGGAGGCGGCCAAGGCCTGCGACGCGCCGGTCATCATCCAGGCGTCACGCGGCGCGCGCTCCTACGCCAATGACATCATGCTGGCCAAGATGATCGACGCGCTGGCCGAGATCTATCCGCAGATACCGGTCTGCATGCATCAGGACCACGGCAACAACGAAGCCACCTGCCTCACCGCCATCCGCCACGGCTTCACCTCGGTGATGATGGACGGCTCGCTGGAGGCCGACGCCAAGACGCCGGCGAGCTATGATTACAATGTCGCCATCACCGAGCGCGTCTCGCGCATGGCCCATTGGGTCGGCGCATCGGTGGAAGGCGAACTCGGCGTGCTCGGCTCGCTCGAAAGCGGCCATGGCGAGGCCGAGGACGGCCACGGCGCGGAAGGCGTGCTGTCGCACGACCAGTTGCTGACCGATCCCGACCAGGCGGTCGATTTCGTCGCCCGCACCAAGGTCGACGCCCTGGCGATCGCCTGCGGCACCTCGCACGGCGCCTACAAGTTCACCCGCAAGCCCGACGGCGACATCCTTGCCATGCGCGTCATCGAGGAGATCCATCACAAGCTGCCGAACACCCATCTCGTCATGCACGGCTCCTCCTCGGTGCCGCAGGAACTGCAGGACGTCATCAACAAGTTCGGCGGCGAGATGCCCCAGACCTATGGCGTGCCCGTCGAGGAGATCGAGCGCGGCATCCGCCACGGCGTGCGCAAGGTCAACATCGACACCGACTGCCGCATGGCGATGACCGGCCAGTTCCGCCGCATCGCCACCGAAAACCCGAACGAGTTCGACCCGCGCAAATTCCTGAAACCGGCGATGGACGCCATGCGCGACCTATGCCGCGACCGGCTGGAACGCTTCGGCACCGCCGGCAACGCCTCGAAGATCAAGGTCATCGCGCTCGACGAGATGGCCAAACGCTACGCCGCGGGAAAACTCGACCCGCATATCGCGGCTGCCAAGGCAGCATGAAGCAACCAGAAGGAGATTTGTCATGAACAAGGTGGACATAAACACGACTGGAACGCTCAAGGAAGGCAAGGAGCGCTATCGCTCCGGTGTTCTCCCCTACAAGCAGATGGGTTACTGGGAGCCGGACTATCGGCCGAAGGACACCGACCTGATAGCGATGTTCCGCATCACGCCGCAGCCTGGTGTCGACCATGAGGAGGCAGCCGCCGCGGTCGCAGGCGAAAGCTCGACGGCGACCTGGACCGTCGTTTGGACCGATCGGCTGACCGCCTGCGAACTCTATCGCGCCAAGGCTTATCGTTCCGAACCGGTGCCCAACACCGGTCCCGGCACCAAGACCGAACAGCAGTACTTCGCCTACATCGCCTACGACCTCGACCTGTTCGAGCCCGGCTCGATCGCCAACCTCACGGCATCGATCATCGGCAACGTCTTCGGCTTCAAGGCGGTGAAGGCCTTGCGTCTGGAAGACATGCGCATCCCCGTCGCCTACCTGAAGACCTTCCAGGGCCCGGCGACCGGCATCGTGGTCGAGCGCGAGCGGCTCGACAAGTTCGGCCGGCCGCTGCTCGGCGCCACGACCAAGCCCAAGCTCGGCCTCTCCGGCCGCAACTATGGCCGCGTCGTCTATGAGGCGCTGAAAGGCGGGCTCGATTTCGTCAAGGATGACGAGAACATCAACTCGCAGCCCTTCATGCATTGGCGCGACCGCTTCCTCTACTGCATGGAGGCGGTGAACAAGGCGTCGGCTGCGACCGGCGAGGTCAAGGGCCACTATCTCAACGTCACCGCCGGCACCATGGAGGAGATGTACGAACGCGCCGAATTCGCCAAGCAGCTCGGCTCGGCCATCATCATGATCGACCTCGTCATCGGATACACGGCGATCCAGTCGATGGCCAAGTGGGCGCGCAGGAACGACATGATCCTGCACCTGCACCGCGCCGGCAACTCGACCTATTCACGCCAGAAGAACCACGGCATGAACTTCCGCGTCATCTGCAAGTGGATGCGTATGGCCGGCGTCGACCACATCCATGCCGGCACCGTCGTCGGCAAGCTCGAGGGCGACCCGCTGATGATCAAGGGCTTCTACGATACGCTGCGTGAGGAACGCACGCCGCAGAACCTCGAGACCGGGCTGTTCTTCGACCAGGAATGGGCCTCGCTCAACAAGGTGATGCCGGTGGCTTCGGGCGGCATTCATGCCGGGCAGATGCACCAGCTCATCCACTACCTCGGCGAGGATGTGGTGCTGCAGTTCGGCGGCGGCACCATCGGCCATCCCGACGGCATTCAGGCCGGCGCAACGGCCAACCGTGTGGCGCTGGAAGCGATGATCCTCGCCCGCAACGAGGGCCGCGACTATCTGCGCGAAGGCCCGCAAATCCTCGAAGACGCGGCAAAATGGTGCTCGCCGCTGAAGGCCGCACTGACGACCTGGAAGGACGTGACCTTCAACTACGAATCGACCGACACCGCCGATTTCGTGCCGACCGCGACCCCGAGCTTCTAAGGAAGGACCATAGCCATGATGACCAATCCCGGAAACAAGGTCACGCAGGGACAGTTCTCGTTCCTGCCCGACCTGACCGACGCGCAAATCTCGGCGCAGATCAAATACGCACTGAAGAACCACTGGGCCGTGAGCGTCGAATATTCCGACGATCCGCATCCCCGCAATACCTATTGGGAGATGTACGGCAATCCGATGTTCGACCTGAAGGATCCCGCCGGCATCCTGATGGAAATCAACAATTGCCGCAAAGCGCTGCCCAATATGTACATCCGCGTCACCGCATTCGACTCGAGCAAGGGCTGGGAAGCGCCGCGCATGTCGTTCATCGTCAACCGGCCGCCGAACGAACCGGGCTTCCGCCTGCTGCGCCAGGAGCGCGACGGCCGCAGCCAGGGCTACTCCATCGTTCCCTACGCGACCGATCGGCCCGAAGGCGAGCGATCGTAGCAGCCGTTTGCAACGCTGCTCCGGCGATTGGAGCAGCGTTGCCAGGCGGTTTCCCGGCACAAACAGGAGTGCGCCATGTTGAGCAGCTTGGATCAGGCGGCCGTCGGCGACGATGAAACGGTCAATCTGCAGGAAGAGTTCGAGGCATCGAGCATCGATGACGTGTTCGACAAGCTCGATCGTGACCTTGTCGGGCTGGTACCCGTCAAGACACGCATCCGCGAAATCGCTGCCCTCCTGCTCGTCGACCGCTTGCGCCGCAAATTCGGCATTTCCGCCGAAACGCCGACCTTGCATATGAACTTCACCGGCAATCCCGGCACCGGCAAGACCACGGTGGCGCTGCGTATGGCGGAGATCCTGCACCGGCTGGGCTATGTGCGCGAAGGACATCTGGTTTCGGTCACCCGCGACGATCTTGTCGGGCAATATGTCGGCCACACCGCGCCCAAGACGCGTGAAGTGATCAAGCGCGCCATGGGCGGCGTGCTGTTCATCGACGAGGCCTACTATCTCTACAAGCCCGAAAACGAGCGGGACTACGGTCAGGAGTCCATCGAAATCCTGTTGCAGTGCATGGAAAACAACCGCGACGATCTCGTCGTCATCCTCGCCGGCTACAAGGACAAGATGGACCGCTTCTTCAACAGCAATCCGGGCATGCGCTCGCGCATTGCCCATCATCTTGATTTCCCCGACTATAGTCCCGTCGAACTCAAATCGATTGCCGAGATCATGCTGGCTGGCCAGAATTACCGGTTGAGCGAAGGTGCGGCGGCAGCGCTGGAGGAATACATCCCTCTCAGGATGAAGCTGCCCCACTTTTCCAACGCCAGGTCGATCCGCAACGCGCTCGACCGGGCACGCCTCCGGCAGGCCAACCGCCTGTTCGCCGGGCGGAGCGAAAAATTGACCAGGCTCGATCTGATCACAATAGAAGAGCCGGATATCCGCGGCAGCCGGGTTTTCGTGGAAGGGAAGCTCGACGGCGATCCGGTTGACGGCGCGGTTCCTTGAGGCGTCGCAATCAGTAAGGCAATGTGACTGGCAAACGCCGTGCAAATAAGGTGAGAACGAGACATGACCGCCAACACAATCATCGCCCCCTCAGTCCTGTCCTCCGACTTTTCGCGCCTCGGCGACGAGGTCGAGGCGGTGGTCCGCGCCGGCGCCGACTGGATTCATCTCGACGTCATGGACGGCCATTTCGTGCCCAACATCACCTTCGGCCCGCCAATCATCAAGGCAATTCGTGATCGCACCGACAAGGTCTTCGACTGCCATCTGATGATCGCGCCCGCCGACGCTTACTTTGCGGCATTCGCCGATGCCGGCTGCGATATCATTACGGTTCATGCAGAGGCGGGCCTGCATCTCGACCGTTCGCTGCAGGCGATCCGAAATCTCGGCAAGAAGGCCGGCGTTTCGCTCAACCCGTCGACGCCTGAAAGCGTTATCGAATATGTGCTCGACCGGCTCGATCTGGTGCTTCTGATGACCGTAAACCCCGGCTTCGGCGGCCAAGCCTTCATTCCAGCCGTGGTGGAGAAGGTCAAGCGCGTCAAGGCGCTGATCGGCAACCGCCCGATCGACATCGAAATCGACGGCGGCGTGACGCCGGAAACCGCGCCGTTGGTCACTGCCGCGGGCGCGAACGTCCTCGTCGCCGGCTCGGCTGTCTTCAAGGGCGGCACCGAAGCCGCCTACCGCGCCAACATCGCTGCCATTCGCGAGGCGGCGGATGGCGCCGTGCGCAAAGCGGCGTAAGATTGATCAGGAGGGCACCATGGCATCAACGCCGCCCGTTTGCGATTTCGGATGGCCGGCTGTCGATGCCACGCTTCGCGGCACCGACGGCAAATCCCATTCGCTGTTCGATCAGGCCGGCCCGAACGGGCTGGTCATCGCCTTCATCTGCAACCATTGCCCCTATGTGAAGGCCGTCATCCAGCGCATCGTGCGCGATGCCGCCGACCTGAAAAAGGAAGGCATCGGCTTCGTTACCGTCAATTCCAACGACGCGGATGCCTATCCGGACGATTCCTTCGACAAGATGAAGCTCTTCGCCGCCGAGCACCACTTCACCTTTCCTTATCTCTATGACGAAGATCAGAGCGTCGCCCGCGCCTATGGCGCTGCCTGCACGCCGGACTTCTTCGGCTTCAACAACGATCTGACGCTGCAATATCGCGGCCGTCTTGACGCCTCGCGCAAGGAAGCCGGACCGCCAGGCCTCAGGCGCGATCTCTATGAGGCGATGAAGCAGGTCGCCCGCACGGGCGATGGCCCGGTTGAACAGATCACCTCGATAGGTTGCTCCATAAAATGGAAGGAGACCGCATGAGCGGCGAGACGGGAACTTCCCTGGCCTTTCCGAAGGCCATCATCTTCGATCTCGATGGGACGCTGGTCGATTCAGCGCCCGACATAGGTGCTGCCGTCAACGAGCTTCTGGCGACACGCCACCTGCTGCCGCTTTCGCTGGCACAAGCCAAATCGATGATAGGACATGGCGTCAAAAAGCTTGTCGAGCGCGCCTTTACGGCATCGGGAATGCCGCTCTACGGCGCAGCCCTCGAGCAGGCTAACCGCGACATGGCGCCGATCTATCGGCGGCATCTGACCAAGCTAACCACCCTCATGCCGGGCGCGAAGGAGACGGTCGCGCATTTCCACGTTGCCGGCGTAGCCCTTGGCGTTGCCACCAACAAGCCGCAACTGGCGACCCGTGAGGTCCTGTTGCATTTCGGGTTTACCGACCAGCTTGGCGCGATCGTCGGCGGCGATGCCGTCAGCCACCAGAAGCCTGCGCCCGACTCGCTGTTCCTGGCCCTGGAGCGGCTTCGCGTCGAGCCGGCCGACGCACTGATGGTCGGCGACAGTTCGGCAGATGTCGGGGCAGCACGCGCCGCCGGCATGGCGGTCGTTCTGGTACGTGGCGGCTATACGCAGGTTCCGGTGGAAGAACTTGGCGCCGATATGGTCTGTGACAGCCTGCTAGACTTGCCGACCGCCCTGCAAGGGCTTCGAAGCGCCGCCTGACCCCCGCCGCCACATACGAGAACTGCCGCCCCCGAGGGATGCCTCGGGGGCGGCGCTCGTCAACCTTGTGGTTACGGCGTGAATTGCTTCAGATATGCGACGACATTGGCGATATCGTCATCCGACTTCAAGCCGGGGAACGCCATCTTCGTGCCTGGAACTTTCGCCTTCGGATCATGCAGATAGTCCTTAAGATGGGCCTCGTCCCAGACGAGCCCACCCGCACCCGCAGCGACCATGGCCGGCGAATATTTGAACCCCTCATGGGTTCCCGCCGTCCGGCCGATCAGGCCGTGCAGCGAAGGCCCGATCTTGTTCTTGTCTTCATCGGCGACATGGCAGGCTTTGCATTTGGCAAAGACCTTCTCACCGGCGGCTGCGTCCTGCGCTTGGGCGTGGCTGACCAGCATGCTGGCGGTGGATAGGGCTGCGAAAAGTACAATTGAGCGCATGGTATTTCCCCATTGATCGTCAGGGTGCCCTGAACGACGGGCGATGCCGCTCTTTTCCTCCCGCCGGCTCGCCCTTTTGATGCGGGTATGCGGAGTATCCAGCCATCCCTTGTTGGAATTGCGGCACTCGCGACAAGGGAAGCTAGTCGGTGAATGCCGGAAGTCAATCATACCAAGGTGCTGCCCTGCGCATTTGCGCCAAGTGAAACAAGTTCCCTTCGGCCATCGTTATTGACGCAATAAGGGTGAACGCGTAGCCTTTCCCAAGGTTTCCCAATGGCACCTTGGGGAAACGCGGGCAACGGGCGATCGGAACCGGATGTGACATCCGCCGGGCCGATCATGGGCGAGCGCCAACAATGGCGAAAGGTGCTGAAATGGATATGGTCGATCTCGTCCTGACGGTTTGCCTGACCGCAAACCCCGGCAATTGCCGCGACGAACATCTCTATTTCGAGAGCCATGGCTCTCTCATGCAATGCATGATCCTGGCTCCGGCCGAATTGGCAAAATGGTCGAGCGAGCACCCAACGTTCAAGATCGTTCGCTGGAAATGCGCATTCCCCGACAAGGGGCGCGCGATCTGACTGCGGATACCTGATCCATCGGCCTGTCTTTGGGAGGAGACGATTTGCTGATTTCACGACGCAACATCCTACGACTGGCAGCTCTCGGGCTGACCGGCGTCTTTGCGTCGCGCTGCGGCTCCGGCTATGCCGCCGGCAAGGTTCGCATCGGCGTGTTGAAATTCGGCACGGTCAGCTGGGAGCTGGACACGATAAAACAGCACCAGCTCGACACCGCCAACGGCATCGAGCTGGACGTCGTCAATTTCGCCGGTGAGGACGCCACCAACGTCGCTTTGCTCGCAGGTGAGGTCGACATGATCGTTTCGGACTGGCTGTGGGTGTCGCGCCAGCGCTCGTCCGGCGAAGATCTGACGCTGGTGCCCTATTCGACCGCGGTCGGCGCAATCATGGTCAAGCAGGATTCGCCGGTCAAAACCGTCTCTGACCTCAAGGAAAAGAAGATCGGCGTCGCCGGCGGGCCGATCGACAAGAGCTGGCTTCTCATCCAGGCCATGGCCAAGCGCGACTTCGAACTCGACCTGCCGACTGAGAACGACATCGTCTACGGCGCACCGCCGCTGCTTGCCGAAAAGGCGATGGATGGCGAACTCGATGCGGTACTGAACTTCTGGCATTTCTGCGCGCGTCTCGAAGCCAACGGCTTTCGCCGGCTGGTCGGCGCGAATGAAGCAGCAAAGGCACTGGGTGCGACAGGCGCGGTGTCAGCCCTGGGCTACATTTTCCACGAGAAATGGGCGCAAGAAAACCAGGCCGCCGCCATCGGTTTCGTCAAGGCTTCCGCCGCTGCCAAGCAACTGCTGGCGCAATCGGACGGGGAATGGCTTCGCCTCGCACCGCTGATGCGCGCGGAAGGCAAGGAACTCGAAAAACTTCGCGACCGCTACCGCGAAGGCATCCCGACACGGCCGATAGCCGAAGAAGAAGCCGACGCCGCAAAATTGTATGCCGTCCTGGCCGCGGTCGGTGGCGAGAAGCTCGTTGGAGAAGCGCGCGAAATGGCACCGGGCACGTTCTGGTCGGGATTGACCAGATGACACTGCGCGAAGCGAATTCCGAGGACCAGCAGAGCCAGCCGGGCAGGTCATCCAGTAATTCAAGCGCCCTCGGACAAGCGCTGACGCCCGCACTGACGGTCCTGATCTCGCTGGTCGGCCTCTTCCTGCTGTGGAGCCTCGCCGCAACGATGTGGCCGAGCAGGGCCTTTCCGCACCCCGGTCAGGTCTGGCAGGTTCTGGTCAAGGACACCGTAAGTGGCGAGTTACCATACCATCTCGGCATGACGCTCGCCCGCGTCGCCGCCTCGTTCGTGCTGGCGATGACGATCGGCTCTGTCATCGGCATCGCCCTCGGCACCTATCGGCGCGCCGACCAGTTCTTCAACGCCTGGGTCATCCTGTTCCTGAATGTGCCGGCGCTGGTCATCATCGTGCTTGCCTATATCTGGTTTGGCCTCAACGAAGTCGCGGCCATCGGCGCCGTTGCGATCAACAAGATACCGAATGTCATCGTCACCATGCGCGAAGGCGCCCGTGCGCTTGATCCGCGCTATCGCGAGATGGCACAGGTCTATCGCTTCAGCGCGCTCGACCGTGTCCGCCACATTCTCCTGCCGCAGCTTCAGCCCTATTTCGCCGCAGGGTCCAGATCCGGTATCGCGCTGATCTGGAAGATCGTGCTGGTGGTCGAACTGCTCGGCCGCTCCAACGGCGTCGGCTTCCAGATCTATCTCTACTTCCAGCTTTTCGACGTCGCCGCGATCCTTGCCTACACGCTGACTTTCGTCGCGATCATGCTCCTCATCGAACTTCTTCTGGTGCAGCCCTTTGAACGACATGCAACCCGTTGGCGCCGTCGCCCCGCTTAGGGTAGACATTGCCGAAAAGACCTTCCGCTCGGCGCAAGGCGTATCGGTCACGGCGCTGAAAGACCTGTCCTTCGAAGTCCGGCATGGCGAATTCGCTTGCCTGCTCGGACCATCGGGCTGCGGCAAGACGACGACGCTGCGCATTCTGCTCGGACTCGAAAAAGACTTTACCGGCTCTTTTCGACTGCCCGAAGGCGAACACAACCGCGTCGCCGCCGTCTTCCAGGAGCCGACCCTCCTGCCCTGGCGCACCGTCGAAGAAAACATCCGCCTGGCGCTGCCCAAGAGCCTGAGGCAGGCAAATCTCGACTCCCTGTTCCAGACCCTTGGCCTGTCTACGATGCGCTCGCTCTATCCATCCGAGCTTTCGCTCGGGCTTGCGCGCCGGGTGGCGCTGGCGCGAGCCTTTGCAACCGAGCCGGCGGTGCTTTTCCTCGATGAGCCCTTCGTTTCGCTCGACGAGCAGACGGCGGAGCGGCTGCGTTATCTCCTGCTATCCGTCTGGTCGGCCCGGCCGACGACGGCGCTGATGGTGACGCACAATGTGCGCGAGGCGCTGATGCTGTCGGATCGCATCATCGTTCTGTCGCCCCGCCCCAGCCATGTTCGCGGGATCTTCGATGTGCGTTTGCCGCGGCAATATCGCAACCCGCAGGTCATGAGCGATCTCGGACGTTCCTTTCGCGAAAAGTTCGCGGATGTGTTGTGATGCCGGCAGGAACGAACAGGAAAGGCTGAGCCATGAGAACCGATCTTTTCCGGCGGCAAGTGGTCAAGGGATTTGCCTGTGTAGGCGCCGGCGCTTTCCTGCCGCCCTGTTGCCTGCCGGCGATCGCCGCCGGCCGCGATTTCGTGCTCAAGGACATTGGTGACGGCATCTACGCCTTCTCCGGCGTGAACGAGTTGATGACGCAGGCCAACCAGGGCGCGATCTGCAATCTCGGGGTCATCGTCGGCAAGGAGGCCGTTGCCGTCATCGACAGCGGCGGCAGCCTGATCGAGGCTGAAGCCTTCATCGCTGCGATCCGCGAGGTCACCGACAGGCCGGTCAAATACCTGATCAGCACGCATATGCACCCCGACCATATTTTCGGCAACGCCGCCTTCCGCGACATCGGCGCAACGATCGTCGGTCATCACAACCTGCCGCGCGCTTTGGAAGCACGAGGCGAGTTCTACCTTCAAAGCTACCGTAACCAGATCGGCGAAGGTCTTATGAAAGGCATCGAGATCGTGCCGCCGACGGTCGTCGTAACCGACCCGATGACGCTAGACCTCGGCGGACGCAGCATCGAGCTGCGCGCCTGGAAGCCCGCCCATACCGACAATGATCTCACCGTTTTCGACACGGCGACCAGGACGTTCTTTACCGGCGACCTCGTCTTCAGGGGTCACCTGCCGACGCTGGACGGTTCCTTTCTCGGCTGGATAGATCAGCTTGGCACGTTGACGGATATCAAGGCGGCACGCGCCGTTCCGGGCCATGGCCCGGTTCCGTCGGACTGGCCGGACGCGCTTGTTCCTGAGCTTCGCTATTTCCAGGCGCTGGCCACCGATCTGCGCGAGGCCATTGCTGGCGGTACGCCGCTCAGCGAGGCAGTGCAGACAGCCGGCTTGAGCGAGAAGGACAACTGGGCGCTTTTCGACGAATACAACCAGCGCAACGCCACCGCCGCCTATGCCGAACTCGAATGGGAATGACACGGTAAGGTGAAAGACAGCCCGTTTGCCAAGGCATCGATCGAGGACTATCATTCGATCAGCCTGGGCACCACCTCTCGACCTGGTGGAGGCATTGGAATGCACATTCTACGTCACGCGCGAATAGCGGCGGTAGCGGCTTGCCTTGTCGGCATGGCCGGCAGCTTGCCGTGGGCAGCGTATGCGGAAACCGCCAGCCCGCCCGCCAGCAAGATATGGGACGGGTTGAAGCCGGATGTCTTTGGCGACCGCGCGATCCAGCTCGACACCGGCCTCATCAGGCTTGAGGCACCCAAGCGCGCGCAGGACGCAGCCCTTGTCCCGATCGATATCTATATCGACCCGGCAAAGGCGCCGGACGGCGTGAAAGCCATAACCGTCATCGTCGACGTCAATCCCGCCCCGGTCGCGGCGACGTTCCAGTTCGGCAAGGATTCCGGCATCACTCATCTGGCGACGCGCATGCGGGTCAACGACTATTCCTACATCCGCGCGATTGCCGAGACGCAGGATGGCCAGCTCCATATGGTCCAGACCTACGTCAAGGCATCCGGCGGCTGCTCGGCACCGGCGGTCAAGAACGCGGACGAGGCGAAGAAGACCATGGGCCAGATGAAATTGCGCCAGTTCGCGGAGGATGCCTCGAGCGGCTCCAAAGTCCCGGAATTGCAGCTGATGATTCGTCATCCGAACAATTCGGGACTGCAGAAGGACCCGATCACCCAGTATTTCATCCCGCCGCATTTCGTCCAGAAGCTGCTGATTTCTCAAGGAGATCGCCAGATCCTGAGTATGGAGGGTGGGATTTCGATTTCCGAGGATCCGAATTTCCGCTTCGACTACAAGCCGGCCGGAAGTGACGAAATCCGCGTCGAGGCAACCGACACCGACGGCAACGTGTTCCGCAACCAGTGGCCGCTGGAGGCGACGGGACTATAAGCTCTTGAGAACTCGCTCTGCCGCGTCAGATGGCCGGCAGAGTAGAGTTAGCAGGCAGCCTCTCAGAAGCAGCGGATGTCGGCTTCCGCCTGCGCCCTCTTCAGCTCAGTGAGGGACGCCTTTGCCACCGCGCTCTCCTTGAACAGCCCGGACGCCTCGCCCGTGGTCAGGCCCATGCGCTTGAAGGTCTCAGCCGTGACGTAATGGTCATAGGGAATGACCGAGGCGATCACGTCGATAGAGCATGAGCAGCGATCGAGCATGTCGCGGGTTTCGCCGTTGGATTTCATGCAGCCATAGACATAGTCGGCCAGGGCCGAGGTGGGATAGTCGCTCTCCGCATAGGACGGGACGATTCCCGCCAGGGTGACGGCCGTAGCCAGAAAGATCGGCAATCTCGAAAACATGGTCAAATCCTCCCGTGTTTTGCCAGTTGGCAATATGTGATCCGATCGGTCAACTTGCCATATAGGACCAAAGGAGGATGTGGCGATCGGGGCCCTGAAAGCTCTGAATGGGCGTCAAATGCCTCTAAAGACCCCGTTTCAGCGGCATGCATCGCAACCATAAAAAATCGAAATCAAGCCATTGTTTCATCCATCGGCACTAGTTTGGCTTACTCGATACACTCCATGCTTGCAGGTGCGAAAACTCTAAATATACAAGAAAGAAATACGATCCAGCTTCTCTTTATAGATCATTCAATGATAGAATTTGAGCCTATCAGTGCCATCACAAAGGCAATTTTTCTCTAATATTAACTTCATACAAGTCTAGAATCATTTATATTGCGATGCAGTATTTATTATATTGCACTGCAATATAAAATTGGAGGTTTCTGCTTGCCATGAAAATTTTTATGACATAGCCTTTCCTTGTTTCCGGCTTCAAGGGCGTCACCGTCATTAGGGAGCGGCGACAGTCTTTCGTAGGCCAAGTGAGGTGGGCGGTAACGGTGCCCTCTGCTTATCTGGCTTAGGTCGTGACACGCTGCCGGAAATACTTCCCCCACATGAATCGCTTGGGCAAGCCCTCGTGGGCGCGACGGTCGATTCCTGATTGTGAACCCCGGGAGGATTTCGAATGCGTGCACTCAATAAAGCTAAGTACATCTCATTAGCCGCGGCGTTTCTGACCTGCACCACGGCTTATGGAGCACTGGCCAACGACGACTTGATAAAACTGGCGGACGACGCCAAGAACTGGGCGATGCCTACGGGCGACTACGCCAATACCCGCTTCTCCAAGCTTAAAGAGATCACTGCCGAGAATGTGAAGAACCTGCAGGTCAAGTGGACGTTCTCCACCGGCGTGCTGCGCGGCCATGAAGGCGGGCCGCTTGTGATAGGCGACGTGATGTATGTGCACACGCCTTTCCCGAACATCGTTTACGCGCTCGACCTGAACAACGATGGCAAGATTCTCTGGAAGTACGAACCCAAGCAGGATCCGAACGTCATCCCGATCATGTGCTGCGACACGGTCAATCGCGGCGTAGCCTACGGTGACGGCAAGATCATCATCAACCAGGCGGACACGACGGTTACGGCGCTGGACGCCAAGACCGGCAAGGTCGCATGGTCGGTCAAGAACGGCGATGCTGCCGACGGCAGCAAGGGCGAATCCGGCACGGCCGCACCAATGGTCGTCAAGGACAAGGTCATCATCGGCATCTCCGGCGGTGAATTTGGTGTTCGCGGCTGGACTGCTGCCTACAACCTGAAGGACGGCTCGGTTGCCTGGAAGGCCTATTCGATGGGCCCGGACAAGGACACGCTGATCGATCCTGAAAAGACCACGCAGCTCGGCAAGCCAGTTGGCCCGGATTCCGGCACCAACACCTGGGAAGGCGAGCAGTGGAAGACGGGCGGCGGCGCGACCTGGGGCTGGTATGCCTATGATCCGAAGCTGAACCTCGTCTACTACGGCACCGGCAATCCTTCGACCTGGAACCCTGTGCAGCGGCCCGGCGACAATCGCTGGTCGATGACTATCATGGCCCGCGATGCGGATACTGGTGTAGCCAAGTGGCTCTATCAGATGACCCCGCATGACGAGTGGGACTATGACGGCGTCAACGAGATGATCCTTGTCGACGGCATGGACGTCAACGGCAAGAAGCATGACGTTCTGGTGCATTTCGACCGTAACGGCTTCGCCTACACGATGGATCGTGAATCCGGTGAACTTCTGGTCGCCAAGAAATACGACCCGAAGGTGAACTGGGCGACGGAAGTCATCATGGACCCCAAGAGCGACCAGTATGGCCGCCCGCAGGTCGTCGCCAAATACTCGACCCAGCAGAATGGCGAAGACACCAACTCGACGGGCATCTGCCCGGCGGCACTCGGCACGAAGGACCAGCAGCCGGCAGCCTATTCGCCGAAGACCGGTCTGTTCTATGTGCCGACCAACCATGTCTGCATGGACTATGAGCCCTACCGGGTAAGCTACACCGCTGGTCAGCCTTACGTCGGCGCCACGGTGTCGATGTATCCGGCACCTGACAGCCACGGCGGCATGGGCAACTTCATCGCCTGGGACGCCGCCAAGGGTGAAATCGTCTGGTCCAAGCCCGAGCAGTTCTCGGTCTGGTCAGGCGCTCTCGCCACCGAAGGCGACGTCGTCTTCTACGGCACGCTCGAAGGCTACATCAAGGCAGTCGATAAGGAAGGCAAGGAACTCTACAAGTTCAAGACCCCTTCCGGCATCATCGGCAACATCAATACGTTCGAGCATAAGGGCAAGCAGTACATTGCCGTTCTGTCGGGCGTTGGCGGCTGGGCCGGCATCGGTCTGGCTGGCGGATTGATGGCGCCTGAAAACGCCGCTGCATGGCACGGTGCCGTCGATCAGGGCCGCGCCCAGGGCGACGAAGCAGCAGTGGTCGGCACGGCAGGTCTTGGTGCCGTCGGTGGCTACGCCGGACTGGCTGAATACACCACGCTCGGTGGTCAGCTGACCGTCTTCGGCTTGCCGGACTGATCGTCCGGAGCTGAACGACTGAACCTTGCGCTTGCAAGGCATTGAGTAACGAGAGCCCGGAACGAACCGACAATCCGTCCCGGGCTCTCGCCTTCACTGACATAAGCACGTGCCGCGCAGAAACTTCGAAAAACGGTTCGTGCCGTGACGCGTTGAAACATGAGGTTTTGAATGTCTGTTCGCATCGTACTCTCCGCTCTCGCCCTCTCCCTTCTTGCGGTCGCCGGCACTGGTCCGGCACAAGCACAAGATAGCAAGGAGAAGGCGGCGGCAGTCTCCGACGATGACGGGAAATATGTCGATGCGGATGGAAACCCGACATACAAGATTCAGGACGACGGCACTGTCGACTGGTACACATTCAGCGGCTATCGCCGCTTCAATTCGGACTGCCACGTCTGCCACGGCCCGGACGGCGTCGGTTCGAGCTACGCGCCCGCACTGGCCGATTCGCTCAAGACGATGGACTACGGAACCTTCCTTTCCGTCGTTGCCGAGGGCCGCAAGAATGTCGGCGGCGGCAAGGAAAATGTGATGCCGGCCTTTGGCGACAACAAGAACGTCTATTGCTACATGGACGACCTCTACGTCTACCTGCGCGCCCGCGCCGTCGGCGACCTGCCACGCGGACGTCCGGCCAAGAAAGCCGACAAGCCGCAGGCCGCAAAAGACCACGAATCTTCATGCATGGGTGGATGATGGCATTGGGGCACAAATTTCCCCGTTTCCGGTGGGCCGCAGCTGCCCTGGCACTGACGGTCGCCCTGCCCGGCTCCGCCTTCGCTCAAGGTGCCGGCCTGGGTGCAGCCGGCGAACTGGTCGACCCGGACGTGCTGCGCGTTTGCGCAGACCCCTCCAACATGCCTTTCACCGACGAGAACGGCCAGGGTTTTGAAAACAAGCTCGCCGAACTCGTCGCCGCCAAGCTCGGGCGCAAGTCCGTGGCCTACACGTGGTTCCCGATGGCCACCGGCTTCGTGCGCAACACGCTTCGCGCCAATCGTTGCGACATCATCATGGGCTATGCCCAGGGCGACGAGCTGGTGCAGAACACCAACGCCTATTACCGCTCGACCTATGTGATGGTTTACAAGAAGGGCGGCGATCTCGACGGCGTCGAGACGATCGAGGATCCCAAGCTTGCCGACAAGCGGCTCGGCATCGTCGGCGGCACGCCGCCATCGGCGAACATGGCCGCCGCCAAGCTGATGAAGAAGGCCAAGAACTACCCACTGATGGTCGACACCCGGCTGGCTCCCTCCATGGCCGAGGTCATGATCAAGGACATGCTTGCCGGGGTCATCGATGTGGCCGTGCTGTGGGGACCGATGGCAGGCTACTACGCCAAGCAGGCCAATGCCGATCTCGCCGTCGTGCCGCTGGTCAAGGAAAAGACCGGCTCGCGCATGGTCTATCGCATCACCATGGGCGTGCGCCCGTCCGACCAGGAATGGAAACGCACGCTGAACAACTTCATCAAGGACAATCAGGGCGAGATCAACAAGCTCCTGCTCGAATACAACGTGCCGCTGCTCGATGAGCGCGACCAACCGATTACGGAATAGAGGCTGAAATCAGCCGGCAGCAACAGGCTACCGGCGCCAAGGCGGAAATGCCGAAGACGATGAAAAGAAAGGGAACGATCTTGCTGCTCGTTGCGGGCCTTTTGAGTTCGATGCATCTGCCGGTGGCTTTCGCCGGCGATGTCGCCGAGCCGGACGGCTACCGCACGGACGAATATCGTGCCCCCACGCCTGAGACCTTGCACGGCGCGCAGGTGGTGACGACGGCCGAGGCCGAAGCCCTATGGCGGGAAAAGAAGGCGGTCTTCTTCGACGTCATGCCCAACACGCCCAAGCCGGCAAACCTGCCTGCCGGCACGATCTGGCGCGACAAGACCCGCAACGACATTCCCGGTAGCGTGTGGCTTGCCAATGTCGGCTACGGCGCCTTGACGAAGGAACAGGAAGCCTATTTCCGCGACGGCCTTTCGGCGCATACCGGCAACGACAAGGCCCGCCCTATCCTGTTTTATTGCATGACCGATTGCTGGATGTCCTGGAATGCTGCCAGGCGCGCGATCGAATGGGGTCACAGCTCGGTGATCTGGTATCCAGCGGGTGCCGATGGCTGGGAAAAAGCAGGATTTCCGCTGGAGGAGAAGAAGCCGCTGGCTGGCGGATAGTTTCGGAACGGATGTTCACATAAGTTTGTTTAGCAATTTAAGCACCTGCTGTTTCATTAGTCCATTTATGGACGGACCATTGCACATAGGTGCCAAGGCAATGGTTGAGGATCGAAGGAATCGGCCTTTGGGGCCGGTACAAAGGAGAAAGACATGAAGAAGAGCTGGACGAAGCCTACAATGTGCCAGGTATCGGCAGGAATGGAAATTTCGCGGTATCTGCCTGCTGAAATCACTCCCAAGAAGTAGGCCAAGAAGGCGCGTGCCCACTGCTTGCAGGGGCACGCGCCGTTCATGACCGCTTGGGCCGTAATGGTTTGAAATTTGACCTTGCAGGCATTGCGCTTGGCAGGGGAGAATGGTGGTTGACTGGAAATTTGCAAGACGGACTTCGCCATGCGCGTGAAGATCATCGGATCGGCGGCGGGCGGCGGATTCCCGCAATGGAACTGCAACTACCGGCTAAGCCGTGCGGCACGCGCGGGCAGCGCAGGCGTGAGACCAAGGACGCAATCCAGTCTCGCCGCGTCCGCCGACGGGCGGGGCTGGGTGCTTTTCAATGCGTCCCCCGATATCCGCCAGCAGATTGCGGAAACGCCGGAACTGCAGCCCCAACCTGACGACGCGTTGCGCTCCACGCCTATCCGCGCCGTGGTGCTGACGAATGCCGACGTCGACCATGTCGCAGGCCTGCTCAGCCTGCGCGAGCGTCAGCCATTCGCGATCTATGCCACCGAGCAGGTGCTGTCGGCGCTGCGGGCGAATTCGATCTTCAATGTGCTCGATCCGTCCATTGTCCCGCGCCACAGGCTCATGGAAAATCAGGAGACCAGCATTCAAGACGCCGAGGGAAACGAGACCGGTGTGCGCATCGAGACGTTCGCCGTGCCGGGCAAGATCGCGCTCTATCTCGAGGACACCAGCCGTCCGAACGATAATTTCGGCTCGGACAGCGGCGATACGATCGCTGTTCGCCTTGCCGGTTCGCGACCTGAGAGCTCGGCTTTCTACATTCCCGGCTGCGCGCGGGTCGACCCGGATCTCCGCCAGCGGCTTTCCGGCGCGTCCTGCCTGCTCTTCGACGGCACGGTCTACACCGACGACGAGATGGTGACCGCAGGCGTCGGCACCAAGACAGGCGCCCGCATGGGACACCTTGCGATGTCGGGCGAAAACGGATCGATCGCCCGTCTGGCGGATGTGCCGATTTCCCGGCGCATCTTCGTCCACATCAACAACACCAACCCGGTCCTCGACGAGAATTCGCACGAGCATGCGGCAGTCAGGTCCGCAGGCTGGGAAGTCGGCTATGACGGCATGGAGATAGAATTGTGAGCGATTTCCATAACGCCGCCAAGAACGGGCTAACCACACAGCAGTTCGAAGCCGTGCTGCGCCAGGTCGGCGCCGAGCGCTACCACAACCTTCACCCGTTTCATCACCAGATGACACAAGGCGCACTAACGAAAGGCCAGATGCAGGCCTGGGCGCTTAACCGCTACTGCTATCAGTCGGTCATTCCGCGCAAGGACGCGATGATCCTGGCGCGCGCCGAAGACCCTGCCTTCCGGGCCGAATGGCGCAAGCGCATCGAGGATCACGACGGCGCAGACGGCTGGAACGGCGGTATCGCCCGCTGGCTCAAGCTGGCGACCGGCCTCGGTCTCCCAGCGGAAGATGTGATCGGCGAGCGGCTGGCGCTTCCGGCAACGCGCTTCGCGGTCGGCGCCTATCTTTCCTTCTGCACCAACCGCACGCTGCTGGAGGCCGTCGGCTCATCGCTGACGGAACTGTTTTCGCCGGTCATCATTGCCGAGCGCGTGCCGGCGATGCTGGCGAAATATGATTACGTCACCGAAGACATCCTCGCCTATTTCAAGCCGCGGCCGGATCAGGCCTCGCGCGATTCCGATTTTGCACTCGCCTATGTGCTGGCCCACGCCGACAGTCCCGAGCGCCAGCAGTCGGTAATCGATGCGCTGGTCTTCAAATGCGATATACTATGGGCAATGCTCGATGCGCTGATGCATGCCTATGGCGAGGCGGGCCACATCCCGCCGGGTGCCTTTCGGCCGGAGGAGCGCGGATGACACTGACCCGCGAACGCAGGATTGTCTCGCTTCAGGCGACCCCTTCCCTGCCGCGCCATGTCCGCATCCAGTTCGATCCCGTTCGGCAGGCCTGGTCGGTGCTGTCGCCGGAGAAGGTATTCTGGCCAAACGACATCAGTCTCGACATCCTGCGCCGCTGCGACGGCAAGGCAGATGTCGGAACCATCATCGCCAATCTGGCGGCGGAATATGATGCTGCGGAGGAAGACGTTGCCGCCGACGTCACCGCGTTCCTCCAGGAATGGTCCGACAACCTGCTGGTGAAGCTATGAGCGAACCTCTTTTGCCCCCGATCGGCATGCTCGCGGAACTGACCCATCGCTGCCCGCTGCAATGCCCCTATTGTTCCAATCCGACCGAACTGATGAAGGCGAACCGCGAACTCGATACGCAGACCTGGCTTTATCTTTTCCGCCAAGCGGCTGATCTCGGCGTTCTGCAGGTCCATCTTTCCGGCGGCGAGCCGACCCTGCGCCGAGACCTGGAGCAACTCGTCGCCGGGCTTTCCTCGCGCGGCGTCTACACCAATCTCATCACCGCCGGTGTCGGCATTGCCGAAGGCCGCATCCGCGCGCTGGCCGAGGCGGGGCTCGATCATGTGCAATTGAGTTTCCAGGGCGCGCACGCCGCGACCACCGAGCGTATCGGCAACAACCGCGGCAGCCACGAAAAGAAGCTGGAGACGGCGCGGCGCATCAAAGCGGCGGGCCTGCCGCTCACCGTCAACGCACCGATCCACCGGCACAATATCGAGGAAGTGCCGGATTTCATCGAGCTTGCGCTGTCGCTCGGCGCCGAACGGCTGGAAATCGCCAATGTGCAATATTCGGGCTGGGCGCTGGTCAATCGCGACGCCCTGATGCCGGACCGGGCTGCCGTGGAACGGCAGGTGGAAATCGTCGAGGCAGCGCGCGAACGCCTGCGCGGCATCATGAACATCGATTTCGTCACACCGGATTACTTCGCCACCTATCCCAAGCCATGCATGGGTGGCTGGGCGCGCGACGCCTTCATGGTCGCGCCCGATGGCACGGTGCTGCCTTGCCATGCCGCGCACACCATTCGCACGCTGACATTCGAACGCTTCGGCGACCGCTCGCTTGCGGAGATCTGGACCGACTCGCCGGCATTCAACGCCTTCCGCGGCACCGGCTGGATGCAGGAACCCTGTCGGAGCTGCGACCGCCGCGAGATCGACTGGGGCGGCTGCCGCTGCCAGGCGATGGCAATCGCCGGTGATCCGGCCGCCACCGACCCGGCCTGCGCGAAATCGCCCATCCATGCGCGTATGAGCATGCTGATCGAGGATGCGCTGGCCACCGCTCGCGCCGATGGCAGCAACGAGGCGACCACTTTCGTCTATCGCCGCATCGCCGCCGTGCAGGAGCCGGTTTAGCGTCTCAGACTAGGAACGGATTGCTGCGCCGTTCCTCGCCGAACTTCCCGCCCGGGCCGTGGCCACAGATGAAGCCGATATCGTCGCCCAGCGGCAGGAGCTTGTCCTTGATCGAGGAAATCAGCGCCTCGTGATCGCCGCCTGGCAGGTCGGTACGGCCGACAGAGCCGTGGAACAGCACATCGCCGACATGGGCGAATTTCGCATCGCGGTTGTAGAAGACGACATGGCCGGGCGCATGACCCGGGCAATGCAGCACTTCAAAAACATGGTCGCCGAACGATACCGTTTCGCCCTCGGTGAGATAGCGGTCGGGCACGCAGTTGCGCACCTCGTCCTTCGCCAGGCCAAAGCGCTCGGCCTGGGTTTCGATATTGTCGAGCAGGAACTGGTCGGCCTCATGCGGTCCGATGACGTCGACGCCGAGCTTCTCCTTGAGCTCCATCGCCCCACCGGCATGGTCGATATGGCCATGGGTCAACCAGATCGCCGTGATGGTGATGCCGTTGTCCTTCAATGCCGCCAGTATCCGGTCGACATCGCCGCCGGGATCAACCACGACGCCCGTCTTGGTCTCGGTATCGAACAGGATCGTGCAGTTCTGCTGGAAGGCAGTGACCGGAATGATGCCCGCATTGAGCTGACCCATGATTTTCCTTTCGCTTTGTCAGGCGATACTTATGCAGGATCGTTCCCAGCGTCCACCGCATTGCCCAAACAAAACGGGCGGCCCGAAGACCGCCCGTGATCTGGAATTTGTAGCGCTCAGCGCTTGTTCATGGCGCCCATGACGGCACCGACGATTGCCGTCAGCACACCGCCGCCGACCACACCGCCAACTGCATTGCCGAGCGAACCCGACAGGGCGCCCGCAACATTGGGATCACTCAGAACATTCGTCAGAATCTGCCCGCCAGCAACGCCGCCAACGGCACCCGAGATCACTTTTACCGCTGCACTCATCGCTGCCTGCTTGAGTGCCGCACCAACTCCGAGGCCGCCTACGGCGCCGGTTACCAGCTGTATGATGATCGGAAGAAGCGCTTCCATATTACTATCCCTCCAACAGTAAAACCGACTCGCGCGAGTCGATGAGCAACATGAGACGCCGATTTAGACGAAAGTCAAATGCTAAGCCGCTGAAATGACACGGGCTGCCCGAAGGCAGCCCGCAAGAAAACGCTTCTTTGGTGGCGATCGACGTGGTCTTATTCGGCAGCAATCGCCTGCCTGGGCTGAACGGCGGCGTAGTAATCCTCCATCAGCGTCTTGGCGATTTCACCAACCTGGAAGCTGTATGGACCAACTTCGGACACCGGCGTAACTTCCGCCGCGGTGCCGGTCAGGAAGCATTGCTCGAAACCTTCAAGCTCTTCCGGCAGGATTGCGCGCTCGATTACTTCGATCCCGCGATCCTTTGCCAGCCCGATCACCGTACGGCGGGTGATGCCGTCCAGGAAGCAATCGGCCTTCGGCGTGTGGAGCTTGCCATCCTTGACGAAGAAGATGTTGGCGCCGGTCGCCTCCGCCACCTGGCCGCGCCAGTCGAGCATCATCGCGTCAGCATAGCCCTTGGCTTCCGCCGCATGCTTGGACAGGGTGCAGATCATGTAGAGGCCGGCAGCCTTCGACTTCGACGGCGCGGTGAGCGGATCGGGACGGCGATATTCGGCCAGGTCGAGGCGGATGCCCTTCAGCTTCTGCGCCGGGTCGAAATAGCTCGGCCACTGCCAGATGGCGATGGCGCAGTTGATGCGGTTGCTTTGCGCCGCAACGCCCATCATCTCGCTGCCGCGCCAGGCGATTGGCCGCACATAGGCGTCCAGAAGACCCTGCTTCTTCAGGAGCACACGGCAGGCATCGTCGATCTCGGTGACCGAATAGGGAATCGTGAAGCCGAGAATACACGCCGACTCATGCAGGCGCTCCGTATGCTCCGTCAGCTTGAAAATCTCGCCGCCATAGGCGCGCTCGCCCTCGAATACAGCACTTGCATAGTGCAAACCGTGCGTGAGTACGTGAATCTTGGCATCTGCCCACTTTACGAACTCGCCATTCATCCAGATGAAACCATCCAGCTGATCGAAGGGAACGGATGCCATGATATCCTCCAGCGGGTCCTCGCCCGCACACGTTTCGGGGTCGAAATACACCAGCCACAATGTCGATTGATGGCGTGAAGCCCTGGCCGATATGATCGACAAGGCAAACTCACGAAGTTCCGGAAAAAACGGCTGAGGCTTGCCTTTTCGTTCGCAATTGGCCGAAAAGCTTGGCAAAAATTACCAGTGCCGCTAAAATATGTCAACAAGGCTGACATAAATTTGAGCGACCTCACAGGAGACCCATGGCAGATCGTAACGGCAAGGATGCCAAACCAATCAGAACCGCACTCTCCAACGAGGATGGCATCGATCTGGCCATCATCGAGCTGCTCTTCTTCGCCTATCGAGATTTCACTTCCGACCCGGACCAGATTTTGGCAGAATACGGCTTCGGCCGCGCGCATCATCGCATCCTGCATTTCGTGAACCGGATGCCCGGATTGACGGTTGCCGAACTGCTCGACGTCTTGAAAATCACCAAGCAGAGCCTTGCGCGCGTCCTGAAGCAATTGATCGACACCGGCCATGTCATCCAGATACAGGGGCCGCGCGATCGGCGTCAGCGTGAGCTCTATCCAACCGAAAAGGGCCGCGCGCTGGCTCTGGACCTGGCCCGGCCACAGTCACGCCGCATCAGTGCGGCATTGGAGAGTGCACAAGCGACCGAGCGCGAAGGGATCGAACAATTCCTCAAAGCGATGGTCAACCCGGAATTAAGAGCGCAGATTGACAATCTGCCGGGAAATGCGCTGAGGGAGAGCCATGGAGACGAATGAGATAGCCGACCATCCGACAGCGCCGGAAGATGATGCACCGCATCTCCTTGTCGTCGATGATGACACCCGCATCCGCAACCTGCTGAAGCAGTATCTCAGCGAGAACGGCTTCCGCATCACCGTCGCAGGCAATGCCGGCGAGGCTCGGCGCAAGCTGGCCGGGCTCGATTTCGATCTGCTGATCCTCGATGTCATGATGCCCGGCGAGAACGGCGTCGACCTGACGAAGTCGCTGCGTGCAGAGAAATCCGTACCGATCCTGATGCTGACGGCGCTGTCGGAAACCGACAGCCGCATCACCGGGCTGGAAGCCGGTGCGGACGATTATCTGCCCAAGCCGTTCGATCCGCGCGAGCTCATCCTGCGCATCAACAATATTTTGCGCCGCGGTGGTCCGGCGGCCACGCCCAAGGTCGAGCAGCTGGTATTCGGCCCCTACACATTCCAGATCGCCAAGCGCGAACTGAAGAAGGGCGGCGAACCGCTGAAACTCACCGACCGCGAGCAGGAGATTCTTGCGATCTTTGCCGAGCGTGCGGGCGAAACCATTCCACGCCACGAGCTTGTCGCCGGGGAATCCGATGTCGGCGAGCGCACGATCGACGTCCAGATCAACCGGCTGCGCCGCAAGATCGAGCGCGATCCGTCCAATCCGGTCTGGCTGCAGACGGTTCGCGGCATCGGCTACCGGCTGAGTGTCGAATAGGCGCCTGCAACGTTGGGCGTCTTTATCGGACGCCCGCGTTTCCGATTGGGAATCGGCCCGAACTCCCTATATTGATCGGATCGGACCGGGTTTGGTGTTGCGCTTTCGTCTTCGAAACAACGCAATGAACTCAAACGGCGGCGCACACTGGACTGCGCACCTAACCGTTTGATTTCTCTAGGCTCTTCTCGCCTGTCCGCATGTGGAATAGACTGACCCTTCCAATGGCTTTGCTAACAGCAAGCCATCGGCGGATGGAAACGGCAGATGGCGACTTCGGAACTGAACGGACCGGGAAACGAAAATCTTGTCGCGCGCGCCAGGCGCGCGGTTGCCGCCGTGCCGAAAAACTGGAAACGCTTCTGGCGGCTCGTTTCGCTATACATGCCGAAGCGGCTTTATCCACGCTCGCTGATCATCATCATAACGCCGATGATCCTGCTGCAGTCGGTGGTCGCCTTCAACTTCATGGAACGCCACTGGCAAACGGTGACGCTGCGCCTGTCGCAGGCCGTGACCCGCGACATCGCCGCGATCATCGACATGATCGAGACCTATCCGCATGACGACGACTACGCCAACGTCATTCGCATCGCGCAGGACCGGCTCTCGCTGAAGATCGACATCCTGCCGCCCGACCCCCTGCCGCCGCCGGGGCCGAAGCCTTTCTTCTCGATTCTCGACCAGATCCTGTCGTCGGAGATCACGCGGCAGATCAATCGGCCGTTCTGGATCGATACGGTGGGCAACTCGAACATCGTCGAAGTGCGCATTCAGCTCGAAAACAAGGTGCTGCGCGTTTTCGTGCGCCGCAGCCAGGCTTACGCGTCGAACACCCACATCTTCCTGATCTGGATGGTCGGCACCTCGCTGGTGCTGCTGGTGATCGCCATTCCGTTCCTGCGCAACCAGATCAGGCCGATCCTGGCGCTCGCCGAAGCCGCCGAGAGCTTCGGCAAGGGCCGCCCGATGCCGCGCGATTTCCGCCCGCGCGGCGCGGAGGAAGTGCGCCGTGCCGGCTTCGCCTTCATCCAGATGCGCGAGCGCATCGAACGCCAGATCGAGCAGCGTACGGCGATGCTGACCGGCGTCAGTCACGATTTGAGAACGATCCTCACGCGCTTCAGGCTGCAATTGGCTCTGTCGGGCAAGAAACCGGACCTGGCAGCCCTCAACCAGGACATCGACGACATGCAGTCGATGCTGGAAGGCTATCTCGAATTCGCCCGCGGCGAAGCCTCGGAAGACCCCGGCCGCTTCGATCTCGATGCCTATTTCCACCAGCTTGGCGAAGAGGCCAAGCTGCGCGAACGCAAGCTGGCCACATCGCTGGTTGGTGACCGCGATATCCATGTGCGCCCCAACGCGTTCAGCAGGCTTCTCGCCAACATTACCGGCAACGCCTTCCGCTACGCCAAGGAAGTCCGCGTCAACGCCACCCATACGCGCGGTTCGCTGACGGTCGTCGTCGACGACAACGGCCCGGGCATTCCTCCGGAAAAGCGTGAAGAGGTGTTCAAGCCCTTCGTGCGGCTAGACGAGGCCCGCAATCTGGACGCCAGCGGCACGGGCCTGGGTCTCGCCATTGCCCGCGACATCGCCCGCAGCCACGGCGGCGACATCACGCTGGATGACAGCCCGCTGGGCGGCCTGAGGGCGATCATCAAGGTACCGGCCTGACATCAGGCGCAAACTGCGATTCCCATAAGCATTTGAATCACCTGCAAACTATGGTCGGGCGTGACGACCATCACGATCTTTGCGGATACTCCCGCATTCGCTTCGAGACAGCCCGGAGGAGACAGGCACGTCGCAGCGATATTTCAGCACCGATGGGAGGATCATCCATGCTCGAAAAGGCACCGCAAAAGACACTTACCGATCTGCTCGACCGCTTCGGCAAAGCTCTGGCCGCCGGCGACATCGACACGGCAGTCAGCCTGTTTCAGGAAGACTGCTACTGGCGCGACCTCGTTACATTCACCTGGAACATCAAGACGATGGAGGGCCCCGATCAGGTCCGCCAGATGCTGGAAAAGCAGCTCGCAGCCACCAAGCCGGAGAAATGGGCGCTGGCCGAAGGCGAAGACGTTACCGAAGCCGACGGCATCGTCGACGGCTGGATCACCTTCGAAACCAATGTCGCCCGCGGCTACGGCCATATCCGCCTGAAGGACGGCCGCATTTGGACCTTGCTGACGACGATGAGCGAGTTGAAAGGCCATGAGGAGCCGCTAGGCTTTGCCCGCCCGATGGGCGCCAAGCACGGCTCCAGCAAGAACCGCAAGACGTGGAAGGAAGAACGCGAGGAGGAAGCCAGCGAACTCGGCTTCTCGCGCCAGCCCTATTGCGTCATCGTCGGCGGCGGCCAGGGCGGCATCGCGCTCGGCGCAAGGCTGCGCCAGCTCGGCGTATCGACCATCATCATCGAGCGCAACGAGCGCGCCGGCGACAGCTGGCGCAAGCGCTACAAGTCGCTCTGCCTGCACGACCCGGTCTGGTACGACCATCTGCCCTATATCGACTTCCCAAAGAACTGGCCTGTCTTCGCGCCGAAGGACAAGATCGGCGACTGGCTGGAAATGTACACCAAGGTCATGGAGCTCAATTACTGGAGCTCGACCGAGTGCAAGAGCGCTTCCTACGACGAGAAAACCAAGGAATGGACTGTCGTCGTCGAGCGCGACGGCAAGGAGATCGTGCTAAAGCCCAAGCAGCTCGTACTGGCCACCGGCATGTCCGGCAAGGCCAACATGCCGAAGATCAAGGGCATGGATATCTTCAAGGGCGACCAGCAACACTCCTCGAAACACCCCGGCCCGGAGAAATATGCCGGCAAGAAGGTCGTCGTCGTCGGCTCCAACAATTCGGCGCATGACATCTGTGCAGCCCTTTGGGAAGCGGGTGCTGACGTCACCATGCTGCAGCGGTCCTCGACCCACATCGTCAAGTCGGACTCGCTGATGGAGATTGGGCTTGGCTCGCTCTATTCGGAACAGGCGGTCGAAGCCGGCATGACGACGCGGAAGGCCGATCTGATCTTCGCCTCCCTGCCCTACAGGATCATGCATGAGTTCCAGATCCCGGTTTACAATGCGATCCGCGAACGCGACGCCGATTTCTACAAGCGGCTTGAGAAAGCCGGCTTCATGCTCGACTTCGGCGACGACGAATCCGGGCTGTTCATGAAATATCTCCGGCGCGGCTCCGGCTACTACATCGATGTCGGTGCCTCCGAACTCGTCGCCAACGGCTCGATCAAGCTGAAGAGCGGCGTCGACGTGAAGGAACTGACGGAAAACTCGGTGATCCTGACCGACGGCACCGAACTGCCGGCGGATCTGGTCGTCTACGCCACAGGCTACGGCTCCATGAATGGCTGGGCCGCCGACCTCATCTCCAAGGAAGTTGCCGACAAGGTCGGCAAGGTCTGGGGTCTCGGCTCAAACACCACCAAGGACCCCGGCCCCTGGGAAGGCGAACAGCGCAACATGTGGAAGCCGACGCAGCAGGAAGCGCTGTGGTTCCACGGCGGCAATCTCCACCAGTCGCGTCATTACTCGCAGTATCTGTCGCTGCAGCTCAAGGCGCGGCAGGAAGGCATCGCAACGCCCGTCTACGGGCTGCAAAAGGTCCATCATCTGTCGTGATGAGGTCTTCGGACCGGCGGTTGTCGCAGCCGTCGGTTCGAATTCTACCGAACGCTAGAACAGCCGCCCGCCATCCGGCACACGCCGCTCGATGGCGCCGAGCACGACGTCGCCTTCTTCGTCGGGAAAGCCAAGCGTCAGAACTTCCGACATGAACTTGCCGATCTGGCGCGGCGGGAAATTGACCACGGCAAAAACCTGCCGGCCGACGAGCGTGTCGATGGAATAGTATTTGGTGATCTGCGCTGACGATTTCTTGATGCCGATTTCCGGCCCGAAATCGATCTTCAGCTTGAAGGCAGGCTTGCGCGCTTCCGGATATGGTTCGACCTCGACGATCGTGCCGGCGCGGATGTCGACGCGATCGAAATCGGCGAAGGTGATCTCCGGTTTTCTTGTTGTGTCTGCGGTCATGGAAAACTTATGCGTTGCCAAATGTCTCGAAGAGCACGCCGGCCAGCGCGTCCTTGGCGGAGGTGCCCGACCAGACAACGAACTGGAACGCCTGGAAATAGCATTCGCAAGCTTCCAGCGCCGAGGAGAGGAGAATCTCGACCTGCTGGCTGGTCGGCTCGACCCCACCGGCAAGCAGCAAGGACTGGCGGAACATGATCGCGCCTTCCTGCTCCCAGAGATCGAAATGGCCGAAAAGCATCTGCTCGTTGATCAGCGACAGAAGCCGCATGATTTCGAGCGTGCGCGTCTCCGGCACCTTGATGTCGAAGGCGCAGGCCAGATGCAGCGCCTCGAAGTCCTCCATCCAGGAGAATGAGATATGGTAGTCCGTCCAGGTGCCGACGACGGAGATGGCGATCTCGTCATCGCCCGTGCGTTCGAACGACCATTCATTGTTGTGCGCGACCTGCTCGATGACATCCACCGGGTGGATTTCACGTGCGTATTCCAGCTCGACAAGTTCCATAAAATGCTTCCTGACGTTCTGGGAGCGCTATTCCCGCACTCCGCGGAAAGGCACACGCGAACAATCTTAATCTCGAACACGGTCGGCAGGATTTGGTCTGCTACGCACACTGGGACCGGGTCCCCACCACCCGGCGCATGACCCCGTTACGAATCATGCAACAAATTCAGTGTATTGATGCAGAGTCGCGTGAACAGCCCCTTTTTTGCGGCAAGGGGCACAAGGGTGTGGAAAGCCGCTCGCACAAAGATTCATCGAAGACCGATAAGCGATTCAGCCGAAAGCGCTTTTTCGGATCGGGCTTTGTGGAAAAGGTTAACGAAATATTTTCAATTATTTTTTGGGAGCGGCCTTCGTGGACCGTTTTGCCGGCGCTTCTTCGGCTGCTGCCTGGCTTTGACCCGGCGTCTTGGCCAATTTGGCTTCGAGCTCAGCGACTCGCCCGGTGAGCTTTTCGTTCTCGGCGCGAAGCTTCAGCGTCATTTCGCGCAGTGCCTCGAACTCCTCGCGCTGCACCACATCCATGGAATTGAGGATGCGCTCGGCCTGTCCCTTGAAGGCGGTCTCGACCTCGCGGCGCACGCCTTGCGCAGCACCTGCAGCGTCCGTCACCAGCTTGGCGAATTCGTCGAGAATGCGGTTCGGTCCGGTCGACATGGCAAACCCTCTTGGTTGAAGTTTTGACGTAGTGCCGCGCGACCGCGAATGCAAGATCGTTGCTCAGAGCATCGGACCGAAAAGTGGAATCCGGTTTTCGGAATAGTCCGATGCTCATTCAAAGTGCTAGATCGCCGTGCGTCCGAATGGACGCACGGCGATCTGGCCTGCGACTTGATGCCGTCAATAACAGTTATTAAATTCGGCAGACAATGAAAGGATCAGCCCATGGCCATAAGCGCAGATCTCGGCGGACCGCTCGAGGAATTCGTCAACAAGCTGGTGACCAGCGGCCGCTACAATTCGAAGAGCGAAGTGCTGCGTGAGGGCGTGCGCCTCATTCAGGAGCGCGAGACGAAACTCGCCGCACTCGATGCAGCCATCGCCCGCGGGATAGCTGATGCGGAGGCCGGGCGAGTGATCCCGATCGATGAGGCATTTGAGCGGCTAGAAGCGAAATACAAGGCGCAGATAACCGACCGTAAAGCGTGAACGAAGCGCGACTACAACGCCTTCCCCGAAAGCTGACCCCTATCACGTTTGAGTTGATCCCTCCCCTGCCTTGACCCGGCCAAAAGCCTGCATCATGGTCCGCGCCGAACCGCCGCCCGACCCGGGAGTTTTTCTTGAGCGACTATCTTGCCTTGCCTCTGGCTGCCCTGCCCTTCCCCAACATCGATCCGGTCATCGTCCAGATCGGGCCGCTGGCGATCCACTGGTATGGCGTTGCCTATATCGTCGGCATCCTGTTTGCGTGGTGGTACGGCAAGCGGCTGGTGACCACGCCGAGCCTCTGGAACAACGGCAATCTGCCGATGAAGCCGGAAGACCTTGACGATTTCCTCGTCTGGGCGGCAGTCGGCGTCGTGCTGGGCGGCCGTGTCGGCTACATCCTGTTTTACGATCTGGCGCGCTATATCCAGAACCCGCTCGACATCTTCAAGGTCTGGCAGGGCGGCATGTCGTTCCACGGCGGTTTCACCGGCACGACGCTGGCGATGATCCTGTTTGCCCGCAAGCGCGGCATTCCAGTCTGGACCATGTTCGACGTGGTCGCCGCCGGCGTACCTGTCGCGCTCGGGCTGGTGCGCGTCACCAACTTCATCAATTCCGAACTGTGGGGCAGACTGACCAACGTCCCCTGGGCGTTCGAGTTTCCCACAGGCGGCCCGTTCACGCGCCATCCGAGCCAGCTCTATGAGGCGGGACTTGAAGGTCTCGTCCTGTTCTGCGTGCTGCGCATCCTCACCCATACGCTTTTCAAACTGAAGAGGCCGGGCTTCGTCGCCGGCGCCTTCGTCGCCGGCTATGGGCTGTCGCGCATCTTCGTCGAATTCTTCCGCGAGCCGGACGCGCAGCTCGGCTACCTCTTCGGCGGCTGGTTGACGATGGGCATGGTTCTGTCCGTGCCGATGGTCCTGCTCGGTGTCTGGGCCATGGTCACGGCCAAGCCCACGCCTGAGCCGAAGGCCGCATGACTGCGCTCAAGCAGCGCATCAAAAGGCTGATCGCCGCCAACGGGCCGATTTCGGTTGCCGATTACATGGCGCTTTGCCTGTTCGATCCCGAAGACGGCTATTACACCAACCGCGAGCCCTTTGGCGTCGCTGGCGATTTCACGACCGCGCCTGAAATCAGCCAGATGTTCGGCGAACTCGTCGCCGTCTGGCTGCATACGGCATGGCAGGCAACCGGGCGGCCCCTACCCGTCACGATCGCCGAGATCGGGCCGGGGCGGGGCACCCTGATGAAGGACATATTGCGCACGCTGTTGAAGCTCGACCCTTCACTCGTTGCGCAAGCCTCCTTCGCCATGATCGAAACCAGCCCCCGGCTGGTTGAGATACAAAAGAAAACGTTGACCGGGACGCAGGCCCGCATCGACTGGCATCAGTCCATCGAGACCCTGCCGGCCAAACCGCTCATCATCGTCGGCAACGAGCTTTTCGACGCTATCCCGATACGGCAGTTCGTGCACGCCGGCGGAAAGTGGCGGGAGCGCATGGTCGGTCTGAACGAAGCCGGCGAGCTTCATTTCCTCGCCGGCGCAGCTTCGCTAGACACATCCCTGTTGCCGGGCAATGCCACCACCGCTTCGGACGGCGCCATCTCCGAGCTTGCACCGGCCCGAACCGCGCTGATGGATGCAATCGCCGACCGGATAGCGACCCTTGGCGGCGCCGGCCTGTTCATCGACTACGGCCATCTCGAGCCCGGCATTGGCGACACGCTGCAGGCGCTGCGAAAACATCAATACGAAGACGTTCTCGCAAGCCCCGGCCATGCCGACATCACCTCCCATGTCGATTTCTCAGCACTTGCCGCAACCGCGCGGGGAAAGCGGCTCGACGCCCATCTCATGACCCAGGGTCACTTCCTCCTAGAGATGGGCTTGCTGGAACGTGCTGGCCATTTGGGGGCAGCTATGGACGCCGCCGGCCAGGAAAAAATCCGGGGGCAAGTCGAGCGTCTCGCAGGTCCTTCCGCCATGGGCGACCTGTTCAAAGTGCTGGCGATTTTGCCTTCGGGAACAGCCGTTTCGCCCTTTTCCGATGCGGATTGACTCGGCCAATCCCCTGCCTCACTGTCCCGTCCGCACCATTGCAAGCGAGGCTCGCCTGGCGAAGTTTCGCCTTGACGGAATGGGTTTCGCGAAGAACAAGGCGGCATATGTCAGATCAAATCATGCTGAACCCGATCCGTTCCGCCCTGCTCGGCGAAGCTGAAACCAAAGGCATCAGGCACGGTTACTTCACCCGTGTCGGCGGTGTCTCCAACGGCATCTATGAAGGCCTCAACATCGGCTCGGGCTCCAATGACGACCAGTCGCTCGTGCGCGAGAATCGCCGCCGCGTAGCCGCATGGATGGGCGTCGACGTCGATTCGCTGTTGAGCGCTCATCAGATCCATTCACCCGATGTGATCGTGGCGCGCGAGCCGTTTTCCGGCGCGCGGCCGAAAGCTGACGCAATCGTTACCGACCGTCCAGGCATCGCCATCGGCGCGACCACCGCCGATTGCGGGCCGGTGCTGTTTGCCGATTCAGAGGCGAAGGTGATCGGTGCAGCCCATGCCGGCTGGAAAGGCGCTTTCACCGGAGTGCTCGAAAACACCATCACCGCCATGGAAGGTCTGGGCGCCAAGCGCGAGCGTATCGTCGCCGTGCTAGGCCCCTCGATCGGCCCGGACAACTACGAGGTTGGCCCCGAATTCGTCGCGCGCTTCGTGGAAGTCGACGGCGAAAATGCGCGTTACTTCGCACCGTCGAAAACGCCCGGCCACGCCATGTTCGACCTCAATCTCTACACGGTCGATCGCTTGCTAAAGGCAGGGGTCAACGCCGAAAGCCTCGACCGCTGCACCTATGCCGAGGAAGACCTGTTCTATTCCTATCGCCGCTCCACCCACCGCAAGGAAGCGGATTACGGCCGGCAGATATCGGCAATCATTCTGGAGGACATCTGATGGCGCTGCATTTCGAACGCTCCGAGTTTGACGCCCGCCGCGACCGGCTGGTCATCGAGATGGCGGAGAAGAAGCTCGACGCGATCCTGATGTTCGCGCAGGAAAGCATGTACTGGCTGACCGGTTACGACACCTTCGGCTTCTGCTTCTTCCAGTGCCTCGTCATGAAGGCCGACGGCTCGATGGTTCTGCTGACGCGCTCGGCCGATCTGCGCCAGGCCAGGCACACCTCGACCATCGAGAACATCGTCTTGTGGACGGACCGCGATGGCGCGAACCCGACGCTCGACCTTCGCAACCTGCTGAACGACCTGGACCTTCTCGGTGCCCGCATCGGCATCGAATATGACACGCATGGCCTTACCGCCTACAATGGCCGCCGGCTGGACGAACAGCTCCAGACCTTCGGCCAGATCGTCGACGCCTCGGGCATCATCAGCCGGCTGCGCCTGTTCAAGAGCCCGGCCGAAATCAAGAAGGCCGAAAAGGCCGCCAATCTCGCCGACGACGCGCTCGATGCCGGCTTGAAGCTCATCAAGCAGGGTGCGGACGAAGGTGCGATCCTTGCCGCCATGCAGGGCGCGATCTTCGAAGGCGGCGGCGATTATCCCGCCAACGAATTCATCATCGGCTCGGGCTCCGACGCGCTGCTCTGCCGCTACAAGGCCGGCCGCCGCAAGCTCAACAAGAACGACCAGCTGACGCTGGAATGGGCCGGCGTATTCCACCATTACCACGCTGCCATGATGCGCACCGTTCTAACCGGCAAGGTTTCGAAGCGCCATCAGGAACTGTTCGACGCGTCCCGCGACGCGCTCATCGCCGTGGAAAAGGCGATGACGCCCGGCAACACTTTCGGCGATGTCTTCGACGCCCACGCCAAGGTCATGGAAGCGCATGGCCTGACCAAGCACCGGCTCAACGCCTGCGGCTATTCGCTCGGCGCGCGCTTCACGCCGTCCTGGATGGACATGCCGATGTTCTACCAGGGCAATCCCGAACCGATCGCGCCCAACATGACGCTGTTTGCCCATATGATCATCATGGATTCCGAAACCGAAACCGCGATGACGCTCGGCCGTACCTACCTGACGACGGATTCCCAACCGAAGCCGCTTTCGCGCCATGATCTCGACTTGATCGTGAAGTGAATCCGCTGGTGAAGATGGTTGCGCGTATATCGCCGGGGAGTTCGAGAACAATGAGGCGATTGCCGGCAAGCGCTCTGTCCCTGCTCGCAGTCGCCGCGCTGACCGCCTGCACCAGCACGCAGGATGTTCTTGAGCCGTCGGCAATATCTGCCCAGCAACAGCAGGGCGCAACCGCGGGCCAGCCTTCCCCGACAGGAACGACCACACCTCAGCCGTCGTCGCCGACGGCGCCGTCCCCCGCGCCGGCAGGCACCACTGCGGCCATCCCCACCAACGCCCGCATCCAGATTGCGCCGATCGTCGGCGCAAGCGTCGAGGCCGCGACCCCGCTGACCGAACGGCTGGCAAGCCGCGCCCGCCAACGCGGCATCCGCCTTGCCGGCGGGTCGGACGGATCGGCGACTCATATCCTCAAGGGCTATTTCTCGGCGCTTACAGAGGGCAAGGAAACGACGGTGGTCTATGTCTGGGACGTATACGATCCCGCTGGCACGAGGCTGCACCGCATCAACGGCCAGCAGAAGGTTCAGGTGACGGGCGGCGACGGCTGGTCGTCGGTTCCGGCAACCGCCATGCAGGCCATCGCCGACACGACGGTCGATCAACTGGCCACGTGGCTGGCCGGCTCCACGGGGTGATCCTGTTGCGATGAAGCACCGTTTCTTTGGAATATCCGACGAAATAATCCGACGCCGCTTGCAATAGCGGCGCAGCCCGCTAAAAGCCCGATGAAATCCTTCACCAGGAACGGTGCATGAAACTCTTCGCAGGCAATTCCAATCGGGTCCTGGCTGAGGCGGTCGCCCGCTATTTGAACGTGCCGATCGGCAAGGCGAGCGTTCGGCGCTTCGCCGACCAGGAAATCTTCGTCGAAATCCAGGAGAATGTGCGCGGCGAGGATGTGTTCATCCTGCAGTCGACCTCCTTCCCCACCAACGATCATCTGATGGAACTTCTCATCATGATCGACGCGTTCATGCGTTCCTCGGCGCGGCGCATCACGGCGGTCATTCCCTATTTCGGCTACGCAAGACAGGATCGCCGCGCATCGGGCCGTACGCCGATCTCGGCCAAGCTCGTCGCCAACATGATCGCGCGCGCCGGCGCCAACCGCGTCCTGACGCTCGATCTTCATGCCGGCCAGATCCAGGGCTTCTTCGACATCCCCACCGACAACCTCTTCGCCGTGCCGGTCATGGCGCGCGACGTGAAGGCCAAATACAAGCAGCTCAACAACGTCATGGTCGTATCGCCGGACGTCGGCGGCGTGGTCCGCGCCCGCGCGCTGGCCAAGCGCATCGATGCCCAGCTCGCCATCGTCGACAAGCGCCGCGAGCGCCCGGGCGAATCCGAAGTCATGAACGTCATCGGCGACGTGCGCGGCAAGGACTGCCTGCTGATCGACGACATCGTCGATTCGGGCGGCACGCTCTGCAACGCGGCCGACGCGTTGCTAGCCAATGGCGCGACCAGCGTCACCGCCTACATCACCCACGGTGTGCTCTCGGGTGGTGCTGCTGCCCGCATTGCCGGCTCGAAGCTCCAGGAACTGGTCATCACCGATTCGATCCAGCCGACCTCGACCATCGATGCCGCGCAGAACATCCGCGTCGTCTCGATCGGCGATCTCATCGGCGAAGCAATTTCGCGCACGGCAACGGAAGAATCGGTTTCCAGCCTGTTCGATTGAGTTTCGGCAACGATTTCCCGAAACCTGATTTCGGGAAATCGATTCAGGAACAGGCAGATAGGCTGTCGTCCTGATTCTATTGTGACGGATGAGGCTTCGGCTCTCGAGCCCTACACAAGCGTCCACACCATCCCGGCCAGTGCCGCCGCAACCAGCACAGCGATCATGTTGGCATGCCATCTGATCAGCGCGACGCCTGCGGCAATTGCGATGACGCCTGCAGCTATATCCAGTGACGAAAAATCCGGCACCGGCAGCGTGAACGGTCCAACCTTCCATTCGCCGACATGGCCGAACAGCACATGCAGCGAAAACCACACTGCCAGATTGGCGATGATGCCGACGACCGCAGCGGTGACCGCACCAAGCGAGCCGGCAAGCCAGCGGATATTACGCACGGTTTCGACAAAAGGCGCGCCGACGAAAATCCACAAGAAGCACGGCACGAAGGTGAACCACAGGGTGACCAGCGCACCCGCCAGCCCACCAATCGGCGGCTCGAAACCGGAAAGGCGCGCGCCGCCGAGAAAGCCGACGAACACCAGCACCAAAATGAGAGGCCCCGGCGTGGTCTCGGCAAGGCCGAGCCCGGTCAGCATCTCGTCTGGCTTCAGCCAGCCATGAACCTCCACGGCCTGCTGCGCGACATAGGCCAGCACCGCATAGGCACCACCGAAAGTGACGGCCGCCATCTTCGAAAAGAACAGCGACTCTGCTGCAAAGACATTCGCCCCGCCGAGCGCTACATGTAAAACCGCGAGCGGCACGAACCAGATCACCAGCCAGACGGACAGCGTCGTCAGGAAACGTCGCCAGCTTGGCTGAGTCCACTCCGGCATGGCGGCAACAGGAATAGATGCTTCCTGCTCATCGTCGGGAATTGGCTGTCTGGCAGTAAAAAAATGTGCCGCCGCCCCGCACAGCGCCGCAACTGCGATGATCACCGGAAACGGCACCTTCAGAAAGGCGATGGCGACAAATGCCGCCACGGCCAGCGCGACCATGAAACCGCCCTTCAGCGCCCGCTTCGAAACCTTGATCAGCGCCTCCAGAACGACCGCCAGCACGGCAGCCTTCAACCCGAACAGCAGGCCCTGAACCAGCGGCACGTCGCCAACCGTCATATAGATCGCCGACAGCAGCGTGATGACGACGGCTCCCGGCAGCACGAACAGCAGCCCGGCGATCAGCCCGCCGCGGACCCCATGCAGCAACCAGCCCGAATAGGTCGCCAGCTGCATCGCCTCCGGCCCCGGCAGGAGCATGCAGTAGTTCAGCGCATGCAGAAATCGCGGCTCGTCGAGCCAGCGCTTCTCGTCCACCAGTATCCGGTGCATCAGCGCGATCTGCCCGGCAGGCCCTCCGAACGACAAAAACCCGATCTTGGCGAAGACCTTCGTCGCTTCGGCGAAGGTCGGCGCGGGCAACTCGAAACCCGGCTCCGACACGACTGCGTTCTCAACCATCGTCATGCTGCCACCGGCCAGTTGTGGCGCTCGTCGGCTGCATGCCTGCACCAGCCATACATTGCATCATAGATGACCATGCCCTTTTCCAGCTGCCGCAAATCATCCTGCTCGGTTGCTGAAAGTCCAAGCGAGACAGCCAGAAGACCCGCCGCCTGTGGCTCGATATCCAGCCGGGCCGTGTCCGCACCGCGCACTATCCGCGCCAGATGGAGAAGCGGCGCATCGGAAAGGCCGAACTCCGCAATGAGCGTGTCGAAGGTGCAGCCCTCCCCGCGATGCGAATAATGGACATCCTGGATATCATAAGGAATCGCTCCGATTTCTTCGGCGACATCCTTCACCCATTCCGCTGCAACAAAATGAAAAACCGCGAATGGATCGATAAACCGCCGGATAAGCCAAGGACAGGCGATGCGATCGATCTTTGGCCGCTCCCGCGTCACCCAGACGCTTGGTCCGGCGGCAACATCGACACCGGTCCCGGCGCGCGCGACCAGAACGCCTCCGGCCTCTTCATAATCATCAATGCCGCCGTCAAGGATCGCGACGTCGGCCCCGGCACGGGCAAGCCCTGCAGCCGCTATCTCGCTGACATTGTGCCCATGCGTGCAATAGACGACGATCTGCTCTCCATCACGAAATTCAGGCGACCATTCCGCGGTCTTCATATGATCGCGCCATACCGCCGCCGCTATGCGCGTCGGCGACTCCTTGAAAACGGCCTCGCGGCGAACATCGACGACATGCGGAAACCGGTCGGTCCCGGTCAAAGCGATAAGGTCCTGGGCTGAAATTCTCCGTGGCATGGTATCCTCCGCATGCAGCAGCGAAGGCGGAGCTTGGGCATTGCGCCTCAAACGGGGAGTCCACCATGCCCCCGGTAAACCGACATTATTCCCGCTTTGGCAGCGCTTCAACCGGATAATCGTCTTTCGATCGATTGCATCCGCGACTTGCTGCTTTCGCCAAGAGGCTTTAGGGGAGGGTTCGAAAAAGATTTGCGAACCGCGCGGCCAGTCGTTGACCAGAAGCCTGTCACCGCCGCGCTTACGATGAAAGCCTGACTTGATGACCGACTTTGAACTGATGGCGCCCGCGCTGGCTGCCGCACTCGCATCGCGTGGATACGAGACCCTCACCCCTGTCCAGCGCGCTATGCTGACCCCGGAGGCGCGCGACGCCGACCTTCTGGTCTCTGCGCAGACCGGTTCCGGCAAGACCGTGGCCTTCGGCATCGCCATTGCCCCGACCCTGCTTGAAGGGCGCGAACGTTTTGGCGCCGCCGGCCTGCCACTTGCCTTGATCGTCGCGCCGACGCGCGAACTGGCCTTGCAGGTTCGCCGCGAGCTCGAATGGCTTTATCGCGAAACCGGTGCCCGCATCGGCTCCTGTGTTGGCGGCATGGACATGCGCACGGAACGCCGCGCTCTAGCGGATGGCGCGCACATCGTCGTCGGAACACCCGGCCGCCTGCGTGACCACATCACGCGCGGCTCGCTGGATATCTCCGAGCTTCGCGCCGTCGTGCTCGACGAGGCCGACGAAATGCTCGATCTAGGCTTCCGCGACGATCTCGAATTCATTCTCGCAGCCGCCCCGGCCGAGCGCCGCACGCTTCTGTTTTCGGCCACCGTTCCAAATCAGATCGCGCAGCTGGCCAAGCGCTTCCAGCGCGACGCCCACCGCATCACCGCTGAGGGCGAAAGCGACCAGCACAGCGACATCGAATACCAGCAGATCCTGGTAGCCGCCGCCGATCGCGAAAACGCCATCATCAACACGCTGCTGTTCTTCGATTCCCAGAACACCATCGTCTTCTGCCATACGCGCGAAGCGGTGAAGCATCTGACGAGCCGCCTTTCCAATCGCGGCTTTGCCGTGGTTTCGCTGTCGGGCGAACTCAGCCAAGCCGAGCGTACCAACGCGCTGCAGTCGATGCGCGACGGCAGGGCCCGCGTCTGCGTGGCGACTGACGTCGCGGCGCGCGGCATCGACCTGCCCAATCTCGGTCTGGTCATTCATGCCGATCTGCCAACCAACCCCGACACGCTCCTCCACCGCAGCGGCCGCACCGGACGCGCCGGCCGCAAGGGCATCTGCACGCTGATCGTGCCGCTTCACCGCCGCGGCGCTGCAAGCCGCGTGCTGAAACTGGCGAAATTGACGGCACGCACCGTGCCCGCACCGACCGCCAGCGATATCGAGCGTCACAACCGCGAACAAATCCTTGAAGATCCGGCACTTTCGGTCGCTCCGACCGAGGATGAGGTCGCTTTCGTCGCAGAGCTGATGAAGGCACACGGCGCCGAAAACATCGCTGCCGCCTATCTGCGGCTGCAGCTTGCCGCGCGCCCTGCGCCTGAAGAGCTGATGGACGCGCCGACGCACTTTGCCGAGCGTGCGCCGCGTGGCGAAGGCCGCGGCGATGCCGCACCACGCGACCGCAGTGATTTCGACAATGGCGTCTGGTTCCGCGTCACGGTCGGCCGCAAGCATCGTGCCGAGCCGCGCTGGCTGCTGCCGATGATCTGCAAGGCCGGGCACATCACCAAGCGTGCGGTCGGCTCTATCAAGATCAACGACACCGACAGCCATTTCGAGATCGCCGGCGACAAGGCAAATAGCTTCTGGGCGGCGGTCAAGGAAACCGGCACCGGCGAAAAGGGCGTGACGATCCAGAAGATCGACGGCAAGGCCCCTGCCCCCGAAGCTGCAGCCGCCCCTTCCTGGAACAACGAGAAGAAGGGCAAGTTCAAGCCCAACAAATCCAAGCCCAGAACCGAGGGTTTTTCAGGCGAGCCGCCGCACAAGAAGCCGAAGAAGAAGTTCAACAAGGCAAAACCCGCCTGAGAACGGCGATTTCGCGCCAAACCTTGCGCTTAGATGTACCTTCGGCTATAGAGCCGCCACCCGCGTAGACACCCTTGGAGGCAACGCGGGCGAGGGCCGCGAAATTCGCGGCTTTCGACATTTTCGGCACCCGCGCTCGCGGTATCCGGAGATGCTCCATAACACGAAAGGAAATGCCATGAGCCACGATACTTATGAGCTCAAGGCCGAAGCTCGCGAACAGGTCGGTAAGGGGTCCGCCCGTGCAGTTCGCCGCAACGGTAAAGTGCCTGCAGTTATTTACGGCGACAAGCAGCCTCCCCTGGCGATCGCCCTGTCCTACAAGGACATCTACTACAAGATCCACGGCGGCGGTTTCAAAACCACCATCGCGACGATCGACCTTGACGGCAAGAAGATCCAGGTCCTGCCGAAGGATTACCAGCTCGACCCGGTCCGTGACTTCCCCATGCATGTGGATTTCCTGCGCGTCGGCAAGAACACCGAAGTCAACGTCAACGTTCCGGTTCACTTCACCAATGAAGAGAAGTCGCCCGGCATCAAGCGCGGCGGCGTTCTCAACATCGTGCGCCATGACGTGGAATTCCACTGCCCGGCCAATGCGATCCCGGAATTCATCGAAGTCGACCTCACCGGTCTCGACATCGGCGATTCGGTTCACATCTCGGCCATCAAGCTGCCCAAGGACGTGAAGCCGGTCATCTCCGATCGCGACTTCACCATCGCGACCGTTGCCGCACCTGCCGGCCTCAAGAGCGAAGACAACGCAGCCGAAGCCACGGCCGAAACTGCAACCGAGACCGAGGCTGAAACCGAAGAGTAATCTTCGAGGCTCCGGAGGGCCGCATCGATGCTGCTTTTTGCAGGTCTCGGCAATCCGGGTGCCAAATATGCCAACAACCGGCACAATGTCGGCTTCATGGCGGCGGAGGCAATCGCCCGCCGCCATGATTTTTCGCCCTGGTCGAAGAAGTTCCAGGGTCTGATCGCCGAAGGCAAGCTCGACGGCGAAAAAGTCATCCTGCTGAAGCCCCAGACTTTCATGAACCTGTCCGGCCAGTCAGTCGGCGAGGCGCTACGCTTCTACAAGCTACAGCCTTCTGATCTCACCGTCTTCTACGACGAGTTGGACCTTGTTTCCGGCAAGGTGCGGGTGAAGACCGGCGGCGGCGCCGGCGGCCACAACGGCATCCGCTCGATCGACCAGCACATCGCCAGGGATTACCGCCGCGTGCGCATCGGCATCGGCCATCCGGGCGTCAAGGAAATGGTGCACAACCATGTACTCGGCGACTTCGCCAAGGCCGACAGTGAATGGCTGGACGTGCTTCTGGACTCAATAGCGGACAACGCCCCTTTGCTCATCAAGGGCGACGAAAGCGGCTTCATGAACCGCATCACGCTGGCACTGCGCGACAAGCTGCAGCCGACCGGCACCGACGATACCCCACCGCCGAAGGCACCAAAGGCTCAAAGCCACATCAGGCAGGCTCGCAAACCGCAGGCGCCGGCTGTAAAAATTCCCGAGAGCGGCCCGATGGCCGCAATGCTGAAGAAGCTGTTCGGCGGCAAAGAGTGACTTTGCCCGGCTAGGCACCGGCAGTCACTTCCGCATAGCGTTCAAACGGCGCGATGGCCTGATTTCTTGAAGCAATCTCCCATTATCGCTATATTTCTCACGAACCTCGTGTTTTCGTGAGATTGAGCCATGAAAAACCTGACCATATCACTGAAAGAAGAGTTGCTGCAGGACACCAGAGTGAACGCAGCCAAGGCTGGCAAGAGCATGTCGCAATATGTCGCCGACTTGCTGGAACGGGAAACCTCCCAGGAAACCACCAAAGCACACGAGATAAAGCGCCGGCTGGAGGCTTTGCAGCGTGTCTTCGACGGGCCTAAGCTTCCTATTTCCGAAAATGGGCGCATGCCTACTGCGGAAGAGCGGAATGCCAGGCGCTAAGGTCTTCATCGACAGCAATACATTTCTCTATACTTTTGACGTCTATGAAGAGGAGAAGAGGCCCGTAGCGCAGCGCTGGCTGGGATATCTGTCCGATCGCGATTGCGGCGTTACCAACCTTCAGGTGCTGAACGAAATTGCCAATGTTGCGATACGCAAGTCGGCCAAATTCGGCGACACCAACGTATTTTTCAGGATCGATGCCTTCGCTGCATTCGGCTCAAATCCACTTCGGCTCGAAACGGCAATCTCAGCTCGCGCAATCCATCTTACCTTTCGCTTCTCCTGGTGGGACTGCCTTCTCCTCGCCTCAGCGCTCGAACTGGGCTGCAAATACTTCCTTTCCGAGGATTTGAAGGACTGTCAGGTCATCGAAGGCTTGACGATCATCGACCCTTTCGCCCATAGCCCTGAACAAATCTTGGTTTCTCGATAAGGCTTTATCATCATGGGTTTCAAATGCGGCATCGTCGGCCTGCCCAACGTAGGCAAATCGACGCTTTTCAACGCGCTCACGCGCACGGCTGCAGCACAGGCCGCCAACTACCCCTTCTGCACCATCGAGCCTAACACCGGCGAAGTGGCGGTGCCCGATCCGCGCCTGAAGAAGATCGCCGACGCAGCGAAGTCGAAGGAGATCATCCCGACCCGCATCTCCTTCGTCGACATCGCCGGCCTCGTGCGCGGCGCCTCGAAGGGCGAAGGCCTGGGCAACCAGTTCCTCGCCAACATCCGCGAGGTCGACGCCATCGTGCATGTGCTGCGCTGCTTCGAGGATGACGACATCACCCATGTCGAGGGCCGCATCGACCCGGTCGCCGACGCCGAGACCGTCGAAACCGAGCTTATGCTCGCCGACCTCGAAAGCCTCGAGCGCCGCATCGTCCAGTTCCGCAAGCGCGCCGGCAGCAAGGACAAGGAAGCGCTGACCATCCTGCCGATGATGGAACAGGCGCTTGCCTTGCTGCAGGAAGGCAAGCCCGCGCGCATGCTGCTCAAGGGCATCGCTGCGGAAGACCTCGCCATCCTGCAGGGTCTCAACCTCCTGACCTCGCACCCTGTCCTCTATGTCTGCAACGTCTCGGAAGCCGAGGCTGCGACCGGCAACGAGCACACGCAGGCCGTGGAGAAGATGGCAGCCGCGCAAGGTGCCGGCACCGTCGTCATCTCGGCAGCGATCGAGGCCGAAGTCGCCCAGCTTCCCGACGAAGAAGCTCAGGAGTTTCTGGCTGATCTCGGTCTTGAGGAACCCGGCCTGGATAAGCTTATCCGCGCCGGCTACGACCTCCTGCACCTGATCACCTATTTCACCGCCGGCCCCAAGGAAACGCGCGCCTGGACCATCCAGAAGGGCACCAAGGCGCCGCAGGCCGCCGGCGTCATCCACACGGATTTCGAACGCGGCTTCATCCGCGCCCAGACCATCGCCTACAATGATTTCGTCACGCTCGGCGGCGAAGTGCCGGCCAAGGAAGCCGGCAAGGCCCGCGACGAAGGCAAGGAATATGTCGTGCAGGACGGCGACGTTCTGATGTTCAAGTTCAACACCTGATCGCAGCGATGTAACGCCGATACCCAATTCTTGACGCATTGAACGCCGAGGTCTACGGCGTTCACTTATACCAAGCGTCGGCTTCTGACGCGCTTTCTCTCAAGAAACGGAGCCCAGCGATGATCAAGGCCTTTGTCCTCGACAATGATCGCCTGCGCCCCGTGGACGATCTCGAGGCGAATAAGGATGCGGTGATCTGGGCCGATCTCGTTGTCCCCACCAAGGAAGAAGAGGTGGAAGTCGAGAAGTGGCTCGGCGTTGGCGTACCGACGCGCGAGGAGATGGAGGAGATCGAGATTTCCTCGCGTCTCTATATCGAGAACGGCGCCTACTTCATGACCGCCACGCTGCCAGCGAAGACGGATGAGGATCATCCCATCATGTCGCCGGTGACCTTCGTGCTGTCGGGCAAACGACTGATCACCATTCGCTACCACGAACCACGTGCGTTCCAGACCTTTCCGCTGCGCGCCGAAAAAGTCACCATGGGCTGCACCAATGGCGAGACCATCCTCGTCAGTCTGCTCGAAGCGATCGTCGACCGCCTTGCAGACGTTCTGGAGCGTATCGGCCACGACATCGACACCATTTCGCACGGCATCTTCCAGTCATCCGAAAAGAATGCCTCCAAGCGCGACCACGACTTCAAGAAGGTACTGCAGGCCATCGGCCGCAAGGAAGAACTGACCTCCAACATCCGCGAAAGCCTGATGACGCTTCAGCGGCTCTCAGGGTTTCTCGGCAACGTCACCATGCAGGCCAAGAGCAAGGATGTGCGCGCCCGCGTCAAAACGCTGTCGCGGGACGTCTCGTCACTGACCGACCACGCCTCGTTCCTATCCAACAAGATCACCTTCCTGCTCGACGCCACGCTGGGCATGATCAACATCGAGCAGAATGGCATCATCAAGATCTTCTCGGTGGCTGCCGTGGTCTTCCTGCCGCCGACGCTCGTCGCCTCCATCTACGGCATGAATTTCGACATCATGCCCGAACTGAAGTGGCTTCTCGGCTATCCCTTTGCGCTTTGCCTGATGGTCCTGTCGGCCATCCTGCCCTACCTCTATTTCAAGCGGCGCGGCTGGCTGTAACAACCGTAAGGCACCTGTGGCGCCACCCCCGGCCTTGCCGTCGGAGGCGACAATTGGCACTATGAAAGTTCAAGCCTGAACAGGATTGCGGCATGACCACCAAGAAATGGGCCTATGAGGATTTCCCCGAAGGCGGCTCGATCGACCTCGGCACGAAAATTGTCACCGCAGCCGAGATCATAGAATTCGCCGGCGAATTCGATCCTCAGCCGATGCACCTTGATGAGGAAGCAGGCAAGGCGAGCATTCTCGGTGGCCTTTCCGCATCCGGCTGGCACACCTGCGCGATGTTCATGCGCATGATGTGCGATGCCTTCCTGCTCGACTCTACCTCCCAGGGCGCGCCGGGCATCGAATATGCCCGCTGGAAGAAGCCGGTGCTGGCCGGCGACACCCTGACCGGCCGCAGCTCCGTCCTTGCCAAGCGGCTGTCGAAATCGCGGCCGACGCTCGGCTTCGTCACCTGCCGCCACGAACTCTTCAACCAGAAGGGCGAAAGCGTGATCGAGCTGGAAAACACCGGGATGTTCCTGACGCGTGAGGGCACGGCATGACGCTGGACGAATTCCTCGGCATCGGCACCACGGTCACGCTCGGGTCGCACAGATTCGAGCCCGAAGCCATCAAGGCTTTTGCCGCCAAGTATGACCCGCAGCCTTTTCACATGGATGAGAAGAAGGCCGAGAACAGCGTGTTCGGCAGGCTCTGCGCCTCCGGCTGGCACACCACCGCGACCTGGATGCGTTACAATCTTGAACAACAGGCGCTGGCAGACGGTAAATGGGACGGCCCCGGCCCGAAGCCGGAATTCGGCCCCTCACCCGGCTTCAAGAACCTGAAATGGCTGAAGCCGGTCTATGCCGGCGAAACAGTAACCTTCACCCGCACCGGCTTGAGCCATAGGCCGGTCGCCAGCCGTCCCGGATGGCGTCTCGTAACCATACGCGCCGACGCCTTCGATTCGACCGGCGACAAGGTTCTGGAATTCGAAAGCGCGGTTCTGCTGAAGGCGGATTGAGAACTATTTAGGGCTCGGCGCTGCCGCGACCTTCTCCCCAATCGTATATAGCGCGGCCCACCCCCACTCCGTCTCGGCTTCGCCGAGCCACCTCTCCCCCTCAAAAGGGGAGAGGAAGGGTGCCAACCTCCCAAAGCCTCAATGCCCGTCGAATGAGACCAGCGTCCTCACCGGCACGTCCAGCGCCTCCAGCTTTGCCCGGCCGCCGAGTTCCGGCAGGTCGATGACGAAGCAGGCAGCGACGATGTCGGCGCCCATCTGGCGCAGCAGCTTCACCGCGCCCTCAGCCGTGCCTCCGGTGGCAATCAGGTCGTCGACGAGGATAACCTTCTCACCGGCCGTGACGGCGTCCTTGTGCATCTCCATCTCGTCCAGACCGTATTCCAGGCTGTAGGCCACCCGCACGGTCTCGTGCGGCAGCTTTCCCTTCTTGCGGATCGGAATAAAGCCTGACGAGAGCTGGTGCGCCATCGCCCCGCCAAGGATGAAACCCCGCGCCTCGATGCCGGCGATCTTGTCGATCTTCGAGCCGGCATAGGGGTGCACCAGCTCGTCTATGGCGCGCCGGAAAGCCCGCGCATTGCCGAGCAGCGTGGTGATGTCGCGAAACATGATGCCCGGCTTTGGATAGTCCGGAATGTTGCGGATCGCGGAGATCAAGGTTTCTTCGAGGGAGGATTTCATGAGATTGTTCCGTTGAGGCTTAGAGCATCGGACCGAAAAGTGGTTACCGGTTTTCGGAATATTCCGATCCTCAAAGTGCTTGATCGTCCTTTGCGCGTCCGAACGGACGCACGGCGATCTAGTTGTGCCGCCGTGCGGACAAAAAGAAAAGGGCGCTCTCAGCGCCCTCTTCCAGATTTGATTTTGCCGTGACCACGCTTAGTGGGCGACGCCCGACCAGACCTTGCGCTTGGTCAGGTAGACCAGCGCTCCGAACAGCAGCAGGAAGGCCATGACGCGGAAGCCGGTCTGCTTGCGCGCTTCCAGATGCGGCTCGGCGGCCCACATCAGGAACGCGGAAACGTCGCGGGAATACTGGTCGACCGTCTGCGGCGCGCCATCGTCATAGGTGACCTGGTCATCCGAGATCGGCTTGGCCATGGCCAGCGACTTGCCGGCAATGAAATACGGATTGTAGTGCGTGCCCTCGGCAATCTGCATTCCCGCAGGCGGCTGCTCGTCGAAGCCCGTCAGCAGCGCGTGAATATAGTCCGGGCCGGCTTCGGCATACTGCGTGAAGATGTCGAAGATGAAGGTCGGGAACCCACGCTCCACGCCGCGCGCCTTGGCGATCAGCGAGAAGTCCGGCGGTGCAGCACCACCGTTTGCAGCGGCAGCCGCAGCGTGGTTCGGGAACGGCGAAGGGAAGTGATCGCTGGGGATCGCCTTGCGCGTGAACATCTCGCCATCGGCGTTGGGGCCATCCTGCACTTCGTATTCGGCAGCGAAAGCCTTCACCTGGGCCTCGGAATAACCGAGATCTTCCAGCGTGCGGAAAGCGACCAGCTCCATCGAATGACAGGCCGAGCAGACTTCCTTGTAGACCTTCAGGCCGCGCTGGAGCTGGGCCTTGTCGTAGGTACCGAACGGACCTGCGAACGACCACTTTTCCTGCGTAGGCTTGTGGATCGGGAAATGGGTCGGCTCAGCCTCGTTGTGGCCTTCCTCGGCGGCGAGGGCGGCACCGAAAGCGCCGGCAACGACCAGTCCGAACACAGCCAATCCAGTGAGAATCTTTTTCATGCGAACATTCCTCTCAAGATTCTCGCTCAGCCCTTGGTTTCCGGCGATGCCGCAGCACCCGCAGGGTGACCCGAGCCGGACTTGTTCTTCTCAAGCACCGCTTCGGTGATCGAGTTCGGCAACCGCCGCGGCGTCTCGATCAGGCCGAGAACCGGCATGATGACGAGGAAGAACGCGAAGTAGTAAAGCGTCGAGGCCTGGGCCAGTGCCACATAGGTGCCTTCCGCGGGGCGCGAACCGAGCCAGCCGAGGAAGATGGCATTGGCAACGAACAGCCAGAAGAACAGCTTGTACCATGGGCGATAGACGGCCGAACGAACCTTCGACGTATCCAGCCACGGCACGAAGAACAGGACCGCGATGGCGCCGAACATGGCCAGCACGCCGCCGAGCTTCGAGTCGATCGGACCGATGTTGAAGGTGATGGCGCGCAGGATCGCGTAGAACGGCAGGTAGTACCATTCAGGCACGATATGGGCCGGCGTCTTCAGCGAGTCGGCAACGATGTAGTTGTCGGGGTGGCCGAGATAGTTCGGGATGTAGAAGACGAAGTAGGCGAACACGGCGAGGAACACGACCATGCCGAACGCATCCTTGATGGTCGCATAGGGCGTGAAGGCCACGGTGTCGGTCTTCGACTTGATCTCGATGCCGGTCGGGTTGGTCTGGCCGACCACATGCAGCGCCCAGATATGAAGAATGACGACGCCGGCGATCATGAAGGGCAGCAGGTAGTGCAGCGCAAAGAAGCGGTTCAGCGTCGGATTGTCGACGGCGAAGCCACCAAGCAGAAGCTGCTGGATCCACTCGCCCACCAGCGGAATGGCGGTGAAGAAGCCGGTGATGACGGTGGCGCCCCAGAAGGACATCTGGCCCCAAGGCAGCACGTAGCCCATGAAACCGGTCGCCATCATCAGGAGGTAAATGATGCAGCCGAGAATCCAGAGCAACTCACGCGGCGCCTTGTATGAGCCGTAGTAGAGGCCGCGCATGATGTGGATATAGACCGCAATAAAGAACATCGAAGCGCCGTTGGAATGCAGGTAGCGCAGCAGCCAGCCCGAATTCACGTCACGCATGATCTTTTCGACCGACTGGAAAGCCAGCGTCGTGTCTGCCGCATAGTGCATGGCCAGCACGATGCCGGTCAGGATCTGCGCGCCCAGCATCAGCGAAAGGATGCCGCCGAAGGTGTAGGCATAGTTCAGGTTACGCGGAACCGGAAAAGAGACGAACGAATCATGGATGAGGCGCGGCAATGGCATGCGCGCGTCGAACCAGCGTTCGATGCCTGTTTTTGGCGAATAGGTCGAGTGTCCACCGCTCATGGATTAAGTTCCCTCTGCCTTAGCCGATCCGGATCGAAGTGTCGGAAATGAACGAGAATATCGGGATCGCCATGTTCTCAGGCGCCGGTCCTTTGCGAATGCGCCCGGCCGTATCGTATGCCGAGCCGTGGCACGGGCAGAACCAGCCGCCATATTCACCCTGCTCGCCGAGCGGGATGCAGCCAAGATGGGTGCAGACCTGAACCATCACCATCCAGGCTTCCTTGCCCGGCACGGTGCGGTTCGCGTCGGTCGCGGGCGCGTCGCTGGCCAGATTGGCGTTGCGCGCAAGCGGATCCTTGAGGTCGCTAAGGCTGACAGCCTCGGCATCCTTCATTTCTTTTTCCGTGCGGTTGCGGATAGCCACCGGCTTGCCGCGCCACTTGACCGTCAGCGACATGCCCGGCGTCAGCGACGAAACGTCGACCTCGACCGAGGAGGCTGCAAGCGTCGAGGCGTCGGGGCGCATCTGGTCGATGAACGGCCAGGCGACCGCACCAGCGCCAACGACGCCAGCCATGCCGGTCGCCACATAAAGAAAATCACGACGGGTTGGGTCGATCGTGTCGTTTGCGCTCACGAGATATGATCCTTTCGCCTTACCCACGCCGGCGGTCGAGCCATGTCCCCGCTCACTGTCGACAGCCCGCAACCGCATAGCGGAACAGGCTGACGAATTCCTCCGGCATTTGGCACTCGGTTTATGCGCGAAGCCGGCTCTTGTCCAGACGGGACAAGGGGTCAGGGCAGATTGTCGCGGGTGGCTGTGGAGAGTCTATCAACAAGGTAGAAAACGGCACTCCCCGCCCGCCTCCTCGACATGCAGCAACGCTCCAGAGTATCGTCGCCGCCATGGTGACCGTGATCGATCGCGATGGATGGGCCGAATCGCCGACCTTGTGGCACGGCGAGTTGCCAGGTACCGCATGCGGCTCACCGGTTTCGATAATCTTCAACAGCTTGGAAACGATCGGCAGCGGGCCAAGGCTGCACCGGCATCCTTATGCCGAAACCTTCATCATCCGGTCCGGCCGCGCCCGCTTCACGGTTGGTGACCAGCAGATCGAAGCACGGGCCGGCATGGTCCTTGTCGCACCGGCCAACACGCCGCACAAATTCGAAAACATCGGTCCCGACCTGCTGGAAACGATCGACATTCACGCCAGCGATAGTTTCATCACCGAATGGCTCGAATGAGCGCGCTCACATCGCCCCGAGCCTGACCAGCACTTCCTTCGGAATGGCGAGATCGCGGATCACGTCGTCATGGCGGCGCAGGCCGCAAAGCTCGCGCTGGATGAAATAGGCATGCACGGCCCGCGCCGCCGCTTTCAGCAGCTTCGGTCTCGTTGCCTCGTCGCCATGGTGATCGCGCAGCAGCGCCAGCGCCTCTTCGGCGCGCTGTCCGGCGCGTCCGAGCGATACGGCCATTTCCGCCAGCATCTCGTGCTCGAGCACGTTGAAGCCGGTTTCCTGCGATGGATGCGAATACTTGCCCGGGGGACGAAGCGACATGACCGCCTACTCCGCGGCGAGCCGATCGGCCAGGAAGCCGCCCGACTGGCGCTTCCACAGCTGCGCATAAAGCCCGTCCCTGGCGATCAGCGCTTCATGCGTGCCTTCCTCGACGATCTTGCCATCATCCAGCACGATCAGACGATCAAGTGCTGCGATGGTGGAAAGCCGGTGAGCGATGGCGATGACGGTCTTGCCCTCCATCATCCGGTAGAGATTGTCCTGGATCGCCGCCTCGACTTCCGAATCGAGCGCCGAGGTTGCCTCGTCGAGAATGAGGATAGGCGCGTCCTTCAGCATCATGCGCGCGATGGCCACGCGCTGGCGCTGGCCGCCCGAGAGTTTTACGCCGCGCTCGCCGACATGGGCATCGTAGCCGCGCCTGTCCTTTGGATCGGAGACATCGACGATGAACTCATGCGCCGCCGCCCGCTCGGCCGCCTCCTCGATCTCGGCCTGCGTCGCCCCTTCGCGGCCATAGCCGATATTGTCGCGGATCGAGCGATGCATCAGCATCGCCTCCTGGCTGACCACGCCGAACTGCGCGCGCAGCGAGCCTTGCGTGACCGAGCGCAAATCATGCCCGTCGATAAGAATGCGGCCTTGCTCGACATCAAACAGCCGCAGCGCGAGATTGACGATGGTCGTCTTGCCCGCACCCGACGGCCCGATCAGCGCCACCCGTTCGCCCGGCCTGATATGCAGGTTCAGGTTTTCGATGACGCCGCCGCCCTTGCCATAGTGGAAGGAGACGTTCTCGAAGCGGATATCGCCCTCGGCGCGCGGCATGACGAGTGCATCCGCCGCATCCCGGATCGCCGGGCGTACCGAGATCGTGCGGGTGGCATCCTGCACGGTGGCGTAATTGCGGATCAGGCCGCTGATATTGAACATGATCCAGCCGGACATCTGGTTCAGCCGGAAGACAAGGCCGAGCGAGGCGGCGATGGCGCCGGTGGAAATGCCGCCGCCGGTCCATTTGTAAATGCAGATCGCCGCCACCGATCCCATCATGAAGCCGTTCAGGATGGCGATCGAGCTGCGCACCAGCGTCACCGACCGCGTCAGCCGAACAACGGCGACCAGAAACCGCTCCAACCCGTCGCGGACATAGGCATGTTCGCGCCGCCCGCTGTCGAAGAGCTTCACCGCCATGATGTTGGTGAAGGCATCGACCAGCCTGCCGTTGAAGATCGAACGCTCGTCGGCCGTCGCGCGGCCGGCGCGGCGCATCTCAGGCAGCAGGAAATAGACGATCGCTCCATACAAAATGAACCAGACCGTCACCACAACGCCCATCAGCGGATCGACGGTTATCAGGATCGTCGTCGTCAGGATCATGAAGGTCAGGAACGCCCACATGGTCTGGAGCACGTTGACGATGAAATCGCCGACGGCCTCGCCGCCCTGCATGATCTTGGTGGCGATGCGCCCGGCAAAATCGTTCTGGTAGAAATCATAGGGCTGCTCGATGACGCGGCGGAACGCCTGCCAGCGCACCATCGAGAAAAACCCGGGCACGACCATCTGCTGCTCGACGATCGCGCCGCCGATCATCACCACGCTGCGTACCACCAGAAGCAGCGCCATGAGCCCCACCAGTTCCGGCCAGTGATCGGTCAGCAATGCCTGCGGGCTCGTTTTGTCGAGAAGGTCGATCAGCCAGCCGACGGACCAGTAGAGCGCGGCGTCGACCGCCCCACTCAAGCCGCCGACGATCAGGAGCAGGATGAACGGTCCCTTGGCCTGGCTGGCGAAATAAAGAATGAAGCGCCACGCATTGGCCGGCAGCACCTCGCGGTCGGTGTCCTGGAACGGATCGATCCAGCCTTCCAGCCTGCGCCACAGCCTGTCGCTAAAACCGCCGTCTTTCATTCGGCCGGCCTCGTCGCTTCGATCTGGTCTTCATGGAACAGGAAGCCGCCCGACTGGCGCTTCCACAGCCGCGCATAAAGCCCATCCATTTCGACCAGCTCATCATGCGTGCCCTGCTCGACGATGCGTCCGTCATCGAGCACCACCAGCCGGTCGAGGGCTGCGATGGTAGAGAGGCGGTGCGCAATGGCGATGACGGTCTTGTTCTGCATCAGCGCATGGAGATTTTCCTGGATCGCCGCTTCGACATCCGAATCGAGCGCCGACGTCGCTTCATCCAGCACCAATATAGGCGCGTCCTTCAGGAAAACACGGGCAATGGCGATGCGCTGGCGCTGGCCGCCCGACAGCTTCACGCCGCGCTCGCCGGCATAGGCGTCGTAGCCGGAGCGCTCATTGTTGTCGCGCAGCCGGCCGATGAACCCATGCGCCTCGGCCTTTCGTGCTGCCGCGATCACCTCGGCCTCGGTCGCGTCCGGCTTGCCGAGCTTGATATTGTCGCGCAGCGAGCGATGGAAGAGCGCGGTATCCTGGCTGACGACGCCGATATTGGCGCGCAGCGAATTCTGCGTCACCGTGGAGACATCCTGCCCGTCGATGAGAATCCTGCCACCTTCGAGGTCGTAGAGCCGGAGCATCAGATTGACGAGCGTCGTCTTGCCGGCGCCGGACGGCCCGACCAGCCCAACCTTTTCGCCCGGCTTGACGACAAGATCGATGCCGTCCAGCACGCCGCCGCCCTTGCCGTAGTGGAAGACGACGTTCTCCGCGCGGATTTCGCCGCCCTTGACCACCAGGTCCTTCGCACCGGGCTTGTCGATCAGCCCGAGCGGCTGCGAGATCAGCGCCTTGGAGTTTTCCAGCACGCCGAGATTTCGCAGGATGCCGTTGAGCTGCATCATCAGCCGCAGCAGCAGCATGTTGAGCCGCAGCACGAGACTGAGCGTGAAGGCGACCGCGCCGACCGTGATCGTGCCCTCGACCCAGAGAAAGACGGCAAAGCAGGCGATCGCCGTGATCATCACACCCGACAGCGCGGTCATGCTGATGCGCAGGCCGGTCAGCTTGCGCATGAACGGCCGCTGCGTCTCGACATAGATGTCGAAGCCGTTGCGAATGTAGCGATCGTCGCCATCGGCGGCGAACAGCTTCAGCGTCAGCACATTGGAATAGGAATCGACGATGCGGCCATTGATCATCGAGCCGGCCTCGGCAGTCGCCTCGGCATGCTTGCGGATCGACGGCAGGTAATGGCGGGCGACGAAGCCGAAGGCGATGATCCAGATCACCACCAGCCCCGCCATCCTGAGATCGAGGCTCGCCACCAGCGCCAGCGTGGTGATCGTATAGATGATCATGAACCACACGACCTCGATGAAGCTTTCCATCAGGTCGCCGGTTGCCTGCCCCGCCTGCCAAACCTTGGTGGCGATGCGGCCGGCGAAATCGTTCTGGAAAAACGCATAGGACTGGCGCGAGACATGGCGATGCGCCTGCCATCGCACGAGATTGTAGAATCCCGGCGTGATGGTCTGCTCGTCGATCAGGTCGGACAGCGCCTCGACGATCGTCCGCAGCACCAGAACGGTGACCAGCATGAACAGCAGCTGCATGCCGGCAGCATCCCAGAGCCCCTGCCAGCTTCTGTTGCCGGACGCCTGATCGAGAATATCGACGAGGTGCCCGACAAAGTAGAAAAGCCCCGCTTCGACGAGCGGGGCTATTCCACCGATAACCAGCATGGCGAAGAAGGCGAGCTTTGCCTGGCCGACATAGTGCCAGATAAAGCCCCACACCGTCTCGGGTGGCCGAAGGCTCCGGGGCTCCCGAAACGGGTTCACCCAGCCTTCGAACATCTCATAGACGGCGCGCATGCTCATTCGGCGGCGAGACCCTTTCCTATGGGTCCATTCTCAACCGATTCGTCGCTGGGCAGGAAGCCACCAGATTGCCGATTCCAGAGCTGCGCATAGAGCCCGCCGCGTGCGACGAGTTCCTCATGCGAGCCTTCCTCGATGACGCGGCCCTGATCCATGACGACGAGCCGGTCCATCGCGGCGATGGTGGAAAGCCGGTGGGCGATCGCGATCACTGTCTTGCCCTCCATCAGCCGGTAGAGGTTTTCCTGGATTGCCGCTTCGACCTCGGAATCGAGCGCAGACGTCGCCTCGTCGAGAATGAGGATCGGCGCGTCCTTCAGCATAACGCGGGCAATGGCGATGCGTTGCCTTTGGCCGCCCGACAATTTCACGCCGCGTTCGCCGACGTGGGCGTCATAGCCCTTGCGGCCCTTCGGATCGGAAAGCCCGGCGATGAATTCGGCAGCCGAGGCGCGCCGCGCCGCTTCCACCATCATCTCGTCGTCGGCGTCGGGACGGCCATAGAGAATATTGTCGCGCACCGAGCGATGCAGCAGCGACGTATCCTGCGTGACCATGCCGATCTCGGCGCGCAGCGAATCCTGCGCCACGGCCGAGATGTCCTGGCCGTCGACAAGGATGCGTCCGCTTTCCAGATCGTAGAAGCGCAGCAAAAGGTTCACCAGCGTCGACTTGCCCGCACCCGAGCGCCCGACCAGACCGACCTTCTCGCCCGGCCTGATCGTCAGCGAAAGATGCTCGATGACCCCTTTGCCCTTGCCATAATGGAAGCCGATATTCTCGAACGCGATCTCGCCCTTGCTGACGACGATCTCCTTCGCACCGGGCTTGTCCTCGACAAGCCGCGGCATCGAAATCGAGCCGATGCCGTCCTGCACCGTGCCGATATTCTCGAACAGGCCAGACACTTCCCACATGATCCATTGCGACATGCCCCACAGCCGCAGCACCAGCCCGATGACGACGGCGACCGCGCCGATCGACACGGCCTCGCCGAGCCACAGCCAGATGGACAGTGCTGTGACGGCAGTGAGCAGGATCGAGTTGAGGACGTAGAGAACGCCATAAAGCCCGGTGACCAGCCGCATCGAGCGGTAGACCGTCTCGAGGAAGCTCGACATGCCCTCGCGCGCAAAGGAGGCTTCACGCCGGCTGTGCGAAAACAGCTTCACCGTCTGGATATTGGTGTAGCTGTCGACGACGCGTCCCGTCATTACTGAACGCGCATCAGCCTGCTCTTCGGCCACCTTGCCGAGCCGGGGTATGAAATAGCGCAGCAGGATGACGTAGCAGACGAGCCAGATTGCCAGCGGCGCAGCCAGCCGCCAGTCGGCCGATCCGACGATGGCCAGCATGCCGAGGAAATAGACGATGACATAGTTCAGCACGTCGACCAGCTTGATCACGCATTCGCGCACGGCGAGCGCGGTCTGCATCAGCTTGGTGGCGATGCGGCCGGCGAACTCGTCCTGATAGAAGGTCATCGACTGCTTGAGCAGGTAGCGATGCACCTGCCAGCGGATGCGCATGGGATAGTTGCCCATCAGCGTCTGCTGGTTGACCATCGAATTGATGAACACCGTGCCCGGCAACAGAAACAGCACGACGAAAGCCATCGCCGCCAGCTTCCAGCCCTCGGTCTGGAGGAACGTCTCGCGATTCTGTGCCGACAGCCAGTCGACGATCGAGCCGAGGAAGCCGAACATCCACACTTCGGCCAACGCGACCAGCGCCGTCAGAACAGCCGAGACGGCAATGAAGGGCCACGATCCCTTGGTGTAATGGAGGCAGAAGGCCACCAGCGTCTTGGGCGGCTCGACCGGCTCCGCAGCGGGAAACGGATCTAACCTTTTTTCAAACCAGCGAAACATCGTTCATTCTCTGTTTGGTGCCTTTCCCGAAAAGCGGCGCGCCGTTCGGGCAAATCGTTCGTAAAAGCAACAACTTGTAACATGCCCCGGAATCAATCCGCGATCATGTTACAGCGTTGCGTCATGCAGCGCGGCGAACCGATTCACCGCCATCATATTCGGGCGTCTCCTCACCGGCTTGATCGGGCTTGCCCGCCAGGGCAGGCCCGTTCTCCTCAATGTAGGGTGTCCGCGCGGATTCGCCGATATCTTCGGCGATCGCTCCTGCCACGGTCGTGGCAGGAGCCCGCCAGTCCCTGAGAGACCGCAACGCCGAAGCAATGCGATCGCTCAGCCTTTGCAATGGCGAGCGGTAGCCCGGATCGGGGCTTGCACCCGAAAAGTCGACATCGGGCAAACCGCCGCGACGCCGCATCCGGCTCTCGGGGTAGTCGGACGGCAGCCGCACGCCCATGACCATCGCCCAGGCCGACAGCTTGCGTTCGGACAGGCTCACGCGACCGTTCGGCTGCCGCGACAAAGGGGCTGGTTCGGGTGGGGATTTTCGTCCCCTGAATGAAAAAGACATCGTCGGATTCCTTTGAAAACGGAAAAGAGTTCCGGCGGGAATCGAGTCCTGAAGCTTCGAAATGTCAGAGTTAAAGCGCCAAACCCAGGCCGACATCACGCCCAGAGGCCGTGGATCGGGAGCAAAGACACGCGCACGAATACGCGGAGATGGAGTTACTGGTGCTTTAGAATGTCAAAGGAAAGCTTCGAACCGAAAACCGCCGTCAGCGTCGTGCAGCATGGGCCGGGAGCAAGAATACACGCATAGTCATGACTGCCTCCGTCGGTTCGAGTTGACAATGACGGCTCTATAACCGCATTCGGCGCGCAAGACCACGCGTAACTGCCAAATTGTCGCAACCTTGCGGCGCCTGTGGCTGTAACGCAACACATTAGCGAGTGAAGATATTGGCCGACGGCATCCGCATCGCCCTCTACCAGCCCGACATCGCCGGCAACACCGGCACCATCCTGCGCATGGCCGCCTGCCTTGGCATCGCCGTGGATATCATCGAGCCAGCCGGCTTCGATCTTTCCGACCGGAACCTGAGACGAGCCGGCATGGATTATCTCGAAATGGCCTCCCTGACGCGCCATGTCGATTTCACGGCTTTTGAGGCGTGGCGAAAGTCTGAGGGCCGCCGCCTCGTTCTTTTCTCGACCAAAGCCGCCCTGCCCTACACGCAATTTCGCTACGCTGATGGCGACGTAATATTGTTTGGCCGCGAATCGGCGGGCGTACCAGAAGACGTGCATGAGACCGCCGACGCGCGGCTCCTCATTCCGATGAAGGGCGGCGGCCGCAGCCTCAATCTCGCGCTGAGTGCCGCGATGGCTGCGGGCGAAGCGATCCGGCAACTCGGCTGAAACATCCTCCACGCCGGCCACGATCGCCCAGCTTGCGATCTTGCGCCCCCGGACCCTGACCGACCCACCGATTCTCAGCCGTGTGAACATCATCTCATCCTTCGATTTGCGTCCTGAAGGATATCTTGCTACAACCTCAACATTAGTTGAGGTCAAGCGGAAAGTCGGACATGGGCAGGGAATTATCGGTCGGCGAGGTGGCGCATCGCAGCGGCATCGCGGTTTCAGCGCTTCATTTCTATGAGACGAAGGGCCTGATCAAAAGCCACCGCACCGGCGGCAACCAGCGGCGCTACGGCCAGGACGTGCTGCGCCGAGTCGCCGTCATCAAGGTCGCGCAGGAGGTCGGCATTTCGCTGGCCGACATTTCCGCCGCCCTTGCCGCATTGCCGGACGGAAGGACGCCGACACGGGAGGACTGGCGCGTGCTTTCGGAAGGCTGGGCCGCTGATCTCGACCAGCGCATTCTTCAGTTGCAGAAATTGCGCAACGGGCTGACCAACTGCATCGGCTGCGGCTGCATGTCGATCGACCGCTGCCCCTTGCACAATGCCGACGACCATCTCAGCGAAGATGGACCCGGCCCGCGCCTGCTTCTGACCGCATCGCATCGAAAATCCAGCCGCGAATGCGGAAAGCTCTGAACTTGGCTACCGCCCGCCTGAATCTCAACACAGTCTAGTCGGAAGTCGGCAGACGCCGGATGGTGAATTCGATGACATCGCCCGGTCGCTCGAACCAGCTTTCGATCGTTGTCCAGTAGGCCTGCTTCGGCCAGCGTTCGAACCACTCCTGCGCCTTGGCGCGAGCGTCCGGACGGGGCAACACGAAGGTCTCGCGCAAAAAGCCGTCGCGCGGCGTGCGCTCACGCTCAGCCCGGCTTTGATCGAGCCTTCTTTTCAGACCATCGAGCGGCGGTCTCGTCGGGGTACGCACGACTAACTCCTTGACCCTGATCAATTACAGATTAGGGATCGCGCGGGAAAAGACGAGTCATTTTCGCAGGCGCCATTCACGGGATGGCAGGCCTGCAAGGCAGTGAGTGGAGACGAGTGCCTATGGAGCGAGCTGAAATACCGGTGGGATTGCCTGCGGATATCGAAGGCAAGAAGGAACGCGCGCGCGCCTGGTTCGAGGAACTGCGCGACCGCATCTGTGCCGGCTTCGAGCAGATCGAGGACGATCTCACCGGCCCGCAGGCCTCGTGGTCGCCGGGCCGTTTCGAAAAGACCCCCTGGCAGCGCGAAGAAGGCAAGGGCGGTGGCGGCATCATGTCGATGATGCATGGCCGCGTCTTCGAAAAAGTCGGCGTCCACACCTCCACCGTCCATGGCGAATTCTCTCCCGAATTCCGCAAGCAGATGCCCGGCGCCGAGGAAGATCCCAGTTTCTGGGCAAGCGGCATCTCGCTGATCGCCCATCCCTGGAACCCGAACGTGCCCGCCGTGCACATGAACACGCGCATGGTCGTGACCTCGCGCCAATGGTTCGGCGGCGGCGCCGATCTCACCCCCGTGCTCGACAAGCGTCGCACGCAGGAAGACCCTGATACACTCGCCTTCCACAAGACGATGCAGTTCGCCTGCGGCAAGCATGCCGCGATCGCCGACTACGACCGCTACAAGGCCTGGTGCGACGAGTATTTTTATCTGCCCCACCGCAATGAGGCGCGCGGCGTCGGCGGCATCTTCTTCGACTACCTGCAGTCGCCGCAGGAAAAAGGCGGCTGGGAAGCCGATTTCCGCTTCGTGCAGGACGTCGGCCGCTCCTTCCTCGTCGTCTACCAGCATCTGGTGCGCAAGAATTTCGGCCTGAACTGGACCGATGGCGACCGCGAGGAGCAACTGATTCGCCGCGGCCGCTATGTCGAGTTCAACCTGCTCTACGACCGCGGCACCATCTTCGGCCTGAAGACCGGCGGCAACGTCAACTCGATCCTGTCGAGCATGCCGCCCGAGGTGAAGTGGCCGTGACCTCGCCCGTAGCATGTCGCTTATAGGCAATGTGACCTGAAAGCGACACTTATGCCGGATTGTTACCACCTGTAAGATTGCGTGGTGACAAACGAAAATATTCTGATTAGGACTTGAATGAAGCTGGGGCGAGCGTGAAAACGCGCCGCCCTGCTTACAGCGCCGCGCGTCCAGTCGGACGCGCAAAGGACGCTGTAACACTTAGAATCTACGCATGACACATGAAATGCGGTGGGGTTGGGCCTCCCGCGAAACGCGCTAAACCATGATCGGCAGCCGGAACCCGGCTCCCGGAAAGATCGTGGCGAAACAAGACGATAGAGCACGATCCGGAATCTCTTGTGATGGATCAGGCTCTAGAATTTTAGTTAACTTTTAGCTGACAGTGTCCGTCCATGATCAAGCAGTCTCTCCTCGGCGCGATGGCGCTTATTCTTGTCCTCGGTTTTGCTGGCGCAGCCGGCGCGCGCGATCTATCTGATTGCGAGCGCAATGGTTCGCAGGCAAAAATGGCGGCTTCCAACAGCAGTAAGGAATCACCGAAACCCGCAAGTGCGGCTGCGGCGCGCTGCCCGGACCTGTCGGTCGAGACGCCCGTGAAAAGCCTTAAAGCCGAGCCAGTGAAGGCCATGATCGAACAGGATTCGCACGCTCCTGAAATCAACGCAGCCGTTCCGCCGGCCGCCGCCTCGTCGTCCATCATCCGCGCGAAGAATTTTACCGTCCTCGTCAAGCGGCCGGAAAAGGCCACTGCCGAAACGCTTGTGCTCCTTCACGGCTCGGGCGGCGACGAGACGACGATGATGGCGCTCGCCTCCCGCATCGCCCCGCGTTCGGTGCTGATGGGCGTGCGCGGCCGCGTCGTACAGGATGGCAGCAAGCGCTGGTACGCCCGCCTGACGCCGACCCGATTCGACCAGCGCGACATCCGCTCGGAGGCAAACGCCTTTGCTGGTTTCCTGCAGGACGCCGTCAAGAAGAAGATGCTCGATCTCGATCACACCACCTTCGTCGGCTATTCCAACGGCGCCAATCTGCTGGCCGCATTGACCCTGCTTCACCCCGGCCTCGTTGAGCGCGCCGTGCTGCTGCGGCCAATGTCGGTGCTGGAAAAAATTCCGGCGGTCGATCTGTCCAGCGTCCGTTATCTCGTCGTCGCCGGTCAGGCCGACGTGACCTATTCGCCCTTCGCACCCGCCCTCGAAGCGATGCTGAAGGATCACGGCGCGCGCATCGACGCACATATGATCAAGGCCGACCATGGTCTCGGCGACGAAGACGCCAAGCTCGTCAGCGATTGGCTGGCCCGTTCGAATGCCGTTTCGTTGAACTGAAACAAGCCTTGATCAGAATGAGTTGATCCAGGCCGGCAGACGCAACTTATTGCCCCATTCCGTGTTATCATCCTGTCCGCCACCAAGAGCGAGGATTAGGAGGAAAACCAATGAAGGAATTTCAATGCGGATCGCTTGTTCCCGGCTGCGACTGGCATACGAAGCATGAGGAAGAAGCCGAAGTGATGCGCCGCGCAGTCGAGCATATGCGCGAAACCCATGGCGAAACGATCATTCGCGAAACCATGATCGAAGCGATCCGCTCACGGATCGAAAAAGTCCGCGACGCGGCCTGATCGAAATCCGCTAACTTGTTGTTTTAAAAACTGCCGGCGGCGCGCTTAAGCAGCGCGTCGCGATCGAGCGCAAAGCCGGAATCGACCCATGCGGTTTCCAGCGCGCGTAGCGTATCGCCTATTTTCGGCCCTTGCGTGACACCCAGCGCGGTCAAATCCGCGCCCTTGACCGGGAAATCCGGCCTTTCCCACTTTTCCGCGAAAGCCAGCAATCGCGAGAACCCGCCGGCTTCCATCAGCGCCTTGTCGTCCTCGACCGCACGGGCACGCGCCGAAGCCAGCGCCAGACGCAGGCGATCGGCAAAACCTTTCGGCTCGCCACGATAGAGCATCTTTGCAAAAGCGCCTTCAGCCCATGTCGATACCGGCGCCGGCGCGCCCGCCCACTGCAGCAGGCGTTCGCTCTCGACCTTCGAAAACTTCAACCGCTCGGCCAGCCCGGCCATGCGCGCGGCATCCGGCGGCACGATCGCCGCGAGCCGCAGCAACGGATCGGGCTTCCAGCCCAGATCACGTTCGGTCTTCACCAGCCCGTGAATGGCATCGATGCCCCATTTCTCGCTCTCGGGCAGGATACGCGTCAAAACGCCGGCCTGTCGCATCCACAAAAGCGTACGCGAGGGGTCAGGCGCAGAAAGCAGCTTTTTCAGCTCGGCCCAGACGCGCTCCGCCGAAAGCTGGTCGAGCCCGTCTTTCAGCCGCGCGCTGGCCTTCACGCCCTCGGCGTCCGGCCGGCCCGAGCCGTACCAGGCGAAGAACCGGTAAAACCGCAGGATGCGCAGATAGTCTTCGCGAATGCGCGCTTCCGCATCGCCGATGAAACGCAAGGTGCGGCTTTCGAGATCGGCAAGCCCGCCGACGAGATCGATAACCGTGCCGTCGGCTTCGGCGTAGAGCGCATTGATGGTGAAGTCGCGCCGCTCGGCGTCGCTCTTCCAGTCACGGCCGAAGCGCACCTTGGCGCGCCGCCCGTCGGTCTCGACATCGGCGCGCAGCGTCGTCACCTCGAACGGCTTGCCGCCGGCAATGACGGTGATCGTACCGTGCTCGGCCCCGGTCGGAACGGCCTTGAAGCCGGCAGCCTCGGCGCGGCGCGTCGTCTCCTCCGGGCGATTGGTCGTGGCGATGTCGATGTCGGAAACCGTCTCGCCCAGCAGCGCATTGCGCACCGCGCCGCCGGCGATGCGTGCTTCCTCGCCATCAGCCGAGAGCGCCGCCAGAAGGCGCTGAATATCCTTGTCGCCGAGCCATTTGGCCCGGCCGGCGATCGACGCCCTATCGCTCATGCATAGAGCCTTTCATAAAGCGTGCGGATGATGCCGGCGGTGACGCCCCAGATGCGCTGGCCGCCATAGGGCATATCGTAATAGACCCATTCCTTGTCGTTCCACATCCGGCTGCTCTGGTGGTGGTTGGCGGGGTCCATGAGGAAACGCAGCGGCACTTCGAAGGCCGTATCCACTTCATGCGGATTGATCGTTAGATGAAACCCCGGCCGCACGATGCCAAGCACCGGCGCGATGCGGTAACCACTGCCGGCAACATAATCGGGCATGCGCCCGACGACCTCGACATGATCCTCGCCCAGCCCGATTTCCTCAACCGTCTCGCGCAGTGCGGCAAACTCCGGCGTCGGGTCGGTCGGGTCGATGCGACCACCCGGAAACGCCACCTGCCCCGAATGATTGCGCAGTTTTTCCGTGCGCTTGGTCAGGATCACGCTGGCCTCGTCGCCATGATCTACTACGGGGATCAACACGGCAGCGTCACGCAGATTATCGCGGCGGATCAGATGGCCAAAACCCGGATTGAAGCGATGGTCGCCATAGTCCGGGTCCGGTTCCGGCTCGCGCTCCCGCTCCACACGCCTGCGGAAATCGAGAGCCGAAAAATGCGTTGCGACTGCGTTGTCCATGGCTCAGGCGCTCAACCGCCGGAGTTTCTCGGCCGGCATGATCGGATAGACCTCGCCCCCTGCCCGCACCGCAAACATCAACTCGCCATCGATCTCGATTTCCTCGCCATGTTCGACCAGTTCATACATCACCGGCCGCGCTACCAGCGCTTCCAGCCTTCCGCGCACCAGCACATAGGGCTTCAGACCGCCGGTGTCGTCCTCGTCAACGAAACGCAGCGGATGTTCCGGCCCCGCTTCAACGACATCGCCGACATTGGTGCGGAAGGTGATGACCTGCCCGTTGCCTTTACCCGAGACGTTCATCTCGACCGCAACGAACGGCGCATCGACCACCCTGATGCCGACCTTTTCCACCGGCGTGACGAGATAGGTCTTGCCGTCGGCGTCCTTGCGCAGCACCGTCGAGAACAGTTGCACCAGCGGCATGCGCCCGATCGGCGTGCCGAGATAGAACCAGGTCCCGTCCGGCCGGATCTCCATGTCGAGATCACCGCAGAAGTCGGGATTCCAGCGCTCGACCGGCGGCAGACCCTTGCCTGCGCGGGCCGCGCGTGAGATCAGCGCCGACAGCCCGGCGGTGTCGGCAACGCTGGTCAGGGTCTGTTCACGATGATCTTCGACTTTGGTCATGGTCACGAAATAGTCACTGTTGTTGCGCTTGTCAGCCTAGATGAGTGATTTAAGTTCATTCAATGGCACCATAGGCGTGCGAATCGCGGCACTGGACGTTGCCGGCCGACGTTCCAGACAAACGAGGATCGAAGCGGCATGAGCATAATCGTCAAGGACCCATCGATCGGCGAAAAGGAAATGGTGGCGCAGGCCGAAACGGCACTGGCTGACATCTCCAAGGTCCGCGACGGCGTCGGCAAGGTCATTTTCGGCCAGGAAAGCGTGGTCGAGCGCACGCTCGTCGCCCTGCTGGCTGGCGGCCACGCGCTTCTGGTCGGCGTTCCCGGCCTTGCCAAGACCAAGCTGGTCGAGACTTTGGGCATCGTTCTCGGCATGGATGCCCGCCGCGTCCAGTTCACGCCCGATTTGATGCCGTCCGATATTCTCGGTTCCGAAGTGATGGAGCAGGACGAGGCCGGCAAGCGCTCCTTCCGCTTCATTCCCGGCCCGATCTTCGCGCAATTGCTGATGGCCGACGAAATCAACCGCGCCTCGCCGCGCACCCAGTCGGCGCTGCTGCAGTCGATGCAGGAATACCACGTCACCATAGCCGGCGCGCGCCACGATCTGCCCGCCCCCTTCCACGTTCTGGCCACCCAGAACCCGCTGGAGCAGGAAGGCACCTATCCCCTACCCGAAGCTCAGCTCGACCGCTTCCTGATGCAGATCGATATTCTCTACCCGGACATCGAGGCCGAGCGCCGCATCCTGCTCGAAACCACCGGCGTCGAAGACGCCAAGGCCGCGAATGTGCTGACGCCTTCGCGGCTCCAGGAAATCCAGCAGCTTATCCGCCGCATGCCGGTGCCCGAAAGCGTGGTCGAGGCGATCCTCGATCTCGTCCGCTCCGCCCGTCCAGGTCAGGGCAATGCCGAGACCGACAAGCATGTCGCCTGGGGCCCTGGCCCGCGCGCCAGCCAGGCGCTGACGCTCTGCGCCCGTGCCCGCGCGCTCTATGAAGGGCGTCTTGCCCCCTCCATCGACGACGTCAAGGCATTGGCTGAACCCGTGTTGCAGCACCGCATGGCGCTGACATTCGCCGCCCGCGCCGAAGGCATGAGCGTGCGCGATGTCGTCGCCCGGCTGGTGAAAGGGGTCTGATGGCACGCATCGGCGAGGCCTCCTCCCCGGTCGGCACGCGAGACGCCCTTGCCCGCGCAAGGCTGCGTGCTTCGCTTGTTCCCGACCTGCTGATCGAGGCCCGCCGCGTCGTCAACACCGTCATCGGCGGCTGGCACGGCCGCCGCAAGCGCGGCATCGGCGAGAATTTCTGGCAGTTCCGGCCCTATGTCGAGGGCGAAGCGATGTCGCGCATCGACTGGCGCCGCTCGGCCCGCGATGACCACACCTATGTCCGCGACCGCGAATGGGAGGCAGCCCATACCGTCTGGCTCTGGGCCGATCCTTCAGCTTCCATGCTCTACAAATCGACCACGGCCAGCGTTTCCAAGGAATCGCGCGCATTGGTGATCACGCTGGCGCTGGCCGAGCTTCTGTCGCGCAGCGGCGAGCGCATCGCCTGGCCCGGCCTCACCGACCCTTTCACCGCCCGCAACGGTGCCGAGCGGCTTGCCGGACACCTGTCCCACGCCTCCAGCCTGCCGGCACGGCCTGACCTCACCGCCATCCGCCGCTTTTCCGACATCGTTATCGCCAGCGACTTCCTCGATCCCGTCGAGGAAACCCAGGAATGGCTCGACGTGCTCGCCCGTCACGGCGTGCGCGCGCATCTGATCGAGATCGCCGATCCGGCCGAAGAGAGCTTTCCCTATGCCGGCCGCACCGAGTTCACCGATCCCGAGACCGGCGACAAGCTGACCGCCGGCCGTGCCGAAATGCTGAGCGAGGAGTATCAGCGACTCTATGCCGCCCGCCGCCATGAGCTGGCCGCCTGGTGCAAGCGTCTCGGCTGGAGCTACACCGTCAACCACACCGACCGCCTCGCTTCCGATGCGCTTGTGCGCATTCACATGGCGCTGACCGCCGATGGCGGCTACGCTTCCGGGGTCCGCGCATGAGCTGGCTCCCGCTTTCCTTCGGCTTTCCGGCCATCCTCTGGGGCCTGCTCGCGCTGCCGGTCATCTGGTGGCTGCTGCGCCTGACGCCGCCGAAACCGCAGACGGAAGTGTTTCCGCCGCTGAAGATTCTCGCCCGCGTCCTGAAGCGCGAGGAAACGCCGCATCAGAGCCCGTGGTGGCTGACGCTGCTGCGCCTTCTGATGGCGGCACTCGTCGTCATGGCGCTGGCCGAGCCGGTGTTCAACCCGCGCGAAAAGCTGCCCACGAATGGCAGCGCGCTGGCGCTGGTCATCGACAATGACTGGGCGAGCGCGCCCGACTGGGACCGCCGCGTCGCCACCGCAGAGCGCCTGATCGGCGATGCCAACTCTACCGGCGTGCCGGTTCTGCTCGCCTTCACTGCCGAAAAGCCGAATGCCGAGATCGGTCCCTTTGACGCCGAAGCCGCCCGCGACAAGCTGCGCGCCACCAAGCCGCGCCCGGTTCCGACCGATCGCCCGGCCGTCTATGCGCGGGTCGCCGCAGCGCTTGAAGCGCTGCCCGGCGCCAGCGTCGCCATCCTTGCCGACGGCCTAGCGGCCCAGGGCGACGAAGCCGCCTTCAACACCCTGCTCGGCAAGAACCCCGCCGACGTCGTCTGGGTCGTTCCCGACCGGCTCAACACGGTCGGGCTGAAGGCCGCCGAAAACCAGCTCGAAGGTTTTGCGCTAACCGCCATTCGCCCGCCCGGCGATGCCGGCCCGCGTCAGGTCACCGCCGGAGCCTTCGACGACAAGGGCCGCCGCATCGCCGATGCCGCACTCACCTTCGGCGCCGGCGAAACGACGGCGACAGGCCAGATGCAGGTGCCGTTCGAACTGCGCAACGATTTCGCAGCGATCGCCATCGACGGCGAAAACCAGGCCGGAGCCGTGCGCGTGCTGGATGAAAGCTCCAAGCGCCGCCGCGTCGGCCTGCTCTCCCAGTCCGAGGCCGATCAGGCCCAGCCGCTGCTGTCGCCGCTCTATTACATCCGCCGCGCACTCGAGCCTTTCGCCGATCTGGTCGAGCCCCGTAGCCCCGACCTTGCCGACGCCATCCCGCAGCTTCTTGACCAGAAGCCGGCGATGATCGTCATGGCCGACGTCGGCACCATCCCAGACGCTGCACGCCAGAAACTCATCGAATGGGTCGACAATGGCGGCACGCTGGTCCGCTTCGCCGGCTCGCGCCTCGCTGCAGCCGGCAATGACGAAGAGCTTCTGCCTGTGCGCTTGCGCCTCGGCGAACGCTCGCTCGGCGGCGCGCTGTCCTGGACCGAGCCGCAGGCCGTGGCCGAGTTCCCAGCCGGCCCGTTTGCCGACCTGACCCCACCCTCCGAGGTCACCGTCAGCCGTCAGGTGCTGGCCGAGCCGACCGCGGATATCGTCGAGCGCACCTGGGCAAGCCTTGCCGACGGCACGCCGCTGGTCACCGGGGCGAAGCGCGAAAAAGGCACCGTCGTCCTCTTCCACATCACGCCGGAAGCGACGTGGTCCAACCTGCCGATCTCAGGCAGCTTCGTCGAGATGCTGCGCCGTCTCGTCCAGCTTTCACGCAATCAGGGTTCCGCTGCCGCGAATGCCGAGGGCCAGATTGCCTCGCTGGCCCCTTACCGCATGATCGCCGCCAATGGCGCGCTCGTGCCGCCGACGCCCGATGCCCGGCCGCTGACCGTCGGACAAGGCCCCGCACCCGTCACCATCGAAAACCCGCCCGGCCTCTATGGCAGCGAGGAAGGCGTCGTTGCCCACAACCTGCTTGGCGCCGATGCCGCCTTCACCCCGCTCGTCCGTCCGCAGGTCGCAGCGCCGGTCACCGAAATGCGCTATGCTTTCGACGAATCCCGGGATCTGAAAGGTCCGCTCGTGGCTGCTGCCCTGTTGCTGATGCTTCTCGACACCCTCGCCGTCTTCTGGATGGGCGGCATGTTCAACCGTCGCCGCAAGGCAGCAAGAGCGGCAGGCTCAGCCGCCGTCATCCTGCTTGCCGCCGGCGCCATGTTCGCGCTCTCCTCGCATGCCATGGCGCAGGATGCCAAGCCGGGCGACGCCGAGGCCATCGACGCGGTCTCGACCACCCGCCTCGCCTATGTGCTGACCGGCGACGCCTCCATCGACGCCATCAGCCGCGCCGGCCTCGACGGCCTGTCGCGCTTCCTCATCGACAAGACGGCACTCGAGCCGGGCAAGCCGGCCGGCGTCGACATCGCGAAGGACGAGCTTTCCTTCTACCCGATCATCTATTGGCCGATCGACCCGAACGCGGCCATGCCGACCGAGCAGGCGATCGCTCGCATCGACGCCTATATGCAGCAGGGCGGCACGGTGCTGTTCGACACGCGCGACCAGTATTCGACCGGCATCGACGCCGGCTCCGCCAGCCCCGCGACCGAGCGGCTGCGCGACATCCTCGGCAATCTCAACGTGCCGCCGCTGGAGCCGGTGCCGGCCGACCACGTCCTGACCAAATCCTTCTTCATCCTTCCGGATTTCCCCGGGCGCTTCAACGGTAGCCCACTTTGGGTGGAAGCCTCGGCCGAGGCGACCAATCCCGAGCATCGCCCCGTGCGCACCGGCGACGGCGTCACCCCGATCATGATCACCGCCAATGATTTCGCCGGCGCATGGGCCATCGACGCCAATGGCGAGCCGATGCTGCCGACCGTGCCGGCCGACCCGATGCAGCGCATCTATGCCTACCGCGCCGGCGTCAACATCGTCATGTACATGCTGACCGGCAACTACAAATCCGATCAGGTCCACGTGCCGGTGCTGCTCGAAAGGCTGGGGCAGTAGCGTGAACAACTGGTCCCTTTCCTTCGAACCCCTGCTCGGCTGGCCGCTTGTCGCCGCCATCATCGTGCCGTTGGCGCTTTTGGCCCTCCTCGGCCTGTGGTTCCGCCAGCGCGGCGGATGGCTGCGCCTTGCAGCACTGGCCGCATTGGCGGCAGCCCTCATCAACCCCGTTTTGCTCGATGAAGACCGCGAGCCCCTGCAAAGCGTCGTCGCGCTGATCGTCGACCGCAGCCAGAGCCAGGACATCGGCAACCGCACCGCCGAAACCGACCAGGCCGTCACCACGCTGCAGGAACGGCTTGCCCGCTTCAAGCAGTTCGAGGTGCGCGTGGTCGAGGCCGGCAAGGCCGATGCCGCCGACGAGCGCACGCAGACGCGGCTGTTCTCCGCCCTCGACGGCGCCTTCCGCGACGTTCCGCCCTCGCGCATCGGCGGCGCCATCATGGTCACCGATGGGCAGGTGCACGATGTGCCCGCCGCACCCAATTTCCACGCTCCGCTGCATGCCCTGATTACCGGCGAGGAAAACGAGCGCGACCGCCGCATCCGCTTCGAAAAAGCCCCGCGATTCGGCATCGTCGGCAAGCCGCTGGCCATGACCTATCGCGTGCTCGATACCGGCGGCGCGACCGGCGAAGTCGACGTCCGCGTCTCCGTCAACGGCCAGCAGGTGTCTGTCGAGCGCGCGACGATCGGCCAGGAAATGCCGGTCGACATCACCATCCCGACTGCCGGCCGCAACATCGTCGAGCTTCAGATCGAACGTGTCGACGGCGAACTCACCGACACCAACAACCGCGCCATCGCGCTGGTCGACGGCATTCGCGAAAACCTGCGCGTGCTGCTGGTCTCGGGCGAGCCGCATGCCGGCGAGCGCACCTGGCGCAACCTGCTCAAGTCCGACGCCTCGGTCGATCTCGTCCACTTCACCATCCTGCGCCCGCCGGAAAAGCAGGACGGCACGCCGATCAACGAATTGTCGCTCATCGCCTTCCCGACGCGCGAACTCTTCGTTGACAAGATCAACGATTTCGACCTCATCATCTTCGATCGCTACCAGCACCGCGATGTGCTGCCGATCCTCTATTACGACTACATCGCCGAATATGTCGAAAAGGGCGGCGCGCTCCTGATCGCCGCCGGCCCCGAATATGCCGGCGACCAGTCGATCGCGCGCACGCCGCTGATGTCGGCCCTGCCGGCGATGCCCAGCGGCGAGGTCGTCGATCAGGCCTTCTATCCGCGCCTGACGGACGTCGGCAAACGCCATCCCGTCACGCGCGGCCTCGAAGGCTCCGGCACCGAACCGCCCAAATGGAGCCGCTGGTTCCGCCTCATCGGCATCGACCGGCCCGAGGGCGAAGTGGTGATGAAGGGGCCTGACGACCGTCCGCTGCTGCTGCTCGACCGCAAGGGCGAAGGCCGTGTCGGCATGTTCCTGTCCGATCAGGGCTGGCTGTGGGCGCGCGGCTTCGAGGGCGGCGGCCCGCATGTCTCGCTCTATCGCCGCATCGCCCACTGGCTGATGAAGGAACCTGAACTCGAGGAAGAACGCCTCACCGCCAACGGCCGGGGCATGACGCTGGACGTGCGCCGCCAGACCATGAGCGACGATCCCGGCGCCGCCCAGGTCATCACCCCTTCGGGCAAGGCGATGACCGTGCCGCTTTCACAATCCGAGCCCGGTATCTTCGCCGGCAGCGTCGAAACCAACGAGATCGGCCTCTATCAGGTCGCCAACGGCGATCTCACCGCGCTCGCCCATATCGGCCCGATCAACGCGCCGGAATTCGCCGACGTCATCTCGACGGAGAACATCGTACGGCCGGCAGTCGAGGCGAGCGGCGGCAGCGTGCGCCGGCTCGCCGGCCTCACTGGCATCAGCGTGCCGAGCGTGGTTCCGGTGCGCGGCACGGCGGAAGCCTCCGGCCGCGACTGGATCGGCCTGCGCACCACCAATGACAGCGTGCTGAAATCGGTCAGCCGCGTGCCGATGTTCGGCGGCTTCTTCGGCCTCGGCCTGCTCCTCCTGGCGCTCGGCTCCATGTGGTACCGCGAGGGGCGCTAACGCTTCCCCTTTGAGGGCCAAGGCGTAACCCCTCCCCCAATAGGAGTATGTTTTTCCTCCAAAGGTGGAAAATCCGCCTTGGTCGTTCTCCCGAAGACCTGATAGAGCCCGTTTCGGCCTCCAAAATCGCGCGGATTGCGCTATCTTGGGCGGCCAATCAATAGTTAAGAACCGAGAGGAGCGAGCCATGGGCCTGCGCATCAACGAAACCGCCCCCGATTTTACCGCCGAGACCACCCAAGGCATGGTCAAGTTCCATGAATGGATCGGCGACGGCTGGGCCGTACTGTTCTCGCACCCGAAGAATTTCACGCCCGTCTGCACCACCGAACTCGGCACCATGGCCGGCCTTGAAGGCGAATTCCGCAAGCGCGGCGTCAAGATCATCGGCATCTCGGTCGATCCGGTCGAAAGCCACGCCAAGTGGAAGGACGACATCAAGACCGCGACCGGGTTCAGCGTCGACTACCCGCTGATCGGCGACAAGGACCTGAAGATCGCCAAGCTCTACGACATGCTGCCGGAGGGCGCCGGCGACAGCTCCGAAGGCCGCACGCCAGCCGACAACGCCACTGTGCGCTCGGTCTACGTCATCGGCCCGGACAAGAAGATAAAACTGATCCTCACCTACCCGATGACCACTGGCCGCAACTTCAACGAGATCCTGCGCGCCATCGATTCGATCCAGCTCACCGCCAAGCACCAGGTCGCGACGCCCGCCAACTGGCAGCAGGGCGAAGACGTCATCATCACCGCCGCCGTCTCCAACGAAGACGCCATCAAGCGCTTCGGCGCCTTCGATACGATCCTGCCCTATCTGCGCAAGACCAAGCAGCCGGCTGGGTGAGATCGAGCGGCTCGGCGTCTTCTCCCCCCTTGAGGGGGAGATGGCGCGCAGCGCCAGAGGGGGGCGGTCAAGGCAGCGCTCGGCGCAAAGGAACGTCGAGCACTGCCGCAACGACCCCACCCGCTTCCCTCGCTTTGCTCGGTACGCGACCTCCCCTCAAGGGGGAGGTGAGCGCCGGCGCACTTCACTCCTCCGGCTCGGTCGTGAACATCAGCGGATAGCCCGCCGCCTTGCCGGCGTCCGTCGCCCGCGTCGCCTTCGTCTCGGCGACATCCTTCGTAAACACCGCGACCACGCAGACGCCGCGCTGATGCGCGGTAATCATGACGCGATGCGCCTGATCCTCGCTCATCCGAAACTCGGCCTTGAGCACCCGCACGACGAATTCTCGCGGCGTGAAATCATCATTGATCAGGATGACTTTGTGCAGCTTCGGCCGCTCGATCTTCGGCTTGGTTCTTGTGCGGGGAATGGTGATTGTTTCTGGCATCGGACGCGCGGATGATGGATGCGACGATGACAGAGTTTCGCACAGACGCCGTCGATGGTCCATGCGATTGCACCCAGAGCCAGTCACATCGCGGTGAAAGGCCTTAGGATCACCCGCTTCGCGAGGAGTCTACCGCCTCAACACCGCTGACAACACGTCCCTGATCCCGATCGCGCCGACAAACCGCGACTGTTCGTCGAACAGCGCCACCGGCGAGGTCTGGCTGCGGTGCATGGCGAGCATGACAGTCTTCAGCGAGGTGCCGGGCTTTGCCCAGAACACCTGCGGGGCGTCATCAGGCAGGTTTTCGATGTCGTCGCACGACACCCACACCGCCGGCTGGCCGTTGCGTTCGGCGGCCGCCACCATGCCGTCCTTGTCGATCTTGAAGCGCGTCGTCTGGCGCCGGTCGAGCCAGAGCCAGCCGCCCCGGCCGGCCGATTCCAGATCGCGCCGGTCGCGCATGACGTTCCATGCCGTCAGCACCGACAGCGGGTTCACATTCGAAATGAACTCACGGACATAGTCGTTGGCCGGGCGCAGCACGATGTCTTCCGGCGCGCCGGTCTGGACGATGCGCCCGCCCTCCATGATGGTGATGTGGCTGCCGATCTTCAGCGCTTCTTCGAGATCGTGGCTGACGAAGATGATCGTCTTCTTCAGCTTCTCCTGGAGCTGCAGAAGCTCGTCCTGCAGCTTGGTGCGGATCAGCGGGTCGAGTGCGGAAAACGGCTCGTCCATGAGCAGGATCGGCGCTTCCGTGGCGAAGGCGCGGGCAAGCCCCACGCGCTGCTGCATGCCGCCCGAAAGCTCATGGGCGTATTTCTTGGCCCACGGCGTCAGATTGACGAGTTCGAGCTGCTTGCCGACTTTCTGCTTGCGTTCCGCCTCCGGCATGCCGGCGAGCTCCAGCCCGAGGCCGACATTTTCCTCCACGGTGCGCCACGGCAGGAGGCCGAACTGCTGGAACACCATGGCCACCTGCTTCTGGCGCAGGCGGCGCAAGGTCGGCTCGTCGCAGGTCACGACATCGACGGTCTTGTCGCCATCCTTGACCAGAACCTGCCCGCGCGAAACGATGTTGAGCCGGTTGACGGCGCGCAACAGCGTCGACTTGCCCGAACCCGACAGGCCCATCAGCACCGAAATCTCGCCCTCGTGCACGGTGAGGTTCGCCCCGGCGCAGCCCAGCACATTGCCGGTCTTTTCCAGGATTTCCGAGCGGCTCGCACCGGCATCGACCATAGCCAGCGCATCGGCCGTATCCGGGCCGAAGATGATGTCGACATCCCTGAAGTCTACGGCGACGTTCATTTCTTACCTCCGACGCCGATGCGCGTCATGCGATCGAGCACGATGGCGAGCACGACGATTGCCAGGCCCGCCTCAAGCCCGAGGTCGATCCTGCGCGAGCCGAGCGCGCGGTTGATTTCCGTGCCGAGTCCACCGGCGCCGATAAGGGCTGCGAACACCACCATCGACAGCGACAGCATGATGCACTGGGTCAGCCCTGCCATGATGGTCGGCAAGGCCGCCGGCAGTTCGACCTTCCACAGCAATTGCCGCTTGGTCGCGCCGAATGCCTCGCCCGCCTCGACGATCGAAGTCGGCACCGAGACGACGCCGAGATGGGTGAGCCGCACGGCGGTCGGGATCACGAAGATGATGGTGACGATGAGGCCCGGCGCATTGCCGAGGCCGAACAGGGTCAGCACCGGGATCAGGTAGACGAAGGTCGGCAGCGTCTGCATCAGGTCGAGCACCGGCAGCATGATGCGATAGACCTTCGGCTTGTGCGCGGCCCAGATGCCGAGCGGTACGCCGATGGCCATGGAGGCTGCGGCAGCAGCCACCACCAGCACCAGCGTCTGCACTGTCTGCTTCCACAGGCCCTGGTTGATGATGAACAGCAGGCCGAGCGCGACGCCGATTGCCAGCGGCCGCGAGCGCTGCAGGAAATAGGCAATGCCCGCGATGATCAGCACCAGCAGCACCGGCGGCACCATCAGCAAGCCATCGACCAGTCCGTTGAGAAGGAAGTTGAGGCCGTTCGAGAAGCCGCGGAAGATCGCGTCGAAATTGTCGGTCAGGAAGGTGAAGAACGCCTTGCCCCAGGCACCGATCGGAATCTTGTAGCTGGCCAGGAATTGCGAAACCGGATCCATTGCGTCCCCTCGATTCTCTTTACCCTCCCACGTGCGGGAGAGGTGGCGCGGCACGCATCGCTTGGAGGTGCAGCGCCCCGTTTAAGCGATTACCCCCACCCCTACCCCTCCCCACAAGGGGGAGGGAAAACGTGCTCCATAGCCGTCAGCCTCAATCTTCAACGCTCTAGGTGGCCAAGGCCACGAAACCGTCCCCCTCCCCCTTGTGGGGAGGGGTTAGGGGTGGGGGTCTATGCCGTTAAGGCCCATCAGAACACCCCGACAGCCCTGCCCTCAAAGGGAAAGTAACCAGCTCAGCTGCCAAGCGCGGTCTTCACCGCAGCGGCGGCATCGCCGCCATCGAAGGTGGTTACGCCGGCAATCCAGGGCGTCACGGCGTCCGGATTCTTCTTCAGCCAGTCGGTCGCGACCGTGTTGGCGTCGCTGCCCTTGAGGATCGCGTCCATCATCTCGCCTTCCATGTCCAGATTGAACTTGAGGTTAGCGATGAACTTGCCGGCATTCGGGCACTCGGTCAGATAGCCCTTGCGCACATTGGTGCTGACGGTGGCGGCACCGAAGCCGGAATCGCCCATGCCGTCGAGATAGGTGATCTTCATCGCACCCATAACCGGATGCGGCGTCCAACCGAGGAAGGCGATCCATTCATTGTTCTTCATTGACTGCTCGGCCTGGGTGAGCATGCCGGCTTCAGACGATTCGACCAGCTCGAAGCCTTCGAGGTTGTCGGCCGGGTTCTTGATCATGTCGAGGATGATTCGGTTGCCGTCATTGCCGGCCTCGATGCCGTAGATCTTGCCGTCGAACTTGTCCTTGAACTTGCCAAGATCGGTCAGCGTCTTGACGCCGGCTTCCGCGACGTAGGTCGGCACGACGATGCCGTAGCCGGCGCCGGTCAAGTTCTCGCTGACGGTCTCGACCGAGCCGTCGGCGGCATATTCCTTGATGTCGCTGGTCATCGACGGCATCCAGTTGCCGAGGAAGACGTCGAGATCCTTGTTCTTCAGCGATGCATAGGTCACCGGCACCGACAGCTGGATGACCTGCGGCTCATAGCCGAGCGCGGTCAGCAGCACCGAGGCGACGCCCGTGGTCGCCTGGATATCGGTCCAGCCGACATCGGAGAGCCGAACGGTCTTGCAGCTTTCAGGATCGGCAGCAGACGCGACACCAGCCGACAGAAATGCCACCAGGCCAACGCCGGCGGCGAGTGCTTTCATATTCATGGAATTCTCCCATTGTGATTCTTGTGCGGCAGTAGCTACGATTTCTTGCCGTTCGTATCCTTAAGCCAAACACCATTTTGGTGTGGTTTCAAGCGGTAAGGCGGAGCGAGCCGCGCCGCTCACTTATCTGTGCGCGACACGGGCAGCATCAACCATCCGGTGTAGATTGCTGCAACTGCTCCCAAAACGCGCGCCTGCCGTCTTTCAATCGATACGGCCCAACCCTATATTGGCCCGACCTGAGCAGGCCACCCGGAGGGACAATATGGCGACCTTGCAGAATTTCGACGCCGAGATTGCGAAGACCAAACAGGTCGTCGAGGACATGCGCACCAAGATCGACCAGTCCAGCACCGTGCTGGAAAAGCTCGCCACCTCCGACCAGAAGATCGGTTCCGCCGATTTCGATATTGAGAACGCCCGCATCGAGGATGTGCTGAAGCAGCAGAAGGTGATGGAGGGCAACATTGCCGACCTGATCATCGGACTGGAGGACGCCACCAACGTCTTCGGCACCGAGTTCGAGAGCATGAAGAATTTTACCGGCTGGGAAAGCTTCGTCGGCATCTTTTCGGCCCAGAAGAAGCAGCGCATGCGCACCGACCGCGTCCGCAACATGTCGCTTGCCGGCAATCTTCAGGAGCTGCTGGCGAAGTCCGACACCATCGTCGGCATCCTGAAGGCGCAGAAACAGGTTCTCGACGCCCGCTACAAGACCTCCGAGGCCAGCCTCGCCCAGGTGATCGAGCGCCGCAAGGTCACGATGACCAATCTCGAGACCACGCAGAAGCGCATCGAGGAGCTGAACCCGCTGCTGCTCGACATCGAGAACAAGATCGCCGCCTCCACCAGCCAGAAGGAGCGCACCCAGCTTGAGGGCGACCGCTCGAAGCTGGCGACCGAATACAATGAGAAGCAGGCCAAGGAGCAGGAGCTACTGGCCGAGAGCCAGACGCTGGAACGCTACACCTCGATGTTCCAGACCTTCGTCGATTCGCTCAACAACCAGATCGCAGCGCAGAACACGCTGATCAACAAGCTGACCATCGACACCGAACAACGCATCGTCCTCTACAAGGCGCTTGAGGACTCATTGAAGACCGCCGCCCAGCAGGATGTCGCCCACAAGATCAACACGCTGGGCAGCCAGGTCGACAACACCGCCGAGGAAACCATGGCCGGCATCGGTGCCGCTGCGCAGAAGCACATCGGTGACCTTCTCGAAATGCACGAGAAGAACATGGTGGCGACCGCCGACATCCAGCGCCGCAAGAAGCTTGCCGACGATGCCTTCGCCCGCCGCTTCGAGGAAGTGCTGAAGAAGCACAACGCCTCGGATTATGTGCGGACCTAGGCCCGGCATACCCGCATGAGCGCCGAGACCGACGCTGCCACGCGCTATTTCGATGCCATTCGCGCCGCCCTCAGCGGTCTCGAAATCTTCATGCGCGACGATCGCTCGCCGCTCTACCGGCATGGCATCGTCGCCAAGGTCGTCGCCGAATATATAGCGCGGCTGGAGAAGTCGTTCTCCTGCTGGCGCAATCGCCTCGGCTTCATGGAGACCTTCAAGATTTCGCGCGCCGAAAGCGGCTTTCCGATCTTCCAGAACGTTCTCGAACTGGAAAACGACCGCCGCACGGCCACCGAGCGCCTCGCCGCAATCCCCTCGCCCAAGGAACTGCGCGGCGAGATGGCGGATTTCATCCTGCGCCACAAGGCGTTTCCGCAGGCCCTCCAGCGCTCCATGGCCGAGCGGCTCTATCTGGAAGATGTCGAAGACGGCGCCGTCTTTGGACCGTTTCTCCTGGCCCAGACCGCCAAGGTTTCAGTCAACCCGAAGACCATGCGGCCCTACTATCTCGTCCATTGGGCAAGCTTCGACGGCAGCGCCAACCTGCCGCTGATCTACATGGCGACGGTGGAGGATTCTTCCGACGGCATGGTCAGGCAGCTTGTCACCAGTGACGGCAAGCTCAACGAAAAGGTGAAGATCCCGCTTCCCGTCGACGGACTGCTCAACCCAGAGCTTGCCCATCGCTTCGACGATTTCACCGAAAAGAACTCCGCCTACACGCTGTCGCCGGCCACCATCGCCAACAATCTCGACAAGGATTTCGAGACGCTGCACCCCAAGCAGCTGCGGCGCGTCGTGCTCGGGCCCTTCTATTCGGCAGGCATCACCGAGCACAATTCTTCCGTCGCCGAAGTGCTTTCCAAGGTGCGCAAGCCCGAAAACGCCTGGCTGCTGACCTGGACCATCCAGGAGATTTATTCCAAGGGCGAAAAGCCCGGCCGCCGCGGCCTCTGGTCGAGCGAGAAGGCAACGCAGGAATTCTTCATCAATACCGACGATCTCGAAGCCGCCCGCCAGGGCGTCAGCGACTACGAGAAACACGCTTTGATCCCGCACGAAGCCTATCAGGCGCTCTACGCCGCCGGCGAAACGGAAAAGATCTTTGGCGGCTACAAGGTGCATATCCTGTCGAACGGACAGGTGATTTCAGATGTTTAGCGAAAATCTGCTTCCGGCCGAGGAAATCACCCCCACTCCGTCGCGCTGCGCGCGCCACCTCTCCCCCTGCCCGGGGGAGAGGAAACGCCAATCGCCAAGATCGCGACCTCACAGAACTTGGGTTCCTCTCCCTCCGGAGGGGGGAGAGGTGGTTTGCGAAGCAAACCGGAGTGGGGGAATCTCGATCATTCAAAGCACTGCGCTTCCGGGAGGAAATTGATGGACACCGGCCTGACCACCATTCCCGAAGCCGATATCGAAAAGCATCGCGCCACCGCGCAGAGCTTCATCACGCGCATCGTCGTGCTGGAGGATTCGTCCGGCCAGTCGGGCACCGCACTTGCCGGCACCAACCGCCGCTTCGTCTCCACTGTCTCCACCGGCTCGGTGCGCAAGACCCGCGAGATCGAGCTGGCGAAGACCGTCGGCGCGATCCGCCCCGACGACCGGCTGATGAGCATCTCGCAGCACACGCTGCTCTATCGCGCCCGCCGCGGCCTCGCCATCGCGCTGGCCGTCGCAGACGTCTTCGCGCGCGGCGGCGACCTCGAAAGCCTGCAGGCGAAGAACGCTCGCGCGCCGCTGGAAGGCGACGAAGCCACGCATTTCAAGAAGCTGCTGACAGCCTCGGCCTATGTCTCGGCCTTCACGCTTGCCTCCTATTTGCTCCAGACCATCGACGCCGATGGCGAGGCCCCCAATGACATCGCCGAGCCGGATTTCCTGTTCGACACGGCGCAGGACGCGCTGAAGGCGCTGATCGCCGGTCTCGACCGGGCTATTTCCGGCGCCAAGGACGACGCCGACCTGATGACGCGCGCCCGCGCCTTCGCCCGCACCGCCATCGATGGCCTGCTGACGCGAAAGGGCCGCTTCGACGGTCTCGGCACCTTCGAGAACGCGCATATCCGCATCGACGCCGACGATTTCACCATCGACGGCTTTGATGTTGCCCCGGGCAAGAAGTCGAAGCCTCTGGTGATGACCTTCAAGAAGCCGGACGAGGTTGTCGGCAATCACATCGCCAAATACCAGTCGGTCAAGCTCGCCAAGATGCTGATGGCCTATGATTTCGACCGCGAGCTCAACCCCTTCGTCGAGCTCGGCGGCTTCCTCTTCACCTTCATCGGCGACGGCTCGCCCGGCACCGGCAAGACGACGCTGATCCAGATGATCGCCGGCCTTCTTCACGGCTACTGCCAGACCGCCGGCTACCAGTTCGTCTACGAGAATTTCGGCGTCGACCAGATCTCGTCTTATCAGGGCAAGTCCGGCCAGAACTGCAAGCAGTTCATCACCAATGTCTTGAACCCGCGCGCCATCGGCTTCGGCACGGTCGACGACATCGACCAGGTCGCCGCCAAACGCTCCGACGACCGCGCCTCGGCGGGCCAGCAGGAAATCACCGGCGTGCTGATGGAAGCCTTTTCCGGCGCCTCCACCGTCATTCGCGGCAATTGCTCCTTCGGCATGTTTTCCAACTATCCCGAAAATGTCGACGACGCGCTGCGACAGCGCGCCGGCGCCCGCTGGCTGGTCGACGGCCCGCAGAGCCGCGACGACTATATCGACATCTTCGTCCTTCTCGCCGGCAAGAACCACAAGATCCCTCTCGGTGAACATGATCTCTACGCCGCGCAGGAAATCCAGCGCGCCGTCGAGAACGCCTATGAAGGCTATTCCAAGCCGCATGAGGACGGGCTGATAAAAGTCTACGACCGCTTCATGAAGGAGAATGGCGAGCCAAAGACCATGGCCGATGTCGGCACCTATCTGCACCAGATCAAGGAAGCCGAGCCACGCTTCACCGGCCGCGCCATCAAGAACGTCACCGACGCCATCAAGATGCGCGCCATGGACATAGAGCTTCCCGACGAGTGGTTCGAGAAGCCCGAAGCCTTCATGCACAAGGGCTACGATGACAAGAAAGCCATGATCGAGGAACTGCGCGGGCCGTTTTCGATGGACATGGTCATGCAGGAGATCAACCGCTACGCCGATTCCGAATTCCGCTACTCCGACCGCTCCGACGACGCCGCCGTCGAAAAGATGATCCGCGACACCAGACTGCGCGAACGGGCGATCCGCGAGATCGAGGGATTGAAGGCCAAGGGGGCTTGGAATGCGTGAGGAATCTTCCTTCTCCCCGTTCACGGGGAGAAGGTGCCCGAAGGGCGGATGAGGGGCAGCGCGATGCGTGGCGGTAATGCCGGAAAGACAGCCAGAGCCAGGGAACTTCGTGGCGTCGAAAACGAAGCAGAAGAAAAACTATGGCACGAACTCCGCGCCAGACGCTTAAACGGTCACAAATTCGTAAGGCAGCTACCGATCGGACCATATTTTGCTGATTTTGCATGCCGAGAGGCAAATCTGGTGATCGAAGTGGACGGCAGCCAACATGTGGGCAGACTAAAAGATCGGATCAGAGACGAAACCATGTCAAATAATGGGTGGTCAATTCTGCGGTTTTGGCATGTCGATGTATTGAAACATCGCGGCCAGGTCGTTGAAACGATTGTTGCCGCACTCGATGGCCGGTTGAATAGAAAGATGGTTGCTACCGATTTGCGGTTTGTGCCGGCCAGCGTCTCCGGAGTGCAAATATCGTGAATGCTTGTGCCGCCCCTCATCCGCCCTTCGGGCACCTTCTCCCCGTGAACGGGGAGAAGGAATAACCGCCATGGACCTCCTCCGCGACAACGATCTCATCTACGGTCGCCTGCTGCCGGTTGAGGAGCCGCATCTCATCGAGCGCTACAACAAGGCGCTGAAGGCGTTCGGGCTGAAGCCGACGAAGCTGAAATCCTTCGAGATCGACCGCTCCGGGTTTTCCCCGCAGATCGCCGAGGAACTGGACGACCGGCTCTATCTCGACCCCAACGAGGTCAACCGCCGCTTCATCATCCTCACCCCGGCGCAGGCCGACCTGCCGGTCGTCCACACCGCCTTTTCCAACACCTCGCAGCTGCTCTACGAGTTCTTCACCAAGAACTCCCGCGCCATCGACGCGCTGACTATCAAGGACGTCATCTACGGCGAGATCGAGGATTCGGTCTCCAAGGTCGAGGACATCGAGGACCTGCTGTCCATCAACCAGGTCGAGTTCCGCGTCCTGTCGGCCGAGGACGTGCTCGGCAAGGCGACCGAACTCGGCAAGCTGGTCGACCGGCTGAAGCAGGAGCCGGACGCCTGGCGCGATACCGCCATGCTGGAGCGCATGGTGGAGCTGGCAAAAGTCACCGGCGATATCCGCGAAAACGCACTGGTGCCGGATCAGGTGATTTTCCGCCACAATGCCTACTGGACCAGCCATTTCGGCGGTCTCTATGTCTTTGTCGATCCCGACATGACAACCGTTATCAGCGATCCGTCAGCCCCCGGCTTCCGCCGCTCGCGGCCATGGCAGGTCAGCTATCTCTCGATCAACGACGCCGACCGCGTCTTCCGTTTCCTTGCCTCAACGGGCCGTCTCGAACTGCCCCGCGCCTCGTGGATCGAGGCGTCGAACTATCTCGAACACCGCGCCGAAATGGCGATCCTGGCGCTTATCCGCCAGTCAGAGCCCGAGCGCAGTCTCGCCAATGCCGACAAGGTCTGGCTCCAGACCTGGATTCACGGCCATGCCGACCTGATCAACCGCGACGGCACTTTCCCGTTTCTCAATGCCGCCAAGCGCCAGATCGCGCAGTTCGGCCAGCTCAAGCTCGATGACGTCGATCCGCTGCACCGCTTTCTGGTGGTGCGCGCCAAGCCGGACCATCCCGACGCCTGGCTGACCAACCGCCTGATCTCGGATTTCGTGCCGGCCGATTTCATCTCGCGCTATGTTTTCAACAAGCAGGGCTTCTACAAGGATTACGAGAGCTTCACCGCGCCATGGCGATCCCATGTTGTGGACCTCTTGAAAACCACATATCTGAAAGACAAGGATGCGTTTCGCGCGCGACTTTACGGCCTGTCGGACAAGGCGTGATGTGGCGCCCGTCCGGCACCAGTGCTTTGCAGCTACGAGGGGGACCAGATGCTTGATCCGATCGTGAACTTCTTCACCTGGGTCTTCCAATGGATCGGCCGCGGCATCGGCCTTCTCATCGGCATCCTGTTGTGGCCCTTCATGTGGGCCGGCCGCTGGTATGGCAATCGCGGGCTGATCCTGCGGGCCGTGCTCGGGCTTATCCTGGTCGGCATCGTCTTCCTCTACGGCTATTTCTTCTACGTCACACAGGTGTGGAACGGTTTCGATCCCGACTACCCGACCCGGATAGCCGCCACCTCCACCACCGCGAAGGCGACGAACGTCGTTGCCGGCGATCCGATTTCAGGGGACAGCTCCGGCACCGGCCAGAGTGGACAACCCGCGACAGGCGGCGCGAGCGGCACGACGACCGCGCAGACCCAGCCTCAAACCTGCAAGCGTTCCGAGATTGCCGCCGTTTCGGCCGATCTCATCGACTTCAACGTCAACAGGAACGCATGGATTTCCTCCATGCTTGCCTCGAAGCTGGGCTTCTTCGGCGTGCCGTGGCGCAACACGCCCTTCTTCGACAACAAGGCCGCCTTCCAGCTCGGCATCAATCAGGTCCTGCGCCGCACCACGACGGAGCTGGTGGACGCCCTTGGCCGTGCACGCGGCACCTCGCGCATCGACCAGAACCTGCAGGACGCACGCACCGCGCTCGCCTGGGACGAGGACGCCTGGTATGTCGGCCTGCGCGGCCCGACCCGGCCGACGCCCAGCGTCTATCGCGAGGCGATCACCAAGCTTCGCACCTTCAATACCAGCCTGGAGAAATGCGAGGCGACCTTCGACGCGCGCGCCGACAACCTGCTCCAGTTCCTCGACCGCATTTCCGGCGACATCGGCTCCACCTCCGACATTCTGCGCGGCCAGCTCGAGGCCTCCGACGCCGGCTGGTTCGATCCGCGCGCCGATGACCGCTTCTGGTTCGCCTACGGCCAGCTCTACGCCTATTACGGGATGCTGCACGCCACCCGCACGGACTTTTCGGCGGTCATCCGCGAGCGCAACATCACCACGCTGTGGGATACGATGCAGACCCAGATGCGCGACGCGCTCAACATGCAGCCCTGGATAATCTCCAACGGCAACGAGTCCAGCTTCATCTTCCCGTCGCATCTGGCGACGATGGGCTTCAATCTGCTGCGCGCCCGCTCCCAGATCGTCGAGATTCGCCAGGTGCTCGACCGGTAATAGCGGTCGAGCGGTGAAACATCAGCGGCTGATAGCCCGAGACACAGTTGGAATGAGCATCGCGACGGCCTGAAACCGTCGCGATTTCACCATTCGCCGATGACCGCTCCGCCCTGTCGCAATCCGTGTATTGCGCGGCTGTTTTGAGACGGCGCACCCCTTCCCTCTCGGGCTTCTATGCACGCGACAAAGCGCCGGGCGACCAAGCTCCGGCAAATCAGATCGAACCCGAGGGAACAGTCCATGGCCGACGTAAAGAGCGACATCGAGATAGCGCGCGGTGCGAAGAAGAAGGTTATCCAGGAGATCGGCGGCAAGATCGGGATCCCGACGGAGCATCTTCTGCCTTACGGCCATGACAAGGCCAAGGTCTCGGCCGAGTTCATTCAGTCGGTGCAGGGCAACAAGGATGGCAAGCTCATCCTGGTCACCGCCATCAACCCGACGCCGGCCGGCGAAGGCAAGACGACGACGACGGTCGGCCTTGGCGATGGCTTGAACAGGATTGGCAAGAAGGCGATCATCTGCATTCGCGAGGCCTCGCTCGGGCCCAACTTCGGCGTCAAGGGCGGTGCTGCCGGCGGCGGCTATGCCCAGGTCGTGCCGATGGAGGATATGAACCTCCACTTCACCGGCGACTTTCACGCCATCACCACCGCGCATAACCTGCTCTCGGCGCTCATCGACAACCACATCTACTGGGGCAACGAGCAGGCCATCGACACCCGCCGCGTCGCCTGGCGCCGGGTCATGGACATGAACGACCGCGCCTTGCGCGAAATCATCTGCTCGCTCGGCGGCGTCGCCAACGGCTATCCGCGCGAGGCCGGCTTCGACATCACGGTGGCTTCAGAAGTCATGGCGATCCTGTGCCTGGCGAAGGACCTGAAGGATCTGGAAAAACGCCTCGGCGACATCATCATCGCCTATCGCCGTGACAAGACCCCGGTCTATGCCCGCGACATCAAGGCCGACGGCGCCATGACGGTTCTGCTCAAGGACGCCATGCAGCCCAATCTGGTGCAGACGCTGGAGAACAACCCGGCCTTCGTCCATGGCGGCCCCTTTGCCAACATCGCCCATGGCTGCAACTCGGTCGTCGCCACAACGACGGCGCTGAAACTTGCCGACTATGTCGTGACGGAAGCAGGCTTCGGTGCTGATCTCGGTGCGGAAAAGTTCTTCGACATCAAGTGCCGTAAGGCGGGCTTGAAGCCGGCAGCCGCCGTCATCGTCGCCACGGTGCGCGCCATGAAGATGAATGGCGGGGTCAAGAAGGAAGACCTCGGCACCGAAAACATCGAGGCGGTGAAGAAGGGCTGCGCCAACCTTGGCCGCCACATCGAGAACGTCAAGCAGTTCGGCGTGCCGGCGGTTGTTGCCATCAACCACTTCTATTCCGACACCGACGCCGAGATCCAGGCACTGAAGGACTATGTCGCTGGCATGGGCGAGGAGGCGATCCTGTGCAAGCACTGGGCGCATGGCTCGGCCGGCATCGAAGAGCTTGCCAACAAGGTGGTTCAGCTTGCCGAAAGCGGTGTCTCGCAGTTCGCCCCGCTTTACCCGGAAGAGATGGGCCTGTTCGACAAGATCAACACCATCGTCCAGCGCATCTATCGCGGCTCGGAAGCGATCGCCGACAAGTCCGTGCGCGACCAGCTTCATGCCTGGGAGCAGGCCGGCTACGGCAAGCTGCCGGTATGCATGGCCAAGACGCAATATTCCTTCTCGACCGACCCGAACCTGCGCGGCGCGCCGACCGGCCACACCGTACCGGTGCGCGAGGTGCGCCTGTCAGCCGGCGCCGGCTTCGTCGTCGCCATCTGCGGCGAGGTGATGACCATGCCCGGCCTGCCCAAGACCCCGTCGTCGGAGAGGATCTTCCTCAACGACAAGGGACAGATCGAGGGGTTGTTCTAGACTAGACGCCGGCACTCTCCTCCAATCCGCAAAGCGGATTGGAGCAACCCCCACCCCTAACCCCTCCCCACAAGGGGGAGGGGAATTTCGCGGCCGCTATGCCGCGCAAAATCGTTAATCGACAACGCCTTGCAAAGACGCATCCGATCCCCCTCCCCCTTGTGGGGAGGGGTTAGGGGTGGGGGTGCTTCAGACGCACACGCCTTGCCGTTCACATCAAGGCAAAGAACCCCTACGCCGCCTGCTTCGACAGCGCCCGCTGATACGACGCCGGAATATTATCCCGCTCCGGCAATGTGCCAGCCTTGAGATGACCTACCCATTCGTCGGTTTTCAGCACGGCGGCGAAACGCGACTGCAGGACGACCGTCATGACGCGGTGGATTTCCTCCGCCGAGGCATAGCCGGCGCTGTTGGCATACGCCAGCGACCCGCTTGCATCGCTCAGGAACTCGACCGCAAAGCCCATATGCAGGGCATGGATAATGGTCGACAGGTCGCAATTATGCGTCATGTAGCCGATCACCGTGATCGTATCGATGGCATTGGCGCGCAGCCATTCCTCGAGGTCGCTGTCGGTGAAGGCGCTGGGCAGCTTCTTCTCCACATAATGATCGCGCGGCCGTTTCGCGACTTCGGGATGCAGTTCGCCGCCATGGCTTCCCGCGGCAAAGACCGGTGAGGTTTCCGGCGCCATCTGCTTGACGACAACGATCTTGACGCCGGCCTCAGTGGCCGCGTCGATGGCTTTCGCAACATTGAGCACCGTTTCCTGGAACGGCGGATACTGGATGGCGAGATTGCCGCCGCGGTCATACTCGTTCTGCACGTCGACGACGATCAGTGCGCGGCGCGGTGCGGTGGTTGTGGACATGGCCTCTTCCTTTCGGTTGCGTAAGGGATGATCGACATTACCACGGATGCCGCAGGCCAAAATTGGCCCGATTGACAATATTCGAAAGAATTGGGACAATCCATGCTTTCACGGTCAGACAAGCATGACAGCCTCCATCAAACCGCCCGTCGTCGCCGCTATCGCCTTTCACGACATCAGCCCGTTCCATCTCTCGGTGCCCTGTCTGGTCTTCGGCGAGGACCAGACCGCTCTCGGCCTGCCCCGCTTCGATTTCCGCGTCTGCGCCATCGAGCCCGGTCCACTACACACCGGCGCAGGCATGACGCTTGTCACCCCGCATGGGCTGGAAGGGCTCGACAGAGCCGATATCGTCATCGTGCCGAGCTGGAAGGATCTGAACGCCCCGGTGCCCCAGCCGTTCATCGACGCCCTGCGCGCTGCCCATGCGCGCGGCGCGCTCATCGTCGGGCTCTGCCTCGGCACTTTCGCGGTGGCGGCGGCAGGGCTTTTGTCGGGCAAGCGCGCAACGACGCATTGGGCCTATGCCGAACAGCTTGCCGCGCTCTACCCGGATGTCGTTGTCGATCCGGAAGTGCTCTATGTCGACAATGGCGATGTCGTCACCTCGGCAGGCGTGGCTGCCGGACTGGATTGCTGCCTGCACATCATGCGCGCCCGCTACGGCGCTGAAGCGACCCTGCGGCTCGCCCGGCGCATCGTGCTTTCGCCGCACCGCCAGGGCGGCCAGGCGCAATTCATCGAAAAGCCCGTGGCCAAGGCACCGGCCACCGATCGCTTCATGCAGGCACTGGACGACGTTCGCGCGAGCCTCGACCGAGCCCACAGCCTGGACCGCGTTGCCGACGACGCCGGCCTCACCCGCCGGACTTTCACCCGCAGGTTCCAGAAAACGGTCGGCACGAGCTTCGGCGACTGGCTGACCGACCAGCGCGTGACGCTGGCGCAGCGTCTTCTGGAATCGACGGAGAAATCCATCGACGCAATCGCTTTTGAGGCGGGTTTCGGCAGCGCCACATCCCTGCGCCAGCATTTCGCCGCAAGGCTGAAAACCTCGCCGGCCCAATATCGCCGGGAATTCTCGAAGCGCTTCGAAGCAGTGGCATGACGCGGCCTCAGCCGCGCACCACCCGTGCCGGATTACCCACCACCGTAACACCCGCCGGCACATCCTTCGTCACCACCGCGCCTGCGCCGACAATGGCTTCATCGCCGATCGTCACGCCGCCAAGGATGATCGCCCCGCCGCCGATCCACACGCCCTCGCCGATCGTCACCGGCCGAGCGATCTCAAGCCCGGCCCGCCGTTTCCCGGCATCCTTGTGATGTTCCGGGCAATAGATCTGCACCGCCGGGCCTAGCAGCGTGCCGGCGCCGATGCGCACCGGCGCGGTATCGAGAATGACCGAGCCGGCATTGATGAACGCGCCATCGCCGAGCGAGATGTTGAAGCCATAAGGGCAATAGAACGGCGCTTCGACGCGGGCGTTTTCGCCCACCGCCGCAAACAGCTGCCGCAGCGCGGGGCCGATATTGCCGCGCTGCCTCGGCGGCAGCGAATTGTGCTCGAACACCGCCTCCTGCGCTGCAGTTCTCAGCGCATCGAGTTCGGCATCGATGCACACATACCACTCGCCCGCCGCCATCTTCTCGCGTTCGCTGGCACCCATCGCATTCCTCATCAAGACCGTTTCCGGCCGGGGATCATGCGTCGGATTCGGCTTCGCGTGCGAGCAGTTTTTCTTCCAGACGCGTGAGAACGCCGACCACCGCGTCGAGCTCGTCATCGCCGACATCGGCCAGAAGCTCGGCACGCAGCCGCGCAAGGATTTTCTCGATCCTGTCTACGCGCGCCCTGCCCGTCTCCGTCAGCGTCAGTATCTTCGCGCGGCGGTCGGCGCGGTCTTCGGCCCGCGTCACCAGCCCCTCGGCCAACAGCAGGTCGACCACGCGCACCAGCGACGGTCCCTCCAGCCCGAGCTGGTCGGCAATGACCCCCTGGCGGAGATTATCGCCGAGCCGCGACAGCGTCAGCAAAGGCATGGCGGTAGCGTGAGAAAGTCCGCAATCGTCCAGCGCCTGATCGGCCGCGCGCCGCCACAGCCTGGCCACGGCCAGTATATGCATTCCGAATTTGGCTCGGTTCGAACCTTGCTTGGACATCCCGTAAAAGATAACATACTATCTATTAGGATGCGATCAGATTCTCCCTCGCAGGCGACGCTCCGTTGCCTACCCGGAAGGTTGGCGAGGCCGGTTTCGAACCGTCGATACGATGGTCCGGGCCGATCCCAAATCAACCGCACGGTCCCGCATCCGGTTCAACTTTGCGAGTAAGGCAACATGGCAGAACAAACTTCATCCAGACCCGGCGGCTCCTGGCTGCTGGTGCTATTCGGCGTGATCCTGGTGATCATAGGCCTGCCGCTGGTTTATGGCGGCGCACAGCTCATCTTCCTTGGCGGCTCGTGGTATTACGCGCTTGCCGGCCTCGGCATCATCCTTTCCGGCGTTCTCTATGCGCTGCGCCACAAGACCGGCTTCTGGCTCTATGCCTTGATCTTCCTCGCCACCATCGTCTGGGCGCTTTGGGAGACGGGCCTTGCCTTCTGGCCGCTCGTCCCGCGCCTCGTCGCACCGACCGTGCTGGCGATCCTGGCGCTGCTGCTTCTGCCGGTGTTTCCCTACTCGACCGGAAAGCGCGGTCCCTTCGCGGTCGCCGGCCTGCTCGTTCTGGCGCTGATCGCCACCGGCATCTACGCCTTCCAGCCGCATGAAGTGACGCGCAACGCCTTCGCCAAGGTTGAGAAGCCTCTGGTTCCCGCAGCCGCAGCGAGCGCCGGCGACTGGCGCTATTACGGCCGCACCCCGGCCGGCACGCGCTACGCGCCCCTCGACCAGATCAACACGGACAATGTCAGCGGCCTCGAAGTCGCCTGGACGTTCCGTTCCGGCGACACGCCGGCGGGCTCGGCACAGGACCAGAACACGCCGCTCTTCGTCGGCGACACGCTCTACACCTGCTCGCCCAACAACATCGTCAACGCGCTGAACCCTGATACGGGCGAAGTGAAGTGGAAGTTCGACCCGCAGGCCAAGGCTCCGCTGTGGCAGCGCTGCCGTGGCGTCAGCTACTACGAGCCGGTTGCTACCCCGGCAGAGGCCGCACCCGCCCCGGCGGATGGCGCTGCTGCACAGCCCACGGCTCCGGCGGCTCCCGCAACGGCTGCATGCACCGCCCGCATCGTCATGACCACCATCGATGCGCGCCTGATCGAGCTCGACGCCAAGACCGGCGAGCCTTGCGCCGATTTCGGCACCGGCGGCACGGTCGACCTCAAGCAGGGCATGGGCGAGATCAAGCCTGGCTTCTACTTCCAGACCTCTGCCCCCACCGTCATGCGCGACCTGATCCTCATCGGCGGGTGGGTATGGGACAATGTCGAAACCGGCGAGCCTTCCGGCGCCGTCCGCGCCTTCAGCGCCAAGACCGGCGAACTGGTCTGGGCCTGGGATCTCGGCAACCCCGCCATCACCAAGCTGCCGCCGGAAGGCGAGAGCTACACCCGCGGCACGCCCAACGTCTGGTCGACGCCGGCCTATGACGACGCTCTTGGCCTCGTCTACCTGCCGACCGGCAACGCCACGCCCGACTTCTGGGGCGGCCACCGTTCGAAGGAAGCGGAGGAATATTCCTCCTCCGTCGTTGCCCTCGACATCGCCACCGGCCGCGAACGCTGGAAATTCCAGACCGTCCATCACGACATCTGGGACTATGACGTGCCTTCGCAGCCCGCCCTCTACGACGTGCCGGACGGCAAGGGCGGCACCGCGCCTGCGCTGATCCAGGTCACCAAGCGCGGGCAGATTTTCATGCTCGACCGCCGCGACGGCAAGCCGATCGCCGAGGTCGAGGAAAAGCCCGTCCCGCAGGGTGCTGCTGAAGGCGACTGGACGTCGGCCACCCAGCCTTATTCCACCGGCATGCCTTCGATCGGCACCGAGCCGTTCACGGAAGCACGCATGTGGGGCGCCACGCCCTTCGACCAGCTCTACTGCCGCATCGCCTTCAAGAAGATGCGCTACGACGGCGAGTTTACGCCGCCGAGGACCGACTACAGCCTGATCTATCCGGGCTATTACGGCGGCATGAACTGGGGCAGCGCCTCGGTCGACGAAGCCAACGGCCTGCTGATCGTCAACGACATCCGCATGCCGCAGTTCATCACGCTTCTGCCGCGCGAACAGGCCGATAATTACGGCCCGTCGGCAGCCCATGACGGCCTCGGGACGCAGCTCGGAACGCCCTACGGCGCATTGAAGAACGGCTTCATGTCGCCGCTCGGTGTGCCTTGCCACCAGCCGCCCTACGGCACCATCAGCGCCATCGACCTGAAGTCGCGCCAGCTCGTCTGGCAGGTTCCGGCCGGCACGCTGCAGGACACCGGCCCGCTCGGCATGAAGACCGGCCTGCAGATCCCCATCGGCATGCCTTCGCTGGGTGGCCCGATGACGACTTCAGGCGGCCTCGTCTTCTACGCCGGCACGCAGGATTATTATCTGCGCGCCATCGACGTGACGACCGGCGAGGAACTGTGGAAAGGCCGCCTGCCGGTCGGTGCGCAGGCCACGCCGATGACCTACACCTCGCCCGAGACCGGGCGTCAGTTCGTCATCATCTCGGCCGGCGGCGCACGCCAGTCGCCGGATCATGGCGACTACATCGTCGCCTACGCCCTGCCGAAAAAGAACTGAGACGACGGGTCAAAACCCGGTTGAAAATGAAAACACCGCACGGGCAACCGTGCGGTGTTTTGCGTTTGAGCGGCCTGCAACTCGCCCAAACGAGCTATTTTCCGGCAAAAAAGATGCGCCGGCTGTAGATTTTTCGCTCAAAAATCCTAATCTAGGCACAGCAGCGCCACAATCAGAGGTGATTGTGCTGACCGCGTGGCCGCGGGGGCTTACCGGACTATCCGATGCGCGATTTGGCTCGCCAGGCAGAAATCATATCGCATGACGAGCAAGCGAAGCGTTTGGCCGTCCGGTTTTTCGCGTTTGTAATGCGTGGAGTAGCCCCTTGAAAGCCTCTCGACTCGCAGAGATCCATGGCCCGCAGGATGCGGGCACCCTTGAAGACGAACTTTGGCGGAGCCTGCCGGCTTCATCCCCTGCCCCCGCTGGCAGACAGGAGACCGGATCGTCATCGCCCTTGTGGCAGCGCCCGTTCCCGGCCCCCGCCAATGATCGCACACGGCCCTCCCCCGAAGCGCAGCGCAATCCACCTGCCCAACCGGAACCGGCCAATCAGGACAGCGCTGCCCGCAGCACTTCCCACTACACCTCGACCGAGCCTGCGGCAGAGATGCCGGCATATGATCCCGTCGAGGATGCGTCGCACCGGCACTACGACTGGGATTGCAAGATCGCGGACGATCCCGTCGACGACACACCGAGCAGATTTGAGAAGCTGGACCGCGTCTATCAGGCTCTGGCGGCCCGCCTTGGCTGGCTAGGCAGCGTCTCGCCGCGCGCATTGGCGCTACCCGCAGCCGGCGTGGTTGTGGTCGGCGGCCTGATCGCCGGCATGACCTTGCTTTACGACCCGCTTTCGCATCCTACCGCAGAGCCGGCAGCGGCAGAGACCACCGTCGCCGCCGAAGCTCCAGCCCAGCCCGCTCCCCCGGCAGTCGTGCCGCAAAATGGAACCGCGCAGCAGGCCGCCATGGCAACACCTCCGGCGCCGGCAGCAGCCGTGCCGCAGCCGCAGGCCACGGTAAACGCGCTGGAGACCGACAGCGAGCGTTGGGCGCGCACGGACGCCGAACAGGCAAGCCCTTCAGCGGACCAGAACCAGCCGGCGACTGCGGCTAAGGATGCCGGGCCCTCGCAACCCGAGGCCACCGCCTTCGCCGACGAGGAAAAGACCGCGGCAATCCCGGCGGACAAGCCTGCGGCCGTGCAAGCCGCAGCCGCCACCGAGACCCCGCCTGCCGCCACTGCCAAGCCTCAACCGGCCGCCTCGATCGGCAAGGGCCGCATCACCACCGCCGTCAATCTGCGCGCTGGTCCCGCCGACGAATCCAAGGTCCTGCGGACGATACCGGCCATGGCCACCGTCGACATCATCACCTGCAAGGGCTGGTGCAAGATCGCCTACGAAGGCCAGCAAGGCTGGATCTACAAGAAGTTTCTCAACCGCAGCTAATCTTGCGATGAGATGAATTGAAGGCGCCGGATTCCGGCGCCTTCTTCACAAACGATCAGAACACGGTCGCGACCGGCAGTCCCAGCGCCATGGCTCCGGCATACTGCGCCTGCGGCCCGCGCTGAAGCGGATGGAAGCGCGCGCCCTGGATATCGCGGAACCGCTGCTCCAGCCCGTTCACCCGATAGAAGCCGGCACCGCCAGCCAGTTCGAGCGCCAGTTCGACGGTCTTGATCGCATTCTCGGCGACCAGCGAACGCCCGATCATCACCTCGTTGACGCTTTCAGCCGACGGAGCGTTGCGTTCCACGATGTTCACCATCCAGCGATGGGCAAGCTGCGCTGAACGCAAGGCCGTGTCCATCTTGCCGGCAAGGTCCGTCGCATAGGCGTTTGGTTCCTTTTTCTTGGCCAGATTGATCGCGATCTCGCGCGCACTCTCCGCCACGCCCAGATAGGCCGAGTAGATCAGCGGCATCGCGATCGTGGCGATGATCTGGAACACCGGGTGCCATTCCGCCGCCTTGCGCGAGAAGGAAACGCCTGCATCGGCAACGAACAAATCGTCTATCACGACATCGTTCGAGCCGGTTCCGCGCATGCCCATCGCCCGCCAGGTCTCCACCACCTTCACCTCCGGCGCCTTCATCGGCACGCCAAAATGAAGCACCGACTTCGAGCCGTCTTCGCCCTCCAGGATCGCACCGGTCATCAGGATATCGCCGGCCGCTGCACCCGAGGTGAACACCTTGCGCGCCGATATCCTGTAGCCGCCGTCGACCTTGACCGCCTTGCCGGAGCCGGCGAGCCAGTCCGACCCGCCGCTCGAAAGCAGGATCAGCCGCTCGGTCGCAACGCGCTTGAGCAGGCCTTCGACCACCGCCACCTTCTGGTGCCGCCAGCGCCATGCCGGGATTGCCACCTGATGCGTGTGCATCGAAAAGGCCAGTGCCGTCGAGCCGCAGGAATGCGCGATCTCGCGGATCATGTCGCAAAGTGCTGCGATTTCAGCGCCGCGCCCGCCAAGCTCGGCCGGGACGGCTGCTTCGACGAGCCCGGCTTCCTTCAGCAGGCGGTAGTTTTCGGCGACGAAACGGTCCTGCTCGTCAGCACCGGCCGCGCTTGCAGCAAATTTGGGAGACAGGCGCCGCACGATATCGACAATGTCCTCAACCATAGCGGGTTTCTTGTCGTTTTCTGCCAGTGCAAGATTAGAATAAGTACTCACGTTTACATCCTCCAACTTCAACACGCATGGAGGATCGCTCCGTTTGGCTCTGTGATCCAGTTCACGAACTGTACTACCCATTTCTGTTATCTGTTTTCAGCGGTATTTCTGCGCTATTATATAAGAATAATCTCAAACACCGGTTTTCACATGGACCCTCACGGAGGATACGGCCAGTTCTGCCCGGTATCGATGGCGGCGGAAATTTTGTGCTCGCGCTGGACCGTGCTGGTGATCCGCGAGCTTCTGGCCGGCACCACCCGTTTCAACGACCTTCGCCGCGGCGTGCCGCGCATGTCGCCCGCACTTTTGTCCAAGCGCCTCAAGGAACTGGAGCGCGCCCATATCATCGAGACGGTTCGCGGCGCAGGCGGCGCGGTCGAATATCATCTTTCGCAGGCCGGCCGCGATCTCGAGCCGATCGTCTTCGGCATCGGCTTCTGGGGCCAGCGCTGGGTGGAATCGCAGCTGTCGCTGAGAAATCTCGATCCGTCGCTGCTGATGTGGGACATGCGGCGCCACCTCAACCCCGAGCCCTTGCCGAAAAAGCGCTGCACGATTCAGTTTCTGTACCCGGAGCTTACCCAAACCAAACAGAACTGGTGGCTGGTCGTCGAAAGCAACGTCGTGGACCTGTGCGGATTCGATCCCGGCTTCGAAATCGACCTCCTGGTGACGAGTTCTCTCCGCAGCATGACCTCAATCTGGATGGGCCTGTCGCGCGTGCGCCGGGAAATCGATGAAGGCCGCATGAGCCTCGACGGGGATCCCGCGGTCGCGAAAGCGATGCAGCAATGGCTTGGCCTGAGCCCCTTCGCCAGCGGTTCCCGCGCCGTGGCTTAGAGCCCCACCTGACCTGTCCCACTCCCATTGCGAGACAATCGGCTAGAACCGAATTCATCCCTACCTGAAAATGCATTGCTGCGTTGCAGCATAAGCACTTGTTCGCCGGCCCCAATCGGACAACATCACGTTTCAATCGTTTTATGTTCCGAGCTTGCCATGCCATTGCCCATCCTTGCCCTCGCCATTGCATCCTTCTGCATCGGCACCACCGAATTCGTCATCATGGGCCTGCTGCCGGAAGTCGCCGCCGATCTCGGCGTGTCGATCCCCGCTGCCGGCCTGCTGGTCACCGGCTATGCGCTCGGCGTCGTCTTCGGCGCGCCGATCATCGCCATCGGCACGGCGCGCCTGCCGCGCAAGGCCGTATTGGTCGGGCTTGCCTCGCTCTTCGTCGTCGGCAATCTGTTCTGTGCGCTCGCCCCGAACTACTGGACGCTTATGGTTGCGCGCGTCGTCACCGCCTTCGGCCATGGTGCCTTCTTCGGCATCGGCTCGGTCGTTGCCGCAAGCCTGGTGCCGAAAAAGCAACGCGCCAGCGCCATCGCGCTGATGTTCGCCGGCCTGACGCTCGCCAACATCCTCGGCGTACCTGCCGGCACCGCACTCGGCGAGGCCTTCGGCTGGCGCTCGACCTTCTACGCCGTGGTGGCGATCGGCATCATTTCGGTCGCGGCTATCGGCTGGCTGGTGCCGGCCGGCGTTGCGCCGCCCAGCTCGGGTGGGCTTGCCAGCGAGGTCAAGGTTCTCGGCAAGCTGCAGGTGTGGCTGGCCATGATCATCTCCGCGCTCGCCTCGGCCAGCCTGTTTTCCGTGTTCACCTACATCAAGCCGATCCTCACCGACGTCTCCGGCATTTCCGTCGGCGCCGTCACCTGGGTGCTGCTGCTGTTCGGCGCGGGCATGACTGTCGGCAACATCATCGGCGGCAAGCTTGCCGACTGGAAGCTGATGCCGACCGTGCTTGGCACGCTGGTGCTGCTTGTCGCACTCTTCCTCTTCCTGGCCGAAATCAGCAGCCTGCCCATGCTCACCATCGCCACCGTCTTCATCTGGGGCGTGCTCACCTTCGTCATCGTGCCGCCGATGCAGATGCGCGTCGTGGAAAAAGCATCCGAAGCGCCGAACCTCGCCGCTACCCTCAACCAGGGCGCCTTTAACATCGGCAATGCCGCCGGCGCCTGGATCGGCGGCGTGGCGATCTCGCTGGGCATCGCCTATCAGCACCTGCCCTTCGTCGGAGCGGCAACGACATTGCTTGCGCTCGCGGTTGCGCTCTTCTCCTTCTGGATCGACCGCCGTCCGGCCGAACTCGACTACGTCGAGCCGGTCGGCAGCACGAGCTGATCGAAACATCCCCGCGAATCCAGTTGCGCGATTTCTCATTCGCCGCTAAGGAAAAATCATGAACACGTTTTCGAACACGACGTCTTGGTGGTGGGCCTGCTGACAGCGGCCTCGTAAGCGCGTGCGCGTGAAATCTGGTGGCCGCAACGGGAAGTCCGGGCGGCCATTTGTTTTTTCAAGGGTTTTTCCGGGTCTGCCTGGCGGCGAAAATGGAGACGGGAAATGACGATCGAAACTCTTGAGGACGGTGCCGAGCGCTTTGTGACCGGCGGCGGCGTAACCATCACGCGAAGCCGCCACGACACGGCCTATGCCGGCGCCATCGAGACCTATATCGACGGGCTGAATTCGCGGCGCGGCGCGGTCTTTTCGTCCAACTACGAATATCCCGGCCGCTACACCCGCTGGGACACCGCCATCATCGACCCGCCCGTGGTGATCAGCGCCCGCAACCGCGCCATGCGCATCGAAGCGCTGAATGCGCGCGGCGAGGTCCTGCTTCCCATCATCGCGCACGCTTTGCTGGCCGAAAAGGACGTCAGCCTCACCCAGACCACCAAGCAGCGGCTGGCCCTGACCATTGCCGAACCCGGCCGTGTCTTCACCGAGGAAGAGCGCAGCCGCGTGCCATCCGTCTTCACCGTGCTGCGCGCCATCACCGCCCTTTTCAAGACCGACCAGGATTCCAATCTCGGCCTCTACGGCGCCTTCGGCTACGATCTCGCCTTCCAGTTCGATCCGGTCGAGCACACGCTGCAGCGCGCCGAAAGCCAGCGCGACCTGGTGCTGTACCTGCCGGACGAAATCCTCGTCGTCGACCATCATCAGGCATTGGCCTGGCACGACCGCTACGACTATTCCGGCGACGGTTTTTCCACTGAAGGCCTGCCCCGCGATAACGAGGCGCTGGCCTTCAAACCGTCCGACCGCATACCGCCGCGGGGCGATCACGAGCCGGGCGAATATGCAAAAATCGTCGACAAGGCCAAGGAAAGCTTCCAGCGCGGCGACCTGTTCGAGGTCGTGCCCGGCCAGATGTTCTACGAGCGCTGCGAAACCGCGCCTTCGGAGATTTCGCGTCGGCTGAAGAAGATCAACCCGTCGCCCTATTCCTTCTTCATCAATCTGGGCGAAGGCGAATATCTCATCGGCGCTTCGCCCGAGATGTTCGTGCGGGTGAACGGCCGCCGCGTCGAGACCTGCCCGATTTCCGGCACCATCAAGCGCGGCGACGACGCCATTTCCGACTCTGAGCAGATCCTGAAGCTGCTCAATTCCAAGAAGGACGAATCCGAGCTCACCATGTGCTCGGATGTCGACCGCAACGACAAGAGCCGCGTCTGCGAGCCCGGCTCGGTGCGCGTCATCGGCCGTCGCCAGATCGAGATGTATTCGCGCCTGATCCACACCGTCGACCACATCGAGGGCCGCCTGCGCGAAGGCATGGACGCCTTCGACGCCTTTCTGTCCCACGCGTGGGCCGTCACCGTCACCGGCGCGCCGAAGCTGTGGGCGATGCGCTTCATCGAGAAGCACGAAAAGAGCCCGCGCGCCTGGTATGGCGGGGCGATCGGCATGGTCCACTTCAATGGCGATCTCAACACCGGCCTGACCTTGCGCACCATTCGCATAAAGGACGGGATCGCGGAGGTTCGCGCCGGTGCTACACTGCTGTTCGATTCCGTTCCGGAAGATGAAGAAGCCGAAACCGAACTGAAAGCATCCGCCATGCTATCCGCCATTCGCGACGCCAAGGCCGGCAATGCAGCCGCCACCGAACACCAGTCCGCCCGCGTCGGCGACGGCGTGAAGATCCTGCTCGTCGATCATGAAGACTCCTTCGTCCACACGCTGGCCAACTATTTCCGCCAGACCGGCGCCGATGTCTCCACCGTGCGCTCGCCGGTGCCGGAAGAGCTGTTCGACGAGCTGAAGCCCGATCTCGTCGTGCTTTCGCCCGGCCCCGGCACGCCGAAGGATTTCGACTGCGCCGCGACCATCAAGAAGGCGCGTGCCCGCGACCTGCCGATCTTCGGCGTGTGTCTGGGCTTGCAGGCGCTGGCCGAGGCCTATGGCGGCGAGCTTCGCCAGCTTCATATCCCGATGCACGGCAAGCCGTCGCGCATCCGCGTGTCGAAGCCCGGCGTCATCTTCTCCGGCCTGCCCAAGGAAGTCACCGTCGGCCGCTACCACTCGATCTTTGCCGATCCGGTGCGCCTGCCGGACGATTTCATCGTCACCGCCGAGACCGAGGATGGCGTCATCATGGCCTTCGAGCACAAGCGCGAGCCGGTCGCTGCCGTGCAGTTCCATCCCGAGTCGATCATGACGCTCGGCCAGAACGCCGGCATGCGCATGATCGAGAACGTGGTTGCCCATCTGCCGCGCAAGGCGAAGGAAAAGGCAGCGTGAGATTGAGGCTCGGCGCTCCCCTCCCCCTTGAGGGGAGGGTGGCCCGCAGGGCCGGGTGGGGTCGCTGCCGCAGTGCTCGACGTTCCTTTGCGCCGAGCGCTGCCGCAACGACCCCCTCTGGCGCTTCGCGCCATCTCCCCCTCAAGGGGGGAGAGTGCGCCGTGGATACAGCATGACCTCCAAGCAAAAGATCGAACGTCTCGCCTTCTGGTCGATCATCATCGCGCTCGGCGTGATGGGGCTGAAATACCTGGCCTATCGCATGACGGGTTCGGTGGCGCTGTACTCCGACGCGCTGGAATCCGTGGTCAATGTCATTGCCGCGGCCGCCGCCCTCTGGGCCATTCGCGTCAGCCACAAACCCGCCGACCAGGACCACCCGTTCGGGCATCACAAGGCCGAGTATTTCTCCGCCGTTCTCGAGGGCGTGCTCATCGTGCTTGCGGCGCTACTCATCCTGCGCGAGGTCTGGTCCGCTTGGCAGGTGCCCGCCCCCATGGAGCAGCCATGGGAGGGTCTTGCCGTCAACGGGCTCGCCGCAGCCATCAATGCCGGCTGGGCGTTTCTGCTGATCCGCACCGGACGACGCGAGAAATCGCCCGCACTGCTTGCCGATGGCCAGCACATCATGACCGACGTCGTCACCTCGGTCGGCGTCATTGCCGGCCTGGTCGGTGCTGTCCTCACCGGCTGGACCATCCTCGATCCCGCGCTCGCCGTCATCGTCGCGCTCAACATCCTGTGGCAGGGCTGGCATGTCATCGGCTCGTCGCTCAATGGCCTGATGGACCGGGCCGTCGACACCGAAGAGCATATGCATATCCGCGATATCATCTCCGCAAACTCGAAAGGTGCGCTCGAAGTCCACGACCTGAAGACCCGCATCGCCGGCCGCGCCGTCTTCATCGAATTCCACCTCGTCGTCGACAAGGAAATGAGCGTCGGCGAAAGCCATGTCATCTGCGACCGCATCGAGGAAGCGCTGAAGGCCCAGATCCCGTCGGTCCGCATCACCATCCATGTCGAGCCGGACGACGAAGCCAAGCTGCCGCTCGGCACCGCCGCGGTGCCATTCGCGTGAGCGAAGGAATCGCGTAATAAGGCCCGGCCTGTTCAGGATGGGCGTCAGAAAGAGGCTCTCGCGGCCTCGTTGAAAGAGAGCCTATGGAAGCGCCAGTCCGACCGCCAAAACCCGAGCCGCTGGCTCGCATGGCGCCGGGCATGCAATGGGGCCTCATCCTCCTCGTTTCCTTGATCTTCGCCGCCCTGCTGGAGTTCGCCGGCCTGCCCGCGGCACTCCTGCTCGGCCCGATGTTCGCGGGCATTCTCGCCGGCACCAACGGCGCGACCGTGCGGCTGCCGCAACCGCTGTTCTTTGCCGCGCAGGCCATCATTGGCTGCCTCATCGCGGCATCGGTCGAGCTCGAGATCCTCACCTTCTTCCTCAGGGATTGGCCGCTGTTCATGGGCACCGTCATCGCGACGCTGGTGGCTTCGAGCTTTCTCGGCTGGCTGATCAGCCGCTGGAAGGTGCTGCCGGGCACCACCGCCGTCTGGGGCACGGCACCCGGCGCCTCCACCGCCATGGTGCTGATGGCCGGCGCCTTCGGGGCCGATGCGCGCCTCGTCGCCTTCATGCAATATCTGCGCGTCATCTTCGTTTCGGTCGCCGCCGCCGTCATCGCGCGGCTGTGGGTCGATACGTCAGGCGTGGTCTTGCCGGAGGTCGACTGGTTCCCGGCGATCGACTGGCAGTCCTTCCTGTCGACGCTCGGCATCGCCGTCGTCGGCGGGCTGGTCGGGCGCCTGCTGCGGCTGCCCTCGCCCTATTTTCTCGGCTCGATGTTTCTGGGCGTTGCCCTGCACCTCACCGGCTACGTCAGCTTCCAGCTGCCGGAATGGCTGCTCGCGATCAGCTATGCGGTGGTCGGCTGGACCATCGGCCTCAACTTCAACCGAACCATCCTGCGCCACGCCGCCCGGGCGCTGCCGCAGATCATATTCTCCGTGCTGGCGCTGATGGCGTTCTGCGGCGCGCTGGCCTGGATGCTCAGCCACTATCTCGGCATCGACCCGCTGACCGCCTATCTGGCGACCAGCCCCGGCGGCATGGATTCGGTGGCGATCATCGCCGCTGCCTCCAACAATGTGGACATTTCCTTCGTCATGGCGCTGCAGACGGCACGCTTCATGTTCGTGCTGCTGTTCGGCCCGGCCATCGCAAGGACGGTGGCGCGACTGGTGAAGGCATAGCGCCGTGCCGTTTTATTCTGGCGCATGATCCTGTCCGAAAAGTCTGCAACTTTTCGGGGTCATGCGCTTACTTCGTCCGCAGCCGGATGCGCGGGAACACAGGCCGTGCCTCTTCGACCGGCTGCTCGGCCTTGGCGAGGATCGTCGTGATCTCCAGCGGCAGGCTGGTCAGTGCCTTCTTCGAGGCCACGCCGTCGGAAAGCGTCAGCACGCTGTCGTAGAACTCGGCCCCGCTCGCCGATTTCGGCGGCGTCACTTCATGCATGACGCTGATGACGGTCACGCCGGGGCAGTTGTCCTCGATGGCCTGGTGGAAGGCGATCTTGGCGGCAGGGTCGAGCGCACCCGTCGCCTCGTCGAGGAACAGCAGGCCGGGCTGCTGCAGAAGGATGCGCGAAAGCACCAGCTTCTGCTTCTGCCCGCCCGAAAGCACCTGGTCCCACAGCTTGCCCTCGCGGGTTTCCTCGCCAAGATATTCGATGAATTCGCCAAGCCCTGCCTTGTGCAGTGCGGAAGCCACGCGCGCATCGGAATGCTCGTCGGGGCTGCCGGGCAGGCACACCAACTGCTTGAGCGAGACCTGCGGCAGCTTCACTTCCTGCGCGGCATAGAAGCTCTTCACCCCCTCGGGGAACACGACATCGCCGCGGCCATAGGGCCACAGCCCGTTGATCGCCTTCATCAGGCAGGTCTTGCCGCTGCCGGAAGCGCCGCGCATATAGGTCCACTCGCCGCGGCGGAAGCGCAGGTTCGGTGCCGTCAGGAAGGGCAGCGCATCGTCGCCCTGGTGCATCAGCGCCAGGTTCTGCACGGTCAGGCCGAACACCGAGTGCTGGCTGCCATACTGGAAGTCGGACTGGCCGGTGAGCGCGTAGAATTCGCTCGGCTTCTGCACATTCTCGATCGCCACCGCCAGATCGGTCACGCGCCGCGCATTGGCCTTGAGCGAGGCGATGTCAGGCATGACATGAATGAACCACGAACACTGCTGGATCAGCGAATTGACCAGCTCCGCGCCGGTGACATAGCCCTTCAGGCTGATGTTGCTGTTGATATAGGGGATGAGACCCGGGCCGTAGGCGACGAAGCGCGCGGCGATGAAATTATACACCAGCTCGAACGACATATAGGCCGCGTTGATCCTGTTCAGCCGGCCCCAGGTCCAGTCGATATCCTTGTAGAGCCGGTTGTTGACCTGCTTCTGTACGCGCTCGCTGCCGGAAGCGGCGACATGGAAGCTGCGGCGCAGGAAGGTCGTCAATTCGCCGCGATAGCTGCCTTCGGCCTGCTGTATCCTGACGGTGAGGCGCTCCAGCATGCGGCCGAGCTTGACGGCGATATAGGTGTTGAGCGGCACATAGGTGACGACCGCGACGAAGGCGAGCACGGCGCTGCCATAGTCGCCAAGGAACTCCAGCCCCTTCACCTGCGTCGAGGTTTCGAGCAGCTTCTGGCCGACGAAGAACAGCGACATGACCACGCCCATGACGCCCATGGCGAGCCCGATGGCGCCGCCGGTCATGCCCTTGATCGATTCCTGGACGCGCTGGTCGATATTGTCGGGCGCGACCGGCGCGTGAGCGGCCTGCTTGCCTGCGCCATGCTGCAGATGGAAATGCGTGTGGTTGCCGTCGAGCAGGGCTTCGTTGAACCGGCCGTCGAGCCAGCCGCGCCACTTGCGATGCAACGTCGTGGAAAACAGGTGCCTGATGCCGGTGAAGCCCGCATCCTTGACCAGAACGAGAGCAAGCAGGATGCCGGCGCTGGTAAACAGCGTGGCGAGCGGCGTCTCATTGTCGGTGGCGTGGAAATAGGCGATCGAATTGACGAGCTCGCCCGAAGCTTCGGCCATCCAGACGCTTGTCTTGCTGGAAACGGCCGTGAGAAGAGTGATCGCCAGCGTCAGCCCCCAGGCTTCCATCCAGCGATCCGAGAACCAATAGGCCTTCATGAGGCCCCAGAAGCCGCGCATCGAGGAGACAGGGGTGAGCGGCGGCGGCCTTGCAGGACGGCGGCGCCATCTGTCGGTCAATATCAGTCGTGGCCAGTGTACCCGAATCACTTGCTCCAACCCCGGTTATTATTTTTGTTACACAGGGTAACACGACTTGATCGTTTGCAAACGCTTTTGTCGATCACACCTTCGAGGGGCGGAGGATCATCCATGCGGCACTGTGCTTTTGCCGTCACATCCATAAGTGCGATGATCGCGCCGGATGGTGAAGTTTCCGTTGCGATTTGGGTGGGGAGGCTGGTCTAGCTATCGAGATATTTCACCGGCGAAAAAGCCTGCCATCGATGATGATAAGGCTGGCCAAAATCAGGCCCATTCCGGCGAACTCAAACGGTTCCAACCGTTCTCCCAGGAAAACCGCACCGAGCATGATCGCGCTGACCGGCACTACCAGCGTTACCAGGGATGCGTTCGTTGCTCCCGCCGAGGCGATGAGATTGAAATACAGTATGAAAGCGAAGGCCGTGGTGAGGACAGCGAGCGCAAGTACTGCCATCCATATCGAAACGCCCGACGTGACGATTTCCGCAGGACTGTAGAAAAGAAAGACGATCGGCGCCATGAGGACCGTTGCGGCGGTAAGCTGTCCAGTTGCTACGAGCGTCGGCTTCATGTCCTTGAAGCGCTTCGCGTATACAACGGCAAAAGCATAGGAAACAGCCGCCCCGATGACGGCGAATTTTGCCCATGTAGGCCCGCCGAGATTGGACAGGAGGCCCGGGCCGATCATGACGGCAGCCCCGGCGATTCCGAGCCCCACGCCGGCAAGCTTGGCGACCGAAAGCTTTTCGTCGGCCGTCAGCAGATTTGCAACGAGGATCGTCCAGAGGGGTGTTGTCGCGTAGAAAACCGACGCAAGGCCAGCGCCGATCTCTGTTTGTCCGGTGAAAATCAGGGAAAAGGGAATGACGTTGTTGAGCAGCGCCAGACACAAGAAAGAGCCGGGCTTAGCGACGACAGGTGCGAAGGAAATGCCGCGCAGCCTCAACCAGAGATGCAGGACTATCGCGGCAATCGACACGCGATACAGGACGAGGGCTAACGGCGGAATATCCGCTACGGCAATGCGGGCGAAGAAGAAGGAGCCTCCCCAAAGAAGGCCGAGGAGTAGGAGCTGGCCCCAATCGCTTGCCGACATCGACCGTGAGGGTGTTGCCATGATCGACGCTTTTTCCGCACCACTGACGCTATTGCATTTGATTGCTGACCGTTCGATATAATGAACGCTCTGCAATCGTTCGTCAAGTCGAACGATATACCATTATAATGAACGGCATCATGAACCCGACAGACCTCATAGCAAGCGCCATCCGCCGCGAGAGAGAACAGTCGGGCATCAGCCTTTCCGCTCTCGCGGCCAAGGCCAATCTGGCGAAATCAACCTTGTCCCAGCTTGAGGCAGGTAAGGGAAATCCGAGCATTGAAACCTTGTGGGCGATTGCGTCTGCACTCGAAATTCCGTTCAGCTTTCTGTTCGAAGGCGCATCTTCGCACAGCCAATTGATCCGGGCAGACGAGGGAGTGAAACTCAATTCCGACAGTTCGGATTTTTCGACCGTGCTTTTAAGTAAATGCCCTCCGGCCTGCCGGCGCGATCTCTATCGCCTTACCCTTCGGCGCGGATCGGTACGCAACGCCGAACCGCATCCCAGAGGGACCATCGAGCACATAATTACCATCAGCGGATCGGTTCGTCTGGGACCGGCGGGGGCTACTGCCGACATTGGCCCCGGTGACTATTATCGCTACCCGGGCGATGGGCCACATTCCTATGAAGCCCTATCCGAAAATGCCGTCATCTTGCTCGCCTTGGAGAGCGCCCGTTAATATCAGACGCCTCAGAAAGCTCCCGTTTAGTGGATAAATTTCGAATTTCTCAAAAATAAAATATCGTAAAAACAATCTCTTAACTCTCCGCACTTCTCTTTTTTATCCCCCTCCTTTCCACCTCCCTTACCCTTGTCCTCAGTTCCTCCCGCGGGAATGCCGGTCGCGACGGTGATCTGTGGGGAGGAACCGGCGCTTCCGGTTCGTCGCAAACGTAGCGGCGGGCCCGGGGAGGTTCCGTCCAAGGGTTCCCCTGCGGGTATTACGGCCCGCGCGTGCTGGACGAGCACATAGGCCCTGCCCTTCATTCGCAAATGAATGAAGGCAGGGAGCAGCGGAACGGACGGGAACATAAATCGCCGGCGGGGCGCAGAAGTCGCGCCACTTACTTACACTAGGAAGGCACGGCCATGCGCCCCGCTTCCCGGTTCTTTGACAATGGCCAGATGCGAAAGCAGGCGTGGCGATGATGAAGTGCGCCGGCGCTTACCTCCCCCTTGAGGGGAGGTCGCGCACTGAGCGAAGCGAAGGAAGCGGGTGGGGTCGGTCAAGGCAGCGCTCGGCGCAAAGGAACGTCGAGCACTGCCGCAGCGACCCCACCCGACGGCTTCGCCGCCACCCTCCTCTCAAGGGGGAGGGAAACGCCGCGCTCAGCCCTTCGCCGCCGCTTCCAGTCCCGCAATATCGAATTTTATCATCTTGAGCATGGCTTCGGTCACGCGCTTGGCCTTGGCGGGGTCGGGATCGTTCATCAGTTCGCCGAGACGCTTCGGCGTGATCTGCCAGGAGAGGCCCCAGCGGTCGCGCAGCCAGCCGCAATGTTCGATCGAGCCGCCCTCCTTCAGCGCGTCCCACAGCCGGTCGATCTCGGCCTGGGTCTCGCATTCGACGATGATCGAGAAGGCATGGTTGAACGGGTCGAGCGGCCCCGCTTCGATGGCCATGTAGCGCTGGTCGCCGAGGGTGAAGCCGGCAAGCTGCACGCTGCCGGCCGGCCCGCTGGGATTGTCGGCCGGAATGGCCGACACCCACTCGACCGACGAGCCGGGGATCAGCGACGTGTAGAAGTTGACCGCGGCCTGCATGTCCTTTTCGAACCAGAGATGCTGGGTGACCTTCATCATGTGTTCCTCCTTCGTGATCTACCCCGCAGGGCTGTGATCAAAGGACGAAGCTGGAAGGACCTTCCCGACAGGAGACCGCAAAAAAAATCATGCGGACGCGCCAAAAGCGCCTGCCCGACAGACAGCAGTTCAGGTTCCAAACAGGGAAAACCCCGGCTGTGCCGGGGTTCTCTCGATGCTACGCGTTAAAACCGAACCCAGATCCAGACACGCTCGCGATAGCAGCGCGTAATCCGCCGGCCATGGCGCCAGTGTCTGCGGCACACCCGTCTCCACACACGCCGCCGGTGCCGGCGGTTGTGTCTGCGATCGTGCCTGCGGTGCGAGCGGCGGTGATCGACAAGCTCCACTTCGGCTTGATCATCCTGACCGTCGAAGACGGCAGTCTCCGGCTGGTTGAGTTCATCGAGAATTCCACTGCCATCCGGAATCCCGGCAAGCGCACTGGCTGGCCTGGCAACACTTACCAGGGCAGCGCCTCCCACGAGGCCAAGCATTCCGGTCAGAAATAGTCGTCGATCCATAAAAACCTCCCGATCTTGCGACCACAGGCAACGTCAACCCGAACATTAGATTACGGCGATGCCGAATGCGCAACTCAAACGGGTGAATTTGGTTCCGTTCGCATCCGCTTCCCGGCTCTTTGACGTTGACCCGATGAAAAAGCCGGTGCGGCGAACATGAAGCTGCAACGCCGCCCCCTTGCACCAAACCCGCCCCTGCTATATGAACCCGCGCATGACTTCGCGTCCGAACCATTCCGCACCCCGTCCGTCCGCTTTCGCGGGCGAGACCGTTCGCGCGCTTTCGGCAACGCTGCTTCTTCTCGGCCTTATCGGCGATCGCCGGGCTCGTTAAGGGAGCGTCCGGCGGTCGAATTGCCGCCGAGGCATAGCTCCTTTTGCTCTTCACAACAGAACCGAAATTCTGATTTAAGACCGCTTGGATGTTGCGCGCAGCGTCGCGCATGGCGGCAAGAGAACGAGACCGAAAATGACCAAGATCACCCCCGTATCCGCTGCCGAGCGAACGGCCGGCATGCCCATCGCTTCCGCCAAATACGAAGCCTACCAGAAGGTCGACCTGCCCGACCGCACCTGGCCCTCCAAATCCATCGACAAGGCGCCGATCTGGTGCTCGGTCGATCTGCGCGACGGCAACCAGGCGCTCATCGACCCGATGGGTCATGACCGCAAGGTGCGCATGTTCAAGCTGCTCATCGATATGGGCTTCAAGGAAATCGAGATCGGCTTTCCGTCGGCCTCGCAGACCGATTTCGACTTTGCCCGCTGGTGCATCGAGGAAGGCGGCGTGCCGGATGAGGTCGACCTGCAGGTGCTGGTGCAGTGCCGGCCCGAACTGATCACCCGCACTTTCGAGGCACTCCAGGGCGCACGCTCGCCGATCGTGCATTTCTACAATTCCACCAGCGAGTTGCAGCGCCGCGTCGTCTTCGCCAAGGATGTCGCCGGCATCAAGCAGATCGCTACCGACGCCGCCAAGATGATCACCGACATGGCCGCCAAGGCCGGCGGCGGCTTCCGCTTCCAGTATTCGCCCGAAAGCTTCACCGGCACCGAACTGGAAGTGGCGCTGGAAATCTGCAACGCGGTCACCGAGATCGTGAAGCCGACGCCCGAGAACAAGCTGATCATCAACCTGCCCTCGACCGTCGAGATGTCGACGCCCAACATCTATGCCGACCGCATCGAGTGGATGATCCGTCATCTCGACAATCGCGAGAACCTGATCATCTCGCTGCACCCGCATAACGACCGCGGCACCGGCATCGCCACCACCGAGCTCGGCCTGCTGGCCGGTGCCGACCGCGTCGAAGGCACGCTCTTCGGCAATGGCGAGCGCACCGGCAATGTCGACATTGTCACGCTGGCGCTCAACATGTTCACGCAGGGCGTCGATCCGGAACTGGACTGCTCCGACATCAACCGCATGAAGGACGTCTACGAATATTCCAACCAGTTGAAGATCCCGGAGCGCCACCCCTATGTCGGCGAACTGGTCTACACGGCATTTTCCGGCTCGCATCAGGACGCGATCAACAAGGGCATGAAGGCGATCAAGACCGCCAACAAGCCGTTGTGGGAAGTGCCCTATCTGCCGATCGACCCGCAGGATGTCGGCCGCAGCTACGAGGCGATCATCCGCATCAACTCGCAGTCGGGCAAGGGCGGCATCGCCTATGTGCTCCAGGCCGACTACGGCCTGCATCTGCCGCGCCCGCTCCAGGTCGAGTTCAGCCAGGACATCCAGGCAATCACGGACGCGGAGGGCAAGGAAGTGTCGTCTAACCGCATCCATGAGCGTTTTCTCGAGCGCTATGTCGACCAGCCCGGCGCGCGGCTGAAATTCGTCGACCACCAGACCTTCCCGGATACCGAGGTGAAGGGCCGGCGCATCGTCGAGGCGACGATCGTCGACCAGGGCAAGGAAGTGACGATTTCCGGCACCGGCAACGGCCCGGTCGATGGTTTCGTCGATGCGCTTTCGCGCCATATCGGCGTATCCATGTCGGTGCTCGACTATTCCGAGCACTCGATCCAGCGCGGCTCCAACGCCTCGGCCATTTGCTACATGGAGATGGAACACCCCGGCGGGCGGATTTTCGGCGTCGGCATCAACACCAACATCGTCGCCGCCTCGCTCGAAGCCGTGGTGTCGGCAGCCAACCGCGTGGTGTGATCCTCGATCGAGGTTAACCATGTCGCGCCTTGCCCGGGGATATATCGGGCAAGGTGCGCGCCAGACAAATTCTGCGTACTTGTGAGTTGGCGCAAGCACGCTATGATTGAGTTCCATAACGGCGCCGCTCTCGAAAAAGGTCCGACGCTTGCCACAGAATAAGCCTGCTGCCCCCGCAGTGCTCGAAACGCTGGAAAAGCTGCTCGCCAGCGAAACCTTCGGACGTTCGGAGCGTGCCCGCAAACTGCTGCGTTACCTGGTCGAACAGGAGCAAGCCGGTCGTGCTGACCGGCTCAAGGGTTTCGCCATTGCGGTCGACGTCTTCGGCAGGGATGCCGGCTTCGATTCATCGGCTGACGCCGTAGTCCGGGTGCAGGCCGGGCGCCTGAGAGAACTTCTGGGACAGTATTTCGCCACCGAAGGCGCGTCCGACCTCATCCGCATCACCATTCCGCGCGGCAGCTACGTTCCCGCCTACGAAATCGCGTTTGACGCGACCGTAAAGCCTGCTCCGAAAATCCCAACCCTCGACGAACCGATCGTCCTTGCGCAACCGCAAATCCAGGCCGATACACCACCGGCAGATGCCGGCCAGCCGCCGGCTTTCATCGCTGCTGCCCAGCCTTTGCCTCCAGCGTCCCAGGTCATGCGGCACCTCTGGTTCTTTTGGGGAGCCATGGCCGTCATCATCGCCATGCTCGGTTTCCTTGTGTTTCGCATAACGGAGCCGGCAACGCTGGACGACGTTGCGACGCTGGCGGGCACCTCTTTCACCGAAACCGGCAGCATCACAAAATCGTCCACAATCGAGGCACTGCCGCCCGTCTACATCACCAACGCGTCGGAAGATGCCGACGCGACGCGGGTCGCGACAGTCCTGCGGGCCGGCCTTTCCGGCTTCGACACCGTCGACTTCATCGCCAAGGATGTTCCGGCCGGCGCAAGTCCCGTCAATCCCAACCAGTTCGTCTTCAACGTATCGCCGGGCACATCGGCTGGAACAGTGGCGGTCGAGCTGCAGCACAGCGGCAGCGGAAAAATTCTCGTCAGCCGCACGCTTTCGCCAGCCGACCTCGATCCGAAGGTGCTTGATGACCGCATCGCCGACATTTTGAGCGCGACCATACCTGTCTCCGGGGCGATCTACGGCTTCATCGACCAGAACGATACCGATACCGGGCTCACGCGCTGCCTGCTACTCAACGACAATTACTATCTCGACCAGACCCCACAGAAACACGAGGAAGCCTATCGCTGTTTCGAGCAACTGCTGGCAGAAAATGCCAAATCGCCGTTGATATACAGTGAACTGGCCTCACTTCATCTGGAAGCAGTCACCGACCACCACCCCTACCCGCCCGGTGCAACTGCCGAGCAGGCGCTGGCGCTGGCGCATCGTGGCGTGCTGACCGGCCCGACCAGCCCCTATACGCATCGCTCCTACGGCTTCCTGAACTCGCGCGTCGGCGATCCGACCGAAGCCATCCGCTTCATGCGCAAGGCCTATGAGCTCAACACCTATGATCTCTCGATGGCGGCCGCCTATGGCTATGCGCTGATCTTCTCGGGCAACTACACCGACGGCGCGCCCATCATGGAGCACGCCGTCGAAGCTTCGAGCGCCCATCCGATGTGGTGGGATTATGGGCTCTTCCTGGCCAAGCTCATGACCGGCGATATGGAACGGGCGGCACGCGCCACCGAATCTTTGGCGGCAACGAAGAAATCGCATTACCTGGCTGCTCGGCTGATTGCCTTCAATGTCTCAGGCAAAACCGATCAGGCCAAGGCTATAGCAACCGAGCTCGTCAACGACTTCCCGAAGTTCGCGGCCGATCCACGCCCAACGTTCGAGAAGGCCAACTATCCCGCCGACCTGACGGAAAAGCTGGTGAATGCGTTGCGCGCAGCGGGGCTCGGCGGGTCAAGCTGACCGGTTCTCACAGTGAAGCCGCATCCGGGTCGTCCACGGTTATTTTTCCCGGCAGCAAGTGCTGCCAAAAGACAGTCCTGCCGGAGAAATCACTTCAGATGACCCAACCGCTTTTTGCCGCCGAGACTGGCACAGGCTCTCGCGTTGTCGTGCTTATCCATGGCTTCGGCGGCTTTCATGGCATTTGGGACCGGGTTGCCATCGAACTTGCTTCGGAAAATCGCGTCATAGCCTATGACCTGCCCGGCCATGGTAGCTCACTTGGCTGGCCCGACGCAGGCCCGGCAAAGATCGCCGTACGCGCAATCCTTGCTGATCTCGCCGCGCGTGGCGTCGAAAAAGCTCATCTCGTCGGCCATTCGATGGGCGGCGCCATTGCGGCACTGGTAGCCCTTTCCGACCCTGCCCGCGTTGCATCGCTGACCTTGCTCGCACCGGGCGGCTTCGGAGAAGAAATCGCCGGACCCTTGCTGCGCCGCTTTGCGGCGGCAAGATCGCAGGCCGAGATTCGAGACTGCCTCGATGCGATGTCGGGACCGAAATTTCACCCCGCAGACGATTCCGTCGAGGCGCTGGAGACGGTGCGCAGCATCGACGGCCAGCGTGAAAAACTGATCGAAATCGCCGCCGCCATTACCGAGAATGACCGGCAGGGCGTCATCCCACGCGAAATGCTGGCGAAGCTGACCATGCCGGTCGCCGTCGTCTGGGGAACCGAGGATTCGGTCTTGCCCTTCTCGCAGACCGAAGGTTTGCCATCGGCCTTCAGGCTTTATCCCCTGCAAGGTGTCGGCCACATGCTGCCTGAGGAAGCATCCGAAACGGTGCTGGACATCATCCGCCGCACCATGGGCTGAGCCGGTCGCGGACGGTCGAACCTGCCGAATTTGGCGTTGGAACAGATGCAATGCCACATTCGCTATGTTAAGAGTTCGTTAACGTAGCCGCGGGTTTGGAGCCACTGCCCATGAGCGATGCAGGGGAAAACGTCACGCCGATCGACCAGACGCACCGGCTCGCCGACGTCATTCGCGACGTCAAGAATGCCGCCGCCGACCGCGAAGACGTGGTGGTGGAACTGCGCGAGGCAAGCCGTATGCGGCTCGATCTGCTGGCGCAGGAGCTGGCTCCCGTCTTTGCCGATGTGCCTGCCGATATCGACCTGTTCGACTTCGCCGTCTCCTCCGGCCTGCAGCCCCGGCTGTGGATCGACGCCGTCAGCCATGTCGGGCTCGGACGCGACCGCCGCACCTATCGTTTCCTGCATGACACGCGCATCGGCCGCGTCGTGCTTGCCGAATCCACCAGCATCAAGCCGGTCGCCGATCAGGTGACACGCTACATCGCCGAACGCATCGTCGAGCGCCAGCGCCTGATGGATGCCGGCCCAGCGCAGAGTTTCGCCCGAAGCGCGGAGGTTGCCGAAGCGGCTCCCGCCCTTCGCACCTCAGGCTCCGACGGCTGGAAGACATTCTTTTCAGGGCTTGGCATCATCACCGCCGGTGCGCTGGTCGGCGTTGCGGTTGCCGCCATCCTGTTCTGGGAACGCCTCTCCGCGATCAAGATTTCGTTCTGATCAGCGCCCAACCGTTTCATGCGCACTGGTCAGGTCCAGCGCCATGATTTCGGACGGAGGCATCGCCGTTCCGGTCAAGCCATGGCGGCTGAGGCGAATGTCCCACGCCCCCGCCTCGCCGGAAATATCGATGAGATTGTACTGGGCGGCGGGCTTGTGGCCGCCCGGTGCCTGGCCGGCCGCGGCAACGCCCACTACCGGCACCCGTGCCGATCCGCGCTTGCCGATCCAGTAGAGCGACGGTTCATGCGAATGTCCGTGCAGCACCAGTTCCGCGCCATGGCGGGCGACGATCTTCTGGAAGCGTCTTATGCCGAACAGACGCTTGTGCTGGGCAACAGCGCTTCGCACGGGCGGATGATGGATCATTACGACGCGGCACAGCCCGCGCTTGCCGGCATCGTCAAGCATGCTGCCAAGCCTGTGAGCCTGTTCCTCGCGGAAAAAACCATTGGCCATGAAGGGCGCAGTGGCCCGCGCCGACGAAACGCCGATCAGGGCGACCTGACCACGCACGCGCAAATAGGGGAAACCATGACGGTCGACCGGCGCGTTCTGCCCGTCGCCAGCCATCCAGGGCCCCCAGGCGCGGCAGATCTTGTCGAAGGCGCCGGGCACATAGGCGTCGTGGTTTCCCGGCACCACCGAAACATCCTCCGGCTTGCCGACCATCTCAAGCCAGAGCTTCGCCAGTTCGATCTCGCCGTCCAGCGCCAGATTGACGAGGTCGCCCGTCACCGCCAGATGGTCCGGGTTCTTGGCCTTCAGGTCGGACACGATCGCATCGATCACGCCGTCATGCAGGTAGCGGCGGCGGTTCCGTTGCCAATTGACATAACCGACCGCCCGCTTGGAGGCGAGTTCGCGATAGGTTACAGCGGGTAGAGGTCCCAGATGGATATCGGAAATATGTGCAAGCCTGAACATGAACCCCTTTTAGGATACGAGCTTGCAGCTTTCCAGCAGCCGGTTGCCGCAGGATGACAATCAGCGAGCGCGAAGCCCAACAGGGCAAGAGCCTATGGGCGCGGCTGCGCTCCAACATCTTTCATTTCTATTTTCTGCTGCGCCGCCCGATGACGCTGGGCGTGCGCGGACTGGTCTACGACCGCGAGGAAAATGCCGTCTTTCTGATTCGCCACACCTATGTTCCGGGCTGGCAGTTACCGGGCGGTGGCGTCGAAACAAGCGAGATCATGGCCGATGCCCTGGCGCGCGAACTGGTCGAGGAAGGCAACATCGAAATCACAGCGCCTGCCGTGCTGAAATCCCTGCACTTCAACCGCCAGGCCAGCCGGCGCGACCATGTTGCCCTGTATCTGATCGAAAGTTATCGGCAGACAGCGCCGAAGCGGCGCGATCACGAGATTGCCGAGGCCGGCTTCTTCAAACGCGACGCCCTGCCCCCGGAGACGACCCCGGCAACGCTGCGCCGCATTGCCGAGGTTCTGGATGGAGCGGAAGTGTCGCCCTACTGGTGATCAGGCAGCCTTCTTGAACCGGTCGCGGTCATGCGCCGCGAAATGATCGATCTCCGGCCCGAGGGGGATTATGCCCGTCGGATTGATCGTGGCATGGCTGCCGTAGTAGTGCGCCTTGATGTGCCGCATGTTGACGGTTTGCGCCACGCCCGGCACCTGAAAGAGGTCGCGCAGGTAGTTCGACAGGTTCGGATAGTCGGCAATCCGCCTCAGATTGCATTTGAAGTGTCCGACATAGACCGCATCGAAGCGCACCAGCGTCGTGAACAGCCGCCAGTCGGCCTCGGTCAGCCGCTCGCCGACCAGATAGCGCTGGCGTGACAAGCGGTCCTCCAGCGTGTCGAGCGCACCGAAAAGCTCCTTGAATGCCTCTTCATAGGCCTCCTGCGTCGTCGCGAAGCCGGCCCGGTAGACGCCATTGTTGATCGCCGGATAGACGAGATCGTTGATGGTATCGATCTTACCGCGCAGCGCCTGCGGGTAGAGGTCGACCGAGGCGTCACCCCATTCGTCGAAGGCCGAGTTCAGCATGCGGATGATTTCGGAAGACTCGTTCGAGACGATCGTCTGCTCCTTTTTGTCCCAGAGAACCGGCACGGTAACGCGCCCCGAATAGGCGGGGTCGGCCTTGGTGTAGATCTGATGCAGGAAGTCGAGGCCATAGAGCGTGTCGCCGGTGGCACCATCATCAGTCAGGAACGTCCAGCCGTTTTCACCCATGAAATGGTGGACGACCGAGACGGAGATGATGTTGTCGAGCTTCTTCAGCGCCCGGAATATCAGCGTGCGATGGGCCCAAGGGCAGGCGAGCGAGACGTAGAGATGATAGCGACCAGGCTCGGCCTTGAAGCCGCGTGTCCGGCCCGGCGCAGGCTTGCCGTCGACCGTGATCCAGTCGCGCCACCCCGATTGCTGGCGCACGAAGCGTCCGCCGGAATCCTTGGTATCGTACCAGCGATCCACCCATTTTCCATCGACCAGCAGTCCCATGGCAATGCTCCTTTGTTGGCCACAATGTAGGGACCCTGGCGGCAGGCAGAAACCCTTGTTGCCTGAACAGTTCGTCAACGCGATCGTTTCATTGAAGAATTCCGGTGGACGAGGTCGAAATTTGATGGTAGCGGGTCACCTCAATGGCAACACACTTTGCACATATTCGGTTCGACCGACGACGAATGGGCGCCCGCGCTTAAACAAGCGCTGTTTCCCGACCGCTGCCATGCGCTGCGGATAGTCTCCTCGACCGGATGCAAAGACCATGACTCTTGCCGTGACCTACCTGCCGGAACTGCCGGCACATGATTCCGAAATCGACGCGATCAATGAAGAGGCGTTTGGCCCGGGCCGCTTTGCGCGCGCCGCCTACAAGATCCGCGAAGGTGGCCCCCACGAACGCAAAATGTCCTTCGTCGCGACCTATGACGGCGCGGTGATCGCCTCGGTACGGATGACCTGGATTGCCGCCGGCGAAGGCCGCGCCTTGCTGCTCGGACCGCTTGCTGTGCGCCCCGCCTTCAAGAACATGGGCATCGGCCGCAAGCTCGTGGCGATGGCGGTGGACGCGGCGAAGAAAGCCGGTGCGCCCTCCGTCGTTCTGGTCGGCGACGAGCCTTATTACGGCCCGCTTGGCTTCAAGCGCATCCCGCGCGGGCAGATATCGATGCCGCGCCCCGTCGACCTCGACCGGATTCTCGCAGTCGAAATCCAGCCCGGCGCTGTCGCGACGCTGACGGGCGAGGTTTGCCACGCCGACCTGGCCGGGCTCCAAATCGATTGCGTGGCCGAGCAAGCCTCCGTAGCATGACGCTCACATCCCGATTCCGGAGGGGTTGAAATCCTCCGGAACGGTTTGTCGTTGACACAAACGGCCCGAAGCATACCCGCTTCGGGCTGAAATTTATTTGCTTTGAACCCAGGAGGAAATTCGCCCATGAACCCCAACGGCCAGATAGCACTTGTCACAGGCGGCAGTTCCGGTCTGGGCGAAGCCACGGCGCGCGCGCTTGCAGCGCGCGGCGCAAAGGTCGGGGTTCTGGATATCAGCGTCGAGCGTGCGCAAAGGGTTGCGGGCGACATCGGCGGATACGCGGCCGAATGCGATGTCAGCAGCGCCGAAAGCGCCGAGGCCGCCATTGCCGAGATCGCCGCGAAACTGGGCGAACCACGCATTCTGGTGAACTGCGCCGGCATCGCCATCGGCATGAAGACGGTCGGCAAGGACGGCCCTCACCCGCTCGACCTCTACCGCAAGGTGATCGAGGTCAATCTGATCGGCACCTTCAACATGATCCGCCTGTTCGCCGACCGCGCGGCCAGGCTCGATGCACTGGAAGGCGGCGAGCGCGGCGTCATCATCAGCACCGCTTCCGTCGCCGCCTATGACGGGCAGATGGGACAGGCCGCATATTCCTCGTCCAAGAGCGGCATTGTCGGCATGACCCTGCCGGTGGCGCGCGACCTCGCCCGCTCCGGCATCCGCGTGATGACGATCGCGCCCGGCATCTTCAAGACGCCGATGATGGCCGGCATGCCGCAGGAGGTACAGGATTCTCTGGGTGCTGCCGTGCCATTCCCCTCGCGCCTTGGCGAGCCATCGGAATATGCCGCCCTTGCGCTTCACATTGTCGAAAACCAGATGCTCAACGGCGAAACGATCCGCCTCGACGGCGCGATCCGCATGGCGCCGAAATAGAGCCGACAATCCATGACCGCGAAGCCGGGACCGCTTTCAGGCCTGACCGTCGTCGAGATGGCCGGGCTTGGCCCGGTACCGCTGGCCGGCCTAATTCTGTCGGAGATGGGAGCGGACGTCATCCGCATCGAGCGCGTGCGGACGGACCGGGCATTCCTGTCGCTGCCGCCCAAATATGATCTCGACCGGCATGGCCGCGAAATCCTGCGCGTCGATCTCAAGCAGGCGCAAGGCGTCGAACTGGTGCTGCGCTTGGTCGAAAAGGCCGACGCGCTGATCGAGGGTTTCCGCCCCGGCGTCATGGAAAAGCTGGGTCTAGGCCCCGAGATCGCCTGTGCCCGCAATCCCGGTCTGATCTATGGCCGCATGACCGGCTTCGGCCAGACGGGACCCATGGCCCAGCGCGCAGGCCACGACCTCACCTATCTCGCTTATACCGGCATACTCCATGCCATCGGACAGAAGGGCGGCAGGCCGGTGCCGCCGCTCAATCTCGTCGCCGACTATGGCGGCGGGACGATGCTCTTGATCACGGGCATGCTGGCGGCGCTGTTCGAACGCTTCAAGTCCGGCAAGGGTCAAGTGATAGACGCTGCCATGATCGATGGCGCATCCATGCTGGCGACGCCCTTCTTCGGCTTCATGGCCGCCGGGCTGTGGCAGGATCGCCGTGGCGAGAATCTGCTCGACTCGGGCGCGCCCTTCTACGACACCTACGAAACCGCCGACGGGAAGCACATCGCCGTGGCCTGTCTCGAGCCGCAGTTCTTCGCCGAGTTCTGCAGGCTCCTGCCGCTCAACCAGCGTTTCGCTGAAGCGCAATATGACAAGTCGCTTTGGGATGAGATGCGTGAAGCGATCGCAGATCGCGTGCGGATGAAAAGCCGCGATGAATGGAGCGCCTTGTTCGAAGACACGGATGCTTGCGTGGCGCCTGTCCTGTCGCTCAAGGAAGCGCCGAACCATCCGCACAACCGCGCGCGTCAAGCGTATGTCGAGGCTGGCGCATTGCTGCGGTCATCCCCGGCACCGCGTTTTTCGCGCAGCGGCACGCAGGCCGCGATGCCCATCGACAGCACGTCCGCGACGATCCTCTCCCGGTTCGGTATTTCCGGGACCGAGATCGAAACGCTTGCCAAGGAGGGCATTGTCGGCAAATAAGTGGATATTGTTAGTCATGATTTTGTGAGGATGGGGTGGAGACGAAAAAAGATGTCATTCGCGAGACCGATGCCGAGGCGATCCTTCTCGCCAAGACGCTGATCCGCACAGCGCGACATGGCGCCATCGCCACCCTCGACCCCGAAACCGGTGCGCCGCTCGCAAGCCGGGTCGGCACCGCAACCGACGCCGATGGAACACCGCTGATCCTCGTTTCGCTGCTTGCCGCCCACACCCGTGCGCTTCTCGCCGATCCGCGCTGCTCGCTGCTGCTCGGCCAGGCTGGCAAGGGAGACCCGCTCGCCCACCCGCGAATTTCGCTTTACTGCCGGGCAAGGAAACTGGAGCGGGACACACCCGACTATGCGCGGGCGCGACGCCGCTATCTGAACCGCAATCCCAAGGCAGAACTCTACGTCGGGTTGGGTGATTTCTCGTTTTTCCGGCTCGAGATCGACGGCGCCAGCCTCAACGGAGGCTTCGGCAAGGCTTACAATCTGACATCGGCTGATCTGCTGACTGAAAGCCCTGCGCTTGAAGCGCTTTCCGAAAGCGAGCAGTCGGCGCTCGACCACATGAATTCCGACCATCTCGACGCGATCGCGGTCTATGCCCGCCACTACGCAAAGGCGGATGGCGACGGCTGGATCGTCACCGGCTTTGACGCCGATGGTATGGATATTGCCACAGGCGACCAAATTCGACGCATTTTCTTCCCGCGTAAGTTGACGGAAGCCGGCGAATTGAGAAAGATGCTTGTCGAAATGGCCAAGAGCGGACGTGAAGCAGATCACATACGGCGCTAGCTCGGGTCTTTAAATGAACAGCAGGGCCTCGAATTAGCAAAATTGCTTTTAGGCTTTGCTTTTTTAGAAATTGTCGGTCTCAGGTGAAACCGACGCGCGTTTCTCGACGTTATTGCCCCCATAACGTCGAGGGAAAAGTTTTCAGTGGGGGAAGTATGACCGCCAGTCCGCTTATCGATAATGCAGGAGCTGCAGCCACGCTGCTCAGCCTCTTGGGTAATGAGAAGCGCCTCGTCATCATCAGCCATCTTCTTGAAGGCGAAATGTCTGTCGGCGCGATCGCCGAGAAGGTTTCGCTCAGCCAGTCTGCGCTTTCTCAGCATCTGGCCAAATTGCGCAGCATCGACATCGTCGAGACGCGACGCGACCGGCAGATGATCTACTATTCGTGCAATTCCGCCGCGGTGCGGCAATTGATCGGCACACTCGATGGAATCTTCAACGGCGCAGATGAGGTCTACGAGAAATCCTACGCTCAGAGCCCGGCCCTCGCTCAGAAGTCTTGACCGGGAGCTGTTGGCGCTCTTTAAGAAGCCCATCACTGGATCGTAGCGCGTCCCTGCGGACCCGCAAGCGACGATCCAACACCTTGAATGAGCGTCGGAATATTTCGAAAGCTGGATTCCGCTTTGGTCCGATGCAGACCGACCGAGCCCGATGGACCCGATACGCATCGACGACCCCGCCGACCCTCGCGTCGCGCCTTACATGGACATTCGCGAACGCGATCTGGCCGGCCGCCAGGGTCGTTTTGTCGCCGAGGGCAAGGTCGTGCTCAACGTCCTGTTTTCAGCGCGGCGGTTCGAGGCAGAATCAGTTCTGCTGCTTGAAAACCGGCTCGCCGGCATGACTGAGACGCTGAAATCCGCTCCGGCCGAGGTGCCGGTCTACGTCGCCTCCGGCGACGTTCTGGACGGCATCGCCGGCTTTCACATGCATCGCGGCGTACTGGCGATAGGCCGCAAGCGGCCGCCCGAAACGATCGAGACGCTTCTGGAAGCCTTGCCGGAACGCGCATTGGTGGTGGTCCTGGTCGGCATCGCCAATCACGACAACATCGGCGCGATCTTCCGCAACGCCGCAGCCTTCGGCGCGGACGCCATCCTGCTCGATGAAACCTGCTGCGACCCGCTCTACCGCAAGGCGATAAGGGTTTCCGTCGGTGCAGCGCTCAAAGTGCCCTTCGCCGTCGCAAGCGAAACCAGTAGTCTTGTCGACACCCTTGGAAAACACGGCTTCGAGCAGATCGCCCTATCGCCTCAGGGCACGGTCGACTGCCGTGACATGGAACGGCCGCAACGGCTCGCTTTGTGGTTCGGCACCGAAGGCGAAGGCCTGCCGGAAGCACTGATGCGGCGACTGAAAACGGTGAAGATCGCCATGGCCGGCGGCTTCGACAGCCTGAACGTGGCGGCGGCTTCTGCAATCACCTTGCATCACTTCACCGACCATCGAGTTTAGGGATTATTCAGTCTGCGGACGTCGCCGTCTGCAGGGCCCGCACGCGATCGGCTAGGCTGATCTTTCGGCCTGCACCCTCACCTGTCTCGGCGGCCAGCGCCTTGGCAATCGGCGAATCGGGACCGTCCAGCTTCGCCGCCAGATTGACGACGTGGGCCGCCAGTTCGTTCATCTGCTCCCGCAGCCTGGCGTTTTCGTCAACTTCGCCGGGACCATTCGGCAAAGCGGGAACGGAATTTTCCGTCTTCAGCCGTTTGTTCTCGCGCGCCAGCGTGGTCAGCCGTTCTTCCAGCCGCTCGCGGTCGGCAGACAATTTTGCCAGTCGTCTATCGATATCGGCATCCGCTTCCACAGAGGCCAAGGCCGATGCTTGCGAGGACGCACCTACGGAAACATTGCCCTTCGACGCATCCCGGAGCCGCGCCAGTTCCCGCTCACGTCGCTCCAGCCTGTCGTCGCGGTCGGCAAGCGTGGCGGTCAGCGTCTCAACCTTCCTGGCAAGGTCGCTCGCCCGCTTCTTTTCTGCCGTCAGTGCTTCACGCGCTGTTCTGGTCTCAAGAGCCATGGCCTTGCCCTGAAGGTCGGCTTCCTTGCGCTGGGCCTTGAGCTTCGACAGCTCGCTGGTGAGCCTTTCAAGCTCGCTTTCCCGCGCCACCAGTTCGATCTGACGGCTGCTGGAAGAAAAACTCGCCTCGTCATACATGCGGCCGAGCTTTTCCAGTTCCTCGGCACTCATCGTGCTGGAGCCTTCAATCTCGGCAAGCCTTTCGCCGAGGCGCTTCAATTCCTCGTCGCGCTTGGTGAGATCGGCAGTCAAGGCACCCACCCTCACCGCCAGCGCATCATGCGCCTTGAGCTTCGCGTCACGCTCGGCGGCAAGCTTTTTGACCTGTTCCTGAGCGCGGCCGACATCGACGAGCTGCGAAGCATTCTTAGCCTGAAGGCTTTCGGCCTTCATTTCCAGCCGGCGAATCGACATCGCCGCTTCGGCGCGGATGCGATCCTTCTCAGCCTGGATTTCGCTTGGCGTCAGCGGCATCGAGCCTTCGATGCGCTTGCGCGTCAGGTTCACAGCCCGCCGCCAGGCAACCGGTGTGATCAACACGGCAATGAAGCCGGCACACAGGAAGCCAAGCACAAAGAACAGGATGGACTGGATCACGTTACACTATCCGTTGCCGGGTGGGCTCCGCCCGCCCTTGGCCTATCTGCCACAGGCAGGTGTTGGGGGCAACGCAATGGTGGTCCGTATGCTTAAAACGGGTTCCACGTCGCCCGCTGGGTCAGCTTCAGATATCCCATATTGATGCCAAGCCGGGCACCGACACCGGTTCGCACCGGCACCAGCAGCATATTGCCGTTCTTCATGACGTTGAAGCCGACGCCTGCAACCACATAGGCAGAGCCCGCAACACCGCCGAAGCGGTTGTAAAGGTTCGAAACGTCGTCGAGATTGTACACCAGCATCATGGTGCGCGAACCTTCGCCGCCGAAATCCCAGCCTAGCGACGGACCCTGCCAGAACACTTTATGGTCGCCGGCATTCTTCGTGTAGAGCGAGCCCTCGCCATAGGTGAGACCGCCGATCAGCGCACCAGAGCCTTCCTCGCCGAGGATATAACCGTTCGGCAGGCCATAGGACGAGAATATCTTCTCGATCACGGTCGCCAGCCCACCGGATGTGGCGCCGAAGAAGCGGTGGCCGGAATCCACGATTTCCTGAGCGGAATATTCCTGAGCCCGCAAGGCCGATGAAGAAAAAGCCACGATGCTCGAAACGGCGAACATCATTGCGATCAGCCGGAACAAATTCCGGTTGTATAGTCGGGAAAACATGCTTCCAATCTCCGTCCGGGAGCACACTCGCCGACGCCTACTGCCTGTCGCGGCTCTTTGCTGGCCGCTTTCAGGGTCACTCACCCGCAAATTATGCCGTAATCCTTTTTCAACCATTAAGCTTTCACATGAAGATGGCGGTTCGAAGGCTGGCGACAGCCTTGTGGCCGTGCAAACGCTGATTTTAAAGACGAAAATGCTGGAACTTTTCGCTGGCCGCACGATGCCTGTATGATCGCGGCCTGAGAGCCAGGCGTGATTCGTTCGGGCTGGCGCGGTAGAACTGCTTCGCACTGATTCGTTAATTGATGTTAGGGATACCGTTCAATGTCCGATCTCTTCGCGCTGTCCGCACCAGATCTCGCTGCCCTTCTGTGCAGCCGCGTGTGCCACGACATCATTTCTCCCGTCGGAGCCATCAACAACGGGCTGGAACTGCTTGATGAAGGCGGCGCCGACGAAGACGCCATGAACCTCATTCGCGCCAGCGCCCGCAACGCCTCGGCGCGCCTGCAATTCGCCCGCATTGCATTTGGCGCGGCAGGCTCGGCCGGAATGCTGATCGACACCGGCGACGCGGAAGCCGTGGCGACCGCCTTCCTGAAGAACGAAAAGCCGGAACTGACCTGGACCGGACGACGCGCGCTTCTGCCGAAGAACAAGGTCAAGCTGCTGCTCAACCTGGTTCTGGTGGCCAACGCCGCAATCCCGCGCGGCGGCAAGATCGCCGTGACGCTCGACGATGTCGAAACCGAGCCGAAATTCACGCTCTCTGCGAGCGGGCCGATGCTGCGCGTGCCGCCGAAGTTCCTCGAGCTTCATTCCGGCCACCAGCCGGAAGAGGCAATCGACGCGCATGCTGTCCAGCCTTATTACACGCTGCTGCTGGCGCGCGAGGCAGGCATGACGATCTCCATCCATGCTACTTCGGACGAGATCGTCTTCACCGCCGCATAGTTCCGGCAAAGCAGGCTTCGCACTGCTCCATTTCGGGGATCGTGCGCTGAACGCGTATCCCCGAAACGCTTGGCCGTGGGGGCCAAGCCACTATTTTTACGAAAACTTTACCCAACGGATTTTCAGCTTTTTTACATCGCCGGGCTAACTTGCATCCGCACGATCCGGTCCTCTGGCTCGCGCGGGGGAAGCAAAGAGAGACGGTCTCATGAAACGCTGCATGTTCATCGACGACTCGAGCGTCATCAGGAAGGTCGCAAAGCGCATCCTGAGCGGCCACGACATGCTTGTGATCGAGGCCGCCACCGGTTCTCAAGCCATCGAGATGTGCGCCGCCGACATGCCCGACATCATCGTTGTCGACGGAGCGCTTCCCGATATGGCGAGCGCCGACGTGATCCGCCAAATTCGCGCCATAGACAGCCCGGTCAAGCCGAGGATCGCGATATGTCTGGTCGAATTCGACATAGGCGCGATCATGCGCGCCAAGCGCGCCGGGGCACAGGATTATCTCTTGAAACCCTTCAACCGGTCGCAACTGCTGTCGCGCTTCCGCGATCTGCGGGCAGCCTAGAACAATTCCAGGAAAAGTGTGCAGCGGTTTTCCGTCCGGAATTGTGTAAAAACAAACCGTTAGAGCGGTTCAACGTTTCTATCAAAAACTGAACCGCTCTAAGCCAAAACGAAAAAACCCGGCAAAAGCCGGGCCTTTTCAATCGCTTGCAGAAAACTCAGGCGCTTTCGCGGATTTCCTCGGGCTCGCGCAGCACATAGCCGCGGCCCCAGACCGTTTCGATGAAGTTCTGGCCACCGGATGCGGTGTCGAGCTTCTTGCGCAGCTTGCAGATGAAGACGTCGATGATCTTCAGCTCAGGCTCGTCCATGCCGCCATAGAGGTGGTTGAGGAACATTTCCTTGGTCAGCGTGGTGCCCTTGCGCAGCGAAAGCAGCTCTAGCATCTGGTATTCCTTGCCGGTCAGATGCACGCGCTGGCCGCCGACTTCGACGGTCTTGGCGTCGAGATTGACCACCAGGTCGCCGGTGAGGATGACCGACTGGGCGTGGCCCTTCGAACGGCGCACGATGGCGTGGATACGGGCGACGAGCTCGTCCTTGTGGAACGGCTTGGTCATATAGTCGTCGGCGCCGAAGCCGAGGCCGCGGACCTTGTCCTCAATGCCGGCCATGCCGGAGAGAATGAGGATCGGCGTCTTCACCTTGGAAAGCCGCAGCGTCCTCAGAACTTCATAGCCGGACATGTCCGGCAGGTTGAGGTCGAGGAGAATGATATCGTAGTCGTAGAGCTTGCCGAGATCGACGCCCTCTTCACCGAGATCCGTCGTATAGACGTTGAAACTCTCCGATTTCAGCATCAGTTCGATGCTTTGTGCTGTCGCACTATCGTCTTCAATCAGCAGAACGCGCATTTCATTCCCCTTTTCTGCCGCCGGACCGCATCGAGAGCCATCCGGTACCGGAGCAGTGATTGCCTAGGTCGCAGGCTGCCATCGAATGGTTAACAAATCCTAATTCCGCTTGGCAAGCAGTACCAGTTTTTTTAACCCTTGGATACACCCTCTTGAATCTAATGATGAATCCCAGATCCATTTCTTAACAGGCCGCATTAACAACCGGCCCTAAGTGATTCTTTCGACTCTTGTTGTGGTCGTTAGGCTTCGCAGCCAAATTTTTACCGCCCCTTAAGTCCTGACCCTTATGATTAACAATGCCCGTAAACGAATGGTTACCAGCGGCGAAAATTTTAGGGATTTGTTTCCCTTTTTGCCGGGAAGCCGGGGATGCGTGTGTTTGTCGGGCCTTTTCGGGCTGCAAGGGGGCGGTTTGATGGGAGAGTGTGCGTGAATTGGAGTATCGAATCATGAAATCACGTGAAAACCTGGTTCGGCTGAAGCAGTTTCAGGTGAATGAGAAACGCCGCCAGCTGCTGCAGCTCGACATGATGATTGCCGAATTCGATCGCATGGCCGGAGAACTGGAGTTCCAGATCAACGCCGAGGAAAAGAAGGCCGGCATTACCGATATCAATCATTTTGCCTACCCGACTTTCGCCAAGGCTGCCCGCCTGCGCCGCGACAACCTCAAAAATTCGCAATCCGACCTGCTTCAGCAGCGAGCCGCAGCCGAATCATTACTCGGCGAAGCTGAAGCGGAGCTTTCCAAGGCCGAAATGCTCGAATCACGCGACAGCAAGAGCCGCGAGATCGAAAGCGACAACCGCAGCGCCATGATCGGCTGAGACAGCCGATCCTAATCACGGCCGGCCGCCGGCACGCCCTGGACGCGAACAGCGTCCGGGCCGGCAAAAGAAATACGTTTTCCGTCACAATATCGCTGCCAGAGCGGCAACAAAGCGCCCGCATTCGATGGCGGATTGCTGCCCGGACGGGCGGCTTTTCGAATCGGGAGACGACTTCATGACAATTTCGCTGACACGGCGCTCGATACTGGCCGGCTCGCTTCTTGCTGCCCCTGCCCTGATGGTGGCGCGGACGGCATTGGCCGATGTAAAAGACGCCGCAGCGCAACTGCGTGCCCTTGAGAAGAAATATGGCGGCCGGCTTGGCGTCGCCATCCTCGACACGGCAAGTGGAACCAGGATCGAGCACCGCGCCGACGAGCGTTTTGCCCTGTGCAGCACCTTCAAGGTCCTGGCATCGGCAGCTGTTCTCGCCCGCGTCGACAAGGGCGAGGAAAAGCTCGACCGCCGCATCACGTATGAGAAGAAGGATCTCGTCACCTATTCGCCGGTGACCGAAAAACATGTCGGCAAGAAAGGCATGGCGCTCGCCGAGCTTTGCGAAGCGGCAATCACCCTCAGCGACAACACCGCCGGAAATCTTCTGCTTGCCAGTTTCGGCGGGCCGGCCGGGTTGACCGCCTATGCACGCACGCTTGGCGACGAAGTGACCCGCCTCGATCGCATCGAGACCGCGCTCAACGAAGCAAAGACCGGCGACCCGCGCGACACGACAACCCCGGCAGCAATGCTGGCAGACCTGCAGAAACTGGTGCTTGGCGATGGGCTGTCGCCGGCTTCGCGAGACCAGCTCAAGACATGGCTTCTGGCCAACAAGACCGGTGACAAGCGCCTGCGCGCTTATTTGCCCAAGGATTGGAAAGTCGGCGACAAGACCGGAACCGGCGACAATGGCTCGGCCAACGACGTCGGCATCCTGTGGCCGCCCAAGCACGGTCCGATCATCGTTTCGTCCTACTTCACCGAATCGTCAGCATCGACGGACGAGAAGAACATCGTTCACGCCGAGGTTGGCCGCATCGCAGCCACCCTCGTCTGACAGGCATCGCTCGGCAGCCTTGCGGGTAAGGCTACAAGGCTGCCGAAACACTCTCCGAATCAGACGACGCCTGCTTGCGCGCTTCGACGATCTCGGGAACGTGACGTTCCGACCAGGCTCTGATCTCGTTGAGCAGGCCTGCCAGATTGCGGCCAAGCTCAGTCAGTTCATATTCCACTCGTGGCGGGATTACCGGAAAAACCTCACGCTGCACCAGACCATCGCGCTCCAGCACGCGAAGCGTCTGCGTCAGCATCTTCGGCGTTATGCCCTCGACCTTGCGAGCCAACTCGCCATGACGGCGGCGGCCGAAGCTCAGCGCACCGACAACGAGATAAACCCATTTGCTCGACAGCATTTCGAGAACCGTATGCGACATGCATTCGCGGCGGAATGCGTCGTAGCCGAAGGGCTTGTCCGGATCATTGCTATACATAGGGTACCTATATATCCAAATTGTGCATACTAGACAACGGATAATTACTATCCAAATGATAGTGGTAAGGTTTTGCAAACAGGAGATTGCATCATGCGCGCTATCACCCAGAAGACTGCCGGCGGACCGGAAGTCCTTGAAATCGAAGACCGCCCCTCACCCGACCCCAGCCATGGCGAGGCAGTCGTCAAGGTCAAGGCGGCCGGCATCAATCCTGTCGATATCGCGGTGCGCGGCGGCTTCTACCCGCTGCTTGGCGAACCGCCCTTCACCATCGGCTGGGATGTTTCCGGCATTGTCGAAAAAGCGTCCGAAGGTGGCCGTTTCAAGGTCGGCGATGAAGTATTCGGCCTCTCGCGCTTTCCCGGGCAGGCAGCCGCCTATGCCGAGGAAGCCGCGATTTTGGAAGACGAGTTCGTCCGCAAGCCAAAGACGCTCGACCACATTCATGCAGCAGCCCTGCCTCTTGCCGGCCTGACGGCATGGCAAGGGCTGGTGGGCGCCGGCGACCTGAAGGAAGGGCAGCGCGTGCTGATCCATTCAGGCGCCGGCGGCGTCGGCCACCTCGCGGTGCAGATCGCCAAGGCGCGCGGCGCCTATGTCCTGGCGACCGCCAGCGCCGGAAAGATCGATTTTGTCCGGTCGCTCGGCGCCGACGAGGTGATCGACTACAAGGCTTCCGATTTCACGAAGGAAGCGCGTGACGTCGATATCGTGTTCGAGACCATCGGCGGAGACCATGCCGCGCAGTCGCTCAAGTCGCTGCGGAAGGGCGGCGTGCTCGTGTCCCTGCTCGATCCCGGCGAGAAGACGCGCGCCGAGGCGCCTGCGCTAGGCGTGCGCGTAGAACGCATCTCGGTTCGCCCTGACCGCGATGGACTCAATGAACTCGTCCGTCTCGTCGAAGCGGGCAAACTCACCGTCCACGTCGAAAAGACCTTCCCGCTCGAACAGGCAGGCAAGGCGCATGAATTCCTCGGCACCCGGCCAAAGGGCAAGGTGGTTCTGACGGCCTGATCGATACGCTCGACAAAGAAAACGGCCGGACCTTGCGGTTCGGCCGTTTCACTGGTGCTCTAGAAAATCAGTGTCGATATTGCTGGATGCGGGTGGTCCGCAGTCCGGCCAGGCCATATTCATCGATTGATGCCTGCCAGGACAGAAATTCCTCGGTTGTCAGTTTATAGCGCTGACATGCTTCCTCGAGGCTCAAAAGCCCCCCGCGAACGGCCGCAACAACTTCGGCCTTGCGGCGAATGACCCAGCGACGGGTATTCGTCGGAGGAAGATCGGCAATGGTAAGCGGGCTGCCGTCAGGCCCAATAACATATTTGACACGCGGTCTAACCAGATCGGTCATAGTACTCTCTACACAAAACTTAAAGACCCAATCACAACCACATTACCGCCACAGCTTTAAAAATTGCCTAAACCGATGGTAAGCCTTGAGTAATGTTCGTGAACCTTTTGTTAACCATGAAGCGGCCCACTGGTGTTGCTGTATGGTGCCAATGAAAGTGTTAAAAACCTCATCTCACGTGACACAAACGCCAACTGTGGCGCTTTGCGGCGGCTTGACCTATATTCCCGTCGTTGGCATGAAGCGCCCGAACAGCTGAAATGGACCATCCTTTTATGAACAGCCTGGACCTTCCCGGACGTCCTGAAGATACACGCGTCGTGGTTGCGATGTCGGGTGGCGTCGATTCGTCTGTCGTGGCCGGCATCCTGAAACGCGAAGGCTACGACGTCGTCGGCGTGACGCTCCAACTTTACGATCATGGCGCAGCCACCCACCGCGCCGGCTCATGCTGCGCCGGACAGGATATCGACGATGCCCGCCGCGTCTCCGAGACGCTCGGCATCCCGCACTATGTGCTGAATTACGAAGAGCGCTTCCGCAAGGCGGTCATCGATCCCTTCGCCGAGAGCTATGTCTCCGGCGAAACGCCGATCCCCTGCGTGTCGTGCAACCAGACGGTCAAGTTCGCCGACCTTCTCGAGACCGCGCGCGAACTCGGCGCCGACGCACTGGCGACGGGTCATTACATCCGCTCACGCGCCAATGGCGCACACCGCGCGCTCTACCGCCCGGTCGATGCCGACCGCGACCAGAGCTATTTCCTCTTTGCCACCACGCAGGAACAGATCGACTATCTGCGCTTTCCGCTCGGCGGCCTGTCGAAGCCCGAAGTGCGCGCCATCGCCGAGGATCTCGGGCTATCGGTTGCCACCAAGCAGGACAGCCAGGACATCTGCTTCGTGCCGCAGGGCAAGTATTCCGACATCATCGCCAAGCTGAAGCCGACCGCCGCCAATCCCGGCGACATCGTCCATATCGACGGGCGCGTGCTCGGCCGGCATGACGGCATCCTGCGCTACACCATCGGTCAGCGCCGCGGCATCGGCATCGCTTCGGGCGAACCGCTTTACGTCGTCCATCTCGACGCCGAGCGTGCTCGCGTCATCGTCGGCCCGCGCGAGGCGCTGGAGACGCACAAGATCTACCTGCGCAACATGAACTGGCTGGGCGATACGCCGCTGGGCGAGATCGGGCCGGAAGGCATCGAGCTTTTCGCGAAGGTGCGCTCTACCCGTCCGCCGCGTCCGGCCGTGCTTCACAACCGCGACGGCGCGATCTTCGTCGAACTCGGCGACGGCGAATCGGGTATCGCACCGGGCCAGGCCTGCGTGCTCTATGTCGACGACGGCAACGACGCCCGCGTGCTCGGCGGCGGCTTCATCGAACGCTCCGAGCGGGGTGCCGAGGCCGAAGCCATGCTGACGAAGCTCGCTGCGCGCTCGAACACGATCGCTGCGGAATAGACGCGAGGCCTCGATGTTTGCCACGCTCAAAGACTGGGCGAGGCGCATCAGGCGAGACATAATCGCTTTGTATCTGGTGGCGCGCGACCCGCGCACACCTTGGTATGTTAAGATTGCCGCCGCCTGCGTTGCAGCCTACGCCCTCAGCCCCATAGACCTCATTCCGGATTTCATCCCGGTTCTCGGCTATCTCGACGACCTTATCATCGTGCCAATCGGCATCTGGCTCGTCGTGCGTTTGACACCTGCCGATTTGATGAGCGAATTGCGTGCGAAAGCCGCGCAAATGGATGTTCGACCGAAAAGCCGCGCGGGAGCACTGTTCGTTGCAGCGATCTGGCTTGCCGCCGGCGCACTTGTCTTATGGTGGCTGTGGCCTGTACGAGCGGCCTGAGCCACCGGTCCGTCAACCGTGCGTGACGGTCCCGGCAGTCAGGATGCGAAGCACGGTGATTGCTTCCTCACCGCTGGTGCGCGGCTCTGCCCGCGTCTGGATGCACGACAGGAAGTGCTCCAGCTCGCGCGTCAGGGGCATGCCGCCTTCCACCGGAATGTAGGTCGGCTCGTTGGCCGTGAAGGCCCATTGGCCGCTGTCCTGCCAGACGGCATGGCGATAGACGGCAAGCTTGCGCTCCCACGGCTCGACATCGTCGAACACCGCCATTGCCCGCGTGCCGACCACCGTCAGCCGGCGCTCGCGATAAGGATTGAGCCGCGAAGTGAAGAGATGGCTGCGCAGCCCGTTGGGGAAGCGCATGTGCAGATGGGCAAAATCGCTCTGGTGATCCAGAAGGGCTGCACCCTCGCCACGTATTTCCGTCGGCGCCGAACCGGTGATCGCAAGGATCATCGACAGGTCATGCGGCGCCAAATCCCACAGCGCGTCGTTTTCGGTGTGGAACTTTCCAAGCCCGAGGCGGTGCGAGTGGATGTATTTCACCTCGCCCAGCTCACCATTGTCGATCAGCTCCTTGAGCTTCTCGAAGGCGGGATGGAAGCGCAGCACATGACCGGTCATGAAGATGCGCTTGTTGGCCTTTGCCGCCGCGACCGCACGCTCGGCATCGGGAACCGTCAGCGCGATCGGCTTTTCGACCAGCACGTCCTTGCCGTTTTCCACAGCCTTGATCGCCGCCTCGGCATGAAACTGTGGCGGCAGCGCCATGACGATCGCGTCGATATCCTTGCGGGTGAACAGGGCGTCGGGCTCGATCGCAAGGCAATCCTGCTCCGAGGCAAAGCCTTCGGCGCGCGCCTTGTTGGCGTCCGAAACCGCGTGGAGGACACCAAGGCCCTTTAGAGTGCGGATATGGTTCGCACCCCAATATCCGCATCCCAGAACTGCAATTCGCGGTTTCATCAAATTATGAACTCAATAAATAGGTGGCGGAGACATAACGGCGCGCCGTTTCGAACTCAACCCCGCCCGCTGAATCAAATGGAATGCCAGAAAGGATTTCTTTGCATCAATTCTTGAAGTCGCACCGGCTCTCGGCGCTTGACAGCCCTACCATCGCGACCTTATATCCGCCCGACCTTCGGCGAAGGCTTCGAAATGCCCGCGCAATTGCGGCAAATTTTCGGACTTTTGCTCCGTGGCGGGATAGCTCAGTTGGTTAGAGCACGGGAATCATAATCCTGGGGTCGGTGGTTCGAGTCCACTTCCCGCTACCAAATCTTCCAGACAGGCATTGATCAGCAGCCTTGCGGCGCAAGCGCGCAAGGATTTCTGGTTGCCCAATCAGCCTAAACTCCCTTTGCAGCGTCGAACTTGTCCGGCATAAAAGGCCTGGTCCTGATGGATCGTGGGCAACTCTGGGGACTTGGATTGGCATGACGACGAACAACAGCGCTGGAAGACGCGTTCTTGCGTGGGCGATTGTGGGCGCGGCGATGCTGGCTGCTCATTCGGCACGGGCCGATACGATAAGCGAGGTCGTCGGCGACTGGACAGCCAGCGTCGAGGACGTCAACACCGGCCAGGACCAGCGCAAGACCTGCACGGCAACCGCATCGGCCAAGGATCCCGACGACACCGCCTGGACGCTCAAGGTCAGCATCTCGGATGGTGACGTGCTGCCACCGGAAGCCTATCCCGCCGTCACGGTGAGCGCCGAGAAAGGCGATTTTCCTGAAGGCGAAGGCATTCCGGCCGTGTTCGATGTCGATGGCACCAAAGTGGAGGTGACCGTTCTCGGCGAAGTCACCGACACCGGTCATCAATGGGTCATGGAAAACGACACCGACACCAGCCAGGCCTTATTTGCGGCGATGAACGATGCCGATGCAGTTACCTTTGAACTGCAGGACTCGCCGGTCGCTTCCCTGCCCGTCGGCGGCTTCGACGACGTCTATCGCCAGTTGGGCGAATGGTGCGGCTTTCCCACCGACGACGTGGCGCCCGCCGAGTAAATTTCACGTGTACGAGCCCGGATGAGGTCGCGCCGCGTCTTCCTGGCCGCAACCCCTCCCCTATCTCTCCTCCTGTCCGGGACGAAACCGGACGCGAAAGGCGTTAGCGAGACAGGAAGCCAGTTTGGCTTTCGACCACGCCATTCAGGGAGAGAAACATGAAAACGATCATCGGACTAGCCGTGCTGTTCATCGGCACTGCGTCGGCAATGGCTGCCGAACCGGCAATGACCACCGACCATGGCGGCGCAAAGGTCTACACCGACATGAAGGGCATGACGCTCTACACATTCGACAAGGATGCCGCCGGCAAATCGAACTGCAACGCCGAATGCGCAATGAAATGGCCACCCTTCAAGGCCGAAGCCGATGCAAAGGCGGAAGGCGAATGGTCAGTCGTCGAGCGCGAGGACGGTTCGAAGATGTGGGCCTATGACGGCAAACCGCTCTATTATTTCGCCCAGGACAAGGCTGCCGGCGACATGAAGGGCGACGGCATGGGCGGCGCCTGGCATCTCGTCAAGGCAGACTGACGCCGGACTTTCGACAAGGGCTTTGCCCCGCGTGAAAATCTTGCCGGCGACCTGCGTCGCCGGCAGAGAATTCACTTGTTGTGGAGATAGGCTTCGAGCGAGTCATCCAGCGCGTCCAGCCACGGCGTGTGATGCTTGGGCGCCATTGTGCCGGTCATCAGCGACTTGTAGCCGTGGTTGCGGAAGCCCATGATGTCTTCCATCTTGTGGTGTTCCCACTCCATGAAGGTCTTGTTGACAGCCTCGATGTCGAAGTCGGGATAGTCGGTCGCATCGATCAATTCCTTGGTGTAGTCGCCCTGGAACCAGATCATCTGCTCGGCATCTTCCAGCGTTTCCTCGCGCTCGCGCCATTTCTGGCTGTCGGCGGCCATTGCTTCCTTCGATGGCAGCTTGATGCGTCCGAGGATGACGTCGCGGGCATACCAGGCCTGCGCGTCGAACATGTTGAAGGTGTAGAACTGGTCCTGCATGCCGATGTAGAACAGCTTCGGATTGTGCTCCCAGACCACGCCCTTGTAGAGATCGAGCGGCCACAGCCGGTTCGCGGTCTTCAGGCGCAGATCGTCGGTCAGGAACGGGAAATGATGGAGATAGCCGGTACACATGATGATGGCGTCGACGTCGCGTGACGTGCCGTCCTTAAAGTAGCAGGTCTTGCCCTCGACCCGCATTAGCAGCGGCACTTCCTTCCAGTTATCCGGCCAGTTGAAGCCCATCGGCTTGGAGCGGTAGCTGGTCGTGATCGACTTCGCGCCGTATTTGTAGCACTGCGAGCCGATGTCCTCGGCCGAGTAGCTGCGGCCGATGATGAGGATGTCCTTGTCCTTGAATTCGAGCGCGTCGCGGAAGTCGTGCGAATGCATGACGCGACCGGCAAACTTGGCAATGCCATCGAAATAGGGAACGTTCGGCGACGAGAAATGGCCGGACGCGACGACCACGAAATCGAATTCTTCCGAATAGACGACGTCGTTGGTGCGGTCATGGACGGTGACGGTGAATTTCTCGCTGGCGTCCGAATAGGTCACCATGCGAACCGGGCTGTTGAAGCGCACCCATTTGCGCACATCGGCCTTCTCGACGCGGCCCTTGATGTAATCCCAGAGCACGGCGCGCGGCGGATAGGAGGCGATCGGCCGGCCGAAATGCTCTTCGAAGCTGTAGTCAGCAAATTCCAGGCATTCCTTCGGTCCGTTCGACCAGAGGTAGCGGTACATGCTGCCGTGAACCGGGTCGCCATGCTCGTCCACGCCGGTGCGCCATGTGTAATTCCACAAGCCGCCCCAGTCGGATTGCTTTTCGAAACAGACGACTTCGGGGATTTCGGCACCCTTTGCCGCCGCTGACTGGAACGCCCGAAGCTGTGCGAGGCCCGAAGGTCCGGCGCCAATAACTGCTACCCTCTTGCTCATACAATCCCCTCCAGGACTCTTTTTCTTAAGCGAAAGAAATTTCACTGACAGGACAATAATTCGTTCTGTGATGCTGTCAACAAGTTCTGCCGCAAAACCAGATTCCGAAAAATTGGCTGCTCCAGCACTTCTTCCCGAGGCAGCCCGACGTTTCGGTACGATGAGCCATATGCTAGCCTGATGTAAACAGGTCTTGCCTTCATCTTGCAGGCTGCGTATTCTTTTAATTGAAAAAATTTCACACTCAGGAAAATACGATCGGGGAGGTCGCAGTGTCGCAAGCAATCTATCCCAGCGTGGTCTCTGGCCCTCCGCGTCCGAGCGCGATCCTGACGCCGGGCCTGCTTGCGCTGCCTGCGGGCATGGAGCGCTATCAGGTGGCGGGTACAGGTGCTGTGTTCATCAGCGTCGAGGCCGGCGATACGGTTACGATCCGCGATGTCGAGGGTGGACAGGCCTGCGAACTGGTGGCTGCCGATGGCTCCGGCAAGACCGATGCCGGCATCCTGGGCACCAGGGCCAACAGCAATGCGGCGGGGCTGAAGGCGCTGCTGTTGGACGACAATGAGAGCCTGCGCACATTCTGTCACAGCCTCGCGCGCCGTGCGATCGATCTGGCCGAGCCGCAGGCGGTGCGCCTGTTCGGCAGCACCAGTCTTCCCGGCTCCGAAGAGAGCTTTACCGTCGCCCGCGACGGTAGCCTGATCATCGCAGCACCCGGCGGGCCGATGCCGGTCGATGGCCACGATACGGCAACCCCGCTGCTGGTCGTTGTCCAGCGCGCCCGCATTCAGCCTGCGGGAAAGTCCGACCTGCCCGAGCCGCTGGCGGACCCGGTTCTCGACCTGCGCGTCAAATCGAAGACGGCGCAGAGCTATTTCGTCAAGGCCGGCGACTTCATCCAGATCATCGATGTCGACGGGCGCCAATGCACCGACTTCCAGTGCTTCTCGGCGCGCAAGCTCGACAAGGGCAAGGACCACCCGCTCGACGTGACCGTCACCCGCTCGCTGATGGGCACCAGCTATCCGATGCCCGGCCTGCATTCCAAATACTACGACCAGGACATGGAGCCGCTGGTCGAGGTGGTGCAGGACACCTGCGGCCGCCACGATGCCTTCGCGCTCGCCTGCTATGCCAAATATTACGACGACATCGGCTATCCCGGTCACCTCAACTGCACCGAGAATTTCAACGGCGCGCTTGCCGACAAGGGTGTTTCGCCCCGCGGCGGCTGGATGGCGATCAACTTCTTCTTCAACACCGGCATCGACGCTCATGGCGTGATCTATTCCGACGAGCCATGGTCGCGGCCCGGCGACTATGTGCTGCTGCGGGCCCTGACCGACATCGTCTGCGTCTCGTCGGCCTGCCCCGACGACACGACGCCCTCCAACGGCTGGAACCTCACCGACATTCATGTGCGGACCTATTCGGGCGCGCAGAAATTCTCACGCGCCATCGCCACACGACCGACCCCGGATGCCGAGCCAAAAATGACCCGTGAAACCGCCTTTCATTCGAGCTTTGCCAAGCACACCCGCGACTTCGTCGAATATCGCGGCTACTGGCTCGCCAATTCCTTCGCCAAGGAAGGGCCGCTGGAGGAATACTGGGCCTGCCGCGAGAAGGCCGTGGTCATGGACCTGTCGCCGCTGCGCAAGTTCGAGGTCACCGGCCCGGATTCCGAAGCGCTGCTGCAATACACGCTGACGCGCGACATCAAGAAGCTCGCCGTCGGCCAGGTCGTCTACACCGCCATGTGCTACGAGCATGGCGGCATGATCGATGATGGCACTTTGCTGCGGTTAGGCAAGGACAATTTCCGCTGGATCGGCGGCGATGACTACAGCGGCACGTGGCTGCGAGAGACGGCGCAAAAGCTCGGCCTGAAAGTGCTTGTCCGCTCCTCCACCGACCAGATGCACAATATCGCCCTGCAGGGCCCGAACAGCCGTGACATCCTCAAGGAGATCATCTGGACTTCGCCCGTGCAGCCGTCGATCACTGAGCTCGAATGGTTCCGCTTCGCTGTCGCCCGCATCGGCGACGCCCAGGGCGTGCCGATCGTCGTCTCGCGCACCGGCTATACCGGCGAACTCGGCTACGAGATCTGGTGCCATCCGCGCGATGCCGAACAGGTGTTCGACGCTGTCTGGGAAGCCGGCCAGCCCCATGGCCTGAAGCCGATGGGACTTCTGGCGCTCGACATGGTGCGTATCGAGGCCGGGCTGATCTTCGCCGGCTATGACTTCTCCGACCAGACCGACCCGTTCGAAGCCGGCATCGGCTTCACCGTGCCGCTGAAGAGCAAGACCGATGATTTCATCGGCCGCGACGCGCTGATCCGGCGCAAGGAGCATCCGGCGCGAAAGCTTGTTGGCCTCGACATCGACGCCAATGTGCCTGTCGGCCATGGCGACTGCGTCCACATCGGCCGCGCCCAGATCGGCGAGGTCACGTCCAGCATGCGCTCGCCCATCCTCGGCAAGACCATCGCACTCGCCCGCCTCGATGTCGCCCACGCCGAGATCGGCACGGAAGTCGAGATCGGCAAGCTCGACGGCCATCAGAAGCGCCTGCCGGCCCGCGTGGTGCCCTTCGCTCACTACGATCCGCAAAAGACGAAGCCGAGGTCGTAGAAAACCGCAGTTCAGGCGGGCTCTAATGAGCCCGCCATGCACCACCAAACCATTCATTCCCGAAACGCGACCATCCGCGCAAATCCATTCCTTGCGCGCAGGGCGTTTCACGGCGTAAGTGCCGCTGCCTTGAGAGCCATATCGCCCAAATGCCCGAGTTCCTGTCAGTCCTGAAGCGGTTGCTTCCAGCCCTGCCGCCCGTCAGCAATGCGGAGCGGATGCGCATCTGCGCGGGTGCGCTGATCGGCATTTTCTTCACCGGGCTCGCCACCAAGATCGCCTTCAGCTCGTCAGGTGCATCGCCGCTGCTGATCGCCCCGATGGGCGCCTCTGCCGTCCTGCTCTTTGCCACGCCGTCCAGCCCGCTGGCACAGCCCTGGTCGATCATCGGCGGCAATCTGGTTGCCGCCCTCATCGGCATCACCTGTGCGCGGTGGCTCGACGATCCGCTCATTGCGTCAACGATCGCGATCACCGCCTCGATCGGCGCCATGTTGTTGCTGCGCTGCCTGCATCCGCCAAGCGGCGCGGTCGCACTAACCGCCGTGCTCGGCGGCCCGGCCGTGCATGCCGCAGGCTACGGCTTCGCGCTATGGCCCGTCGGCGTGAATACATTGCTGCTGCTTGCCGCCGCACTTGCCTTCAACAACCTGACCGGCCGCCGCTATCCGCACCTCACGCCCGCGCCGGCGGTCAACCCGCACAAGACGGCTGATCCCGTCCCGACGGCGCGCGTCGGCTTCACGTCCGCCGATCTCGAAGCAGCCTTGAAGCGCTATGACGAGGTCGTCAATGTCAGCACCGACGACCTCGACGCGCTGCTGCACGAGACCGAGATGCAGGCCTATCACCGCCGCTTCGGCGTCATCCGCTGCGCCGACATCATGTCCCGCGACGTGGCGACGGTCTCGCCACAGACCTCGCTTCGCGACAGCTGGAAAGAGCTTTGCGACCACCGCATCAAGGCCCTGCCGGTGATCGACGATGCCCGCAATGTCGTCGGCATCGTGACCCAGACCGACTTCATGCAAAGTGCAGATTGGGGTCCGCGTGGAGAACTGCATCTCGGCCTCGGCAAGCGCCTGCGCCAGGCCGTAAAGCCCAGGCGCAGTTTCAACAAGACCGTCAGCGACATCATGAGCGCGCCGGTGCGTTTCGCAGCGCCCGAGACGCCGATCGCCGAGCTTGTGCCGGTCATGGCCGATGCCGGGCTGCACCATCTTCCAGTCGTCAATGCCGACGGGAAGCTCGTCGGCATCATCACGCAGTCGGACCTGATCGCAGCGCTTTATCACGGCGCGCTCTCGGATCGCCCCGACGCCGTGGAACCGGCCCTCGTCGCCGCGCAATAGCCGGCGCTCGTCATCCGCCACAACTCTCCCCGGGCATAGCCCGCCTCGCCTCGAAACCGAGATCGCGGCTGAATTCCGCGCGTCTGCGAATGTGATCGGCGTGGTCAAACAAAATGCTTGACGCCACCAGCGGCTGTGTCAATCTTCACTGTTAGGAAAAAAAGAAAACTAAGCGGAAAAGCTGGTCAGGCCCGTGGAGGCGCACGCCGATCAGCCCAAAAAGAAATCCTTCCGGGAACACATCATCAACAATGGGGAACTTCGACAATGAGTTCGACGGTTAGCTATGCGCCTGCGAGCGATGGCGAATTGCACAGGACGATCGACTGGCGCGGCGCGTTCTGGGTGGCCAGCGGCGTCCCGCCACTTGTTCTCTTCTCGATCGGCGGCATCGCCGGCACAGCCGGAAATGTAGCCTTTCTGATCTGGATTTTCTCCATGCTGATGGGGTTTCTCCAGTCTTTCACCTACGCCGAAATCGCCGGTCTCTTTCCCAACAAGTCGGGCGGCGCTTCGGTCTATGGCGCGACCGCCTGGCTGCGTTATTCCAAATTCGTCGCGCCGCTTTCGGTCTGGTGCAACTGGTTTGCCTGGTCGCCGGTCCTGTCGCTCGGCTGCTCGATTGCCGCCGCCTACATGCTCAACGCTCTGGCGCCGATCCCCGGTTTCACCGAAACCTCACCGGAGGTGCTGTCGTATATCGCAGCCAATGCCGGCACTTCTGCGGCTGATGCCATTGCTGCCGTGACGACCGCGGCAACGCCTGGCATCCGCACCTGGACGCTCTACAGCCATTCGCTCGGCCCGGTCGGCTTCTCGCTCAACGCCACCTTCTGGATCGGCGCGGTGCTGATGCTCATCACCTTCGCGATCCAGCATCGCGGCATCCTCGGCACCGCCAATGTGCAGCGCGTCGTCGGCCTGCTCGTCATCGTGCCGCTGCTGATCGTCGGCATCGTCCCGATCCTCACCGGCCAGATCAACTGGGACAACTATTCGCCAATCGTCCCGCTCGCTGCTGCCTACGCACCGGAACCGGGAGCCTGGAACATCCCCGGCTGGACGCTGATCCTCGGCGGCATGTTCATCGCCGCATGGTCGACCTATGGCTTCGAGACTGCCGTCTGCTACACGCGCGAATTCAAGAACCCGGCAACCGACACCTTCAAGGCCATCTTCTATTCCGGCCTGCTCTGCATGCTGCTCTTCATGATCGTGCCCTTCACCTTCCAGGGCGTGCTCGGCCTGAATGGCATGCTGGCGACCCCGATCGTCGACGGCTCCGGCGTTGCCGACGCCTTGGCAGGGATGGTCGGCGGCGGCGGGCTGGTGAAAAGCCTGCTCATCATGCTGATGATCCTGGCCCTGCTGCTGTCGATCATGACTGCGATGGCAGGCTCGTCACGCACCCTTTACCAGGGTTCGGTGGACGGCTGGCTGCCGAAATACCTCAGCCACGTCAACACGCATGGCGCGCCGACACGGGCGATGTGGACCGACCTCGTCGTCAACCTTATCGTGCTGGCCATCGCCTCCACCGATGCGACGAGCTTCTTTTTCATCCTCGCCGTGTCGAATTGTGGCTACATCATCTTCAACTTCCTCAACCTCAACGCCGGCTGGATACACCGCATGGACAACGGGCATATCGCCCGGCCATGGCGAGCACCTACCTGGCTGATCGTGGTCGGCGGCGTCTTCGCCTATGTGAACGCGATCTTCATGGGCGCGGGCGCGAAAGTGTGGAACCCGTCAGCGCTGTGGGCCGGTCTGTTCACCGCAGCACTCATCATCCCGGTCTTCTGCTTCCGCCACTACATCCAGGACGGCGGTAAGTTCCCGGACCACATGCTCGACGATCTCGGCATGAAGCAAAGCGACCTGAAGACGAGGAAGGCCGGCATCCTGCCCTATCTGACGCTGGTGGCAGGCCTGGCCGTCGTGCTGATTGCGAACTGGTACTTCGTGATCTGAAGATCGAAAGTCTCGGCCATCGAAAGCCGGCCCAAGGGCCGGCTTTTTTCGTCACGGGATACTGAATTTTCGCCGTCAAAAATAATTCTTACTGTGAAATTTTCTTTCATGCAGGTTGACGAGACGCGCTCGAAATGGCTTATTGTCAATCCTGAAAGAAAAGGTGGAAATCAGGATTTTCGAACCTTGAAGCGCTGTTTTCGTGCCGGTCGCCTGCGCCCGGCCGGAGATGGATTTTCCCGCATATTCCCCACCTCGTTCAGCCCACTGCGACCACAAGAATTCAGTATGGAGGACACGATTTCATGGCCGACGTAAAGAGCGACATCGAGATAGCGCGTGGTGCGCAGAAGAAGGTTATCCAGGAGATCGGCGGCAAGATCGGCATTCCGACGGAGCATCTTCTGCCTTACGGCCATGACAAGGCCAAGGTCTCGGCCGAGTTCATCCAGTCGGTGCAGGGCAACAAGGATGGCAAGCTCATCCTCGTCACTGCCATCAACCCGACGCCGGCCGGCGAAGGCAAGACGACGACGACGGTCGGCCTTGGCGATGGCTTGAACAGGATTGGCAAGAAGGCGATCATCTGCATTCGCGAGGCCTCGCTCGGGCCCAACTTCGGCGTCAAGGGCGGTGCTGCCGGCGGCGGCTATGCCCAGGTCGTGCCGATGGAGGATATGAACCTCCACTTCACCGGCGACTTTCACGCCATCACCACCGCGCATAACCTGCTCTCGGCGCTCATCGACAACCACATCTACTGGGGCAACGAACAGGCCATCGACACCCGCCGCGTCGCCTGGCGCCGGGTCATGGACATGAACGACCGGGCCTTGCGCGAAATCATCTGCTCGCTCGGCGGCGTCGCCAACGGCTATCCGCGCGAGGCCGGCTTCGACATCACGGTGGCTTCAGAAGTCATGGCGATCCTGTGCCTGGCGAAGGACCTGAAGGATCTGGAAAAACGCCTCGGCGACATCATCATCGCCTATCGCCGTGACAAGACCCCGGTCTATGCCCGTGACATCAAGGCCGACGGCGCCATGACGGTTCTGCTCAAGGACGCCATGCAGCCCAACCTGGTGCAGACGCTGGAGAACAACCCGGCCTTCGTCCATGGCGGCCCCTTTGCCAACATCGCCCATGGCTGCAACTCGGTCGTCGCCACAACGACGGCGCTGAAACTTGCCGACTATGTCGTGACGGAAGCAGGCTTTGGTGCTGATCTCGGTGCGGAAAAGTTCTTCGACATCAAGTGCCGTAAGGCGGGCTTGAAGCCGGCAGCCGCCGTCATCGTCGCCACGGTGCGCGCCATGAAGATGAATGGCGGGGTCAAGAAGGAAGACCTCGGCACCGAAAACATCGAGGCGGTGAAGAAGGGCTGCGCCAACCTTGGCCGCCACATCGAGAACGTCAAACAGTTCGGCGTGCCGGCGGTTGTTGCCATCAACCACTTCTATTCCGACACCGACGCCGAGATCCAGGCACTGAAGGACTATGTCGCTGGCATGGGCGAGGAGGCGATCCTGTGCAAGCACTGGGCGCATGGCTCGGCCGGCATCGAAGAGCTTGCCAACAAGGTGGTTCAGCTTGCCGAAAGCGGTGTCTCGCAGTTCGCCCCGCTTTACCCGGAAGAGATGGGCCTGTTCGACAAGATCAACACCATCGTCCAGCGCATCTATCGCGGCTCGGAAGCGATCGCCGACAAGTCCGTGCGCGACCAGCTTCATGCCTGGGAGCAGGCCGGCTACGGCAAGCTGCCGGTGTGCATGGCCAAGACGCAATATTCCTTCTCGACCGACCCCAACCTGCGCGGCGCGCCAACCGGCCACACCGTACCGGTGCGCGAGGTGCGCCTCTCCGCCGGCGCCGGCTTCGTCGTCGCCATCTGCGGCGAGGTGATGACCATGCCCGGCCTGCCCAAGACCCCGTCGTCTGAGAGGATCTTCCTCAACGACAAGGGACAGATCGAGGGGTTGTTCTAGACTAGACGCCGGCACTCTCCTCCAATCCGCAAAGCGGATTGGAGGAACCCCCACCCCTAACCCCTCCCCACAAGGGGGAGGGGAATTTCGCGGCCGCTATGCCGCACAAAATCGTTAATCGACGATCCTCGCACAGACGCCACCGATCCCCCTCCCCCTTGTGGGGAGGGGTTAGGGGTGGGGGTGCTTCAGACGCACACGCCTTGCCGTTTACGGCAAGGCAAACAGCGCCTGCCGCCCTCACTTCACCGGAGCGTTCTTGATCAATTCCCTTGCCGCATAACGCGCGGCACGCTGCCAGGCCTCGTCATTGTCGCCGCGAAAGGTCAGCAGGCGGTTGAACACGATCTGGCGGCTCGGCACGTCATAGACCTCGAAGCGCGTCCACAGCACCAGCGTGCTCATCTTCTCGACCGCGCCGACAGTGACGAAACGTGCGCCGGCTCCCTTTGCGCGGTCCAGCATGTCGTCGAGCTGCAACTCCTTGCTGGTGCAACCCGCTTCCGGGCACTGCATCTGAGCCAGCGAGAACTTTCCGCTCTTCGACAATTCGTCGTGCATGATCTCATCGAACCGCCTCAGCCGCGCGTCGTGTTCTGCGTCCTGATTGCGGACCTCGCCAGAGGAATCGACGAGATAGAAATCGCCAAGCGCCATCGAAAGGCGTTCTTCGCTGGCATGAGCATTCGAAACAATTGCGAAGAAAAGAACGAGCGCGCAAAGCAGCGGTACACTCGCGGCCAGAGCGAAGACAACCAGCCTTCGTCCGTCCATCGACGCTTCGCATCGCGCATTCGCTTTGATCTGACTGTTCATGCCGACCTCCCGGTCCGCCGGGCGATCCGCCCGCGCGACCAATCATCATGATCGGCAAAGCTTAGGGGCAGCCGCCGGCCAACTCAACCGGCACAGTCTTGTCAATTAGAAGGAGACTTTGCGATCAGCCCGCGGCGATCGATAGGCTTTCGACCTCGATACCATATTCGGCCGCCGAGTCGACCAGCGTATGCCACAGGCTGTCGGCGAAGCTCGCAAACACCAGCACGCTGAACACCGGCGAGCCGTCCGCGGCATCCGCCTCTCGCCACAGATTGACCGCCGTGTGATCGATGGAAGTCGCCGCCGCCGTTCCGACAGCAAACACACCATCATGAAGGTCGAGCGAATTTACCTTCGCCAGCATATCGCGCACGCGCGGACCCGATAGACGGATCAGGCAGCGCCCGTCGGACTGGTCGGACAACGAGGCAAAACCATCGAAAGCGACGCGCAAGCTATCGATAGGCTGGATCGTGCCGAGACGCGGCGACAGCGCCATGAACTGGTCGGCACCGGACCACACCAGCACGCCCTTCTTGCCCGTCACCGCCTTCGGTCCGGTCGGTGCGACAACGCCGAAATAGGCTTTGGCTGCCTTGGCCGTCGCGGCCCATTGCCCGCGCCGCGCAAAGACCTGCACCAGATCGAAATCGCGTATTTCCGACAGGCGGATGCCTGCCTTGGTAATCGCCGCACCATGCTTGCCGGCAATAACGGCCTGCTGCAGCGGCGAGCGGGTGGTCCAGGTGAAATCAGCCACGCTGACGCCCTCCCTCGGGATCGTAGAAGACCGGATTGCAGATTTCGACGTCATAGTCTTCGCCGCGCAGCGGATCATGCGCGCGCACGATCTCGCCTAAGCGCTCGCGTCCGCGCTCGACCAGGCCGAGCCCGATCCACTGGCCGAGCATCGGCGAGTGGCAGACCGAGGTGACGTAGCCCTGGTCGGCATCGGGGCCGACCGCCGCGCCCTTCGGAATGATATGCGCGCCGGAGCGCAGCCGCCTTGCCTTGTCGACCGGCTTCAGGCCGACAACGACCTGGCGGTCGGGCGCCGTCAGCGCCTCGCGCCCGGCCATGACGCGGCCGATAAAGTCCTTCTTCTTCGACATCATCTTGCCAAGGCCGAGATCGTCAGCCGTCGTGGTGCCATTGAGTTCGGCGCCTGCGATATGGCCCTTTTCAATGCGCATCACGCCAAGGGCCTCGGTGCCGTAGGGCACGACGCCGAAGGGCTCGCCGGCCTTCATCAGGTTACGCGCCATGGCATCGCCATAGCGGGCCGGCACCGAGATTTCGAAGGCCATTTCGCCCGAGAAGGAAATGCGGAACAGCCGCGCGAACATGCCGCCGCGCAGCCGCACCTCGCGCACGCCCATGAAGGGAAAACCTTCGTTGGACAAATCTTCCGCCGGATCGACGATCTCGCGCAGCAGGTCGCGTGTCTTCGGCCCGGCAATGGAGAACTGCGCCCACTGGTCCGTGCAGGAGGTTAGCTGCACGTCGAGTTCGGGCCACAAAACCTGCCGGCAGAATTCGAGATACTGCATCACCGGCCCGGCCTTGGCCGTGGTGGTGGTGAGGAAATAATGGTCTTCGGCCAGCCGCGAGGTCGTGCCGTCGTCCATGACGATGCCATCCTCGCGCAGCATCAGCCCGTAGCGCGCCTTGCCGACGGCCAGAGAGGCGAAGGCGTTGATGTAGACGCGGTCCAAGAAAGCGCCGGCGTCCTTGCCCATCACGTCGATCTTGCCGAGCGTGGAGACATCGCAAAAACCGACGCCGTTGCGCACCGCCAGCACTTCGCGGTTGACCGAAGTCAGCCAGTCGTTCTCGCCGGCAATCGGATACCACTGCGCGCGCTTCCACAGGCCGGTGTCGACGAACACCGCACCGCGCTCGGCCGCCCAGTGATGCGACGGCGTCAGCCTGACCGAATGGAAATTCTCGTCGCGGTGATGGCCGGCAAAGGCACCGATCGCCACCGGCACATGCGGCGGGCGATAGATGGTCGTGCCGGTCTGCGGGATCGAGCGCCGCGTCAATTCCGACATGATCGCGAGGCCGGTGACGTTCGAGTTCTTGCCCTGGTCGGTCGCCATGCCGAGTGTCGTATAGCGCTTCAGGTGCTCGACGGATTCGAAGCCCTCGCGCTGCGCCAGCGCGATGTCGGATGCGGTCACGTCATGCTGGAAGTCGACAAAGCCCTTGTGCTTCCCCTCGACATGCCAGAGCGGCGAGATGGAAGTGGCTTCGTCGGCAGCAGTCGGCGCGCTGCCGCTCTTGCCGCTAAAGCCGCAATCGGATGCAGCCGACAGCCCCGCTTCATGACCGGTGCGCAGGCAGGCGCTCAGCGAAAACTCGCCATTGGCGGCACCTGCCGAAAGCATCCCCGCCGGCGCGCCTTCCGGCACGAAGGCCGCAATGTCCTCACGCCATTTCGGCCGGCCGCGATGATGCGACGACAGGCCGACGGACGGGTTCCAGCCACCCGACATAGCAAGCACGTCGGCGGCGATCTGCGCGTGACCGCCATTGGCCAGCGCGACCCCGACGCCGCTGATGCCCGTCTTGCCACCCTTAACATCGACGACGACGCCGTTGTGCACGGCAAAGCCGCCGCTTTGCGCCAGCGCGCGATGATGCTGCGGCACATCCTTGCGGGAATCGATGACGGCGGCGATTTCGATGCCGGCTCGATGCGCGGTCTCGACAGTCTTCCAGCCATCGTCATTGTTCGTGAACAGCGCCAGCCGCTTGCCAGGTGCGGCAGCAAAGCGCTCGATATAGGTGCGCACCGCCGAAGCCATCATCACGCCGGGGCGGTCGTTGCCGGAAAAGACGATCGGCCGCTCGATCGCGCCCGCAGCCACCACGCAGCGCTTGGCGACGATGCGCCAGAGACGCTGGCGCGGCTGGTGAACTGGGGGAACCGGCAGATGGTCGTTGACCCGCTCCAGCGCGCCATAGGTGCCGCCGTCGTAGACGCCAAACACTGCGGTCCGCGTCATGATGCGGACGTTGGGCAAGGCTTCCAGTTCAGCCAGCGCACCGGCAAGCCACTCGCCCGCCGGCATGCCATCGATCTCGCCGCCGTCGCTGTTCAGCCGCCCCCCGGCCAGGCGGTCTTCCTCGGCGAGGATCACGCGCGCGCCGGTGCGGCCGGCCGCAAGGGCGGCAGCCAATCCGGCGGGGCCGGAGCCGACGACCAGCACATCGCAATGCGCCCAGGCCTTCTCATAGTGGTCCGGGTCAGCAATCCCGCTCGGCCGTCCGAGGCCGGCGGCGCGGCGGATGGCCGGCTCGTAGAGCTTTTCCCAGAACTTCGCCGGCCACATGAAGGTCTTGTAGTAGAAGCCGGCGACGAAGATCGGCGACAGCAGCGAATTAACCGCCATCACGTCGAAGCCGAGCGAAGGCCAGCGATTCTGGCTCAGCGCGTCGAGCCCGTCATAAAGCTCGGCGGTGGTCGCCTTGGTGTTGGCTTCGCACCGCGCGCCGCTGCGCAGCTCCACCAGTGCATTCGGCTCTTCCGGCCCAGCGGTCAGGATACCGCGCGGGCGGTGATATTTGAACGAGCGGCCAACCAGGGTGACGCCATTGGCGACCAGTGCCGAGGCCAACGTGTCGCCGGCATAGCCGGTCATCGCCTTGCCGTCGAAGGTGAAGGAAAGCGGCGCGGTGCGGTCGATCAGCCCGCCCTTGGCGAGGCGTTTGGTTTGCGCGGAAGCCATTACTTCGCCCCCGCCTTGGCCGCACCCGCGCCGGGTGCGGCGCGCACCGACTTGATCTCGTGGGTCAGCGTGTTGCGCTCGATGACCAGCCAGGAGCGGCAGCCGCCGCCGTGATACCAGTATTCGCTCATCTCGCCGGCAACGTTGTCGCGCAGATAGACATAGTCGTAGAAGGCCTCCGCCTCGCCGGCCGCACCCGCGCCGCCGTCGATGGCGGTGATAGTCGGGCGCTTCGGCTTGGCATCGCCGAGATAGGTGAACTCGCCGTTCTCGCGTTCGCCGCAAAATGGGCATGCAATGCGCATTCCTGATCCGCCTTCAGTGCAAATTCGGTTGGGCGCCAACGCCCTTTTCGTCGATCATCGCGCCGCGCTGGAAGCGGTCGAGCCGGAAGCGCTTTGCCTCCTCATGCGGCGTGTCGGTGGCGATCAGATGCGCGAAGACGAGGCCCGAGCCCGGCGTCGCCTTGAAGCCGCCATAGCACCATCCGGCATTGAGATAGAGGCCGTCGATGGGCGTCTTGTCGATGATCGGCGTGCCGTCCATCGACATGTCCATGATGCCGCCCCACTGACGCAGCAGGCGCACGCGGCCGATCATCGGCATCAGCGCCATGCCGCCTTCGCAGACGTCTTCCATCACCGGCATGTTGCCGCGCTGGGCATAGGAATTGTAGCCGTCGATGTCGCCGCCGAAGACCAGCCCACCCTTGTCGGACTGGCTGACATAGAAGTGGCCGGCGCCGAAGGTGAGGACGCCGGGAATGAGCGGCTTGATCGCTTCCGAGACGAAGGCCTGCAGCACATGGCTTTCGATCGGCAGGCGCATGCCGGCCATTGCCGCAACGCGCGATGAATTGCCAGCCACCGCCATGCCAACCTTGCCGGCGCCGATCGCGCCGCGCGAGGTTTCGACGCCGGTGACCTTGCCGTTCTGGTCGCGGGTAAAGCCTGTCACTTCGCAGTTCTGGATGATGTCAACGCCGAGCCGGTCGCCGGCATGGGCATAGCCCCACACCACGGCGTCATGGCGCGCCGTGCCGGCGCGGCGCTGCAGCAGTCCGCCCTGGATGGGGAAACGCGCATTGTCGAAATTCAGGAACGGCATCATCTTGCGGACCTGCGCCTGATCGAGCAGTTCCGCATCGATGCCGTTGATGCGCATGACATTGCCGCGCCGCGCATAGGCGTCGCGCTGCGCGTCGGAGTGGTAGAGATTGACGATGCCGCGCTGGCTCATCATCGTGTTGTAGTTGAGGTCCTGCTCCATCCGCTCCCACAGCTTCATCGAAAGCTCGTAGAAGCCGGTATTGCCGGGCAGCATGTAGTTGGAGCGCACGATGGTGGTGTTGCGGCCGGCATTGCCGGAGCCGATCCAGCCCTTTTCAAGCACCGCGACATTGCGGATGCCGTATTTGTGGGCGAGGAAATAAGCGGTCGCCAAACCATGCCCGCCACCGCCGATGATGACCACGTCATAGTGGCTTTTCGGCTGGGCATCGCGCCAGGTGCGGGGCCAGTTCTTGTGTCCTGAAAGGGCTGCCCGCGCGAGAGAGAAGATCGAATATTTCATCAAGGGTTTCCGCCGCGCAGGCCTGCTATTTCCGTATTACACGTCGAGAGTGTTTTCGCGTTCCCACTGGGTGAAGTGGGAAGCGTAGGCATTCCATTCCTGATGCTTGAGCTTCAGGAATGCACTGGAGAATTCCTCGCCCATCGCCGACTTCAGCCCGCTGTCCTTGTCATATTCGCGCAGGGCATCGAGCAGGTTCAGCGGCAGCTTCGGACCGTTGGTGACGGTGTGGCCGTCCTTGTACATGTCGATGTCGCTGCGCTCGCCCGGATCGGCCTTGGTGCGGATGCCGTCGAGACCGGCGGCGATGATGACAGCCTGCATCAGATACGGATTGGCGGCACCGTCGGGAAGGCGAAGCTCAAAACGTCCAGGCCCCGGCACGCGCACCATGTGGGTGCGGTTGTTGCCGGTCCAGGTCACCGTGTTGGGCGCCCAGGTGGCACCCGAAACGGTGCGCGGCGCATTGATGCGCTTGTAGGAATTGACCGTCGGATTGGTGATCGCGGCCAAGGCCGAGGCATGCTTCATGATGCCGCCGAGGAAGTGCCTACCCTTGGCCGACAGACCCAGTTCGGCATTCTTGTCGGCAAAGGCATTGCTCTTGCCGTCAAGGTCCCACACCGAGATATGGGCATGGCAGCCATTGCCGGTCAGGCCCTGGAACGGCTTGGGCATGAAGGTCGCGCGCAGGCCGTGCTTCTCGGCGATCGACTTGGTCATGAACTTGAAGAAGGAATGCTTGTCGGCGGTGTTGAGCACATCGTCGAAGGCCCAGTTCATCTCGAACTGGCCGTTCGCATCCTCATGGTCGTTCTGGTAGGGCTGCCAGCCGAGTTCCAGCATGGCATCGCAGATCTCGGCAATGACGTCGTAGCGCCGCATCACCGCCTGCTGGTCGTAGCAGGATTTCGTCGCCGTATCGTATTCGTCGGAAATCTTCTCGCCACCCGGCGTCGTCAGGAAGAATTCGGGTTCCACGCCGGTCTTGACGCGCATGCCCTCTTCGGCGGCTTCCGCAACCAGACGCTTCAGCGTGTTGCGCGGCGCCTGGGCAACGCTCTTGCCTTCCATGACGCAGTCGGAGGCGAGCCACGCCACGTCCCGTTTCCACGGCAGCTGGATGACCGAAGACGGGTCCGGCACCGCCAGCATGTCGGGATGCGCCGGCGTAAGGTCGAGCCAGGTCGCGAAGCCGGCAAAGCCTGCACCTTCCTTCTGCATGTCCGAGATCGCCTGTGCCGGAACCAGCTTGGCGCGTTGGCCGCCAAACAGGTCCGTATAGGAGATCATGAAATATTTGACGTTATTCGCCTTTGCGAATTCTGCGAGATCGTTTGCCACAGCAGTTCCCCGTTTGCTTTCGAATGCCGTTCCCATGGCATGTTCCTCTCTCTTCTTATTTTTTTGATCAGAAACCGTTCTTTCCCGGTATCCAATTGGTTCCCGCCAGCGGCACCTGGGCCATGGCGGCGGCTTCGATAGTCAGTGCGCAGAGGTCCTCCGGCTCGAGATTGTGGAGATGATTCTTGCCGCAGGCACGCGCGATGGTCTGTGCCTCAAGCGTCATCACTTTCAGATAATTCGCCAATCGCCTTCCCGCGGCGACAGGATCGACACGTTTCATCAGCTCCGGGTCCTGCGTGGTAATGCCTGCCGGATCTTTTCCTTCGTGCCAGTCGTCATACGCACCCGCCGTGGTGCCGAGCTTCTGGTATTCGGCCTCCCAGCGCGGATCGTTGTCGCCGAGCGCGACAAGGGCCGCGGTACCGATCGACACCGCGTCAGCGCCCAGAGCCAGCGCCTTGGCGACGTCAGCGCCGTTGCGAATGCCACCCGAAACGATGAGCTGAACCTTGCGGTGCATGCCGAGATCCTGCAGCGCCTGGACGGCGGGCCGGATGCAGGCAAGCGTCGGCTGGCCGACATTCTCGATGAACACTTCCTGCGTGGCGGCGGTGCCGCCCTGCATGCCGTCGAGTACCACGACGTCCGCACCCGATTTCACGGCAAGGGCCGTATCGTAGTAGGGACGCGCGCCACCGACCTTCACATAGATCGGCTTTTCCCAGTCGGTGATCTCGCGGATTTCGAGGATCTTGATCTCGAGATCGTCCGGGCCGGTCCAATCGGGGTGACGGCAGGCCGAGCGCTGGTCGATGCCCTTGGGCAGCGTGCGCATTTCGGCGACGCGGTCGGAAATCTTCTGGCCGAGCAGCATGCCGCCGCCGCCGGGCTTTGCGCCCTGCCCGACCACGATCTCGATCGCGTCAGCACGGCGCAGGTCACGCGGGTTCATGCCGTAGCGCGACGGCAGATACTGATAGACCAGCGTCTGCGAATGGCCGCGCTCTTCCTCGGTCATGCCGCCATCGCCGGTCGTGGTCGAGGTGCCGGAGAGCGAGGCGCCGCGGCCAAGCGCTTCCTTGGCCGGACCCGACAGCGAACCGAAGCTCATGCCGGCGATGGTGATCGGGATTTTCAGCTCGATCGGCTTCTTGGCATGGCGCGCGCCCAGCACGACGCTGGTGTCGCACTTTTCGCGGTAGCCTTCGAGTGGATAGCGGGAGATCGACGCGCCGAGGAACAGCAGATCGTCGAAATGCGGAAGCTTGCGCTTCGCGCCGGCGCCGCGAATGTCATAGATGCCGGTGGCGGCAGCGCGGCGGATTTCCGACAGCGTATATTCGTCGAATGTCGCGGAGTATCGGGGCTTCGTCGGCGGGTTCTGATAGGTCATTCTGATCTTGCCTCAATACGCGTCGGCATTGTCGATGTTGAAATTGTAGAGCGTGCGGGCCGAGCCGTAGCGCGTGAACTCTTCCGGCTTGACGTCCTTGACGCCCGCGCGCTCGAGCAGATCCCTGAGCTTGGCGATATGCTCCGGCCGCATCTCCTTCTTGATGCAGTCAGCACCCAGGCTCTTGACGTTGCCGCGCACGAAAAGCTTTGCCTCGTAGATGGAGTCGCCCAGCGCATCGCCTGCATCGCCCAGCACTACGAGATGGCCAGACTGCGCCATGAAGGCGGACATGTGGCCGATATTGCCGTGGACGACGATGTCGATTCCCTTCATCGAGATGCCGCAGCGCGACGAGGCATTGCCCTCGATCACCAGCAGGCCGCCTTTGCCGGTAGCACCGGCATACTGGCTGGCGTCGCCCTTCACGATGATCGAGCCCGACATCATGTTTTCACCGACGCCGGGGCCGGCCGAGCCATGCACCGTGATGGTGGCTTCGCTGTTCATGCCGCCGCAATAGTAGCCGACGCTGCCGCGCACATCGACGTTGATCGGCGCGTCGACGCCCGCCGCGACCGCGTGGCTGCCCTTCGGGTTCAGCACTTCCCAGGCGGTCTCGTTGGAGCCGTTCTGGACGTTGTGAAGCGCCTGGTTGAGTTCACGCAGCGTTGACTTTGCAAGGTCGAAGACCTGCATGCCGGAGCTCCTTTCCGCTACATTGACGACATCGTGTTTCACGGTTTCAGTGCTCCCAGAAATAAACGGTGGAGGGTTCCGGCTCCCAGACCTTGGCGCCGTCGATGCCGGGCAGCTTGGCCAGTGCGCGATATTCGGAACCGAAGGCGACATACTGGTCGGTCTCGGCCAGAACAGCCGGCTTGCAGGCGATCGGATCGCGCACCACGCCGAAGCCGTTCTTGGTGCCGACGACGAAGGTGAAGAAACCGTCGAGATCGCTCAGGCTGGATTCCAGCGCCTGGCCCAGATCCTGCCCGTTGGAAATCTTGTGCGACAGGTAGGCGGCTGCGACTTCGGTGTCGTTTTCGGTCTCGAACGTCATGCCCTCGCGCTTCAGTTCGCGCCGCACATTGTTGTGGTTGGAAAGCGAACCGTTGTGCACGAGGCACTGGTCCGGCCCGGTCGAGAACGGATGCGCACCCATGGTGGTGACGGCGGATTCGGTCGCCATGCGGGTGTGGCCGATGCCATGCGTGCCGCTCATCTTCGAGACTTCGAAGCGCTCGGCGACCTTGTCGGGCAGGCCGACTTCCTTGTAGATTTCGATCGTGTCGCCCATGCCCATCACGCGCGCATCCGGGCGCAGTTCGGCAATGGCATCACGCGCAGCTTCGAGCTTGTCGCGCGGCACGTCGAGAACGGCGTGGGTGGATTTCACCAGCATCGTCACCGAAGCGCCGATCTTCTTGCCGAGATCGGCTTCCAGCCCGGCGAAATCGCGCGCTGGCTGCTGCGACTGGATCGTCAGCTTGCCGTGATCTTTTTGCGACGCTCCGTAGATTGCGATGCCGGCACTGTCGGGTCCGCGGTCGGTCAACAGAACCAGCATTTCCGACAGCATGGCGCCCAACTGAGGCTCCAGCGATTTATCCTTAAGAAACAGTCCAACAATGCCACACATCGGCCTGAACCTCCTTGCGAGTTTTCTGACTTCAATGGCTAGCAGTTTTGAAAATTGAGTTCAACCCATATGAATGTTTTTTTCATGTGAGAAAAGAAAGGGCGCAACTTGAAACAGCCCGGCGCCGTCCCCGGCGTGCCCTCTGTATGTCGTGGCATCACGCCGCTGGCGGCGTGTTTTCCTGCCTTCGCGCAAAGCGCCATTTCTCGTGCTGGATCCGCGCGATCTTATAGGCATCGAGCACGCAGAAACCATAGATCAGAATGGCTCCGGAATGGCGCGCGAAAAACGAGGCATCTGGTAGCAGCCTGATACCAACCCAGCCGAATACCGCCATGAAGAACAGGAACATCAGCGCGCGTTGTGCATAGCCGAGCAGAAGATGCCCGGAACCCGGCAGCAGGATTGCCGCCACGAGGATCGCCAGCGGCTTGAACGGCTCTTTCGCGTCGGCAACCATCGTCACGCTGCCACCTCCATCGGTTGGCGCAGATTGTAGACCACCGCCACCATCCGGGTAAGCACCGCTTCGATAAGGTCAGGATTGATGACTATGTCGCCGAAGTCCGCCTGCCGGAACACGCCATATTGCGCGCGGTTCGCTTCCGCGATCTGGATCACCATGCGCACGCCCTTGGGCGAGACCAGGAATTCCTTCATGCGCGGATTGGCAAACAGCGGCAAAGCCGGCGCGACCGCGCTCGGCGTCGGCATATTATGAGGATCGTCGCTGCGCAGAAGGCCATCGTCCGGCCATCCAACTGGTGATGTCACGATATGCGGCAGGTGGTCGAAGTTCGAAAAGCTCGTCGGCCCGGCAGGCCGCATCATGAAATCGAATGTGCCGCCAACGCTCGTTGCGATCGGTATCGTCACCTGAAGCCACAGGCTCGGCAGCTTGCGCACAGCGAGCGTGTCCACCACCGGGCGAAGCTGCACCGGCAGGCCGCGAAACTGCCCTTCCAAAACGGGATGGTCTGGTGCCTGAAGTTCACGCACGACCGGGTTTTCAAGCAGCTCTTTCACCGTACTGAACAGGAGCCCTTGCCGCTCAGCGGTCGTCTCGCGGCTGCGCTGGAACATGCGGATGAGATGCCACGCCACCAGAGCGAACAGCAGGATGCCGAGTGCGGTTTTCACCATGATCGCTCCGCTTGCCTTAAGATGTTTCGGCGGTCCGCACCTGTCGCGCGGGCCGCCGGTTTCAGGTCGTCAGTAGCCGACGGGCTTCGGCCACGGCATGGTGAACTGGTCGCCGCGCCGGACATATTTGTAGCGGTAGAAGTGGAACCAGACCGACACGACGATGTAGAACAGCGTCATGGCGATGAGCTGCGAACCGTAGCCGAGGAACACCGCGAAATAGGTGATGACGCAGATCGACAGAAGCGCGATCGCCGGCATCGGGTGGAACGGATGCGTATAGCCTCTGCGGATCGAGCCCAGCGGCCACTTCCTGCGGAACATCATGATGTTGATCGACATGAAGGTGTAGCCGAGCAGGCCCGACAGGATCGAGAAGGTGATCGCCTGGTTCAAGTCGGCGATGAAGGCGAAGGCCAGTGCGATCGGCAGCAGGAACAAGATCGACCGGTAGGGCGTGCGATATTTCGGATGCACCGCAGAGAACCATGTCGGCAGATACCGATCACGTCCGAGCGAGAACCAGGCGCGCGCCGCATCGTTGATGCAGCCATTCGCGGAAGCCACCGCCGCCAGCACCGTACCCCAGAACAGCAGCGTCTCGAGGAAGCCCGAACCCGTTGCCCTTGCCGCGTCGAACAGCGGGAAGAAGGTGAAGCCGAGATACTCCCACGGCAGCAGCGAAGCGCAGACATACCATGTCATCGCCGCGCCGATCAGCAGCGTGATCATGCCGGCCATCGTGCCATAAGGGAGCGACCGCGCCGGCGAGCGCACTTCTTCGGCGGCCTGCGTCGTGCCCTCGATGCCGAGATAGAACCAGATGCCGAAATGGAATGCCGCGAGCACGCCGATCCAGCCATAGGGCAGCGCGTTTTCCGGCGTGATGAGTTCGCCGAGCTTCAGCACCGTGCCCTGGCTCCACGGCTGGACCGAGAAGAACAGGACGATAATGGCAACGTAAGCGATCGCGGTGATGACGAAGTTGACGTTGAGCGTCATCAACACGCCGCGATAGTTGAGCCAGGCAAGCAGGACGATTGTGAGAACGACGAAGGCGTGCCGTTCCAGCCCTTCCGTTCCTGCCACGGTGACGATCAGGTCGCCGACCAGAATGGAATCGGACACTTCCAGCATCGTGTAGGCAAAGACGAGATAGAGAGCGACGTTGAAGGCCATGAGCGGGCCGACAATGTGCTTGGCCTGCGCATATTGGCCGCCGGCGGCGGCGACCGTGGACGTCACTTCGGAATCGATCATGGCGACCGAGGTGTAGAGCAGCCCAATGAACCAGCAGACGATCAGCGCGGCAAGCGAGCCGCCCTTGTCGACGGCAAAGTTCCAGCCGGTATATTCGCCGACCAGCACGATGCCGACGCCAAGTGCCCAGACATGGGCCGGGCCGAGCACGCGCAGCAGCGAAACCCGCTGGCCGGGCACCACCGTCGACGGTGAAGTTGTAATTGCAGCGTCAGTCATCGAACGCCCTCAGAGCTTGTGTTTTTCGGTGGCTGCCTCGATCTCGCCTTCACGCGAGGAGGTCAGCACGTCTTCCGAATAGGTCGTGTCGGTCTTGAACCAGTCGAAGAGCATCCAGGCGGCGAGAACCGCCGAAAGCGCCCAGGCGACATAGGAAAGTGTGAACCACATCGTTTCGCTCCTATTTCTTGTCGCCGAACTTTTCGTCGATCACTTCGCGGTATTCCTTGTCGGAGGCGCGGAAGAGAAAGATGAAATAGCCGACGACCACGACGACCATGACGAGCAGCGTGGTGATGTCCCAGGTGTAGTGGAACTTGTTCTGGATGATGTCGTGAGCGGTCGCCGGGTTGTAGCCGAGCTTCTCCCAGAAGCCGACCATCGTCGGGTTCTGGCCGAGGCTTTCCCAGGTCGGGTTATCGATCTTGTCGATGGCCTTGGAGACGCCAGCAAGGCCAAGCTTCAACGGCAGCCACAGCGCCACGAAAATGGCGACGACGATGAAGACGATGTCGAAAACCTGCATCGCCTTGGGTTGTTCCGGTGGTATGTATTTCGGCATTATTGTCCTCCCAAAACCTGCCGGTGCGTCAGAGATTCTTCTCCCGCTTCGCCGCGTCCAGATGCTGGATATCCAGCCCGTAGATGAAGTGCTTGTCTTCGGCGTAGTGCTTGACCATCGCCCGGATCGCGGCGGTGTTGAAAATCAGCACCGCGGCAGCCGCGACGACCACCGCCACCCTGATCCCGCTATTGGGAATGTAGGGCCAGGTCATGAACAGGACGAAGAGCAGGGTTATCCAGAGAAGTACTACGAGAAGCCACGCACCGCGCACGTCAGAGCGGTACATGGCCTCAATCCGCTGATTGAGGTCCGACATTTCTCTCCCTTTCGGCAGCGCTTTCATTGGCCTGGCTAAGCGCCGCTTTCCCCGTAGGAATTATACTGCCAGGCAACATTTTTGTTTGCGAAGAAAATACCCGCAGAAACTCGATGTCAAGGCGTATTTACGCGGCGTAAACCGTAACGCACCGGAATGTCGCCAGGCGGCGCGGCGCGAATTCAGCTCCGTTTTCTGCCAAAAGCCCACGATCGAGGGCTTGGCGGCGGCAATCCCTGATTTTGCCTGATAATGAAATTTTTTGCACTACAGTGTTGCGTGTCTGGAATTTTGAGGCACTATGGCCGGCAATCAAAGTTGCAGCATTTCGCGCGGGGGCGAAATCAAGCAAAGTGCAAATGGGAGATGTATCAGATGACTGCTTCGTGGAGATTCTCGACACTTGCGGATCGCCATCGCGCCCTCGGTTCCAAGCTCGAAGACTGGAGCGGCATGGGCACCGCCTGGACCTATGACAAGGACGCCGACGAGGAATATGTCGCGATCCGCACCAAGGCCGGGCTAATGGATGTCTCGGGCCTGAAGAAGGTCCACGTCAACGGCCCCCACGCCTCCCACCTGCTCGATCTTGCCACCACGCGCGATGTCGAGAAGGTCTATCCCGGCAAGTCAGTCTACGCCTGCATGCTCAACGAGGCCGGAAAATTCACCGACGACTGCATCCTCTACCGCATGGGTCCGAACTCATGGATGGTCGTGCACGGTTCGGGCACCGGCCATGAGGAATTGCAGCGCGCCGCCATGGGGCGCGACGTGTCGCTGCGCTTCGACGACAATCTGCACGATCTGTCGCTGCAGGGTCCGCTCGCCGTCGACTTTCTCGCCAAGCACGTGCCGGGCATTCGCGACCTGAACTACTTCCATCACATGCAGACGCGCCTGTTCGGCTTCCCGGTAATGATCTCGCGCACCGGCTACACCGGCGAGCGCGGCTATGAAATCTTCTGCCGCGGCCAGGATGCCGGCACGATCTGGGACACGATCCTCGCCGAAGGCAAGGACATGGGCATCATCCCCTGCCGCTTCACCACGCTCGACATGCTGCGCGTCGAGAGCTACCTGCTGTTCTATCCCTACGACAATTCCCAAAAATACCCGTTCGAAAACGAAGGCCCCGGCGACACGCTATGGGAACTCGGCCTCGACTTCACCGTCAGCCCCGGCAAGACCGGATTTCGCGGTGCGGAAGAGCATTACCGCCTGAAGGGCAAGGAGCGCTTCAAGATTTACGGCGTGCTGCTGGAAGGCAAGGAGCCGGCCGACGAAGGCGCGCCGATCTTCAAGGACGGCAAGCAGGTCGGCGTCGTCACCTGCGCCATGTATTCGCCGCTGGTCAAGAAATCGATGGGCATCGCCCGCATGCCGGTCGACTGCGCCGTGGCCGGCACGCCGCTTGAAATCCACAACGCCAGCGGCAAGATCAAGGCGACAGCACAACCGCTGCCCTTCGACGATCCCAAGAAGCTGAAGCGCACCGCAAAGGGTTGAGCCGGCATGACGGCAAAGACCATATTGAGCCGACCCGTCTACGGCACGCTCTCGCCGCAACAGGGAAAGCATCATCTCTTCATCGCCGACGCCGAGGGCGCGGCGGCGATCCTCGACATGACGAAGACCGCGCCCGCCGGCTTCTTCACCAACGCGCATATCATGTTCGTTCCCGGCAACACCGGCGCGAAATATGTCGAGCCGTTGAAGCAGCTCCAGCCGGCGCAATTCTATGAAGGCCCCTCGATCGCCAGCGCCCTGCCGCGCCTGCGCCAGACGCTGGCAACCGCACATATGGGCCTGCGCGTCTATCTCTCCGGCACCGAAGGGCTGATCGGCCAGGCCATGCAGGTTGCCCTTGAAGCCGGCATCGACCACACGTCGATCCAGACCGAGCAGCGCGGCTCGCTGGCGCGGCGGGTGCAATGCGTCCACTGCAAGGGCATCACCGAGAACGTGACGACCCAGCCGGCGACCTGTTCGCATTGTGGCCTGCTTCTTCTGGTACGCGATCATTACTCGCGCCGCATCGCCGCCTTCCAGGGCGTGTGCATCAATGCGGAGGACCCGACCGAGAACCCTCCAAAAGAGGAGATTTTCCGTTGAGCGCCGGAACAAGCAAGATCGACGTCACCGTCACCGATGTCATCCCCGTCAACGACTTGGTCAAGCGCTTCCATTTCCGGCGCACCGACGGCGCCATCCTGCCGACCTTTTCGGGCGGCGCGCATGTGGTGGTGGAAATGCGCGACGACGACCGCACCCGCCTCAACCCCTATTCGCTGATGAGTTCGCCGCTCGACACGACCGACTACACGATCAGCGTGCGGCGCGACGATGTTGGGCGCGGCGGCTCGCTGTTCATGCACAACCGGGTAAAACCCGGCCAGCGCATGGTCATCAGCAACCCGGTCAACCTGTTCTCGCTCGACCTAAGGGCCAAGAAGCACCTGATGATCGCCGGCGGCATCGGCATCACGCCCTTCATGGCGCAGACCTCGCAGCTTGCCGGCGAAGGCGGCAACTTCGAGCTGCACTACACCTGCCGCACGCAAGCGCTTGGCACCTATGCCGACGTGCTGCAGGCACGCTACGGCAGGCGCATCCATCTCTATCATGACGACCGCAACGAGAAGCTGCCGTTGGAAAAACTCCTGTCGTCGCAGCCCCTCGGCACGCATCTCTATATCTGCGGCCCCGCCGGCATGATCGACTGGGTGCGCCGGACAGCAGCTGAGGCCGGCTGGCCGAGCGAGACGGTGCACTACGAGCATTTCGCAGCACCCCAACCGGGCAAGCCATTCGATGTGAAGCTGGCCGTCAGCGGCAAGCAGATCCGCGTCGGCGAGCAGCAAAGCCTGCTCGAAGCCATCGAAGCGGCAGGCGTCGATCCGCCCTATCTCTGCCGCGGCGGCGTCTGCGGCCAGTGCGAAACCAATGTCGTCTCCTATGACGGCAAGTTCCTGCACAACGACCACTGGCTGTCGGAAGAAGAACACCGCTCCGGCTGCAAGATCATGCCATGCGTTTCGCGGTTCGAAGGAAAATCCCTCGTTCTTGAACGCTAGCTCAAAGGGGAAAGAAAAATGGGAATCAATTTCAGGAAGGAAACGTTTCGCGACGATTTCACCTTCAGGAACAGTCCCGAGCATATCAGGCGGTTTCCGTTCCCCTTCCATGAAGACGCCTACATGTATGCGGTCAACATCGAGCCGCATGTGCCAGGGCCGAAAGGCAGCGTGCTGGAGCACGGCATCGACGTCGACGAGCACTATGTCTCGGAGATGCACGACCGGGCGCTGGTGTTGGCGGAAGACCCGCTGCGCTGCCAGTCGCTGCCGCATATGACACTCGCCGGCTGGGACCTGCTCGAACTCTTGATGACTTCAAAGGCCGAGAGCTATCCCGAGCATTTCACGCTGACCCGCGACGGCGACAAATGGCACTGGATCAACCGGCCGCTCGGCATCGACGACCATTTCACCTTCGGCGACGTCTCGACCCTGCCCTATGGACCGATGGAATACATCACCCGTCAGAGCCAGGGCGATTTCTGCATCCTCGACCAGCGCGACAGCAATCTCTGGATGGATGCCGGCATCGTCACCACCCAGGCCGACTGGTCGCTCGATTTCGACATCGGCATGAACTTCTTCGAATGGCACGCCCCGGTGCCGCTGGCCCATGAAAAGGGCATCTTCACCCGCGCTCTGAAGTTCCTCGCAAACATCCAGCAGGGCGCGCCGGCGCGTCGCCTGAACTGGACGATGACCATCAATCCGCGCCTCGACACAAGCCCTGAGAATTATCACAAATGGGGCACCGACCGGGCGACGGTGACGCCGGAGAATGTCGGCCAGAAGGTCCATCTGCGCGTCGAGCTGCAAAGCTTCTGGCGCCTGCCGCGCTCCAATGCGCTGGTCTTCCCGATCCGCTGCTACCTGATCAAGATGGACGAGCTGGTGACCTCGCCGAAATGGGCGCGCCGCTTCCACCGCGTCCTGCGCGACCTGCCGACCGAACTTGCCGACTACAAGGGCCTGTCGCGCTACCGTCCGACGGTCATCGAATGGCTGTCGAAATATGACGACGGCGCACCGACCTCGCCGGGCTTTGGGCCGGATTGATCAGTCCCCGCCGCTGCCCTGCGGATAGGAGATGATCGAGAGATAGCGCATCGGCAGCTTGGTCAGTTCTTCGGGCCCATGCGGCGCATCGGCGTCGAAGAACAGGCTGTCGCCCGGCATCATCCGGTAGAGGTTGTCGCCGTGGCGGTACACCACCTCACCCTCCAGCATGTAGAGGAACTCCATGCCGTCATGCTGGAAGGTCGGAAACACGTCCGAATCCTCGCTGAGCGTGATGAGATAGGGCTCGACCACGACACCGCTGGTGTTCGAGCCGACATGGCCGAGCAGCGTATACTGATGCCCGGCGCGCGTACCGCGGCGTTCGACATCGACGCCCTCGCCGGCCTTGACGAAGACCGCATTGCGCTCTTCCTCGAAGCGGCGCAGGAACGCCGTCACCGGCACGCCGAGCGCCCGCGACAGGGATTGCAGCGTCGTCAGCGATGGCGAGGTGTTGCCGTTCTCGATCTTGGAGAGCATACCGAGCGAGATATTGGTCGCCGCCGCAAGGTCGGCAACCGTGATGCCGAGCTTCTTGCGGAAGGCGCGAACCTCGCGGCCGATCGCCACTTCCAGCACGTTTTCGCGCGTATCGCGCACCGCATGCGGGTTCTGCTTCAATGCTGTGTTGTGAAGGTCGCCTTCGACCACCTTCAATGGCCGTACCGAAACGCCCGCAGCTGGTTTCCCGGACTGCGTGGTTGCCTGTGAAGCCTTCTTTGCCAAGCCCGCCTCTCCTTGCGCTGAGATTTCACTCGCAGTGAATATTTTTATTCTCAGTACGCGTTTGTGGCAAGGGATGCAAGCTGCTTCAGGGCGTCAACAGCCAACCGGAAGCGCTGGTGGCATTACATAGGCAAAAGCTTCTCATACTCCTTTTCAAGCTCCATGTAGGTCGACCAGAAACCACGCGGCTTTCGCCCTGCCAGCTGATCCTCGAGGATACCGAGATGGGTGTGCCAGCCGCTGGCGACGCTGGTCATTTCCGGGCGATCGGCAAGCCTGCGATGGGTCAACACCATAAGAACGTCGTCTCCCTGCGGCGACAATTCGAAAGTCACTTCCGACTTGTCCCCGCCGCTGCTCGGCCAGGTGAAACTCAGCAAATGCGGCGGGTCGCATGCCGTCACCTCGCCGACATTCCTGAATTCCTTGCCGTTTTCCCCGAAACGCTCCGGTGTCGCCTCATGCGAAAGCTCGGAATGCCTGAAGCGAAGTTCGACCACCCCGCCGACATGATCCGCCATCGGCCCCGCCGCCAGCCAGACGCGGCGCTTTTCCGGCTCGGTCAGATAGGCCCATAGCCGGTCGATCGGCCCGGGAAACACGCGCTCCAGCCGAACCGTATTGGGTGCTGTGACAACACCGAATTCACGCATTGACCTTCTCCTCGCTCCGGTAATCTGAACGGATCGCATTAAACCATACAGTTCAATATGGCAGTCGCAAACGCATTGTCAACCATTCGGTTTAATATAACCGGCAGTGCCTTTGCCAACGCGCATAGGGCTGTAATCCAAATGACACTCGGATCACACGCTTTAACATTTGTTAATTTTTGGGTTTGCTGACGGATTCCGCTGGGTTAGATTAGACCCGAATCAGCCGGCCCGCGGGGGCCTGGCGAACCACTCAAAGTCAGAGTTCCGGAGTGTTTTCCGGCACAAGACGCGGCAGGTTTCGCGTGGTCCCGCAAGGATTCGGCCGATGGCACCACACCGTGCCAGGTGCGAGTTTTCGTAACAGGTGAAAGCGTTTTCAGGCTCAGCCGCTGGCGTCGCCAGGGGTCCGGGCATTTATATGGATTCCGGCCATTTTGGACACATGACAAGTCTAGCCGAGCAGCATCAGGATACCGGGGTAGCCGCCGTCAAATTGACATCGCGCGGTGACCTGACCGGTTTTCTCATGCAGCTCACGGCCACCATCGGCGCCGACAGCTACATGCTGGTCGCCATCCTGCACGACCAGGACAAGAGCGATGCGCGCATACTCGCCTCCAACTGGATCTACGACGCGATCGAACTCGCCGGGCATCAGCTGATCGCAAATCTCGCAACGAGCGCGCTTGCGGTTGCTCCCGGCATCAGGCCGCGCGGCATCGTCAGCGCGCACGCCCCTGCACTCGACGGCATGCTGAGCGGCGAGGACGCCAAGCTCCTTCACGTGCTCGGCCACTGCGAAATCTATGCGCTGAAACTCAATGTCGGCCGCCAGCGCCTGTTCATCCTCTTTTCCGCGGCCGTTCCTGGCCAGATCGACATCGGCGCGCTGATGAGGGCGCAGGTCGAGTGCTGCTATGCGCTCTCGCAGGCGCCGGCGCTGGTCGCGGCAGCCTCCATGCAGGATCCTCTTTCGGACCGCGAGCGCGAATGCCTGTTCTGGGTATCGGAAGGCAAGACCACGGACGAGGTGGCGGTGATCCTCGGCGTCTCGTCCAACACGGTCAACAGCTACATCACCCATGCGATCCGGAAGTTCTCGGCCAGCAACCGCGCCATGGCGGTGGCAACCGCAATCAGGAGCGGCATCATTTGACACAGGCAGCGGCGGCAAAGGCAGCGGACGTGTTGCTCGGCATCAGAAGAAACCCTTTTGGCGCCAACGTACCGGGCTCGGAGACGCATCCAGCCGTCACCATTCCCGACGCCGTGCGGCGTTGCCGCTGGATCGCCGTCGATATCAACGCCACCGGCTTTGGGCTGTTTCTCGTCAGCCCGTCCATGGAGCGGGCGCGCCTGGTTCCATGCTTCGATTCCGACTATCCGCGCGTATCGCTGCACACGAAATTCGTCTCCGGCAGCAATGGCGAGGATCTGGTGCAGCACACCCGCGTCTCCAGCCTGCCATGCTGGTGGAGCAGCGACGCGCGCTCGGCATCGGCAAGCACTCTGGCCGCGCTCGACTGGGCCGGGAAAATTTCACCTCTGGTGCCGGACAGTTCCGGCATAGCCTTCCCCGTTTATGCCGAGCGCGGCCAATGCGGGCTGGTGATCTTCTACGGCGCCGATATCAGCCTGCCGCCGGAGCAGCTTCACGAAATCCATGCCCGCTGCTTTGCGCTCTTCAGTGCCGTCGCGGTGATGCGGCCCGGCGACAGCGGCAAGGTGCCGTCGATCTCGAAACGCGAACTGGAATGCCTCAAGCTGACAGCCAACGGCTTCACCAGCGAAGACATCGCCAAGCTGCTGAAATTGTCGGTGCACACCGCCAACCAGTATCTCACCAACACCACGCAGAAGCTGAACGCCGTCAACCGCATGCACGCGGTGGCAAAGGCGCTGCGGATGGGATTGATCGAATGAGCAAGTCCAGGAAAAGTGTGTAGCGGTTTTCCGTCCGGAATTGCGTAAAAGCCGCCTTAGCTTTCCTCGGCGACAAGCCGCGTCACCGTCTTGCGAATCCGCGACTGTTCGAGCGACGCCTCCAGAAAAGCCGTGTTCTTGTCCGGGTCTTCGTCCGCCATATCGAAGGCGACGTAATTGACTTCCACCGACGCGTGAAGCGCCGTCAGTGTCAGGGCGAAATAGACGGTGGCGCCGGCCGGGCGCAATTCGAGGTCGAGCACGATGCGCGGATTTTCCGACCAGCCGACATGCGCTTCGCCGCCATGGCCGAGACGAAGCGTACCCGGCATGAAGAAAAGCTCGGCGGCTGAATCGACGATGTCTGAAATGCAGCCGAACTGTTCCAGCCTTATGAAGGCGATGTAATCCGCCACATCGACAAGGCGCAATTCGCTCACCACCTCCTGAATGGAGTTGGCGACGATGATCTCACGCGTCGATGCATGCGGCTGCTTGATCATGAGATCCCTTTGCGCGGCACCTTGTTGCCGTAAACGATGCGAACCAGTTCGGCGACGGCTTGGTAGAATTTAGCCGGTATCACACTATCCACCGAAACTTGCTTGTACATGGAGCGGGCCAGAGCCACGTCCTCGAAGATCGGAATGCCGTGTTCCTCGGCGATCTCGCGGATTTTCAGCGCCACCAGATCCTGCCCCTTGGCAAGAACCATCGGGGCCGCGTCCTCGTCGCGGACATATCTCAGCGCGATCGAATAATGGGTCGGGTTGGCGATGATCAGCGTGGCACGCGGCACCGCGTCCATCATGCGCCGCCGTGCCCGGTCGCGGCCGAGCGAGCGCAGGCGCGACTTGACGATCGGATCGCCTTCCGACTGCTTCATCTCGTCCTTGACCTCCTGCCTGGTCATGCGCAGGTCCTGGCGCCAGTGGAAGCGCGACCACACAAGGTCGACCGCCGCGATCAGCCCCATGACGAAGACGATCGAGACGATGATGTCGATGCCGATGGAACGCATGGTCAGGGCATACGCGGCGGGCTGGGTGATCATGCCGGAAAGCAGCAGGCGAATATCGCCGCTGAGCGTAAAGACCAGCACCAGCGTCACGAAACCCAGCTTGCCGAGCGATTTCAGGAACTCGACGAAGCCCTGTATGCCGAACAGGCGGGTCCAACCCTTGCTCAGCGATATGCGCTCGGCTTGCGGGCGTATGCGCTCGCCCACGAATTGCGGCATGTTCTGCAACACCGAAGCACCGACGCCGGCAACCACCAGAAGCACCATCAGGATGCCGAGAATCTTGGCAATCTCGATGAACACCACCTGATAAAGCTCGATCACATCCGGCGCCGTCGAAAGCGGCCAGGCTTCCGGTTTCTCCAGGAAGATCGACAGGAACATGCCGAGTTGGCTGATGCTGTCCTGCGCGAAGAACACGGCAAAGATCAGTATGGCGACGAACGAGGCCAGAAGTCCGGTTTCCTTCGAAACGGGCAGCTTGCCCTTTTCGACGGTGTCACGGATCTTCTTCTCTGTGGCTTCTTCTGTTTTGCTTTCTTTGTCGGCGCCCTCGGACAAGGTGTCCTCTCAGTGCCGGGTTCAGGCAGCGTGCTGCGTCGACGGAAGCTCGAAGGCGCCCTCGAGCGACATGCGGATGGCGGTGGACGCGACGCTGCGGCGTGCCTTCGTCACTTCGGCTGCCGAAATGCCGTCGACTTCCTGGCCAAGCTCGGCCTCGATCATGCGGCGCGCGCGCGCGCCGATCGAGGACAGCACCGCTTCCGTGATCTCGGGCGATGCGCCGCGCAGGCACAGCGTCACCAGTTCCGTGGACAGGCCGTCGAACAGCACCACGCGCGACTTCTGCGCCAGAAGCGGGATATCGTCGAAGGAGAACAGCCGCGCGCGGATGCCGTCGAGATCGCTCACGCCGGTCTCTTCCAGACCCTGCATGACTTCGTCGAGCTGCGACTTGTCCATCTCGTTAAGCAGGCTGGCGACGCGGGTCTGACCGACCGATATGTCCTTTTTCGCCCCTTCCGAGAGCACGCGGGTGCGCAACTGGTTCTCGACGATGCGGGTCGCGGCCTCGGGCACGGTCGTCATCGACATCATCCGCCGGATGATGTCGCCACGCTGCGGCTTCTCCAGCGCAAGCAGCACATTGGCCGCGACCGAAGGCGCCAGCTTGGACAGGATGACCGCCGAAGTCTGCGGGTGTTCGCTGGCGAGGAATTTCCCGAGCCGCTCCGGTTCGACCTTTTCCAGGTCCGGCCAGACCGGCGGCGGGCCTTGCGGACCGGCCACCTTCTTGCCGTTGCCCATGATCGCATCCATCTCCTCGGCCGAGAGGGACTCGTTCATGATCGTGTCCATCTGGTCGCCGGAATCGAGCAGGCCAGCACCCTCGGTGAATTCCGCCTCGAACTCCGCGACGATGCGCTCCAGGTCGCCTTGCGGGATGGTGCGCAAAAGCCGCGCGGCCTCGATCAGCGCCTTCAGTTCTTCCTGCTTGAAGAATTTCAAGAGCCGGCTCGCCGACGGCTTGCCCATCGCGACCAGAATGGCTGCGGCTTTCTGCGCGCGCGTCAGGTTCACAAGCGCCGTCGTCATGCGCCGAGCCTCCTGCAATTGGCGGGAGCGCGGAAATCCATCACGCGGGCTTCGCCGCAGTTATGATTTCGGTGAGCTTGATGCCGAAGCGCGACGGATCGCTCTCCAGCACGGTGATTTCGCCCCGCGCGATCTTGCGGCCATTGACGACAACGTCGACGGGCTCGCCGATACGACGATTGAGAGCGACGGTCGAACCCTTCTGCAAGGCCATCAGATCGGAGACAGGCATTTCGGTGCTGCCAAGCACGATCTGAACGTCGACGGGAATGTTCATGATCACGCCGGCATTCGACGCCTGCTGTTCAGCCTTGGCCTTGTCCGGCGAGCGCTTTTCCTCTTCCTGGAGAGCACCGCGCAATTCCTCGATCGCCCGGTTGAGCTGTTCTTCCGGAATATCGACATCCGGCGCCGGGTTGGTCTGGTTCATAGCCTTCTCCAATTCAGGTTCTTCTCGAAACGGCGCCGCGCGTCATCCCGGCAGCAGCGTATCGATGAAGTCCTGGCCGGCATCGAAAGGATGCCTGATTCGCACAGTGTAATTCTGCCCCAATTTGCCGAATTCACACACAAACAGTGTCTTGTTGCGCGCCGAAAGCCTTGCCTCCGACTGCGCCGTCTCTCCGAGCTCGATGATCTGTCCCGCTTGCAGCATGGCAATCTCGCCGAGTGTCATCTTGGCGAGCGGCATCGTCGCCTCCAGATTGACCTCCGAGCGCATGACTTCCTCGCTGAAACGGGTGCGCCATTCCGTCTCCGGTTCCGCACTCTGCTTCACGCCCGCGTCGCCGCGATGCTTGAGAAGCACGCGCTGCGGCATGGTCAGCGACACCTTGCCGACCGTGGCGCCCATCGAAACCGAAAAGACGACACGCACGGCGGGCCCGTCGCGGACAATGTGCTTCTTCAGTTCCAGGCCGGTGATCGCGGCAGGCAGAGGCAATCTGAACTCGAAGGCGCGCGGGCCGGAACCGTTGACCGCCTCGGCGATCTGCTGGAACACCATCGTCGCCACTTCCGTCTCCGTCGGCGACAATTCGCGGTTGATCGGCGAAACCGGCAGTTCGGGATCGCCGCCGAAAAGCGCGCTGACGATGATAGCAACGGCTGCCGCATCCATCGACAGGATCAGCGCATCGGGTGACGAGGTTGATGAAGCAACCGTCATCGCATGATGGCCGCTCGTCGGCCGCGCCTGCGCGAGCCGGGCCAGATCGACCGAGACGATGTCGAAACCGACCGGCACCGAAAGATTTTCGCCAAGACCCTGGATGATCGCCGGAAGCGCGCGCTCCGAAAGCGAGCGCGCCGCATCGAGGATGCGGTCGGGCTCACCCGTATCGCCGACAAGGCGTTCGACGATGAACGCTCGCGTCTCCGCTGGACTGGCTACGCTGCTCATGGCCGGCATGATTCCCGTTCAGACGCGACCATCTATCAGGCAGCCTTCTTGGCGTCGGCGGCAGTGTTCATGGTGCTTTGTTCGACCGCATCGATCGACGGCCGGTCGTAGGACGAAATCGTCTTGCGGCCGAATTCGATAGCCACCTGAGGCAGCGAGCCGTTCATGTAGGCGAGCAGCGTCTGCTTCACGATGATGTAGAGGCGGTTGTTCTTCTCGCGCACGATCTTGATCTTGGTGGCGACAGGCCCGACCACTGCATAGGACAGGAAAATGCCGAGGAAGGTGCCGACAAGTGCCGCGCCGATCAGCGCGCCGAGGATTTCAGGAGACTGGTCGAGCGCGCCCATCGCCTTCACCACGCCGAGCACCGCAGCCACGATGCCGAGCGCCGGCAGGCCGTCGGCCATCGCCGTCATCGCGTGATAGGGCTTGAGGCTGTCGGAACGGATCGTCTGGATCTCCTCGTCCATCAGCGCTTCGATCTCGTGCGAACGCGCATTGCCGATGATGATGAGGCGGCAGTAGTCGCAGATGAAATGCGTCAGGTCATGTTTCTTCAGGACGGTTGGGAAGGCCTGGAAGATCACCGATTCTTCCGGATTGTCGATATGAGCCTCGACCTCGCTGCGCGATTTGGTGCGCAGTTCGCGCATCAGGCTGTGCAGCACGCCGAGCGTCTCGAGATAGTCGCGCTCCTTCGGCACCGCCTGCTTGAAAGCCTCGACACAGGCCTTGCCGGTATCCTTCACCGTCTTCATCGGATTGGCGACCAGGAAGCACCCGAGTGCCGCGCCACCGATGATGACGAACTCCCATGGCTGCATAAGCACGTCGATGTGCCCGCCCATGGCCATGAAGCCGCCGAGCACACAGCCCAGAGTCACCGCAAAACCGATCAGAATGCCCACTGCCCGTCCTTCCGCAAGTCCTACAGCCTAATGCAATAGCGGCTGTGCCTTGTGTGAGGCTTGAATCGGGTTCGTATTTTTTTCGCAACCGCAAAAAATCACAAGCTGTTTCTGCATGCGTCTGCGATTCAGCTTCGCGCAAGGAAGTTGGTTTAGCTTCTCCGGATACTTTGGGCGGAGGCTTGCCACGCGATGACGACCTATACCAGCTACCAGCTCATTGCGAGCAACCTGACAAGGTCGCTCGACCGCGTCAGCAAGCAGCCCGTGGTGGATCGCGAGACCAAATATTATCTCGAAAACATCTCCAAGGTGAAGACGATCGACGAGTTCGTCTCGAACACCCGGCTGTTCAACTACGCGATGAAGGCCCATGGGCTGGAAGACATGGCCTATGCCAAGGCGTTCATGGAGAAGGCGCTGAAGGAAGGCATTTCGGATCCGAACAGCTTCGCCAACAAGCTCAGCGACAAGCGTTACGCCGAATTCGTCCGCAGCTTCAACTTCGCCGCCCGCGGCGAAGAGACGACCACTTACAACATGGCGCAGCAGTTCACCGCTGAGAACTACGCCACCCAGATCAAGATCAACGGCGGCAATCCCGACTCCGATGCAGTGAAGGCCGAGACGACCTACTACCTGGCCAATATCGTCAAAGTGAAGTCGATCGACGAGCTGATGAAGAATGATCGGCTGGTCAGCTATATCAAGACCGCCTACGCGATGGACCCGGAAATCGACACGAACGATTTTCTGCGCAAGATTCTCGAGGGCGGTGTCCGCGATGAGAACAGCCTCGCAAACAAGCAGGAGGAGCCGCGCTACGCTGCCTTCGCGACAGCCTTCAACTTCGAGGCCTATGGTGAGAAGGCAACGACCTACGTCTTGTCCCAGCAGCCCGTCACCGACAAATATCTCCGCCAGTCGCTGGAACAGGACGCTGGTGCGCAGAATGAAGGCGTGCGGCTCGCGCTCTATTTCCAGCGCAATGCCCCAAACATCACCAATTTCTACGAAGTCCTCGGCGACAAGGCGCTTGCGCAGGTCGTCCGCACCGCGCTCGGCCTGCCCGACGCATTCGCGCAGGCCGACATCGACAAGCAGGTCAAATATTTCGAGTCGCGGCTGAAGATCGAAGACCTTTCCGATCCCGACAAGCTCGGCAAGTTCATCCAGCGCTTCACCGCGCTCTGGGAAATCGAAAATCCCTCGACGTCGGCCGCTACTTCGCTGACGGTGCTGTTCAGCCAGCCGGCCGAATATGGCGTGTCGACGAATCTGCTGCTCTCCATCCAGTCAATGAAACGCTGAGGAACATATAAAGTGCAGGATGGTCTCTACGTCGCCCTCTCGTCCCAGATCGCGCTGGAGCGCCGGCTCAACACGATCGCCGACAACGTCGCGAATGCCTCGACGGTCGGCTTTCGCGCCACCGGCGTGAAGTTCGAAGACGTCGTCTCGGGCGTCGGCGAAAAATCCGTGTCCTTCGCCTCGACCGGCGACACCTATCTGTCGACGCAGTCGGGATCGTTCCGCGAAACCGGCAATCCGTTCGACTTTGCCATTCGCGGCGATGCCTGGTTCGGCATCGAGACGCCGGCCGGCACCATCATGACCCGTGACGGCCGCTTCACCATGCTGGAGACCGGCCAGCTCGTTTCCATCGAAGGCTATCCCGTGCTCGACGCCGGCGGCGCGCCGATCCAGCTCGACCCGCGCAACGGCGCACCTCAGGCAGGTGCCGACGGCGTGCTTCGCCAGGACGGCCAGCTCGTCGCGGCAATCGGCCTCTACGAATTCAACCCCGGCACCAACTTCCAGCGCTACGGCAATTCCGGCATCATCCCCAACGGCCAGCCCGATCCTGTGGTGGACCGCATCGATGTCGGCGTCGCACAGGGCTTCGTCGAAGATTCCAACGTCAACCCGATCCTGGAAATGACGCGGCTGATCGGCGTCCAGCGTGCCTTCGAACAGACAGCCGCCCTGATGCGCAGCTCCGAGGAGACCTTCGGCGAAGCCGTCCGGACGCTCGGCTCGAAGTAGTGTAAATGACCAACGCCCAGCCGGTCGCAGCCAACCCGGACCTTCAGCCTGCGCATCATGAGAACAGGTTGACCATCCTGGAGCGGAGCTATCATCGCTTCGCCGACGCGCGCACCATCGTCAAACGCGGTGGGCGGATCACCGAAGTATCGCCGACGCACTACCATGTCCGCGGCCTTTCCGGCACGGCAAGGCTCGGCGACATCGTCGAGCATCGCGGCCAGAACGGAACGCGGCGGGGCGAGATCATCCAGATCGGCTCGCAGGACGTACTGGTCGCACCCTTCGAACGCACCGCCGATGCCGGCGTCAACGACCTTGTCTTCAACCGCGGACCCTTCGCCGTTGCACCGCATGTCACCTGGCGCGGACGCGCCATCGACTCGCTCGGCCGGCCAATAGACGGCGGCCCGGCTCTGGTTGAAGGAGATATCCAGGACGCAGCCGATTCCGTGCCGCCGGCCGCATTGTCACGCCAGCGCGTCGAAACCTCGTTTCTCACCGGCGTCCGCGTCATCGATATCTTCACGCCGATCTGCTTCGGCCAGCGCCTCGGCATCTTCGCCGGTTCCGGCGTCGGCAAGTCGACACTGCTCGCCATGCTTGCGGGTGCGGAAGCCTTCGACACTGTCGTCGTTGCGCTCGTAGGCGAACGCGGCCGCGAGGTGCGCGAATTCCTCGAAGACACGATCGGTCAGGCCAGCATGGCCAAGACGGTCGCCGTCGTCGCCACCAGCGACGAAAGCGCCATGATGCGCCGCCGCGCGCCCGACACCGCCATGCGCGTCGCAGAGCATTTCCGCGAGCGCGGCGACCGCGTGCTTCTGGTCCTCGATTCGATCACGCGCTTTGCCCATGCGTTGCGCGAAGTCGCCATAGGCACCGGCGAGCCGCCGATCGCGCGCGGTTATCCCGCGTCCGTCTTCACCGACCTGCCCAAGCTGCTCGAACGCGCCGGCCCCGGCGTCGAGGGAACGACAGGCTCCATTACGGCGATCATTTCGGTTCTCGTCGACGGCGACGACCACAACGATCCCGTCGCCGATTCCGTGCGCGGCATTCTCGACGGCCACATCGTGCTCGACCGCGCAATTGCCGAACAGGGCCGCTACCCGGCGGTCAATCCGCTGTCATCCATTTCGCGTCTGGCCGGCAAGGCCTGGAGCAATGACGAACGCGCGCTGGTAACCCGGCTGAAATCTATGATTTCACGCTTCGAAGATACGCGCGACATCCGCCTGCTCGGTGCCTATCAGGCGGGCGCCGACGCCGAGCTCGACCTGGCGGTGCGTCAGGTGCCCGTGGTCTACGAAGTTCTGACCCAGTCGCCGGCCGACCCGCCCTCGCCCGATCCGCTCGCCGATCTCGCCCGTCATCTCAGAGCCAAGGAAAAGCCCGATGCAGCTCCGGGAAATTGAACACGCCCTCCGCGCCATGCTCGACGAGAGCAGGGCCAGGGAGGAACAAACCGGATGGCGGGCAGTCCGGCGGCGTCTGCGCGAGCTCAAGCAGAGCACCAGCCGCATCTTCAGCAGGAGCAGAAGATGGGACGAGGAGACACGGCGCTGGTCCTGGCGGCGGCGCCTGAAACCGGCGCAGGTCGAAGAGACCCTCGAAGATATCCCCGAACAGAATGAGGCCGAGGTCGAGCGCTCCGGCTGGCGGCTTTTTCGGCGTAGCGCCAAGCCCGGATATTTCGAACAGCGCCGCCAGGAATTGGCCAACGCAAGCAGGGCGGAAAGGGAAAAGGAGGTGCTGCAGCAACTCCATCCCGACCCGCAACCCAGAAGCGTCGAACGCGAACTGCTGGACATAATCGAGGAAAGCACGCCGGAGCGGGTAACGCTCAAGGCGAGACCATCGACGCAATCGACAAGAACCGAACCGGCGCGCAACGAAATACGCAAGGCCGAGAAGGAAAAGGCCGGCTGGCGTCCGTTCCAGCGTGCCAAGCCGGCTGCCGTCGCCACGGCTAAAGCCAGACCCGCACCTGCCCGGGCGCCCATGCGCCCGACAGTGCCGGTCAAAGCTCTCCGCAACCCGGATCGTCGCAGCGATCTGGTCATTGCCGGCCTTGGTGTCGGGCTCGGCCTCTTCTGTGCGCTTTTTCCCTGGTACGTCTTTCTCAATCAGGAGAAGTTCGGCGTGCAGGCCCTGCAGTTCAGTGGCAGTGGCCAGGGCACCCGCCCGGCCCGGATAGCTTTTTCTTCGCGCTATGAGACTGTCGAGGCACCCTTCGCCGACGAGGATCTTCCATTCGGAAAACTCGATCCCTTCGTCACGGCCTCCTTGCCGAGCGACGATGTGCCGAGGGTAGCGTCTGCACTCGCCGATCAGCCGTTTCCCGGTGAAGAGGCGACGTTCAGCCTGGTCCATGTCGTCAACGGCCGCGCCATGATCGAAGACGAAACCGGCCTGTGGGTCGTTCAGCGCGGCTCGCTCCTGCCCGACAACAGCCGCGTCGCCAGTATCGAGCTGCGTGGCAAGAAATGGGTGCTCGTCACCAGCGCAGACAAGATCGTCGAGCTTTCGCAGTAGCGATCAGACCGTGACCCCAAAAAGCGGACGCCGGTTTTTGGAAAAGGTCATGGTCAGCCAATAACTGCAAGCCAGCCGCAAGGCCCGCGCAAGACTGGCTGCCTACAGTGTGGAAATCTGCCCGGAGATTTCTATGCAGCCTGTCAATTTGTTCAATCTCGCTTCCCAGCAATCCGACTGGCTGGCTGTTCGCCAGTCGGCGATCGCCGGCAACATCGCCAATGTGAATACGCCCGGCTACGGCACTGCCGAAATCGAGCCTTTCGAGAAGGTGCTCGACAAGCGCCGCGTCGCCATGAGCGCCACGCAGGAAGGCCATTTCGCCGGCGGCATCTCCAAGGCCGCCTATGCCGTCCGCAACGAGGACGGCAAGAACTCGGTGCTGCCCTCGGAAAACACCGTCGTGCTCGAAAACGAGCTGATGAAGGCCGGCGAAGTGCGCCGCACCTTCGAGTTGAATACCGCAATCGTCAAGGCGTTCCACCGCATGATGATGCTGACCGTGAAGGGCTGACCCGGATGGACGCACTCACCGCCACGCTCAAGGTCGCAGCCTCCGGCCTCACCGCCCAGTCGGAAAGACTGCGCATCGTCTCGGAAAACCTTGCCAACGCGCAGTCGACCGGCAGCACGCCCGGCGCCGACCCCTATCAGCGCAAGACCATCATCTTCTCCGCCGAGGTCGATCGCGCCGTCGGCGCATCGACGGTGGATATCGCCGCGATCAATCGCGACCAGACGGCTTATCCGGTCGAGTTCCTGCCCGGCCACGAGGCAGCCGACGAGAACGGCTACGTCAAGATGCCCAACGTCAATGTGTTGGTCGAAATGGCCGACATGACTGAGGCAAACCGCTCCTACGAAGCAAATCTCCAGGTCGTCAAACAGGCGCGCGACCTCATTTCCATGACCATCGACCTGATGAGAGGCAACTGATGATCACCGGCATCGGCGCAATAGGCACGAAACTCCAGCCGAGCGGTGTCGAGAACACCATCGGCCTCTCCCCCGGCAGTCTCGGACAGACGGCCGGAACCGACATCGGCCAGTCCTTCGCGACAATGGTTTCGGAAGCCGCCAACCGCACCATCGACACGCTCAAGGGTGCCGAGAACGTATCGGTCCAGGCGCTTCAGGGCGACGCCGACATGCGCAAGGTTGCCGATGCGGTGATGACCGCCGAGCAGTCTCTCCAGGCGGCGGTCGCCATCCGCGACAAGATCGTCACCGCTTATCTCGAAGTCAGCCGCATGGCGATCTGAGGACAATAGATCATGAAAGCACTCGCCATCGCCGCCACCGGCATGAACGCCCAGCAGACCAATCTGGAAGTCATCGCCAACAACATCGCCAACATCAACACCACCGGCTTCAAGCGGGCGCGTGCCGAATTCTCCGACCTGCTCTACCAGGTTGACCGCATGCAGGGCGTGCCCAACCGGGCCAATGCCAATGTCGTGCCGGAAGGCGTCACGATCGGCCTCGGCGTCAAGACCTCCGCAGTGCGCAACGTCCACGTTCAGGGCGGGCTCACCAGCACCGGCAACAAGCTCGATCTCGCGCTGACCGGCACCGGCTGGTTCCAGATCGAGGGCGCCGACGGCCAGACCCTCTACACCCGCGCCGGCTCCTTCAACACCAACGCCACCGGCCAGCTCGTCACCGTCGACGGCTTCAACGTCCAGCCGGCGATCACCGTTCCGGCCGATGCCGTCGAGGTCGTCGTCAACAAGACCGGCCAGGTGTTTGCCCGCATCGACGGCCAAGCCGACCTTCAGGACCTCGGCCAGCTGACGCTGGCGACCTTCGCCAACGAGGCCGGCCTTGCGCCGCTCGGAGACAATCTCTTCCAGGAAACCCCTGCCTCCGGCGTCGCCAATGTCGGCGTGCCGGGCGATCCCGGCTATGCCACGGTCGAGCAGGGTTACCTCGAGAACTCCAACGTCGATCCGGTCAAGGAAATCACCGAGCTGATCTCTGCCCAGCGCGCCTACGAGATGAACTCCAAGGTCATTCAGGCCGCCGACGAAATGGCTGCCGTGGTCTCCAAGAACATAAGGTGACGAGAATGATGCCGCGCGCATTTCACAGCCTGATTGTTGCGGCCGCCGCCGGACTGGCGCTGCTGACGGGCGCGGCTGTTTCCTTTGCCGGCGAGACGGTGACCATCCCCAATCGCGTCATCTATCCCGGCGAGACCATTCCTGCAGAGGCACTCAAGGAAGTCACCTTGAGCCAGGGCAAGCAGCCGCCGGCTGCCGTTGCCATGGCAAGGACCGACATCGAAGGCAAGATCGCACGCCGCACGCTGCTGCCGGGCCGTTACATCCCGCTCGCGGCGGTGCGCGACGCCTTTCTCGTCGAACAGGGTGCTGCGGTCCAGGCACTGTTCGTCTCGGGCGTACTCACCATCTCGGCGGCTGCCGTGACGCTTCAGCCAGGTTCGGCCGGCGACATGATCAAGGTCCGCAATCTCGACAGCGGCAAGGTACTATCGGGCACCATCATGGCCGATGGCTCCGTACGGGTCAGCGGCCTATGATGCGCATAATTTCACTGGTTCTGGCTTTCCTGATCGGGCTTCAGCCGGCCCTGGCCGACGGCCCCGAGGGCAAGATCCCCGGTCGCGTCAACGGCGCGGCCATCGACACGAATGCGCGCGTGCTTGCCGCCACCGGCGGCGCGGGCGGTGCCTATGGCGACGAAGGCTATGACAATCGCGGCCGGCGCCTGCCCGGCGGCAACGGCCCGATCTCGCGCATCAAGGACATTGCCCGGCTGCAGAGCGCGCGTGACAACCAGCTCGTCGGCTATGGCCTGGTCATCGGCTTGCAGGGTTCGGGCGATAGTCTCCGCAACTCGCCCTTCACCGAGCAGTCGATCCGCGCCATGCTCGAAAATCTCGGCATCGCGTCCGAAGGCGGCCGTGCCCGCGCCAAGAATGTCGCCGCCGTCATCGTCACCGCCAACCTACCGCCCTTCGTCCAGTCCGGCGCGCGCATCGATGTCAGCGTCTCTTCCATGGGCGATGCAATTTCGCTGGCCGGCGGCACACTGATCATGACGCCGCTGAAGGCAGCCGACGGCGAAATCTACGCTGTGGCGCAAGGCCCCGTCTTCATTGCCGGCTTCGAGGCCCAAGGCCAGGCCGAGCGCGTGACACAAGGCGTACCGACGGCCGGTCGCGTGCCCAACGGCGCCATCGTCGAGCGTCAGGTGCAGGCGGCAATGGGCGACCAGTCGCTGCTCACCCTTCAGCTTCTCAACGCAGACTTCTCCACCGCCGTGCGCGTCACCGACGTCATCAACGATTATTCCCGCGCCCGCTTCGGCAAGCGCGTTGCCAGCGAGCAGGATTCGCGCACCGTCATGATCCGCAAGCCGGAGGGCATTTCGCCGGCGCGCTTCTATGCCGAGCTTGAAAATCTGGTCGTGGAATCCGACGTACCCGCCCGCGTCGTCGTCGATGAGCGCACCGGCACGATCGTGATCGGCCAGGATGTGCGCATCTCGCGCGTTGCCATCAGTCACGGCACGCTGACCGTGCGCATCACCGAAACCCCGACGATCGTCCAGCCGGAGCCGTTCTCGCGCGGCGTCACCGCGGTCGAGCCGAACACCGCCATCGACATCGCCCAGCCCGACGCGAAGGTTGCGCTCCTTGACGGGCCCGATCTCGAAACGCTGGTTTCCGGCTTGAACCGGCTCGGCGTCAAGCCGGCGGGCATCATCGCGATCCTTCAGGGCATCAAATCCGCCGGCGCCCTGCAGGCCGATCTCGTGCTGCAATAGGTGAAGGCCAATGAGCGCTGATCCCCACTTCCTCACATGGCTCCGGCGAAACGCCGGCCGCATCCTTGCTGCCGCAGCGTTGATGGCAATGCTGAGCGCCAGCGGTCCGGCTGCAACGCAGTCGATTGTCGCTGCCGCAGCTCCCAGCGACGGCTCCGAAACTGAAGTCGAGCGCTTCTGCTCCAACATCACCGACGCCGCCCGCGACCGCCGCTACGCGCTGCAGGCGCAGGAACTCGAGACGCTGCAGAAGGATATCGACCAGCGCATGAAGCTGCTCGAGGAAAAGCGCGCCGAGTACGAGGAGTGGCTGAAGCGCCGCGACGACTTCCTGTCCAAGGCGGAAGACAACGTCGTCAAGATCTATGCCGCGATGAAGCCAGATGCCGCCGCCGAGCGGTTGGCCGAGGTCAACATCAATGTCGCCGCCGGCATCATGATGAAGCTCGATTCGCGCAAGGCCGGCGTCATCCTCAACGAAATGGACCGCAAGGCGGCCGCAGCACTTACCGGCATCATGGCAAGTGCCGCCCGCAAGGAAGACCCCTCATGATCCGATTTGCCCTCGTAGCACTGGCCGCTGCAACAGTTTCCGGCTGCGCCACCAGAGTTGAAGAAGTCGGCAAGGAGCCGGTGATGTCCCCGGTCGGGTCCGGCATCGCTGCGCAATCGGTCTATCAATATCCCCAGCCGCCGGCCCAGCCGGTAAAGCGCTTCTCGCTGTGGGACGATCGCCAGAAGCGGCTGTTCACCGATCCGCGCGCGCTGGCGCCGGGCGATATTCTCACCGTCAAGATCGAGATCAACGACCGCGCCCGCTTCAAGAACGAGTCCGACCGAGACCGCAAGGTCAACCGCACCCTCGGCGCGGGCATGGATTTCGGCTGGAACGGCAACAAGCAGGGCGGCTCCTTCGACGCCGATGTCGGCTCCAACACCTCCACCAAGGGCTCCGGCAAGACCGAGCGCTCCGAAAGCATCGAGCTTTCGGTCGCCGCCGTCGTCAGCGACGTGCTGCCCAACGGCAACCTCGTCATCAACGGTTCGCAGGAAGTGCGGGTGAACGCCGAACTGCGCATCCTCACCATCGCCGGCATCGTTCGCCCGACCGACATCGGCCCCTACAACACGATTTCCTACGAGCGCATCGCCGAGGCCCGCATCTCCTATGGCGGGCGCGGACGCCTGACCGAGGTCCAGCAGCCGCCCTACGGCCAGCAGATCCTCGACAACGTGCTTCCCTTCTAGGAAAGAAACGCCGACGCCATGTCCGTAACCGAACAAGCCCCTCCCCAGCCTAAAGGTCCGTCGTTGGTCATTCAGGCCGCGGTCCTTCTGGGCATGACGGCCGCCGCGATCGGTCTCGGCTGGGTTTCGGGCCAGTACCTCTATGGTCGTGAGAGTGCGGCAAAGGTTGAGGTTGCAGCAGGCGAAGGTCATGAAGCACCGGCAAAGGCCGAGGGCGACCACGGCAAGGCTTCAGCCGGCCTCGAGGTTCCTTTGCCGCCGATCACCACCAATCTTGCCGCGCCGAGCGACATGTGGGTTCGCATGGAGGCCTCCGTCGTGTTCGACGCCGCCCAGCCGCAATCGCTTGTCGACGATATCCATCAGGACCTCCTCGCCTTCCTTCGCACCGTCAAGGTTCATCAGATCGAAGGCGCCAGCGGGTTCCAGCATCTGAAAGCCGATCTCGAGGAGCGGGCAAAAATCCGCAGCGAAGGCCACGTCAAGCAGGTGCTCATCCGGACACTGCTTTTCGAATGAGAAAACTCCTCCTCACGGCCTTCGCGCTGATCGCCACCGCAACGGTGGCGCAGGCCCAGCAGATCGATCTCGGCGGCATCGGCCAGGCGGACGGCACGACCGTCGGCTACATCATCCAGATGTTCGGCCTGCTGACGGTTTTGTCGATTGCGCCGGGCCTGCTCATCATGGTGACGAGCTTCACCCGCTTCGTCATCGCCTTCTCGATCCTGCGCGTCGGCATGGGCCTGCAGACGACGCCTGCCAACATGATCATCATCAGCCTGTCGCTGTTCATGACCTTCTACGTCATGGCCCCGACCTTTGATCAGGCCTGGGCCAACGGCGTGCGTCCCCTGATGAACAACGAGATAAACCAGGACCAGGCGCTGGAGCGGATTTCCGATCCCTTCCGTCAGTTCATGGTCAAACATGTCCGCGACAAGGATTTCGACCTCTTCGCCGACCTCGCCCGCGAACGCGGCCAGACGGTTTCGCGCGAAAATGTCGATCTGCGCGTGCTCGTTCCGGCCTTCATGATTTCGGAAATCCGGCGCGGTTTCGAGATAGGCTTCCTCATCGTCCTGCCATTTCTCGTCATCGACCTGATCGTCGCCACCATCACCATGGCCATGGGCATGATGATGCTGCCGCCGACGGTGGTGTCGCTGCCTTTCAAGATCCTGTTCTTCGTGCTTATCGACGGCTGGAACCTGCTCGTCGGCAGCCTCGTGAGATCGTTCAACTGAACATTCCGCAAAATGGTTAAGAATTTTCGCCGCGACAAAAAGACTCATCCGAACAATGAGATGAAAGATTTCGTGGGTTGCGGTGAGGTGAAGCGGCCCCTAGAGTCACAAAACTGAATTATCCTTTTGGTAGGAATTGCCCGCCATAAAGGCATTCATACAGGACGGATTGGTTCAAACAGAGCCATAGGCATGATGCCGCTCCGCTCTCGCCGGTAGCTTCCGGCATGTTCCTCATAAAAAAATCAGACCTTAAAGGAACAGGACCCATGTCCAGTCTTCTCACCAATTCGTCCGCAATGACCGCTCTGCAGACGCTGTCGCTGACCAACAAGAACCTGGCGACCACCCAGAACCGCATCGCCACCGGCCAGAAGGTTTCGACTGCTTCGGACAACGCTGCTTACTGGTCGATCGCCACCGGCATGCGCGCTCAGAACGGCGTCAACCAGGCCGTCAAGGATTCGCTCGGTTTCGGCTCCGCCGTCGTCGATGTGGCCTACACCGGTCTCGAAGCCGCCATCAAGCTCGGCGAGAGCATCGTTGCCAAGCTCGCCTCCAACGAACAGGGCGGCATCGACACGGATGCAACCAACAAGGAAATCACCGCACTCACCGACCAGATCGCGCAGATCGCCAAGTCGGCCGACTTCGAAGGTCAGAACCTGCTGGCAACCAGCGGTGCCGACCTGACTGTGCTCGCGGGATACGTCAAGGATTCGGGCACGCCCGACCTGATCACCGTGACCGCTTTCGACCTCGAAGCTGCTGACTTCTCTGACCTCTCGACCGCCGAGGCGACGCTGAAGACCATGCGCGAGGCCGCAGCTGATTTCGGCGCCGCCAAGATCCGCATCGACTCGCAGCTCGATTTCACGTCGAAGCTGATGGACGCTGTCGATCGTGGCGTTGGCGCTCTGGTCGACGCCGACATGAACGCCGAATCGGCTCGCCTTTCGGCTCTGCAGGTTCAGCAGCAGCTCGGCATCCAGGCGCTGTCGATCGCCAACTCGAGCTCGCAGTCGATCCTGTCGCTCTTCCGCTAATAGCGGATCGGCATCGGCTCGTTCCGATGCTCATGGGACGGGGGTATTAACCGGGTCGCGTTCTTTCGGGGGCGCGGCCCGATTTCATTTTCGCACAAGCTTCGACCTCTAGTGTTTCTGCGGACAGACATGCAGGAGCCTTTGAGCCGTGCCGCAGCAAATTCAGACCATTCTTTCGAACCTGCAGGGTTTCGGCCCGCGCCGGCTGGCAATAATGGGCGGTGTCGCCGCATTGGTGATGGCCATCATCGGCCTCGGTGCCTTCTATCTCAACCGCCCGGCCTACGAGACGCTCTATGTCGGGCTCGAACGTTCCGACGTGAACCAGATCGGTCTTGCGCTCAATGAAGCAGGCATCGGCTTCGATGTCGGCTCCGATGGCACCAGCGTTCTCGTTCCCACCGGCAAGACCGCTACCGCCCGCATGCTGCTCGCCGAAAAAGGCCTGCCGACCAGCGCCAATGCCGGCTACGAACTGTTCGACAATGTCGGCTCGCTCGGGCTGACCTCCTTCATGCAGCAGATCACCCGCGTGCGCGCACTCGAAGGCGAGATTGCCCGCACCATCCAGTCCATCAATGGCATCCGCGCCGCCCGCGTCCACATCGTTCTGTCCGAGCGCGCCAATTTCCGCCGCGACGAGCAGGAGCCGTCGGCTTCCGTCGTCATCCGCGCCTCCGGCATCGATGAAGTCAAGAGCGCGATGTCCATCCGCCATCTTGTCGCCGCCGCCGTCCCCGGCCTGAATGCAGAGAAGGTGACCGTGCTCGATTCCGCCGGCACGCTGCTTGCTGCCGGCGACGATCCGATCAATTCCAGCGCCAGCCGCTCGCTCGGCGTCGAGCAGACGGTGGAATCGCAGATCGAAGCCAATATCCGACGCGCCCTGACGCCCTATCTCGGCCCGGACAATTTCCGCGCCAGCGTCAAGGCCGACGTCAACACCGACACACGGCAGACCGAGGAAACCATCTTCGATCCGGAATCCCGCGTCGAGCGCTCGGTCCAGGTCGTGCGCGCCAATGAGAGCGCAAACCGCCGCAGCGCCGCAGCACCCGCCACGGTCGAGCAGAACCTGCCGGAAGCAAACCTCGCAGCCGTCGACGGTCCGCAATCCTCCGAAAACAGCGATCGCAAGGAGGAAACCACCAACTACGAGATGAACTCCAAGCGCATCGCCACCGTCAGCAACGGCTATACGGTGACCAAGATGTCTGTGGCAGTCGTCGTCAACCAGCAGCGTCTCGCAGCCATCCTCGGCGAAGGCGCGACGGCAGAGCAGATCAACGGCCGCATCGCCGAAATCCAGAAGGTCGTTTCCACCGCAGCCGGCCTCGATACGGCGCGCGGCGACGTGGTCAACGTCTCGGCGGTCGAGTTCATCGATGGGCTCGACGGCGTCGAGATCGCAGCGCCCGGCTTCATGGACAAGCTCGGCCAGCAAACGGGCACGCTCATCAACGCGGCCGCCTTCGTCATCGTCGTCTTCCTCGTCGCCTTCTTCGGGCTGCGCCCGATGGTGGCCTCCCTGACCAAGCCTGCCGAGATCGCCGGCCCGAGCTTCGACGACGTGCAGCGTTCGCTGCCGACACCGGACTCGGCCAACGCCGAGGCAGAGGCCCTGCCGCAGCCGCCGCGCACCAATCCGCTCGACGACCTGCGCCGCAAGCTTCGGCCCGCCCCGCAGGAGCGCCTTGCGCGCATGGTCGACCTCAATGAGGAACGCACCGCGCACATCCTGCGCAAATGGGCTCATCAGGAAGCCGCCTGATGAGCGCGCTTGCCCTTTTCGAGCTTCTTCAGGATTTCGGCAAAAGCCCCGTTCGCGCGGCCGAACCCGGACGCACGCCAGAGCCGCCACGCAAGGCGGCTTCCCCGGTTTTTTCTCCGTCGAATGCAGCCCCCGATTACTCCGACATGATCAGCGCGGAAGTTGCGCGCGCTGAGGCCGCGCTGACCGAGCGTCTTGCTGCCGAACACGCTATCGAAATGGAAGCCGAACGCCTGCGTCACGCCACCGAGATGGAAGAGGTTCTTCATCGCTTCGGGCAGGAAGCCGGCGCGACCATGGCTGCCGGCATCGCTGAGATGGAAGCGCGTGTCACCGAACTCACCACCACGGCGACGGCGCGCATCGTCGGCGGCATTCTGAGCGAGGATATCCAGAAGCGTTCGCTCGAAGCGCTCGCCCTGTCGATCAAGACCGCCACCGCCGATCCCGAAGCGGTGCGCATCCGCGTTTCCGGCCCACAGTCCTTGTTCGAGGCCCTAAGGGCCGCCATGCCGGAGCGGGAGCACAATTTCGACTATGTCGAGGCCCCCGGCTTCGACCTGACGGTGACGATTGACGGCGATATATTCGAAACGCGGATCGCCGAATGGTCCACGGCAATCTCGGAGATCCTGGCGTGAGCAGCGTGGACATCGACAACGTCAAGCACGAGATCGTCATTGTCAGGCGTGGTCACAGCGGTGAGGACGACGCCCATCACGGCGGCGTCTGGAAGATTGCCTTCGCCGACTTCATGACCGCGATGATGTGCTTCTTCCTCGTCATGTGGCTCATCAGCGCCGCCGACGAGAAGACGAAGAAATCCGTCGCGAACTACTTCAACCCCGTGCAGCTGATGGACAACACCACCAGTAGCCGCGGCCTTGAAAGCGAGAGCGAAGGCCTGCCCGCCGAAAAGCCGGAAGATTCGACCAGCGCCGGCGAAAGCGTCGGACGCGCCAATTCCGGCCCGGCGAAGGAGCAGAATTCCGCCGATGCAGCCGTCGCCGACCAGCGCTCGGACGAGAACCTTTTTGCCGATCCCTATGCGGTACTGGCCGAGATCGCCGCCAATTCCGGCGTGCGCCAGAATGTCAGCGACAAGGGCGACGGCGGCGTGCAGGAAGCCGGCCCGGCAACTGGTGCTGAGGGCGGCGAGTCCTACCGCGATCCGTTCGCGCCGGACTTCTGGTCGCAGCAGGTGGTAACGCCGCTGGCCGAGGCAAGCGCCGAACGTTCCAAGCCCGAGACGGAAGCCGCCAAGGCAGATATCACCGCTCCCAAGGATGTCGCCCCGCTGCAAGAGCTGGCCGAGACAAAGGCGGAAGCCAAGCCTGAAAAGCCCGTCGCTGAGAAGCCTGCCGAGACAGCACCCAAGCAGGACAAGCCGAGCGCTGCCGACGTCAAGAAGGCGGAACAGCTGCGCAAGGAACTTGCCGCCGCCTTCCCTGCCGGTGACAGGCTGCATGACGGCATCTCGGTCGAGGCAACGGCCAAGGGCGTGATCATCTCCGTTACCGACCAGCTCGATTTCGGCATGTTCGAGATCGGCTCTGCCGTGCCCCGCCGCGAGCTCATCCTGGCGATGGAAAAGATCAGCAAGGCGTTGAACGAACAGAAGGGCGTGATCACCATCAGCGGCCATACCGATGCGCGCCCGTTCAAGAACGCAACTTACGACAACTGGCGGCTTTCGTCCGCGCGCGCCCATTCGGCCTATTACATGCTGGTGCGCGGCGGCCTCGACGAGCGCCGCGTCACCGAAGTCGGCGGCTTCGCCGACCGCAAGCCGAAAAACGCTGCCGACCCCCTGGCCGCCACCAATCGCCGCATCGAGATCGTGCTGGAGAACGGCGGATGAGGCTCCCGCGTCCGCTGCATGGTCTGATCGGTATGGCGCTGCTTGCAGCAAGCCTGCCCGCATTGGCGCGCGCCGAAACCCAGCTCCAGCCCTTCCAGATGGTGCGTTCGCTGCAGCTGGTGCAGGACCGCATCGCATCGGGCGACCATGCCGCGCTGCCGATGCAGCGCAAGCTGCTCGAAATGATAGACGAGCGCCTGCGCAAGACCGGGCAGGACGGCTTCGACGATCCACGCAACTACCGCGCCATGCTGGTCTATGCCATGAGCGGCGGCAACCCGGCGACGATCGACACGGTGCTTTCGCGCCTCGTGCTCGATGAAGAAAACCTCGGCATCGGCAAGGGCTTGCTCGACTATCTCAACGGTCAGGCGGTCAGCGCGCGAACCACGCTCGGGCCCGTCGATCCGATGAAGCAGCCGCCCGAACTCGGCGCATTTCTGGCCCTGGTCAAGGGCTCGCTCGCCGCCAACGACAACCCGCAAGGTGCACTGAAACTGTTCGATCAGGCACGCCTGCTCGGCCCCGGCACATTGGTCGAGGAAGCAGCGCTTCGCCGCTCCATCGGCCTCGCCACCGCACATGGCGATGCCGGGCGCTTCACGCTCGCCTCCACGCAATATGTCGAGCGTTATCTGCGCTCGCCCTATGCCAGCCAGTTCGCCGACTCCTTCGTGGCAGGCGTCATGGCCCTTCACGATTCGATCGACCTCGCCAAGGTCAGCGAAATCACCGCGATGATGGACGCCGAACAGGAGCGGGTGATCTATCTGCGCATCGCCCGCGTCGCCGGCATCGACGGTTACAAGGAACTGTCCGCTTTTGCCTCGGCAAAAGCCGAGAAGGGCACAGGCGGCGATGCAGTTGCCGGCGGCGAAGACCCGCGTGCGCTGCTCTATGCCAGCCTTGCCTCGGTGACCTCCGGCACCGATGCGGAAATCAGGGCCATGCTTGCAAAAATCGACCGCGCCAAACTTTCGGCAGGCGACCGCAAGCTGTTCGATGCGGTTGCCGCCGTTGCTTCCAAGATGACCGGCACGCTGCCCACGCCTTCACGGCAGGAGGTGCGCCAGGCTATTCCCATCACTGCTGCCGCCGACGACAGCGACCCTCTGGTGATCGAAGCCGACCCGCTGCCGCTGGATGCGGTCGAAGAACAGCAGCCCCAGGACATTGTGGAAGCTTCGGCACCACCGGTAGCCCTAGCCGACAGCACGCCAGCCCAGGCTGCCCCGCAAACGCCGCCTGATCCCGCCGATGAAAAGCTGGTCGCAAACCGCAAGAAACTGGAAGAAATCGACAAGATGCTGGGAGACGCGCAATGACGATCGGCATCAATCAGGCTCCTGCGTCAGCCGGCTCGGTTCCGGTGGTGTCAGGCAAATCGGGCAAGCCGGGCGCCAAGGGACAGGACAGCGGCAGCACATTCGGCAGCGTGGTCGGATTTTCGGATACGAAAGGAAAGGACGGCGAAATGGCCTCCAGCTCCGCTATCGGCTTACACAAGCCGGAGAATGCTGCGCGGCAAAAAACGCCGGCGGCTTCATCCGAACAGGGACAGGCACGCTGGCTTCGCCCGGGCGCTCAATTCGAAAAAGTCATCGACGTTGCCCTGAAGGGCACCACCGAAGAGACCGATGCCTCGAGCGAAACCCTGCCGGAAGACGACGCCGCCGGAACCGACGCTGATAGCGCCACGGATACTCGCTCGGCAAAAGCCGTCGGCGATCCGTTGTCGGCGCTCATGGTCGCAAGCAGGCTGGAAGCGCGTGGCGAGCAGTCCGGCAATGCAAAGAGCGGTTCTGAAAAATCAGGTGCCACTGGGACCTCGGCGGCCACGAAAATCCCGCTCGAAGGCGATGCGGCATCGCTTGCCGAAGCCGCGCGTGCGGCACGCAGCGCCGAGGGCAAGGAACCATCGGCCAATTTCCGGTTGCCTGGACAGGTTTCCGGCGAGATGGCCACCCTTTCCATTACGCGCGCCGATCTGAAAAACGCTGCCAAGTCGACGGCAGCCTCCCTCACCGTCTCGCTGTCTCAAGCGACGACCCTCGGCGAAGCAGCAGAGGGCGCCGACGCCGCAATCCCGTCTGTCGGCGACGATCTCCGTCAAAGCCTTGAGGCCGGCGGCCGTGGCCGCCAGCAGGCGGATACGTCGGGCAGGCGGTCGGACGGCAAAGCCGAGCGCGTGACGGTGGTGAACCAGCAGAACATACCCGCGCCGGTCGCCCAATCACCCGTTTCGACCGCTTCCGCACTTGCCAATCAGCTTGCTTCCGACACCGGTTGGCGCGAAGCGGCGGCCCCATCCTTCCGGCCTCTTGCCTCACAACCCAATTTGTCTTCGGCGCACACCCTGAAAATTCAGCTGCACCCCGCAGAACTGGGTGTCGTCACGGCCAGTATGCGTTTCTCCGGAGAGCAACTGACGGTTGAGATTCAGGTTGAAAACGGTGATGCCTACCGCCGCCTTAGCGCGGACAGCGAGACCATCGTGAAATCGCTCCGCGCGATGGGTCTCGACATCGATCGCGTGACAGTCCAGCAACCACAGGTCGCATCGCAAACGGTGACGCGAACCGACAGCAGCGCAATGGCCTCGGGCTTTGCGCCGCGTGACCAGCAGTCGTTCGGCTCTGCCGGGTCCGGCGGCAACGGCGAGACATCCGGCGGACAGCGATCGGCAAGGGACGGCAACGATGGCGCATATGGCACTGGTGATGGCGCATCGACTTCTTCGAACCGCACTGGCAGCGATCTTTATATCTAGCGCCGTATCAGCAGCTTTGGCAGCCGGAAATCCGTGCGAGCCTGAAATCCTGCGCGCTGCCGACCGCTATGGCGTACCGGTTGGAATCCTCTACGCGGTTGGCCTGACGGAGACTGGCAGGAAAGGCAGCCTTCAGCCCAACGCGTTGAATATAGAAGGAAAAGCCGTCTTCCCATCATCGTCGGCACAAGCACTCGCGGCCTTCGATGCAGCAAGGCGCGGCGGGGCGAAGCTGATCGATCTGGGATGCATGCAGATCAACCACCACTATCACGGCGAGCATTTCCGCAGCGTCGCTGAAATGCTCGACCCCGGCCGGAACGTGGACTATGCGGCACGCTTTTTGGCGCAGCTTCATGCCCGGCACATGACCTGGTCGATGGCGGTTGCGCGCTATCATGCCGGCCCCAACAACGACCCGGCGCAGAAGCGTTATGTCTGCCGCGTCATCGCCAACATGGTCGCCACCGGCTTTGGCAAATGGACCGGCAACGCGCGATCTTTCTGCGCCCCATAGTTGTACCGCTGTTCGAACAGAATTTGATGGTGGCCATACCTGTTGGGCGCCAAGCGCGTGCATTTCCCGCGCCACAATCAAACGCCGCGAGCACCACCGGGGGATGCAACCATTCCGATTCCCGACTCCCAAGAAACTAGCTACAAGATTTAACGGTTTTTCATGATTCGCGGCAACGCGTACCACTTCCCCGTCAGGGCATTCTTGCTGATTCGGGGGCGGGTCGATGATTGTAATCGTAGACGAGCGACAGCTCGTTACAGAGGGATATCATTCACTTTTCGACAGGGAAGGCGTCGCAAGCGCCGGCTTCCGGTCGAGCGAATTCGGCGAGTGGGTCGAAAGCGTCGCTGAAGCCGATCTCAAATCAGTCCGCGCTTTCCTGATCGGCGATTGTGGCGGCGATGTGGTGCTGCCGCGAAAGATACGCGACCGCTCCGGCGCTCCGGTGATTGCGCTCAGCGAGCAGCATTCCCTGGAAAACACGCTCAAGCTTTTCGAGTCCGGCGTCGACGACGTCATCCGCAAGCCGGTCCACATCCGCGAAATCCTCGCCCGCATCACCGCCATCCGGCGCCGGGCCCAGGAAGAAGCAAGCTTCACCCAGGTCGGCCCGATGCGCATCTTCACCGATGGCCGCGACCCTGAGATCGCCGGCGAACCGCTGCCGCTGCCCCGGCGCGAACGCCGCATCCTCGAATATCTGGCGAGCAATAGCGGCCGCCGCGTTACCAAGACCCAGGTCTTCAACGCCATCTACGGCATCTTCGACGAAGAGGTCGAAGAGAACGTCGTCGAGAGCCACATCAGCAAGCTGCGCAAGAAGCTGCGCGAGAAGCTCGGCTTCGACCCGGTCGATTCCAAGCGCTTCCTCGGCTACCGGCTGATCGTCGGATGAGAGGTCTTCCGCACAGGATAGCCGCGCCCTTCGGTGCCGGCTCTCAGCTCAACGCGGATGCCGCGCGTGCGCCCTGCCCTGTGCTCGAATTCTCCTCGCGGCTGCACCGCGCCAGCCTCGCGCAAGTCAAACCATATAGCCTTCTCCTGACCCAGGGTCCGGATAATCAGGAGACTTTTCGATGAGCTTGTATGGAATGATGCGCACGGGCGTGTCGGGCATGAACGCCCAGGCAAACCGCCTTTCCACCGTCGCAGACAACATCGCCAATTCCAGCACCACCGGCTACAAGCGCGCGAGCACGGAATTTTCCTCGCTGATCATCCCTTCCACCACTGGCAACTATACGTCGGGCGGCGTCACCACGACGGTTCGCAATTCGATCAGCCAGCAAGGTGACATGAAGTACACCACCTCCGGCAGCGATCTTGCCATCAACGGCAACGGTTTCTTCGTCGTGCAGGGCGCAGGCGGATCGCCGGTGCTGACCCGCGCCGGCTCGTTCGTGCCCAACGCACAAGGACAGCTTGTTAACGCCGCCGGCTTCCAGCTCATGGGCTACAGCTACGAAAACGGCATCCCCAGCGCTGTCGCCAACGGCCTCGGCGGACTGGTTCCCGTGACCATCAATCAGACGGATCTAGTCGCAATCCCATCGACCACCGGCATTTTCACCGCCAATCTGCCGTTGGATGCCGAGATCGTCGACCCGGCCGACCTGCCATCGGCGAATGCCGCCACGGCGAAATATTCGGCCAAGTCGTCGCTGGTCACCTACAACAGTCTCGGCAGCGAGGTTCTCCTCGACGTCTATTACACCAAGACCGCCGACAACACCTGGGAAGTCGCGATCTACAAGCAGTCCGACGCGGCAGCTGACACCTCATTCCCCTATACCGGCGACGAACTGGTCGGCACCCAGACCCTCGAGTTCGACCCTGCGAACGGCAAGCTGACCACCACGCCGCTCGACGTGACCGTGACGATCCCCGGCCCGCCGACACAGGATATCAAGATCGACCTGTCCAAGATGACGCAGCTCGACAAGAGCTACACCGTCGTCTCGGCTGAAGCCGACGGCGCCCCACCTGCCAGCATCGAAGGCGTGCAGATTTCCGACGACGGCACCGTCTATGCCAAATACGAAAACGGCGCGCTAAAGCCGATCTTCCGCATTCCGATCGCCACCGTGCAGAGCCCCGACATGATGCAGGTACTGCCTGGCAACGTGTTTTCGCCAACCGCCGATTCAGGCGTCGTCCAGATGGGCTTCGCCAACGAGAGCGGCAGGGGCAAGGTCGTGTCCGGTGCTCTGGAAGGGTCGAATGTCGACATCGCCCAGGAGCTGACCGACATGATCGAGTCCCAGCGCAGCTACACCGCCAATTCGAAAGTGTTTCAGACTGGCGCCGATCTCATGGACATCCTCGTCAACCTCAAGAGGTAGTCCGGCCAGACGAGCCGAACAGGAATAAAGCATGTCGTTATCCAGCGCACTCAGCATCGCCCAGAATTCCCTTCTCAATACGAGCCGCCAGACCAGCGTGGTCTCGCGAAACGTTTCCGAAGAGAAGAACGCGGACTATGCGCGCCGGACCGCCGTGCTTTCCAGCACCGCTCCCGGGGCGCGCGTCGTCGTCATCCAGCGCGCCACCAACGAGCAGCTTTTCCGCCAGAACCTGTCGGCCGTCTCCTCCTGGAGCGGCCAGACAACCGTCTATACCGGCATGGACCGGCTCAGCCTCGCAGTCGATGGCGTCGACAATGCGCTTTCGCCTGCAACCTCCATCACCGAGTTACAGAAGGCGCTGCAGACCTACTCCGCTACTCCAACCAACCGTACGCTCGCCGACAACGCCATTAACGCCGCGCGCAATGTGGTGCGCAGCCTCAATGACGGCGCGGCGGCGATCCAGACCTTTCGTGTCGAGACCGACCAGCAGATCTCCACAGCGGTCAACGAACTGAACAGCCTGTTGTCCCAGTTCCAGGCCGCCAACAAGGAAATCGTCTCGGGAACCGCGTCCGGCCGCGACGTCAACGATGCGCTCGACAAGCGCGATGCGCTTCTGAAGCAGATTTCGGAATACGTTCCCGTCTCCACCTTCACGCGTGGCAACAACGATATGGTCGTCATGACCTCGGATGGCACGACGCTGTTCGAGACCGTGCCGCGCAGCATCAGCTTCGAGCCTTCGGCCGCCTATGCGTCGGGCACTCCCGGCAACAAGGTCTATATCGACGGCGTGCCCGTCACCATGGGATCGGGCGGCAACACGACATCCGGCGGCAAGATCGCCGGGCTTCTGCAATTGCGCGACAGCGTCGCCACCACGATGCAGAGCCAGATGGACGAAATCGCGCGCGGCCTCATCAGCGCTTTCGCCGAGACCGATCCGAACGGGGTTCTTGCCGACGCACCTGGCCTGTTCACATGGCCCGGCGCGCCCGCCATGCCGGCGGACGGCACGCTGGTCAACGGGCTCGCAGGGCAGATTTCGCTCAATGCGGCCTTCGTCAGCAATCCCGAATATCTGCGTGACGGCGGCGCCAACGGTGCCGGCTACGTCCACAACACTGAAGGCGGCACATCCTATACCGACCTTCTCATCAAATATGGCGACCGCATGGACGAGCCGATGGCCTTCGATGCCGCCACAGGCATCGGCGGCTCGGTAAGCCTTGCAACCTACTCGGCAAATTCGATCGGCTGGTTCCAGGGAGTGCGCAAGGATGCCTCGACGGCAGCCGAGTCCAAGGAGGCGCTGGCCGTCCGCACGGCAGAGGCGCTATCCAACGACACCGGCGTCAATGTCGACATGGAAATGTCATTGTTGCTTGAACTTGAGAATTCCTATTCGGCGTCGGCCCGCCTGATCAAGGCCGTCGACGAAATGCTGGCATCCCTGCTGGCGGCAGTGAGGTAATACGATGAAAGCCAGTTTTGTTTCCTCGTCAGCCATCAACCAGGCCATGCGCTATTCCTTGATGAAAACGCAGGCCGCGCTCGTAAACGCGCAGAAGGAGCAGGCAACCGGTTTCTTCGCCGACAAGGGGTTGGCGCTCGGCGCGAGCACGTCGCAATCGGTTACCTTCAACCGGGAAGTCGAGCGCATGAAAGGCATCGTTGCTTCCAACGCATTGGCCACCACGCGCCTGACTGCCACTCAGAATGCCCTCGGCCAGGTCTCGACGGCGGCACAGTCCTTCCTGTCGATCCTGCACACCGCGATGACGGGCGATTCCACTGCGAGCGTCACCAAGGATATGGCCACCGACGCGTTGAAAACGATGACCTCGGTGCTGAATACCGGCGTGAACGGCGAATTCATATTTGCCGGCGTTAATACCGATGCCAAGCCGATCAACGACTATTCCGCACCCGGGTCACCGGCCAAGGCCGCCTATGACGCCGCCTACGCACAATATCTGGCAGATACCGGGGCGGATCCTGCCGACCCGTTTCCGACCGCTGCCGACATGAACGCTTTCCTGGACACTTATGTCGAGCCGCAGTTCACGGGCGCAGGCTGGGACAATTGGTCGAACGCCTCTGACCAGAGCATCAGCAGCCGCATTTCGCTGAACGAGACGACCGAGACGTCGGCGAGCGCCAACAATGATGGCTTTCGCAAGCTGGCCATGGCCACGACGATGATCAGCGAACTTATGTCGGGCGATCTCCCGTCTGATGCCCGCAAGGCACTGGTCGACCGAGCCTGGGCCTTGGTGTCCGACAGCATCAGCGATATTGTTAATCTGCAGTCGAAGACCGGTATCGCCGAGAAGCGGGTCGCCGACGCCAGCGAGCGCCTGAACACGCAGACCGGACTGATCGAAAAGCATATCCTGGCAACCGAAGGCGTCGACCCTCTCGAGGCGAACACGCGGGTCGCCGATCTCCTGTCGCACATCGAAACGTCCTACGCCATCACGGCACGCATTCAGCAACTCAGCCTTCTGAAATTCCTGAGCTAACCGGCGGACCCCTCAAATGTATCAATTTTCATACGCCGACGTTCAAACCGACTCAGTCGCAGACGCCAAGGATCGCGAAAAGCAGCTCCTGAACCGCTCGATCGATCTGCTTGCCACCGCAAGCACCGTCGGCGTCGGCTCACTGGAGGCGATACAGGCGCTGCATTTCACCAATCGGCTCTGGACGACTTTCATCGAGGACCTCGGCAGCGCCGACAACGCCTTGCCCAAGGAACTTCGCGCCAATCTGATCTCGATCGGGCTGTGGCTGCTGCGCGAGACCGAAGAGGTGCGCCAGGGCCGCTCCAGCAATTTCGAAGGCCTGATCGAGGTGTCGCAGATAATCCGCGACGGCATTCAATGAAAAGCACGTTGAAGATATCGCTGAAGCCGAACGAGAAGATCTACATCAACGGTGCCGTCATCAAGGTCGACCGCAAGGTTTCGCTGGAACTCCTCAACGACGTTCAGTTCCTGCTTGAGAGTCACGTCCTCCAGCCTGAGGATGCCTCCACGCCGCTTCGCCAGCTTTACTTCATGATCCAGGTCATGCTGATGGACCCTTCCGGCGCCGTGCAGGCACGCGAAATGTTCCGCCAGTCCCTGCCGCTGCTTCTGGTAAGCTTCGAGGACAAGGAAATACGCTCCACACTCAAGGAAGTGGATCGCATGGTCAGTGAAGACCGCGTCTACGAGGCGCTCAAGGCGCTCCGCGGGCTATACCGTCTCGAAGAGCGAGCCCTTGCCCTGGAAGCTCCGGCAGCATCCGCGCCTCGCCCCATCGCCGTAGGAGAACGATACTGATGAGCATGGTAATCGCACCAACCACGTCGACGACCAACACATCCTCGACCGACCAGACGTCGAAGACGGCAGTCGACTACCAGTCCTTCCTGCGCCTGCTGGTTGCCCAGATGAAGAACCAGGACCCGACCAATCCGATGGATTCGACGCAATACGTCGCCCAGCTCGCGCAGTTCTCGCAGGTCGAGCAGTCGGTCCAGATCAACAGCAAGCTCGATGCACTGCTGTCGTCCTCGACGCTGTCTCAGGCCGACGCTCTGATTGGGCGCAACATCACCTCGGCAGACGGCACGCTCTCCGGCAAGGTCGCTTCGGTGAAGCTCTATTCGGACGGCATCGTAGCGGTGCTGGAAAGCGGCAAAGAGATCGTCGTTGGCCCCGGCGTCGTCATCAAGCCGAGCGAACAGAGCGAAGCGTGAACGAAGCCGACGCCCTCGACATCGTCCAGTTCGCCATCTGGACGGTCCTGACCGCCGCAGGTCCGGCGGTCGCGGCGGCAATGATCGTCGGCGTCGCCATCGCGCTGGTTCAGGCGCTGACGCAGATCCAGGAAATCACGCTCACCTTCGTTCCCAAGATCATCGCCATCATGCTCGTCGTCGCCTTCACCGGCCCGTTCATGGGCGCGCAGATTTCGTCCTTCACCAACGTCATCTTCGAACGCATCGAAAACGGGTTCTAGAACCTGAGACCCTCTCCCCGTAGACGGGAAGAGGAATGACCTTCTCCTCCCATGTTCGCGCAAGCTTGGCCGTTTAGGGTCATGCTGTAATCGGCCATTGCCAACTTCGGCACGGGTCGGGAGCAGCATGGAGATAAGATGGCCATCGCAGAAACAATGCCGTCGGGCAGCCCCGCGAAAAGTGCACGCGACATCTTTTTCGCGCTCGGCATCGTCGTCATTCTGGCCGTACTTTTCCTGCCCATCCCGGCCTTCCTCATCGATATAGGCCTGGCCTTCTCCATTGCCCTTTCGGTGCTGATCCTGATGGTGGCGCTGTGGATTCAGCGGCCGCTCGACTTCTCGTCCTTCCCGACCATTCTTCTGATCGCGACGATGCTACGCCTGTCGCTCAACATCGCCACCACGCGCATGATCCTGTCGGAAGGCAACATCGGCACCCATGCCGCCGGCTATGTCATCAGCGGCTTTTCGCAACTCGTCATGAGTGGCGATTTCGTCATCGGACTTATCGTCTTCCTGATCCTGGTCATCGTCAATTTCATCGTCATCACCAAGGGTGCGACCCGTATCGCCGAAGTCGGCGCCCGCTTTACCCTCGACGCCATTCCCGGCAAGCAGATGTCGATCGACGCCGACCTCTCTGCCGGTGTCATCGACGACAAGACGGCGCAGCTTCGCCGCCGCGAGCTGGAAGAGGAAAGCTCCTTCTTCGGCTCCATGGACGGTGCCTCGAAATTCGTTCGTGGCGACGCCATCGCCGGCCTCATCATCACCGCCATCAACATCGTCGGCGGCATCGCCATCGGCTATTTCCGTCATGACATGGGCATGGCCGAAGCCTCCGACGTCTTCATCAAGCTCTCGGTCGGCGACGGTCTCGTCACCCAGATCCCGGCGCTGATCGTTTCGCTGGCCGCCGGCCTTCTCGTCTCCAAGGGCGGCACGCGCGGCTCCGCCAACCAGGCAATCTTCGGCCAGCTCGGCGCCCACCCGCGCGCGCTGTTTGTCGCTGCCGTCCTGCTCATCGTGCTCGGCCTCATGCCCGGCCTTCCGATGTTCCCATTCTTCGTGCTCGCCGCCGCCATGGGCGCGATCGGCTACATCATTCCCAAGCGCGAGCAGCAACGCGTCGACGAAGCCCATGCCGTCCAGAAGCAGGCGCAGGTGACCAAGGACGAAGAGGAAAAGAACTCGATCAAGGCATCGCTCAAGACCGCCGAAATCGAGCTCCTCATCGGCAAGCAGCTTTCGACGAAACTGCTGATCTCGCACCAGGAACTGGCCTTCCGCATGGGCAAGATGCGCAAGAAGTTCGCCCAGCAATATGGCTTCGTTGTTCCCGAAGTGCGCCTCACCGACGACCTCTCCATCCCGAGCAAGAGCTATCAGATCAAGGTTCATGGCACGGTGGTCGCCGAATATCAGATGCGCGTCGGCGAAATCATGGTGCTTCTCGGCAACCGCGAACTCCCCGACATTCCGGGCGAGGAAGTGCGCGAGCCGGCTTTCGGCATGCGCGCCTATTCCGTGCCGGAAATGTTCGCCGAGGATCTCAAGCGCGAGCAGTTCACCTCCGCCGACAACATGTCGGTGCTGCTGACCCATCTCAGCGAAGTCATCCGCAACAACCTGCCGCAGCTTCTTTCCTACAAGGACATGAAGGCGCTGCTCGAACGGCAGGATCAGGAATACCGCAAGCTCGCCGACGAGATCTGCACCTCGCACATCTCCTATCCGGGCCTGCAGGCGGTGCTGAAGCTGCTGCTTGCCGAGCGCGTGTCGATCCGCAACCTGCATCTCATCATCGAAGCAATTGCCGAAATCGCACCGCATGTGCGCCGCACCGAGCAGATCGTCGAGCATGTCCGCATCCGCATGGCGCAGCAGATTTGCGGCGACTTGTCCGAGGGTGGCGTGCTCAAGGTTCTGCGTCTCGGCAACCGCTGGGATCTTGCCTTCCACCAGAGCCTCAAGCGCGACGCCAAGGGCGAGGTTCGCGAGTTCGACATCGACCCGCGCCAGCTCGAGGAATTCGGCCAGGACGCATCGAAGGCCATACGCGGCTATCTCGAGGCCGGCGAACGCTTCGTCCTCGTCACCTCGCCCGATGCCCGCCCCTATGTCCGCATGATCATCGAACGGCTGTTCACCACCTTGCCCGTTCTTTCCCATGTCGAGATCGCCAAGGGCGTCGAAATCCGGGTGCTCGGAACCATATCGTGACGATCACTGCCGAAAGCGTGGTGCTTGCGGCATTCATCGCGTTCTGCCGCGTCGGCGGCTGCTTCATGATCATGCCCGGCCTGTCCAGCGCGCGCGTGCCGCTGCAGATCCGGCTGTTCGTGGCGGTCGCGGCCACCGGCGCTATTCTTGTCAATCTCTGGGACCAGATCGTCCCCTTCATGGACCGCCGCCCGCAATTTCTGGTGCCGATGATCGCGTCGGAGCTGCTTATCGGCGCGCTGATCGGCATCATGGCCCGGCTCTACATGATGGCACTGAGTTTCATCGGCACGGCCGTCGCCATGCTGATCGGCTATGGCGGCATGTCCGGCATGGCCATCGAAGAGAACGAAGCCCAGCCCGCACTGGCTTCGATCATCACCTTTTCGGCGCTGCTGCTGCTGTTCGTCTTCGATTTCCATCACGAGATCATCAAGGCGCTGGTCACCTCCTACCGCGTCGCCCCGCTCGACGTCTTCTTCAACCCGCAGGCAGCCCTGGTCGACGTCACCGACACGCTGTCGGAAAGCTTTCTGCTGGTGCTGAGGCTGGGCAGCCCGTTCATCGCCTATGCTATCCTGGTCAACCTCACCATCGGCTTCGTCAACAAGCTGACGCCGCAGATTCCGGTCTATTTCATCTCGCTGCCCTTCGTCATCGCCGGTGGGCTCGTCATCTTCTATTTCTCCATCGGCACGCTGCTCAGCCTGTTCGCCGACGGCTTCCTCACCACCACCATCGGGAGATGAGGCATTGAGCGCGCGCAAGGAACGGCTGCGGAAGCTGGTGAAGGTGCAGGAGCAGCTGAAGGCGCTGCATGAAACCCGTCACGCCGGCTTTGTGTCGGAAGCAGTGGCCGCACAGAACGAGGCCGCGGAACTGGTCGAGCGCTTCGATTCCGAAGGCTCGATGTCGTCGATGTTCCCCGAAATCTACCATCAGCGCATCGGCAAGGCGCTGGCCCGCCAGGAAGAGAACGTACAGCTGGCCAGGAGCGAAGCCGACAAGGTCGCGACCGCCACGGCCCGCACCAATATGGTCGAGCGCGCCTACCGCGACGTGCGGCGCCAGGTCGACCGCGACACCGCCGACCGCGAGCGGCTGGACATCATCGAGCGCAACGCCACCTCCGACGACAAGTAAGGTTGCCACAAGCTTGCTCGTCCATGATCGGCATCTCAAAAGTCGGATAAGGGACAGTTTTTCTTGGCGATTTCCCCACCCAGCGACATCGTTCTGGACGTTGCCCGCGCGGTCGAGCCTTCCAATCTGGAAACGGCTCGCGCCGAACTGGCCAAGCGTGGAAGTGCTGTGGGTGGCAGTGCCGTCGCGTCGTTCTCGCTCGGCGAGACCGGCATTTCCGGCAGCTTCAAGACCGGCACAGAACAGGCCAAGACGCCCGATTCCTTCAAGCGTTTTGAGGCGATGGTGCTGCAGACCTTCATCCAGAACATGCTGCCGAAGGACGCCGAAAACGTCTACGGCAAGGGCATGGCCGGCGACATGTGGAAGTCGATGATGGCCGGCAAGATCGCCGACGTCATGGCCGAACGCGGCGGCATCGGCATCGCCGACCGCGTGCTCGGCGACCACTATGTCGACGGCAAGAACAAGGTCGCCGTCGGACCAGTCTCAGGCGGGCCTGAAAAGGCCGAGACCGACAAGCAGACGATGCTTTCCACCGCCCTCGTCCAGGAACTTCAGCGCAAAATGGCAAAAAGCCTTTCGGAAGATCAGGCAGCCATTTCGGCAAAGACAAAAATCTAATTTCTAGGGATATTCGAACATGACTGAACAGAAGCCGACCGTCCAGAATCTGCCGGCCCGCAGCACGCGGGCCGAACCGGCCGCGCGTATGGGCAATCTGTCGGCGATCATCGGGCGCATCGTGGAAGCCGTCGAGGAGGAAACCGCCGCTATCCGTGCCGGCGGCAGCTTCGACATCAAGTCCTCCAATGTCCGCAAGAGCCGCTACCTCTACGAACTCACCCGCGCCACCCGGGGCGTCGGCGAACCCGAACTTCTCGCCGAGCATCGCGACGGCATCAAGATGCTGCGTGACAAGCTGGCGACGAACGCCGCCGTGATCCAGGCGCATATGGGCGCAGTGAGCGAGATCGCAACGCTCATGCAGAACGTGATCCAGCGCGCCGATGCCGACGGTACCTATTCCGAAGGCGAATTCGGGTGGGCCGCCCGTTGATCAAATTCATTGTCGCCGCCGTCTGGATCTGCCTCGCCACGCTCGGCGCGGTTTTCTATTCGTTCCAGACGTCGAGCGCCAAGTCCGATGCGGCCGCCACGCCCGCCCTTCTCGGCGGCCTGGACTATATCAGGACGGAAGTCATCTCGGTCCCGGTGTTCAGCAAGGCCACGATCGACGGCTATTTCCTGACCCGCCTCGTCTACACCGTTGACCCGGCACAGATGAAAAAGCTGTCGGTGCCGGCGCAATCGCTGATCGTCGACGAGGTCTACACCTACCTCTACGCCAATCCGCAGATCGATTTCTCCAAGCGCGAGAACTTCAATCTCGACACATTCCGGACAGGCGTACGCGACAGCGTCAACAAGCGCGTCGGCGAAAAGCTCATCAGCGAAGTCATCGTCGAACAGATCGACTTCCTGTCCCGGGAAGAAACGCGCGACAAGTCGCTGCGCCGCCGCGAGGTCACCCGGCCCGAGGCCACGCCGGCAGCCGCGCATTAAGACCAAGCGCTATTTAGCGAGCGGCAACCAATTCACTCCATTGACGTTTACGTCAACGAGACGCTATACGGTTTCCGACACTTTACGGTGCTGCGGCAAATGCCGAGGCACATCTGAAAACGGCGCGCCTGCGCGCGATACGAGACAAGGGAGCATTGCCATGAGCGTAGAAGCTGTTGTTGAAAAAATCCGGTCCAAGGTGGAAAGCTCCGGCTTCGACCGCTCGGTCAAGTTCGATACCGGCGGCGACGGCGTGATCGTCATCGACGGTGCCAGCATCTCGACCACCGACGCGCCTGCCGACTGCACCATCAAGCTCAGCCTCGACGACCTGGAGTCGCTGGTTGCCGGCGAATTGAACCCGACGATGGCGTTCATGAGCGGCAAGATCAAGGTCGAGGGCGACATGACCGTTGCCATGGCGCTCAGCCAGGTCATCTGACCGAACGACCAAACAAACAAAAAGCCCGGCGCTGCAAAGCTGCCGGGCTTTTTCGTTTATGGCCGTTTCAGGATGTGTCGAGATCCAGGTTGCAGGCCGTCATGGCGTGAATATCAACATACCCTAGGCTGCGAGTTGCAACCGCTCGGTCTTCTTCTGCTTGCGACCGGCAGCCTTCAGCACACCGGAAGCGTCGTTGAGCGCGCCCTCGACAAGCTCTAGCGCCAGGAAGCGATGCTGCTCATAGGGGCCGGGCATCGCAAGCGAACCGGTCTTCTCGGCCGAAAAGCCGAACCGCGCATAATAAGGCGCATCGCCGACCAGCAGGATCGCGCGATGGCCAAGCCGCCGTGCTTCCCCGATTGCCTGCCGCATCAGCGCCGAGCCGACACCTCCATTCTTGATCGACGGGTCAACGGCCAGCGGGCCCAAAAGCAATGCCGTACCCTCCCCCCTTGAGGGGGAGGTGCCGCCGAAGGCGGCGGAGGGGGTTGTCGCGGCAGTGCTCGACGCTCTTGCGGTGCCTTCTGAGGTTACCCCCTCTGGCTGCTTCGCAGCCATCTCCCCCTCAAGGGGGGAGACATCCTGTGCGAACGCCACGTCCCACAGCCGCACCGTCCCGATGACCATGCCCTCGGCGTCACGCGCGACGAAAGCCAGCCCTTCGGACGGGCGACGACCGCGCCGCAGCTTCTCCGACGACTTCTTCTTGCGCCTCACGCCCATGGCGCGGTCGAGCAGCGCTTCGCGCGCCGCCACGTCGGCTGCGGTTTCAGCGATGATTACAAATGCCGGCGCTTTGCCGGTGATTTCAGAGACTTCCATATCCGCAATCCTTCACAAGCGGAGATTGTTCCACGAGCAAACCCGTCGCCGGCTAAAAATCCGCCGGCGAACGGGGTGACCTGAGGGGCTGTTAAGCCCGTCAGATCACGTAGGATCGGAGAGGCTCGAAGCCGTTGAAGGCGACCGCCGAGTAGGTCGTCGTATAGGCACCGGTACCTTCGATCAGCACTTCGTCGCCGATGGTCAGCGACAGCGGCAGCGGATACGGCGCCTTCTCGTACATCACATCGGCCGAATCGCAGGTCGGGCCGGCGAGCACGCAAGGTGCAACAGCATCGCCATCGCGCGGCGTGACGATCGGGTAGCGGATCGCCTCGTCCATCGTCTCGGCGAGACCGCCGAACTTACCGATGTCGAGGAACACCCAGCGCACATTGTCGTTGTCGGCCTTCTTCGAGATCAGCACGACTTCCGACTTGATGACGCCGGCATTGCCCACCATGCCGCGGCCCGGCTCGATGATCGTCTCCGGAATGCGGTTGCCGAAATGCTTGCGCAGGGCCGAGAAGATCGCCTCGCCATAGGCACGCGCGGTCGGCACGTCCTTGAGGTAGCGGGTCGGGAAACCGCCGCCCATATTGACCATCTTCAGCGTGATGCCTTCCTGAGCCAGCGTCTCGAACACGGCCTTGGCGTCGCCAAGCGCGCGGTCCCAGGCGGCAAGGTCGGTCTGCTGCGAGCCGACATGGAACGACACGCCATAGGCGTCGAGGCCGAGCGCCTTGGCATGGCGCAGCACGTCGACGGCCATCGCCGGCACGCAGCCGAACTTGCGCGACAACGGCCACTCGGCACCTTCGCCATCGGTCAGCACGCGGCAGAACACGCGGGCGCCGGGAGCGACGCGGGCGATCTTCTCGACCTCTTCGACGCAATCGACGGCGAACAGGCGAATGCCGAGCTGATAGGCGCGCGCAACGTCGCGCTCCTTCTTGATGGTGTTGCCGAAGGAAATGCGCTCGGCCGGTGCGCCGGCATCCATCGCCATTTCGATCTCGGCGACCGAAGCGGTGTCGAAGGACGAGCCCAGCGAGGCAAGCATGCGCAGGATTTCAGGCGCGGGGTTTGCCTTCACCGCATAGTAGATCTTGGAATCCGGCAGCGCCTTTTCGAAGGCATGGAAATTTTCGCGCACGACGTCGAGGTCCAGCACGAGGCAAGGGCCTTCGGGACGTCGGGTGGCGAGGAAGTCGAGGATGCGCTGCGTGGCCATGGGTCTCTCCAATGCGAATGCGCGGCTTTCAGGCGCGCGAAATCAAGCTGCGGCGCGGCCGACATCGGCCGCGGAATCCGCGGTGGACAAAGGCGCGATCACATTTTCATGGAACCAGCCGGTGGAGACCCCGGAACCATGAGCGTGCGTCACGCGGCGGTGAACCTAGCCTTGCCCGGCTTCGGTTCGCTTTGTCTGCCTTGGCTTGGATTGGGAGACCCGTTCCGCACTGCCGGCAATGAGGGTGTGCCTCTTCAGTAACCCCGGTTTTTGGACAACCGGCAGAACACCAGAAAGGCCCGCACCGTCGTTGCTTCAAGGTGTCCTCGATTTGGCGGTTGGCCGCTAAACCGACTGGAGGGGTTAGCTCCAGTTACCTTACCGATTTCCCTCACCATTCGAGGATCGGCGGACACCCACAGGCACGTGCGACTTTGGGCAAGCGCGATATAGGAGTCGCGTCTGTCACAATCAACAAAAATCGTATCGCAGCTTGTAAATTTTCAGATGTCGAACAAAGCTGGCCAAATCGTTGTGAATCATTGAACAATGCAGGCCATGCGCGATCCTCTCAACGCCTTCCTAGACGCCCCACAAGTGCCTGTTTCCAATAGGGAAACCGGGCCTTTGGCTGGCCTCGGCCTTGCCGTGAAGGATATCTTCGACGTTGCGGGCTATCGCACCGGCTGCGGCAACCCGCAGAAATTCGCCGAGACCGCACCGGCCACGAAAACGGCACCGACGGTGCAATTGATTCTAGATGCCGGCGCGCATTTTCTCGGCAAGACGCAGACCGACGAATTCGCCTTTTCACTGATGGGCCAGAATTCGCATTTCCCCGAACCGGTAAACGCCGCAGCGCCCGACCGTGTCACCGGCGGCTCGTCTTCCGGTTCGGTCGCGGCCGTCGCCGGCAGGCTCGCCGACATCGCCACCGGCTCGGACACCGGCGGCTCGATCCGCGCACCGGCGAGCTTCTGCGGGTTGGTCGGCCTGCGCACCACGCATGGCCGCATCTCACTTGAAGGCACCATGCCGCTGGCGCCTTCGCTCGACACCTTCGGCTGGTTCGCCAGGGATATCGAGACGTATCAAAAGGTGGCGGAGGTGGTGCTGCACGCGCCACCCTCCCCCTTGCGGGGAGGGTCGGACGGCGAAGCCGGACGGGGTGGGGGTGGCGAAACCGCCGCTACCCCGATGGAAGAGGGCAAACTCCTGCGCTTGACCGCCCTCGACGACCTCGTCCTCGGCAACACCGAAGCAGACGAATACCGTCGAATGCTCTCCATCGTCACCGCCGTCCTCAGCGAAGCTAAAGCGGCCAAGCCCCTCACCCAAACCCCGGACGACCTCTACTGGTCCTTCCGCAAAATCCAGGCGCGCGCGGCATGGGCCAATCACGGCGACTGGATTTCGGCCCATCCCGGCAGTCTCGGCAAAGGCGTAGAAGACCGCTTCCGCTTCGCCACGACGATTGACGATCAGGCACTGGCGGAAGCAACCGCCACGCGCGCCGCCTTTAGCGACGAACTGCGCGACCTGCTCGGCGACACCGGCATACTCGTCCTGCCGACCGTTCCGGGCGCTGCCCCACTGAAGGCCGATACGCCGGAAAACCTCCTCGCCTATCGCGAGCGCGCCTTGCGGCTGCTGTGCCTCTCCGGCCTGTCCGGTTTCCCGCAGATCACCCTGCCGCTCGGCACCGTAAATGGGGCGCCCTTCGGACTGTCGCTTCTCGGACCGTCCAACAGCGACCTGCAATTGATTTCGCTGGGCAAGCGAATACTCCAATCGAAAAACAAAGGCTGAGCCATGGACACGCTGACACGCATGCGCGCCTTCATCGACGTGGTCGAGGCCGAAGGCTTTTCGGCCGCCGCCCGCAAGATCGGCCGCTCCAAGGCGTTGCTCTCCAAATATGTCCGCGAGCTGGAAGACGAGCTCGGCGCGCTGCTGCTCAACCGCACGACGCGGCAGTTCTCGCTGACCGAGGCCGGCCACACCTATTATCGCCGCGCCTCCGAAATCGTCCGCGAGGTCGACAGCCTGGCCGACGCCGTGCGCGAATCCTCCGGCGACGTGCGTGGGCGTATAAAGCTTTCCGCGCCGCGCACCTTCGCCGATGCGCCGATCGGCCAGTCGCTCATCGACTTCGCCAAGGCGCACCCTGAAATCGTGCTGGAAATCCATCTCGACGACCGCTTCGTCGATCTGGTCGAGGAAGGCTTCGACCTCGCCATTCGCATCTCGCGGCTGGAAAATTCGTCGCTCATCGCGCGGCGTCTGTCGCCATTTTCGGTGCGGCTTTGCGGCTCGCCCGAACTCATCGAGAAGCACGGCAAGCCGACCCGCCCGCAAGACCTCGCCCGCCTGCCCTGCATCATCGACACCAATGGCCGCTGGCTGTCGAACTGGCCGTTCCTCGGTGACAATGGCGAGACCGTCACCGTGTCGGTGACCGGCCCGATGGAGGTCAACAGCCCGCTTGCCGCCCGCGCCGCCGCCCTGTCCGGTCTCGGCTTTTCGATCCTGCCCGATTTCATCGCCGCGCCTGATATCGAGGCCGGCAGGCTGGTGCCGATCCTCGACGATCGCATCCTCACCGGCGGCGGCATTTTCGCGGTCTACCCGCATCGCCGCTACCTGCCGGCGAAGGTGCGCGTCTTCGTGGATTTCCTCGTACAGTGGTTCAAGCCGCGCGATCACGCTTGATTGCCTGTCGCAAAACGGTCCCAATTTCGCCGGGTTTCTGGTAACTCTCGAAACCATGATCCCGAAAAGTGGAAGCCGGTTTTCGGGCAAAGATCATGGTCAAAAAAAGAATCTACTCCCAGACTGGAATGCGACTGCAATGAAGCTGAAAATGCGAACGGCGATGCTGGCTTCGGCTGCCGCAGCCCTCCTGGTCTCGACCGTCCCGGCCAGCGTCCATCCCCATGTCTTTGCCGAAGCACGGCTCGATGTCGTGCTCAACCCCGACCACACGGTAAAGTCGCTGCGGCATCTGTGGCGCTTTGACGACCTGTTCTCATCCACCGTGCTGATGGAGTTCGACAAGAACTCCGATTTGAAGCTAGACGATACCGAGCTTAAGGAAGTCGCCAACACCATCTACACTTCGCTTGCCGAGTATGGCTACTTCCAGATCGTCACCTCCAACGGCAAGGACGTGAAGATGAAGCCGCCGGCCCATCTCATGGCCAACTACGAGAACGACCAGCTTATCGTGCTGTTCGAGTCCGAACCGGAGCAACCGCTGAAGCTGTCGGGCAAGATCGATTTCGGCGTCTATGACCCGACCTTCTACACCGCGATCGACTTCACCGAGGACGCCAACATGTCGGTTGCGGACCTCCCGCCCATGTGCACGAAGCAGGTCATCCGCCCCGATCCCGATACGGCCATCGCCCAGAACCAGTCGACGCTCACCGACGCCTTCTTCAACGACCCGACCGGCACAGACATGAGCAAGATTTTCGCGACCCGCCTTGAACTGAACTGCACAGCCAAAGGATAGACCCGTGAAGAAGACGACCATCCGCTTGGTGTTTGCTACCTTGGCGATAGCCTATGTGCTCACGCATTTCGCCGGCCTCGCCCACGCGCAAAGCTCGCTCGGCATCGGCACCAACGAAGCCATGGTGCCCTCGACCGGGCTGTTCGCCGGCTTGATGAATTGGGTCAACGCTCAGCAGCAGGCCTTCTACCGCTCGCTGACCGGCGCGATGAAGGCGATGCGCGACAATGGCGGCCAGATGTGGGTTCTGGTCGGGCTGTCTTTCGCATACGGCATTTTCCACGCCGCCGGTCCCGGCCACGGCAAGGCGGTCATTTCCTCCTATATGCTCGCCAACGAAGTGGCCTTGCGGCGCGGCATCATGCTGTCCTTCATCTCCGCCTTCCTGCAGGCGCTCACCGCGATCGTCATGATGGCGCTGCTGTTCCTCGTGCTGCGCGGCACCTCGATCTCGATGACCAAGGCGACCTGGTTCCTCGAAGTCTCGAGCTATGTGCTCATCACGCTGTTCGGCGCATGGCTGCTCTGGCGCAAGGCCGGCCCACTGGTGCGCGGCTGGTTCGGCGCCAACCCGGCCTACAGCCTGTCGGCGGCACATGCCCACGCGCACGCTCATTCCCACGCCAGCCACGATCATCATGACCACGCCTGCGACCACCCCTCACATATGCATGAGCACCACGATCATGCGCACGGTCACGCGCATGCTCATAGCCACAGCCACGCCACGTTGCGCGGTCACTCCCATGCCCACAGTCATGCAGCCGGTCAGGTTTGCGAGAGCTGCGGTCATTCCCATGCCCCGGACCCGGCGATGATCTCGGGCGATCATTTCGACTGGAAGACGGCATGGTCGGCGGTTACAGCGGTTGGCCTGCGTCCCTGCTCGGGCGCGCTGATCGTCCTGACCTTCGCCTTCCTCAACGGCATCTGGGCCGGCGGTATCCTGTCGGTCTTCGCCATGGCCCTCGGCACGGCAATCACCGTTTCGGCGCTGGCAACCCTGGCAGTCACCGCCAAGAACTGGGCCGTAGCAGCAGCAGGCGACGGCCGCCTCGGCAACCGCATCCACACCACCATCGAGATCGGCGGCGCCGGACTGGTGTTCGTCCTCGGCCTGCTCTTGTTGACCGCAAGCCTGACGGTGTAGCCGCTTTCTACGTTTCGGCTCGCCTTGATCTCGCCTGCTTACCGCAGAGCGAACGCTATGCTTTTCGAAGCGCCCGAGCGGCTTCTATAGCCCCGCCCCTAGGGGTTGGGCTCTCCACTGCACTGCTTGACCGCTTGCAGGAAAGTGAACGCACAGTCGCAGTGGTGGATCGACAACGCTGACGGTCAGCGAAGACCGAACATGCAATTCGTCATTCTCGGGCGGAGCACGAGCGAAGCGAAGGGCGGAGACCCGGGGATCCATGCCTGAACCGAGAAGCGTTTCAACGGTACTGAACGCGCGCCAATATCCGCGCCCAGCGATGTTTCGGCCAATAGATCCCGGATAACCTGCGCTTCGCGTTGGTTTCCGGGATGACGAACTTCACGGTTGTCACCGTTAATCGCAAATGTTCCGCCGAGCACAAACCCTACCAAAAACACCGCGCGTCATTGTAATGTCGCCTTCGACTGCCTACCTCACCGACACTTGAAACCCGCCCGAAGAGACGGGCGCAAATTTCGGAGGAACTGATGTTCGATCCCAAGAAACTGCTCGATGACCTGCTCGGTTCGAAAGTTCCCGGCACGGGTTCGACCGTCAGGGACAAGGCCGCTCAGGCGACACAGCTTGCCAAGGACAACCCGCTGGCAGCGGGTGCGCTGGCAGCGGTGCTGCTCGGCACCGGCACAGGCCGTGCGGTTACCGGTTCGGCGCTGAAGCTCGGCGGGCTCGCCGCCGTCGCGGGGCTCGCCTACAAGGCCTACCAGAACTACCAGAACGGCAAGCAGCCGGAACAGGCGGGCACTGCCCAGCAAGAGCTGCTGCCGCCGCCCGCCGATACCAGTTTTCACCCGTCGCAGGCGCCGCAGGGCGAGGCGGAATTCGCGCTGACGCTGGTGCGCGTGATGATCGCCGCCGCCAAGGCCGATGGCCATGTCGATGACGAAGAGCGCAAGAAGATCGCCGACAGGCTGGCGCTTTCGGGCGTCGGCAGCGAGGCCGAAAGTTTTCTCCTTGCCGAAATCGACAAGCCGCTGGACCTCGACCAGCTTGCAGCTTCTGCCCATACGGATGCGCAGAAGATCGAGCTTTACACTGCCGCGCGCCTCGCCATCGACCCGGACACCCGCGCCGAGCGTGGCTTCCTCGACATGCTCGCCGGCCGGCTGAAACTGCCGGACGCGCTGGTCGACCATATCGGGGCGACGGTTTCGGCGGCCAAGACGGAAGCGACCGTCGGAGCGTAGCTGCCCAAGCACAGCAATACAATTTATGGTAGAATCGTCGATCTGATCTAACTGGTTGTTTTAGCGCTACTCTGGGCGGAAATCTATTGCGATTTCTTCCCGAAATTGCTATAAACAACTGTAGATTGTGCGTTAAGGTTTCGTTAACCGTTCGGGCGCATCATTTTGACAGTCGGATCGGCTTTTCCTCCTCCCAAGCGCGATTCACATCTGAGGGCGGTCGCCAATGACCGCCCTTTTTGTTGGGCGATCGTATCTCCGACAGGCCCGTTGGCGGGCAGTCCAGTCACAGGAAAGTGAACGTGACGAGGTCTGGAAGTTCTGATCATTAGAAGCCTCCTTCAACGGAGGCTCCCATGCCCGCTTACGCTATCCTCGCCCTTGCGATCATCTGCGAGGTCGTCGCCACGAGTGCGATGAAAGCCGCAGAAGGATTTACCAGACCTGGCCCCTCCGTGCTGGTGATCCTCGGTTATGCCGCGGCATTCTTCTTCCTGTCCCAAGTCCTTGACCGGATACCTCTCGGCATCGCTTACGCGATCTGGGCCGGTGGCGGGATCGCGCTGGTCGGGTTGGTCGCATGGGTCGTCTACGGGCAGCGGCCCGACCTTGCCGGCTTTGCGGGAATGGGCCTGATCGTTGCCGGTGTTCTGGTCCTGAACCTGTTCTCCAAAACCAGCGCTCATTAGGGTATGTTGATATTCACGTCATGACGGTCTGCAAATGGCACCTTTCTGCGCTTCCGATGCTCATGGACCCAAAAGTCCACTCCGCTTCGGTTCTTGAAAACCGCCATTTTCGACTCTTCCTGACCTGAATCTCAACATACCCAAGCGGCCACGAGATATTTTAATCATAAAATTTCATGCTTGAAATGTAGTTTGCGGAATGCAATCCTGAGTGACCAGCAGGAGGCGATGTGGATGCATCGCGCCAGATTAGGGCAGGTCACATGACGCAGGCTGACAATCCCGCCCAAGGCGCCCAGATGGAATTTCGCGGGCGCATGTCCTATGGCGACTATCTCCATCTGGAAAAAGTGCTCGACGCGCAGGAGCCGCTGTCCACTGCGCATGATGAGCTTCTGTTCATCATCCAGCACCAGACATCCGAACTGTGGATGAAGCTTGCCATCCATGAGATACGCTCGGCGATCGTGGCGATCCGCGAGGATCGCTTGCAGCCGGCCTTCAAGATGCTGACGCGGGTGGCGCGCATCTTCGAGCAGCTGAACAGCGCCTGGGACGTGCTGCGCACGATGACGCCCAGCGAATACACGCAGTTCCGCGATTCGCTCGGCCAGTCCTCGGGTTTTCAATCCTACCAGTATCGGGCGATCGAATTTCTGGCCGGCAACCGCAACAACGCGCTGCTGAAGCCTCATGCGCACCGGCCGGAAGTCCTGGAGAAGCTCGAGGATATTCTTGCCGCGCCCAGCCTCTACGACGAGGCGCTGCTGCTGCTCGCCCGGCAGGGTTTTGATGTCGGCGCAGATGCAACGCGCACCGACTGGCGGGAAACCCGGCAGGAAAGCGCTGCCGTGCTGAACGTCTGGCGCGACATCTACCGCGCGCCGGAAGAGCACTGGATGCTCTACGAACTGGCGGAAAAGCTGGTCGATTTCGAGGACTATTTCCGCCGCTGGCGCTTCAACCACGTCACCACCGTCGAGCGCATCATCGGGTTGAAGCGCGGGACCGGGGGAACCTCGGGTGTATCCTACCTGCGCAAGATGCTGGAGGTTGAACTGTTTCCGGAACTCTGGAAAGTTCGCACCGAACTCTGACTACAACGATAAGAACCACTTACGACCAAAAACAATGGGAGATTGGGAATGAAGAAGATACTTGCCGCAAGCATTCTGGCGCTGTCGATGGCGACGTCGGGCATGGCCTATGCCGACCCGCTCAAGATCGGCATGATCACCACGCTTTCCGGCGGCGGTGCGGGGCTGGGCGTCGATGCGCGCGACGGCTTCATGCTGGCGCTCAAGCAGTCGGGCGTGAAGGACATCGAGGTCGTCACCGAGGATGACGCCCAGAAGCCGGAACTGGCCGTGCAGATCGCCGACAAGATGATCCAGAGCGACAAGGTCGATCTGCTGACCGGCATCATCTGGTCGAACCTTGCCATGGCGGTGGTGCCGAACGCAGTGGCGCAGGGCAAGTTCTACCTTTCGGTCAATGCCGGCCCTTCGGCGCTGGCGGGCGCCAAGTGCGACAAGAATTATTTCAACGTCGCCTACCAGAACGATAATTTCCATGAGGCGATGGGCAACTATGCCAACACCGCCGGCTACAAGAAAGTGTTCATCCTGGCGCCGAACTACCCCGCTGGCACCGACTCGCTGAACGGCTTCAAGCGGTTCTACAAGGGCGAACTGGCCGGTGAGGTCTACACCAAGCTCGGTCAGACCGACTACGCCGCCGAGATCGCCCAGATCCGCGATTCCGGTGCCGACTCGGTGTTCTTCTTCCTGCCGGGCGGCATGGGCATCGCCTTCATGAAGCAATATGCGCAGTCGGGCGTGGAAACGCCGGTGATGGGCCCGGGCTTCTCCTTCGACCAGGACGTGCTCGGCGCGATCGGCGATGCGGCCATCGGCGTGAAGAACTCGGCCTCGTGGTCGAAGGACCTCGACAACGCCGCCAACAAGAAGTTCGTCGAAGGTTTTGAGGCCGAATACAAGCGGCTGCCTTCGATCTATGCGGCGCAGGCTTATGACACGGCGAACCTGATCATCTCGGCGGCCGGCAAGGCAAGTGTGAAGGATGCGGACGCCTTCCGCGCGGCGCTGAAGGAAGCGAAGTTCGATTCCGTGCGCGGCAAGTTCAAGTTCAACAGCAACAACCATCCCATCCAGGACATCTATGTCCGCGAAGTGGTGAAGGAAGGCGACGTGCTGACCAACAAGATCGTCGCCACCAGCTTCACCGACCATGAGGACGCCTACGCCAAAGACTGCAAGATGTGAGGATTAGAGCTTCCTTCTCCCCGTTTACGGGAGTGGACGTGTGCTGATGGGGCTAGAGCGGGGGTGTACCCCCACCCCTAACCCCTCCCCACAAGGGGGATGGGGACGATTTCATCGCCTTGGCCAGCAACGTTGACGGCGCTGAGCGACCTTGCAGCAAAGTTCCCCTCCCCCTTGTGGGGAGGGGTTAGGGGTGGGGGTGCTTCATGTGCCTGCCGCTTACGAGGAGAGGGGCGCAAGGTTGCGCCTCCAATCCAACACCCAAACTGATGGAACCTGATCCTTGTCCACTGCGCTCCTGATCGAGCAAATACTGAACGGGCTGCAGTTCGGCGTCATGCTTTTCCTGATGGCGGCGGGGCTGACGCTGATCTTTGGCGTGATGGGCCTGATCAATCTTGCCCATGGCTCGCTCTACATGATCGGTGCATTCGCCTGTGCGGCAGTGGCGGCTGCGACCGGGTCGTTCTGGCTCGGACTGGTTGCCAGCCTAGCTGCGGCGGCGGCCGCCGGTGCGCTGGTCGAGCTCGTCGTCATCCGGCGGCTTTACGACCGCGACCATCTCGATCAGGTGCTTGCCACCTTCGCGCTGATCCTGATCTTTTCGGAAGGCACGCGCTGGCTTTTCGGCTCGTTCCCGCTTTATCTCGACATTCCATCCGCTCTTTCGGGCGCGGTGCAATTGCCGGGCGGCGGGCGTTATCCGCTCTACCGGCTGGCCATCATCGGCGTCGGCATTGCGGTTGCGGTCGGGCTTTACCTGCTGATCTCCAAGACGCGGCTCGGCATGCGTATCCGCGCCGGCGAATCCGACCGTGAGATGATTGCAGCACTCGGCGTCGATATCCGCACACTCTACACCGTCGTCTTCGCGCTGGGAGCTGCCCTTGCAGGCCTTGCCGGCGCGCTGGTCGGCGCGTTGCAATCAGTGCAGGTCGGCATGGGCGAACCGGTGCTGATCCTGGCCTTCGTCGTCATCGTCATTGGCGGCATAGGCTCGATCAAAGGCGCTCTCGTGGGCGCGATCCTCGTCGGGCTGGTTGACACGCTCGGGCGCTTCCTGCTGCCGAAACTGTTCGCGGCTTTCATGGGGCCGGCGCAGGGCGCGACGGCGGGTGCGGCGATCGCCTCGATGCTGATCTATATCGTCATGGCGCTCATTCTGGCGTTCCGGCCCAAGGGCCTGTTCGCGGCCAATGCGTGACGGGCAAGCCATGAGCCGCGAAACCCTCATCAACATCCTTCTTGCAGCCGTCCTTCTGGCGCTGCCCTTCATCGCGACCGCGATGGAGGAGCCGTTCTACATCACGCTCGCCACCCGCATGGCGATCCTGGCCCTGGCGGCAGTGGGCCTCAACATCGCGCTCGGGCTGGGTGGACTGATCTCGTTCGGCCACGCTGCCTTCTTCGGCATCGGCGGCTATGTCGCCGGCATTTTTGCCAGCCATGCCTTCAACATGGAGCCGATGTTTTCCTCGCCCTTCGAATTTTCCGGCAGCGACCAGATGCCGGTAATCTGGCTGGCGGCGATGCTGGTCAGCGTTCTGGTGGCCAGCCCGATCGGCGCCATCAGCCTGAGAACGTCCGGCGTCTATTTCATCATGATCACGCTGGCCTTCGCGCAGATGATCTACTATTTCGCCATCTCCTGGCCGGCCTATGGCGGCGAGGACGGGCTTTCCATCATCACGCGCAACGGTTTTCCGGGCGTGAACACCGCCAACCCGCTGAGCTTCTTCCTGATCTGCTACGGCGTTCTGGCCGTCGCCCTGCTCATGTTCTGGCTGATCCAGAATTCGCGCTTCGGTGCGGCCCTTCAGGCCGGGCGGCAGAACGAGCAGCGCCTTGCCGCCGTCGGCATCGTGCCGTTCCGGGTGCGGCTGGTGGCGTTTGCGATCTCGGCGGCGATCACCGGCCTTGCCGGCGCGCTGTTTGCCGATCTCAACCGTTTCGTCAGCCCGTCCATGCTGTCGTGGCAGATGTCGGGTGAGTTGATCGTGCTGATCATCCTTGGCGGCACGGCGCGGCTGTTCGGGCCGGTTGCCGGTGCGATGCTGTTCGTGCTGTTCGAATTCGCGCTTGGCGGCGTCACCGAGCGCTGGCAGTTCTTCCTCGGCCTGATCCTGCTTGGCGTCGTGTTGTTTGCCCGCGGCGGGCTGATCGGCCTCGTTGCCGGAAAGGCGCGTCATGGCTGACACCGTCCTTTCCATTCGCGACCTGAAAAAGACTTTTGGCGCGCTGAAGGCGACCGACGGCGTAAGCATCGACCTGCGCCCCGGCGAAATCCACGCGCTGATCGGACCCAATGGCGCCGGCAAGACGACGCTGATCCATCAGATTTCCGGCTCCATCAAGCCGGACAGCGGCTCGGTGCATTTCCTTGGCGAAGATGTCAGCCGGCTTGGCGTGGCGGCGCGCGCCCGGCGCGGGCTTGGCCGCAGCTTCCAGATTTCGTCGCTGGCGCCGGAGTTTTCGGCGCTGCGCAATGTCATGCTGGCGGTGCAGTCGCGGCAAGGGTCGAGCTTCCGCTTCCTGCGCCCGGTGATGGCCGACAAATCGCTGACCGAACCGGCGATGGCAATGCTGGAGCGCACCGGCCTTGCCGCCCGCGCGCAGGTGCCGGCGGCCGCCTTGTCGCATGGCGAGCGGCGGCAGTTGGAGATCGCCATTGCGCTGGCGCTTGGCTCAAAGGCGTTCCTGTTCGACGAGCCGATGGCGGGCATGGGGCCGGAAGGCTCGAAAGCGCTGACTGCGTTCCTCGACAAGCTGCGCCAGGAAGCGCCGATATTGCTGGTCGAGCACGATATGGATGCGGTGTTTGCGCTGGCAGACCGCATTTCGGTGCTCGTCTATGGCCGCATCATCGCCAGCGGCACGGTGGACGAAATCCGCAACGACCCGGAAGTGCGCCGCGCCTATCTCGGGGAAGCCTCATGAGCCTTCTCGAAATATCCGGGCTGGAAAGCTTTTATGGCGCTTCGCAGGCGCTGTTCGGGGTCAATCTTGCGGTTGCCGAAGGCGAGGTCGTGGCGCTTATGGGCCGCAACGGCATGGGCAAGACGACGACGATCGGCTCCGTGCTCGGGCTCGTGCGGCCGCGCAATGGGGCGATCCGGCTGTCGGGGAAAGATGTCGCCGGAATGCGTCCGCATCGCATTGCCCGCTTCGGCATCGGGCTGGTGCCGGAAGGGCGGCGCTGTTTCCCGAACCTCACCGTCTACGAGAACCTCGTTGCCGCCGCGCGGCCCGGCGTCTGGACGCTTGCCCGCATCAACGAGCTTTTCCCGCGCCTGGAAGAGCGGCGTGACCAGTATGCCAACACGCTTTCGGGCGGCGAGCAGCAGATGCTGGCGGTGAGCCGCGCGCTGATGACCAATCCGAAGCTGCTGATCCTCGATGAAGCAACCGAAGGGCTGGCGCCGGTGATCCGGCAGGACATCTGGGCAGCGATCCGGCGGCTGAAGGCGGAGGGCCAGTCGATCCTCGTGGTCGACAAGACGCTGTCCGAACTTCTGCCGGTGGCCGACCGCTGCTTCGTGCTGGAAAAGGGCCGCACGGTGTTTTCCGGACACCCGAACGAACTGACCGCAGATTTGCAGGACCGTTATCTCGGTGTTTGAGACGCCGACAAGAAGAAGCCGATAGCAAGAACAGGACTGGAGACGACCATGACCGCACCAACCATTCATGAGGTGCTTCACCCGGCCAACTGGAAGGCCGCCAAGGGCTATGCCAACGGCGTGGCTGCGGAAGGGCGCGTGGTCTATCTCGGCGGGCAGATCGGCTGGACCGGCGATCAGGTGTTTGAAGCCAAGGACCTTGCCGGCCAGACGCGGCAGACCCTGCGCAACATCGTCGACATTCTGAAAGAGGGCGGCGGCCGGCCCGAGCACATCGTCAAGATGACGTGGTACATCACCGACAAGGCCGAATATCTCGCCAATCTGCGCGAGATCGGCGTCGCCTATCGCGACGTCATGGGCAAGCACTATCCGGCCATGGCCATGGTGCAGGTGGTGGCGCTGATGGAGGATGAGGCAAGGGTGGAGATCGAGGCGACGGCGGTGTTGTCGGCTTAGGCAGGTGTGATGGGGGTCTATTGCGTTTTAAAGATACCCCCACCCCTAACCCCTCCCCACAAGGGGGAGGGGGACTTTGTTGGACGGTAGTTCAACCCCATTCCTCAACGTTCTTGGTGGCTAAGGCGACGAGATCGTCTCCCTCCCCCTTGTGGGGAGGGGTTAGGGGTGGGGGTATGACGTCGCTCAGGTCCATCAGAGCGTCCGTATGCGACAGCCCTCTCGTAGACGGGTGAACAGAAACCCGTCAGCCCGCCTTCGCCCTTTCCAGAAAATCCCCGATCCGCTCCAGCGCGCGCAGGATGTTTTCCTCGGAATTGGCGTAGGAAAGGCGGATGTAGCCTTCGCCGAGAATGCCGAAATCCGGCCCGCCGATGAGCGCGACGCCGGCTTCCTCAAGCAGCGCCGAAGCCAGCTTCTTGGCCTTCCAGCCGGTCTTTTCGATGTTGGGGAAGGCATAGAAAGCGCCCTTGGGGGTGATGCAGGAGATATTCGGCAGGCCGTTCAGCCCCTCGACCACGGTTTTGCGACGGCGGTCGAAGGCGCGCATCATCTTTTCCACCTCGTCCTGCGGGCCGTCGATGGCCGCGATGCCGGCATACTGGCTCGGCGCGTTGACGCAGGACCAGCAATTGACCGCGAGCTTGCGCACCTTATCGTAGAGGCGGTTGCTTGCCGGCGAGTTCGGCCAGATCGACGAGCCCATGCGCCAGCCGGTCATCGCCCAGGTCTTGGACCAGCCATTGAGGATGATGAGCCGTTCGCGGATTTCGGGGAATTGCAGCAGCGAACAATGCGCCTCGCCGTCATAGGTCATGACGTCGTAGATTTCGTCGGACATGATGGCGACGTGCGGATGTGCCTCCAGCCCTTTGACCAGCTTTTCGATCTCGGCGCGCGGGGTGACGCCGCCGGTGGGGTTTGCCGGCGAGTTGAGGATCAGCAGCCGCGTCTTCGGTGTGATCAGCGACAGCGTTTCCTCGGCCGAAAAGGCAAAGCCATTGGCTTCGCGCATCGGCACGGGAACGGGCTTTGCGCCGGTGAATTCGATCATCGAGCGGTAGATCGGGAAGCCGGGATCGGGATATAGGATTTCGGCGCCCGGCTCGCCGAACATCAGGATCGCGGCGAACATGGTCGGCTTGCCGCCGGGCATGATCATGATGTTTTCCGGCGAGACCTCCACGCCGGTGAGCGCCAGCGTGCGCCGGGCGACCGCTTCGCGGGTGGCGAGCAGGCCGTTTGCCGGCGTGTAGCCATGGTGGCCGTCGCGTAGCGCCTTGATGGCGGCTTCGACGATGTGCTGCGGCGTGCTGAAATCGGGCTGGCCGATGCCGAGATTGATGATGTCGCGCCCCTCATGGGCAAGGGCGGTGGCGCGGGCCAGAACCGCGAAGGCATTTTCTTCGCCGAGGCGATCGAAGGCCGCAATCGTTTGGAGCATTTTTCCTGTCCGTGTGGTTCTGTCACTGGGCAAGCGTTTTTGTGAGTGTCGGGACGAAAAAGTCAATCGCAGGAGCCAATATGTCCGTCGATCTGAAGAACTGGCAGCCGAGGCCGCGGCCGCAGCGCGAGGTTATCGAGGGGCGCTATGTGCGGCTGGAACCTCTGGACGCGGCAAAGCACGGCGACGGGCTGTTCGAGGCATCGTCGGTCGCCGATGCCGGCGAGCGCTTCCGCTGGCTGCCGGAGTTTCCGCCGCAAACCCGCGCCGACTTCAAGCCCTGGCTGGACAGGGTGCAGGCCAGCGAAGACCCGCTTTTCTTCACTGTCATCGACAAGGCCAGCGGCAAGATCGCCGGGCGCCAAACCCTGATGCGGATCGACGCCGCCAATGGCGTCATCGAGATCGGCAACATCTATTGGGGGCCGATCATCTCGCGCAAGCCGGCGGCGACCGAGGCGCAGTATCTGTTCATGAAATACGCCTTCGATACGCTTGGCTACCGGCGCTACGAATGGAAATGCAACAATGCCAACCTGCCGTCGAAGCGCGCGGCCGAGCGCTTCGGCTTCCAGTTCGAGGGGATTTTCCGCCAGCATCTGGTGGTAAAGGGCGAAAACCGCGACACGGCGTGGTATTCGATTATCGACACGGAATGGCCTGCGCTGAAACGCGCCTATGAGGCGTGGCTCGATCCGGCTAATTACGACGCCGAGGGCAAGCAGAAGCGGCGACTGGAAGATTTCCGCGCCGAGGCTGCGTAGCCAACCGGAGCTGAGAGCGAACTGGAATGGTGATGATGGACGGGAAGAACCGTAATGCGGCGATCGCGGCAGCCGTGATCCTGCTGGGCTTCGGCATCGTCGGCTATTTCCTGCCCACGATCATGCTGGCGGTGGGCAACAAGTCGCCGGCGGCAGCGGGCGTGGTTGCCGTGCTGTTCGTTGCCGCTTTCTTCCTGGTCTTCTGGCTTCGGGGCCGCAGCCAGGCCAGGAAGCGGGATTAGATCGCCGCGCGTCCGTCCTGACGCACAAAGGACGATCTAACACTCAAAATGAATTCAGGTATCACTGCGCGGCGTGCAGTTGCGCGCCCTTTGCCAGCGGTATCGTCAATTCGGCGCGCAGGCCGCCGCCAGTCCTGTTGTGCAGCCGGACGTCGCCGCCGAAGCGCCGCGCGATGTTGCGGGCTATCGTCAGGCCAAGGCCGAAGCCGCCGGTCTGGCGGTTGCGTGAGGCCTCGACGCGGGCGAAGGGCCGGAAAATCTTCTCCATCTGGCCTTCCGGAATGCCGGGCCCGTCATCATCGATGGTGAGGAGAATTTCCGTCTCGTTTTGCGAAAGGACGAGACGGGCCTTGCCGCCATATTTGACGGCGTTGTCGACGAGGTTCGTCACGCAACGGCGCAGGGCAACGGTTCTGCCGTAGCAGACCAGGCCACGCGCATGCTTGCGCGATCCATCGAAGACGACCTGCGGGTTTCCGTCGGCAACCGAATCAACCAGCGACCAGAAGTCGATGCGCTCCGGTTCCTCGCCCTTGGCTTCATAGGTCGCGAAATCCAGCACCGACGACGAGATCGCTTCGATATCGGCGAGGTTCTGCATCAGCGCGGTGCGCAGCGGCGAATTGCGCAGGAGTTCTAGGCGCAGGCGAATGCGGGTCAGCGGCGTGCGCAGGTCGTGGGCAAGTGCGGCTGCCAGCAGTTCGCGGTCCTCGACATATTCGCGCAGCCTTGCCTGCATGGTGTTGACCGCGCGGGCGGCGGATTTGTATTCGCTGCTCCCGCGCTCGGCTAGCGGCGGGCTTTTCAGATCGTCGCCGATGCGCCGGACCGCACTTTCGAGCGCGCGGTAGGGCGCGGTGAGGCGACGCAGCGACCATATCGAAAGCAGCACCACAAGTGCGGCGACGGAGCCGTAAAGCGGCAGGCTATCCGTCGTCAGGATCGGGCTGAGCGGCGTCGACGGCATGACGAAATTAAGCCATTGGCCGTCCTTGAACTCGATCGAGGCGACCAGCGTGTCAGTCTTGTTGAAATCGGCGGAAAGATCGAGCAGTTCCCGCTCTATGCCACCGAGATTGTCGTCGGGTTCCGTGACCTTGTGCTTGGGATGTTCCTGCGCCTGGGCGCTTTCGCGGCGCACGCGCGCTTCCTCGACGCCGAATTTGGTCAGCCGGCCGACAATGACGTCCTCCAGCTCGGCCATCTCGTCGTCGGCCGGTATCGAGGAGGTGATCGCCGGCGTGTCGGAAATGGAGAGCACATAAGGCGCCACCGAAAGCCCGGCGGCTACGTGTTTTCGTTCCTCCGGCGAGGCTGCATACATCAGCTTGACCAGCGACAGTGCGCGGTCGTTGAGCCGGAACAGGTCGAGGATGGTGTTGGAGGCGACGCGCTCGCGCGAAACGATGGACAGCGTCGAAACCTGGATGGCCAGCAGGCCGGCGATAACGATCAGCAGGACCCAGGCAGGCAGGGATCGGGGCAGGAGCCACTTCATTCGGCCGCGACCTCGGGCACGAACTGGTAGCCGCCGCCGCGCACGGTGAGGATCAGCTTGGGCGAGCGCGGATCGTCCTCCATCTTGCGGCGCAGGCGGCTGACCAGAATGTCGACGCTGCGGTCGTAGCTGTAGTCGCCGTTCTGGTTCGACAGTTCGACAAGCTGGTCGCGGCTCAGCACGCGCTGGCCGCTGCGCACCAGCGTCTGCAGCAGGTTGAACTCCGCGGTGGTGAGCTCGACGCGGACTTCGTCGGGCCGCAACAGCCGGCGGCGCGCGGAATCGAGCGTCCAGCCTGCGAATTTGTAGATCTGCGGCACCGGACGATGATTGGCCCCCGCCGCACTGGGACGGCGCAGCACGGCACGCGTGCGGGCGAGCAGTTCCCTTGGGTCGAATGGCTTCGGCACATAGTCGTCGGCGCCCATCTCCAGCCCGACGACGCGATCGATCGTTTCTGTGACGGCGGTCAGCATGATGATCGGGATTTTCGAATGCGTGCGCAGGTCGCGGCAGATGTCTAGGCCGCTCTTTCCCGGCAGCATGACGTCGAGGATAATCAGGTCGACCGGTGCGCGGCGCAGTTCGGCCTGCATCTCGTCATCATCGCGGGCAGCCGACACGCGCATGCCATGCTTCTGGAAGAATTCCTGAAGCAGGTCGCGGATTTCCTTGTCGTCGTCGACGATGAGGATATGGGCGTCGGTTTTCAAAGGCGTTGTTTTCCCAGGCTCAAGCGAGAATGCATCTGCCCCGACCATGGCAGAATAAGGACGGGTTTGGGAGCGGTCGGCAGGCAAAAAACCGTGCGGAATTCGGCTGTTACAATCCAGAAACAAAACTCTGCAATCGGGAAAAATACCCGCAAAAACGGTCCGTCATAACAACCGTGCTGCTCAGGGCGTCTGAGGTGTCGGTTAGGGATCAAAATGCGAAAGCTCGTGACCAGTTCGATGATCGTTCTGCTCAGCGTGTTCTCGCTTGGCGCTGCCACCGAACAACCAATGGCGAAAAGCCCGGTAACCCGGACCGATCGCTGCAACAGCCTGCAGCAGCAGTTCGCTAACGCAATAACCAACCACGCTGAGGCAAAACGGGCCACCGAAGCGAAAGCTCTTCAGAAAAAAGCGACGAAGTTCTGTGCCGGCAAAGAGCAGGCTCAGGGCATTCGTGCCTACGCCACTGCACTGAAGATGCTCGGGGTGCAACCGGTCGATCCCTGACCGGCGAAACTCCACCCAGGCCCTTGTGAAAAAAGGAAACGTATCATGACCATCAACAAGACCCTCCTTTCCGCCGTCGGCATGGCCGTTGCTCTCACCTTCTCGGCTCCGGTTCTGACCGCTTCGACCGCCAACGCTGCCGGCGCCACGATGGCCCAGCCTTCGACCACGGCAACCACGCCGCTGGTGAAGAAAGCCACGCTGAAGAAGCCGGTTCATCACAAGAAGGTTTCGCACAAGAAGCATAAGAAGCACGCCAAGAAGGCAGCTCCGAAGACGGAAACCCCCGCCGTCCAGTAATCCCTGTCGGATCTTTCCCCCCAAGATCCGAACAATTCCGCCCTGGCGTGTATTGCGTCCAGGGCGGAATTTTTTGTGTTTGAGGTGGGTGGAGATGCGGTCCAGATATGTTCTCCGCGACCCGACACTCCGTCTCGTTTCATTTGCAACGGTGATGATCAGCCGGAGCCTCCCTCCCTTGGTCATCCTCGGGTCGCAGCATGAGCGGAGCGAATGCGAAGAACCCGGGGATCCATGCCGGAACACCTATGACGGCTGTCGCGGTGCAGAGCTGCCGAAACTGAAGCTTGCGAAGGTGTGGAAAGATTTCCACATAATTTCCCCTCAACCCGTTGTTTCCATTCACACCGAACACTTTTTCACGCCCAATCTATCCCCCTCTTTCCAGCCTGCCGCATACTTGCCCTCGCAAATCCGCTTCCAAACGGGATCCCTGGTGCGCACCGGGTGTCAGGGGGAAGCGTCGGCGTCCGGGCTGGTGGTGCTGCGGTAGCACTGCTGGGTGATGAACCCCTAAGCCCGGGTCCTTGGCGGCGGCTGGCCACGCGAATGTGGAGGCGACTGAGCGGGACAAGAGCGCTGGCGGGGCGCAATGGCTGCGCCACGAATTTACACTTAGGAAGGCAAGGCTTTTGCGCCCCGCATTCCCGGTTCTTTGACAATGGCCAGATGCAAAAGCAGGCGTGGCGATGAATAGGTGCGTCCTTCGAGGCTCGCTACGCTCGCACCTCAGGATGAGGGAGGGTGGCGATGAAGCGCGCCTCCTTCTCCCGTTGTGGGAGAAGGAGGCCAACCCGAAGGGAGGTCGGATGAGGGGTGTTGGAAGAAATGCGACGAGGGGACGGGGTAGCTATGCCTGCTACGGCTGTTCGGAACAGACGCCACTCCGTCCAACACCCCTCATCCGTCTTGGCGCTGTGCGCCAATCCACCTTCTCCCTCAAGGGGAGAAGGAGTGGCCCGCCTAGCTCCCGATATGCTTCTCGCCACGCTTCTCCGCCAGAGCCACCTGACGCTGGCGCTCGGCGTAGCGGGCGCGGTCCTCGTCGGTGCGGGCCTCATAGCAATGCGGGCAGGACACGCCATCGCTGAACTGCGGCGAAAGCTTCTCTTCCGGCGTGATCGGGTGGCGGCAGGCGCGGCAGAGGCCGATATCGCCCGGCTCGAGACCATGCGAAACGGAAACGCGCTCGTCGAAGACGAAGCACTCGCCCTGCCAGAGGCTTTCTTCGGCCGGCACATCCTCGAGATATTTCAGGATGCCGCCCTTGAGATGAAAGACGTCCTCGATGCCGAGCGATTTCACATAGGCGGTCGCCTTCTCGCAGCGAATGCCGCCGGTGCAGAACATCGCCACCTTGCGGCCCTCAAGCTCGTCGCGATGTGCCGCTACCCAGTCGGGAAACTCGCGAAAGCTCTTGGTCTTCGGGTCGACTGCGCCCTGGAACGTGCCGATCGAGACCTCATAGTCGTTGCGCGTATCGATGACCAAGGTGCCGGGGTCGGAAATCAGCGCGTTCCAGTCCTGCGGCGCGACATAGGCCCCGGCCCCTTCCAGCGGGTCGATGCCCTCCACGCCCATCGTCACGATCTCGCGCTTCAGGCGCACTTTCATGCGGTGGAACGGCATTTCGGCGGCGTGGCTGTATTTGAGCTCAAGCCCGGCAAGCTCGGGAATGGCTTCGAGCCAGGCGACGAGTTCGCCGATCGCCGCCTCGGTTCCGGCCACCGTGCCGTTAATGCCTTCGCGCGCAAGCAGCAGCGTACCCTTGATGCCACGAGCGCAGCAGAAGGCGGCCAACGGCGCTTGCAGCTCGGCAAACGCTTCGAACCGGCAGAACCGGTAGAGCGCGGCAACGCGGAAGGCTTGGCGGGATGTGGATGAATTCATGGTCACCGCCAGTAGCTTTTGAGCGTTTTTGTTTCAAGCCCGGTGAAAAATACCCATGTTTTCATAATCTTGCACCAGCGGCGCACCGGCGGGCATATCGTAAAACGCGCAAGTTTATCCCCGCCTGCGAAAACGCGGCGAGAATTGGCGGGCAAAACAAGGAGTGCCGCCGCAAATGTTCAGCAAGGAAACCATCCGCGAAATTTCCGCCGTCGCAAAGACCCTCGACATCGAACCCGCCGCATTGCTGGCCATTGCCGAGGTGGAAAGCGCCGGCAAGGCCTACGCTCTGGTGAAAGGGCGCAAGGAGCCGATGATCCGTTTCGAGGGCCACTATTTCGACCGACGCCTGTCGCCTGACAATCGCGCGAAAGCACGCGCGCAAAAGCTTTCGTCGCCAGCCGCAGGCGGCGTTCCGAACCCGAAGACGCAGGAGGCCCGCTGGCGCATGCTGGAACGCGCAGCAGCCATTGACCGCAAGGCGGCATATGAGTCCGTATCCTGGGGCCTCGGCCAGGTCATGGGCACCCATTGGGCATGGTTGGGCTTTGCCAATGTCGAGGCACTGGTGAGGCAGGCGCGCTCCGGCGTTGCCGGCCAGACGAGACTGATGGAGCGCTATATCGAAAAGAGCGGTCTCGTTCCGGCTATCCGCCGGCACGACTGGGATGCTTTCGCGCGCGGCTACAACGGGCCGGATTACAAGCGCCACGCCTACCACACGAAGATCGCAGCTGCCTACAAGCGCTACAGGGCGAGCGAGACGGCCAACGCCACAGCAGCTTCGCCATCTGGCGGTGCACCTGCCCGCAGCGAAATCTCGCCAACGGTCGCGCTTCCCGGTGCGGCGCCTGCCAAAACGGCACAGGCTGGCGGCTGGCGCGCAATGCTGAGGAAACTGGCGAACTTGCTCTGGAGGGGGTAACAACAATCCATGCTCACGTGGACTTGCCGGTCGGCGTCTGCTAAATCGATTGAAATTCATGGAGCATCGGACCGAAAAGTGAGTGCCGGTTTTCGGAATATTCCGATGCTCATTCAAACTACTAGATCGTCCTTTGCGCGTCCGAATGGACGCCCGGCGATCTAGCCTGCCAAGAGAAAGCATGATGTCCAGCAAGACCGAAAAGCTCCTTTCCCTCCTCGACGGCCAGCCGGTCATCCCTGTTTTGAAGATCGACAATGTGGCAGATGCCGTGCCGCTGGCGCGCGCTCTGGCGCGCGGCGGCTTGCGCGCCATAGAGATCACGCTGAGGACGCCCGATGCGCTGGAGGCGATCCGCCGGGCAGCAGGGGAGGTCGAGGAAGCGATCGTCGGCTCCGGCACCATTCTCGACGCCAGGCAGTTCGAGCAGGCCGAGAAAGCGGGCTCGAAATTCATCGTCAGCCCGGGCGTGACGCGCGAACTTCTTGCAGCCGCGGGCAACAGCGAAGTTCCGCTGCTGCCGGGTGCGATCACACCGGGCGAGATCATGGCCGCGCGCGAGGCCGGGCTGGATTTTCTAAAGTTCTTCCCGGCCGAACAGGCGGGCGGCGCATCCTTCCTCAAGGCGCTCGCCTCGCCCTTCGCCGGCATCAAATTCTGCCCGACCGGCGGCGTCTCCGCCAAGAACGCACGCGACTACCTGTCCCTGCCCAATGTGAACTGCGTCGGCGGCTCCTGGGTCGCGCCCGACGACCTCGTCAAGGCCGGCGATTGGGCTGCCATCGAGGCTCTAGCCCGTGAAGCTTCCGGCCTGCGCAAGGGCTGAGCACAAGCCACAGGCGCTCCTCCGTCGCAACACAGATGACGCTGCCGATACCGAACCCACAAACAAAAAGCGCCGGGCAAAACCCGGCGCTTTGTTTTTCGAGTTCGGCGTTGCCGTCAGTGGGTCTGGAAGCGCGCCACCGTCAGGAACTTGACCGCCTTGCCGGAGAAGCGGTTGGCATCGGCCAGCTGGTTCTCGGCCTGGAAACCGGCGGTGTAGACTTCACGCGGCGCGGTCCGCACGATGTTGTAGGCGAAGGAAGGTGCGCGCGTTCCGGCCGAAGCCTTGGTCACATAGTCGTTGTGCAGCACCCAGCGTGCGGCCTGCGGCTGGGCCGCGACCACGACCGGCTTGCGATCAGGCTTCGAATCCTGGGCGCTGGCGCGTGCCGCCTTGCGTGTCGTCTTGGCACCGGTATCGACCGCTGCGGCTGCCGAGGCGGACGTGGGGCGTTCGGTGACCGTTTCGCGCAAGGCCGCGGCATTGTTGAGTGCTGCGACGCGCGCATGGCTTGCCTTGAGCTCCGCATCGACGGCAGCGGCGTTGGCGGCTGCATCGGCATTGGCAGGCTCAGGCAGTGTCGGCCGCGCTTCGGGCAGCGCTGCCACGATCATGTCGCGATCGGCCGTTTCCGGGCGATTTCCCGGCAGCGGTACGGGCGAAGCGTCGGCCATCGTCCGGTTCTTGCCCTCGGGCTCGGCCAGTGCCAGCAGGATCGCTTGCTGCTGGGCAGGCGTCGCGAGTTCGGACGGCGGCGTGTAGTCGGGACGGCGCGTCGGCAACGGAATGTTGAGCGCGACCTCCTGCTCCGGAGCAGCCGGCGTCTCAGGCAATGGCGCACTCGCCATGCCGAACGGAACCTGTTCCGGTGCCTGAGCAGCGGCAACTGCCGGAGCAACCTCGGCTTGCGGGCGCGGCGCCAATGCCGGCAGCGGCACGTTGCGCGCCGGCAGGGCAGCTATGATGGTCTCAGGCGTCTGTTCCACCGGCTTCGGCGTATCCGCCACCGGAATATCGGCGCGCTGAGCCTCGTCCGGAGACAATATCTGGATGCCGGGCAAAGGTGCTGCCTTAGCCGCTGGGGCCTGTGCTGCCGGAGCCTGCCTGACGGCGGCCTTCGGAGCCGGTGCGGCAGAAGCTACGACCGGGCTGCTGTCTTCGTCGTCGTCGGCTCCACCGCCGCCGCCGAAGAAGGCTGCAAGAAGCCCGCCGGAGCGTTTGCTGCCGCTGTTGTTGCTGGCCAGCGCGATAGCCAGATCGCCCCTGCCCTTGCGGGCCTCATAGGCAGCGACCGCCTGCTCGAAGCCCGGCAACGGTTTGCCGTCGCTCGGCACATGCAGTGTCTTGCCGTTCGGGAAGACTGCGACCAGTTCCTTGCGGCTCATGCGCGGCCAATGGCGCACATTGCCGACGTCAAAGTGAACGAAGGGCGAGCCGGACGTCGGATAGTAGCCGACACCGCCAGCCTGCATCTTCAGGCCGATCTCGCGCAGCGTCTTGAGCCGCACGTCGGGGAGATAAAAATCCATCGCCTTGCCGAGCATGTGCTGGCTCTTGTTGGCGACACCCTTGCTGCGGCCGCGCAGCATGGAATTGGTGGCCGGCGAACGATAGGCCGAAACGACGTGGATGTAGTCGCGCGATCCGGAGGCCTTGTAAGCCTCCCAGACCAGGTCGAGAAGCCGCGGGTCCATCTTGGTCGGTTCGTTGCGGCGCCAGTCGCGCAGGAAGCGGTTGATCTGCTGCAGGCCGGACTGATCGTAGCGGCCATTCCGCTTGAACGTGATCTCTGCCTTCTCCTTGGTATGGATGAAGTAGAGCTTCAACGTCCGTGTCTCGGCGCTTGCCGCGGATGCTGCCAGAGTGAGGAAACCGAAGGCGACCATCAATACCGCCAGCAAACCTTGCCAGCCGGTCGTTTTGAAGAATCGCCGGGTTGTGAATCGCTCGATGCTAATCAAATCAAAAGGCCTTACAGACTGCCGTTTGTCCCCGGATTTGAATTTCCGGACGTGGAAAGTTACGTCCGAATATCGATCCTAATGGTTAATCACTGCTTATTGAAGTCGAAATGCGGTGACACCGTGGCATTATCCCGGCAAAAATTAAGCGCGGGAGTTCTTGGTAAACCGGGGGTTTATCGTCTGGGCCTTGCGTGGCGCTGGTTAAGAATTGGGTCAGGATACCAGGCGCTCGGCCCGACCAGTTTCCGGGTCGATACCATATTCTTTGAGCTTCCTGTACAAGGTCGAGCGTCCGATGCCAAGCCGGCGGGCAACCTCGCTCATCTGGCCGTTGTAGTGATCGATGGCCAGCTTGATCATCTCCAGTTCGACCTCCGCAAGCGACCGGACATTGCCTCGATCGTCGAGAGCTTTCAGGATGCCGAAATGCGTCTCAGGCGCGATTGCCGGCGGGGCGATGTGCATGCGCTCGACGTCGGATCGCCCGAGCGCAGGTTCAGCATCATCGCTGAGCGCCTCGTCGGAGGCTACATCCTCAAGCCTGATGACCCCTTCGACCTGCGCCCTGATCTGCGGAAATTCTTCCTCGGTCAGCACGTCACCTTCGCACAGCACGGACGCCCGAAATACCGCATTTTCCAATTGGCGGATGTTGCCGGGCCAGTCATAGGCCTGAAGCATCGACAAGGCCCGCGACGAGATATCCACGACACGGCCGCGCCCATCCGACGGCGGCACTTTCGCCATGAAATGCCGAACGAGATGCGGAATATCGTCGCGGCGCTCGCGCAGCGGCGGCACGTAGATGGGATAGACATTCAGCCGGTAGAAAAGGTCTTCGCGGAACTTTCCGTCCTTGACCTGCTGCAGAAGATTGCGGTGCGTGGCCGAAATCAGTCGGATATCGACCTTGACGGTCGCCCGCCCGCCGACCGGATCGACTTCACCATCCTGCACTGCGCGCAGCAGCTTGACCTGCACGTCGAGCGGCAGGTCACCGATCTCGTCGAGAAACAGCGTGCCCGTATGAGCTTCTACAAACTTGCCCGTATGCTTCTCGGTCGCGCCGGTGAAGGAGCCCTTCTCATGGCCAAACAGAATGCTCTCGACCAGATTGTCGGGGATCGCGCCGCAATTGACGGTGACAAACGGCTTCGACCGGCGCGCGCTCGAACCTTGGATGGCGCGGGCGACGAGTTCCTTGCCGACGCCCGATTCGCCCTCGATCAGGATGGGAATGCTGGAAGCGGCAGCCTTCTGGCCGAGCCGGATCACCCGCTCCATCGCCTGGCTTCTGGTGATCATGTCCTTGAAGGTCAGCGTGCCGCCACCGCGGATCGAACGCTTCGCCTCGCTGCTCAGCGTCTCGATCTTCAAGGCATTGGTGATCGCCGTCTTCAACCGCTCCGGAGAGGCCGGCTTGACCACGAAATCGAACGCGCCGTGACGCATTGCCGAGACAACGGTCTCGATGCCGCCTTGGGCGGTCTGGACGATGACGGGGAGCGTGATGCCGCGCTCGCGCATGGCCGTGAGCACGCCGATGCCGTCGATGCCGGGCATCGCCAGATCGAGGATGACGACCGAGACGTCACCGCCTTCAAGCAGCCTGAGCGCCGCTTCGCCACCATCTGCCAGCACGGATTCATAGCCGAACTTCGTGACTGCGGCTTCCAGAAGGCGCCGCTGCACGGGATCGTCGTCGACTATGAGAACGCAAGCTGCCATGAATAATTCGGAGAATCGCACTAGAGATTGATTGCTGTCTGGATCAGACTGGCACAGGGTTCTAAATAAGGTTTCAAAAAAGCCGGTGAACGAAAGCTTTAAGAAAAGTCCGGCCTTCTCCTCGTCTGAAATCGGAAGGTAATTCTATGCGCATGGTTTCGGGGCGGAACGCCGCTCCACTGACCTCCGGCCACGCAGCCGGTGATCTTGGCGATCTTCCCGAATGGGATCTGACCGACCTCTATGCGGCCATGGATGCGCCGGAACTGAAACGCGACCTCGAAAAGGCGGCGAAAGACGCAATCGCCTTCGAGACCCGTTGGAAGGGAACGCTGGCGATTGAAGCCCAGAAGGGTGCCAGCGGCCGGCTCGGCGAAGCGCTCCGCACCTACGAGGCCATCGAGGAACTGATCGGCCGCATCGCCTCCTACGCAGGGCTGATCTATGCCGGAAACACTGCCGACCCGCAGCGCGCCAAGCTCTATGGCGACATCCAGGAGAAGATGACCGACGCCAGCGCGCATCTGCTGTTTTTCGCGCTGGAGCTCAACCTCGTCGAGGACGAGCATGTTCTTGCCGCACTCGATGCCGACCCGGCTTTCGGCCATTACCGCCCCTGGGTGCTCGACCTGAGAAAGGACAAGCCCTTCCAGCTGGAAGACCGCATCGAACAGCTTTTCCACGAAAAGTCGATCACGGGGCGCGGTGCCTGGAACCGTCTGTTCGATGAGACGATGACCGATCTGCGCTTCGACATCGATGGCGAAGAGCTGACGCTGGAGCCAACCCTGAACCGACTTCAGGATGTCGATGGCGAGGTGCGGCGCAAGGCGTCGGAAGCCTTGGCCGCCACCTTCAAGGAAAACCTGCGCACCTTCACGCTGATCACCAACACGCTCGCCAAGGACAAGGAAATCTCCGACCGCTGGCGCGGCTTCGAGGATATCGCCGACTCGCGCCACCTCGCCAACCGCGTCGAGCGCAGCGTCGTGGATGCGCTGGCTTCCGCCGTTCGCGACGCCTATCCGCGCCTGTCGCACCGCTATTATGCGATGAAGGCGCGCTGGCTCGGCATGGACGTGATGAACCACTGGGACCGCAACGCGCCGCTGCCCGAAACACCGCAGGCGACGATCGGATGGGACGAAGCGAGAGACACGGTATTGTCGGCCTACCAGCGATTCTCGCCGGATATGGCGCAGATCGCGCGCACCTTCTTCGACCGCCGCTGGATCGACGCGCCGGTGCGGCCTGGCAAAGCGCCCGGCGCCTTCGCGCACCCGACAGTGCCGTCGGCTCACCCCTATGTGCTGCTCAACTATATGGGCAAGCCGCGCGACGTGATGACGCTGGCCCACGAGCTCGGCCACGGCGTGCATCAGGTGCTTGCCGGCGCGCAGGGCGCGCTGATGGCCTCAACGCCGCTAACGCTTGCCGAGACTGCCTCGGTTTTCGGCGAAATGCTGACCTTCCGCTCACTGCTCGACAAGACCACCGAGCGGCGCGAGCGCAAGGCGATGCTCGCCCAGAAGGTCGAGGACATGATCAACACGGTCGTGCGCCAGATCGCCTTCTACGAGTTCGAGCGCAAGGTGCACACCGAACGCCGCAACGGCGAACTGACGTCCGACAAGCTCGGCCAGTTCTGGCTGGAAGTGCAGGCCGAAAGCCTGGGGCCGGCGATCAGGCTGCGCGAAGGCTACGAGACCTTCTGGACCTATATCCCGCACTTCATCCATTCGCCCTTCTACGTCTATGCCTATGCCTTCGGCGACTGCCTGGTGAATTCGCTCTACGCCGTCTACCAGAACGCCGAACGGGGATTTCAGGAGAAGTATTTCGACATGCTGCGCGCCGGCGGCACCAAGCACCACTCCGAGCTGCTGAGACCGTTCGGCCTCGACGCCTCCGACCCGGCCTTCTGGCAGATCGGCCTTGCCGTCATCGGCGACCTGATCGACGAGCTGGAAACGCTCGATTGAGCCGGGCAGATTTGGAATTCACCGGTTAAGCGCGATGCCAGCATCCCCGTTCGTCCTGTTCCGCGACGATCCAGCCGGCCACGAACTCCTGTTCGACCGGCCGCACAAGATTATTGTCGCCGACACGCCGGAGAGCTTCTTCCCGGCACTTGAGGCAGCACAGGCAGCCCATGATGCCGGCAAATGGCTTGCCGGCTATTTTTCCTACGAGGCCGGCTATCTTCTGGAGCCCAAGCTGCGGCCGATCCTGCCGGAAGGACGCCGCGCGCCGCTGGTCTGCCTTGGCGTCTTCGACGGTCCATCGGAAAACGATCTGCCCGGCTTTCGTCAGCCGGTCACCAACGGCCCAATCTTCGATGCCCGCGCGACATGGTCGTTCGAGGACTACGAGAAGCGTTTTTCACGCCTGCACCAGCATCTTCGGCAGGGCGACTGCTACCAGGGCAACCTGACTTTCCCGATCCACGCCTCATGGTCGGGCGACCCGCTTGCCGCCTTCAATGCACTGACCGAACGCCAGCCGGTGAAATATGGCGCGCTGGTTTCGCTTGGCGATCCGATCATCCTGTCGCGCTCGCCGGAGCTTTTCTTTCAGATCGATGGCGAAGGCTGGATCGAGACGCACCCGATGAAGGGCACGGCGCCGCGCGGTACGACCCCGGAAGAGGACGAGGCGCAGCGCCACTTCCTGCGCAACGACCCGAAGAACCAGGCGGAAAACCGCATGATCGTCGATCTGTTGCGCAACGACATCTCGCTGATCAGCGAAGTCGGCACGCTCGACGTGCCGGAGCTTTTCAAGATCGAGACCTACCCGACGCTACACACCATGGTCAGCCGGGTGCGGGCAAAGCTCCTGCCCGACCTGTCGATCGCGCGGATATTTGCCGCCCTCTTCCCATGCGGCTCGATCACCGGCGCGCCCAAAATCAGGGCGATGGAAATCCTGCACGATCTGGAAGGCACGGCCCGCGACGCCTATTGCGGCGCGATTGGCTGGATCGCGCCCGGCGGCACGATGCGCTTTTCCGTCGCCATCCGCACCATCTCGCTCTATCCCGAGGGCGAGGCCGTCTACAATGTCGGCGGCGGTATCGTCTTCGATTCGACGGCTGAAGAGGAATATGAGGAATGTCTTCTGAAGGCCCGCTTCGCGACGGGAACCCGCCCGACTTCGAACTGATCGAGACACTGCGCTGGGAGCCGGCGCAAGGTTTCGTCCGGCTTGAGCGGCATATGGCGCGGCTTGAAGCGTCGGCGCGTGATCTCGGTTTCAAGTTTGAACAGGCTGTGGTGGAGCACGAACTCTCGAACAGCGGAAGCGCACCGCTCCGCATTCGCCTGACGCTCGACGGGGCGGGCAATGCGAAGGTCACCACACAGCCTTTCGCGCCGCTCCCGGCCGACACCATCTGGAAGCTTGCCATCGCCAAGACACGGCTGGCTTCAAACGATCAGCTGTTGCGCCACAAGACGACGAAACGCGCGGCCTATGAGGCAGCACGGGCGGAATTTCCGGCAGATGCGGCCAACGAAGTCATCCTGCTGAACGAGCGGGACGAGGCCTGCGAGGGAACCATCACCACGCTGTTCATCGATACCGGCGACGGTGTGCTGCGGACGCCGGCGCTCCGTTGCGGCTTGCTGGCCGGTGTTCTGCGCGCCGAATTGCTGGAAACTGGAAAGGCCATCGAAGCCGTTCTCACAACTGACGATCTATACAAGGCAAAAACCCTCTTCGTCGGCAATTCGCTGCGGGGCCTCATCCGGGCACGGCTGGCCTAGCAGAGCTTTCTTGTGCCCAGCTTCAGGAACGGCATAGTGCCGCTGAACGACCATCCGGACCATGCCTTGAACGAAACGCTCACCCACACGCCCTATGACGGCTCCTCGCAGCCCTTCACGATCGGCCTGAAGCCGCTCGACCCGCACGAATGGATCGAGATCGATGGCGACCTCGAAAACTATCTGGCCGAGAAGGATCGGCTTTACGGGACACTGCCGGAAAAAGTCTTCGTCGCGGAAGCCGATACCGGCGAAGCACAGCGCGAAATCCTCGATGCTCTCGTGGCATATTTGCCGGAGCGTTTTCCAGAGACCTATCGGCGTATCGGCGACGCCATCGAGATACCCGCGCTTGGACGACGCATCGTGTTGAACGCGGCGGAAACACCTCCGCTGCGCACCGCGTCACTGCTCGTTCCCGAAGACCTCATCCTGATGCGCAAGGGCGACAACGGCTGGCGGCTCGCCGCCGGGTCGCTGTGCTTCCCGTCGTCATGGTCGCTGACGGAAAAATTCGGCAAGCCGCTGCATGAGATCCACGAGCCGGTGCCCGGCTTCGGACCGGGCACGCGTCCGGCCGAACTGATCGAACGTATGTTCGACAGGCTGCAGGGGCAGGCCGTCGAGCGCTTCAACTGGTCGCTGCAGGCCGGCGACGCGCTCTATCATCCCATCTCGCAACGGCAGCGCATCGACCGCGCCACCATGCAGCCTTCGAAGTTTTCCGAGGACGAGATCGCCGCGCAGGCTTTCATCCGCGTCGAACGCCAGACGTTGCGCAAACTGCCGAAATCGCAGGACATTCTCTTCACCATCCGCATCTACCTGAACCCGCTTTCGATGCTGGGCAAACATCCTGAGAGAGCAACGCTTGCCGCATCCTTCGCCGGCCAGTTGGCCGGTCTCGAACAAGCCCAGCTCGACTACAAGGGGCTGAGCGCCGACCGCGATCGGCTGGTCGCGGTGTTGAGCCAGATGGCCGGCGCCTCCTAACCCTGTTGGCGGAATCTTCTTTATTGTGACGCCGATCTGTGATCTGGCACTCTGGCGACCGTCCGAAATACCTTCCGGAGGCGCGCAACAAGGAGCGTTTTGAAGAATGGCGAAAGAAAAATGGCCCGTTTACGGTGAGATCACAGGCCCGGTGGTGATGATCGGATTTGGCTCGATCGGCCGCGGAACGCTCCCTCTCATCGAGCGCCATTTCAAATTCGACAAGTCGCGCATGACGGTCATCGACCCGCGCGACACCGACCGCAAGCTGCTCGATGAGCGCGGCATCACCTTCCTGCACGAAGCTGTGACCAAGGAGAACTACAAGGACCTCCTGACCCCGCTGCTGACCGAGGGCGAAGGCCGCGGCTTCTGCATCAATCTCTCCGTCGACACCTCGTCGGTCGAGCTCATGCGTCTCTGCCGCAAGCTCGGCGTTCTCTACATCGACACGGTCATCGAGCCGTGGCTCGGCTTCTATTTCGACGACAAGGCCGACAACGCCTCGCGCACCAACTACGCCCTGCGTGAATCGCTGCTGGCCGAAAAGCGCAAGCATCCCGGCGGCCCGACCGCCGTTTCCACCTGTGGCGCCAATCCGGGCATGGTCTCGTGGTTCGTCAAACAGGCGCTGGTCAACCTCGCCACCGATCTTGGCCTCGAATTCGCTACGCCGGCGCAGGACGACCGCGACGGTTGGGCGAAGCTGATGAAGAAGACCGGCGTCAAGGGCGTTCACATCGCCGAGCGCGATACCCAGCGGGCAAAGACTCCCAAGCCGTTCAATACTTTCTGGAATACATGGTCCGTGGAAGGTTTCATTTCCGAAGGTCTCCAGCCGGCAGAACTCGGCTGGGGCACCCACGAAAAATGGACGCCTAAAAATGCCAGGAAGCATAAGAAGGGCTCAAAGGCGGGGATCTTCCTGGAGCAGCCCGGCGCCAACACCCGCGTGCGCACCTGGTGCCCGACCCCGGGCCCCCAATATGGCCTGCTGGTGACGCACAACGAAGCGATCTCGATCAGCGACTTCTTCACCGTGCACGACAAGAAGGGTAAGGTCTCCTATCGCCCGACCTGCCACTACGCCTATCATCCCTGCAACGACGCCCTGCTTTCGCTGGACGAGATGTTCGGCGCCGCCGGCAAGGCGCAGCCGGTGCAGCATGTTCTGGACGAGAACGAGCTGGTCGACGGCTCGGACGAGCTCGGCGTGCTGCTCTACGGTCACGACAAGAACGCCTACTGGTTCGGCTCGCAGCTGACTCTGGAGCAGGCACGCAAGCTCGCGCCCTACCAGAACGCGACCGGCCTGCAAGTGAGCTCTTCCGTACTGGCCGGCATGGTCTGGGCGCTCGAAAACCCCGAAGCCGGCATCGTCGAAGCCGACGAGATGGACTTCGCACGTTGCCTTGAAGTGCAGTCGCCCTATCTGGGCCCGGTGAAGGGTTACTACACCGATTGGACGCCTCTAGAGGGCCGTCCAGGCCTGTTTGCGGAAGACATAGACACCAAAGACCCGTGGCAGTTCCGTAACATACTGGTACGTTAACTCTCATTCATAAGTCTCTGGTACCCTCAAGCCCTTGCAATCGCCCGGAAATCGGGTGATTGCTTGATTGCGGACCGAGGAAGGAATTTTATCATGACGATTGCGCGCAAACTGTTTTCGGCGGCAGCCATTGCCGCAACTGCCGCCATTCTGGCCGGCTGCGTCAGCTCCGGGCCGGGTGGCGGGCCTCTCGCAGCGGCTCCCCAGGGCGTCGAAGGCGAATGGATGAGCACGGATGGCGTTGCCGTTTCGCGCTTTGCCGGTGGCGTATTCCAGACCAATGCGCTCGATACGGGCAACAAGCTGGCTGAAGGCAGCTATCGCATGGCTGATAACCGCAATGTGGAAATCACCATGCGCTCGCTGATCCGCCAGACCACCAGCAACGTCAATTGCTCGATGGTCGCTGCAAACCAGCTCAATTGCACCAGCTCCGGCGGCCAGCAGTTCGTGCTGACACGGCGGCCGGCGGTCGGCTGAACCAGCGTTTCTGAGGACGGGTTTTGATCGCGGTCATCGGCATAGTGCTGCTGGCCGCGATTGTTTTCGTGCCGCAGTTCTGGGTGCGGTCGATCATCGCCCATCACGGCAAGGACCGGCCCGATTTTCCCGGCACAGGCGGTGAGCTTGCCCGTCACCTGCTCGATGAGTTCGACCTCGGTCACGTCAAGGTGGAGACGACCGAACTCGGCGATCATTATGATTCCGAGGCGAAGGCCGTCAGGCTGCTGCCTGCGCACCACGACGGACGGTCTGTTTCCGCGGTCGCAATCGCAGCACACGAAGTTTCTCACGCCTTGCAGGACGGTCGCGGCGAGAAGATGCTGGCGCTGCGCCACAGGCTGGCCGTTCTGGCGATAACCACCGACAAGATTGCTTCGGTCATCCTGATCGGCGCGCCCATTCTTGCAGCAGTGTTCCGCACCCCGGCGGCTTTCCTGGCCTGTCTCGGGCTTGGCGTCGGCATGCTGGCGATCCGCGCTGTCGTGCATCTTGTCACGCTGCCGGTCGAATTCGATGCGAGCTTCGGAAAGGCTCTGCCCATTCTGCAGCGCGGACGCTATCTCAGCGATAAAGATATGCCCGCAGCGCGCCACGTCCTGCGCGCCGCAGCCTTCACCTATCTTGCCGGTGCGCTGATATCGCTGTTCAACCTTGCGCGTTGGATCAGAGTCTTGCGATAGTCCCGCCGCAACGCGGAGGGAGAACGCGATGACTGCTTTTTTCGATACGGCCGAAACCCAGGCCCCGGCCCATCGCGAAAAGGCATTGTTCGAGGCGCTGCCCCGCTTTCTCAAGACTGCCGTGAAAGCCGCACCCGGCCTTGCCCGATGGTTGGACGGGGTCGACCTTTCGGCCATCACCAGCAGGCAGGCGATGACTGCCTTGCCGGTTCTGAGAAAAGCCGAGCTGATGGAATTTCAAATGGCCGAGCCACCTTTCGGGGGCTTTGCCGATCCCGCCGCATTCGCCGGCAGCCGCGTTTTCCTGTCACCGGGTCCACTATGGGAGCCGCAGGGCCTGAAGGTCGATCAAGGCGCTGCGGCGCGCGCTTTCTTCGCCGCCGGCATCCGCCCCGGCGATATCGTCCACAATGCCTTCGCCTATCACATGACGCCCGGCGGCTTCATCCTCGACGAGGGCGCCCGCGCGCTCGGCTGCACGGTTTTTCCAGCAGGAACCGGCAACACTGACATGCAGGTGGAGGCAGCCGCCGGCCTGAAGCCTGGCGTCTATTGCGGCACCCCGGATTTCCTGAAGGTCATGCTCGATAGGGCAGCCGAGGCCGGCAAGGACCTTTCGTCCTTCCGGCGTGGACTGGTGTCGGGCGGAGCGCTATTCCCCTCGCTGCGAGCGGAATATCGCGAGCGCGGGATAGACGTTCTGCAATGCTACGCCACAGCCGAATTCGGCGTCATCGCCTATGAAAGTGCTGCGGAAGATGGAACGCCTCTCCCCGGCATGATCGTCAACGAGCATGTCATCATCGAGATCGTGCGCCCTGGCACCGGCGACCCTGTTCCCGACGGTGAGGTCGGTGAGGTCGTGGTGACCGGCTTCAATCCCGCCTACCCGCTGGTTCGTCTTGGCACTGGCGATCTCTCCGCGATCCTGCCGGGCGCTTCGCCATGTGGCCGAACCAATGCCCGGATCAAGGGGTGGATGGGCCGCGCCGACCAGCGCACCAAGATCAAGGGCATGTTCGTCGACCCCAAGCAGGTCGCAGACATCGTCAGGCGTCATCCCGAGATTGCCAAAGCGCGTCTGGTCGTCGGGCGTGACGGCGAGCGCGACACGATGGTGCTGCATGTCGAGCCGGCAAATGGCCGGACAGCGGAGAAGAAAGCGCTCGAAGCCTCGCTTCGCGACGTGACCAAGCTTGGCGGCGACGTGCAGATCGCCATGCCGGGCTCCCTGCCGAACGACGGCAAGATAATTGCTGACGAACGCGACTACGCGAAATAATCGGCAGACCGTCGACTAGGGCTGGATTCCTCTTGCATCCGCCAAACCGCAATGTGAACATGCCCGCGAGCCGTGTAAAAAAACGGTCAAGGACTGGCGTTAAACGCCTCCGGACAGGATCACTCGGGAGACACCAAATGAAGAAGCTCGTCGCTGCCGCAGCGCTCTCCGCATCGGCATTCGCCCTCTCGACCGGGGCATCCTTTGCCGACTACACACTGAATATCCTGCATTTCAACGATTGGCACAGCCGTATCGAAGGCAACAACAAATACGAGTCGACCTGCTCGGCAGAGGAAGAGACCAAGGGCGAATGCATAGGCGGCGCGGGGCGGCTGATCACGGCCATCGCCCAGGAGCGCAAGAAGCTGGACGGCCAGAACGTCCTGCTGCTCAATGCCGGCGACAGCTTCCAGGGCTCACTGTTCTACATCACCTACAAGGGTGCGGCGGAAGAAGAATTCCTCAACCAGATGAAGCTGGACGCCGTTACCCTCGGCAACCATGAATTCGACGACGGCGAGAGCGCGCTTGTACCTTTTCTCGACAAGGCTCAGTTTCCGGTAATCAGCGCCAATGTCGTGCCGAACGACAAATCCGGCGCTGCCGGCAAGTTTAAGCCGTCGATGGTCGTCGAAGTCGGCGGCCAGAAGATCGGCCTCATCGGCGGCATCACCAACGATACGCCGGATCTGGCTTCGCCCGGCCCGAACATTGCCATCGAGGACGACGTCAAGGCGATCACTGCCGAGGTCGAGAAACTGAAGGCTGAGGGCGTCAACAAGATCATCGCCATCACCCATATCGGCTACAAGCGCGAGCGCGATGTCATCGCCAAGATTCCGGGCATCGACGTCGTTGTCGGCGGCCACAGCCACTCGCTGCTGTCCAATACCGACCCCAAGGCTGAAGGCCCTTATCCGACGATGGTCGACAATCCAGATGGCCACAAGGTTGCGGTGGTGCAGGCGGCTTCCTATTCGAAATATCTTGGCGAGTTCAAGGTGGTGTTCGATGACGACGGCAACATCAAGGAAGCCAATGGCGACCCGATCTTCCTCGACAAATCGATCACGCCCGACCCGGCAGTGCTTGCCCGCATCAAGGAACTCGGCGCTCCGATCGAGGAGTTGAAAGCCAAGGAGGTGGGCGAGACGGCAGCTGCTATCGACGGAAGCCGCGAAACCTGCCGCGCCCAGGAATGCGCGATGGGCAATCTCGTCTCGGATGCGGTGCTGGACAGGGTCAAAGGCCAGGGCGTCGAGATCGTCATAACCAATGGCGGCGGCCTGCGTGCCTCGATCGACGGCGGCAAGGTCACGATGGGCGAGGTTCTCAACGTATTGCCGTTCCAGAACACCATCGCAACCTTCCAGATTGCCGGCAAGGATCTCAAAGCCGCGCTTGAGAACGGCGTCAGCCAGATCGACGACGGCGCCGGACGCTTCGCGCAGGTAGCAGGGCTGAAATACTCCTTCGACAGGTCGGGTGCCCCCAATGAGGGACGCATCAAGTCGGTCGAGGTCATGGAGAACGGCGCCTGGGCGCCGATCAACCCGGACAAGGAGTACACGGTCGCCACCAACAACTATGTGCGCCAGGGCGGCGACGGCTACAAGGTGTTCGCCGAGAAGGCCAAGAACGCCTATGACTACGGTCCGGGACTGGAACAGGTGGTTGCGGACTATCTCGGCGCCCATCAGCCCTACACGCCGAAGATTGAAGGCCGCATCACCGAAATTGCACAGGCTGCAGCACCGGCCGATGCGACCAAGCCGGCTGAAGGCACGACCGCACCGGCCGCTGGTACCACTGCCCCGGCAACGGGCGCTGCACCGGCCGCCAGTGGCGACGTGAAGCTGCCCGACATGCCGGCCGCCTCTGGCGACATCGCCAATCAGGCACCGAAGGTCGACGGCGGCACGATGGCGCCGGCAGCAGGCACCGCGGCCGCACCTGCAACAACCACTGCGCCCGCAGCCGGAACTGCCACGGCGGCATCACCTGACAGCCACGTCATCGTCGCCGGCGACACCTATTGGGACATTGCGCAGAAGGTCTATGGCGACGGCTTCAAGTGGAAGCGCATCGCTGAGGCCAACTCGAAATACACGCCAAAGCATCTGCCCGTCGGTGCGACACTGGCGATCCCCGCCGCGAACTGATTTCGCGGTACACGTCTTACGAAAGGCCCGCTCGGTTCGCCGGCGGGCCTTTTTTGCATTAGCGGCCCCGAATTGCCTGCGGCCAGACGTTGCATTGAATTCCTGGCATCTGCCGCTAGTTTCCGGCCTGCGCGGGAGAAACGCCGAATGAACCAGAAAAACGCGACTACACGAGCCGAGAACACCGCAACGGGCCATGCCCCTGCAGGCCATCCCGCCATCAAGCCGCCGAAGATCGGCGTCATCCTTCTCAACCTCGGCACGCCTGACGGCACCGAGTTCGGGCCGATGTGGCGCTATCTGCGCGAGTTCCTCTCCGACCCGCGTGTCATCGAACTGCCGAAACCTATCTGGTATCCCATTCTCTACGGGCTGGTGCTGACGACGCGGCCGAAAAAATCAGGCGCGAACTACAAGAAGATATGGAACACCGAACGCAACGAATCGCCCCTGCGCACCTATACGCGCGCACAAAGCGAAAGGCTCTCCGAGGCCCTCACCGATCTGCCTACCGTGGTCGTCGACTGGGCGATGCGCTACGGCAATCCCTCTACCGAAAGCGTCGCCAAGCGCCTCGTCGAGCAAGGCTGCACCCGCATCCTGACCTTCCCGCTCTATCCGCAATATTCGGCGACCACGACCGCCACCGCCAACGACAAGCTGTTTCGCGCGCTGATGAAGATGCGCAACCAGCCGGCGATCCGCAGCGTTCCGGCTTACTATGACGAGCCGGTCTATATCGACGCGCTGGCGAACTCGATCACCCGCCATCTTGCGACGCTGGACTTCGAGCCGGAGGTGATTCTCGCTTCCTATCACGGCATCCCGAAGCCTTACTTCGAGAAGGGCGACCCCTACCACTGCCATTGCGTGAAGACGACGCGGCTGCTGCGCGAGCGTCTTGGCTGGGATGAGAAGAAGCTCATCAACACCTTTCAGTCGCGTTTCGGCGCGCAGGAATGGCTGCAGCCCTACACCGACAAGACCGTCGAGAGACTGGCGCGCGAAGGCGTGAAATCGATCGCCGTCGTCAATCCCGGTTTTTCCGTCGACTGCATCGAGACGCTGGAGGAAATCGCGGTCGAGGCTTCGGAAATCTTCCACCATGCCGGCGGCAAGAATTTCGCGCATATCCCTTGCCTCAATGACAGCCGGGACGGGATGGCGGTGATCGAAGCGCTGGTGCGGCGCGAATTGTCCGGCTGGGTGTGACAACGGGAACTCCCCGGTCGGAGCGGCGTTGACGACCGCCCCTTCCGGAGAAAACCCTTCCATGAACCGCAAGCTTGACTTGAGAACCGGCCGCCCCGTCTGGTTCGCCTACCGCGCGCCTCCGGTTCCGACGCAAAAGCTGACCCGAGATGTGAAAACCGATGTCCTGATCGTCGGCATGGGCATCAGCGGGGCAATGATTGCGCAGGCCGTTGCCGCAAGCGGACGTTCCGTCGTCTGCGTTGACCGACGCGGTCCGCTCGAAGGTTCGACATCGGCCACGACAGCGCTTGTCCAATTCGAGGTCGATCAGCCGCTTACGACGCTTGTCTCCAAGATCGGCAAGGCAAAGGCCGAGCAGGCATGGCGGCGATCGAAACTCGCTGTGGCCAACCTTGGCGCACGCATCGAAGAGCTCGCCATAAAGTGCAGCCCCTCGCCAAAGCCTTCGCTTTATCTCGCCGGCAATGTGCTTGGCCCGACAGCGCTTCGCGAGGAAGCTCAAGCCAGGCGCGCTGCCGGCATCCACTCAACCTATCTCACCAAGGCCGCACTTCAGAATGCGTTCAGCATCGACCGCGACGGCGCCATTCTAAGCCGTGACAATCTCGCGCTCGATCCGAGAAAGCTTGCGGCCGGGCTTTTTCTCAGCGCGCTCGAGGCCAAGGCTCGATACTACGCGCCCGTCGAAATAGCAGGCATGGAGACCTCCCGCGAAAATGTCGTCGCGGCGTCGACACATGGCCCGACGATCACGGCGAAACATGTCGTTCTGGCAACGGGCTATGAGCTGACCGATATCGTGCCGGCGGCCAGGCACCAGATCATCTCCACCTGGGCGATCGCTACGAAACCGCAGAAGAATTCGCTCTGGCGCGATCAGGCCTTCGTCTGGGAAGCGTCAGACCCCTATCTTTACATGCGCGCGACATCTGACGGCCGCGTCATTTGCGGCGGCGAAGACGAGGAGTTTTCTGATGAGGATAGCCGAGACCAGTTGATCGGCGCCAAATCGGCACGGATCGCAGCCAAATTGAAAGCCCTGTTCCCGCAGCTGGACACAGAACCGGCTTTCACCTGGGCCGGTTCTTTCGGCACCACGAGCACCGGCCTTCCCTATATCGGAGCCATCCCGCAGCACCCACGGATATTTGCCGTGATGGGCTATGGCGGCAACGGCATAACCTACTCGCAGATAGCCTCCGAAATCATCGTCTCGGCGCTCGAAGGCGCAAGCGATACCGACGCATCGCTTTTCGCTTTCGATCATTGACGCGGCGCCTGCCGAAACAATCAACCATCACGCGATTGTAACCGTGAGGAAACACCCTTAAGTGTTTTCGTGAAGGCAGGACCGCATCCACGCGGTCATGCCGCATGCCGAATCTGAGGGAGAGCTGCATGCCGTTCACCGGTCTCGACGTCCTGATCCCGATCCTGGTTATCCTTGTCCTTCTCTTCCTGTTTACGGGAATCAAGACGGTGCCGCAGGGATATAATTACACCGTCGAGCGGTTCGGCCGTTACACCAAGACGCTCTCGCCGGGCCTCAATCTCATCATCCCCTTCATCGATCGCATCGGCGCCAAGATGAACATGATGGAGCAGGTTCTGGATGTGCCGACGCAGGAGATCATCACCCGCGACAACGCCATCGTCGCCGTGGACGGCATCGCCTTCTATCAGGTGCTGAACGCACCCCAGGCCGCCTATCAGGTGTCCGGCCTGCAGAACGCCATCCTCAATCTGACCATGACGAATATCCGTACTGTCATGGGCTCGATGGACCTCGACGAGCTCCTGTCGAACCGCGACGCGATCAACGAACGCCTGCTGCGGGTGGTCGATGAGGCAGCCCACCCATGGGGCATCAAGCTCACCCGCGTCGAAATCAAGGACATCAACCCGCCGGCCAATCTCGTCGAATCGATGGGCCGCCAGATGATGGCCGAGCGCAACAAGCGCGCGCAGATTCTCGCGGCCGAAGGCCTGAAGCAGTCGCAGATCCTGGAAGCCGAAGGCCGCAGGGAAGCCGCCTTCCGCGACGCAGAGGCGCGCGAACGTTCGGCCGAGGCCGAGGCGCGTGCAACACAGGTCGTGTCGGAAGCCATCGCCAAGGGCGACGTGCAGGCAATCAACTATTTCGTGGCGCAGAAATACACCGAAGCGCTGGCCAAGATCGGTTCTTCCAGCAACAACAAGATCGTGCTGATGCCCTTCGAGGCGTCGTCATTGATCGGTTCGCTCGGCGGCATTGGCGCGATCGCCCAGGAAGTATTCCGGCCGGAAGGCACGGCTGGCGCCCAGCGCCAGTCATCGCGGCCGCCGGTCACACGCACGCCGGACAAGAACTGATACTGCCGCGGGGCAACGAACATGCTTGAACGCATTTTCTCCGAACTGGGCCCATGGAACTGGATGGTGCTGGGCTTTGCCCTGCTCGCGCTGGAGATCGTCGTTCCCGGCGTCTTCCTGCTGTGGATCGGCATCGCCGCATTGATCGTCGGCGCGATCTCCCTGCTGATCTGGGATGCCGGCATCTGGGTCTGGCAGGCCCAGGTCATCGTCTTTCTGCTTTTGTCGCTGGTTTCAGCCTATCTCGGCAATCGGATCATGTCCGGCCGCAACAGCCAGAGCGACCAGCCATTGTTAAACCGGCGCAGCGAACAGATGATAGGCCGCACGGCGACACTCACCGAACCGATCACCGAAGGCCGTGGCCGCATCCAGCTTGGCGATACGATGTGGCGTGTTTCCGGGCCAGACCTTCCTGTCGGCGCGCGCGTGCGGGTTACGGCCGTGGAAGACTCCGAGCTGGTCGTCGAAGTCGCCTGACATCGGCTGAGGCATCCTCGAGTTCCAGCCGTTTCCCCTGCGTCATCACGCAAATCATGACCGTCACGGTCTTTTTTACCATTTGTAATCAACTTCTGCGTACTTTACGGGTGGTGAAGTAAGACCTTAGGTTGTCCGACTTCACGCGAAAGTTGTCGGACGGGGGTCCCTCTCTATGAGCGTCATTTCGTGCATCGCCACGGAGCATAACCTGTGGCTGGTCATTCTGGCTGCACTGATATGCGTGAGCGGCAGCTGGGTCACCTTTGGACTGTTTCGACGGGCGGGCGAACGGCAGGGCCTGCAGAAGAGCGGCTGGATATTCCTCACGGCCGTGGCTGCCGGCTCTTCGGTCTGGTGCACACATTTCATTGCGATGCTCGCCTATCAGGCGCAAGCCCCGGTCACCTTCGACCCGATGCTGACGATGGCCTCGCTTCTCATTGCGATTGCCGGCTGTGCCTACGGCTTTACGGTCGCTCTCATTCGGGCGCAGCGCTTCGCGCCGGAACTGGGTGGCGCAGCCATCGGGCTTGCAGTTTCAGCAATGCATTACACCGGCATGATGGCGTATCGTGTCGACGGCATCGTCGAATGGAACGCCGATTACGTCGTGACATCGATCGCTATCGCTGCGATCCTCTCAGCGCTGGCGATTGGTCAGGCTGTCCGTCGGTCTTTCCAGGTTTCCGCCCATCTTTCCCTCGGCCTGTTTGTTCTCGCCGTCGTCGGCCTGCATTTCACCGGAATGACGGCTGTCTCGGTCACACCGATGCTGACCGGAGCCACCGGCACCGACCCTGACGTGCTTGAGGCGATGGCCATTGCAGTCGCAGGCGTTGGCTTCATCATCGCCGGCACGGGCATCGCGAGCTACCTGATCGACGCGCGCTCCAGCTTGGAAACGTTCCAGCGGCTCCAGCATCTGGCGCACAACGATTCGCTAACCGGCCTGCCGAACCGCGTAAGCTTCGGAAGCTACCTCGAAAACGAGCTGGAACGTGCCCAGGAAGACTCCGTCAAGGTGGCCGTTCTCGGGATCGACCTCGACCGCTTCAAGGAAATCAACGATCTTCGCGGCCACAGCGCGGGCGACCAGGCATTGAAAACCATCGCTCGCAGGCTTTCCCGGCTTTTGAAGGACGGCGAATTCATAGCCCGCGTCGGCGGGGACGAGTTCGCGGCGGTTAAACGCTTCAGCGAACCGAACGATCTTCTGGATTTCGTATCGCGGTTGGAAACCACCTTGTTCCGGCCGATTCGCATCGACGATTTCGAGACCTCGACCGGCGCCAGCATCGGGGTCGCGATCTATCCTGAAGACGGCGACAACCAGGGCCGACTGATAAGCAACGCCGATCTTGCAATGTACCGGGCGAAGGCCGAGGTCACGCGGGCGGTATGCTTCTACGAATCGAAGATGGACGAAGCCTCGCGCGCACGCCGGGCGCTGGCCCAGGATTTGCGCCGCGCCATCGAGCTCGAGCAACTCGAACCTTACTATCAGGTCCAGACGTCGGTCCTGACGGGTGATGTTCGCGGCTATGAGGTGCTCCTGCGCTGGAACCATCCCGAGCTTGGCTCGGTCCCGCCATCGGAGTTCATCCCGATCGCCGAGGAAAACGGCCTTATTCTCGCGATCGGCGAATGGGTGCTGCGCACGGCATGCCGGCAAGCCGTTTCATGGCACACGCCCTACAAGATCGCGGTAAATCTATCGCCGGTACAGTTCGCCCACGCCGACCTCTCAAAGCTTGTCCATGAGATCCTGATCGAAACCGGCCTCTCGCCGAACAGACTGGAACTCGAGATCACGGAATCCACCATTATCGCCGACAAGACCCGCACGCTTCATATCTTGCGCCAGATCAGGGCGCTCGGCGTGACGATCGCGCTCGACGATTTCGGAACGGGCTATTCATCGCTCGATACCTTGCGCTCCTTCCCGTTCGACAAGATCAAGCTGGACCGCTCCTTCATGAGCGAAGTGGAGCAAAGCCCTCAAGCGAAAGCCATCGTGCGCGCGGTGCTGACGCTCGGCAAAAGCCTCGATATTCCGGTGCTGGCCGAAGGCGTGGAAACCGATGACCAGCTTTCCATCCTGCGGATCGAACAATGCGACGAGGCTCAGGGCTTTTTCCTCGGCCGCCCCAAGCCGTTGAACCAGATATTCCGGCATGGTCCGGCAGGTGCAAACGATGCTGAGGAACCCTCCTCGGGCCGCCTGCCACCGGCGCGAATCGGGCGCCGGCTGACCGCGTAGCGTCGTTTTCTTAAACGACGCCGATCCTGAGAAGGTCGTGGAAATGGACGACGCCGACCGGGCGCTCGTCCTCGACAACCACCAGCGCGCTGATGTTGTTGTCGTTCAGCACGGCAATGGCCGCACTTGCCAGCATCTGCGGCTTCACCGTTTTCGGCTTGCGGCTCATGATGTCGTCGACAGCCAACTGGCCAAGATTGCGGTGAAGGTTGCGGGCAAGGTCGCCGTCGGTGACGATGCCGGCAAGTCTGCCCTCGCCGTCGATGACGCAGACACAGCCGAACCGCTTCTTGGACAGCTCGATAATCGCCTCGGACATGCTTGTGCCCGTAGGCACGGAAGGTATCTCGTCGCCTGAATGCATGATCTCGGCGACATGCATCAGATTGGCACCAAGCTGACCGCCGGGATGAAAAGTACGGAAATGGTCGGCCGTGAAGCCTCTCGCCTCGAGAAGCGCCACTGCAAGCGCATCGCCGATAACCAGTTGCAACAGCGTCGACGTCGTCGGTGCAAGCCCATGCGGGCAGGCTTCCGGCGCGCGCGGCAGGTTCAGGACAACGGTCGATTCGCGGGCAAGGGCCGAATTCTCGCCTGCAGTCACTGCGATCAAGGGAATGCTGAAGCGACGGGCGTAAGCGACGATGCCCTTCAACTCAGCGGTCTCGCCCGACCAGGACATGGCAAGTATGGCGTCGTCGCGGGCGATCATGCCGAGATCGCCGTGATTGGCTTCGGAGGGATGGACAAAGAACGCCGGCGTTCCGGTCGAGGCCAATGTGGCAGCGATCTTGGAGCCGATATGCCCGCTCTTGCCGACGCCGGTAACGATAACCCGGCCACTGATGCCGGCCAGCAATTCGACGGCTTCGGCGAAAGGTTCCGCCAGGCCATTTTCCAGCGCCTCGGTCAGCGCCTCAACGCCTGCCCGTTCGGTGCTCACCGTCCGCATCGCCGAAGCGATCGACGCCTGCCTGTCCGGCTGTTTCTTCTTGAGAGATCCTGCGTGCATGGCTGATGCGATTAGCGCTTTGGCGTGCCGCTGTCCAATATTATCGACTCCAGCCCCTTCCGGGCAGCGCCTTCCTCAACCCTCCGTTAACCATCCCGATTTACGGTCCGGTAACGCTAATGTCTGCGTGCGATGGCGGTTTGGGGCTTCACAGCAGGTGATTATGTCTTGGGTTCGCCCAGAAAATAGAGGACGCCCGGAAGCGCGGGCGCTGCGGACCTTGCTTCTTACGGCAAGTGCCGCCACCCTTTTGTGCGCGTTCCAGGCTCATGCGCAGGACAGCGGCGGACTGCGCGGAGCGGTTGCCGAGACCGATGTTACCGGCTCCTTGCTGGGCAAAGGCCAGACCGGCAAGGCTCAGGCACAGAATGCCGCAAATCAGGCACCCACAGACCAGAACCCGCCGCCGCAATATGTTCCTGAAAGCACCGGCGCCGTCCCGGATGCCCCCGAAAACGCGGCTTCGCCCGATACCAGCCTGTTCGCTCTGCCGCCGAATGCCGACGACCCTTTTGCCGACGATCCGCCGCCGGCAAGCACGCGTCCCACCTTTGCGGCCCGAAAACGTACCGAAGATGCGCGCAACCGCAACAGTGCAACCACCACGCAGCCGAACGACGAAACAACTGCCAGCGGGCAACCGGTCGAAGGCGTCGATGATGAAACGACCACCGGCACTGTGCGCACGCCGACCATCGATTCGGAACAAGTCCTCAAGCTCGACGAAGGCGCCGAGCGTGCCGAAGCGATCGAGGGCCTGAAGCGGCCCCGCGAGGACAATCCTTTTGCCGCCACCGGCATACGCGCCGGTTCCTTCGTGCTTCGCCCTTCCCTTGAACAGGGCATAACCGCCACCTCCAACGCCAGTGCGAGCAGCGGCGGTTCGTCCGGCGTGCTTTCGGAAACCACGCTGCGCCTTAACGCCGTATCCGACTGGAGCCGCCATTCGGCGACGATCGACGCTTACGGTATCCTGCGGCGGACGCTCTCCGGCGAAGAGATCAAGGAGACGCAAGCAGGTATCGACGCAAAGCTTGATCTCGAACTCGGCAACGAGCTTCGCGGGCGCGTCGAGGCCGGCTATCTGCGCCGGCCGGAATCGGGCTCCTCCCCGGTCGCGATCGAAGGCACACTATCCCAGCCGATCCGGCAGACATTCAACGGCAGCCTCGGCCTCGAAAAGGATGTGGGCAAGGCCCGCTTCGGCATCACCGGCCGGGTCGAGCACGATATGTATGGCGACGCGGAACTCTCCACCGGCGGCACCATCTCTCAGAAGGACCGCGACTCGACGCTGGCAACGCTGACGCTTCGCGGCGGCTACGAAATCTCACCAGCGCTGACGCCCTTCCTGGAAGCGGAAGTCGGCCGTCGCTTCTACGACGAGAAGGTCGATGCGAGCGGATACGAGCGCTCATCCAACCGGCTCGGCGCGCGCGCGGGCGTTGAACTCGATCTCGGCGAAAAGCTGTCAGGCGAGTTTTCCGCCGGTTGGATTCGCGAAGGCTTCGACGACGATCGCCTGGATGCGATAGGCGGGCCGACCGTCAACGCCAATCTTGCCTGGTCGCCGGAGCGCGGCACGATGGTCAACCTCGCCGCCTCGACCGAGGTGGAGGGATCGACGACGGCCGGCGAAAGCGGCTCGGTACTCCATTCCGCGCGGCTGTCGGTCGAGCGCGAAATCCGCGCCAATCTAACGGCCAATGCTGCGGTCGGCGCCGGATACCGCGACTATTCGGGATCGGACGGGCACGACGTCATATTCAATGCGGAAGCCGGCGCGACCTGGTGGCTGAACCGCTATGCCGGCCTGACCGGCCGGCTGCGCCATGAACAGTTGAAGAGCAATCTGGAAGGCCGCGACTATCAGGCCAACAGCGTGTTCGTCGGCCTGAAAGTCCAGAGATAGGCCAATCAACCGCTACTCGATGGGCTTCAGCTCCTTGAGCATGGTTTCCAGCATCGCCGAGATATTTTTGTGCATGTCCGGCCGCCACAGCGAAAACGCCACATTGGCCTCGATGAAGCCTTCGGGCGAACCGCAGTCGAAGGTCCTGCCCTTATAGTGCGAGCCGTAGAACGGTTGCTGCTTTTCCAGTTTCAGCATCGCATCGGTAAGCTGGATTTCGTTGCCTGCCCCTCGCTCCTGTCCTTCCAGGATTCCGAAAATCTCAGGCTGCAGGATGTAACGGCCATTGATGTAGAGATTGGACGGCGCCGTTCCGGCCTTCGGCTTTTCCACCATGCCGGTGATCTCGAACCCGTTACGCACCTCGTTCCCGCGCCCGACGATGCCATATTTATGCGCCTCGGCTGGGTCGCATTCCTGCACGGCGACGATGTTGCCGCCGGTCTCGTTGTAGAGTTCGACCATCTGCTTGAGGCAGCTCTGGTCCGTTTGCATGATCATGTCCGGCAGGAGCACCGCGAAGGGTTCATTGCCGACGAGATCGCGCGCGCACCATACCGCATGGCCAAGGCCGAGCGGCACCTGCTGGCGCGTGAAGCTCGTCTGCCCGGGCGCCGGCTGAAGGCGCTGGAGACGCGCAAGCTGGTCGTCCTTGCCGCGTTGGGCAAGCGTGTCATACAGCTCGAACTGGACGTCGAAATGATCTTCGATGACAGCCTTGTTGCGGCCGGTCACGAAGATGAAATGTTCGATGCCGGCCTCGCGCGCCTCATCCACCACATACTGGATGACCGGCTTGTCGACGACCGTCAGCATTTCCTTGGGAATGGATTTTGTTGCGGGAAGAAAGCGCGTGCCGAGACCGGCGACCGGAAATACTGCTTTGCGAACCTGTTTCATATTGACACTTATCCACCCCAACGGCCTGTCGACAATCACGGAGTGCGACATTTTCACGCCGAAATTGAAAAATATTGAATTGACCGCCCGCTTTTGCGCTTTCGCGGGCTCTTTGGCGTGCGAATTTCGCTATGGTAAACTGATTGATAACCGCGTTCGGCGATGAATGAGTCTTCCGATGATGGACAAGGAGGAAAATATGCTCGTTCGCAAGACCGCAATTCGCCTTGCAAGCGCCGCGGCAGCCGCCGGTCTGTCGCTCGCTCTTATGTTTTCGGCGACTCCGGCTTCGGCCGACGCCGGCTTTCAGCGCTGGGTTTCAAGCTTCCGCAACACCGCCGCGCAAAGCGGCATTTCCGGCACGACTTTCGATCGCGCCTTCCGCAATGTGAAGGACATCGATCCGGAAGTGCTGCAGAAGGCGCGCTTCCAGCCCGAATTCACCGCACCGGTATGGGACTACTTCGACAACCGGGTGCATGAGCAATCGGTGGCTGTCGGGCGCGAAATGGCCCGCAAATGGAAGCCGTGGCTCGACCGCATCGAGGCGAAATACGGCGTCGACCGTCACATACTGCTCGCCATCTGGTCGATGGAATCCAACTACGGCGAAATCCTCAAGCGCGACGATGTCATGCGCAATGTCGTACGTTCGCTGGCGACACTCGCCTATGCCGACGAACGCCGGGCAAAATTTGCGCGCACGCAGTTGATCGCTGCGCTGAAGATCCTGCAGAGCGGCGATATCGACGAAAGCCATCTGACCGGTTCGTGGGCCGGCGCCATGGGTCACACCCAGTTCATTCCGACCAGCTATCAGGCCTATGCCGTCGACATGGACGGCAACGGCAAGCGCGACATCTGGAATTCCGTGCCTGACGCACTGGCGACCGCCGCCAACCTGCTGCGCAAGAACGGCTGGCAGAGCGGCAAGACCTGGGGCTACGAGGTCAGCCTGCCGGATGGCCGCAAGTTCCCCGGTGGCTCCAAGTCGCTGTCGCAATGGCAGTCGCTCGGCGTCACTCGCGCAAGCGGCAAGCCGTTCCGCAGCGGCTCCGACAAGGCGGAGCTGAAAGTGCCGGACGGACGCGGCGGACCGGCTTTCCTGATGACCAAGAACTTCTTCGTCATCAAGCGCTACAACAATGCCGACAAATATGCGCTCGCCGTAGGCCTGCTTGCCGACGAGATCGCCGGCTATGGCGGCCTCGTGCAGGATTGGAGCCGCCCCTTCACGAAGCTCAGCTTCGAGGAGAAGCAGGAACTTCAGCAACGCCTTTCCGCCTATGGCTATTACGAAGGCAAGTTCGACGGCAAGATCGGTGAAGGATCGCGTGCGGCCATCAAGGCATACCAGGCCAAGGCCGGCTTGACGCAGGACGGCCATCCGAGCATGGAAGTGCTCAAGACATTGAGGAAACGCTAGGAGCAAGGCCTTTGCCAGGCAAGGAGCGCACCGCATTTCCGGTCCGGATTATGGCGTTCCTTGTTGCGCTCGCTGTCCTGACGACCGGTCTTTGGTTGGCCTTGCCGGCTTCGCCTGCCTTCGCGCAGGAACCGGTCTACCGGCCATGGTCGTTGCGCGACCTGTTTTTCCCCCGCAGGGAGCCACGCCTGGCACCACCGGAAGACATACCCGGTGGCAGGCCCAAGGCGCGCGTGCGCAAGACGGCACCAAAGGCGCGCGCCGTCGCACGCAAGCCGGCAGAGCCGGAAATTCCCGTCGTCGACAAGGCGCCCGATGCAAAGGTCGTGCTCGTCATCGGTGACTTTCTCGGCAGCGGCCTCGCCGACGGTCTTGGTATCGTATACGCAGACAACCCCAAGGTCCGTATTGTCGACAGGTCGAAAGGCTCGTCCGGCTTTGTGCGCCAGGACTATTTCGACTGGCCCAAGGAAATCGGCGCGCTGATCGAAACCGAAAAGCCCGCCGCGATCGCCGTCATGATGGGCTCCAACGACCGTCAGCAGATGCGCGTCGGCGACACGCGCGAAACTCTGGGAACGGACAACTGGAACAAGGAATATGCCAAGCGCACAGAAGCCTTGGCCAAGGCGATCACACTAGGCAAGGTGCCGTTCGTCTGGGTCGGCGTGCCGGCTTTCAGGTCTTCCAAGATGACCTCCGACATGCTGGCCTTCAACGATATTTACCGCGCGGCGAGCGAGGGGGCCAAGGCCGAGTTCGTCGATGTCTGGGACGGGTTCGTCGATGAGAACGGCGCATTCATAACGACCGGTCCCGACGTCAGCGGCCAGCCCGTTCGGTTGCGCTCCGACGACGGCATCAATCTCACCCAGGCGGGAAAGCGCAAGCTCGCTTTCTATGCGGAAAAACCTCTGAGCAAGATCCTCGGTCTCACCGCAGCACCGGGTGCGGCGGCCGGCGTGCCGGCATTGCCGGCCTTGACCCCGGAGGCCCAGAAGGCTGCACCCGTCGATCGCACGGTGCCGATCTCGCTCAACGATCCCGAACTGGACGGCGGCACCGAGCTGCTCGGCGCAAATGTCGGGAAAGCATCGCCGCGCTCCCCCGGCGAAAAACTGGCGATCGACGGCATCGCGCCCGAAGCCAAACCCGGCCGCGCCGACGATTTTTCCTGGCCGCCCCGACCTGCCGAACCGGCAACAGCAGCCGCACCGGCAATACCGGACACGACAGCGACCGTCAGGCGCTGATCAGCCCCCTACCCCGGAGGCCACGCAAAGTCAGGACCCGTCCTGAAGAACGACACGTTGTTGGTGAAAATGCTGGTCGGGGCAAGCCTGATCATGCGCCCGTCCGGATGCTCGATCTGGGCCACGTTGTCGATGAACCATTCATTCCACCCTGCTTCGGGGCCGAGATATTTGTGAAGCAGCCGCTTGAAGCGGTCCGGCGACATCGGCTCAACGGTGGCGACACCGCGCAGCCCAAGATGCAGCAGGACGCCTGCCTCATTGTCGAAGTGAACGATCTCCACTGCGCAGCGAGGGTCTCTTTCCAGATGCTTGACCGCGCTTCCATCAGATGACCCGAGAAGCCAGATCGCACTGTTCTCCCAGACGAACCATACCGGCGCGTTGCGCGGTGCGCCGTCCTCGGTAACGGTCGCCAAATTCGCCATCAACGGGCGACTTAGAACATCCTCTGGATCGAACTCCTGCATCCTCAAACTGTATCAGCAGATTGAGTAATTTTCACGTGGCAGTCTTGGACAAAGCCGGCAGCTGCCATGCTTAGGCAAAAGAAAAGGCGCCACGCAGGCGCCTTTTCACGAGATTTCCTCGAAGCTGCCTACCGCGGCAAGACACTCGAACCCATCAGCGCCTCGTCGATGGCGCGGGCGGCCTGGCGGCCTTCGCGGATGGCCCAGACCACCAGCGACTGGCCGCGGCGAATGTCGCCGGCCGCGTAGAGCTTGTCGACGCTCGTCCGGTAGTCGCGGTCATTGGCATCGACATTGGTCGAGCGGCGGCTATCGACGCCAATCTTCAGCTGTCCGTCCAGCTCCTTGACCACGCCACCAGCCATCGGACCGGCAAAGCCGATGGCGATGAAGGCCAAATCGGCGCGGATCACGAACTCCGTGCCGGCGATCGGCTTGCGCTTCTCATCGACCTCGCAGCACTTCACGCCGGTCAGCTGGCCGTCCTCGCCGATGAACTCGAGCGTCGCCACCTGGAACTCGCGCTCGGCACCCTCGGCCTGCGAAGAAGAGGTACGCATCTTGGTTGCCCAATAAGGCCAGACGGCAAGCTTGTTTTCCTTCTCCGGCGGCTGCGGGCGGATGTCGAGCTGGGTCACGCGCACAGCGCCCTGCCGGAATGCAGTGCCGACGCAATCGGACGCCGTATCACCGCCGCCAACAACGACAACGTGCAGGCCACCGGCAACGATGGCCTCCGATTTCCAGGCGACCGATTGAATGTCTTCGCGCGCCACCCGCTTGTTCTGCTGGACGAGGTAAGGCATCGCATCATGCACGCCTTCGAGATCGTCGCCTGGAATGTTGGCCGGGCGCGGCGTCTCTGAGCCGCCGCAATAGAGCACGGCGTCGTATTCGGCGAGCAGTTCCGAAACGGGCTTGTCGACACCGACATTGACGCCGCAATGGAAGATCACGCCCTCGCCCTGCATCTGCTCGACGCGGCGGTCGATATAGTGCTTTTCCATCTTGAAGTCGGGAATGCCGAAGCGCATCAGGCCGCCCGGCTTGCTCTCGCGCTCATAGACATGAACGTCATGCCCGACGCGGCCAAGCTGCTGGGCAGCGGCCATGCCGGCCGGACCGGAGCCGATAATCGCGACGCTTTTGCCGCTCTTCTTCTCCGCCGGATAGGGGCGAATGTGGCCAAGCTCATAAGCCTTGTCGGCGATCGCCTGCTCGACCGTCTTGATGGCGACCGGAATGTCTTCCAGATTTAGCGTGCAGGCTTCCTCGCAAGGCGCGGGGCAGATGCGGCCGGTGAATTCCGGGAAATTGTTGGTCGAATGCAGGTTGCGGATCGCATTGTCCCAATCGCCATTATAGACGAGGTCGTTCCAGTCCGGGATCTGGTTGTGGATCGGACAGCCGGTCGGACCGTGGCAGAACGGCACGCCGCAATCCATGCAGCGCGCGGCCTGTTTTTCGACTTCCTTGTCCGACATCGGCAGCGTGAACTCACGGAAATGCCGGATGCGGTCGGAGGCCGGCTGGTACTTGTGCACCTGCCGGTCGATCTCAAGAAATCCTGTTACCTTGCCCATTGCAAAAACTTTCGTCGATCAGGCCCTGCGAAAAATCACAGGCAAAAATTGTTGGCTCTTCTCTTGAAGCAGGTTGGCTCAGCCGTCCAGCCCGGACCTTCGGTCGGCCCGTTTCTGTCCGGACGGCTGACGCGGCCTATTCGGCCGCGACGCCCATCCTCATGCGCTCCATTTCGATCAGCGCGCGGCGGTACTCGACCGGCATGACTTTCCGGAATTTCGGCCGGTAGTTCGCCCAGTCGTCGAGAATAGCCTTGCCGCGTGTCGAACCGGTGAAATGCACATGGTTCGAGATGAGCTGATAGAGCCGCTCCTCGTCATGGCTGGTCATGTCGCCGGATACGTCGACGCGGCCCTTGTGGTCGAGGTCGCCGCCATGGTGAAGAAGTTTCTCCATCAGGTCGTCCTCTTCCGGAACCGGCTCCAGCTCGACCATCGCCATGTTGCAGCGCTCGGCGAAATCGCCGGCCTCGTCGAGCACATAGGCGACACCGCCCGACATGCCGGCGGCGAAGTTGCGCCCGGTCTGGCCGATGACGACGACGACACCACCGGTCATGTATTCACAGCCATGGTCACCAACGCCTTCGACAACGGTGACGGCACCCGAGTTGCGCACGGCGAAACGCTCGCCGGCGACGCCGCGGAAGTAGCATTCGCCCTCGGTCGCGCCGTAAAGCACGGTGTTGCCGACGATGATCGAATCCTCGGCGACGATCTTCGCATTCTCCGGCGGGCGGATGACGATGCGTCCGCCCGAGAGACCCTTGCCGACATAGTCGTTGCCGTCGCCAATCAGCTCGAACGAGATGCCACGCGCCAGGAACGCCCCGAAGGACTGGCCTGCCGTGCCGGTGAGCTTCACCGAGATCGTGTCGTCGCGCAGGCCCTTGTGCTTGAACCGCTTGACGACTTCGCCCGAAAGCATGGCGCCGGCCGAACGGTCGACGTTGCGGATCTCGGTCTCGATGGTGACGGCCTGACGCGATTCGAGCGCCGGCTTGGCCTGCTCGATCAACTTGCGGTCGAGAACGTCATCGATCGGATGCTTCTGACGCTCGGTCCAGTGCGTGGCTTCGGCCGGAGCGTCGGGCTTGTGGAACATGCGGGCGAAATCGAGCCCGCGCGCCTTCCAATGTTCGATCATCGCCCGCTTTTCCAGAAGATCGGTATCGCCGATGATCTGGTCGATATGGGTGTAGCCCATGGCTGCGAGCAGCTCGCGCACCTCTTCCGCGACATAGAAGAAGTAGTTGATGATGTGCTCGGGCGTGCCCTTGAAGCGCTTGCGCAGAACCGGGTCCTGCGTGGCGACGCCGACCGGGCAGGTGTTGAGATGGCACTTGCGCATCATGATGCAGCCGGCGGCAATCAGCGGCGCGGTCGAGAAGCCGAACTCGTCGGCCCCCAGCAATGCGCCGATGATGACGTCGCGGCCCGTGCGCAAGCCACCGTCGACCTGCAGGGCGACGCGCGAGCGCAACCCGTTCAGCACCAGCGTCTGGTGCGTCTCGGCAAGGCCCATTTCCCACGGGCTGCCTGCATGCTTCAGCGAGGTCAGCGGCGAAGCGCCGGTGCCGCCATCATAGCCGGAGATGGTGATGTGGTCGGCGCGCGCCTTGGCAACGCCGGCGGCAACCGTGCCGACACCGACTTCCGAGACGAGCTTGACCGACACGTCGGCCGCCGGATTGACGTTCTTCAGGTCGTAGATGAGCTGTGCCAGATCCTCGATCGAATAGATATCATGATGCGGCGGCGGCGAAATCAGGCCGACACCCGGCGTCGAGTGACGGGTCTTGGCGATCGTCGCGTCGACCTTGTGGCCGGGAAGCTGGCCGCCCTCGCCGGGCTTTGCACCCTGCGCGACCTTGATCTGCATCATGTCGGAGTTGACGAGGTATTCGGTGGTGACGCCGAACCGGCCGGAAGCAACCTGCTTGATCGCCGAACGCTCGGGGTTCGCGCCACCGCCGGGCAGCGGCAGGTAGCGGTCCGGCTCTTCGCCGCCCTCGCCGGTGTTCGACTTGCCGCCGATCCGGTTCATGGCGACGGCCAGCGTCGTATGCGCCTCGCGGCTGATCGAGCCGAAGGACATCGCCCCGGTCGAGAAGCGCTTGACGATATCGGCCGCCGGCATCACGTCGTCGAGCGAAACCGGCTTGCGGCCAGTGTCTTCCGCCAGCCTGATCTTGAACAGCCCGCGAATGCCCTGCGCGCGTGCCGTCTCGCTGTCGATCTGCGCGGAGAACTCCTTGAAGGTTTCCCACGAGCCCTTGCGCACGGCGTGCTGAAGGCTGGCCACCGCATCCGGCGACCAGATATGGGCTTCGCCGCGCATGCGGTACATATATTCGCCACCCACTTCGAGCGCATTGCGCAGCACCGGGTCGTCGCCGAAGGCATCGGCGTGGCGGCTGACCGTCTCGGTCGCGACTTCGTCCAGCCCGACGCCCTCGATGAGGGTAGCGGTGCCGGTGAAATACTGTTCCACGAAGTCCGACTTCAGTCCGATGGCATCGAAAATCTGCGCGCCGCAATAGGACTGATAGGTCGAGATGCCCATCTTGGACATGACCTTGAGGATGCCCTTGCCGATCGACTTGATATAGCGCGACACGACCTCGGAAGCGTCCACTTCCGCCGGCATGTCGCCACGCTTGTGCATGTCGAGCAGCGTATCGAAAGCAAGGTACGGGTTGATCGCCTCGGCACCGTAACCGGCCAGGCAGCAGAAGTGATGCACTTCGCGCGGCTCGCCCGATTCTACGACAAGGCCGACAGAGGTGCGCAGACCCTTGCGGATAAGGTGGTGGTGCACGGCCGCCGTCGCCAGCAGCGCCGGTATGGCGATGCGGTCCGGCCCGACCTGACGGTCGGACAGGATGATGATGTTGTAGCCGCCGGCGACTGCCGCCTCGGCACGCTCGCACAGCCGCTCGATGGCGCCCTGCATGCCGGCGGCATCCTCGGCGGAGCCATAGGTGATGTCGATCGTCTTGGTGTCGAAGCGATCCTCGGTGTGGCCGATGGAGCGGATCTTTTCCAGGTCGCCATTGGTCAGGATCGGCTGGCGCACTTCCAGCCGCTTCTTGCGCGACGAACCGACGAGATCGAAGATGTTCGGCCGCGGCCCGATGAAGGAAACCAGGCTCATCACCAGCTCCTCGCGGATCGGGTCGATCGGCGGATTGGTGACCTGGGCGAAGTTCTGCTTGAAATAGGTATAGAGCAGCTTCGACTTGTCCGACATGGCCGAAATCGGCGTGTCGGTGCCCATCGAACCAACGGCTTCCTGACCCGTCGTCGCCATCGGCGACATCAGCAGCTTGGTGTCTTCCTGCGTATAGCCAAAGGACTGCTGGCGATCGAGCAGCGAAACATCCTTGCGCAGCGCGCGCGGCTCGACCGGCTTCAGCTCTTCGAGGATAAGCTGGGTGTTGTGCAACCAGGTCTTGTAGGGATGCTTGGTCGCGATCTCGGACTTGATTTCCTCGTCCGAGATGATCCGGCCCTTTTCAAGGTCGATCAGCAGCATCTTGCCGGGCTGCAGGCGCCACTTCTTGACGATCTTCTCTTCCGGCACGGTGAACGCACCAGCTTCCGACGCCAGGATGACCCGGTCATCGTCGGTCACGACATAGCGTGCCGGACGCAGGCCATTGCGGTCCAGCGTCGCGCCGATCTGGCGGCCATCGGTGAAGGCAACGGCAGCGGGGCCGTCCCACGGCTCCATCAGGGCAGCGTGATACTCGTAGAAAGCCTTGCGGTCGGCATCCATCAGCTTGTTACCGGCCCAGGCTTCCGGGATCAGCATCATCATCGCGTGCGCCAGCTTGTAGCCACCCTGGAACAGGAACTCGAGCGCGTTGTCGAAGCAGGCGGTATCCGACTGGCCCTCATAGGAAATCGGCCACAGCTTCGAGATATTGTTGCCGAACAGCTCGCTGTCGACCGACGCCTGACGCGCCGCCATCCAGTTGTTGTTGCCGCGCACCGTATTGATCTCACCATTGTGCGCGACCATGCGGTAGGGATGCGCCAGCTTCCACGACGGGAAGGTGTTGGTCGAGAAACGCTGGTGGACAAGAACCAGCGCCGTCTCGAAACGCGGATCGGCGAGGTCCTTGTAGTAGGCACCGACCTGATAGGCGAGGAACATGCCCTTGTAGACGATCGTGCGCGCCGACAGCGATACGCAATAGGCGCCGATATCCTTGTTATCGTTCTCGGCATAGATGCGGCCAGAGATGACCTTGCGCAGCAGATAGAGCCGCGCTTCATACTCCTCGTCGTCTTCGATATCAGGCGTGCGCCCGATGAAGACCTGGCAGTGATACGGTTCGGCCGCGGCAATATCCGGCGCCTTGGAAAGCGAGGAATTGTCGACCGGCACGTCGCGGAAACCGATCAGCGGCAAACCTTCGGACTGCGCCGACTCGCGGATGACATCATAGATATGCGCGCGCAGCTCGGCGTCCTGCGGCATGAACCAGTGGCCGACGCCATACTGTCCCGGTGCCGGCAGCTCGATGTCCTGCTTGGCCATTTCTTCGCGGAAGAAACGGTCCGGAATCTGCACCAGCAGGCCGGCGCCATCGCCCATCAGCGGGTCTGCGCCCACCGCACCGCGATGCGTCAGGTTTTCGAGCATGAACAGCCCGTCCTTGACGATCTGATGCGACTTCACGCCCTTCATGTTGGCGATGAAGCCGACGCCGCAGGCATCGTGCTCGTTGCGCGGATCGTAGAGTCCCTGCGCGGCCATGCCATTGGGAGTTCGCAAGGGCGCGCGTTTGACGGCAACGGCTTTCGTCTGCGCGGGCGCCTGGAATTGCGTCGTCACAGATGTCGTCATGTCCGTCATCGTCCTTCCCTTCCGTTTCCAGCCCTTTCGGGCGTCTCTCCATTGTCTGGCAGCCGTAGCGGCACATCCATCAAATCGCCTGCACGTCTTGTCGAATTTCCGCGGAAAAGCATACTGCCCGGGCGGTATACAGTCCTTGGGGTGCGCGAGTCACTGCCACTTTCGCGGCATTCCCGGCACCGGTCGCAGTGATAGCCGGACAGGCGTCGATCATACGCCAAATCCGGCACACATTGCGCAGATAAAATAAGACAGCACTACTGTCCTAATTTTCTTATTGCAGAATTTTTCGAACCGCACAAGACGGATTCACAAAAAAACGGCGCAAACCGCGAAAGAATCTTTCAACGGCCCGCAATCCTGCGAAACTTTCAGCCGTTTCGCTCTCCTGGTCAATTTTTGGGCTGCAACGGATTTTTCCGGTCTGGCCCTTGATGCCAGGCACCAAAACCGGCCAAGGTCCGCGCACTTTCAATGCTATCCTGCGGAACCGAAACATGTTTTTTGCCTCAGACAATTGGGCCGGCGCCCATCCCAAGATCGCCGCCTCGCTTTCCACGCACGCGTCCGGTTTCAGCACCGCCTATGGTGATGGCGATCTCGACCGCGCCGTCTACGAAAAATTCAGCGAAATTTTCGAGCGCGAAGCCGCTGTCTTCTTCGTCGCCACCGGAACGGCAGCGAATTCGCTGTCACTGGCGGCCTACAACCGCCCCGGCGGCGTCTCCTTCTGCCACCGCGAAGCGCATGTAATGGAAGATGAATGCGGCGCGCCGGAGTATTTTTCCGGCGGCGCCCGCCTGCGCGCCGTCGATGGGCCGCTCGGACGAATGAACCCCGGCAATCTTGAAAAGGCGATTTCCCATTTCGAACCGGAATTCGTCCATGCCGGCCAGCCGATCGCCGTGTCGATCACGCAAGCCACCGAAGTCGGCACCGTGTACAGCCTGGCCGAAATCGACGCGATCTCGGCCGTCGCCAAGAAGCGCAACCTGCCGCTTCACATGGACGGCGCACGCTTCGCCAACGCGCTGGCATCGCTTGAGACGACGCCCGCCGAGATGACCTGGAAGCGTGGCGTCGATATCGTTTCCTTCGGCGGCACCAAGAATGGCTGCTGGTGCGCCGAAGCAGTCGTGCTGTTCGACACCGGCATGGCCCGGGAACTCGGCTTCCTGCGCAAGCGCGCCGCCCAGCTTTTTTCGAAGTCGCGCTTCATCGCTGCCCAGTTCGACGCCTATTTCACGGACGACCTCTGGCTCGAAACGGCCCGTCACTCCAACGCCATGGCCGCGCGTCTGGGCAAGGTCATCGAAGCATCAAGCAATGACCGTCTCGGCTGGCAGCCACAGGCCAACGAGGTTTTCGCAATCATGAGCAAGGACACGATCAAAGCGGCGACCGACGCAGGCGCGGTCTTTTTTCCCTGGAACGCGCCGCACGGCTTTGCCGAGCGAATCGACGAAAACGAAACGCTATGCCGCTTCGTCACCAGCTTTGCGACAACGGCTGACGATGTCGATCGATTCGGCGATTTGATCGCATAGCTAAGCTGAACAAAAAAGCGGCGCCCGAAGGCGCCGCTTTTCGCTCGGGAGGAGCGTACTGAATTAGTTTGTCTTGGCTTCGATCTGCTTGGCGGATTTGTCCGACGGAGCCGAAATCGCAATCTTGCGCGGCTTGAGCTCTTCGGGAATGGTCCGCTTGAGATCGATGTGCAGCAGGCCGTTCTTCAGATTGGCGCCGGTGACATCGACATGGTCGGCAAGCTGGAAGCGGCGCTCGAAAGCGCGCGAGGCAATGCCGCGATAAAGCAGCTCGGAGCCTTCGCCAGTGCCCTCGTCCTTGCGCTCACCCTTGATGCTCAAGACGTTGCGATGGGCTTCGATGGCGATATCGCTATCGGAAAAACCCGCTACCGCCATGGAGATGCGATAGGAATCCTCGCCGGTCCGTTCGATGTTGTAGGGCGGATAGGTCTGCGCGCCTTCCGGCTGGGCAAGGGAATCGAGCATCGTGAAAAGTCGGTCGAAGCCGACGGTAGAGCGATAGAGCGGGGAAAAATCAACATGACGCATGGTTCTGTTCTCCAGTTGAGCAACATTGTTCGCGTGTGACCTGTCTTACCCATGATGGCGTTTCGGCGTGATCAGCGGCCCCATTCATTGGCGACCGCAAGAAGTCATTTGGGTGCCCCCTCCAGCCATTTCAAGGGTTTTTCCAATGCGAAAAATCCGCGTTGATGAACGCAGGATGAACCGGTGCTTCGGTTAGCGTTCAGAAGCGCCCTGCTAGATTGGCCTCAATGTGAAAGTTAGCGGTGCGTATCCTGCCGCGACGGGGCCGAGCCGGGTGTAACGTCCCTTCCACTCGGATCGACAAAGGCCGGAAGTCAGTGAAAGCTGCTTCCGGCCTTGCTTCTTTACGACCGCCTGCGGTCTAAATTTGTTTGCATTTCATCGCTACGCTTTTATCAGGTTCAGGGCCGGCCTTCGGCGCGAATGAGAACAAGCCGAAGATGACGGACTATTTCTACGACATCCCCGGAAACCCGAAGCCTGAAAGGGCGACCTCCGGCTACATCACCGCCTTCGACCAGAAAAAGCTGCGCTATGCGCTTTTCCCGGCAACGTCGCGTCCGCTCAAGGGCACGGTCATAATCCTGCCCGGCCGCAACGAGTGCATCGAGAAATACTTCGAAACGGCCCGCGATCTTGCGGCACGCGGCCTGGGGTCGGCGAGCCTGGACTGGCGCGGCCAGGGTGCTTCCGATCGGCTGATTCGCGATGCAGGCCGCGGCCATGTCCGCGGCTTCCTCGACTACACCCGCGATCTCGAGCAGTTCTTTGCCGAGATCGTACTGCCCGATTGCCGCGGCCCCTACTACATCCTTGCCCATTCGATGGGGGCGCTGATCGCGCTTCTGGGCACGCCGGCGATGGTCAACCGCGTCCGGCGAATGGTGCTGATCGCTCCGTTTTTCGCCTTGCACAAGTCACCGCTGTCGATGCCCGCGATCAGGCGCATGGGCAACGCGCTTTATTACAGCGGCCTCGGCAAATTGTATGTCTCGGGCGGACGTCAGGGCCAGGTCGAGCCCTTCGCCACAAACAAGCTTACGACCGATCCTGCCCGCTACCGGCGCAATTGCCTGCTCTACGAGACCTATCCACATCTGGGCCTCGGCGGCCCCACCGTCGCCTGGATTCGCGCAGCGGCCAAAGCCAGTGCGATCGTGCAGAGCCCGGAATTCATGGCAAAGGTCCAGATCCCGACGCTCTTCATCGTCGCCGGCGCTGACGAAGTCGTCTCGAACCGCGCGATCGAGGACTATTCCAGACGCCTGCGCGTCGGCTCGCTGCTGACCATCGACGGTGCCCGCCACGAAATTCTTCAGGAAGCCGATATCTACCGCGAACAGTTCCTCGCCGCCTTCGACGCCTTCATTCCCGGCAGCGACGCGCCGGTGGTTTAGCGCCGATCAGCCGTTAAGAATTTCCATCGCCGCCGCATGAAGCTCCGGCGTGGCCGACGCCAGTATGTCGCCGCCCTTTTCCGCCGGTCCCCCGCTGAAGGTGGTGACCACGCCGCCCGCCTTCTCGATGATCGGGATCAGCGCGACGATGTCATAAGGCTGCAGGCCGGGATCGGCGACGATATCAGCATTGCCGGAGGCCACCATGGCAAAGGCGTAGCAGTCGGTGCCGTAGCGGGCGAGCCGAACCTGGCTTTCCAGCCGGTCGTAGAGCTTGCGTTTTTCACCCTTGAACAGCGCCGGCGTGGTGGTGAACAGCGTTGCGTCGGCCAGTGACGTCGTCTTGCGGGTCGAGAGTTTTCGCGAACCTCCCGGACCTTCGTAATGCGAGCCCGACGCGTTGGCGTAGTACAATTCGCCGGTGAAAGGCTGGGACATCAAGCCGGCAACCGAGTCGCCGTCGACGGTCAGTCCGACCAGAGTCCCCCACACCGGAAGGCCGGAAATATAGGCCCGTGTGCCGTCGATAGGATCAATCACCCAGACGTGACTGCTCGAAGCGTTCTCGATGCCGTGTTCCTCGCCGAGAATGCCGTGGTCCGGAAATTCGGCGTTGATCAGCGCGCGAATGGCGCGCTCGGCCTCGCGATCGGCCTCGGTCACCGGATCGAACCCGCCGGAAAGCTTATTGGAAACAGCACCTTGCTGGCGGAAGCGCGGCAATGTCTCGGCCGCTGCGGCTTCCGCGATACGCCGCATGAACTGAACGGTGACGGGCAATCGTATCTCTCCGATGTTGCGTGAATGGCACAGCTGTTTCCGAACGGGGAATTGCCACATCACTCTGAATTAAAAAAGCATAAAGTCGCTTGACATTTGTGCAGCGCACAATAACTTTGTTCACAGACGGGTTCGCCTGTCTATGCCCTCCTTGGGCGTTTCCTCCCTAGACTTCGACCGCGTTGTGCGAACAGCGCGGTTTTTTTTGAGAGGCCGCCGCAGGCGTTCGAAATTATTCGGCGGCAAGCGGCAGATCGCCGATATCGCTGTCCGGGATGGCCATCAGGTCGGCGCAGAACCGCGTCAGGTCGTCGGCCAGCGCATCGAAGCCCGAAGACTTCTGGAACGTCCTTTCATTCATATAGAGGCCGCGGTTGATCTCGATCTGCAGGGCGTGAAGATTGCGCGCCGGGCGACCGTAATGTTCGGTAATAAAGCCGCCGGCATAGGGCTTGTTGTGGGCGACCGTATAGCCCATGGCGATCAGCAGCCCGATGGCATTTTCAGTCAGCGCACGCGAAGCCGAGACGCCGAACCGGTCGCCGATGATGAAATCCGGACGCATGCCGTTTTCACCGATGCGGATGCTGGCCGGCATCGAATGGCAGTCGATCAGAACGCCAAAACCGAAGCGCGCATGGGTGCCGGTCACCAGCCGCTTCAGCATCGCGTGATAAGGCTTGTACACCGCCTCGATGCGCGCGAGCGCCTCGGCGAGCGGCAGGCGGCTGGGATAAATGTCGAGCCCCTCGCCCACCAGCTTCGGCACGGTGCCGAGACCGCCGGCGACACGCGCCGAGCGAATGTTGGCAAACGACGGCACCGGCTCGACGAACATGCGCGGGTCGAGTTCCCAGGGCTCGCGGTTCACGTCGAGATAGGCGCGCGGAAAATTGGCTGCCAGCAGCGGCGCGCCAAGAGCTACCGCCCCGCCAAACAACTCGTCGACATAGCAATCTTCGGAGCGGCGGATGGCATTGCCGTCGAGCCGCGTCATGGCCAGGAAACGCTCGGGATAGTGACGGCCGCTGTGGGGAGAGTTGAAGACGAACGGAACCCGCTGCTCGGCGCTGGTGCGAACCTCGAACGGTGCGACCACCGAGAAATCATCGGCCGCTGTCATGAACTCTGTCCAACCCGCAAAACCCACTGCATCATGATCATGAACGTGCCATCTGCCAGGCATTCTGTCCAGCGCCTCGCTGGTTGACGGTATGTCAGCATATGGCGATGGATATCGACATTCACTTGATGTTTACCCTCCAAGCTTCATATACAGAATGGTTAACGGAGCCGCATTATTGCGGTTTCCTGAAGTGATTCGGACGGGACACGATGGCACGCATTCTTCTGGCGGAAGACGACGACGATATGCGTCGATTTCTGGTTAAGGCGCTGGAGCGCGCCGGTTATGACGTCAGCGATTTCGACAATGGCGCCAGCGCCTATGAGCGGCTGCGCGAAGAGCCCTTTTCGCTCCTCCTGACCGACATCGTCATGCCGGAAATGGACGGCATCGAACTCGCCCGCCGCGCCACCGAGATCGACCCGGACCTGAAGGTCATGTTCATCACCGGCTTTGCCGCCGTTGCGCTGAACCCCGATTCCAAGGCGCCCAAGGACGCCAAGGTGCTTTCCAAGCCGTTCCATCTGCGCGATCTCGTCAACGAGGTCGAGAAAATGCTGCACGCCGCCTGAGCGGCTTTTTGGCCACCGGGAAAGATAACTGTAAAAGGCTGATCTTTCCCAATTCCCACTATTGACGCGCCTGTCAATTGTGTGGTGTATGCGCGGCGTCGGATGGGCGTGTAGCTCAGCGGGAGAGCACTGCATTGACATTGCAGGGGTCACAGGTTCAATCCCTGTCACGCCCACCATCCTTTCAAAAACTTGGCTGATTAAGCGTTCGCCGCCGTATGGATACCCTATGGGTATTGTCGGAGGATCGGGCTTCGACGATCTGATGTTGGTTGCTTTGGCGCCATGTCGCGATCACCTCTCCCCCTTGAGGGGGTGAGAAGCGGTCGCCGAAGGCGATCAATCGACAACGATTTGTCGATTGAAGCGACGAACGCCCGAAGCGTAAGCGTAGGGCCGGGCGGGGTCGTTGCGGCAGTGCTCGACGTTCTTTTTGCGGTAGAGCGCTGCCGCAGCGACCCCCTCTGGCGCTTCGCGCTATCTCCCCCTCGAGGGGGGAGAAAACGCTGGCGCGTTTTCATCATAGCCACGCCCGGTTTTCACCGTCTGGCCATTGTCAAAGATCGGGAAGCGGGGCGCTTGGCCGTGCCTTCCTATGTTTAGTACGTGGCGCGACTTCCGCGCCCCGCTCGGTGTCTGTCCCGAAGTTGGCCGGTCACAACGCCCGCTCCATGTACATTCCATGGACAAGACGCCGCGGGTTCTCCGCATCCTGCGCGATCTACCCTTGATCCTTCCGCCGCAAGCTTGTCGCCTGCAGCTTCCAGCCAGGGCATGCGGCCGCAGGACGCCGGCCTGTGTCGGGCCCTCGGGTTCCTGGCTACCACACCAGGGCGGGAGGTCACCGCCGCTCTCCCCGATCCCGGTTCCAGAACCCGGTCCCGCAAGAGCGATGGGGGGATTATGCGGGAGATGTTTTGGGGTGGGGAAAGATTGGGGGTGAAAAAATGTGTGGGGTGAGTGGAAACAATGGGTTGGCGGGAAATCGGGTGAAAATCTTTCCCCACAGTTTCCGCTGGTTTCAGCTACGGCAGTTCTGCACCGCAGTGAACTTCATTGATGTTCCGGCATGGATTCCCGACACTCTCCGCTCGTTCCTCGCTCACGAGGTCGAGAATGACGAATTGCATTTGGGGCTTGTCGCTAATCTTCGCCCTTGGTGATTTGCCAACACGGCAGCTAAGAATCGCTGCCGATCTCGGACCATTTGCGGGCGAGGCAACCAACAAGCTCCGCGCATCTCCGACGTCAGCGGCTTGCCGCTGGGCAAACAACACACTCGTCATTCTCGACCTCGTGAGCGAGGAACGAGCGGAGAGTGTCGGGAATCCATGCCGGAACGGAGAAGCGTTTCGACGGTACAGAATGCGCGTCAATATCAGGACGGGGCCGCGCCTGACGATGCGCTGACCAATGGGTCCCGGATAACCTCCGCTTCGCTGCGGTTTCCGGGATGACGAACGGCATGTTCTGCCTACGCCGACCTTCAGCACCGGCACATGGCAGTCACGTCACCACCCGCGCCCTGCCCTAATGCAGCACCAGAACATCCCCGGCGGAGAAGCTGATTTCGGTCTCTTCGCCGACGACTGGCGGCGGGCTCGTCGGGCTGTTGAAGGTGTCGAGCGACACGGCGTTCTTGCCGACGCCGACCCGCACGCGGATGACCGAGCCCAAGAAGCTGACATCGGAAATCTTGCCGCCGAGGCTGGAATCCCGGCCGGCCTGTTTCCCCAGCACGATGGCTTCGGGGCGCAGCGCGAGCGACAGCGTGTCGCCGGCCTTGGCGCCGTTCAGCGCGCCCTTCTTCAGCGTGATTTCGCGATCGTTGACGCGCACCGTCGCCGTCGCCGGATTGGACACGACGCCGTCCAGCACGTTCAGCGTGCCGACGAAATTGGCGACGAACTTCGTCGACGGGCGATTGTAGATCTCGAAGGGCGTGCCGACCTGTTCGGCGCGGCCGTCATACATGACGACGATGCGGTCCGACATCGACAGCGCCTCTTCCTGGTCGTGCGTGACGAAGATGGTGGTGATGCCGAGCTTCTTCTGGATGGAACGGATTTCCTCGCGCAGCGACACGCGCACCTTGGCGTCCAGCGCCGACAGCGGCTCGTCGAGCAGCAGGAGCTTGGGCTTGGGCGCCAGTGCGCGGGCGAGTGCGACGCGCTGCTGCTGGCCGCCGGAGAGCTGGTAGGGATAGCGTTCGCCGAAATCCGGCAGCTTGATGATGGCAAGCATTTCGGCGACGCGCGCGTCGGCTTCGGCCTTGGGCATGCCGGCGACCTTGAGCCCGAAGGCGACATTCTGCGCCACGGTCAGGTTGGGGAACAGCGCATAGGCCTGGAACACCATGCCGATGTTGCGCTGGTTGGGCTTGAGGTTGGTGACATCCTTGCCGCCGATCATGATGCGGCCGGCGCTCGGCTCCTCGAAGCCCGCCACCATGCGCAGCATCGTCGTCTTGCCGCAGCCGGAGGGGCCGAGGAAGGAAATGAATTCGCCGCGATCCACGTCGAGGTTGAAATCGGTCACCACCGTGGTCTGGCCGAAAGCCTTGCGGACACCCTGGATGCTGAGAAATGTTTCGGACATGTGCGTCGTTTTCTTTCAGCTCAATTCGGGTTGTTTGCCGACTTCGGCGCGAAGCGGGACAGGACCTGTATGACCGACATGCAGCCCCATGTGATGGCGAAGGCGATGACAGCGAGTGCTGCCGGCTCATAGGCCCGGTTCGCGCCAATGTTCTGCAGATACGGGCCGAAGGCAGGCCGGTTGAGCAGGCTTGCCATGGTAAACTCGCCGATGACGATTGCAAAGGTGAGGAACGCGCCCGACAGCACCGCGATCAGCACATTGGGCAGGATGATGCGGGCGATGATCGTCGTCCAGCCGGCGCCGTGAACCTGCGCGGCCTCGGTCAGCGTGCGCACGTCGATGGTTCGCAGGCCGGTATCGACCGCGCGGTACATGTAGGGCAGCGCCAGCGTGGCATAGCCGATGATGAGCAGGAGGTCGGTGCCGCGCGTCGAACCCAGGAACGGTATCGGCGAGTTCGAGCCATACATGCGGATATAGCCGAAGACGATGACGATGGCCGGGATGATCAGCGGCAGCAGCGTGATGAACTCGACCACCGGCCGAAGATGCGGCATGCGCAGCCTGATCCAGTAGGCGGTCGGCACCACCAGCACCACACCGAGAATGATGGTGAAGCAGGCGATGATGACCGAATAGCCAAAGGTTTCCTGGAAACGGATATCGCCCAGAACGACCCTGTAGGCGTCGAAGGAATATTCGCCGCGCCGCATGCGCAGGGAGAATTCCAGCGTCGCGATCAGCGGGATGAAGAAATAGGCGGCACCGACGATGAAGGTCGCCCACGCCCAGAAGCGGCTTACCTTCATTTGAGCCACCTCTCGCTGCGGGTTCGGAACCAGATGTAGAAGATGTTGGCGAGCCCGGTGATGAAGATCATGCCGAAGGCCAGCGCATAGCCGAGATGCGGATTGTGCAGCACGTCGCCGCGGATCTGCGCATAGAGCAGGATCGGCACGATGTTGAGCGACGAGCCGGTCAGCGCATAGGCGGTGGCGATGGCGCCGAACGCATTGGCGAAGAGCAGGATGACAGTGCCGAGGAAGCTCGGCCACAAAACCGGAATGGCGACCATGCGCCAATACTGGAACTGGGTGGCGCCAAGCGTGGAGGCAGCCTCGCCCCATTCCTTTTTCAGGCCGTCGATCGCCGGCGTGATGATGACCACCATCAGCGGGATCTGGAAGAACAGATAGGTCAGCGTCAGGCCCCAGAAGGACAGGATGTTGAAGCCGAGCGCGTAGATGTTGATGCCGAGCACGTCGCGCAGCAGGATCGTGACCAGGCCGAGCCGGCCGAGGGTGGCAAGGAAGGCGAAGGCCAGAGGTACGCCGGCAAAGTTCGAGGCGACGCCCGAAAACGTCATGGTGGCGGAGCGCACCCAGCGCGGCAGACCGCCGCGCACGATGGCAATCGAAATGGCGATGCCGATCAGCGCGCCGAGGATGGCCGAAGCAAAGCTCACCTTGATGGAAATCCAGTAGGCGGCGAGGATCGACGGCTGGAACAGCGAAGCGATATTTTCGAAGGTGAACTGGCCCTGATCGTTCTGGAAGGCCCCGACGACCAGATAGAAGGTCGGCAGGATCAGGAACATCAGCGCGAAGATGAAGAATGGCGCGACGCCCAGCCAATGAAGCGGCAGCCGCATGCCGCGCGCCTGCGCGGGCGGCCCGGATTGCCGGGCTGCTGCGGGATCGGAAATGGTGGCGTCGGTCATGCAGCGGAACCCTGGAAGGGAAACCGGGCGGCCATTGCGGCCACCCGGCAGTACATTTCAAAGCTTACTGGACGTTGGCGCCGACGACCGAATCCCAGCTCTTGGTGATGGCTTCCTTGGAGGCAGCCTGTTCGTCCAGCGTCGGGAAGACGGCGGCTTCATAGGCGGCTGCCGGCGGCAGCTTGTCGAGCAGATCCTTCGGGATCGCGCCCTTCTTGGCGAGATCGTTGAAGCGGATCGGGTGGCAATAGCCCTTCAGCCAGCCGAGCTGACCTTCGTCGGAGTAGAGATATTCCATCCACAGCTTGGCGGCGTTCGGGTGCGGCGCGTAGGCGCTGATCGCCTGGACATAGACGCCGGCAACGACGCCGGTCTTCGGCACGATGACTTCGACCGGCGGGTTGCCGTTCAGCGTGTCGCGGCCCGCAAGGGCGTTGTAGTCCCAGGTGATGAGGATCGGGGTCTGGCCCTGCGCGAGCGTGGCCGACTTGCCGATGACCGGAACGAAGTTGCCCTTGGCGTTGAGTTCCTTGAAGAACTCGAGGCCGGCTTCACCTGCCTTGGCGCCGGCTTCCGCACCCTTGGACAGGCCGGCAGCGTAGACGCCCTGGATGGCCTGGTTGGAGGCGCGCGGATCACCCGCGAGTGCAACCGAGTTGGCAAATTCCGGCTTCAGCAGATCGGCCCAGTCGGCCGGGGCTTCCTTGACGAGGTCCTTGTTCACCTCGAAGGCGAGCACGCCGTAATAATCGCCGTACCAGTAGCCTTCGGCATCCTTGGCGCTGTCGGGGATCGAATCCCAGGTCGAGACCTTGTAGGGCTGGATCAGGCCGTCGGCCTTGGCCTGCGGGCCGTAGGAGAGGCCGACGTCGATGACGTCAGGCGCCTGCGGGCCCTTGTTGTCCTTGTTCGCCTTGATTGCCTCGACCTCGTCGCTGGAGCCGGCGTCGGGGTTGAGTTCGTTGACGGTGATTTCCGGATATTTCGCCTTGAAGCCGGCAATGACGGCGCCATAGCCGCACCAGTCATGCGGCAGCGCGATCGTGGTAAGCTGGCCTTCCTTCTTGGCCGCGGCGACCAGCTCGTCCATCGACTGTGCCGAGGCGATCGCCGACGTCACCATCAGTGACGCAGCGGTAAGGGAAAGCACTTTTCCCGTGAAACTGAACATGTGTTCTCTCCGTTGAACTGACGCCCAAGCGCGCCTGTGATGCGGTTACCGATACTCGATGACAGTCGTGTGAAAAGTAATGCCTCCCGACCCGTCCGCGATCTAAAAATCTAACTACTTTTACAAAGGGCTGGCAATCGCCGGCGTTCGTTTTCCGGCTAATGATTTCGATTGGTGTCTCCCCGTCTTTCGTTCTCCTTTCCTTATTCGACGAAGGCTGTTCCAGCCCCGCCCTGTCATGTCGCAAGACGACGGGGCGGGGCCGGTAATGTCTCTCAGAGCGTGCCTTCGATAGCGCTTTCGAGCAGTGTCAGTGCTGCCTTCTTCGTCAGCTTGACCGGGTTGCCGCCGGCGGTCGGATCGACGATCGCCATGTCGGCGATCAGGGTCTTGCGTTTCCTGTCCATGTCGAGGCCCTTGATGAGACCCGGCAGCGTGTTCGGAACCTTCAGTTCCTTGCGCAACTTGATGACAGCCTTGGCAAAACCGTCGAAGCCGCCCTTGATGCCGCAATAGGCGGCAAGGCGGGCGATCTTCTCCTCGACCGCGTCGCGGTTGAAGGCGAGCACATAGGGCATGAAGACGGCGTTGGTCATGCCGTGATGGGTGTCGTAGAGTGCGCCGATTGGATGCGACAGCGAATGGATCGCGCCGAGGCCCTTCTGGAAGGCGGCAGCGCCCATGGCGGCAGCACTCATCATATGGGCGCGCGCGGTGAGATCCTTGCCGTTGGCAAAGGCTTTCGGCAGGTTTTCAAAGACCAGCCGGATGCCCTCGACGGCAATGCCGTCAGCCATGGGGTGATAGCCCGGAGCGCAGTAGGCTTCGAGGCAGTGGGCAAGCGCGTCCATGCCGGTGCCGGCGGTGATGAAAGCCGGCATGCCGACCGTCAGTTCAGGATCGGCGATGACGATTTCCGGCAGCATCTTCGGATGGAAGATGACCTTCTTGGTGTGGGTTTCCTCGTTGGTCACCACCGCGGCGCGGCCGACTTCCGAACCGGTGCCGGCAGTGGTCGGAACGGCGATGATCGGTACGATGACGTCGGAATTCGCCCGCGTCCACCAGTCGCCGACATCTTCGAAATCCCAGACCGGGCGGGTCTGGCCTGCCTGGAAGGCGATGAGCTTGCCGAGGTCGAGGCCCGAACCGCCGCCGAAGGCGATGACGCCGTCATGCTTGCCCTTCTTGAACACGGCGATGCCGGCGGTGAGGTTCGATTCCACCGGGTTCGGCTTGACGTCGGAAAAGACGCCATAGGGGATTTTCGCATCGTCGAGCAGCTTCAGCGTCTTGGCCACGACCGGCAGCTTGGCCAGCCCCGGATCGGTGACGAAGAGCGGCCGCTTGATGCCGGTCGCAGCCAACACCTCCGGCAGTTCCGAGATGCGCCCCGCGCCGAAGCGGACGACAGTGGGGTAGTTCCATTTGGAGATGAGTTTGGTCATTGGGGTATCTTTCACTGAGCAACTGCGTCATCCCGGAAGTCGATCGTAGCGAAGCGGAGAGCGGCTATCCGGGACCCATTCCGTGACATCAACTATGTTCCGGAATGGGTCCCGGCTCTCCTTCGCTAAGCTCGGTCGGCCGGGATGACGCCAATGGAAATACAACGCGTCACCTAAATAGCTTCGCGCAGATGATAGCTCTTCGGCCTCGTCAGGTTGTCGTAGCCGATCTGCGACAGGCCGGCGCCCTTGCCGGTGTCCTTGACGCCGGTCCAGACGAGCGCCGGGTCGAGATAGTCGCAGCGGTTCATGAATACGGTGCCTGTCTCGACCCGGTCGCCGATGGCGATGGCGCGGTCGGTGTCGGCGGTCCAGATCGAGGCGGTGAGGCCGTAGGGGCTGTCGTTCATCAGCGCGATGGCGTCCTCGTCGCCGCGCACCTTCATGATGCCGACGATGGGACCAAAGCTTTCCTCGCGCATGACGCTCATCTGGTGGTCGACATTGGTCAGCACTTCCGGCGCCAGATAGGGCGAGCCGGCCTTGTCCTGATCGACCTTCATGTTGATGTGTGCCGTCGCGCCCTTGCGCAGGGCTTCCGCCTTCTGCTCGCGAATGAAGTCGGCAAAGCGTGCCTGCGCCATCGGCCCCATCGTGGTCGCCTGTTCCAGCGGATTGCCGACGACATAGTTCTTCGTCTCGGCGATGAAGCCCTCGACGAAATCGTCATAGACCTTTTCGTGGACATAGACGCGCTCGATGCCGCAGCAGCACTGGCCGGAATTGTAGAAGGCGCCGTCGACCAGATTGGCGATGGCATGGTCGAGCTTGGCATCGGGCAGGACATAGGCCGGGTCCTTGCCGCCGAGTTCGAGGCCGAGCGTCATGAAAGTGCCGGCCGCCGCCTTCTCGATCGCCTTGCCGCCGGCAACCGAACCGGTGAAATTGACATGATCGATCTTGCCCGAGCCGAGAAGCTTTTCGGTCTGGGCGTGGTTGAGCACGATGTTCTGGAACACGCCCTTGGGCAGGCCGGCCTTTTCGAAAGCCTGGGCAAAACGCTCGCCGACGAGGATCGTTTGCGCAGCGTGCTTGAGGATGACGGTGGAGCCCGCCATCAGCGCTGGAACGATGGTGTTGACGGCGGTGAGATAGGGATAGTTCCACGGCGCAACGACCATGACGACGCCGAGCGGCTCCTTCTTCACGTAGCGGCGGAAACCGTCTTTCGGATTGGAGGCCATCACCGGCTTCAAAGCCTGCTCGGCGATCTCGACCATGTAGTTGGTGCGTTCCCTGACGCCGCCGAACTCGCCGCCATAGCGGACGGGGCGGCCCATCTGCCAGGCGATCTCCGGCACGATCTCGTCGCTCATGGCGACCAGCGCCTCAAGCATGGCCAGCATGTATTTGCCGCGCTCGGCAATCGAGGTCTGCGCCCAGTCGACCTGCGCAGCACGCGCGCGTTCAACGGCAGCGTTGACAGCCTGATCGGTCGCGATGGGCCGCTCGACATAGATCGAGCCATCGATGGGGGTAATGAGTTTTACGGTTTCCAAGATGGGTAACTCCGATGAATTCCATTTGCGAGCTATGCCCGCGATTTGTTTTGCTGCTGTTGACTAGTGCGTCCTTCGAGGCTCCCCTTCGGCAAGCTCAGGGTCGCACCTCAGGATGAGGGAGGTCTGCAACTCGCCATCAAATTCCAACATGCCTGCGTTCCAGGAATTGGGAAGCGGGACACCACCTCCCTCATCCTGAGGTGCGACCCTGAGCTTGCCGAAGGGGAGCCTCGAAGGACGCACCAAACATTCTAATACCGCTCGAACCCCCTGTGCAGTTCCCAGTCGGTTATGCGGCGGTCATATTCCATCTGCTCCCAGCGGGCGGTGTGGACGTAGTGCTCGACCACCTCTTCGCCCAGCGCCGTCTTCAGCATCTTCGATTTCGCCAGCGTCTCCGTCGCTTCGCGCAGCGTCTTCGGAATCTCGGGAAGGCGCGAGGCCTGATAGGCGTCGCCGACAAACGGCTTCTGCAGCTCCAGCTTCTCGTCGATGCCGGCAAGGCCCGCAGCAATCAGCGCGGCGAAGGCGAGATAGGGGTTGAGGTCGGCGCCGCCGATGCGGCACTCCATGCGGATGCCCTTGGTGCCCTCGCCGCACAGACGGAAGCCGGCGGTGCGGTTGTCCTCGCTCCACATGATCTTGGTCGGCGCGAATGTGCCGGCCTGGAAGCGCTTGTAGGAATTGATGTAGGGCGCCAGGAACCAGGTGAACTCCTTGGCGTATTTGAGCTGGCCGGCGGCCCATTGCTGGCCGAGCTTCGAAAGCGTCCAGTCGGCATTTTTATCGTAGAACAGCGGCGTCTTGCCGTCCTCGCTCCACAGCGAATTGTGGATGTGGCTGGAATTGCCGGCAAGCCCGTAATTGTACTTCGCCATGAAGGAGATGGACTTGCCCATGCTCTCGGCGATTTCCTTGGCACCGTTCTTCAGGATGACATGGCGGTCGGCCATTTCGAGAACTTCGGCATAGCGCACGTTGATCTCTTCCTGGCCCGGACCCCACTCGCCCTTGGAGTTTTCGATCGGGATGCCGGCAGCTTCCATCTCGTTGCGCAGCCGGCGCATCACGCCCTCTTCCTTGGTGGTGATGCCGATCAGGTAGTCGCCGATATAGGGCGAGGCGGTGTCGAGATTCTGCCAGTGCTTGGCGCGGGCAGTATCGTAGGTCTCGTTGAAGAGATAGAATTCGAGTTCGGAGGCGAAATAGGCGAGATAGCCGCGTTCCTTCAGCCGGGCGACCTGCTTGCGCAGGATGGCGCGCGGCGAATGCGGAAGATCGCCATGGGTGTGATGGTCGAGCACGTCGCACAGCACCAGTGCTGTCTTTTCCAGCCACGGCACACGGCGCAATGTCGAAAGGTCCGGCTTCATGACGAAGTCGCCATAGCCCTTCGACCAGCTGGCCGCCTTGTAGCCCGGCACCGGCTCCATATCGATGTCGTTCGCCAGCAGATAGTTGCAGCCATGCGTCTCGTCATAGGCGGATTCGACGAAGTACTTCGCCAGGAACCGCTTGCCAACGAGACGGCCCTGCATGTCGACGGAACATGCGAGAACCGTATCGATCTCGTCGCTTGCGACTGCTTTCTTCAACTGATCGAACGAGAAACTTACGGCCATTCTTTTCCTACTCCGGGTGGTGAATTCTCAGCAATGAGGGTTGGGGATATAGACGAACCGTGGCCGGCGTGACGCCGGCCACGGCAGGATGAACAATGGCTCAGCGTCCGGTTTCGCCAACCGCGCGCTCGGCGGCAGCGATCTCGGCGGCGCGCTTTGCCACCTGATCGCCGATCGGCGGGCCCTGGAACCGGCCACGCTCGAAGCCGAACCAGACGATGCCGGTGACGATCAGGAAGCCGACGGTGATGTACAGCGCCCAATCGTTCGGCGGCTGGATGCCGAGGATGAAGATCAGGATCATGGCGATGATCGACAGCACGGCGAAGAGCTTGAAAGTGCCTTCGCCGAGATTGAACGGACCCATCTTGTCCCACTTCGGCGTTCCCCATGCGAACAGCCCGAGCGTGATCGGAATGGCGAAGGAGAAGAACAGGAAGATGACCGTGCAGGCAACGACGATGGTGTAGACCGGCGTCTCGCCGATCGAGACCAGCGACGAGCCCCAGACGAACAGCACCGCAAGGACCGACCCCGTCCAGATCGCCGCCACCGGCGTGCGATAGGTCGGGCTGACCTTGGCCAGCGCCTTCGAACCGGGAAGGCCGCCGTCACGCGAGAAGGCGAAGATCATGCGCGACACCGAAGTCACCGTCGCCAGGCCGCACAGCCACTGGCTGATGAAGATGGCGAAGTAGAGGATGTCCTTGACGACGGGATGGACCTGCGTGTCCATGGCCCAGAAGAAGACGTTCCAGCCCTGCTTTGCCGCTTCGTCCATGCTTGGCAGCATGAGCACGAAGGCGCACAGCATGATGTAGCCGAACAGCGCCGACCACAGCACCGAGCCGATCATCGCCCGTGGAACCGAATGCGCCGCCTTCAGCGTTTCTTCCGAAGTGTGGGCCGAAGCGTCATAGCCGGTGATCGTGTAGATCGGCAGCAGCAGGCCGAGCAGGAACACCCAGGTCGACGAATTCGTCGGCCAGACATTGCCGCCCGCCTCGCCCGAATAGTTGGCGAAGGTGAAGAGGCGGCCGATCTCGTAGCTGTCGGCCGCAGCCAGGCAGACGAGTGCCAGCACGATCGCGGTAGCGAAGATCAGATAGCCGGAGAAGTCGGTGAGCTTGGCGGTGAGGCCGATGCCCATATGGTTCACCAGCGCCTGCAACCCGGTGATGATCGCGAGGAAGATGATCCGGGTCGTGGTCGTGTCCTCGAGCCCGAGATAGGTCGTGCCGAAGGCGCCCATGAAGAAGTAGTAGGTGCCAACATTGATGGCGCCGAGAACGGTGACAAGGCCGAGCAGGTTGAACCAGGCGGTCAGCCAGCCGGTGAACTTGTTGCCGAGGATCGAACCCCAGTGATAGAGGCCGCCGGCCGTCGGATAGGCCGAGCTGATCTGCGCCATGGCCACCGCAAAGACCAGGCTGACGAAGCAGCCGAGCGGCCAGCCGATGCCGATCGCGGCGCCGCCCGCTCCCGATGTCGCCTGGGCCAGCGAGTTGATGCCGCCGGAAAGGATGCAGATGATGGAGAAGGAAACCGCGAAGTTGGAGAACTGGCTCATTCTCCGTTCGAGTTCCTGGGCGTAGCCCATGCCGTGGAGGACCTTCATGTCCTCGCTTTTGTCATTTTCTGAGTAACCAGGCGCAGTCATGTGAAAGTTCCCCTGTTTCAGCTAGACAACTTCTTAGCTAGACGACTTTCTGATTTACCTTCTCGGCCACATGGCTTTTTCCCAGCCGTGCGGACGCCTTGGTCCCCGTCCCCGGTTCCAAGCCGGCAAAAATGCCGGCCAGGAGATCCGCCCACTTGCATTGCCCGGTTTCATCCCGGATCTCATCGTTGCGGATTTCGATCATCGCGCAGGCGAGCCCGCGCGCACGGCCATGCCGTTCCAGCGTGAAATAGACGCGGTCGGCCGGCGAATAGGGTTCGTTGACGCCGACGGTCATGCCGTCGACCGCCTTCAGCGCATCGATCATCGGCGCAGCGAGGCTGTCGTCCTCGTCGTGGATGATGCCGATATGCCAGGGCCGCGAAACGCCCTTGTAGACCGGCGTGAAGGAATGGACGGAAACGAGCCGCGTCTCCATGCCCTTCACCAGCCGCTCGGCAATAACTTCCTCGATCGTGTCGTGGAAAGGCTGCCAGGATAGCGCGATGCGCTCCTGCCGCTGTGCCTCGGTCAGGTTCTCATTCCCTGGAACCACCGTGGTCTCGCTGACCGCAGAGATAAGATCGGGCGCGTCGAGTGGCCGGTTGCAGTCGATGACGAGCCGGGAAACACAGGATTCGATCAGCGTGGCATCCAGCGCTTCGGCCATGCGGCGAATGACTGGAAGCGCGCCGGGGTCCCAGGCGATGTGGCGCGAAAGCTCGGAATCTTCGAGGCCGAGCGTGCCAAAACAAGCGGGGATGAAATTCGATGCGTGGTCGCAGACCAGCAGATAGGGGCTGGCGCCATTCCGGTTGCTGACCCGGACGGCTTCATACGCCTCCTCTGCTGCGGATCGCGCAGTCTCCATTCTCTTGCAGTCCCCTGAAAACGCCGTATCGTATGTTACGTATTTTGTTTCTTTGCGTCTCAATGAATGATTTCATACGCATTACGAGACTTTGTCAAACGGCTTTGTGCAAGCGTTTGACGGCAGGACGAAAAGCTTTGGGGACAAGCGTCTCGCCATCTGGCGGGAACGACGCGGGAGGTGACATGGCGCTGAGCATAGCCGAACTGATTTCGGATCGCATCGACACGATGCCGGCAGGCGAACGACGGGCGGCGCAGACGCTGATCGCCAATTATCCGCTGATCGGACTGAAGACGGTAGCCGACTTTTCGCAGCAGGCGGGTGTCAGTTCGCCAACCATCCTGCGCTTCGTCTCGCGCCTCGGCTTCCAGAATTATCCTGAGTTCCAGGCCACGCTTCAGGACGAACTCGCAGCCCAGCTTCAATCGCCACTCACCCGGACCGTGGCGCGTCCGACACCCGAGAGCGGCAAGACCTCGCCGGTGCTGGAAGCCACGCTGGAGAATATCCGCGAAACCTTCCGGCATGTCTCCGACAAGCAGATAGTCGACATCGTCGCCCGCCTCGCCAACCCGCGCGCCAAGATCTTCCTCATCGGCGGGCGCTTCACCGATCCCATCGCGCGCTACATGGCGGCCCATCTCACCATCGTACGTCCGAACGTGTTCCACCTGACCGGCCAGGAAAGCACATGGCGAGACCGGCTCATCGACATGGGCAAGCGCGACGTGCTGCTGGTCTTCGACATTCGCCGCTATCAGGAAAGCCTGATCCGCTTTGCCGAAAAGGCGCATGGCCGTGGCGTCGATGTCATGCTTTTCACCGACCAGTGGCTGTCGCCGATCGCCCGCGTCGCCCGCCATGTTATTGCAGGCCGCACCTCGGTGCCCTCTTCGTGGGATTCGTCGGCAGCCCTGTTCGTCGTGGCCGAAACGCTGATCGGTGAGATCACGCGCTCGATGGAAAAGGAGAGCGCAAGGCGCATCCGTGAAATGGAAGACCTGAGATAGCCGGCATTGCCGCAATATTGTGCAGCGCATCCGAATGATTACCGATATTTAAGGTGCCAAGGCGTCTGCGAATTGACATAAAGGCGCGATACTGACTTTCCGGCGCTTTGCGCCTAGAATATGCGCCCATTTCGCTGTCTCGGGGACGGTGGAGAGCCGGGCAGATACGAAATCAAGTGGCGATACACCGCCCCGACGCCCGGAGTGCCGATGGCCGCCTGGAAACAGATCGTTTTTACCCTGGTCATCCTTGTGGTGGCCGCTGCCGCTTGGGCTCGTTTTTATCCCGGCGCACCCGAGATTCTGGCGCGCTGGGGCATCGACTGGGCCTATGGCGCGACAGCCAAGACCGAAGGCACCGCCGCAGCCGGCGGCAATCGGCAGGGCGGGCGCGGCCAGCAGACGGCGGTCATCACCGCGCCTGTCACCTCAGCAACGATCAATGACCGGCTCCAGGCAATCGGCACCGGGCGTGCCAACGCATCTGTTGCGATCAATCCCTATTCTTCCGGCCGCCTTACCGAACTGACGGTAACGCCCGGAAGCAAGGTCGAAGCCGGAGCCGTGATCGCCCGGCTCGATTCGGACGGCGAGAAGATCGCGCTCGACCGCGCGAAGGTTGCCGTGGCCGACGCACAGTCCAAGGCCGACCGCGCCAAGACGCTGCGCGGCACCAATACCGTTACCGCGGTTCAGGTCTCCGATGCACAGCTTGCGCTCGACAACGCACAGCTGGCGCTGCAGGAAGCCCAGCTGGCGCTTGAGCGCCGCGCCATCGTCGCGCCGATTTCCGGCTTCGTCGGCATCCTGCCGATCGAGGCCGGCAACTACGTCACGACGACGACCACCGTCGCCACGATCGACGACCGCTCTTCGATCATCATCGACTTCTGGGTGCCCGAACGCTTCACCACCGCCGTTGCAGTGGGCCAGCCGCTGACGGCAACGCCCATCGCCATGCCGGGCCAGACATTCAAGGGAACGGTCAGCGCGGTGGACAACCGCCTGGAAGAGGCTAGCCGCACGCTGCTGGTGCGCGCGAAAATCGAGAATGTCGGCGACAAGCTGCGCGCCGGCATGTCGTTCCAGGTCGCCATGGGCTTTCCCGGCGATACCTATCCTTCCGTCGACCCGCTGGCGATCCAATGGGGCACCGATGGTGCCTTCGTCTGGGCGATCCAGAGCGGCAAGGCCAAGCGTACCCCTGTCCGCATCATCCAGCGCAACAGCGAGAGCGTCCTCATCGACGCTCCGATCATGGCCGGCGATATCGTCGTCACCGAGGGCGTTCATGCCGTGCGCGAAGGCGCCGACGTGCTGATTGCCGGTGCAGAGCCGAGAACCGCGACACCGGCCCCTGCCGGCAGCGGCTCATAAGCGGCGCGGGGGGCGGGCATAGTGGAAACGCATAACGGCGGCAGCGAAAAGGGCATGACGGCGCTTTTCGTGCGCCGCCCGATCATGGCCTTCGTCATCAACACGCTGATCGTGGTCGCGGGGCTTGCCGCCTTCTTCGGCGTCGAAGTGCGCGAGCTGCCCGACGTCGACCGGCCCGTCATTACCATCACCGCCGACTATTCGGGCGCTGCCGCCGAAACCATCGACCGCGAGCTGACGACCATATTGGAGGGCGCGGTCTCGCGCGTTTCCGGCGTCAAGTCGATCTCGTCGAGCTCGTCCTACGGACGCAGCCGTGTCACCGTGGAATTCGCTGACGGCGTCAATCTCGATGTGGCCGCAGCCGACATGCGCGACGCGGTCGCCCGCGTCACCAACCAGCTGCCCGATGACGCCGACCCGCCCCGCATCGTCAAGGCGGACGCCAATTCCGACGCCGTGCTGCGCCTGGCGGTGACCTCGGACCGCATGTCCGTCGAGGACATGACCATCTTCATCGATGACCAGATCATCGACACGCTGTCGGCGGTGCCGGGCGTCGCCGACGTCCAGATTTTCGGCGACCGCGACAAGATCTTTCGCATCGATATCGACCAGACCAAGCTTTCCAGCCTTGGAATGACCGTCGCCGACATCAGCAATGCCCTGTCGACCGTTTCGCTCGACACGCCGGCCGGCGCGCTGACCAGCAAAGACCAGAACATCATCGTGCGCGCGACCGCTTCGGTGACCACCCCGGAAGCCTTTGAGAGCATCGTCATAAAGGGCCGCACCCGCATCGGCGATGTCGCCACCGTGACGATCGGACCCGACATCGGCCAGTCGTCGCTGCGCTCCAACGGCCAGCCAGGCATCGGCCTCGGCATCATCCGGCAGGCGCAGTCCAACACGCTGGACATTTCCACCGGCGTGCACGCCGCCGTCGACAAGATACAGGCGACGCTGCCCGAAGGCATGAACATACGCGTGACCAGCGACGATGCCGTCTTCGTCAATGGCGCCGTCCACGAGGTCGAGATCGCGCTGGTGCTGTCGGTGTCGATCGTGCTCCTGATCATCTATCTGTTCCTGCTCGACTGGCGCGCCACGCTCATCCCCGGCCTTGCCATGCCGGTGGCGCTGATCGGCACGATCGCGGCGATCTATCTCGCCGGCTTCTCCATCAACATCCTGACGCTGCTGGCGCTGGTGCTGGCGACCGGCCTTGTCGTCGACGATGCCATCGTCGTGCTCGAAAACATCGTGCGCCGCCGCAACGAGGGCATGGGCCCGCGCGCGGCAGCCGTGCTCGGCACGCAGGAAGTGTTCTTCGCCGTCGTCGCGACGACCGCTACGCTCGCCGCAGTGTTCATCCCGCTCTCGTTCCTGCCCGGCCAGACCGGCGGCCTGTTCCGCGAATTCGGCTTCGTGCTGGCCATGGCGGTGCTGCTGTCGTCCATCGTCGCGCTGTCGCTGTGCCCGATGCTCGCCTCGCGCATGCTGAAGGCGGGCGGCTCGGAAGCGGACCACGCACATCACGGCATCATGGGACGCATCGGCACGTTCCTCGCCGCCCTCTACCGCCGCTGCCTGCATGCCTGCCTCGACGCGCCGGCCATCGTCATCATCGTTTCGGTCCTGTTCGCCGCCGCCGCCTATGGCGCATTCGGCCTGATCCGCCAGGAACTGACGCCGAACGAGGACCGCTCGCTGGCGCTGCTGCGGGTTACCGCGCCGCAGGGCGTGAGCCTGGAATACACCACCCAGCAGATGCGCCGCATCGAGCAGCTGATCCAGCCGCTGCGCGATTCCGGCGAGATCGAGAACACCTTCGCCAATGTCGGCCAGGGCGGCTCGGTCAACAGCGGCTTCATGGTCATGTCGCTTGCGCCCTGGGACAAGCGCACGCGCTCGCAGCAGGAGATCATGGCCGACATCAGCAAGGCGGTCGCCAATGTTCCCGGCGTACGTGCCTTCCCGGTTTCGCCCAACAGCCTCGGCATTCGCGGCGCCGGCAACGGCCTGCAATTCGCCATCGTCGGCTCCAACAGCTATGCCGATCTCGGCGTGGCGGCCAACAAGGTCGTCACCGAGATGGAGAAGGACCCGCGCTTCCAGCAGCCGCGCCTGTCCAACGATGCGACCCAGCCGCAGCTTGCCGTCGAGATCGACCGCGAACGCGCCTCGGACCTCGGCATCGACATAACCGGGCTGGCCAACGCCGTGCAGGCGATGCTGGACGGGCGTGAGGTGGACGAGGTCTTCATCAACGACCGCGCCTACAAGGTGAAGCTCGTTTCGACGACCAATCCGATCAACGACCCGACCGACCTCGAAAACATCTTCATGAAGACCACGGACGGCCGCTTCGTGCCGATGGCGACGATCGCCACGCTGACCGAACGCGCCGTGCCGCCGTCGCTGACGCGCGAGCAGCAATTGCGCTCGGTCGCGGTCACCGCGAACCTGCGCAGCGACTTCGCACTTGGCGATGCGCTGAAGGCCGCCCAGGAAATCGCCGGCCCGCTGCTGCCGCCAGGCGCGCGCATCATCCCGCTCGCCGAAGCTGCCACGCTCGGCGAAAGCAGCGGCAGCATGCTGACCATCTTCGGCTTCGCGCTGGTCATCATCCTGCTGGTTCTGGCGGCCCAGTTCGAAAGCTTCGTCAGCGCCGTCATCATCATGGCGACGGTGCCGCTCGGGCTTGCCTGCGCGGTGTTCGCGCTGCTTTTGACCGGCACCAGCCTCAACGCCTACAGCCAGATCGGGCTGGTGATGCTCGTCGGCATCATGGCCAAGAACGGCATCCTCATCGTCGAGTTCGCCAACCAGCTGCGCGACCGCGGCATGGGCGTGCGCCAAGCGATCGAGGAGGCCTCCAACATCCGCCTGCGCCCGGTGATGATGACCATGATCTGTACCGTGCTTGGCGGCCTGCCGCTGGTGCTGGCCTCAGGCGCCGGCGCCGAAGCGCGCATCGCGCTCGGCTGGGTCATCGTCGGCGGGCTGGGACTGGCAACGGCCTCGACGCTGTTCCTGACACCCGTCGCCTATCTGCTGCTCGGCCGCTGGGTCACGCCCAAGGTCGAGGAAGAAGCGCGGCTCAAGCGCGAGCTGGAAGAAGCGGCTTACACGAATGTGGAGCCGGCGGAGTAGGACTGCTTTCTTCTCCCCGTTCACGGGGAGAAGATGCCGGCAGGCAGATGAGGGGCGGTGCGACGGCTCGCGATTGCAACTCACCTTCACTGTAAGAGCTGCCCCTCATCCGGCCCTTCGGGCCACCTTCTCCCCGTAAACGGGGAGAAGGAATAGCAGCCCCTCAAGGCTTGATAAAAACCTTCCCGTTCGGCTTGGCGAGTTCCGCCGGTACCCGCGCCATCGCTTCCGAGAGCGGCACCACCGCCGTCACGTCGGTCGCCCAGCGCCCGTCCGAAAAGCGCTTCTGCGCTTCCATCACCGCGCGGCCCTTGCGCTCGATGGGCGTGTCGCGCATCCACTCGACCAGCCAGAAGCCTTCGATCTTCTTGTCCATGAAGATGAGCTGGCCGGGCTGGACGATCGGCGTGGTGGAAAGGTCCATCCTGCCATAGACGATCCAGCGCGCGCCCTTGGGCATGGCATCGAAGATCGCCCCCGCAAGCGGGCCGGTGACGGCATCGAGGAAGATGCGCGGCTGCTCAGTCTTCATCACCTCTTTCAAGGCACTGGCGAAATCCGGCGCTTCGGCATTGAGCACATGCGCGGCTCCCGCCTCCTTCAGCAGCGGGATCTGGTCGTCGCGCCGGACGATGGCGATGGGGCGATAGCCTTCGTCCCGGGCTACGCCCATGATCAGCTTTGACAGCTGGCTGGCGCCGGCGGTCAGCACGAAAGCCTTCTCGCCCGCTTCCCGAATGATGTCGAACATGGCCAGAGCAGTCAGCGGGTTGACGATCATGGCGGCGGCATCCTCGTCGCGCACGCTGTCGATCAGCGGGATGCAGGCTGAGGCTTCGGCCATCGCATATTCGGCCCAGGCGCCCTAATTGGTGTAGCCGGTGGCGAAGGCGACGCGCTTTCCGAGCATATTCTGCGCGGCCGGATCGTCGCCGGCAGCCGCGACGATGCCGACACCCTCGAAACCGGCAGGCTGGCCGACGAAACGCGGCTGGCCGTACTGACCCTTGATGAACATCACGTCGGACGGGTTGATCGAGGCGAGGCTGACCTTGATCAGAACCTGCTTCGGCTTCGGCGAAGGCACGGCGATGCGGCCGGGCACGACATAAGGCTCCATCGCCTCCAGAACGCTTCCCGAGGGCGTCTTGGTGTAGCCGTCATTGGTCAGAAGCAGTGCGTTCATCTCGGATGGGAGTGCCATGGAAAACTCCGTTCACGGCTTGAGGATAAGCTTGCCGGACGCGCCGCGCCCGATCACGCGCTTCAGTATCTTTGCCGCGTCGGCAAGCGGATAGGTGCCTTCGATGACGGGCTTGACCTTGCCGGCGCGATACCAGCCGAGCAGCTCGCTCATGTTCTCGGCATAGGCCTGCGGTTCCTTGGCAGTGAAAGCGCCCCAGAACACGCCGACCACCGAAAACCCTTTGACCAGCGCCAGATTGACCGGGAATTTCGGGATCGTGCCCGAGGCAAAGCCGATGACCAGCAGTCGCCCGCCCCAGCCCATCGAACGCGACAGCGCATCGAAGGCTTCACCGCCGACCGGGTCGAAGGCGACATCGACGCCCTTGCCGCCGGTCGCTTCCTTCAGGCGATCCTTGAGGTCTTCATAGCCGAGCACGATATCCGCGCCGGCCTGCTTCGCGATCTGGCGCTTCTCCTCGGTCGACGCCACACCGATGACGGTCGCGCCCATCGCCTTGCCGATCTGGATCGCCGCGATGCCGGTCAGGCCCGACGCGCCGAGCACGCAGAGCGTTTCGCCGGGTTTTATCTGCGCGCGCTGCTTCAGGGCGTAGTGCGAAGTGCCGTAACCGCAGATCAGCGCGCAGGCGTGGCCGGCATCCATACCGTCCGGCAGCTTCATCGCTGCCGGCTCAGGCACCGCGACCCGTTCGGCATAGCTGCCATGGGTGGAAAGTGCCGCAGCCCGGTCACCAACCTTCAGCGACTTCACATCCGGCCCGACGGCAACAACCTTGCCCGCCACCTCCATGCCCGGCACGAAGGGCAGCTCCGGCTTCATCTGGTAGAGGCCCTGCACCAGCAAACCGTCAGGAAAATTGACGCCGATGGCCTCCGCCTCGATGACGACCTGATTGCCCTTGGCTTCCGGCTCCGGCCAGTCCGCATAGACGATCTGGTCGATCGAGCCGTAATTGTTGACGACGATTGCCTTCATGCCACGCACCTCGGTTCAAAGGACAGGCAATCCCTGACCCGAGCCTCTTCTCGTTGTGGCAGGACTATTTCGTATGAAGACGACGCACGTTGCGGCGGCTCGATACCCCCACCCCTAACCCCTCCCCACAAGGGGGAGGGAATTGGATAGGCCGGCACAATATTCCCCTCCCCCTTGTGGGGAGGGGTTAGGGGTGGGGGTACTGACGGCAGCCAAGGCATGATCGCTAAACCTTTTCCTGCGTGTATTTTCTAAGCTCGTTGCGGGCGATCTGGCGGCGGTGCACGGCGTCCGGCCCGTCGACGAGCCGCAACGTCCTGAGATGGGTCCAGATGCGCGCCAGTTCGGTGTCCTGGCTAATCCCCTTCGCACCGAACATCTGCACTGCCTCGTCTGCCACCTTGAGCGCGATACGCGGTGCCGCGACCTTGATCTGGCTGATCCAGGGAGCCGCCGCGCGTGCATCACCCTGGTCGATCATCCAGGCAGCCTTGAGGCAGAGCAGCCGCGCCATCTCGATCTCCATGCGGGCTTCGGCGATGATGTCGAAATTGGCGCCGAGTTCGGCCAACTTCTTGCCGAAGGCCTCGCGCCGCAAGGCGCGCGTGCACATCAGTTCCAGCGCCCGCTCGGCCTGGCCGATGGCGCGCATGCAGTGGTGGATGCGCCCGCCGCCGAGCCGCCCTTGAGCGATCTCGAAACCCCTGCCCTCGCCGAGGATGAGATTGGATGCCGGCACACGGACATTGGTGAAGCGGATGTGGAAATGGCCGTGCGGGGCGTCGTCCTCGCCATACACCTGCATCGCCCGCAGCTTCTCGACGCCCTCGGTGCCGGCCGGCACCAAGATCATCGAATGCCGCTTGTGCTTCGGCGCGTCATCGCCGCCGGTCTTGACCATGACGATGTAGATCTTGCAGCGCGGATCGCCGGAGCCCGAAGCCCACCATTTCTCGCCGTTCAGAACATAGTCATCGCCGTCGCGCTCGCAGCGCAGGGAGATATTGGTGGCATCCGACGAGGCGACATCCGGCTCGGTCATCAGATAGGCCGAGCGGATTTTTCCTTCCAGCAGCGGCCCCAGCCAGCGCTCCTTGTGCTCGGCCGAGCCATAGCGCTCCAGCACTTCCATATTGCCGGTGTCGGGCGCCGAGCAGTTGAAGGTTTCGGCGCCCAGATGCGCCTTGCCCATTTCCTCGGCGAGATAGGCATATTCGACCGTCGAAAGCCCGTAGCCGCGGTCGGAATTGGTCAGCCAGAAATTCCACAAGCCGCGCTCGCGCGCCTTGGCCTTCAACCCTTCGAGAATTTCGGTCTGGCGCGGCGTGTAGGCCCAGCGGTCGCCGCCCTTGCCGATCTCGGCCAGGAATTCAGCGTCGAGCGGCGCGATCTCCTCGCGCACCATGCGGGCGACGCGCTCATGGATCGGCTTCAGCCGTTCCGTCATGCCCAGGGCCATATCCGACATTGAATTTCTTCCTCCAACTTCTGCTTGAACACGATCATTTTCAAAGCCGGCAACGGCCCGGGATCAGGAAACGCCGAGCCCCCTGGCCGCGCAGGTGACGATCTGCCCCACGAGACGGTCGATATCGCCCTCGGTTTCGTCGGGGCGCGGCGAATACCAGAAGATAGGCGAGTTGAGTGTCATGAACATGAGCTCGGCGGCGATGCCGAGATTCTCGAAATCCATCGCGCCGGCATCGCGCGCCTCTTCGAGGGTCTTGCGAAAGATCAGCCCGTATTCGGTGCGGTATTGCAGAAGCCGGGCAAAGACCTCGCGCTGTTCCGGCGTGGTCGCGCCGCGCAGATGCAGTTCCACGCCCTCCCACACCACGCGCTGGAACGGCTTGGTGCGGATCATCTGACCGGTGTGGATGGTGGCGAGATGATGCCAGCGCGTGACCGCCGGAATGTCCTTCTCGCGATAGGGTTCGATCGCCGCGTAGTTCATGTCCATGCCTGTGCGAAACACCTCTGCGAACAGATCGGCCTTGGATGGAAAGTGATGGTAGACGCGGCCCTTGGTCGAGCCGAGGCTGCGCGCGACATCGTCGATCGAACTCGCGTGATAGCCGCGCTCCATGAAGCACTGTGCTGCTGCGCGCAGGATGTCGAAGCGGGAATCGTCCGGCATGGTCCTTGCGGCGCTTTCTGACATCCGTTTGTCATCCTGGTGATATCGCGGCGGTCTATCTCCCGCAGCAAGGCACGGTCTTTACGAGCGCTGAAAATATGAACATACTACTCGGTATGTTGTCAACGCGGCAAAGCCAGAGCATCGGACCGAAAAGTGATTACCGGTTTTCGGAATATTCCGATGCTCATTCAAAGTGCCGCAGCTTGGAGGAGCGATGTCCTATCTGGAGGAGCTGTTTTCGGTGACCGGCAAGACCGCGCTGGTGACAGGTGCGGCGACCGGCATCGGCCGCATGGCCGCCACCGCACTGGCACAGGCCGGAGCGCATGTGCTGATCGCCTCGCGCAAGGGCGAGGAATGCGCGCGCGTCGCAGCTGAGATCAATGCGCTGGGCGGACCGGGCAAGGCCGAGGGCTTTGCCGGGGACGTCAGCACCGAGGCCGGCATACTGGCGCTGGCCGGCGCGGTGAAAGAGCGGACCGAACGGCTGAACATCCTGATCAACAATGCCGGCATTTCCTGGGGCGAGCCGTTCGAGACCTTCCCCTATGCCGCCTGGGCCAAGGTGATGAATGTCAACGTCACCGCCATCTTCCACCTGACCCGCGAACTGCTGCCGCTGCTCGATGCGGCGGCAACCGACGAGGACCCGGCCCGCGTCATCAATCTCGGTTCGATCATGGGCACGCAGCCCTTCGCCGACAACGCCTATTCCTACACGGCGTCGAAGGCCGCGGTTCATCACCTGACCCGCACGCTGGCGATCGAATTCGCCGGGCGGCGCATCACCGTCAATGCCTTTGCGCCCGGCCCCTTCCAGAGCAAGATGATGGCCTTTGCCGTCGGCACCGACGAGAAGGCAAAGAAGCTCGGCGCCAACATTCCCCTTGGGCGGATCGGCGCGCCCGATGACATTGCGGGCGCGACGCTGTATCTGTGCAGCCGCGCCGGCCGCTATGTCACCGGCGCCATAATGCCCATCGACGGCGGCCAGTCGGTCCAGCACGGTCTGCCGCCCTTTACCGAATGACGAAAAGGCGAACCGCTTGACAACTTCCAGCCTGAAACCCGTGAGCCTCGAACAGCTTCTGTCCGGCGTTGGCAAGGAGGTCGGGGTCTCGCCCTGGCGCACGGTCACGCAGACCATGATCGACCAGTTCGCCGACGCCACCGACGACCACCAGTTCATCCATTGCGACCCGGAACGCGCGGTGCGCGAGACGCCCTTCGGCGGCACGATTGCCCATGGCTTCCTGACGCTGTCGCTACTGTCGGCCATGACCTACGAAACCATCCCGCCGCTGGAAGGCGGCGACATGGGCATCAACCAGGGTTTCGAAAACCTGAAATTCGTCGCCCCAGTGAAGACTGGCGCGCGCATCCGCACCCGTTTCGTCCTCGCCGACGTCAAGGCGCGGCCCTCCGGCTGGGTGCAGGTGGCGCATGACGTCACCATCGAGATCGAGGATTCGAAGAAGCCGGCGCTGACCGCGCGCTGGCTGACGCTGACCTATGTCGAGCCGGCAAAGGAAGCTGGATGAGCGATCCGAATACTCTCGATCGCGACGTGCTCGCGCCCTATCTGGAGGCCGAGGTTCCCGGGTTTTCCGGCCTCGAGACGATCGAGAAATTCAAGGCGGGACAATCGAACCCGACCTATCTGCTGACGGCCCAAAGCGGTCGCTATGTGCTGCGCGCCAAGCCGCCCGGCCAGCTATTGAAATCGGCGCATCAGGTCGACCGCGAGTACCGCGTCATGAAGGCGCTCGCCGGCACCGCCGTTCCGGTACCGAGGATGCTGCATCTGGCGCCGGAAGAATCGCCCATCGGCCGCATGTTCTATTTGATGGAGTTCATGGAGGGCCGCATCTTCTGGGACCCGGCGTTGCCGGAAGCATCCTCGAACGACGAACGCGCGGCGATCTATGATGCGATGAACGCGACGCTGGCAGCCCTGCACGATGTCGACGTGGAAGCTGCCGGCCTTGGTGACTATGGCCGCCCCGGCAATTATTTCGAGCGCCAGCTCGCGCGCTGGACCAGCCAGTATCGCGCCTCCGAAACGGGCGGCATCGCCGACATGGACCGGCTGATCGCCTGGCTGGAAACGCATATGCCGGCAGACGACGGCATCGTCTCGCTGGTTCATGGCGACTACCGGCTCGACAACATGATCTTCGCGCCGGACAGGCCGCAGGTGCTGGCCGTGCTCGACTGGGAACTGTCGACGCTCGGCCACCCCTTCGCTGACATCGCCTATCAGTGCATGCAATGGCGCCTGCCGCACCAGTCCGGCTTTCGCGGCCTCGGCGGCATCGACCGCGCAGCGCTCGGTCTGCCATCCGAGGAGGCCTATGTCGCCGCCTATTGCGAGCGGCGCGGACTGCGGGAGATTCCGCGCTGGACCTTCTTCCTCGCCTTCTCCTTCTTCCGCCTCGCAGCGATCTGCCAGGGCGTCTACAAGCGCGCGCTGGACGGCAATGCATCGAACCCGGAAAAGGCCAGGATGTATGGCGAGGCCGTTAAACTCCTGTCGCATCTGGCGGCGGAACTCATCGACAAGGACAAATAAAGCATGAGCCGTTTTGACGGGATGACCGTGTTGATAACCGGTGCGACGGGCGGTTTCGGCCGCCGTGCCGCCGAGCGTTTTGCGGCCGACGGTGCACGGCTCATCCTCTCGGACATGGATGACGATGGGTTGTCTGCCTTTGCCGAAACATTGAATGCCGAAACCGCCACGCTGGCCGGAAACATCGCCGACGAGGAGCTTTCGGAAAAGCTGGCGGCACTCGCCGTCGAACGCTTCGGGCGTCTCGACATCGCCGTCAACAATGCCGGCATCGCCCAGAGCTTCGTGCGCCTGCCGCAGGTTCCCTCCGACGAGGCGCGGCGGATCATCGAGGTCGACCTGCTCGGCGTCTTCTACGCCCTGAAGGCGCAGCTCCCGGTCATGGAGCGGCAGTTCCGCAAGACCGGCAAGGGCGGCGCCATCGTCAACATCGCTTCCGTCGCCGGTCTGGGAGGCGCGCCGAAACTCTCGGTCTATTCGGCGGCCAAGCATGGCGTCGTCGGCCTGACGCGCTCGGCGGCGGCCGAATACGCTTCCAAGGGCATTCGCGTCAACGCCGTCTGCCCCGCCTATGCGCGCACCAAGATGGTCGACGATTTCGTCAAGATCACGCGCGCCTCCGAGGCCGAAGCGATCACCGAACTGACGCGCGGCGTGCCGATGAAGCGCGTCGCCGAAGTGGACGAGGTCATCGAAGTGATCATGTTTGCCGCCGACCCGAAGAACTCCTTCATGACCGGCCACACGCTGGCGGTCGACGGCGGCATTTCCGCCATCTGAACAGACCTCTTTGATAATTCGCTCCGGCGGACATCTGACGCAGTTTCTTAGACCAAAGTCATAAAACCAAAGGCTCGATGGTCCTCATCCGGCCGGAGAGGTACCTTTCGCACCAGCCGAATTGGGTTGGCGAGCTTATGCTCGTTGCTTGGCGGCCCGTGTCGGCGGGATCTTTGGGAGGACACATCAATGGCAATGGCAGCAAGTGCGGGCTCAGCCACGCGCGTCATGACCCGTGAGGAAAAGAAGGTCATCTTCGCTTCCTCGCTCGGCACGGTTTTCGAATGGTACGATTTCTATCTCTACGGTTCGCTTGCCGCCTTCATCGGCGCGGCCTTCTTCAGCGAATATCCTGAAGCCACGCGCAACATCTTCGCGCTGCTGGCCTTCGCCGCCGGCTTCCTCGTGCGCCCCTTCGGCGCGCTCGTCTTCGGCCGCATCGGCGATCTCGTCGGCCGCAAATACACCTTCCTCGTCACCATCCTGATCATGGGCACGTCGACTTTCCTCGTCGGCCTCCTGCCCGGCTCGGCCACCATCGGCATCGCCGCCCCGATCATCCTGATCATATTGCGCATGCTGCAGGGCCTGGCGCTCGGCGGTGAATATGGCGGTGCCGCGACCTATGTCGCCGAGCACGCGCCCGACGGCCGTCGCGGCTTCTACACCTCCTGGATCCAGACGACGGCCACGCTCGGCCTGTTCCTGTCGCTGGTCATCATCCTGATCATTCAGGGCTCGATGAGCGCCGACGACTTCAAGGCCTGGGGCTGGCGCATTCCGTTCCTGATCTCGGTCGTCCTGCTCGGCATTTCGGTGTGGATTCGACTGTCACTGAACGAGTCGCCGGCTTTCCAGCGCATGAAGGACGAAGGCAAGGGCTCGAAAGCGCCGCTGTCGGAAGCCTTCGGACAGTGGAAGAACGCCAGGATCGCGCTGCTGGCCCTGTTCGGCCTCACCGCCGGCCAGGCCGTGGTGTGGTATTCGGGCCAGTTCTACACGCTGTTCTTCCTGCAGAACGTGCTCAAGGTCGATGGCGTCTCGGTCAACATCATGATCGCCATCGCGCTGGCGCTCGGCACCGGCTTCTTCGTCTTCTTCGGCTGGCTGTCGGACAAGATCGGCCGCAAGCCGATCATCATGGCCGGCCTTGCGCTCGCCATCGTCACCTACTTCCCGCTGTTCAAGGCGCTGACCTGGGCCGCAAACCCGGCACTCGCCAGCGCTCAGCAGAATGTCCGTGCGACGGTGACGGCTGCTCCGGGAGACTGCAAGTTCCAGTTCAACCCGGTCGGCACCAGAAAGCCGCTGACCTCCTGCGACGTCGCAACGGACTTCCTGGCAAAGAGCGCGGTTCCATACGACATCGTCGCGACGGCTCCCGCCGGCACGCCTGCGAGCGTGAAGATCGGCGAGGAAACCGTCGAATCCTATGACGTGGTCGCTGCCGGAGCCGATGCCGCAGCCAAGGACGGCGCGTTCAAGAAGGGCATCAACACCGCTCTTCAGGACGGCGGCTATCCGCTGGTTCGCGATCCTGCAAAGGTCGCGGATTCGAAGCTCGACGCATTGGTCGCCGCCAACCCGAAACTGGCACTTGACGCAGCCGCTATCCGCGGCGGCGAAAAGGCCATGGTTCCGGTCGACAAGGCCATCGCCGACAAGCTGATAACCGCTGAGGAAGCGGCAGGTGCGACCGAAGTGCCGGTCTACACCGTTCCCGGCGCAGGCGCCTTCAAGATGATTGCCGATCCGGCAGCCGTCAGCTGGCCAAAGGTCATCGCCATCCTGTTCGTGTTCGTCCTCTATGTGACGATGGTCTACGGGCCGATCGCGGCGATCCTGGTCGAGATGTTCCCGACCCGCATCCGCTACACCGGCATGTCGCTGCCTTACCACATCGGCAACGGCTGGTTCGGCGGCCTGCTGCCGGCAGTCGTGTTCGCCATGAGCGCGGCCAAGGGCGATATCTACTACGGCCTCTGGTATCCGATCGTGATCGCGGCGATGACACTGATCATCGGCCTGATCTTCGTGAGGGACACCAAGGACGCCAACCTCGACGCCATCAAATAAAGCGTTGAAGAACAAAACACCCGGCAGGCTGGCCGCCTGCCGGGTGTTTCTTTTCGATCTGCAAATTCTTACTTTTTTGGCTTTTTCTTCGGTCCGCCCGATATGGACGTCGATATGACGGAAATCGGATCGCTGGCCGGAAACGTGTCTTCCAGCCCCTCTTCGAGCTCTTCTTCCTTGGTCTTGTTTTCCTTGTCGCGCTGCTCGCGTTCGAGCGAGCGCACGGCCGGCGATCTCTTGGCGGCCGGTTTAGATGTCGCTTTCGACATGATGGCTTCCCTCAATCTGTATGCACGCAAAACGCCGCGTGCGATCGAAGGTTCCACCCTTCAGGCGGCAGCGTCAACAGCCGCCTGAGACAGGAATGCAAAGGCATAGTCGGAGAAGGAGCGCCAGCATTCCACCCGGAAGGCGTCTTCCCCCGTGCGCAGGATCACGACTTCGATCTTGCCCAGAACCGTGCGCGAGCAGGCACCCACCGGGAAGGCCGCAAGCGACAGATCCTGCGGACAGCCGGCATTGAGCGTGGCGGCCGCAGCCGTCCCGGTGACCGAGAAACCGACATTGCGATGCGAGACGCCGACGGCGGAATGAAGCGCCTTGACGCCGGCGCAATCGGCCAGCGGATCGCCGCCCGCCTCGTCGATGACCAGCCACTCGTCCGGCCCGAGCCAGAGTGCAGTGCGCCCACCCTTCGTAGCGGACGTTTTCGGGGCTTTGGGCAAGGCTACACCGAGCGCCTTTGACAAGGCGGCGACGGATGCATCAGGCGCACGCAGCGAAATGCGTTCGGCAGGCGCCAGTACGGCAAGCTTGACGCCGGTGGCGGAGAAATCACGCCCGGCAAGTGCTGGTGCGCGCGTGGCCGTCGCAGTTTTGACAGCAGCTTTAGCCATTGAGGCGCTCTCCCTTCTCGTCGAAGAATACGGGCGAGCAGACCTCGACCTCGATCACGCTATCCGGCATCGGCACGTGAAGCGTCTGCCCCATACGGTCGCGCCCGTCGATCACCACGGCCAGTGCGATGCCCCGGCCGCAATTCTCCGACCAGTAACTCGACGTGACATGGCCGATCATCTTCATCGGGATCGGCTGCTTCGGATCGGCGACGATCTGCGCGCCCTCCTCCAGCACCACTTTCGGGTCCTTCGCCTTCAGGCCGACAAGCTGCTTGCGGCCCTTTGCGACCAGATCGGGACGAGTCAGGCCGCGAATGCCGACGAAATCGGTCTTCTTCTTGCCGATCGCCCAGTCGAGGCCGGCATCGTTCGGCGTCACCGTGCCGTCGGTGTCCTGACCGACGATGATGTAGCCCTTTTCGGCGCGCAGCACATGCATCGCCTCGGTGCCATAAGCACAGGCGCCGTGCTTCTGGCCTTCGGCCCACAGCGCTTCCCACACCGCCTGGCCGTAGTCCGCCGGCACGTTGACCTCGAAGCCGCGATCGCCGGTGAACGACATGCGGAACAGCCGCGTCGGCACACCGCAGATCTTGCCTTCGCGCACCGACATATGCGGCAGCGCCTCGTCCGACATGTCGATGCCCTCGACCAGCGGCTCGATGATCTTTCGCGAGTTCGGTCCCTGGACGGCGATGACCGCCCACTGTTCGGAGATCGAGGTCAGCCAGACGTTGAGATGCGGGAACTCGGTCTGGAGGTAATCCTCCATGTGGTTCATGACGCGGGCCGCACCGCCGGTCGTCGTGGTGACGTGGAAGCGATCCGCCGCCAGCCTGCCGACGACGCCGTCGTCATAGATAAAACCGTCCTCGCGCAGCATGATGCCATAGCGGCAGCGGCCGGGCTCCAGTTTCTCCCATGGGTTGGTGTAGAGCAGTTCCATGAACTTGGCCGCATCCGGCCCGACCACTTCGATCTTGCCCAGCGTCGAGGCGTCGAACAGGCCGGCAGCCTTGCGCACCGTCACGCATTCGCGGTTGACCGCCGCATGCATGTCCTCGCCGGGCTTGGGGAAATACCAGGCGCGCTTCCACTGGCCGACATCCTCGAACACGGCACCATGGGCTTCCGCCCAGCCATGCATCGCCGTCTTGCGCGTCGGGTCGAACAGAACGCCGCGACCGTGATTGACGATGGAGCCGAAGGTCACCGGCGTATAGGGCGCGCGGAAGGTGGTGAGGCCGACCGAGGGAATATCCTTGTCCAGCGTCTCGGCGGCAATCGCCAGACCGTGCATGTTGGAGGTCTTGCCCTGGTCGGTCGCCATGCCGTTGGTGGTGAAGCGCTTGACGTGCTCGATCGAGCGCATGCCTTCGCGCACGGCAAGGCGGATATCCTTGGCAGTGACGTCGTTCTGGAAATCGACGAAGGCTTTCACGGTCGTGTCCGCGCCGGCCCCCGGCCCTGCACCGAGCATGCCGCCGGCCCAGCTTTCGGAAGTCTCCGCCTTCGGCTTGGTCGACTTGCCGGCCTTCGCGCCGGCATCCTTTGCAGCCTTCTCGCCGGCCGCATAGGCTTCGTCGAGGGTTGCGGAAATGCCGTCCGTGCCATTGCAGGCCCCGACGGAGACGCAATCCTGCGCGTAAGCGCCGGGCAGGAAGCGCTTGGTGGCGTCGTCGAAGGCGACCTTGCCGCGCGACTGCGAGAACAGATGCACAGACGGCGTCCAGCCCGACGACATCAGCAGCGCATCGATGGGGATGTTGCGCTCGCCGCCGCCATTCTTCGGCTGGATCGTCATCGAGGAGACACGCAGGCGTCCGCCGGTCTTGATGACGGCGCGGCCATGGTTGATCTCGATGCCGAGCGCACGCGCCTCATCGACGAGAGCGCCCGCCGGATTGTCGCGCAGATCGACGATGGCCGCGATGTTGACGCCGGCCTTCTTCAGGTCGATCGCCGCAGCGTAAGCCGTGTCGTTGGCGGTGTAGACGCCGACATTGTTGCCGACGGCGACGCCATAATGGTTGAGATAGGTACGCGCCGCCGAAGCCAGCATGACACCGGGCCGGTCGTTGTCGGCAAACACCATGTGCCGCTCGATGGCGCCGGTGGCAAGGATGACGCGCCTGGCGCGAACCTGCCAAAGCCGCTCGCGCGGCAGGTCGTGCCCAGGGCTGGCGAGATGCTCGCTGACCCGCTCGACAAGACCAACGAAATTCTGCGCGTAGTAGCCGAAGGCCGTCGTGCGCGGCAGCACGCGGACATTATCCATCGCGGCCAATTTCGCGACTGTGGCCTGCGCCCACGACCAGCCATCAGCGCCATCAACGCTCGTACCGGCCTCGAAGCGCAAGGCGCCGCCGAGTTTGGCCTGCTCGTCGCAGATGATGACGCGCGCGCCGGTCTCGGCAGCGGCAAGGGCTGCCGCAAGGCCGGCAGCACCGCCGCCCAGCACCAGCACGTCGCAATGCTCGAAGCGCGCGGAGTAATGGTCCGGGTCCGGCTGGTCGGGCGAAACGCCAAGACCGGCAGCGGCGCGGATTTTCGGCTCGTAAAGGCTCTTCCACGCAGCCTTCGGCCACATGAAGGTCTTGTAGTAGAAGCCGGCCGAAAACATCGGCGACGCCAGGTCGTTGACCGCGCCGACATCGAAGGAGAGCGACGGCCAGCGGTTCTGCGAATTGGCGCTGAGCCCGTCATAGAGCTCCTGCACCGTGGCGCGAACATTGGGCGTCCTGCGCGCCGCGTCGCGTTCGACAGACACCAGCGCGTTCGGCTCTTCCGCGCCAGCGGAGAGAAAGCCGCGCGGCCGGTGATATTTGAACGAACGGCCGACGAGATGGACGCCGTTGGCCAGAAGCGCCGAAGCCAGCGTGTCGCCGGCGAGGCCCGAATAGGACTGGCCGTCGAAGGTGAAACGCACGGTCTTTGCCGGCGTGAGGCGGCCGTGGCCGGAAATGCGGTGCGTGGCGGCCATCACGCGTCTCCCTTTTTGGCCGGCGCGCGCTTTGCCGCCGGTTTCTTCACATTGAGCTGATCCGGCGGGCGGTTGGCATAGGCTGCCGGTCCGCTCTCCTTCTTCAGCTTGGAGATGTCGGGCTTCGGCTCGCCGGCCTTGTAGGTCATGACGAACTTGTCGGTGACGGTGTCGCGCACCGCGTTGAAGAAGCGGCCGCAGCCGTGAATGTGGCGCCAGCGCTCATAGATGATGCCCTTGGGATTCGAGCGGATGAAGAAGAATTTTTCGAAATCCTCGTCGCTCACCGCCACGATGTCGGCAGCGCGTGCGATGTGGGCTTCGCCGGCGTTGCGGAATTCGAGTTCCGGACGCTCTTCTTCGCAATAGGGGCAGCGGATCAACAGCATGTCTTGTTCCTAAAGTTCGCCTTGGCGGACGTGCGTGCCCTGGGGCTGGTCGCAGAGCCGCTCTCCGAGTGCCGCGAAGGGCGCCATGCGCTTCACCAGCGTCTCGACGGAATCGACCGGCACGATGAGGTCGCGGTCGGCCATGTTGCCGAGTGTGAGTTCGAACGGGTTGACCGAGACGAACACCTTGCGCATCCGCGCAGGTTCCGCCTCGTCCTTTGCCGGCTCTTCAAGGAACATCGCCATCCTCTTGCCCGCGCTCCAGACGCAGGCGAGATAGCCGGAACTGACCGTGAAGGGCCATTCCTGTTCATTGTCGGCGCGGCTGAGCTTCTGCAACCGAACTTCGTCGGCGCCGGGAAAATGAAACAGTCCCTTCTCGCCGGCAAGAACCAGCGGCGCGACGACGGCAAGAGTGGCTGCCAGAGCCGTCATCAGTGCGCCACCGCCGCCGCTGCCGCCTCATCGATAAGCCGTCCGGTGCGGAAGCGCTCGATGGTGAAAGGCGCGTTGATCGGATGCGGCTCGTCGCGGGCGATGGTGTGGGCAAAGACGTTGCCCGAACCGGGCGTGGCCTTGAAGCCGCCCGTGCCCCAGCCGCAATTGACGTAGAGCCCCTGCACCGGCGTCTTGGCCAGGATCGGCGAGCGGTCCGGCGTCACGTCGACGATGCCGCCCCAGGAGCGCAGCATCTTCATGCGGGTGAAGATCGGGAACATCTCGCAGATGGCGTCGAGCGTGTGGTTGAGGATGTGCAGCCCGCCGGTCTGCGAATAGGAGATGTACTGGTCGGTGCCGGCGCCGATGACCAGCTCGCCCTTGTCCGACTGCGAGATATAGGCGTGCACCGTGTTGGACATGACCACGCAGGGCACCACCGGCTTGACCGGCTCCGACACCAGCGCCTGCAGCGGATAGCTCTCCAGCGGCATCCTAACGCCGGCCATGTCCATCAGCACCGATGTGTGGCCGGCGGCAACCACGCCGACCTTTTTCGCGCCGATGAAGCCGCGCGAGGTCTCGACGCCGGTAACGGCACCGTTCGGCGCGCGCTTGATGCCGGTGACCTCGCAATTCTGGATGATGTCGACGCCGCGCGCAGAAGCGGCGCGCGCATAGCCCCAGGCGACAGCGTCATGCCGCGCCGTGCCGCCGCGCCGCTGGAGCGAGGCGCCAACGACGGGATAGCGCGCCTCCTTCGAGATGTTGAGCGGCGGGCAGAATTCCTTGGCCTGTTCCGGCGACAGCCATTCATTGTCGATGCCGTTCAGCCGGTTGGCGTGAATGTGGCGCTTGAGCACCTGCACGTCGTGCACATTATGCGCCAGCATCATGACGCCGCGCGCCGAATACATGACGTTGTAGTTGAGGTCCTGGGAAAGCCCGTCCCACAGCTTCACGGCGTGGTCATAGATGCCGGCCGATTCGTCATAGAGATAGTTGGAGCGGATGATGGTGGTGTTGCGGCCGGTGTTGCCGCCACCGAGCCAGCCCTTTTCCAGCACCGCGACATTGGTGATGCCGTGTTCCTTGGCCAGATAATAGGCCGTCGCCAGCCCGTGCCCGCCCGCGCCGACGATGATGACATCGTACTCTGCCTTCGGCTCGGGCGAGGACCATTGCTCGTCCCAGCCCTTGTGGCCGCGCATGGCCTCTCGGGCGAGGGCAAAAACCGAATATTTCCGCATGGGCTCTGGCCTCGTGGATGTCGGAAGATGTCGTCTCTGAATTCAGAGCGCGAGGTGTATCACTAGCGAAAAGCGACTGCCAGCTTTGCACTGTTTGCGACGGCCATTGCCGCTTTGGCGGCGGGCAGGCGAAGTCTTCGAAATCCTCACCAGCCGCACCGCAGGTATCGGGTGGCTTGCACCCTGTCCATTTGCGACCACGGCGCATCGATGCGGACCGCTCCGGTTCGCCATTCCATGCAGAGGAAATCAATCATGTCCGCACTCGTCAACAAGGTCGCAATCGTCACCGGAACCAGTTCCGGCATCGGCCGTGCCGCCGCAAAGCTCTTCGCTGAGGAAGGCGCGAACCTCATCATCGCCGCCCGACGCCAGGCCGAGCTCGACGCGCTGGTCGCGGAAATCGTCGAGGACGGCGGCACAGCAATCGCGCTTGCAGGCGACATCCGTGACGAGGCCTACGCAAAAGCGCTGGTCGATCTGGCGAGCAGCAAATTCGGCGGCCTCGACATCGCCTTCAACAATGCCGGCGCGACCGGTGAGATGGGTCCGCTTCCCGACATGTCGCTCGACGCATGGAATGCGACGCTGGATACCAACCTGACCGGCGCCTTTCTCGGCGCGAAATACCAGATCCCGGCCATGCTGGAGCGCGGCGGCGGCTCGCTGATCTTCACCTCGAGCTTCGTTGGCCACACGGTCGGCATGCCCGGCATGGCGGCCTACGCCGCAGCCAAGGCAGCGCTGATCGGACTGACGCAGGTTCTGGCCGCCGAATACGGCGCACACGGCCTGCGGGTCAATGCGCTGCTGCCCGGCGGCACCGACACACCGGCGGCAACGTTCAAGACGCCGGAGGAATGGGCCTTCGTCGAAGGCTTGCATGCGCTGAAGCGCGTCGCAAAGCCGGAGGAAATCGCCCGTTCGGCCCTTTTCCTCGCCTCGGATGCTTCGAGCTTCACCACCGGCACCGCGCTGTTTGCCGATGGCGGCGTCTCGATCAACCGGGTCTGAACCGGACGATTGCGAAGGCGATGCCGATCTTCACGGAGCCGGCGTCGCCTAATCGACCGCTTGTTTCAAGCGCTTGGAAATCGGCTCGAATTCCGGCGTCGGTTTGCGCTTGACCGGGTCGGGCTTTCCCGCGTCGATCGCCTCCCAGTATTTCCAGTTCACCTTCTCACGACCCAGCTCGTAGTCCATGCCGTCCCAGCTGTCCTCGCGAAAGCTGTAGAAGGCCCAATGCAGCCTGTTGGCATCGAGCTTGGTCAGCACGTCGTCGAGATATTGCCTGCAGCCCGCCAGCCGGCGCATGCAACCGAACTCGCCGGCGACGATGCGGCTCTCCGCAACGCCATGCTTGTTCGCCCAGTCGAGCGGAAGCTGCAGATAGGCATCGACCCGCGTGGCGTCCCAGTTTTCCGATCCTTCGCCGAACGGCACCTCGCCCGGATAGGCATAGGGCTTTTCGCGCTTGAGATTGGGCGCGCTGGTCGCCGCATAGGGCTCGTACATGTGGAAGCTGTAGAGGACTTTGTCGTCGGTAAGCGGGCCGGGCCAGTAGGAAAACGCATCCGCCGCCGCATACCAGCCGGCGTCGGCCATGATCGGCGTCTTCTGATCGACCGCGCGGATAGTCTTGATCACGGTGTCATAAAAGGCCGGCAGGTCGTGCGGCGTGCCGGCGGCATCCTTGTACCAGGCCTGCATCACGGCCGCATCGGCATGCTCGGCAAGCCCGTTTTCCTTCTCCGGCGCCGGTTCGTTGATGATGTTGTAGGCGGCAACCGCCGGATGGTCCTTCAGCGCCTCTGCAAGATCGCGCCAGAAGGCGGCGGCCTGCGTCCAATAGGCCTTGTCCTGCCACAGGCGCCCGTCGAACTTGCCGTCATTGTTTTGCGACCAGCGCATGCCGGGCAGCGACAGCGGCGCGATCACAACTTTCAGCCCGGCCTTGTCGGCGCGGTCGAGCGCGGCCTTCAGGGTCGCCAGATCCTTCTGCATCAGGCCGGCATAGGCATCCGCATCGCCGATCAGGAAGTCGCGCTTTTCCGGTTTCCATTTGTCGTAGGAAAGCCGCACCCAGCTCGCGCCATAGCCGTGCAATGCCTTGAAATAGGTCTCGTCCGGCGGCAAGCGATTGAAGCTGTTGCCGCCATGCTGGGGCTTGTCCCAAAAGCCAATGAGGTCGGCCGCGCGTGCCTGTGAAGCAAGACAGGAGAGGACAAGCAGGCAGTTCAGCAATCGCACGATCGAGCATTCCCCGGTATTTGATGTCGCGGTTTCGTTGACCGGCAGTTTCTTCCGGTTTATTCAGGCGGAAATGCGTTGCGCGGCAGATTGCGCCTGCATTTTCACATTTGAGAGAGCGTTACGCGCCTTTTGCGCACTCTGCTCTCGACAACGCTGCTTGATTCTGCTATCAGCCGCCGCAATTCGCGGTGGTGACCGCTGCGAAAGCCAGTGGCTATTCGCCCCGCTATATTGATTCGAACCCGAAAGACAGGATTGCCCGTGCAGGTACTCGTCCGCGACAACAATGTTGATCAGGCGCTTCGCGCGCTCAAGAAGAAGATGCAGCGCGAAGGTATCTTCCGTGAAATGAAGATGCGCGGCCACTACGAGAAGCCGTCGGAAAAGCGCGCCCGCGAAAAGGCTGAAGCCGTTCGCCGCGCCCGCAAGCTGGCCCGCAAGCGCGCTCAGCGCGAAGGCCTGCTGCCGATGACCCCGCGTCCGGTTCCGGCCGCAGGTGCAGCGCGCCCGGCGCGTTGATCTGGCCAATATTTCGTCCTTTTGCGAGGATACGGAAGGTGGGGTGATGAAGAATCACCGCCACCTTTTTGTTTTGTTCCGATTGCGCGCTATATGCTGCCGCGGAACCTCCACCGGATAGTCCGGCCGACCACAAGGGAAGAGCACAGATGGAAGCATTGATCGGCGGGCGCAATCTCTCCTGGCGGGGTTCAGCCATGGCTGTGGTGCTGCTGTCCGGTCTGGCGCTCACCGCCTGCCAGAGCGGCCCGGCAGGCGAACTCACCTCCGTCGACACGGCCCAGGGGTCGAGCGAGAACATCTCCTCGCTCTCGGCGGTCATCTCCCGCAACCCGCAGGATCCCGAAGGCTACAATGTGCGCGGCTCGGCCTATGGCCGCGGCGGCAAGTATCGCGAGGCCCTGAAGGACTTCGACAAGGCGATCGAGCTTAAGCCGAATTTCTACCAGGCCTACGCCAACCGCGCCCTCATCCAGCGCTTTCTCGGCGACCAGGGAAAAGCGCTCGCCGACTACAACCAGGCCATCCAGCTCAACGCCAATTACGACGCCGCCTATATCGGCCGCGGCAATCTCTACCGCAAGGCGGGCCGCACGCAGGACGCCTTCAATGATTTCCAGAAGGCGATCCAGCTCGATACGACCGATGCGCGCGCCTATCACAATCGCGGCCTGATCTATCAGAGCCAGGGCCAGCACGCCTTCGCCATCGAGGATTTCTCGACCGCGATCTCGCTGTCGCCCGACGCCGCCGAACCCTATAACGGCCGCGGCCTTTCCTATCTCGCCACCAATGACGAGGACAACGCCTTCGCCGACTTCAACATGGCGATCAAGCTCGACGGCAACATCGCCGAAAGCTGGGCCAACCAGGCGCTGATCTACGAGCGGCGCGGCGACAAGGCGCGTGCGGCGAAGTCCTACGCGCGTGCCGCACAGCTCGACCCCAACTACAAGCCGGCGACCGAAGGCCTGGCCCGCACCCGCGGAAGCTGACCGGCGAATCAGCGCCACAGGCACCAGCTATCTTCGCCCGAACGCGATTGCGTTACCGGAATGGAACCGAACGGCTGCCCAATCGGTTTTAAAGACACGATGTTGCGTTGAAGGCGGCAAAAATTTGCCGTGTTTGCGACCTAGATCGTGCTTGTAAGGCTGGGGGTTCTGTTTGCATTCCTATGGGAATCGATCGGGGCTTGGCCCAGCGAGAATTGCTGGAGTTGAATCATGAAGAAATTTGTTCTCGCCGCGGCCCTGTTTTCCGCCGTCTCGACCCTTCCCGCACATGCCGGAAGCGTACAGCTCGGCATTCTCGATTGCGTCGTCGATGGCGGCACCTCTTATGTCATAGGCTCGAACAAGGGCCTGGCCTGCACGTTCAAGCCCTACAACAAGGCCTATGGCCCTGACGTCTACAGCGGCGTCATCTCCAAGCTCGGCGCCGATCTCGGCATGACCCACCAGTCGTCGATCAGCTGGGCCGTGCTCGCCACCGACTGGGACGGCTACGGCACCGGCGCGCTCGCCGGCAAATATTTCGGCGCATCGGCCGATGCGAGCCTTGTCACCGGCGGTGGCGTCAACGTCCTGCTCGGCGGAAACAGCCGTGCCTTCACCTTGCAGCCGCTCAGCGTACAGACCCAGACCGGCGTCAATGTCGCGCTGGCTGTGACACAGCTCGAACTCTACACATCGCTGAAGTAATTCGCCGCCTCTCGCGGTTGGAAACTGAAGAAGCCCGGCCGATCCCTCGGCCGGGCTTCTTGCTGTTTGCGCCACACCCAACAACCGCCTGATCCAGACCATGTGGCAGATTGCCGATCGATCTCGCTTAATTTAGAAACCAAATAGTTTCTTTATTTAGCGAGGCATTTGCCGTGCGGCAAACAAGTCCCAGCGAAGACCGCATCCTGCGGCGGATCAAGTTTCACGGCGAACAGACGACCGGCGCGATCGCCGAACATCTCGACATCACCACGCCCGGCGCGCGCAAGCATCTCACCGCGCTCCTCGATGCCGGTCTCGTTGCCTTCGAAGATCGCGGCGGCAAGGTCGGCCGGCCGGAACGTTACTGGCTGCTCACGGCAGAAGCGCAAAAGCTGTTTCCCGACAGCCATGCCGTGCTGACCGTCGAGATGCTGGATTCCGTGCGTACGCTTTTCGGCGAAGACGGTCTCGACCGGCTGATCGGCGACCGCGAGCGGCAGATGCTGCGGCGCTACGATGCTGCTCTTGCCGGGCTGGAGGGGCTTGCCGAGCGCGTTGCCAAGCTTGCCGACATCAGGAGCCAGGAAGGCTATCTCGCCGATGCAGCCCCCCTGCCCGGCGGCGCATGGCTGCTTGCCGAGAACCATTGCCCGATCTGCGCTGCCGCAAGCATCTGCCAGGGCTTCTGCCGCTCGGAACTGGCGCTGTTCCGGCAGGTGCTCGGCGACGACGTCAGCGTCGAGCGCACCGACTATATTCTGGCCGGCGCGCGACGCTGCGCCTACCGCATATCCCCAGCATCGGAGACAACAAAATGAGCGTGGCATCAAACCGCGTCGACTGGCATGCCCTGTGGGCAAGCGGCGATCTCGCCCGCTTCTGCTTCATCTGCCTCGGCATCCTCCTTCACGCCACCAACGAAACCATGGTGGCCACCATCATGCCGGCCATGGTCGGCGATCTTTCCGGCGTCCAGCTGGTCGGCTGGTCGCTCGCCATCTACGAGGTCGGCGCAATCGTCGCCGGTGCCGCCGCCGGCAGGCTGGTCAGCTATGTGCCGCTGCGCACAAACATGGTGGTTGCGGCCCTGCTCTATTCCACGGGCGCGCTGCTCTGCGCCACCGCTTCCTCCATGCCGTGGTTCCTCACCGGGCGCCTGATCGAGGGTTTCGGCGGCGGTGCGCTGGTGTCGCTCGCCTTCGTTTCGGTGGAACGCCTTTTCCCGCGCAAGATCTGGCCGCAGCTCTTCGGCGTCATGTCGGCCATCTGGGGCGTGGCAGCCTTCAGCGGACCGTTGCTCGGCGCGCTGATTGCGCAGGCTTTGTCATGGCGCTGGGCATTCGGCGTGTTCTTCCTCGGCGGCATCGCCATGGCGCTGGCCTGTTTCGCCGTGCTGCGCAGCCCGGAAGCGACGCGGCGCAAGGCGGGACTAGGCGCCTTGCCACCTTTCCCCTTCCTGGCGCTCAGTGCGCTGGCAGCAAGCGTCATCCTGATAGCGCTGGCGGGCGTGAAGATCGAGGTGCTGCGCTCGTCGCTGCTGCTCGTCCTCGGCATTGCAGCGCTTGGCCTGTTCTTCGTGCTGGATGCGAAAAAACCCCTGTCGCGGCTGTTTCCGTCGCGCCCCTTCGACTGGCGCTCACCGGTCGGCAACGGCATGATCATGATTGCCGCCTTCTCGGTGGCGACGATTTCTTTCTCCGTCTACGGTCCGCTGCTGCTCACCAACCTGCACGGCATCTCGCTGCTGACCACAGGCTACATCATCGCCGCCGAATCCATCGCCTGGTCGGTCCTGTCGATCCTCGTCGCCAATGCGCCACCACACCGCGAAAGGCTGATCATCGTCACCGGCGCCTGCATGATCACCGCCGGCATCGCAGGCTTCGCCTACGCAATTCCCAACGGCTCGATCCCGCTGGTGCTGTTGTGCGCACTTTTGCAGGGCGGTGGCTTCGGCATCGCCTGGCCCTTCGTCACCCGGGTCATCGTTGCGGCCGCCGACCCTGCCGAAAGCACGGTCGCGTCATCCGCCGTACCGACCATGCAGCGCATCGGCTACGCCGTCGGTGCGGCGATCAGCGGCATCATCGCCAATGCCAGCGGCTTCTCGCACGGCTTGAGCGGTGCGACCGCCCACAGCGTGGCGGTATGGCTGTACCTGGGCTTCGTTCCGCTCGGCATCGTCGGCTGCATCGCCGCCTTCCGCATAGCAGGCAAGGCCGGAGTTACTCCAAGCGTGGCTGCCTGAAACGAAAAAAGCCCGGCGCAATGCCGGGCTTTTTGTTTCGAAGCACAAGGCAGGATTCAGTGATCCATTGCCTTGACGATTTCCTCGGTCATTTTCTTTGCGTCGCCGAGCAGCATCATGGTGCCGTCCTTGTAGAACAGCGTGTTGTCGATGCCGGCGTAGCCGGAGCCGAGCGAGCGCTTGACGAACAGGCAGGTGCGGGCCTTGTCGACGTCGAGGATCGGCATGCCGTAGATCGGCGACGACTTGTCGTCGCGCGCCGACGGGTTGGTGACGTCGTTGGCGCCGATGACGTAGGCGACGTCGGCCTGCGCGAACTCGGAGTTGATGTCTTCGAGTTCGAAGACCTCGTCGTAGGGCACGTTGGCTTCCGCCAGCAGCACGTTCATGTGGCCGGGCATACGTCCGGCGACAGGATGGATGGCGTATTTCACTTCGACGCCGGCAGCCTTCAGCATGTCGGCCATTTCGCGCACCGCGTGCTGCGCCTGCGCCACCGCCATGCCGTAGCCCGGCACGATGATGACCTTCTGCGCGTTCATCATGAGGTAGGCGGCATCGTCCGCCGAGCCCTGCTTGACCGTGCGCTCGATGCCGTCGTCGGCACCCGCTGACGCCGTCTCGCCGCCGAAGCCGCCGAGAATGACCGAGATGAAGGAGCGGTTCATGCCCTTGCACATGATGTAGGACAGGATCGCACCAGACGAGCCGACCAGCGCGCCGGTGATGATCAGCGCCAGATTGCCGAGGGTGAAGCCCAGTGCGGCCGCTGCCCAACCCGAATAGGAGTTGAGCATGGAGACGACCACCGGCATGTCGGCGCCGCCGATCGGCACGATCAGCAGCACGCCGAGCACCAGCGAGGCAATGACGATCAGCCAGAACAGCGTGTAGCTCTGCGTCGTCACGAGAAGGATGATCAGCACCACCAGCGCAATGCCGAGGGCGGCATTGATGAAGTGGCGGCCGGGCAGCATGATCGGCTTGCCCGACATGCGTCCGTCAAGCTTGAGGAAGGCTATGACCGAGCCGGTGAATGTGATGGCGCCGATGGCGACACCCAGGCTCATTTCGACCAGCGCCTGGCCGTGAATGGCCCCGACCGTGCCGATGCCAAAACTTTCCGGCGCATACATGGCCGCAGCAGCGACCATGACGGCGGCCATGCCGACGAGCGAGTGGAAGGCGGCGACAAGCTGCGGCATCGAGGTCATGGCGATGCGGCGCGCGGTGATCGCACCGATGCCGCCGCCGATGGCGAGGCCAACGACGATCAGGCCGAGCCCGCCGATCGACGGCGTGGCGAGCGCCAGCGTCGTGACGATGGCGATGCCCATGCCGATCATGCCGTAGGTGTTGCCCTGGCGGCTGGTCGTCGGATGCGACAGGCCGCGCAGCGCCAGGATGAACAGGATGCCGGAGACGAGGTAGAGGAAGGAAGCGAAGTTGGCGTTCACGTCACTTGTCCTTCTTCTTGTACATGGCCAGCATGCGCTGGGTGACGAGGAAGCCGCCGAAGATGTTGACCGATGCGAGCACCAGGGCGACGAAGCCGAAGCCCGTCGCAAGGCCCGCTGCCGAGATGCCGACGGCCAGAAGCGCGCCGACGACGATGACCGAGGAGATGGCGTTGGTGACGGCCATCAGCGGCGTGTGCAGCGCCGGCGTCACCGACCACACCACGTAGTAGCCGACGAAGATCGCCAGCACGAAGATGGCAAAGCGGAAGACGAAGGGATCGATCGCACCGCCAGAGACGGCATGAGCAACACCACCGGCGGCGTCAGCGGCTGCCGGCGCATTGGCCAGATCCTGCACGCCGAGCCGCACAGCGGCCACGGCCTGGTCGAGCTGGTCGAGCGCCTGTTGAAGAGCGGTCTTGTCCATCACGCATCCCCCCTGTTTTTGCCGGGCACGATCGGTTTGACTGTTGCCGGTTTCTTCGCCGCAGGCTTCTTGGCAGCGGCCTTCTTCGGCGCGGCCTCAGACTTTGCCTCGGCAGTCCTGGTTGCCTTCGCTGCCGGCTCGGCTGGAGCCGGTGCAGCATTGGCGAAATTGGGATGAACGACCTTTCCACCGTCGGTCAGCATCGTCGCCTTGACCAGATCGTCCTCGCGGTTGATCGCAAGCTGCTTGGTGCCCTTGTCGATCATCGTTTCGAGGAAGGCAAAAAGGTTCTTGGCATAAAGCAGCGAGGCGGATGCCGCGACCCGGCCCGGCACATTGAGATGGCCGACGATCTTGACGCCGTTCGCCGTCGTCACGACCTTGCCGGGCACAGCGCCCTCGACATTGCCGCCGCGCTCGACCGCCAGGTCGACGATGACCGAGCCGGCCTTCATCGAGGCGACCATGGCCGCAGACACCAGCTTCGGTGCCGGACGGCCCGGGATGAGCGCGGTGGTGATGACGATGTCCTGCTTGGCAATGTGCTCGGCGGTGAGCGCCGCCTGCTTGGCCTGGTATTCCTTGGACATTTCCTTGGCGTAGCCGCCGGCGGTTTCGGCTGCCTTGAATTCCTCGTCCTCGACGGCGAGGAACTTTGCGCCGAGCGAAGCGACCTGCTCCTTGGCGGCAGGGCGCACGTCGGTCGCGGTCACGATACCGCCGAGGCGGCGCGCGGTGGCAATCGCCTGGAGACCGGCAACGCCGACACCCATGACGAAGATCTTTGCCGCCGGCACGGTGCCTGCCGCCGTCATCATCATCGGCAGCGCCCGGTCATATTCGGCGGCACCGTCGATGACGGCCTGATAGCCGGCGAGGTTGGCCTGCGAGGACAAGACGTCCATCGACTGGGCGCGGGTGATGCGCGGCATGAATTCCATGGAAAACGCCGTGACGCCTGCCTTGGCAAGGGCTGCCACCGCAGCGTCATTGCCATAGGGGTCCATGATGGCCAGCACCGCAGCGCCGGATTTATAGCCTTTCAGCTCGGCATCACTCGGCCGGCGCACCTTCAGCACCACATCGGCCTTGGCCGCATCGGCAGTCTTGCCGATCTTGGCACCGGCAGCGGTGAATTCCGCATCGATGATGCGCGAGGCAAGTCCGGCACCGGTTTCGACAACCACGTCGAAACCGAGCGCGGCAAGCCGTTTCACCGTATCGGGAGACGCCGCAACGCGCGGCTCATTCAAGTCAACTTCCTTGGGGACAAAGATCGTCTGCGCCACGGCAGGGCCCTTTCGGCTGGAACACCATCCGGCGCGAACCGGCTGGAGCGCCAGACCCGCACCGCAAGGAGAAGTCTGGAAGGATTAGCGGAGAAGAAATCCGCCGACAGCGCAGACAATCAGGAACAACACCGTCGCCGAGAAGAAGCCGGCGCTGGTGAAGAAGCCGAAGGCCATGGCGATGAGGAGAGCCGCGACTGCAAGCGAGCCATATTTGGCGAGCGTCAGGAACCCGGAATAGGTGCGCTCGTGCTCTCTGTAGTCCATCTCGGCGCCCATCTCGAGCGGGCCGGTCGGCGTATGGTCTGCCATCTAAAGTCCCTCCGGAAACATTCCATGCGCACATAGCGAAAAGCTGCGCCAAGGGCAATGCCTCCCGATGTCGCGATAGCATTTAGCAACGCTGAAACAGTCTTTAGTTTTTCGCGTTTAACCGGCGCGCCTCCAACGGCTAGCCTCCGTCCTTCCCGCTGAATGGAACCGGAGGCCGATGATGATCCCCACCGAACGCTTCGACTGGAACGGCACAAGCATCGCCTGGGGCTCGATCGGCAGCGGCCCGCCGCTCGTGCTCGTCCATGGCACGCCCTTCTCCTCCCATGTCTGGCATCGCGTTGCGCCGGAGCTTTCGCGCAGCCACACGGTCTATTTCTACGATCTCCCCGGCTACGGCTCGTCGGGGAAATTCGAAGGCCAGGATGTCTCGCTCGGCATCCAGAACGACACGCTGGCGGCAATGCTGGACTTCTGGCAACTGGACCGTCCGGACGTCATCGCCCATGATTTCGGCGGTGCAACAGTGTTGCGGGCGCATCTGCTCAACGGCTGCGATTATCGGCGGCTGCTGCTGATCGATCCCGTCGCCATCCGCCCCTGGGGCTCGCCCTTCGTCCAGCATGTGAGGCTCAACGAGGCAGCTTTCGCCGGCGTCCCGGACTATATCCAGCTCGCCATCCTGAAAGCCTATATCTCCGGCGCGGTTTCGCGAACGCTTTCCGATGCGGAGCTCGAGCCATACGTCGCGCCATGGACCGGTGAGACCGGCAAGCCCGCCTTCTACCGCCAGATCGCGCAGATGGACCAGCGCTTCACCGACGCGGTGCAGGACCGCTATGGCGAGATTCGCTGCAAGGTGGCCCTGCTGTGGGGCGAGGAAGACCAGTGGATTCCACTGGAGTGCGGGCGTGAACTCGCCACCATGCTTCCGAACTGCGCATTCACGCCCGTTCCACGATCCGGCCACCTGATGCAGGAGGATGCGCCGGAGGTCATCGTGGCGGCTGCCTTGCGCTTGTTCACGAACTGACATGCTTTGAAATAAACCGTGTGCATCCTGCAACAGCCGAAAAGGAAATCGGCAGCGTGGGAAATTGTGCCTTTGGCTGGCCAATCCACACTGTTAGGAACCGCCATTCCCGAAAAACTTGCGCATCAGATTCCCTTCGCGGGCGCGCACGCCATTTGGAATGGACTATGACTGCTCTACGATCCCTGACCCTCTTCCTCGCCGGCATCCTCTCTGCGAGCACGGCGAATGCAAACGACAGGCCGCTCATCTGGACGCCGGTGAAGAACTCCAGCGATTCCTATGCCATGCGCATGGGCAGCCACCTGCCGACCGACTGGGAAGCCAGCGCCGGCACCGAGGTCAGCTTCGCCGGCTCCAATCTGGAGAGGATGAACAGGCCGAACAGACCGGTGAATTTCTGGGGCTCGGTGAAACTGCCCGCGCCGCGCGGAAAGGCTGCAACAAACACTGCTGATGTCAGCGTCCGGCTGAACGGCCTGACCGGCAGCCGCTCGGTTTCCGTGAGCCGGTCGCGCTCGCTGACCTTGACGCCGGAATTCGCCGCACAGCTCGACGATTTCTACACGCTCAACTACGACCATGGCGGCGACCGGCGCATCGACATGCGAACCACCAGTTCCGTCCGCATCCTCTCGAACTCGACCGGAACATCAATCTTTGCACGCGGCTCGCGCTCGACCCGCGACCAGGAATGGCAGGCAAGCGTCGGCGTTGAGCAGAAGGTGCTGACGGGCATCAACCTTCGCGCCAACATCGACAACCTTGCGGCACGGCACAAGACCGGCAGCTTCGGCGCGAGTTATGCGCATAATTGGTAGGTGGAGGAGGTGATGGGGCCTCGCGTCCTCTCATTTTTGAGGTCGCGCCGCCCCTCATCCGCCTGCCGGCACCTTCTCCCCGTATAGTGACGGGGAGAAGGGGAAGCTCCAACGCCGACGCCTCCCTCTCCCCGTTTTTCACGGGTAGAGGGTAAGGGTGAGGGGCAGCTTCAACATCAGCGCCAACCTTCAAAATCCGCGACTTAGGCTAACCAGCGCTTGCGGCGCTTATAATGCTTCACGTCCTTGAACGATTTGCGGCCTTCTCCGGCGACGCCGAGATAGAACTCCTTGACGTCCTCGTTCTCGCGCAGCGCCTGGGCCTCGCCGTCGAGCACGATGCGGCCGGATTCGAGGATGTAGCCGTATTTGGCATAGCGCAGCGCGATGTTGGTGTTTTGCTCCGCAAGCAGAAAGGAGACGCCCTGCTCCTCGTTGAGCTTCTTCACGATCTCGAAGATTTCCTCGACCAGTTGCGGCGCGAGCCCCATCGACGGCTCGTCGAGCAGGATCATCTTCGGCTTCGACATCAGGGCGCGGCCGATTGCCGTCATCTGCTGCTCGCCGCCCGAGGTGTAGCCGGCCTGGCTGGTGCGACGCACTTTCAGCCGCGGGAAATACTCGTAGACGAGATCGAGATCGGCGCGGATGGCGGCGGCCCCGTCACGCCGGGTGAAGGCGCCGGTCATCAGATTATCCTCGACCGACAGATGGCCAAAGCAGTGCCGCCCCTCCATGACCTGAATGCAGCCGCGCCGAACAAGCTGGTTGGGCGACAGCGACTGGATCTCGTCGCCTTCGAAGACGATCGTGCCCTTGGTCACCTCACCGCGCTCGGCGTGGAGCAGGTTGGAAATCGCCTTCAGCGTCGTCGTCTTGCCGGCCCCGTTGGCACCGAGAAGTGCCGTGATGCCGCCCTTCGGCACGGTCAGCGAAACGCCCTTCAGCACCAGTATGACGTGGTCGTAGATCACCTCGATGTTGTTGACCGAGAGGATCGGGATGGCTGGTTCGGACTGTGGTGCGGTGTTGGTCATGCTGGCTCCGGCGATGAAGACTTCCTTCTCCCCGTTTACGGGGAGAAGGTGGCCCGAAGGGCCGGATGAGGGGCGGCGCTTCCTTCGATCAGGATGTTCGAACGTCGGCACAGCCCCTCACCTGCCTGCCGGCATCCTCTCCCCGTGAACGGGGAGAGGAAAGCTGTCATCTCTACATCTTGCACTCGTCGTTCAGCGGCCACGGCGCATTGGCCTCGGCGTATTTCTTCGCTTCGGCCTGGGCCAGCGGCTCGATCATGTCGGCATCGGCCTTGAGCAGATCGGAAGACTTGACGAACTTCGCCCCGTCCCACTGCAGCATCCAGCCGCCCGAATGGCCGGAATGGTTGGCACAGGAGGTTTCGAACGGCGGAACCATCCCGGTCATGCCGATCTTTTCCAGATGCGCTTCATCCAGCTTCAGGTTCTCAAAACCCCAGCGCAGCTGCTCGGGCGTCACCATCTTGGTGTCGAAATGCGCCTGTGCGGCCTTGATCGCCTCGACCACGAACATCGAGATGACGATGCCGCGCTGGTAGAACACCGTTTCGCTCTCGCCCGGCGCGCTCAGCGAATGGCCGGCATCGACGACGAGCTGCTTGATGTCCTTCATCACCTTGGAATTGGATTCCGGGAAGCTCCATGACAGCGAGCGATAGCCCTTGCCCGCCTCGCCGATGGTGCGAAGGTCGGCATCGCTGCCCGACCACCAGATGCCGACGAACTTGTCCATCGGAAACTTGGTCTTGGCCGCTTCGGTCATGGCGCCGGCATTCATCGCGCCCCAGCCCCACATGACGACGAAGTCCGGACGCTCGCGGCGGATTTGCAGCCACTGCGCCGACTGGTTCTGCATCTCCTTCAAGCCCACTGGAATGGGCAGCAGCGTGAAGCCGTATTTTTCGGCATAGGCCTGCAGCAGCGGGATCGGCTCCTTGCCATAGGGCGCATCGAGATGCAGCAGCACGATCTTCTTGCCCTTGAGGCTATCGAGCTTGCCGTCGGAAATGTTCTTCAGGATCATCGAAGCACCGTCCCAATAGGAAGTCGGCGGATTGAAGGCCCATTTGAAGGTCTTGCCCTCAGCCATCGGCGAGAAGCCGTAGCCCGGCGCCAGGATCGGGATCTTGTCGACATTGGACTTCGGCAGCACCTGGAGCGTGATGCCGGTCGACCAAGGCTGCGTCACGATGCTGGACGCCTTGGTCTTCTCGTAGCATTCGGCGCCCTTTTCGGTGTTGTAGCCGGTCTCGCACTCGTCATAGGCGATCTTGACGCCGTTAACGCCACCGTCGCGCTCGTTGAGCATCATCATGTAGTCGCGCTGGCCGTTCATCACCGGCGTGCCGGTGGCCGCGAACGGACCCGTTCTGTAGGACAGGTTGGTGACATTCAGGGCGTCCTCGGCCAAAGCGGAAGACGCACCAAGCGCCGCCGCAAGAGCGAAGACCGCCGGAAGCAAGGCGGATTTCCTCATAAGTGTCTTCATTGCCGTTTCCTCCACGTGGTCGTTTTTCCCTAACGGATCGGGGAAACCACCCCCGGTTTCAACGGCCGCCCCCGCGGCCGCTATTCTGTATGCCCTTCCCTGACCTCAATGCGGGAAGGGCCAGATGACCAGCTTCTCCCTTATGATCGCCCACAGCCTTGCCAGGCCATGCGGCTCGAGGATCAGGAAGCCGATGATGGCCGCACCCACGATCATGGTGTTGAGATGCTCGACCATCGCCGAACTGACCGGCAGGCCAAGTGCGCCCGGCACGAACGAAATGATCACCGGCAGCGCCACGATCAGCACCGCGCCGAGATAATTGCCGAGGATCGAGCCCATGCCGCCGATGATGACGATGAACAGCACCCGGAAAGACAAAGGAATGTCGAACAGCACCGGCTCGGCCGCACCCCGCCACAGGAACACGAACAGCGCTCCCGCAACGCCGACGATGTAGGACGAGACGGCGAAGGCCGAGAGCTTGGCCTTCATCAGGTTGATGCCGACGAGTTCGGCGGCGATATCCATGTCGCGCACCGACTTCCAGATGCGGCCGATGCGCCCGCGCGTGATGTTGATGGCAAACCATGTGATCAGGCAGACCACGCACAGCACGAAGTAATATTGCACGATCGCCCTGGCGTTCGGCCCGGCCACCGTCACGCCGAACATGTCGATATTCGGCACCTGGATCGCGCCCGACGAATTGTAGTTGTAAAGCCATGCCCATTTCTCAAACAGCCAGACGAGGAAGAACTGGGCGGCAAGTGTTGCGATGGCCAGGTAAAAACCCTTGATGCGCAGCGACGGCAGGCCGAAGGCAACGCCGACCGCGGCCGAGAAGAACCCCGACAGCGCGATCGCCACGACGATGTTCAATTCGGGAAAGATCGTGACCAGCTTGTAGCAGGCATAGGCCCCCACCCCCATGAAAGCGCCGGTGCCGAGCGACAACTGGCCGGCATAGCCGGTGAGGATGTTGAGGCCGAGTGCTGCCAGCGCATAGACCAACACCGGAATCAGCAGCGCGTTGAAGACGAACTCATTGGCGGTTGCCGGCAGAATGACGAAGGCGATGAGCAGGATAAAGCCCAGCAGCCACGCATCCTGCTTCACCGGAAACAGCGCATGGTCTGCATGATAGGAGGTTTTGAACTGGCCAACGGTGCGGTAGAGCATGGATCACACCCGCTCGATAATACGTTCGCCGAACAGGCCCTGCGGCCGGAACAGCAGCACGATGAGTGCGAAGACGAAGGCGAACCAGGTTTCGGTGTTGCCGCCGAGCAGCGGCTGGCCCCAGTAGATCTCGAAAAGCTTTTCGAGGATGCCGATGGCCAGGCCGCCGACGATGGCGCCGAGAACCGATTCCAGCCCGCCCAGCATCAGCACCGGCAGCGCCTTGAAGGCGATGACTTCCAGCGCGAAGGACACGCCGGCCCGCGCGCCCCAGACGATGCCGGTGACCAGCGCGATGACGCCGGCGATGAACCAGACCAGTACCCAGATGGTGGAAAGCGAGATGCCGACCGAAAGAGCGGCCTGATGGTCGTCGCCGAGCGCGCGGATGGCGCGGCCCATTTTCGAGCGGTTGAGGAACAGGATCAGGCCTGCCACCAGCAGGATCGCGCCGACCACCGCCGTCACATCCTTTTGCTCGATGGAAACGAAGCCGCCGAAGGGCTCGAACTCGATGCTACCGGTCGGGATGTAAAGCTGCTCGGTGATCATCACCTTGTTTTCGCCGCCGAAGATGATTTCGCCGAAGCCGACGAGAAACAGCGTGATGCCGATGGTGGCCATGAACAGGATCATGTCGGGCTGGTTGACCAGCGGGCGCAGCACCACCCGCTCGATGACCACTGCCAGTATGAACATGACGAGCAGCGTCAGCGGCACGGCAAGCAGCGCCGGCACGCCCTTTTCATGCAGGCCGACCAGAGTGAGTGCGGCAAACACCACCATGATGCCTTGCGCGAAATTGAAGATGCGCGACGATTTGTAGATCAGCACGAAGCCCAGCGCGATAAGCGCATAGAGCACGCCGGCGACGAGCCCTTCCCAAAGTACCTGCAGCAGAAAATCCGGCGCGCCGGCCATGTCGGCAAATGGTTTGACGAGAATGGAATTCAGGAAATCCATGGTGTCAGTTTTTCCTTTGCCCGGTAGCCGGCGCGCCGTTGATGCAAATTACCCCGCCAGATGCGGGAACAGGCCGAGAAGGCCGATGACGATGAGGTAAAACGCGACGATGTAGTTGAGCAGGCGCGGCATCACGAGGATGAGCACGCCGGCGATCAGCGAAACCAGCGGGGTGATGGCAAGCGTCGAGATGGTCATTTCGATTTCCTTTCAATGCGCGACACCGAGATAGGCGTCGATAACGTTCTGGTTGGACTTCACGGCATCGGGAGTGCCGTCGGCAATCTTCTTGCCGTAATCCAGAACGACGACGCGGTCAGAAAGGTCCATGACGACGCCCATATCGTGCTCGATCAGCGCAATCGTGGTGCCGCGCTGCCGGTTCACATCGATGATGAAGCGGCTCATGTCCTCCTTCTCTTCAAGGTTCATGCCGGCCATCGGCTCGTCGAGCAGAAGCAGCGACGGCTCCATTGCCAGCGCCCGGCCAAGCTCGACGCGCTTTTGCAGGCCGTAGGGCAGCTTGCCGACCGGCGTGCGGCGGATATGCTGGATTTCGAGGAAGTCGATGATCTCCTCGACCTTTTCGCGATGCTCGATCTCCTCGCGCAGCGCCGGTCCATGCCAGAACATCTGCCAGAACAGGTTGCGCTTCATCATCACCGAGCGGCCGGCCATGATGTTGTCCAGCGTCGACATGCCCTTGAACAGCGCCACGTTCTGGAAGGTGCGCGCAATGCCCTGCCGCACCGCATGATGCGGTTTCATCGCCCGCCGCTCCTCGCCGCGAAAGACGATGGTGCCCTTCTGCGGCGTGTAGAAGCCGTTGATGACATTGAGCATCGAGGTCTTGCCGGCGCCGTTCGGGCCGATGATGGCGCGGATCTCGCCCTTGCGGACATTGAAGGAAATATCGGTGATCGCCTTCACGCCACCGAAGGACAGCGAGACGTTCTTCACGTCCATCAGGAGATCGCCTGCGGGGATGCCGTCGTCGGGGGCGACAATGATCAGCGGTTCAGCGCGTGAGTTCATTCCGCGGCCTCCCTGACTGGTTGCGCAGCCGGATAGACCCTGGCGTCCATGATGCGTACGGTGGCGCGCACGATGCCCTTGCGGCCGTCCTCATAGGTCATGTCCGTCTCGATGAATTTCTCCGTCGAACCGTCATAGAGCGCGGCGATCAGCGGCGCATAGCGCTCGGAAACGAAGGCGCGGCGCACCTTCAGCGTGCGGGTCAGTTCGCCGTCGTCGGCGTCGAGTTCCTTGTGCAGCACGAGGAACCGCCTGATCTGCGCGCCCGCCATCATCGGCTCTTTCGAAAGCCGCAGATTGGTCTCGTCGACGTGCTTGGCGATTATCTCATAGACCTGCGGATGGCCGGCAAGCTCCTGATAGGATGCATAGGCAATGTTGTTGCGCTCGGCCCAGTTGCCGACGGCCTGCAGGTCGATGTTCAAAAACGCGGCGGTGAAATCCTGCCCATGTCCGAAGGCCACCGCCTCCTTGATGTTGGGGAAGAATTTCAGCGTGTTCTCGATGTATTTCGGCGCAAACAGCGCGCCCGAGGTGAGCTTGCCGACATCCTTGGCGCGGTCGATGATCTTGAGCTGTCCGTCCGTGTCGAAGAAACCGGCATCGCCCGTCTTGACGTAGCCGTCCTCGGTCAGCGTCTCGGCTGTCGTCTCGTCCTGCTTGAAATAACCGGAGAACATGCCGGGCGAGCGGAACTGCACCTCGCCGGCGTCCGAGATACGGAGATCGACATGGGGCGCGGCAGGCCCGACGGTATCGGCGCGCACCTGGCCATCCTTCTGCACGGTAACATAGAGGAAGGCTTCGGTCTGGCCGTAGAGCTGCTTCAGATTGATGCCGAGCGAGCGGAAGAAGGAAAACAGGTCCTGCCCGATCGCCTCGCCCGCCGTATAGGCGACGCGGATGTTGGAAAGGCCGAGCACATTGCGCAGCGGCCCGTAGATAAAGAATTTTCCAAGCGCATAGGACAGTCGGCCCGCAAGCGGTACCGGGCGGTTTTCCAGGATCGCTTCGCCATATTTCTTGGCCACGCGGATATAGTGCGAGAACAGCTTGCGCTTGAGCCAGCCGGCATCCTCCATGCGGATCGTCACGCTGGTGAGCAGGCTCTCGAAAATGCGCGGCGGCGCGAAATAGAAGGTCGGGCCGATCTCGCGCAGATCCTGCGCCACGGTCTCGGCACTTTCCGGGCAGCACATGCAGAAACCGGACGTATAGCCCTGCGCATAGTTCAGATAGTGATCGCCGACCCAGGCCAGCGGCAGATAGGCAAGCACGCTATCCCGCTCCGAAAGCCGGTCGAATTCGGCCGTGTCGCGCGCGGCGTTGACGGCGTTTATCGCCTTGATCATCACGCCCTTGGAGCGCCCCGTCGTGCCTGAGGTGTAGAGCATGATCGAGATGTCATCGCCGCTCGCAGCAACGATGGTTTGTTCCCATCGCCCGGCAAGGCCGGCATCGGCCTTCATCAACGCCTCGCCTTTCTCCTGAACGGCGGAGAAGGCGTGCAGCCCGGAAGGGCTGTAGTCGCGCAGGCCGCGCGGCTCGTCATAGATGATCTCTGCGAGCTGCGGGATCTTGTCGGCAAAGGACTGGATCTTGTCGACCTGCTCCTGATCCTGCACGACGGCGAAGCGCACCCCGGCATGGTCGAGCACATAGGCCATCTCTTCGGCGACCGCGTCGGCATAAACCGGTACCGGCACGGCACCCAGCGATTGCGCGGCGGCGAATGTCCAGTAAAGGCGCGGGCGGTTGGTGCCAATCACCGCGATCCGTTCGCCATGTTTCAGGCCAAGCGCCTGGAGGCCGAGCGCGAAGGCGCGGATTTCGGCAAGTTGCTCGGCCCAGCTCCAGCTTTGCCAGATGCCGTAGTCCTTGTGGCGCATGGCAGGGCGGGCACCGAACCGTTCCGCATTGCGCAGAAGGTATTTCGGGAATGTATCAAGAACCATGTCGGCGGCGGAAACCGTCGCAACCATGATCAAGCTCCTCCCAGTTCCGCGTTACCCGCGGTTGTGGAGCGCATCATGGCACCAAGCAGTGCTGCGGCAAATCCCCAATTAGACTCAGAGAAACCGGATGCGCCCGATTGCGGCTGAATGGTCTTCCCGGCTGACGGCCAAGGCTTGATCAAACGCTTCTCCTCCCAGGAGCGCGGGTATGTTCCCGCTGCTCTAAAACCTCCGCCCGAAGATGGCGCGGCTTCTTTTTCATTGTGGTCAGCGTATTCCCGAATCGTCTCCCCGATCAACGCGCCCCTTGACAGACAGGCCGGCAGATTGTCTCTTGAATGCGCGGCCTGTGTGCCCGCCCCTCTTCCCGACAATCCAGAAAGTCTTCAGGCAGCGCTTTCAAGCGCCGTAATCGCCGAGCCTTTCGGCGTCGGCAACGATCACCCGGCTATGCTCCACGGTTACGAGCCCTTCGTCGGCCAGCACCTGCAAGCTGCGATTTGCGACCGGTCGAGAGACGCCGGCAAGCAGCGCCAGTTCTTCCTGCGTGATCTCGACGACACCCTTCACATCCGGGCAGAGCACGGGGTTGCACAGCCACGACAGATGGCGGGCCACGCGCGCCTTCGGATCGAGGAGGCGCTCATATTCGGTCGAGGCGATGAACTGGGCCAGGCGCTCGTTCAGCAGCCGCACCAGGAAACGGTTGAAGCCGACGCTGTTTTCATAGAGCCAGAAGAAGGTAGCGCGGTTCATCATCAGGAGATGCGTATCGCGGATCGCCACCAGATCATATTTGCGCGGCTCGTCCTTCAGCACCGAGCCTTCGCCGAACCAGCCTCCCGCGCCGATGCCGGCGAAGGTGATCGCCTTGCCGCTGCGCGCTATCGAACTCATCTTCACCAGGCCGTTGACGGCGCCGGTCCAGTAATCCCAGCGGTCGCCGCGATGGCACAGATAATTACCCTTGGAAAAATGCCGCTCGGAAACCCCGCGCAGTGCCCGCTCCACCTCGTCGCCGGCAAGTTCGCGCGCCCAGACAGTGGCACGGACAAGGTCGCTTCTGCTGTTCATCGATTCCCTTGGCTGGCGAATGCTCGGCCTCGGCAAAGTTATGAACGGGCGTTCCGGCGATGGCAAGGCAAGGTGGGGCCCCGCCCCTCAGGCCGCGTTGCGGAAATACTTCGCAGTCGGCAGGATGGTCAGCGGGCCAAGCTCTCCTTGCGGCGGCGTGCCGAACATCAGGCGCTGCTCCATCGGCGTCGACCGGAAGAACGGAAACCGCTTGAAGGACTCTTCCTGAATCGCCAGCACATCGGCCTGGTAGAGCAATGCGAAGCAATTGATGACACCGCCATAGGGCCGCTCGTCGCCGATTGGCCGCGAGTGATAGATGCGCTTGTAGAATGCCGCGTGGTCTTCGCGGATCATCGAGATGCAGTATGGCGCGTTGAAGTGAAAACACGCCATGCCGGCAAGGCGCAGCGTCAGATAAGGAATCTGCGGAAAGATGCGCGACCACTCGCGGTCGGCAGCGAACCGGCTTGGGTCGATGAAACTGTCGCCGGCCGCAATCCGGGGCAGAAGGATGTCCGGGTAAACCGAAGTCGACGGCGACTGGGGGCATTCGGCCGACACATGGTGAAGCCTGATCGTGCTGACGAGATGGCCGTCTATGTAGACGCCGAAACGCTGGCAGTTGGGAAGGTCGTCGAAGGGGTCATGGACGATGTGGTCCGGGTTCTCGGCCACCAGATCGGCAAGCCGGTACGACGCATAACGAAGGCGATAAATGTCTTCGAGGTCTTCGCCCTTGTCACAGCGACGATATTCCGTTCTCTCCAAAAGGGCGGACACATTGCGGGCAAATGCCGAAACATTGTCACCCACTGCCTGCCCGTCGTTTGGCTGGCCATCCGCAGCCGCCTTCGCATCCATGCTGTATTTCCCCGTAGCCGCCTACCTCAAAAACAGTAGGGCAGCGCCGGGCTATATCAAAGATGAAAATGAAAACGAAGCCGTTTACCGATTGTTAAGGTTAACAGCACGGATGCCGAAAACACCTGAAAAATGACGGCGATCAGGCCTTAGAGCCGCGATTGGCGGCCTTGATTTCGCTGGCAAACGGCCAGACCGTGTTGGACATCGTCTCGATGCCGGAAGCGGTCAGCGCAGAGCCGAACAGGAAGCCCTGCACGAGGTCGGGCTTAACCGAATGCGCCAGGATCTTCAACTGCTCGAAGGTTTCCACGCCCTCTACCGTCACGGCCAGGCCGAGCGGACGCGACAGGTTGACGATGCCCTTCAGCAACTCCAGAGAGCGCTTGCTTTGCGTCACGTCCATCAGGAAGCTGCGGTCGATCTTGACCTTGTCCAGCGGCAGCTTGTGCAGGTAGCTGAGGCTCGAATAGCCTGTGCCGAAATCGTCCAGCGCGATCCGCACACCGAGTTGCTTGATCTCCTCGATGTACTGACGGGTCTGGGATTTGTCGTCCAGCAGGGCCGTCTCCGTGACCTCGATCTCCAGCCGCTGAGCGGCAAGCCCGGAAGAAGCAAGTGCGGCGCACACCTTCTCGACGACATCACGGTTGCGGAAGTCCTTCGCCGAGAGGTTCACCGACACGCGGAGTTGTTTCGGCCATTTGGCGCACTCGCCGCAAGCCGTATTCAGCACGAACGTGCTGATGTCCGAGATGATGCCCATCTCCTCGGCCAGCGGAATGAAGACTGACGGCGAGACGGGACCGAGATCGGGATGGTTCCAGCGGCACAGCGCCTCGCAGCTTGCGATCCGCATCGTATCCATCGACACGATGGGCTGGAAAACGACGCGCAGCTCCCTGGCTTCCACGGCGCTGCGCAGATCGGCTTTCATCATCTGCTTGTCACGGAAGGCCGCATCCATCGCAGATTCGAACAACCGCCAGTCGTTCTTGCCGAGCTCCTTCGCCTTGTACATGGCAAGGTCGGCCTTGACGATCATCGTGTCGACATCGCTGTCCTTTACCTTCGCCAGAACCGCGCCGCCGCTTGCCTGGATGCGCAGGACATGGCCGGCCACGTCGACATCACCCTGCAGGCCTGCAAACAGATCGTCCAGCATGCCGGCAAGATGGCTCTCATCCTCGACCCGGTCGAAGAACACCATGAATTCGTCACCGCCGAAGCGGCTGACCTTCACGCCCTCCGCTGCTACGGCCGACAGCTTTTCGGCCACCGCATAGATCAGTCCGTCGCCGATGGGATGGCCGAGCGTGTCGTTGACGCTCTTGAAATCGTCGAGATCGAGAACCGCAAGACCACACAGCCTTTCGCGATCGCCGGCCGCCATGAATTCGCCGACCAGTTCGTGGAAATAGGCGCGGTTCGGCAGGCCGGTCAGGCTGTCGTAACGGGCCATCGAGCGGATCTTCTCTTCCGCCTCGACGCGCTGCGATACGTCTTCGAAGGTGATGACACCGAGATCCTGATTGCCCTCGCGTGCGGAAAACTCATAGTGCTGCCCGTTCGAAAACGAAACGAGGACCTTGCGGTCCCGGCCTTCACGCAGCGCCCGCGTCAACTGCGCCTCGATGTAGCGGCAGTCCTTTGGAGCGAGCATGCCTCCTGCCACGCCACGCTGAAGCAGTGAATGAATGGAACGGCCCAGAAGCGCGTCCGGCGACTGAAGCGACATCAGGTGGGCGGCTTCGGCGTTGGCGACCACCACCTTGCCGTTCGGCCCGAGCATCACAAGGCCATGCGACATGGTGTTCAGCGCCCTGTTGAAGCGCTGCGCAATCAGATTGGCCTTCTTCTCTTCCGAAAGCGCGGTCAGCAGCACCTCGCGCACGATTTCGGCGAACTTCCTGATGGCAAAGAAGAACGGCGCCGACAGAAGGCCCAGGATGATGTGATAGACGTCGCCGCGCAGCAGAAACCCCAGCGAGATCGGCCAGGTAGCCGCCACGATCTGGAACATGACCAGGCGCGGCGAACCATAGTTGCGCCCTGCGATCGAGGTTGCCGAGGCAAGCGTTACCGCCACTGCCGCGATTTCGGCGAACTGGTCATGCGCCAGATAGATGCCGGCGAAGCAGAAGAAGCCCAGCGCCGAGGCATGCAGGACGCCCCAGAATATGTAGACGTTCTCGCGCTTGTGCGCCTCTACGGCATCCGTGAGCGCGGGTGCATTGCGATATTTCTGGATGCTGACAAGCCGCAGGAAACCGATCGCCACGATCGCCACCGCGATGCCCATATAGAGCTCGTCGTCTGTCTTGAAGTAGACCATGACGGCAAGCAGAGCTTGCGCGACGACACCGATGCCGAGCGTCAGGCCGTCACGGAACAGCGTCTCTACAAACGGAATGTAGACGTCGACCGGAATCTCATTTTTTCTTTTTATAGCCACGCCTGCACCCGTTTTTCGGGAGCTTAGCAATGGCATATTCGCCTTAAGAAAGACTTATTGGAAAGCATCGGAACACTGGAAACAATAGGGAAAATGGCCTTTAGTACAGGGTACGAAAAGACGCTGGACCAGAAAGAAAAAATCATTCTGCTGCCTGTAGAACAGTGTCTATCCGCGCTCCCGTGAAACGCTCTACAAGTCTTTCCCGCTCACCCGCGGCCTTCGTTGCACTGGCGGCTTTCACGTGACCGTAGCCACGGATGAGTGCGGGCACGGAAGCAAGTGCAGTCGCAGCTTCGATCTTCTCTGCAACCAGCGAGGTCCGGATCAGGTCGAGATCCTTCTCGTATTGGGCGAGTAGCGCGCGCTCCATGCGTCGCTCAGTGGTGTAGCCGAAAACATCCAGCGGCGAGCCGCGCAATCCCTTCAGCCCGGCAAGGATGCGAAACCCCTTCATCATCCAGGGGCCAAAGCTCGACTTGCGCGGTTTTCCGTCGGTCGTGCGCCGCCCCATGATCGGCGGCGCCAGATGGAATTCGAGCCGGTCGTAGTCCTGGAACTGCTTGGTCAGTTGCCGCAGGAATGAGCCGTCGGTGTAGAGCCGGGCGACCTCGTATTCGTCCTTGATCGCCATCAGCTTGAACAGGTTTCTCGCCGCCGCTTCCGTCACCACGGTCGAGCCCTGGGACGCCTTGGCCTCAGCTGCCCTGAGCGCTGCGATACGGTCATGATAGCGGCGCGCATAGGCAGCATTCTGATAAGCGGTGAGGAATTCAACGCGGCGCGCGATGATATCGTCGAGCGTCTCGGCGATTTCGCGCTTTCCGCCGGCCTCACCGGGCTGGCTGACCAATCCGCGCACGAATTCCGGCTCGTGTGCTGCGCGGCGGCCCCAGCGGAAGGCCGCGATATTCATCGCGACCGCCTCGCCGTTGAGTTCGATCGCCTTCTCCACCGCCTCCGCCGACAGCGGCAAGCCGCCATGCTGAAAGCCGAAGCCAAGCATGAACATGTTGGCGCCGAGCGAATTGCCGAACAGAGCCGTCGCCGTGCGGGTGGCATCGAAGAAATGCGCGTGATTATCGCCTGCCGCCTCGCGGATCACCTTCTTCAGCCGCTCAGTAGGGAGAGAAAAATCGGCCGAGCGCGCGAACTCGCCGGGCATGATTTCAGCCGTGTTGGCAACGAAGATCGTGTGCCCCTCGCGCACGGCGGCCAGCACCTTCTTGGCGCCGGAAACGACGAGATCGCAGCCGAGGATCAGATCGGCCTTGCCGGCTGAAACGCGGATGGCGTTGATGTCCTCCGGCGTCTTGGCGATGCGCACATGGGTGAAGACCGAGCCGCCCTTCTGCGCCAGGCCGGCCATGTCGATCATGCCGCAGCCCTTGCCTTCAAGATGGGCCGCCATGCCGAGGATCGCGCCGACCGTAACGACGCCGGTGCCGCCGACGCCGTCGATGATCGACGACCAGCCCTGGTCGATCGGGAACTGTTTTGGCTCGGGCACGCCATCGAGCGGGTTTGACCTGCCGGCGATGCCTTCGGCCTTGCGGATCTTGGCGCCATGCACCGTCACGAAGGACGGGCAGAAGCCGTTGACGCAGGAAAAGTCCTTGTTGCAGCTCGACTGGTCGATCCGGCGCTTGCGGCCGAATTCGGTCTCCACCGGCTGGATCGAGACGCAGTTGGACTGCACGCCGCAATCGCCGCAGCCTTCGCAGACGAGTTCGTTGATGATGACGCGCTTGTCCGGATCGGGAAACGTGCCGCGCTTGCGGCGGCGGCGCTTCTCGGCAGCGCAGGTCTGGTCATAGAGCAAAACGGAGACGCCCTTGACGTCGCGCAGCTCGCGCTGGACGAGATCGAGGTCGTCGCGATGATGGATCGTCGCGCCCGCAGGGAACTCGACATGGCCGGCATATTTACCAGGCTCGTCGGTGACCACTGCGATGCGATCGACGCCCTCGGCGCGCACCTGCCTGGCGATCATGTCGACGGTGAGATTGCCCTCATGCGGCTGGCCGCCGGTCATGGCGACGGCATCGTTGTAGAGGATCTTGTAGGTGATGTTGGCGCTCGACGCCAAGGCGAAGCGCAGCGCCAGCGTGCCGGAATGATTGTAAGTGCCGTCGCCGAGATTCTGGAAGATGTGGTCGCGCTTGGAGAACGGCGCCTGGCCGACCCACTGCGCCCCCTCCCCGCCCATGGCGGTGAAGCCGACAGTCGAGCGGTCCATCCACAGCGCCATGAAATGGCAGCCGATACCGGCCGCCGCGATCGAACCGTCCGGCACCTTGGTCGAGGAATTGTGCGGGCAGCCCGAGCAGAAGAACGGCGTGCGCGAGCCGACATCCTGCGTGTCGGCAAGCATCGCCTGGAACTGCTTCAGCCGGCTGACCTTGGCAGCGATCTCTTCCGAAGGGCCGATGGCCTTCAGGATGCGCTCGCCAAGCGCGATGGCGATATCGTTGGGGTCGAGCGCGCCCTTGGCCGGGAACAGCCAGTCGCCGCGCTCGTCCTTCTTGCCGACCACGGTCGGGTGCATGGCGGTGTTGTAAAGGTTCTCGCGCACCTGCACTTCGATCAGCGAGCGCTTTTCCTCGACCACGATGACCGTTTCCAGCCCACGCACGAAATCGGCAATATGCTCGAGGTCGAGCGGCCACGGGCAGCCGACCTTGAACAACCGTACCCCGATCTCGTTGGCGCGCTTCTCGTCAATGCCGATGTCATCCAGCGCCTGGCGCACGTCGAGATAGCTCTTGCCGACGGTGATGATGCCGATCTTCGCATTGCGCCCGCCGGAATAGACGGTGTGGTTCAGCTTGTTGGCAAGGATGAAGGCCGAGGCCGCCGCACGCTTGTATTCATGCAGCCGCGCTTCCTGTCCGAGCTGGTCGAGTTCGTTGCGGATGTTGAGCCCGCCCGGCGGCATGTCGAATTCGGGGATGACGATGTTCAGCCGGTCCAGCGACGCATCGACCGAGGCAGTCGATTCGATGTTGTCCTTGACGCATTTGATCGCCGCCCAGGTGCCGGCGAAACGCGACATCGCATAGCCGTAGAGCCCATAGTCAATGAGCTCCTGCACGCCGGCCGGATTGAGGATCGGCATCATCGTGTCGACGAAGAGGAACTCGGTGGCATGCGCATTGGTCGAGGATTCGGCGTTGTGGTCATCGCCCATAAGCGCCAGCACGCCGCCATGCCTGGACGAGCCGGCGAGATTGGCGTGGCGGAAGACGTCGCCGGAGCGATCGACGCCCGGCCCCTTGCCGTACCAGAGCGAAAACACGCCGTCATATCTGCCTTCGCCGAGCAGTTCCGCCTGCTGCGTGCCCCACACGGCGGTTGCCGCCAGTTCCTCGTTCAAACCGGGCTGGAAGACCACATCGGCCTGCTTGAGCTGGTCCTTCGCTTTCCAGAGCTGGAGATCGAGGCCACCCAGCGGCGAGCCGCGATAACCCGAAACGAAGCCGGCGGTATTCAGTCCGGCGCGGCGGTCGCGCTCGCGCTGCATCAGAAGCATGCGGATGACGGCCTGCGCACCCGACAGGAAGATACGTTCCTTGCCAAGATCGAACTTGTCGTCGAGGGCAACGTCGTGAAGCGTCATCGGGCAGTTCCTCTGCGGAAGCAGCCGCGATTCGGGGGCCGCTAACGTCGGGACAGATGACTAACTGTTTCCTCCCTTGGAGGCGAGGTCAAACAAAAACCGCCACACTCCAAAAACAACAACAGCAGCGATAAATGTCTGGCAATCCTTGATAAAAGATTGCTCGGGCATCCCTCGGAACGCATGAAAATTTCGTGATCGGGACGCCGCTCAGCTCGCGGCTGGACAAGACACGCCACGCCCGCCGGGCAGCCTGCCATCGGGATGGCCAGCCAGTTCCGGGTTTGGCTGGTAGCCCGGTCCCACCACCAGCGGCTTGTCGGGCAGCATGCTCTGGTCCTGAGACGAGACCATCGTTGTTTCGATCCCCTGCAGCAGCGCGCCGCCCGCGCCCTCGATGCGGATCGCCACTTTGTAGGGCTTGTCCTTGACGAGGCATTCCAGCGGCGGGCTTTCGAGCGTCACCTTCTGGTGGTTGGGGAAGAGCTTTTGGGTGACCACGATAGGCTCGCCACCGGCGGGATTGTCCAGCGTCATCACCGCGGTCTCGCCTTCGGCAATCGGCTGCAAAGGCACGAGATTGACCAGATAGGTCACCTTCGCCTCGCGATAATTGAAAACGACGAGCCGCCCGGAAAGCTCGAAAAGCGCGTCCTTGCCAGTGTCGCGGCAGGCTGCAAGGGCGGCCGGCAACAGCAGAAGCGCGAAAGCGAGACGCAGTCGCTCAGACATGGGAAATCTCCTCCGAACCGCCCTTGCGGCGGTGATAGTGGCGCTTTGCTTTCTGGCGGTTGCCGCAGACCGCCATGTCGCACCACATGCGACTGCCGTTGCGGCTCCTGTCGAGAAACAGCCAGTTGCAGTTCGGGCAGACCCTCAGCCGCCTGACGCTTTCGTTCGACAGCAGCGACAGCGCGGAAACGGCAAGTGCGGCCTCGAAGGCCAGCGGCGCAGCGGCATCGCCGAAAGGCCTTGCCTGCCCGCCGATTTTTTCGTCATGACCGGCCAGCCCGTCGGCGCAGGCGCGCAGGAAACCGGGCAGATGTCCAGTCGAAACCTCGCCCTGCACCGCCGCATCGCGAAACAGCCGGTCGGTCGTTTCACGGATGGCGAGCACGGCCGGCAGGATCGCCGATGGTCTGGGCGCGATCAGCGGCCGCGCGCTGAGCTCAGCCGCGCGGAAGCCTGAAGCGGCGGCGGCAAACCGCGGCAGCTCCGCCGCATCCTCGAAACGGTCGAAACTGCGCACCGGATCGCCGCGATGAACGACCGTGTTGGTGACGTCGAGCGCCAGAACGCCGCCGGAAAATCGATGTCGGGTCCAGGAAACTGTCATCCATCAAATCTAACTATTAAATCACCTTTGACAAGTTAGATTTTCAGGCGCAGTTTTTGTTTGGCCCGCCTGGTCGCGGCCACTGGATGACGCATGCTCTACTTCTTCCAGCAAGTGCTGAACGGCCTGCATATCGGCGCGATCTACGCGCTGCTCGCCTTCGGCTATGCGCTGATCAACGGCGTGCTCCACCGCACGAACCTCGCCCATGGCGCGATCTTCGCCTTCTCGGGCCAGACCATGATCCTCGTCGCCGTCTATGGCTGGCAGATGCTGTGGCTGACCTTGCCGGCGACCATCGCGGTGGCGATCGTCGCGGCACTCGCCTATGCGGCGCTGATCGGCATGGTTCTGTCGCGCAACGTGTTCGAACCCCTGGCCGGCCGGTCGCCCAACACCATCGTTGCCGCCACACTCGGCGTCTCGATCGTGCTGATGGAGCTTTCGCGCATCGCCGCCGACACGCATGACTTCTGGCTGCCGCCGCTGTTGTCCACGCCGATCGTCTTCACCCAAGGCGGCGGCTATCAGGTCACGCTCACCGTGATGCAGTTGCTCAACTGCCTGCTAATTCTCGCCACGCTCGCCGTTACCGGCCTCATCCTTGCCCGCTCGCATTTCGGGCGGGAATGGCGTGCCGTCTCCGACGATCCTGCCGCTGCCGCCCTGTGCGGCGTCGATGCGACGCGCGTATTCCGTGCCACGGTGCTGGTCGGCGCCGTCACGGCAGCGCTCGCCGGCATTCTCGCCGCGCTTTACTTCGGCAATATCGGCTTCGGCAGCGGTCTGGTCTTCGGCCTGAAGATCCTCTTCGTCACCGCCATCGGCGGCTATCACGCACCAACCCGCGCAGCACTTGGTGCGTTCGCCTTCGGCATCGCCGAATCGCTGTGGTCCGGCTATTTCCCGATCGAATGGCGCGATGCGTGGATGTTCGCGCTACTGGCCGCAGTGCTGGTGCTGCGCATGGCCGGCCAGGAAACGCAGAAAACCGCCCAGCCCTGACCCTGCGGAAGTTCTACAACTTTCGTTGCATCCGGCTGCGCTCAGCGCGGGATTTCCGCAACGCTTGGCATAATCCGTACCGAGTCGTGTACCATCCCTTGTTGACGCCGCCCCGCCTGTCAGCCTACCGATGAAAGCCGGATGCGCCATCAAGCTCGGGAAACGAGCGATGGCCGGAAGCTTATTGAGGGAGGAGATCGCATGGCAGGGCTGCTTGCTCTATCCAGAGCCATCGACCGCATGAACGAAGTCGTCGGCAGATGGGTCTCATGGCTCATTCTGCTCGCGGTGCTGGTCAGCGCGGGCAACGCCGTCATTCGCAAGACATTCAACATGTCGTCGAATGCCTGGCTGGAATTGCAATGGTATCTTTTCGGCGCGGCATTCCTGCTCGCCGCCGCCTACACGCTGAAGCAGAACGAGCATATCCGCATCGACATCATCTACGGCATGTTCTCACGCCGCAAGCAGCACTGGATCGACCTGTTCGGGCACGTCTTCTTCCTGATGCCCTTCGTCCTGCTGATGATTTTCTACTTCATACCCTATGTCAGCCTGTCCGTCCGCAACGGCGAAATGTCGTCCAGCGCCGGCGGCCTGATCATCTGGCCCGCCAAGGCGATGCTGTTGATCGGCTTCCTGCTGCTCGGCTTCCAGGGCATTTCCGAGATCATCAAGAAGATCGCAATCATGCGCGGCGACATGGATGATCCAACACCGTTCATATCGGCTCACGAGGCAGCTGTTGCCGAAGGCGAAGCATTGGCGAAAGAGGTGCAAAAGTGATCCACTTCATCGCCGAGAACATGGCGCCGATCATGTTCTTCTGCCTCATCATCTTCCTGCTGCTGGGGTATCCCGTCGCCTTCTCGCTCGCCGCCAACGGCCTGCTCTTCTTCTTCATAGGCGTGGAACTCGCGCCTTTCTCCAGCGGCTCGATCAACCTGTCATGGCCTTTGCTCTATGCCATGCCCGAACGATTATGGGGGGTGATGTCGAACGACACATTGCTGGCCATCCCCTTTTTCACCTTCATGGGCATCGTGCTTGAGCGCTCCGGCATGGCCGAGGATCTGCTCGACACGATCGGCCAGCTTTTCGGCCCGATCCGTGGCGGCCTCGCCTATGCGGTGATCTTCGTAGGCGCGCTGTTGGCTGCGACCACCGGCGTGGTGGCGGCATCTGTCATCGCCATGGGCCTGATCTCGCTGCCGATCATGCTGCGCTATGGCTATGACCGCCGCGTCGCGTCGGGCGTCATCGCCGCCTCGGGAACGCTGGCGCAGATCATCCCGCCGTCGCTGGTGCTGATCGTTCTGGCCGACCAGCTCGGCCGTTCGGTCGGCGATATGTACAAGGGCGCGCTGATCCCCGGCCTGGTGCTGACCGGACTTTACATCCTCTACATCCTGGTCATGTCGATCGTCCGGCCGAAATCCATGCCGGCCCTGCCGCTCGAGGCGCGCACGCTCGGCCATGGCGTTACCTCGCTTTTCGTGGCGCTGGCAGCAGCCTTCGCGGTCGCTTACGTCGCCCATGTGCTTCTCACCCCGACTTTCGGCGTGGATGCAGACATCTGGGGCGCGGTGGTCGGCATCATTCTCATCTACATCTTCGCCATCGTCGACCGGGCGATGGGCCTCAACATCATGTCGAGGCTGGCGCAGCAGGTCATCATCGTGCTGATCCCGCCGCTGGCGCTGATCTTCCTGGTGCTGGGCACGATCTTCCTCGGCATCGCCACGCCGACCGAAGGCGGCGCCATGGGTGCCGTCGGCGCGCTGATCATGGCGGCGGCCAAGGGCCGTCTGTCGATGGAAGTCGTCAAGCAGGCACTGGCGGCAACGACGCGGCTGTCGTCCTTCGTGCTGTTCATCCTGATCGGCGCCCGCGTCTTCTCGCTCACCTTCTACGGCGTCAACGGCCATCTCTGGGTCGAGCACCTGCTGACCTCGCTGCCCGGCGGCGAACTCGGCTTCCTGATCGTCGTCAACGTGCTGGTGTTCTTCCTGGCCTTCTTCCTCGATTTCTTCGAGCTGGCCTTCATCATCGTGCCGTTGCTGGCGCCCGCTGCCGACAAGCTCGGCATCGACCTGATCTGGTTCGGCGTTCTTTTGGGCGTCAACATGCAAACCAGCTTCATGCACCCGCCATTCGGCTTCGCGCTGTTCTACCTGCGGTCGGTGGCGGCCAAGGTGCCCTATCTCGACAAGGTCACCGGCAAGCGGATGCAGCCCGTCACCACCGGCCAGATCTACTGGGGCGCGGTGCCGTTCGTCTGCATCCAGGTCGTCATGGTCGGGCTGGTTATCGCCTTCCCGCAGATGGTCATGCATTACAAGGGACCCGTGGTCGATCCCAACTCCATCCAGATAAAGATGCCGGATATGCCCGGTCTCGGCGGAGGCGGGCTCGGCCTGCCGCCGCTCGGCTCACCGCCGCCTGCGGGCGGAGGCACCGCACCGGCAAACCCGACTCCGCCGGCAAACGACCTGTCGAAGCCGCCGAGCTTCAACTGATCGGCAAAGGAGCCCGGGCAGTGCGCCGGGCTCCTTTCCTGCCAGCTCCTTCCTTTCAAAAACCCTGCAACAAAAAACCCCGGAACGATCGTTCCGGGGTTTTTCATTGAGAGCAGGTTCCTGCGATCAGAGCTTGCCGTTACGCTGCTGGATCATCATGAACGTATCGTAGTTGTATTCGGCGATCTGCGCCCAGAGATAGTGCTCCTTGCGGAAGTCCTTGATCGAATCCCAGATCTTCTTGAAGGCCGGGTTGCTGGCTTCCATCTCGGCATAGACCTCGTTGGACGCATTGAAGCAGGCTTCGAGGATTTCCGGGCTGAACGGGCGAAGCTGCGCGCCGCCGGCGACCAGCCGCTTGACGGCCGGCGGGTTCACGAAGTCGTATTTCTGCAGCATGTTCGCGTCCGCAGCCTGCGAAGCGGTGTGCAACAGCGACTTGTAGGCCGGCGTAAGCTCTTCATACTTGGCCTTGTTGTAGAGGAAGTGGACCGTCGGGCCGCCTTCCCACCAGCCGGGATAGTAGTAATAGGGCGCGACTTTCTGGAAGCCGAGCTTCTCGTCGTCGTAAGGCCCGACCCATTCGGCAGCGTCGATCGTGCCCTTTTCCAGCGCTGGGTAGATATCGCCGCCGGCGAGCTGCTGCGGCACCACGCCGAGCTTTTCAAGCACCTTGCCGGCAAAGCCGCCGACGCGGAACTTCAGGCCCTTGAGGTCGTCGACCGAGTTGATTTCCTTGCGGAACCAGCCACCCATCTGCACGCCGGTGTTGCCGCCCGGCAGGCCGAACAGGCCCTGCGTGCCGAGGAATTCGTTGAACAGGTCGATGCCGCCGCCATGATAGTGCCAGGCGTTCATGCCGCGCGCATTGAGCGAGAACGGCACGGCCGCACCCAGCGCCCATGTGGGGTCCTTGCCCCAGTAATAATATGCCACCGTATGACAGGCTTCGACCGTACCGGCAGAGGTTGCATCCGCAGCCTGCAGGCCCGGCACCAGTTCACCCGCAGCGAAGGGCTGGATGGTGAAGTTGCCGTCGGTCGCTTCGGACAGGTATTTCGACAGCACTTCGGCGCCGCCATAGATCGTGTCGAGCGATTTCGGGAACGAAGAAGCAAGGCGCCAGGTGACCTTGGGATTGGACTGGGCAATCGCGGGAGCGGCCAGCGTCGTCGCGGCGACGGCCCCGGCACTGGCCAGCCCGGCCTTGCTGATGAATGAACGGCGATCCATGAAGTTCCTCCCTATTGGACCAAGACAGAGGCCGGATACCTTTGAAATATCAGCTTTTCCGGCGTGAGCACCGCCCGAACAATACACAGCACTTGGTCCAAGTCCAGCACCGACGGGACAAACGGCACGCGCATGGTGTAAGAATTCTGAGTTGGCGCCGCGCGCCTAAAACTATAGTCTAAGAAGGTATTTTCTTCTCGCGAAACAGCATTGGAAACCGGCCGGAATATCGCCTATTTTAAAGGCAGAATACCGTCTCGTCCTGAATCGGAAGCAACAGACAAAATGCACCAGCCGCTCGTCGCCATATCGACCGATGTACGCCAGTTCGACAACTACACGTGGCATGCCGCGCCGAAGCAATATCTCGAAGCCGCGATTTCCGGGGCCGGCGTATTCCCTGTGCTCGTGCCCAATTTCGGCGACCGGCTCGATCTCGACCAGCTTCTGGCTTCCGTCGACGGCGTCATGATCACCGGTTCGAAGTCGAACGTGCACCCTTCGCTTTACGGCGGCGACGCCAGCGAGGCCAACGGCCCCTACGATCCCGATCGCGACGCCACCACGCTGCCGCTGATCCGCAAGGCGATCGAATACGGCGTGCCGCTGCTGGCGATCTGCCGCGGCATCCAGGAAATGAACGTAGCCCTTGGCGGCACGCTGGCGACCGAGCTCCAGGAACGCGAAGGCTCGCTCGATCACCGCGCGCCGGTGAGCGATATCCAGGACGAGCGCTTCGCCATCCGCCAGAACGTCACGATCAAGCCGGGAAGCTGCCTTGCCGGCATCTTCGGGCCTGGCGACATCATGGTCAATTCGGTCCACCGTCAAGGAGTCGACCGGCTCGGCTCGCGGCTTCAGCTCGAGGCGGTGGCGGAAGACGGAACTGTGGAGGCCGTGTCGGCAAAAGACGCGCGCGCCTTCGCTGTCGGCGTGCAGTGGCATCCGGAATACTGGGTGCAGTCAGACAGCGTCTCGGCCCGCATCTTCAAGGCCTTCGGCGACGCTGTACGCCAGCATGCCGTGGCAAAGCAGAGCGCAAGAAGCGCGGCGGAATAGAGCAACCGTCAAAGATTGAGCGCTCTGGGGCGAAATCTCGGGGCAGCGCCGAACTCTCAAGGCCAGCCCCAAATACGTCTCAGCCCTTCACCTTCACATTCGCCGTCTCGGGCACCGGCGTCAGCGCCCCGCCCTTTCCGAACCACGCAATGAGATTGTCGACCACGAGGTCGGCCATCCCGTCGCGCGTATGGACCGAGGCTGAGCCGACATGCGGCAGCAGCGTCGCATTGGACAGGTCCAGCAGCGCCTGTGGCACATTTGGCTCGTCGGCGAATACGTCGAGCCCAGCCGCCGCGATGGTACCGTTGCCGAGGGCGGCGGCAAGCGCCTCCTCGTCCACAGTCGAGCCACGGCCGATATTGACGAAAACACCGTCAGGCCCGAGCGCCTTCAGCACCGCCGCGTTCACCGCCTTCTGCGTCGACGCCGTTCCCGGCGCGACCGAAATCAGCGTATCGACCGCGCCTGCAAGCCCCACCAGCGTCTCGTGATATTCATAAGCCAGGCCATCCACGCGCCTGCGATTGTGATAGGCGACGGTCATGCCGAATGCTTCCAGACGCTTGGCAATGGCGAGCCCGATGCGGCCCATGCCGAAAATGCCGGCCTTGCGGCCGCGCAGGGTGAGCCGGCTCAGCGGATAGTTGCCGTCCTTCACCCAACGCCCGCCGCGCAGCCATGCTTCGGCGCGCGGCAGTTCGCGAACGGTGTTGATGAGCAGGCCGATTGCCGTGTCCGCAACCTCCTCGGTCAGCACATCCGGCGTGTTGGTGACCATGACGCCGTGCTTGCCGGCGTGCGCAGCATCGACGCCGTCATAGCCGACACCGAAATTGGCGACGATCTCCAGCTTCGGCAAAGCCTGCATGAAGGCAGCGCTCACCGAATTGTCGCCGAGCGAGGGCGAGGCGGCGACGCCGCGCACCGTCTGCTTGAGTTCGTCCGTTATCAGCGCCGGATCGATCTTGTCGAGGCGCACCAGCCGGAACGCCTCGCCGATGCGCGAGACCGATCGCGGGTGCAGTTTGCCGGGAACAAGGATCGTGATGGCGCTGAGATCGGTCATGCCTGCTTCTTTCGATGATTATGGATGTTTCAGCCGCGCTCTACCGGCTTGCCTGTCGACTGCCGGACATGAAGCTCCGGCCTGATGAGTTCCTGCGATGGCCGAACCGATTGGCCGTTGAGCTTGTCGAGCAGCGCGCTGGCCGCCCGCCGTCCCACTTCGCGCTGGCCGTTCCACACGGTGGTCAGCGCCGGCGTGGCGATTGCCGCCTCCTCCAGATCGTCATAGCCGGTGACGGAGATATCGATCCCGGGCACGAGGCCGGCGCGCGCTATGCCGTTCATCAGGCCGATGGCGACGAGGTCGTTCCAGCAGCATGCCGCAGTAGGCTTGTCTTTCAACGCCAGGAACTGGCCCGCGGCCTCGAAGCCCGCCTGCTTGGTGCGCGGGCCGGGAATACGCCAGCTTGGCCGGACCTCCAGCCCGGCAGCTTCCATCGCATTCAGGTAGCCTTGATAGCGATCACGGCCTGTCGAGGTCTGGTCGGTGCCGCCGATCATGGCGATGCGCTTGTGCCCGAGCGAGATCAGGTGATTGGTGGCAAGACCGGTGCCGTAGGAATCGTCACCGCGGAAAACCGGCACCTCGGCCCCTTCCACCGTTCGCGCGATCAGCACCGCCGGCAAGCCGTTCTCCTCGGCCATGATGATGTCTTCGGGCGGCGTGCCGATCGCCGGCGACATGATCACGCCGTCTGCACCCAGCTGCAGCAGCGTATCGATGAAAGTGCGTTGCTTTTCGAGATCGTCGTAATGGTTGGACAGGATGAAGGTCTGCCGGCTGCGGTCGAGTTCGCTCTCGATGGAGCGCAGGATTTCGGCAAAGAAGGGGTTCATGATGTCATGAACGACGACCCCGACGATGCCCGACCGCGACGTGCGCAGGCTGGCTGCGCGACGGTTGTAGATATAACCGATGGCGCGGGCGTGTTCCTTGATGCGGTCCCGCGTCGTGTCGGCCACGAGCGCGCTGTCGCGCAAGGCCAGCGAAACGGTTGCCGTGGAAACGCCGAGCGCATCCGCGATGGTCGAAAGCTTGATCTTCTGTGCCAGAACGTCCTCCCCCGAGCGACGATTTAAACTGTTTAAATCGGCTTATGCCATCGAACACCGGCAAATCAAAGCTTTTTTGCCAGATCCTCGTCTTCGGCATTGGGAACGGTGCGGTTCTTGAGGCGCAGCCGGTGCTCGCGGTGGACGATATAGAGGCCGCTGGCGACGATGATGCCGGCGCCAACCAGCGTCCATTTATCCGGGAACTGGTCGAAAACCAGATAGCCGGCGCTGATCATCCAGACCATCTGGAGGTAGGGATAAGGGGCAAGCGCCGTCGTCGTCGCCTGCTTGTAGGCTTTTATCAGCAGCCAGTGGCCGAAGCCGCCGAAGAAGCCGAGCGCAAGCAGGATCGCCCAGTGGAACAGATCCGGCGGCATCGACGCTGCATAGGGGACGGCAGGGGCCATCAGCAATACGGGCGTCAACGCCGAATAGAAGATCAGGCTCTCCGGACTCTCCTTCGCCGACATCGACCGCGTCATGATGACGTAGAAGCAGTAGCTCAGCACCGAGCCGAGCGCATAGAGATGGCCGGTCTGGAACGCGACGAAGCCGGGCCGCGTGATGACGATCACCCCGACCAGTCCCGCAAGGATCGCCATCCAGCGCCGCCAGCCTGCCCACTCGCCGAGCAGCGGGCCGGCAAGTGCGGTGATCAACATCGGCGCGAAGAAAGCGATCGACATGGTTTCGGCAAGCTGCAGCGAGCGCAGGGCGGCGAAATTGAAGATGGTCGAGCCGAACAGGAAGATGCCGCGCAACACCTGCAACGGCAGGTTCCTGACCCGGAACATCGCCGGATTGTGCCAGCCTCGAAACAGCAGAAACACCAGCACCAGATGAGTCGCAAAACGCACCCACGAAACGAAGGCCGGGTCCATGCCCGACAGCACGAGATATTTCGCACTGGTGTCGAGGCACGAAAACAGGAGGCCGGCGCAGAATACGAACAGGATCGCGGATGCCGGTGTGGCCTGTTCGGAGGTGGCGGGAGGTGAACTCACGGGAAGCAGTCGATTCGGTGATCGTTATCCCCCGCTTGTCGGCCACCAGGCAAGCCGGTGCAAGTTGAAAAACACGGCAAGGCGCAATTGTCGGCCGATGTGGCAGGATTGACCGGATCAGGCGTGCATGCGCGCGCCCTTGACGATCTTGTCGACCAGCTTCTTTTCGGCACGAAGCGCGATCCCCACCACCTTCGCATCGTCCGGCCCGAACTTGCCGAACACCTCCCGGTTGGCCACATCGTGACCGGTAGAGAACATCTCCTCGACATAGAGCGAGGTCTTCACGCCGCGCTCCAGCGAGCGCTGATGGATCTTCGCCATCGTTGCGCCATCTGCGGAGAGGACGATGACGGGCTGGATCGACATCGGATTGTAGAGATTGCCGGCGGCATCGCGGTAGGCATCGCCTATGATGGCCGGAAACTGGGCGACGATGCCGCTGGCGAGGAAGGCCGTGACATTGAGTTCCTGCCAGGTGGCGAGATCGTCTCGCAGCACGATTGCAAATTTTGTATCGAACATGGAACGCCTTGATTTTATGCGGATGAGATTATGCCCGACGATTTAAGCACCGCGCCTGCCCAGGGTCTTGGACGTTTGTGCGCAAACGGGGATCACAACCGGATCATCTCGGCACCCGCGCTGGCCGGCATCGAGCGCATCGAAGCTAGATTCTCGGGCAATGCCTTCGACATGCATCGTCATGACACCTATGCGATCGGCGTGACGTTGCACGGCATCCAGACTTTTCGCTATCGCGGCCGGACGCGCCACAGTGCACCGGGGCAGATCATCGTGCTGCACCCGGACGAACTGCACGACGGCGGCGCCGGCACCGAGGACGGCCTGCGTTACCGCATGCTTTATCTGGAGCCGTCGCTGCTTCTCGAATGCCTGGGCCATGATGGCGCGTCGCTGCCTTTCGTTGCCGACCCGGTGCTTGACGATCGCGCCCTTGGCGCGACGCTGCTTTCGGCGCTCAGCCCGCTCGATCAGGCGCTGGACGAACTGTTTATCGACGATTTCGTAACGCAGCTGGCGCGCAGCCTGTCGCGGCATGCGGGCCGGCCGGCGCAACCGGTCGGCAAGCCGGCGCTGCGGGCAGCCAGCCTCGCCCGGGATTTTCTGGAGGCAAATGCCACGCGTCTAGTGTGCTCGGAGGAGCTGGAAGCCGTGACCGGTCTCGATCGCTATGCGCTGTCGCGGCATTTCCGGGCGGTGTTTTCGACAAGCCCGCATCGTTTCCTGTTGATGCGCCGGCTTCAGCGCGCACGCCGCATGATCGAAACGGGTGAATCGCTTGCGGAGATCGCAGTGGCCGCCGGCTTCAGCGACCAGAGCCATTTCAACCGGCAGTTCAAGAAGGCTTACGGCCTGACGCCGGGCCGTTGGTCCACGCTGACCCGCCCCGCTATCAACGAGGGAATGTTTCAGCGTCGTGAGTCGGCTTGACGCCGGCTAACGCCCGTCGCGGACGCGCTTTAATCTTCCACCAGTTCGATCTCGTCGTCGGCCTCGATCGTGGCGGCATCGGAGAGATTGGCTTCGATCCGCGAAAGCAGCTTGGCAAGTGCCTTCTGGTCCTTCTTTTCGAGACCGCGAAACGCCTGCTTCTCGGTCTTGCGTACCGATTTCTCGATGGCGCGAATGGTGTCGCGGCCCGTCTCGGTCAGGAAGATATGCGCCTGGCGCGCGTCGGCTTCCGAGGCGCGCTTTTCCAGAAAGCCCTGCGCCTGAAGCCGGTTTATCGTCTTGGTGATGGTCGGCGGGCGCACGCCGAGCCGCGTCGCCAACTGGCCGGGCGTCTGCCCGTCTTCATGGTCCAGCGACAGCATGATCTGGTCCTGGCCGGCATAGAAGCCGTGCGCGAGAAGCCGCGACGCAAGTGCTGTCCGCGCCAGTCTCGCCGCCGAATGCAGCCGGCTCATGGTCGCGCTCTTATCTGCCTTGGCCATTTTTCACCTTTCCTGGCCGCGCCGTCGCCTTCAGCGCAGAATAGTCCCGGTCGTCACAATGGCAATCGGCAAACAGATATATTGCCGGCATTCGAGGCGAAGCTTTGCCGGCAATCGACGATTATGCCCGCAGCGCTAATGCCAGACGCATATTTCATTTAGATGACAAACTAAAAATGCTTTCTCGCAAACACAGATTTTTTGCCGACGGTTCAGGCATCGGCCTTCACGGCGACGACCAGCAGCGCCTCATAAGCAGCCTTTGTCTCGCGCAGGGCAGCTTGCGACATCGGCCCGGCCTGACGCGCGATACCATCCTGCGCGTTGAACATATCGCGCTTTTCGGGCCGGTCCGTGTATGGCGCAGCGGTCGTGAAAAGGTGCTCGCTGAGATCGTCGGGGAAAAACAGCTGCCCGGTCATCGCCGAGTTGGCGTCGGTAAAGACCTTGAAATGGATATGCGTGGTGCGGCCACGATACCAGCCGGGATAGATCGTCTGGAACGAGGCTATGCCCTGCTCGTCCGTGTGCTGGATGCCGCGCAGGAATTTCTCGCCGCTCGTGTCGATGTCGCGACCATCGCCCTGCCGGGGATAGCCGGAATAGAGGCCCTTGGCATCGCAATGCCAGATATCGACCCGCGCCTTCACCAGTGGCCGGCACTGGCTGTCGACCGCCTGCAGGCGCACCATCAGCGGCACGCCCTGCCGGCCTTCCGTGATGTCCTGCCGCTCGAGTTCGGGATCGAAATAGAATGGTCCCTCGGTTACTTCCGGCGTGATCGTACAGACGCCGGCTCCGGGCATCAGCAGCGACGCGTTGGCGAATGGCGACCCCACCGCCGCACGCGCGGACGGCGTCACGAAGACGCCGCCGGTTGCCGTCACGGCGATCAGCCCGAGTGCCTGGCGGCGGTTCATCCTGGTCGCGAATTGCCTGCCCGTCATTGAAACTTCCTTTGCAATGCTGAAGCCCCGGGCCTTCTATCTAGGCGCTTGCGCGCGCACATCCCAATGACATTTCGGTAATCCCGGCTGGCCGGTGGAACTGCGTGGATTGGCACGTGCAAATCCGCTTTCAGCATCCTATATGGAGGCAACAATCTATCCGAGGACCATCATGAGCGAAGCACAGACGCAGATCCCGGTGACCGTCCTGACCGGCTATCTCGGCTCCGGCAAGACGACGCTGCTTAACCGCATTCTTTCCGAAAACCACGGCAAGCGCTACGCCGTCATCGTCAATGAATTCGGCGAAATCGGCATCGACAACGACCTGATCGTGGAATCCGATGAGGAAATCTACGAAATGAACAATGGCTGCGTCTGCTGCACGGTGCGCGGCGACCTGATCCGCGTCGTCGAGGGCCTGATGCGCCGTCCCGGCCGTTTCGATGCCATCGTCGTGGAAACCACCGGCCTGGCCGACCCTGTTCCGGTGGCGCAGACCTTCTTCATGGACGACGACGTCCGCTCCAAGACCAAGCTCGACGCCGTCGTGGCGCTGGTCGACGCCAAGCACCTGCCGCTGCGCCTGAAGGATTCACGCGAGGCCGAAGACCAGATCGCCTTTGCCGACGTGATCGTGCTCAACAAGACCGATCTCGTCACCCCGGAAGAGCTGCGCGACGTGGAAGCCACCATCCGCGCGATCAACCCCGCCGCCGCCATCCATCGCACCACCCGCGCCGGCGTGCCGCTGGACACCGTGCTCGACCGCGGCGCTTTCGACCTGAAGCGCGCGCTGGAAAGCGATCCGCATTTCCTCGAAGCGCATGATCACGACCATGATCATGAATGCGGCCCGGATTGCGACCACGATCATCACCACCACGATCATGACCATGATCACCACCATCATCACCACGGCGAGGCCTCCTCGATCCATGACGTGACGGTGCAGTCGGTCTCATTGCGCGGCGGCGAGATGGACCAGAAGAAGTTCTTCCCCTGGATCGAGAAGATCACCCAGATGGAAGGCCCGAACATCCTGCGCCTGAAGGGCATCATCGCCATCAAGGACGACCCGGACCGCTACGTCATCCAGGGCGTCCACATGATCGTCGAGGGCGACCACCAGCGCGCCTGGAAGGAAGACGAAAAACACGAAAGCCGCCTCGTCTTCATCGGCCGCGAGCTGGACGCCGAACGCCTGAAACGCAGCTTCGACGCCTGCCAGGCGGCTTGATTCCACCGGTCAGTCTGCTGCGCTTTTTGCTGCCCCTCATCCGCCTGCCGGCACCTTCTCCCCGTATAGTGAGGGGAGAAGGATGAAGTTCCAACGCTGACGCACCCTCTCCCCGTTCTTACGGGGGTCCGAAGGACGGGCGAGGCTCGCGACTCGCCCCGCTGTGGTAAGGGTGAGGGGCAGCACAAATCTTTCAATGGAATAGTCTCCCATGCCCACAGTCGCCCCGCTCGATCTCGAAGGTCACTGCATCGCCGCCGTCTTCCTCGGCGGCGTGCCGCATTTCGCGCTGGCCGATGGCGTCGTCCATCGGCTCGACCACGGCCACAAATGGACCGAGCTTCACGACGGGCTTCTTTCGACCGCCTACGATGCCGCCCGCTCGCGGCTTGTCACCGGCGGCGAGGACGGCAAGGTGCGCGCGATCGGCGCGAACGACGCCGTTGAAACGCTGGCCGAGGCCGGCAGGAAATGGATCACCAGCGTAGCCAGCGGCCCGCAAGGCGCCATCGCCTTTGCCACCGGCAAGACCGCCACGGTGCGCTTTGCCGACGGCAAGACCAAGGATTTCACCCATCCGCGCTCGGTCGAGGGCTTGGCCTTTGCGCCCAAGGGCATGCGCTTCGGCGTTGCCCGCTACAATGGCGCGACGCTGCATTTCCCCGCCACCGAAGGCAAGCCGGTGGATCTCGAATGGGCCGGCGCCCACACCGGCATCACCTTTTCGCCGGACGGCAATTTTCTCGTCACTTCCATGCAGGAAAACGCCCTGCATGGCTGGAAGCTTGCCGACGGCAAGCACATGCGCATGACCGGCTATCCCCTGAAGGTGAAAAGCATGTCGTGGAGCGCCAAGGGCAAGTGGCTGGCAAGCTCCGGCGCGCCGGCAGCAATCGTCTGGCCCTTCACCGGCAAGGACGGCCCCATGGGCAAGGCGCCGCTGGAACTCGGCACGCGCGGCAATGCCGCCGTCACCTGCGTCGCCTGCCATCCCAGCGAGGACATCGTCGCCATCGGCTATAATGACGGCATGATCATCGCCGCCCGCTTCGCCGACGCCAAGGAAGTGCTGCTGCGCCGCCCCGGCAAGGGCGCGATCACCGCGATGGCCTGGGACAATGATGAGCAGCGCATCGCCTTCGGGTCGGAGACCGGTGATTGTGGTGTGGTGGATATTACGGGCTAAGCTGACTTCGCAATAAACTTCAGACGCAACGCTGCCCCTCACCCTTACCCTCTCCCCGTCACTATACGGGGAGAGGATGCCGGCAGGCAGGTGAGGGGCAGCGCGACGTTTCAGAATGAGCACGCGCCTCCCGCACCATCACCCCCTGCCCCAACCGCCCGCCATTGCCTGACCTGACGCCGGACGCTACAAATTCGGCCTTCAGGGGCAAACAGGCAGGTAATCTTGCAATCATCGACAGGCGCCACCGCCACGCAGGGCGGCATTTCTTCCTCGCGGATAGACTCCATCCGCGCGGCCGAGGCAAAGATCTTCCGCAAGGCGCGGCCGAAATCGGAAGCTGCGGTCGGCAAGGGCGTGAAGGGCTTTTTCGGCGGCGTGCCGATGCACTGGATGAACGACTGGCCCACCCCTTTCCCGATCCTCGTCGAAAAGGCCAAGGGCGCGACCATCACCGATGTCGACGGCAACAAGCTCGCCGATTTCTGCCTCGGCGACACCGGCTCGATGTTCGGCCATTCGCCGGCACCGGTTGCCAAGGCGATCCGCCGCCAGAGCCGGCGCGGCCTGACCTACATGCTGCCTTCGGAAGACGCGCTCGTGCTCGGAAAGCTGCTTTCCGAGCGCTTCGGCCTGCCGCACTGGCAGATCGCCACCACCGCCACCGACGCCAACCGTTTCGCGCTGCGCGTCGCCCGCGCGGTCACCAACCGGCCGAAGATCCTCGTCTTCAACGGCTGCTACCATGGCTCGGTCGATGAAACCTTCGTGCGGCTGGACAACGGCAGACCGGCCAACAAGCCGGGTCTTGCCGGCGAATTCCGCGACCTGACGCAAGGCACGAAAATCGTCGAGTTCAACGACCTGCCGGCGCTCGAAGCTGCCCTTGCCGACCAGGATGTTGCCTGCGTCATCACCGAGCCGGTGCTGACAAATTGCTGCATGGTTCTGCCAGAGCCCGGCTTCCTCGACGGCCTGCGCAAGGCCACCCGCGCCACCGGCACGCTGCTGCTGATCGACGAGACGCACACCATCTCCACCGGCCCCGGCGGCTATACCCAGCGCTACGGGTTGGAACCGGACCTCTTCGTGCTCGGCAAGCCGGTCGCAGGCGGCGTTCCCGCCAGCGTGTGGGGCATGAGCGCCGAGGTTGCGGCACGCTACGAAGCCTATAACCGCTCCAAGCAGCCCGGCTATTCCGGCATGGGCACGACCCTCTCTGCCAACCCGCTTCAGTTCGCCGCCATGCGCGCCGCCCTCGAAGAGGTGATGACCGAGGAAAACTACGCCCATATGGAAAAGCTTGCCGGCAGGCTCGCCGCCGGGCTGGAGGCAGCGATTGCCAAGAACAAGCTGCCCTGGCATGTCCGTCGCGTCGGCGCGCGTGTCGAGTTCATCTGCGCGCCGGGACCGCTGAAGAACGGCAGCGAGGCGGACGCCGCCCACGCTTCCGAGCTCGAAGCCGCAATTCACGTCGCGCTGGTCAATCGCGGCATTCTCATCGCGCCGTTCCACAACATGATGCTGATTTCGCCGGCCACCACCAAGGCGCAGGTCGACCGCCTGGTCTCGGCCTTCCGCGACATTGCCGCGCAACTCGCGGCGTGAGACAAGCGCCTTTCACAACAGAGTATCCCTAATGACTTCACCCACCGGTTCGACCGCCGACGAGGCCAAGGCGTTTCTCGAAGCGCATCCCGAGATCGAGGCCTTCGACATCGTGCTGACCGACGCCAACGGCATCGGCCGCGGAAAAATCATCCGCCGGCATGAGCTGCTGGGCATCTATGAGAGCGGAAGGCACCTGCCGATCTCCATCCTCGGCCTCGACATCACCGGCGAGGACGTGCACGAAACCGGGCTGATCTGGGATTCCGGCGACGGCGACCTGCGCGCATGGCCGATCCCCGGCACGCTGAAGCCGCTGCACGCAACCAACCCGCCGCGCGGCCAGTTGCTGATGTCGATGTTCCATCTCGACGGCGCGCCGATGACCTCCGACCCGCGCCTGGCGCTGGTGCGGCAGGTCGAGGCGCTGGCAGTCAAGGGCCTGCATCCGGCCGGCGCATTCGAGCTCGAGTTTTTTCTGCTGGCAAACGAACGCGATGCCGAAGGCCGCGTCCAGCCGGCGGGCGCAGTGCTCGACGGGCGCAAAAGCGGCAAGACCGAGGTCTATTCGGTCGATCATCTCCATGGCATGGAGCCGCTGTTTTCCGACATCTACGCCGCCGCCAAGGCGCAAGGCATTCCGGCCGAGACCGTCATTTCCGAATATGCGCCCGGCCAATACGAGCTGACGCTGCACTACCGCAAGGACATCCTGCAGGCAGCAGACGACCTGCTGATGCTGAAGCGCCTGGTGCGGATGCAGGCGCGCCGCCACGGCGTCACCGCATGCTTCATGGCCAAGCCGATCGAGAAATATGCCGGCTCCGGCATGCATCTTCATGTCTCGCTGCAGGACGATGCCGGCAAAAACGTCTTCACTGAAGCCAAAGAAGGCGCATGGTCGCCGGCGCTGCTGCATGCGCTGGGCGGGCTGGCTGAAACCATGGCCGAATCCATGCTGGTCTTTGCCCCGCACGCCAATTCCTGGCGGCGCTTCGTCTCGCAGTCCTACGCGCCGGTCGCGCCAACCTGGGGCGTCAACAACCGCTCGGTCGCACTGCGCGTGCCGGCCGGCGACGCCAGGAACCGCCGCATCGAGCATCGCCCCTCAGGCGTCGATGCCAACCCTTATCTGGTCGCAGCCACCGTGCTTGCCGGCATTGCGAAAGGCCTCGACGAAAAGCTCGACCCCGGCCCGGAAACCACCGGCAACGGCTACGAGCAAGCCGCCTCAGGCAGCTCCATGCCCGCCGACTGGCGCTCGGCCATCGAGGCCGCGAAGGGTTCTTCCTTCCTCAAGCAGGCATTGGGCGAGGATCTGCACCGCACCTTCGTTGCGATCAAGGAAGCCGAACTGTTCCGCGTCGCCCGCACGGTGAGCGAGCTGGATTATCACCTTTATCTGCACGAGGTGTGAGGGAGAGGGGTGCGTCCTTCGAGGCTCGCTTCGCTCGCACCTCAGGATGAGGGAGGTTGGTGCAACCGGCATTACCCCCACCCCTAACCCCTCCCCACAAGGGGGAGGGGAATCTCGCTGCATGTACACCCTCCCCAATCTTCAACGTTCTTGGTTGCAGGAGCGACGAGATCGTTCCCCTCCCCCTTGTGGGGAGCGGCTAGGGGTGGGGGTGCTTCAAACACAACAGCCTCCGCAAGGGGTGGGCAATCACTCCACCAATATCGCCCTGAGATCATTCACATTCGTACCCGTCGGCCCCGGCACGAACAGATCGTCAATCGAATTGAACGCCGTCCAGGCATTGTTGGCGGCAAGCATCGCCTTGGCATCGACGCCGGCTGCACGCATGCGCGCGACGCTCGTGCCGTCGGCAAAGGCACCGGCATTGTCCTCGGAGCCGTCAATGCCATCCGTATCCGCCGCCAGCGCATGAATAGCCGACACACCGTCGATGCCGAGCGCGAAGGCGAGCAGGAACTCGCTGTTGCGGCCGCCTTTTCCTTTGGCGCGCAATGTCACCGTGGTTTCGCCACCCGACAGGATCAGCACCGGTTTTTTGAACGGCCGATCCCGCGTCGCCACTTCGCGCGCGATGGCCGCATGGACCGCGCCGACATCGCGGGCCTCGCCCTCGATCGAATCCGACAGGATCACCGCCTCGACACCCTGCTTCTTCGCTTCCGCAGCCGCCGCCCCCAGCGACACGGCAGCCGATGCGATCACCCGCACCTCATGCTTGGCGAAACGGCTGTCATCCGGGCGCGGCGCGTCAGCTTTGGGTGAGTTCAGATGCGCCATCACCGCGTCGGGCAATTTCATGCCGTAGGTCGAAACGATCTTCAGCGCATCAGCGCGCGATGCCTCGTCCGGCACGGTTGGGCCGGACGCCACCAGCGCAGGATTGTCACCCGGAATGTCGGAAACGACGAGCGACACGACCCGCGCCGGGTGCGCGGCAGCGGCGAGCCGCCCGCCCTTGATCGTCGAGACATGTTTGCGCACCGCATTCATCGCCGAGATCGGCGCGCCGGAGGCAAGCAGTGCCTCGTTGACTGCGATTTCGTCGGCCAGGGTCAGGCCTTCGGGCGGCGACGGCAGCAGCGCCGACCCTCCGCCGCAGACCAGCGCGATGACGAGATCGTCGGCGCTCAATCCGCTCACGGCATCGAGCAGCGCCTTCGACGCTTCAAGTCCCGCCGCATCCGGCACCGGGTGCGACGCCTCCAGGACGCGGATGCGCTCGCAGGGCGCAGCGTAGCCATAACGCGTGACAACGACGCCCTCGAGCGGCCCGTCCCACGCCTTCTCCAGCGCTGCCGCCATCTGCGCCGCGCCCTTGCCCGCACCTATCACGATGGTGCGGCCCCTGGGCTTTTCCGGCAGGTGGCTGCGGATGGTCAGTTCGGGATCGGCGGCTGCAACAGCAGCATTGAAAATGGAGATGAGGAAGGTCTTGGGGTCGATGTTTTTCAGGTCAGCCACGCTCGATCATCCATGCTGGTATTGTTAGCAAACGCAGTGCTGCCCCTCATCCGCCTGCCGGCACCTTCTCCCCGTATAGTGACGGGGAGAAGAAGGCTGGCCGCAACGTTCACGCCCCCCTCTCCCCGTCTTTTACGGGGAGAGGGTAAGGGTGAGGGGCAGCACGAACCTTTCAAGCCTTTGCCTCAACCGGCAACGCCAGCGCCATATAATCCAGCCCCAGATGCTCGCACAGCGCGGCTACCACCACCTCATGATCCTGCCTTTCCGGCAGGCCCGAAACGGTGATGCAGCCGATGACGCCGGCGCCGTTCACGGTCACTGGAAAGCCACCGCCGGCCAGCACGTAGTCGGCTATGTCCAGCCCCTCGCCCGGCTTGAAGGTGCGGTCGGGGCGATCCTGTTCCAGCACCATGCGGTAGGTGCTTTTCAGGAAGCGTTTCACCACATTGATCTTGCGGCGCGCCCAGTCGGGATTGGATGCGTTCGAGCCGGGCATGGCGGCATAAAACAGCGGGCGGTTCCAGGTCCTGATATCGACGATGATGCCAAGACCGTCCTTCAGCGCGCGGTCGCGTATGCGCGAACCCACGGCAAAGGCAATCGCCTCGTCGAAGGCAGGAAACACCAGTTCCGTTTCCTGCCGAATGATCGTCTGGATATCGTCCGCCGTGGTCATATTCCCTCCGCAACCCGGTCGCGCCGATGACCGGTGCCGTGGTTTTATGGCATGATGACCGTGGGTCAAGCCCGGATCAGGCGGCAGCCATTTCCATCGTGCTCTTTGCCGGCCTGCCTGCGACATAGACCTCGCGGATGGCGCGGTCGTCGCCCATGGTCTGGAGCAGAAACAGCTCCTCGGCGAGCGTTTCCACCCGCTCCATCCTCAGCCGCATGCCCGGCGTGGCACGCGAGTCCAGCACGACGATATCCGCGTCCGTGCCGGCGTCGAGCGTGCCGACCTTGTCGTCCAGCGACAGCGCCTGCGCGTTGCCGAGCGTCATCTGCCAGAAGGAGGCGAAGGGGGTGAGCTTCTCGCCGTTCTGCGCGATCACCTTGTAGCCCTCGTCCATGGTGCGCAGCATCGAATAGCTGGTGCCGCCGCCGACATCGGTCGCCGCCGCGATGCGGATCGGTTTCTCACGCTGCCGGAACCGCTGGTAGTCGAACAGGCCCGAGCCGAGGAACAGGTTGGAAGTGGGGCAGAACACCGCCACCGAGCCGGTTTCCGACATCGCGTCGGACTCGCGTTCGGAGAGGTGGATGCAATGGCCGAACAGGCTCTTTTTACCGAGCAGCCCGTAATGCTCGTAGACGTCCGTATAGTCCTTCGACCAGGGGTAGAGCTCCTGCGTGAAGGCGATCTCGGCATGGTTTTCCGAAAGATGCGTCTGCATGTGCAGGTCGGGATGCTCGCGCATCAACGCCCCCGCCATCTCCATCTGCTCGGGCGTCGAGGTGATGGCGAAGCGCGGCGTCACCGCATAATGCTGCCGGCCGCGTCCATGCCATTCGGCGATCAGCGCCTTGGTGTCGTCATAGCTCGATTGCGGCGTGTCGAGTACACCGTCGGGCGCATTGCGGTCCATCATTACCTTGCCGGCAATCGTCAGCATGTTGCGGTCATGCGCTTCGGCAAAGAAGGCTTCCGCCGACTGCCTGTGCACCGAGCAATAGGCCGCGACCGTCGTCGTGCCCTGGCGCACCATCTCGTCCAGGAACAGGCGGGCGATGCGGCGGCCATGCTGCGCATCGCGAAAATGCGATTCCTCGGGGAAGGTGTAGGTATTCAGCCAGTCGAGCAGTTCAGCGCCGTAGGAGGCGATGATCTGCATCTGCGGCACATGCACATGCGCGTCGATGAAACCCGGCAGCAGCAGATGCGGCCGGTGGTCGATGACCTGGACGCCAGCGCCCGCCTGCGCAGCGATATCGGCATAGGCACCGGCGGCAACGATCGTGCCGTCGCGCAGCAGCAGGCCGCCGTCTTCCTCGTAGCGATAGGCGGCGTGATCGTCGACGCTGTCGGGCCAGCGCAGGAAGGAAAGCGTGCGGCCGCGAAGGAGTGTTTCCGTCATGTTATTTCTTCTTCGCTTCTTCGAACCAGCTCACCAGCAGCGCCCGCTCCTGCGGGGTGATCGCGGTGACATTGCCGGGCGGCATTGCGTGGCTGCGCCCGGCCTGGAGATAGATTTCGCGGGCATGAGCGGCAATCGCCTCGTCCGTTTCGAGGATCACGCCCTTCGGCGCCTGATAGACGCCCTCATAGACCGGCTCCGCCGCATGGCACATGGAGCAGCGGCCAAGCACCGTGTCGCGCACCGCCGGGAAATGCGACGAGGCGATGTAGACCTCCTCGCCGGCTGCCGCAGTCTTCGGCTCGCCGGTGAGTATCTTCGGCACAGTCGAAAGCCAGATGATGATGATGAACAGGATGACGGCTGCCAGCCACGTCCAGGTCGGGTTGCCCTTGCGGGCGTGCAGGCTGTTGAAATAGTGCCGGATCAGCACGCCGATGATGAACACCAGCGACGCGATCACCCAGCTGAACTGCGTGCCGAACGCCAGCGGGTAGTGGTTCGACAGCATCAGGAACAGCACCGGCAGCGTCAGGTAGTTGTTGTGAAGCGAGCGCTGCTTGGCGATCTTGCCGTATTTCGGGTCGGGCTTGCGGCCTGCGATCAGGTCGGCAACCACGATCTTCTGGTTCGGAATGATGACCATGAAGACATTGGCCGACATGATCGTGGCGGTGATTGCGCCGAGATGCAGGAAGGCAGCGCGCCCGGTGAACAGATGCGTCAGCCCCCAGGCCATGAAAACCAGGATCACATAAAGGATCAGCATCAGCGCGGTATCAGCCTTGCCAATCAGCCAGCGGCACAGAAGATCATAGACGATCCAGCCGCCCGCCAGGCAGGCCAGCGAAATCAGGATGCCGACCGGCACCGAGACGTCGAGAACATTGCGGTCGATCAGGAACAGGTCTGCGCCGGCATAATAGACGATTGCCAGCATCGCGAAGCCGGACATCCAGGTGGCGTAGGATTCCCATTTGAACCAGGTGAGATGCTCGGGCATCTCGGCAGGCGCCACCAGATATTTCTGGATATGGTAGAAGCCGCCGCCATGCACCTGCCATTCCTCGCCGAAAGCGCCTTGCGGCAGGCCGGGGCGCTGGCGCAGGCCAAGGTCGAGCGCGACGAAATAGAAGGACGAGCCGATCCAGGCGATGCCCGTTATCACGTGCAGCCAGCGCACGGCGAAGCTCAACCAGTCCCATAGTATCGCGAAATCGTTCATGTCGGCCCTCTCTACCACCGCGACTTTACGTCGTCCCGGCCAAACGGAAAGGGGCGAGGTACACGATGACTTTCAAAAAAAAATGTAAAATACTAGGATGATTATATCGTTCGCCAACGGAACAGCGGGTACGCATGGCCTATCTCGACAACATCGCCGTCTTCGTCCGCGTCGTCGAACTCGGCAACCTGTCGGCGGCCGGGCGCGACATGCGAATTTCGCCGGCGGTTGCCTCCAATCGCATCAAGGAGTTGGAAAAACATCTCGGCGTGCGCCTGTTCAACCGCACGACGCGGCAGTTGATGCCGACCGAACAAGGCACCGTGTTCTATGCCGGGGCCAAGCAGGTGCTGGAGGCGATCACAGAAGCCGAAGCCGCCGTCAGCGCGCTTTCCGGCCAGCCGCGCGGCACGATCAGGGTCACCGCGCCGCTCGGCATGGGCCGGCGGCTGATCGCGTCCGGCATTCCCGATTTCCACGACAAATATTCCGATATCGAAGTGCGGCTCCGGCTGTCGGACCACAATGTCGATATCATGAAGGAGGGCATCGACGTTGCCTTCCGGCTCGGCCTGCTGGAGGATTCGAGCCTCAGGATGCGCGGCATCATGGAGTGCGAGCGCGTGCTGGTCGCGGCCCCCTCCTATCTCGAACAGCGCGGCGAGCCGCAGACGCCGCAGGAACTGGTCGACAAGAAGCACGACTGCCTGATGCTGCGCTTTCCCGGCATGCGCGAGTTCTACTGGACGCTGAACACGCCCTCCGGCCCGGCCAAGTTCGAGGTCCATGGACCCTTCGATTCCGATGATGGCGACGTGCTGACCGGCTGGGCGCTGTCCGGGCGCGGCATCGTCAACAAGCCGCGTTTCGAGGTCGAGCCCTTCATCCGCGACTGGCGGCTGAAGGTGATCCTGCCCGAAACGCCGCCAACCCCGATCCAGCTCGCCGCCGTCTATCCGCACAAGAACCTGCAGGACCCGAAAGTGCGCCTGCTGCTCGATTTCATGGCCGAGCGCTGCCAGCGGCTGATCAAGGATATTCTGGCGGGGAAGTAGTAGGGGTCAGGCGCTTTTTACGACGCGCTCTTCCATCGAAACTGCTTGCGACGACGCATGCATCGCCAGTGCCGTCATGATCTCGGCAGCGGCGAGTGCGGCTATCACCGTTGGCCGCTTGTCCTTCACGGCATCGCCGCCGATCGGGGAAACCAGCCGCTCGAACTCGGCCTCGCTTCCACCACCCACTTTCAGAAACCAGCTCCGGAACGTCGCTTTCTTCGTCTTCGAGCCGATCATGCCGACATAGGCGGTGTCATTTCGTTTCAGAGCCTCGGCAGCGATGAGAAAATCCAGCGCATGGTCATGGGTCAGCACGGCGAAGGCCGAGCCTGAAGGGGCGTCGCGAACCATCGCCTCGGGCATGGCCGTCAAATGCGTTTCGACTGCATCCGAAATGCCTTCCAGCTCTTCGGCTCGCGTTTCCACGACAATGGTGTGCAAGGGAAGCAAGGCGGCGGACGCGGCCAGCGCCTTGCCGACATGGCCACCGCCGAAAATGTAGAAATGTGGCAGGCGCTCTTCCTGGCGCTCGGCGGCATCGACCAGTTCATCGGCAAGGACGGGATCGACCGGGCGGATCAGAACCTCGACGCGCCCGCCACAGCACTGCCCGATCTCGGGCCCGAGTGGAACGTCGAGCGTGGCGCAGACCTCGTGAACATCGATGCGGTCCGATGCCGCCTGCCGGCGCAACAGCTGCCGCGCCTTGTCGATCGCCATATATTCGAGCTGGCCGCCACCGATCGTGCCGTGGATCGCTTGCTGCGACACGAGCATGTAGGCGCCCTTTTCACGCGGCGTGGACCCCCTGGTGCCCGCAACCTCGACAAAAGCCGCCTGCCCCGCGGAGCGGAGGAAGTCTTTCAGGTCCTGCACGTTCGAGGTCATGGTTTGCGTGCCCATTTCGGGAATATAGCAGTTCTTGCGGCAGATTTCCTGCCCCGCGCCCTTTCAGGCTTTGCCGGCAGCTTCCTTTTTCAGCCGCTCGACCGCCATCAGCACGCGTTCCGGCGTGGCGGGCGCGTCGAGGCGCGGGCAGATCTTGTGGTCGGCCACGCTCGCCACCGCGTCCGACAGCGCGTGCAGCACCGACATGCCGTGCGGCAGCGGCGGCTCGCCGACGGCCTTCGAGCGATGGATGGTCGGCTCATAGGCCTGCGACCAGTCGGTCAGCGCGACGTTGAAAATCTTGGGCCGATCCGAGGCCAGCGGGATCTTGTAGGTCGACGGCGCATGCGTGCGCAGGCGGCCCCTGTCGTCCCAGACCAGTTCCTCGGTGGTGAGCCAGCCCATGCCCTGGATAAAACCGCCCTCGACCTGGCCGATGTCGATCGCCCGGTTCAGCGAGCGTCCTGTGTCGTGCAGGATGTCCGTGCGCTCGACCACATATTCGCCGGTCAGCGTGTCGATGGAAACCTCCGAACAGGCCGCGCCATAGGCGTAGTAGTAGAAGGCATGGCCCCGGCCCTTGGCTCGGTCCCAGTGGATTTTCGGCGTCTTGTAATGGCCGGCAGCCGAAAGCTGGATACGGTTCAGATAGGCCTGCTTGACCAGTTCGTTGAAGCTTATCTCCTGATTGCCGACGCGCACCCGGTTGGGCAGGAACACCACCTGATCGAGGGGCACCTGGTACTTTTCTGCCGCGAAATCGGTGAGCCGCTTGCGGATCTGCCGCGCGGCATCCTGCGCCGCCATGCCGTTGAGGTCGGCTCCCGAAGACGCCGCTGTCGGCGCGGTGTTGGGAACCTTGGCCGTGGTGGTGGCGGTAATCTTGACGCGGTCGAGATCGATCTGGAATTCCTCGGCCACAACCTGCGCCACCTTCAGATGCAGCCCCTGCCCCATCTCGGTGCCGCCATGGTTCATATGCACGGAGCCGTCATTGTAGACATGCACCAGCGCGCCGGCCTGGTTGGACTCCGTCTTGGTGAAGGATATGCCGAACTTGACCGGCGTCAGCGCCATGCCGCGCTTGATAAAGCGGCTGTTGGCATTGAACGCATCAATCGTGCGGCGACGGCCGGCATAGTCGGCACTTTCCTCCAGTTCCGCGACGATGCGGTGGATGATGTTGTCCTCGACCTTCTGGTGATAGGGCGTGACGTTGCGCTCGCCCGCAGCGCCCATCGGGTCATAAAAGTTCAGCTTGCGGATTTCGAGCGGGTCCTTGCCGACGGCAAAGGCGACCTCGTCGATGACGCGCTCGGCCCCTACCATGCCCTGCGGGCCGCCGAAGCCGCGAAATGCGGTGTTGGAAACCGTATTGGTGTAGAGCGGCGCCGACTTGGCGTGCACATGCGGATAGAAATAGGCGTTGTCGCAATGGAACAGCGCGCGGTCGCCCACCGGCCCCGAGAGATCGGCGGAAAAGCCGGCATTCAGCGCAAACATGAAGTCGACGCCGAGAATATTGCCCTCATCATCGAAGCCAACCTCGTAGTCGATGGCGAAGTCGTGGCGCTTGCCGGTGGCGGTCATGTCCTCGTCGCGGTCGAGCCTGATCTTGACGGCTCTGCCGTGCTTCTTGGCGGCGATCGCGGCGATGGCCGCGCATTGGTTGGCCTGCGTTTCCTTGCCGCCGAAACCGCCGCCCATGCGCCGCACTTCCACCGTCACGGCATGGCTCGGCACGCCAAGCACATGGGCAACGAGATGCTGCGTCTCGCTCGGCCCTTGCGTCGAGCAATAGACGATAACCTCGTCGTCCTCGCCCGGTATCGCCAGCGACACCTGGCCCTCGAGATAGAAATGATCCTGCCCGCCGAGTTTCATGCGGTTCTTGATGCGGTGCGGGGCGCTCGCAATGGCAGCAGCGGCATCGCCACGCGTCAGCGTCAGCGGCGTCGTTACCTGCTTGTCTTTTTCGGGATCGAGGTTCCAGATGTCGAATATCCCCGGCAGTTCCTCGTATTCGATCTTCCCAAGGCGAGCGGCGGCGCGGGCCTGCTCACGCGTTTCGGCAATGACGGCAAAGATCGGCTGGCCGTGGAACTGCACTTTGTCCTGCGCAAACACCGGATCGTCATGCATGCCGCTCGGCGAGACGTCGTTCTCACCGGGCACGTCGGCATAGGTAAGCACATCGACAACGCCGGGCGCTGCACGCACGGCCGAGAGATCGACCGTCTTCAGCTTGCCATGCGCAACGCTCGACAGGCCGATGCCGACATGCAGCGTACCTGCCGGCTCCGGCATGTCGTCGATATAGACGGCGGTACCGGCGACATGCTTGTGCGCGGAATCGTGGCGCTGGTCGGTGTGCACGCCACCGGCGATCTTGGCGGCTTTCAGGTTTGACGAGTGCTTGTTCATAACCGTCACCTCACGCTGCCCGGTGCCGCGAGACCTGGATCGGCGCTTTTCCGCCTTGGGTCTCCGCAAAGAACCGCATCAGCAGGTTGCGCGCCGCCAGCATACGATATTCCGCCGTCGCGCGCATGTCGGTCAGCGGGGTGAAGTCCTCGGCATATTTTGTCATCGCCGCTTCCACGGCTGCTTCGGTCCATGGCTTGCCGGTCAATGCCGCCTCCACCGCCCTGGCCCGCTTCGGCGTCGCCGCCATGCCGCCATAGGCGATGCGGATCGAGGCAACGGTGCCATCCCCGGCAAGCGTCAGAAGAAACGCGCCCAAGGCCGCCGTGATGTCCTCATCCCGGCGCTTGGTGATCTTGTAGACGGCGAAATGACTGCCTTGCGCCGGCACAGGCACATGCACGGCCTCGACGAACTCGCCCGGCTGCCGGTCCTGCTTGCCATAGGCGATGAAGAATTCCTCCAGCGGGATCGTCCGGCGCGCCTTGCCCTTGCGCAGCGTCAGCGATGCACCGAGCGCGATGAAGGGCGGCGGCGTGTCGCCGATCGGCGAACCGTTGGCTATGTTGCCGCCGATCGTGCCCATATTGCGCACCTGCTCGCCGCCGATGCGGTCGATGAGCGGCCCGAGCGCCGGAATGCGCTTGGAAAGCGTCGAGAACGCTTCCGTATAGGTCACGCCGGCGCCGATGCTGACCACGCCGTCCTTTTCCGAAATCTTCCGCAACCCGTCGAGATGGCCGATGAAGATCACCGGCGAAATATCGCGCATGTGCTTGGTGACCCACAGGCCGACGTCGGTCGAACCGGCGACGACCGTCGGCTTCTCTTCGCTTTCGAGAATAGAGGCGAAATCGTCCACATCCGCCGGCACGATCAGTCGATGCTTTTCCGTGCCGATCTCGACGCGTGAACCATCGCGCAGCGTGGCGAGTTTCTTCATCACCGCCGCGCGCTCGACCGCCAGCGGGTCCTTGGCGACCTTGCCGTAGCTCGAAATGGCGCGCGCCGCACGCATGATTGCCTCATAGCCGGTGCAGCGGCAGAGATTGCCCTGCAGCGCCTTTTCGATCGCAGCATCCGCCGGTTCCGGCTCCTTCATCCACAGCCCGTAGAGTGACATGACGAAGCCCGGCGTGCAGAAGCCGCATTGCGAACCGTGAAAATCGACCATCGCCTGCTGGACGGGATGAAGTTTGCCGGCCTCGCCGCGCAGATGCTCGATGGTCACGACGTGGCAGCCGTCGAGCGAGCCGAGGAAGCGGATGCAGGCATTGACGCTTTCATAGACCAGCTTGCCGTCCGTCATCCTGCCGACCAGCACCGTGCAGGCACCGCAATCGCCTTCCGCGCAGCCTTCCTTGCTGCCGCGCAGCGAACGGCGCAGGCGCAGATAGTCGAGCAGCGTCTCGTCGGGCGCGACCTGCGACAGCGCCACATCCTCGCCATTGAGCAGGAAGCGGATTTCGTTGCGGGTTTTGGTCATTTTCAATCTCTCCAACCGCCGCGCTGCCCCTCATCCGCCTGCCGGCACCTTCTCCCCGTAAACGGGGAGAAGAAGGAAGCTTCAACGCCGACGTCCCCCTCTCCCCGTTTACGGGGAGAGGGTAAGGGTGAGGGGCGGCACAAACCTGCAAAACCCATCATCAACTCCCCCGATACGTCGAATAACCATAGGGCGAGATCAGCAGCGGCACATGATAATGCTTTTCTTCCGACATGCCGAAACGGATCGGCACCTCGTCCAGGAACATCGGCTCTGGCAGCGCCAATCCGGCAGCGCGAAAATAGGCGCCGGCCGAAAACACCAGTTCATACTGTCCGGCCTGAAAGGCGCGCCCCGCCAGCAGCGGCTCGTCGCAGCGCCCGTCGGAATTCGTCACCACCGTCTTCACCTTGCGGTGCGAATTGCCGCTGACCTTATACAGCGAAATCGACAACCCCGCTGCCGGCTTGCCGGAAGCCGTATCGAGAACATGGGTCGTCAGGCGCCCGCCATCCGTCGTCGACATACTGCCTCCCTGCTTGTGAACACGAACGATCGATTGTGCGGCAAATAAATGCCATGCATAAGTCCCGGAGAAGCCGAAGGCCACAAAAAGACTTTCAAAAATAATAAGGGGAATGCCCCGGCCAGTCTTTCGATTATTCTCAATCTGCAAGTTCGGCTTTCGCCGGAAACCTGAGGGATTTCATGCGTTACGAAAGAGACATGCGCGGCTATGGCGCCAACCCGCCCGACCCGAAATGGCCGGGAGGCGCGCATGTCGCCGTGCAGTTCGTCGTCAACTACGAGGAAGGCGGCGAAAACTGCGTTCTGCATGGCGATGCCGCTTCCGAAGCCTTCCTGTCGGAGATCGTCGGCGCCGCCCCGTGGGTCGGCATGCGCCACTGGAATATGGAATCGATCTACGAATATGGCGCGCGCGCCGGCTTCTGGCGGCTGCACCGCATGTTCACCGAGGCCGAGGTTCCGGTCACCGTCTACGGCGTCGCCACCGCGCTTGCCCGCTCGCCCGACCAGGTGACCGCCATGCAGGAAGCCGGCTGGGAAATCGCCTCGCACGGGCTGAAATGGATCGACTACCGCGAGCATTCGGCGGAAGCCGAGCGCGCCGACATCGTCGAGGCGATAAGGCTTCACACCGAAGTCACCGGCGAGCGCCCGCGCGGCTGGTACACCGGCCGCACCTCGATCAACACGGTGCGACTGGCCTGCGAGGCAGGCGGCCTCGACTATATCTCCGACACCTATGACGACGAGCTGCCCTACTGGCTTGAGCATGAGAACCATGCTCACCTCATCATCCCCTACACGCTCGACGCCAACGACATGCGTTTCGCGACGCCGCAGGGCTTCAATTCCGGCGACCAGTTCTACGCCTATCTGAAGGATTCCTTCGACACGCTCTACGCCGAAGGCAAGGCCGGCCGCCCGCGCATGATGAATATCGGCCTGCACTGCCGTCTCGTCGGCCGCCCCGGCCGCGCGGCCGCGCTCAAGCGCTTCATCGACTACGTCAAAAGCCACGACAAGGTCTGGCTCGCGCGCCGCATCGACATCGCCCGCCATTGGCAGGAGCATCACCCCTATCAGCCGCAAGCAATGCGCCCGTCGAAGATGGCGCTTGGCGAATTCGTCGAGAAATTCGGCGGCATTTTCGAGCATTCGCCATGGATCGCCGAGCGCGCCTACGGGCTGGAACTCGGACCGGCCCATGACAGCGCCGGCGGCCTGCACAATGCGCTGTGCCGCGCCTTCAGGTCGGCAAGCGAAAAGGAACGTCTCACCGTGCTGACCGCCCATCCCGACCTCGCCGGCAAGCTGGCAGCCGCAAAACGCCTGACGCCGGAATCCACCCAGGAACAGGCTTCTGCCGGGCTGGATGCCCTGACAGATGCCGAGCGCGAGCTCTTCTCCAAGCTCAACGCCGCCTATGTCACCACCTTCGGCTTTCCCTTCATCATCGCGGTAAAGGGCAAGACCAAGGACGAAATTCTTGCCGCTTTCGAAACCCGCATCGGCAACAGCCGCGCCGAAGAATTCGAGACGGCCTGCAAGCAGGTGGAGCGCATCGCGCTGCTGCGCCTGAAAGACCTTTTGCCCGCCTAGATCGTGAAAGCCTGACTGAAAAAAGGGCACGATCAACTATACTTTTAAGGACCCAGAATGGCCGACCGCACCTATTACGCCCCGACCGGAGGCCTGCCGCCGCAGACGCAGCTTTTGACGGGCCGCGCCGTTTTCACCGAGGCCTATGCCGTCATCCCCAAGGGCGTGATGAGCGACATCGTCGCCAGCCTGCTGCCTTTCTGGGACAACACCCGCGCCTGGGTGCTGTCGCGTCCGCTGTCGGGTTTTGCCGAGACGTTCTCGCAATACATCATGGAAATCGCTCCCGGCGGCGGCAGCGACAGGCCGGAGCCGGACGCTGGTGCGGAAGGCGCGCTGTTCGTGGTCGAGGGCGAACTGACCATTGCGCTCGACGGCAAGAAACACGTCCTGCAGCCGGGCGGCTTTGCCTTCTTGCCGCCGGCCAGCAAATGGACCGCCCGCAACGAGAGTGCTGAACCCGTCCGTTTCCACTGGGTCCGCAAGGCCTATGACTATGTCGACGGCATCGACGTGCCGGAAGCCTTCTTCGCCAACGAGAAGGACATCGCGCCATCTCCCATGCCGGGCACCGAAGGCAAATGGGCAACGACCCGCTTCGTCGATCCGGCCGACCTGCGCCACGACATGCACCTGACCGTGGTGACCCTTGAGCCGGGCGCGGTGATCCCCTTCGCCGAAACCCATGTGATGGAGCACGGCCTCTATGTGCTCGAAGGCAAAGCCGTCTACCGCCTCAACCAGGACTGGGTCGAGGTCGAGGCCGGCGATTACATGTGGCTGCGCGCCTTCTGCCCGCAGGCCTGTTATGCCGGTGGCCCGGGAAACTTCCGCTACCTGCTCTACAAGGACGTCAACCGGCATATGAAGCTCGGCAGCGCTGCTGTGCGCCGGCCCTGAACCGAAAGGACGCCGCCATGGATCGGACAGTCACGGCAAAGCTGCTCACCCGCGAGAACTTCGCCGAGTTCGGCGATGTCATCGACAAGGGCGGCGACAACCACTATCCGATCAACAACGGCAAGACCGAGCGCTATCACGATCTGGCCAAGGTCGATGCGGCGGGACCGAACGCGCGCGTGCTGGTCAGCATCGGCGCCGGCACGCCTTACAAATTTCCGTTGAAACTCTCCATGGTCGAGCGCCATCCCTTCGGCAGCCAGGCCTTCATCCCGCTGTCGCCGCGCCCCTTTCTCGTCGTCGTCTGCCACGATGGCGAGGACGGGCCGGAAACGCCGCACGCCTTCCTCACCCAGCCCGGCCAGGGCGTGAACTATCCGCGCAATCTGTGGCACGGCGTGCTCACCCCCATCGGCAAGAAGCAGGATTTTCTGATCGTCGACCGTGGCGGCGATGGCTCGAACCTGGAAGAATTCCACTTCTCCCACCCTTACGAAATCCATCTGCCGGAAGCCCGATGACCGAAGCCTCGCTGATCAACCGCCTGTTCGACGTCATCGAGGACGACATCGTGCCGAAGACGGCGGAAGGCGTGGCCCATGGCAACAAGCTGTTCGGCGCGGCGATCCTGCGCAAATCCGACCTGTCGCTGGTGCTTGCCGAAACCAACAACGAGACGGAAAATCCGCTCTGGCATGGCGAGGTCCATTGCCTGAAGCGCTTCTACGAAATGCCCAAGGCCGACCGTCCGGAGACGAAGGACTGCATCTTCATCGCAACCCACGAGCCTTGCTCGCTCTGCCTGTCGGCCATCACCTGGACCGGCTTCGACAATTTCTACTATCTCTTCAGCCACGAGGATTCGCGCGACAGCTTCGCCATCCCGCACGACCTGAAAATCCTCAAAGAGGTCTTCACGCTCGACCCCGGCGGCTACAATGCCGAGAACGCCTATTGGAAAAGCTTTTCCCTGCGCAAGCTGCTGCGCGACCTGCCCGAAGCGGAACGCGCCCAACTGGAAGCGCGCGTCGCCAAAATCGCGGCCAGATACGACCGGCTTTCGGGAGAGTATCAGGACGGCAAGGGCGAGAATGATATTCCGCTGAATTGAGGCGCGGCTTTCAGCGCTTGCTTGCGGCCTCATAGATTGCCGAGCGGTCCCGCCTGCCGACGGCTATCACCAGCACCACCAGTTCACCGTCGATGACTTCATAAACCAGCCGGTAGCCCGAGCTGCGGAGCTTTATCTTGTAGCGATCCTTTGCATCGCGAAGTTTGGCCGATGGCAGGCGCGGGTCCTCGCAGCGTTCTTTCAGCTTCTTTCGAAACTGCTCGCGCGTATTGGCGTCGAGTTTCTTCCATTCCTTGAGTGCGGATGTGAGGAACTGGACCTCATATCTCATCGAGATCGACCCGGATGCGCTCCTCGCCCTTGCGGGCATCGGCAATCGCATTGAGTTCGAAATCCTCGATCCGGTCCATCATCGCCTCAAACGCCTTGGCGGGCACACAATAGAAGGCCGGCTCGTTGTGATTCAGGATCGCGACCGGAAAGCCTTCGCCGGCAGCAACGGTTCCCATCGGGTTCTTTTTCAGTTCCGAAACACTGGCCGTGACTTCGGCAAGAATGGTGTGAGGCATGGAAAGCTCCATCTTTTATTGGTACTTTAAATAGCACTCATAAAAGGCCTTTTCAATTGTTCCTGTCCAATTCGATGCGCCCGTCGAATCGGGCCGTTCGCCGCAAAAAGCAATCCGGGCGGCGTTTCTCCGACTTGCTTTTGGCCCCTGTCCGATGCCTCCTGTAGTCATCAGGAGCATAGGCATGAAAACCATCACCGACTTCCCCCGCACCGTTCTCGAATTCCCCGACATGGGCATTGTGATGCCCGATGGCTGCCGGTTGTCGGCGCGGGTGTGGATGCCGGACGATGCCGACCAGGAGCCGGTGCCGGTGATCCTCGAGCACCTGCCCTATCGCAAGCGCGACGGCACCACGGCGCGGGACGCCCTCACCCATCCCTATTTCGCCGGCCATGGCTATGCCTGCATCCGCGTCGACATGCGCGGCAATGGCGATTCCGAAGGGTTGATGGACGACGAATATTCGGAGCAGGAATTGCAGGATGCGGTGAATGTCATTGCCTGGGCGGCGAGCCAGCCCTGGTGCAACGGCAATGTCGGCATGATGGGCATTTCCTGGGGCGGCTTCAATTCGCTGCAGGTCGCGGCCAAGCAGCCGGAAGCGCTGAAGGCGATCATCACGCTGTGCTCCACCGACGACCGCTACGCCGACGATATCCATTATAAGGGCGGCCTGCTGCTCAACGAAAATCTCGGCTGGGGCTCGACCATGCTGTCCTATTCTTCCCGCGCGCCCGACCCCGCGCTGGTCGGCGACAAATGGCGGGACATGTGGCTGGCGCGCCTCGAGAACGAGCCTTTCCTGCCTGCCGACTGGCTGAGGCACCAGCGCCGCGATGCTTATTGGAAACGCGGCTCTGTCTGCGAGGATTTTTCGAAGATCAAGGCGGCGACACTGGCCGTCGGCGGCTGGGGCGACGCCTACAAGAACGCCGTCGCGCGCATCGTCGAGGGCGTCCAGGCGCCGGCCAAGGGATTGATCGGCCCGTGGATCCACAAATATCCGCATTTCGCCGTGCCGAAGCCGGCTATCGGCTTCCTGCAGGAAGCGCTGCGCTGGTGGGATCGCTGGCTGAAAGGCATCGACACCGGCGTCGACAACGACCCGGCGATGCGGCTCTACGTCATGGACTCCGTGCCGCCGCGCGACTGGTATGAGGAGCGTCCCGGCCGCTGGATCGCCGAAAAGAACTGGCCTTCGAAGACCATCGCACCGAAACGCCTGCATCTCGCAGCCGACAACAGCCTGACCGACACCGCCGAAATACTCAGCAGCATCAAAGTCGCGACACCGCAGGATTGCGGCATGGCCGGCGGCGAATATTGCGCGATCTGGCTCGGGCCGGAACTGCCCGGCGACCAGCGCGAGGATGACGAGAAATCGGTCTGCTTCGATGGGCCACCGCTTGAAGCCACGATGGATATCGTCGGCGCCCCGGTCATCCGGCTCAGGCTCGCGGCCGACCACGAGCGGGCGATGGTCGCGGTCCGGCTCTGCGACGTGCAGCCGGATGGCTCGTCCACCCGCATCACATACGGCGTGCTGAACCTCACCCACCGCGACAGTCACGAGTTCCCCAAAGCCATGCCACCCGGTGAGGCAGTGGAGATCACGCTTAAGCTTGACGACATCGCCTACAGCGTCGCCAAGGGTCACCGGCTGCGTGTCGCGGTATCCTCGACCTACTGGCCGCTGGTCTGGCCATCGCCCCGGCCCGTCACGCTGACGCTTGAACAAGGCGCGATCGACCTCCCTGTCCGCCCCTCGGGCAGCGGCGACGAGGTCACTTTCGCCGAACCCGAGGGCGCAACACCCTGGCAGGTGGAAACACTGCGCAAAAGCGCCAACAGCCGCAAGGTCGAGCGCGATGCGGCGACCGGCAAGGTCTCGCTGGTCATCGTCGACGATTTCGGCGAAATCCGCGACAAGGACCACGGCCTCGTCAATGGCGGTGTCGCGCGCGAATGGTGGACCATCGACCCGGCCGATCCCCTCTCGGCTTTCGGCAAGACGCACTGGACGTCGACCTTGTCGCGAAATGAATGGTCGCTGCGCACCGAGACTTTCACAAAAATGCACTCTGATGCCAAAAATTTCTATCTGAGCGGCCGAATTGAGGCCTATGAAGGTAATGTTTTGGTGTTCGAGCGCGATTTCAAGGAAGAAATTCCACGAGACCATATTTGACGAATACGTCTCGCTGGTCTAAATGCGACACTCCATTTGCGCCATTTGATGTCGCGGCCGGCCTTACCCAAGGGCAGGTTTGCAGCCACTATTCCCGTCGCAATACGCAACCACAGAGCCTGCAAAGCAGCAATTGGGGGAACTTTCCTTTATGTCCAGCGAACTGGAATATCTGAGCCGACGCGTCGCCGCCGGAAAGCTTAGCCGGCGCGATTTTCTCGGCCGGGCCGCAGCACTCGGTGTTGCGGCAACCTTTGCCAATACGGTGCTTGCCGGTGCTGTCCGCGCCGAAGGGCCCGTCAGGGGCGGCAGTCTGAAAGCTGGCATACAGGGCGGTGAATCCACCGACGGGCTCGACCCCGCCGCCATCAACAATCAGGTCACCGGCGCCTTCGCCCGCACCTGGGGCGAAAAGCTCATCGACATCGATGCCGAAGGCGGCATGGTCTACCAGCTGGCCGAGGAAGTCGGCGCATCCGCCGACGCCAAGACCTGGACGTTCAAGATCCGCAAGGGCGTGACCTTCCACAACGGCAAGGAACTCGACGCCAATGACGTGCTCGCCACGATCGAGCGCCATGCCGGACCGGAGACGAAGTCAGGCGCGCTTGGCGTCCTGCGCGGCATCGATACGCTGAAGGTGGACGGCACAGACTTCGTCGTCACGCTCAAGGAAGCCAACGCCGATCTGCCGTTTCTGATGTCGGATTACCACCTCATCATCCAGCCGGGTGGCGGCAAGGACAATCCGCAGGCCGGCATTGGAACCGGCCCCTACAAGATCGCCTCCCACGAACCCGGTGTGCGCGAGATCGGGGCGCGTCATGAAGGCTACTGGAATGCCGCCAATAGCGGCTTTGCCGATCAGGTCGAAATCATCGTCATCAACGATTCCACGGCGCGCACGGCGGCGTTGCAAGGTGGCCAGATCCACATGATGAACCGCGTCGAACCGAAGATCGTCGACCTGATCAAGCGGCTTCCCGGCGTCACCATTCACAACATCGCCGGTGGCGCCCACTATGTTTTCGCCATGCAGTGCAACACTGCTCCGTTCGACAACAACGACCTGCGCCTGGCCCTGAAATATGCCATCGACCGTCAGGATCTGGTCGACAAGATCGTCCGCGGTTACGGCACCGTCGGCAACGACATCCCGGTCAACATATCCTACCCGCTGTTTTCCAACGACATCGAGCAGCGCGTATTCGACCCGGACAAAGCTGCGTTCCACTTCAAGAAGTCCGGTCATGACGGCCCGGTACCGCTGATCACCTCGGATGTTGCCTTTCCGGGTGCGGTCGATGCAGCCCAGCTCTTCCAGCAAAGCGCGGCCAAGGCCGGTATCGTGCTCGACATTCAGCGCGCACCGGGCGACGGCTATTGGGCCGAGGTCTGGAACAAGAAGCCGTTCTCCGCATCTTACTGGGTCGGCCGGCCGACACAGGACCAGCAATATTCCACGGCCTATCTCTCCACCGCCGACTGGAACGAGACCCGCTTCTTCCGCCCGGACTTCGACAAGCTCGTGATTGCCGCGCGCGCCGAGCTGGACGAAGCGAAACGCAAGGCGATGTATCGCGACATGGCCATGATCGTCCGCGACGATGGCGGCGCCATCATTCCCATGTTCAATGACTGGATCGACGCCGTGTCCGACAAGGTCGCCGGCTTCAAGCCATATCCGTCCGGCGAGCTGATGGGCGGATTGGCCTTGTCGAAATGCTGGCTTGTCGCCTGAGACAGAACCGGCGGCTTGTCGAAGGGGTGCCGGGCTGTCCCGGCACCCTTGATCTGAATGCGCCAATCCGGGCGCGCAAAGAACGCAGGAGCGCGATCCCGATTTTCGACGTGACGCGCGTTGGTCCAGCGTCAAACATCATTTACGCCACGTCATGTCGCAAACTGCCTTGCGCCCGGCGCGATGTTGCGAGCAATATTCCTTCAACAAGAAATCAAGACCGATAACGGTCACCTAACAGAGTGAGGAACCTCTATATGTCGAATGAACTGGAATTCCTGAGTCATCGCGTAGTCGTCGGCAAGATGAGCCGGCGTGATTTTCTTGGCCGCGCCGCGGCCCTCGGTGTTACCGCCACTTTCGCCAATTCGCTGCTCGGCACGGCCGCCTTCGCCGCTGGCCCGCAAAAGGGCGGCGTCCTCAAGGCCGGCATGGTCGGCGGTGCCGCCACCGACAGCCTCGACCCCGCTTCATGGTCGAGCCAGGTGCCTTACTTCTTCGGCCGCCAGTGGAGCGAGCAGCTCGTCCAGCTTTCGGCCGACGGCGAAGTCAAGCCGGCGCTGGCTGAGGAATGGGGTGCTTCCGACGACGCCAAGGTCTGGACCTTCAAGATCCGCAAGGGCGTGCAGTTCCACAACGGCAAGGAAATGACCCCGGCCGACGTGCTGGCCACGATGGAGCGCCATTCCGACGAGAAGTCGAAGTCCGGCGCGCTCGGCATCATGGGCGGTATCGACACCGTCAAGGTCGATGGCCAGAACGTCGTCTTCACGCTCAAGGAACCCAACGCCGACCTGCCCTACCTGCTCGACGACTACCATCTGATGATCCAGCCCAATGGCGGCAAGGACAAGCCCGACGAAGGCATCGGCACCGGACCCTACAAGATCACCGTCAACGAAGCCGGCGTGCGTCTGGGCGGCGAGAAATTCGCCAATTACTGGCGCGACGATCGCGGCTTTGCCGACCAGATCGAGATCATCATCATCAATGACGCCACCGCCCGCACCTCCGCCCTTCAGGGCGGCCAGGTCGACATGATCAACCGCGTCGAGCCGAAGATCGTCGAACTCATCAAGCGCGTTCCCGGCGTCACCATCCAGAACGTCGCCGGGCGTGGCCACTATGTCTTCATCGCCCACTGCAACACCGCGCCCTTCGACAACAACGATCTCAGGCTGGCGCTGAAATTCGCGCTCGACCGCGAAGAGATGCTGCAGAAGATCCTGATGGGCTACGGCTCGGTCGGCAACGATACGCCGATCAACAAGGCCTATCCGCTGTTCGCCGAAATCGAGCAGCGCAAGTTCGACCCGGAAAAGGCGGCCTTCCACTACAAGAAGTCCGGCCACTCCGGCTCGGTGCTGCTGCGCACCTCCGACGTCGCCTTCCCGGGCGCCGTGGACGCAGCCCAGCTCTACCAGCAGAGCGCTGCCAAGGCCGGCATCACCATCGAGGTCAAGCGCGAACCGGGCGACGGCTACTGGTCGGAAGTCTGGAACAAGCAGCCCTTCTCGGCTTCCTACTGGGGCGGTCGCCCGACGCAGGACCAGATGTACACCACCGCCTATTATTCCAAGGCCGACTGGAACGACACGCGCTTCATGCGCGAGGATTTCGACAAGCTGCTCTTCCAGGCGCGTTCGGAACTCGACAAGGAAAAGCGCACCGCCATCTACAAGTCGATGGGCGAGATGGTGCGCGACGAGGGTGGCGTCATCACGCCAATGTTCAACGACTTCATCGACGCCACCAGCGCTAAGGTCGGAGGGTGGTCGCCTGACGGCAACCAGGAAATGATGGGCGGCTACGCGCTGTCCAAGTGCTGGGTTCAGGCCTGAGTTCGGCCTTGCCCAGATGTCTCCCATCCTGAAACTGATAGCCCAGCGCTTGGCGCTGGGCGTGCTCCTGCTTCTGGCCGTTTCGGTCCTGATCTTCGCCGGCACGCAAATCCTGCCCGGCGACGTTGCACAATCCATTCTTGGTCAGTCGGCGACGCCGCAGGCGCTCGCCAATCTGCGCGAGGCCATGGGCCTCAACGATCCCGCCTATGTCCGCTATTTCAAATGGCTCGGCGGCGTGCTGACCGGCGATCTCGGCACCGCTCTGTCGAGCGGTCAGGACATCGCGACGTCCATCAAGGGCAGGCTGTGGAACACGCTGTTCCTGGCTTTCTGGGCAGCCATCATCTCGGTGCCGCTGGCGATCATTCTCGGCTTGCTCGCCGTGCGCTACCGCAACGGCTTCGTCGACAAACTGATCTCCGGCCTTGCGCTCGCCTCGACCTCGCTGCCGGAATTCCTCATCGGCTATGTGCTGGTCTTCTTCTTCGCCGTGAAGCTGCAATGGTTCCCCGGCATCTCGACCGTTTATGAAGGCATGCCCTTCGGCCAGCGCATGCAGGCGATCGCGCTCCCGGCGACCGCTCTGACGCTTGTGGTGCTGGCGCATATGATGCGCATGACGCGCGCCGCCATTCTCAACGTCATGCAGTCGGCCTATGTCGAAACCGCGGAACTGAAAGGGCTTTCGGCCTTCAACGTCATCCGCAAGCACGCATTCCCCAATGCGATTGCGCCCATCATCAACGTCGTCATGCTCAACCTCGCCTTCCTCATCGTCGGCGTGGTCGTGGTCGAGGTCATCTTCGTCTATCCCGGCATGGGCCAGTATCTCGTCGACCATGTCGCCAAGCGCGACGTGCCGGTGGTGCAGGCGGTGGGCCTGATCTTCGCTGCCGTCTATATCGGCCTCAACATCATCGCGGACATAGCGGCGATCATCGCCAATCCGCGCCTCCGGCATCCGAAGTGAGGGCGCGGCTATGCTTAGTCTGACAAGAATCCCCCTCGGCGCCGTGATAGGCCTGATCTTCACGACGCTCTTCCTCCTCACCGCCATCTTCGCGCCGCTCATCGCCCCTTATGGCCTCGGCGAGATCGTCGGCCAGGTCTGGGAGCCGTCCTCGGCGAACTTCCTGCTCGGCACCGACAATCTCGGCCGCGACCTGCTCTCGCGCATGATCTACGGCGCGAGAACCACCATCTTCATCGCGGTTCTGGCAACCGCGCTGTCCTTCTCGCTCGGCTCGATCCTCGGCTTCACCGCCGCTGTCGTCGGCGGCTGGTTCGACATGCTCATGTCGCGCTTCGTCGATCTCCTGATGGCGATCCCGACGCTGATCTTCGCGCTCGTCGTGCTCTCCGTCCTGCCCACGAACATCTTCGTGCTGATCATGGTCATGGGCATCCTGGATTCGACCCGCGTCTACCGCCTGTCGCGCGCGGTGGCCGTCGACATCAACGTCATGGATTTCGTCGAGGCGGCAAAGCTGCGCGGCGAAGGCCGCCGCTGGATCATCTTCCGCGAGATCCTGCCCAACGCGCTGTCGCCGCTGGTATCGGAACTCGGCCTGCGCTTCATCTACTCGGTGCTGCTGTTGTCGGCCCTGTCCTTCCTCGGCCTCGGCGTGCAACCGCCGGCAGCCGACTGGGGCGGCATGGTCAAGGAAAACAAGGACGGCATCGTCTTCGGCATTCCGGCAGCGCTCATCCCCGCCGCCGCGATCGCAGCGCTTGCCATCTCCGTCAATCTCGTCGCCGACTGGGTGCTCAACCGCACCACCGATCTCAAGGGAGGCCGCGGCAATGGCTAATCTGGCGACACCGAGCGACAATCTGCTCGACATCCGCAACCTGCGCATCGAGGCCAAGGTCTACCCGCCCGGCGAGGAGCCGAGGAACATCACCCTCGTCCACGACGTCTCGCTGACGCTCAAGAAGGGCAAGGTGCTCGGCCTCATCGGCGAATCCGGCGCCGGCAAGTCGACCATCGGACTATCGTCGCTCGGCTATGGCCGCGGCGGCGTCAGGATCACCGGCGGGCAGGTCTTCATCAACGGCCGCGACATTCTCACCAGCGGCAAGAGCGGCATCCGCAAGCTGCGCGGCCGCGAGGTCTGCTACGTCGCGCAGTCGGCCGCTGCCGCCTTCAACCCGGCCCACCGGCTGATGGATCAGGTGGTCGAGGCATCCCTCCTGCATGGCACGGGCACTCGCGCCCAGGCCGAAAAACGCGCCGTGGCGCTGTTCAAGAAGCTCAGCCTGCCGGACCCCGAAAACATCGGCAAGCGCTTCCCGCATCAGGTTTCCGGCGGCCAGCTCCAGCGCGTCATGACGGCGATGGCGCTCTGCTCCGAGCCCGACCTCATCGTTTTCGACGAGCCGACGACCGCGCTCGACGTGACCACGCAGATCGACGTTCTGGCAGCCATCAAGGACGCCATCCGCGACACCGGCGTTGCCGCGCTCTACATCACCCACGACCTTGCCGTGGTGGCGCAGGTGTCGGACGAGATCATGGTATTGCGCCATGGCCGGCTGGTCGAATGGGGCGGCACCCGCCAGATCATCAAGGAGCCGCGCCAGGAGTACACCAACCAGCTCGTCTCGGTGCACGAGATCACCCATGAGGAGCAGAAGCCCGGCACCACGCCGTTCCTGTCGGTGAAGAACGTCACCGCCGCCTATGGCGGCGGCGCGGTGAAGGTGCTGAAGAACGTCTCCGTCGACATCTATCCCGGACAGACGCTCGCCGTCGTCGGCGAATCCGGCTCCGGCAAGTCGACGCTGGCCCGCGCCATCACCGGCCTTCTGCCGCCCATGGAAGGCAACGTCACTTTCGCCGGTCGACCGCTGGCCAATCGCCTCGCCGACCGCACCAAGGACGATCTGCGCCAGCTGCAGATGATCTACCAGATGGCCGACGTGGCGATGAACCCGCGCCAGACCGTCGGCACCATCATCGGCCGGCCGCTGGAATTCTATTTCGGCATGCGCGGCAAGCAACGCGATGCGCGCGTGGCCGAACTGCTCGACAAGATCGAGATGGGAAAGGGCTTCATCGACCGCTATCCTGCCGAGCTTTCGGGCGGGCAGAAGCAGCGCGTCTGCATCGCCCGCGCGCTCGCCGCCAAGCCGAAGCTGATCATCTGCGACGAGGTGACCTCGGCGCTCGATCCGCTGGTCGCCCACGGCATCCTCGAGCTGCTTCTCGAACTGCAGAAGGAAGAGGAAGTCGCCTATCTCTTCATCACCCACGATCTCGCGACGGTGAAGTCGATAGCCGACTCCATTGCCGTCATGTATCGCGGCGAAGTCGTTCGCTACGGGTCGAAAAGCCAAGTGCTGAAGCCGCCATTCGACGCCTATACCGAGCTGCTGCTATCCTCGGTTCCCGAAATGGAAATCGGCTGGCTCGAAAAGGCGATCAAGGGCCGGCGCATGGAGAGTGCGGGGAACTGAGGGCCTGCGTTGAACCTGCAGCGTCGAACTATTTCGACGTTCAAGAACCCCTCTCCGCCTCGCCGCGCTCGGCACCTCTCCCCGCTTTGCGGGGCGAGGAAGGTGCCAAACGTGCCGCCGCTGTTCCTCGCCCCCGGGGGAGAGGTGGTTTGCGAAGCAAACCGGAGAGGGGGTAGCGACCCAAAGGCTCCGCAACGCCTGACGATTAAACCAGGAAATCCCCACTCCCCGCCTTTGCCGCGGCCTGCGTCACGCCATCCAGCTCATACGCCTTGATATAGTCGATCTGCATCTCGGCCGGCGTCGCCAAGCCATCCGCAGGCGTCCCCGCCACACCGCCGACCGCCAGATTGACCAGCATGTACATCGGGCCGTGCATGTCGCTCGGCGTGTCGGTGCGGGCGATCTCGACATCGTCGAAATACCAGACGATCTCCTCCTCGGTCCACAGCACGCCATAAGTGTGGAAACCCGACGTATCCGGCACATTGACCGCCGAGGATACCGAGGTGTGGCTTCCGGTTTCGTTGGTGTGCGAGGTGACATGAACCACACCCGGCTCCTGCCCGCGCATTTCCACCACGTCCAGCTCCGGCGGCCATGAGCCATCCGCCGGCAGCAGCCAGAATGCCGGCCAGGCGCCCTGGTTTTCCGGCATATCGGCCCGCATCTCGAAATAGCCGTAGGTCTGTGAAAACGACTCGTAGGTCGTCAGCAGGCCCGACGTATAGTCGTAATTGTTGATCTCGGGCTTGATCGCATCCGGCGTCGGCGCGGCGGTGATGGTCAGAACGCCATTATCGACGCTGAACGGATTGACCGACTTCGTCGGTGCATAGTCGGTGTCGATATACCACTGCTTCTCGCCATTGCCTTCATGGGTGCTGCCATTCTCGGCACCCCACCAGAAATTCGAATCCCACGTGCCGCTCTCGCCGTTCCACAGGCTGAGCGAATTGAAGTCGTCGGAAAACGACAGGCTCATCTCGGACTTGTCGAGGCTAAGCTTGAACTGGCCGGCATCGAACTGGTCGACAGTGGTGTTGGCGAAGACGAGGATCTCGTCATTGCCGAGATCGAGCGTCACATTGGCGCCCGTCTGGGTCATGTTCGACTGGATCGCATCGAACGAGATAAATCCGTAACCGTCGAGACGCACCTGATCGTCCACGCTGAAATCCAGGATCAGGTCGCTGCCATTACCCTCCGAAATGACGAAGATGTCCGCCCCGCCACCTCCGATGAGCACATCGTCGCCGGCGCCACCATCGATGGTCTGGCTGCCGGATGCACCACTGATGATGTTGTCGCCATCATTGCCGATCGCCGAGCGGCCATTGCCGGTCACGGTCAGATTCTCGATGTTCTCGGGAAGCCTGTAGCTCATCCAGGTGTTGATGGTGTCGACACCTTCACCGGCCTTTTCGAAGGCGCTGTTGCGGGCCGAATAGAGATAATAGATATCGTCGCCCGTTCCGCCCTGCATGACGACATTGACCGAACTGTCGCCCCACATCGAATCGTTGAGCGCACTGCCGGCAAGCTGCGGGCCGGAATTCGTTGCCGAGAAATGGTTGACCGAGGAGCCGCTGTAAGGGAGGGGGACGCCCTTGGCGTTCAATACAGTGTTCATCGTCGCTTCCTGCTTCCTGGATTTATCCTCCCGAAGTCAGGCTAGCATCCGAACCATGACGGCGCGACCGGCCATCGTTAACGTTGTGCTAAACTGGATTAATGAAAAGTTAGAGACGACGCTCAAGTTTGAATTGACGATTGATCCTGGATACGCAGGCAGCGGCCATACAAGCCTTGAATCGGCGATGCAGCATTGATGAAGTCGTCATCCCGGAAACCGGAGCGAAGCGGAGGTTATCCGGGACCCATTGGCCGCAGCATCGTCAGGCGCGGCCCGGTCCTGATGTTGACGCGCGTTCTGCACCGCCGAAGCTCTTTTTGCATTCCGGCATGGATCCGTCGCAAGAGCGCCCCCCCGCATTCGCGCCACCCGGGATGACGAAGAGAGGGGTGTTGCCGCTCATCGCAAACGTTCTTTAAGACCGGAGACGCAATTGCCGCGCGCCAGTGCTGACGATTAGCGAAGGGCAAACATGCCGTTCGTCATCCCGGGTGGAGCGAATGCGGAGACCCGGGATCTATTGGCCGCAGCATCGTCAAGCACGGCCCGGTCCTTGCCTTGGTGCCGGTTAAGACCGCTGTGCGAACTCAGTACCCGGCCGTGCTGGTCAATGGGTCCCGGATAACCTGCGCTTCGCTCCGGTTTCCGGGATGACGACGGAGAGGTTTTTGCATCACTAAAGGGTTTGAAGGTGTGGAAAGAATTTCAGCCTATTTTCACTCAAGCGGTTGTTTTTGCTTATGCCGTGAACTTTTTTACCCCCAATCTATCCCCCTCTTTCCAGCCTCCTCCATACTTCACCTCGCAAATCCGCTTCCAACGGGATCCCTGGTGCGCACCGGGTGTCAGGGGGAAGCGTCGGCGTCCGGGCTGGTGGTGCTGCGGTAGCACTGCTGGGTGATGAACCCCTAAGCCCGGGTCCTTGGCGGCGGCTGGCCACGCGAATGTGGAGGCGACTGAGCGGGACAAGAGCGCTGGCGGGGCGCAATGGCTGCGCCACGAATTTACACATAGGAAGGCAAGGCCTTTGCGCCCCGCATTCCCGGTTCTTTGACAATGGCCAGATGCGAAAGCAGGCGTGGCGATGAATAGGTGCGTCCTTCGAGGCTCGCTACGCTCGCACCTCAGGATGAGGGAGGGTGTGCCGGCAGAAGTCCTTTTCATGAAGGGTAGGAACGTCTCAGGAGCAGGGAGAATTGCGCTAACCTCCCTCATCCTGAGGTGCGAGCGCTAGCGAGCCTCGAAGGACGCACCTCCCCTTTTCCCTTGTGGGAGAAGGAAAGGCACCCTCAATACCCCCACTCGCCTTTTCCCAGCGTCGCCACAGCATCGACGATCCGCGTGAAGCTGGCGCGGGCGCGACCGACCGTATGGCGTGCGCGCAGATAGCCGTGCACCAGCCCCGGCTCTTCATGCGAGAAGGCCTTGCCGCCTGCCGCTATCACCCGCGCGGTGTAAGCCTGACCGTCGCTCGAAAGTGGGTCGCATTCGGCAGTGACGATCACCGTCGGCGGCAGGTTGGAGAAGTCGGCATCGGCCAGCGGCGTGTAGGTAACGTCGCCCGAAACGTCGGCGCCGCCGGTGCGGATGTCCTTGTAGAAGGCCATGTCGCGCATCGTCAGCATCGGCGCTTCGGCATGGGTCACATAGGAACCCTTCGACTGGTCGCCACCCAGGCCCGGATAGATCAGCACCTGCCCGACCGGCCGTCTCTCATGGCCGCGCGTGGCGTGGCTGACGGCGGCAGCGAGATTGCCGCCGGCAGAATCGCCGCAAAGCAGGATCGGCTGCGTATAGGTCTTAGTGACCCATTCGAACGCGGCAAGAGCATCGTCGAAAGCCGCCGGATGCAGATGTTCCGGCGCAAGGCGATAGTCGACCGACACGACCTCGTAGCCGGTGCGCGCGCAAAGCTCGGCGCAGACATCGTCGTGGCTGTCGAGCCCGCCAAGGATAAAACCGCCGCCGTGATAATAGACCACGACGGCCTTCGGATCGGCCGATGCGCGATAGATGCGGACCGGAATTTCATGCGACGGCGCGACAACCGTCCTGTCCTCAGCCTTCACACTGTCTGGATAGCCGGCAAAGAACTCGCGGCACATGCGGTCATAGATACCGCGCTGCTGGTCGATCGTGTAGTCGATCGTGTCGGGTGGATAATAGGAATTGGTGCGTTCGATGAAGGCCCAGGTCTCGGCGTCAATCAGTTTTGCGTAGTCGGTCACGTGTTACTTGCCCTTCCAGACTGGGTCTCGCTTTTCGGCAAAGGCCTTGAAGCCTTCCATATTGTCTTCCGACGCATAAAGCTCATCGACCGTGCGGAACTTGCGCTTGGTGATCCAGTTCATGGCGTCCTGGAATTCCATCGCTTCGGCCCGGCGCGCCACCTCCTTGATCGAGGCGAAGACCAGCGGCGGCCCGCCGGCGAGCAACCGTGCAACCTCCCAGACGCGATCCTCGAGCTTGTCGGCCGGCAGCACCTCGTTGACCAGCCCCAGCGATGCGCCTCCTGCACGTCCATCCAGCGGCCGGTGAGCAGAAGGTCCATGGCGACATGATAGGGAATGCGCTTGGGCAGCTTGATCGTCGCGGCATCGGCCAGCGTACCGGCCTTGATCTCGGGCAGGGCGAACGACGAATGGTCGGAGGCGTAGATGAGGTCGCAGGACAACGCCAATTCGAAGCCGCCGCCCACCGCCATGCCGTTGACGCAGGCGATCACCGGCTTGTTCATGTCGCGCAGCTCCTGCAGGCCACCGAAACCGCCGACGCCGTAGTCGCCATCGACCGCATCACCGCCGGCGGCAGCCTTGAGGTCCCAGCCGGCCGAAAAGAACTTTTCTCCAGCGGTCTTGACGATGGCGACGCGCAGTTCGGGGTCGTCGCGGAACACACGAAAAGTCTCGCCAAGCAGGCGCGAGGTGGCCAGGTCGATCGCATTGGCCTTGGGCCGATCGAGCGTGACTTCGAACACACCGCCCTCGCGGCGGGTTTTTACGACGTCGGACATGATTACTCTCCTGCGCTGACGATCCCCTCCCCCTTGAGGGGAGGGTGGCCGGACGAAGGCCGGTCGGGTGGGGTCGCCGCGGCAGTGCGCGACGGCGTGTCTTCTGAGGTAACCCCCTCCGCCCGCTGCGTGGCAAGGGGGGAGGATGTAACGAGCAATGCATCGGCGATCCAAGCGCCCTTGCCCTCGCCGCAGACGATCAGCGGGTTGATGTCGAGTTCCTCGATCGTATCGGCCTGTTCGAGCACGAAATCCGAGATTGCGAGGATCGCATCGATAGCCGCTGCTACATCGGCCTTGGGCCGGCCGCGATAACCGTCGAGCAGCGGGAACATCTTCAGCCCGCGCAATGCTGCCTCAACCTCGGCGCGCGAGGCTGGCAGCAGCAGCGTCGCGCTGTCCTTCAAAAGCTCGACCAGAACACCACCGGTGCCGACCGTCATGACCGGGCCGAAGAGTTCATCGCGGGTAACGCCGACGATCAATTCGGCGACACCGCCCTCGACCATGCGCTCGACATAGAGACCTGAGCCAAGCGGAAGCAGCGCCTCGGCGGCGCTGCGGACATCGTCGGTGGATCTAAGGTTGAGCCTGACTGCGCCGAGCTCGCTCTTGTGGGCAACGCCCAGTGCCTTCAGGGCGACCGGGAAGCCGAGTTTTTCGGCCGCGGATTCTGCCTCGGCAACGCTGGCAGCACGCACGCCTTGCGGGACGGCGAGACCGGCGGAACGCAGGAGTGCCTTGGCTTCGGCCTCGTTGGGGGTGTTTCCCTCCCCCTTGAGGGGAGGGTGGCCCGAAGGGCCGGGTGGGGTCATTGCGGCAGTGCTCGACGCCCCTTTGCGCCGAGCGCTTCCTCTGCCGACCCCCTCCGTCCGCTGCGCGGACACCTCCCCCGCAAGGGGGGAGGAGCGCCGCCAAACCTCTCCAATAAACGCAGCCGCCTCCGCCGCATCCATGGCCTCGACAATGCCCTGCAAAGGCACGATACCGCGTCGGAAGAGCTCCGCGGCATGCGTCTCCGTCAGGTTCTCGAGCATGGAAGCAACGACCGCGCCACGCGCATTGTTAGACTTCAACGCGGCCTCGAAGGCCCGCACAGTCGGCCACCAGTCGGCGTCCGAACAGCGGTCGTTTCGCGGGAAATCCAGCACCAGCATGTTGAGGTCGAAACCACCCGACACCATGGCGGTGAAGGTCGCCGTCATCGCCGGCTCATCGTTCCAGATGAAGGTGTGATAGTCGAGCGGGTTAGCCACCGCGACGAAGGAGCCGAGCGTCGACTTTACGTGTGCCCAGTGCTCTTCGCTCAATGCCGGGAAGCGCAGCTTGCGGCCTTCGGCGCTGTCGGCCATCACCGACGCCTCGCCGCCCGAACAGCTCATCGATGACAGCGTGCCGCCCGCAAGCGACCCGAATGCGTGCAGCAGCTTCAGCGTCTCGAGGAAGGACGGAATGGAGTTTACCCGCGCAATGCCGAGGCGTTTCAGGAAGGCGTCGGACGCCGCGTCGGAACCGGCCAGTGAGGCCGTATGCGAGATGGTCGCTGCCCGCGCCTGTTCGGAGCGCCCGACTTTCATGGCGACGATCGGCTTGTTCAGCTCGCGCGCCCTTGCGGCGAGACGCTCGAAGCCGTCGACCTTGTCGAAGCCTTCAATGTGAAGGCCGAGGCAGGAGACGCGTTCGTCCTCGATCAGGCCGAGCGCCATTTCGGACAGGCCCGTCTGCGCCTGGTTGCCCGCCGTCATCAGGAAGGCGACCGGCAGGCCGCGCTGCTGCATGGTCAGGTTGCAGGCGATGTTGGACGACTGCGTGATGATCGCAGCACCCCGTGTGCCCGGCTCCAGGCGCTGGCCGCCATGCTGGTCCGGCCACAAAAGAGCGCCATCGGCATAGTTGATCAGGCCATAGCAGTTCGGCCCGATGACCGGCATCGTGCCCGCAGCCTCGATCAATTCGGCCTGAAGCCGCTCGCCATCCTCGTCGTCGGCGCCGGCCTCGAGAAAGCCGGCAGCAAAACAGATGGCGCCGCCCGCGCCGAGCTGCGCAAGCTCGCGAACGATGTCAATCGTGGCGAAGCGGTTGACGCCGATGAACACCGCGTCCGGCGCACCCGGCAGGTCGCTGACGGAGCGATAGGCCTTGACGCCCTCGACCTCATCCCGCTTCGGATGGACGGGCCAGACATCACCGGCGAAACCCATCTTGAGCGACTGCTTGACGACATTGGGAGCGAATGCGCCGCCGCCGATGACAGCGATGGATTTTGGGCGAAGAAGGCGTTCGAGGCGGTTCATGGGCGGGCTCCCCTCCCTCCCCCTCGAGGGGAGGGTGGACAACCGCCGAAGGCGGTTGGACGGGTGGGGTCATTTCGGCAGCGCTCGACATGAACCGACCCCACCCACCTCGCTTCGCTCGGCACCCTCCCCTCAAGGGGGAGGGGTATCAGCGCTTGCATCATCATCCCCCCACAGCCCTCAACAACGCGCGCGAAATAATGTGCCTCTGTATCTCTGACGTCCCCTCCCAGATGCGCTCGACGCGGGCGTCGCGCCAGATGCGCTCCAGTGGCAGGTCGTCCATCAGGCCCATGCCGCCATGGATCTGGATCGCCTCGTCGGCGACGAAAGCGAGAACTTCCGTCGCCTTGAGCTTGGCCATCGCCATATCCTGATCGGTTACGGTGCCCTGATCGTATTTCCAGCCCGCCTCGAACACCATCAGGTCCGCCGCCTTCAGCTCCGTCGCCATGTCGGCGAGCTTGAACGATACCCCCTGGAATTTGCCGATCTGCTGGCCGAACTGTTCGCGCTGGGCCGCGTATTCGATTGCATGCTGCAAGGCCCGTTCGGCCCGGCCGAGGCAGGTCGCGCCGACCTGCAGGCGGGTCGCGCCAAGCCAGGAATTTGCAACCTCGAAGCCTTTATGGACTTCACCCAGAACCTGCTCCTTGGGCAGGCGGCAATCATCGAATTCCAGCACCGAATTGGTGTAGCCGCGATGCGAGACATTGCGATAGCCGTCGCGCACGGTGAAACCCTTGGTGCCCTTGTCGACGAAGAAGGCCGTGATCTTCTTGCGCTTGCCGCGGGAAGATTCTTCCTCGCCAGAAGCCATGAAGACGATGGCGAAATCGGCAATGTCGGCGTGGGAGATAAAATGCTTGGTGCCGTTGAGCACCCAGTCGTCGCCGTCCTGCACGGCGGTTGCCTTCATGCCGCGCAGGTCGGAGCCTGCGCCCGGCTCGGTCATGGCGAGGCAGTCGGATTTTTCACCGCGAATGCAGGGAAACAGATATTTTTCGCGCTGCTCAGGTGTGCCGGCGAGAAGGATGTTGGAAGGCCGCGCCACGCAGGTCCAGTGCAGCGCGTAGTTGGCGCGGCCAAGCTCCTTTTCGTAGAGCAGCCACGTTACCGTATCGAGCCCTGCCCCACCGACATCGGCAGGCATGTTGGCGGCATAAAGCCCGGCTTCGATCGCCTTGGCCTTCAATTCCTCGATCAGGTCGGGGCGCAGATGGCCGGTGCGCTCCACCTCCGCCTCATGCGGATAGAGCTCGTTTTCGACAAAGGCCCTCGTCGTATCGACGATCAGGCGCTGCTCTTCGGAAAGGCCGAAATCCATGACTCAGCCCTTCTTCTTTTTCTTCGGCTTCTCGGCCTTGGCTTTCACCGGCTTGGTTGCCTTGGCCTTTTCCGCAGACTTGGAAGCCTTGGGCTTCTTGGCCGCAAGCTTGGCCAGCTGCTTCGTGTAGTGGTTGTGCAGTTCACCGGCGCCCCAGCCCTTGCCTTTGTTCTGCTTGCCCAGCGCTTCCATGATGGCGACGAGATTGTCATCGCGGATCTTTTCGAGCTCGCGGATCGACCATTTGTCGGATTGGTCGTCCGACTGCGTGGCAATGAGGTCGACCAGTTCGTCGTTGAATTCCGGCACGTCCATCAATTTCGTCCACGGCCATTTCAGGCAAGGGCCGAACTGGGCCATGAAGTGGCGCATGCCGGCCTCGCCGCCGGCAACGCGATAGACCTGGAACATGCCCATCTGCGCCCAGCGCAAGCCGAAGGAATAGCGCATGATGTCGTCGAGTTCCTCGACCGTGCAGATGCCGTCCTTGATCAGCCACAGCGCTTCGCGCCATGCGGCTTCGAGCAGGCGGTCGCCGACGAAGGCCTCAATCTCCTTGCGGATCACCACCGGCTTCATGCCGATCGAGGCGTAGATTTCCTTGGCGACTTCGATGGCTTCCGGAAAGGTCTGTTCGCCGCCGACGATCTCGACCAGCGGCAGCAGATAAACCGGGTTGAACGGATGCCCGACGACGAGCCGCTCAGGGTGCTTTTTCATCGCCACCTGCATGTCGGTGGGCTTGATGCCGGAGGTGGAAGAGCCAACGATGGCGTTGGCTGGCGCATGCAGGTCGATCTCGGCCAGCACGCGATGCTTGAGGTCGAGCCGTTCCGGCACGCTTTCCTGGATGAAATCGACGTCGTGGACGGCTTCGGCGATGGTCTTGGCGAAGGTCAGCTTGCCTTCCTTGGGCAGGCCGCCGGGCAGCATCTGCCTGTAGGCGCGGCGCGCGCCCTTCATCACTTCGCTGACCTTGCGCGATGCTTCCGGGTCGGGATCGTAGATGGAGACGTCGATGCCGTTCAGAAGCAGGCGCGCGACCCAGCCGGCGCCGATAACCCCGCCACCGATTGCGGCGGCCTTGCTGACAATGCTCATGCGGATGCTCCGGCTCTTTGGCTGGCGATTTCGGGATTGACGAGGGCGACACGCTCGCCGGCGCGAATGACCGCGGGATCGTAGGCATTGCGCGCGAAGACTTCCGCCACGAAGGGCCGGAAGAAGTCGATCGGCAGCGTGTCATAATCAGGATCGAAGCTCGACTGGTCCCAGCGCTCGCAGAACTCGTCGCAATCGTTGAAATAGGGATGGTCCGCGAATTTCTCGCGGGCATGTCGGTTTCCGCCCAGGTGATGTGCGTAATAGAGCCGCTGGAAATCGCCGTGCTTTTCCACGACCCAGGTGCATTGCTCGCGCACGAAGGGCTTTACGATCGCCGCAGCATATTCGTCGTGATTGTAGGGCGCGTAGATATCGCCGATGTCGTGAAGCAAGGCGCAGGCGATCCAGTCCGTATCGGCGCCATCGCGATAAGCACGCGTGGCCGCCTGAAGCGAGTGCCCGAGCCGGGTGATCTTGTAGCCCGACAGACCTTCGTCGAGCTTGACCAATGCGTCGAGCAGCCTGTCGCCGGTCTTGGCGGCATACTCGATCTCATGCTCGGTCAGGAAGGCATAGTCCTCCCGATCCCCGTCCTTCATGGCCGTGAACTTCACGGTTTTCATCGCCGACTTTCCTCCCTCGTCAGCGCTTCCTTCAAGCCGCGGCAGCGAGCGGTGCGCGCTTGGTCAGGTTCAGTTTCTTGCGCACTTCCTCCGGCCCGATGACCCGTGCGCCCATATTCTCGACGATGCCGACCGCCCTTTCGACAAGCTGCGCGTTGGTTGCGAGCACGCCCTTGTCGAGCCAGAGATTGTCCTCGAGCCCGACGCGGACATTGCCACCCGCCAGTACGGCTGCGGCAGCATAGGCCATCTGGTTCCGGCCAATGGAAAAGGCTGACCAGTTCCAGGTCGACGGCACGTTGTTGACCATGGCCATGAAGGTGTTGAGGTCGTCCGGCGCGCCCCATGGCACGCCCATGCACAATTGCACGAGTGCGTCCGGCTTCAGAACGCCTTCCTTGACCAATTCCTTGGCAAGCCAGAGATGCCCGGTGTCGAAGGCTTCGATCTCCGGCTTGACCCCCAGCGCGGTCATCATGCTGCCCATGGCGCGCAGCATGCCGGGGGTGTTGGTCATGACATAGTCGGCTTCGGCGAAATTCATCGTCCCGCAATCGAGCGTGCAGATTTCCGGCAGGCACTGGCGCACATGTTCGACGCGCTCGCTGGCGCCGGCCATGTCGGTGCCCTGTTCCTTCAGCGGCAGCGGCTGCTCGGTCGAGCCGAACACCATGTCGCCGCCCATGCCGGCGGTGAGATTGAGCACGACGTCGACATTGGCATCGCGGATGCGCTCGGTGACTTCGCGGTAGAGGTGCACGTCGCGGCGCGGCTTGCCGGTTTCGGGGTCACGTACATGGCAATGGACGATCGCAGCGCCCGCCTTTGCCGCATCGATCGCCGAATCCGCGATCTGCTTGGGAGAGCGCGGCACATGCGGGCTGCGATCCTGCGAACTGCCTGACCCTGTCACGGCACAGGTAATGAAAACCTCACGGTTCATCTCAAGCGGCATCGAACTCTCTCCCAATCAAAACAGGCGACAGAATGCCTGACTTGCCGGAAACTGCTTTGCACCTTACGAAGTAAGATTGATGAAAAGCGAAAAGCCTTCGATCTTTCTACCGGACCGTTCAGCCCTCAAGGTGACGCTTCTGGTTTTCTCCGGTTCGTCCATCATGTGCGTGGCCTCGGCCATCGACCCGTTGCGCGCTGCAAACCGCGTATCGGGCGAGACGCTGTTCGACTGGAAGATCGTCTCCACCGACGGAGAAGCTCCGATCACCACATCCGGCCTGCCCATTGCGGTGAGCGGCCGGTTCGACGCCAATGAAAAAACCGACGTGCTGGCAATCGTCGGCGGCTTCGGCACCAAGACGCAAGGCACGCCCGCCCTGCTGGCTGCCCTGCGACGCACCGCACGTTCGGCGCAGGCTATCGGCGGCATCGAAGCCGGTACATGGCTTGTCGCGCGTGCCGGTCTGCTGGAAGGCCGCGCCGCAACCACGCACTGGGAAGACATGGAAGATTTCGCGCAGGCCTTCCCTGGCGTTGACGTGCGGCCGGACCGCTATGTCATCGACGGCCCGGTCTTCACCAGCGGCGGCGCATCGCCAACTTTCGACCTGATGCTGCATCTCATCCGCTCGCGCCTCGGCATGGCGGTGGCGCTCGATGTCGCCAGCGTGTTCATCTACGATCAGGCGCGCGCCGCAACGGACGCGCAGCCGCTTGTCTCGCTCGGCCGGCTCGACGGCTATGACCCGCGCCTCGCCCAGGCGATCCGCCTGATGGAAGCGCATATCGACCAGCCATTGACGGTCGCCGCCATCGCCAGACGTGCCGGCGTCACGCCGCGCACGCTGGAGAGCATTTTTCGCAAATCGATCGGCGAGACGCCGGGCGCCTATTATCTCAGGTTGCGCCTCGCCGCGGCGCGCCGGCTGGTCGCCGACACGCAGGTTTCCATGGCGGACATCGCCACGCGCACCGGCTTCTCATCGCCGGCAGCCTTTTCCAGAAGTTTCTCGCATGCATTTGGGGAAGCGCCGGTCAGGATCAGGCGGCGCTAGGCCATGTTTTGTCAGGCCGCGTTGCGCTGGTCCTTGCCGATGAGCGAACGCAACTGATTTGCCAGAACCGCCTCAAGCCGGCTGTTGACGGCGCGGTCCCATTCATTCGTCTGCTCGCCTACGGAAACCTGCGCAGGCAAGGCAAACAGGCTATCCACGATAGAGCTGCCATCGCGGCGCGAAAGCAGTATTTCAATCTGGTTTTCAGGTTCGGAGTTCATCTCGACTGTCCTCCTATAAGGCTACTCTGAAGCCACTATATAGGAAGCAGGTGACGGCTTCTTGAAGGCAGGAGCTAGGTCTTCATGAGGCAAATTCGGTCACACTTTGTTGCATTGACCGTATGCCGAAATCACGAACCGAAAAGCCTGCTCATACCAGCCGCTTGACGAAGAGAATGGTGGTGAAGCCGCTGTCCCATTCGTCATCGGGATAGCGGCCTTTTTCCTCATATCCGCGCGCTCTGTAGACGGCCTGCGCCTGTTCGTTGAACGTGTCCGTCTCCAGCCGTGCCTGCGGGAAACCGGCCCTGCGGATCATCGTCTCCGCGTGGTCGAGGAGGCTGCGGCCGACGCCGCGGCCCTGATATTGCGTGGAGACATGCAAGGCTTCGATGAAGTCGTCTTGCCAATGCACCAGTCCGGCAAGCTTTGCGTCTATCTCGGCAACGACGAAGTCGTGGCCATGTTCGTCGACATAGCGACCGCCTATATCCGTCTCGACGTAGCGTTGCGCGGCAGCCGGCGTTATCTGCGGCAGCCAGGTGTTTTCGAAGGTATCGCGCAGGATTTCCTTCAACGCAGCAGTATCGTCCGCCCGCGCACGGCGCACATTTATCCGGCCATCACTCATCTGCCTTCAGCCTCCGCTTTGCCGCGCCTTTCTTAGCAGCAGGCAACAGCGGTGGCTTTCGTCAGATCAGGGCAAGCGTGGTGCCAGCAGCGTAGCGCGCTGGCACCCTGCCAGGCTTAGACGTAGCGGTTGACGACGTTCTCAAGATACTCCTGCCGGCCCGACTTCGGCTGCGGCTCGATCTTCTTCTTGACGACGCGCTCGGCGATTTCTTCCAGCGAACGCTTGCCGGAAAGCATCGCCTTGGCCTCGGCCGACTTCCAGCCGGCGTAGCGCTCTTCGAGCGGGCCGGACAGCGCCTTGTCCTCGATCATTTTCGCAGCAGCCTTCAGCCCGCGCGCGCAGCAATCCATCGCGCCGATATGGCCGATCAGCAGGTCCTGCGGGTCGAGCGACTGGCGGCGTAGCTTGGCGTCGAAATTGGTGCCGCCGGTCTTGAAGCCGCCACCGGCCAGCACGTGATAATAGGCCAGCGCCATCTCCGGCACGTTATTGGGGAACTGGTCTGTGTCCCAGCCGGACTGATAATCATTGCGATTCATGTCGATGGAACCGAAGATGCCAAGCGCATTGGCCAGCGCCAGTTCGTGCTCGAAGGAGTGGCCGGCGAGGATGGCGTGGCCCTGCTCGATATTGACCTTGACCTCTTTCTCCAGCCCGAAATCCTTTAGGAAGCCGTAGACCGTGGCGACGTCGTAATCATACTGATGCTTGGTCGGCTCCTGCGGCTTCGGCTCGATCAGTATCGCGCCCTTGAAGCCGATCTTCTTCTTGTAGTCGACGACCAGCGACAGGAAGCGCCCGGCCTGCTCGCGCTCGCGCTTCATGTCGGTGTTGAGCAGGGTCTCGTAGCCTTCGCGCCCGCCCCACAGCACATAGTTTTCGCCACCGAGCTTCTTGGTGACGTCGAGGCACTTCTTCACCGTCGCAGCAGCATAGGCAAAGACATCCGGATCGGGATTTGTGGCAGCACCGGCCATGAAGCGGCGGTTGGAAAAGAGATTGGCCGTGCCCCACAGCAGCTTGACGCCCGTCTGTTTCTGCTTCTGGGCGAAAATGTCGACGATATCATCGAGACGGGCTGCACTTTCGGCGAAAGTATCGGCTTCCGGGCGCACATCGGCGTCGTGGAAGCAGTAATAGGGCACGCCCAGCAACGAGAACATCTCGAAGGCGACATCGGCCTTCAGCTTGGCATTTTCCATCGTTTCGCCGAACCAGGGGCGCTCGAAGGTCTGGCCGCCGAAAGGATCGCCGCCGGGCCAGGCAAAGGAATGCCAGTAGGCAACCGCAAAGCGCAGATGGTCCTCCATGCGCTTGCCCAGCACCACTTCGTCCTTGTTGTAGAAGCGGTAGGCCAGCGGGTTGGTGCTGTCGGCGCCTTCATATTTGGCGGGCTTGGCGTCGCCGAAAAAACCGGTGGTCACGATGAAACTCCTCTGATGGCTGGGTAGAGCGCTCGATAGCGCTGATAGGCATTTGAATAGGCGTCTGTTTGCCGGGCGTCGGGCTCGATCGTCTCGGCCGTTTCCGGCGCAGCACAGACTGCGAAAGGATCGACATTTTCCGCAGCGATCAGCCCAAGGCGGGCGGCGCCAAAAGCAGCGCCGAAATCGCCATCGGCCGGAATGTCGACCGGCACGCCAAGCGCGGTGGCGATCGATTTCAGCCAGTAGCGCGAACGCGAGCCGCCGCCGATCGCCGTGACGCGGGAAAGCGTGGTGCCCGCTGTTTTCAGAGCCTCAAGGCTGTCGCGGAAGGCAAACGAAACGCCTTCAAGCACGGCCTGCGTGAGCGCCGCGCGGTCCGATTCATGGCCGAGGCCAGCAAAGACGCCGCGTATCGAGGCATCGTTATGCGGTGTGCGTTCACCGGAGAGGTAGGGCAGGAAGGAAACACCGGTCGGTGCTTTCAGTTCATCGCCGAGTTCCTGCGTCAGTTCGGCAGCGCTTTTGCCGGTGATCTCGGAAAGCCAGTTGAGCGAATCCGTCGCCGACAAAATGACGCCCATCTGATGCCAGGTGTCAGGCAAGGCATGACAGAATGTATGAACCGCACTTTCCGGGTTCGGAAGGTAGGAGCCATTGGAGGCGAAAAGCACGCCGGATGTCCCAAGCGACACAAACGCATGGCCCGGCTTGACGATGCCCATGCCGCAGGCGGAAGCCGCATTGTCCCCTGCCCCGCCGGCAACGACGACGTTGCCGCTAATACCCCACTTGCCCGCAAGCTCGGCACGCAGCGTGCCTGCCCGCTCGGTGCCCTCGACGAGGCTCGGCATATGCCGCTCATCGAGGTCGGTCGCCGCCAGCAGCTCCGGCGACCAGCACCTGTTGGCGACATCGAGCCATGAAGTACCTGCCGAATCCGACATCTCGGAAATGTGCTCGCCCGTCAGCCAGAGGCGAAGGAAATCCTTGGGCAGAAGCACCTTCGCGATCTTGGCGAAAACCTCCGGCTCATTGTTCTTGACCCATGCCAGCTTCGGCGCGGTGAAGCCGGGAAACACGATGTTGCCGGTGATCTTGCGAAAACGCGGATCGGCGTCGAGCGCGGCTGCTTCAGCGAAGCTGCGCGTGTCGTTCCAGAGGATGCAGGGCCGCAGCACCTGATCGCGATCATCCAGTAGCGTAGCGCCATGCATCTGGCCCGAAAGGCCGATGCCCTTGATCGCGCCAAGCTCCTTGGGATGTTTCGCCTTCAGCTCGCCGATCGCTTCTTCGGTGGCGCTGATCCAGTCGGCAGGGTCCTGCTCCGACCAGCCGTGGTGAGGGCGAGAGACATCCAATGCGCCGTGCCCGGAGGCCACGATTTTCTGCGCATGGTCCATCAACAGCGCCTTGACGCCGGACGTGCCGAGATCAATTCCGAGATACATCGCTCTCCTCCCGACTGAAGCCAAACGCAGGCAGATGCTACGCTTCAGACGTATTCGCTTCTTGTGTCAGAGCGCCGCGAAGCGGGCCTCGCGCCGCAATTCCTCCCATACTCGTGTTCATAGCAAAAATTGCCGCGCTGGGAAGTATTTTTTCGAGTCTCGTAAAAAATGACTATTCAAGCAGCCCCTGCTCTCAGCGTTTCGGCTCGTTTGACGAAAAGCTGGGACAACGGGCTGGCTGGTCGCGCATTCGCCCGACTGGCCGACAGCTTTCCTGCAAGCGAAGCATCGCCCGCGCGAAATGCCGCCTCGATGAGCGTGAGATCGATGACATCGCGCTGCGCATGGCTTCCGCCGAATGTGTGCGCGATCGACGGTATCGGCCGGAGCAATTGAACCGCTTCGTCGTAACGCGCCTCGCCGAATGCGTTCAGCGCCAAGGCGACGGGATGGCCCACATCGCGGGTGAAGGCGGCGTTGTCGTCACTGGCCTGCATTGCTTCCCGTTGCGTCTCGAGGAGTTGCCGTGCGGGCTCGGAAAGTCCCGCACCGACAAAGGCCATCATCGCGTGGATGTCGTTGAAGGCGTAATTGCCGGCTTTCGCCTTGGGCGCCCAGCTAGCGGCGAGATCGGCCCAGCGCGAACCGACGTCGACGCCGCCCAGATGCAACCGCCAGAGGATCGCCGAGGCATCGACCATGTTGAGCGCAAGCTCCGAGCGCGCACCGTAGATCGGCCCATCGTAGAGAGCCAGCACTTCGTCCGTTTCACCGAGATCATAGTGAAACAGCGCCAGGTGCCACCAATTGTGCACCTGCAAGAAACTCTCTCTTGTCCACCCATCGGTATTGGATCGCATCCAGGAAATGCCGTCGTGCTGGCGGCTTTGCATTTCCATGACATGGGCGACTGCATGCTGCGCCCAGCCATCGCGCGGCTCGAGGTCGATCGCCGCGCGGCCCAATGCTTCAGCGCGGGCGTAGTCGCCCATTTCCTCGAAGCCGAAAGCCTGCATGCCGAGGATGGCGTGATAACCGTCCATCCCGGAGCTCCAGAACGGCATGGCATGGGCAAGCCTGTCCCGCAGCATCGGCGCGTTACCGGTGAAGAAATCGATCTGGTGGCCGGCCTGCAACGCCAATGCATCGCGCGGCACCTCCCGCGTCAGATCTTCAAGCACGCGCCCGGCATCGTGCCAGCGCCCGTTGGCGAGATGGCCGAGTGAGGTGACATGCGCTTGCTCGCGGCCCGTCGCGCCGAGTTGCGATGCAGCTTCATGGCACTTGCATGCAACGGCCATGGCCTCGCGCTCCGTCGAGAGACCGTAGAGATAGCCCTTCAGCACATGCGCCATGACGAAGCCGGGATCAATTTCGATCGCCGCATTCACCGACCCGACGGGATCGCCGACGAAGCACTGCAACTCATGCAAGGCGCGTTGATAATGCTTCAAGCTTTCGTGATCTGCCCCGGAAAGGGTGAGACCGAGAGTGTCCCGCTCCTGCATGTCGTTCTCCGGCGCCGAGATTGCTCTTGCCACGCAAACACCTGTGGCCGTGACAGGATCGGTCTTCCCCACCAGGTTTTCAAGCCTGGCAACACCGGGGCGGGGAACCCGACCTGCGGTGACGTAGCGTCAGCAAAAATGCAACACCTGTAAACCAAACTGTAATTTCGCCGTACACGGTACGGTTGCCTTCATTGCTGGATTATGGCTTTAATGCGGCGGGGTTGAGGCATGGGGATTCTGATTGAGCTCTTCTGATCTATAACATTATTGCATTTGGAGACGGTGATGCGGCACTTCACCTCGGACGACCCGATGCCGGGAATATCGGCATGGGATTCTGTTTCTCGCACGAGGGGCAGAAAGCGCCACCTCGGGCTTCTGGCCTCTACATCAATCGGCATAGCATTCCTTCAGGCAGCGCCGGCCATGGCCGCCTGCACGTTCGTACCGACGGCCGGCAATGACACTTTTGTATGCGACAGCGGCATATCTGCCGGGGGTCTGACGGACCTTCTTGGCAACAACACGCTGCAATTCCCGGACGCGGGCACAGGCACGCTGAACGGCAATGTGAGCTTCGGCGACGGCACCGACCGCATCGAGATGAGTTCCGGAACGATCACCGGCGCGGTCGACCAGGGCGGCGGCGCTGACAGTTTCATCATCACCGGCGGCACCGTCACAGGCAATGTGCAGCAAGGCGGCGGCATCGACGATTTCCAGATGACCGGCGGCGTCATCCAGTCGCTCAACCAGGGCGATGCACTGGACACATTCTTTATGTCCAATGGCCGCATCATCGACTTCTTCGACGACGGCGACCGCGCCATCATGACCGGCGGCCGCATCGGCCGCGTCAACATGAAGCTCGACAAGAATTACTTCAACATGTCGGGCGGCACGATCGACCGCAATCTCGTCACCGGCTTCGATCAGGACACCGTCATCATCTCCGGCGGAACGATTGGCGGCAATATCAGCGTCAGCGGCGGCAATGACAGCGTGACCGTCACCGGCGGCAGCATCGGCGGCGACGTGCTGATGAGCTTTGGCTCGGACACCTTCACCTGGGACGGCGGCGGCATCATCTACGGCACCGTGGATATGGGAGCAGACAACGACACCGCCACGCTGAAAGATCTCACCAACGCCAACCTCGGAGCAACGACGGCCATCACCGGCGGCCTCGGCACCGACAGCCTGACCCTCAATCACGTCCTGACGCCTGGCGTCGCCCGCTTCCAGAGCTGGGAAAGCATTGCGGCCACCAACGACACGCAGCTGACCTTCGACGGACAGCTCAAGCTCGGCGACAGTGGAACCGGCACCGGAACGCTGAGTGTCGATGCGACAAGCACGCTTTACGGCGGTGGCTTCAATAGCGGGGTCAGCGCCTTTACCGCCGGCCAGCTTGCCAGCGTCGTCAACGCCGGACGCATCGACCTTACCAACAATGGCGGCGGCACCAGCGACACATTCACGGTCGGCGGCAACTATGTCGGCAATGGTGGATTGCTGCTGCTCGACACGGTGCTTGACGATGATTCATCCGCTTCCGACAAGCTGGTGATTTCCGGCGGAACGGCTTCCGGCACGACAAGCATCAGCATCATCAACGCAGGCGGTGCAGGCGCCGCCACGACTCAGGACGGCATTCAGGTGGTCGAGGCCGTGAATGGCGCCACCACCGCAGGTGGATCGTTCTCGCTCAACGGCCCGGTCGCGGCCGGAGCCTTCGAATATCTCCTGTTCAAGGGCGGTGTATCCGACGGCACGAGCGAAAACTGGTATCTGCGCTCAACGCTGGTCAATCCTCCGACGCCAGCAGAGGAGCCGCCAACGCCGGCACCAGCCCCCGATCCGCTGGAGCCGACGCCAACAACGCCGGATCCTGCAACGCAGCCGATAGAGCCGGAACCGGAATTGCCGGCCCCACCGCCGCAAGTTACTCCGCCACCGCCAGTGCCGCCTGAGGCAACACCTTCGGATCCTGACCCGGTTGATCCGGCGCCGCCGGTACTGCCGAGCGATCCAGCGCCCGTGGCCCCACCGGCACCAGCCGAGGCTCCTCCACTCGACCCGCCACCGACGCCTCCGGCACCGCCGGTGACACCACCGCCGCTGCCACTCAACAACACCACGCCGCCGCCGACACCCGGCGCGACGCGCGTCGAGGCGGAAGTGGTCCCGCTCTATCGCGTCGAGGTGCCGACCTATTCGGTCCTGCCTCCGGTGGCCTATGAGCTTGGCCTTGCCAATCTCGGCACGTTCCACGAGCGCCGCGGAGAGCAGGCCCTGTTGCAGGGCGTGGACTTCCTGCCGGTGGTCTGGGGCCGCGTCTTCGGACAGGACAACGAGACGAAATGGTCCGGAACGGTCTCCCCGACCTTCGACGGCCATCTGCTCGGCTTCCAGGCCGGCGCGGACCTGTTCGGCTGGGAAAGCTCTTCAGGCCATCGCGACCGTGCCGGCCTGTTCGTCGCTCACTCGAGCATGGACGGCGACATTCGCGGCCAGGCGCTCGGCTGGAACGATCTGGCCGTCGGCAAGCTCAATCTCGACGGGACCAGCGTCGGTGCCTACTGGACACATATCGGCCCGACCGGCTGGTATCTCGATGGTATCGTGATGGGCACATGGTTCAGCGGCGATGCGACCTCGGATCGCAATGTCGGCGTCGACATCGATGGAAGCGGCGTTGCCGTCTCCCTCGAGGGCGGCTACCCGATAGCCCTGACCGGCACCTGGACGATCGAGCCGCAGGCCCAGATCATCTGGCAGCACCTGTCATTCGACGATCAGCAGGACCGGTTCTCCACCGTCTCCTTCGATCCCGGCAGCGGTGCCACCGGCCGTCTCGGCGTGCGCTTGCAGGGCGAAATGCCTTTCGGCGACATGAAGTTGCAGCCCTATCTCAAGGCCAATCTCTGGCACGACTTCAAGAGCACCGACACCGTCTCCTTCGGCTCGGACGCGATTTCGACCGAGCGCAAGGGAACCTCGCTGGAACTCGGCGGCGGTGTCGTCGCCAAGCTCACCGACACGGTCAGCCTGTTTGCCACCGCCGACTACACGACCAATCTCGGCGGCGAGAAGACGCGGGTCTTCGAGGGCAATATCGGCGTCAGTGTCAAATGGTGACGCTGAACGGATGAAAGCAAAGAGGCGGGCATTGCCCGCCTCTTTTTTATCTCGGACTATGAGATCCTAATTGCCGGATCTGACCGCAACAGTGGCGATGCCGGCGCCGACCAGCAGCGTACCGCCGGTCTTGTTGAAGATGCCGATCGCCTTCGGGTTGCGGACGAGATTGCGCGCCCGCGCGGCGACCAGCGCATAGCCAAACGCATTGGCGAAGGCGAGCGCCAGGAAGGTCGTCTCGCAGATCAGCATCTGCGTCAGGAAATCGGCGTTGTGGTCGAGGAACTGCGGCAGGAACGCCACGAAGAAGGTGATGCTCTTGGGGTTCAGCGCCGTCACCAGCCAGGCATGTCCCATCATCTTCGCAGCCGACGCCGTATCCGTGCGCGGCTCTGCATTGAGCGTTCCGCCGGCGCGAAACAGCTTTACGCCGAGATATATGAGATAGGCCGCCCCGATCCATTTGAGGATGGTGAAGACCGTGGCGGATGCCGCCAGCAGCGCGCCGATGCCGAGCATGGAAAGGGTCATGGCGGTGAAGTCGCCGAGCGCTACTCCAACCGCCATCGGGAGCGCGGTGCGCCAGCCCTGGCCGAGCGCATAGGACACCACCAGAAGAATGGTGGGGCCGGGAATGATCAGAAGAACTGCTGACGCGGCCGCGAAGGCTGCCCAGGTTTCAAGCGGCATGGAACTCTCCTTTGCTCAAAGGAGATGATAAATCCCTGCCACCGCGATGATGTAAAGGGGGAAATTTTCGAGGCGAAAAGATCGTCTTTGGGCCGGGTTTTCATGAGAACGCCCGCGCAATCGCAGCCATGATTTCAGCCGCGCTTACATTGGCGCCAAGCACCATCGCAGTCGCGATAATCGTCCCAAAAAACAACGCCAGATCCGTCTTGAATGTCACGCTCATGATTCCCTCGCAGCACAGGCGGGGAACCTAGAAACGGGTCCGGTCGAGATTGTGACGCAACGAAGGTGTTGTTGCGTCTTGCAACCCTCCATTGAGGCATTTTGGCGGTCCCGTTCGATGTCCATGTCGGCAAGTCCTTGCAAAGTCACGCGGAAATGCGATTCACGATTTATCAACCACGATTGATGAAAATGCTAACGGCTTTGATCGCAGGGTTCCGCGAATCCCAGAGCGTGTGTGTTCAACCGTGGAAACGTGCCCGTGTCGCAAAATCCAGCCTTGCCGAAATCCGTGCCTTCCGACGAACCCGGCCTTATTTCGCGGCGAGCAGCCCTGATCGGGCTTGGCTCGGCAGCGCTCCTTGGAACCGCCGGCTGCTCACGCAGCGTGGATATGTCCGCGCTCCAGCTCGACAATGTCACCACCGGCTCCATCCGGCCGCGCATCAGCGTCGACAAGCAGGTGACGCGCCCGGAGCTGATGTATGCCTCCTTCACCGACAGCGGCAACACGCTGCCGGAAATCCCCTTCGCCAAGATCAATCCGAAATTCCGCCGGCAGATCGTGGTCGACCCGACAGGCGAGCAGCCGGGCACGATCGTCGTGCATCTGCAGGAGCGCTTCCTTTATCTCGTACAGCCGGGCGGCGACGCCATCCGTTATGGCGTCGGCATCGGCAAGGATGGCTTCGTCTGGAATGGCCGCGCCAACATCCAGTACAAGAAGGAATGGCCGACCTGGACACCGCCTTCGGAGATGATCGGAAGGCGCCCGGAGCTGGAGAAATTTCGCGGCGGCCAGCCCGGCGGCCTGACCAACCCGCTTGGCGCGCGCGCGCTCTACATCTTCAAGGACGGCAACGACACGCTGTTCCGCGTCCACGGCTCGCCGGAATGGTGGTCGATCGGCACGGCCGTATCGTCCGGCTGCGTGCGCATGATCAATCAGGACGTTATCGACCTTTACAATCGCGTGCCGACCAAGACGCCGATCGTGGTCGTGTAACTACTTCTTGATCCCCTGAAACGGAAACGCCGGCGGTGATGATCGCCGGCGTTTCTGCTTCAAGTAAATCGATCTCAGGCGTTGGCTGCGACCAGCGCCTTTTCCAGCTTGCCCAGACCCTCGGCAAGGATCTCGTCGGAGATCGTCAGCGGCATGAGGATGCGGATCGTGTTGGCGTTCACGCCGCAGGACAGAAGCACCAGACCTTCGGCGAGCGCTGCCGTTGTCACGCGCTTCGTGGCGTCCGCGTCGGGCTCCTCGCTTCCGCGGCTCTTCACGATATCGAACGCGACCATCGCACCCGGTCCACGAATGGCGGACATCGCCACCGTGTCGTTGCGCTGGGCAAAACGGGCCAGTTCGCCCTTGATGCGGTCACCGAGAGAATTGGCGCGATCGATCAGCTTTTCCTCAGCAATCACGTCGAGCACGGCAAGGGCTGCCGCGCAGGCAATCGGGCTGCCGGCATAGGTGCCGCCAAGACCGCCGGGCTCTGCCGCATCCATGATTTCGGCGCGGCCGATGACGCCCGAAAGCGGGAAGCCGCCGGCGAGCGATTTCGCGATCGTCAGCAGGTCTGGCTCGACGCCGCTGTTTTCGATGCCGAACATCTTGCCGGTGCGGGCAAAGCCGGTCTGAACCTCGTCGGCGATCAACAGGATGCCATGCTGGTCGCAGAGCTTGCGCAGCGCTTCCAGCAGCTCTGTCGGAGCCGGATGGAAACCGCCCTCGCCCTGAACCGGCTCGATGATGAAGGCGGCGACGTTCACCGGGTCAACATCTGCGCGGAACAGATACTCGATTGCCTTCAATGTGTCGGCAACCGTCGTGCCAAGCTGCGCAACGGGGAACGGCACATGCCAGATGCCGCCGGGCATGGGCCCGAACTTCTTCTTGTAGGGCGCGACCTTGCCGGTGAGCGCGCTGGTCATCAGCGTGCGGCCATGGAAGGCACCGGTGAAGGCAATCACATTGGTGCGCCCGGTTGCGGCGCGCGCGATCTTGACCGCGTTCTCGACGGCTTCCGCGCCGGTCGAAAACAGGATGCTCTTGGCCTCGCCCTTGAACGGGGCCAGCGCATTCAGCTTCTCGCAGAGCTCGATGTAGGGCTCGTAAGGCACGATCTGGAAGGCCGTATGCGTGAAGGCATCAAGCTGCTCGCGCACGGCGGCAATGACCTTCGGATGGCGATGGCCGGTGTTGAGCACGGCGATGCCGCCGCCGAAATCGACATAGCGCTTGTCATCGACATCCCAGATCTCGGAGCCTTCCGCGCGCTTTGCGAAGACCGGATAGGCAGTCGCCACGCCGCGCGGGATCGCCGCGACCCGGCGGGACTGGAGAGAAGCATTGCTTGTCATGATATTCCTCGTTCAAAAATCGTTCCGCCCCATCTATTCGATGGAGCATGCCGGCGGCAACGGTGCACTATGCTGCCAGCGCAAAGATTGCATGGTTCCAGCGAAGTATCCGCAATTGATCGGATAATATCCGCTTTTGCGCCAATCATGTTGCGCCAAACCGGCAAGCGCGCAATCATGCCGCAAACAGTTCGAGAGGAATGCCTAGATGGCTGCAACATTCGTGATCGCTCAAGGCGGTGGACCTACGGCGGTCATCAACCAGACGATGGTGGGAGCGGTCATCGAAATCCAGAAACGTCACCCGGATGCACGCATTCTTGGCGCACGCCATGGCGTGCGCGGCATTCGTGACGGCGATTACGTCGAACTCTCCGACGTGCCGGAAGAACAGCTCCGCCGCGTCGGCACGACACCGGGCGCAGCCCTCGGCAGCACCCGCGACAAGCCGGACGCAGCCTATTGCGAACTCGTGCTTGCCGGCCTGAAGAAGGTGGGGGCAGACGCCTTCATTTATATCGGCGGCAACGATACCGCCGGAACGCAGCAGATACTGGCCGACGCTTCGGGTGGCTCGATCGCCTTCGTTCATGCACCCAAGACGATCGACAACGACCTCGTCGAAAACGACCACACGCCGGGCTTCATTTCTGCAGGCGAATTCGTCGCCGGTGCATTCCTGAGCGTCGATCTGGATTTCCGCGCTTTGCCCGGCGTCTATGTCGGCATCGTCATGGGCCGTCACGCCGGCTTCCTGACTGCCGCTGCCGCTGCCTGGCGCGACGACGAGGACAGCGGCCCGCATCTCATCTACGTGCCGGAGCGGGCCTTTTCAGTGCCCCGCTTCATCGACGATGTCCGCGCCACGCTCGGCCGCTACAAACGCTGCATCGTTGCCGTCTCCGAAGGTGTGAGCACAGCGGACGGCAAATCGCTGGTGGAAAGCCTGGTGCCGCCAGATCGCCTCGAGCGCGACGCCCATGGCAATCTGAAACTGTCAGGCGGCGATCTCGGCCTCGCCTTCGAGCATGCGCTGCGCGACGGCCTGCCCGGAACGCGGGCGCGTGTCGATGCGCTCGGCTACATGCCGCGCGGCTATATCGGCGCGATCAATGACACCGACTCCCACGAAGCATTCAACGCTGGCGCTTTCGCCGTGGAAGCCGCGGCACAGGGCGGCGGCTCAGTGGCATTGCAGTTCGACGGCAACAAGACCGTCATGAAGCTGGTGCCGCTTTCGGCCGTGGCGGGCAAGACCCGCCACATGCCCGACGATTTCCTGAAGCCGGATATCAACGAGCTTTCCGACAAGGGCATCGCCTATCTGAACCGGCTCGTGCCGGGGAAGTATCAGGTCGGCAAGCCATTCGTCTAAGATCGTTTCAGGTCGCGATGGAAACTGCCCCTCACCCTTACCCTCTCCCCGTAAAGGACGGGGAGAGGGGGTCGTCAGCGTTGCGGCCAGCTTCTTCTCCCCGTTCACGGGGAGAAGGTCCCGGCAGGGGGATGAGGGGCGGCGCACCTGAGCCGGAAAGGCTCTAAAGACCGCTCACTTCGCCGGATGCGCCGCCAGCCATTCGTTGAGCTGCTTGATCTCGCCTTCCTGCGCCTTGATGATGTCTTCGGAAAGCTTGCGGATTTCCGGGTCCTTGCCGTATTCGAGCTGGACCTTGGCCATGTCGATGGCAGCCTGGTGATGCGGGATCATGCCGCGCGCGAAATCGATATCGGGATCGCCCGTATATTCGACCGAGCCCATCGCCTGATGCATCGTGTCCATCGCCTTCATATAGCCCTTGGCTGCCGGCGTCTCAGCCCCGTTCGACATGGCCATGCCGCTCATATCGTGCGTGCTGTGGTCGGTCTGCGCGAGTGCGGCCCCGGCTATGCCGGCACCCAGCAAAAGGGCGGCCGAAAGCGCAACGAGCTTGCGTTGTGAGGTCATGGGAATCTCCTGTTTCAGTGCTTGGAAGGGGATGAATGTTCCGCCACATCGCGCGGCGCCTTGCCGGAAAGATCGTCGAGTATCGGGCAATCCGGCCGCGCATCGCCATGGCAATTGTGGACGAGGTGCTGCAGGACGCCGCGAAGCTCGACGAGTTCCGCGATCTTGCGGTCGACCTCGCCGAGCTTGACCTCGGCCATCGCTTTCACGTCCGCGCTTTCGCGGGCCGTATCGCCATAGAGCGACAGAAGCTGGCGGCATTCCTCAACCGAGAAGCCGAGGCTGCGCGAACGCTGCAGGAATTTCAGCCGATGGACATCGCTCGGTGAATAGTCGCGGTAGCCGTTTTCCGCACGACCGGGCTTGAGCAGCCCGATATCCTCGTAATAGCGGATCGTCTTGGCCGGAAGGCCGGAGCGGTCGGATGCGTCACCGATATTCATGGTTCTCGTCTCCAGAAATTCAGAGCTTCAGCGTTCTAAGCCGCAGCGCGTTGGCTATGACCGACACCGACGACAGGCTCATCGCGGCGGCGGCCAGCATCGGCGACAGCAGCATGCCGAAGATCGGATAGAGCACGCCTGCCGCCACCGGCACGCCGAGCAGATTGTAGATGAAGGCGAAGAACAGGTTTTGCTTGATGTTGCGGATCGTCGCCTGCGCCAGTGTGCGGGCCCGCACGATGCCGTTGAGATCGCCCTTCACCAGCGTGATGCCCGCACTTTCCACGGCAACGTCAGCACCCGTGCCCATGGCGATACCAACATCGGCAGCCGCAAGCGCCGGCGCGTCGTTGACGCCATCGCCGGCCATGGCGATCTTGGCACCCTTGGCGCGCAGTTCGTCGACCAGCGCCTTCTTGCCTTCGGGCAGGACCTCGGCCCGAACCTCATCGATTCCAAGCTTGGCAGCGACTGCCCTGGCGGTGCGCTCATTGTCGCCGGTGGCCATGATGATCTTCAGCCCGCTTTCATGCAGCGCCTTGATCGCCTCGACCGTGGTCTTCTTGATCGGATCGGCGACGGCAACGATGCCGGCAAGCTTGTCATCGACGGCGACGAACATCGCCGTCTTGCCGTCGGCCCGGAGTGCATCCGCCTTGGCGCTCAATGAAGTCGCATCGACCTTAATCTCTTTCAGTATAGCGGCATTGCCGAGCACGACATGCTTTGGACCAACGACGCCCCGGACGCCCTTGCCCGTCACCGCCTCGAAATCTCTGGCGTCAAGCAACTTCACGCCGCGCGTCTTGGCGCCTTCGACAATCGCGTCAGCCAGCGGATGCTCGGAACCCTTTTCCAGTGTCGCGGCCAGCGCCAGCAGCTCCTCCTCGGCAAAGCCGTTCACGGTGACGACATCGGTCAGCACCGGCCTGCCCTCGGTCAGCGTCCCGGTCTTGTCGACGATCAGCGTGTCGACGCCGGCGAAACGTTCCAGCGCCTCGGCATCCTTGATCAGGACGCCGGCGTGCGCGCCCCTGCCCGTCGCCGTCATGATCGACATCGGCGTGGCAAGTCCGAGCGCACAGGGACAGGCGATGATCAGCACCGACACCGCCGAGACGATGGCGAAGATCATGCTCGGTTCCGGCCCGAACAGCGCCCAGACGACAAACGCGGCGATCGCCACCAGCACCACCGCCGGCACGAAATAATAGGCGACGCGATCGGCGAGCCCCTGGATCGGCGCACGCGACCGCTGCGCCTTGGCGACCAGTTCGACGATCTGCGACAGAACCGTATCCGCGCCGACCTTTTCGGCCTTGATGACCAGAGACCCGTTCTTGTTGATCGTGCCGCCGGTGACACGGTCGCCGGCAGTCTTTTCGAGCGGCACGGGCTCGCCGGTAATCATCGATTCATCGATCGAAGAACGGCCCTCGACCACCGATCCATCGACTGGAACGCTGTCACCCGGCCGGACACGGAGCCGGTCGCCGGCCTTGACCTCTTCCAGCGGCACATCCGCTTCCGAACCATCGGCGCTTATCAGACGCGCGGTCTTCGGCGCAAGGTCGAGCAGCGCCCGGATTGCGGAACCGGTACGCTCGCGCGCCTTCAGCTCCAGCACCTGACCGAGAAACACCAGCGCAACGATGACGGCAGCAGCCTCGAAATAGACCGGCACCGCGCCACCGTGCCCCCGGAACGTATGCGGGAATGCATCGGGAAACAGCGTGGCCACGACGCTGTAGAGATAGGCCGCACCGACACCGAGTGAGATCAGCGTCCACATGTTGGGGCTGCGGTTGAGGATCGATTCCCAGCCACGATGAAAGAACGGCAGCGCCGCCCAAAGCACCACCGGCGTCGCCAGCGCGAGCTCGATCCAGACAGCAAGCTTTTCGCCGAACCAGTCGCGCACCGGCAGGCCGACCATCGGCCCCATCGTCAGGATCAGAAGCGGGATGGACAGCGCAGCACTGACCCAGAAACGCCGCGTGAAATCGACGAGCTCGGGATTCGGCCCCTCATCGCCTGTCGGAACACCCATCGGCTCCAGCGCCATGCCGCATTTCGGGCAGGAACCGGGCTTGTCGCGGATGACCTCCGGATGCATCGGGCAGGTGTATTGCGTGCCCTTCGGCATGGCCTGAGGCGCCGGGCGGTCGCCGAGATATTTTGCCGGCTCGGCCTCGAACTTCGTCTTGCAGCCGGCAGAGCAGAAATAAAACCCCTGCCCTTCATGGCGGGCAAAATGCTTGGCGCTGGCGCGGTTGACCTTCATACCGCAAACAGGATCGACGGCTTCGAGATAGGCATCCGGGGTCTTGGTGAATTTCTCGCGGCAGGATGCGCTGCAGAAATGATAGACGTGCCCGCCATATTGAGCCGTCGGCTTGCCTGCAGCCGGATCGACGATCATGCCGCAGACCGGATCACGAACAACCTCGGCGGCAGCGTTGCCGCCATGCGCCCCGCAGCAATTTGCGTGTTCGTGTTGATGATCCATGACTTCAATTCCCATGCCGGTCTTATGTAGGAACTGAACGTAAGGCTTCCAGCAACTGGAAGGTCAAGGCCTATTCCGTTTATTTCGGAACGGTTGACAAAGAGACGAAGTTACCCCTTCAGAGAATCCACCCAAATCAATGAGAGAAAGGATTCGCAATGAAACGCGTCGAGCTTTTGGCTCGCCTGAAATCAGCGCAAGTACATGATCTTTATAGAGGCAAGGACATCACGACCTTGACCGCCTTCATGAACAACACGGAACTTGAGAAGCACATCCAGGGCTTCGAAAAAGGTATCGAAGCCTATGGGGACAGGCGCGCTAAAACGGCGAATGCCTGAGATCAGGTGACGGCAGCACGAACCGCGAAGCGCTCTTCCTTCCAGCTGCCGGTCTTCAGGATGTCATGCAGGATCGCCACCGCATCCCACACGTCGCGATAGCCGACATAGAGCGGCGTGAAGCCAAAGCGCATGACATTGGGCGCACGGAAATCGCCTATGACACCACGATCGATCAGCGCCTGCATGATCTCGTAGGCATTTTGGTGCGCGAACGACACCTGGCTGCCGCGCCGTGCACCCTCTCGCGGTCCGACCAGCGTGACGTCAAATTCGCCACAGCGCGCCTCCACCAATTCGATGAACAGGTCGGTCAGCGCAATGCTTTTCTGGCGCAGAAGCGTCATGTCGACATCATCCCACACGTCGAGCGCGCCCTTCAGCGCTCGCAAAGACAGGATTGGCTGGGTGCCGCACAGAAAGCGGCGAATGCCAAAGCCGGCCTGATAGCCCTGCTCGAAAGCGAAGGGCTTGGCATGGCCCCACCAGCCGGTGAGCGGTTGGCGAATATGCTCATGATGACGCTTGGCCGTATAGATGAAAGCCGGCGCACCGGGGCCGCCATTGAGATATTTATAGGTGCAGCCGACGGCAAAGTCGGCATCGGTACCGTCAAGATCGACCGGCAGCGCGCCGGCGCTGTGGCACAGATCCCAGATGATGACCGCGCCTGCTTCATGCGCCTTGCGGGTCAGCGCTGCCATATCGCGCAACTCACCGCTCTTGTAGTTCACGTGGTTGACCAGAACCACGGCGACCTGCTCGTCTATCAGATCCTCGATCGCCGGTGCATCGACGCCTTCGAGGCGGATGGTGACGCTTGGGCGGGTCGCGGCAACGCCTTCAGCCATGTAGATGTCGGTCGGGAAGCTGCCGCCTTCGGCCACGATCACCGAGCGGCCCGGCCGCAGCCAGAGCGCGGCATGCAGCGCCTTGTAGATGTTGACCGAGGTCGTGTCGCAAACCACCGTTTCGCCTGCGGCAGCGCCGATCAGCCGGCCGACGCTGTCGCCCAGCTGTTCGGCAAGTTCGAACCAGCCGGCGCGGTTCCAGCTTCGGATCAGGCCATCGGCCCATTCCTCGCGCGCTGCCTTGTCGAGTTCGGCGAAAGCGCTCTTTGGCGCAGCACCCAGCGAGTTGCCGTCGAGATAGATGACGCCCTGCGGCAGCACGAAACGGTCGCGCATATCGCGCAGCGGATCGGCAGCATCACGCGCTTCGATAGCGGCAAGATCTGGAACTGCACTCATGATCGACAACCCTCGTTTTTTCGCGCGCGGATGCTGGCTCAGCCACCGCGCAAGAGATCATACGGGCCCAACATCACCTGTCAATATTATATATAATTTCTGTAATTGACACATATCATATATAAAGCAGCAAACAGAACCAACGGATCAGCCCATGGATGGCGAGCACATCAGCAAGACCGAAGCGGCCTACCGCACTTTGCGGCGGGACATCTTGTCGACACGGCTTGGCCCCGGCGCGCCACTGAAACTCGGCGCGTTGCGTGGCACCTATGGCATCGGCTGGACGCCTTTGCGCGAGGCCTTGTCACGGCTTGAGGCCGAGCGCCTGGTAACGGCGATCAGCAATCGCGGCTTTGCCGTAGCAGAGGTATCGCGGGAGGAACTGGAAGACCTGACCCACGCACGCCTGCTCCTCGAGGTGCCGCTGTTCGTGGAGTCGATCCGGAATGGCGGCGGTGAATGGGAGGCGTCCGTCATCACCGCCCATTATCGCCTGTCCCGCTGCACGCTTGCCGTCGAGAATCCTTCGGAAGCAGCGCTCGACGACTGGGATGAAAAGCATCAGGCATTTCACGACGCCCTGCTCGGCGCAGCCACGTCACGCTGGCTTTTGCGTTTTCAGGAAACGATCTCCGATCAGCTGCGCCGCCACCATCGCTTCCTCAGCCTCGCTCCAATGCTGCGGGCGGCGGCCGGGAAGGAGAGCGGGCATGAACAGGCGCTGGCCGCACTGCGCGACGCCACCGCGATCGAACATCACACGCACCTGATGGAAGCCGCACTCGACCGCAACGTTGAGCGCGCCGAGGCCCTCATGACCCAACACATCGGCTATACGCTCGATGTTTACGCGCGGTCTGAGGAAGAGCCGGCCAGCACGAAACATCGCCACCGCTGAACGTTACTCGGCAGCCTGCTTGGACCCTGCGATCTCGACGGGCAGCGTTTCAATCACAGCGCTCTTCTCACCGCGCCCGGTGATCCGGCCGAGCCAACCCGACAGCTGTTCCATGTAGAGGTACAGGACGGGCGTAACGAAAAGCGTCAGCGTCTGCGACACCACGAGGCCGCCGACGACCGCAACGCCCAGCGGCTGGCGCAATTCGGCGCTCGCGCCCGCACCAAGCGCAATCGGCAAAGTGCTCATCATGGCAGCCAGCGTCGTCATCATGATCGGCCGGAACCGCATCAGGCAGGCCTTGTGGATTGCCTCCTGCGGCGAGGCCCCTTCGCGCCGAAGCGTCAGCGCCACATCGATCATCATGATCGCGTTCTTCTTGACGATGCCGATCAGCATCAGCAACCCGATGACAGCGATGACCGACAGGTCGAAGCCGAACCACCCTATCGCAAGAAGCGCGCCCGCCGCTGCCGCTGGCAGGCCGGAAAGAATGGTAATCGGGTGAATGAAGCTCTCATACAGGATGCCGAGCACGATATAGATCGTCAGGATCGCACCGAGAATGAGCAGCCCCTGGTTGGCTGCCGCATCCTCGAATGTCTTGGCCGTTCCATAGAAACTGGTCGTCACCGACTGCGGCATGTCGATCTGCGTCTTGAGCCGATTGATCTCGTCGATGCTGTCGCCCAGCGCCACGCCGTTCGGCAAATTGTAGGAGATGGTGACCGCCGGCAACTGCCCAAGCTGGTTGACGGTCAGCGCACCGGCAACTCTTTCGATTGTCGAGAAGGCCCCGAGCGGCACCAGCGTCCCTGTACTCGTGGAAACCTGCAGCCGCGAAAGCCGTTCCGGCGTCCAGTTTATCTGCGGGTCGAGTTCCAGGATGACCTCGTAGCTGTCGCTCGACGTATAGATGGTCGAAACCTGCTCGGCACCGAAACCGCTATAGAGCGTAGAGCGCAACACATCCGCCGTGATGCCGAGCGAGGCAGCCTTGTCGCGGTCGATGACCAGCCTTGCCTGCAAGGCGTTGTTCTGAAGGTCGGAGCTGACATCGGTGAAGAAGCGCCTGTCGGTGCTCATCGCATCGTTCAGCTTCTGCGCCCACTCGTTCATCTGGGTTTCGTCCAGGCTCTGGACGACAAGCTGGTATTGACTGGCCGAAGAGCGCGCGCCGACCGAAAGATTCTGCACCGGATTCATGAACGTGTTGATGCCGGGGATTTCGCCAAGCTGATGACGCAGGTCCGAAAGAACGGTCTGCAAGGGCGGCCGCTCGGATTTGGGCTTCAGCTCTATGAAGAGCCGGCCCGAATTCATTGCATTCGAGCCGCCGCCGGCCCCACCACCGCCGACGGAACTGCCGACATGCGTGACATAGGGCGATTTGGCAAAGACGTCGGCGACCTTCGCCTGAAGCGCGCTCATCGCGTCGAAGGAAATGTCCTGACGCGCCTGCGTCGTCACCTGAAGCTGGCCGATATCTTCCGTCGGAAAGAAGCCCTTGGGAATTGTGTTCAGCTCATAGAACGTCAGCCCGATCGTGCCGAGAAAGACCAGGAAGACGACCAGATGAAAGCGGAAACACACCTTCAGCAATCGGTCGTAACCGCGAACGACCACATCGAACCCGCGCTCGAGCCAGGCGCCGATACCGCGCTTGTCGCCTCCGTCGGACAGGGATGTTGTGGGCATGCGCGACGCAAGCATCGGCGTCAGCGTCAATGAAACGAACGTGGAAGCGAGGATCGCAACGACCACCACCACGGCAAATTCGTTGAAGATCTTGCCGATCACACCGCCCATCAGCAGAACGGGTATGAAAACGGCAACCAGCGAAATCGATATCGCGATGATGGTGAAGCCGATCTCTCGCGAGCCCTTGAGTGCTGCCTCGAACGCGCTGTCGCCATTCTCCTCCATGTGGCGGACGATGTTCTCAAGCATGACGATCGCATCGTCCACGACGAGGCCGACGGAAAGCGTCAGCGCCATGAGCGAAATGTTGTCGATGGAAAAGCCGAACAGATACATCACGCCGAGGGTGGCGATCAGCGAAATCGGAACTGCCAGAGCGGGGATGAGCGTTGCCCAGACGCGGCGCACGAACACGAAGATCACCATAACAACCAGCGCGATCGTGAGCGCCAGCGTGAACTGCACGTCACTGACCGACGCGCGGATGGAGGCAGCGCGATCGTTCAGCGTTTCCAGCGAGGCAGCCGCCGGCAATTCGCTCTGGAATGTCGGCAGCATCTCCTTCACGCGGTCGACCACCGCGACCGTATTGGCGTCAGGCTGACGCTGCACGGCGAGGATGATGGCGCGCGAGCCGTCATACCAGCTCGCCGTCTGCGTGTTCACCACCGAGTCGATAACCCGTGTCACGTCGCCGAGACGAACCGCCTTGCCGTTGCTGCTTGCTATGATGAGGTTGGAGAAGGCGGCCGCGTTGTCGAGCTGGGTGTTCGCGACAATGGTCAATTGCTGCTGGCTGCCTTGCAGGGTGCCAAGCGGTGCGTTGCTGTTGGCTGCGGCGATTGCTGTCTGGAGCTGGGAGACGGAAATGCCGCGTGCGGCCAGTGCATTGGCGTCGATCTGGATGCGCACGGCATATTCCTGGCTGCCGAAAATCGAGACCTGGGCCACGCCATTGAGCGTGGAAAGCGAAGGCGAAATGACCTGCTGGGCAAAGGCATCGAGGTCGGTCAGCGGCACGACATCGCTTTTCAGGGCGAGAAGCAGGATCGGCGCATCGGCCGGATTGACCTTCCGGTAACTCGGCGGCGACGGCATCTCATCCGGCAGGGCGCGCTGCGTGCGGGTGATGGCTGCCTGCACGTCGGCAGCAGCAGCATCGATGTCGCGATCGAGGTCGAACTGAATCGCTATCGACGTCGTGCCGAGCGAGTTCGTCGTCGAGATGCTGTCGATGCCGGCAATGGTGGCAAACTGCTTGATCAGTGGCGTCGCGACCGATGTGGCCATCGTGTCGGGCGAAGCGCCCGGCAGGGAAGCCGAGACATTGATGACCGGAAAGTCCGCCCGCGGCAGTGCCGCAACCGGCAGCGCGGTGTAGGCGAAGAGGCCGGCAAGCACCAGCGAAAGCGACATCAGGAGCGTTGCGACGGGCCGGCGGATGCAGAATTCGGAGATCGTCATCGCCGTCGCCCTACTGTTGTACGCCGTCCTGCGCGGTGGCTTGGGACTTCTCGTAAGCCGCAGGCTGGACGGCCGAACTGCCATAGGCGTCTGCTGTCGCCGTAGTCGGCTTGACCGCAGCACCCGGCTTCAGCCGCAACTGCCCCTCGGTGACGATCTTGTCCCCCGGTTCGAGGCCCGAAGCGATCGCGGAGGTGTCACCGTCACTCAGCGCCACTTTGACAGGGCGAACCTCAACGGTGTTGTTCGACCCGACGACATAAACGAACTGGCCGTTCTGGCCGGGCTGCAGCGCAACCGTCGGAATGACCGTCGCGTCGTTCAGGTCATCCTGATCGATCTCGACATCGACAAATTGCCCCGGCCAGAGCACGAAACTGCCGTTCTCAACGGTCGCGCGCATGGTGATCGTCCCGGACGCCGTATCGACCGCTGAATCGATGAAATCCATCCTTCCGGATGCGATCAGATCGGCGCTGCCGCTCTTGAGAACCCTGACCTCGGGCGCCTTGCCGGCATCCAGCAGTGGTTTGAAAACCTGCAGATTGTTCTCGGGGAGATGAAAACTGACCTGGATGGGATCGACCTGCGTGATCGTGACGAGGCCGGAAGTCGTGCTCGACGACGTGCTGGAGCCGCCGACCAGATCGCCGACCGAAACCTGCACCGCACCCAGCCGTCCCTCGATCGGGGCGGTAATGCTGGTGAAATCGAGCTGTATCTGATCAGCCTCGACGGTTGCCTGATCGCTTTCCACCGTAGCCTGTGCCGATTGCTGCGCGGCAAGCGCGTCGTCATAGGCCTGTTGCGTGCCCGCCTGCTTGGTGGCGAGATCCTTGGCACGGTTCATATCGGCTGTCGTGCTGACCAGAAGCGCACTGTCCTTGGCCAGAATGGCCTTGTCCCGCGCCAATTGCGCCCGCAGCGCCCGGTCGTCCAGCGAGATCAGCAGATCGCCCGCCTTGACCATCTGCCCGTCTTTTACGTGAATTTCCGTCACCTGGCTGGAAATCCGCGCGCCGACCGTAACCACAGCCGGCGATTGAACGGTGGCGAAGCTGCGGGTGACGACCGGAAAGGATTGCTTTTGCGCTGTGGCGACGATCACGGCGATCGGCCCACCCCCGCCCGATCTACCCTTCCCGGAGGAACCCGCCGATTGCGCCGTGGCTGTATTGGCATTCGACGTTGCCGCATCCGGCTTTTTCGCGGCATCAACAGGCGGATTGCCCGAGATAAGCTCCGTGACATAGCGCTGGCCGGTGCTGGTCAGACTCGGAAAGAAGAACAAGACGCCGGCTATGCCGAGCGCCGCAATGGCAAGGACAACGAAGTGGGAAGCCTTCATAACTTCGACCTTCAGAAACCTGACGATATTCTATGGATTGGAAGCCGCCCAAAGCAATGACGCTTTGCTTCGGGACTTAAGGACGCGAAATGCGGGTTTCGGGCGCTGCATGAAACCGCATTCCTATAACCGGCCTCGACCTCTAACATCGCTTTATGTCCCGACGAGGCGCAAAACGTTGCATCACGACCCGGCAATTTGACGAAGGACTGCATGCCGAACAAGGCGGCATGCGTCCAGACGGTCGAGATGTAGGGGAGAAAACCGGTCCAAGCGAGGCGAAACCCGCGGATTACCAAGATTTAATATGCCGTTTATTTGTGCAGCTGGGCTGGCGACAGGGTGGCGCGTTCATCGTGTGGCTGTTGCGTTGGGGGCGGATGGATCTGTGGATTGGGGTGTGGAGCTGTTGGCGGGTGGCAGAACGACAAAACCCGCAGCGGGTGCTGCGGGTTTTGTTTTTGATTTGGTTGCGGGGGTAGGATTTGAACCTACGACCTTCAGGTTATGGTCCGCAGGACGAGGAGCTACCATTGCCAGGGAAGCGAAGCTTCCCGCCAGCGATCGGTAGTGGTGCGGCTTTAGTGGTGCGGATTTTTTGGGATTAAGTTGGTTGCGGGGGTAGGATTTGAACCTACGACCTTCAGGTTATGGTCCGCAGGACGAGGAGCTACCATTGCCAGGGAAGCGAAGCTTCCCGCCAGCGATCGGTAGTGGTGCGGCTTTAGTGGTGCGGATTTTTTGGGATTAAGTTGGTTGCGGGGGTAGGATTTGAACCTACGACCTTCAGGTTATGGTCCGCAGGACGAGGAGCTACCATTGCCAGGGAAGCGAAGCTTCCCGCCAGCGATCGGTAGTGGTGCGGCTTTAGTGGTGCGGATTTTTTGGGATTAAGTTGGTTGCGGGGGTAGGATTTGAACCTACGACCTTCAGGTTATGAGCCTGACGAGCTACCGGGCTGCTCCACCCCGCGTCAACTATTCGGCTAAGCCGGCCGGGCAGCCCGGACTTTTTGGTTTGTCCGTCCTCGAAGCCTTTGGCTTCTGCGGGCGGACGGGGCGCTGCTCCACCCTTGCGTCAACTATTCGGCTTTTGGCCGGTCTTTTGTAAGCTGATGCTTACCTTATTACGATGGTCTTCCAACAGAAAGGGCCGCTTGCGCGGCCCGGTGTACCCGTTGGCGGGCCATTATCGTTAGGAGAAGATGATTTACATGCACTTTGCAGACCTGGCAGCGACTTACTCTCCCGCGTCTTGAGACGAAGTACCATCAGCGCTGGAGCGTTTCACGGCCGAGTTCGGAATGGGATCGGGTGCAGCCGCTCCGCCATAACCACCAGGTCGGCAAAGTGCATGTATTTTCGAGAAGCTGTAGGCCGTAGCCAGTTGTCTTTTGTGCTGCAAGTCGCTGCCGACTTACCAAGCGATGCACCCGCTAGCGTGCGACTGCACGCCGTGGCTTATGCCACGCCCCGTCCGGAGGCCAGCCTGGCGTTAACCAGGCGATACGGCCATGAGGACAGGAGAGCTGGATGCTCATCGCAGATGAGCATTGGTAAATGAGAACGATCAAGCCAATCGAGCTATTAGTACCGGTAAACTTCATGCATTGCTGCACTTCCATACCCGGCCTATCAACGTGGTCGTCTTCCACGGCTCTCAGGGAATACTCGTTTTAAGGTGGGTTTCCCGCTTAGATGCCTTCAGCGGTTATCCCGTCCGTATATAGCTACCCTGCTATGCGGCTGGCGCCACAACAGGTCCACCAGAGATACGTCCATCCCGGTCCTCTCGTACTAGGGACAGATCCTTTCAATATTCCTACACCCACGGCAGATAGGGACCGAACTGTCTCACGACGTTCTGAACCCAACTCACGTACCGCTTTAAATGGCGAACAGCCATACCCTTGGGACCTGCTCCAGCCCCAGGATGCGATGAGTCGACATCGAGGTGCCAAACAACCCCGTCGATATGGACTCTTGGGGGTCATCAGCCTGTTATCCCCGGCGTACCTTTTATCCGTTGAGCGATGGCCCTTCCACGCGGGACCACCGGATCACTATGACCGACTTTCGTCTCTGCTCGACTTGTCAGTCTCGCAGTCAGGCAGGCTTATGCCATTGCACTCAGCGAACGATTTCCGACCGTTCTGAGCCCACCATCGCGCGCCTCCGTTACTCTTTAGGAGGCGACCGCCCCAGTCAAACTACCCACCATACATTGTCCCGGACCCGGATAACGGGCCGCGGTTAGACATCCATAGAGATAAGGGTGGTATTTCAAGGGTGGCTCCACCAAGGCTGGCGCCCTGGCTTCAAAGCCTACCACCTATCCTACACATGCCACTACGAATGCCAATGTAAAGCTATAGTAAAGGTGCACGGGGTCTTTCCGTCTAACCGCAGGAACCCCGCATCTTCACGGGGAATTCAATTTCACTGAGTCTATGCTGGAGACAGCGGGGAAGTCGTTACGCCATTCGTGCAGGTCGGAACTTACCCGACAAGGAATTTCGCTACCTTAGGACCGTTATAGTTACGGCCGCCGTTTACTGGGGCTTCGATTCAGAGCTTGCACCCCTCCTCTTAACCTTCCAGCACCGGGCAGGCGTCAGACCCTATACGTCGTCTTGCGACTTCGCAGAGCCCTGTGTTTTTGATAAACAGTCGCTACCCCCTGGTCTGTGCCACCCCCATACACTTGCGTGCAAAGGGGTCACGCTTCTTCCGAAGTTACGCGTGCAATTTGCCGAGTTCCTTCAGCATAGTTCTCTCAAGCGCCTTGGTATACTCTACCAGTCCACCAGTGTCGGTTTCGGGTACGGTCTATAAGTGGGAGCTATTTCCTGGAACCACTTCGCCGCCAGATCAATCCAATAAGACCTGACAACACACGTGATCCGTCACTACCCACAGGCCCACGAATATTAACGTGGTTCCCATCGTCTACGCATTTCTGCCTCGACTTAGGGGCCGGCTAACCCTGCTCAGATTAACTTTAAGCAGGAACCCTTGGACTTTCGGCGGGGGAGTCTCTCACTCCCCTTACGTTACTCATGTCAGCATTCGCACTTCTGATACCTCCACCACCCCTCACGGGTATGGCTTCATCAGCTTACAGAACGCTCCGCTACCGCTTGACCCTTGCGGATCAAACCCAAAGCTTCGGTGCATGGCTTTAGCCCCGTTACATTTTCGGCGCAAAGACCCTTATTTAGACCAGTGAGCTGTTACGCTTTCTTTAAATGATGGCTGCTTCTAAGCCAACATCCTGGTTGTTTTGGGATCCTCACATCCTTTCCCACTTAGCCATGACTTGGGGACCTTAGCTGTTGGTCAGGGTTGTTTCCCTCTTCACAATGGACGTTAGCACCCACTGTGTGTCTGCCGACTAGTACTCTCGGGTATTCGGAGTTTGGTTAGGTTTGGTAATCCGGTGAGGACCCCTAGCCCATCCAGTGCTCTACCCCCCGAGGTATTCGGTCGACGCTCTACCTAAATAGATTTCGCGGAGAACCAGCTATTTCCGAGTTTGATTGGCCTTTCACCCCTAGCCACAAGTCATCCCGAACTATTGCAACAGTTATGGGTTCGGACCTCCAGTAAGTGTTACCTTACCTTCATCCTGCTCATGGCTAGATCACTCGGTTTCGGGTCTAATGCGACGAACTGAACGCCCTGTTCAGACTCGCTTTCGCTGCGCCTACACCTACCGGCTTAAGCTTGCTCGTCACACTAAGTCGCTGACCCATTATACAAAAGGTACGATGTCACCCTTGCGGGCTCCATCTGTTTGTAGGCAATCGGTTTCAGGTACTCTTTCACTCCCCTTGTCGGGGTGCTTTTCACCTTTCCCTCACGGTACTAGTTCGCTATCGGTCATGCACGAGTACTTAGGCTTGGAGAGTGGTCTCCCCATGTTCAGACAGGATTTCACGTGTCCCGCCTTACTCAAGGATTTTTGTTCGCGTTACGTGTACGGGGCTGTCACCCATTCTTGCCCTACTTTCCAGAAGGTTCCACTTGTCTCACAAAAATCACTGGCCTGGTCCGCGTTCGCTCGCCACTACTTGCGGAGTCTCGGTTGATGTCCTTTCCTACGGGTACTTAGATGTTTCAGTTCCCCGCGTTCGCCACTTTATCCCTATTGAATTCAGGATAAGTTACCTAATAACGATACTTGTAAACCACAACCGCCACCAAACCGAAGTCCGGCAGCAGCTCTGATTTTACAAGTACCTTAGGTGGGTTTCCCCATTCGGAAATCGTCGGATCAAAGGGTATTCGCACCTCCCCGA